>NZ_LT622358.1:208606-722914 GCF_900098925.1 Bacillus massiliglaciei | reverse complement strand
TTTGAGGATTGACCCAAGTCCAATTTGCCATCTTCTTTAAATTCATGGCACCAAAAGTAAGCAACGCCTGCATGGACAATTTTTTTAGACCTCTTAACGTTGTCCAACGCATGCCATGCTTTTCTTTTGCATCCGCAAAGACTCGCTCAATGGTTTCTTTACGTTTGGCATAGATATCTTTTATGGTTTGATGGTGTCGGAGATGATCTGCTTCTTCTACGTACCCTTCCCATATGTGTCTCTGAATGAGCTTTTGGTGGTTCTTACTTTGGGTACAATTCATGATCACTGGACAATCTTTACATATTTTAGGATCAGACTTATACTGACGATACCCCTCCTTAGTAGTCGTTGAGTAGTTCAACACATTGCCCTGCGGGCATAAATAGCAATCATGGTACTCATCGTAAACATAGTCATGTTTCCGAAAATATCCCTCTTTTGTACGCGGACGTGTATAAGGTAAAACGGGCGTGATGTCATTTTCTATTAGATAATTTGTAATTACTGGTGTCTTATAGGCTGCATCAGCAGCAACAGCTTCAGGCTTCCCAACTTCTTCCATTACTTTCTCAACCAAAGGCTCAAGTATCTGACTATCATGCGTATTACCAGGAGTTACGATGGTCCCTAATACAAATCCATTCCTATCTGAAGCAGCGTGAAAAGAATAAGCAAACTGCTTCGTTCTTTCATCTTTTACATAATATCCACTCTCAGGATCCGTCGTACTTTCTTTGATTTCTTTCGTTTCATTTTTTTCGAATTTATCTGGAGGGAAGGGATTCTTATCATGGTCCTCTCGGTCCTGATTGATTTCTTTTTGAAGACGTTGTTCATATGCTTTTGTTTCTTTACGGACAACTTTCTTTTGAAACTTTCGTTTATTCGCACTAGCTTTAACGTGTGTAGAGTCAATAAAAATATGTTCGGCACTGATTAACTTCTTCTTAGCAGCTTCGCTTATAATATGATAGAAAATCTGTTCAAACAAATCCGTATCTTTGAATCTGCGTTCGTAGTTTTTACCGAAGGTAGAAAAATGGGGGATTTTATCATGAAATCCGAATCCTAAAAACCATCGATAAGCCATATTGGTCTGGATTTCTTCAATCGTTTTGCGCATGGAGCGGATACCAAATATGTACTGAATAAATGTCATTTTAATAAGAATTACCGGGTCAATACTTGGACGACCTACATCTGAATACATATCCTCTACTAACGAATAAATAAATGAAAAATCGATCGCTTTTTCTAGTTTGCGAACCAAATGGTTCGCAGGAACAAGTTCATCCAGCGCAATCATTTCAATTTGATTTCTTTGAGTAGAAGAATATTTGGAAAGCATATTGGTCACCTCAAGTAAATTTGTTACCTCCATTTTAAAATAAAAAAGGCTGTAGATAAACTCGATTTTCACGAGTTTGTCTACAGCCTGAAACAAATTTCCTCAAAAGGAAATTTGTTTTTTGCATATACTGCATGGATTTTTGTTTCAGAACGCTTTTTTGGAAGATTTTATCGGTATCTTAATTCACAGTTTTCCTCCGGCGATAACAAGCTTTTTCTTGTTTTTTACAGGGGACAATATACGCTCCATCCACCCTAACAGAAGATCAGCTATTACAGCCATCAGTGCGGTTGGAATCGCTCCTGCCAAAATAATAGCCGTACCATTCGTGGCATTCGTTCCGCGGACGATAATGTCCCCAAGTCCTCCGGCTCCGACGAATGTGCCGACTGCCGTAACACCGATCGACACTACGAGCGCGGTCCGAAGGCCAGCCATAATAACAGATAAGGAAAGAGGGAGCTCTACCATGCGAAGAAGCTGAAATTTAGTCATTCCCATGGCCTTTCCTGACTCCAGATAAGTCTGTTCAATACTGGTCAATCCTACGTATGTGTTTCTGAGGATCGGCAGCAAAGAATATAAAAATAAGGATACAATTACCGTCGTGCTTCCAAGTCCCATAACCAGCATTAATATAGCCAGCATCGCTAATGCGGGGGTCGTCTGAATAACATTGGCAATAGAGAAAACCCATTTGCTCATGTTTTTATACTTCGCAATTACAATGCCTGCCGGGATAGCAAATATGGCTGCAAACAGAACGCCATAAGCGGACATTAAAAAATGGCGATAAAATTCCGTTAGTACATAGAGCCAGTTTTGCGAATAATAAGTTGCCAGTTGCTGCAGTGTTTCCATATCTTCACCTGCTTTTATTCAAAATAGTTGTTTTCTTCAAGAAATTCTTTAGCTACTGTAGAAGGTTCTTTTAAATGACCGTCCACTTCATAATTCAATTCCTGCATCTTATCCGTTGTAATCGTACCGACTAATTTTTGAAGCTGATCATCAATTTCCGGGTACTTCTTCAAAAGGTCACCAACAGCTACCGGCGAACAATCGTATGGCGGGAAATACTTTTTATCGTCTTCCAAAAGAAATAAGTTATTGGCTTTAATCCTGCCGTCCGAAGAGTAAGCAAGCACAATGTCCATCTGGCCGTTCTTTACTGCATCATAAACAAGGCCGATTTGCATGGGATAGGTTTTCCCAAACTCCATATTATAGGTTTTGGTAAAACCTTGATAGCCGTCTCCTTTTCTTTTAAGCCATGCATTGTCCACTCCCAGACTTAATTCTTTAGAATCACTGGCTAAATCAGAAATCGTTTTATAACCTTTTTCTTCTGCTAATTCTTTTGTAATGGTAAAAGCATACGTATTATCAAAGCCATAAGAATCATAAAACTTATAGCCATACTGCTTTTTAAATTCTTTCTGGACAATTTCCATTGCCTTCTCAGGGTTTTTTTCAGTCTCCTGTTTCAGAACACTTGTTAAATCCGTACCTGTATACCTTGTTGCTGCAATGTCGACATCTCCATTTTCCATTGCTTTCTGCTGGACAAAGTTTGAACCCAGATTCTTAACGATCGCTGTGTCCAGATTTGTATTCCTCTCAATCAGCATAGAAATGACATTAGCCAAGATTTCCGATTCTGTCATGCTCTGTGCCCCTATTTTAATCGTTGAGTCAGATGTAGCGGCTAATCCAGGCAGCGAACATCCTCCCATTAACATCATGACAGCCAACATGGCCGCCACGACTGATGTTTTTATCTTTCTCATTCCATAATCCCCCTTACGCTGCTTCCTTCGTGTCTTTTAAACCTTTCGGGACTACTTTCCCTTCCAAAAGAGACAGTAAATAATCAATCAAAATGGCAAGAATGATGACGGGTATTGCTCCGGCAATGATATACTCCGGCTGATATAGATTGAGACCGATGAAAATATAATCGCCAAGCCCTCCCCCGCCAATGAAAGCAGCTAATGTTGCCCAGCCAATTAAATAGACGGAAGCAGTTCTGATACCAGCCATAATCACTGGGAGGGCGATGGGCAATTCAACAAGACGAATTCGTTCCCATGCGGTCATTCCTATTCCCTTTCCGGATTCCAGCAGGTTTTTATTGACTCCGTTGATCCCTGTATACGTATTCCTCAATATGGGGAGTACAGAATAAAAAAACAGGGCAATAATAGCAGGTGTCTTGCCGACGCCGAGAAAAGGAATAAAAAAGGCAAGCACAGCTAAACTGGGAAGTGTCTGCATGATATTAACAATGCCAACAATAACGCCTGCCCCTTTTTTCATTTTGGTTAATAAAATCCCTAACGGAACAGCTACCAGCGTCCCCAGAAGGACTGCGATTAAAGAAATATAGAGATGCTCCCACGTTTTATCAAGCATTTCCAGCCAATTTGAGCTTAGAAAATCAATGAAAGAATTCATATTTACGCCTCCCGTACGGCGTAGATGTTCGTTTCTTTCTCAGCTTCTTCTTCGCCCCAAATGCTGTCATAGACTATATCAACAAGATTAGTCCGTGTTACAATGCCGACCAAACGGGTTTCTTGGTCAACAACAGGCACATATTTATATCCTCTTTTCAGTATTTTCTGTACTGCATCTCTAATAAGGGTGTCCTGCCTTACATAATAAACATCCGTCTTAAGGGTTTCTCCAACCGTCACATTCTTTTTACGGTATTCGTTAATGATTTCTAAGTCTATGAAGCCCTGAAGCACATTATCTTTATCAACGACGAGAAGGCTGTCAACCCTTTTTTCACGCATTAGAGAAATCGCCGAGCTTAACGGTTTATCCGTTGTAATGGAAACCGGTGTCCGACTCATAACCTGTTCTACTAGCTCGACATTTGGTCTCGTTTGTAAACGGTCTTTACCGATAAATTCTTCCACAAACTCATTTGCAGGACTGCGAAGGATTTCATCGGGAGTCCCTACTTGAACGATTTCTCCAGCGCGCAAAATAACAATTCTGTCTGCAAGCTTAATCGCTTCATCCATATCATGTGTAACAAAAACAATCGTCTTATCAAGAGTACGCTGCAGATTTTTGAATTCTTCCTGTAAGGAATCACGGGTAATTGGATCCAGAGCTCCGAATGGTTCATCCATTAAAATGAGAGGCGGATTAGAAGCAAGAGCCCTGAGCACGCCTATTCTTTGCTGTTGACCTCCGCTTAGCTGATGAGGATAAAGGTCTAAATATTCTTCCCCCATATCCACTAATTTTAGGAGTTCTTTTGCCCGTGCCGTTTTTTCTGATTCCTTCCATTTCAAGAGCTTTGGTACGAGGGTAATATTTTCAAGGATGGTCATATGAGGAAACAGGCCGATTTGCTGGATTACATATCCAATATTTCTTCTTAATTCAACTGGATCCTTAGTCAGAATGTTTTCTCCATTTAGATAAATTGCACCTTCAGAAGGCTCAATTAACCGGTTAATCATTTTCATTGTCGTTGTTTTTCCGCATCCGCTTGGACCGATAAAACAGATAAATTCACCTTTTTTTATCTCTAATGAGATATTCTTGACTGCTTTCTTGCCTCCTTTATAGGTTTTTGCTACATTTTCAATCTTTAACATAGAAGCACCTCCATAATTAGCCCGATTCCTGTTCGTTTATTTCAAACAGAAAAAGTGCTGTTTAACTAATACCCTGCAGTTGGCACCGTTAAACATAAAATTTGTTTTTTTTCAAAATTACGACTAATTCCCCGGGTTGGATTCATTATATTAACTCATTCTCCTGTAAAGTGCGATTTGGTTTCTCCAGTTTTCTTGACTTTCAGCTCAATCGCTTCATGACGGGAAAAAGAGAGGAATTCTGCAAAAGAATTTTTTTATTAAATTCAGCTAGTAGCCCTACCTATTGATAAAAGACTGAATAAGATATTTTAGTGGACGGGTGTAAGCATTATTGAAAGGATAGTTATTAAGATATGTAACAAAATTGAAAATTGTTATCTTCTTTTTCTCTGTTTAGGCTATTTTATCGGAAATAAGGCAATCCGCACTGCCTCATTTATTTCATAGGAAGGCTCATGAACAATAACTATATGGGAAAGCAATTTTCAGCTACTGCTGCATCACTTCATATAGGACAACATATGAAGACATAAAAAGTTCTCGCTCCCCTTTCAATTTTGCCGGAAGATCATCAGCAAAGATAACCAGTAACTGGGTTTCTAAAACTTTCAAGGAGGAAAAAGCATGAGAAGAAGACGCAGTGCAAGAGGCACAAGAAATTCTTTAATGGAGCAAAAAAAGAAGGTACTGGAACAGCAAATTACACAGATTTTAGAAAATGAAAAACAGGCAATTCCAGCAGATCAGCAATTCTTGATTCCTACAAATTTCACCCCTGAGGACCAGCTGGAGTGGATTTTAAGGGCCAAGCAATCCGGAGTATTCAGCGGAGTATTTACTTCCTCTCCTTTGAATTTATCCTCTCTGCCGGAGACATTCGATTCCAGATATCAAAAAATGAGAGCTTTGATCAAATTGTTTTTAAGAAACGAATTTGAAAGATTGCCGGAGGATGTGCGTGAATTAATTCCGGAGGGTTTAACCACAGCTGAAAAATTCGAATGGCTTCAGAATTTAAGACAGGGTGGAATTGGCGATATGCCTTCCTATTCTTCTTACAGTTCAAACGGAGGCCCAGGCACTGGCCCGAATACAGGCCCGGGAACAGCACCAGGAACAGGCCCGGGAACTGCGCCTTGGCTTGAAAGCTAAAAGAAACTGTGAAGTTATTCTTCATTAAAATAAAGAAAAAAAGCATCAATTGATGAGATCAACCCTCTAGTTATTGCAAACGCAGACCAGTGCTCTTTTTCTTTGATGCTATAAATAAAGGACCCACCATGTGCTGAACCCTAAAAGTTAGACCAAAATATTTATGCAGCTCGTTGACTGGTATAAAGACGGTATTCCACCGGGCTTATACCAGTCAATTTTGCGTTTATCCGTTCAACTTCTTCAAGGGAATCTCCTGTTCTTACCTTATAGTTTAGGACATCTAATTTAAATTGAACAGGATAATTCGTAATTGCTTTTTTAGGAGCCAAACCTTGTTTGCTAAATTGTTGGAACACACTGACCCATTTTCTTATATTGGTTTTACTTCGAATTCCAAATCTGATAGCTAAGGAAGCATATCCACCTTCACCTGCTAAATAAGCGTCAACTACTTTTTGCTTAAATCCTTCATCATATTTGACCACAAAAAACACCCCAAGAGTTAGAATTGTTCGTCTAATTTTTTGGGGGCACATCACCAGAGGTCCTTTCCTTTTAAAGTACTGTTCCTTTCATTCTCATGACTTTTCCACCTTGTTCAAGCCCCATTTCATGCATTCCATTTTTACGGTAAAAAATTAATGCATTTGTATTGGAGGGTGAAACACGAAGCTGATATTCAGTTACTCCATTTTTGCGAAAAAACTGGAGAGCATATTGGTGAAGTTCCTTGCCCATCCCGATTCCGCGTTTTTCTGGAATTAAATAATATAGATTTACATAACCTACGCTTCTTCCATTATCCTTTTTTATTGTAAGTTCAAGCTGACCAATGGGTATTTCATTTTCCATTACTAAGACAAAACCATCTGGAAATCGATTGGATTTTATTTTTATCCAATCGAGATACTCCTCTTCATTCCCAAAGTCCTTGTCTGAACCGAAACTGATGATAAAGGAGTCTCTGCGAAACTGAATCATAAATTTTTGATGTTTCGCAATATTCATAGGTTCAAAATACAAGGTCTTCTCTCCCTTTCTAAATCGTTCTGATAGCCGGTGATTTTCAGCCGTAATGCTTAACTTTTATGGTGTAAGATTGACTAATCAGTTGAACCTAAGTATTTTTCCGGTCTGCATTCTATAGGTCTGCCAAAGTCCATTGTTTGTTTTCGTTACAAATCAGGACTGTGACGCTGCAATTCTCATATACCTGATCCGATAAGGAAGAATCTATTCTTGTCAGAACAGCATTTAGCCAGGCACCGTGAGTAACAACTGCAATAGTATTGCCTGTATACTCTTTTTCTGCCCATTGAAGTGCTTCCCATCCTCTTTGCCGAACGGCAGATCCCTTTTCTCCGCCGCATTTTTCAATTATCGTATTCGAAAAACCTCCATATTTAGATTCCGCTTCAGATCTTAGTATTCCTTCAAGTGATCCGAAAGAACGTTCAGTCAGGCCTTCATATATAACAGATTCTCTATTGAGCTTACGGCTGATGATTTTTGCTGTTTGTCTCGCTCGATATAAAGGACTTGTCAGTACAATTTCGATTTTTCTCGTTGCTAATAGATCTGCAGTTCTTTTCGCCTGCTGGATCCCTTTTGCATTTAAGGGAACTTCTGATCTGCCTTGAATCCGTTTTTCCTTATTCCAATCTGTTTCTCCATGTCTCACTAGATAAAAGGTTGTATTCATGTGTTATTTCCCTCTCTTTTTAGAAACCAAGTCATACATGATATGCAGAAAAAGCCAAAACTGAATTCTTTTCCATCTCTGCACGTGCCGGCAATGTTACGACAATTAAATGGAAACAATATGTAAGAATTCCATATAAGTAATATGGATAGGATTTTTTATTCACCTATCATCATTAATAAAGGAGGAATGGGATGAATGAAAATCCTGCTTGCAAAATATAAGTCCTATCCGCGAATCGGCGGAGTCGCTACATATGTGAGCCAGCTTTCAAAGAAACTTTCTGCGTTTGGACATGAAGTGGACATTTTAGCCCATAATCCTCAAATGACGGAGATTTATACAGAGAAGAACCGCGTCAAAAAAAAAGAAATCAAGAGCAGGCTGGAACATAAATATCAAAAGATCTATCAAGAGAAATACCCGTACTTTACTCAATGGATGATTTGGAGAGAACTTGAGACCTATACATACCAGGAAGCGGCACGATCATTCAGCCTGGAGGAATATGATATTATCCATACACAGGATATGATTTCGACCAGAGCTTTTCAAAATATCAAGCCGGCCGGGATCCCCTTGATTTCCAGCTTTCATAATTGTAAAACTCGTGAGTGGTATACAAGCAGGCAAAATGAGTTGAAAACTGAGACAGAAATGCAGTATATCGCTTTAGAAGAATTATTTAGTGTACAGTCTGCAGACCGCCTTATTTTTCCTTGTAACTGGCTTTATCAAGAAATGAATCAACTTGGAGAAATTCATTCCAAGACATCCATCATCCCATATGGAATCGATCTATCCGAATTCGACAGATACTCCAAAAAAACCGTTCCAATTCCTGAAACAAATGAAAAACTTGTCATTTGTTATCCGGCACGTCTTGTTCCCATTAAAGGACATACTTACTTATTGAAAGCACTGCGTTCATTAAAAGAAATGGGGCATCATTTTATTTGCTGGATCATAGGAGATGGTATTTTAAAGAACCAGCTGATGAAGGAGGCAGATGAACTGGATTTAAGCAACGATATTGCTTTTTTAGGAGGAAGAAAAGATATTCCGTCATTGCTGGCTGCTTCTGATATTGTGGTGCATCCTTCGATTCATGATACTTTGCCTTTCTCCATTATCGAAGCCCAGCTTGCGGGCAAACCTGTCATTGCAACGGATGTTGGCGGCTGTCCGGATATGATTAAGCACGGGGTTACCGGTTATTTAGTAAAATCAAAAGAGAGTGAAGGGCTCATTAAATACCTGGATATCCTTTTATCTTCACCAGTCCGCAGAACAGAAATAGGCAGAGCAGCCCGTATCTTTGCGAAGAACGCTTGGTCTTTGGATTTAATGGTAAAAAAAACATTAGAAGTATATGAACAGTCCCTCTGCCATCGGCCTTCTTCTTCTCCCCTAACGAGCGGCACTGTCCTTGATCTGTCCTTCCTTGCCAGGCTTGAGGACGCGATTGAAACAACAGACAGAGGAAATGCGGGTTTTACAGATATTGAAGGAAAAATTACGAATCCTTTTGGAAAAGGAATTAAACTGGCTGCTGTTCATCTAATTGACCACTCCAATATTCTCCTTTTAAGTACAGAAACGGATGAATGCGGCAACTTTTTATTCAGCAATATTCCGCCAGGGAAATATTCTTTGCTTGCCTCCCGAAATAATCATTCTCCAGTCCATTCACAAAGTGTAATAGCGAGGGAGCATGCAAGTCAGCATATATTAATCGAATTTATGTAAATCTTACGCATTAAAAACTGCTGATCGCAATAATTCAGCAGTCTTTTTTATTGCTGACAGCTGACGCTATTAATATACCTAATTTGGATGCTTATCCAAGCAATTCGCAATCTTGTTCATAGGATAAGAGTAAATGGGTCGCTAACGCAACTTAATACGCATCTTGAAAGGATAGATGAATAAATGAAAATATTGTTTGCCTGCTATTTTCCTCTGCCCCATGTCGGAGGGCTGAACCATTATGTTGAGACACTCAAACATGAATTAGAAAAACGAGGACACACTGTCGATATTTTGGCCCATCGTCAAGGTATGGAGACCATTTATAAGAACAGCAATGAACTTCATCTGTTTGGCAGAACATTTGCAGGCAGTGAAATCGATAAATCAGTAAATAATGAAAAGGAAAACTCTACTATAAAAGATGAAATCGACTACCAAATCGGACACTATATATCAAGTAATTATTCGCATATTGAACCGGAAATTGGATGGAGAGAAATTGAACGTTATACATTTGAGCTGGCTGCCTCCTTACTCGACCTAGAAGGATATGATCTCATTCACACGCATGACATCTTATCGACACGGGCCCTTTCAAGAGTAAAGCCAAAACATACTCCATTGATTGCTACCATTCACGGGATCCTTGCTACGGAATATATAAATTCTGGAGAAATCACGAGCAAGGAATCCTACAGATGGATATATGCTGTGAGAGAAGAATATTACGGCCATATGTCAGCTGACGCAACAATCGTGCCGACCTTCTGGCAGCTTGAACAGCTGAGTACAATTTATGGTGTCTCCAAAGAAAAATTACATGTTATTCCATATGCCATTGAAGTTGCTCCTTTTCTGAAAAAGTACAGCTATGAACCCTATCCTCCTTTGAAGCAGGAAGAGATGGGAATCAACAGACAGATCATTATCTGTCCCGCACGGCTTGTCCCTGAAAAGAACCATAAAACGTTAATAGAAGCGTTAGCATTGGTTAAACAGCAAAGAGATGATTTTATATGCTGGATGGTCGGTGAAGGAAATTTAAAGAGCCAATTAGAAATACAGGCGGAGCGGGCCGGCATGCAGGAGCAAATATTATTTTTCGGCACCCGCTGGGATGTTCCCGCCCTTTTGCGCAAATCAGATATCGTTGTGCTATCCTCCATTCAGGACATGCATCCATTTACATTAATGGAAGCACAGATTGCAGGAAAACCTTGTATAGCCTCTAATGTGGGCGGAATTCCGGAGATGGTAAAGGATGAATACACCGGCTTAATTTTTGAATCCGAAAATAGTGCCGATCTTGCACAGAAACTCATCCGTCTCCTCGATGACGCCGTCCTTCGACAAACCTTAGGAACCAATGCAGAAGCCTATGCACGGCAAAAATACTCCTCGGATACGCTTTATACAAAAACAATGGAGATTTATGATAAAACAATGGATACAAAACAGAAGGAATTAAACGTTTCTAATTCAGCTGACTCAGAAACCAATGCTGAGATTTTTTCCTTCGATATTTATGATACAAAATTAAAACCTGAACAATGGATTGAGATTCTGGACAAATTGCCAGAGGGGTATTCGATGCCTGATATACTTTTAGATGGATTCGAACCCGATACTGAAAAATGATGCTATCCCGCCTTCATATGACAGGCAGCAGCACTCTTAAATAGACTATTCACTTCCTATATTTATTGACTGAAAGGAGAAAGAAATGAGTGACGTAACAGTCTTGATCCCTTTTTATAACTCCCGGTCCTTTTTACACAAAGCAGTTCAAAGTGTTTTTGATCAATCATATGCCAATTGGAAAATGATTTTAATAGATGATGCCTCTACAGATGGAACCCTCGAAACCATCCAGCCTTTCTTAATCGACGATCGTGTGACTTTAATTAAAAATGGGGAAAATCTAGGACAGTCCAAAAGCTTGAATAAAGGATTAGAAATCGTTGATACACCTTTTGTTGTACAGTTGGATAGTGATGACTGGTTTTTCCCGGACACATTGGAGGTATTAACAGGCGAAGCGTTAAAAATGCCAGATCAAGTCGCTTTAATCGGAGGAAACAGCCATATTGTCTATGAGGATTCGAATGGAAAACCAGCATGTACCATCTTTCAGAAAGGACGTTCCTATTCGGACAAGTATGACTTTCTTTTTGCTAATCAATCCATGCTCCCAAGATTTTATAGAACAGCTGCTTTAAAAGAAGTGGGCGGCTGGCAGACAGATGACCCTTTTGAAGGGCGAGTTTTAGAAGACAGAGCCATGCAGCTTAAGCTTATTGAAAAGTACGATTTCCATTCCGTTAATCATCTCGCATACAACTACCGCCGGCATACCGGCAATCAAACCAACCAAATTTCCAATTATGTGAAAGCAGTAGACTGGTTTGTGCGGGACGCTTTAATAAGATGGGGAGATGAATATGAACCGATCTTTATGACTTTTGCACAAGGCTGGATAAAGGTCGTTCTTCTTAACCCTAAAAAACCGGGTTTGGAGCCATTGCGCGCAAAAGATATTATTGATCAGCATCAGATGAAAGCCGAACCAAAAACATTGTTTTCCCTCATTGAAGAAAAAAGAAAATTAAACAAAGCTGATTTGCAGACCCCTTTAATGCCTTCTCCTAAAAAACTCGTTTCACTAATTGAAGAAAAACAGCTGCTTCAATATACAGAAAAAAAGAATGTAACAGCAAGCTCTCAATCTATTCAAACACCAGGTAATCAGGAAAGCAGACAAAACGAAAAAGCCAAGAAAAATACTGATTTGCTGAAAAGACTTAATTTAAAAGCCAAAGGCATCAAAGAAGCGAATTTTGGAACTGACCTAAACAAATAACGAAAGCAGGTGATTTTTCATATGGAATATACCATCGTTATTCCTGTTTATAATAAAGAAGAATATGTATACAGGGCTGTTCAAAGCGCTTTGAACCAGACCCTCCCCCCTGCTTCCATCCTGATTATTGATGATTGTTCTACTGACAGCTCAATGATGCAGCTTGAGCCTTTTTTGGGCGATCCGCGCCTAAAGATTATTCAATTTAAAAAAAATGCAGGCATCTCTAAAGTGCTAAATAAAGCCTTAGATACTATTACGACGCCTTATTTTATCCAATTGGACGGCGATGACTGGTTAGAGCCTCAAGCAGGAGAAAAGCTGATTACCGCACTTCATCATAATCCTTCTGCTGCTTTCGCTTTCGGAAATCATACATTATGGACATACAATGACCAATATGAGCTTGTGCTTATGAGAAATATGATTCAGCCGCATTTTACAAACAAATATGATTTTTTACTAAAGCTTGGCTTTATGGTAAATCCGCGCTGCTACAGAGCAGAAAGCATTAAGGAAATCGGCGGATGGATAACGGATGATCCATGGGAAGGACGGTACTTGGAGGATGCGAGAATGATTATCCGCTTAGCCGGTAAGTTTTCTTGGATCCATATACCTGAGCTGCTTCATAATGTTTATTATGACCCTATAAAAGGCAAGAAGAAATTCCCGATTTATAATGAAGTCAGAAAGAGCTTTTATGAAGACATCCTGATAAGCTGGGGAGATCTTTATACACCTATATGGAATGTGAACTCAGCACAAGTGGTTTATTTAGAAAAATTAGTTCCCAAAAAATGAAAAAGATATAAATGGCTGTTCGCTTTGCCTGACAGCCATTTATACCTTTCCTAAAATAAGAAGGTTCAGTTTGCCCTTCCCTTTATCAAAATATTTGATGCCTTGCCAAAATCCACCGCTACCTTTCCCGATAATTCAGTCGTTTTTTGCGCAAGAACAACAGCATTCACTCCGCAGCATATTAACGCAATATCAAACTTATCCTTATTATCTATAATTTTTCGGAAAGTCTCGGTCATCTGGCCATAGTATGAAAAAGGAATTGTAAGCGTTACATCCAAATTATAGGGTTCTTTGATCAAAATATTTTTTAATTGCTCAGCAAACTGATAAATAATCAGTACTCTTTTTCCCTTTAAACCATCCCAAAATTCCGGATTTTTTGCCAGTTCTCTATTAAGGCAGGCGTGGCAGGTATATTTGGGCCGGATATTATGATAGTTGAATATTTGGTCCGTAAGCGGCCGCTTCAAGTATGAAGGTGCCATAATTGTCGTGTCATTAGGCGGCAGAACTCCTACCACACTTGCGTTTTGAACGGCTTCAATCATTAATTTTTTTAATGAAGCATTGGGAAGCCTGACCCCTTTTTGTCCATTGTTTGCTTTTATAGCCCAAGGCTCTTTCAGAATATCCGGTATGCTCATGATACTTTCTTGAGCTAAGACTAAATTTTCTCCATCTCCTATTCTCACTAAAGAAAAGGGTTTTTGTTCCTGAAGGGCCGTTTGAATCAGGTCAATTACCTCATTCATCTCCAGGTACACGCTATTAGACATCCATCCCCACTCCCCGAGCATTAGTTAATAAGACTTTTATACAATATGATGACACCTTTCAAAACTCTTGTATTTTTAACCATTTTATTTTTAATAAATGCCATGCTTTCACTTTATACAATTTTTTTCTTTTAAAGAGAGGTAATTGTCCACTCCCTTTCTATCAATACACATACGATGAAAAGAAAGTGAACGTTTGGAAAGGAAGATTCTGAATGAGCAAAAGAAGAATTGTTGTAGAAATTAACTTTAATAATTACGGATTGGATCCGCAGAGACTGACAAAGGAATGGATTGAAAGGCGTCTTGCCCTCTTTCATAACTTCACTCTAAAAAGCCTGAAAAAACAAACAAACCAGGAGTTTTTAACAGTAGTGAAGCTGGCAGGCGGATGCAGTGATATTGTAGATCAGGCCTTAAAAAAATATGAACCGCTTCCAGAAAATATTAAATTTGGGACAAGTATTGAATCTCAAAGAAGGATTGAAGCTTATATTGAAGGTTATGACGAATTATATGTAGCGCGGCAAGACTCAGATGACTTATATCATAAATCCTTTGTCCAGCAGCTGCATGATTACAAGCATCAATTGACCACTCAGGTTCTCATTAACCAAGATGGATATATGTGGGATACCGAAGAGAACAGAATGGTGCCCATTCACTTCACTTCTCCGCAGTATTATACATTTATCTACAGTGTTGAAGATTATTTGGAAGGAAAAAGATATGTGCTTCCCGGCGGGCATGGGTATGCGATAAAACTTCCGCATGAAATTCTAAAGCCCCGCAATTATGTGAACATTGTCCATCCTTCTATTACCTCTAAGAAAAAAGTGCCAAGAGGAACAGGCTTTACACCTGAGGTTCAGAAAAAGATATTAGATTCATTTATGTAAAGGAGATGAATAAATGAAAGTCATGACAATAATTGGTACAAGGCCGGAGATTATCCGATTATCGTTAATCATCCGAAAACTGGATCTGCTCGCAGATCAGCATATTCTTGTGCATACCGGTCAAAATTACGATAAAAATTTAAATGATATTTTTTTTGAAGAGATGGAGATCAGGCAGCCGGACTATTCGATCCCATCAAGCTTTCATTCCTTAGGCAGCCAGCTTGGGAATATGTTTACGCAGGCTGAGAAGATTATCGAAACAGAAAAACCTGACCGCATTCTTGTTCTCGGTGATACAAACAGTGCCCTTTGTGCCATCTTGGCGGAAAGGATGGGAATCCCTGTATTTCATATGGAAGCGGGGAATCGGTGTTTTGATAACACGGTGCCGGAAGAAATCAATCGGAAAATCATTGATTCAATCGCTTCCTATAACCTCCCTTACACCGAAATCAGCCGAGACAATTTAATTCGAGAAGCCTATCCATCTCATCGGATTTGGGTTTCAGGAAATCCGATTTATGAAGTGATCCAATATTATAAAGAAAAAATTGATCAAAGCAATGTTCTGACCAACTTAAGCCTGCAGCCTGGCCATTACGTTTTAGTTACGGCCCATCGAGCGGAAAACGTCGATAATGAACAACGCTTGAGAAACATTGTAGAAGCACTAAAGGTGGCTGTTGAAAAGTATGCCATTCCGGTTGTTTTCAGCGTTCACCCACGGACAAAAGCCCGCCTTGAAAAATTTGGCCTTAACTCCAAAAACGAGCTGCTTAAGTTTTGTGAGCCATTTGGGTTTATGGATTTTATTCATTTACAGAAAAATGCCCGATGCGTCATTACGGACAGCGGGACCGTTCAGGAAGAAAGCTGTATATTGGGCATTCCATCGATCACGATCCGCAGAAGTACGGAAAGGCCGGAAACGGTCATGTGCGGAAGCAACGTTATCTCAGGCTTGGAAGCAAAACAGATTGCTGCCGGTATTGACTTAATGATGCAGGCCAACAATGACTGGGAAATCCCTAAAGGCTATAACGATGAAAATGTATCAAATAAAGTGATTAACTTTATTTTAGGAGGAGTATCAAATGTTTAAAGATAAAACCATTCTTATCACCGGGGGTACTGGATCATGGGGGCATGAGCTGACAAGAAAATTGCTGGTGTTTCAGCCAAAAGAAATTCGGATTTTTTCTCGTAATGAATATGCTCAAGTACGTATGAAAAGAACGTTTAATAACCACCCCTCTTTAAAATTCGTCATTGGGGATGTCAGAGATTTCGAAGCGATAAATGAAGCTTGTAAACAGGTTGATTATGTATTCCATCTTGCTGCACTGAAGCATGTTCCCATATGTGAAGAGTATCCGCAGGAAGCCTTGAAGACGAATGTAACCGGCACGGAAAATATTATTAAAGCAAGTATCATGCAAAAAGTTAAAAAAGTGATTGATGTTTCCAGTGATAAAGCTGTCGATCCAGTGAATCTATACGGCATGTCGAAAGCTGTAGGAGAAAAATTAATGATTCGGGCCAATCAGCTCAGTGAAGATACACGTTTTGTCTGTATCAGAGGCGGTAACGTACTGGGAACAAACGGCAGTGTAGTTCCACTATTCAAAAAACAAATTTTAGACAGCGGAAGTGTTTCAATCACAGACAGCAGCATGACTCGTTTCTTTCTGACTGTTTCTGAAGCAATCGATCTATTACTGCAGGCATCTGCTGCTGCCGTCGGAGGAGAAACATTTGTTATGAAGATGAAAGCATGCCGGATAACAGATCTTGCTGATGCACTTGGAGACTATTTATTAAAAAAACCGATTAAGCATAAAGAAATCGGAATACGGCCGGGTGAAAAATTACACGAAGTACTCGTTTCACATGCAGAATCTCCTTATACCCACCAATTCAACGACCAATACTATGTAATTCTCCCGTCTCATGCCCCTTCTCACCTATACAGCCATTATACAAGCATGCCAAAGGTATCCTTCAATAAGTACGAATCAGATGGCGATCTTATGAGTCATGAAGATATTATTGATCTTTTGAAAAAAGGCGGAATGTTGGATTGAAAGTTCTCATCATTGGCGGTAATGGCATGGCCGGCCATATGATTAAAGACTATCTCTCGCTTATACCTTCTATTGACATTTATTATACAGTACGTGGGAAAACACAAGAAAAAAATGGTTTTACACTGGATATCTTAAACCCTCATCACTTTGAGTCCTTAGTACAGCTGCTCAAGCCTGATGCCGTAATAAATGCGGCCGGACTTCTAAACACTAACGCTGAAAAAAAGCTGCAGGAAGCCATTTATGTGAACAGCCTTTTCCCTCATCTTTTAACTACGCTCGGGAAGAAATATCATTTCCGTACCATTCATATTAGTACGGATTGTGTTTTCTCTGGCAAGAAAGGCGATTATTTAGAATCAGATGAGAGAGACGGGACAACCGTTTATGCTAAAACAAAAAGCCTTGGAGAAATCGTTGATCAGGATAATGTAACCATTCGCACTTCAATCATCGGACCAGAAACAAAAAAAGAAGGAATCGGCTTACTTCATTGGTTTCTTAACCAAAAAGGGACAATAAAAGGTTACCGTCATGTATATTGGAATGGTGTCACCACTCTTGAATTAGCGAAAGCTGTTGTATGGATTCTGGAAAACGATATTCGGGGGCTCGTTCATCTCACCGGAAATAAAAAGATATCTAAATATCAGCTGCTTTGCCTGCTGAAAAGTCAATTTGATCGAGATTCTGTCATAATTGAACCAGATGACGTTTATCAATCTGATAAAAGCTTGATGAATACCCGCAGGGACTTCGCTTATCAAACACCCGAATACTCAAAAATGATACAAGAATTAAAAGAATGGATGGATCAAGGTAGCAGCACTCAATATTCATATTCACAATTGTAATCCTTGTCTGCCGAAAGCCTTATAAGAGCAGGAGGAAAAAGCTTGCCAAATGATGACCAAATAAATTTACGTTATTATGGGCTGATTAACACAGAAAAAACCCAGAAAATCGCACAATTCCGTATCCATTGGATGTGCAAAATGACTGAAGGCAAAACGGTTTTGGATGTTGGATGCAGTCAAGGAATTACCTCCATTTTACTTGGAAGAGAAGGATTCCAAGTAACAGGAATTGATATTGAACAAGTCAAAATCAATTATGCGAACAAGGAATTAAAGAAGGAATCAAAAATTGTCCAGGATAATGTAAAATTCCTATTATCGGATGTTACCGTTTCAAATAAGAAACTCGGTAAATTTGACACGGTGATTTTAGGTGAAGTTCTCGAGCATTTTTCTCAGCCGCACAAATTATTAAAAGCCGTATTTCATCTGCTAAACTACAAAGGACGGATCATTATCACTGTTCCATTTGGACTTCATCCCTTCCACGATCACAAGCAAACTTTCTATCTGTTAAATTTAATGAAATTACTTGAATGCTACTTTGATGGAATAACGTTAGAAATACACAATAAATATATCCATTATGTAGGAAGAAAAAAGAAAAAGATCGTTGCACAAAAAAATGTTTATTTCTCCCCCGATCTCATCGAAAAATGGATGCAGCTGGAAGAACAGCATTTTCTGCAGTTTGAGAAAGAAAATGAGAAGTTATTAAAAGACAGAAAGAACAGACTTGAAATAAAAGAAAATCAAATTAATGATTATAAGCAGCGACTTGAGAAAACGAGTAAACAGCTGGATTCCCTCTATACTCTTTTAAATGACAAAAATAAAAATGAACCAAAAAAATAGAGCGGGCCGAGACAACTAAAAAATATCAAATTCCCCTGTGGAATTTGATATTTTTTTGCTTAGACTGCCTCTTTTAAAAGGTACGGATTGAGTCTGCATTCTCTCCCTTATACTGTTCTTCCAAGCGTCAACACGAAACAGTTTAGGTACGCCAAAAACAGTGGATAATCAAGGAATCTAGAACTTTCAACTCGTGTCACTTTCCTAAGGCGTAAAAACTTGGAGGGATCGCTTTCAAGTGTTTCTGCAGTCTATCCTGACAAATGGCCATCACTGGTTATCTTAGCTGACCATAGCAAAAATTAGTATTTGAAAATCGAGTTGTGTTAAAATTGGAAAAGAACATAAAAAAAGACCTGCAATAAGAGGTCGGTGTATTTCACATTTAATTGCTTTAATGATCAAGTTGAATGTGAGGATTCTTTCTTTGTAACTCATTTATAAATGCTTGTATATCATCAGGGGAAATCTGAATGGTTTTATATTTTCCATAATGGATCTCAATTCGATGAACGGAAAGTGAGGGAGCCGCAAAAGGATTAACTGTATTCCGAATGAATGTAATTTCTTGTATATCAATAGCGCTTTTTATAGGTCCGTATAATATTTTCAGGGTATCATTTTCGATTTTATATCGAGTAATGAACCATATTGACCCCAATAAATAAATCATAATAATCGTTATAATGATTCCTAGTATATCGATTTGAACAAAAGCGGATTGATAAAAAAACCAAATGAATGCAGTGATCAAGCTCCAGATTACAAACCCCATCCATCTATCTTTTCTTGACGTAAATACCATGGTTTCACCTCCATAATTTACATACGAATGATCTCTTGACTTGGTTTCAAAGAACTTTTGATATATGTAATAGGTTCCACTGCAATTAGCTGCTGACTGAAGTACGAGTTTGTCTCATAGGACGCTCGCAGAATAGAATAAGACCCGTACACACTCCTGCTTTTTCAAACATGATTGCTCCTCACTATTGTATATACTTCAGTCCAGCTGATTGATATAAAAGTGCATAATTCACTATACAGTCCAAATAATTATAGCCTTCTCCCATTTCTTTTTTCAGCTTTCAAAAAAACACGAAATGATGCTTACATTTCCATGTTGTTTATGCTAAAATGACAGTGTTTTTGGACATACGAACTCCTCCGTATGCTGTTTATTTTGGTTGGCGAACCTAAAATATTCCAGCATCCGGAGGAGTTTTTTATTATAATGCAATTAGGTGTAAGGGACTCTAGTAAAGGATTTCGTTGTACCAAAACATAGCTGAAATGCAGGAAATCATTTCCGTTAACTGATACGATCAGCCTTATGATTTCTTCATAACAAATTGATAGGTTGCAGACAATCCTTCCTCTACTGTATACTCGGGCGCCCAGTTCAATACCTTTCCAGCTTTTTCATTATCCAGACAGCTATGCATTATGTCACCCGGACGCGCTTGGCCATAAAAAATGTCTAATTCCTTTCCATGCAAGTCTTCTAGAATATCTGCCAATTTGTTTACTGAAATGGAATGACCTGTACTTATATTTATTGTTTCATTATTAGCTAACTGCATAGCAGAGATATTTGCACTGACTATATCTTTCACGTAGATAAAGTCTCGCGTCTGCAGCCCGTTTCCATGAATCAGTAATGGAAGGTCTTTTTTCATCCGATCTAAAAAGATGGCGATTACCCCTCCTTCTCCTTTTGCGGTTTGCTTTGGTCCATATACATTAGCATAACGAAGCACTGTATAGGAAAGTCCATAAAGTGAACTGAAAATACGAAGATAATGCTCTGGAGTATACTTAGAAAGGCCGTAATAAGAAACCGGTATGTTTATGTCATGCTCCATAAGCTTCGGGGTATCTAAATCTCCATATACGGCGCTGGTAGACGAATAAATAATTTTTTTCACACCAGATTCCCGGCAGGCTCTCAGTACATTTACCGTCCCGACTATATTGACCATTGCATCATATACGGGATCAGCGATTGAACGCTGAACATCAACCTGTGCTGAAAGATGAAAAACAATATCCGGCTTTTCTTTGAGAAAAACGTTGATCAATTCTGCATCCCGGACATCCATATTATGAAAGACAGCATCTGGATGAATATTTTCCTTTTTCCCTGTTGATAAATTATCAATGATATGAACTTTTATTCCTTGTGAAAGGAGTTCCTCTACTAAATGGGATCCTATAAATCCTGCCCCTCCTGTGACAAAAGCCTTCATACAATCAGACTCCATTTCTGTTTCATTAGATTTGCCGATACCATTCAATTGTTTCCAGCAGCCCATTCTCCAAACTTGTGGTCGGATGGTATCCAAGTATGCTTTTTGACCGTGTTAAATCCGGTTTTCTTGCTTTCATATCTTCATAGCCCGGTCCGTATGCTTCACTGTATGGAACTTTTATGATAGGAGAAGAAGATTTAGAAAGTCGTTTAATCATGGCTGCAAGTTCTTCTATGGTGATGGAATACTCCGTCCCAATATTAAATATCAGACCGTTCACATTGGAATCCAACGCTTTTACCGTACCGGATACAGCATCCCGGACAAAGGTGAAGCATCTTGTCTGGCTTCCGTCCCCATAAACTTGGATGGGATCTCCATTTAAAGCCGCTTTTATAAAACGTGAGACAACTCCTCCATATTCTGAGGAGGTTTGTCTTGGTCCATAGGTATTGAAATACCTCACAATTGTGACGGGAAGTCCCTTCTCTGCGTATGCAAGACAGAGATGCTCATCTAAGGCTTTCGCTGTCGCGTAGCACCACCTATTAGTGGATGTGGCTCCTAGTACCCTGTCATCATCCTCTTTAAAAGGAAGATTGGGGTTTTTTCCGTATACTTCAGATGTGGAAGCGAAAATCACTTTAACCCCTTTAGGATAGGCTGCCTCCAGAATATTTCGTGTTCCGTCAATATTGCTCTCTATAACCTTCAACGGATTATCCACCGTATTTTTGACACCAAGCACGGCCGCCATATGGTATATAGCATCACAGTCCTTCATTGCTTGATCAACGATTTCCCTGTCGTTCACAGAACCGGATAAAAGAGTGAAATCCGGATTCTTCTTCAGCTGGTTAAGAAATCCATGCTTTCCGGTTGAAAAATCATCGAGAACAATGACTTGATGTCCTTTTTGCAATAAAGACTCTGCCAGATGTGAACCGATAAAGCCTGCACCGCCTGTTACTAGAACTTTCATGTTGTTCCCCCTAAATACGTACAATATTATTAAATCCCTTCAAGCCTTTCATCGCATTTCTTGTATCAATGACCAGAGAAGACTCTTTGGCGATATATTCATATGGCAGATTTGTAAACGCTAGAATAAAGTTGACAGTTTTCGCTTGATTAGATTTTACACTTTTGCTCTATCACCCTAAAACTTTAGTAAAATAGTTTGTGATGTTATTTTACTGGAGGTTAGGATTTTGGAGGAGAAATTAGTGTTGTATGTAAAGATTCAGGAATTACACAAACGGAAATTTAAAGTAGCACAAATAGCCAAGGAGCTTAAGATTTCAAGGCCAACTGTCTATAAATATTTAGATATGACATTGGAGGAAGCAAAAGCTTACACTGAACGCCCACATGGGAGGCAAAAGAAATTAGATAGCCATAAAGACTGGATACTTGCTTGGTTAGAAGAATACCCGCACCTGAGCGGTGCACAAATTCATGATTGGCTCCTTGAAAGATACCCCGATCTGATAGTCGGGGGAAGTACGGTGAGATCTTATGTAAAAGAAGTCAGGGAAATTTATCAGATTGAGAAGAAAGTAATTGTTCGTCAATACGAAGCTGTTCCCGAACAACCGATGGGCAAACAACTTCAGGTAGATTGGGGTGAAACAAAGCAGAAGACTACTGACAACAAAGAGATTAAGCTGTACTTCATTGCGTTTGTCATGGCTCATTCAAGGTACAAATACATGGAGTGGCAGACACGTCCTTTCACTACTAGAGACGCAATCCGGTGTCATGAAAATGCTTTTCAATTTTATGGAGGACGCACCGAAGAAATCGTATATGATCAGGATCATCTAATCACAGTCAGCGAGAATGCAGGCCAGCTGCTTTTAACAGCTGAGTTTCAAAGTTATGTGAATGAACGTAAGTTTAAAATTCACCTATGCAGAAGAGCTGACCCGGAATCTAAGGGCATGATTGAAAATGTGGTGAAGTACATAAAAGGTAATTTCGCAGACAGTCGAGTGTTTAGCGACATAGGGGATTGGAATCATCGGGCATTACAATGGCTCCAGCGAACTGGGAACCATCAGGTTCATCAAACAACGAAAAAAAGACCAGCAGAAGTGTTTCTCCTCGAAAAGCAACACTTACAGCCAGTCTCTTCATTACTTTCATATGAAAGTACCAATAATCAAAGTATAACAAGAAGTGTAAGTAAGGACAACACAATCCGTTATAAGTCAAACCGTTATTCCGTTCCACTTGGGACTTATCAAACAAATTCTGAAAATCTTGTTTTGATTGAAGTTAAAGGTAGAGAACAACAGACGCTCGTGATTCGAAAACAAGCAGAAGGTGAAATCATCGCCGAGCATGACATCAGTGTAGAGAAAGGAAAGCTAATTCAAAATCGCAATCATACACGTGATCGATCAAAAGGAATTGAAGAGTTTAAACAACTTTTGATTTCCTCTTTTGAAGATCAGAAACAGGCAGCTGCATATTTTGATAAGATCAGTAAAGAATACCCAAGATATCGACGGGATCAGTTCGCAATCATTCAGCAGGTGGTTCAAAAATATCCAGCGTTTATTGACTCGGTTATGACCAAGTGTATGACAGAAAAATTGGTTAGTGCCAACGATTTTCGTGACATTGCACATCACCTGTATACATCAAATCAACAGCCAGTACAGGAGATAGAATCCCTTTCTGCCAAGCCAGCAAAACATTCTAGTATCAAGGCTTCTACTCGATCCCTAAATACGTATACTAGCATTTTAGGGGGGCGAGCATAATGCATAAAACAGTGAATGAACTGCAGGATCAATTTCGTCAGTTACGATTAGCAGAAACCGCGGAGGAGCTACCACAGCTTCTTCGCGAAGCCGAAAAAGCTTCATGGACATACTTGGAGTTTTTGGAGTCTATTACGCGGTATGAATTAGCAAAACGTGAAGCGAAAAGTCTAGAAAAAAGAATGAAATGGGCACGTTTCCCTTTCGTGAAGTCATTAGATGAATTTGAACTAAAAGACCAAAACGTTCTGACTGCCCGTCAGTTAACCCAACTTAGAGAGTTAAGTTGGCTAGAGCAGCAGTACAACTTAATACTATTAGGCCCACCCGGTATTGGTAAAACGTATATCGCAGTTGGATTGGGGCTCGAAGCCGTTCACAGAGGATTCCATGTTTACTTCGTCACGATGGGTGAACTTATTCAACTCTTAAAAACGGAAGAATATCTGAACAAATCAAAGGTACAACTTAAACGGATCAGAAGTTCTGACCTAGTAATTATCGATGATTTGATGTATATGGCGATGGATCAGAGAGAGGCGAACCTATTCTTCCATTTAATTAACCATTTATACGAACGAAGTTCGATTATTCTGACCTCAAATAAAAGTCCGGATGAATGGGGCAATTTAATTGGGGATCAAGGCATTATGACGGCAATTTTGGATAGATTACTTCATCGTGTGGAAGTCATTCACGGTAGAGAAGATGAGGAAAGTCATCGTATGAGAAATCGGAAAAGCATATTTTCAGCCGAAGTGTAAAAAGGAAATGAGCAAAAAGTGTAAAATTCGACTTGACGTCTACAAGATTTGTATGATCTGTGAGCAAAAGGACGCAATCATATTCTTTTAAATTGATTTTCATGAGGTCCACACTGCTCAGACTGTCCTTTCCAAGCATAATGGTACTGATAAATGGATCATGAAAGTCGAGTGAAGTGCCAGCCTTTTGAAGTTCTTGCATCACCATGATAGCTGTCGACTCCCTGAGATCATTTACATCTTTTTTGTATGTCGCGCCAATGGCCAGGACATTCATTTCATTAAGAGGTTTTTGAAGATTTTTTTGAAGTTTATGAAGTATAAAGGCTGGCATTTGATGATTGATTTTATGGGCATGGCTGATGAATTCTAAATCAATCCCATATTTACCGGCTTTCCATAAAAGGTATAAAGGATCAACTGGAATACAATGTCCGCCAATTCCAGGCCCAGGGTAGTAAGAAGTGAAGCCATAAGGCTTGGTAGCTGCTGCATCAATAACTTCCCAGAGATCAATATCCATTTCATCACATAGCATCAAAAGTTCATTCATGATGGAAATATTGATAAAACGCTGGTAGTTTTCTAAAATCTTTGTAAGTTCTGCAACTTTCGGAGAAGAAACAACTACTACTCTGTCGAAAATAGATTCATATATGCTTTTCGCCATTTTCGTACAGCTTTCTGTGACTCCCCCCACTACTTTAGGAATCGTTCTGATAGCAAGCTCATCTCCTGGGTTGATTCTTTCCGGCGAATAAGCGGTGAAAATATCCTGACCAACCGCAAATCCTGCATCTTCAATCATCGGCACTATTTCTTCTTCAGTCGTTCCTGGATAAGTGGAGCTTTCCAGAACGATAAGCTGGCCTTTTTGCAAGAAAGGCAAACAATATTTAATGGCCGACTTTACATACTTTAAGTCTGGATCAGCATTCTCATCAAGCGGTGTAGGAACACATATGATTACTGCATCTGCTTCACTGACTCGGTCAAATGAATTGCCCGGATGAAAATTTCCTTTCTCGAACATCTTTTTTATGTCTTCTTCTGAGAAATCGGATAAGTAGCTTTTGCCGTTTAAGAGGCTTTGTACTTTGGTGCTGTCTAAATCTATTCCGTATACTGTGTGGCCTTTTTCCAAAAACATGTTGGATAGAGGAAGACCGACATACCCTAATCCGATCACGGCTATTTTATAAAAGGCATTCTCGTCCACAACTGTTCCTCCTTGTACAAATATATAAGCATGCTATGTCCCTGAGTGGTATTTGCCCCCGTATAAACGCCTTGTAGTAAGGAAAAAGGCATTTATCCCTGCCCCTCACTCTTCTTATGCCTTACGGAAACCGTGATAAATGACCCTCAACAAACACCGGCCAGGGACATAGGATATATGGACTTTTGATAAGAGAGGAAGAATTGAATGAGAATACTCTTGGCAACTTATTGGTATCTTCCGCATGTGGGAGGAGTGTCACTCCATGTATTCAGCCTGAAGAAAGAGCTGGAACGGCTCGGACATGAAGTGGACATTCTTGCCCACCACCCGGATATGAAGAAATATTACATGCCAAATAACGGACGTTTTCTAGATAAATCAAAGGTAAAAGACCCTATATATGAAAAGGTGCTCGCCTATTATAATAAGAATCTTTCACAAGTTGATCCGTGGATTTATTGGAGAGATATTGAAAGGTACAGTTTTGAGGCAGCCGCTTCTGTGTTTGGACTGGCAAAATATGATTTGATCCATACTCATGACATTATATCCACAAGAGCCCTCTGGCGTGTTAAACCCAAGGAAACACCTTTAATTGCCACCATCCATGGCTGTCTGGCTACAGAATTAATTGTTGCAGGAGATATTAAAGAGAAAGAAGGACTTAAATGGGATTATGTATCAGCAGAGGAATATTACGGAGCAACCTCGAGTGACGCTACTATCTTGCCAAGTCATTGGCTTAAAAACCTATTGACGAATGAATTTAAGATTCCCTCCAATCATCTGACCGTAATTCCTTATGGTTTAGACATAGAGAGCTTCAGACAAAAGATAGACAAATACCCTAATTTAGAACGCCCTGCGGGAAAAAAGGTGATCATATGTCCCGCCCGTCTTGTTCCTGTTAAAGGCCATAAATATTTGATTGATGCCTTGGCTAAGCTGAAACAAGAACGAAGCGACTGGCATTGCTGGATCATTGGCGATGGGCCGCTGCGCCAGACATTGGAACAGCAGGTGAGTCAAGCGAATCTCTCGAGTGATATAACGTTTTTAGGAAACCGTGAAGATGTTCCGACTCTTTTAAATCAATCTGATATATTTGTTTTGCCGAGCCTCCAAGATAATCTGCCGTTTTCCATCATGGAAGCACAGCTCTCTTCTAAACCGATAATTTCTACGAATGCAGGAGGCATTCCTGAAATGGTGGATCACGGGAAGAATGGTTTAATAGTTCCAGCGGGGGAAAGTCAGCCTCTTTATCAGAGCCTTAAATTAATGCTTGAAAATGAAGGCCTTAGGAACCAATTGAAAAAAAACAGCATCCGGTTGGCCGCAGAGAAATGGTCTTTACAAAAAATGATGGGCAGTTTACTCGATATCTATAAAAAGGCCGTCAGGAGGAATTATCATTGAACAGAAAGCAACGGGAATTGAATAAACAGCTGAATCGTTTACTCGGGTCCAATAAATTGAATCCCGCAAAAAAACTTAATAAGCCGGTTTCTAATGCTGGCAGAACGATGAAATCAACATTTGATTATTTAATCAGTGACAATAAGACTTCTAGAAGATCCTCACAGCCAAAACAAAAAGATACCTTGGAAAATGCCATTGCTTTTCTCAAAAGTCAGAATACACCTGCCAAAGAATCTAACCATGACGAAATTCAGAGAGGAAAGTCCAGAAAAAAAGGGAGCGTAAAGAGCGACGAAGAAACGGAAAAATTGAAAGTCTTAATTGAACAGCTGAATATGGAGAATCAGAAATTAAAGATGAAGCAGGAAACACTAGAAAAAGAATACAGCAAGCTAAAATCCGATATATCTGAATCCGAAGATGAAGAAATTCTTCCGGATGGTACAGTTCCGTTAAACTCCGAGTGGAATTCATTGAGCCTAGGCAAAAATATGTATGATTCAATGTTTTCCTTTCAGGTAGATACACCCCAGGTATGGTATGACCCTTTGATCTGGAATATTTTTTATGCTTCTGTGCCTGCCGGGTACTCTATTCCGGATATGAAATTCATAACTGTCCTCAGTACAGGTATTGCCCGCCAGCTGCTTCGTCCAACCTTTACGTATGATCAATCTCAGCAATTTGAATCCTTCCTGAAAAACACCTTAAATAATGATTCTTTTTCTAACCATGATTAACCCTTCGTAAAGCCAGTCAGTTCTGGCTTTATTTTTTTGCATTCCAAAAGTATCAGAGGTTACACTATGAAAAACATAGATATCCATAAAATTATCTATTGAAGTTCTGTTTCCACTGGATTATATTATGGAGGTAGCTTCTAGAAATAGCGGGGTGCTGACTTGAAAGAAATACTGCTCATCTTATTATTACAGCTTGTATATGTACCAATTTATACGCTGCGAACGATTTTTTTAGTTAAAAATATCACCGTTCTTGCTTCCATTCTCGGTATCGTTGAAATGTTAATTTATGTATTCGGTCTCTCATTGGTATTTGGGGGCGACCAAAGCTTAGCAGCCATGATAGTCTATGCTGTAGGCTTCGGAATTGGTATTATCTTCGGAACTAAAATAGAACAGAAATTAGCCATTGGTTATATTAACGTCACTGTCAATACTCAGACAAAAAACAATGAACTTGTGGATACATTAAGGAATAATGGTTTTGGCGTAACCCTTTATGTCGGTGAAGGAAGAGACAGCAACCGCTATCGAATCGAAATTCTGACAAAAAGAAACAGAGAACAAGAGTTAATTGCTACCGTTGAAAAATTTGAACCAAAAGCCTTTATTATTTCTTATGAACCTCGCTTCTTCAAAGGCGGATTTTTACTGGATCGCCTAAAAAATAAACCAAAACATAAACATAAGGCCTGAATAGAAAGAGGCTGAGACAAAAAAACAACTTTCTCACAGAAAGTTGTTTTTTTATGATTGTTTCCGTTCCAGGCATACTTGCCGTCAACAATAGCCTTTATGTTGTTTCTGTTCCGCCTTCTTCCAAAATATGATGCAGCAGATGCGCCAAATGATGGATTGGCCCGTATTCTTCTGAATCTTCCTCCTCGTTAATTCCCTGCAGATAGAGGGCCATGAATTCATAAAAGTCATCTTTGGCAAAAGAATAGTAACCGCTTGGGTCTTCGTTGGTTTCCTCATATTGCACAACCATATAAGAAAGATCACCATCCTCATCCTCTGCATCCAAGAAAGCAAAATAGCCAATATTAGTATCTAAGTCAAACAATTGGCGGATGCCTCCAGAAACAGCCTTTTCAAATTCTGTATAATCCAGCTTCTGTACCTGCATACTGTCTACATGGTCTTCTTGATGAAAACTGACAATAAAAGATTTCATATTGCTGTCTCCTCCTTCTTCATACATGTCATTATGCCCTCTTAAACCGGCTCTAAACTTTTTATTAAAGGGATACTTCTAAAAAAACTGGACAATGGTCGCTCCCTAATCTATTGCAATGAATATCTGCATTTTCAATCTGTTCTGCAAGCCTTGAAGATACAATAAAATAGTCAATTCTCCAGCCAATATTCCTCTCTCTTACCTTGCTCATATAAGACCACCAAGAATACATGCCTTCTCTGTCAGGATACAGGTAGCGAAAGGAATCAATGAAACCAGAATCAAGCAAGCTGGTCATTTTCCCTCTCTCTTCCTGAGTAAACCCTGAATTGCCATGATTCGTTTTAGCATTTTTTAAATCAATCTCCTGATGGGCCACATTTAAATCTCCGCAATAGATCACTGGTTTTTTCTGATCCAGCTGTATTAAGTGAAGCCGGATTTCGTCTTCCCACTTCAGCCGATATTCTAATCTTGATAAATCTCTTTTTGCATTTGGCGTATAGACATTTACTAGATAGAATTCCTCAAATTCTAATGTAATGATCCGTCCTTCATATTCATCTTCTTGTTCTCCGACTCCATACTTCACAGACAACGGTTTCCTTTTTGTAAAAACGGCTGTCCCGGAGTATCCTTTTTTTTCAGCATAGTTCCAATATTGATGATAACCGTCTAACTCAAGAGCGATTTGCCCTTCTTGTAATTTCGTTTCCTGAAGGCAAAAAATATCGGCATTCACTTCTTGAAAATAATCGATAAATCCCTTCTTTACACACGCTCTTAATCCATTTACATTCCAAGAAACTAATTTCATAATAACTCCTTCTCTTTCACATCATATGATAACATTCACCATACAACTATAATATAAAACTAGATAGATTCCTATTAGAATGCCGTATTTATAAAACACCGGAAAAAAGCCGTGCAAGGGATTCTTTTATACGCACCGGAAAAGCCCTCTTTTGGTAGCTTTCCCATATCACTTTTTCACTTACCTTCATATCTTCTCTATAATGCCGGACTAAATCAGAAATAGACTTGCAGCCCATCATGAACACATTTACTTCAAAATTTAGATGAAAACTGCGTAAATCCATATTTGCTGTACCAAGTGAAGCCGTATCTTCATCTATAATAATGACTTTCTGATGAAGAAATCCTTTTTTATAAGAGTAGATTTGTACGCCTGCCCTGAGCAGCTCAGTAAAATAAGACTTACTGGCATAATGAGTAAAAAAACCGTCATTTACTTCTGGAAGCATGATTTTAACGTCGAGTCCTTTCAAAGCCGCATGCTTTAATGCTGATTTTATCGGTTCATTGGGGACAAAATAAGGAGTCGCAATCCATATCGACTTTGAAGCACAGGAAATAAGCTCATAATAAAAATCACTCATGATTCCCTGCTGTGTATCTGGCCCGCTTGCCACTATCTGAACAGCTCCATCCCTCTCATTGTCATACTTTCTTTTCCTTGGGCGGTGATCAAGCATATTTTCCCCGCTGACATATTCCCAATCTAATAGAAAAACGGTATGCAATAAATAAACCCCTTCCCCTTCTAATCGCATATGGGTGTCGCGCCAAAAACCAATCGATTTATTTTTCCCCAAGTATTCGTCGCCGACATTTAATCCACCGACATATCCTACTTCCCCATCAATAATAATAATTTTCCGATGGTTCCGGAAATTGAATTTCTGGTTAAAAAACCCAAATTTCAAAGGGGAGAATGGATGGACTTTTACTCCTGCTTTCCGCATTCTATTTATATCTGACCGGCTAAATCCAAAACTTCCCGCTGCATCATATATAAAAAGGACTTCAACTCCTTCTGAAGCCTTTTCAATCAATATATCAATGATTGTTCTTCCAATCCTGTCATTTCGAAATATATAGAATTCAATATGGATAAATTTCTTTGCCTGCTTCAAATGGCTAATAATATCAGTAAATGTTTCACTTCCATTTTTGAGTATTTTCGTTTTAGTTGATGTACTGATTGTTGGCAAAGCAGCATTATCAGCAAATTTGGCAAAACTCTTTTGATGATCATTCAGACAAGTTAATTCTGGTTCAGTTGCTTCATTGACAAGGTCCATCCAGATCTTTCTGTCTTTTTTTCTTTTGGACATAAATAGATGTCCTTTTAAGTAGAGCTGCCCTGAATAAAGATAGAACACATACCCGATAACCGGAAGAAAAAGAAGAACATAAATCCAGATTAAGGTATTATCTGAAGAACGATTTTCAAGGATTAAAGAAAAAATTGTAACCAACATAATTAAAGAATAAAGCCCAATAAAAAACCACTTCGTCCGCAGACTATAATCCGTAAAAAATACACCGTAAACTGAAACCAAAACAATAAACAAAAAAAAGATATCTAAGTGCCGTTTCTTCATAATATAATCTCCAACCTATTTTTTCTGTATATAAAACTATATACCCAAAAGGAACACAGCAGAAAACGTGCGTGCGTCTTTGATGACTCTATGTTGGGAGAATAGTTAGTTGGTTCTTCTATTAAGACAGCTGAAATATGAAAAAGGACTGCAGGAGGATTAACCTGCAGTCCGGACGTTTCCACGAATTCATTTCAAGCTTTCATATAACTCAATATACTTTTGTGAAGAGGCGGCCCAACTATAGTCCTCGGCCATCGCATGGCTGACAAGCTCTTTCCATTTCATAGGCTGGAAACGGTATAATGCTACAGCCTGTTCAATAATATACAGCATTTCATGCGCGTTGTAATTGGCAAAACTAAACCCATTTCCTTCTCCAGTAAATTGATTATATGGGATAACTGTATCTCTTAATCCGCCTGTTTCTCTTACTATCGGCAGGGTTCCATACCTCATCGCAATCAATTGTCCGATTCCGCAAGGTTCAAACTGGGATGGCATTAGAAAAAGGTCTGAACCAGCATAAATCTTCCTGGCAAGTCCTTCATCAAAGAAAATATTGACTGATACTTGTTCAGGGTATTGCTGTGCTAATTCTCTTAATGCCTGTTCAAATCTCTCATCTCCTGTACCCAGAAGAACAAATTGAACTTTTTGGCTCATGATTTCATGAAAAACACGAAGAACCAAATCCATCCCCTTTTGGTCGACAAGCCGGGTCACCATTGAAATGACTGGTATTTCATCATTTACCGGCAGGTTTAAAGACTCTTGCAGCTTTCGCTTATTTACCATTTTCCCTTCATAATCTTCATACGTTTCAAAGAGATGCGAATCAATCGAAGGGTTATACTCATCATAATCTACTCCATTGACAATTCCGGAAAATTCGTGGCTTCTTTTCTTTAAGAAACCATCCAAATTTTCCCCGTAATAGGGTGTCTGTATTTCTTCTGCATACGATGGACTGACGGTTGTCAGTTTATCTGAGAACGCTAAACCTGCCTTCATATAGCTCACACTTCCATAAAACTCTAAACCATCCATATGGAAGTAAAGGTCACTAAGATCAAGCAGTTCAGACAGCACATTTTTCGAGAACACACCTTGATATTTTAAATTATGAATGGTGAAAACCGTTTTAATATCTTTATAAAATGGATGGCTGCGATAATGGCTTTTCAATAGGACACTGACAGGACCAGTCTGCCAATCATGACAATGGATAATATCTGGTTTGTCTTTCAGAATCGGCAGTGCTTCTAATACACCTCTTGAGAAGAAAGCAAACCTTTCGCCATCATCATAAAATCCATAACTGCCATGCCTTTTAAAATAATATTCATTGTCCAAAAAGTAATAAGTGATCCCATCAGCAACCAGCTTTTCAATACCGCAAAATTGTCTGCGCCAGCCAACGGGCACTTCAATACTAGTTATGTACTCCATTTCCTCTTTATAGCGAAACGGAAGGTCACCGAATTTCGGCAGAATGACACTTATGTTAATTCCTTGTTTCTGAAGGGCTTTGGGCAGGGCGCCTATCACGTCCCCCAGCCCTCCTGTCTTAATGAATGGTGCACACTCTGATGCAGCAAATAACACGTTCATGAAAGGCGCCTCCTCAAACGACTTCTGTCTTTTTTATGACTAATGGGTTCTTGCTTCCTCTTACAATGGATTCTTTGGATATTTTGGCTTCTTTATCTGTTATGACATTTTCTACGATACAGCCCTCTTCTACTTCGCCTCTTTGCATAATAATACTGTTTCGGACGACTGCACCTTTTTTTACTTTTACGCCGCGGAACAGGATGCTGTTCTCCACTGTTCCCTCGATATCGCATCCATTAGCTATCAATGAATTTGTTACATTTGAACACTGCGCATATTTTGTAGGCGGCTCGTGTTTAACCTTAGTAAATACCCTCCAGCTGTCGTTGAAAAAGGCTTCTAGGATGTCTGCATTTAAGAATTGCATGTTGCTGGCATGGAAGGTCTCAATGGAATGGATAAACGGCATGCTGCCAGTAAAAGAGTATCCCTTTACATTCAAACGATGCAGATTGGCTTTTAAAGCATCCTTCAAAAATTCGTATTCGCCGTTTTCCACACACTTTTTGATCAGACTGATCAGCAGCTCTTTACTTATAATAAATGTTTCTAAGCATACATGGTCGCCATTTCTCGGTATATTAAAGAAACTGACATCCGTAATATTATGATCTTCATCTACTTGCAGTTTATGATAATAAGGCTTTTCAACTTCCCCGCCCTCAAAATCCTTGTACACTACTGTAATATCAGCATGGTTTTTTTGGTGAAAATCAATAATTTCATTAAAGTCCATCTTGCAAACATGGTGGCCTGGCGCAATAATGACCATTTCTCCATCAGCTCTTTCGAAGAAATTTAGGTGGTCATAAAATTGTTTCATATCACCGGTTACTGTCTCATCAGGATGGATTGGCGGCAGGATATACAGACCGCCTTTCCGGCGATCCAGGTTCCATTCCTTTCCTGATCCTAAGTGATCCATAACAGATAGAAATTTTTCTTTTGGGAAAACCGCTACCTTATCTACATTCGCATTAATGAAATTCGACATCGTGAAATCTACTAATCTATATCTTCCGCCAAATGGGACAGAAGCTAGATTTCGATGTGCCGTTAATTCTTTTAGATACTGCGCTTCATTGATTAAATTGATAACGCCAATTACATTTTCCATGACATTCATCCCTTCTACCTTAATTGAAAGTAATCTTTTTCTTACTGTCGGGTGATACTAAAGTATTTTCACCAATCAGGGTAATTTCACTCTGCGGGTTGGAAGATCCGACTGCCGCTCCATCTTCAATGACACAATCACTCGCTATGATGGCTCTTTCAATATGAACATTATCGCCAATTTTGACATTAGGCATGATGACCGAATCTTTAATCGTTGAATTTTTGCCTACTTTCACATTGTAAGACAGGACAGAGCAGTCAACTTTTCCATAAATCATGCAGCCTTCATTCAAAAGAGATTGCTTTACATCTGCCTCCGGAGCGATGAAATGAGGCGGATGGTTTGCATTACGGGCATAAATTTTCCAAGACGGATCATCCAATTTAAAAGCGGGTTCATCTTTTAATAAATCCATATGAGCTTCCCAAAGGCTTTCGACCGTTCCTACATCTTTCCAATAATCTTCAAAACGGTAAGCAAAAATCTTTTTTCGGTCTTCCAGCATCATTGGAATAATATTTTTCCCAAAATCATTTTCTGATTGGCTGTCTTTCTCATCCTGGATGAGATAGTTCTTTAATGTTTTCCAATTAAATAGATAAACGCCCATGGATGCTAAATTACTTTTAGGGAATTCCGGTTTCTCTTCAAATTCCGTAATCCGTCCCTCTTCATTTGTATTCATTAATCCAAATCGGCTGGCTTCATGCCAAGGCACCTGGATAACAGCAATTGTGGCCTGTGCTCCTTTTCGAACATGGTAATCCAGCATTTTCGAATAATCCATTTTGTAGATATGGTCACCTGATAATACAACCACATATTCTGGGTCATACCTATCAATATATTGAATATTTTGATAAACAGCATTAGCTGTCCCCTTATACCATTCTCCTCCGTCTTTTCCTTTATAAGGCGGAAGTACTGAAACACCGCCGCTGTCTGAGTCCAAATCCCATACCTTTCCGTTCCCGACATAATCATTTAGGAGATGGGGCTGATATTGAGTTAACACTCCTACAGTATCTATTCCGGAATGGGTGCAGTTACTTAAAGGAAAATCGATAATCCGGTATTTTCCGCCAAAAGGCACTGCAGGTTTTGCAAGTGCGCTTGTAAGTTCTCCCAGCCTTGAACCTTGACCGCCAGCTAATAACATTGCTATCCATTTTTTTGATGCCATTATTTAAGCACTCTCCCTTTTCTATTTTTAGTTTGTTTTTGAAAAATACTGATGCCTAATGGAGGTACGGTTATTTCCATACTGTAACGCTGATTATGAAAGGGCTTTTTTAATACCGGAACCGGCTCTTTGTTACATTTTCCGGATCCTCCAAATTCCTTATCATCGCTGTTGAAAATTTCTATATATTTTCCAAGTGACGGAACGCCTATTTTGTGGTTCTCAAATGAACGGCTGGAAAAATTACATACAATAATGCAATAATCTCCTTTTCTCTTTCCCTTTCTCATGAAAACAAGCAAGCTTTGATCCTTGTTATTGGGATCAATCCATTCGAATCCTTCCGGAGAATGATCCAGTCTCCACAGACAAGAAGTTTCTTTGTATAATTTCTGAAGACTTTTGAAATAGCCTGCCAGCTGCCTGTGCGATTCATATTCAAGAAGAAGCCAGTCAAGCTGTTCTTCGTCCTTCCATTCAATGAATTGTCCAAATTCACTGCCCATAAATAATAGTTTCTTCCCTGGGTGGGTCATAAAATACCCATAAAGGAGCCGAAGATTTGCGAATTTCTGCCAATAATCACCTGGCATTTTATTCAACAGAGAACGTTTCCCGTGAACGACCTCATCATGGGAGAAAGGAAGAATAAAATTCTCTGAAAAAGCATAAAAGAAAGAAAAAGTCAGGAGATTATGGTGCTTCGGTCTTTCCCATACTTCCAATTTCATATAACGCAGGATATCGTTCGTCCAGCCCATGTTCCATTTATAATTAAAGCCAAGGCCTCCCTTATCAGTCGGAGCAGTTATAAGCGGCATCTCAGTTGCTTCTTCTGCCATCATTAATGCCTTGGGATATTTGTGAAATACCGCTTCATTTAATTGTTTTAAGAAACGAATGGCATCAAGATTTTCTTCTCCGCCATATTCATTTTTTAAAGGAACTGGCAATGGATTATCGTGGTTCAGGTAAACCATGGAGGAAACCGCATCCACCCTCATTCCGTCTATATGGTAAACATCCATCCAAAACATCACGTTGGATACCAGGAAACTAACGACTTCCGGTTTAGCATAATCAAAATTGAAAGTGCCCCAAACTGGCCGCTCCGCCTTAACTGGATCAACCGGTTCATATAACGGAGTTCCATCAAATTTCGCTAAGCCATGTGCGTCCTTGCAAAAATGTGCCGGAACCCAATCCAGTATGACTCCTATCCCCTTTTGGTGAAAAAGATCAACGAGGTACATAAAATCTTCTGGGGTCCCATACTTGCTTGATACCGAATAATATCCTGTGATTTGATAGCCCCAGGATTTATCAAATGGATGTTCCATTACCGGCATGATTTCCACGTGTGTAAATCCTTGATCTGCTACATAATCGCTTAGTTCATCTGCCAATTCCCTGTAAGTGAAAAAATCTCCATTATCCTTTTGTCTCCATGTTCCTAAATGAACTTCATAGATCGACATCGGTTTATGATATATATCCATTTTATTTCTCGCTGCCATCCACTTTTTATCTTTCCATTCATAGCCTTCCAATCGTTTTACAACAGAAGCAGTGTTTGGCCTTATTTCTGAATAAAAAGCATATGGATCTGCTTTGAGAATTTTTTCTTTTCCGGGTGTATGTATTTCGTACTTATATAACTGTCCTTCTTCAAGGCCTTTTATAAACAACACCCAGATGCCTGAATTCTCAATCTGATCCATTGAATGCTCTTTCCCGTCCCAATGATTGAAATCGCCGACAACAGATACACTTCTGGCATTGGGTGCCCAAACAACAAATCTAACTCCTTCCTCACCATTGTATGTTAGAAAATGTGACCCAAATAGCTTATACCCTTCCTGGAGAGTGCCTTCATGGAATAAATACCTTTCAAAATCACTGGGGTAATAATCCTTCTTACTCTCTATAATCTTATTCAACAAAATCCCCCCATTACCTCAGCCAAGTTATTTAGAAAGTATCAGTCCTTCCCGGATATTTATTATATTCTTCCAGAACCTGCAATACTCCTGCATTTCTTAATTGTATTTCTAAAAATAAAATACCCGAATTCGTATTTTTCGAAACCAGTAAAAACCGTTACAAACAAAAAAACTCCCGACATGATTCGGAAGTTTTGTCGAAATTTGTGTCGGGAAATCTCACGTGACTAGTTCTTTTTTCTCTTGAACTATCCTGCTCAGGTATAAATAGGCTAATGATACGGACCAGGCAAGCGGGGTATTGCCATTTGGCGTTTCTTTTCCGCCTATATACAGTTCAGGTATTTCCCAATTATTCGGCAAAATTTTCAAGGTTTTGGCTTCATACTCTAATGCTTTATCCACCATCGCCACTTCTAAAAAACATAAACCTAACCATGGGAATCCAAAGCACCATTCAGCTTCACTGCCTTCGTTATAATACAGATCCCCCTTATAGCGGATTACTCCATGTTTCCGTTCCAGTTTCCCTGTTACATTCTCGAGAATTTTCAAGGCTGTTTTTTTGTCTGCAATGCGAAATGGGTATATCAGCGATAATAGAGAAAGGTCAGTCTCTTTTGTTTCACTTTCCCGAGGTAGTAAAAAATGCAGTGTTTCTTCCCCTTTTCTTATTAGCTCTTCTGGTACATGAACTAACATTTTCACTGCATTCAGACCTGCTACACAGGCGCCTATACTTGAGGCGTGTATTTCCATATTTTCTTCCCACATTCCATTATCTGGCGCTTCCCAATAATGTAGGCATTGCAGATAGTTGACGAGCTTCTGAATAATGCCGAGATCTTGTGCATCTCTTATCATTTTCTTCCCAACTTTGCAGCCTTCTCCTATTCCCCACAAAAAGGCGCCAACAGCATCATTTTGGGCATGGCCCCATTCAGTATGGATTTCTTCTAAATCACGGGAATATCTGGAATGAATATATTCGAAAAGATAGGTTGGTTTTCTCACCGTATGAATATCCAGCTTCCATTCATAACGGCGAAACATATCTAATAGTGCATGATACGCCCGCTCATAACGATCTGAACAATCCGTCAGAAAGGGCAGAACTGTATAAACAACATCTCTAATCCATACATAATTGTAATCGTTCGATAAACTTGCTGTGTATGCCCCATTAGGCAGGCGCATACTGTCAAGAACACGAATGGCATGTTTAAACTCCATTCGATTACACCTCCGTAACTGTTCGCCAGATAGTCTAATGTCGGCCAAAAGTAATTTAAAGCGCTTTCATATAGCTTTGTGTTTTAAGGAATCCTATATTGCATAATATGTGATAAATACAGAATTGATAATGAATCTGCTAAACTCAGGTAAATTATTTCGCAGGATTCCGTCGAAATATGCCTATAACTATTTATCATTCTGGACTCTTTTTACGGAGTATTTAAGCAAGAGAAGAGATAAGAAAGGGAATGGCAGGACAAAAGGAAGGAATAAACCTGAAGCTGAATCCTTCCCTTTTCAACTTATCATGGAGCATAATCTCTTTTTATATAAAAAACCTTAAGAGAAATAATGAACCGACGCCTGCCAGAACAGTGCCCAACAAGCTTCTTGTATATAAAGCAACTAATAAAGCCGGAACTGCGGCCAGCAGCTCTAAAGAATGAGTGCTCACATTTATTTTAGAATCCTCTATCACAAGTTCTTGAGCAAGCAAAGCAGCCAGAACAGCTACAGGGACGTGCTTCAGCCAATTGATTCCCCATTCTGGAATTTGCAGCTGACTTAAAAGCACCAGAGGCAGCACTCTTGGTATCACGGTAACAATAGCAGTCCCGGCAATGACTGACAATACATATAAACTTACTTCCATTTTTCCAGCACCATCCCTAACGTTGAAGCTGCAAGTGTTGCTAAAATAACCCCTGCTTCTCCAGAAAACATCATACTTGAGAGAATAACGGTCAATACAGCACAAACAGCCACCAATATATTAATAAAGTATTCTTTTCCGCTCATGATTTGCAAAATAAGCAGACCGATAAACATGGCCGGCAAAGCAAAGTCGAGTCCGTACTTTTCGGGTTCTGGAATCCAATTTCCAAAAAAGCCACCAGCCAATGTAGCCAGAAACCAATTTAGATAAGCGGTAACATTCAAACCCAGCATCCACTTGAAATTTAGGTATTTCCTTTGTCTTGCATGGTGAATGCTGACACCAAAGGTTTCATCTGTCAGCAATGCACCAGTTAAAAGATTTTTCCTGAACGACTGTCCTTTGAAATAAGGAGAAATGGCCGCACTTAACAGGAAATGTCTGCTGTTGACAAAAAATATAGTAAAAATAATAGCTGAGACCGGATGACTCGCTGCAATCATCCCTGCTGCAATGAATTGTCCAGAACCGGCATAAAGCAATAGCGACATTAAAGCGATTTCGAGCATTGTTAATCCTGACGTTTTTTCTACCACCCCTGCTGCAAACCCTATGCTTAAATAGCCCAACAGGGTAGGAACACAATCTTTGGCACCTGACCAAAACGTATCTTTCTCATCTGTATAAGGCTGATTTCCAGAAAGCTCTCTGCTTTGTTCCATTATAGGCCCGCCTCCCCGCATGATGTCTCAGTCATGCTTTAATCTGTAATCCGCTGTTTTAACTGTTTATAGATGTCAATGATCTCTTCTAATTTCATCCGAACCAGCCCGCTAGAAGAGGGAGCGACAAAATCAGCCGTTCCCGGAACAATTTCTTCTGATTGAATTCCCCATTCAGTCTTCCTTTTCTTACTGTATTGCTGGTACACCCCTTTACCGACAAAACAAACAATCTTTGGTTTATATTTTTCAATTTTAGCTTTTAAGATTTCCCTGCCTTCTTGATATTCTTCCAGTGTAATGTCCTCAGCTCCTTTTGTCGGCCTTTCCACGATATTGGTAAACCCATAACCTAAATCAAGAAGCGAAAAATCTTCAGAAGCTTCATACTTTCTCGGCGTTAAACCTGACTCATATAAAATTTTCCAAAATCGATTATTTGGATTGGCATAATGATGACCGGTCTCTCCCGAACGAATACTCGGATTAAATCCAACAAAAAGTATATCAAGATTATATGTGATATGATCTGGAATTCCTTTCATATTGCACCTCTTTTGCTTTCTCATTGTTTACACATACACTTATTTTATAAAGAAATGAACGACTTTTCCAGATATCTCTCCATAATAAGGTTTTTATTCATTTTTCATGATTTTCCCTCATGAAAACAGGCCATCCAATAAATTGGAGGCCTGTAATTACTCTTTTTTTTGTTTTATAATTGGTCTTCAATAAACATTTCAAACTTGCGGTCATTTCTGCAATTCTCACATAGATGCAGCATACGCGTCTGTACAGCTTCTGTTTTTCCGTTATTTTCGGTTTCTTCTTCCATTCCGCACAATTCACAGATTTTCATTCTATTTCCTCCCTTAAACTTAATTGCCTCTTATTGTGAATCAGGACTGTATCCTGTCTCTTTTAATGCCTGCAGAAAATCTTCAAATGATGCAGCATTTTCATTAAAACTGACACTGGCTTCCTGCTTATGCACACTGACGTCTACTTGCCGTACTCCCCAAACTGACTGAAGGGTTTGATGAACTTTTTCTGCATCTTGTCCATTGGTCATATTCGCGATCTTAATCACTCTATTTTCCAGTTGGATTCCCCTCCTTATGATGATCGTTTTCTTTACTCTCCATGAAAACTTCTCCCATTCCTTCTAAAAAGTGAGTCATCACTGCAAGAGACTGTCTGACCTCTGGAGAGCGCATACTGCTTCCCAGTTTCCATAAGCTTGTTTTTTCATTTTCCTTTATGCCTGATGAAGCCTTTTCAAGCCCGCGGCCTACCCCGGCCATTACAGCTGCAAGTTGATCAGGCGGAATGGAACCAACGAATTTAAACGCATTCATACCATTTTTAATGGTATTATGCATGGCAGGCTGATTGAGCTGTTCGATAGCAATAGATCCGATATCGAGACGGTTTGCCAAAAAACCATTGATTGCTTTCCATACCCCGACATCTTGCAATTGGTTTACAATTTCAATCAGTGTTGTAATTGCATCCCTGTTATCGGCTAAAGTGCTCAGCATCTCATGTATCGTTTTCTCTTTCAGCTCTTCCTCTGTAGGAAATATACGATTAATTTGCTTGATTGCTTTCGCCAAATTCTTCACCTCCTAATTGAAATAAATCCTGAATGGAGATAAAGTCATCCCGCTGCCATTTTTCTTCGACTCTGACACTGATCTGCGGCATCCGATTTCCAAATCGATGGTTTACTTTTGGCAGCGGCGATTCTCCTTTGTCCTCAAGCACTTCCATTTTAACTTCCATTTCTTTATAGCTTGGTGTATGAGTAATCTTGTCATGATAGCTGCTGGTCAGGCGATTAACCATTTCATGGTCTTCACGCGAGTTCATTGTCAAATACAGTTCATTGCCGATGACTCGGTCTGTCACAACCGCTCTTACTTTAACTTGTCCATAAGGAGATGTTAACCGAACTAACGCCCCGTCTTCTATTCCCCTTTCTTCAGCAACCTCAGGCGATACTTCGAGCCAAGGATGCGGAACTTTATGAGAAATCCCTTTCGAACGATAGGTCAAGTTTCCTTCATGAAAATGCTCAAGCAATCGGCCGTTATTTAAATGAAGATCAAATTCTTCTCCCGCATGAACTGGTTCAGTCCAATCAACCGGTGACAGTCTCGCTTTTCCATCAGGAAAACCAAACTTCTCTTTATATAGAAGCGGTGTATCAACACCGTCTTTGGAAACTGGCCATACCTGACTGTTGAATCCTTCCAGTCTGTCATAGCTTACTCCTGCAAAAATCGGAGTTAATCTTGCTACCTCTTCCATAATTTCTCCTGGATGTTTATAATCCCAATCAGCTCCAAGCCGGTTTGCGATCTCTTGGAAAATCATCCAATCGGGCTTGCTTTCTCCTACAGGCTCAAAAACTTGGTATATGCGCTGAATTCTCCGCTCTGTATTTGTAAATGTCCCATCCTTTTCTAGGCTTGGCGCAGCTGGCAAAATAACGTCTGCAAATTGGGCCGTTTTGCTGAAAAATACATCCTGAACAACAAAGAAATCCAGTTTTTCCAATTGATTGTCAACGAAATTAATGTTTGAGTCAACAATCGCCATATCTTCACCAAATAAATAGAGGGCTTTTAATTGGCCATTCTTAATCCCTTCCACCATTTGATGGTTATCATATCCTGGTTCTGCTGGCAGTGTTACTCCCCAATCCTTTTCATATCGAGCTCTTGCTTCATCATCCTGTATAGGCTGATACCCAGGAAGCCATGCCGGCATTGTTCCAAAATCACAGGCTCCTTGTACATTGTTATGGCCCCTAAGCGGATAAGCCCCCGTGCCGGTACGTCCATAATTCCCTGTAATCAAAAGCAAATTGGAAATTGCCGCACTCGTATCGGTTGCTCCGCTGTGCTGAGTAATTCCCATGGCCCAAAGAGCACATACAGAATTTGCTTCATGAATCATTGTCGCTAATTGAATAAGCTCTTCTTTAGACATGCCAGTAGCCTTTTCAGCATAATCGAGCGTAAATTTATCAAGGGACTTTTTATATTCCTCCATCCCTGACACACGGGACATCAAAAATTCTTTGTCCTCCCAGCCCTGGTCCAAAATATACTTTGTAACAGCAGACAGCCAGATGATATCTGTGCTTGGTTTTGGCCGAATAAACAAATCAGCGCGTTCAGCCAGTTCATTTTCCCTTAAATCAACGACAATCAGTTTCTGCCCATGAAGTTTATGCGCCCGCTTTACTCTTGTTGCAAGTACGGGATGGGATTCTGCCGGGTTTGCACCAATGGTGATAACCAGTTCTGCCGCTTCAATATCTTTAATCGTTCCAGAATCTCCTCCGATGCCGACCGTTCTCTGCAGACCTGCTGTAGCCGGAGATTGACAGTAACGGGAACAGTTATCGACATTATTGGTTCCCATGACAGCACGGGCTAATTTTTGGAAAAGATAGTTTTCCTCGTTTGTACATTTGGAGGAAGCAATATAGCCAATGGAATCAGGACCATGGGTATCTTTTATTTCTGTAAGCTTTGAAGCAATTAATTCTAATGCTTCTTCCCATGTAGCTTCTTCAAACTCTTCACCTTTACGAATGAGCGGTTTTGTAAGCCGTTCTTCACTGTTAACGAAATCCCAGCCCCACTTACCTTTGACACAAGTGGAAATACCGTTAACAGGAGAATGTTCCTGAGGTTCAATTTTTAAAATATGACGATCTTTCGTCCAAACCTCAAAGCTGCATCCTACCCCGCAGTATGTACAGACTGTTTTTGTCCGTTTTATGCGCGCTTTCCTCATCGCAGCTTCCACTTCTGAGATGACAAAAATCTCTTTATATCCCGGTTCTATTTCCTTCGTCAAATCAATCATTGGTTCCAACAGTTTAGGAGGAATGGAAGTTATATATCCAGCTTCTCCTAACATAGATTTTTCCATTAATGCATTACATGGACAGACGGTTACACAATGTCCGCATGATACACAGGATGATTGGTCAATTGGAACATCATTATCCCAAATGACACGCGGCACTTCACGGCTCCAGTCAATGGACAGCGTCTCGTTTACTTGAAGATCCTGACAGGCTTCCACACATCTGCCACACAAAATGCATTGATCCGGCTCATACCGATAAAACGGATGAGTTTGATCCTGCGGATAAGGCTTAGCTTCAAAAGCATAGGCCTGATGCTCTATTTCCAGATACTCTGCCGTGTTATGAACCACGCAGTTCCCGTTATTGTTATCACACACGGTGCAGTATAGTTCATGATTCTTTAAAATCCTTGACATAGCTTCATATTGGGCATCTTTAACCGGTTTGGAAAGGGTATCTACTTTCATTCCGGGTTCTGCCTTTGTTGCACATGCACGGACCATCTGGCCATTTGCATTTACAAAACAGGTATCACACGTTTGGATTGTTCCAAGATTCGGATGATAACAAACACTTGGTATATACGAATCATTCGATTGAGCTATTTCCAAGATTGTCTGTCCTGGAACTGCCGTAAATTCATGGCCGTTAATTTCTACAGTAAACGCAGTCTCTTTCATTTATGTTGCCTCCCTCGTTCCAGTAATTAATTCAGTTGGTATGATCATAGGCAGTAATAGGATAACCAATAGGGTGTACTCACAAACAAACTTCTATTCAGCTTTTAATGAAAGGCTCTGTTAAAGGTTATTGTTGTTTATATGAAAAAGTCAGAACCTCCGCACATTGGAAGGTCTGATTTTAATAATGTCTTCTTCAACGAAAGACCATAGTTAGTACAACAGATAACATAAAATATTTTTACCTCATAATTATGACTATTAGAAATAAAATAAGCAAAGGTATAGAAACACTTCTTACTTTGTTTTTCTTCCATATATTCATCGCTATGATAATCCCCGCAATAATCATTAAGGGAATTCCCAGTAACCTCAGCACGTTTAAAGTCAATAAATTTCCTAAAGAAGCAAGAAAATAACCTGTTGCCAAGAAACCAAAAGTGAAAATAAAACGTGCAGAACTAAAATCTTTTTTCACATCATTTTTATCCTCTTTACTCATTTTCAGATAGGCTATAAGCATCATAATTGTAGGTGTTCCCCACATAATTAGGAAAGTTACGAGTGAGTCAATGTTTATGTTCAAATAATCCCTCCCTCAAAAAAATTTAATGAGAAATTCAATCATTTTATTCAACTATTCTGCGTCGTTAGTTGAATAAGTATCAGTATTTATACGGCGAATTTAGTTAATCTGAGTGTATCATATGTTTCCATATTTTGTATCAAATTCCCTCTAATAATCAAGTCTTTCATCGTGACTTCATTTCTTTGATGTTGAATGGTTTCTAATACTTGGAACCAAGCGAGGTAATTGTTTAAATATTTTGTGGCAACTCCGTTAAAACGTTGCATCCACCCTTTAAGTCTTCGGTGGTAATTATTAACGTTCTGAATGTGATAAAGTCCCTTTGTACGAACTTTACCATCGGACTTGAATTGATATATATCCATACCCTTTTCATCGGCATATGTTTTGAATGCACGCCAAGAATCTGTGCATAATATGTTTCTATTAGAAAGTTTATGCCCAATAGCTTTGTCTAATTGGTTTTTCGTTATTCTACCCATTCCTAAAATCTCTGAAAAAGTGGTCTTATCTCTGTCCCTCGCAACCAATACACATACTTGTTCTTTACTTATTCCTCGCTTCTTTGCAGAGCCTCCACGCTTACGAGGTTTCCGACCTTTAATTTTTCTTTGTCCTTTTTCAGAATACAGGAAATAGGTCTCGTCCATTTCAACGATACCTTCGAATTTTGATATTTCAATTTGTTTTAATGAGGACAATAGTTTGTGTCTCCAATAAAATAGTGTGACGTGAGTTATGTTCCCAATTAAATCAGCAGACTTACGAAGAGAGTAACCTTCTATCATACATTCAACAAATTTAATCCACTGGTTAAGGTGACGAGTTCGATAAAGCACTGTATTTGTGAGGTCGGTAAATGTTTTTTTACAAGCCTTACAGCGATAGCGTTGCTTTTTAACTTCTTCACCATCAACGATTGTTGTGTAGTTACCGAAACGTACAATATGTTCCGATTCACAGTCTGGACATTGATAACCATTCTTATTTTTACGTTCAGATATTTCGTGAAGAACGGTTCCAGTCGAACTTGATGCAGTCAGTGCATCGATTAAATATTCACGTAATCGATGTTTCTCTGCTGGATTTAGTTTTTGAATAGCTTTAAGAATTTCAGTCGCTCTCACAATCATCACCAACTCTAATATAGTTAACTTAATTTTAGAACATTTGTTCCTATAAATCAATTTTCAACAACTAACTTTAACAGAGCCTAATGAAAAGATATAGCTTAAACGATTTAACTTAATGACTCCGGCATATGAATTAGTCATTGCTTTCGAAAAAATTTGTGAGGTTTGCTCAGGATGCATAGTTTTATCGAGTTTTGGATACCCTTTTAACGAATCAGATAATAAAAAAATGGGATAGAAGGAGGAACAGGAAATGGAGAAGGAAACATTTTATCAAAGAGTTCGGCAAATGATTATTTCTTCGACAAAAAAACCAAAATATACTTCAATTTCCCCAGTGAAGACTGCCGATCTTTTAGGCATGGATAAGGAAGTAGCTGAACGTTTTTTAGAGGACTTCGTAAAAGAAGGCCGGCTTCAGAAAAAGACTTTACCTGAACCGCCTCACAATATAATCTATCTATTGCCTTAACTGCTTCTCTTCAGCACTTATTTTGAAGGCAAAGGTGAATAATATAATATAGTAAACTGTAATTTTGGAGTTTTCGAATGGCTTGAGGACTTTCATACCCTATTAGCTATTCAGAAAATTAAAGTTTTATGTACTGATGGGATTAAAAGACTCTTGAGGGAACAGCTGAGGCGGGGCGAGAGACTGCTGCTTCACTTACTTCTCGGAAAAAGAGCCCTTAAAGTGACATACAGCCTAATCACAAAACATCCAATTTCTCTGTGAGAAATTGGATGTTTTGTACAGTATCTTTTTATAACAATTGACTAGTTTCGTTACTTTCTTTTTATAAGCCTGGCTAAAAAACGGCTGCGCTCTTTCAAGGAATCTTTATACTTGGGCAAAAGCGATTCTTGGAAAAGCAGTCTTTTTTCCTGTTTTCCTATTTCTATTTTCTTTATAAGCATTCTGGACTCCATTAAAAATTCCAAATACTCTTCATAGGAATCATCAAATTGTTCGCTCAGCTCATTACGGATTTTTTTTGCAAGCAAAGGGCTTGCTCCTTGCGTGGAAACACTGATCGATAACTTCCCGCGTTTTAGAGTCGCAGGAATATGAAAATTAGAAAGCTCCTGATCACTGACACTATTCACAAGCCGATGCTCATGCAGGCTGTCAAAGATTCGCCGATTAATCTCAGGCTGATCGGTTGCTGCTATAACAAGAAAAGCATTGTCATAATCAAGGTCTTCCACTTCCCTTTCGACCAACTGTACGCTGCCGGTCTGATTCAGATCTTTCAGTTCTGGACAGATTAAAGGACTAATCACAGTGACATTAGCCCCCGCTTCAACCAATGGCTTCGTTTTATAAAAAGCGATTTTACCGCCGCCAACAACGATGCATTCCCGATTTTCTATCTTAAGCGTTATTGGATACACGCTCACTCACCCCGTTCAATTCAGAGAGACGATCGTGAAGAACTGATTCAATTTTAGGATGATAACCTAAATAGGAACAAAGAATAAACTGTTTTTCACTCGATTTTGAAAACTGATCAATCGTCTTTTGCATTGATTTCATCAAGATGCCTGTAAAAAGTAAATAGGGAAGAACAAAAATCTTTTCTTCCTTTTCCGACTGTGACTGCTGTAACGCAGCTTCAAAGGAAGGCTCTGCAGCCGTAAGATAGCAGTCTTGCACTTTGATTCCTTGAAGACGGTCTTCCAACAAATCTCCGATTTCACGCAGATCCCTTTTCACATCAGGATCACTGCTTCCTCTGCCAACAAGCAGAATCTTACTGTCGTCTGATATTTTTTCTTTACTCTCCTGAATCTTCTCTGTCAGAATATCCACCATAAAAGGATGAACTCCGATCGGCCTTCCATAGCAAAGCTCAATATTAGGGTGCTTTTGATGAATACGGGTCAGTTCTTCAGGAATGTCATGTTTCGCATGAGCAGCTGTCAGTAAAAGAATCGGAAGCGCAAAAATTCTTGTCGCTCCCTGCTCGATGCAGGATTGGAATGCTTCTTCTATTGTAGGCTGGGACAATTCCAGAAAACATGTTTCCTGAATGGCGGCTTCTTCCCTTTGTTTGCATCTGTTTATGAATTCCTCTGCCTGCTTTACGGCTTCAGGAACGCGGCTTCCATGGCAAATATATAAAATAGCATCCATTTTAAAGGCTCTCCTGTGCCAATAGCTGTTCAGCATATAAAGGCTCAAACCAGCTGAGATCTTCTCTTAAACTGACCACATCGCCAATCAGAATCATTGAGGGATTTTTTATTCCTTCTTTTTCAGCCGTTTCAACTAAACCGCCAAGCGTGCTGACGACAGTCCTTTGATCATTCAAAGTGCCCCAGTGAATAAGAGCGGCTGGTGTTTCTGGATTTTTCCCGTATTTTAAAAGCTCCTGACGAATATAAGGCAGATTTTTGACCCCCATATATATGGCAAGAGTATCAATTCCCTTTGCCAGTGCTTCCCACTTAATCGTATCTTCTTTTCCATGTTTATTATGGCCGGTCACGATAGCAAAAGAAGAACTGTATTCTCTATGGGTAACCGGAATTCCTGCATAGGCCGGTGCTGCGATACCGGCAGTAATTCCCGGCACCACTTCAAACGGAACCTGATTGGCTGCAAGGATCTGCGCTTCTTCTCCGCCGCGCCCAAAAACGAACGGGTCTCCTCCTTTTAAACGAGTGACCGTATACCCTTTTTTTGCATATTTGACAAGCAAACGATTGATTGTCTCTTGCTGAAGAAGATGAAAATCAGGCAATTTCCCACAGTTAATTAATTCCACACCCGCTTTTGCATAATTAAGCAATTCTTTATTAACAAGTCGGTCATATAAAATGACATCTGCTTCCTGAATGCACTTCATTCCCTTTACCGTAATTAAATCTGGATCCCCGGGTCCGGCTCCAACGATATATACTTTTGCCATCTGCAACCGCCTTTCCCTTGTAGAGCTATTTCATTTAAACGCTGACACCTCTTTCTATGTACCGCCGATACATGAAAGATTCTAAAATGACAGAATACTTTCTTCTATTAAATACTGTGATTGCAGCCGCGTCAAGCTGTGATTGGTCTAACACCAGTATTTAAATAATATTTTGTGATTTTAAATAGTCAATAATTTGTTTGACACATTCCTCGACATTAAATTTATCACTTTCTATGACTAACTCAGGAGCATTCGGTTCTTCATAAGGAGAAGAAATACCAGTAAAATCTTTAATAATTCCTTCTCTGGCCTTTTTATACAGCCCTTTAGGGTCTCTTTTTTCACATTGATCAAGAGAGCACTTTACATAGACTTCAATGAATTCTCCTTCTTCTAATAACCCTCGGACAATCTCTCTGTCCTGTCTGAAGGGAGAAATGAAAGCTGTCAAAACGATTTGGCCGCTGTCAACAAACAGCTTGGATACTTCCCCGATCCGTCTGATATTCTCAGTTCGGTCTTCTTCTGAGAAACCCAGGTCTTTATTTAGACCATGGCGAATGTTATCGCCATCTAAAACAAAATTGCGAATATTTTGATCGAACAATTCTTTAGCAGCTGCATTTGCAATAGTAGATTTCCCAGAACCTGAAAGACCCGTAAACCAGATGACCGCGCTTTTATGACCATTTTGGCGCTGTCTTTCTTCTTTTGTTAATGAGGCATCATGCCAGACAATATTCGTACTTTTCTCCATTCCAGTTCCCTCCAGCCTATTCCATAAAGATATTTTTGATCTTAATTATGAACGTGAGTTTCTTTCATACCTTCAATCAGTACTTCAACGACTTCTTTTCGGCTGAATGTAGCAGGAGGAACTTCCCCGTTACGAAGCATTTCCCTTACCTTTGTACCAGAAAGAATCACGTGATCTTCTTTACCGTGCGGGCATGTTTTCGTTGAAGCCATATTGCCGCATTTTTCACAATAAAAGCTATGTTCAAAAAATAACAAAGTTATGCCTAATTCGTCGGCAGTAAATTGATCGAAAATTCTTTGGGCATCATATGTGCCATAATAGTTGCCAACTCCAGCATGATCCCGGCCGACAATAAAGTGGGTACAGCCATAATTCTTTCTGACCATTGCATGGAAAATAGCTTCACGCGGCCCTGCATAGCGCATAGCTGCAGGGAAAACAGCCAAAAATACCCGGTCTTGAGGATAATAGTTTTTCAAAAGAACTTTATAACTCTTCATGCGGACATCTGCAGAAATATCATCTGACTTAGTTGCCCCGACAAGAGGGTTTAAAAATAATCCATCCACAATTTCCAGTGCACTTTTTTGAATATACTCATGGGCTCGGTGAACAGGATTTCTTGTTTGGAAGCCGACAACCTTCTTCCAGCCCTTTTCTTCAAATGATATACGCGTTTCGGAAGGATCTAAATAATACTCAGCAAATTGATCGCGGGAAATACGTTTAGTTAAAGTGATTTTTCCGCCAACATAGATATCTCCGCGCTCCATCATTTTTTTAACGCCCGGATGCTCTGTATCATCTGTCCGATAGACCAGCTTTGCTTCTTCCTTTTTGTCTGGACGGAAGATATCAGAAATTTCGATTGTGCCATATGTCACTCCGCTAAAGTTTAGCTTTACCTGATCTCCCTTTTGAAGTTCATTGGCTTTTTCTTCATTTACTGGAAGTGTGATTGGTATACTCCACACATGCCCGTCTTTCAGTCTGATATTCTGAACAACTGAACGATAATCTTCTTCTGTTAAGAACCCTTCAATCGGACTGTAAGCACCTGTTCCGATTAATTCAAGGTCACTCAGTGAGATTTCATCCAATTCAATGGATTTATTAATACTTTGAATTTCTAATTCCGGATTATATCTGTTAACCAATTTTCCACCGTGGGGTATACTTAATGACATTTACATTTCCTCCTCATATGACAAGTAAATTAAGATAAGTGCAGTCCGCATTCTGTCTTCTGCGCACCTTTCCATCTGCCTGAACGAAGATCATCCGGGTTAATGGCCTGAGCTGTACATGGCCGGCACCCAATGCTTGGATAGCCGTTGTCATGCAGCACATTGTAATCCAGCTGTTGCTTATGTGCATATCTCCACACATCTTTCCATGTCCAATGGATCAATGGGCAGATTTTGATAGATTTGAATTTTGCATCTAAATTGATGTAATTTGTTAATGCTCTTGTTTCAGATTGTTCTCTTCGCAAACCGGATAGCCAGGCAGTCGCTCCGGACAGAGACTCATTTAACGGAGTAACCTTTCTGATTGAGCAGCAAAGATTGGGATCCTTAGCCCATAATTCCTCACCATGCACTGCAGCCTGCTCTTCTAATGACATGTCAGGTTTTTTCATTTCAATATTCAGGCCTGGATATCTCTGTTTAATTTTCTCAATGAGCTGGTAGGTTTCTTCAAAATGAAGACCCGTATCCAGAAATACGATTTTTGCATGCGGATTTACTTTTGCCAATAAATCCGTCAGAACAATCCCTTCTATTCCGAAGCTGCATGCATAGACAAGTTCATCTTGATAGTGCGCGTTTGCCCATTCAAGAACTTCTAATGCCCCTTTTGTTTCACTCTCTTCCGGAAAAGCAGGCAGCTTGCTTTTCTCAAAATTCTCAAAAGTAATTAAGTCAGTCATCTAAATCCCCCTCTTATGACTAAGCCTTATGATGGCTTCTAACTTAGGATCTTTCCGCTTCTATGAATTTTCAGTGAACTCTTTTTAGAAGCATACTAAGCAGGAGCTGTTTTTGTTACAGATATGTTGATGTAAAAATAAAAATCTTTCCAATTTGGAAAGATTTTTAGAGGTATCAGTTCTACCTTATCTTCCAAAATGAAGTACATTTTGTTGGACGTAGCACCTTGCATAAAATGGCAGGTTGCCGGACATCGTGGGGCCAATTCCCTCAGTCACTCTTGATAAGTTCAATTATTTAAAATGTTATCATAAATCCCGACAATGTCAATATGTTTTATAAGCATTGGCGGTTATTAAAGTGAGATTATATCTATGAGGATTACTTTATTTCTGCTGATTCAGTCAATTCATTAATCTGACCTTGTATTCTTTCTATTAATGCCTGGTCTGTAACAGGATTCTCCGGAAGCTCTCTGTTAATTTCCTGGTCAACAAAATATAATCCCTGCAGCGGCTGTCCTTTTAAAATAGCAATCAAAGGTTTAAAAGAATAATCAATAGCTAATAAGTGTCGGTGCGTACCGCCGACCATAACAGGGAGAACTGTCTTGTTTTTCAGTGCGCCTTCAGGCAGCAAATCCATAAGAGCCTTTAAAACGCCTGTATAGGAAGCTTTGTATACAGGTGATCCAATTATGACACCATCCGATTCTGCAAAGTCTTTAGCTAAACGAATGACATGCTCACTGTCCCACTTTGCTCCAAAAAGATCCTCTGAAGAAAAATCATTCACCGAATAAAAAATAACAGAATGTCCGTCATTTTTTAAAAGGGACGAAAAATGTTTTAATAAAAGATCGATTCTTGATTGCTTGGAAGGACTTCCGGATAAAATAACAAACTGGCTCATTTCTTTACACTCCTTGTATTCAAACTAGAATAAACCGCCTGGAACAATAGAATTTAGTATTAGGAAGAACACGGCAGCGATAAACTTGGGAATTCACGGTAACTCTATAAAAATAAAGTATTAACTGATTGTTTGATATCTTAACAATTTATATATATTTTAGATAAAATCAATCTAATTCAGTTCTAATTTATACATTCTATTGTCTGTTCTTCACTGAATTCATATGTTCATCTTATCTTTAAATCTGACTTCAGGTCAATGGCGCCTTCAAACCGCTTATTACGTGAATTCCCTTCTGCCTTTCTTCCGTTTTCTGCTGCCGGGGCTCTTAGTTTCCATAAAAAAACTGCACCCAATCATTTGATTTGCAGTCAACGATTCGGGTACAGTACTTTGAGTAATATCGATTTCTTAAAAAATGTCTGTTTTTTATTACTTTACCTTAAAAAGTTCTTTTTCTTTTATCATATCGAGGAAAAATGACAGCAATTTATAATCTTCTGTCAGCTCAGGATGAAAGGAGGTTACCAAGATATTTCCTTGTTTTGCTGCTACAATCTGTCCCTCGTATTCTGCCAGAATTTCTACCTCATCAGAAGCATGTTCAACAAGAGGAGCCCTGATAAAAACAGCAGGAACGCTTTCTTTAATACCTTTCAGACTCAGCATAGTTTCAAAGCTTTCCTTCTGTCTTCCGAATGCATTCCTTTTTACTGTAATATCAATCAGGCTTAAATGTCCCTCTTCACTGTCCGATAAATTTTTGGCAAGCAGCACCATGCCGGCACATGTGCCAAAAATCGGTTTTTCGGAATCCGCAAACTTTCTGATTGGTTCCATAAATCCATATCTGTCCATTAATTTACGAACTGTCGTACTTTCCCCGCCAGGCAAAATTAAACCATCGATTTCATTGAGCTGTTCGGCATGCTTGATTTCAATAGGAGATGCCCCCAGCTTCTTAATTTGTTTCATATGCTCTGTTACAGCACCTTGAAGACTTAAAACTCCGATTTTCAGCATGTTTACCAGCCTCTTTCCTGCATGCGTTCTGAGGCATCAATTTTAGCAATATCGATTCCTTTCATCGCAGATCCCAGCTCCTTGGACAAACGTCCGATTAAATCATAATCTGTGTAATATGTTGTGGCCTGAACAATGGCAGATGCAAATTTTTCAGGATTATCTGATTTGAAAATACCTGAACCTACGAATACTCCGTCTGCTCCTAATTCCATCATGAGCGCAGCGTCTGCCGGTGTCGCGATGCCTCCAGCAGCAAAATTAACAACAGGCAATTTTCCTTCTCTTTTAATCTCTTTTAAGATTTCATAAGGAGCGCCAAGATTCTTTGCTTCAGTCATTAATTCATCATCACTCATAACAGAGACTTTGCGGATTTGAGACTGGACTTTGCGCATGTGGCGAACAGCTTCAACAACATTGCCAGTTCCAGGCTCCCCTTTTGTACGAAGCATTGATGCACCTTCTCCAATTCTCCGTGCCGCTTCTCCTAAATCTCTGCAGCCGCATACGAATGGGACTGTAAATTCACTTTTTAAAAGATGAAATTCTTCATCAGCAGGAGTCAGCACTTCACTTTCGTCTAAATAATCTACACCCATGGCTTCAAGCACTCTTGCTTCAACAATATGCCCAATCCTGGCCTTTGCCATTACTGGTATTGTTACGGCATTCATTACCTCTTCTACAATTCTGGGATCAGCCATTCTGGCTACTCCGCCAGCTGCTCTGATATCAGACGGCACCCTTTCCAACGCCATGACAGCAACAGCACCGGATGCCTCTGCTATCCTTGCTTGTTCTGCATTGATGACATCCATAATAACGCCGCCTTTTTGCATTTGAGCCATACCTCTTTTGACTGTTTCAGTTCCTAATAATTTACTCATTTCCTTACCCCTCCATTTGCAATTTTTTGATTTATTCAATAATATAAATTAAGTGACTGGTTTAAAAGTGCCAGTTTTTAAAAATATAATGAGGTCAGTTGAAAGGATGAACTAAAATTGGATATGCTTGCTTGCCATCTGGATCGTTCAGCTGCTATTCCCTTATATGAGCAGCTATATATACATATAAAAAAAGAAATACAGGAAGCAAAACTTGAGACCGGAGCAAAACTTCCCTCCAAAAGAAAGCTTGCGGAGTTTTTGGATATTAGCATGAATACAGTAGAGACAGCTTATGCCCAGTTATGCGCAGAAGGCTACATCGATGTCCTGCCGCGAAAAGGCTATTATGTACTTGAACAAGAAGATTTGGAATACTCTCCTTCAGAAAAGGTTAACGCAGGCTCCATCGAAACCGACCAGGAAGAATTTCTCTTCCAGTTCCATCCAGGTCATATAGATTCTGAAAGCTTCCCTTTTGAAAAATGGAGAAAGCATGTAAAAAATGCGATTAACAAGGAACAGTCCTCCCTTTTGTTACTTGGCAGCAATCAGGGAGAATTGGAACTGCGTCAGGAGATCGCTCATTATCTTTATCACTCACGCGGCGTTCATTGTCAGCCAGACCAGATCATCATCGGCGCTGGAATTGAAATACTTCTTCAGCAGCTGGTGTTACTGTTTAGTGAAGCTATTGCTTATGGAGTGGAAGATCCCGGCTACCATCTAATGCTGCGAATCTTGAAAAGTTATCGGAATATCGTCCACCCGCTTGAAGTTGACGAAGAAGGGGTGGATGTGGAAGAGATTCAGGGAAAAAGTATCGATGTCGTTTATGTAACTCCTTCACACCATTTTCCTTATGGGACAGTTCTTTCAGTCAATCGCAGACAAAAATTGCTGAATTGGGCTTATTCAGCAGAAAATAGATATATCATTGAAGATGATTATGACAGTGAATTTCGTTACAGCGGAAAAACCATTCCTTCCTTACAAAGCATGGATCACGGGGGAAAAGTTATTTATTTAGGTTCATTCTCAAAGTCACTGATGCCATCTATTCGGATTAGCTATATGATTCTTCCTCAGCCTTTAATGCAGTCTTATCAGGAGAAACTTTCTTTCTATCATTCTACGGTTTCTCGCATCGATCAAGTCGCTTTAACGAATTTTATGAGACAGGGAGACTTTGAAAAACACTTAAACAGAATGAAAAAAGTGTACAGAAGAAAAATGGACCTAGTAATGGATGTATTGAAACCTTATAAAGATAAAATTGGGGTGATTGGAGGACAGTCCGGCCTTCATATCGTCCTCAATCTGCTGAATGGCATGAAGGAAGAAGAACTGGTGAATAAGGCTGCCGCTTCCCGTATAAAGGTTTATCCGATTTCTGTCTATACCATTGAGAAAAACAGAAATCATTCACCTCAAATCGTATTAGGAGTAGCCGGAATTCCTGAAAAGGAACTAAAAGAGGGGCTTTTATTGTTATTGAAAGCATGGGAGATAGAAACCGTCAGCAATAGAGCTGCAGACAAATAGCCGGGAAATCTGCAGCCAGTATTCTTTATCCATTATTTGATTAAATATTCATTCATAATCGAATCAGGCACCATGCTTCCGCCTGTGGACCAAATAATATGGGCAGCATTATTAAGTTTTGTGCTTAGCTGATTTTCTTCCAGATACTTCTGCCCCTCCTCGCTGTTCAGTAAAACAGCCGGTCCAAAGGCAGCAGCTGCACTGGATGGCTCAACTTTATGATTCTCGTAATAAAAAAGCGCCTGCAGCAATTTGAAAAGTCTTTCGTCTTTTATTGTATAACAGCCGCTCAGGTGTCTTTCCATATATTCTGATACAAGCTTTGAAGGCCTGCCAACCGCCAAACCGTCAGCCATTGTTTTATTATCTAAACCGATATCCTGAACGGAAATTTTTTCTTTCAAGCCTGTCATTAAGCCAAGCAGCATACACGGTGAATGGGTCGGTTCAGCAAAAAAGCAATGTACATTCTTGCCAAACAACAGCTTAAGTCCAAAGGTGATACCGCCCGGTCCACCGCCTACCCCGCATGGCAAATAAACAAACAAAGGATGTTCTTCATCCACTATTATACCTTTCTGCTGCAGCTGCTCTTTCAGATAGCCAGCAGCTGCAGCATAGCCGTAAAATAAATCAAATGATTGCTCATCGTCTATAAAATGACACATGGGATCTAAAAGAGCCTGGCTTCTCCCGGATTCAACTGCTATACCGTAATCCTGTTCATATTCCTTAACATTGGCACCAATAGACCGGAGTTTTTCTTTCTTCCACTCCATAGCTTCTTTTGACATATGGACCGTCACATCAAAACCTAATTCTTTCCCGATCATTCCAATACTAAGGCCAAGATTTCCGGTTGATCCGACAGCTATTGAATACTGAGAGAAAAATGATTTCGATTCATCACTTGCGAAAATAGAATAATCGTCATTTTCAGAGATGAGGCCATTTTTTAAAGCTAGAGACTCTGCATGTTTCAGAACCTCATAGATTCCGCCCCTCGCCTTTATAGATCCGGAAATGGCAAGCAAGTGGTCACATTTCAAAAAAAGAGAGCCCATTTCTTCCATTCGTTCGCCTTGAAGAAATTTTTTATATTTAGGGATATCCATTAATGGAGAATCAATCCGGCCGTCCCTTTCTTTTGTTTCCGGATACACTTTTTTCAAATAAGGGACAAATCTCCGCCATCTTGCTTCTGCTTCTTTGACTTTTTCGGAAGTTTCCCTTAAGTTCGGTTCATAACTGGGATTGCGCCAAAAAGTTTCTTCCATCCGAACCAGTTCCGCAAAAGGCATTGAATCCTTCACCAAATCACTAATTTGTTCAGAGATTTCCTGCTTCATCACAACAGCTCCCTTATTCGCATAATTGCCCTTCTACCCAGCCTCTCACACTGTTAATAAACCATATTTTCTCTATATATGGTAAGTCAGATTTCAATATTTTTCGTTCCTCAATTGATTTGGTTATTAGAAGTTCTTTTCTAAATGTCCCGGCAAGCAGGCCGGATTCAACAGGGGGCGTATAAAGTTTACCATTCAGCTTAACTACTAAATTTCCATTTGTGAATTCCGTAAGCTCTTCATGCTGGTTCCAAAGCAAGACTTCATCATATCCTGGATGAGCCTTTCTAAGTTGTTCATATACTTTCCGATTGGTTGTTTTATGGTAGAGAAAAGGATTTTCCTGATCAATAGCTTCTTCTGCTAACTTAATCGTATACTTTCGGCCGTCCAATAGTAACGGGCTATCAGAGATAGTGAGAGATCCGCAGCGTGCTAAAGTAAGCCGGACTTTCGCTATGCCTTTTCCATAATGATCTGCATATTCTTTTAGAGCTGTTTTTATTTCTTGGCCATCATATGGAAAATCAAAGTAATCAGCCGATTCTTGCAGCCTGATTAAATGATGTTCAAACCATTCGTATTTGCCATTTTCCAGTTTAAAGGATTCAAGCAGCTGAAAATCCGGATGCGATTCTCCGAGCAGTTTCGCTTTTAAGAAGGCCTCATCATATTCACCTTTCAGCTCGGAATCCCATGTCACACCCCCGCCAGTACCGTATTCCATTTCTCCTGCAGCCGTATCTATTGTGACTGTCCTGATTGGAACATTAAATATTGCTTCATTATCTGGTGTTATAAAACCAATCGCTCCGCAGTAAACGCCCCTTGGCGACCTTTCGGTACGGGATATAATTTCAGATGTGCTGATCTTGGGAGCGCCCGTAATGGAGCCGCATGGGAACAGAGCCTTGAAAATATCAATCAGACTTGTGCCGTTGCCAACTTTTGCCTGAATGGTCGAGGTCATTTGCCATACAGTTGGATATTTTTCAATCTCGAATAATTGATCTACTGCAATCGATCCATTTTGGGCTGCTAAATTCAAATCATTTCGAAGCAAGTCGACAATCATCACGTTTTCAGCCTGATTTTTTGCAGATTGCTGCAGCCATTTGTTAAAGTTTTCGTCTTCTTTAACGGTTTTTCCTCTTTTTACGGTTCCTTTCATAGGTTTTGTAATAAGTTTGTCCCCTTTTAAACGAAAGAAAAGCTCCGGTGAAGCAGACAGAATCTTCATTTTTCCTATGTCAAGATAAGCTGAATAACCAGCTTGCTGGGATCGCTTTAATTGTTTATAAAAAGCAAAAGCATCACCTGAAAATTCTGATCTGAGTCTGAACGTATAATTTACTTGATATGTATTTCCTAATTTAATTTCATCTTTGATCATTTCAAAAGCTTGTTTGTATTCATTTGCTTTCGTATCCGGCAGCCAATCCCCTATTCGGTAAGGTCTGTCCTCTGCTGAACAAATGGTTGCAGAACGAGAATGGAAAACGGCAAACCATAATAGCGGTCCGGTATATCCTTCCTTAACTTTTAATGATGAATTAAAAGCCGGAGACGCCTCATATGCTATAAAACCCGCTGCATAAAATCCTTTGTTTATTTCTTCCTGAACTTCTCGGAAGGCAGGCAAAACATCCTTTATTTCAAAAGCTTGAATAATTTTCAGCGGATTTGTAAATACATTCTGTTTCATCTTCCCTTCTGAATCAAGGAAATCGAATACTAAGGTGATATGTGAATGGATAGCAGTTCTCTCCTTTTGTTAACATAATTTTATTATCATTAACTTACTGGCTTCTTCCCGATTTTTCTTTTTCCTTATCTTAATCTTTTTTAACAGGACAGTCATGCGTTTTTTATTTTGCATTTTGGGAAAAGTATTTACATCTGTGGTACCTGTCTTAAGCAAAACATGCAGTCAATCATGAATGGAGGTCACACCGATGTCAATGAAGATGCTGCTGGAACAATTAAAAAGAGACGAACTTGTTCTATGGGCCGGATCAGGATTTTCCTTATATTCAGGAATGCCGGAAGTCCATGCAATAAAAAAAGCACTTCTGCAAGAATGCAGTCCGGAAGTACAAAATGAGATGAAGACAATTACACAGCTGCCTGATTTTTGTGATAAATTTATTCAAATGAACTCTCGGGATGTTCTTTTGCATATCCTCTCCAGCATGATTAATAAGCCTCCCTGTTCACTGAAATATCATCAACTATTAACTAAAATTCCTCAAATCCGAACCATTATCAGTACAAATTATGATTTATTATTTGAAAAAGCCTATGGGGATCAAATACTTTCGCTTATCGGACATGACTTTATTGATCAAGAAACCAAACGGGTTAAATTATTTAAAATACATGGCGATATCCGCTTCCCTGAGAGCATAATAATCACCAAATCAGACTACCAAACCTTTCTTTCTAAGGTGTACGAACCCGTCTGGAAAGAGTTAGAGAAAATTGTTATGAAAAAATCCATTTTATTTGTTGGCTATAGTTTTTCTGATCTTAATATTCAATTTTTATTGAAGAAGATGAATAGCAAACTCGGAAAAGTTCTGAAGCAATCCTACCTCGTCAGTCCGCAATTACCGGCTCAAAGAATTAAAGTCCTGCAGCAAAAAAACATTCATTTTTTGCAGATGAAGGCTGAAGACCTGATTCAACAACTATATCGAGAATGCGGAGTAAAATAAGGATAAGTTTTTCTTCCCTCTTCTTTTCTCTAGAAGGGAAATTGTTCATATTTCAGACACAGAAATTAATGTTTCATTATTGCAGTGAGAAATTCAGCGCTTTATACTTGTAGTGTTAGATTTTGTTTTAAATCGTTAGAATTTGTTTGATTTCATTAGAAATTAAGACAGGCCGGTGATAAAGTGTTAGCAAGCGAAAGACAAAAGCAAATCAAGAAACTCATTTTGGAAAGAAAGACTTTAAGGATTTCTGAGTTAAGTGAAATATTTAAGGTGTCGGAAATGACAATACACAGGAATATAAAACCTTTGGTGGAATCCGGTTTTATAGAAAAATCATTTGGGGGAATCAGTCTTTCTAATCAAGAAATGAAAGGTTCCATAAATGAATGTGTTGTCTGTCACAGAAGCATCAATCAACGATTATATTGCAGACTGATCTTAAGCAACAATAGAGTAGAAACAGCTTGCTGTACCCATTGCGGTTTAATACGCAGTCAAATGCTGGGCGATGAGGTCCTCGAAATATTATGCTGTGATTTTTTCACAAACACAGCCATGAGCGCTATGAACGCTTGGTTTGTCATGGATACAGCCGTTGACCTTAACTGCTGTCAGCCGCAGCTTCTTCCTTTCAATCAAAAGGAACATGCGGAAGGGTTTGTCAGAGGTTTTGGGGGAAGTACGGTAACCTATACTGAAGCATTAGAAAAAATAACAGGACAAACCAGAATAAAGAAAGGCTGCTGTCAACATGAATAGAAAAAAACTGCTAGCTATTTTCATAATATCTCTCTTTTTTTTCATTCTGACAGTTCCTCAAGAAACATTTGCACACGCAATACTTGAAAAGGCAGCGCCTGCTTCTGATTCACAATTGGAAGCTTCACCTGAGGAGGTTGTTCTTTATTTTAATGAAAGACTGGAAAAAGAACTATACTCGATTAAGGTCTTAAACGAAGATGGAGACATCGTAAGCCAGAACAAAACAATCATGAGCAAAGACCAAAAATACATAAAGCAAACTCTTCCATCTCTTCCAGAAGGAAATTATGCCGTAACCTACAGTATCCTGTCTGCCGATGGTCATCCAGTTAAAGGTTCCTATGTTTTTTCTATTGGAGAAGGAGCTGCGGGAAATCATGAGAGCTTACTTCATTTATCCCAGAAAGATACCCATTCCGCATTCTTTAATATAGTCAATAATGCTGTAAGAATTCTGTATTTTATGTGTCTTCTTTTGACATCTGGATGGATGATATGGGGAAGTGTAAACAAGGCAGTCCAGGGAGAATTGGAAATTGACTTTCGACGGAAATCCCGCTATATGCAAATTTGCTTATTGATCATAACTGCTTGTATGGGGATATTACAATTCACAGAATTGCTAAACAGCTGGAATCCCCATGATATCTGGTCCGTTTTAACCGACACTGCAATCGGCATATCTTGGCTTCTTTCCATGCTTTTATTATGTCTTGGCTTTTTGATTTTATTTCGCTTTAAATGGATAGACTGCTTATGGGCCTTCCTTGTTCTTGCCGTGACAAGCATCAACGGTCATGCAATGGCAGTTGAGCCGGCCATCTTTACTATTTTATTGGATATCATTCATTTACTCGCAGCAGCTATTTGGGCAGGCGGACTGTTTTATATCGTCTTATACTGGAAAAAGCAAAGAGAACATGCCAAGCGGTTCCTCCCTATTTTTTCACAAGCTGCACTAATCAGTATTCTTATATTAACGGTTACTGGTATTGTTTATACATTAATTTTACTGCCGCGGATTAGCTATATATTCCATACACAATGGGGAATTATGCTCTTCATCAAAACTCTCGTTGTTCTATTTGTCATAATCACTGGCAGCATTTTACGATTTACCATACAAAAGAAGAAGGAAAGTTCTTTAAGCAGATTGTTAAAAATTGATTTCAGTCTGATGATTATCATTTTAGCGATTGTCGGGGTTTTCACACACTTAAATCCCCTCCCGCAAAATGAACCGCTGCACTGGAATACGAAAGACAATTCAATCGAATTCACTGCTTCCATTTTACCAAAAGAGCCGGGTGACAATCATTTCATGGTCACAGCTCATTCACAAAAAGAGGATGTTGAGATTAAAAGGATTGAACTGTTCCTCATTAATAATGACCAGCCAGATCTTGCTCCAATTCAAGTACCTTTCTCTGAAGTGAAGCAATCCGCTCAGGTCAAATATATGATGGACGGCAAATACCTTCCTTTTCCCGGAAGTTGGACAGCTGAGGTTCGAATATTAGATTCAGAAGATAATGAACAAGTTTACCAAACAGATTTTACAGTTTACTAAAGGCTCTTTATATAGAAGCAGGGAAAACTGCGTTTTAGGAAAAAAGCCTATTAATAAATTACAAAGCAGATGGGAGATTCCAATCATGAAAAAATTACTAACAGCCGCTGTCACAATGTTCGGAGCAATAACTCTTTTCGCTGGCGCAGCCAGCGCTCACGTAACTGTGCAGCCGCAAGAAACCGAACAAGGAAAATATGAAGTATTCACAGTCAGGGTTCCATCCGAAAATGAAAAATTGCCAACAACTAAGGTTGAAGTGAAATTTCCTTATGAAGTCAACATAACACGTTTTGAGCCTAAGGCCGGCTGGACGTACGAAGTTAAAAAAGATGAGACTGATAAGATTACAAGCGTTACATGGACAGCAGAAGACGAAGGCTTATCCCCTACTGAATTCGGCCAGTTTAACATGCAGGGAAAGGTTGACGATGAGGCAAAGGAAATTGTTTGGAAAGCATATCAAACGTATAAGGATGGCAGTGTGGTTGAATGGGTAGGAGCACCGGATGCTGAAACACCTGCTTCTGTCACAACTGTAAATCCGGCTTCTGGAAACTCCCATCATGGACATGAAAACACCTCAGCTGATACTGCTTCAGATCAAGTGAATGTGAAAGAAGAAAAAAATGCTTCCAATCCTATTTCCCTTTATCTTTCCATCGCAGCTCTGCTTGCAGGATTAGTATCCTTAGTAATCTCACTCAGAAGAAAAAGAAGCTAAGCCGCTGCAGAACTAAGAAGGTATACAAAAGCCGAATTTCTAATAGAAATTCGGCTTTTGCTGCACTATTATGATTTCATGTCAGTGATTTCCGACACAATTTCATAGGAACGCAATCTTGATTTATGATCGTAAATTGCAGAATTAATGATCACTTCATCTGCATCTGTTTGATCAATAAACGTCTGCAGCTGTTCTTTCACTTCTTCTGGATTGCCGATGATAGAAGATTTTAATTGCTTCATCACAAGAGATTTTTCATATTCTGTCCAAATTCCTTCCATACTGTTAACAGGCGGCGCCAGCATTCCAGGTGTATTGCGTATAAGATTCAAAAATTGCTGCTGATGAGAGGTCGCAATTTTTCGGGCTTCTTCTGTCGTATCCGCCGCAAAAATATTAATTCCCACCATTACATGAGGCTTATCCAATATTTCAGAGGGCTTGAAATAATTGCGGTACCTGGCAAGAGCAGCATCTGTGTTTTCCGGAGAAAAATGACTGGCAAAAGAAAATGGCAATCCTAATTCCGCAGACAGCGCGGCGCTGAATCCGCTGGAACCCAGCAGCCAAATCGGTATCTCCTGTCCTTCTCCAGGAATGGCCCTTACACTGTTATGCTTCGAATCCGGATTAAAATAATTTCTCAGCAGCTGCAGCTGTTCCGGGAAATCCTGCCCATTATTCCTTGGGTCTCTCCGCAGAGCCATTGCAGTGAACTGGTCACTTCCCGGCGCCCGTCCCAGGCCAAGATCAATTCTTCCGGGATACATGGCATCAAGGGACCCAAACTGCTCCGCAATTACTAATGGAGCGTGGTTGGGAAGCATAATTCCTCCGGAACCTACCCTGATTTTTTCAGTTCCTGCTGCCACATATCCTATTACTACAGACGTTGCAGAACTGGCAATTCCCGGCATACTGTGATGTTCTGCCACCCAAAAACGGTGTTAGCCCCAGTTTTCAACATGCTGGGCTAAATCGAGCGTGTTCTTAAACGCTTGGGAAGCGTCCCCTCCATCAATTATATATGCCAAATCAAGAACGGAGAATTTTATATCTGAAAGCTTTTTATTTGAATTTACTCCCATAATACCACTTCTTTCTATTTCAATTTAATTGGATTATCCAAGTCTTAATTCTCATGTAAATGATAGTGAAAAAGTAAAAAAAATGCACTTAATCTGCTCGGATTATAAAATCTCTTCGGCAATCAGCCGAAACGACTGTAAACGATCTTCAGGCCGGTGAGCAATTGTGTTCAGCATGATTTCCTCTGTACGAAATTCTTCCTGAATTTTCATTAATCCCTCTTTAACCTGTTTAGGCGATCCTATAAGCATTTTATTTTCATTTCGGTCCGCATTTTTTTCAGACAGATAATTCTTTGCTTCAGTAATGGACGGAATCGTCTCCCCTGCTCCTTCTGAAGTCTGTAACTGCCAAGCTTTGATACTTGAGGAGATTTCAAGCGCTTCTCTTTCAGTTGGCGCACAAAGTACGGTAACCGTTACTAGTGATTTTGATTTTTGCCTATATCCTGATTGATGTCCTTGATAAAAGGTCTCCATGCAGTCCTTTCCATTCTTCTCACTCATAAAATGGCCAAAGGCATAAGACAGTCCTAACTTTGCCGCAAGCCGGGCACTTTTATCACTTGTACCAAGCAGCCAAACTTCTGGAGAAATGTCTGGAATTGGCGATGCTTTCACATTTTTGAATATGTGATTTTCCGGAAAGTCTCCATGCAGAAAGCCCAAAAGCTCTTTAATCAACTCTGGCAATTTATAAACTTGCTGAAGGTAATGGTCAGAAAGTGCTTGCGTAGCTTCGGCTGATCCTCCTGGCGCCCTCCCAATCCCAATGTCTACCCTGCCTGGAAACAGTGTGGCAAGAGTGTTATAGGCTTCAGCCACATGGTAAGGTTTATAATGCGGCAGCAATACAGCGCCGGAACCTATTCTGATCTTTTTCGTCACAGCGCCAATATATCCTAATAATACATCAGGAACTGAGCTCGCCAGACCATTCAGACTGTGATGCTCCGTTATCCAGAAGCGTTGGTAACCAAGTTTCTCGGCCTCTTTTGCAAGCTGGACGGTACTCATAAGAGCATCCCTTGCTGACTGACCGCTTGAAATGGGCGCTTGGTCTAAAATACTAAGTTTCAATTTAATCCCCCATTTCGTTTTGCTATTATAAACAGTATTGTTTTTTAAGGATTGATCTATACAACACTTCCATATTACCTAAATAGGTTCGTCATTGTCTCTTATTTAGCTTAACTGTATCTATTCTATGATTTTGCTGTGTTAGCGGATGAAGGAAATTTTATATATTCTAGCGAGGTTATTTATAAAATACAAAAGCAGCCTTATCAAGGCTGCTTTTGGTTGTTGTTTTGAAGTTGCATAAATAAGTATTCTGAAATCGTTTCAGAATGAAGCCTTGCCGTGATATATGGCGGTTTCGCCCACTGATTTGCTGCCAATGGCTGCCCCAGCCATAATACTTTCCTATCTAAAATCAGAAAAGGAAAAGAAATATTGGACAGATAAAACTGATCTCCTGCCCAGCCGTCAGGCTTTTTACCAGAAACAAGCGTAACAGTCACTCCTGCCTTACGAGTTTCTAGTGCTGTCATCCATGTCTTTGGCAATGTAGCCAATTCAGGCATTCCGATGATGATTTCTTTCTCTGCTTTGCTTATATCCGCAAATACGTACTCTTCCTTCCTGGCATGAAACCAGCGAAGGCGCGGATGCTGATGGGTAATCCAGCTCCCAATATCTTTCGTTTCTGCATAATGTTTAGAACTTTCCTGAAAATCGAAAAGCTGTCTAAGCGTTTTACTTTTGTAAATATGTTTTTTTATAAACGTCCCGTCTGCGACATGAATGAATTTCCCTTTCGTCCTTGTGACTGCCACATTGATTAATCTTTCACTGTCTTTCCCCGTTAATAGCATACCGGCCCTGATTTGCGGGAAACTGTCAACAGAATCGAAGATCATTATTTCCCTTTCGCTTCCCTGGAATCGATGCACTGTTGCAGCCATAATACTTCCTGCCTCTTTTTCCTCCGGGCTTAAATCATTGAGGAGGGCATCCATCAAGTTTGCCTGTGCACGATATGGAGTCACGTAACCAATTGACCGGGCTCCTCCTGTATATGCTTCATGTATAAGCTGAAAAGATAACAGCAAGTGCCAAAGGTTTTGGCGGGAAAGTGTACTGTTTTCTGTCATGCAATATTGCCCTGCATTACGAGTATCTACTAAAATGGAAGCCCATTCAGGAAATGGATGCTGGGCAATAATATTTTTTCGGCTCTCCTTAACTGACGGATGGTCCCCCACCAGATCCTGATAGATAAAATGATTTGTGAAAGCTGAAATTTCTGGATGCATCCTTCTTTGCTCTTTCAAGATCATTAAGTGAGGATGCTTTTCTTCTCTTTCAGGATTGCGGGCCACACCGGCAGAATGAAAAATATCTTCTTTTAACCATTGCTTAACAAGAGAGTCTCGGGAAGAGGCTATAGGCGGCAGCTGTTTAAAATCGCCGCATACGATGATTCTTTTGCCCATAATGGCCGCAAATGCTACTTGCGGAATATACGCCATGCTCGCTTCATCCAGAATGACAAGGTCAAAATCTCTTCCATAAACAGCAGCATCACTTGCTGCTTTTGCCAAAGTAGTCCCGACCAGCTTAGCCTCTTTCAAAAACTGGAGTTCTCTTCCTCTTATCTTTTCGTTCAATTTTGCAATTTTTTTCTCAATCTCAATCAATTTTTCCATATCTCTATTGCTAAAAGAGTCTTCGAGATCGCCTTTCAAAGCCCATTTTTCGTTAGCCAGCAATTCTTTCTCTCTTATTAATCCTGTATCTTCTTTGGATAATAAACTGTCTACCAAAATTTCCGAATGATTTTTTAAAGTGTTGCCTGTCTGGGTTCCGTAACGCAGAAACTCTCCTTCTTTAAACATTTGTTTTCGTTTAATGAATGCGGTCAGTTCTCCCATCAATACATCGACAGCCTGGTTACTGTGTGAAAGAATCAGCACCGTTTTGCCTTTTAAATAATGATTAGCAGCTGTTCTCGCTAAAGTATGGGTTTTTCCCGTGCCTGGAGGCCCCCACACAAACGTTACAGGATTATTCTTTGAACGCAAATAAAGCTCCTGCAATGAGGTTTCGTCTTTCTTTTCTTGATAATTCGAGGGCATTGATGGATCCATCAACCTTTTAATTCTTATTCTCTTCTGTTTGCTTCTAGCCGCTTCATCTAAACGGCTGCTTAATTGTTCGAGCAATTCCCATGGATCATAAAATAAAAAGACATCAGATATTTCATCACCAATATAAGAATCAGCAGCAATAATGATACTTTTTTTCTCAGATGAAAGAATTCTTCCTTCAAATTTCTTTCTGCCATATTCTAAACGAACCGAAGAACCAATAGGAATCATAACAGATCCCGCTGTCGTGAAATAATATTGATACTGTTCCCCTGATGAGACGAGAATCCCATCGGTGAGCAAATATTTAGTACTTCCATATTTTTTCAAATGCCCGATCTCTATATGGAGGGCTTTTATCCAATCTTTAATAAATGAAACAGTCGTATTCATCAAATCTTCCTTTTGCTTTCTTCATCGGGTAGATGGGATTACACAAAAAGAAGGCTCAATCATCTCGATTGAGCCCAATCTTTTTGAAGCCTATACTATACCACCAAATCGTTTTTTTGACTAATGGAAACAGGTGACAGTTTAATTGTCCATTAAGGATTCAAACTCATCGACTAAGCTGCTGAAAATAGTCATGGCATTTTTAATCGGCTCTGGCTTCGTTAAGTCCACTCCAGTTTTCTTCAGTAATTCCAGCGGATATTCTGAACTTCCGCTTTTTAGGAAGGTCAAATAATTTTCCAGTGCCTGTTGGTCACCCGTAAGGATTTGATCTGCTATTACAATGGCTGAAGCATAGCCTGTCGCATATTTATAAACATAAAACGGTCGATAAAAATGAGGGATTCTGGCCCAGCCATATTTTACTTCTTCTCCGAAAAGAATTTCGTCCCCATTATATGTTCTAAAAATCGTTTCATATATTTGATTAAACACTTCTGCGTTCAGCGGCTGATCACTTTCGGCCCGTTCATGCACCTTTTTTTCAAATTCTGAAAACATGACTTGGGTAAAAAAAGTGCCTTTAAAGCCGTCAATAAAATGGTTTAATAAATGCTTTTTCTTTTCTTCGTTTTCTGTAACCTTAAGTAAATGCCGAATCAATAAGATTTCATTTACTGTTGAAGCAACCTCTGCCACAAAGATGGAATAACCGGCGCTGATTTGAGGCTGATATTTGGAACTGAAGTAAGAATGCATGCCATGTCCCGATTCATGTGCCAGGGTAAATACACTGTCTGAATCATCCCGATGATTAAGCAATATGAATGGATGTACCCCATAGAGCCCTATATTGTAGGCACCAGAACGTTTACCGGGCGTTTCTCTTACATCAAGGTATCTGTTTTTCTTAAAATCAGCCAATACAGAAATGTATTCTTCCCCAAGAGGATGAAGGGCCTCCAGCATGAGAGCATAGCCCTCTTCAAAAGAGATTTCTTCTTTAGCCCCTTCCACTAAAGGAACACTTAAATCGTACGGATGCAATTCCTCCAGCCTCATCACTTTTTTTCGAATAGACATATATTTATGCAAAGGAGCTATGTTCTCTTTTGTTGACATAATTAAATTATTGTAAACTTCTAAAGGCACTTGATCAGAGAACAATGATTTTTCAAGCGCTGAAGGGTAACGGCGCAGTTTAGATAAATTAACATTATTACGAATGGCAGCTGATAAAGTGGAGGCAATGGTATTTTTCTGCTGCATATACGGCATATAATAGGCTTCATATGCTTCTTTTCTTTTTTTCCTGTCGCTGTCTTCCATCAATTTTGCATACAAGCCTCTCGTCAGCTCTACTTTTTCTCCATCTTCCCCTGTAATTTCCCCAAACTTAATATCCGCATTATTAATCATTCCAAAGGTCTTCTGAGGAGAAGAGAACGCTTCGCCAATTTGAGCCAGAACAGCTTCCTGTTCTTTTGACAATACATGTTTTTTGAATCGGTAGGAATCAAAAAGATCCTCTTCAAAATATTTCAGGCCTTCAACTTCTTCAATATAATTTTTCAGTGTTTTCTCTTCAAGGCTCAGCAGAAAAGGCATAAAAAATGACGTAGCATTGCTGATTTTTCTTCCTAATTGGCCTGCTCGGTCCTGCAATGCCTGTGATTCGGCCACCCGTGTATCTAAATCTGACTGAAGCATCGTATACACATAAAGCTTATTATATATGTATCCAGTCTCTTCACTAAGTGTCAGGTAAGCATATAGGCTTTCAGCTGAATGAATTCGATCCTCGTATTTCTTTAATCTTCCAGTCATTTCTTCAATTTTCTTAAAATCTTGTTCCCATTCCTCGATACTGTTGTATATATCTTTTAGATTCCACTTTTCTTCTTCTTTCACTTCGTCCCTGCTTTTATATGTCTGCATGTGGAAAACTCCTCCTTTTTTAACCATTTACTTGTATTATAAGCTACTTTTAAATAAAGCTGCACATGATGTGTATTTTACTTCTCCATTTACATTATTCGCTTTTATGTAAAAGATATAATCTCAACAATAATTAAATGTCCAAAATCTTATGGTATAATTTTGAAATTAGATAAGGAGTGATGATAGTGTTTTCGTTCAAGGTAGATGAAGAAATAACAATCGATTTATTGCAACAGTACAACAGGGAAGAATTATACGAACTAATTGATACAAATCGTGAACATCTTAGAAAATGGCTATTATGGGTGGATAAAAGAAAATCAGCAAAAGATTTTGAACCCATTATCCCTATATGGATAAGAAATTATGCAGATAACAATGGTTTTGATGCAGGAATTAGATTGAATGGAAAATTAGTTGGAATGGTGGGACTGCATTATATTGATTGGAAACATCGTTCAACGAGCATTGGGTATTTTCTTTCTGAAGAGGCTCAGGGGCAAGGTATTATTACAAGATCTTTATCTGCCTTATTAAGCTACCTTTTTGGAACATGGAACATCAATAGAGTGGAAATTCGATGCGCAATAAATAATCATAAGAGTATAGCTATTCCCGAAAGATTGGGTTTTGTAAAAGAAGGAATCCAACGTGAAGGACAATGGTTATATGATCATTACGAAGACTTGGTTACGTATAGCTTACTAGTAAAGGATTGGAATAACAGCTAAAAAAGCTCGTCAGTTAACGAGCTTTTTTAATGTAATTATATTTACGATCCTGTATCTGAGATATGTGCTCTTTTATAATACTTTATTAAACCCTAACTTTTTCAGATACTTTAGTAACCCAATTAAAAGGATCTTCTTGTTTTCCCGTTTGGATCGCTGTCAATGTATCATAAAGTTTCCTGGACAAGGGTCCTGTTTCACCGTTTTGGATAACCATCTTTTCATCATTCCAAAGAAACTCACCAATCGGAGAAATTACAGCAGCCGTGCCAGTCCCGAAAGCTTCTTCCAATTTACCGGATTTATAAGCATTATACACTTCTTCCATCGAAATCTTTCGTTCTGTTACCTGATAACCCCAATGGTTAAGAAGCTCAATAATCGATGTTCTGGTAATCCCAGACAGGATACTGCCATTTAGTTCAGGTGTGATTACTTCACCATCAATTTTAAAGAAGACGTTCATGCTTCCCACTTCTTCAACATACTTCTTTTCAACACCATCAAGCCATAATACTTGCGAATAGCCCATTTTCTCTGAAACTTCCTGTGCCTTTAAGCTTGAAGCATAATTCCCGCCTGTTTTTGCTTCCCCTGTACCTCCGTGAACTGCCCTTGTAAATTGAGTTTCAACAGCAATTTTAACAGGATGAATTCCCTCTTTATAGTATGAACCGACAGGTGACATAATAATGATAAACTGATAATGGCCTGCAGGGGCTACCCCTAGATAGGGCTCAGTTGCAATAATAAAAGGGCGAATATATAAAGAAGTCCCTTCCAGCTTTGGCACCCATTCTTTGTCCACTTGAATCAGCTTCTTTAAAGCTGTAAGAGCAAAATCAACATCCACATGAGGAATGCAAAGCCTGTCATTCGACTTATTTAAACGTTCAAAGTTTTTTTCAGGCCTGAACAGAATAATTTCATCATCCTCGGTTAAATAAGCTTTTAATCCTTCGAAAACCGATTGTCCATAATGAAAAATCATGGCCGATGGCTCAAGCTTGAGCGGCTGATAAGGAACGATTCTTGGATCATGCCATCCTTGCCCCTGGGTGTAATCCATGATAAACATATGATCGGTAAACGTTTTACCAAATTCCAGCTTATCTTCTTTTGGTTTTTCTTTCAATGTTGTACTTAGCGTGATTTCCATTTCTTGTTCCTTCATTTTCAAAGACCCCTTGTTGATAAAATTTAATAAAACTAAATAATTTCTACTGCCTTACGTCATTTTACTCCCAAAACGGAGGCAAGTTCAAGTGTTAATTACTAAATTTTCTGATTTTTTATCTTATTCTGGATTATGGTTCGTTCTTCTTCTCTCTTTATAAATCTCACTGACGATTATAGATGGCTGTCCATGTCAATGGTCGCAATATTTCCAATTTCTTAACTTTATGTACAGTTAAAGAAAAATAAACGCTTATCTTTTTTCAATGAAACAAAAAATTTATACATCCAACATCATAATTAAGATCTTTTAGGAAACATTAAAAGAAAATAATAAATTTTAGAGTTTAAACCAAAGGACGAAAAAGGAAATAATAGGATTAGACTGACCTATTCATTTGAGACAGTAATAAAACACCTTCTTAGGCTGCCATATCACCAAACTCTATTGGTGTGTGGTAGCCTAATTTTTCTTGGATACGCTCTTCGTTATAATAACTCATAAATTGATCCACACGTTCCTTTACTTCTTCTAGCGACAAAGAATGGAATTTAACAAACTGAAATTCTTCTGATTTAAGGTTGGAGTGGAAAGACTCAATCACTGCGTTGTCCCAACAGTTTCCCCTGCGTGACATACTACCAACTAAATTCTTTTCTTTAATCCGATTCTGATAAGCATAAGAAGAATAGACACTTCCTTGATCTGAATGGATGATGACTCCTTTAGGGTTTCCTCGCTTTTCTAGTGCTTCATTCAAGGTATCAATCACCAAAGGAATTTGTTGATGAGTATAAAGTTTATAGGCAACAATTTGATTATTAAACAAGTCCATGATCGTTGATAAATATAAAGTGTCTGGCCCATATTGAATGTAGGTAATATCTGTTACCCACTTATGGTTAGGTTTGCTTGCGTGAAACTCTCGCTGTAATAAGTTTGGCGCGACAACGACAGATTCTCCTTGAGATTTCCACCTTCTCTTTTGTTTTACTTTACATTGAAGGTGATATTTCTGCATGATTCGTTGAACAGTATTACGGTTCAATTTGATATGATAGTCACGTTTTAAAAGCTCCTTGATTTTTCGATGACCATATCGGTATTTAGTTTTTTCGCAAAGGTAAATAATCGCTTCTTCTTCCTTAGACAACTCAACTGGTTGCGCATTTGCCCAGCGATAATAGGTGGATCTAGGAACATTTAAAGCTGATAAAATAGCTGATACTGTATATTTCTTTCGTAAATTCTGAACTAATTGGAGAACGATTTCTTTTTCAACTCCTTTTCGATCTCCAAATACTTTTTTAAGATTTCATTTTCCTGTTTTAAATGATTCAATTGACGTTCTTTTTTCTCTTCAGGACTCGAACTGTCTGGTCCATGACCATAGGAATATTGTTTTCCTATTGGTTGATTAAATCGATGAACCTGATTATCTCGATACCATTTCATCCACGTTTTGATTTGAGATACATTTTTAATCTCATACTTCTCCATGATTTCACGGTTCGAAAACTGACCACTCATTTTATCTTTCACAACTGCCCACTTAACTTCATTTGAATATACATTTTTGCCCATGCAAAAACACCTCCGAATTAGTACTTTGTTTAAGTGTACCATTTCGAAGGTGTTTTATAGTGTCTCATTAATTTAGGTTAGTCTAGATAAAGCCCCTTGGCTTTAAAGCTTTTTCTAAAAAAAATTATTTTGTTATAGCAAAATTCGACAACTAATGGCATAATACTTAATGTTGTTGTCGATTGATAGCAGTGACAGGCTGATTAGCCTTACTGTACAGGGGGTATTGGTAATAACGACGATTCGAAACAAATAGGGGGAAGTAACATGGCTTTTAACAATCCACAACAAATGGCAACTATTGCCGTAAATAATGGTGTCAAGAAGGCGACGATGCCATTAATAAGCGTTCTGTTCCTAGGATTTCTCGGAGGCGCTTTTATCGCATTAGGATATCTTTTTAATATTCGTGTAGTGGCAGGTCTGCCGCATGAATGGGGCAGCTTGAACAATTTAATTGGCGGACTGGTATTTCCATTAGGACTTATCCTTGTTATTGTAGCTGGAGCTGAATTGCTCACTGGAAACATGATGGCCGTTACAATGGGTGTTTTTGCAAAAAAAGTTAGATTTATGCAGTTACTTAAAAACTGGGTACTTATCACTGTTACGAATTTTATTGGAGCCGTCTTTGTCGCCTATTTCTTTGGACATGTATTAGGCTTAACTGAAACAGATGTGTTCTTAGATAAAACGGTCGCTGCCGCTCAATCTAAAGTACAGGCAGATTTCTTGGCCACCTTTATTTCTGCAGTTGGTTGTAACTGGTTAGTAGCATTAGGTGTTTGGATTTCTTACAGTGCAGAAGATGCAGCCGGAAAAATTATCAGCCTTTTCTTGCCGATTGCTGCGTTTGTAACAATCGGTTTCCAGCACGTTGTTGCTAATATGTTCATTATTCCTGCTGCTATTTTCGCAGGCGGAGCTACATGGGCTGAGTATTTCACGAATTTTGTACCGGTATTCTTAGGTAATACTGTTGGAGGAGCTGTTCTGGTAGCAGGATTATACTTCGGAGCTTACATTCAGCCGGACAAAGCATTGAAAGTGAACAGTGTAAAAAAGAAAAACTAATCTGAACTTAACAGCTGAGAGTGTATCCCTTTTCCGGGATACACTCTCTTTATTTTCGAAATAACTTTACTGCCCTTCTCAGCACTTTTTTTATCATCAATCCCATACTGAATGTAATCTTTTTTTTCTCATTTATTTCTTTTGGTTCAGAAACCGGTACCTTTATATGGATTTCTTCTTTGTTAATAGCTTCTTCTCCGGTTAAGATTAAACCATATTCCGAATTATAATCTTTATTTAAAACCATCTTATACGGAAGATTATATTGATTAGCTGCCTTTATATATTTGCCTAAATATTGATACGGAATATTTCCATTTAGCAGCATTTTACACCTTGGATACTCTTTTTTCGCTGCCAGTATTTCCTGCAGCAGCAGCCCTTTAAATATCTCACTTTGATGCACGGCCGCGATAACCCTTTCCCTTAATGTACCTAAATAAAGTCTTCTCTCTTTTGGATTAATTTCTTTTTTTCCGTAAATACCCTGTTCAAGATAATCTTCTACTTTATTTGCCATATGTTCGCCTTACCTCCCTAGAATTTACTTTATGCCCAGAAGAAGCAGGCTGTGTTTTTATTGATTGAAGTTATGGCATATTCTCCAATTTTAATGGAAAGAATGAAGAAGATTCGATTCTAACCAATGTTTATGATGATACGCTTCCCATATATGTTATAATTTACCTGTAAATAACTGTACTGATTTCGAGGGTAGGAGGATGAAATATGTACGATGAATTGTTAAGTACGATTATCAAAGTTATTTTTGTTGCCGGCAGCCTCGGAATGTTTGCTATTCTTGGTTTTATTAAAGGAAGACACTTTTAAGAGGTTGGACGCAGAAACAAGCAGGGGACAGATCATTCCCCCTGCTTGATCGGCAAAATATGTATGCGCTACCTATTTTTCAACTTATATATGAAATGAATAAAATCACCAATCATTCGTGTTATCAAGTAATTGATCGATATCTATTGGGTACAGATAAGGAATCGATTCTTCGGCTATTTCTTCCGTGGATTGCAAAAGCTGATCAATATCTATTTGACTCATTTCAAGAACCTCCCCTAGTTTTTAATACTTTATTACCCCTATTTTCGTAGTGTTAAACCTTTCGGTAATAAAGTTTTTTATTTTGGGGGTTTGTGAGTCCATTTAATATTCCCGAAAAGATTGTCATCAATATGAAATGTAAATCCTATTCCATCGTACGAAGCTGCTTTACCAGCTTATAAAAAGTCCCGCTGCTTATCATGACTTCAGGCATATTGCGAAATATCGAGTTCTTTCCTATATGATAATTTTCTTTTTCCGGAGAATACAGAATAATTTTCTTTTGTAACGAAAGTGCGTATCCTATTTCATGAAGGCTGCCTTTTCCGGCAGTTAAATAGATTAAAATAAACGCTGCTTTCTCAATGGCCTTTTCTGATTGTTCTTCTGAATCAGATACACTGTTATCTATATAAAAAACTTCATTCAGGCAGTTAAAGCCCTTAGACTTTAATTTTCTAATCAATGATTTAGCTTGCTTTTTATTTTTTTCATCGGAAGCTAAATAATAATCCATCTAAGCCCCTCCTTCTAAGACTTGTTACCTAATCCTTTCCTTAAATATACATATTCGTTATAAAGAACGCAATATCCTTTTAAAAATATTTTTCAAATGAATTAAACAATTTATTAATTGAAAATCTCCTTATTTCTGACAGTAAATATTGGATTTTTCTATAGTTTAAATTGTTAATAAGAAAGTTCATCTTAACGAAAAAATCATTTTAACTTTTTCATTATTACGAGGCTCATATAAAGTGGAAGCTGTTAAATTATACGATATATTTGAAAAGAAAGGAATTTCTATTACTTTTGACTCACCTTCATTATCTCCCTCTTTACCTTAACTATGTAAAACTAAAACGAATTGCAGGCCAAGATGGTCATTACAATGAACTTCCCTAATTCCCCCCAGTCTTCCTTCAAAAAAAAACACACTGGTAAGACGTTTACAGTCTTTTCCAGAGTGTTTTATTAAAACATATTCTTATGGATTCTTCACTTCCAGTCTTCTTGCGACCAAAGACAAACTATAGTTAATAATGAAATATATAATCGCTACTAACAACAGAATAGGGATTAAATATTTTTCACTTTGTCCATAAATAATCTGTCCATGGTGTGTCAGTTCTGGAAGAGAAATAACAACTGCCAGTGATGTATCTTTTAACAAAGAAATGAATTGGCTGACAATCGGGGGAACCATTCTTCTGATTCCTTGGGGAATAATAATATACCGAAGAGCTTGGATATAGGATAAGCCCGAAGACCTCGCTGCCTCCATCTGTCCTTTATCAATTGACTTCAAACCGCTTCGTATAATTTCAGACAGCATAGCCGATTCAAAAATTGTTAAGGCAATTATTGCAGCTGGTATCGGTTCAAGTTTGATTTGGACCTCCGGCAACGCGAAATATGTAAAGAAAATGATTAACAGGAGCGGCAGATTCCTGATCGTCTCTACTAAGACTGCTAAAATCTGTGAGAGCACAGGAACTTTTGCATACCTTATAGTCCCTACAATCCCTCCGATAATGAAACTGAGGATAATAGCGAAAAAAGCAACTTTCAGCGTTACCCAGAGGCCATCCAACAGAAATAGAAGATGATCCGGCTGGTAAGCATTAATAAAATCCATGTCCATACCCCCTTAATTACTCTTAGCCAGGCGTTTTTCTAAATACCCTACGCCAAGACTTAAAGGAATGGTAATTATTAAATAAAATGCCGCCACAAAAATGTACACATCAAAAACAACAAATGTTCTGGAAGAAATCAAGTCGCCTTGATACATCAGATCTAATCCAGCAACTACAGATAAGATCGCTGAGTTTTTCACTAAATTAATAAATTGATTTCCCAGCGGCGGAATAACTATTTTAACAGCCTGCGGCAGAATGATCATCCTCATCGCCTGCCCATAAGAAAGTCCAGATGAACGCGCGGCTTCCATCTGACCTTTTGGTACAGATAAAATCCCTGCTCTTACAGCTTCTGCGATAAAAGAAGAGGTATAAACAGTAAGCGCCAGTGTTCCAGCTGTCAGTCCATTCAGCTTTAGTCCAATAAAGAAAAAGAAAGTAATGATCAATAAAGGAATATTCCGAATGAATTCAACATAGGCAGTGCCTAACCAATTCAATGGTTTGAAGGGGGCTATTCTCATGACGGCAATCAACACCCCTATTAATAAACTGCCGGCAAGTGCAATCAAACTGGCTGTCAATGTGTTTTTGAATCCTTCAAGATACATATCAAGATTATTTGTCACTATGGTGAAATCAAGCACGACATCCACTCCTCTGAATAATTAGGATGAGCTCAATGCCCATCCTAATCCAGTAAAACTGTTTATTAACGCTGTTTGATCCACTTATCTTTAATTTCATCATACTTTCCTGAATCTTTTAATGCCTTTAAGGCTTTGTTTAATTCATCGACAAAATCTTGGTTCCCTTTCTTCACTGCAATTCCGTAAGGTTCTTCTGTAAAAGTTCCACCGACAAGCTCATAATCTGGGTTTTCATCTGCCATTCCATAAAGAATGGCATCGTCTGTTGTTAATGCTTCTCCCTGTCCGGTCTTCAATGCATTGAACGCTTCAGAATAGTTCTCAAACTCAAGCACCTGTGCTTCCGGTGCCTTTTCCCTAATGTTTATAGCCGAAGTAGAACCTTTTACTGCCAACACCTTAACGCCTTTTAGATCTTCAATGCTTTTTACTTTGCTTCCTTTTTTCACTAATAGAGATTGTCCGGCGTCAAAATATACATCCGTGAAATCTACTTCCTTTTTCCGTTCATCTGTAATCGTCATTGTGGCAACGATTGCATCGATATCTCCGTTATTCAGCAGAGGCATTCTTGTTTTCGATGTCACTTCTTTGAATTCTGCCTTGTTTTCATCACCAAGAATTTCTTTTGCTAGTGCTTTAGCGATATCAATGTCAAAACCCTCAACTTCTCCTGTACTTGGATTTTTCAGGCCGAAAAGTCGAGTGTCATTTTTAACTCCAAAAACAATTTTGTCATTTTTCTTAATTTCTTCAAGCTTTCCTCCGTTTTCGCCGCTTTCTTCATTACTAGCTTCGTCACTGCCTCCGCCGCAAGCAGCCAGGACAAACACGGCGATGATGGATAATAACAACAATTGAAACCATTTTCTTTTTTTCATACATTTTCCCCCTATGTGATTAATGATTTAAAATACGGCTGAGAAATAAGCGTGCACGTTCTTCACGCGGATTAGCATAAAACTCAGCCGGTGCTGCCTCCTCTAAAATTCTTCCTTCATCCATGAAAACAATACGGTCTGCTACTTCTCTTGCAAATCCCATCTCATGAGTAACAACGACCATGGTCATTCCCTCTTCCGCTAATGTTTTCATGACATCCAGCACCTCGCCAATCATTTCAGGATCGAGGGCCGAAGTAGGCTCATCAAACAGCATGACTTCAGGGTTCATCGCCAATCCCCTCGCAATGGCCACCCGCTGCTGCTGCCCGCCAGATAACTGAGAGGGATAGGAGTTCGCTTTATCAGCAATACCTACTTTTTTTAAATATTTTTCAGCGATGCCTTTTGCTTCCTCCTTGCTTTGTCCCAAAACTTTCATGGGAGCAAGCATAATATTTTCAAGCACTGTTTTGTGAGGGTACAAATGGAAGTGCTGAAAAACCATCCCAATATTTCTGCGCAATTTATTAATATTCGTTTTCTTGTCGGCCACCGAGAGACCATTAACCTTTAATGTGCCGGCAGTGATAGTCTCCAGCCCATTAATACATCTCAGCATTGTGCTCTTCCCGGATCCGGAAGGACCGATTACAACAACAACTTCTCCTTTATTAATGGTAAGACTGATATCTTTCAATACATGAAAGCTGCCATAGTACTTATTAACCTGATCAAAGACAATCATAATTCCCCTCCTACTTCAGCATATACATTCCGTCCAATTCCGTATTTTCAGAATAGACAGATTATAACCAATTATTTATTAAAAATAAATATTCTGATTATTTTATATAAAAAAAAGATCCTCCATACATCTGAGCAATAAAAAAATACATCTGTAAATCTTGTTATATAGCAATACTAAAAAACTATTTTCATTATAACAGATGAAATCCCGTTTGGGGATAACTAAATTAATAAATACATGACATATTTCCTATCAAACTTAAAAAGCTTTTATTTTGCTGCAGCAAAATAAAAGCAGCAGTCTGCAGGCTGCTGCTTATTTGAGAGCGTCCTCGAACGGTGCAAAATATTTTCCTTTTGGAGCCAGCATATCGGTCTCGGATTCCCTTTTTTCTCCCTTCACTTCATAAAATCCAGCAGGGAAATAATCAAAGAATCCGCTTTCTATATGAAGTTGAAGAAAGTATTCATATAAATCATCCATCAGCGTCTGGTGCTGTTCTCTATCAATAATTTCTCCATTGTCGTCAATAGCAAAATTCTCATTAATAGCATCTTGAAGTTCTTCATGATGGGAAGCTGCAATATATAAATCTACATCCCCGCATTCCATGCAAAGAAGCGTTCCATCCTCTTTCGCTTCATTGTAAGAAGTTTGAACAAATTCTTGTAAGATCGAATCAATCACTTGTATATTCTTAATCTCAATTTTAGTTTGAAACACCTTATTCCCTCCCACCTTCTTAAGAAATACATATACCATAATGTTTACTAAAAAAGCAAAAATACAGCATCTTACTATACTATTATATCTCTTGCTGAAAAAACCCTTTATTCCCCAAAAAAATATTGATTGAACGCTAGCTCATTTTTCACCATTTCTCCACTTTTTTAAAACGCTTACAATATAATCTGCGATGTTCCCACATTGCACTATAAGACTATAATACAAAGAAAAAAACAATCGGAAGTGTCACTAAACTCAGTACTGTGCTAACAAAAGTAGCGCTTGAAACAAATTCGGGCTCAGTATTATACTGAAGGGCATACATCGTTGTATTAGCAGCTGAAGGCATAGCTGCAACGGTTACCATTATTTTAGCAGCCATTGAACTAACCGGAAAAAGAATAGTTAGAGCATAAGCAATAATCGGAGACAGCACAAGTTTAAGGATAAGCGCTATTGAAATTTTCATTCTTGGGATTTTCTTGAAAGATACGGAAGCTAATTGCATGCCCAAAATGATCATAATCGTTGGGATAGCAGCACTTCCGATTAAATCTACTACCTCATTAACCGATCTGCCTATATCAATCTGAAAATAATGAAGAAAAACTCCTGCTATTGCCGCATAGACAATAGGCATTCTCCTGACTGCTCTCATTGCAGAATGAATACCATCTCCATCAGGGCTTCCCTTTGCCGCATAATAAATACCAACAGTACACATAACAAGCTGCTGCCCTACCATCAGAACAATGGCGTAATCAAGTCCCGCAGCACCAAAAAGCAATAACACAACCGGCGTTCCATAGTTCCCGTTATTCATAAAAGCCGAAGCTAATATAAGAGCACATGTTTCTCTCGTCGAGTATTTTTTTACAAAGGAGATACAATAGACCATCAAAATAATGGCCAGGCACAAAACAAAAGTGAAAATCATCAGGTAGAAATAATCCTGATTAAAGGTCGTGTTGTAAAATGTCCGGAAAGCAAGGAATGGAGACATTAAATAAACTGCCATTGAAGATATCCCTTTTGGATCCACCTTTAACTTTTTCTGACCAATATACCCTAAAACAAAGACACCGAAAACAGGAAGCAAAATTGTCAAAAACTCCATTTTCTCACCTTCACTAATCTTGTGATATGTATTTATATATAATCACTACATTACCAGTTAATCAGAATATTGTAAAAATAGTTTTTTATGTCATATTAAATAACATGAAATTTCACAACTTTATCATTTTATCATTGACTATGTAATTTTTTTTAGTATCATTACGATAAGTAAATGAACATCAAGGAGGGAGAAAATGGATATTAGGTTTATGAAAAGGGCCATAGAGCTTGCTTATCATAATGTCATGTCAAAAGGGGGCGGACCTTTCGGAGCAGTAGTCGTTAAGGAGGGAAAAATTATTGCTGAGGGCTGCAATCACGTCACCACTATGATGGATCCAACTGCCCATGCAGAAGTTCAGGCGATAAGGAACGCCTGTAAAGAACTAGGCTCCTTCCAATTAACGGACTGCGATATCTATACAAGCTGTGAACCATGCCCCATGTGTATTGGTGCCATCTATTGGGCCAGACCCAGAGCCGTTTATTATGCCTCCACTAAAGAAGAAGCAGCACAAATCGGATTCGATGATCACTTCATCTATACTGAACTTGCAATCCCCATGGAAAATCGGGCATTGCCAATGATGAAAATACAGCCTCCTGACCACAGCCTTCCATTCACTGCATGGGAAAAGCTTGTTGAAAAGGCAGAGTATTAGAAAATTTCAAAGGAGGCAAAATTATGGATCAACAATTGCTGAAGAACAGAATTGATTCAGCAGCCGGCCGGATTCCGGCAGATTGTGTCATAAAAAACGGAAAAGTTGTTGATGTTTTTAACGGAGAGATATTTGAAGCAGATATCGCCATTCATGAAGGCTATTTTGTCGGCATCGGATCATATGAGGGCAAAGAAATTATTGATGCTGAAGGTAAATATATCTCACCTTCTTTTATAGATGGGCATGTCCATATTGAATCCTCCATGGTACTTCCCCATGAATATGCAAAGATATTGCTGCAGCACGGTGTTACCTGTGCAATTGCCGACCCACATGAAATTGCTAATGTCACCGGAACTGCCGGAATTGAATTTATGTTCAAACAGTCAGAAAACCTTCCTTTTGATTTTTACTTCATGCTGCCTTCCTCTGTCCCTGCAACCCGTTTTGAAAGCTCGGGAGCTGAAATTGACAGTGTTGATTTATTGCCGCTTTATAAAAATCCCCGCGTGCTCGGGCTGGCCGAGGTCATGAACAGCCATTCCGTTCTTCATGCTGAAGAAGATATGGTACAAAAGCTCTTACATGCGCAGAAGCAACAGAAAAAGATTGACGGACATGGTGCAGGTCTTGATGCGACCGGAATAAATGTATACCGCGCGGCCGGCATTTCCACTGACCACGAGTGCACTGCAGAAGCAGAAGCTAGAGAAAGGCTTAGAAAAGGAATGTATCTGATGATTCGGGAAGGTACAGTTGCTAAAGATTTAAGAAACTTAATCTCTGTTGTTACTGAAAGGAATTCCAGACGATGTCTGTTTGTAACAGATGACCGGCATTTAGATGACATTATCAGCCAAGGAAGTATCGACCATAATGTCAGGCTTGCCATCAGCTGCGGCATTTCTCCAGTTACCGCTATCCAAATGGCTTCTTTAAATGTAGCTGAATGTTTTGGATTAGGAGAACGCGGTGCCATATCCCCCGGCTATAAAGCCGATTTCCTCATACTTGATCATTTAGAAGATATCAAAATTCACTCTGTCTACAAAGATGGAAAATTGGTTAATGCCGTAAATGAAGCATCTGATTCCTTCAGAACTCCGACCGTTCCGGAAGCATTAACAAATACCGTACATTATCCCGACATCGAACATACAGATTTTCAGATAAAAATGAAAAGCCATACAGCTAATATTATAGAAATCATTCCTAACAGCCTTATTACCAAACATGCAGTGGAAGAAATTGATGTCAATGCAAATGGGGAATTCACTGTTTCCATTGTAAAGGACCAACTAAAATTAGCCGTTATTAACCGACATCATCGGCATAAGCAAATTGGTCTTGGCATTATAAAAGGTCTCCAAATGACTGATGGAGCCATCGCTACAACAGTAGCTCATGATTCTCATAATTTAATTATTGCCGGTACGAATGATGATGATATGATTCTCGCTTCCAAGGAAATAAAAAAAATGCAAGGCGGCTTGGCTGTCGTTTGCGGAGGCCGGGTTTTATCTTCCCTTCCCCTTCCCATTGCCGGATTAATGTGCTCACTGAGTTATCAAGAAACAGAAACTGCATTACATCAACTAAATCAAGCTTTAAAGTCGTTACAATCAAGCAGCCACTTCAATGCTTTCCTTACTCTTTCTTTTCTCTCTCTGCCTGTGATACCTGAGATAAAATTGACAGATCAAGGTTTATTCCTCGTATCTGCCTTTCAGCATATTCCTATAGACGCTTCTTTCCCTGCTGAACAGGCTGAATTAGTTCTGTAAGAGCCTCATCAAGAATACCCGAATGGGATCATCCTATTCGGGTCTGTTGTATTAATCATTAATCTCTGCTTCCAATAAGTCAGAAGATGTAATAATACCGTTTGGTTTTTCCTGAGCTTTTCCGCTTTTTGTAATGATTACAGCATCCAGCTTTTTATTCGGACTGGAGTTTTCATCAAAGAGATTCTCTATTTCCAGTACACTGTCATTTTGAGAAGCAAATACGATGTCATGCTGAATTGCCGGGTCATACAGTTCCTTCACTTTTGCCTTTCCAATTGCCATTTTTTCGTCAGAAAAGTGATCTGCCAGCCACTTAACAATTTCTGAAGAAGTCAAAAGCCAAAGGTATTCATCTTCCCTGTTATAGATGGGAAAACGGGAATGATGATGTTCTTTTACCGCTTCAAGCACTTTGGATAAGGAGTCATCTTCATAAAAGAAATGCACCGGTTTGCTCGCAATGGAAAGTGCTGATTGTGGTTTTTCCAGCTCATCCGCAATTTTTTCGATTTTTTCTACAATTTCCGGATGAGGAACTGCTATGTAATATCCCTCTTTTATCTTTTCATGAACCATTGCATTCCGAAGTTTTGCAAATTGACAAAGATCTGGCTCATAATACCGAATCATAGCATGTGTTTTCCCTTTAAATACAAGGTCAGTAAATTTGTCGCTCTGAGCGTTTTTTACAGTCTGTTTGAGCGCTTGATGAATTCTATTAAATGCCGCCTCATATCTTTCTTCATAATTCGTTGGATTTTTAACTGCCATTTTTATCTCTCCCATTGTTTTTTCTTCATTTATTCCCACCTTTTAAAATTTCTAATCTAAAAACAATTTTTGCTATCTACTTTTTAAATCAAGAAATTTTACTCTATATAGTTTGCCCGCTCCTCCCTGTAAACGTTATGATAGTTTTATGAACCATGTTCCTGAATTCATTGCATTTTTTCTGTCAAAGGTTAAATGTCTTGAAAACAGGGAAACTAATTGAAGAAGCAATAACTGAAATATAGGAGGAGAAAGAGAATGGAAAAACAAAATACATACATCGGTTATATCGGCACATATACAAAAGGGGAAAGCAAAGGAATTTATCAATTCGCACTCGACACTGTAAATGAGACAATCAGCACTCCTGAACTTGCGGCAGAGCTAACAGATCCAACATATTTGGCTATTAGCGGCGATCAAAAACATCTTTATTCTGTTTTAAAAGATTCAGGAAAAGGCGGTGTCGCTTCCTTTTTAATTGAAGAAAAATCAGGTGAGCTGAAACTTATGAACAAACAGTTAACCGAAAATGGGTCTTCCTGCCATATAAGTGTGGACGAAAATAAACAGTGGATAGTGACAGCAAACTATGGAGACGGAATCGTAGAATCTTATTCTGTCAATAAAGACGGCAGTGTTGGGAATGTTATTTCTGCGATACAGCATGAAGGTGCCGGCCCTTATCTTGAGAGGCAGGAGAGGGCACATGCGCATTTTGCCGGATATACACCTGCCGGCTCACTAATCGCCACTGTGGATTTAGGTACGGATGAAATCATTACGTATAAGATAGAAGAAGGAAAACTTACTGAAGCAAGCAGACTGCATGTAACACCCGGATCAGGTCCAAGACATTTAGTTTTCCATCCTAACGGTAAATATGCTTACGTTAAAAACGAAATCAGCCCAGAAGTGATCGTTTTGGAATTCAATGCAGAAAAAGGAAGCTTCCGGGAAATACAGACGGTCTTTTCGATTCCAAGCAATTACTCACGCAACAACCAAGGCAGTGCCATTCATATTTCTTCAGACGGAAATTTTGTCTATGCGGCTGACCGCGGCCATGACAGCATTTCGGTCTTCAAAACCAATCCGGAGAACGGAACATTAGAGCTTGTGGAGACGGTAAGCACCGCAGGTCATTGGCCTCGTGATTTCAGTTTGGATCCAACTGAGAAATTCCTTATCGCTTCGAATGAAGAGTCAGGAAATCTCAGCCTATTTAGAAGAGATGTGAAGACCGGTAAGCTTACCTTATTACAATCAGACGTTAAAGTCCCCTACCCTGTCTGTGTAAAGTTCTTAAAATAGGTTAGTACATCTTATAATTTGTTTTGCTTTTCATTTCACTATATGAAAAAGGGTCTTCAAGCTATGCTTGAAGACCCTTTTTCATAATTCTATTTATCTTAAGAAATCACATTGTACTGATATCGATTACGAAACGGTATTTCACATCTGAAGCTAGTACTCGTTCATAGGCTTCGTCAATCTGGTCCGCGGAAATCACTTCAATTTGAGGAACAATCTGATGTTCAGCACAGAACTCCAGCATTTCCTGTGTCTGACGAATCCCTCCAATCATTGACCCGGCGAATGAACGGCGATGGCCAATGAGTGACATGACGTTAAGTGACAGCGGTTCTCCAGGAGCTCCCACGTTAACCATTGTGCCATCAAGAGTAAGGAGTGAAAAATAAGCATCCAAGTTAATTTTTGCACTGACCGTATTAATAATTAAATCAAAGGTGCCGGCAAGTGTCTCAAATGTTTTGGGATCACTCGTTGCATAATAGTGATCAGCACCAAATTTCAAACCATCTTCCTTTTTCTTCAGACTTTGCGACAGCACCGTAACTTCAGCTCCCATAGCATGAGCTATTTTGACTGCCATATGCCCCAGACCGCCCATTCCAATAATAGCTACTTTCTTTCCTGGCCCAGCTTCCCAATGGTTTAACGGCGAATAAGTTGTTATGCCTGCACAAAGTAATGGTGCGGCAGCATCAAGCTCAATACTGTCAGGAATTCCAACTACAAAATTCTCTGTTACTACAATATGAGTAGAATAGCCTCCTTGAGTAGGCTCACCGTACTTATCAACTCCGGCATATGTAGGGACATTGCCTTTAAGACAGTACTGTTCTTCCCCTTTTCGGCAATTCTCACATTCGCCGCAGGAGTCAACCATACAGCCGACACCTGCCCTGTCACCGACTTTAAACTTCGTAACTTCAGAACCTATCTCTGTGACAATCCCGGCTATCTCATGTCCAGGCACAAGAGGATAGTTGACGGCTCCCCATTCCCCATGAGCCGTATGAATATCAGAATGGCATATGCCGGCATATTTAATTTCAATTAAAACATCGTGAGTATCGAGGCTGCGCCGTTTAATTTCTGCCTTCCTAAACGATTTTCCCGGACCGTCTACAGCTCTTGCTTTAGCAGTTATCATAGTAAAAGACCTCCTATAAACGATTAAAATTTAAGAGAAAAGATTTCTATTAAGCATAAAAGTTCCTCATTTATTTTCATAAAACTTTTCTCTTCTGTATCAAGTTTAATCCTTATAGTTAACTCTAGGTCAAGCAATTAGAGCTATTCTTTTGCAGAACTGTCTCACTATTATATTTTTACATTTTTACTGTTAAGATACTTTGACATTCGGCCATTTCCGTGATAGGATCGCTTCACATCTTTTACATAACTCTAAGTCTATATATGACAAGAAAAGGAGAAAAGTATGACTACATATTCTATCAGTGAAGCGGCTAAAAAATTGAAGCTTACTGTATATACGCTCCGTTACTATGATAAGGAAGGACTTATGCCTTTTGTAAAACGGACGCCCAGCGGAATAAGAATATTTAAAGAATCTGATATTAGTGCTTTAAAAGTAATCGAATGTTTGAAAGCCACCGGAATGCCAATCAAAGAAATTAAACATTTCATTGATTGGTGTTCCGACGGAGATTCAACACTAAAGCAAAGATACGAGATGTTCATGGAGCGTAAAGCAACTGTTGAAACACAAATGGAAGAACTCAAACAAACAATGAAAATCATTGAACATAAATGCTTATACTATAAAACAGCCTTGGATGCCGGTACGGAAGATATTCATAAAAACAAAAAGTTAGAGATTTCTTCTCCTAATTAAGAAAATCCGTCTGTAATACATTACGAAATACAGACGGATTTCTGATTTGAACGATTCTGACACATATACTCACTTATTCAAAAACCGGAAAGGTATGCTCCCTCTGTTTAAGTGAATACAGACCGCTTCATACGATATTATAGATACCTATAATATTCTAAAATATCACAGGCATATTCAGGATAATCAATGAAAGGATTCCGATTTCCCTGCAATTCATAAATCGCCATATTCCTATGCTGTTCATACAGTGAAACAGGAAAACTCTGATGCCAATCTATTAAAGTGTTTAAATTTAGAAGCTTAGGATCGATAGAATCTTCGTATCTAAGAAGAAAATATAAGCTGGCTCTCGCCACAATTCCTTTTCCGTATTCAGGTTCAAACCGTCCTTTCTCTGACTTACCGCATCCATCTTTAATCCCGGATACCTGTTTTTCAGGCAGATAATCTTCAAAATCAAAATAAGGAAAATTCCCCCTGCTGCTGTTACAGCCCGGTTCACATGCAAACAAATGATGCAAGTCCCCCCGCATGGGATTTCTTTTCTCAAACCAGGACTGCGGAACGACATGTTCACAATTTAATAGTTTATTCTCCGCAAGAATAGTATGATCACCGCTCCGTTCACTTTCGCTTAAAATGGCAAGGTCTCTTACAATGACTTCAGCAGGTTCCATCCCAATTCCCGAATAAAGGCTTTTTAATTCACCGTTTTCCTGAAGGTCAACCCATGGATAGACATATTTATGAGGAGAATAAGGCAGAAAATGCTGATGAGTTTTTTGAACCAGTGTCTGCAGATCCGGAAGCACTAATTCATTCCCATAATAGGAATGTTTAGTTACCTTCTCTTTGTCCGGTTCATAATACGGCCTGTTTCTAGATATCTGCAGTAACTCTATAGATTTTTCCTTCTGTTCTGCTAAAGACAGCTGCCCTTTCATTTCCATTTTTTCTCCTCCTTATGTTAAATCAATCTTTTTGGATCAATTCTATAAAATGATTAAGAATTCGTGCTGTCATTCCCCATATTGTTCTGTTTTCATAGTAGTAAAAATACTCTTCCATCTTTCTTGGCGACCAATCATAGTCTTCCCCGCCCACTATTAGTTCAAATGGAAAATCCTCGGGAGGCTCTATTCTGAACTCGACATAATGAATATCTGGTTCCTGTTCTAAAAAGAAGGATAAAGGAACTGTAAACAAAGAATCCACTTCATTTTCATTAATGGAGTGATCATCCGGCTCACGAATGATGGCGGCAAATGGATAGACCATCATCCCAAAAGGAGAAATCATATAATCCAGCGGATAAATTTCATAAATGTCTTCCCGCTTCAATCCCAATTCTTCCATTGTTTCACGGATTCCAGCAGCCATTTCATCCGTATCTTGGCTGTCAACCTTTCCCCCTGGGAAGCAAGTATCCCCCGGCTGCCTTCTGAGGTTCAGAGAACGCACCTCAAATAAAACATGCAATCCATCTTCCTTTTCAATCAAAGGAACGATTATGGCGTATTTCACAAACTTATCACTGCCTAAAATAACAGGTCTGTGTTTCTTTAATTTTTGTTTAATTGTCAAAAGTTCCATACTGCGCACCTCATAAAAACATCTTTTCCTCTATTATATAGTAGAAAAACTTATTAAAAATCAATCATGCTCGCAAATTTTACAAAAAAAGTTTAAAAGAGCAAAGGATGATTCCTTTGCTCCAAATAAGATACTTTATAATGTCATAATCGCCTTCTTCACTGTCTGTACGATAAACGTAAAATCATCATCTGTTATCGATAATGGCGGTGATAAAGTCAATACATTATTGAAACCGGCTACTGTATCCCCGTTTTTCCCAATAATTAATCCTTCATCCTTGCATTGGCTGATCACTTGATTAACTTTTTCCAGTGAAAGCGGATGTTTGGTCTTTTTATCTTCTACCAGTTCTATTCCAATAAGCAGACCTTTCCCCCGTAAATTCCCTACATGTGGATGAGTTTCTATTTCCTTAAGCTCCTCCAGCATTCGGCGACCCATTTCCTTAGAGCGCTGCACCAGCCCTTCTTTTTCATAAATTTCAATGTTCTTTAATGCAAGTGCGCATGATGCCGGATTCCCTCCAAATGTATTCACATGTCTAAAACGGTCATATGGCTCTGTACCAGTGTATGTTTCATAAATCTCCCTTTTAACAGCTGTAGCAGAAAGCGGCAAATAAGCACTGGTAATTCCCTTCGCCATTGTGATAATATCTGGCTGAACTCCGTAATGTTGAAAGCCGAATTTCTCTCCTGTCCTGCCAAACCCGCATATCACTTCATCACAAATGAGCAATGCTCCATGTTTATCACATACAGCTTTTACTTTTTTCATATATTCTTCCGGAGGCATCAGTATACCGCCTCCGGTTATAAGAGGCTCCATAATCACAGCTGCGATGGTTTCACTTAATTCCCATGTCATCGTTTCATCTATTTGTGAAGCTGCCTTTTCTCCGTCTGGATCATCAGGATTTCGATATTGGTCCGGCGGCGGTACATGAATAAAACCCGGAGACAGCGGCTCATATTTAAATTTTCTTTGTGCCTGTCCGGTAGCCGAAAGAGCCCCCATCGTATTTCCATGATATCCTCTGTATCTGGAAATAATTTTATATCTTCCATGCTCCCCTTTTTGCTGATAATACTGCCTTGCGATTTTAAATGCCGTTTCATTCGCTTCAGAACCGCTGTTTGAAAAGAAAATCACATAATCTCCGCCCAGCCATTCATTCAATTTTTCCGCCAACTTAATGGCCGGTATATGGCTGTTTGTTAAAGGAGAATATGGCAATGTTTTCAACTGCTGATAAGCAGCTTCCGCTAGCTCTTCCCTTCCATAGCCTACATTCACACACCATAAACCGGACATTCCATCTAAATAGCGGTTTCCGTCAATATCTGTGATCCAGGCTCCTTCTGCTTTTTCAACGACCATGGTTCCCGAATTAGGAGCATACCCTTTCATATTATGCCAAATATATTTTTCATCCAAACTTTGCAAATCCTGCTCCTGCTTTTCAATTTGCATATTTCAACCCCCTGTGTTTTTTTCGCATATATTCATATCTTAATATCTTGCAGTCAGCATTTTCTTCCGTGTATAAAATTCTACTCCATCTTTTCCATTTGCGTGGAGATCTCCATAAAAGGAGCTTTTATAGCCTGAAAATGGGAAGAAAGCCATCGGCGCCGGTACTCCTAAATTCACCCCAAGCATTCCTGCATCTATTTCTTCCCGGAAAATGCGAACAGCTTTTGCGCTGTCGGTATAGAGACAGGCGCCATTGGCAAATTCTGATTTATTTGTAACAGCAATCGCTTCTTCCAGTGTCTGAACTCTGATAACTGAAAGTACAGGGGCAAAAATCTCATCCTTCCAGATCTTCATTTCCTCGTTGACATGATCAAACAGTGTCGGACCAATGAAGTATCCTTTTTCCTGATTTCCTTCTCTCCTGCCGTCCCGTACAAGGGCTGCGCCTTCTTTTTCTCCTATCTCAATATATGATTCGGTTCTCTGTTTATGAGAATCTCTAATCACGGGTCCGAGAAAAACCTCTTCATCCATCCCGTTCCCTATTTTGATTTCATCTGCAGCTTTTTTCAGCCGGCTGACCAATTCATCTGCAATATCTCCTACTGCTACTACAACAGAAGCTGCCATGCATCTTTCTCCGGCAGAACCAAAAGCAGCACTCGTTATGTTGGTCACAGCAGAATCAAGCTCTGCATCAGGCATAACAATAGAATGATTTTTTGCGCCAGAAAGGGCCTGAACTCTCTTTTTGTTAGCTGCAGCAGTTTTATATACATACTCCGCTACCGGCTGTGATCCCACAAATGATACAGCTTTTATCTGTTCATGTTCCAATATGCCATTCACAACATCATGGGCTCCGTGTACAATATTTACAACACCGTCAGGCACACCGGCTTCTTTTAAAAGCTCGACAAGACGATTCGCAAGCAATGGCGTTCTTTCAGATGGCTTAAGGATAAATGTATTCCCGCATGCGATGGCCAGCGGAAACATCCAGCATGGCACCATCATAGGGAAATTAAAAGGTGTAATACCAGCGACAACTCCCAAAGGGTAGCGGTACATGCCTGATTCAATGCCAGCTGAAATGTCAGGCAGCTGCGACCCCATCATCAAGGTCGGTGCACCTGAGGCAAATTCAACACATTCAATCCCTCTCTGAACTTCACCATATGCTTCGGAATAGCTCTTTCCGTTTTCTAACGTTACAAGCTTGGCCAATTCATCCCAATTTTCTATAAGCAGCTGCTGATAACGAAACAAGTATCTTGCCCGCTTAGGAACGGAAACCTTTTTCCAGTTTTTAAACGCTGAGTCAGCCGCTTGGACCGCTCGATCAACGTCTTCCTTCGTTGAAAGGGGAACATAAGCCAATATCTCACCTGTAGCTGGATTAGGAACTTCTTCATACCTTCCTCCCTGAGAATCAGCCCACTTTCCATTTATATAATTTTTTAGTGTTTGGACTTCATTGACAACCGTCATACTCATCCTCCATTCCATGTTTCATATTTTCATTATAGGTCCGCTATTTTTCTAATACATTAGACGAACTGTACAGGAGTAAGAGAATTAAACGTACAGTATGTAAGATGAAAGAGGCTTGGACAAAGCAAAAAACCTTCAATTCAGCGAAGAAATTAGACTAACCTAAATTAATGAGACACTATAAAACACCTTCGAAATGGTACACTTAAACAAAGTACTAATTCGGAGGTGTTTTTGCATGGGCAAAAATGTATATTCAAATGAAGTTAAGTGGGCAGTTGTGAAAGATAAAATGAGTGGTCAGTTTTCGAACCGTGAAATCATGGAGAAGTATGAGATTAAAAATGTATCTCAAATCAAAACGTGGATGAAATGGTATCGAGATAATCAGGTTCATCGATTTAATCAACCAATAGGAAAACAATATTCCTATGGTCATGGACCAGACAGTTCGAGTCCTGAAGAGAAAAAAGAACGTCAATTGAATCATTTAAAACAGGAAAATGAAATCTTAAAAAAGTATTTGGAGATCGAAAAGGAGTTGAAAAAGAAATCGTTCTCCAATTAGTTCAGAATTTACGAAAGAAATATACAGTATCAGCTATTTTATCAGCTTTAAATGTTCCTAGATCCACCTATTATCGCTGGGCAAATGCGCAACCAGTTGAGTTGTCTAAGGAAGAAGAAGCGATTATTTACCTTTGCGAAAAAACTAAATACCGATATGGTCATCGAAAAATCAAGGAGCTTTTAAAACGTGACTATCATATCAAATTGAACCGTAATACTGTTCAACGAATCATGCAGAAATATCACCTTCAATGTAAAGTAAAACAAAAGAGAAGGTGGAAATCTCAAGGAGAATCTGTCGTTGTCGCGCCAAACTTATTACAGCGAGAGTTTCACGCAAGCAAACCTAACCATAAGTGGGTAACAGATATTACCTACATTCAATATGGGCCAGACACTTTATATTTATCAACGATCATGGACTTGTTTAATAATCAAATTGTTGCCTATAAACTTTATACTCATCAACAAATTCCTTTGGTGATTGATACCTTGAATGAAGCACTAGAAAAGCGAGGAAACCCTAAAGGAGTCATCATCCATTCAGATCAAGGAAGTGTCTATTCTTCTTATGCTTATCAGAATCGGATTAAAGAAAAGAATTTAGTTGGTAGTATGTCACGCAGGGGAAACTGTTGGGACAACGCAGTGATTGAGTCTTTCCACTCCAACCTTAAATCAGAAGAATTTCAGTTTGTTAAATTCCATTCTTTGTCGCTAGAAGAAGTAAAGGAACGTGTGGATCAATTTATGAGTTATTATAACGAAGAGCGTATCCAAGAAAAATTAGGCTACCACACACCAATAGAGTTTGGTGATATGGCAGCCTAAGAAGGTGTTTTATTACTGTCTCAAATGAATAGGTCAGTCTAAATTGAAGGCTTTTTGCTTATGCTGCATGGATTTTCGTTTCAGGAACCCTCGGGGACAGCGGCCCTAAGCTTATTTCTCATTTGTCGTCCTCACTCTATCCACTTATAAAGGGATTCTAATAATAAATTCTAAGAATTTTTGTTTCAGTACCATTTCTTCTTCAAGATAACGGTGAATTAAAATTCTTGTTTTAACTTTACTTCTAGCAGCCGAAGAAAGTGATCAAGCTGTTCCAGTCCCGGTTTGTACTGAAAAACTGAAGTTCCTTCCTCATGTTGAATTTTAATAATTTCACTGTCCGCTGATTTTTTGTCCATTACAAATGAATATGCATTCTCATAAGGGATGTCCATATTATTTGGTTCATCGAGCATCGATGTAAAAAAAACCATCCTTTTTTGGGTAGCAGCCAAAATACCATGAAAAGGCTCTTCCCGGTTTCCTCTTTCATAAAAATCACATAAAATGGACGATTCGACTACTTCTCCCTGGTCTAATTTATCTGCAATCGCTTTAATTCCTTTGTCTGGTGTTTTCATAAATACCCTCCTAGAAGTTTTACTGTTCAGTTTCCCTGTCTGGAGTCTATTTAATCAAACTTTGTCACAGCAACTCAGAAAAAGCAGCAATACAGAGCAGTATATTTTCATACCGAGCTGCTTCCCTTGCTAATTATTAATTATGGAATACATTTTTATGTCCCGATGCACACCCTTAACCAGCATGGCCTTACGCATCGTTCCTTCAAAAGTCATTCCGATTTTTTGCATGACCTTTTCTGAGGCAGCATTCTCATTAAAACAGCGGGCCTGAATCCTGACTAAACTAAGTTCATCAAATCCAAAGGCAATTAATTCTTTAGCTGCTTCAGTCATAATCCCCTTTCCCCAGTAATCTCTTGATAGTACATATCCAATTTCCGCTGTCTTATGGGCTGGCTTCCACATAACAAAATCTATTGTGCCAATAAGTTCTCCTGTTTCCTTCCATTCAATGCCCCAGCAAGGCAGATTCCCGTTTTTATAAGTATCCAAAATATATTTAATATAACTTACTGTTTCACTTTTCGTATAATGTGCTTCCCAGCTTACATATTTCGATACTTTCGGATCGGAGGCATAAGCAAATATGTCATCTGCATCACTAATTTTCACTTCTCTTAAAAGCAGTCTTTCCGTTTCCCGTCTTGATAATTTTCCATTCGTCCATCCGCTCAAACTAAGACACCTCAAGTTTTTTACCTTATTCTACCATAATTTTGAGTTTGCTGCCGATTCGTAATGGCCAATCACGCTCAAAAAAAGCGCTTACAATGAAAATTCCGCAAATAGCCTTGTATCTTTTTTTCAGGGAAGCCAATCACCTGAAACATTTTGTTATTATTACATTTTTCTAAAGGATCAGATTAACTATATTGCAAGGGAAAAGCGCTTTAAAGGCCTTCCTTATTTCTGGTACTCCTTTGATTTATCCCAAGGATAAAAGGGAGGCATATCTGAAGTGACTTTCATCTGGAATTTCGGCTGTCTCTTTTCTAAGTATGAAAGAATTCCTTCTTTCACATCTGTCTGCTTCCCTGTCCAATGTATCATTTTAGACTCAATTTTATGTGATTCTATTGGATGATCCGCACCTATCATCGTCCACATCAAATGTCTGGAAAGTGCCACAGAAACAGCTGAAGTATGATCAGCAATCTCATGAGCAAGCTGAAAAGCTTTTGCCAGCAGTTCTTCAGGATTTGTAACATAGTTCACCAATCCGTTTGCCAACGCTTCTTGCGGGGCGACCATTTTACCGGTATAGATCCATTCAGCTGCTTTTCCCATCCCTACCAATCTCGGAAGAAACCATCCGCTGCAAGCTTCCATCGTAATGCCTCTCCTTGCAAAATTGAAACCTATTTCCGCTTCAGATGAAATAAGCCGAATGTCCATAGGAAGCGTCATTGTTGCTCCTACTCCAACCGCCGTTCCATTTATAGCAGCAATGATTGGTTTTTTCAATTCATATATCCGCAGAGAGAGAATACCTCCAGCATCCCTAAACTCTACAAGCGGGGTATCATCTGAAAATGTTTCGGTTCCCCGCTCAAGATCTGCCCCTGAACAAAAGCCTTTTCCTGCACCTGTGATAATAACAGCTCTAACTTCATCATTGTCATCAGCTTCATCAAGCACTTTTAGCAAATCATTAAACATTTCTTGATTAAAAGCATTCAGTCGTTTCTGACGGTCTAATGTCACAAGCATGATCCTTTCTCTTATTTCAACATGTAAAGTCCGGAACATATTATTACTCCTTCCACAACTGGATTCATGCAGCTGGCTGACAGTACTGTTAATCCTGAAAAAACCATCAATATCCTTTTACTTACATTTTAATCCTTTATAATCCTTTTTCCTAGTATAAAGTTAGAATATTTAGTAAACTTTTATGAAGTACCCAAAATGAAAGAAACAGCCAGCTCCTTATAGAAGCTGGCTGTTTGAGTTACATTTGATATAAATGGCAGGAAACGTAATGCCCAGGTTTATATTCCTGCCATTCTGGTTCTGATTTTGAACATATTTCCATTACTTTAGGACATCTTGTTCTGAACACGCAGCCGCTGGGCGGATTGATCGGACTTGGCACATCCCCCTTTAATACAATTCTTTCCCGCTTAATGGCAGGGTCAGGTATCGGTACTGCAGATAATAAAGCCTGTGTATATGGATGCAGGGGTTCTTGAATCAATGTATCACTTTCTGTAAACTCCATCATTTTTCCTAAATACATCACCAGAATTCGGTCAGAGATATACTTAACCATTGATAGATCATGTGCAATGAATAAATAGGTCAGCCCCATTTCTCTCTGCAAGTCCTTTAACAAATTTACTACCTGAGCCTGTATGGATACATCAAGTGCAGAAATTGGCTCATCACACACAATGAATTTTGGATTTAAAGCTAAGGCTCGTGCTATTCCTATACGCTGACGCTGCCCCCCTGAGAATTCATGAGGGAAGCGGCTGATATGCTCCGGATGCAGGCCAACTAATTTTAGTAATTCTTCTACTCTCTTTTTTCTTTCTTTTCCATTTGAAATTCCGTGTATAATAAGCGGTTCGCCAATAAGCTCTTCCACCTTCATTCTTGGGTTAAGTGATGCATAAGGATCCTGAAAGATCATTTGGATATCACGCCGCACTTTATGCATTTCACGTTCTTTATAGTGAAAAATATTTTTCCCCTGAAATAGAACCTCTCCTTCTGTCGGTTCATAGAGCCTTGTTATTGTTCGTCCTGCCGTTGATTTTCCGCAGCCGCTTTCCCCTACAAGTCCAACTGTTTCTCCTTCTAAGATTTCAAGATTCAGCCCATCTACTGCTTTAAGTTTTTGGGAACCGACCGAAAAATATTTCCGCAAATTCTTTATCTCTACAAGAGGAGTCTTAGCAGCTTTATTCGGATCCTCAGAAAGTATTTTTTTAATCGCAACCATTTATTCTCCTCCTTCAAACATTCGTCGGTTCTTTATCTCTTGCTTTCTTTGCCATCGGATGATGATGCCAGCATGCCGCTTTCTGCCCAGGTCTTACTTCTTCTAAAACTGGATCATGATCCTTGCATACTTTCATCGCAAATTCACAGCGGGGGTAAAACGGGCATCCCTTCGGAGGAGCTAGTAAATCCGGAGGAGATCCTACTATCGGAACTAGCGGCATGTTCCTTTCCATATCGAGTCTTGGCACAGTTTTTAAAAGACCTTGAGTATATGGATGCTGCGGATGCGAGAATATTTCCTCAACAGTCCCGCTTTCTACAATCTCACCAGCATACATGACAATCACACGGTCACATGTTTCTGCCACAACCCCCAAATCATGTGTAATCATGATGATTGATGTATTCAGCTTTTTCTGTATATCTTTCATTAACTCCAATATTTGTGCCTGAATCGTTACATCCAGGGCAGTCGTTGGTTCATCTGCAATAAGGAGTCTAGGCTGGCAGGCTAAGGCCATAGCGATCATCGCCCGCTGACGCATCCCGCCGGAAAATTCATGCGGATATTGCTGCATCCTTCTTTCTGGCTGAGGGATTCCCACCAATGTCAAAATTTCAAGGGCTTTATCAAAAGCTTCCCTGCGTGCAATCTTGTTATGTTTAAGAATGCCTTCCATGATTTGTACTCCAACTTTTGCAGTAGGGTTGAGAGAGGTCATTGGATCCTGAAAAATCATACTGATTTCATTGCCGCGTATGCGTTCCATTTCCTTTTCATCTGCTCGCAAAAGATTCTTCCCGCTAAAGTTTATTATTCCTTTTACATATTCTGCAGGGGGGGTTTCCAGCAATCTCATAATGGACTTTGCTGTCACACTTTTCCCGCAGCCCGACTCTCCTACTATGGCAACAGCTTCTCCGCTGTTCACTTCAAAATCCACACCGCGGACAGCCTTAACCGTCCCAGCATAAGTATGGAAAGAAATATGTAAATTTTTCACTTCCAGCAATTTCTCCATACGTATTCCCCCTGATTCAATTTAATTATTTTCGAAGTTTCGGATCCAGTGCATCCTGCAGCCCGTCGCCAACGACATTAAATGCAAACATCGTAAGGGATATCAAAATCGCCGGCACTAAAAGCTGATAAAAATTTCCAACGAGAATGCTGCTAAGAGCATCGCTTGCCAAGGTTCCCCAGCTTGCCTGCGGCGCTGGAACCCCAAGCCCCAGAAAACTTAATGTAGCCTCCGCAAAAATAGCATTTGGTATCGTCAGAGTCATATTGACCATGATTGGTCCCATCGTATTAGGTATCAAATGTTTCTTCAATGTCCACCCTGTTCCTGCTCCAGCAATTTTGGCCGCATGAATATATTCATTTTGCTTTAACTGCATAACCTGCCCCCGTACAAGCCTGGCCATAGGAATCCATCCAGTCAAAGTCATTGCAATAATGATCGGGATGATTCCCGAATCCAAAACGACCATAATAAGAATGACAGTTAACAGATAAGGGATTGAATAGATTACTTCGGCAAAACGCATCATTCCGTTGTCGAGCCTGCCGCCTTTTATACCGGCCACCCCGCCATAAACTACACCAAACAGAAAATCAATTAACGCCGCCATCAAACCAATAAACAAAGAAATCCTGGCACCATACCATGCTCTTGTAAAGAGGTCCCTTCCTGCTGTGTCTGTCCCAAACCAATGCTCACTGTTCGGTGGAAGATTTTTTTGTGTAAAATCCTGCTCATAGTATGAATAACCGCTCAGATAAGGACCAAAGATCGCCAGCAAAACTAAAATAACAATTAAAACAAAGCCGGTCATGGCTAATTTATTCTCTTTAAAACGCCGCCATACATCGCTCCAATAAGAGACGGTAGGCCTTGCGATCTTTTCTGCTTCCTTAAAATTATCTTCAGCAGGCAAAAACATATCATCGGTCAGTTGAACTTTTTCTGCCATTATTTACTCTCCCCCGTCACTTTTATCCTCGGATCAATCCATGTATAAGCAACGTCCACAAGGAAAACTAAAAATATCAAAATGACGCTGTATACAATGGTAGAACCCAGGATCACTGGATAATCGCGGTTAAATATTCCCTTTACAAACATTTCTCCCATGCCGGGAATGCCAAAAATATTTTCAATGATAAAGCTTCCTGTTATGATATTGGCTGTCAGGATTCCCAGAATCGTGATTACCGGCAATAAAGCATTGCGAATCGCATGCTTGACAATAATCCCGCTTTTCCTTAACCCTTTAGCTTTTGCTGTCAAAATATAATCCTGACTCATAACTTCCAGCATGCTTGTCCTCATCAGCCGGGCTATAAAAGCTAACGGCATCATAGATAATGCAACGGAAGGCAGAACAGTATGCTTCCAGGTTTTCCAGGAAGCTACTGGAAAAAGCTTAAACTCTACAGCCAGGTAATTAATAAAAAGTGTCGCCAGAATAAAACTCGGTACAGAGATTCCAATGATCGCAATAATCATGGATAAATAGTCCTGCCATTTATTACGGTTCAAAGAGGCAACAACACCCAGTATTAGACCGAAAAAAATCGCGATAATCAAAGCCTGGGTCCCTAAATGGATGGAGACTGGAAGCCCATTCGCAATATAATCGTTCACTGTAATAGAAGAAGATTTTAAAGACGGACCAAAATCAAAATGCAGGGCAGATATCAGATAATCAAAATATTGCTGTATAAGCGGTTTATCCAGTCCAAAATGCCTTTGCAGGTTTTCGTAAACTGCAGGAGGCATAGTTCCTTCTCTTGCAAAGGGATTTCCCGGAACAGCATGCATAATGATAAAAGTTATCGTAATAACCGCCCAAACTGTGATAATCGCCCATTTCAGGCGATTGAGAGTATACCTTAACATCGCGCTCACCCCAATCAGCAATTTCCCCAACGGGAGGGAAGAATAATTGATTAAATTTTCCAAATTTTGTATTAATTTAAAAATGGGGTATGCCCATAAGGACATACCACCAATCTGGATTAATTTTTTATTTATTCCTCGATATCGGCATATTGGAACACAGGGTATTCATTAATTGGTGCATATACACCTGTTACTTTCTTTTTAACCATATAAGGCTTTGTATAGAAATAAATCGGCATGACAGGCATTTCATCCATTAAGATTTTTTCCGCCTCATGCATGGCAGACATCCGTTTTTCAGTATCCATTGTAGTTTGAGCCTCTTTAACTAATTTATCGTAGTCTTTGTTGGACCAGTTTGGATCATTATATGCTCCGCCAGTTTCCCAAAGCATGAAAGTCATTGGATCAACATAATCCCCTACCCATCCTGCACGGGAAATGTCATAATCCCCTGCTTTTTCACGGTCCAGTTTCACTTGCATTTCAACGTTCTCAAGTGTGACTTCAATGCCAAGGTTCTTTCTCCACATTTCTTGAACAGCTTCCGCTATCAGCTTGTGGGAATCAAGTGTGTTATATAAGATTGACATTTTCGGGAACTTATCCATTCCTTCTTCTTTTAATCCCTCATCCAATAGCTTCTTAGCCTCATCCACATTTTCAGAGAATAAATCACCTGTATTTTCCTGGAAGTCTCCGGATACATCCAGAATACCAGGAGGCACAATACCATAAGCGGGCTTTTGTCCGCCTTGTGCTACGTTATCAGTGATTGCTTTTCGGTCAATTGCCATAGACAATGCCTTCCTTACCTTCGAGTTATTAAACGGCTTCTTTTCTGTATTAAAGTTATAATAATAAACTGCCAGTTCAGGCCCATTATTGAATTCCGGATCATCCGCATTGACTAACTGCCCCTGTACATCGGCAGGAAGCGGATACGCGAGATCCAGCTCATCATTTTGATACATCTGCCAAGCAGTATTTTCATTCTCCTGGATTGTAAAGTTGACTACATCCAGATTGATTTTATCTTTATCGTAATAATTGTCGTTTTTCTCAAGTTTAATGCTTTCTTTATGTTTCCACTCTGTCAGTTTAAATGCTCCATTGGAAACAAAAGAATCAGCTTCCGTATACCAATCTTTATTATCTTCCTGTACTTTCTGATTAATTGGATAGTACGTATAGAATGATGTTAAATCCAAAAAATAAGGGGTTGCCTGCTCGAGTGTCACTTCCAAAGTCAGGTCATCCGCTGCTTTTACTCCAACGTCCTCTGCTTTCCCTTTACCTGAGTTGTAAGCTTCCCCGCCCTTCAAATAATAAAGTTGATAGGCATAGTCAGAAGCTGTATCAGGGTTCAGGACGTGTTTCCAGGCATATTCAAAATCGCTCGCCTTAATCGGATCTCCGTTGGACCATTTCAGTCCTTCTTTCAAAGTGAATGTCCATACCAGTCCATCGTCACTCGTTGTCCACTCTTTTGCGACACCGGGAAGAATCTTACCGTCCTCATCCTTTTTCGTTAACCCTTCAAAGATATGATGCAAAATCCAAGAATCGTGAGTACCCTGAGCTTTCCCCGGGTGCAGAGAACCCGGCTCACTGCTGTTATTCAGATTAAGAACTTTTTCTTCACTGCCTCCGTCACTTGTTTCATTTGATGCTTCTTCACCTGTTGTACAGGCAGCAAGCACCAAGACCAAAGAGATCAACAAACAAAATACTGAAAATTTAGACTTTGACAAATACTATTCCCCCTACTGTCTTTTTTGTTGGCGTCCTGCCAGGTCTCATTTTACGAACTGCCCAGAAAACTATATTCCGAAAGAGGGAACTGCGAGATTTTAAAGAAAATTCGGTAAATTTATAAACGACCAATCCGGAAATCGGTTGCATAGATATACCCTCTTCTTTCGGATTATAATTCAGGATCCCGTCCACTCGACCACCTTCCTATTTACTCCCGCAAAAGGGTATTTATAGATATTCGACTCTATATTTACAATTCCTTCAAATTTTTACAATAATGTTTTAAAAAAAATGAGTATTTATATTCAGTTTCTTTTTTTACGCCAACTTATTTATCTCCCTATAGTCAGAGAAGGAATGCCATATAGGAAAACAGCTTCTTAGCAAACTTATTAAAAAGCCGCATCTGCCATCCATTCTTCTCTAGTTAACGAAAAGACATAAACATCACGGGAACTGCCTCTATGAAATATATAATTTCTGAGCATCCCTTCTTTTTCAAATCCCATTTTTCTTAACAGCAGGCAGGACCGCTCATTCTGAGGGTATGCTACAGCACCGATTCTCATCATTCCAGCCTGATTAAATGCATACTCGATTACAGAACGTACAGCTTCAGACGCCAGTCCCCTTTTCCAAAAATCAGGATGGAGCTCATAGCCAATCTCCGCCCTTTTATGACGATAATTTAGCTGATTAAGGCCCACGGTGCCAATAAAGCTTCTATTTTCCTTCATCACTAACCCCCAGCGTATGCTTTGTTTATTCAAAAAACCATTCTGGAACTGATTGACAGCCAGCTTTGCATCTTTGTAACTTAACAATGGGCCTGACCCGTAATATTCAACTACCTCCTTTTTTGTCAAGATATCAAAAAGAGCTTTCTCATGAGAGTGATTAATTTCCTGTAAGTATAAACGCTCAGTTTCTAATAGTGGAAAAATCAAGTATCTCAGTCCCTTCTATTATGTTATCAATCTGCCAAATTTTGTTTCTGTTCAGTTTTGCCAATTTATATCATAATAGACACTACATCCAGTAATTATCAAGGAGGGAATAAAAATGAAAAAAATCATGATCTCCACAATTATGGCGTGTATGCTCTTTCCGGTTTCAGCATTCGGAGAAGAAAGCTATAAAGTTATAAAAGGCGATACACTCTGGAACTTATCCTCTAAATATAATGTCTCCCTTTCAGACTTATTAAAAGCAAACCCTGATATCGTGAATCCTAATTCGATTAAAGCGGGCCAATCCATCAATATCCCATCTGGTGCTAATACTAAAGAAACAGCCACAAAGACAATGGAAACACAAGTGATTGAACTGGTGAATAGTGAGAGAAAAAAAGCAGGTTTGCCAGCATTAAAAATGGATTCTTCTCTTTCTAAAACCGCAACCATTAAATCCCAGGATATGAGAGACAGCCAATATTTCAGCCATACGAGCCCTGTTTATGGGTCTCCGTTCGATTTAATGAAGACATACGGAATTGCTTATAAATATGCCGGGGAGAATATCGCTGCCGGTCAAACCAGTCCTAATTCAGTCATAAAGTCTTGGATGAACAGTCCGGGACATAAAGCAAACATTTTGAGTAAAAATTATACGCGTATCGGAGTTGGATATGTTAAAGGCGGCACTTACAGCCACTACTGGACCCAGCATTTCAGCGGCAATTAAATGTATATGAAAAAACGGCAGTCTGCCTGGCAGACTGCCGTTTTTTGTTTCAAACTGGGGATACATTCATATGGAAGTATTCGTTCAGTGCTTGTTGCAGGGTACCTTTCGTGTCTGCTTTATCGAACGCCAGTCCCAATTGAATCATCTCCATTACAACCTCTGGACGTGTGCCTGTTATCACCGATTTGCACCCCATCATTTGTGTTCCATCAATTATTTTCAATAAATGAGCGATTACTTCACTCTCGACTTCGGCTATTCCAGAAAGATCTATAACTAAAGTGTTTATTCTCAATCTGTTTATTTCATTCAGCACTTTTTCCTCAATTAGATTCATTCTTTTTAAATCCAGCGTTCCAATTAATGGTAATATACAGATGGTTGAAGAAATCGGGATGATCGGAACTGAAAGATTATCCACCAATATCCGTTGGTCTTCAATTAGCTTATCTTTATATTCCGAATAGCTAAGGAAGAAACCATTAAGAAATTGATCCACATGATCATTGAATTGGTGCTCCACTTCGAAAAAAACAGTCGGGCTAAATAATCCAGGATTTTGATCGTTAAAAAAACGAATATACTTCCATAATGTCCTTCGGATTCCTTGCACCCATTCCAGCTTGAAGGCAAGAGTCAGCGAGTGTGCAGCCCATGCAATCCCTTCTGCTTTAGCGAAGGCCATCAGTTCACCCTTTCTTTCTTCCACAACATACATGACCAGCCTATGTGCATTGGTTAAAAGGTCTATATTGCCAACTCTTAAAATCTCCTCTATTTTATCCCTGACTGTCACGGTCTCTTCTAATAAATCCTTTTCAAAATCTTCTCGCCGATCCTCGAAAAATGATTTTAAATCTAGCTTTCCGTGAAAATTAGAATCCATCTCTTCCGCTCTCCTTTCTGCTTCATACTAATTTCTTCATTTCAGCAAAGAAGTATTCCATAAATATTTTACTAACTTTTTAAAAATCTTAAAAGTTTTGCGGAGTATATGGAATGAATCAAATTACCTGAAAAACCGTTCTTGCAAGCGGACCTTCTTAGAGAAACTCCATTTAAAAGATACAGCAGATGTTCAAAGCTAATTTCACAGAATATTATATCCAATAAATCAATAAAATGATATTAAAAGATAAAAGGAGGCATCCTATGGAGACCCAGCAATTAAGCAGCCGCTTTAAGGATTTTGCGGACCGCCATTATAAAGGGGAAAGTCCTTTATATGAGTTCCTGTCCCAGAAAATAGCGGAAGATAATCAAATTTTGGAACTGTGCAAAGTCATCAAACCGTGGAAGCCTGCGCCGGATATGCTATTGGGAGCCGTTCATTATTTATTATTGAAGGGATCTCCGCATCGCCTGAAATATTACTATCCCTCCACTTCGCAAACTCCATTGCCAATTAGACAATCATTCCCGGCATTCCAGGAATTTTGTGTAATTTATAAAGAAGTGATTGAACATTTACTTAAAACGAGAGCAGTACAGACAAATGAGATCGGGCGCTGTGCCTATTTGTATCCAAGTCTTTGTTATATTTCAGAGATTGCCAGAAAGCCGCTTGCCTTAATAGAAATTGGAACAGGTTCAGGAATACAGCTCTTATGTGATCAATTTTCGTATTCTTATCAAACAGAAGAAACCTATGGAAATACAAATTCTCCCCTGCATATATCCTCTGAAATCAGAGGAAACACATTTCCTAAGAATCTTTGGAAAATGCCTACCGTTGCGGAAAGAATCGGTATTGACCAATCTATATGCAATCTGGAAAATACAGAACAAAAAACATGGTTCGAGGCCTTTATCTGGCCTGAACAAAAGAAAAGAAGACAGATGCTTGCTCAGGCGGCTTCCATTTTACATGATGAGGAAGTTACGCTGATACAGGGTGACGGTATAGAATTGCTGCCTGATATCGCCAGAACCATTCCATCAAACCATACGATTTGCATTTTCCATACCCATGTCGCCAACCACTTGCCGCTCAGCATGAAACAGAAACTTCTCAAGCAAGTACATAATTTAGGGATGGAAAGAAATATTTTTCACCTTTTTAATAATATAAGAGATCAAAAATTACAGCTCGATTATTATGTAAACGGAATTCTTTCACATCAAACCATTGCTGAAACGGATCCTCACGGCCTATGGTTTACCTGGGAGTTATAATTATTGTCCCAAATCAATCTCCTTTGTTTTCTCTAATAATTTGCTACAATAAGAGAAAATAGGAGGCTGATTATTTGAATAGAACAGGAATCATGCTGGATGTGGAAACAACCGGTTTAAGTCCGGCGTCAGATGAAATTATTGAATTAGCGATGATGCTTTTTCAATATAACGAAGAGACAGGAGAAATCCTAGAAATTCTCAAAAAGGAGTCATTTTTAAGAGAACCGATCAAGCACAGTGCCAGGAATAATTACAGCACCTCTTTTCGTGTTCATGGAATTCCGTTTGAAAGTGTGCAGGGGAAAGAATTTCATGATAAGGAGATCACTAAATATCTGGCATACGCTGACTCCGTTTTTGCCCATAATGCCTCCTTTGACAGAAGTTTTTTATATCAAATGTATCCGCTGGTGAATGAGCATTCATGGTTTTGCACGATGAGGAGTGTCCCATGGAAAAAATATGGTTACCCCAACAGCCGTTTATTAACTATCCTTCAGGGACACGGAATCGCTCAGCATCAAACGCACAGAGCCATGGATGATATTAATTATTTAATGGAATTGATGAAACAGACGAACCCAAACGGTCAATTTTATTTGAAAGAAGTTATTTCAAAAAAACCAATGAGGAAATATATCGGTGCAGGACAGGCTGATATTGTCTGAAAAAACCGGCTCATTTTGCCTGAGCCGGTTTTCTTCATGTAATCCTTATTTATTCAAAACAGCGAAATAGAAAGAATAGGTCTTTTTATCTACAAACTTTATTTTTTTACAATTTTATCTTCCACATACGTATGAAATATAATATGTCCCTATTGCAGAATCTCCTTGTAAACAGCGAGAATTCACTAAATTTCAAGCTTAAATCCATACATTTTTGGAAAATGGGCGTGAAACATACACAGGGGTTAATTAAATATTTGATTTAAAAGTTTCTACAAATCAAAGGAATATATGGTAAAATAGATACTATCATATGGGTAAAAAGGAGCGGACGAGATGGCTGAATTAAATGTTGGCTCTGTAATAAGGGAATTAAGAAGCAAACATGGCATGTCCATAGATGACCTGGCTGAGAATGTCTGCCAACCAGAAGATCTCTGGGATTATGAACGTAATATTAAGTCACCTACCGTTAATGAATTGGAGCAGATCGCTGACAAATTAAATGTAGATGTTATTTATTTTTTCACTTTAGCTAACAAGCCCATTTTCAATTATATTGAAACCATTCAGGCATTAATAAAAAAACATAAAAGAACCCGTAATTATAAAGCTATTCAAGGAATCGTTAATAATGAGCTGCCTACTGCCATGGATAAATCAAAATCTTTTTTCCAATTTATAAAATGGCATCAGGGTATCTGTCAATTTTATATTCAGGATGATAAAGACTCTTCTCTAGAAACTTTGTATGAAGCCCTTCATCTAACTTCTAAAGATGGTATAATAGTGAATCTTATTGAGATAGAAATCCTTACAAGTATTGGTGGTATATACTTAGAAATACAGGCTTACGAAAAAGCATTATACATATTCAGAAGTATACTTCAGCATCTTGAAGAACAAGATCATTTAAAAGAAGGAACTATTTATATTCGTATTTTACATACTTTAGCACAAACGCTTACAGAAATGGAAGAATACGAAGAGTCACTAGAGCTATGCTTAAAAGCTATTGAAATTTGCATTTCCAATGAATTCCTCTTTTTATTTGGAGAATTATTTTTCTTGACGGGAGAAAATTATGTTAGGCTAGGCAATTTAGAGCTTGGCATAGAATACATGGACAAATCGAAAATGATATTTGAACTTCAGAATGATGCTGTTTTTGTTAACCTTGTTAGTGAAGAAAAAGAGAGAGTAATTCAATCTATAAATAAATCAAGGAGGTGAAAATATATGAGAAAATGGATTCTAGGCACTCTTACCATTCTTACAATAATTACTTTTTCATTTACTTTCAAACTAGACAATGCTGAAGCTAAATTACCCGTACAACATGGAATTAAGAGTTCAAGTGATGGGGAAATTTTTATTGCTAAATTACCTGTTCAACATTAATCACATTATATAAATAGTACCAACAAAAACTACCTCCTGCTGTTAGTAAAATCTACTAGTTAGGAGGTAGTTTCAACTTCATATTAAACGCTTACAAAAAATCCAACGATTAACATTCTAGATCTTTAAGCCTTTTAGCTTTTCTGCTTTTGTATTCAACTGTTCAAGTGCATCATAATACTCCGTCTCCAGTTGCTTAATTATCCCCGCTGCAGTATCTATTCCCTGAATGGATCCTACTCCATGTCCTGCTGACCAGATATCACGCCAGGCTTTAGAGTCATTTGTTTTTGACATATCATCAAAATTAATATCTTCTTTTTTGATCAATTGTTCTGGATCCATTCCCGCCTTGACGATGCTTGGTTTAAGCATATTACAGTTTACCCCGGAAAAAGCATCGGTCAATATGATGTCCTCATGAGTGGAATCTATGAGCATCTGTCTATAATCTTCTTGTGCCAGACTCTCTTCAGCTACAATAAAACGCGTTCCCATATAAGCCAAATCTGCTCCTGCGGCCTGGGCAGCCAAAATTCCGCTCCCTGTGGTAATTCCTCCTGCCAACAGAATGATTCCATCAAAAAATGTTCTTACACTTTCAACAAAAGCAAAACTATTAATCTCCCCAGCATGGCCTCCCGCTCCGCTCGCTACTAGGATTAACCCGTCAACTCCTGCTTCCGCAGCTTTTTTGGCAAAAGCAACCGTGCTGACATCAGAGAATACAAGACCGCCATAGTTATGTACTTCATCCACTATTTTTTTAGGGGACCCTAATGAAGTTAAGAGAATCGGCGGCTGATGCTTTTTAACAAGTTCAAGCTCCTGTTCAAGCCTGCTGTAAGAGCTGTGAACGACCATATTCATAGCCCAGGGAGCGATGTTGCTGCTTGGACTCTTATCCCGAGCAGCGATAAGGGATTGATTAATATCCCCCATCCACTGATCAAGCAGTTCAATAGGCCTTGCATTTGGGGCAGGGAAAGAACCGACAACTCCGTTAAGACAGCATTGTTTCACCAATTCAGGACCTGATATTAAAAACATGGGCGCCGAAATGGCAGGCAGGACTAATTGGTCCCACCATCGTTCAGGAATACTCTTCTTCATGAAATGCCCTCCTTTGTATTGCATTATTATAACTCTATAATAATGATACGAATAAAAACTGGAAATTTCAATGAATTATTCCAATAAATAGATGTCACTTTGCAGCTCTTTTTACAAAACCCATTTGTAGAGTGCTTTCGCTACTCCGCTTTCCTGGTTCGTTGATGTGATCCAGTCTGCAGCATTTTTGACAGTTTCTTGTGCGTTGCCCATCGCTACACCAACACCTGCTTCTGTTATCATGGCTATATCATTAAGGCTGTCTCCCATGGCCATCGTTTGATTTAAATGAATCCCTGCTAATTCACACACTTTCTGCAGTGCTTTTGCCTTATTTATTCCAAGTGCATTTACTTCAATATTTGTCGGACTTGAATTGCTAACCTCGAATGTTCCCTTCTTTCTAAGTTCTTCAAGAATTAATTCACGCACCTTTTGATCTTCCGTATCAAATCCAAACTTAAGCCATTCCAATTGTCCGATTTCATCCGGCATACTGCCCCTGTATATATTGTCACAGCTAATCGCCCAAAAATAGGTCTTGTGCTGCTGACTTAATTGCCAGAGCCATTGAATAGAATCTGTATCTACAATATTCCGTTCAATCAAACTCCCCGACGGATCGTAAATCTCACTACCATTAACAGTAATTAAATAAGAGTCCAATTCCAGCGCCTTTGCATGGTCGCTGCAGCGTGAATAGGATCTTCCTGTACTTAATACAACATCTACCCCTTTTTGTTTTGCCAGCCGAATTGCTTTTTTATTTTCATCTGATATTTCCCCTTTTTCATTTAACAGAGTTCCATCCATATCCAATGCGACCATCTTTATGTCTTTTCCCATATTCTAACCGCCCTTCTATTATTGACATTGCATGCTTTCTATTGTAAAAATTTCTTTCAGTTAGGTCAAACCTTCCTCATTTTCCAGGGTTAAATAAAAAAACTGACTTTTTCAAGTCAGCGTGTAAGGCTGGTATTAGACCGGGGTGTTTTCCCAATCGATGTACAGGTCGGTTCTTCGGTCTCTCCAAGTCGTGACTGATCCTTTTTTACGAACTTTAAAAAGAAGCTCAAGATCTAAATCGGCCGTAATGATCATATCCGTATTCAGCTCACCTTCTGCCATGATCCCTTTAGGAGGAAATGGGATATCATTAGGGGTAATGACAGCAGCCTGCCCAAAATTGGCCCGCATGAAGTCTACAGTCGGAAGTGAACCGATCGTTCCTGTTGTGACAACATATACTTGATTTTCAATTGCTCGAGCATGTGCTGTATATCTTACCCGATGAAAACCATGGCGATCATCCGTACAGGAAGGACAGAAAATAACATCAGCGCCCTTAGCTTTTGCCATTCTTACGATTTCAGGAAATTCAATATCATAACAAGTCAAGATGGCAATCCGGCCTTTTTTCGTATCGAACACATGCAGATCTTCACCAGGTGACATCTTCCATTCATAAAGTTCTGTAGGAGTCATATGCAGTTTCGCCTGCTCGCCCACTCTTCCGTCCGGATAGAAAAGATGCGCTACATTATATAATTTCGATTCCTTCTGTATAACATGGGTTCCAGCAATAATATGCATCCCTGAATTCACAGCAAGATTTCTGAACAAATAGATATATGAGTCAGTAAAACCAGGGAGTTCCTGAATCGTTAGATCCATTCCTTGTTCACTGCCAATCGACAGCAGCTGTGTTGTAAAAAATTCTGGAAATAAAACAAATTCAGCCCCAAATTCCTGCGCCGTCTTTACATAGTGCTCACATTGCTTGGCGAAATCCTCAAATGACCGGATGGACTGAAGATTATATTGAACTGCTGAAACTCGGAATTTCATTCGACTCCCCCTTACGTTTCTCTTTGATTTTGCATCGCTAATAACAATTTATAACAAGTTTAAAGGATTTTGTAAAGCGGAACGATTTGCAAAATCCTTAAAAAAAAGGCAGGTCATTCTCCCGCCTTTTTTACAATTTTAGATGGATTGTTGATTTTGTAAATAATCTCTTTATTATATTTTTTTTCAACAATTTTACCATCAAACTCCAGTTCATTTCCTTCCTCAAGTTCAAGTTTCTTTAACGTTTTACTTAAACTGCACCATGCGTCTCCTATATTAAGCAAAGGTTCCGTTACAATCTCCACTTTTTCCAATAAAATGACTTCATCTTCCTCACCGGTAAAATGATTCATCTTAGCTGAGAATTCCTTGACGGATGCTTTAAAATGAACTTTCTCAGCTGGCAAATCTAATTTGGGCTGTTTTTTATTCTTCTTCGGTTTTTCCTTACCTTTCTTTTCAGGTATGACTTTGGACGGTTCAGGCGTATCTGGCGAAACATCTGAAACACTTTCTGCTTTTTCTTTGCCTTCACCGCTCAGCAATTCCTTGCCAAAATTTTTGCTTTGCATTTCTTTTAAATAGGCAGGATGGATACAGCTGAGTGAGCCATCTTCAAATTCAATAACAATTGTATCCTGTCCGTCACCGTATTGCTCATATCCAGCTGCTTTTACTTTTTTATGTATATGGCCATTTTTATATAGCAGTTCCTTTTTAACGGAGCGGCCAGTGAATAATTTCCATTCAATTCCTTTTTCGATATAATGTTCTTCATCCATAAAACGAATAAAGTTCCCTTTTGGCGGGATTAAATGGATTCCTGCTGTTTTATCTTCTTGCATTCTTAGTCCACACTCCTACTCACATCTTATCCTTTCATTTTACCAAGACCTTTATAGATATACAATGATTGAGGTCGGAAGCACAGATTCGTACTGGTCAATTCAATTTCTCCAATCGGCTGTTATATTTTTCAGTTTCTATTCTTTTTTGTATGTATAAAGAATCTTTTAATTTACAAGCATTTTTCCGGTATCTTATCGTAATTTCCTCAATAAAGCGATTAGAATCGAATTCTTCTCCAATGTTCCCCCATTTTGTTTTCATTTCTTGTTCAAACTTTTCCAGGTCTTCTATAAAATTAGTAATCATAATGCCCCTTCGTTCCATAAGTAACACCTCCATTAACATTGAATGGGTCTATTAGATAATTATTGCAATAATGGTAACATATATGTAACAATTCTATCGAAGGTAATACCTGGAAGCGGAACCTAGACTTTTTATACTTTTCACCTGCCTTTAGCTTATGTAATCTGTTATTAAAAACAGGTTTGCCCGTTAACTAAATAAGAGTCTGGTCCAGAAGCAGATTATTACAATTGGAATCGAGGTTAATTTACGAACAGCAAAAGGAGAGACAGCAGACTTGAGCCACGCCAACTCCCTCGCTTCAGCATAATTAAAAAAATCAAATTTCTCAGAGAGAAATTTGATTTTTAAAGTTGTCCCCGCTTTCTCAGCGTTGGTATTGTACAGCATGCAGATGGGCAAAGAGCCCTCCTTTTTCTATTAATTCTTCATGGCTGCCTTCTTCTTCTATTCCATTCTCAGTCACGACTATGATTCTATCAGCATTGCGAATTGTAGCAAGGCGATGGGCAATAATAAGCGTTGTTCTATTTTGCGCCAGTTCATTCAGTGATTCTTGAATCAGCATCTCTGTTTCTGTATCTAAGGCGGAAGTTGCTTCATCCAAAATAAGAATCGGCGGATTTTTCAAGAACATTCTAGCTATTGCAATCCGCTGTTTTTGCCCTCCGGATAGTTTTAATCCCCGTTCTCCGACTTGCGTTTCATATCCATCCGGCAATTTCTCAATAAACTCTTCCATATGGGCTTTGCGGGCAGCATCGCGAATTTCTTCTTCAGTTGCATTCAGCTTGCCATAAGCGATGTTTTCTTTAAGGGTGCCTGTGAAAAGAAAAACGTCCTGCTGTACAATGCCAATTTGAGACCTCAGTGATTTCGTTGTCATCTCGCGGATATCAATCCCGTCGATCTGAATCGAACCTGAGTTCACATCATAAAACCTTGGGATCAAAGAACAAATCGTTGTTTTTCCCGCTCCAGAAGGACCGACAAAAGCAATTGTCTCTCCTGCCTTAATATCCAGGTTGATTCCCTTTAAGACAGATTTCTTATTCTCATACTTGAAGCTGACATCTTTAAATTGAATGTCACCGTGAAGAGCTTCAACTTGAATGGCATCTTTCCTATCCTTCACATCAGGCTGCACATCCAGCAGCTCTGCAAATCTTCTGAAACCTGCCATTCCTTTAGGATACAGTTCCATAATAGCGCTGATTTTATCCACTGGTTTGAACAATACGTTTACATATAAAACGAATGCAACAAGTTCTCCGTATGTAAGCTGTTCATGGAAACTGAGCCAGGCCCCTACGACTAGAACCAGAAGAGTCATAATCCGTGTCATCATATAAATGCCTGAAAGACTGAATGACATCACCTTGTAGCCTTGCAGCTTGGCTTCTCTGAATCTGCGGTTATTTTTTCTGAAGAGCCCTATTTCATGCTGCTCATTCGTAAACGATTGAACTACCCGCGCTCCAGAGACACTGTCTTCTACTCTGGCATTGACATCGGCAACTTCAGTGTACATTCGCCCCCAGGCCTTGTTCATCTTTAGATTGCTTAAAACAATGAGCAAAATTAATAACGGCAAAATACAAATGGACACAAGAGCGAGCTTGATGTTGATCGTCATCATAATCCAGAAGGCACCGATAAACGTCATAAAAGCGATAAAAATATCTTCAGGCCCGTGATGGGCAAGCTCCCCTATATCGAACAAGTCATTTGTAATCCTGCTCATAATATGGCCTGTTTTCCGATTATCAAAAAAGGAAAAAGATTGTTTCTGTACATGCTCAAACAGTTCCTGCCTCATGTCAGTCTCAATATTAATACCGAGCATATGCCCCCAATAACCGACAATGTACTGAAGGAACGTACTTAATAAATACACTGCAAGCAATAAAATGCTTACTGTGATGATTTTAGGCCAATCATCTCCCGGAATCAGTGTATCGATAAACCATTGCACTGCCATTGGAAAGGCCAGCTCAAGAAGCGCCACTATGATGGCGCTCAAAAAATCAATCATGAATAACCTCTTATGAGGCCTGTAGTACGAATAAAAACGACGAATCATCTACGTATTCCTTTCTAATGGGGATAAGTGAATTATAGGCAAATTTCAAGCTTTTATCAATCAACAAAAGACTGAATCGCCTTATTTACGCTTTTCCCTTTTCCTTTGCATTCATCTCAGCCAAAATCTTGGTCTCCCACATGGAGACTCCATCATGTTCGTCAAACTCAACTATTACATCGGTCACCCCTTTTTCCTTAGTAATAGCCGTAACGAGCCTGTCCTTAATATCATCCGCCTCTGCAATTGTTATATTAGCATCCAATTCGACTTCAAGCTCAACATGAAAACTTTCGCCTTCTTTTAAAACGGTAATTTCTTGAATATCCCTTACATCGGTATCTGCCATCACCAGGCTGCCGATTTTCCTTTTCATATCTATGTCCGACTCTCCAATTGCCCCTGCTGCATTGTCCAGAAATACTTTTCCAACTACAATAAACATCCCAATCCCGATCATGATGGAAGCAAAACCTTCAGCTGTTTTAAAGGGAGTGAAGTGTGCAAGCAAAATAGCAATAATGGCCAGCACTCCGCCGCCTGTTGCAACCAAATCTTCCATGAAAACTAGTTTTGTAGCCGGTTTGGCTCTTTTTAGCAAAGCGAAACTTTTATATGTTACAGCAAGCCCCTTGGCATCTGAACCCGTTTCATGGATTACTTCCTTCATTGCTTTAAAAAGAACAAAGGATTCAAGCAGAACAGCAATCGCCAGTACACTAAGATTAATGACAAGCCCGCTTGTTTCAGCCGGATGAAGAATATGATGATAGCCTTCCACAATTGTTTCATAAGACATGATGCCGACAATAAGAACGGCTCCAAGAAGAACTAAGTTAACCAGCCGTCCAAATCCTTCAGGAAAACGTTCCGTCGGCGCTTTTTTACTTAAAGCAGAACCTATAAAAACAAAAAATTGATTTGCCGCGTCGCCGATACTGTGAAGAGTCTCAGCAAACATCGCTACATTCCCCGTGAAGAAATAGGCAGTTCCCTTTAAAATAGCAATAACTGTATTAATAATGCTTGCTATAAATGCTGACTTGTTTCCTTGTTTCAATAATCGAAAGACTTCGCCCATTTTTCAAACAGCTCCTTTTTCTATTGGAGTTACCCATTGTAATGCGCCTTCAATCATTCTCATTGTGATTCAGGCACCATTCAGCTGCTGTTATTTTATCCCATCACTGAACGATTTATTTACGGTCAGATGAGGCAGGCAAAATTTTCAGAACGAAAACAAGGCAGTCAGATGAATTCTTTAATATCATAAAACTTACCGTTTTCCAGTTCATCATTCATAATCAAATGAACTAATTTTTGGGCAACAAATTCGGGCTTTCTCAGCAGCCCTTTCGTTTTGTAATCCCGGAACTTTTCACTGTCGGAAAAATCATCGGAATCGGCAGATCGAATGGTTTTCTGCATCCCAGTATCCATAATTCCCGGTGAAAAAGAAATCGCCTTTACCGGATAGTCTTTTGTTTCCTGTTCTGCCCCGGCTACTCTTGTGAACATTTCAAGACCCGCTTTGGTGCTGCAGTATACAGACCAGCCCTGATAAGGGTTTTTCGCAGCCCCGGAAGAAATATTGACGATCACCTTTTTGCACTCCATTCCTTCCGTTTTTTTAATAAAACAGTCCATCAGAATGACGGGGGCAAGAAAATTAACATCCATACTTTTTTCAAGACTTACATGAGGCAAATTTCCGACCGTCTTAATTGGTTCCACAAGGCCTGCATTGTTAATTAAACAGACTGAATCGCTTTTCTCATTAACTTCCAAAAACAGCTTGTCCATAAGCAAAGGAATTTCTGATGTATTTGATAAGTCTGCCTTAATGAAAGTAAGCTTTGCTCCCTGTTCACTTGCCAGCTTCTCCATATCCGGATTCGATGATCTTGACACAAGCAGGCAATGATTTTCTGTATGAAAGCATTGTTTCGCAATTTCTGCTCCAAGCCCTTTGGATGCTCCTGTAATGATAAATGTATTCATGAGCTTCTTCTCCTTATCAACAAAGTTATAAAATGGGAGACAGCAGTCTTGCCAATGACTCCTTAATCCGAATCCAACGCGGCCTTTTTTTATACTGCTCCAAGGTCAGCTGCTTAGAAAGTCCAACATCTTCATGGAATATTTGAGACAAATTTCTGGCAATCTCCTGGTCATAAATAAACGCGTTCACTTCAAAGTTCAGTTTAAAGCTTCTCACATCAATATTTGCAGTGCCAACAGAAGAAACTTCTTCATCTACAACGATTGTCTTGGCATGAATAAACCCATTATCATAAATATATACTTTGGCACCCGCCTTCAGCATCTCACCTATATAGAAGGTAGTTGCCCAGTAAACAAAAATGTGGTCAGGCTTATTCGGAATCATGATTTTCACGTCTATTCCGGAAAGACAGGCAATTTTGACAGCCTCCAATAAACTGGCATCCGGTATAAAATACGGCGTCTGAATAAGAATTGATTTTTTTGCTGAAGATATCAGCTTGATATATCCATATTTAATTTGTTCCCAATCAGAATCCGGTCCGCTCGTGACAATTTGCATTCCTGAATGGCCCTCTGTTTTTACGGGCGGAAAATAATAGGTTTGATAAACAATATCATAATCAGCGGAGGCTTGATTCCAATCAAGAATAAACCGAGTTTGGATTGCATACACCGAAGATCCTTTTACTCTTAGGTGCGTATCCCTCCAATAGCCGAATTTCGGATCCAATCCTAAATATTCATCACCGACATTAAAACCGCCTACATAGCCTATTTCGCCGTCAATGATCACAAGCTTCCTATGATTGCGGAAATTCAAACGCAGATTGATAAATTTTAATTTGGAAGGAAAAAATGCTTCTACTCTTCCACCTGCAGCCCGAAATTCCTTAAAAAAGCCCTTTGTCATTTTCCGGGAACCCATTTCATCATATAGAATTCTGACTTTCAGACCTTCTTTTGCTTTTTTTGTAAGCAATTCAACTAATTTTTTGCCCAGCTCGTCTCTTTGAAAAATATAATACTGAACATGTATATGATTTTTGGCATTATCAATGTCCTTAAAAAGCTGATCAAACTTTTCTTTTCCGTTCGTGAAAATTTCCACTTCATTATTTTCCGTTAATACTGCCCCGTTATAACGCAGATTCATATAAATTAAATCCCTGTATTCTCTTGTATGCATCTGCCTGAACGGATAATGGTTCTGCGACAGATCATGAACCTGCCGGCTGATGATCTCCTCAATCCCGACTTTTCTTTTGTCCTCCCATTGGAATAAATGAGCGTGCCTGAGGCTTCTGCCCAAAAACAAGTACAAAATAAAACCGACAATCGGAAGAAAATTCAGTACTAACAGCCAAGCCCAGGACGTGCTGGCCTCTTTTCTTTCAAAAAAGATAATAATGGTGGCAAATAATATATTTAAAACTAATATGAGACCTAGAAGAATGGAAGTTAATTCTGGAATTTGCATAATTCAAACCTTTCATGAAGAAACAAATATTCTCTTCTGCCTTTATTCAAACTGCCGTACATTCAGCGCTTCTATAGAATACCATGCAAATCAGTAATAAAAAAGAGATTGGCTCCCTACCTTTACACTGTTTTTCATAAATACCATATTCTGAATAATCACCAAAAACTGGACAATTGAGCAAAAAGTTTCAGTTTCCCAAACCTACATCCCACCGTATAACAAAAAAAGTCCGGACATAAACATCCGCACTTTTTTTGCTTTCACTTCACTCCATCCGGTTTCTCACATAATTCTTCCTGCCTATCTTTCAGCAGTTCTTCCATTCTAGCAGCTACAGCCTCTGTCAGTTCGGCCGCGAGCTTTGGAACATAGGATTTTAGCAAGGAGTTAGCTAACGGTCCTTTTGGTCCTTTCGCTTCTATCTCAATACAGCCTGTCATTTTAGTGGTTTGGTCTGTATGATATTCAGAGAGAAAGAATCCGGACCCAGAAAAGTTCTCATTCATCCCAATCAAGTCAAATGTTACTTTATCCGGTTCCTCCCAGCTGGTAATCCGAACCATAAGTTTTATCTTTTTCTTTAACAATCCAAGATCCGTTTTAAATTCCCAGGTTGATTCTTTTTCATTCAGAACGTCGTGTTGAATATAACCGGGAACGAGCGGCGCCCAGTTATTCATAGAACTGACAAAATCCCATACATCCTTTTTCTGAACGGATATTTCCCTATTGTGCGTTCCTTTTGTCATGTTAGACCCCCAATTCGAAAATACTTAACTAATATATTCACTCCAGAGAGGATTATGAATTGAAATGGGCAGATGACTGAAAGAACTCATTAAAAAGAAGGATTCCCCTGCAGGTTCCCTTCTTTTCTACATCCTCACCTTAAAATTTTCCCTTAAACCACCTGGCAGCTGCCTCTACCTCTGAACGTGTTAGCTGGTGTCCGTAGTTTTCCCATTTCACTTCCACCTGTGCACCTGCTTCCTCCAGAAGGCTTTTAAGTTCTTCTGTTTCACTTGACGGGCAAATTGGATCATTTACACCTGCTCCCATAAATACAGGCAGCCCAGTAAGTTTCGGCAATTGCACGCCTCTCCTTGGGACCATCGGGTGATGCAGAATGGCTCCTTTCAATGCATGTTCATATTGAAAAATAAGATTGGCTGCGATATTTGCCCCGTTTGAGTAGCCAATCGCTACAACATTATCTCGATTAAAATCATATTCTGATGCAGCTTCTTCCAAAAAATCATTTAGCTCGGCAGTACGGAGTTTCAAATCCTCTTCATCAAAAACCCCTTCTGCAAGCCGGCGGAAAAAACGAGGCATCCCGTTTTCAAGCACATTGCCCCTAACGCCTAAAACAGATGCTCCAGGAGCTATCATTTCTGCTAAGGGCTCTAAATCTTTTTCTGTTCCTCCGGTACCATGCAGAAGCAGCATCACAGGACCATCTTCTTTTCCTTTTTTAAAAAAATGTTTCATGTTCATCATGTATCCTCCTTTAAATATCTGAACGGCTGCACTCTCTTCCTGTACAGGCAAAAGGCCAAAAATTCTCTCTTCAATAAAGAGTTGTTCATTCAGTGCTCATTTCTTGACCCACAGCCCCCGCTGTTTATAAAACCATCAGCAAACCCATCTTTGACACCGCAAATTTAAAATGGATTGATTAGGTTTTTTAATACTTTTAGATTATATATCTCGAATTAAAGATAACTGATTGGAAGTGCTTTGTCAAATCAATTCCTCAAGAGACTCCAATTTGTTTTACATTACAATTCCAGCATCATGTCTTACAATGAGTGATAAAGGAGGAAATACAATGACAATTCACAAATTCAAATTACAGGCTGATTGGCCTGGTGAAAGAAATGGAATCGGTATGATTGCTGCTGAAAATCTTAGGACACAAATAAGTATTCCGAAGGAAATGGATGGACCAGGTATCGGAACAAACCCTGATGAAATGCTTTTAGGAGCTGCAGCAACTTGCTATATTATTACGCTTGCAGCCATGCTGGAACGGGCGAAGATCCAAAAAGAAAGCTTAGAAATGGAATCTGAGGCATATGTCGATGTGACAAACGGCGTTTTTACATATCAAAAAATTATTCACCGGCCGGTTTTAAAACTTTCCAGTGGGATTTCATTGAAAGAAGAGGAAAAAGCAAAGCGGCTTATGATAAAAGCGGAAGAAACGTGCATGATATCTAAAGCCGTGCGCGGCAACGTAATAATTGAGCTTTCACCTCTAATCGAAAAAAGCACGGCACCTGAAGTGTAATCTTCAGGTGCCTATCTGGTCTACATTTTCATTTTTCGTTCTACTTCCTCGCATACCTCGTCTGCCGACATTCCGGATGCTTCAATGACGGAACCCTGTAAGGAAGCTGTCTGGATCCCCATCATATTGGAATCCAGCCCTGTCACTACACAGCAATCCAGCCCTTTTGCATCTGATTCCTGTTTCAATTCTACAATATCATAGCCTCTTTGGCGCAAAGCGTCCTGAACATTAGTCAATGATTCTTCTACTCCGATTCTGTTCACATTTCCCACCTCCTATATAGCTAAGCTTTCCTGCAGCATGTCAAAGTATGTATAGAATGAGCAGGAAACCGGAAAAGTAAAATGGGAGGTGAAACGTATGAACGGAAAAATCAAAAAAGATCCGTCCACGATCGGACTTGGCTCATCACAAATTGAAGGACAGGGCACAACGAATAAAGAAACGGGAAGCCATACAGCTTCTTCTGCACGAAAAAAGCAAAAAAAGTCTTAAGGCTCCTTTTTAAATATGAAATAAAGGCGGATTCTGAATTGCTCAAAGTGTAAACCTAAATAAATTCTTTATTTGGGTAAAAAGTGTATAAAATAGAATCCGAATGCTTCAACATGCTTATTGCAGATTTGTTGAAGCACAGTACAGATTTTTCTTGAAGCTGATTTTTTTGTCCTTGCGGTTTTTTAGTTATCGCTGCTTGGATTGCCGTTATGTTATGTATTCAATGGGGGCAAGCAAACGCACTGCCCCCCTTCCGCTTCAATCCTTACAACAAGAATCTTTGCTTACTATGGTTTTATCCCATGCTATGAATGTTCTGTTTCTGCCTTGCCTCTAAAAATTTTGCCTTCTTACGTCTTTTTCCACTTTTCTCTCCTGTAATTGCTCTGGATCCATTTTACCTTCTGGTGCAGCCTCGGCTTGATGATTCATATCCTCCGGCAAATGATGATTGTTCGGGGCTGATTGATCATTCCATTTCATTATTGTCCTCCTCCTTTCTAACTTTACACTTCCCAAGCAAATGAAATAACATGAATAGTCTGCTCAAGAAGCTGCAAATTAAACTTGAGGTGATAATGGATGAAAGAAACGAATGCTCATCGGCGGAATGCCGAAAAATCAGGAGACAGAATGTATATTGAACCTTCTGACAGTCCGAAACTCGTGATCAAAACCAATCTTGATCCCGACAGCACAGTTGAAGAAAACCCTTATAGAGAAAAGAATGAAGCGCCTCTCACCCCTTCTTTCAAAGAGTATTTTGATGAAACGTAAGCAAAACGACGGGGGTGATATTTGAACGACCGATAAATATAGGTTTTTCAATCAAGGGGTAGATGAAGAAAATCAACGGCTGACCCGGGATTGCTTACTACAGTCTTCAGGAACCCTAATTGATCAATCGTCACATCGCACATTGATCCTTTTGAGGGGGCGACTCCAGCTGGAAAAGCGGAAAGTCGAGACCCCGGACTAAGCGCAGCGAAGGAAGCGGCTCGGCCCCGCCCGCGGGAAGCGTCCACCCGAAATGGAAATTAACCTTCACTCTCAACAAAACCGGCCATAAGGCCGGTTTTGTTTTAAAAATATTTCTTCTTCCAAAAAATAAAAGCTGTCGTTCCGGCTAATGTGATAGCAATCAGCAAGGTGAAAATAAAAGCCCATTGATTCTCTGCAAAAGGCAGTTTCACATTCATGCCGTAAAAGCTTGCCACCATTGTTGGCAATGTAAGAATAATCGTAACAGAGGTCAAAAATTTCATGGCATTATTGACATTATTAGAAATAATGGATGCGAAGGCATCCATCATGCCGCTAAGAATGGATGTATACACTTCTGCCATTTCAATGGCCTGAGTGTTTTCAATCATGACATCTTCAAGAAGATCTTTGTCTTCTTCATACATTTTCAAATAATTAAATTTCAAAATTTTATCGAGGACTACTTTATTCGATTTTAAAGAGGTGGTAAAGTAGACCAAACTTTTTTCCAACCCAAGAAATGTATAAAGTTCTTTGTTTTTCATGGATTGGTGAAGTTCTCTTTCAGCTTCATTGGTCATCTTATTAATTTGCTTTAAATACCTCAAATAATAGGATGAAATCTCAAATAATAGCTGCAGGGCAAACCTTGTTTTTTTCTGTGTATAAAAAAGCTTAATCTTATTTTTTTTGAAATTTTCCAGGATAGGTGTTTCCTTAAGAGATACTGTGAGGAAATGATTTTCAGTCACTATAATACCGATTGGGATTGTTTCATAAACCGGTGTCCCTGTTTCATCTCTGGTGATATAAGGGTAATCAACGATAATCAGCAGCGCCCCCTCTTCTCTTTCAATCCGGGGACGTTCCTCATCATCCAGTGGGTCCTTAAGAAAATCCAAAGGAATATCCAATGCCTGGCATACATACTGAATTTCGCTTTCAGTAGGGGCGGTTACATTCACCCAGCAGCCCTTTTCCAGGTTTTCAAGAACAGATATGTTCCTGTTCTCATCTGATTTAAAAATTTCTATCATTATTTTACCTCCTTTATATAAGGAAGCTTTTTAGTCTAGGCAGAGAGGATAGGTCACGAAGCCACAATCCTTGACGGTCAGATTAAAAGCCCCTTTCTTTCTTTTACTGGGTTCAGGGTCGCATGGACTGCCATTCATGGTATCACTCCCTTTCATTCGATTCTTCTATATTAATTCTATTTTTAAAAAAGTACAATAACCTCATATTTTCTTGTTATTCTTCCGTAAAAAAAAACGCCCTGGGCTTTGAAGTGAACCCAAAAAGTTAGACACTTTATTTAGTTAGGCAACCTTGAGGGCATGAACTCGGTAATCAACCGGGCTCATGCCTTTTAATTTCGTTTTAATACGTTGGTGATTGTAATAATGGATATACTCCTCTAGTTCTTGTTTGAAATGCTCCATGCTGTCGAACTCTTGTAAATAAAGTAATTCAGATTTTAGTAGCCCAAAGAAATTTTCTATAACGGCGTTATCGAGACAATTTCCCTTTCGGGACATACTTTGTGTAATGCCATGTGTCTTCAAGGATTGGGAATAGGATTTCATTTGATAATGCCAACCTTGATCTGAATGGAGAATGGGTGTATCTCCTGATTCTAAATGCTTGATGGCTTGGTCCAACATCTTGTGGACTAACGAATAGGTAGGACGTGACTCTATTTGGTAGGCGATGATTTCTCCATTAAATAAATCAAGGATGGGAGATAGGTACAATTTTTCACCATATAAATGGAATTCCGTCACGTCCGTCACCCATTTTTCATGAGGCTTGGTGGCCTTAAAATCCCTTTGGAGTAGATTAGGCGCAACCTTTCCCACCTTGCCTTTGTAAGAACGATATTTCTTCATCCTTACCATACATTTTAACCCCAGCTTATTCATTAACCGAAGCACTGTTTTATGGTTCACCTTAATCCCCCGATTACGCAATTCTAAAGTAATTCGTCGATATCCATACCTTCCTCTATGTGAATGAAAGATTTCTTCAATGACAGGCTTGATCTCTGCGTATTTATCCTGACGCCGAAAGGCGTTTATCCAATAATAATAAGTGCTCCTTGCGATATTTGCGACAGATAGAAGTAGCTTTAAGTTACATTCTGCCCTTAGTTCGTGTACTACTTTCGCTTTTTCTTGCGTGCTAATTCCTCTTTTTCCTGAACTAAGGCTCTCAACTTTTTTAAATAGGCATTCTCCACACGTAACCGTTCATTTTCTGCCTTTAAAGCCTCTAACGACCCTTCTTCAAATGGTTTCTTATTTTCTTTCCCCATAGATGGACGCCCCTTTTTCTTTGTTATAAGGGCGTCTACTCCTCCTGCTTCATATTGGCTTCGCCACTGACTGATGGTAGAAGGAGAAGAAATATTGAATAACGCAGCGGTTTCACGGATTGACGTCCCTTGTTCATTCATATATTCAAGTACTTTCAGTTTATCTTCTGCCGTATAAGTTGTATAGCATTTTTCAAATGCACGCACTCCATGATGATTATACTGATGAATCCAATTAAGTAATACTGATGGGTGAACACCAATGGACTTAGCTATAGTTTTTTGTCCCTCTATTCCTCCTAAATACCTCTGTACAGCTTGTGTTTTCTGTCGTGCTGTAAATTTAGCCATATAAAAAACTGCACCCCAATTGTTAGATGTGTCTAACAATTGGGGTGCAGTTCAGCTTACTGGACGTTTTCCCTATTGCTGAACCTTCTCATTAAAGTAGTGAACACTGTACATGGCCCCTTCATCCACCATCGATGAATCTCCGAGATCATACGGATCGGGGTGACCTGCTTTGTTGAGACCGTCCTTGAAATCAGTCCGGCTGTTCGAATAAAGCCCTTCTGCTTTATCTTTTATCTTTTGGAAGAGGGAACGCATCTTATCTCTATTCGTTTCTTCAGAAAGATAGAAGACTCCTGCAACACCTGCGCCGAGTAACACATAAGAACCTAATGTTTTGCTTAAAGGCATTTCTCTCTCCTCCTTTTTCTCGGATTACTTAAAGATACCCTTTTTCTCTATGCTTCAAACGCAGATTTTAATAAGGGGCAGACTGGTAGAAAAAGTTTGGAGACTTTATTTCATTTTTATATGGCTTATGGAAAATATGCGTGGCAGCCGGGGAAATTGGCGGAATCAGCCAGCCCCAATTACCCGTGATGTCACGGCCGCATTTTTCTTCATTTTCCTCAAACTTTCGAAATTGTTTGGCGGCCGTATGATGGTCTACAATACTGACCCTCTCTTTTTTAAAGGAAAACAGAACGGCTTCATTTAATTCAATGAGAGCCCTATCTTTCCATAAAGTTGAATCTCTCGCAATATCGAGTCCCATTTTCTTTCCTATTAAAGGAAGAAGATTATATCTGTCCGCATCTGCAAAGTTCCTTGCACCGATTTCTGTTCCCATATACCAGCCATTAAAGGGGGCAGCCGTATAGTTGATGCCGCCGATTTCAAGTTTCATGCTGGAAATGAACGGCACTCCATACCACTTTAGCCTCAGGTCCTTAAACCAGCTGAATTCGGGGTGTTCCATATGGACTTCCTTAATAAGCTCCTGAGGAATATCAAATATGGCCGGCTGGCCCCCGTCCACTTCTATCAGCAATGGAAGAACATCAAATGCATTAAATTTCGGTTTCCATCCAAAACTGATGCATTTTTTTGTTAAAACAACGGAATCCGGATCTCCAATGATCCCCTGATCCGTTTCGTAACCAGCATACCGAATGAGCTGGTGGTTCCAAATCCTGATTTTATCTTTCGGGCCTGTTTCTTGCTTAAAAATCGTGATAGCAGGAAGAACAGAGCCATTATTAGTCGCATAGGAGATATGATGGAAGAGTGCCTCTTTGATTTCGTCCGGACTGGCGGCTTCTCTTTTATCGAACACATGTAATTTATCCCAAAATAACCGGCCGATACAGCGATTGCTGTTCCTCCACGCCATCCTGGAACCAATCACCAGTTCGTCATACGTATGGGTATATGTACCTTCTCTTTCCACTTGGTTTTTCACTTCTTCTGCCCTGTCATCCGCTTCTGCTTTACTGCGGCCCATTTCCTGATAGCTTGTATAAATAAAGTCAACTGCCTGTTCCCATAATTCTGTCATTTGGTCCCTTTCCTTTCATCCCGCCATGTTCTAAAAGTCCTTATTATATCCCAGTATACGCGAAAGAAAACGATCTCGAGCTCTGCTATTTTGACAATCTTACGACACTGAGAGGATATTTATATGACCGGTACTTCTAATGACTGAACACGTTTAGTAATTTCTAACATGTGGTATATTTTCCTTTGTATGAAAAAAACTAGCTATAAACAAATAAGGCGGTGAGTGCATGCAGCAGAAAGACGCTGTAATAATCGGCGGCGGCATTGCAGGACTTCAGGCAGCCATCCAATTAGGAAGATACAACCATACCGTAACCGTTGTCGACTCTGAACAGGGCCGTTCAACCATAACGAAGGGCTATCATAATATATTAGGTTATCCAGATGGCGTAAGCGGGCAGACACTTAGGGAATTAGGGCGTGCGCACGCAAAAAAAACAGGTGTTTCTTTTCTTAATGATCAAGTGATTTCATTAGAAAAGCTGAATAACAGCTTTCATATTCAAACCAAAAACGGTAAAGAATTGGACGCCAAAACCATTTTCTTAGCTACCGGCATCACCGATCGCTTCCCTGACATCAAAAATTTCAAAGAATGCCTCGGAAAATCTATTTATATCTGTCCAGACTGCGACGGTTATGAAATCAATGATAAACAGACGATTATTATTGGCGGCGGTAATCATGGTGCAGGAATCAGTCTGGTCCTTAGATATTTTTCAACTAAATTAATTTATGTGAATCATGACTGCAGTGAAATGGATGAATCCTTTACTCATAAGCTGGCACAGGAGAATATTTCGATCTATCACCAGCGAGTCAAGGAAGTTTTAGCAGATAAAGAAGGAAATTTCAAAGGCGTAAAACTGGAGAATGGCCAAGTTATTGATGGCGAGAAAGGGTTTACCGGGTTCAGCGGAAATAAACTAAATAATACTCTTGCAAGGCAAATCGGCATTGAATGCAGGGAAAGCGGCCATGTGGTCGTAAATCCTCGAACAAAAGGAACGAATATTGAAGGGGTTTGGGCTGGCGGCGATTTGATTGCTCATTCCGAACAGGTAACGATTTCTATGGGAGACGGTTCCCAGGCCGCAATCTGGATGCACAAGTATCTTCTAGGGAAACCCGTTCCGAAGCTTCCGTTAAATATCTGGGATTATTATAGACAGTAATCGTTACATTAAAATATACATATGCCGCAAGATCATGCGCGTATGAAGAAAACAGGAGGGGAAAATGTTTTTTAATTTTCCCCTCCTGTTTTTTTAATGGTTGGCTATCTTCTTTTTCTTCCTGTAAATACTTTGATAATGATAAGAATTACAGCAATGATCAATAAAAGATGAATAAATCCTGCTGCAATTTTAAAGACGATTCCAAGAATCCAAAGAACCAGCAAAATTCCAACTACTGTCCAAAGCATATGTTTCACATCCCTCTTTCTCTTTTCACTAGAATACCCAAAGTTTCCCCCAAACAAACAAAACTGTCTGCATCCTATCTTCTTCCATCATATCCGCATAATTTGTCAGCTCCCTGCAGAAACTACTTAAAACAGAAAGGAGCTGACCCTATGAAAAAATTAATACTGCTCATCCCTCTTGCTTTGTTCTTAATCACCGGTACCATTCTTCCTGCCAGTGCGAATCATCACGAAATGGAATTCAAAAAAGTGAACTTCACTGACACACAAAAACAGGAACTAAAGAACCTTCATAAGAAGGTTGCCGATGATAAAAAGAATCTCATTCAAAAATACGCAGAATTTGGCGCCATCAGTCAGGAGGATGCTGATAAAATGATCAGTCACTTTGAAAAAAGACTGAAGTCCCTTGAGGAACATAATTATCAGTTCCCGGTTCATAAGCATGGAAAACACATGCCGCAGCGCTGACTTGTCCCGTCCCTTTTTTCGAGGGACGGGCTTTTATTATTTACAGAGTAAAAAGAATTAAGTATGGTTATATAAAATAAGCCATTCTGAAGGAGGGTTCATATGACGCATACAGGCATACAGGCTGAAGATTTATTCAAGCTAAAATCCGTATCCGATCCGCAGCTTTCCCCGGACGGAAACAAAGTCATATTTGTTCAAACTTCTATTGAAGAAGAAACAGAGTCCTATGTCTCTCATTTATTCATGTATAACATCGAAAATACATCTTTGGAACAATGGACGTTTGGAAATCACCGGGATTCTTCTCCCCGCTGGTCTCCCGATGGAAGCCACATTGCCTTTCTCTCGAACCGATCTGGAAAAAGCCAAATACACTTGCTGAATCCTCTGGGAGGCGAATCAAGAAAACTGACAGATCTAGAACATGGTTCAACGATGCCCATTTGGTCTCCTTGTTCCCAAAAGATTCTCATTTCTTCTGCACTCAAAGAAGGAAAGTTTTCTGAAAAGGATACAAACTCAAGAAAAAATCAAAGCCGCAGGGAGCCGTCAAAGTATGAACATATTTCCTATAAATCCGATTCTTCCGGATATTCTAACTGTTTATATCATCAAATAGCGATAGTAGATGTGGGTACAAGCAGAATTGAATTTCTAACAGGTGACAAACAAGATTTCCATCCAGCCTCCTGGTCTCCCGACGGCACATCTATAGCCTATACAAGTTCCAACCCTGAAGAAGCTGATTATTATTTTTTCCAGGATGTTTTTATAACCGGAGCGGATCTCCAGCCATGCGGCTTTGGCATATAACCGAAATCAGAGACTGGTTTACGAAGCATCTGCTCTAAAAAAGGCGCTGAAGTCTAAGCTTCAGCGCCTTTTTGCATTCAGAAACAAAACGGTAATTACATAATCATTGCTGGATTTCTCCGCGATCCTCTGATATTGCTTTTAAGGCCATCCCAGCTGCTAAATCTGTCTCCCTGTGAACGGCAAGGTCCTTAAGCGCTACAATTCCTGCAAGTTTCCCATTATCGATGACCGGCAATCTTCGGATCTGGGCTTCCGACATTAATTCCTCTGCTTCTTCAACCGTCATATCGGGAGTTGCCGTGATCACATTCTTTGTCATAATCTCCGTAATTCTTGAGGATCCAGGTCTTTTTGATGCAACTCCGCGAATCGCAATATCCCTATCTGTAATGATTCCTTCAATGGCCCCTGATTCATTGACCACAGGTATGACTCCGACATCCTTCTCCTTCATTTTTAATGCTGCCTCATATGAATTATCAAGAATTGTGCAATAATCAACTTCACGAGTCATAATATCCTTTATCGTTTTCATAGATATTCCCTCCATCTTCATTATTCACTTTTTCCAGTTCCTGATTTTCTTCATCTCTGAATGGCTACTCTTTTCCTTCCGCTTCATTCACATATTTTCCATAGTCCGGTTTAGCAATGATATCAAAATCCTTTACTAAAAGAGCAAGATTATCAGTAAGTTCCTGCCCTGACATGGCGTGCCCGTGTCCGGTTACTGCCAAAGACGGCCTTAAACTTTTGAGTACTGTGACAGAATGTCTGGCTGCCTCCCAATCCGTTGTTAAATAACGGGGAGGGCCGCTGATTACTTTATGCTGTGTCAGTACTTGATATAGGGACTCCTGTTTCACCGTTACAAAAGCATCGCCCGCAATCATTGCACGGTCTCTTTCACGGAACAGGGAGATATGCCCTTCCGTATGTCCCGGAGTATGAATCCACTTCCATCCATCCATTCCGGGCACCGTATAATCTCCCGGCAAATCAGAAATATGTCCCGTCAAATCGATGCCACTGTGAGGGAAAAAACCAGATAATTTAGCAACCAATCCTCCTTCTACTGAAGCATCCGGCTTTGGATAATCTTTAAACCCTGTCAGATAGGGCAGCTCAAGATGATGGGCAAACACAGGTTTGTTCCAATGCTCAATGAGCTTGACTATTGAGCCTACGTGGTCAAAATGACCATGGGTTAAAATAATGGCATTAGGCGGATTGGCTTTTCCATACAATTTCTCTGCTTCTTCAATAATTGCATCTGCAGATCGCGGCATTCCCGCATCTATTAGGGTCCAGTCGCCTCCATGTACGGGTTTACCCACAAAAATGACATTTACAATTTGTATCGGGAAATAATAAATATCTCCGGCAATCCATTCGCCTTTCTTGCTGGAAACAGATGTAAGCGGCATGATTTTTTCTCCTAAATGATGATCGTCCATTTTACTTCCTCCTCAACTAAAACCTCTTATTTAGTATGTCCACCTGTTTCATGAAACCGCCTTATTTTTTTACTTTACCCGTATTGTCAGGATTGTAACGGTATATAAGAAAGTCAAAAAATAGGCAGCAAAAAAATGCAGGGAGAGGTTCCCCTGCATTTACTTTTTCCTGTCTTTTTCTATTAAATTTTTCACTTTATCAGTCGGTATCCAGCAGTTAAATTGATATGTTGTTTTCGTTTCAAAACCTAGTCTCCTGCACAGATAGCGCATTCCCGAATCAGTCTTTAAAGCTTGAAAATGTTGACAGGTAGCACAGCAATGATAGTGTTTCACTTACTTCATCTCAACTTCGCCGATATTTTCCCGCTGGGTTTCTTGTTCTTTTTCTTCGGCCTTTTTGGACCAATAGGTAGCCAGAATAGGGCCGGAAATATTATGCCATACGCTGAAAATGGCGCTTGGCACAGCAGCCAGCGGAGAAAAATGAACACTGGCCAGAGCTGCTCCCAGCCCTGAGTTCTGCATCCCCACTTCAATAGAAACAGACTTTTGATCTTTATAGCTCAGCTTCAATACTTTGGCAGCCATGAATCCGAGAAACAGCCCCAGACAATTATGCAAAATAACGACTCCCATAATTGCCAGTCCGGATTCCATAATTTTTTCCTTATTGGACGACATCACTGCTGCTACTACCGCTACAATCGTGATTACTGATATCAATGGAAGTACCTTTGTACTTTCCTGAACTTTTTCCTTAAAAATCATCCTGACTGCCACACCGAGAATGATGGGAATCAAAACAATTTGTAAAATAGACATTAACATATCCTGTCCAGATACAGGCAGCCACTTGCTTGCCAGCAAATAAGTCAGCCCCGGTGTTATAAAAGGTGCAAGCAGCGTCGAAACAGAAGTAATAGCAACCGATAATGCCGTGTTGCCCTTTGCCAAATAGGCAATGACATTTGAAGCTGTGCCCCCTGGACAGCACCCAACTAAAATGACTCCGACAGCAACCTCAGGCGGCAAATTCAGGAGCACCGCCAGCAAATAGGCCACGCCCGGCATGATTGTAAATTGACAGATTACTCCTATGAAAACGCTCTTTGGCTCTTTAAACACAGCCTTGAAATCACCCGGGGATAAGGTAAGCCCCATTCCGAACATAATGATACCAAGCAGAATACTGATGTAAGGAGCAATCCATGTAAACCAATCAGGCATTAAAAGTGCCAGTACAGCAACTATAATAACCCAGATAGCAAATGAGTTGCCTGCTATCACACTGATCTTCGCTAATTTCTTCATATTTTCCCCGCCTTTTTTTGATAATTAAGAAAAGTATAAACCTTTTTAAGATAATTGCAACATCCTACAAAGAGATTGGCAGTTTTGACATATTTCCAGCCGCCTGTCTTTCCTTCCCCCTCTTTTTCCCGTTGCAAAAGCGGGGCTATATACATAAATGACCAGTATCCGGTGCAGAATAAAACAGGAAATAACCAGAGAGGAAAAAGCAGCGGAGTGCGTTTAACAGCTTCTTTTTTTATGAACAACCGTTTATAATAATTGAAAGGGGAAAGGAGTGGACAGAGTGATGACAGAATTATCGAAAGCGGAGGCAGCTGATATCATAACCAAAAAAGCCCAGCATAGAAGTCTGACAACCAGACAAATATTCCAGCGAGGTCTTTTAATAACCATTGGAGCTATATTAATGAGTGTAGGGCTGGAAGTCTTCCTTGTACCCAATAATGTTATTGACGGCGGTATAACTGGAATTTCCATTATGCTAGCCTATATTACCGGCTGGAAGCTCGGGGCCTTTTTATTTTTGCTGAATCTGCCCTTTTTTTTCATTGGCTATAAGCAAATAGGCAAAACCTTCGCGATTTCTACCCTTTATGGAATTATTATCCTTTCTTTAACCACCTCATTTCTCCACCATGTTCCCGCCTTTACTCAGGACATTCTGTTAGCCTCGATTTTCGGCGGCATGATTCTCGGTGTCGGCATCGGTATTGTGATCAGATACGGAGGTTCATTGGATGGAACAGAAATTATGGCCATTTTGGCCAGTAAAAAAATCCCTTTTTCAGTTGGGGAAATCGTTATGTTTTTCAACTTATTTATCTTAGGAAGCGCTGGATTTGTATTTTCCTGGGATCGGGCTATGTATTCCATATTGGCTTATTTTGTAGCTTATAAAACAATGGATGTAGTGATTGCAGGTCTTGATGAATCGAAATTCGTCTGGATCATTAGTGATGAATTCCAAGAAATCGGCGATGCGATTCTCAGCAGGCTTGGCCGGGGTGTCACATACCTATCAGGAGAAGGTGCATATTCAGGGGACGATAAAAAAGTTATTTTCTGTGTCATCAATCGGCTGGAAGAAGCGAAATTGAAGCAAATTGTGAAAGATTTTGACCCATCCGCATTTTTGGCTGTAGGAGATATCGCTGAAGTACGTGGAGGGCGCTTCAAAAAAAGAGACATACACTAAAAAAACCAGGTTTTTCAGCCCCGGTTTTTTAGTGTATAAAATTATTGATGATTACCTGGATTATTTATCGCCTGCAACATCCTGGTTCCTTCCTTCATTTCACTTCCGCATAGAGGACAGGAAGGCTTATCACTGCTAGTAAAATTGTCCCGAATCCAGCCTTTGCAATCTTCAGAGGAGCATTCCCACACCTTTGTTTCAACTGGTGGCTGTTCTTCCGTATTATTTCGTCTGTACAATACATCCCACTCCTTCAGTTTGAATAGATTCGCGCGAATTTTTTCTTCAAAAACCTTTTGAATGTATAAATAAGGTGAAAGACTGCTTTCAGGCAGATAAAAGAATGTATTCGTCACTCTTTATTATATCACATTTCTTCAAAAGATAAAAAAGCGCCCATAAATCGTATTATGGACAGCTCTGTCCCGGTTTTTCGGCTTACCGGAAAATATGTTATGAGAGTAATTTATCACTTGACTCTACCTAAAACAACGAAAGCCCTTCCTCTCTCTCATCTGTGCGGCTCCTCGGCCGCTCCCCTGAGAATCAGGTCAGCCCATTACAAAGTTTCATGTTTATTAAAACCATTGTTCATCATTGAAAAAAAGATTTGAAATATGATAGAAGAAAGTTGTACACGGAAAATAGCTGAGGGTTATGGTGAATTAACTGCGTATTTCTTTTTTTGCTTCTATAACATTCTAAACAGAATGCTGTCTTCTTAATAAAAATGGAACTTCCATAAATTACTCCTGCATGACAAAATCTCATGCTGAAAATTAATCATAACACAGGTTAAACAAGCTGTCAAATCCCCCAAAAAATCCAAACAGCCTTCATTATAAAAAAAGGGCGAAAATCGCCCTTACTTAAATGAGTTATACTCATCAGGAATTCTCGGCAGTTCCCTGGTTTCCTCCAACAGTTCACTTCCGCACATTGGACAGTTTCTGTTATCCGTGACGAATTCCTTTCTCATCCAGCCATTGCAGGAATCTGATTCACATGCGTATACAATCGTATTCTCAATGATTACTTCTGGTTCCTCTGAATTCTTTTTAGCAAAGTACATGAGAAGCCTCCTTTACCATCAGTATACGCAAGTGTTCAGTTTTCTATTTGCTTTTCTTAGATCTTAAGAAAATTACGCTCCATCACTTGCCGTTTTTTTCATAAGTGCCGCTTTTATTTGAAAGTAAGTGAGGTGTTCAGGCAGTGCTTCTTTCAGCACTTTCAACCCTTGCTCTCCCAGTTCCTCTGCTGTTTTCTCGATAAGTTCAAATTCTTCCTCTGTGAAAATTTCGTTCCATCTGATCTCTCTATTCTCTTCCATGCATTTTATTAGATGATTTTCTATAGATGCGATTGATAAATCCCGTTCCTTGGCAATTTCTTCTGTATTTTTTCCATGTTGGTATAGCTGGTACGTCAAAAGATAAGAAGGAACATGATTTTTCTCTTGTTCCGCCTTCTCACTGCCGGATTGTTCTTGAACAAAGCTGCGTATAGCCTCCAAAAAAACCGCTCCATATTTTTCAAACTTTTGAGCGCCCACTCCTTTCACTTTCAGAAAATCAGCATCGGATACCGGCAGTTTCACAGACATATCTTTCAGTGCTGCATCTGAAAAAATAATAAATGGTGCGGTATTTTCCTTTTTCGCAATCTCTTTTCGGAGCAGGCGAAGTGATTCAAACAAGGAATGGTCAAAGGAACGCTGCTCAATTTCCCGCTGTTCCTTTCGGTATACTTTCTTTGCCCCCAGCAAAACGTCTCTCCCCGCAGGTGTAATTTTCAAGACAGGAAACTGGCCGCCAGCCAATTCAATCAAAGCACTGGAAGTAAGGAAATCAATAAAATCGGCCGCTTCTTTTGCAGACCAATTGGAGAGGATCCCATATGTTGAGAGCTTCCGAAATCCAAATTCATCTATTTTCTTATTCTTCGAGCCTGTCAGTACCTGACTTACTAATGTCCTGCCAAATCTTTCTCCCATGCGGACTATACAGGATAATACTTTTTGTGCATCCGTTGTTGCATCTATACTTGATCGTTCATCTGAACAATTCTCGCAATGCCCGCAGTCTTGAGGATCTGTTTCTCCGAAATACCGTAAGATGAACGCCTGCAGGCATCCTTCTGTAAAGCAATAATCCTTCATGATATTTAACATTCGGACTTCCTGATCAAGTAACTCCCCTTCCTTATTAGATTGATCAATTAAGTAACGCTGCACTCGCAAATCCTGGGAAGAATACAGCAGGATACATTCACTGTCAAGCCCGTCTCTCCCTGCCCTTCCGGCTTCCTGATAATAATTTTCCATATTTTTTGGGATTTGATAATGAATCACAAAACGAACATTGGATTTATCAATTCCCATGCCAAATGCTGAAGTCGCAACCATGATGGATGTATCATCCTTTAAAAACCGCTCCTGTTCAAGCGTTCTTTCCTTCTCTGACATCCCCGCATGATATCTTCCTGCATTGTATCCTGATTTAACCAACCGTGTATAAAGCTGATCAACGGTCTTTCTTGTTGCCGCATAAATGATTCCGGCTTCTTCTTTATTCTTTTCCAAGTACCGTGAAAGAAACGTTTCCCTGTTTTCTTCCTTTATAATAGAGAAAAACAGATTATCTCTGGAGAAACCGGTCGCAACGGTGTTCTCTTCGGTTATTTCCAAGTGAGAGCAGATATCCAGCTTTACACGCGGAGTCGCTGTAGCCGTTAAAGCAAGAATGACCGGCTGGCTTTTAATCATTTGGACGAATGGAAAAATTCGCAGATAATTTGGCCGGAAATCATGCCCCCACTGAGACATGCAATGAGCTTCATCAATGGCAACAAGCGAAATATCCATCTCTTTCAATATTCCTAAAAAAGACTGATTTCCCAGCCTTTCAGGAGTTATGTATACTAATCTGTATTCTCCATTTTGCATCGCGTTTAAACGTTGTTCTGTTTCCGCTTCCGGAAGCGAGCTATTAATGTAAGTCGATGCTATGCCATGATGATGCAAAGCATCCACTTGATCCTTCATCAAGGATATTAAGGGAGAAATGACCAGTGTGGTCCCCTGGAAAAGCAAGGCTGGTATCTGATAGCAAATAGACTTTCCGCCGCCAGTTGGCATAATGCCTACTGTATTTCTTTTTTCTAATAAGTTTCGGATAATTGCCTCTTGTCCGGGACGGAATTTGTCATATCCAAAATATTGTTTTAAATACTGAAGTGGTTTTTCTAACAAAGTGATCCTCCTTGTATGGAACACAGCTCGTTAAGAATGGCCTATGAATAAAAAAGAGACACAGTAAGTTTCTGTGCCTTTGTTCCAACTATATTCTATTTTAACACACAAGGTGAGAAATTAATTAATTCAAGACTTTTACTTTTACGGTTTTAACTCCCCAATTCACGGCATCTTGTTTGTTCGGAACGAACACATCGATTCGATTGCCTTTAATGGCGCTGCCTGTATCTCCAGCAATGGCTGTTCCATATCCTTCTACTTCTACTTTTGAGCCTAAAGGAATAACAGATGGATCAACTGCAATGACCTTTTGTCCAGAATTTGCTTTTAAATCAAGACCTGTAGCCGTTACTCCGCTGCAGCCATCACAGCTTGCCGTATAGGCAGTAGCCGAAACTGTAATTTCTTTTTGAACTTTAGATTCAGAAGGCTTGACAGGTGTTTCAGCCGCTGGGGCCTCTGTTTTCTCTGGCTGTGATTGTTCTTCAGGCTGAGGAGATGAAACAGGCTGCGCTGCGGCCGTTTCTTTCACTTGATCAGTTGCCCCTTGAACTTTATCAGCTGCCGGCTGGATAACAAGTTGATTTCCTTCGTGAATTAAATCGCTAGATAAACCATTCCATGATTTTAAATCATTTACTGATACACCATATTTTCCTGCTATTTTACCCAATGTATCTCCTGACTTAATTATGTAGGTTTTTTCTTTAGAGATTTGAATCTGTTCTCCTGTGCGAATTGTATCTGAAGACAAATGATTCCAAGATTTTATCTGATCGACTGATACTTCATATTTTTGAGATAGCCCCCATAGAGTATCTCCCTCTTTCACTTTAACATCCTCAGCTTGCGCCGGTAAAGCGATTGTCCCGGATAGTGCAGCCGCTGCTGCTAAAGATAAGATTGATTTTTTCATATGTTTGTTACCTCCTTGTTTGCTTTGCTTTAAGCTAACGAGGTTAATACTATCACAGTTTCATTCTGTACAAAGAACAAAACGATAAAGAATAGATGACAAACATCACAGAAAAATAACGGGAAGGTAACATATATTCTGAAGATTAAAATCCTCCCTCCTTTTGGCCTGATTCACCGTTTTCTTGTCATATTAGATGCATCCTGCCATAAGTATATAAAGGCAATGTCTTTTAAGGGAGGGAAGAATTTTGGATAATGAAACACGTTTTACAAATGTAAAATCATATAAACCATTCCGTGGTCCTTTTGATCCTTGCCCGCCCATTGGCAGAAAATATTATCGTACACCCCCGAATTTATATTTAAATTTTCAGCCGCCAAACCTTGAACAATTCAGTCCTGAAGAAGCATTAAGGGCTGGGACTCTTTGGAAGGTTTTATATGACTTTTATGAAAATCCTTATCGGGAGAGGGAGACATAAATGAAAAAAAAACTGGATGCGGAGTACTACCAGCTCCTTGAACAAATTCAGGCGGCGGACTTTGTTCTGGTAGAATTATCTCTTTACCTTCATACACATCCGCACGATCAGGACGCGCTTAATCAATTCAATCAGTTTTCTCAATACTCCCAGCAATTAAAAGCGGCATTCGAGCCTAAATTCGGTCCATTACTTGGTTTCGGAGCAAGCGGAGGTTTCGATAAATGGGAATGGGGCAAACCGCCATGGCCATGGCAGGTATAAGGAGGGAAAGAGATGTGGTTATATGAAAAGAAACTTCAATATCCGGTAAAAGTAAGCCAGTGCAACCCTACTCTTGCAAAATATTTGCTGGAACAATACGGCGGGGCAGACGGTGAATTGGCCGCTGCATTGCGCTATTTGAATCAAAGATACAGCATACCTGATAAAGTAATCGGGCTTTTAACCGATATCGGGACTGAGGAATTCGCCCACTTGGAAATGATCGCTACAATGGTGTATAAACTGACAAAGGATGCCACGCCGCAGCAGATGAGAGATGCCGGCCTCGGCGATCATTATGTGAATCACGACTCCGCCCTCTTTTATCAAAACGCATCAGGTGTGCCATGGACAGCTAGTTATATTCAGGCCAAAGGCGATCCTATTGCCGATCTGTACGAGGATATTGCCGCTGAAGAAAAAGCAAGAGCCACTTACCAATGGCTGATTGATATCTCAGATGACCCTGATGTTAACGATTCTCTCCGCTTTCTGAGAGAAAGGGAAATTGTGCATTCTATGCGCTTCAGAGAAGCTGTAGAAATTTTAAAAGAAGAGAGAGACCGAAAAAAGATCTTCTAAAGAAAAACACCTATTCATTGATGGACGGGATGCATCCCACGTTCAACGAATAGGTGTTTTTTACTGTATAATTTCATTTTATTTTCGATTAGAAGAATAAGTCCAGCCGTCTTCCTGATATATCTTTCCTTCTTTCATCAGCTTGCCGAGCGCTCTTTTAAAGGAACCTTTGCTCATGCCAAAATGAAATTGAACATCTTCCGGGAGCGTTTTATCTCCATATGGCATGGCCCCTCCCCTGCTCAAGAGATATTGATAAATCGTTTCCGAATCCCCAAGCATCTTATCTTGTTTGAATGGGAATAAAGAAACATTCAAGGTACCATCCTCTTTTACATCTATTACTCTGCCTTCTACATATTCACCAAGACGAGGTTCTTTTTTTCGTTCTGTTTCATGCACAAAACAGCGGTATCCTTCCTCTGAGACAAAAAAGGAACCGACCATCAGCAGACGGTATACATGCCCTTTCACTTCCATATTGCGCATTTCTTTGCCTTTTGCCTGCGCTGACATTTCCATGATGACATCTTCTGTTGCCAGTTTCCCGAACAATCTGCCATGACGGTCTAATTTCAAAGAAATATATAGCTTGTCTCCCGGCACTGGCCATAAATGCCCTAAGTTTGGAAGATCGTCAAGGGAAACTAAAATATCCTTTGAAAGTCCGATATCTACAAAAACACCGAGTTTCCTTTGTACCTGGACAACCTCGGCCCAGCCATAGTGATCTTGGCGAACTTCGGGTATATCCATCGTTGCCGTCAGTCTGCCTTCTTTATCATGATATAAAAATACAGTCACTTCATCACCGATTTGCAGTTCTTCACCTTCAGTAACAGCCGAATCATGCAGCAGTACATCAGAATGTCCATCTGTCAGGAAAAAACCGAATTCGGCTTCCCTCTCAACTTTTAATTCAACAACCCTTCCTGCTTGAATCTCATTCATATGTCATAACCTCCTATTATGTAATGTTATTTTCCCTATTTTTGAAAAATGTATCGGCAAAACCAATCAATATCTATCGCCTTTTATAAATAAACGTAACTTGCTCAATACTGAATTCACCAAATTTGAATTTACCATTTAATTAATAAAAACACCAGGAATATCGTAATGTATCCCTTTTCTTCTAACGATTGTCTCTATCCTTCATTTAATATAGAAGGAAAAATTGTTATACTTAGGAAAAAGAAAGGATCTTCCATGACTGAAAAACTATATTACTCAAATCCCAAACTGACAAAATGGCAAACCGAAATAACGGATAAACGAGAAATTGACGATAAAAAATACATTCTTCTTAAGGAGACTGCCTTTTATCCGGAAGGCGGAGGACAGCCTTCTGACAGGGGGATAGCAGGAAACTGCAAAGTGCTGGATGTTCAAATTGAAGGAAATGAAATTCTTCATGAGGTCGATCACTGGCCTGAAACGCACGTAATCGAATGCCAAATTGACTGGAAGCGGCGCTATGATCATATGCAGCAGCATTCTGGTCAGCATCTGCTATCAGCAGTTTTCCGAGAGCTTTATCAGGCGGAAACGGTTAGTTTTCATCTAGGTGCTAATCATGTCACAATTGACATTGAGCTGCCTTTTTTGACGGAGGAGATGGAGAAGGCAGCAGAAGAACAGGTTAACACATATATTTATGAAAACAGAAGCATCCTTCCCTATTTTGTAACAGCCCGTCAGCTAGTGGAAATCCCTGTAGTCAAAAAACCAAAGGTGACAGAAAATATCCGTATTGTAGAAATCGAAGGTATCGAATTCAATCCATGCGGCGGTACTCATGTCAATATGACAGGAGAAATCGGTCCGCTGAAAATCTTCAAAACTGAAAAACAAAAAAATTCAACCCGAATATACTTTACATGCGGCTATCGATGCCTGTACGATTACACGGATAGCCTCGACACTCTTTCGCAGCTGTCTGCAAAGTTCAATGCAGGAAGGAAGGATATACTGGACAGGGTCGAGAAATTAGAAGCAGATCTAAAAAATCAAAAAGCTGAAAATCAGCATTTGAAAGAAGAAATAGCCCGCTTTCTGAGTGATTCTTTGCTTCAGAGCGAATCACCGATTGTGAGCAGTATGTTAGATAAACCATTTAGTGACATAGCAGCCCTTGCAGAAATTCTGGGTGCAAGAACTGATCGAATTATTCTGCTCGCTACCGAAAAAGATAATAAGATTCTCCTTTCGCATAACGGAAAAAATCCAATTCATTGCGGAAAATTATTTAAAGAAGAACTGCCTAACTTCTCTGGCAAAGGCGGCGGCAGCAATAAAAAAGCTCAGGCCGGCTTTACAAATACAGAAGATCTGTTGAATTTCTTTCAATTTCTTCTTAAAAAACTGATAAATAAATAAAAGTACATACAAAATGGCAAAGGATGAGTTTCCTTTGCTTTTTTTATGTCGTTTTTTATATTTTCCTCCATGATTTGCTGAAACATACACAGTTTTGATAGCTTTTGTCATGCGGAAGGGTTCGAACAAGACTTGAAGAATATGTAAATAAATAGATTATGGAAAGGAATGTGCAGAATGACAAAAAACAATATTATGAGAGCCTATTCGATTAAGGAAGTATCTAAGAAGCTCAATATTCCAAACGGAACGATTCGTCAATGGGAAAAAGACCTTCAGGGACTGATCCATATTCCCCGTTCCAAACAAGGAGCCAGATTCTATACAGACCATGAAATTTCCCTTTTACAAAAAATAAAAGAGATGAGAGAAAAGAAAATCAGCAAAGAGATGATTCGTTCCCTTCTTGAAAAACATATCAGAAGTGTTACCGAAGAACCGAAAACTTCAGCGCCAACTGTGAAAGAAACAAATGTGCCAGCAGTTCAGGAAGACAAACAAGAAACATCTATACAGCAGTCCGTTCAAGGATTGCCGGAATTGATGGATACTTATAAAGAAAATCTAGTTAACGAAATCAGATTGGCTTTGCACAACGAAAGAACCAAGATGGTTGATGAATTGAAAGAAGCGATAACAGAAGGCAATATCCAGACGATTCAGGGGATGTCTAAATCAATTGCAAGGTCCAATGACAGAAGAAAAGCAGATGTGATGCATTTGAGCGATCTTATTTCCAAAAATTCAGAGCTTACTGCTGAGTCTTTTACACAGCTTAGTGACACACTTGTCAAAGATTCAAAAGAGGCAGCTGAAAAATTCGAAAATCTCGGCAAGAATCTGGAAAAAAGTTCAAAAACTCAAACGGATATTCTGTCTAAGCAAGCAAAAGAATTCTCCAAAACAAGGGCAAATGACAGCAAGGCTCTTCTCAGCCATTTATCTAAAGCGCTCAAAGACTCAACGAAAGATACAAAAATGGTAAGCCAAAGACAGCAGGAAGAACAACTGCGGCACTTAGAAGCCATCCAAATGAATCTTGATAAAATCGCATTGGAAATTCAGCAGAGCGAAGAATCATTCCAGACAATGATCAGCTCCTATGAAGAAGCAGCTGCCTCCAAAAAAAACAAGAAATGGTGGAAGCCTTGGTCCTAATCAAACAATTGGGGCAAAAATGGAAACACCAAATTTCTCTAAGGAAATTTGGTGTTTTTCGGTTTTGTTCGGTATCTGAATCGCCTTCCGACGGGACACCCGAGCTGCAGCTTTAAAGTCTCTCCCTCGGCGGTCTCCCCTCTTCCATCCATTTCCTGCAAACAATTTCTTTCGCAGTCTATTTCTTTAGATAGTGTAAATGACGAAGACCATTTGCTGCTAACTCGCTATGATATTTTTCTTCTAATGAAATCAGCTTTTCAAAAGCTTCCTCATCAGATTCTGCCGTTGTTTCCGCTTCTTTTCTGGCAAGATAGTATGCTAGCTTATCTATGAATACCATTTCTTCATAACGTGCCAATAGTTGCTGAATCTCCTGCTCTTTTTGGGAAGAAAGATCGAAAGTACCTGTTTCTTCATTATATGAGATTTCCTCTGCCCTTTCTTCTCCCTGTGAAAAAACAGCTTGTTCCAGTTCATAGGCTTCTTGAACCGCCTCTTCGTTTTCCGCTTCAGAACTGATCCATATTCCGTATTGCATCAGCTCAACCAGTTTTTTATATTGTTTTTCTGTCAGCTTGATTTCCATATTTCTCTCCTTATCTGCACAAAAGTTTTCTTACCAAAGAATAAACCGTATTGGCGAGAAAAGCCAATACGGTTTATTCAGGAAATTTATTCTTTTAACTCAGTCACACAATAATAGGCGACTTTGTCTGTATCTACTACATAATAAGCATCGCCTTTTGTCAGATTATAATGGCGATGTTTTTGAATGACAGATATCATCTGTGTGGAATCCTCTGCTTCCGCTTCGTGTGATAGCTCCTGTCCGCCAGGAAAATAAAAACTAACCTTCAATTTCAAAATTTCTCATCCTTTCGGTCCTCTTTATATAATTCTCTCTCTTTATATACCTAACCTTATTCAAAGAAAATAAACATCGAAAGATAAATGAATGAAGGATAATTGAAAAAATGGTACTATTTATAGAAACAGAGAGGAAGAAAAGTATGCAAATTAGAAAAGCAAGCTTCAGCGATATCTCTTCTTTGGCAGAGGTTCATATCCGCAGCTGGCAGACCACATATAAAGGGATTATTCCGGACAGATACCTTTCTGCGATGAATAAAAAAAACAGAGAGAAAAGCTGGGAAAGAAACCTGAATACCCTGCATAACATCACCTATGTTGCTGAAACCGACGAAAAACAGCTCGTTGGTTTTGCTTCCGGAGGCCCGGAACAGTCTCATACTCTATCCTACCAAGGAGAAATATATGCCGTTTACCTTCTGCAAAATTACCAGAGGCGAGGAATTGGAAAAAAGCTGCTGACACCGCTCGTTCAGGATTTCATTTCTAAGGGATTCAAGGATTTGATCATTTGGGCACTGGAAGACAATCCTTCCTGTTTATTTTACGAAAAACTGGGAGGCTCCCCGATTGAACATAAAACGATGACAATTGCAGGAAAAACACTTGCAGCAGTTGGATACGTTTGGAAAGACATTTCATTATTTACTCCATCCTAAATTTGAATTGATCCATCAGCTTCGCTTTCTTCTTTCTGCTCAATTCAGAGAACCGGTTCAGAAGGAAAAGGAAGAAAGAGGTAATCTTCAGTTCGGAAGGTTTTGTTTTTAGAATTTGGATCAAGGAAATGGTGCAGACTGATGATCACTATCATCACTATCGGCTTTTTCGTCTGTATGACTGGAAAGAGTAAATGAGAAAACGAATTTCCAGTAATGGTTATTCCATGATATAATCTTAAGGATATTCGCATTGGAGGAATGTTTATAAATGATTACTGTTAATAATGTTGGTTTGCGTTTTGGCGGACGCAAACTTTTTGAAGAGGTTAATATTAAGTTCACCCCAGGCAATTGCTACGGTTTAATCGGCGCAAATGGTGCTGGAAAATCAACATTTCTTAAAATTCTGGCTGGAGAGATAGAGCCTCAAGCCGGGGATGTTCATATGGGGCCGGGAGAAAGACTGGCGGTATTAAAACAAGACCATTTTGCCTATGAAGATGAAGAAGTCTTAAAAGTTGTCATCATGGGGCATGAAAGATTATACCAAGTTATGCAGGAAAAAGACGCCATTTATATGAAAGAAAACTTTTCTGATGAAGATGGCATGAAAGCTGCTGAACTTGAAGGTGAATTTGCTGATATGAACGGCTGGGAAGCGGAATCAGAAGCTGCTATCCTATTAAAAGGCCTTGGAATCGAAGAAGAACTGCACACCAAGAAGATGGCTGAGTTGACCGGTGGAGATAAAGTAAAAGTACTTTTGGCACAGGCATTATTCGGGCAGCCAGATGTACTGCTTCTTGACGAACCTACCAACCATCTGGATTTGAAAGCTATTCAATGGCTGGAAGATTTCCTGATCAACTTTGAAAATACAGTTATCGTCGTTTCACATGATCGTTATTTCCTTAATAAAGTGTGTACACATATCGCCGATTTAGACTTTGGAAAAATTAAGATATATGTCGGCAATTATGACTTCTGGTATGAATCCAGCCAGCTTGCTCTTAAAATGGCACAAGATGCAAACAAGAAAAAGGAAGAAAAAATTAAAGAGCTTCAGGCTTTCGTTGCACGGTTCAGTGCCAACGCTTCAAAATCAAGTCAGGCGACATCCCGGAAGAAACTTCTGGATAAAATTACACTGGATGATATTCAGCCTTCATCCCGCCGCTATCCTTATGTTGCTTTCTCACCTGAACGTGAAATAGGAAATGACCTATTAAGGGTAGAGGGTTTATCTAAAACAATTGATGGTGTCAAAGTACTGGATAATATCAGCTTTGTAATGAACAAAGACGATAAAATCGCTCTGGTGGGCAATAATGAAATCGCTAAAACTGCCTTATTCAAAATCCTTGCCGGGGAAATGGAACCGGACAGCGGTTCTTTCAAATGGGGCGTAACTACCTCACAGGCCTATTTTCCTAAAGATAACGCAGAGTATTTTGAAGGATCAGACCTTTCCTTGGTTGATTGGCTTCGTCAATTCTCACCGAACGACCAAACCGAGAATTTCCTTCGCGGATTCTTGGGCAGAATGCTTTTCTCTGGAGATGAAGTACTGAAAAAAGCCAGTGTCCTGTCAGGAGGAGAAAAAGTTCGCTGCATGCTTTCAAAAATGATGCTGAGCGGTTCAAATGTTCTTATGCTGGATGAGCCTACCTCTCACCTAGATTTGGAATCTATCACTGCCCTGAACAATGGGTTAATGGCCTTCAAAGGTTCCATCATCTTTGCTTCTCACGATCACCAATTTATACAGACCATTGCCAACCGTATCATAGAAATCACTCCAAACGGTATGGTTGATAAGCAAATGACGTATGATGAATATCTTGAAAACCAAGACTTGCAAAAGCAAATAGCTGATATGTATAAGTAAAGAAAAAAATTGAACATGTTCTAAAACATCCAATTTCTCTTCTGAGAAATTGGATGTTTTTTGCTTTACTGCCTGCCTTGATTTCTGTTTCAGAAGCGTTCTTCGTGTAGAGTTCCCATCCGTTCAGTTAGATTCTTGCCCGATTCTAAAAACTTCTTCTGCCCTAGCTGCTTTTAGTTTTTATTTTTTAAATATTCTACCGAGTTTGCTTATACAATATATTCTGCTGCTGAATAAGATAAGCAGTAATTAGTTATATTGAAAAGGATGGGAGGCACGCTATGAAGAATACATGCATTCAACAACTATTTGATGATGCGGGATTTCCCTTCCTCTATGAGAAATTTCACTACCAAATTTATGTGACAGGACTGTTTGATGAACCTAAGAATTCTTACTATTTAGAACGTTTTTTATCTCATTTTCATTTTAATGAGACGGAACCTCTGTTATTTGATGAGTTTTCCTTATATTACAAGGCATTTCATTATTCACAGCAGAAAAAGTATTTAACTGGCCTTTTGGATCAAGACGGGGAGGATCTTTAGAGACTCCCTTTTCTTTATCGATTGATCTGCAGCTCCGATTATCACGTTCTCTCTTTTAAGAACTCATCCACACCTGAAAAATCACCCTTTCCCTGCCTGGAATCCTGGATATTTGGTCATCCCGCCGTCGGGATAGATAGTATTCCCCGTGACATAACTTGATTCATCAGAAGCAAGCCATACTGCACAGGCAGCCACTTGCTCGGGCTTTCCTATATAACCCATTGGTATTAATTCTTCGACGCCTTTTTTTGCAGCTGGATCATTGAATTTCTCAGCGTTTATGGGTGTATCTATAGCTCCTGGAGAGATATTATTGATCCGTATTCCTTTTGATGCATACTCTAATGCCAATGTTTCCGATAATAGTTTGACACCGCCTTTACTGGCAGCATAATGGGCAAAATGAGGCCAAGGAATTCTGTCATGTACAGATGACATATTGATAACGGCCCCTTTTATTTCATTCTTCAGCATGTATTTGATAGCTTCCCTGCTTCCTAAAAAGATTCCCGTCAAGTTAACATCCATAACTTTATTCCAATCTTCAAGCGACAATTCTTCACTGGGGACTTCATTTTCAATCCCGGCATTATTTATCATAATGTCGACCGAGCCAAAGGTATCTGCCGCCTTTTGAATCAAAGACTTTATTTCTTCTTCCTTTGTTACATCTGCTTGAACCGCAATGGCTTGACCGCCGCTTTTCTTAATTGTTTCTATTATCTCCTGATATGGCTGGTTATCAGAATGATAACTGACTACAACTTTAGCCTTTTCCTGTCCAAACCTTTCAGCAATTGCCTTGCCAAGCCCTGTTGCCGCTCCCGTAATAATCACGGTTTTATCTTTTAAATCTCTATACATGATTGTTCTCTCCTTATTAATTATTTGTCTTTGTATAGCCCAGCAGGATCCCGCCTAATATGACAAAGGCACAGCCGATAGAAATAAAAATAATTTGTTTCTTGGATTTTTTTTCACCTAAAAAGAAAATGCCGCCTAATGTAGAAATGATGATTCCGGTTTGTGATAATGCGAAAGCTACAGCTACCCCTACACGAGGATTGGCAAGCAGCAATCCGATATTACCGGATGCCCACATAACCCCGGCCAAAAGGTTGCGAAATGTATATTTATTAAATGGGCTGTGTCTTAGTCCCATAACAATCGAACAGATTGTCATTCCTGCGGCCTGAGGCAAAATAGCTGACCATCCATCAATATCAAACCACCGGACAATGATGACATATAAAACAAAGCCCGCTGTTGACAATAACAAGACAGCAAAACCTTTTTTCGGATTCTTTGTCTCATTTTCACCGTCCTTTCCTTTCCCTGCATTTGTCAGCAATACACCGGTAATGATAGAGGCAACAGCCAATAGACCGACTATAATTGTAACCGAATCCGTCCATTCCTTAAAAACAAGCACACCAAAAGCTGTCGTTCCCAATAGCTGCAGCCCCGTAGATATAGGTACGGTTTTAGATACTCCTAAATATTTAATGCTTTTAAACTGATTGGCCTGACCGAGCGCCCAGCCAATTCCGGAAATAATTCCTATAAGCCAAACAAATGCTGTTAATTCCGGCGGATTAATGAAAAACATGACCACTGCAAACAGCAGCGCTCCCGCAGATATACCTAACGTCTGGCTGTACGGAGATCCTCCTAATTTTTCACTTACTAAAACCAGGCTTCCCCATGCCAGTGCAGGAAATAAAGCATATAAAATACCTTCCATAACAAAACCCTTCTCTCTCTGTCGACTTTATCTTTGCTGTTGAAGCTTTTGGTATATTAATTCCCTAACTAAATTGCTTGAAACCACGCAAAAATTCCCATGCTTTTTCTCTTTAGGTTAAAAGCAGTTTATTCTCCTAATGATATTGACAAACGAGAAACAGAATTTTACAATCTATATATGTCAACTAATACATAATATAGGTTAACAAAAGGAGATGAAGTAATTGAAACAGACTCATGAAAGATTACGAATGTTAATTATTATTGCCCTATTTGCAGCCATTATCGGCATCTTAGCTCAAATCACGATTCCTCTTCCTCTCGTTCCGATTACCGGACAAACCCTTGCCATCGGCTTGGCCGCCACAATTCTAGGTTCCAGACATGGCACAGCGGCAGCTGCTTTATATTTAGTGATTGGTGCAGCGGGAATTCCAGTCTTTGCCGGGATGACAGGAGGCATCTCCAAAATATTCGGTCCAACTGGCGGATTTTTGCTCTCGTATATTCCTGCCGTCTTTATTACTGGACTCATATTAGAAAAAACGAAATTTTCTTTCGGCTGGGCAGTTGCAGCAAACATTGTCGGAATGTTCATCACGCTAATTATAGGAACCGTTTGGCTGAAATATATTTCAGCCATTACTTGGACAGCTGCTCTTGCCGGCGGTTTTACTCCATTTATAATTGTAGGAATTCTAAAAGCTCTACTGGCTTCTTGGATTGGGGTCATCGTTCGCTCCCGTCTTGCTGCTGCCCGGCTCCTGCCAAAGAAGGCCAGCTTTTCAGGATGAATAAAGTAAAAGAGACTGGGACATAACTAAAATGTTCATTACTAAATATGAATATTAAGGGTTTAAAAAGTTCTTTTATAGAAAAAAATCCGAACTATTCAACATTCTTATTATCGAATGATGAATCTCAGTTCGGATTTTTCTTTGGCTGAAATCTTTTGTCTCAGCCTCTTTTCTTACTTATGCTGTGTTGATTTCTGTTTCAGAGATGCTTTTCGAATAAAAGGACGAGCCTGTATGTCAGTGAAAAATGGCGGATTGCCAACAAAAAAACCTGCTGCCGGATATAAATATCCATACAGCAGGCGATAATCTTTATGCCTCTCTGTTTTCCTTCTTGTTTTATAGATCCTGGTTATAATCGTCCCTTCCGTGCCCCCCATAACCCGGATTTCCGCCATATCCTCCCTGCTGCTGGCCTACCCCGTAACCTGGATAATGCTGAAATGAGCCTTGAGGAGCACCAAACCCTGATCCTGGATAATAATTCCCCGGCTGCCCGTAAAAGCCCCCGCTATAGCCTGGCTGGCCACCATAATAACCGCCATATCCATGAAAGCCTCCATACGGATAATGTCCTCCGCTAAAACCATAACCAGGGAATCCCCCGCTGTGTCCATACTGTCCGCCGTAGCCTGGAAAGCCTCCAAAACCTGGCTGAAAATAGTTTCCGCCATAGGAAGGCTGATTCCACATACCGCCAAAACCGGATGGGTGGTTTGGCCTCATATATTCATTCATGATAATCACTCCTCCGCATAGCTTACAGTTAAAACTATGCTTTCTTATTGAAAAACATAACAATACAGCCGTGATCTGCAGGCAAAAAAAAAAGAAGCCTCAGCCTCTTTTTTGGTTCCTTATAATGAAATATCAACAATCAGAAAATAAGATATAAAAAAATTAACCAGACCCCCGGCAAAAATCACCCTATTTGTCAAATGGCAAAATGATGTCCTCCAATGATTTCGATTACCTTCCGGGTTTTCATCCATTCACTGTCGGAAATACTTGGATTCCAAAAATAAAGAGCATCACTAGCGTATCCATGTATGGCTAACGCTTCATTCACGGCTTTTTTAGCTTCTTTCCCTGCCGGTCTTCTGATGCTCCCATCATCTACCGGTGAAAATTGTCTTTTCTGATAGATCACCTGTGGTACAGTATCCGGGAAATGCTGATCTTCTATTCTATTGAGTATAACGGATGCCACGTTAACTTTGCCGCGGTACGGCTCCCCTTTTGCTTCGGCATGAACAAGCCTCGCAAGCAGTTCCTTGTCACTCGGTTTTATACTCTCCGGTATAATCAATCGATCTCCCGGCTCAGCTGCATTATTTTTATTTTTATTGACTTTTTTTAAATCCTTTATTTGCACACCATATTCTTTAGCTACATCCCAAAGAGTCTCCCCTTGCTTAACTACATGTTTTCTTTCTTTAGCCGATGCATGCTGCATCCCTCCAGGTAATAAGCCGCCTGCCAGGATGATGGTCAGTATGGATATCAATGGAAATATTGTTTTCATTTTCATTTGTACCTCCTTTTCTGAGCACCAGTAAAGGATAACAAATGTAAAGTGGTATTTCAGTGATAAATTATTTCCAAGGAAATCCAGTTATTTTTTGTTAAAAAAGAACAGATTTATCCTTCTGTTATTTTGATGAAAAATTGACGTTCTCTTGGACCATCAAATTCGCAAAAATAGATCCCCTGCCATGTACCTAACACAAGTGCACCCTGATGAATGATTAACTGCTGGGACGAACCTACAGTGCTGGACTTTAAGTGGGCAGCCGTATTTCCCTCTGCATGCAGGTCTTTTACATGATTCCAAGGATACAGTTCATCAAGCCTGCGCAGCATGTCTCTTTTCACATCTGGGTCAGCATTTTCATTAATCGTGATTCCCGCTGTCGTATGAAGACAGTACACGAGTACAGTGCCTTCAGTGATTTGTTGCTCCTGAATAAACCGTTCTACTTCATTTGTCACATCAATTAATTCATCGCGCTTCTCTGTTTTTAGCATCACTTTTTTTACCATTTGTACATCTCCTTTTTACTATCCTTTACCCGGAAACGAGGCACAGCATACCTATACTCAACCATTATCAGTTTGAAATATAAATATCAGTTTGAAATATAAAAAAGGTGTCTGCGTAAGACACCTTTTAGGGAAAACAAAACTTTCGTCAGTATTTCTTCTTTTTCCACACTCCCAGCAGAACCGCTGTAATCAGAGCGCCTGCCAAAATGGAAACAAGGTATACAATTGGATGATTGACGAGGGCAATAACGAAAAGTCCCCCATGCGGAGCCGGCAGGGTTACTCCGAAGGCCATTGTCAGAGCACCTGCAGTTGCTGCCCCAATCACGCTGCTGACGATAACCCGAAGAGGGTCTGCCGCTGCAAACGGGATCGCCCCTTCTGTAATGAATGAAGCACCGAGAAAATAATTAGTGAAGCCAGATTTCCGCTCCATTTCCGTAAATTTTGACTTGAAAAAGGTAGCGGCAAGAGCAATCCCAAGCGGAGGAACCATCCCCCCGGCCATAACGGCGGCATGCGGTCCAAAACTATGAGCTTCAATCGCTGCAATTCCGAAAGTAAATGCCGCTTTATTGAGCGGACCTCCCATATCTACCGCCATCATTCCTGCCAAAACAATTCCCAGCAAGATTGCGTTTGTGCCGGAAAGTCCATTCAGCCACCCAGTTAAACCTTTGTTTATTGCTGTGACTGGCTCGTTAATAACGAAAAGCATTATGAAACCTGTTATTAATATTCCAAAAACAGGATATAAAAGCACGGGCTTTATCCCTTCAAGCGTTTGCGGCAGGAACTGAAACAGCTTTTTCAACAGGACGACAATGTATCCTGCAAGAAATCCGGCGATTAAACCGCCGAGAAATCCGGCTCCTGCCTGTGCGGCCAGTAAACCGCCTACCATCCCAGGGGCAAAACCAGGCCGGTCTGCAATACTGCTCGCTATGAACCCTGCCAAAACAGGCACGAGGAAGAAGAAAGCCCCCATCTTATCTCCCCCGATATCATTAAGGGCTTTTGCAATTGGGTTGAAACTTTCATGTTCAGGCTTAGCTGCGTCGATTCCGAAGAAAAAGGACAGGGCAATCAATATTCCGCCGCCTACGACAAACGGCAGCATATTACTTACTCCGTTCATTAAATGTCTGTAAAAGCCCGCCCCTCCCATTTTCGATTCAGAGCATGTACTTTTTTCTTTCCTGTCCTTTGTTTTAAAGATTGGAGCATCTTGTGCGGCTGCTCTTTTCAGCAGTTCTTCAGGCTTTCTGATGGCCTGTGCAACCGGAACAATGATAACAGGTTTTCCGGCAAAACGGTCCATCTCTACTTGTTTGTCAGCTGCTACAATCACTGCTGCTGCTTTTTCGATATCTTCTGCTGTCAGAGCATTTTTTATCCCGGTTGATCCGTTCGTTTCGACCTTCAAATCGATTTCCATTTCTTTTGCTTTTGCCTTCAATGCATCTGCAGCCATATACGTGTGGGCAATGCCGGTCGGGCATGCCGTGACAGCCAGGATTTTGATTTGATCTTCGCCCGAACTGTCCTGCTGCTTTTCATCTATTTCATTTTCTTTCTGATCAATGATGGAAATAATCTCTTCAGAAGCTTTGGCCTGTAAAAGTTTCTCCCTGAAAGACATATCCATCAAAAAGGAAGAAAGCCTTGAGAGCGTTTCCAGATGAACGTCATTTGCTCCCTCGCTTGCCGCAATCATGAAAAACATATGGGCCGGCTGACCATCTAGCGACCCATAGTCAATCCCATTTAAGGAACGGCCAAAACAAATAGACGGGACCTTGACGGCAGAAGACTTGGCATGGGGAATGGCGATTCCTTCTCCAATCCCTGTAGTACTTTGATCTTCTCTTGAGAGTATCGCTTTTTTAAATTCATTCCGGTCGTTCAGCCTGCCTGCATGCGCTAATTTTTCAGCAAGCTCCTCAATCACTTCCGCCTTTGATTGAGCCTGTAAGTCCAAAATAATCGTATCTGTTCTGAGCAAATCAGTAATCTTCATTACACGCCTCCTTCTAGCTTTATCACCTTAATCTCTGGTAATAGTGCTTCCATTTTTTCTTTTGTGCCTAAATCCTCTGAAAAGGCAGTCGCACTGCCTGCTGCTATTCCATTTCTGAACGCCTGTACAAGATTGCCATATTCCAAAAAAGATCCTATAAAGCCGGCTACCATTGAATCTCCTGCACCAACAGAATTCATAACTTTTCCTGCCGGAACGGTACCTGTATAGACAGCATCTTTTGTACAAAGCACTGCCCCGTCTCCCGCCATTGATACAATTACATGCTCCGCACCCATTTCTGCAAGTTTTCTTCCATAGTGGGCTGCCTCCGAGATATTTGTAATCTTTATACCGAACAGCTCACCTAACTCATGATGATTCGGTTTTATTAAAAATGGTTTGAATGGCACCGTCTTAAGCAAGGCTTCCCCGCTGCAGTCCACAGCCACTTTAATCCCCCTCTTTCCGCATGCCGCTGTGAACGTTTCATACACATGATCCGGCAAAGTAGCCGGGATGCTTCCTGATAGAATAAGGGCATCACCAGGTTCAATTCGTTCAATCTGTTCTTTCAGCGATTGAAAGGCAGCTTCAGATATTTTCGGTCCTCCGGCATTGATTTCCGTCTCTGACTCACTTTTAAGTTTTATATTAATTCTTGTATTTTCTTCGACCTCTATAAAGCTCGTATAAATTTGTTCATTTTCCAGGCACTCTTTTAGATACCTGCCTGTAAAACCTCCAAGGAAACCGAGTGCTGTAGAAGGCTGCCCCAAACGTATAAGCACTCTGGATACATTAATTCCTTTCCCGCCTGGGAACGTCGCTTCACGTGTAGAGCGGTTTAATTCATTTATTTTTAAAGAATCCACCATGACTACGTAGTCTATTGAGGGATTCAATGTAACAGTATAAATCACGCAATCAGCACCTTTACTCGAGGATTATTTTTTAATAGGGATAATGCTTCCTGATCCAAATCATCCGTCAAAATCATGGCATCGCTTACATCAGCAACTTTAGCAAATGCTGCCTCGTTCAATTTTGAACTGTCTGCCAGAATGAATGCTTCATTGGATAATTCAATGGCTGTTTTTTTTAGGATGGCTTCTTCAGGGTCTGGAGTAGTAAATCCTAATTCCGGATGGACCCCATTCATTCCAAGAAAACATTTGTCCAACCGATAATTCTGCAAAAATTGGAGAGCTGTCGTACCTGTAACAGCGTGCGTAGATCTCTTAATCTTACCGCCAATAATCACGGTATCAATGCCGAATTCTGACAGCAACCTTAAATGCATAATTCCATTCGTCAGAACCGTAACTTCCTTCCCCGCTAAAAAAGGAATCATTTCCAGAGTAGTAGTTCCGGCATCTAAGTAGATACCATCTTTTCTTTTTATAAAAGAGGCGGCCAGCTCTGCAATCTTTTTCTTTTCAGACAAAGCTATATTCTCTTTTTCATGAATCGTAGGCTCCAGTCCTTTTCTTCGTAAAAGAGCAGCACCGCCGCGCACTCGTTTTAGCGCTTTCATTTCTTCCAATTGAATGAGATCGCGCCGGATTGTTGACTCGGAAGCATGTGTTTCTTCTGTTAACTCTTGAAGTTTTACAGTTTCTTTCCTTTTTAACATAGCTAAGATGATTTGATGCCTCTCTTCCGTCAGCAAACCCTCACCCTTCTCCTGTTGGTAAATTCATAATAAACAAAAAATACAAATAAATCAATCAAAAAAATTCATAATCTATCAAAATCAGTCAAGATTTCAATCAAATTCAATCAAAATTTGATTGATTTTAACGATAAAAAGAACTCCCGATTTTTCGGAAGTTCTTTTTTCAAGCATGGTTTTCTTTCTGGGAAACTAAAACGGCAGCCTTTGAAAAAGAGTAATAGTTATTACTAATGCAGATAAAGTTAATACAGACAGTAATGTGATCATTTTCCGCCAGTTTATCTCATTTGAAGATTTCACAGCCTCTTTAGACACAAAAATTGATACTGCCATCAAAATTATCATTATGATGAACATAACTTCTTTAGTCACTTTGACACCTCCGTTATTTATAAGAATCTCCAGACCTCTATCGTAAATTTTATTAACCTAATTGTATCATAAATGCCTAAATTTTGTAATAAATTTCCTTTTATAAGAAACCAGTAAAATGATGATATATTGCCGAAATTTCTTGAGCTTCCAAACATGCAGAAGATTCGTATCGATAAACAGACAACAAAAAAAGAGATGCAAAATGCATCTCTCAGATTGTCGACAAAAGGCCTTCAGAATGGTCTCATTCTGAAGGCCTTTTGTCTTTTTGAGATTTTTTTAGGTATTTTATAGTCTGATTTAAAGTAAAATACTCTTCGAGTATTCTATTTTAGATCATAGCCGAAGCTTGCCATGTCCAATTGGCAAGTTTCTTTAAGTTCATGGCAGCAAAAGTAAGCATCGCCTGCATGGACAATTTTTTAATCCCTCGAAGGGTTGTCCATCGCATACCATGCTTTTCTTTCGCATCCGCAAAGACACGTTCAATCGTTTCTTTACGTCTTGCATATATTTGTTTGATATCGTTTTGATGACGAAGATGATCTGCTTCCTCCACATACTGCGCCCAAATATGACGTTCAATAATTTTTCTGTGATCCTTACTATTTGTACATTGAGCTAGTAAAGGACAATTTGCACATTGAACTGGGTTCGACTTGTATTGGCGTTTGCCTTCTTTGGTGGTAGTTGAATATTTTAGAACCTGTCCTTCCGGACATAGGTAGCAATCATAGTACTCGTCATATACATAATCGTGCTTGCGTAAAAACCCATCTTTCGTTTTGGGTCTTGTATAAGGAAGTGCTGGTTGAATCTCATGTTCAAATAAGAATTTAGTAATCGCAGGAGTTTTATAAGCAGCATCTGCAGCAACAGCAAGTGGCTTCTTCACTTTTTCCATAACCTTTTCAACAAGTGGCTGAAGCATATGACTATCATGAACATTTCCAGGTGTCACAATCGCCCCAAGTATAAACCCATACCGGTCCGCAGCCGCATGGAATGAATAAGCAAACTGTTTCGTTCTTTCATCTTTTACATAATAGCCACTTTCAGGATCTGTTGTACTCTCTTTAATCTCCTTAACTTCTTCTTTTTCAAATTTATCTGGTGGGAATGGTTTCTTCCCATGATCAACTCGATCTTGATTCAATTCTTCTTGAAGTTTAGCTTCATATGCCCGAGTCTCTTTACGAACTATCTTCTTTTCGAATTTACGTTTATTCGCGCTTGCTTTAACATGTGTTGAATCGATGAAGACATGGTCAGCACTTAGTAGTCCTTTATCTGCAATTTCTTTAAGAATTCGATAGAAAATCTGTTCAAAGATATCAGTATCTTGGAAACGACGTTCATAATTTTTACCGAAGGTGGAAAAGTGCGGTACTTCTGAATGAAATCCAAACCCTAAAAACCAGCGATAGGCCATATTCGTTTCAATTTCTCTTATGGTTTGACGCATTGAACGAATTCCAAATACATATTGAATAAATGTCATTTTAATTAATACGACTGGATCAACGCTAGGTCGACCTAGTGTTGAATACAGTGATTCAACTAGTGGATAGATGAAAGAAAAATCAATAGCTGATTCAAGCTTTCTGACCAGATGATCCTGTGGTACAAGTTGTTCTATTGTAATCATTTCAATTTGATCACGTTCACTTATTTGATTTCTCGACATCATATCCATTCACCTCAGACATTTATTTAGAAGGAGTTGATTGTAGAGTAGGCGGCGACTCCTGCGGGAAAAGCGTGAAGGCCGATACCCCACAGGAGCAAAGCGACGAGGAGGATTGGGCCACGCCCGCGGAAAGCGTCCGCCGAAACGAAAATCAACTAACACTATTTTAAAAACTATTACTATTATTTTAAAAGAAAAAAGACTGTAGGCAAACTCGAAATTTCGAGTTTGTCTACAGTCTGAGAGATGCAAAATGCATCTCTTTTTTTAATTTTATTAATATCATCCTTGAAGCAATAGTTGCTCTGGATCTTCCAGCATATCTTTAATGGCAACCAAAAATCCTACCGCTTCTTTACCATCGACGATGCGGTGATCGTAAGATAAAGCCAAATACATCATTGGACGATTTTCAATCTTGTCGCCAACTGCAATTGGGCGGGTTTTGATTGTATGCATTCCGAGAATACCGACTTGAGGAGCATTTAGGATTGGTGTTGATAATAATGAACCAAATGTTCCGCCGTTTGTGATCGTGAAAGTACCGCCAGTAAGATCAGAAAGACCCAATTTATTATTACGGGCTTTTACAGCCAAATCAGCAATATCCTTTTCGATTTCTGCAAAGCTCTTTCTGTCTGCATCTCTTACAACCGGCACTACCAAACCTTCGTCTGTAGAAACGGCTACACCGATATCATAGAAATTCTTTTTCAGAATATGGTCGCCTTTAATTTCTGCATTCAATAAAGGATACTTTTTAAGCGCGCCGATTACTGCTTTTGTAAAGAATGACATGAATCCAAGCTTCACATCGAAGTTTTTAATGAAGGCTTCTTTATGGCGGGAACGCAATTGCATAACTGCTGAAAGATCGACTTCATTGAACGTAGTAAGCATTGCTGCTTCATGCTGAACTTCTACAAGACGCTTCGCAATTGTTTGGCGTCTGCGGGACATTTTAATTACTTCAATCCGATCATCGTTCACTTCTGGAGCTGCTGCTTTTTTCGGAGCAGAAGCAGCAGGCGCCGCTGGAGCAGCAGATGGCTGCGGAGCATTGCCGGCAGCTTCAACGTCCTGAACACGCACACGTCCAAGAGGATCGACTGTCTGAACTTGAGTCAGATCAATTCCTTTTTCTCTTGCAAGCTTTCTTGCTGCTGGAGATGCGATAACAGACTGTCCGCCGGCAGCTTTCTCTTCTTGAGCCTTTGGTGCTTCCTGCGCTGCTGGAGCAGCAGGTTCAGACTGAGCTGGTTCATTTTTTTCTTCTTTAGCAGTATTGCTTGCTGCTGGAGCAGCAGATCCGGACTCGTCCACAACAGCGACAGCCTGACCTACCTGAACGGTATCCCCTTCTTCAGCCAATTGATCAGTAAGAGTGCCTGCAAAGTCAGAGATAATTTCAACGTTTACTTTATCTGTTTCTAATTCTAGAAGATAATCGCCTTTCTCAACGCGGTCACCCGGCTGTTTTAGCCACTGGGCAATTGCACCTTCGGTAATTGATTCTGCTAATTCAGGAACTTTAACTTCTGCCATATTATTTTTCCCCTCCGTTACTGCGTGTAAGTGCTTCCGTGATAATACGCTGCTGCTCTTTCTTATGAACCAATGGATCTCCCTCAGCCGGACTTGAACGGCGTTTCCGTCCGATATATCCTACCTTGCTGATTCCTTTAGGTGCTGCAGCATTCAATCGTGGCTCAACAAAAGTCCAGGCGCCCATGTTTTTAGGCTCTTCCTGTACCCATACAATTTCTTTGACATTTGAATATTTTTGGAACGCTTCTTTAATGTCTTCGAATGGGAACGGGTAGAGTTCTTCTAAACTGATAATTTGAAGCCATTCATTATTTTCCTCTGCTGCTGCTTTATCCCTTAATTCAACAGCCAATTTACCAGTTGCCAAAACAATACGTTCTACTTTTTTCTTATCTTTGGCCATGGTCTCGGTCTCGATGAATGTCCGGAATGATCCCTCACTGAATTCCTTAGGTGAAGATGCCATTACTTGGTTCCGAAGCATGCTCTTAGGCGTCATGATGACAAGAGGACGCACTTCTTCCATCTCAAGTATTTTAGCCTGGCGTCTTAAAATATGGAAATATTGAGCCGCTGAACTTAAGTTCGCAACTGTCCAGTTATTTTCTGCAGCCAGCTGCAAGAATCTTTCAAATCTCGCACTTGAATGTTCAGGTCCCTGTCCTTCATATCCATGCGGCAAGAGCATAATCAATCCTGATTTTTGTCCCCATTTTGCTCTACCGGCAGCAATGAACTGATCAAAGATTACCTGTGCAGTGTTTGCAAAATCACCGAATTGCGCTTCCCAAAGCACCAAAGTTTCCGGAGCATAGACGTTATATCCATATTCGAATGCAAGTACAGACGTTTCAGTCAGCGGGCTGTTATGGACAGCAAATGAAGCTTTAGCAGATTCCAGTGTGTGCAATGGTGAATATGTATTGCCGTTTACACTGTCATGCAGAACAATATTACGCTGAGCGAACGTTCCGCGTTCTGAATCCTGGCCTGTCAATCTGATTGGCGTACCTTCTGTAATGATAGAAGCAAATGCCAATGTCTCTGCATGAGCCCAGTCCACTTTCCCGTTTTCCCCAAAAGAATCCAATCGCCGTGACAAAATTTTACCAAGCTTCTTGTTCGGAGTGAATCCATCTGGCCATTTTACAAGCTGCTCATTAATTTCCTTCAGCTGGCCGATTTCCACAGAAGTATCCAGTTTAGGAAGACCTTTTGAAACAGAATTAGGAGGATCCAATTCTACCGCTTCTTCTGGTTTATTTCCGGAAACTTTATTATAAGCATCCATAAGTTTTGCATTTGCCTGATCAGAAGCCGCTTTAATCGCCTCTTCGCTCAAAGCGCCCTGCTCACTTAATTTCGCTGCATACAGTTCTTTTACAGTCGGATGTTTATGCACAAGCGCATACATTTCCGGCTGCGTAACTAGCGGTTCGTCCATTTCGTTGTGGCCAAACCTTCTGTAGCCGATTAAATCGATCAAGAAATCCTTTTTATATTTTTCACGGTATTCATTTGCCAGTTTTACAGCGGCCAAACAAGCTTCTGGATCATCCGCATTGACATGGACAATTGGCACTTCAAAACCTTTTGCCAAGTCACTTGCATACAATGTCGAACGGGAGTCCTTGCTCTCTGTTGTAAAACCGATCGTATTATTGGCGATGATATGTATCGCACCGCCTACTTGATAACCGCGCAAACGGCTTAAGTTGAATGTTTCAGGTACAACGCCTTCTCCAGGGAATGCCGCATCGCCATGAATAAGAATAGCTAATGATTTGGATACATCCTGCTTTGGATATCCCTTTTCAGTACGGTCTTCCTGTGCTGCACGAGAGTAACCTTCAGCGATAGGACCGACAACTTCCAAGTGGCTTGGATTGTTCGCCAAAGTGACCCTTGCACTCTGTGTGTTTTCTTTCTTGATCTGCTTGTCAAGACCTAAATGATACTTCACATCACCTGTCCAGCCATACGTAACGCCAACAGACCCCTCTGAAGGCACCAAGTCTTTGTTTGGTGAGTGCTGAAACTCTGAAAAAATCATTTCATAAGGCTTTCCGAGAACATGTGCCAAAACATTCAGGCGTCCGCGGTGAGCCATTGCAATATTCACATTGGTGGTTCCGTTCTGAACCGTTTGTGAAATCATTTCATCAAGCATTGGAACAAGAGTATCCAGACCTTCAATGGAAAAACGCTTTTGCCCCACAAAAGTCCTGTGAAGGAATTTCTCGAAACCTTCTACCTCGCTTAAACGCTTAAGCAAATGCTCTTGTTTTTCCTTGGTAATCGCAGGGAACATGCTTCCTGTTTCAACCATGTCAGTAAGCCATTGTTTTTCCTCATGATCATTAACATGCTGAAATTCAAAGGCTATTGTCTTCGTATAAAGTTGTTTCAAATATTCAACAGCTTCATATCCATCCTTGACATCAGACGGAGACTGTGGAGCGATGAAATCCGCCGGAATTTTTCGTAAATCTTCTTCTGTCAGTCCATATTTTTCGATTTGAAGCTGCTCACTGTTCAAAACATGGTCCTTCAAAGGATAGATGTCTGCTGCTAAATGTCCATATGTTCTGATGTTTTCCGATAGCTTTACAGCTGCCGTAATCTTTTTCATGGATAAGCCGCTGCCGACGTGTTCCATTTGTACAGCTGCCTGACTCACCGTTCCCCCATCTTGCCTAGGAGCACCCGCTGTTTCAAAAAAACTGCGGAGTTCGGTATCTTCTACCGCTTCCGGGTTAGATTGAAAAAGCTCGTACTGCTCCATGACATACCCAAGGTTCGGACCAGAAAAAACTTTCCATGGATCGTATGCCAAAGCATCCTTGTTGGCCATTTTGTAAACCCCCAAATTTATCTCAGTATTTTCACCCGTTTTACCCATATCCCCAAATTTTCTTCGTTTGACCAGACTTCGTATAATCTATTAAATTATTTGTCAATGAATTATGAATTTTAAAAGGATAAAACGTTTTCAGATGTATATTAACACGTTTTTCGGTAAATTTCCAAAGGTAAAAATGAAAGAAAACCCTTTTCCGCACCCTACTTTCTGTCTAATTCGTCAAAATTCTCTTTTACATAGGTTTTTCGCTCACTTAAACCAGATAATAAAATAAACATTTTTAGTTAAAAAATTTATCCTGCTTTCATTTTTTTGAGAGGGCTTACACCTACATCTCCCAAGCAGCCAGACTTAGATTCCCGTATTGAAAGGAACGATGCAGTAGTCTCGGACTCTTACGTGCATGGCCAGTGCCCATGGCTATAATCAGCGGAATAAAATGCTCCTTTTCTGGCACTGCTTCAGCCGCAAAAGGTCCATGCTTCTCATAGTCAGCGAGGCTCTCCAAATCCCATTTCATGATTTTCTCATGGACCCAATCTTCAAATTGAAAAGCCCAGCCTTCACTGACATTCATATCAAATTGAAATTGGTTCCTGTTGCAAACAATTTCTCCGCTTGAAATAATCAGGATATTTTTTTCTCTTAGTATGCTTAATACCTTGCCTATTTCATATTGTTTTCTCATAGACAGATCCGGATTGATGGATATGGAAACAACAGGAACGTCATTTTCTGGATACATCAGCTCTAAGGGCACCCATGCACCATGATCCATCTTGTACGATTCGTCAAAATTTGCGAGCATCCCAATTTGCGATAAAAGGGTAAGGAGATGATCAGACAGTTCCAGACACCCTTTTGCCGGATAGTTCATTCTGTACAGTTCGTCCGGAAATCCAGCAAAATCAAATAGGATTCCATGTTCCTTCACTGCTGATACAGCAGGTTCGTTTTTTAAATAATGCGCCGAAATCATCAAGATCGCCTTCGGCTTTTGCATTGCTGCCGCATATTCCTGCAACATTTTTGTATATTCATTGCCATTTGTAGCAAGCAGCGGTGTTCCGTGTGAAATAAACAAAGAGGGCATCATGAGTTCGAGAATCCTTTCCAAAATGATCTCTTCCTTCGCCCTCTCTCCCGGACCATTCCAAAACTCCATTATTATTTAAACTGGATTTTGGGTGTATCCCGGTCAAGGACGCCGAAAGAATAGCCCTGGCTCTCTAGTGATTCTATCAGGGAAGGCAATGCTTTGACCGTATTCTTCATACTGTTAATATCATGCAGAAGAATGACACAGCGATCCATTCCTCTAGCACCTGTCAATACATTTCGAATGATTTCATCCGCACTTGTATTTGGACTGAATCCATCTTGAGAATCAACATGCCAGTCAAAATAAGTATAGCCTTTTTCGTTCAAAGAGTGCAGGATATTTTCAAATACCGGTCTTTTTGCAGCTGTGTTGCTCAGCATATTATTGCTTCCCCCCGGCAGACGCACAATCTTGCTGTGAATGCCATATCGATCAGCGAGAAACGATTCAAGCCTGTTCAGGTCCTGGAAGAAGGATTCCTTTGACCGATAGACTATGGAATAATCATGGGTATAAGAATGAAGGGCAACGACATGTCCCTGATTAACCATTTCTTTATAAGCCCGTTTGGCATAGGGCTCTTCATTTGCCTTAACAAAAAAAGTTGCTTTCACTTTATACTGATCCAATATAGTCAGGATCGACTGTGTATTAAGGGAAGGGCCGTCGTCGAATGTCAAATAGGCAATTTTTTCTTTCTCTTTCGCTTGGATCAATGGTTCTAACTCATCAGCCGTTTCGGCTTCGGCAGTTTTGTTACCTGCCGCCAAAACGCAAAACATAATCAAGAAAGCAAATAAGGTCTTTTTCTTTAACAACTGTAAGCCACCCTCTTTTTTAGCTTAGCGTATGTCAATGCTGTTTTTTCATTCAGAAAGTACTTCGGCGGTTTTGCTTTCCCTGTGAGAGGCCGCTTAAAGGCTCTTCCCTAAAATAAATAAGAGTTGTGACAGTAGTCAGTAAGCAAGTTTTTATCTGTTGAAACTCTCGGCGGCTGGCTGATGAAAAATCTGTGCAAGGCTGCAAATTAAAAGTCAATTTTTACAGATCTGATGATGTCCTTTACTCATGCCAAACGGACAAAAAGGAATTTGAATCTCCTTTTTGTCCGAACCCTGTTAAATAGAGCCGATATTAAAATATCTCGCTTCCGGATGCGCAAACACGATGGCGGAAACAGAGGCCTCCGGTTCCATCATAAATCCTTCAGTCAGCTTTATGCCGATATCATCCGGTTTTAAAAGGTTAAATAATTTTTGTTGATCCTCCAGATTCGGGCAGGCTGGATATCCAAAAGAAAATCTTTGGCCGATATACTTGGCTGCAAATCTCTCTTTCATCGTCATATCTACCGGATCGCCTATTCCCTGGGCATCTCTCATCATATGATGCACTCTTTCCGCAAACGCCTCAGCTGTTTCAAGTGCAAGTGACTGGATGGCATGACTTTTAAGAAAATCCCCTTCTTGTTTCAGATTTCTCGCCCATTCTCTTATCCCTTTGCCTGCCGTAACGGTAAAGAAGCCAACATAATCCATCGTACCGGAAGATACAGGCTGAAGATAATCAGCAAGACATAAATGCTGACCGCCTGATTGGCGGGGAAATTCAAATGTTTCGAGTGATTTTCGGCCGTTTTCCGGATGGTATACAATTATTTTGTCTCCCTCACTCTGAGCCGGAAAAAATTGATACACACCATCAAGAGAATATGACGGTTCTTTTTTCAAAAAGTCGGTTAGGCTGTCAATCAAAGCATTCAGCTCAACAGCACGTCTGTCACCTTGCTTCAGAAGCTCCGCAACCTTTCCCTTTAATCCTAAATGATGGCCAATCAGCATCTGCCTGTTCATATAGGGCTGGACAAAGTCAAAGGGATAGTCTTTTAATACATGCCGTTTCAGGTCTGCCGGGACCTTTACCGGGGCTTTACTGACTGGAGCGGCCCGTACGATCTTCCTTTCAGGCTTTCTCATCGCTGCAGCAGCCGCTGCATTGCTCTTTGCCTTGTCTCGTTTTTCTTCTATTTCCTTCAGGAAACCAGCCTTTTTATCTGAATCATGGAGGATATTCGTTACAGACAGACCATCCATGGCATCTTTTGAATAAAGGACCGGGCCATCATATTCAGAAGCAATTTTAAAGTCTGTGAACTTCCTTGATAAGGCTGCCCCCCCTACTAAAATAGGAACCTTTATCCCCGCCTGCTTTAGGTCTTGAGCCGTTATTACCATCTGCTGGGCAGATTTCACCAAAAGTCCCGAAAGTCCTATAACACTCGGTGCACACCGCCGTACCTCTTCGATGATTTGCTGCGGCGATACCTTAATTCCTAAATCAATCACATCATAACCGTTATTGGAAAGAATGATTTCCACAAGATTTTTTCCGATATCATGCACATCCCCTTTTACAGTGGCAAGCAGCACCTTTCCTTTTTTCCTGCTGGTTTCTCCTGATTCCATAAAGGGCTCCAAATAGTTCACTGCTGCTTTCATGGCTTCTGCACTTTGCAAAACTTCAGCAACAATCAACTGATTGTCATTAAATAGCCGCCCAACCTCTGACATGCCCTCCATCAAAGGGCCGTTGATAATAGCAAACGGTTCATCTCCCCGCTCTACAGAAAGCTTTAGGTCCTCTGTCAGCCCCTGTTTAGTCCCGTCAATGATGTACCGGGCAAGTCTTTCTTCAAGAGGGAGAACAGCTATATTTTGCTTTTTCTCTGTTTTTTTCCCTCTGTAATATTCCGTAAAAGCATCCAGCGATTCTTTAGTAGTATGGAATAGAAGCTCTTCCGCTAATTGAATTTCATCTTCAGGAATGGAGGCAAAACGCTCCAGCTTTTCAGTATTGACAATTGCATAATCCAGTCCGGCTTTTGTACAGTGGTAGAGAAAGACCGCATTCAATATCTCTCTCCCACGCGGCGGAAGACCAAAAGATACATTTGAAATTCCAAGAATGGTTAAGCATTCAGGGAATTCCTCTTTTATAGCCTGTATTCCTTTTACCGTTTCAAGAGCAGAACCAAGGTATTGCTCATCTCCAGTGCCAACCGGAAAAACGAGCGGATCAAAAATCAGGTCGTTTTTCGAAATACCCTGATTGACCAGCAGGCTGACTGACCGCCTGGCAATTTCCAGTTTTCTTTCTGCTGTGATAGCCATCCCTTTCTCATCTATTGTTCCGACCACGACTGCTGCTCCGTATTGGCGAATATAAGGCAGCACTTTATGGAATCTTTCTTCCCCGTCTTCCAAATTGACAGAGTTTATGATTACTTTCCCCTGTGTACGTTTCAATGCTTCTTCCAGCACTTCTTCATCTGTTGTATCGATTACAAGCGGCACTTTTACTTTCTTAACGGTTTCTGTTACAAATTCTTTCATATTCCCTAATTCATCATCATCTGGATCGGCCAGACAGATATCGATAACATGTGCTCCGTTTTTCACCTGCTCCCTGGCAACTTCGGCAGCCTCTTCGAATTTTTTCGCCTGTATTAATTCTCTAAATTTACGGGAACCTATTACATTTGTTCTTTCTCCAACAAATAAGGGTCTCATTGTTTCATCATAGATTATTGAATCAATGCCTGATATGGCATGGCCATGGGCCTGATTCGGGATCTGGCGAGGCCTTATATCTTTTGTAAGACGGGAAAGTTCTTTTATATGTCCTGGGGTAGTCCCGCAGCAACCGCCAATGATATTCACCCACCCTTTTTCAGCGAATTGTTTCATTTTTTCAGCAAGGGTATCAGGGGATTCATGATAATGACCTTCTTCGTCCGGAAGACCTGCATTCGGGTAGCAGCTGACACCGCGGTCAGCAAGCTGGGCCAATGTTCGGATATGATCTGCCATAAATTCCGGGCCTGTTGCACAGTTCAGACCGACTGCAATTGGGTTCATGTGTTCACAGGACAAGTAGAAGGCATCAATTGCCTGGCCTGCCAAGGTTGTACCCATCGGCTCAATGGTTCCGGAAATGATGAGGGGAACTTCTCGTCCGGCTGTAGAGAAGGCTGCCTTGATTCCTGCAAAGGCGGCTTTGACATTCAGCATATCCTGACAGGTTTCAAGCATTAACAAATCAACGCCCCCGTCAAGCAAACCGGCTGCCTGAATGGAATAAGACTCCTGCAAACTATCAAAAGTCGTACCGCCCGTCACGGACAAAGTTTTTGTTGTAGGTCCCATAGAGCCTGCAGCATATCTCGGCCAGTCTGCACAAGAGTACTTCTCACATGCAGACTTGGCCAGCTGCGCGGCTTCTTTATTTATTTGGTAGGCCAGGTGTCCTGATTGATATTCTTCCAGCACGATACTTGTTGCACCAAAAGTATTCGTTTCAATGATGTCCGCTCCGGCTTCCAGATATTTTTCATGTATAGAGGAAATGAGATCAGGCCGCGTAATGGTCAAATATTCATTACAGCCCTCGAATTGTTCTCCTCCAAAGTCGTCAGCAGATAGGTTTTCTGCCTGCAGCATTGTGCCCATTGCCCCATCGATTAATAATATTTTTTTCTTCATTTGGTCCTGTATCAAAGGTTTATTCATAAGCCCCCACCTCAGTTTCATGCCTTTTGTCTGCTGCTTTAATATATCGAGTCAGTTCAGCGGTCATCTCATATCTGAGAAAAGGTGTAATCAAGTAGATTCCGTTAAATTTCTCCCTTATCGCATCAATCAATTCCATGGCAATCCTCAATCCCTCTTCCTTCGCTTTAACAGGGTTGTTTCCAGCTGCTGCCATCGCCTTTCTTATAGAATCAGGCAATTTAATCCCCGGCACTTCATTATGGATAAATTCCGCATTATTGGTGCTGGTTAAAGGCATAACCCCAATAAATATGGGGGCTTTAATATGTTTCGTTGCCATATAAACTTCCTCTGCCTGTTCTAAAGAGAAGATAGGCTGAGTCAGAAAGGAATGGGCGCCGCAAGAGATCTTTTTCTCCATTCGAATCACTGCCTTGTCCAAATGCCTCACATTTGGGTTAAATGCGGCCGCAATATTAAAATTGGTTTTTCCGCCCAGACTTTGTCCCGAGTAAGAAACCCCTTTGTTAAACTGGCTGACAAGACTTATTAAATCAAACGAGGATAAATCGTATACAGATGTTGCACCCGGAAAATCCCCGATTTTTGAAGGATCCCCCGTAACCACCAGAATCTCATGAAGTCCCATTGTCTGAAGGCCCATCAAGTGGGACTGGATCCCGATTAAGTTCCGGTCCCTGCAAGTGACATGGATCATCGGATTCATTCCATACTGGTTTTTTAAAATAGAACCAAGCGCTGAATTCGAAATTCGGGGAGAGGCAAGCGAATTATCCGCCAATGTAATGGTATCTGCACCTGATTGCTTTAAAGATGCGGCTCCCTTTAAAAATTGTTCAATTCCAAGCTTCTTAGGCGGGTCCAGCTCAACAAGAATCGTCCTTTTTGTTTTTGCTTTCTCATATAATGCAGGCTGGCTTTCCTGTCTTTCTGCCAATGCTTCCACCCGCGGTACTTTGATTTCCTTTTCCAAAACCGGTTCAAGTCCTGCAACCGCATCCTTTATGGCTTCAATATGAAGCGGTGAAGTCCCGCAGCAGCCGCCTATAATGGAGGCACCCTGCTTTCGGAGCTGAAGGGCTGCAGAATGAAAATATTCTGGAACAGCCTTATAGACAAGTCTTCCGTCTTCAAAGTCCGGGAGGCTTGCATTTGGATATGCCGAGATGGCTGCATACTTCAGGAGCGGAACGGTTTCCAGCGCCCTTATCATATGATGCGGTCCAAGCCGGCAATTCAGCCCAACTGCATCAGCCCCCAATTCCTCCAATTTTTTAAAAGCTTCTGGCAAAGGAGTGCCGTCTTGTAAATTGCCGATCTCATGAAGCGAGACATTTGCCATGATGGGCAGCTCTGTTTCTTTCCGGGCAATATGCAGGACCGTTTCCAGCTCTTCGAGATCATAATATGTCTCAAGCACGATCCCTTCCGGCTCCTCAAGAAGAAGGCTGTATAATTGTTCACGAAAACCTCTTTTGATTTCACTCAACGTTAAATCCGATTTCCGAAAACTTCTGACAGCTCCAATCGTACCAAAAACAAACGCTCTCCCCGCTGCTGCCTTTTTAGCTAATTGGACGCCAGTTCGATTAAATCGGCTTACTTCATCTTCAAGTCCATAACGCTTCAGTTTAAAGAAATTGGCGCCGTATGTATTAGTCTGAATAAGATCAGCTCCTGCTTCTGCATAGGCATAATGAATATTCAGCACCTGATCAGGGGAACTCACATTCAATTCCTCATAACATCGGTCTATACCATTAGCATAAAGCATGGTTCCTATAGCTCCGTCTCCTGTAATAACTCTTGTCTTTACCGCTTCTTTAAAGGTCAAAATCTTCTAACGCCTCCTTTAGACACTTTTTTACATTTTAAAAAAAGAAAAGCCTTCTATGAGAGAAGGCTTTTCAACAAAATTCCCCTCATCTTTCAAGCGCATGCTTGCTGGATTTAGCACCTTAGCTTTTTGCAAAGCCGGTTGCTGAGGTTTCACAGGGCCAGTCCCTCCGCCTCTCTGGATAAGTATGAAACTATTCGATTTAATTTTCTGAATTTTATTTTAATTCATATTCCGTACAAATATCAAGTGCTATTTTAATTCTTTTACTCTAGATCCCCAACTGCCTCTCCTTCAACTTTTCCAGCTTCTTTTTCCATTCATCTGCAAGCGAGGAAACAGACAGCACTGACTCTATCCCCTGTATCCCATCCATGCCATTCAATAAGACATGTGTGGCATAAAAAACACTGACAGAGTTTTCGCTTCGCTCAAGAAGGAGAGGCTGATCGCCCTCTCTAATCTGCCCCTCTTCTAAGACTCTGGCAAAATAACCGCAAAAACCAGTCTCTTTTACATTTCTCAGAAAGTCCTTTTCCGCATTGAACATGGAAATCGTCGCACACGGTACCCTGCCCTGAGTAATTTGAATGACAGTTTCTCCGATTTTCAGAATATCTCCAATATACATATCTTTTTCTGTCATTCCCCGTACGGTCAAGTTCTCTCCAAAAGCCGGGAGCGGAAGTTTTTTTGAATATGTATTTTCCCAATACGGATAATGTTCATATGGATAAAAGCAAATGACCCGGTCCTTCCCCCCATGATGTTTCTTATTGCCTACATCATCACCTTCCAGTCTTTCAAATCTGACTGTAACGGATTCTATTTTTTGTTTATCCATAGCTGTATTGATCTGCATACCCATATAATTCCGGATTTGCGGCCTCCCAATTTGCAGTGAAACGATTTCCATCTGACATCTTCTCCTTTGTACAATGTACTAACATTATACTAAATTCCATCTATTGAGTAAGAATAATTAGAATAGAATTAATTGTGTAACAATCACTGTATGAAAAAAGTGAAAAGAAGTTGATGCCAAATAATTATCTATGATAATATGATTATACAATATATGGTCGAATAATTATCTCAATCGCCTATATGTTGATTATCACGATTGATTTCCTCATTTATCCGTTCATCTGGAACGGTTTTTTTTATCGTTTTCAGGCCTTTTCACCTATGCGATCCGCAAAAAAACTGCCGGTAGGACCGGCAGCTCGCAATAGACTATGCTTCCTTCTTTTTCGTTTCTGCTTTTTTTCTCGGCGCTCTCTTTTTTACTGGTTTTTTTTCCGGCTTTGTCCGGTCGATTGATGCCTGCAGTGCGGCCATTAGATCGGTCACATTGTCTGCAGCCTTCGCTTTTGGCTTGGCAGCAACTAAGTTTTCCCCCGCTTTTTTCGATTCAATCAGTTCAATAAGTGCACTCCTATACTCATCCTGGTATTTTTCAGGCTCAAACGATGCGGTCAGCTGGTCGATCAGCATGATCGCCGTAGTCAATTCTTTTTCAGAGACCTGGTCAGCCGCGGGAATATTAGGAACATCTTCTGCCGCCCTTACCTCATCGGGATAATGGATCGTTTCCATTAACAGAAGATTTTGGACTGTCCTGATGACGGCCATCTGTTCCTTCGACCGAATCATGATTTTGGCGATTCCGACTTTTTGGGATTCTTCCAGTGCCTTCCTTAATAGGGAATAAGCTTTTGTTCCCCCTTCATTAGGAGACATGTAATAGCTTCTGTTGAAATAAATCGGATCGATGTCCTCTATTTTGACAAAATCAACAATTTCGACAGCTCTGTCTTCTGTTTTCTTCTTCAGCTGTTCTAGCTCCTCGTCTTCAATGACGACAAACTTCCCTTTGGTATATTCAAATGCCCGGACAATATCGTCTTTCCCTACTTCTTTTTCACACACGGGACATACTTTTTCATATTTAATCGGAGAATGACATTCTTTATGAAGGGTCCTTAATGAAATGTCTTTATCCTCCGTTGCGGCATGAAGCTTGATTGGTATATTCACAAGACCAAAACTTATACTGCCTTTCCACATTGTATGCACAAAATCACCCTCTTTTTAAATTTGGGCCTGTCATTAGTATTCCCCGTCATCAAAAAGCATTCGAAAAATTTTTGGCAGAATCACTTGAAACATTAACGTTAAATATAAAGGAAAAAGGAGAATTGATCATGAAGCCGATGCTTCCGACTTACCGCACAGATTTTCCGAAGGGGACGGAATGGCAGTATGAAATAAAATATGATGGTTTTCGTGCCATTCTGAGAATTGAGAAGGATGGAAAGGTAAAGCTTGATAGCAGAAATGAAAAAGAACTGCTCTCTTCTTTCCCTGAAATTAAAAACTGCCTGTCCGAGATTGATTTTTCTGCTCATGCTCCCTTAACCCTGGACGGAGAGCTTGTTTGGCTGGAAAATGAGGGTAAAGGCGATTTCGGCCATCTTCAATGGAGAGGAAGGCTGAAGACCAAAAAGACAATTGAGGCGGCTGCCGAGTTTTCCCCATGCAGAATGCTTGTATTCGATATGCTGGAATATAAAGGTGAGAACGTAACCGGGATGCCGTTAAAAAAACGAAAAAATCTGCTCAACGAGTTGTTTATTGCATGCCGCCTGCCCCTTATCCCTGATCCACGTACGAGCAAACTGATTCAGTTATTACCAGCCTATGAACAGCCGGATATTTGCATAAAAAAAACGATTCTCCTGGACGGTGAAGGTGTTGTGGCAAAACTTCCCACAAGTACATGGGAAGCCGGAAAACGCACTGAAACGTGGGTTAAAATCAAAAACTGGCGCACTGTTCCCTGTTTCATCAGCTCGCTGGATAAAGAGTCTGGGTATTTGTCCCTTTCCGTTTTCAAAGGGAATAACATTGTCATGATCGGCAAAGTCAAAAACGGTTTTACACAAGAAGACAGACGCATAATAAGTGAATTGGTTAAGAAAAATGCTGTAATGGAAGATGAATACCAATATTATATTCAGCCTTCCATCTGTCTTGCTGTTCATTATCTCCATGCCTACAAGGAAGATGAGCTGCGTGAACCGGTATTTTCTCACTGGCTGCTTGATAAGGAGCCAGATGAATGCACCTGGGAAACCTTTTTGATCAGCCAATTTACATTTCCGGAATCTGTGACGGTCACTTCTCCAGATAAACCTATTTGGCAGCTGAAAAATGAATCGATTCTCAAAATCCAGCTTCTTCAGTATTTACGTCAGGTTTCATGCTGGTTCCTTCCTTTTCTGCAAGACAGGGCTTTAACGAATATTCGGTTTCCTCACGGCACACTCCAAGAGGAACGTTTTTTCCAAAAAAATATTCCGGATTATGCTCCGTCGTTTATTCAAACCGGGCTGGAGAACGGGCATGAGCATATTCTCTGCAATAATTTAGAAACGCTTTTATGGCTGGGCAATCAGCTGGCCCTTGAATTTCATACACCATTTCAAAAAATTGGACAAAAAAAGCCTGATGAACTGGTACTGGATTTAGACCCTGCATCCCCAGGTGACTTTCCTCTTGCCATTAAAGCGGCACGTGCTGTATATGATACACTTAAACCGCTAAACCTGGCCGCATTTGTCAAAACATCTGGAAATAAAGGACTGCAAGTGCATATCCCTCTTCCGGATAATACGTTTACGTACAAAGACACCCGGATATTCACGGATTTTCTCGCCTCTTACTTGACCGGACTGCATCCAGAGGATTTCACGATTGAGCGCCTGAAGAAAAAAAGAAAAGGCCGTCTTTATCTTGACTTTGTCCAGCACAGTGAGGGAAAAACGATTATCACCCCCTACTCTCCGCGTGGAAATCATTTTGCAGGTGTCGCCGCGCCTTTATTTTGGGAAGAAGTGAATGGAAAACTGAAAATAGAGGATTTTAATCTTTTGACGGTACCCGAGCGGATTAAAAAACAGGGATGTCCGTTTACCTCCTACAGGGAAGTGGATAACAGCGACCCTTTTCGGGAAATCCTTTCTTTTTTGAAAAAGAAAAAAGGGACGGCTGCCCATTAGGCAAGCCCTCCCTAAAAAATAATTATACAGTCGCTAAGTATTCCTTCACTTCCGCCTGCAGTTTTTTGTATAGCTCAGTTTCTTCAGTATATAGCTCCCGTTCTTCCAATGTGAATGAAGAAGGTTGAGCAAGATCCACATTTACGCTCGTTTTGTATTCATAGGTCGCATTACCAATCAGATCGATCCAATATCGGCCTGTTTCAGCATCATGATGTACTACACACTTGACCTTACCGCCATTATTATAAACGGAGATTTCCTGATCGGCCTCATTCAGGCCGATCAGGCAGGTTACCAGACTTGAAGCAGACATGGCCGTGCCGCATGCATTCGTAAAGCCGACTCCCCTTTCATAGGTTCGGACATAAATATTGCCGGGTTCCAGGTTTTTGACAAAGCTGACATTAACGCCGTCGGGAAACAGCGCATTCGGTTCATTGACCCCAGCCGCAAGTTTTTCCTGTATATCTGAAGCAAGAATCTCACTGCTGACCATCGCTACAAGATGCGGATTGGGCACTGCTAAAGCAGAAAACAAAAGTGAATCATCCAGTTCAGGCAAACGTTCATTTAACAGCTTTTCCTTATCGATATGGAGCGGCAGATCTTCCGGATTAAAACTCACTGGAGAAATTTCCACTTTAAACGTGGGAATCCCTGAGTAAATTTCTTCTGTTTTTTCCACTTGAAGATCCACTTTCATCGTTTCGATAACCATGCTGGTCTTTCCCAATACTTCTGAAACGAACCTGGCTACGCAGCGCAGACCATTGCCGCACATGGAGGCTTCAGAGCCGTCTGAGTTAAAAACCCGCATTCTGGCATCCGCCCGCTCACTTTTGAGAACGAACAGGATTCCATCCGCTCCGAGTTCACTTTCCCTGTTACATAGAGACACAGCCAGGTCTCTGCGCTCTTCTTCTGTGAAAGCAAGATCGGCAGTTAATTCATCAATGATAAAAAAATCATTGCCTGAGCCGTGGGTTTTTAATAATTCAATCTTCATTCCTCAATTCCCCATTTCTAGTGCTTTTTTCATTTCATTATAATCGCTTTACTCTTCTTTTCCTATAGGTCTCTTGTGTGTTAATACTTGCGGTTATTCTAAAGTTCCGATCAAAAAATAGCCCAGGAATAAGAGAGCAATAATGAAAATGGCCGGGGAAATTTCCTTCCTTCTTCCTGTCACAAGCTTCAAAAATGGATACATAATAAACCCAAACGCCATACCATCAGCTATGCTATAAGTGAACGGAATCGCTGTCATGATTAGAATCGCAGGAATACTTTCTGTGAAATCGCTGAAATCCATTTTTTTGATGGTACCGATCATCAATATGCCTATGATGATGAGAATCGGAGCGATCGCTGTATCAGGAATGATTTTAATCACTGGGATGAACAGCAGAGATGCTAAAAACAGCACCCCTGTCATAATGGACGTCAGCCCTGTCCGTCCGCCGGAAGCAATGCCTGCCGCAGTTTCTACAGTCGCGACTGTCGGACTTGAGCCAAACAATCCGGAAAGCAGAACAGAAACACCAGTAGCCTGAAAGGACTTTTGATAACCCTCTTGACGCTGCAGGCTTTCCATGTGGCCGTGCACCAGTCCAATATTTTCAAAAATCAGCACCATCGACATGGTAAAGACAGCCATCCAAAATTCAGCCGTATTGATTTCCAGAAAGGATAAGGAAAGGAACACATTTTCATATGCATCCCCATTCAGTCCAGTCCATGTAACCCCTGAAAAATCAATATTCCCCAATAATGCTGCAATGACGCTCCCTCCCAAAATTGTCAGAAGGAAATTCCCTGGAACATTTTTTATAAACAGAGCTATGGCAAGAAAAAAGGTCAGAACCATAGCCAATACTTCAGGATCTTTAAAGTCCCCTATCGCGATAATCGAATTGGTACCCTTCTCAATAAGCCCGCCCTTTTCCAGTCCAAGCAAAATTAAAAAAAGGCCCAAGCCTACAGATATCGCTTCTTTTAACGAATTGGGGATCGAATCATTCAGCAGACGTGAGTATTTTGTAAAAGCAATCAGGACAAAAATGAGACCGGAAATAAAGACCGCTCCCAAAGCAGACTGCCAGCTTAATCCCATCGCCATAACCATTGTATAGGCAAATAGAGCATTGACCCCCATTCCCGGTACAAGAATAACGGGAACATTTGCCCAGAAGCCAATGAAGATGCAGCTGACCGCAGACAAAAGGATGGTTGCTATAATTGCTCCATCCAGAGGAATTCCGGCTTCTCCTAAAATGAGAGAATTAACAATCAGAATATAAGCAATTGTAAAATAACCGATCATCCCGGCAAACAGTTCCCGGTTCAGATTTGTGCCATACTTCGAAAGGCGGAATATAGTATCAAATTTTGTTTTTTTCATGATGTTCCTTCTATATATTATTGTAAGTCCCTCTCCCACCCGTTTGTATACGTGACAAACCGCACCTAAAAATTTTAACAGAAAAAGCACTCTAATAAAAGGCATTTACACTTTATGGACAAGAGATAAGGCTGGTTTGGCAGTACATAGAATTCTCACCTTGAAAATAACGTGCCCTTTACTCGTTCTCCTGCCAATCCTTTTTAAATGAAAAGGCCGCCGAAAATGGCAGCCAAGATTTCATTATTTCTTTATTTGCTCGTATCCGTTCACGACAACTTCTAATTTCCCGGTATCCGGAGAAACAATTAAACCGTGGACTGGAACGCTCTTAGGAATCAACGGATGATTCTTGATAATATTCACGCTTTCTCTGACACTTTCATATACATCGTCAAAGCCCTTTAGCCAGCTGCGAAGATTAATTCCAGAATGTTCAATCGTATCGATTGTTCCTTCAGGAATATCCCGGTCCACCATCTGCTTGATCACTTCATCCGGATTAACAGAAGCCATTCCGCAGTCATGATGCGGAATAACAAAAATCTCATCCGCTTTTAGCTGATACACAGCAACAATGATACTCCGCATAACGCTGCCGAACGGGTGTGAAACAATACCTCCTGCAGTCTTCAGAAACTTAACATCCCCATTCTTAACATTCATGGATTTAGGCAATAATTCAACCAGCCTGGTGTCCATACAGCTAAGAATAACCATCTTCTTATCCGGGAATTTGCCTGTCCGATATTTTTCGTATTCTTCCTCTTCAACGAACTTTTCGTTATAATCTAAGATTTCTTCCAACAGTGTCATTATTATCATCCCTTATTTCAATATATGTATTGCCTATTTATTATATCAAACTTGGTTTCATTTTTTAATGGTCATAATGGTGGAAAAGTAATGCGCACACTCCCCAAACGGCGAGTCTTTCTTTTTCACCTGCCAATGTGGTGAATGTCAGGACAGGCGTATTCGGTTCAAAACGTTTCTGCCATTCCCACGGCATCCATCCGGTTTGTATAACGGCAATACTCTTGCCGGCTGCTGTTTTTAACGGAAAGTCCCGAATGGTATTCTTTTCCGGTATAATAATCCACTCGGAATCTTCAGAATCATATAGACAGCCGTTTCTGACCAAAGATTTTTTTTCATGATAATAGCCAATAATCGTTCCTGATCTATTCTTGATTTCCATCGAATTTGAGAAAAATCCTTTGACACGATAAAAGGCCAGCACATCTCCTTCAGCACTCACCAATTCATAACTTTTCGGTAAGAATACGGAGATTGCTCCCGGAACCATCCACATAAACCATCTCATATTTTTGTCACGAAGCTCACCCAAAAGAGCACCGTTCGGCTCAAAAAGCAACAGTCTTAACGTCGGAGCCGGCATGAACTGCAGCAGTACAGTCTCTTCTCTGTGCAGACTGCCTGTGGCTATTTTTTTCTCTTCTAAATCCCGCGCTCTTTTAGCATATACATCTGAACTGAAGAAATGGGCTGTGCTGATAATGAGAAACGGCACCGTAACAAAGAAAACATTGGAAGTGATCAAGCCGGAGGCACGCAGAATGAAGAAGACGATTGCAAGACCTAAGAGAATCCACGCCGCCCAAAAATTGGATTTTGCTGTCTTTAAATAATAGTCACGTATATTCATACTTCGCTCCTTGCTTGAACCGTCGTATCCCTATCATTCTATTTCTTCTTCCAGCCGATTAATTCCTCTTTTTTCCTTATAAAGAGCATCAGCAAACCGGAGATAAAAATAGACTATCAAAAACAGTTTTCACAGCAGTTAACGTAAGCTGCCAATAAAAATGACCGCAGACGAACCCGTTTTTAACGGGACATCTGCAGCCTGGCAAAATTCCAAATTATAGAATACGGAATATAAACGGGATTCTATACTCAATCCCTTCAAAAGCTTTAACTGCAGCAATGATGGTAAACACTACAGCTGCCAATCCTACAATAGGGGCTAATACAAATCCGATCAGCACCAAAGTAAGCAGACCTGCGATTATTCCGTAAACCGTATAAGATATTAAAAAATTCAAATATTCACGGCCATGGTAGTCAATAAACGGCGAAGAATCCTTTTTAAGAAGCCAAATGACTAAAGGGCCTATAAAAGCAGTAAAGAAACTTAGGACATAAATTAGGACAGCCAAAAGACGGTCATCAGATTGCAGTTCATTTTTCATTTATTCCACCTCCACTCTATTTATACGGACAGCTATGCAGAAAGTTCCCCTCTTTTTTGTATTCTGAAAAATTCTGACATGATTATTTATATCATACATAAGCTGATAGAAGATTGTCCCACTTTTAAAAGGAATGCGGTGATTTTTTGTTAACTGAACTGCAGGCTCTTATACTCGGAATTATTCAAGGTCTTACGGAATTTCTTCCTATTTCAAGTACGGGACACCTTTATATCGGCAGGCATATGTTTGGATTGGATGAAGCCGGCATCTTCCTTGATGCGATGCTTCACATCGGAACACTGCTCGCTTTGCTGACCGTTTATAAAGATGAACTCGTGAAAATAATTAAAAACCCTTTTTCCAGGCGTTCCGCACTATTGGCTGTCGGTACACTCCCAGCTGTAATTGCTGGAATTCTGCTGAATGATTGGTTTGATAATCTGTCCAAAACTGGGTCATCAATCGGATGGGAGTTTTTAGTTACAGGATGTATCTTATGGTGGGCTGACAGTGCTCGAAAAGGACGAAAAACACTCGATGAGGTCACATTGAAGGATGCCATGATCATCGGAAGCTTCCAGGCTGCTGCAATCATGCCCGCCTTATCACGTTCCGGGCTGACCATTGCCTCAGGACTTCTTTGCAGGCTGGACAGAGAAACAGCTGCCTATTTCTCATTCTTGCTCTCCATTCCTGCCATAAGCGGAGGGATACTATTTCAGCTTAAACCCGTTATGATGGGGCAAATCGAACCTATCTCGCTGTCTTCCCTGCTTACAGGAACCATTGCCGCCTCGATTTCCGGATACCTTGCTGTTGTATGGATGATAAATTTTCTAAAAAAACGCTCACTGAAAATATTTTCTGTCTATGTGTGGCTGCTGGGAGCCCTCATCTTATGGATGCAGTACTCCGGAAAATTTTAATGATATGGCTTAATTTAAGCAAACGATTGCTTTTGTTAAAATTGGAAGAAAATTGACGAAAAAAATACATAAAAAGAGGTTCCCAAACGTGTGGAAATTTAGTATTATACCTACGTAAGATATTTTTTTGATTTATATACTTTCTGACAATAAAAATAGGGAAGGCAAATGGTGCGCCACCGGAGTTCCTCCGGTTCTAGTGGGTTCGATTCCCACCCCGAAATTTTTTGATGAACGATTTTAAAAAATTTCGAGGGTGGGCAGCATGACTCATGAGGACTGCTCTCAAACGGAGGGACGGAAATGTTAAAGAAAAGAGATTTTATGGAATGCAGTTCTCTTTATCATCTAATGACGCATCCAGATGTCTTCCCTTTCGTGCGCCAAAAAGTTGATTCATATGAAGAATATGTATTCGCAACAAAGCAAACGATTGAGGCTGAAGAATCAGGATTGCTTATCTCAAGGACCATTCTCGATGAATGGGAAAACCCGATCGGCTGTATTTCGCTTTATGATATAAAAGATAATGCAGGATTTTTAGGAACCTGGCTGGGCAAGCCATTCCATGGCAAAGGCTATAACGCCCTGGCAAAGGATGCTTTTTTCAAAGAATTATTCTTTGAAGCAGGTATCGAAACAGTTTTTATGCGCATTCGTAAGGTTAATCTCCGCTCCATTAAAGCTGCGAAGAAATTGCCTTATGTAATTGAAGCGAATGAAACAAGAAAAGCCTTATATGATCAAATCAATCAGGAGGAAGAAATTTTCGATTTATTCGAGATTTCGAAAGACCTGTATACCTTCTGGCTGTTCAGACAGCAGGAGGAAGACGATCAGCAGCTTATGGAAGCTTAATAAAGCATTTTTTATAGAAGTAGTCCGGCCTGCATGCAGCCGGGCTTTTTAATGTCTATTGCCGTTCATTTGCAATTCCTCCAATTCTTTTCTACACTTCTTCGCTATCTTTCCTTATAATAAATACATTCACATACTTTACTACTTTTATAGAGTTAACCAAGAAAGGATCTGTAATACAACATGAAAAGAGTCGTTCAGTACTTCATTTCATTCGTGTTCCTGCTATTTCTTTACGAGATATGCACCTGGATAACAGAATTGATTCATCTCCCAATACCGGGTAACGTTATCGGAATGCTATTATTATTCATTTTATTACAAACGAAAATCGTCAAGTTAGAATGGGTTGAAGCCACTTCTGGCTTCCTCGTCAAACACCTTGCCTTTTTCTTTGTCCCTATCGCAATCGGACTGATGACCATGGGGCCCATGTTCAAAAGATACGCCCTGTCTCTTGCCGTTGTCTTAATCGTCAGTCTTATTATAGGTTTCGTAATTGCAGCATATACCGTTCAAAGACTTTCCCAAAAAGAGGAGGAGGCTGAACATCATGACAGTGCCCATTACCATCTTTAATATCCTCCTGACGGCTGGTGCGTATCTCGCGGGAAGGAAAATATACGCAAGATTTCCGACTCCTTTTACCACTCCTGTCTTTTTTTGCATTGTAGTTATTATTACAATATTTTCTATAAGCGGAATTGATTATAACGATTATAAACCTGCGAAGGATTTTATTTCCTTCTTTCTTGGACCGGCAACGATCGCTTTGGCTGTTCCTTTATATAAAAACAGAGAGATTATTAGAAAGTTTGCTGTTCCTGCATTATGCGGGATTATATTCGGTCTTGCTGTGACACTGTTCACGGCCATCCTGATCGGCAAGGCTTTTTTCCTTAGTTTCGTGATGCTTCAGGCTTTGGCTGTTAAATCTGTCACAGTGCCGATTGCTATTGAAATCATGGACATAAATGGAGGAGATCAAAATATTACTGCTTCCTTTGTCATCCTGACTGGAGTATTGGGTACCATGCTTGCTCCATGGATTATGGATAAGATTCATATTAAAGACCCTTTTTCACGGGGAATCGCTTATGGCACAATCGCTCACGGACTCGGCACGGCTCAGGCAAGCCAAGAAAGTGAATTCACTGGTGCAGTGGCTGGAGCAGCAATGGCGATTGCCGGAATTGTTATTTCACTTGTCTATCCCATGATCCAGCATCTTCTCTAAATAAACAATATAAGAAAGGCCCAAAACCTTGAATGGTTTGGGCCTTTCTTTATGTCCTTTCGATGATCTGCGCATACAGATTTCTCAGAACATGCATTTTATATAATTCCAGCTTTTTTCCTTCAATAGGGTGTTTGGTTATGCCCCTCGCCTTCAATTCACGAATGAACCATCCTTTGGTATATAAATAGGCCATCTTCCATCCTCCTCCTCTATACTTGTATGTATAGAAGAGAAAAATCATGCTATCTTTTCTTGCCTAAGCTGACAAGCAGTTTATACATCTCATTTGCTGTCTTGAAAGCTTTTTCCTCTCGCATTCTTTCCTGATAAACAGCCTTCTTTTCAATCAGCTCTTTTACATTGCGGCTGAATTCATCAAAAGGCAAGCCGCCCTCTTCATCCATGACCTTGCAAAATCCCTGTTTTTCGAAACTTTTGGCATTCAGGATTTGGTCGCCCCTTGATGCCTTGGCTCCCAATGGAATGAGAAGCATGGGTTTTTGAAGTCCCAAAAATTCGAATATTGAATTCGATCCGGCACGGGATACAACCGCATCTGCTGCCGCAAGCATGTCAAACAGTTCTTCATGCACGAATTCAAACGCCGCATAACCAGGCATTTTAAGGTCTTCGTTTACATTTCCTTTTCCGCATATATGAATGATTTGATACTCTTTTAACAGTGCCGGCAAATTATCGGTGATTAAATGATTGATTCTAACAGCTCCAAGACTTCCTCCCATTACTAAGAGAACAGGGCGGCTAAGGTCGAATCCACAAAATTCTCTCCCTTTTTTCGCATCACCTTTGAAAATCCCTTCTCTCAGAACGGCACCGATATACATTGCCTTCTCTTTGGGAAGCTGTGCTGCTGATTCCTTAAATGTCGTTAATATTTTGGTGGCCATCGGCATTGCAATCTTATTCGCCAGTCCTGGCGTGTAGTCTGATTCATGGATGACAATCGGAATACGAAGCATCTTTCCTGCTATAACAACCGGAACAGACACGAAACCGCCTTTAGAGAAAATGAAATCAGGTTTCGTTTTCTTTAAAATCTTTCTTGCATCAAAAATTCCTTTTATGACTTTAAATGGATCTTTTATATTTTCTTTGGATAAATAACGGCGCAGTTTACCGACCGTTACCGTCTGATAACTAATATCAGGGAACTCTGTCTCAATAATATCTTTTTCAATACCATTTTTTGAGCCGATATAGGTTATTTCCCAATTATTCTTTTGAAATTCAGGAATAATGGCCGTATTGACGGAGACATGCCCTGCTGAGCCGCCGCCGGTAAACACGATTTTCTTTGACAAAATACTCACCTTCCAAACTAAAAATAACTTACCACTCATCATACCATATATGATCACTTCAGAAATTAAAAACCTATAAATATGTCAAAGATATGATATAATCCCATCATTGCGAAAATTTTTCTAAATGAGGTTTATCTATGAAAAAGACAACGACTTTACAAGGAAAAGCCAGTCAGCTGGCATCCATTCTCTTCCCTATTCTAATCACTCAGGTTGGCTTATATCTGATGACATTTTTTGATGTGATGATGTCGGGGCAGTACAGTACTGAGGATGTAGCAGGCGTTTCCATTGGAAGTTCGCTTTGGACCCCGGTATACACCGGATTAAGCGGAATCCTGATTGGTCTTACGCCTATTGTTTCACAGCTGATCGGAGCCGGAAAAGGAAAGAATGTTTCGTTTTCAGTTATACAGGCTGTTTATTTATCCACTTTCTTGGCCCTTGTCCTTCTCTTAATCGGATCCTTCGTATTAAATCCGCTTCTGAACTCAATGGGACTGGAACAGCCTGTTCGGGAAGTTGCCTTCGATTATTTGATAGGACTGGCAATCGGGATTGTGCCATTATTCATCTACAATGCACTTCGGTCATTCATCGATGCGCTTGGCCAAACGAAAATATCAATGATTATCACTTTACTGGCACTTCCGGTGAATATTGTGCTAAATTATCTGCTGATTTTTGGAAAGTTCGGTTTTCCTGAGCTTGGAGGAGCAGGTGCAGGTTATGCTACGGCTATTACCTACTGGATTATTGCAGCAGTGGCCTTTTTTATTGTCAAAAAGGTGAATCCATTCCATCAATACAGGGTTTTCCATACATTCTTCCGCGTTTCTTTTAAAGAATGGAAAGCTATTTTGGCCATTGGTGTACCGATTGGCTTATCGATTTTCTTTGAGACCAGTATTTTTTCAGCGGTCACGCTCTTGATGAGCAATTATGATACAGTCACGATCGCTTCGCATCAAATTGCTTTGAATTTCGCATCATTGCTGTACATGATGCCTCTCAGCACAGCCATGGCATTGACCATAATTGTAAGCTTTGAGACAGGGGCACGGCGTCTAAAAGATGCAAAGCAATACGGTCTTATCGGAATTGGTCTTGCAGTGGCAGCGGCCATTCTAAGCGCAGCTATCCTTTTCTTCTGCCGCGATGGAATTGCAGGACTATATACGAAGGATTCCCTAGTGATTGCGATGTCCAGGCATTTTCTATTATATGCAATCTTTTTCCAGGTCTCCGATGCCATTCAGGCACCGATTCAAGGCATCCTGCGGGGCTACAAAGATGTGAATGTAACCTTCTATATGTCACTCATTTCCTATTGGATCATTGGGCTTCCAAGCGGCTACTATTTTGCAAACTATACCGATTGGGGACCATATGGTTACTGGCTCGGTCTGATACTTGGCTTGGCGATCGGGGCCTTGACCCTCGGATTAAGACTCATTTACATTCAAAAACGCATGCAAAAACAGCAGTCTGGCGCTATGTAAAAAGCAGCACGAATTAAAGAGGATCAGAATGACACATTCTGATCCTCTTTTTTATAATCGTTTACAAATTGCCAGAAGAACGCCTGGGCATTCGTCAGCATAGAATATGATTGAATAATTTATTTTAAGGAAAGAGGAATGCAGATGTTTCCTTGGAGTTCAATTTTTTCTTTACCTAAAAACCAAAAAGATTTTTTGAAAAATATGGATCAAAGCGAAGTTAAGACCTTTATGGAACAACTATTTTCACAAGTCATGCCAGACAGTGTTCAATCCATGATGAATCAAGGAAATCAAGAAACCCGCCAACAGCAGAATCCTCAAACTTCACTTCAAGCTGAGGTGCTTGAGACGCTTTCTTACGTCTTCATCCGTATTCCTATGGAAGATGAGTCTTTATTAAAACAAGCAAAGATTTACCACACATCTAATCAAACAATCATTGAAGGGATACCGGAAAGCGGTGATCAGCATACGATTACTCTCCCTTCCCTTGTTCGAAAAAAAGGTGCATATGCTCAGTATAAATCAGGCATTTTGGAAATCAGGCTGCTGAAAAATGCTGATCAGTCCTTTTCAGAAGTTGATGTGCCGGAATTTTAACAAAAAAAAGAATGCCCCCTGAAAAGGAGGCATCCTGTATGGCTGTTCTTATTTACCAATGAACATTTGTGTCCAGTAGTTACCAGACTCCACATATCCTACACCAATATGTGTAAAGCTGGAATTCATAATATTTTCACGGTGCCCTTGGCTATTCATCCATGCTTCGACTACTTCTTCAGGAGTCTTTTGACCCATAGCGATATTTTCGCCTGCTGATTTATAGCTGATTCCGAAAGATTTCATCATATCGAAAGGTGAACCGTAAGTTGGGCTTGTGTGATCGAAATAGTTTTTGTTTTTCATATCTTGTGATTTAGTGCGTGCCACTTTGCTCAGTTCATTATCTAATGTTAATGGAGAAAGACCTTGTTTCGCACGTTCTTTATTTGTCAGTTCAACTACTTCTTTTTCAAACGCGCTTACTTCTGAATTAGCTTCAGCAGCTGCTGGTTTTTTCGCAGTTTCTTCTTTTGCTGATTCTTTAGGAGCTGTCTGATTAGATGAAGGCTTTGCTGATTCAGCTGGTGCAGCCTGTTGAGTTTGCTTTGCTTGTTCTTGCTGTTTAGGAGCTTGTCCGGCAGTTGTTGGGATTTGGATTAACCCGCAATTTTGCTTTAGTTGAGCAGCAGGCAATGTTACATTATATTTTTGCTGGATTTGTTTTAAAAGATCTTCCAATTGCTGTTGGTTATGTACATTCTTTACAATAACCTTTTTATTAACTTGATATTTTACTTGAGCTGCATCCGCTTGCTGAACGCCTGCTCCTGAAAATAGAATTGCTGCAGCCGCTGCTGCTGAGAAAATGATTTTTTTCTTATTCATGTTTGTCCTCCTAGTAATCTTGTTGTCTTGCTTCTGGAATCATCATATCACGCTTTTTTTGTAATAAAGACACCATCAATTACCAGCAGGGCTTGAACAGGCCTTATCCGCTTGTTCAAGAATCCGGAAAGCCTGAAAAACCGGGATTTTCAATAGTTTTTATTAATGGAATGAACAGGCGATTTATCCAGACTGCACCAGTCAATGGAAGTTTCCTATAACTGTTTCCATTGACCTACTAATTTCATAGTCTTGACAATTTTTTCACTCTGTTTCTATGTAACTTTTTTTACAATTTTGTTACAATCGAGTAGGAGGGGGTGATTAACCCCCGACCTCTCACACCACCGTACGTACCGTTCGGTATACGGCGGTTCCATTAAGTTTGACGCAGAAATTCATATCGATTATATAAACTTTTCAACCCTCGGTGACTCCAATACAAGTTATTGAGGGTTTTGTGTAAGATTGGACTACAGGCTATTCTCCAATATTTCTTTCTGGAGTTTCCCCATTCATATGCCTTTTGGTCAGGGACACCTAGACCTTTGAGTTTTCTTACTCTTGTCCTCGGTTTCTTCCATTGTTTCCATTCAAGCATACGGAGTCTCCGTCTAATCCACTCATCAAATTCTTTAAATTTACTTGGTGTATCAGCCAATGCAAAATATCCACACCATCCCGTTAGATATTGATTTAGTTTCTCGATTCTAACTTCCATAGGAATTTGTTTAGAACGGGAGGTTAACTCCCGTATTTTAGCCTTAAGCCTTTTAATACTTTCATTGGCTATTCGAACCTTCGGTTTCTTATTGACCGTAAAGCTAAAGCCAAGAAACTTTCGTTTCCACGGGCGATCAACTGCTGACTTTTCTCTATTTACTTTGAGCTTTAATTTCTGCTCAATAAAGCATGTAATTGAGTTCATCACTCGTTCTCCAGCTTTCTTCGATTTCATGTAAATATTACAATCATCGGCGTAGCGGACAAACTTGTGACCTCTCCTTTCTAACTCTTTATCAAGTTTATCCAAAAGGATATTCGAAAGAAGGGGGCTCAGTGGACCTCCTTGTGGTGTTCCTTCTTCTGCATCATAGACTACACCATTCATCATAATTCCTGCTTGGAGATATTTCCGTATAAGTTTCAAGACCAGCCGGTCTTGGATTCTACTTGCTAATATCCCCATTAACTTATCATGATTGACTCTATCAAAGAATTTCTCCAAGTCCATGTCAATCACCCATCTATAACCTTCACTTATATATTCCCTTGCTTTACGAACCGCATCATGACCTCTTCTATTTGGTCTAAACCCATAACTATGTTCTGAGAAGGTTGGGTCAAGAAGTGGGGTTAGAACTTGGGCGATAGCCTGTTGAATGAACCGGTCTGTCACGGTAGGTATTCCTAGTAATCTTACTCCACCGTTCGGTTTCGGGATTTCGACTCGACGGACTGGGTTAGGTTGATAGGTACCTTCCCTTAATGAATCACAAAGAGTTTCCCAGTTCTCATAGAGATGTCTTCGTAGGGATTTTACGGACATTCCATCTATGCCGTGACTCCCTTTGTTCTTCTCCACACGTTTAAGTGCTTCTATTAAGTTTTCCCGTGACAGAATCAGATCCATTAACATGTGATATTTCCTTTCGACGTGAACGTAGAAATCTAATTATGTTATTCCTGCTCCACCCTCATGAAGTCCCCTGTGGAATTCACCACTTCCTCCTTCAAGTAAGTCCTTTCGGATTGTCTGCTTCTATACAGGAATTATATGCCTAGTTCTCGTTCTTCCTAATAGTTCAGTCCTTCCCATTCCATCTCGAGTTGGAATGGTACTATGACCTCGGCTGACTTCTGATTGTTCAGCTGTCCATCGCTGGATAGGTTACCAAGGGAACTTGGCGTTCCAATCAGACCTCCCCGGGTAAGAGTACAGTCTTTCCCTCCATCTATCTGCTTCATTTACTCTGTACCACCTTCGGCAGTAAGGACTTCGTTTTGTTGTGCAAACTCATCCAATGGTACCTAGCCTTATATGAAGTTCGTGTTCCTCAGACCGGAGGTTTGCCGCTCGCTTCCTTCAGATTCTGCGTCACCACAGACACCCTTGCGTTAAGCTAACCATTACTACTGCCTTCATGGTTCGGGACTCTCACCCTATAGACTGCACCCATGCCGGNATTGATCGAGTAGGAGGGGGTGATTAACCCCCGACCTCTCACACCACCGTACGTACCGTTCGGTATACGGCGGTTCCATTAAGTTTGACGCAGAAATTCATATCGATTATATAAACTTTTCAACCCTCGGTGACTCCAATACAAGTTATTGAGGGTTTTGTGTAAGATTGGACTACAGGCTATTCTCCAATATTTCTTTCTGGAGTTTCCCCATTCATATGCCTTTTGGTCAGGGACACCTAGACCTTTGAGTTTTCTTACTCTTGTCCTCGGTTTCTTCCATTGTTTCCATTCAAGCATACGGAGTCTCCGTCTAATCCACTCATCAAATTCTTTAAATTTACTTGGTGTATCAGCCAATGCAAAATATCCACACCATCCCGTTAGATATTGATTTAGTTTCTCGATTCTAACTTCCATAGGAATTTGTTTAGAACGGGAGGTTAACTCCCGTATTTTAGCCTTAAGCCTTTTAATACTTTCATTGGCTATTCGAACCTTCGGTTTCTTATTGACCGTAAAGCTAAAGCCAAGAAACTTTCGTTTCCACGGGCGATCAACTGCTGACTTTTCTCTATTTACTTTGAGCTTTAATTTCTGCTCAATAAAGCATGTAATTGAGTTCATCACTCGTTCTCCAGCTTTCTTCGATTTCATGTAAATATTACAATCATCGGCGTAGCGGACAAACTTGTGACCTCTCCTTTCTAACTCTTTATCAAGTTTATCCAAAAGGATATTCGAAAGAAGGGGGCTCAGTGGACCTCCTTGTGGTGTTCCTTCTTCTGCATCATAGACTACACCATTCATCATAATTCCTGCTTGGAGATATTTCCGTATAAGTTTCAAGACCAGCCGGTCTTGGATTCTACTTGCTAATATCCCCATTAACTTATCATGATTGACTCTATCAAAGAATTTCTCCAAGTCCATGTCAATCACCCATCTATAACCTTCACTTATATATTCCCTTGCTTTACGAACCGCATCATGACCTCTTCTATTTGGTCTAAACCCATAACTATGTTCTGAGAAGGTTGGGTCAAGAAGTGGGGTTAGAACTTGGGCGATAGCCTGTTGAATGAACCGGTCTGTCACGGTAGGTATTCCTAGTAATCTTACTCCACCGTTCAGTTTCGGGATTTCGACTCGACGGACTGGGTTAGGTTGATAGGTACCTTCCCTTAATGAATCACAAAGAGTTTCCCAGTTCTCATAGAGATGTCTTCGTAGGGATTTTACGGACATTCCATCTATGCCGTGACTCCCTTTGTTCTTCTCCACACGTTTAAGTGCTTCTATTAAGTTTTCCCGTGACAGAATCAGATCCATTAACATGTGATATTTCCTTTCGACGTGAACGTAGAAATCTAATTATGTTATTCCTGCTCCACCCTCATGAAGTCCCCTGAGGAATTCACCACTTCCTCCTTCAAGTAAGTCCTTTCGGATTGTCTGCTTCTATACAGGAATTATATGCCTAGTTCTCGTTCTTCCTAATAGTTCAGTCCTTCCCATTCCATCTCGAGTTGGAATGGTACTATGACCTCGGCTGACTTCTGATTGTTCAGCTGTCCATCGCTGGATAGGTTACCAAGGGAACTTGGCGTTCCAATCAGACCTCCCCGGGTAAGAGTACAGTCTTTCCCTCCATCTATCTGCTTCATTTACTCTGTACCACCTTCGGCAGTAAGGACTTCGTTTTGTTGTGCAAACTCATCCAATGGTACCTAGCCTTATATGAAGTTCGTGTTCCTCAGACCGGAGGTTTGCCGCTCGCTTCCTTCAGATTCTGCGTCACCACAGACACCCTTGCGTTAAGCTAACCATTACTACTGCCTTCATGGTTCGGGACTCTCACCCTATAGACTGCACCCATGCCGGGCGCACACAAAAAAGGGTAAAAGCAGCTGCTATCACCCTTCTTTTCGATCATTCATTAGTGTTTGTTCCCGCTCCCGGTGCGGAATCTCCTTCATCTGATTCCGGCTCACTGGGTTTCCCTACGATAAATTCCTTCTTAGGCATATTGTGCATGCTTCTCGCAGTTACATGGGCATACACATAATAGGTTCCCTCTTCTTTAAAAGATTTCTTCAGTGTATACCTTCCATTTTCTTGATGTTTTGCTTCAATGGTTTCATGGTTCTTGCTGTTCGCACGCCAAATCTCGAATGACACTTCATCGGCATCTGGTACTTCTTCGGCTCCGTATGTCACCTTCGCCTCAAACGATATGGATTCATTTGGTTTTGCCTTTTCCGGATTAACCGTCAAATGCACATTGAGCATTTGAGGTGTCTCTTCCACTTTTTCGTTTGAACAGGCTGATACGAGAATTATAGAAACAAAAGCGATTAATAGGATTTTTTTCATAACAGGATCCTTTTCATGTATGGTTTTTCGGATAAAGAAAGAAAAATAGATGGCTAGCTGCGTATTTTCTCGCTGATCCTATTCCAGTCCACATGGAAGTCTCTTCCTTATGATAATCTCACCTTCCTTGACGTGCTGCTTCCATCTGTCCGATATAGAACTCTGTCAGGGCGTTCTTTTCCTGTTCACCCAAGTTGGAGGCCATAATTTTCTGGATGCTTACAAAGAACTTTTCATATATGGTCCTTCTTGCTCTCGGATGTGTATTCTCATCTAAAAGCTCTCTCAAAATCAACTCTTTAAGAACAGCCTCAGGCTCTGCCGTTTCTATCTGAGTCCGATTATTCCAGATTTCTACATAAGCCTTCAATAATATTGCATAATCGTTTGTGTTCATATGTATCCTTTCTATGCACTGCATATTTTTTTATGAATTAGCCATCCTAATCATAAAAAGGAGTGACCGTATTGACTCAAGTATACCGCTGTCCAAACTGCCGAACAAATAAAACACGATTTAATTTGATCGAACAAGTTTCGACGCCAGTAAAAAAAGACCCGCAGTCCGGGGAAATCATGGAGCGTTATTCTAATGAAGACACACAGCCTTTCCATTTGGCTTATAATGGACCGCAAATGAAGGTACAGTGTGCCGCATGCGGATTAATCGAAGACGAGAAAACGTTTGTCGCGTTTGGTGAGATGAATTAAGCATTAAAAAGAAATAGAAACAAATAAAAATATCCAGTTTCCTCAATGGGAAATTGGATATTTTTATTGCTTATGAAGCATGGATTTCTGGTCCAAAGATTTTGCAGGGGGAACAGCTCTGGCCTTCAGTCGTTCCCTCGTTCTGTTCCTCCACCCAGTTTATTACCTGTAATTCAAAAATTTTCCGTTTCTGTCACACCTAGAAATAAATAGTGGAACAGATATCAACCTTCCGCCATCTTTGCACGATCAATTGCGATCGGAATAGCCCGTCCGTCCTCATAGCCTTCTTCCAGCAGAGCGTTCGCAATCTCGATTGCTTTTTCCCTTACATCCTTATCAAGGTTTTTCATTGCAGCCGGATAATCATTCTTATCCCATGGCATATCACAATACCCCCCTTTTTGATTTTAACTCGTAATCAGCTAAAAGAACTGATGACAGTCTTTTCCCTCTGCTATCCCTCTTCAAACCACCGCTTCTTATTGCTCTTCTAGCTTCTCCAACTGGGATTTCATTTCCCCTATATTCATTTGTTCACCAATGATGACCAAATTCAAAGGCATACGAATCATTTCTTCCATATATATTGGCATCCCGTAAGAGTATTGAAATAAAGAAGGGTATTGTGAATTAGTGAAAGCGATATACCCTTTCATGCGATAAATCGTTTCAGGTAGGCTTCTCAGCCACTTTTCAAAAGCTGCTTTTGAAACCGAATTGGAAAATGTATAGGTAAGTGCTTCAAGGTGCAGATGCGGAATGGTTAATCTCTCCCCTTCTTTCTTGTCCCCGATATTTTTTTGTCTGAAGGAAGACAGAGAAATGCGGGCCTGCTCTGTCAGAAGGCATAAAGCATTAGGATTAATAGACTGTATGGAATAGACCATTTGTGCCGCTTCCATCTCCGTAACAAGGTCTTTTTTATTCATGACTATAAAGTCCGCATGCCGAACTTGTTCCAGCAAGAGCTGACGCAGCTGCGGCGAAAGTAATTCCCGATCCTTCCATCTGTTCAAATCGACAACTGTAATAATTCCTCTGTATTCCAGCCTGTCGGCAATAACTGGTGACAAGATAGCGTCCAGTACTTCGACAGGATGAGCCGCTCCAGTCGTTTCAATATATATAACATCAAGGTCATTATTCATCAGTAAGTCGTGAAGCTGGACTTCCAGCTTATCTTGGATCGTACAGCAAATACAGCCGTCAAATAATTCTTTAAGCGGTACATTTTCATCAAGGATTGCCGTATCAATTGAAATACTTCCCAGTTCATTCAGCAGAACAGCAGCCTTCCTTCCGGCTTCACTTTCTTCTTTTAAAATATTCCTCAGCAGGGTCGTTTTGCCGCTGCCAAGAAATCCGCCCAGGATAAATATTTCTGTTCTTTTCATCTACATTCTTCTCCCTGTCTTACAATTTAGATTCCCTACAGAGTGTATCATTTCTGAAGAATCTTTTCATTGCTGTATATACGTTATATGGAAGGTTTTTTCTAGACTTATCCTTCCTGTCATTGCAGGCTGCATTGACGCCAATAAAAAAACTGCCGGCTTGGCAGTTTTTTTAGACAGGTACATCGTTCTTTCCTTAGATAGTTTCTGTCGTTTCTTTTTCATAGATTGGAACCCATCCGGCAGGTGTCACGAAAATGCGCACCGCGACAACTCTGCGATCTTCCATCAGCGTGAAATAATGACGGGTTGATTCAGGAACGCTGATTAAATCACCCGGATCAAGACGGACGTCAAACCATCCGTCTTCTTCCCCCTGAATGGCGAAGATTCCGTGTCCTCCAGCGATGAATCTCACTTCATCGTCTTCATGGTGATGCTCCTGTTTAAAGTTAGTCAACAGTTCATCCAAGTTTGGCGCTGCATCTGAAAGAGTGATAACATCATGTGCTTTATACCCTCTTCTCTCTGAAATTTCAGCAATTTCAGTCTGATAAGCTGCAAGGATTTCCTCTTTTTCTTCATCTGTTAAAACAAATTTACCTTCAAGGTGGGCAGGGAGCTTTGAAATATCCCATTTCTCATAAATAACTTCCTGCTTTTCTAAAAACTCGCGTACTTCCTTTTCCTTTTCAATTACTGTATTTGTTTCGTGAAATCTGATTGTTGCCATAAAAAACTCCTCCTCTAATAATTAACTTTTTTATAATGTCAGCTCTGCCATTGCCAATGATTTTTGCTGATTGAGCATCAGCTGATATTGAAATAAAAACTCACAGGCTTCCAGATAACGCTTAGCTTCAAGACCGCTTCGTCCCCAAACGGTTATTCCGTGATTGCGAATCAGGACGGCCCCTGAATGATCTTGGATATGTTTCGTAAATTCTTCAGCCAGCACCGGAATATGCCCATGATTCTGAATAATCGGTATACTAAGGCGGTCATTCTCGCCCCAGCGTCCAGTAGCTTTTATGATTTCATGGTTCTTAAACGTAACCTCGCCTCTTTCCGCAAAAAGCTCTGAAATGACATTATTTTCTATCGTATGGATGTGAAGAACGCAATTAGCTTCTGTTTTACGATATACTTCGGTATGCAGAAGAGTTTCCGCAGAAGGTTTCAAATCAGTCGCTGCCGCCGGCCTTCCATCTAAGCCTACGAGAATAAAGTCCTCCGACGTTTGCTTCCTTTTATCCTTTCCGCTTGCCGTTATCAGAAATTGCTCTGCTCCCGGCTTTCGGATTGACAGGTTCCCGCTTGTTCCCATAAACCAGTCACGTACGGCAAACTCTTCTTTAATTTCAGCAAGCTCACGCCATTCAACTGTATTGATCATCAGGCTTTTACCTCCAAATTTTGTTTCACTATTTCAATAACATCAAAGAAGTCAGTAAATTCACAATGCGTAATTCCCTGTTTTATACATTCTTCTAATAAGCGGTCTCTAGCAATAACCAAGTCAGCCTTTTTAGCGGCCTCAAAATCGGTAACCGAATCGCCAATCACAATCTTAAAATGATCTTTTTCTGAAAGGCTCCTCATAATCGATGGTTTACAGCATCCGCAATGATTCGTGCATAAGTCATCGCATGTATAAGGCCATTCAATTCTTATATCGTTCTGATCAAAATGAGCTTTGTTGCAATAGACGAACTTTGGTGAAATGATCTCTTGAAGAAGCGGCTCGATAAAGAAATCCATCCCCCCGCTCACAATAAAAAATGGGATTGTTTCCGCCTTGGCATATTGAACCATTTCCGTAAAACCAGGACGAATTTTCGCTGTTTCTTTTACATAGCGGATAATCTCTTCTTTTTTTTCACTTTCAAGCAGGGCAAACATATTGCCGACCCCTTCGGAAATGCTGATTTCCTGGTTAAGAACCTGGTCCTTCCACTTTTCCCAGCCTTTCGGGCCGAAATGTTTCATAATGGAAATGATATTATCTGAATCTGTTACGGTTCCGTCAAAATCACAAAAGATGATTGGTTTCATACTTTCCCCGCAGGAGCACCTCCCCATATTTGAAGCGCACGCTCCAAGTCTTGATTATTTCTTGCGGCCTCTTCAAGTGGCTGCTGCTGAACAGCTGCCTGAAGCGCCGCCCGGAATGCTCTTCCGCCTCCCTGAGCTCCGTTTGGATGCCCGTGGATACCTCCGCCGGCGTTAATGATACTGTCCAATCCGAAATCTCTGTACAGCTGCGGAACCATCCCAGGATGAATTCCCGCAGAAGGGACAGGAAAAGCCGGTTTCCAATCTGGATCTTCTTCTGTCAGGTTTCTTGCAATTCCCAGAGCCGCTTCCCTCTTCAAGGCTACATTTCCATAAGGAGAAGGGAATAAAGAGAAATCTGCTCCGGTCATTCTTACAAGTTTGCCGAGAAGAAGGGAATGGCTCAGCCCATAGAACTCCGACTGTGTAAATGCTCCGCTGTAGGCAGGATGCGCCATGATTGGCAGTTGAACCCGGTCATTTTCCCTTAACGCCTGAAGCACATCCAGCCCGTAAGAAAAAACATTGAACAGCAAAGCGTCCGCTCCGGCTTCTGCCGCCTGTTCTGCCTTATCCATTAAATCATAGGTCTTACCCGTTAAATTAACAGCATATAGTGTGCGATGGCCTGTTTGCCCATACACATCGTCCAAAATCTTTCTTCCGGTCCGGACCCTTTCCATAAACGGCGTCAAGTCTTGATCAAAAAGAATTTCATCATCTTTAACTAAATCGACTCCGCCAAGAGCCTGTTCCCTCAGCTGCTCATTATGGAAACGCAGGTCTTTGCCGAGCACTCCTTTAAAAATGCTCATTAAAAGCGGTCTGTCGTAAGTCCCGAGCTTCTCCCTGATTCCCCCAATACCGAACCGCGGACCAGGAAAAGACTTTTTTACCTCGCCTAAAAAATCCAAATCCACTAATTTGATCTCACCATCCAGTGAAAGTTTTCCGAACACGGTGGTAAGAATGGCCGGCAGATCGAATGAGAAGTTTTCAGCAGGATAAGCAATTTTAATCAAAGAACGGCAGGTACGTTTCTTGAAGAATCTGCTTGTTTCTCCTTTCTCCGGAAGAGACTCGACAGATACCACTCTCCCTTTATGCTTTTTAAGCTGCTCCTTCTCAAGCTGCGGCAGGTCTGTCCATGTTCCGACTGTCAGTCCAAGGGCAATGCCCTCCGCCTTCTTGTGATGATCCCCTTTTGAATCATGTATTAAATAAGTTGCAATGACTTCGCTCACTATCGTTCACTCCCCTTGAATGTCTTTCCTGGAAGAAAATAAAAGCCTCTTCAACAAGAAGAGGCATCGTTAAACGCCATCTTCTTATCTTTCAGCCTTAGGCTGCTAGAATTAGCACCGTGCCTTACGGATTTACATCCGGCGGAATTCCGCCCCATTTCACAATGGTATTACGGTCGGTTGCTGGGCTTCATCGGGCTAGTCCCTCCACCTGCTCTTTATAAGAAAATGCTGTTATATGTAATTTTTGAAAATAGCAAACCTTTAAATTATTTACCATTCTGACAGAATACTTTTTCCCCGTCAATCTTTTTTTGATTTTCTTTTTCAGTCCGGCAGATTTTTCTTCTCTGAGAGCCTCTGCATTTCTCATAACCTTTCATTTCTCTTATAGGGATTTTTGCGGTTTCTTGAACAGTCCCAGTCTGCTGATGCGGTCCACGGCTTCCTTCAGCCTTTCTTCCGAAGTCAGAAGTCCGACCCTGACATATCCTTCTCCATGCTTTCCAAAACCATTTCCAGCCGCAACGGCGACATGGGCGTTTTGCAATAAGTAATCAGAAAATGCAGCAGATGTAAATCCTTCAGGCACTTTAAGCCACGCAAAGAACGAAGCAGCCGGTGCAGTTACTTCCCAGCCAATTTTTCTGAGCCCGCCGATTAAGGCATTTCTCCTTGATTCATATGTTTTATTCAGCTGTTCTACAGACTCCTGGGAGCCCGTTAATGCAGCTGTTGCTGCTTCCTGTACAGCCGGAAACAAACTGACGTACATATGGTCCTGATACAGCTCGATTGCTTCAATTACACTTTTATTTCCTACAGCGAAACCTACTCGCCAGCCTGCCATATTATATGTTTTTGATAAAGTATACACTTCTACGCCTACATCCTTTGCCCCTTCGGCTTCCAAAAAACTAGTAGGCTTCATTCCGTCAAAGCCAATCGCGCCATAAGCAAAATCATGCACAACACAGATAGAATGCTCCTTGGCAAAAGATACTGTCTCCTGAAAAAATTCTTTCGTTGCACTGGCTCCTGTTGGATTATTTGGATAGTTTAAGAACATCATCTTTGCCCGTTTTGCGGTTTCTTTCGGAATAAGACTGTAGCGCGGTAAAAACTGATTTTCTTCCAAAAGAGGCATCAGTTCCATCTCAGCTTCGGCTATCGCAACACCTGACAGATAATCCGGGTAACCCGGATCCGGCACCAGAACAGTATCTCCAGAATTCAGAAGGCACTGCGGAAGTTCAACAAGTCCTGCTTTCCCCCCAAAAAGAATGGCCACTTCGGTTGCGGGATCGATGTCCACTCCATATTCCCGCTTGTAGTATTGGGCCGCAGCTTCCTTAAAATATTTATGGCCGCGAAATGGAGAATATCTGTGATTCAATGGATTTTCCGCTGCTTCCTGAAGGCCCCTGACAATATGCTCTGGAGTAGGCTGATCCGGATTTCCCTGCCCCAAATTGATGATATCGTGGCCGGTTGCCTCCATGGCGCTTACCTTACCGACTAGACTGGCGAAGAATTGTTCTGGCAGTTTTTTTAATAGATTTGATTTTTCAAATTTGAACATTTGTGCACCTTCTCTGAAATTTCTTGAAATAATTATCCAAAATAATATATGTTTAACTTATTCCTGTAAAGGATTATTTCAGTCACTGGAGGTTTTATAATGAATTGGAAAATTTCCTGCCTGCAAATGGATATTGCATACGGATCACCCATGAACAATTTCGCAGAGGCCGAAAAAATGATTGAACAAGCGGCCGAATTAGACCCTGATATTATCATGCTTCCCGAATTGTGGACGACCGGCTATGATTTGACAAGACTTGAGGAAATCGCGGATGAACAGGCTTCAGCCTCCATTCATTTTTTAACGGAAATGGCCAAAAAACACAGAATCCATTTTATCGGCGGTTCAGTTGCCAAAAAGACAGGAAGCGGCATCTTTAATACTCTTTTGATTATTAATCGGGACGGTAAAGTCCTAAAAGAATACGATAAACTGCATCTATTCCGCTTAATGGATGAGCATCATTATCTTACCCCAGGTGAAAGTGACGGTTTATTCACACTTGATGACAAGTCTTGTGCTGGATTCATTTGTTATGATATCCGCTTTCCCGAATGGATCAGAGCCCACACATCCAAAGGAGCGGAAGTCCTATTCGTTACTGCTGAATGGCCGGAACCGCGGCTTGCTCACTGGAGAGCCCTTTTGATCAGCAGAGCCATAGAAAATCAGGCATACGTCATTGCCTGCAACCGAGCAGGGGCTGATCCGGCAAATGTTTTTGCCGGCCATTCCATCATCATTGATCCATGGGGAGAAATTATTGCAGAAGCCGGAAATGACACGGAAATTCTTACTGGCTCGATTGATCTGGATAAAGTTTCTGAAGCTAGAAACAGAATCCCTGTATTCACCGACCGCCGCCCTGAATTTTATTAAAGTTTAGAATTATCTTTCAAAAAAAGTGTTGACAATCTATTTAAAAGATTGCTATTATTCAATTCGAGACACAGGCCGCAAGTAAAACGGTCTTCATCAGAACTTAATATTGCACACTCTTATCAAGAGCAGGCTGAGGGTATGGCCCTATGAAGCCCAGCAACCGACCGTAATACCATTGTGAAATGGGGCGGAATTCCGCCGGATGTAAATCCGCAAGGCACGGTGCTAATTCCAGCAGAAAGATTCCTTTCTGAAAGATAAGAGGCCCGGAGCCTCCACTTCAGCCTCTTTCCTTTTGGAAAGAGGCTTTTTATGCTTCATTTCAACAGGAAATAAGGGGGAAAACACAAATGAGCATTGAGACCAGTTATGAATTACTTACAAACGAAACAGCGATCGCCTTAGTAAAAAAATTCAAGTTTTTAGATAAGAACGCACAACTGCACTGTACCGAAATTGGGGACGGAAATTTGAATTATGTATTTCATATAACTGATCCTGACTCTGGAAAAGGAATCATTATCAAGCAGGCTGTGCCCTATGCAAAAGTCGTTGGAGAAAGCTGGCCGCTTACGCTAAAACGAGCGTCCATGGAAGCACAGGCATTGATTAACTTTGGCAGCTATTGCCCGGAATATGTTCCGAAAGTATATTATTCGGATGAACGGCTGGCGATTACGGTCATGGAGGACCTTTCTCATTTAACCATTGCCCGGGCAGGATTCATCGAAGGACAGGATTATCCTCTGATCTCCCGTCATGTCGGCGAATATGCAGCAAGAACCAGCTTCTATACGTCAGACTTTTACCTGGATCCTTCTGTAAAAAAAGAAGTATCCCGCACTTTCACAAACCCAGAGCTTTGTAAAATCACAGAAAGCTATGTATTTACGGATCCATTCTTCTCGCATACACCAACTGACGTCGAGAACGGATTGGAAGAAGCCGCACAGGCAATCTGGAATGATGAAAATCTGAAACTAGAAGTCGCAATATTAAAAAAACAGTTCAGCAGCGAGCAGGAGGCCCTGCTTCACGGTGATTTGCATACAGGCAGTGTTTTTGCCAGTGAAACAGAATCTAAAGTCATTGATCCGGAATTTGTCTGTTATGGCCCTGTTGGCTTCGATCTTGGTCTCTTCATCGGAAACCTCACTTTCCAAGCCATAAGCCGAAAAAACGGAAAAGAAAAAATCTATAAGCATATTCAAACATTTTGGTCAGCTTTTGAGAAGACATACAGCGACCTTTGGCAAACTGAGAACAATGAGGAATTCAGGACGGCTGCCGGCTATCTTGACTATATCTTAAAGAAGTTCAAGGAAGATGCCTTCGGCTATGCAGGCTGCGAATTAATCCGAAGAACCATCGGCCTTTCTCACGTAGCTGACTTGGAGGAAATTGAAGATCAGAAGGAAAGAATTGCCGCTAAAGAAAACGCCTTGACTATCGGCAGCCTGCTAATCAAAAAAAGGAAACAATTAGATTTTAAGACATTCATTACTGAATTGCAGGATTTAGCAGAAGAAAAAAACAGCGTCCGCGTTTAATAAGGAGACCAAATAGATGACCATCCAAACGGCTTTACCGTATTCAATCCAATGGAAGGGCGATCATATCAGTATATTGAATCAGCAGGCCCTTCCGCATATAACTGAATTTATTAAACTCCAATCTGTAGAAGATGTTTTTGACAGCATTGTTACCCTCAAAGTCAGAGGGGCCCCTGCTATCGGCATTACAGCTGCATATGGAGCCGCTCTCGGAGCGATACAAGAAGAAACTGAGGATTTCTCCCTTTTTAAAGAAAAAATACTAGGCTATATTCAAAGGCTGGCATCTTCCAGACCGACTGCAGTCAATCTCTTTTGGGCATTAAATCGGATTGAACGCGTGCTCCAGGCTGCCTGCACAGTGACTGAAGCACAAAAAAACATAGTTTCTGAAGCACAGGATATTTTCCGGGAAGATGAAGAGATCTGCCGCAAAATCGGCGAATATGGGTTATCCTTATTCAATGAAGGAGACCGAGTATTGACTCACTGCAATGCAGGCGGTATTGCGACAGCCCGTTATGGAACTGCCCTTGCAGCCTTTCATTTAGCAAAAGAGCGTAATTTCCCTATCAAAGTATTTGCTTCAGAAACGAGACCAGTTTTCCAAGGTGCCCGCTTGACAGCCTGGGAACTGCAGCAGTCCGGAGTGGATGTTACTTTGATTGCCGACAGCATGGCCGCCCATACAATAAAAGAAAAAAAGATAAACGCCATTATTGTCGGTGCGGACCGCATAGCCGCTAACGGAGATACCGCTAATAAAATCGGTACGCTCAGTCTGGCTATTCTTGCCAGCCACTTCGGGATCCCCTTTTATGTTGCTGCTCCTTCCAGCACTTTCGATCTCAGCCTTTCTTCGGGTGAACAGATTCCAATCGAAGAAAGGAATGGGGACGAAATCACCACGATACAGGGAAAAAGGATAGCCCCTGAAGGCATTCAGACATTTAATCCTGCTTTCGATGTCACTCCGGCCAAATTAATCACCGGTATTATTACCGAAAACGGTATGATCCGTCCGGATTATACAAGTAATATTCCAAGCAAAATAAAAACCCGCTGATGGACTTACCCCTGTCAAGTAGACAGCTATAAAAGACTATGCAGCCATCTGGCATCGGAATTCAATCGGTGCTAGGTGGCTGAGTCGTTTTTGAAAGCGTTGATAGTTATAAAAATAAATATAGTTTTCAACAGCGAGGGTTAATTCTTCATCCGTTTCAAAATGTGAGAGATAAATGCATTCACTTTTTAAGTGGGAAAAAAATGATTCGATACAGGCATTATCATGGCAGTTCCCCTTACGGGAATGGCTACCAATAATCCCTAAATGACTCAGCTGTTTATGATACGCATGAGATGTATACTGAAATCCTTGGTCAGAGTGAAGGATACTTCTGTACACATTTCTTTTTTTCGTTAATGATTCAACTGTCTCTAAAACGAGTTTTAGATCATTACATTTACTGATTTTCCAAGCAACGATTTCATTATTATATAAATCTTGTACGGCCGATAGATATAAGAATCCTTCTTTTGCCGGTAGATATGTAATATCTGTAACCAGCACTTCATTCCATTGTCGATCTTTAAACTGACGATCTACAATATTCTCAAAAATTCGTGACTCTTTCCCTTTGAAAAAACGCCGTTTCTTACGAATGATGGATTGTACACCGAGCTCATGCATTAATCGATACACTTTTTTATGATTCACCAAGAAGCCTCGTTCTTGTAAAGCAATTTTCATGCGAGGATAGCCATATTCCTTATGTTCTTGGTGGATTGTTAAAATCTGTTGTTTTAATGATAGGTCTTTTTTCGCACGACTTGATTGACGACCATTCTTGATCCATTTGTAGTAACCAGAACGCTGTATTCCCGCCATTTCAGCTAACCAAGTGATGGGATAACGATCCTTCATGGAATCGATGATTTGATATCGATCGGAATAACTCGGTGCACCTCCTCTTACAGATTTGGATACTGCTTTTTTAAGTATTCGACCTGTGCTTTGTAATAGTCTCTTTCTTCTTCAATCGATGTAAAGTGAATGCGTTTCCCCTTTAATGGGTTCGCTACTCCCTTAGCTCCAGATCCAATGGATGGTAATCGTTTAAAGGCCTCCGTACTTTCGGCTTCCTTGAATTTTTTGACCCAGGCTTTTACTTGTGACGAATTTCTAATATTGTAAGTATCGGCAATGACTTGATAACTGCCTTCCCCACGGAGATAGGCATGAACAACCTCTAATTTTAATTCGTTTGTATAGACTTGGTTTTTTCTTGTCATAGAAAAATCCCCTCCAAGTATAGTGTATCACCATTCAATGGAAATGGTTTTTTACACTGTCTACTTAAAGGGGATAATATCATGATGCGCGGGTTTCTATTTTGCCAGAAATTGACGCAATGCCTGATTGTTTTTCTGAAAATCCAACTCCAATACCTCTCCCGCATGAGGATGGGAGGTATCTTGGAAGCTGCCTTCCATTGGTATTCTCATCGTCTCTATCTCCTGGATGGGAGTGAAAGCAGATGAGGCAGACAATTCAATGATCGTTCTAGAATCCATATCTGTATCGATATAACGCAGTCCTTCTTTGATGGCATGCGGCAGGCCCAGCAGTCCTTCAAAACCGGAGAACTGTTTTACAGCCGCTTCCTTCAAAAGACCGATTACTTCCTGCTGCCGTTTCACTCTTCCAAAATCACTTTCATCATCATGACGGAAACGAACATATTTCAAGATTTCTTCACCATGAAGCACGTTCATGCCGCTTGAGACAGGCAGGCTCATGTCCTCAATCATTTCCTGCTTTACATGTACATAGATTCCTTCCGGAGCCACCACATCCACTAAATGGGCGAATCCTTTAAAGTCAATGACCGCCGTATAATCAATTTCCACTTTGAAGTTTTTTTTAATGGTTTCCTTCAGCAGACTGACCCCTCCATAACGGTAGGCAGCGTTAATTTTATTATGACGATGACCTGGAATGTCCACATAACTGTCACGCATGATGGAGGCCAATTTCAGTTTCCCTACTTTTGGATTAAGACGGGCCAAAATAATCGTATCTGCCCTTGAGTCGGCTTCCCCCCTCGAATCAGTTCCTATAAGCAGGAATGTTTTTACAGAGTCCGAAGCCTGATTCTCTGCACCCTGATTAGCTGATTTATGCTCCGAAGGAATTTCCGGTACGGCAGTGCCTTTACAGCCGGTCAAAAACAATAGGAAAAAGAAGGAAAAAAGGAACATTTTACGCTTCATCGTGTCACCTCATTGGGAAATATGCCCTTATTTTCCCACCGAGGCTGAAAGATATACCAACAACCATGTGAAAGAAAAAAAGATGCCCGTTAAATAAACAGGCACCTTTGTCTTTATTTTATTTGTTTTTTCACTTCTTCTACTGCACGCTTCATTTGTGTGTCATTTTTTGAAATTTTGTCACGAAGTTCTTGCATCAGGCTTACGGTTGTCTCATCTTTCAGCACACCTGTTTCTTTTAAATCATGGTCTGCCTGGAATTTCTTCACGGCTTCTGCCGTTGCTGCATCATAAAAGCCGTCTGCTTTGCCAGGATTATATCCTGTTTCTTTCAGCATGGTTTCTGCAGCTTTAATTTCATTTGATGAATCCTCGATTTTCCATTCCTTATCAGGAGAAATATAAGGAAGGCTCGCATAGTCAGGAAGTTTCACTTCAATATCCGGCTTGATTCCCTTGTCATGAATCCAGTTGCCATTCGGTGTCAGCCACTTAGCTGCTGTATATTTGAAATTGGAACCATCTTTGAAATCAGTAGCCGTCTGCATCGTTCCTTTTCCGAATGTCTTGACACCGACAAGCGGAATATGGGCAGACTCACTTACAGCAGCAGCTACAATTTCAGAGGCGCTTGCACTTCCATCATCTACAAGAACGACCACAGGCTTCTTGAATTCACCGTTATTTTCAGATTTATAAACTTCTTTTTCTCCATTTCTGTACTCGATTTGAAGAAGCTTTTCCCCATTCGGAACAAAAATGCTTGCCATCTTCCAGGCCTGGTCCAGCAGGCCGCCGGGATTTCCTCTTAAATCAAGGACCATTCCCTTCATGCCTTCCTTATCCATTTTGTCCATTGCATCTTCCAGCTCTTCAACCGTATGCTCAGAGAAGCTTGTTACCTGAATCTTGGCAATTCCGTCATCCATCATTTCTGCATAAACAGTTTCAAGCGGAATCGTATCTCTTGTAAGCTTGACCTTAATTGGATCTGAAACGCCGGCCCGCTGAATAGCCAAATCAACCTTTGTCCCCTTTTTACCCCGGATTTTAAGGACAGCCTCATTTGCACTCAGACCTTCCAGACTCTTCCCATTTACCGACAATATAATATCATTCGGTTTTATACCGGCCTTTTCAGCAGGTGAATTCTTAATCGGGGAAACCACCATGATCTGACCGTCTTGTTCTTGAATTTCAGCCCCAATTCCTTCAAATGAAGAGGAAATGCTTTCATGGAAACTGCTTGCCTCTTCTTCATTCATATAATCAGAATACGGGTCTCCCAGTGCATCGATCATTCCGTTGATAGCGCCATTCACCAATTTGTCCTCATCAACATCTTCGTAGAATTTATCTTTTATGGTATCGTACGTTGAGTACAATTTATCAAATTCCGAATATGGATTGGGTGCAATCGAGCTCACCTTTTCATCTCCAAAGGTTAACGCAATCGTCGTGATGCCCGCCGTTAGGAATATCAGTAAGAAAATCCCCATAATAAAAGGGAACTTCTTCATCCTAATGTATTTACCCTCTTCCTCTTTAGGAGGATGCTTTTCGCTCTTTTCTTCATCCATTCAATCTCACCGCTTTCATATTCACTACCATGTGTTCATTAAACCTATTTTAGCAGTTTTCCCCCAAAACGGAAAATATTATTAACATAATTGTGAAGCTGTCTTAGAAATAAATAGAAAAAACGGGCAGCAGGGACACCGAACCTCTCAGCATTTCTGAAAAGCTCATCCCTTTTGCCCGCAAAGCGCTCAATCAGCCTTTGACAGCTGCCTCCAGCGCAACTTCTATCATTTCATTAAAAGTAGTCTGGCGTTCTTCCGCCGTCGTTTCCTCTCCTGTAAGAACATGATCGGAAATCGTTAGGACAGACAGCGCATTTCTGCCATATTTAGCTGCTAACGTATAAAGTGCGGTCGTTTCCATTTCAATGGCCAAAATTTGATATCTCGCAAGTTTTTCAAGATCGCTGTTATCGTTATAGAAATGATCAGCTGTAAAGACATTCCCGACTCTCAAGGAGAGTCCTTTCTCTGTTCCTGCCTCATACGCCCTTCTCAATAAACCGAAGTCTGCAGTCGGTGCATAGTCAATTCCACCGAATGTCAGCCGGTTGATCTGTGAATCGGTAGAAGAACTCATAGCCAGGATCACATCCCTTACCTTTACATCCTTTTGAATAGCCCCGGCTGTACCGACACGGATTAGATTTTTAACATTGTAGCTATTGATCAGTTCATTTACATAAATAGAAATGGAAGGAACACCCATACCTGTCCCCTGAACGGATATCCGCTTTCCTTTATATGTACCGGTATATCCAAACATATTTCTTACTTCATTATAAAGTTTGGCATCCTGCAAAAACGTCTCAGCAATATATTTTGCACGCAGTGGGTCCCCGGGCAGCAGAACCGTTTCAGCGATTTCATTTTCTTTTGCACCAATATGTACGCTCATCCATCTATTCCTCCTCTATTTCTGTTTCAATATGTATTCATTATTCACTATACCATAGCATTCCTCTTATAGTAAAAAATGAACCATATTCAACAAAAAACAGCGGATTCACTTTCTTCCTCTCACAAAAAAAATTCCAAGTAAATAACGGCGGAATATTCCGCCGTTTAATCGTCCGGTTTTCAGGGCCGAAAGCCTGCGTTCTTTATTCATCGACATCTTCATCAATGATGCACTTCTCCAACAAATAATCGAAGGTTATATCTGCCAGGTCTTCCACTTCTGTTTCATCAGGCAGATATCCCCGCCTTACTAGCTCCCGAAAAAAGAATTCAGCAATTTCTTCCGTATCGATGAACACTTCGATTTCCCGCATTCCAACGCCCCCTTCATAAAAGGTGTATGTTGTTTCAGGGACAAAAAGAACTGAAAGATTCGGATATCATTTGCCATCGTGCCCCAACCGCTGAGCCGATTCCAAGTTTGTACTTAGACTTGCCCAATGTTGGAATTTATTTTGCCTGCTGCTTTTTGGTCACAGGATATAATTCTGCTGCAGCCTTTTTGATTTTTGCTAACGCAATATTCATAATATGCCTGTATTCTTCATCCCCAAAATGCTTATATAGCCTGCAGTAATCATTATATAAATCTAACAGTCCATCAATGATTTGTTTCTGTTCATTTTTTGTCATAGTTGTTTCCCGCTCACCTTCACGAGGGTCATTTTTTTGAGGGATAATGGCCAGCTCCGTGCTCTTTTCTTGCGGAGGATGAAACAGACCCAATTTTTTGATGAGGGCCTCCGCTCTCTTCGCATCCGCAACAAGGGTCATTTCTTCTTCATGCGCTTCCAGCCATTCCCCATCAGACAGCCTGGAAAGCTCATAGATAACATCTTCCCACGCATTTTCCTTATAACGCCAAATTTCAGTGCGGTATCCGATAATGATAAAGTAATCTCCTTCGTAGCCCTCAACTTTGACTAAGTCGCCCAAGATATATTTGTATTCTATATTGATTTGTTCATTGTCATATAATAGCTCGCCTTTATATTCGTAAATGTGCTGCAGTGTATTTTCCAAATAGAGCCCTTCACTGTAATTCACTTCGTACACATAAGAACCGTCGAGAAATTTCATGTCGGTTATATTCCCGACTGTCCCATACATCGTGATGACGACTGTATCGCCAATATGAAATTTAGGCTGTTTTTTCTTCCCCATCAGAGACATCTCCTCAACTTTAGGTCCTTTGTTAGTTTTGATTAGTAAATTATATGCAGGGCAGACCTGAGGGGTTAATCAAAAAAGCAGGACTAATCTTGAACTCTGCGAAAAACTTTTTAGAAAACAGATACCTATGTAAAAAAAGAGCCGCTCTTAATGCCCTATTTACCATCCGCCGTTCGTTTCAGCCCCTTTTATTAGGAAAAGGAGACTAAACAAAATAAAACATATCAAACCCTCTATGTAGGAATGTTGATATGTTTTATTTGCGCTTTATAAATTTTTATTGAGACACATGCCGATTCTGCAGGCTCTCCCACGTACTGTCCGGACTCCTATTAAGAAAAAACGGACAACTTCTTTGCTGGCGGTTCTCTGAACATGCTTTCATCATGAACCTTCAGTCTGCAAATAGAGATCCCACGCTTCATCGAATACAGACATTGACTTAAGATAATGTCCGTTCAGTTCCAAATACTCGCTGATTTCGTCATAATGCACAGAATGCTTTGGGAAACTATGATCCAAATAGGCAGCATTTGCAAAGGCTGTTATTTCATCCACTTCCTTTGGCTGCCTGTATTTCATTAAAAACATATAGAAGGACTTCATTTTAATTCTGCTCCTATCATCAAATTCCTCTGACGGTCCAGAGTGCTCTATTTAAAAAGGCCAGATTTTCATTTTGTCACACCTACTATAACGAATGTAATAAGACCCTGTCTATCTAAAAGACGTGACAGATGTTAATAAAAGGCTATAAGAATCCATTTCCATGAATAAAAAAAGCCCCTTCACTGTAAGAAGGGACTTTCCCGCTGGAACTGTCGTTTGTTTTTTTAAAACTTATAAGGAAGGAACATGTTCAAGATGTATCCAGCTCTATAATTATAGAAAGATTTCTGACACTTTGATTTCATTGGCGTGTTTTACTTTCCTATTTGCTTATGATTTCTTTCAATTCTCTTCAAATCCAGGAGAGAAATTAAGCACTTTTTCCTTTAGCCTGTTTTTTCTCTCTGAATTTTTCAATTTCTTCCAAAGTGTGGCCTCGTGTTTCAGGAACACAGGTACGGATAAATAAAACACCAAGTAAACAAACAGCTCCAAAGATTGCAAAAACAGCTTCTTGAGTCATTGTTGCAGTCATAATTGGGAATAGTAACCCAACCATGAAAGAACCGATCCAGTTAAATGAGGAAGCTAATCCTGACGCACGTCCGCGAATTATCAGAGGGAATATTTCACCAACTATTACCCACGTTAAAGGAGCCCACGTAAAAGAATAAAGGGCTACATAGATACTTAAAAAGACAACAATCATCATCGGATTTGCGTTAGGAATTACTAGATTCAAGATTGCCGGCAAAATAAAGGACAGCCCCATAATCGTCCCGCCGACTGTCAGTAATGTACGGCGATTAAATTTATCAGCAATCATTAGGAATATTAATGAACCTAGTACAAGAATAGCCCCTTGAATAATGGGCCACATCAATACTGAACTGGCTTCATTTCCTGTCGCCTTTTCCACAATCATAGGAATATAATAAAAGATTGCGTTTGCCCCCTGGAATTGCTGAAATGCAGCAACACCCACACCAGCCATTACTAAATACCGGTATTTGCCGCTTAAGAGTGTACCCCATGATGTTTTTTGATTTACCTTCGTTTCCTCATTAACTGTTTTATAAATTTGGTTTATTTCAGAATCAATTTGTTCTTTGGTAGAGCGAATGAAACCCAACACCTTACGAGCTTCATCCGTTTTATTGTTCTTAATTAAAAAACGGGGAGATTCGGGTAATCTTAATACTCCAAAAAATAAAACCAAAGCTGGGACGGCAGCCAAACTAAGCATCAACCGCCAGGCCATCGTTCCTGGTAAGTCTTTTAATAAATATGCGACAATGTACGAAAGCAACATTCCAGAGACAATCATTGTTTGATTAATTCCTGACAGACGTCCGCGTAAACGCGCAGGCGCCATTTCCGACATATAAGCTGGGACCAGCGCAGAAGCTGCACCAACAGCCAATCCTAATAAAATCCGGGCAACAATCATAAAAAGGATTCCTTCATGAGGAGATATTCCTGCCAAAATGGATCCAACAGCAAATATAATAGAAGATATTAAAATCATTTTGCGCCGTCCTAAACGATCAGAAAGCTGACCGGCCAGTGCGCCTCCAAAAATAGCTCCAAACATCAGTGAAGAGGTAATCCAGCCAACAGCACTAGGGTTGTTTTGAAGGTTCCAATCATGTTGCAGAAAAGGCAAGGCACCTGTCATAACGCCAATATCATAACCGAAAAGAATGCCCCCAAAAGCTCCAAAAAAATAAATGAAGCCGCTTGAGATTTTTTTTTCACTCACCATTAAAAATTCCCTCCTCGATGTTTTAAAGCTATATTTTTAAAACCACTGCTATTTTTTTAAAAATCGTTTTCAAAGTTACACTATTTCCCCAGAGATTCACCCTAAGTTTTATTTAAAAAGGATTTTTCCATTTCCACCTTTATTAAAACGCTTTCATATTTTCTAAAATACAAAGAATGCGCTTACACATGGAAGAATCAGATAAATCGGTATTGTATCTATTCTTCAGCTTTCGGCGTCCAATTTCTTCCCTCCAGAAAGCAAAGCCTCCCAGAGGAAAGAGAAACATCCATTACTTAATAACTACGTATTCCAAGTCAACAAGCTTTGCATAGGTGATGATTTGGTCTGTTGTTAAGTTCAATGAAACAACTGTATGATGACCGCCGCCATTCTCTATCCAAGCTCTTACTCCATCTTGAAAGTTTGGCTTCACTTCCCAAAGTACACGGGCCACTGGCAGGTTTGGAGCTGGAACAGTCGGCTCAAATGCAGATACTTCATTAATCAAAAGTTTATAGTTTGTACCAAAGTCAGCCATAGAAACAACAACACCGTCTCCTGCTTTGCCATCGAATACTAACCGTGCCGGATCTTCACGATTACCTATACCTAATGGAGATACAACAATTTTTGGCTTGTTACTGGCTAAAGATGGGTCGACTTCAAGCATATGTGATTGAAGGATTGATTCTTGTCCGGCAGCCAGTTCATATGTGTAATCTTCCATAAAGCCGGTTGATTGGTTATGGCTCATCACCTTCAGCAAGCGATCAAGTGCGGCTGTCTTCCAATCCCCTTCACCTGCAAAGCCATACCCTTCTGCCATCAAACGCTGTACGGCAAGTCCGGGAAGCTGCCGCATCCCATATAAATCTTCGAAATTAGATGTGAAGGCTGTGTAACCACCCTTATCAAGGAAACGTTTAATCGCTATTTCATAGCTTGCTTGTACCTTTACGCTTTTCTCCCAATCTTCCCTGCTGTATGTACCATAATCAAATTCATATAGCCCTTCATATTCCGCAAATAAAGCTTCCATTTCTTCATTAGTAACCGCATTGATATATTGAACAAGGTCTCCGATTCCAAAATAGTCGACTGTCCATCCAAATTGGATTTGCGCTTCAATCTTATCCCCTTCGGTTACTCCAACATTACGCATGTTGTCTCCAAAACGGGCGACCTTAATATTAAAGCTTTCGTTATAAGCAGCCGCAACGTCCATCCATTGTGCAATTTGCTGTTGAACTTCAGGGCGTTCCCAATACCCTGTAACCACTTTATTTTGTTTTTTTAAACGGGCATTGATAAAACCATATTCACGATCTCCATGAGCAGATTGGTTTAGGTTCATAAAGTCCATATCGATTGTTGCCCAAGGAATACTTTCATTGAATTGGGTAGCTAAATGAAGCAATGGTTTTTGTAATAATTTTGTTCCGCGTATCCACATTTTTGCAGGTGAGAAAGTATGCATCCAAGTAATAACGCCTGCAACTTCGTTTCGATAGTTAACTTCTTTCATAATGCTTGTGATTTTATCTGCACTGACTGCTAAATCTTGCAAAACTAGCGGATAAGGTAAAACACTGCTTTTATTTAATGCATCGGTTATTGTTTGTGCATTTGCCTTGACCTTTGCTAACGCTTCTTCCCCGTATAGATGCTGTGAACCTACTACAAACCAAAACTCCTTTTTTTCTGTTTTTAACATAATACTCCTCTTTTCTTAATCTAATGGTTTGGCAATTTAATAGTATTTTTCTTACTTTTGACCGTAATAAGCATGTTTCCCATGTTTTCGTAAATAGTGTTTATCCAAAATATTTTGCGGCAATTCTGTTGCAAAATGATTTAATTCCCGTGTAAACAAATTCATCTTCGAAACTTCATCCAATACCACACTATTCATTACAGCGGCTTTTACGTCTTTGCCCCAAGTAAACGGACCATGACCGTGAAGTAATACACCAGGGACAGCTAAAATGTCCAGCCCTCGCTCTTCAAATGTTTCAATGATTACCTTTCCAGTCTCCGCTTCATACCCTCGATCAATTTCTTCTTGTGTTAAGTGGCGAGCACATGGAACGGGTCCGTAAAATGTGTCTGCGTGTGTGGTCCCCATCGCCGGAACATCCAGGCCTGCTTGAGCCCAGATTGTCGCCCAAGTTGAATGTGTATGCACAATACCGCCAATTTCTCGGTAATATTTATAAAGAACAGCATGGGTAGCTGTATCTGATGAAGGCCTCAGCTCACCTTCCACCACATTGCCGTCCAAATCAACAACGACCATATCACTGGCTTTTATCGTTTCGTAAACAACACCGCTAGGTTTGATAACAAATAAACCGCTTTCTCGATCAATCGCACTGGCATTTCCCCATGTATATTTCACGAGTCCATATTTCGGCAAGTCCAAATTCGCTTGAAATACCTCTTCTTTCAGTCGTTCCAGCACTTTAACCCCTCCTGTTTTCTACTCATGCCATCAAATGATCTACAGCCGCCTGCTCAATCACTAAGCCCTTCCGGTATCTTTTAATAAAGGCTTCAAATCCCTTCACGTCTTCTTGATCAGGATATATTTCTTGTCCATCAACCTCTTTAAATACTTTTTTGTCGAGAAAGTCTTCTAAACTTTCTTTTTTGTCTTTATTTATCAAGTAAGCTGCAAGAATTGCCATTCCCCACGCGCCGCCTTCTCCAGCCGTTGACATAACGGATACTGGAGTATTCATCGCCGCAGCAACTATTTTTTGTCCAACAAGCGGTGTTTTAAATAAACCGCCGTGAGCCAAAATACGGTCAATTGCAACTTTTTCATCCTTGGTCAAAATGCCCATTCCAATTTTCAAAGCACCAAATGCAGTAAATAGGTGAGTCCGCATGAAGTTTGCTAAATTGAAATGACTTTCGGGCGAGCGAACAAATAACGGTCTCCCTTTTTTTAGTCCTGTAATATTTTCCCCCGAGAAATACCCATAGCTCAGTAATCCGCCGCCATCTGGATCCGCTTCCAAAACTTTATTCAGCATTACTTCAAATAATTGATCGGTATCAACCTGCTGTCCCATTGCCTCAGAAAACTCACGGAACAATCCAAGCCAAGCATTGAGATCACTTGAACAGTTATTTGCGTGTACCATTCCAACTGGACTTCCATCTGGTGTCGTTACCAAGTCAATTTCTGGATATACTTTCGAAAGCCCTTTCTCCAGAACAATCATGGCAAAAACGGAAGTTCCTACTGAAATGTTCCCCGTCCGTTTCTTCACACTATTCGTAGCAACCATTCCAGTTCCAGCATCGCCTTCTGGCGGGCAAATTGGTATGCCTGGCTGTAAATTTCTTGATCTATCCAGGATTTTTGCTCCAATTTCGGTTAATTCACCCGCTTGCTCTCCTGCTACGAAGACTTTTGGAAGAATCTCTTTTAGCCTCCAAGGATAACCCTTCATCGCAATTAAATTGTCGAACTGCCTGACCATGGATTCATTGTAATCTTTCGTTGATTCATCAATTGGAAACATACCTGAAGCATCACCAAGGCCAATTGCTTGATTACCAGTCAATAACCAGTGAATGTATCCAGCCAAAGTCGTAATACAATCAATGCGAGGCAAATGTTTCTCTTCATTTAATATTGCTTGATAAAGGTGAGCAATACTCCATCGTTCAGGTATATTAAATTGAAATAGATTGGTTAATTCTTTTGCAGCGGTATCAGTTGTGGAGTTACGCCACGTTCGAAACGGAACAAGTAACTCCCCTGTATTGTCAAAAGCCATATAGCCATGCATCATGGCAGAAAAACCCATCGAACCTATTTTTCGAATCGTAATTCCGTACTTTCGCTCAACTTCTTGCTTCATTTTGCTATAAGCTGTTTGCAAACCCGTAATGATATCCACTAAGTTGTACGTCCAAATTCCATCTTCCAAAAAGTTTTCCCACTCATAACTGCCAGATGCGATGGTTTCGTATTGGTTATCAATCAACACCGCTTTAATCCGTGTGGATCCAAATTCAATACCAAGTGATGTCTGACCCTCTGTAATTGCTTGTTGAGTTTCCAATCGATTTCGATGCACATGTATCCCCCTTCCGACAGCGCTTTCAATAAAAAGGAGGCGCTTCAATAATTAACACTTTCATTGTAATTTTTTGTACGTACATTTGTCAACAATAAATATTATTTATACTTACAAATTTTATAGATAATTTTCTGTCTCACTTTACACTGTTAGGAAACTACTAATAAAAATTTTACTGACCAAGACAAAGAACAAATAGGAAGAATTAATCACTTTTGTATCCTTTATTTAACTAGCTGTGGAGTTGGTTTTAAATCATTCAAAACTATGTTAGAATATGTCCGCACAAATTTTTTTAAAAAGTAAAGAAAGCAGATAGTAAACAACTATGAGAGAGTGAAGTTTATTGAAACCAAAATATCAGGTAATCATTGATGATTTAAAAAATAAAATCCTTACAGGGGAATATCGTGTTGGCGAACAGATCCCTACGGAATCGACCATGCAAGAAATGTACAATGTTAGCCGACATACTGTCCGAAAGTCCATTTTAGAATTATCAAACGAGGGATTCCTAAGAAGTGAAAAAGGATCTGGTACATATGTCAGTAACCAATATCAATCAAAATCTGCCGGCAGTTCCAAAAATAAAACAATCGGTGTAATAACGACTTATATTTCTGATTACATTTTCCCTTCTATTATCCGCGGAATTGAAAGAAGGCTGAATGAAGATAATTATTCGTTACTATTGGCCAGTACAAATAACGATGTCAGTCAGGAAAAAAAAGCCTTGGAAATGATGCTGTCATTTGGAGTGGATGGTTTGATTATTGAGCCTACAAAAAGCAATCTGTATAATCCCAATATTGCCTACTACCTGTCATTTAAGGAACAAGAGATTCCGTTCATCATGATCAACGCTTATTATGAAGAATTGGAGGCTCCCTTTTTCTGCTTAGATGATGTGCAGTCAAGCTATCTCGCAACAAAAGAATTAATTTCTAAAGGACACACTCAAATTGGGCTCATTTCTAAAAACGATGATTTACAAGGAAAGTATCGAATGAAAGGATATGTAAAAGCACTCGGGGAAGCCAAATTACGCTTTAAGCCCGAACAATTGCTTTCGTATACTACAGAAACGAAGCTAGACCTGTATACGAATTTGAAAAAGTTTTTAAATGAAAATAGAGACTCGTTGACTGCCATTGTTTGTTATAACGACGAGGTAGGCTTGGAAGTAGTAAATGTATGCAGACAACTTGATATTTCAATCCCCGAACAATTATCAATTATTGGCCAGGACAATTCTTATATTGCGAAAAATGCTAATATCAAATTAACGACATTGTCACACCCACAAGAAAAAATGGGGTGTGATGCAGCGGATTGGGTCATTAAGAAGTTGCAAGGTAAAAAGGATTTGCCAAATGAAACCTATTATCAGCCCGTGTTAATTGAAGGCGAAACTGTCAAAGAGTTAGAAATTGAATAATCCTAATGAACTCGTCCAATTATGTATGTATATTGAAAATAAAAATATCAAATTTCTCAATGAGAAATTTGATATTTTTGCTGACCCTGTTGGAATTCCGTTCCTGGGACTCATTCCGGGGCGAGGCTCCAGCCAAGCCTTCAGTCTCCCCCTCCTTTTGTTCCCGCAGGAGTCGCCCCATCACTCCCATCCATCCGATAAATTCATCAATTATCCCCTATTCTAACAAATTCCCACTTTTGTCCTGGCTCTTGCATTTTCTTCTGTATTGTAATTTGCAAGCTTACACTTGATTTGCATACTCGAACACCCGGTTCAAAATCAGGTCATGAACAGATACTTTCCCCCAGCTTTCATCAAATCCTTTGCTGTCCTGGGATTTCTAAATCAGCTGAAGTCAAAGTAATTTCGTTTGAGAATCCTTTCCTTTTTCATCAGCTCAGAATAGGCTGTGCGTTTCTCAAGATTTGATGTATTAATCAAAAATAATTGATCTTCAATTGTCTTCACAGTCTCCTCACTTTGAAAACATGCCTGGCACTCAGGACAGCTGAAGGAGGGTGTATCGCTGATTTCAATGGCACGTGTCCCGTCTGGAAGTTCCCAATACACCGTTTCCTTGACTTCCTTTAGTTCACCTTGTTCACACCATGGGCATATTTCCATTATTCAGCCTCCTTTTCCTGATTCTTTGGAACTGCAGCTTTCTTTTGCTGTGCCAGAAATTTTTTCTCCTTGAGCTGATCCCGTTTTTCCCGCTGATTTTTCAGTGAGACATGTTCCGGATTGGAATTATAATCATGGCGCCGATCCATTCTCTTTAATCCTTCCGGCACTAAATTAAAATGTGTGTCTGACATCAGCCCTGATATTCCAATAGACGATTGTTTTTCTTCCGATCCCGGATAAATTTCGCTGAAGTATTCATCAGCCCTGCCCGGAGTATACTGTTCTGGTTCAGGATAAGTCGTGATGACCCCTTCAAAGTTGCGCAATACTGTTTTTTCAGGTGATTGTGAGATTATATAATTGGGCTGGAGGGATATTTTGCCCCCTCCTCCCGGGGCATCGACGACAAAGGTAGGAATTGCATAGCCTGAAGTGTGTCCGCGTAAGCCTTCAATAATCTCAATGCCTTTGGAAATCGGCGCTCTGAAATGTCCAATCCCTTCTGACAGGTCACATTGATAAATATAATAAGGCCTTACACGTATCTTCACCAGATCATGCATCAGCTTTTTCATGATGGCCACACTGTCATTAATCCCGGCTAAGATGACTGCCTGATTCCCGACAGGAACACCGGCATCTGCCAGCATTTCACACGCTTTCTTGGACTCCTCTGTTATTTCGATAGAGGTGTTAAAATGCGTGTTCAGCCAAACCGGATGATATTTTTTCAAAATGCTGCACAGATTTTCGGTAATTCTTTGCGGGAATACGACTGGAGCCCGGGTTCCAATGCGAATGATTTCCACATGCGGAATGTCCCTTAAGTTTTTTAAAATATACTCAAGAATCGTATCATTGATCAGCAATCCGTCCCCGCCAGAAAGAAGAACATCCCGTACTGCCGGTGTCTCCCGGATATATTGGATGGCTGCGTCAAGCTGTTTTTTCGGAACACCCATTCCAATTTGTCCGGAGAATCTCCTTCTCGTACAATAGCGGCAATACATCGAGCATTGATTAGTGACCAAGAACAGCACCCTGTCCGGGTAACGATGTGTCAATCCCGGAACCGGAGAATCTTCATCCTCATGCAGCGGATCCTCCATGTCATATTTCGTCTTGTGTATTTCCTGTGAAATCGGCACCGACTGCATTCGGACCGGACACCTGACATCATCAGGGTTCATTAGAGAAGCGTAGTAAGGGGTAATATTCAGCGGGATCGTTTTCGTTGATATCCTCACTCCCTCTTCTTCTTCCGGAGTCAGATTAATGACTTTTTTTAAATCATCTACTGTCCTGATGGTATTGGTCAGCTGCCAGAGCCAATTATCCCACTGCTCCTCAGTGACATCCTTCCATAATTCAATGTCCTTCCAGTCTCTTGTCGGTTTATATAAATCAAAATGCATGGTTTATTCCCCCCGGCTCTTGATACTTTTATTTAATGCAAGAGATGTGCCAAAATAGACAAAAAAACCAGCTTTTCTAAAAAGCCGGCATGTTTTTATTCTTCATTCATCTTTTGCAATTTGTATTGAAGCGTCTGTCGCGGGATTCCCAGTCTTCTGGATGCCTGGAGAACATTGCCTGCAGAAAGATCCAGCGCTTCATTGATCAGCTCTGTTTCGACTTCCTTCAAAGCTTGGCGCAGCGGTCTTTTTTCTGTTTTACGATTCAGCAGAGATTCAAAGGATGGCGGAAGATCATCACATGTCAGCCTTTGCTCTTCAGTATGGTTCATCATATATTCGATAGCATGCTTCAGCTCCCTTACATTTCCCGGCCAGGCATGCGAGCGCAGAACCTGACTGACCTCAGGTTCCATTCCGTTTACTTCCTTCATTAACTCTTGATTGAAAGACCGAATAAAATGTCCGGCCAACAGCTGAATATCTTCTTTACGATCCCTCAAAGGCGGAATTTCATAGGATAGAACATTCAGCCGGTAATAGAGATCCGGCCGAAGCCTTTCCTCTTTAAGAGCTGTGTTAGGTTCTATATTCATAGCCGTCATGATGCGTACATCGACAAATCTGCTGGAGGTTGCACCAATTCTGCGAACCATCCCATCTTCAAGGACCCGAAGGAGCTTTGCCTGAAGATCCATAGGCATTGATTGCAATTCATCAAGGAACAGCGTGCCTCCATTTGCCAATTCAAAAAGCCCTGCCCTTTCTACAGCCCCTGTATAACTCCCTTTAGCCGTTCCGAACAAAAGAGATTCCAGCAAAGAATCCGGAAGAGCCGCACAATTCTGGGCAATGAATGGATGATCCCTTCTCCTTGAAGCATTGTGAATGCTTTGTACAAATAATTCCTTGCCTGAACCGCTCTCCCCGTAAACTAAAATGGAAGAAGAAGATTGTGCCGCCCGTTTCCCTTGCCGAATCAGCTGTTTCATCCTGTCATTTGCGGTTAATATATCTTCAAACTGAAAAGCGGTTCCATTTGAGGCTCTCGCTTTCGTTCGTTTCTGTGCCCTTGATTCAAGATCCAGAAGACGTTCTGACAGACGCTTTAAGCTGGAATAATCTTTCGCAACCTCCACAGCTCCAATTAATCTGCCCTGTACATGTATGGGAAGCGTTGTATTAACAGTCTCAATTTTTTTACCATGAATATTTGTATAAACCTGTTCCTTTTGAAAAACTGGTTTTCCTGTCCGAATAACCTCCAGTAAGGTGGATGTCTGCCTGCTCAGTGATGGAAAGACATGAAGCAGCGGTTTCCCGAGAACTTCCTTTACCTTCATTCCGTCGCGATTTGCTGCAATTTTATTATAAAAGATCGTCTTTCCCTCAAGATCAACGACATGAATGCCTTCATCAATGCTTTCCAAAATAGCTTCAAGAACTTCTTTTGTATCGAAAAATACCAAATTTGATCCCCCTCTTCTTTCTGCCGGAAATCAGGCAGCTAGGATCCATTCTTCACCCACATATTCATGTCCTCCAGTTTATCAAAAATATTACAGTTATTAGCCAGTCTGCCGGCATATTGAAATCCTAGCTGATGGAGGGCGGCATTCATGCCGAAAGAAAGCGCCCTGGCGATTGAATATAAACAAAAAATCCCATGGCTGGTCAAGTACTGTTCCAGTTCAGTGATTACATGTTTCATTAAACCAAACTGCCGATGTTCCGGCAGTGTTGCACAATCTGTGATCTCCGCATTCCTGTAGAAACTGTCTATTTCTGCTGAGGCAGCACTGACAATTTCCCCTTTATGCATATAGACAAAGAAAACCGTTCCTTTCTCCATGCACTTTCTTATATAATCCGGCTGGTTCATTGGTGTCGGATATACTTGAAAAACCTTCTTATATAATTGTGCCAGTTTTTCAGCATCCCCCTTTTCTACTTTCCGCAATATATAGGAAGAAGGCACCTTCTCTTTTATCATTCCAACCTGGACTTTCTTAACAGAGACAAGCAGGTCATCCTCTTTTACCCAGCGGCTGCTTGCCCTCCGCTCATCACGAAAGTATTTTGCCCAAAAAAAGCAGTCACTGCCGAGATAGAAACGCCTGATTAAAGCTTCAAATACAAATCCATGCTCCAGCAAAGCGGCAGAATCTTCTTTTCTTGCTTTGAATATGAGTTTTTCCGCTGAAATTTCCTTAGCCGCTGACAGGGCTTCCCTCATGCAGCTTTCAAAATGTCCTAGATAATCTTCGACCCTGACCCGTTTATTAAACGGATCAACTGTTAAATGAAGACGGTATCCCTCTTTTTGAATATTTTTTTCGATTAAGTCTTCCACCATATCGCCTGCTTTCTTATTAATCACGTATTATAGCAGTTTTACGTGTCACTGCTTCATCGACCCCGCACCATCTTAATATGGTAACAGCGATGACTTTTGCTGCCTCTATCATTCTGTCAATCTCAATGTATTCATCTGCATCATGAGCCATTTTGGTTTCTCCCGGACCAAAAACAACGACTGGTATCCCTCCGACGGCTGACAGATAGCCGCCGTCTGTTCCCCAAGGGGAAGCCTCTATCACAGGTGACGTCCCCATTACATTGGAATAGGATGTTGACAAAGCTGTCATCAGCGGATGGTCCAGCTCCAGCTGACCGGGAAGCCAGCGTGCTCCAAACCACTCTAATTCAACGGGAAACTCACTGAAGCTCCCTGAATTCAAAGCAGATATCAGATCCTCCAAACACTTTTGTGCAGCTTCAGGCGTTTCATTTGGAGCAATCCCAAACCTTCCCTCCAATACGGCTTTGTCCGGAACGGAGGAAGGCCAGGTGCCGCTCGACATCTTCCCGATATTAATCGGTACTGGAATCGGAACGGTTTGATAAAGTGGGTGATTTTTTAATTCTGCATTTCTGCGGGTTTCCAGGTTCCTAATCTCTTTGATCACAATGGCAGCCTGATCAATGGCATTGACTCCTTCGTATCTCGTTCCCCCGTGGGCGGATTTCCCTTTTACAGTGAGCCTGAACCACATCGAACCTTGTTGAAGAGGAAAGAGTTTCATATTTGTAGGTTCAGGAATAATGGCACCATCCGCCTTGTAACCTCTTAAAACAGCGGCTAAGGTACCGGCTCCGCCGCTTTCCTCCTCTATAACACTCTGAAAAATCAAATCTCCCTGCAGTTGGATGCCAAGTGCGGAGATGGCTTGCATAGCAAGCAGCAAAGCCGCATTTCCTCCTTTCATATCCGTTGCTCCCCGTCCGAAAACCTTGCCTTCCTTTACAACTCCTGAAAAAGGATCCAGTGTCCAGTCATCCCTGTTTCCCTCAGGCACGACATCGATATGCCCATTCAAAATCAGCGAGTTTCCTCCCCCTGTCCCTTTTTTGACAGCAGCCAGATTAGGATTTCCGCTGAAGTCTTCACGGTCACAATGAAATTGAGGATGATGAAGCAGCTCTTCATCCCCGATTTCCCATAAATCCACATCAAAGCCAATCTCCCGGCATTTTCTTGCTACAATTTCTTGGGCAGCTGCTTCATTTCCACGCAGACTTTCCGCTTGAATCATATTTTGAAGCAATTTCACACCTACTTGCTTATTTTCCGCAATCCAGTCTTTCGTTCTTTTTTCAAGCTGGTTCATCGGCTCACTCCTTCCAGATTTTTAGCTGCTCACTTATGCGAAAGTCGGCTTCAGTCCGATTCTGAATCTCTTCAATGCTTGTTTCCTCATCCCGATCCGTCAATACCAATCCTTGATCAGTCACAGAAAAAACACCTAGTTCCGTCATGATCATATGTACACATCCAGATGCGGTCAAGGGAAGGGTACAGGATTTCACAAGTTTCGGGCGGTCCTCCTTATCACAATGATTCATTAGGACAATGACCTTTCTCGCTTTGGCAGCTAATTCCATTGCCCCTCCCATCCCCGGCACCCTTTTCCCGGGGACAATCCAATTGGCCAAATCGCCCCTTTCACTGACCTGGAGGGCACCAAGAATCGTGATATCCACGCATCCTCGCCGTATCATGCCAAAGGCGGTGGTACTGTCACAATAGGAGGCGCCTTCCTGAAGAGTGACCGGATACCCCCCTGCATTGCAGAGATGCGGATCCTCCCCCCCTTTTTTCGGTGTCGGTCCCATGCCGACAATGCCATTTTCGGCATGAAACATGACAGTATGCCCAGACGGAAGATGATCAGGCACAAGGGACGGAATTCCAATGCCTAAATTTACAAGCATCCCATTTTCGATTTCTTCAGCAGCCCTTTTGGCTAGCTTATTTCTTCCTTCTCTTCCCAGACCCATTTCCAATCCACCCCTTCTGAGAGAATAATATGATCAACGAAAGCTCCCGGCGTAATGATTTCTTCAGGGTCAAGAGAGCCAATCGGCACGATTTCACGTGTTTCTACAATCGTCTTCCTGCCGGCCATAGCAGCCAGTGGATTTGTATTGCGGGCGCTTTTATCAAAGACCAAATTTCCATACTCATCCGCTTTATCAGCATAGACAATGGCAAGATCGGCCGTTAAAGCCGGTTCAACCAAATACTCTTTTTCATCTATGACAACCGTTTGCTTATTGCGTCTTACGATATCCGCCTCTGAACCAATATCCGTCAAAATCCCGCCAAGCCCCATCCCGCCGGCCCTTAATCTTTCCGCAAGCGTCCCTTGTGGAGAAAATTCCACCTCCAATTCACCATTCGTCATGTACAGTCCAGCATTCGGATTAGAACCGATATGGGACACAATCAACTTTTTAGCCCTTTTTTCCGTGACAACCTGACCTATTCCTATGTCAGGAAACCCTGTGTCGTTTCCGATAAGGGTTAAATCCTTTATGCCAGTTTGTAAAATCAGTTTCACCAGCCCGGGCGGAGTCCCAATCCCGCCAAATCCGCCGAACGCTATCGTTTGACCATCTTGAAACAGCGGTTTTACATTTTGGAATGCGGTTATTTTATTAAACCTGTTCTGCATGGCCTTCACCTCCGTCGTCAGATAATGTAAGCATCTCCTGCTGCCAGTTTTTCAAAGCCTTTTCAAACCTGCTGAGCAGCTCATCACACTCTTCCTTAGCAATGGTCAGCGGCGGGGCTATAATCAGGCCAGCACCAGAAATCCCATCTGCTCCGGCAGCTGATGGGTACAAAACAATTCCTTCTTCCATCCCTGCTTTTATCAGCCGGTTCACCGGGTCTGCCTTACTTGGGAATGGTTTCTTTGCCGGTTTGTCCTCGACAAGTTCAAGCCCGATCAGAAGCCCTTTTCCTCTGACATCACCGATATACACTGAAGCTTTCGCAATCCGCTTTAATTCCTCCATAAGATAATCGCCCATTTTCCGGGCATTATCAGCAAGATTATGCGATTCTACATATTCAATGACTGCCAATGCTGCTGCACAGGAAAGCGGATTTGCACTCAAAGTATGGCCTCCGATAATAGCAGAGCTTCCGTTCCGGATCGGCTCCAATACCCGTTCTGTCATGATGGCGGCTCCAATCGGTGTATAACCGCCGCTCATCCCCTTGCCAAGTGTCACGATATCCGGCTCAGCCTGCCAATGTTCACATGCAAGCATTGTGCCAGTTCTGCCAATACCTGTCATGACCTCATCGGCAATAAAGAGGATTTCATACTGGTCGCAAACCTCTTTCATTCTATGAAAATAGCCATCTGGGGGGACGATTGCAGCCCCAGCTGCTCCAATCACCGGCTCCGCAATGAAAGCTGCTATTGTTTCAGCCCCGAGTCTCCGGACAGCCGTTTCAAATTCTGCAGCATAATCCTCTGCACTTTTTTCTCCATTTCGGTACACATAAGGGGGAGACAGGACTGGATAAGGTTCAAGCAATTGACTAAAACGTTCTCTTCTTAACGGATGACCGGACATGGAAAGAGCTCCGAGTGTAATGCCATGGTAGCTCATCCACCTTGAAATGATTCTCTGTTTTTGGATTCTTCCTTTTTCCTGCCAATGCTGAATGGCGATCTTCATCGCTGTTTCTGTCGCCTCTGAACCGCTGTTAACAAAGAAACTGTTGCAAAGTCTCCCTCCCGTCACCTCTGAAAGTTTTTCAGCCAATTTTTCTGCGGCTTCGCTCGTAAATTGGGATCGGTAAACAAATGAAACCTTTGATGCCTGTTCTGTAATCGACTGCAGGATCTCCGGAACGCCATGGCCGATATTCGCCGTCACTGCCCCTGAACAGGCATCCAAATATTGTTTGCCTGATAGATCATATAAATAAATGCCTTTGCCATGGCTAACAACCGGCAATTTCCCATCCAGAACAGGCTTAATCAATGACGAATGCCCCATTCGGCATACTCCCCCTTTGTAAATAGGCTTCATTCTAATGATATGTACGGCACGTTAATTTCTTCCCTCCGCCAGTAAAAATAAATACCCCATGTATGTTTTCTCTCACCGCAGCATCCTCTTGCCTGTTGATATTCTTCAGCCTTTGCTTTTTTCCTTCCTCCAATCAGCTGTTTCCTTTTTGATGATTGGAACCTTCCCCTTCAGCCCTTATCTTTTAGGCCAAAATAAAAGATATCAAATTTCCCACTGAGAAATTTGATATCTTTGCTGCATGGTATTCCATTTCAGAAGCGCTTTCCTCTGTACAGCTTGAGCGTGCAGACACTCTCGCCTGTTCATTTTCTGTTTCTATATCAGTCTCTTTCTTTCAGCTATATTTCAAAGATTCCATGATATCCGAGCATGAAATGTGGATGACATCCCGCTCCGGACAGCCGCTGATCGAGCAAACAGCCATCTGATAGCCGCCTTCAATTTCATACTGCCGGCATATAGCTTCCTCCATCACCATCTTTGTTTCAGCATCAGCCAATTTTATTTCGCCAGACTGCCCCCTTTGGATAAAGAAAGACTGCATAGGATGAAGTAACCCAGTACCTACCGCCTTTAAATAGCTTTCTTTAATGGTCCACAGACCATACAGTTCTTGATTACGGCAGTCAGACCGTTCCTCTTCGCTAAAGATGCTTTTGGCGAGATTCTGAGGAAAAAGATTCTCCTTTTCAATATCGATGCCTACTTCCTCCTTCCCGATGGCGCACACCGCCCAATCCCCGGAATGGGAAAGGTTAAATGCAATGGAAGAAGGACCTTCCATCTTTGGCTTTCCATATTTATTTGTTCCAAATGATATCTGTTCTGGATGAAGCCCATAGTTGTTTTGAATCAAATACCTTAGAAGAAGATTGCCAGTTGCTGACCTGAATGCATCATCAAGATGATGCAAGCGGCGGATTCTGTTTTGCCTGCTGAAAGGCAAATGCTTCAGCATCTCATCCAAAAGCCAAGACTCTCTTTGCTCAGGCAATCGGCAGGCGTATACCTGGCACAATATATTTCAACTCCGTTCAGCTGTTCCTTTTAATAACTCCTTTGATACAGACTTTTTACTTTTAGCGGATTTGCCCTTCCTAGACACAGAAGGGCAAACCCAAAGCTCTAAAAGCCTCCTGTCAATCTACTTGTTACTTGCTGCCAGTTCCTCTTTAATGCTGGCAGGCCTCATATCCCTCCAATTGGACTCTATATATTGCTGGCACAGCACTCTGCTGCTTTGTCCAAATTTTTTCACCCAGCCTGCAGGTACGTCCAGGAAGGCGGGCCAAAGGGAATACTGCCCTTCCTCATTCATTAACACTAAGAATAAACTGTCTTCGTTTTCAAAAGGATTTGTCATTCTGTTTCCTTCCCTTCCTACATAAGTTCTGTTTGCTTTAATTGCCGTTTGTCTAATTTCCCAGCGACTATTTCCCCTATTTCCGCGAGAGGCTCCGGCTGGCACATATCTTTATGTCTGCAGTCAATATCAATCTGTTCGATGCTTCCCTTTATATACTGTTTCCATGTCATCGGATCGATTGGACTGAACCATTCCGGCAGAATCGTTGACCGGAAGAATAACACATCACCGGTAAACACCTTTGGTTCATGTTCACTCATTATTCTAATGGAATTTTCATATGTCTCTTTTAAATTCATAATGACTTGTTTGTCCAGGCTTGCCAATGCGCTGCCATCTCTGCGCAAAATGTCAACAGCCGAATCTAAATCGAGAGGACCGTCTCCGATGGTCTCTGGATCATATCCTCCCAGTGCCAGCAATGCAATCAGCGCATCCTGTTCATCTTGGCTGGATTCCAATGGAAGAAAATGATTTGGATAAGAATCGAGCATCACCACCAGTCCTGTCTTTTCGCCCATTTGCTGGAGCCGGGCTGCCATCGCCTGAACGACGTTTCCTCCAAGTGACCATCCCAGCAGATTATAAGGGCCGGATGGCTGGATTTTCATCATTTGTTCAATATAATCTGCTGCCATTTCTTCAAGGGAAGCAGGTTTTTGTTCATCCTTGCCAATGCCTCTCGCCTGTAAACCGTAAATCGGACGGCTGCTTCCGAGTGAAGACATAAGACCGGCATAGCACCAGCTGAGTCCCCCTGCCGGATGAACACAGAATAAAGGAGCCTCCTCTCCACTTTTTCGAAGCGGCAGTAACACTTGAAGGGAATTCTCTTGACTGCCTGAATGTATCGCTTGTGCAAGGCCGGCAACAGTCGGTGCTTCGAACAAAATGCCAATTCCAAGCTCCACGCCGAACATCTCTTTCATTCTGCTCATTAATTGCACCGCTAACAAGGAATGGCCGCCGAGATCGAAAAAGCTGTCCTCGATTCCTACAGCAGAGAGATTCAGGATCTCAACGAATAAATCACAGAGCATTTCTTCCTGAGGAGTACGCGGTCCTCTTCCTGTTCCGCCGTGTGTTGTGAATTCAGGTTCCGGAAGTGCCTTGACATCAAGTTTGCCATGCGGAGTAAGCGGGATTTCATCCACTTTCATAAACACAGAGGGAACCATATAGTCCGGCAGCTTAGACTGTAAGTACTGCCGTATTTCGCGCATATCTGTTTCTTGTTCTTCCACATAATAAGCAGCGAGCCTTTTATCCCCCTGAATGTCTCGTGCAATAACTGCAGACTGTGTGATAAAAGGATGCTGGACAAGCACTGCATTGACTTCCCCTAATTCAATCCGGAAGCCGCGGATCTTAACCTGGTGATCCGAACGCCCGATATAATCCAAATTACCATCTTTCGTAAACCGGGCTAAATCACCTGTTCTGTACATTCTGCTTCCAGGAGGACCAAATGGATTAGCCACAAACCTTTCTGCAGTTAAGGCGGACCGGCCAAGATATCCCCGTGCAAGTCCTTCTCCTGCCACATACATTTCCCCAGTGACACCAGCGGGCAGCGGCTGTAAGCAATCGTCTAAAATATAAATGGCAAGATCCTCTATTTCACAGCCTATAAGACTGTTAGCCTGCAAGGATAAAAGCTCCCGCGATAGTTCCAAATAGCTGACATGGACTGTAGTCTCTGTTATGCCATACATATTGATCAGCTTTGTCTGTTCCTCCCCATGGCGGTCATACCATTCATGAAGGCGCTCTAATTCCAGAGCCTCTCCGCCAAAAATAATAAACTTTAAAGCAAGATTGGCCGAAAGATCCGGTTTTTCCTTTTCTGCCTGCATCAGCTGATAAAAAGCTGACGGAGTCTGATTCAGAACGGTTACTCCTTCCTCTGTAAGCAGCTGCAGAAATTCTCCTGGTGACCTGCTGATTGCATGAGGGACAATGACCAGCTTTCCTCCGTGAAGAAGAGGCCCCCAGATTTCCCACACAGAAAAGTCAAACGCATAGGAATGGAACATCGTCCAGACATCATCCGAACTGAAAGAAAAACAATTTTCTGTGGCAGTGAACAGCCTTACTGCATTATGGTGCGATACAATGACTCCTTTTGGCACTCCCGTTGAGCCCGATGTATAAATGACATAAGCCGCATGAAAAGGGGATAGCGGCTGCAGCCGTTCACTGTCACATATCGGTTCACTTTGTTCTTGTTCCCACTCTTTAAAATCTCCATCTATAACAAGAACTTCTGCCTCAGCTTTCCCATTAATGGTATGTCCTGATTTCCGGTCTGTAAGAATGCAGGAAGGTTTGGAGTCTTTCAGGATATACCGAATCCTTTCTTGCGGATAATCCGGATCAACCGGTACATAAGCGGCTCCCGCTTTTAATACTGCCAGAAGGCTGACAATCATATCGATTGATCGGTTTAAGGCCAAAGCTACAAAACGTTCGGGGCCGGCTCCTCTTTTGATTAAATATCTCGCCAGTTGATTAGATCTTCGTTCCAGATCTCCATAACGTATTGATTCGGTTTCACATACAACGGCAATAGCATCCGGGCGAATATTTGCCTGTTCCTCAAATATGGCCGGCAGTGTAACAGGCTCGGTTACTTTCCGTGATTTCTTGTTTCGTAATAGCAGTGACTCTTTCTCTTCTGCGGATAGGATATCCATACCGCCTATCGCCTGTTCCGGCTCATTTACGGCCTGTTCCAATAAACGAATCCATCGATCGGTCAAGACTTGAACACTCTCCCTTTCGAACAAATCAGTCCGAAATTCAGCCTGTCCTTGCAGGAATACTGTGCTGCCGCCGGCTGCTTCAGCCAATTCAAAAGTAAGATCAAATTTTGACGTGCCAGTGGCCTTCACTTCAACACTGCTTATCCCGTCAACTTCAAATACAGGCTCCGGCGCATTCTGCATAGACAGCATGATCTGGAATAAAGGATGTCTGGACTGCAGTCTTTGGGGATTTATCGCTTCTACCAGACGCTCAAAAGGCAGATCCTGATGATCATAAGCTTCCAAATTTACCTTCTTTACTCTTGCAATTAAATCCTTAAAGCTGGGATTCCCAGATGTATCTGTCCTCAGTACCAGCGTGTTAACAAATAACCCAACCATTGCATGCAATTCTGCCTCTGAGCGGCCGGCAATCGGACTTCCAATCGGAATGTCATTCCCCGCTCCAATCTTAGTGAATAAAACAGCCAGAGCAGACTGCAGAACCATAAATAAAGTTATATCCTCATCGCGGGCCAGTCTTTTCAGCTTGTCTAATAAATCAGGCTCAATTCGAAATGGAATAGATTCCCCCTGTGAACTGGACACTGCCTGACGCGGATAATCATAAGGCAATTCCATTTCCTCCGGCAACCCGGCAAGTCTTTGTTTCCAGTATTGAAGCTGATTATGCATGACACTGTTCATGTCTTCTTCGTTTCCAAGCATTTTTTTCTGCCATAGCGTATAGTCCGTATACTGAACAGGCAATGGTATAAAGTCCGGGTTCTGACCGGCTAATCTCGCTGAATAAGCTTTCGCCAAGTCTCCTGCCAATGTATTCAGTGACCAGCCATCCCCAATGATATGATGAAGCAATAAAAGCAATACGCTTTCTCGTTCACCAACAAAGAGCTCAGCCTTAAATGGAGGCTCCTCTTTCAGATCAAATGAATATTGGATAGCAGCCAAAAGCTTATCTTCCAAATCATCGCTGCTTACTTCTGATACACGAAGAGACGGCTTATACGGTTCTCCTAAAATGACCTGACGCGGCGAACCATTCGTTTTTTTAAATACAGTCCGTAAAGAGTCATGCCGATTCACTGTATCTTTTAATGCGGTTTGCAAAGCAGACTGGATAAACCGGCCGGGTACCCTGATGACCAGTGGGATGTTATAAACCGGGCTTGGGCCTTCAAGCTGGTCTAAAAACCAAAGTCTCGCCTGAGCAAAGGACAGCGGAATCTCTGCCGGCTTTTCCATCGGGACAAGAGGCAGACCAGAACGTCCGCCTTTTTCTTTCAGTTTTTTGGCAAGCCCTGCGACAGTTGGTGATTCAAAGATATCCCCCATTGCCAATTCTGTGCCTAAAGAATCCCGTATACGAAGAATAAGGATAGAGGCCAATAAAGAATGGCCGCCGAGATCAAAGAAATGATCTTCGATGCCTATATCCTGTACACCCAAAACTTCCTTGAACAATTCTGCCAATATTTCCTCCTCAGGGCTTCCCGGCGCACCTTCTTTCGACAGCGGCGGGTTCTCTGGTACCGGCAGACTCTTTCTGTCTAATTTCCCATTTGGTGTAAGCGGAAGTTTTTCCACGAAAACAAAAGCGGAAGGCAGCATATATTCAGGCAGGCTTCGCCCGGCAAAATGACGCAGATCCATTAATGCAGGCTTCGCCCCTTTTACTGGTACGATATAAGCCGTTAATCGCTGATCTCCAGGCGAGTCTTCTCTCACAATGACTCTGGCAATATGAATTTCTGGATGTTTTTCCAGGACTGCTTCCACTTCACCAAGCTCAATCCGGTGTCCCCGGACTTTAACCTGATGATCAGCCCGGCTGATGTATTGAAGAATGCCATCATGATTCCATTTCACCACATCTCCTGTTCTGTACATCCTGCTTCCCGGCGGTCCGAATGGGTTAGCTACAAATCTTTCAGCAGTGAGCCAAGGTCTTGCGAAATAGCCTCTTGCTACCCCAGTTCCTGCAATATACAGTTCGCCCGGAACATCTGGAGGAACCGGCATCAGGCTGCCATCCAGGACATAAGCCTGTGTATTCCAAATCGGACGGCCAATTGGCGGAACACGATTTTCTTCAGGCTGCAATTCATACAGGGTGGACCAGATTGTTGTTTCCGTCGGACCATATAAATTGGTTACTTTGGCTCCTGCCTCTATCAAGCCTTTTCCAAGCTGTACTGGCAGAGCTTCTCCCCCAGCCAGTACTTTAAGTCCGCAAAGAATGGATGCGTCATAAGAAAGGATCATCTGCCAATGAACAGGGGTCGCCTGCATGATGGTAATTCCATTTCGGACAATTTCTTCTTTCAATCCTGCAGGATTTTGTGCGGTTTCTTTCTCCGCAATCACACAGGATGCACCGCTTATAATCGGCAGGAATAATTCCAATCCGGAAATATCAAAGGCTATCGTTGTGACTGCCAGCAGCCGGTCCTCTTTATTGACAGAGAAATGATGTTTCATAAACAGCAGGAAATTGCCTAATGCCTGCATAGGAATTACGACACCTTTTGGTCTTCCGGTTGATCCGGATGTATAGATCATATAGGCCGGATCAAGCAGGGAATGATTTCTTTCTATTAAAAAAGGACTGCAGTTTTCCATCTGGCTAAGAAGTTCAGGATCATCGACAATAATTTTGTGGCAATCCGCCGGGAGAAGGAGTTCTCCCTCAGTAGCGCAGTCCGTCAGCAGACAGGCCGGTTTAGCATCATCCAGCATATATTGAATCCGTTCTGCCGGGTAAGAAGGATCAATCGGGAGATAGGCACCGCCTGTTTTCCAGACCGCGAGCATGGCAAGTACCATATCCGCTGACCTTTCCATTGCGATCGCAGCAAATTTATCCCTGCCCATTCCGTATTTGCTCAGTACATTTGCTAATTTCTCAGACTTTTCTCTTAATTCTCCATATGTATAAACCTTCTTATTGGAAACCAGCGCGATTCTGTCTGGATCTGTGTTTGCCTGTTTTTCTATCAGTTCAGGCACACTCAGCATTTCAGACTCAACAGAAGTTTGATTCCAAGCATCTAAGAGAGATGTCTCTTCTTCCTCTGAAAGCAGGTTTAAATGGCTGATAAGGAAGTCTGAATCTTGATCAGCTATCTTTTCCAGCATGGACATGATTCTTTTCGCATGGTGAAGAATTTCTTCTTGGCGATAAAGGGCCGGATTTGCCTCAATATCAAATCTAGTCCCCTCGCCAGCTGACTGCTCATATACATTGACTGTGAAATCATCTACCGGTCCCGTAGAAAGTTTGTGTGTGACAGCTTTGGCATGGCCAAAATCTGGATTATAGGAAAATGGCATGACATTTACCTGAGGACCAAACAATGGCTGGTTATCCTTGAATAATTTCAGGTCGCGCCGCAATTCTTCCTGTCTGTATAATTGGTGGCTGCTGATTTCTTTTACTTCTTTAGAGACCCGTTCCACTGTCTGCCAAAAGGTGAGCTCGGGACTAAGCTGAATCCGGAGCGGCAATATGTTCATCCGGGTGCAGGGAATATTGACAGCAGCCGTTCCAAGCCTGCCCATCATGGGGAGACCAAGCGTAACTTCCTCTGAGCCGGTGAGACGGTGAATATAAATCGCAATAGCTGCTGCGATTACATCCGGCCATCCGTTTTTCCTCTTTCTTGCGGATTTTTTAATTCGATCAGCAGCAGACTGATTCAAATAGTTCGTTTCCTGAATAAAAGAGTCTGATGGTGCGGCTGTCTTTTCTGCAAGACTGACAGCGCCATTACGATTCTCCATTTTTTTCTTCCAAAAAACCCTATCAGCTTCAAATTTTCCTGATTGGCGATATTGGCTGTCTTCTTCCAAGACTTTCCTAAAGGAAGGAAATGGCCGATTCTTCGCCGATTGCTTTTTCACGAATGCTGTATAAAGATCTGCAACCCTTCCGGTTAATAAAGAAAAGCCATAGGCATCCATCGCAATATGGTGAATGCGCTGATACCAAAAAAAATGATCTGGCGCTATTTTGATAAGAGCCTGTCTGTACAGCGGACCGTTTTTCAAATTAATAGGCTGGGCAATATCCTGCTGCATCCACCGCACAGCCGTTTCTTTCGGCTCCGCCTCCTTACTGATATCCATATACGGAACCATGACTTCTTTAGGTTTTTCCATCCTTTGCCATGGACCCTTTTCGTCCTCTCCAAATCGGTAATGAAGAGTTTCCGCTTCCAATAAAGCTTGGCTCAAAGCCTCTTTAAAAAAGGGGATGTTCAAATCCCCTGTGATTTCTATGAATTCTCCCGTGTTATAGAACGGGCTGGCCGGTGACAGTTTTTGAGCAAACCAGATTCCTTCCTGAGCATGCGACAATGGCATGCGGGTATCTGCATCCATTTAAAATCCCTCCTTTCTTTAACCGGAATACACTTCTTCGGATTGTTCTTCTAACAGTTCTCTCCAGCTGTTCCAGGTCGGCTCTTCCGCGAGTTTCATGAAGGTCACATTTTTGCCTATGGAACGCCACTCTTCTGCTAATGTCATTAAACGTATGGAATCCATTCCCCGGTCTACTAAGTTCTCATCATCTGAAAATTCTTCCGGATTGATTTCCAATAATTCAGCGACCTGTTTTCTGAAAGTTTGAGTGGAAGACTCTCCCTGAATGGCATATATCAGTCCTTCTGCCGAAATGGCACTGGCACAGCGCTCTGCGGCATACTCAAGGGCTTTCACATGATGCTCATAAGAGAAATCTGCAACGGCATCACCGACAATAAATGGCTGAATATCATACATAAATGCTTCACAGGCAGTCACCAAACAGCCAATATGGGCATAAACTCCGCAGATGATCAGCTGGTCCCTTCCCTGCTGCTGCATGATGTCCAGCAGGTTAGATTTCTTAAACGCGCTGTATCTCCATTTTGTCAGTACTGTATCAGCCCTTTTCGGAGATAATTCATCCACAATTTTCGTAAGCGCTTCATCATCAGCAAGCCCCGGTCCCCAAAAATCCGTCAGCAACGCCCGGTCTTCCTGCTTCTGAGAACCTGGCTGAGCCGTATAAATCACCGGGATTCCCTTCTTTTCACATTCTTCTTTTATCTTCTGAATATTGCTGATTAAATCAGCTGCCGGAGATGTCTCCCTGTTGAATACCTTTAAAAAATACTCCTGCATATCGTGAATAAGCAGTACGGATCTTTTAGGATCGGGCTTCCAGGAAACCTTGTTTTGCGGAAGTTCTTGCGGCATTGAATATGTTGGAATAGATGGAATAGACATTTTGAAAACACGCTCCTCTTTTTTGATATTTTATAGACTGACTTTATTGCTGCCATTAAGCTTTTCTGCGATCATTTTTCTCAGTTCTTTCTTGCTTACTTTTCCAAGCGCCGTATATGGAAATGATTGAACAAATTCAATACGGTCCGGTATTTTGAAGGAAGCGATCCCCCTGTTTCGCAGAAATTGTTTTAATTCCGAAACTGATACTTCTTCTGTTCTGGCGATTATATAGGCACAGGACCTTTCGCCCAAAAAGGCATCCGGCATCGCTACGACTGCTGCATCATGGACAGCTTCACAGGCAAGTAAATGATTTTCCACTTCTTCAGCCGCTATCTTTTCTCCGCCCCTGTTAATTTGGTCTTTATCCCGGCCCTCCACAACAAGATTTCCTTCCTCTGTAAGCCGGACCATGTCACCGGTTCGGTAAAAACCGTCTTTCGTAAAGGCTTTAAGATTGTGCTCCGGCGCTTTATAATAGCCTTGAATGGTATAAGGGCCTTTTGTCAGAAGATGGCCGACTGTCCCGACAGGCACTTCAAGGTCTTCGTCATCGACAATGATCACTTCATCAAATGGCGACATCGGCCTTCCTTGAGTTTCAATGATCACTTCTTCCGGATCATCAAGTCTTGTGTAATTTACCAGTCCTTCAGCCATGCCAAATACTTGCTGAAGCGTACATCCAAACGCCGGTCTTACCTTTCTTGCAGCTTCCGCACTGAATTTGGAACCGCCAACCTGAAGAACCTGAAGACTTGAAAAATCATGCCGCCGGCTTTTCACGGCTTCCAGCCAAATCAGTGCCAGCGGAGGGACAAGCGAAGTAATCGTTACCCTCTTGCTTTCGATAAGAGGAAACGTCTCGTCAGGGCTTCCATTTTGGGCAAGAATCACTTCTCCCCCCGCATACAGCACGCCAAAAACGCCGGGAGAACTCATCGGAAAATTGTGGGCAACAGGCAAAGCTGCCAGATAAACGGTCTCTTCACCCAGCCGGCAAACTTCCGTACTTCTTCTTAAGCTGTAAATGTATTCATCATGCGTCCTCGGAATCAGCTTCGGAAGGCCTGTACTTCCTCCTGACAGCTGAAAAAAGGCTAAGTCACCAGGGGAGATCTCAGGCAATGGCTCCCGATTGCTATAGCACTCTGCAAGAGAGATGAATTCTTCGCTTTCCCCGGCAACAATGACATGCTGTAAACCAGTTCCTGCGGCCATTACCTCTCTGGCAAGAGTCCGGTAATCATAGGCATCATAGTGATCCGATATGATATATGCTTTCGCTTCCGTAAATTCACAGAAATAAGTGATTTCAGATTTCCTGTGAAGCGGCAGGGAAAACACCGGCAAAGCTCCCAGTCGAAATAAGGCAAAGCATACTTCGAAAAATTCCGTAATATTTGGAAGCTGGACAACGACTCTGTCATTTCTTTCAATTCCGAGTTTTCTGAACCCTGAGGCCAGTCTGTCGGCATTAGCATTCAGCTCTTTATAAGTGAGAGTTTTGACAGAATCCTTCACAGCAATTTTATCCTGAAGCTTCTTGGCACGTTCGGCCAAAAATCCGCCAAATGTTTCTCCTCTCCAGCAGCCTGTATCTCTGTAAAAACCCGCTAAATCAGCAGGCCATGGTGTACAGCCAGTCAACATGTTTTTTCCTCCCTTTCTTCAGAAGAACCCAGACCCAATGCCTGGAGCATCGTTTGGAATTTTGCTCCGGTCTCTTTCCTTTCTTCTTCTGGTTGGGAATCTCCGACGATTCCGGCACCGGCAAACAAACGCAGGGTATTCCCTTCGGCCTCAGCACATCGGATCGTTACAGCCCATTCACCGTCTCCGTTTTCATCACTCCAGCCAATCATGCCGGTAAAAAAGCCGCGGTCAAAAGGCTCAATCTCTTTAATGAACCGAAACGCTTGATTAACAGGTGTACCGCACACGGCAGGAGTTGGATGGAGGGCTGCAGCCAAGTCAATCGAATGAACATCAGCGTTCAGGATTTCGCCTGTAATTTCAGTTGACAGGTGCCACATTGTTTCTGTCGCAATCACGGACGGATTATCTGGCACATGCAAAGAACGGGACAGCGGCTCAAGGGCGGCTTCGACAGCTTGAACCACGACTGAGTGCTCATACAGGTCCTTTTCAGAAACAAGCAATTCCTCAGCCCTTCTGCGGTCTTCAGCCGGATCATTGCTTCTTGGCCTTGAGCCTGCCAGCGGATTGGCATGCAGAGTTGTTCCCTTTTTGGAGACAAGCAGCTCAGGACTTGCTCCAATCAATGTTTTCTGAGGCTCCCCTTCGTTTTGTATAGGAATTGCAAAGGTGTATCCTGAGGGATTTGCATCTAACAGTCTTCCCAGCAATGGCTGAATACGGACAGGCTCATCCTGATGGACAAGCAGCGTTCTGCCAAGCACCGCTTTTTTCAAAATTCCTGCTTTTATGTACTCCACACATGTCGAGACACCTTTCTCAAATACCGCCTCTCCCGGGACAGGTACAATACTGAAATGATTCGTCATAATGCCTGCCTCTTCCTCAATTTTTGGCTGTTTCGTCTCATCGAAATAAGAATGCAGCGGAACCATTAATTTTGCCGGCTTGCTGATGTCAAAAGGAATGGCGCCAGCTACAACCGGATTGGTGCTGCCTTTTTCCTTCGCTATTTCAATTAGGCGGTATACCTTTTCCTCAACTTTCATTCCTTTTTGCTCTTCTTCATTCAAGACAGCAAGCGTGCCTTCACCCAGAAGGGTTTTGCCAGGAGAAGCTAAAAACACATCTCCTTCTGTATATTGATTAAATAAATTCATGCTTTTTCCGATTTCATGAACTGCCATTTCCATCCCTCCACTTATCATATGGGTATTATTACTGTACTCCCAGTGTAGCTCCGCCATCTACGACAATATTATTCATCGTGATATGGCTTGCCTTCTCCGATGCCAGAAAAAGAACAGCTTCAGCAATTTCTTCAGGAACGGCTATCTTTCCTAGGGGAATCCCCACTTTATATACTTCCGGGGAACCTGCAATTGCAGCTTCGGCTCCTTTTCCCTCACTCCATAATTGTCGCTGCATATCGGTATCGGTCGATCCTGGGGAGACGATATTACAGCGGACATTATACTCAGCCATTTCAAGAGCCAGACATTTCGTAAACATTGTAGCTGCCGCTTTGGATGCGGCATATGCACCCATAGAAGCCCTCGGCATGCTGCCCGCATTTGAACTGACAGTAACAACCGTTCCATTCTTCCTTGCCTTCATTCTTCTGCATACGGAACGTGACATATAAAAAACTCCGTTTGTGTTGACGGAGAATGTTTTTTCCCATTCTTCATCATGAAAAGAATCTATAGAGCCAAGATGCAGCACACCCGCAACATTAATCAGGATATCAATGGGTCCAAGCTCCTTCTCTACTGCCTCCACAGTGCGTTCTACCTCTTGCGGATCTGTGACATCTAACGGAAATCCTTTGGCCCTAAGCCCTCTATTTACAAGCGATTGAGTCACCTTTTCCAATTTTTCAGGATTTTGATCCGCTGCTGCTACCGCAGCTCCTTCTGCTGCAAGGGTACGCAAAACACTTTCACCGATCCCCTGGGCAGCTCCCGTCACGAGAGCAACCTTTCCTTTAAGCAAATTCTCTGCCATTTTACTAACATCGCCTTTCCGATTGACTTTCCATTGCAAGTAATAATGAGAATGATTATCATTATCATAAATTCACTTTAGTACTCGTTTCCTTTTTCGTCAACCATGAAAATAGACTTATAAGTTCAAATACATTGAAAAATAAGTCGATTAAACAAGGCTGATAGCATATAAAAAAGCCAATTACACAGAAAAACTTTGTTGATCACTGGTTTTTGATGAGTTGAAATACTCATAAACAAAAAACAAAGAATAAAACAATAGACCCAAGTGAACATGTTAGTTGTCTGAGGAATTTTTGGAAAATGGTCATAAAAAAGCCCGCTCCTGAGAAGAGCGGGCTTTTTTATGACCGTCCATTTTTCATTACAAGATCCCCCTAAATAACACCAGAATAAAAAAAGACATCCAAACCTTTGGTTTGAATGCCTATTTTGAATTATGAATGGGCAAGTTCTTTCTCCCTGATGCTGGATAAGTATTCTTCATCTTTTAAGATGACCAGCACTTTTTTATAAAACTCTTCCTTATCTATTAAAGATGTATGTACGTATTCGTACGGTTTCAAGGATGGATGGCGAATAACATTTTTTATGCATGATAAGCATACTTTTTTTGTTCCAAGCTTATAGTAATTCATGTTGCTTGCATCCCCATTTGAAGTGTCTTGTCCGCACACATAACATTCATGAGTCACACGTCCCTTTTTGTTATGTTCAGCAAGAACGCTTTCTAATCGGATTGATGCCGGTATTGTCAATAACACATAATCACCTTTTCTAAAATAATATCTAGTTCAATTATAGCAGAAATCAAAGAAATGTGTACTCTTGGAGGATATTTCCCTTTCCAGAGGCCTGCATCATTGTTGTATAAACACGGAAGCTCTTCCATTTACAGCAGACATTTTGGCTTTTCCTCCAACAGGAATGGTGGCAAAAGGATGCACATGACCAAAGTTTGCATCCGCTATTACCGGTATCCCCGCAAGCTCTCTTTTGGAAGAAATAATTTCTGAAAGGGCAAACGGAGTCATCCCAGTTTCCTTTTGGAAACGGCCAAGTACAATTCCTTTAATCCCGGCTGCATCTTGCAGATGAAGCAAGGACTGCAAAAGCCTGTCAAAGTTAAAAGGATGGCTTTCTTCAACCTCCTCCAGGAAAAGAATGCTGTCTTTCAAAGAAGGCATGTAATCCGTTCCCTGCAGTAGATGGATGGTGCTTAAGTTGCCGGCAATGATCGTTCCCTCTCCATCTCCTTCCTGAAGGATCTGATAGCCATCATTCGGATGTAAAGTGCGGTTCTTCGATTCAAGATGCCAAGAATCCTCGCTCCATGTTTCACTCTCAGCAAGTTCAAAAACTTCATCCCTCATTACTGCCTTTTTAAAGTATTCCACGGTATATTCGTGACCGGCTTTCATGCCAAAAGTGGAGAAAAAAGGACCGGAATATGTATAAAGTCCTGTTTTTTTATAAATGGCCAGTGAGAGGGCTGTAATATCACTGTATCCCATCCAAACTTTTGGATTATCCTCAATTAATTCAAAATCAATATACCGTAAAAGCTGGTTTGAATTATAGCCTCCAACTGCCGTTAAAATTCCCTTTACCGCTTGATCCTCGAAAGCATCATGCAGATCATTTATTCTTGCTTCAATTGGATTTGAAAAAAAATCATCATGCTGAAATGCCGTTTTTCCGTATGTAACCTTAAATCCCATGTTTTTCAGTCTTTCCTCAGCCAGGCTCCTTTGATCGCCTTTTACAATGGCAAGGCTTCTAGAAGGCGCAATCACCCTTATTTCATCTCCAGCCTTTAAAACCGAAGGTCTCATCCATTCCGCCCCCAAAAAAATAATTTTATCCGTTCGTAATTGTAGCATGCGTCTTTCCTTCCAACAAGGCTCTTCCCTTAAAACACTCCCCTCCCTGCAGCTATTTCACCGCAAAAAAATCGGCCTTCAAATGAAGGCCGGATTTTAGATTACATTCGGTTAAAAGCAGAAGGAAGCGCCGATAATGATTAACAGGATAAATAATACTACGATTAAAGCAAAGCCACTGCCAAAACCGCAGCCACCATATCCTCCGCCGCCGTATCCACCGCCGTAACCATATCCACCATAGCAGGAACCATATCCGTACATTTCATTCACTCCTCTTAAATTTCAAAATTCTTCTTTACACTCATACCATATGTAAAATAGCCCGCCTTGGTATGTGCATTAGCCCAATTATTTTATTTTCCTCGTTCCTCTTTATTATAATTGAGATATAATAATGGAGAATCTGTGCGAAACAGAGTATAGGCGGGTCTCTCCCTCATCGCTGGGACCCGATATTGAAACTGCCAGGAAATTGGGGGAAAGTGATGAAAAGATTCAGACCAATATATATATGCATTATTGCTGCTGCCACTATCTTATTTGCCTTTTATTCGTTTAACGGCGGAGAAAAAACGTACAGCTCCTCTGAAAGCATTAATGTTTACCAAAAATTCAGCGAGGAGCAGCCCATTCGCTACCTGGTGATTGGAGACAGCATAGGCCGGGGATCCGGAGCAGCGGATGAAAGCGGAAAATGGTTTAATGTTTTAGAAAGAAAAATGTGGAAAAACCATAAAAGCTCCTGGAATGGCGAGTACGTTGTTCAGAGCGGCGCCACCGCTTTTGAAGGATTATATAAATTCACCAAGTTTAAAAAAGACGGTCAAAAGGACTTAGTTTTTATCGTATTCGGAGAGAATGACCGAAAGTATATGGATGTTGAAAACTTCGAAAGCATATATGAAGCTCTCCTTAGAAAAGTAAAAAAAGAATATCCGCAAGCTGAGTTATATACTTTGACTGAAAGCAGTCTGAAGTATGATAAATTTGCACGTGCCATCGCAGTGGTTTCCCAGCATTACGGGGCAGAAAATATCGATTTGCGGCCCATTTTCCAAAATTCAGGCTACACCGATAAACAGCTTACTAAGGATTTTGTCCATCCAAACAGTCTAGGATATCATTTTTATGCCGAAGCGATCTATCAGCGCTTCTTAAAAAAGGCCAGTGAACCTGCTTCAGTTGCTGCCATTCCTTCTCTGCTGCATCCAGAGGCAAATATTGAACTAAAAGCATTTTTTAATGAAACCCAAAACGAAGGCTTTCAGATCAGAGGCCGATATTTAGCATCAGCTGCTAAGAATAGTTTTTTAGAATATTCATTTACCGGAACAGCCGTTGGGGTTCAGCTGCTTCGTTTTCCTGAAGGCGGCATGATGGATGTCTACATAGACGGCCGTTTTGTCACTACTATCAGTACTTGGTGGCCTTTTGCCCGTGAAAGGTATTTATATATTGCTAACGGTCTTCCTGATCGGTCTCATAAAATCCGCTTTGTCTTATCAGACGGAAAGTCTCCTTTTAGCAAGAGCAGACAGACAAGCATCAGAATTTCGGGTATTGTGGCAGAAGATCGTTAAGTTTGTCAGCAACTAATAAAAAGACTGCTCTTCAAGACAGAGATAGCTATGCACATCCTCACCACCTAGATTACGTCTTGTTATTGGTGAAGATACATTTATAGGATAAATTTCAATTGTCTTTTTGGATTCTAATGAATCAATGATGGGCATTACAGCGGTTTTAGGTATTTTTGTCAGCATTTTAAGCCCTGCTGCCTTACTGAATAACTCAAGTAATATAGAAGCAGTATAAATTGCGTCAAAAAAACGTGTTAGAATTTTTCCAACACGTTTTTTCATCATATTCTAAGAAATTCAACTTCTGCCCCTGAGAACTCCAAATCTAAAGAGCCTGAAAACACGGCCTTTACAGGTTAAAACAGTTTCTTAAATTCACCGTAGCCTTCTTTTTCAAGGTCAGCAACCGGGATGAATCTTAGCGCTGCTGAATTGATACAGTAACGAAGGCCACTTGGTCCCGGACCGTCATTAAATACATGCCCCAGATGAGAATCGGCCGTTTTTGAGCGTACTTCGATTCTCCTCATTCCATAAGAGGTATCCAATTTTTCCAGAACCTCTTCTTCTTTAAGAGGTTTTGTAAAGCTTGGCCAGCCGCAGCCGGCATCGAATTTATCCTTGGATGTGAAGAGCGGCTCACCTGAGACAATATCGACATAGAGGCCTTCTTCCTCCAAATTCCAAAATTCATTGTGAAATGCGGGTTCTGTGCCATTATTCTGTGTCACTTCGTATTGAATAGGTGTCAATTTCTTTTTTAATTCTTTTTTATCAGCCATCGATTATCTTCCTTTCCAATGCCTTTCTTGAAAGCCTTTACGGCCTGAGCCAATTTGATAGGCATTATAGCGCAGCGGATTTTTTTTATAGTAATGCTGGTGATACTCTTCAGCAGGATAAAACGGCTTTGCAGGAAGAATTGGAGTGTATATCGGATTCGAAAAACGGCCGCTCTCCTCAAGCTCCTTTTTTGATGCTTCGGCAGCAGCTTTTTGTTCTTCAGTATGATAGAAAATTGCGGTCCTGTAAGAGCTGCCTCGATCGTAAAACTGACCGCCTTCGTCAGTCGGATCAATTTGCTGCCAAAATACCTCGACTAGTTTTTTATAAGGGTACACGTCCGGATCAAAGGTAATCTGTACAGCCTCATAGTGCCCCGTTGTCTCACTGCACACTTCTTCATAGGTTGGTTTTTCCTTCGTGCCGCCGGTATAGCCGGATATCACCGACTCTATTCCAGGCTGTTCATCGAAGGGCTTGACCATACACCAAAAACAGCCGCCCGCAAAGGTAGCTTTTTCAAGTTGTTTCGCCATGATACTCTCCTTTCGCCTTGCATATGCTTGCCGTTGCAAAAATTTTATCGTTTTTCGGGCAAGAAGTAAAATAATATGCCAATTAGCTTTTCCTCCATCCAGCCTTCGCAAGTCATAATGAAGGTGAATATCCAATAAAATAAACTAAGACTATTTTCACCATAATAGTGTCTCCAAAGCCGGCAGTTTAGTTCAGGCAGCCATTTTTTATGTGACAGATGCAAAGCATGCGGCATGGAGCTTTATCTCACCAGAATTCACATCCTTTGCAAGATTGCCGCTATTTAAATTACTTTCGGAGGGAATGCTTTAATGAAAGCAAACATCCGTTTTATTACTGCCGCGACAGGAACTGTTTCGTTTAAGGTTATTGGGGGGGCAAAACAGTATGTATTCGGACATTCAATATTATATAATAAACTGCCCCCAGGACGTTACCTGGTTGAAGTGCTATCCAATGATGATGGGCATTCACCCCTCATGTCCGCAAATATTGATGTGTCAGAAGGGAACTATTATACGTTTTGTTTAACTTCTGCGAAGGATACTTTTCAATCTTTCTTGTTCACTGACTACCCATCGGTTCCAGAAGGAGAATCGGCCATTCGATTCATCCACTTGGCAGAACCGCATGCGCTTTATGATATTGCCATTACAGAGGGAGATGTCGTCTTCGCATCATTATCCTACAGTGAAGCCAGTCACTATTTACCTGTCTATCCAATGAAAGTTCAAATGGAGATTCGGATTTCAGGAAGAAAAGAAGTGATTCTCCCGCTGCCTAATACTCTCTTCCATGAAAATAAACCGTCCACAATTTATTTAGTGAAACCGCACAATAGGAACCAAACGATCAAATCTCTGACTCTTCATCCGTAAATGATACGAAAAAGGTAATAAAGAAGGCCCCCTCTACAGATAATTGTAAGCGTAAAACTGTGCCCACCTACAACCTTAAAAACAACCATGAGATAATCTCCTTAAGTTTACAAGCTTGAAGGAGGTTTTTTTATGAACCCAACGCTCGAACAACAATGGAAGGAGCGTTTTGAAGATTTCGCTTCTAGCGGATTATCGAAAAGAGCTTTTTGTCGAAACAAAGACCTACCCTACCACCAGTTCTGCTATTGGATGAAAAAATTCCAAAACTCCACGCCGGTTACACCTTCACCTGTTCAGTGGATGACATTGGACGTCACCCCGGCTGAGACTTGGTCGTCTTCCCCGACACCAATCCGACTTCGGGCCGGCGGTGTCACGATCGAAGTCAACGAAGGCTTTAGCGAGGCGCTGTTGCGTCAAGTCTTGAAGGCATTGACAGGAAAATGATTGACGAAGTAACAATCGATAAGGTGTACCTGGCACAAGGGCCCACCGATCTGCGAAAATCGATTGATGGATTGGCTGCCATTGTACAGGAAACCTTTGAACTCAATCCATTCAGCCACTGCTTGTTTGTTTTCTGCAATCGCTCACGCGATAAATTGAAAATCCTGCAATGGGACCACAATGGTTTCTGGCTTCATTATCGGCGCCTTGAGAGAGGAACCTTCCAGTGGCCGTCTGGAAACAATGCCATCCCGATGGCCGTTACGAGAAAACAATTACGCTGGCTGCTGGATGGATTGTCCCTCTCTCAAAAGCAGGCACACCCCGCCGTGCAATCGCAAAGGATTGTGTGATATTTTCAATCGGAAAGAAGGAGTTTGTGCATATTTGTCGAATATTGCTTAGTATGAAAACGAACGTACAAACTCCACCAGCTGAACCAACAATTGAGTCGCTTCAGGCACAGGTGGAAGAGCTGACGGCTAAAATCAAGTGGTATGAAGAACAATTCCGCCTTAGCCAACAAAAACGATTCGGCTCTTCCAGCGAAAAGACGGATGACGACCAATTAGCGCTTCTGTTGTTTAACGAAGCCGAACAACTAGCCGATCCAACTGTATCGGAGCCCATACACGAAACAATCACGTATCGCCGTAAGAAAAAGCGAGGTCAGCGTGAAACATCCCTAAGCAGCCTGCCGACGGAAACAATCGAGTATCGATTGGCCGATGCGGACCAGGCTTGTTCGTGTTGCGGTCACGGACTACACGAAATGAGCGTCGAGGTCCGGAAGGAACTGGCCATAGAACCGGCAAAGGTGAAAGTGATCGAGCATAAACGCTTCGTCTACGCCTGCCGCCACTGTGAGCAACATGGCACAGAAACGCCAATCGTCACGGCACCCATGCTTCCTTCGGTCTTCCCGAAAAGTCTGGCTTCCCCGTCGATCATGGCGCATATCATCACACAAAAATATGTGGAAGGTCTGCCTTTGTACCGGCAGGAAAAGTACTTCCAACGTCTCGGCGTGAACCTGTCACGCCAAACGATGGCGAACTGGGTTTTGTATGGTGCGGAAAAGTGGCTTTCCATATTGTATGATCGCATGCATCAGGAATTGGTCAAACAGCCCATTGCCCATGCCGACGAAACCACACTTCAAGTCTTGCGCGAACCAGGCCGCGATGCGACAGCCAAATCCTATGTTTGGCTATATCGGACAGGGACCGACGGTCCCCCGATTGTCCTGTACGACTATCAGCCTTCACGCAAAGGTGAGCACGCCAAACACTTTTTGGAAACCTTCAGTGGTTATCTTCAAGTGGATGGCTATTCGGGTTACCTGAAAGTCCCGGATGTAATCTTGGTTGGCTGTTGGGCACACGCCCGTCGCAAATTCGACGAGGCATTAAAAGCGGCGCCACCTTCAGCAAAAGGGAAACAGACTGCCTCTGCCGAAGGCTTGCAGTTCTGTAACCAGCTGTATGCCATTGAACGGGCAATCAAAAAAGAATCCTCCGAAAAACGGTACGAGGTACGGCTTGAAAAAAGCAAGCCGGTCCTGGACCTCTTTTTGGCATGGCTTCAAACGAAACAGCCTCAAGTGGCACCAAAATCGAAATTGGGCGAAGCAATCACTTATGGTCTCAACCAGTGGGAATTATTAGAGGCTTTCTTACAAGATGGCCGATTGGAGATCGACAATAACCGGAGTGAGCGAGCTATCAAGCCGTTTGTAATCGGCAGGAAAAACTGGCTCTTTTCAAATACACCACGAGGCGCACGAGGGAGTGCGATCGTGTACAGCATAGTGGAGACAGCGAAGGAAAACGGGCTAAATCCCTACGAATACCTTCTCTACCTATTTCAGCAGCTTCCCACTGTGGATGTGAACAATGACGAAGTCATCCAAAAGATGCTTCCATGGTCGGTTTCACTGCCCGATCAATGCAGGGTACCGGTGAAGTAAATCAATCTTATCAGCATCCTCATCTTATCAAAAGGTGGGGATTATTTTACGCTTACAGATAATTCATCTGTGGGGGCCATCTTTATTATGCTCAGAAAGCAAACGAAAAAATCCGTTTTTTATAAAGAGCTGCTATTGCATTCAAAACAAATACAGGCAGTTTTTTAGGAAAGAAAGCGCGTAAATACAAGGTACGATACGCCTTTTTCAAATCACTCCATTGCCGGCAGGCTTTCTTTTGCCTGAACCTCGCAACATCGATTAATTTAATTTGACCATTTCGCGTAAGAAGGATATTCCGAAGGTGAATATCAGATGGGTTCAACCCCCTCTTTGAAGCGCTAGACAAAGCTTTGTCGATTTCTTTAATATGTTTCTCTTCGATAAATACTCCTTCAGCCACACAGTCAAATAAGGTTTGTCCCTCAATATAATCCATAACAATATAATATACCCCTGTTTCATATATGGAAGGATAGAAAGAGATTTGTCTTAATGACCGATAAATTTCGGCTTCTTCCTTTGCCAAATGATGAAATGAAGGGAAAAATATTTTAATGGCCAGCTTTGTATTTTTGATCCTGAACACAAAAGCACTCCTGCCTGTTCCAATTAACTCAAGAGAAGTGCTGTCATAAGAAACCAATTGATTTTTCCGGTCAGAAATCACAACTGATTCCGCTATTTGCTGATAACTTTTCACTTTGATCTCCTACCTCCTATATAAAAAGGCGTTATAACCCAGCTTTGGTCTAACGCCCTTCCAGCATCCGCCCCGTCTTCAGTTGGACAGGGTCCAAAGCAATAATGGATGGTGTAAAAAGTACCCGGACTGCCTTTTAGAATAAATGTGAGGACCCTGATTATGGCTGCCAGGATGGCACAGTAAGCAGAAACGAAATATCATCGTTCTTTAAGTCAAAATTATTAGCCTTCACCCGGACATCACTTTTCAGCTCCATATTTTGCAGGGAGACATAAATGCTTTGATCATTCGGTCGAATGGTTACCCATTCCGGCATTTTGTACCGTTTATTAATGAAATTCATTACGTAAGAAACCGGCAATTCCATCTGTCCGACAGAAATTGATTTTTGTTTCAGCAAAATGTCCCCGTTCTTCTGAGCAAATGGTTCAAAGGTCAGTTTCATCTCTAATTGCCGATTGAAGAAAGGGATTTCACCGTATAACTCCACTTCATCCGCCAAGTAAACTTCATAGTGTACGCCGCCGGTCAGTCCCTCTTTATCTAAATATTGATTAATCAGCCTGTTCAAATCCTCCCGGTTAGTATGGACTTGAAACTGTATATCTTCTTCTTTACTTATGCTTTTGGGAATTTCTTTGTCTTTCACCGGCAAATTAATTAATAGAACGAGGGTCGCGATAACTATTAAATTTAATGCCAAAAGAGAGAAAAACAGGGTTTTCCACCTTACTCCAGTCATTCGTTTCGGTCATCCCTCTCTGCAGTTGCTTCTAAGATCTCATCACCGAGATGGTTGATCTCCATATTGTTATATATTCTTCTGGCGATCAATTCATACCCCCGGTCATTCGGGTGAAAATAATCTTCCGTATATAGTAAGTCTTCATTAGAATTTTTGAATATATCTTCGATTTCAATAAAGTACGCCCGATCATAGTCAGAGATGATCTGCTTTCCTGCTTTATTCCAGTCACCCATGATCATATCGAGTTCCCGTACATCCGCAAACCACTTTGAAAAAGGGTTATAAACACCGATTAAGTAAATTTGTGTGTTTTCGTTAATAGACCTGATTTTATCGAGTATCTGTCTCAATCTTTGTTCATACCCTATCCTGGCGCTTTCAAATTGTTCCAATTTAAGATTAGAAAAATTCTGTTTGAGAACCTTCATAATATCATTTCCGCCAATCGTAACAACTACTGAGTCCGCCTTTTTAATCTCACTTTGGATTTCCGGGCTTTCCAGTCTGGCAAGAAGCTGATCAGTACGGTTCCCTTTCACCCCAAAATTCGTGATATTAACAGAAGTGATTGTAGGTTCCTTTTCAAGATCTTTTTTTAAATAAGGGATATATCCGCCAGTATCTGTACTATCCCCAACTCCCTGTGTCAGAGAATCTCCTATGGATACAATTTGAATGGGGTCCGGAAAAAAGGTCGCAGGAACATCTTGTTTCTCTTCAAGGCTTAGATTTCTCCCAGTTTGGTCTGTTCCGCCTGATATCATTTCACCATTAGAACATCCTGCTGAGCCAATCACACATATAAAACAAAGGAAAAGACAGGTGATTTTATTATTCATCGTACACCACCCTTATCAATTCATTATAACATGGATAAGAAGAAATGGATGGCAAACCATCTCGGCAACTTCTTCCTTACTTTATTATCGTATGAAATAGGGGATAAAAACAGCTTTTCCACAAAAATAATTTCCTTAAAATTAGAATGTACCTGAATAGATAATTCATTCCCGCTGCCCCTGATGCCTCAAACATAAAAAAACAGACCGGTAACGGCCTGTCAGTAATTTTCTAATATTTTGATGTGCTTGACGATCTCCTGCAGCGGAAAGTCACTTAGTCCTGAATAAGTCTGAATGATCTTCCCTTCCTGGTCCACCAAATAAATATCTGTACCATGGATCACCTGATCTTCCTTTTCAGGCTTTTGAACAATGGTTTTAAAATTATTCATGGCGAAGGACTCAATCGTTTGCTGATCATATCCCGTTAAGAAATGCCAATTAGACAGATCAGCCTTAAACTGACCTGCAAAGGCTTTCAAAACTTCTGGACGGTCCACTTCCGGATCTACTGAAAACGAGACGAACTCCACGTTCTCCATTCCCTCTTCCTTCAAAGCCATTTGTAATTTGGACATGTTGGACGTCATTGGCAGACACACATCCTCACAGTTCGTGAAAATGAAATCGGCCACCCAAATTTTCCCCTTTAAATCGCTTTTGGAAAAAGTTTGTCCCTCTTGGTCCTCAAATGAAAAGTTCTCAACATCCCAGTTTTTTGCTCCGGGAACTTCATTTGGCCCGCAAGCCCCTAATAGGCTGAGCGCTGCCAATAAAAAAACAATCTTTAATAGCCCAAAATCCCGCATGGTCTCCCGCCCTTATGAGTTTGATACCTCCATTTTAACAGACGGCTCAACGGCAGGAAAACAAAGAATTCTCATAATTCTAACTTTTATTATGCTAACAGTGATTTTATTAATTCCAATAATACATTAAGGCGATTGCACCTTCACCTGTATGGGTGCTTACAACTGGAGTCGTGCCCTCTATTTTAATATCTCTAATTCCTGTCTTCTCTGAAATGAACTGGCGGACTTTTTCTGCCAGGCTATATCCATTCGCATGAACGATCCCCATACCTCCTACTTTCTTTCCATCCAGGTCCTCATCACTTTTTTTCCTTATAAATTTCAAGATTTGTGATTCACTTCTGGCCTTTAATTCCAGGTGCAGCACTCCTCCTTTCAAAATAGCGATCGGTTTAAGCTTAAGAATAGAACCAATCAGACCTGACAACTTGCCAATCCGCCCTCCTTTTCTCAAATTTTCTAGATTATCAATCACAATAATCAGCCTTGTGTTTTCTCTTATGTTTTCCAGCCTTGCCAGAATGTCTTCTTTTGAGCTGCCCGCCCTGGCCATTTTAGCAGCCTCTATTACCTGAAAGGACATCGCCTTCGAAATAAATTGAGAGTCAAAGACCGTAACTTCCGTTTTGGACATGTCAGCTGCGCATTCTGCTGATCGAACGGTTCCGCTCATTCCTCCCGTCATGTGAATCGAAATGACTTCGCTGCCATCCTTCCCGATCTCATCATATATCTCCGCCAGGGTTCCGGCTGAAGGCTGAGAACTTTTCGGAAGCTCTGCTGAATGTTTCATTTTATTGAGAAATTCTTCTTGATCTATTTCTATTTTATCTAAATACGTTTCTCCATCAATGGCAATGGACAGAGGAACCATTTTAATATCATAAAAATCAAGTTCCTCTTTCGTCATATCCACTGTAGAGTCTGTAACAATTTTGATTTTACCCATGCTGACACATCCTTCATCAAAATAACTAGTAAATCGGAGTCTTCAAAAATCTGAGAACATTTGAAAGAATAGAGGGTAAAAAAATGCCCGTCCGGTTCTGTTTAATGAACCCTTCTAAGTAAGGATTCTTCAACTTACCGAGCGGACAATCTCAATTTTAAGCATTATTCAGAAATTCCTGTTCAAACAGCTCATAGTATACAGGCCATTTAAGAACAGCCGCCAAATAATGTTTAAATGAATATACCCTCTTATAATCTTTCATTTCGAAAATCTGATCGATGTAACAGTTTAGCCTTGCCTGCACCATGAAATAGTGAGGATTGCCAGGTAATAAATAAGGAATTTCCACAATTTCGACCTTCTGTCCAATCTTATTTTTGAACTCCAGGCGTTTAAAAAGCAAAATATCAATCCTCATTTTCAACCGATTTATTCTATTATACACGAAATCCCTTTCAAGAAAGAAGGGTTCATGTAAAATCCATGAATTTATATAAAAATCCGCCAAGCAATCATGCCTCTTCACTTGCCAGTATCTCTTCCAACTGTGCCTCCCGCTTCATTTTCCTCTTATACACAATCTTCGATAAGGTAAGACTTACTTCATATAGGAGCAATAAAGGGACAATCACTAAAAAATCGGAAATGAAATCCGGCGGCGTAATGCAAACAGCAATGACAATCAGAACGAAATAAGCATATCTCCGCATTTTCCGCAGGACGTATGGATTAAGTAACCCCAGTGACGTCAAAAACATAGCAATGACCGGCAGTTCAAACAGTACGGCAAAAGGCAGGGTCATATTTAACAAAAATGAAAAATATTTTTCAGCTGTAAAGCTTGCTTCAAACATCCCTTCTCCAAGATTGATCAAAAACTGAAGCATGGTAGGAAAAATAACAAAATAGCCAAAAGAAAGTCCCCCAATGAACAGAAGGAAAAGGGCTGGTATATAAGCCAGAGCAGCCTTGACTTCATGCGGAAGCAATGCCGGCCTGACAAAAAGCCATATTTGCAGGGCGATGACCGGTATGGCGCCAGCGAGGGCAATGACACCTGACAGCATGAAATAAATCCACAAGATGTCACTCGGACCTAAAACAATCAGTTTCGTATCCAGATCTTTGACAAACCAGTTATATATATCTTCTACAAAAATAAAGCTGATGATAAAAAAGACAATGAATGCTACTGCAGAAATAATCAGCCTTTTCCTTAATTCCTCAAGATGATCAATTACATTTAGTTCTTTTTCCTGCAAGTAAAACCACGCCCTTACTGTTTTTTGTTTCACTTAAAAAGGTGTAAGACTCTATCATCTTACACCCTTTATCCATCGTTCTATCAGTCACGCCCGCAAGATGCAGACGTTCAATCATGTATGTAAGTCCTGATGCTTTCCTTACTTAATCTCTTTCTTCAGCTCTTTCTTTTTCTCTTCATCAAATTCATCATGAGTCAGCTCTTGCGTTGACTTTTTAAACTCACGGAGCGTCTGGCCAAAAGCACGGCCGATTTCAGGAAGTTTCTTAGGGCCAAACACAATTAATGCCACAAGCAAAATTAGAATTAATCCAGGTATGCCAATGTTTGACATGGGAACATCCCCTTTTTAGGTCAGTTTTTTAATTTCTTCCTTGATTACTGACATTATAATACTTTTTTTCAATGATGACAAAGCCAAAGATAACGGTCCTTCCTTCTAATCAATGAAGAACGTGTTTGCTAGTTATGAAGCTTGATATTGTTGCCTTTATTAAGAATAAAATAGGCAGACGCTCTCGAAAAGTTCTTCTCTCGAGACCGTCTGCCGGAAATCCAGAATGGAGCTATCCATCCTTCTCGTTAAATTAACAGGTTAAACAAGCTGCTGTCTTTATTGACTTCAACAAAAGGAAAACCTTTTTTCTTCAATCTGGCTTTGAGACCCTCATAGTCCTCTTTCTTTGCAAGTTCGATTCCGACAAGAGCCGGCCCGCTTTCTTTATTGTTTTTCTTTGTATATTCGAAGCGGCTGATATCATCGTCAGGTCCGAGCACCTCATCAAGAAACTCTCGTAAAGCTCCAGCCCGCTGAGGAAAATTGACAATGAAATAATAGAGCAGGCCTTCATAAAGAAGAGATTTCTCCTTGATTTCCTGCATTCGGCTAATATCATTGTTGCCCCCGCTTACCATGCAAACAACCGTTTTTCCTTTGATTTGTTCCTTATATTGATCAAGGGCTGCTACCGAAATGGCACCGGCCGGCTCAGCCACAATCGCATGCTCATTATATAAATCAAGGATGGAAGTACAGATTTTCCCCTCTGGCACACATACAATATCAGAGAGAGTTTCCTTACATATCTGGTATGTTTTTGATCCGACACATTTAACAGCTGCACCGTCAACAAACGTATCAATATGATCCATCTCCGTAACGGTCCCCAGATCCAGAGAATATTTCATTGAAGCAGCCCCTAATGGTTCTACACCAATGCAGGCAGTTTTAGGCGATACCGCCTGAAAATATGTAGATAATCCTGCCATTAACCCGCCGCCTCCGATGGCAGCGAAAACAAAATCGATATCTTCATCGCAATCATTGATGATTTCAACAGCCGCTGTCCCTTGACCGGCAATGACCATTTCATCATCGAATGGATGAATAAACGTTCTCCCTTCCTTACCCGCACACTCATTTGCTTTAGCAAAAGAATCATCAAAAGTATCTCCGACAAGAATAATTTCAACCAGCTCTTTTCCAAATAAGGCAACCTGGTTTACCTTTTGCCTCGGTGTCGTTGCAGGCATGAAAATCTTTCCGTGGATTCCAAGCATGCTGCAAGCATAGGCTACCCCTTGTGCATGATTCCCCGCACTTGCACAAACAACCCCATTTTTTGTTTCTTCGCTGGTCAGACTCTTCATCTTATAGAACGCCCCGCGGAGTTTGAAAGAGCGGACGTGCTGTAAATCTTCCCGCTTCAAATAAACATTGCATTCGTATTTGTCCGAGAGACGCTGATTCTTCTGAAGAGGTGTATGAGAAACAATCTCTTTTAATTCACGGTATGCGATTAAAATATCTTCTAGATGAATCCCTTTTTTCATTGCCGCAGTATGATTCATAACAACCCTCATTCCCTTTCTCATCAATAATTCACTTATTATAGCACTTAACGATTCTGAATGAAATGAATTTATCCAAATATTCTACCTTTTCTGCCTCTTCATCCGTTTTCTTACCATATGCAGGATTAACGGGAAGTAGAAAATAATTTGGACAAAAGAAAAGTCAAAACAAAATGCGCATTGAATTTACTGTTTATAGCAAAGATTTGGAAATCTTGAAAGAGACTGCTATGAAAAAACACCAAATTCCCTTTGAGAAATTTGATGTTTCAGATTCGCCCAGCCTTCCCAATCCATTCTAAAAATGATTGTTAAGCCTTGCTCATTTTGCCTATATTCATTTGATGGATTCATGAAGTCGATCCTTCCAAATTATCGAATTTTATCATATACGATGAAATAATATTCATATGGATTCTTTTCATCCTTTAATCCTTTTTCCTTCGATTGAACCTTCCATTCATTTATATCCATCTTCGGGAAATGCGTATCTCCTTCGAATTCTTCATTGATGAATGTGATATATAGTCGGTCCGCTATTTCAAACGTCTGTTTGAATATTTCCGCACCGCCGATTACAAATAATTCTTCTTTTGTCTCTTTTTCCATTTCTTTCAGTTCGTCAATGGAGTGTATAACCGTACAGCCTTCCTGGTTATACGCTGTATCCCTGGTTATAATGATATTTTCTCTTCCGGGCAGTACTCTGCCAATTGACTCAAATGTTTTTCTTCCCATAACAATCGGATGGCCCATTGTTGTCTTTTTAAAAAAAGCCAAATCTGCCGGCAAATGCCACGGCAGCCTGTTATCATTTCCGATTACATTGTTTTTATCCATTGCAACAATAAACGAAATCATCAGCATTAAACCCCTTTCAACACATAAACCCAAGACACTTATATCTTGGGCTCATATGTAAAAAATAACACTCAGATTAAAATTAAACCGCAACTTCCGCTTTAATATGTGGATGAGGATCATAGTTAAGGATTTCAAAATCCTCCAGATCATAGCTGAAGATTGAATTTGGCTTTCTTTTGATTTTCAATTCAGGCAGTGCTTTTGTATCTCTTGATAATTGAATTTTAGCTTGTTCAATATGATTCGAATATAGATGGACATCTCCGCCATTAAAGATTAAATCACCCACTTCTAAGTCACATTGCTGAGCCACCATATGAGTCAATAATGCATAGCTTGCAATATTAAAGGGCAATCCAAGAAACGTATCGACTGACCGCTGCTGCCACATACAGGATAATTTCCCGTCTGCTACATAAAACTGAAAGGCATAATGACAAGGCGGCAGTTTCATTTTGCTTACTTCTCCCGTATTCCAAGCATTCACCAATAGGCGGCGTGAATTGGGGTTCACTTTAATTTCATGAATGAGATTCCCGATTTGATCGATTGAAAAACCTTCTTTCGTCTCCCAGTTTCTCCACTGAGATCCGTAAGCGGGTCCAAGCTCGCCATATTCTTTTGCGAAATCATCATCATGCAGAATTCTCTCTTTAAACTTTTCCATTTCTTTGTTGTACAGCTCTTTAAATTCAGGATCCTTTTGGCTTCGGATTCCAAAATCGGTCATATCAGGTCCGTCATATTCTTCACTCTCTACCCATTTCTTAAATGGCCATTCATTCCAAATATTATTATTGTGCTCTAACAAATAACGTATATTGGTATCTCCCTTTAAAAACCATAAAAGTTCACTGGCCACCAAACGAAAGGGTACCCGTTTTGTAGTCAGCAACGGAAAACCTTTACTTAAATCAAACCGAAGCTGACGGCCAAAAACAGATAAAGTGCCTGTCCCTGTTCGATCGCCCTTCACAGCTCCATTCTCAAGTATATCCTCCAGCAGTTCTAAATAAGTTTCCATATCGCACTCCTCATGTATTTCAGCATTTATTTATGTATTGGTACTTCACAAATTTTAAAATCGTCCACTCTCGCCGTTTTATTTTCGTTTCAACAATAAAAGATACAGTACATAATTGTACTGCAGCTTTTTGACACGAGAATTTTCAATGATTCAATTATAAAATTAAATCCCGCCTGAGTCTACTTCTGTCTTTTTTTTGCTGAAGGATTCCGAATGATTCGCTAATTTCACTTTCTCCAAAAATGGTGAAACCGCATTTTACAAATACCTGCTCTAAGATGACATTTTATGTTACCCTTTTAGAGAAAGAATTTTACAGGAGGGAATTACATGCAAATGATGGGGCTTTTTGGGATGTTTAACATTTTGATATATTTAGGACTCCTTATTTTCGGAATCTATTACGTAATTACTACAATAAAATCAATGAAACAAAGAAATGAATATTTAAAAGCTATTCGAGATGAACTAAAGGAACAGAATAGGACAAATAACAACAGACCCGAAAATTAATCTTCCTATCCTTCCAATAAAAGAACTCGGTAATTGTATCCATAACTTGTCTTATTGTTTTGTTTAAATAACAATTTCAAGACCTGTGGGTTTTTCGTGAGAATCATCATACTCTCTAAAAACGAAGTCCATTTCAGGAAGATCGTCTGGTAACGGCGGAGAAATAATGAAGTTGTATGTGAAATGTCCTGTTGACCCTCCAGCCTGATCTTGCCAACAATCGTATGGCTCTCCTAAAATCAATTCAAAAGTATTATGATGATGTCGAACGATTTCAATTTTTGATTCATAATATTCATCCCAATCAATATGGAGCTGTATAACACTCGCATTCTCATACTGCCTAATAACAGTTACGGAATATACACGACGATCTTTTTCAACTGATTGTAATACCGATATGTGTTTTCTAAATCCAGTCGGTTCAATTCGAGTTTTAAAGGAATCGTACATTTTCAAAGTCCAAAATATCGCTCTTAAATAATCTTCATAAAGATCATACTTTAAAGCCCATTTCGAAATAATATCATCCGGTGGAAATCCTGGGTTGTTTGACAAATCCTTCCGTTGTTTGAACAAAGAGCATATCTGCTTATCAATTTCGATTAGCTGTTTATCGTAAGAATCCGTTGACGGTTCAAATGGCACTTCTTTCATTTAATCCCCTCCTTAACAATAATCTTTACCTTATATTTTCAAAAAGGCTTATTGCATCTAAAATCAGTTTCTTATTCTAAGTTATTTCATTTGCTTACACAGCTCTCTTATATCCTCCCATCCATAAACAAATTCATTTAGTTTTTTACCTGAAATCTCAATCACAATAGTATCTATCCTTCTGGCTCCAAGAGACGCATAAAAAAGGCGAGAGCTGTTTTCTTCTAACATAACACAGTCATAGAAAATATCCCCTTGTTTATTAGGTCTTTGATGATTGCTTCAAACAATAATTTACCTATCCCTTTTCTTTGGTATTCTTTTAAAATATATATAGCATATAGTTCTCCCTTAAATTTAGGGTACTTACCTGTTCTTTCCCACCGTTAGAGAAGCCAACAATTTCACCGTCATTTGTTTCAGAGACAAATACTTCTTGATTTAAAATGATTTCTTTCCATTTTGGTTCTCTTTTCTCATATGTCATTTCTTCTAAAAAATCATCTGGAACAATATTCTTATATGTGGTTTGCCAACTATCAACCTGTACTTTAGCAATGCCATAAGCATCTGTTTGATCGGCTTTCCTAATCTTCATCACACACCTCATTTCCAATTGTATTTGAATTTCATAGCCGATTTCTTTCAATATTTTTTTCTAAGTCGCTGAAAAGAATGAAGTTGAAAGAATGGAAGTAGGTTTGTCTAATAAATGTTCAATATATATCCAACCTGTATCTCTTTCTATGTAATTTTTAAACTTCAAGTTTTCTTACAAAAGATGAAATGATCATCAGGCTTCCAAACATGCATATGATCCGCACAGTAGCCTCTAAGCCATAACACACCGTTAATTTTCCTAAGATAAAATCCCTTTGGAAATTCATCATCTTCTGTAAGTATCTCTGAAGCTATTGTAACTGAACCCTGTGGAGCTTGATTTCGAAGTAATGATTTCCCTGAATTTCCTTCAGGCTGATTGAGATATTCTAATCTAAGGTAAGGTCCTAATTCAACCGGACATAATTCCAAACAAAATTCTCTCGCTTTGCTATAAATCTGATTTGTTGTAGCTCCGTCAGGAAAGCCCAGATAACAGACTGGTAATTCAACAGTCTCAAGGGAGTACTTTATATCAGAAATCGTAAATTTCTCATCCGCTAATAGCCTTTCTGCATACTCATTCATTAAAATAGAGGATTGTTCCAATTTATGAATAAGCTGTGATTTGCTATTTCCTCCAACCTTCACTATCCTAATAATGACTGGGCAATCTGGATATAGTTTTTCGTGTTCATAAAGCAATTGCTCTCCCCCATATCTATAAACTTATTTAATAAAATTTTGTCCAAAAACTATTGATTTTGACAGGTTAATCCATTCTTTTAGGTGTACTTTCTTCACTCAATAATGCTAGAAAGAGTTCATTAATAAGGGAGCTTTCCTAAATATAAGAACTCCCTTTTTTTGACTTCATTAAATTGCTTAAAAAATGGAGGTTAGCCGCCTATCCTTTGAGCTAATAGTAAGAGAAATGCAAAGACAAACCCAGCACCTTTAAACAAAATGCCCATTATACCTGACAGCCATTTCTTTGAAATAAGTGCAAGAATGATTCCTAGTAATGACAGTAAACCGAGTGTGATAATAATTACCGACAAATTGGCATTTGGACCCCTCAGAATGAAGAATATTAAAACATTGCTCAACACAGTGAGAATGGAAAGAATTCCAAACTTATTCATAATATAAATCATCCCTCTCATCTCTAAATTGAAAATAAACATTTGGTAAAATTTGATAAACCAAGTGTATCATAGGAGGCATCTGGTTAGAACAGACAATATTGCTCAAGCTGCATCATCAGTGATTTCTTCTCCACGGTTAATATCAAAATCCAAAATTAGTGTTTAAACAACAAATTCACCCGGCAACAAATTATCATTAACTATCGGCTCAATAAGTATACAAATGAAATTATAGTCATCTTCTTCAATTCTATAAAATTCTCCTATTCTAAGATTTTCTTTCATTACATCATCGGTTAAATATTTTGGTTGTCGTTCCCTTAACGGACACCTCAACACCATCGGTTTCTTTTAATTTATTCCAGCTGCTGAATTTCTTCTCTCATCTTATCCTTAATAAATAGAAATATATTTCGCTTAATAATCTTTTTCCTGCTGCAGAGAGCGCTGAATTTGCAAAAATATAATAAGCGGCTTATTGGAGGCGTGGCCTTTTATATGCTCTTTTTCCCAGATTTATCTGGACCGATTGGTTCATAATTGGTAAACTATGGATAAGTTAGGAGGTGAAGTACTATGGCGCGATTAAAAGGATTTAATCAAGAGCAAGTGTTAAATAAAGCAATGCTGGTTTTTTGGGAAAAAGGCTATCAATTGACCAGTATTCCTGATCTGCTGCATGCTATGGAAATCAGTCGATCAAGCCTATATGAGACATTTATTGATAAGCAGACTCTTTATTGTCAAACTATTGATCATTATAAAAAAATGAGAAGTGAAAAGAAAAAAGCCTTATTGAATGCTCCAACTGTAAAGAAAGGGATAAAGAGTTTTTTTGCTATGCATATCGAATTAGCCTACTCTGAAGATTTTCCAAAAGGCTGTCTGATTACAAATGCAGCTATCTCTTTAAGTTCTCCAGATGAAAAATTTAATCAATTAGTGAAGGAAAGCTTTGATGATTTAGAGAATACCTTTTATGAAGTTTTAAAAAAAGGACAAGCATCAGGAGAAATTGATCAGGCTAAAGACATACATGTACTATCTTGCTTGTTATTAAACCTCAATCATAGTATTAACGTTCTTTCAAAAGTAAAAAAAGACAAAGAGGTACTTTATGATATGATTGAGACCATTTTGGAATTACTGTAATTTTTTTTACCTTATCCGGACTGATCGTTCCATAATTTTCAGGAGGCTCTTTAGATGTGGCTTCCGTGGCTGGTTTAAATGTTCAATCTGCAGCTAATGCCGTCTCGGAAAAATAGTCAGTGTGCCAGAAACCTCTTTTATTTCTGCCTATCAGAGTATCGCAACTAATTAAGAAATGGAGTGAAGAAAAATGAAAATTGGAGTAATTGGACTTGGAAATATGGGATTGCCTATCGCCCAAAACATGTTACAGGCTGGTCATCAGTTGGTTGTCTTTAATCGTACTGCAAATAAGGCTAAACCACTAGTTGAAAAGGGGGCACGATTAGCTGCTTCCCCAGTTGAAAGTGCTCGTGAGACAAACCTTGTCTTTACTATACTCTCTGACGATAAATCTACTGAGGAGATCGTTTTTGGGCAAAATGGAATTTTAGAAGGTTTAGCAGAAGGCGGTATTCACGTTGCAGTGAGCACGATTAGCGTTGAATGTGCTCAGAAATTAGCAAAGGCTCATTCTGAGCGGGGACAACAATTTGTTTCAGCAACAGTATTAGGCCGTCCAGACGCAGCCGCGGCTGCTGCTCTGCGTTTGATTGTCGCAGGACCTCAAAAAGCCCGAAAAAAAATATGGCCAGTTTTAGAAGCAATAGGTCAAAATATTTTTGTCGTAGGCGATGAGGGATATTTATCAAATGTTGCGAAACTCGGTAATAACTTCCTGATTGTAGCCATGCTAGAAGCGCTTTCTGAAGTTTTAATTCTGGTAGAAAAGTACGGAATAGAACAAAAACAGTTTCTTGAGATTGTTAATACACTATTTGCTTCTCCTATTTATCAAAACTATGGAAATATAATTGCAGAACGTAATTTTGAACCAGCAGGTTTTAAAATGAATCTTGGTTTGAAAGATGTAGAATTAATGCTGTCAGCTGCAGATCAGGTTTCCGCTTTATTGCCGCTTGCGGACTTAGCGAAAAATCATTACTCAGAAGGAATCGCAAGAGGATGGGCAAATCTTGATTGGGCAGCATTAATCAAGTGCATTGAAGCAGTATCTTTACAAGAGATAGACAATGCCGCTAAATCATAACACCTAAAGTGTCTTAATTGAATCTTCTGAGGATCTTTTTTTCTAACTATGTCCCCCTCCTGGCGGACATTCGTTTAGTAATTCTGTTAGAGAAAAAAAACAGTAGATGTTACATTACAGGTATTTATCACATTCCTCCTTCCTATTAACAGAAGGAGGGCTTTTCTGTCATTCTTAACTTTCTTATCAGCCCCCTTTTTTCACTGTTTCTTCTATATTCAATGCTAAGTTGATATTGAAACAGAAGATTTTTTACAATATTATGATAAAGGGGGATGAATTTGAAGAAACTTACAGTTGTTATTCTTTCTTTACTATTATTAGTGGGATGTGCCCAACACAATAAAGAGTTAGAAAAATCCTTTTCTTCTATTGTAGAAGAAAAAAGTAAAAATGAAATAGATGTAAAATCTATAACCAATTTCGATTGGGAGAAAGCCTATCTATTTACGCCTTATACTCCGCAAGAATCCATAAATGAACAATTAGGTGTCGATTTTCACGACCGAAGCAGCATCGATTACAGAGATGATATCTATTTATTAGTATTTCTTCATGATGATAAGGTTGTTCAATATGCAGAAATGGATCGTCAGCAAACGGCTGATTTTTCTATAGGCGAAAAGGAATACCTTACTCCATCTAATGCCTCAATATGTATTGAAAGGAATTGATTAGCTATCTAGGCTTAGTTTGTTTTAAAAAATCATGCTTATCACTAAATCCGCTTTTTTTACACTTCTGATTATTTCTGCAAAAGTTTTGCCATAAAAAACTCATTATACGGCCGGCCGTCTATAATAAATGAATTTCTTTTAGTGCCCTCAATTTCAAAACCGCTTTTTTTATATAATGCGATCCCTGCCTTGTTTTCTGTTACAACACTTAGTTCTAACCTTGAGATGTTGCTTGCCTGCGCCCATTTAGTTACATGTTCAAACAATTTCGTCCCTATTCCCTTCCCCCTGAACTCTTGTAAAATACCAATCACCAGATATGCAGAATGCTTTGTTCTTTTTACACTGCCGCCTATTGCAATTATATAGCCAACTAATTTACCTTTCTCTTCAGCTACAAATATCGTTGAATTATTTTTCTTCTCTACTTGTTCTAATCTCTTTTTTTCTTGTTCTGGAGCAGTTTTTCTTTCTCCCTTTCCCATTAGCATAAAATCTGAATTACCCTCCACTTCCTTTATCAAATTTGAAAAGCTTTCTGCATCTTCAACACTTATCTCTCGAATGACCATAAAAGTCTCCCCCCTCTTAAAATATCTACAGAATTGTCTCACTTCTAAGCATTCTATCCAAATCGTTTGAATCTCCCCACATTAAAACGAGTCTTCTGTGCTTAATAAGACTCTGCTGATTTTAACTGCCTGCCGATAAAATTAGCAGATACTGGCGTTCGTTCTAAATCTCTCGCCCAAACAGACAATTGGCCAATATGATGAATTTCATGGGCAATGATATGATGTAATATGGCATCTTGAGAATATTCTCCTTCATCCCAAGGAACAGTTACCATTTCATCATGCTTTTCATCTAAACAGGTCTTCAAAAATGCAGCTATTTCATCACGCAGTGTATTTGAGAGAGTTTTCACCTTCTCAAGAGTCTTATAATTATTAAAATCGAATACCGCGTCTTCTTTACCCTGTATACCGCGAATCCAACTATTTTCAACGTCTATAATGTGAAAAAAAGTATATAAAATACTCCCTGCTCCGCCTATACGATCTTGTAACAACTCCTCTGCTGTTAGTTGCTCGCACCATTCAAACCATTCGTCTCTAACCTGCCAGTTGTACTCAAAAAAATGAATCATGATAATCTCACCGCTTTTATCTTATTTTTTATGTTCCTAAGCCCCTTAATGGGTTTGTTTCAAAAACTCTTTTAATGGGTGTTCTTTGTCTTTTAGCAAAAGGTAATGAACTGTGCCAAAGAAAAGGTTCGGGAAGGCTGTCCATCTCCTGCATGACTGCAAATTGAATTAAGTTCATAATCTTCAGATATTTTATCGGACAGAAATTTACATCATGAACTCAATCCTCTGCACTCTTCTTCAGCAAAGAGCATAAAACTGCGGGATCTCTTTTCTTGGTCCGCCAAGTTAACCTCCCCTTTCCCGCGGTTTCTTCATCTACTACTTTCCGAATAATCTTAACAATTATTTTCATATACAGAGAAGCAAAGAGTTTCCATCTGGATCATTAAAGTATAAAGCTGAAGATTGAGGGTTAATTTGGAATAACGCTGCTGATAGGTCCAAAAACAAAAGCTCCCTTGATATTTCCGCCCTAATCTCCATGAAGGATCGCAAGGTGTATTGGCTTTATCTGAGTCCCATAGTCCAAACCCGCTCTTTCGCTATTTCTACCTAAAAAGTCTTCTTATCTCCTTGATGAGCTTCCTCCAAATAACATTCAATTGATCTGGAATGATTACTAACCGGCAAATGAGATTCATAAATCCCTTTAATTATTTCCCCTCTGTTTTCCATTCTCCCTTAATCTTACAACATTTTAAAAAAGGCTTGTATACCCTTTTATCCTTTTCTGCTTTTGTTTTTTGCCTTCGGCGAGATTTACAGGCAGGCAAAGGGATGGAAGCTCACGGGAAAACATGCAAATCTTTTTTAAAAAGACGGCTCCAGCCGTTCATCTGATGAAACCGTTTCTGAAAAATTATCGCGGTTTTCCTGTATCTTTCCTCTGCCATGCTGTCATCCTTCCTGTTAAATTGTCATGCTGCCGAATCCGCCGTCTACTCGGATCACAGTCCCTGTTACAAAACTGGATGCCTTATCAGATGCTAAGAATACAGCGGCCCCCTGTAATTCGTCCGGATTGCCAAAACGCTTCATTGGTGTATGATTCATAATAGATGCTGTCCGTTCTTCACTTAAAATTTTCCGGTTTTGTTCTGCTGGAAAGAATCCTGGTATAATAGCATTTACGCGAATACCTTCTGGTGCAAACTCCCGCGCCAAAAATTGCGTTACACTATTTAATCCTGCCTTTGACACAGAGTAGGTAAACACTTTAGACAGCGGCGTCGTCGAGGAAACGGATGAGATATTAATAATGCTGCCTTTCCGCTTTTGTTCAATCATTTTTTTTGCAAAAACTTGGCATGTTACCACAATGCCCTTTAAATTGACATCCATAATATCATCCCATTCGTCCATCTCCAATTCAAAAAATGGCGTGGCACTGTTTTTTCCAGGTGCATTTAACAAAATATCAACCCCCCCGCTCCATGCTTCAATATCGGCTGCCGCTTTCTCCAGCTGATTCCGTGAGACAACATCTGCCTGAAACGCTTTGGCTTCTCCGCCCATTTCTTGAATTTCCTTTACAACTGCTTCTGCTTTTTCAAGATTACGCCCAACAATCGCAATTTTCGCCCCGTGGGCAGCCAGCCCTTTTGCCATGGATGAACCAAGCACACTGTTGCCGCCGATTGCTGCCACTGTTTTTCCGCTTAAATCAAATAGTGTGTTCATGCTATTCCCTCCCAAGAATTAAGCTAGATTTCCGTTCTCGTCAAAATTCCATTCCGCCGGCTCTGTGACAGCCTCTAATTGCGGATGATCTTTCACATAATTATACAATGCTTCTGATACTTCAATTTCCGCTATTTCCAGGGTATTTTTGATGCGGACCAATTTGACCTCCGTAAAGTCTAAAATATTGCATGTTTTAATCGCTGCTTTGATCGCTTCTTGGTCATTCGCCAGGGTCGTCGCAATTTTTGTCGGCGCGCAAACCGTTGAGGTCAGGCCATTGGCATATGTTGCTTCACGGTCCATTTTGTCTACGAGCCGCTGTGTTGTAAAATCAGCTGTCCCCACTCCATTGGCATTTCCTTCTGTTTCATGTGTTAAGTCCAGCACGACCATTTTACTTACATCCGGACCTCCTGTTGCATAAGGGGTTGGAAAGCGGCCGGTAATGTTCGGATCCATGCCGTCTCCGCTAATATTTTTTCCGATTTCATCAATTACCAGGACATCTATCTGATCAAAAAACAGCTTTGGCAGCATTTCTTTCGCCTTAACCTGCAGCAGTTTTTCATGAACCATAATATCCTGCTTCATCAATACATCCGCAATTGCCGCTTTATCAAAGGCGTTTTCAACTGTCGCCACTCCGAAAAGGAACGGCCGCTCGTTCATGATAATTTGCGCCATGGCCGGTACGTTTTCCGCCATATACTTAAAGCCCATCTGGTGGCATGCTTCTGCCCCTTTTTGCTTCCCGAGGCCAATACTGATCATTTTCATTATGCCGCTCTCTACCGGTCCGCGAAAAGCGGTATGCGGTTTAATCCGGTTAATGACAACGAGGCCGTCCGCTTCAGAAGCAAACTTGTCAATATAGACCGGCAATCCGTTTTCCAGCTCACCAAGCTTCACGACCTCCATCGTGGAACGAATTGGTGCACCTGCGCTTTCCTCGGTAACACCCAGATGGCGAAGGACATCCCTCTGCCCTTCCGCTGTCGCACCGCCATGGCTTCCCATGCTTGGCACGATAAACGGCTCTGCTCCGCATTCTTTTAAAAAAGCAATCGTTGCAGCTGTGATTTCAACAATTCGGTCCACTCCCCGGCTGCCGACTGCGACAGCAATCGACATGCCCGGCTTTATAAGGGAAATTATTTTTTCTTGATTAAGTTTGTCATTTAACGCGGCAGTCAAATCTTCAATCTGTTGATTATCAAAGCGCTGTCTTACTTTCATCATTCTCGGCACCGGTATGTCCTTTAACAGCTCCTGTAGAATTCCCATTTCCAGTTCCTCCTTTGCGCGTTAAAAAGTATCTCTTAGCATTTTCATAACCGATATTGCGGACCATTTGTGCTAAAAATTCAATATTATTCACTGCTTTCCCCTGTTCTGCCCATTCGCCAAGCAGATTACATACAATGCGGCGGAAATAATCATGCCGTTCGTATGAAATAAAGCTGCGTGAATCCGTCAGCATACCGATAAAGTGGCTGAGCATTCCTACATTTGCAAGAGTTTTCATTTGTTGCTCCATCCCGTCTATATGATCGTTAAACCACCAAGCAGAACCGAATTGGATTTTCCCTGGCACTCCTGCTTCAGAGAAGTTGCCGGTCATTGCCGCAAGCACTGGATTGTCTTTCGGATTTAAATTAAACAGAATCGTCCTCGGCAGGCTGCCTTCCGTTTCAAGCGCATCCAAAAAGCGTGATAATCCTTCTGCCACATCGCCATCTCCCGGTGAGTCAAATCCTGTGTCTGGTCCAAGCTTCTCCTTCATCGGTGTATTATTGCTGCGCATTGCGCCTATATGAAGCTGCATGACCCATTCTTTTGCTGCGTACATTTTCCCCAGCTCTTTTAATATGAACGAACGGTAGCGCAGCACCTCTTCTTCTGTTAATGTTTCTTTCTTTTGGCGTTTAGCAAAGATCTGCGCTGCTTCTTGTTTTGTTGTCTCTGTATAAACCATTTTTTGCACATCATGGTCAGATGCCCGGCCTCCATTTTCATGGAAGAAATCAACACGCTGCTGCAAACCCTTTAAAAAATCTTCAAATGTCTCTATTTTAATACCTGATATATCAGACAGCTTAGCTATCCATTCGATAAATTTGGGGCGTTCAATGAATAAGGCGCCATCCGGCCTGAATGTCGGTGCAACGGTGATGCGGAACGTCTCATCCTCAGCCAGCAGCCTGTGATAGCGTAAATTAGATACCGGATCATCCGTCGTACCGATAAAAGCCACATTTGATCTATTGATGAAATCACGCGGATAATAGCCCGGCTGCTGTAATTTTTTGTTGCATTCTTCCCAAATTTCTTTTGCTGTAGCAGGCGTCAGCAGCTTGTCGATCCCAAAATATTTTTTTAATTCCATATGTGTCCAATGGTAAAGCGGATTGCCGACTAAATATGGAACTGTCTCTGCCCAAGCTTCGAACTTCTCCCAGTCACTTGCATTTCCAGTAATACGTTCCTCTTCAATACCGTGAATGCGGAGGAGGCGCCATTTATAATGGTCTCCTCCAAGCCAAAGCTGGGTAATATTTTTATACGGTTTATTCTCCCAAATTTCCTTTGGATCAAGATGGCAATGAAAATCAAAAACTGGCAGGTCTTTTGCTGCTTTTTCATAAAGAGCAATAGCTGTTTCGTTGTATAGCAAGAAGTCTTTTGTCAAAAACGAAGTCATGAGTCTTCCTCCTTCAATAAATTTATCAATATTTGTAAACCCTTTCAAAGTCCGTTATCTTAATTTGTTTACCAAACGAATTAATTATAAATTATCATGTGTCAAATCATCCGTCAATCATGAACTAAAAAGCCTCAGGCTTGTAACTTTTACAGTATTTTCTCAGGAGAATGATGTCGTGGAACAGCACTCCCTAACTATTTCGATTTTTTTTACATTTTTTACTCGGTTCTAGAATGAACCTTCTTTTTCACCGAGCGGGGACAGTCTTGGGCAATGCTCTTTTACTCCTTCCTTGAAAATCATTTTCTTCCTCTTCTAAAGTAAACGATTTTATTTATTGGCAAGCCTTATTTGTTTACCAAACAAATTATTGTATAATAACTGTATTATTTATTTTTTTGGTGCAACCACTCTTTTTTTCGAGTAAAACCGTAATTAAACGAAGGAGGAAGTTTTTATGGCCGCAACGGGCGATGCTGCATACATAAAGCAAATTAACCGCTCGCTGATTTTACAAAAAATCATTGAAAAAAAAATGATTTCACGGGCAGATTTATCAAAATTGACAGCTTTAACCCGGGCAACGATTTCTGTTCAGGCAGCAGACTTGCTTGATGATGAGCTGATTATTGAAACCCGTCATGAGCACCATTCTGTCGGCCGGCGTCCAATCATGCTTTCGATCAACCGGGAAGCCGGATTTGCACTTGGCATTGATCTCGATTATGGAACTATGACGTTTGCTCTGTCGGATTTGCTCGGCAAGCTGATTTCCCTTGAAACCGTGCCGCTTAGCTCTATGAACTATGAGGATATCATTCAGACAGCATCTCAGCAAATTGCCCATTTTCAAGAACAGGTTTCTTCCAGCCGCTATGGGCTGGTCAGTGTCGTTGTCGGCATCCACGGACTGGTCACACTGAAAGAGGAAGTACATTTTGTCCCCCGCCTCGGCTGGAATAATGTGAAGCTGAAAGAAGATTTAGAACAGGCAGCAGGAATTTCGGTCACGATTGAAAACAATGCAAATCTCTGTTCATTGGCAGAGCGGGTTTTTGAACATCACGACGCGAAAAACCTGCTTGGCGCCAGCCTCTCTTCCGGTATTGGACTGGGCATTATGATGAATGAGTCGTTTTACAAAGGAGAAGACGGCTTTGCGGGTGAACCCGGCCATATGATTATCGTCCCAAACGGTAAACCGTGCAGCTGCGGAAATAAAGGCTGCTGGGAACAATACGGCTCAGAATCTGCCTTTTATCATGAGCTCGCTGAAAAAAAAGGCCGTGATTACGTCACACTTGACGATGTGTGCGGCTGGCTGCAGGAAAATGACGAAACAGTTGTTGAGATGCTGGATTCGTTTATTCTTTATTTAAGTGTCGGCCTAAACAACATGATTAACTTATATAATCCTGCTGTTGTCGTGCTGAACAGTGAACTGCTGCGCGTATATCCAGAATCGGTTGCACGCATTGAAGATAACTTAGTATCGAACATTAGCCATTACAAGCACCTATACGTCTCAAACCTTGGGAAACAAGCTTGTGTTCTCGGTGCTTGTGCGCTTGGCATTAAACAGTTTTTTCATATTTCCACGCTTCAGCTTGAAGCCGAATGAAGCGGCTGCCCTGCATGCTGCATTCAGCGATACGCAATGTATTTCATTTACTGATTTTTAACAAGGTCAGAATAAGGTAAGCTGGGTCATATAAAAATATCAAATTTCCTCAGGCGGGAAATTTGATATTTTTTGCTAGGTGTAAAGGATTTTTGTTTCAGGGACACTTTCCGGGGAGCACCGCTTCGGCCTGCAGCCCCCTGTTCTGTTCCCCCATCAATCGATCCCTCTGCCTTCGGGGAGCAGCTTTTACAGATGTACTGTGTAACTGCTGTTATTCCTTGATGGTTCTTCACCATTTATATATAATCTTCTTTGTTCGTTTTCAGGTAAATAAAAACGCAATGTGCTGTATGGAAGTTCATATTCTCCTTTCACTTTAAGGCTTACTTTTATCGCTTCTTGATCAGCATCCATTTGAACTGAAATCATTGTATGATTTACCCGGTAATTAGCTGAGATGCCATCATCCTCATAAAGCTCATAGAAGGTGCTCCCTGATTGTTTAACAGGGAACAGCAAGAAGCCCCGCCCGTCCTTTTCTTTATCCGCAAATGAAACTTCAGCATCATTGATAGGTATAATACTTCCAGCTTTTATTAACAAAGGGTTATAGGCCAATGGTGCGGGGAGCGAAACAGTTTGCCCTCCTTCATACCAGTCGGAAGTATGGAAATCATACCAGCCTTCTTCGTATTTCGGTAAATATACAGAGCGTTCCCTCTGTCCTTTTTCAACTACAGAAGCAACGAGCATTGATTCACCCAGCATGAAATCATCATTTTCTTCAAATGTTTTTTCATCTGCTTCAAATTCATAAAAAGTCGGACGAATAATCGGTTCGTACTTTTCATGTGCTCGGTACAGCGCCGTATATAGATATGGAATGATACGATGACGGAACTTGATGAGATTTCGGATAAGACCCGCATCTTCCTCATACATCCAAGGGACATTAACCGTTTTATCATCATTCCAGGAATGGATCGTAAAGCGCGGATGGAAAACGCCATTCTGTACCCATCTAACTAATAATTCCGGTTCCGGAGCCGGACCTGAAAAACCGCCGATATCATGACCAATATTATAAATACCAGATAAGCTTAATCCAATTCCCATTTTAATATTGTATTTCAACGATTTCCAGCTTGTATAGTTATCTCCAGACCATGTTTGAACATAACGCTGCATTCCCGGACTTCCTGATCTAGAAATTAAATACGGTCTGATCTCAGGAGCAAACTCCTTTTGTGCTTCATAAGAAGCTTTCATCATAAGAAGCGGCTGAATGGCCCGTATATTTTCAAAGTTCGTTTCCTCACCAAAGCCATTGCAAACAACGTTTTTAGCCCAAATCTCAAATTCATTATTATCATTCCAAGTGGAGTCTATTCCGTACTCTAACAGCTGTTCTTTGACCTTTTGCTTCCACCAGTTAATGGACTCTTCATTCGTAAAATCAAGATACGCACCAACTTCATCCCAGAATTGCGCCATCTCCACTTCGCCATTTTCATTCAAAATAAACAATTTCTTTTCTTTTAATTCATTGAACAATGGGTGATCTTTCAGCAATGCCGGTTTGATATTTGCGCAAAGTCTTACGCCTTTTTCGTGGTACTCCTTTATAAACCCTTTCGCATCGGGAAACTTATCAGTATTCCAATTGAACACATAACGCTTATCTTTAATAGATGTATATCCAGAAGATAATTGGAATGATTCACAAATGATATCGTGTTCTTCACATTCTTCAATGAACTTTTTCAATTGATCCTGCGCGTCAGGGGCATCTGTATAGGTCATCGTTGAACCAGAATATCCAAAACTCCATTTAGGGGCAAAAATGGTTTTGCCCGTCAGCCAAGAGTATTTTTTTACAACATCTTTCACTTCAGGCCCTAAAATCAAATAATAATCTAAGTCTCCCGCCATAGATTGATAGTATCGATACCAGCCATGATAATTATCCATTTCATTTCCCATATCAAAAACACTCTGTGCCATATTGTCATAAAAGATGCCGAAAGACAGACTGGTTTGGCTATTTCTCGTGATATAAAAAGGAATATGTTTATATAATGGATCCGTATGCTGTGCATCATAACCCATTGGATCTATACTTAACATCCGGTAGCGCTTTCCGTAACGGTCAGTTTCTCCGCTTTTCTCCCCCAGCCCGAAATACTGTTCATCTGCTGTACGCTTGAGATAATGGAAAATCCCTTCCCCTAATGAGCCATCGAAGTTATAAGCCTGAGTATTTCGATCTGCTGCAATTTGCTGTTCATTTCCATCCCTGTCTTTGGAGAACCAGGTAATTTTAAATCCATTCAGCTCAATATGCAGTTTTAACTTTTCGGTTTCAACCATGCAATAGCTGCCTTGGTCTTGAAACGTATATGCTGGAAGTGAGAACGGTGACAAGTCCAGTCGATCTCTTCCTTCAAACGGAACGTCATCCATTCCCGGAGCGACAAGCCAAGTTTTTTTCACCTTCAGCTCATCCCCTTTTGATATCAGCACTCGTATCAGATCTTTCTCTAATACAAAAATTCTGGCTATAACTTCTGAATGTTCTAATTGAAACGTTAAAACATTGCTTTTTTCATCTATGATTTGAAATGGATAGTTTTCTTTTAAGGACATTATACTCACCTTTCCGTATTCTCAATTATAAAATTTGATGACCATCTGATGATTCTACGCGCAGTAATCTCTTAATCGAATGTTTTAGAGAAGCCGGCACAGCCTTGGTTCAATTTATAATCCAAATAGCTGCGGCAGGAACAAACTGATTTGCGGAATAAAGGCAACAAGCAGCAATACCGCAATGACCGCTGCAAAAAACGGAAGCAGCGTCTTAATTACATGTTCAATGCGGATACCTGCGACACTGCATCCCACAAAGAGAACACTTCCGACAGGCGGTGTCATATTGCCAATACATAAAGCAAAACATAAGATCGTCCCGAAATGAATAGGGTCCATATTGAATGTTTCGGCAATCGGCAGGAAAATAGGCGTGAATATCAAAACAGCAGGTGTAATATCCATAAACGTCCCAATCACTAGTAAAATGAAAATCATAATAATCAGAATGCCGTATTGGTTATCTGTTAAAGACAATAATCCAGTACTCATTGCCTCTGGCAGGCCTGTATAAGACATAACCAGCGAAAACAGGGCAGATGCCGTAATTAGAAAAAGAATCATCCCGGTTATATTAATAGTTTCTTTGAAGATAGCCGGGATGTCTTTCCACTTCAGATTTTTATAGAAGAGTGACAAAATAACTGAATACACAACAGCAACTGCGGCCCCCTCTGTCGCTGTAAAGATTCCCCCTACAATACCGCCAATTACGATGACAATCAGCAGCAGGCTCGGTACAGCACTCCAAATAATGTAAAGCACATCACGGATTCCAGGCATTTTAGAAACCGCGTATTTTTCCTTTTTCGCCATAAAAAACGCAACGATCATAACGGCAATCCCCCAGAGAATACCTGGGATGTAGCCAGCTATGAAAAGCGCAGCTACAGAAGTTCCGCCGCTTACAAGCGAATATACGATCAACAGGGAACTTGGCGGGATAAGCAATCCAGTCGGAGCAGACGCAATATTGACTGCCGCTGAATACGTTGTTTTGTAGCCCTGAGCATTTTGCATCGGGGTCATAATCCGCCCCATTGCTGCTGCAGAGGCGACACTTGATCCGGAAATTGCACCAAATAACATATTTCCGACGGCATTTGTATGAGCTAAAGAACCTGGCAGCCGCCCAACTAAAACCTTTGCGAAATTTATCAGCCGGAATGCAATCCCTCCATTATCCATAATAATTCCTGACAATACAAATAACGGAATAGCCAGCATTGTAAAATTATCAATACCAGTTATCATTCGCTGAGCAGATGTCAAAATTGCCACATCAAACGGTAAGATGAGCGTAAATGTCAAAAGGGAACTGATAATGATCGCCAAAGCGATTGGTATACCAAAAAACAGAAGAAAAAAGAAACTGATGAATAAAACGATCCCTGCAAGCGCCGTCATTGTTTGATCACCTCTTCCCCTTCATTTACGTCGTTTGTGCGCATATTAAGAAATGTAAATAAAATAATGAAAAAACCGCTAACAGGAAGAGCTGCGTATACCATAGCCATCGAAATACCGGTCGCAGCGGCTGTTTGTGAAACAGTCAAAAGCACAATTTTAATGCCGCCATAAACCATTAAAACAGCTGCCAGCACTATAATCAAAATATCTGTAATACGTTCCATGATCCGCTGGCTTTTTATCCCTAATTTTTCTTTAAAAAATAAAATGGCAATATGTTTTTTTTCACCAAAAACATAGGCCGCAGAAAACAAACTAAACCAGATCAATAAATAACGTATCGTTTCTTCTGTTCCAGGAGATGAAATATTAAAGACATACCGCGCCAGAACCTGCCATGTTGAAAGTGCAACCATTGCAATTAATAGAATAATAGAAACAGAAAGCAGCAATTTATCAATCAGATTTTTTACCCTGCTCATTCTCTTTCGCCCCTTTTATTAGTTGATAAATATCTTTAGTTTTTTCATTTTCCATATATTCTTTGTGCAGTGGCTGTACTGCCTCTATGAAAGGCTCTTTATCCACATCAATAAAATGAACTCCCATTTCATTTTTCGCTATATCTTTCGCCTCTTCAATCGTTTTGTTCCATACATCTTCATGGTATCTCGTAGACTCAGCTGCAGCTTCATAAATGATCGCTTTCTCGTCTTCAGTAAATTTTTTGAGTTTTTCTGCATTCATTATCAAAATATCTGGTACAATTTGATGTTCTGTATACATATATGACTTCGCTACTTCACCGTGGTTGTTAGTAACTAATGCAGATTCATTGTTTTCTGCCGCATCAATTACCCCTGCTTGAAGTGCCGTATATACTTCACCATAAGCCATCGGTGTTGGTGTCCCGCCTAATGCTTCAATCATTTTCACACTTGTCTGACTAGGCTGCACTCGAACTTTCAATCCAGCCATATCTGCCGGTGTCTTAACCTCTTTTTCCTTTGTATAAATATTTCGCACTCCTGCATTGTAATAGGTCAATCCAACAAACCCGATATCCTCTGTTTGCTTATATACTTTATCTGTTACTTCTTTTTTGCTCATTGTTTCCTGAAACTCTTGATAGCTTTCAAATACGTATGGCAAACTGAAAATGGAATAGTCAGATTCAAAGCCTTCTAATGCGCTGGCACTCACTTTAGAAATATCTACTGCGCCTGTCTGTGTCAGTTCAATTACTTCCCGCTCACTGCCCAATTGACCGTTGGCAAATACCTTCACTTTTATTTTATGATGTGACTTTTCCTCCACAAGGCGGCCAAATTCCATTAATGATAAGTGAATCGGATGATCTAAGGGCTGGTTATGAGCAAGACGCAGTTCCGTCACGTCCCCTCCATCTGCACTGCTTTGGCACCCTGCCAATATAATCACAAGAATGATTAAGGGCAGCATCCTTTTTCTCATTTGTTTTTTCCTCCTTTTTAACCTTAATAAAAATTCTTGTGCTATTTCTAAAAAGCGCTTTCATAATTAAAGTAACTATTATTCTCTCTATCACTTTAATTTGTAAACTAAACAAACTAATTAATTTATATCAAAATTTTCTATTAATTGCAACCGCGTTCATTTTTTTTGATCGCAATATTTTTATAATCCTTTTAATTGTTTTACTCTATTAAATATGGTGCCATCTTAATCGGAAAATATCTGCTTTCAGTTATTGAATTCTTTCCCCAATCCCTTTCTCTTTCTTCCAAACGCACGTCTTCACACACAGTCACAGATGCTTGGCTTATTCATTTAGGAAATTCTGATAAAATACTTTCATAAAAGAAAGATCTGCTGTGAACATCAAGCCTTCAGTAATTATCATGTTAATCGTTATATCATCATTGTTAATTGATTTTGACTTGAAATTGTTTTAAGCCGATGCAGCTGGCCTGCCAATTTTTAAATTAGCTAGATAATTTAAAAAAGGAATGATGGAGAAATGCTAACTTGTCAAAATTGTAATAAATGTTGGAATTGGAAACAAACGCAAAAAGCTGGATTTGTGTTAGATACAGGAATGACATGTCCCTATTGTAGGAAGAAACAATATCTTACGCCTAAATCAAGGAAAAGACTTTTGCTGTCAAATGTAATGATCCTATTACCATTGCTGCTTCCCCTATTTAATTATTCACCTTTAATTTCTTTAAGTTTAATATTTGTTTTAGGAATAGCCGTATTACTGTTTTATCCTTTTTATAATGTATCTAATGAAGAAACAACTTGGAGAAAAAAATGATTTTTCATTAAGGAGTAGTCTAAAGGAGTGAGGAAAGTGCGTTTTTGTTATAAAAAATCAAAATATTAAACGTTAACAGATTTTTGGAAAGAACTTGCTATGTTAAAATTAACATGAAAAGTTTCGCTAAAATAAAGAAGGAGGATTGCCTTATGAAACATCGTATATGTCCGAAGTGCAATAGTGAAGAAATAAAAAAAGGGACCATGGGGGCCACTGTTGGACAAGTTCACATGTACCCCGAAAACAATCTTAGGAAAAGACCTTCACCAATATCAGCAGAATATTGCGGGAACTGCGGATATATCGTGTCCTTTTATGTGGACAGACCTAAAGATTTAGAATAGTAACGACTATCCATGTTTTTTTCTATACTATTCTTGAAGTATGTAAGATTGAATTTTTGGCACACAAAAAAATCTGTTAAGTGTATTTATATTATAATGTGTTCAAACAAGGAAAAAGTGATCGGTTTATAATAACTAGTAACTAAAAGGGCTGGAAAAAGCGCTAATAACTTTTCTAATATATTTAGCCCTTTAAACACTACATTGATGTTAGACTCAAAAGTAGACACAGTTTATTATTAAAATAACTAATAATAAGAGGTGTCCAAATGAGCAGACAAACATTTGATGAAGATTTCAAAAGAAGCACAGTCCAAATGATGATTGAACAAAACAAATCAGTTGCCCAGACGGCCAGGGATCTGGATATCAACCCAAATACTATTCACAATTGGAAAAAGAAATACGGTGAAGAGTTTATAGAAGCTGCCCTTCCAAACATGACGGAAAACCAACAATTAAAAGCCATGCAAAAACGTCTCCGTGATTTGGAAGAGGAGAATGCCATCTTAAAAAAGGCTATGCACTTCTTCGCGAAAGACCATCGGTAATTTTCTCATTTATCTTCGAGAATCGCTTCAAGTTCCGTGTGGAGAAGATGTGCAACGTTATGAATGTTTCACGAAGCGGATATCATAAATGGGTGGACCGCCCTGAAAGTGAAAAAACCAAACGCCATAAGACCCTGGTTAAGCATGTTCATAAATCCTATTTGGAATCCAGAGGACTTTATGGAAGTCCGAAGATAGCGAAAGACCTAGAGAAAAAAGGGATACCGGTTTGTCAAAAAACAGTAGCTCGAATCATGAAAGAAGAGGATCTTCGATCAAAGACTGTAAAAAAATATAAAGCGACGACGAACTCAAAACACACACTCCCAGTCTATGAAAACAAGCTCAATCAAGAGTTTAAAGTTGATGAGCCAAATAAAGTATGGGTGGCTGATATCACTTATGTTCCCACATCAGAAGGATGGCTTTATCTGGCGAGTGTAATGGATTTGTTTTCCCGTAAAATTGTAGGCTGGTCCGTCGATAAAACAATGACAAAAGACTTGGTTATCAACGCTTTGGACCGGGCTTATAATCGCCAGCAACGGCCGCTCGGATCTGTTCTTCATCATTCAGACTGTGGAAGTCAATATTGTTCGAAAGATTACCAAAAGCAATTAGCCGCCTACAAGATCGATGTAAGCATGAGCAGAAAAGGAAACTGTTACGACAACGCTTGTATTGAATCTTTTCACAGTGTATTGAAGAAAGAACTAATTTATTTGACTAAATACAAGACTAGAGAACAAGCGAAAAAGGAAATCTATGAATATATCGAGATATTCTATAACTCAAAAAGAATACACTCTGCAAATGGTTATTTTTCCCCATCCGAATACGAACGTATGTACTTTGATAAGATTGCGAATTAAGCCAAAACTCAACTTTTCCTCTTCCTTCAAGTACAGAATGCATTCTGTACTTGAAGGAAGAGGCCACCAAGCGTAAGCGCGGTAGGTGAAATAAATCTAAAAAATTGTGTCTACTTTATTGACCTAATACCAACATATACCATTTATCTTAAAAATCCCTAACGTCTTAGCAAGTAGTTCAAATGGACTCTTGGTGTTTGCCCCTTTTCCGTTATGTTCGATAAACCTTAGTATTACCTTTTTTCAACAATTATCAAATTAATTGATATAAAAAGGTTCTGCATTTAAAGGATTTCATATTTTATTCTAGCTAAGCTATCATTTCTTACTTAAACTCTCGAGATTTGTATTACCGATTCAAAAAGTGGATAGGTATATGCATGCAGGCCTGCAAGTTCAACTAAATCTTTATCATTGTTTGCTGCTATATTCGGATTAACAGTTGGTGAACCTTTAAGTGTCTCCATTTATTCTACCTGCTTTATTCCTTAATAATATAATCGGGATAACCCCGTTTTAATGAGTTATCTTTAGCTCCTTCAGCACTCTGTTTATCAATGTAGTTATCATTCAGCGAGAAACTGTAAATACCTTTAGGGAGTGAGTCCATTTCTTCTAACTCTTTTGTGACTTGATTAAATATTTCTTCACTTGGTGGATAGGCTACACTTAGTTGGACAGAATTTTTAAGGTCAAGTAGACTACAAATAATACATTTGAGGAGAATCTACATGGCCAAAAGAGAACGCCGAACATTTACTGAAGATTTCAAGCAACAGATCGTGCAGCTGTACCAAAATGGAAAACCAAGAAAAGAGATTATTCGTGAGTATGACCTTACTCCTTCATCTTTAGATAAGTGGGTGAGTCAGAGTCAAAAGTCAGGTTCTTTTAAGGAGAAAGACAATTTAACAGATGAGCAAAAAGAATTGATGGAACTCCGAAAAAGAAATAAGCAGCTAGAAATGGAAAATGACATTTTAAAGCAAGCCGCGCTGATACTAGGACGAAAGTAAATGTAATCAAGAATAACCAACACAAATACTCGATATCAGCAATGTGCAAAGTCCTACAACTCCCTAGAAGTGTCTATTATTATGAAGTAAAAGAAAGAATTGCAGAGGATCCCGTTGTCTCTGATGTAGTCGATATTTTTCACGCAAGCCGTCAAAACTATGGAACACGTAAAATCAAAGTAGAATTAAAAAAGCGCGGTCTTATCGTTTCCAGGCGTAGAATCGGGCGCATAATGCAGGAACAGGGCCTTGTTTCTTCCTATACAATTGCTCAATTTAAACCGCATGCGAAATCCTGTAATGAATCAGAACAGAAGAATGAACTTAATCGTGCGTTTACCCAGGAACAAGAAATGACCGCAATCGTAAGCGATTTAACATACGTAAGGGTTAATCAAAAATGGAACTACGTATGTGTCTTTGTCGATCTCTTTAATCGAGAAATCATCGGTTTTAGTACAGGGCCAAATAAAGATGCATTACTCGTTTATCGTGCAATAGCTTCTATTAAGGTCGATCTTAATAAAATACAGCTATTTCATACCGATCGTGGAAATGAGTTTAAAAACAAATTGATTGATGATGCTTTGAAAACATTTACTATCCAACGATCCTTAAGTATGAAGGGCTGCCCATATGATAATGCAGTAGCCGAAGCAACATTTAAAATCATCAAAACAGAGTTTGTGAAAGGAAGACATTTTAATAGTTTAGTAGAATTAACAAGGGAATTACAAGACTATGTTCACTGGTTTAATAACATACGAATTCATGGAACCCTTGGATATGAAAGCCCAATTGATTACAAGCATAGACACCTTAAAAAAATTGTCTAGTTTAGTGTAGACATACCATTGTTTATGTTGCTCATACATCTTTCTTTTTGTTACTAGCTTAACGTGTTTGTATGTTGCCACCTTTAACATTACTTGCTTTGTCATTCTCGTGTGCAAATATAAATCGAGTAGTAAGTGTGGCTGTATATTTTAAATGTCACTGCAACCAATCTCGTAAGTTTGCTAACCATCATGAGTTTTTGATTCAAAAGTGATATTGTTTTAACCATAAAGTTCTTAAAGTCAAAAACCTTGAAAGGTATATTACCAATCAAGGTTTTAAGTATCTCTGAATTAACTTTTATTGGACCATAATTAACAATTAAAATATGCCTTCAAGAAATCAAAAAACGATGACCAACTTTCCTTTAACTCACCTTTAATAAGTAGTTCATCTCCACCCTCAAAATTAACTATATAAACTTTATCTGTTATAGTATCTAGTACTAATACAGCATTTGCTGACATTTCACTTAAAACCAGATATTGCTTCGGAAAACCATGTTCTTTTCTAGAAATGAGTGTGTATGATTTAATATTGTTTTCTTCGTCTACTATATCTAGTAATTCAAAGGGTACATGCTCTTCCCAAAAAGGTCCTGCATACTGGATATAAAATTCTTGGAAAGTATCCGATGCGTTTACACCTAGCCTTACTAAAGCATCCTGTACTAGATTGCTATCTTCACGTTTATATATTTCTTCTCCTAGAACTTCATCTAGTCTCTCAGGCAATATTCTCATTTTATCTTCCTCCTAAAGCTTCTTCTCCTCGTATTTTCCAATAGTTAATAGAATCTACTTTTTGAAACGCTCCTCTAGTTGTCTCATCCATTGGATAAAATGGGTTTAACTTCCCTTTATAAGGATGTAGTGGAGCTCTTTTAGCATTAGCAATATTATGGTACCTTGTTGAAGCTTCATATAATGGTCCAACACCTTTTTGTTGTGAATGATGCAATGTTGCAACACTACCTGCTTCATCAAGAATAGGAGCAAGTCCTTATTTCGCAGATGCTTCAGCATTTGTTAGCCCGCGACCTTTTTTAGCACCTTTTGTTCGGACCATATCCCAATTAATATCTCCTCTTTGATATACTTTATAAGTAAATCCTGTGCCATCTTTACCTGCATTATACTCTACACTTCGAGTAAAATATTTATTATTTTTATAGTCCTTTAGATGTTGATAAGTTTCTTTACCCGTACCCTTAGTAACACTCCCAGCTCCCTTCCCCTCAATCTTCACAGGAGACGCCGGAACAATCGAATCCATCCGATTTTCGATCGTGGTTCTGTTCATCATATTGATGGGTGCTTGATTCGCCGCACTTAGCTGGAAGGACGGATTGGGCATCAAGCTTCGTCTAAAGAACTGGGTGACATCCTGGACGTATTGTTGGCCGCCATTTTTTATATGGCTCGGCCATGCAGCGTTTTCTTTCTTGATTCCGCCCAAGCCTTGGACGGATTCTGTTGGCTTTTTGGAGATGGCTGAGCGGGTTCCGCCGGCTTTATTGATACTTTTTTCTACTTTTAACAGCTTGAGGTATTTGGCTTGGCCGGCGTATGGGATGAAGGAAGTAGCTGCACTTCCTGATGCGTACATGATTCCTTCTGTTTCGGCGGTATCTGATATAGATTGAGCCATCGATTCAAGGATAATGACCGGATCTTCTATGATCAGCTCGAGCGTTTCCGCAGCACTCTCTATCCTTTTATCTGAAGCTTTTTTTAGAAAATCCGGTTCTATATTATCTGGAATCAGGTCTGATACGGCAATGATGCCAGCATCGATAATAAGCGTAACAAGGCCTTTTGCTATCTCATAAAGCGCTGTAGCTAACCCTTTTACAAAATTCCCGACTCCTTCTGCTGTGACAGAAGCCACTTCATTTATCTTTTCATAAAAATTCATATAGCGATCTTGGACCGCCGCGGCCTTGTTTGCATATTCATCATCTGTGTTTTCAAACTTTTTTACTTTTGACTCGTAGAGGTCCCACAGCTCCTCCATTTTATGTTTAAGCCTGGATGAGCGGATTCCATGTCGTTTCGAAGGCTTGCCAGCTTCTGTTGATTAGATCTGCTTCGCTCTTTTTCTTCCGGATCTGCATCGTCCAACAGACTAGACAGAAGGCTTGGGGACCGATTGGCTTCCAAGATTGCACGGGTAAGGCTGTTCGTTACTGTCCATTCAATCTGTGAGAGATTCCCCCAAATATCGTTTCGGTCGACTCTCATCATGCTGTTTCTGGAAATAGGTGTGATATAAGCTGTTGTATCAGCCACATAGCTTTCAAACAATGTCAATAAATCCTCGATTTGCGTCTGATAGCTTTGGATATTTTTCTTGGATTGCTGCATGAGCTCTTCCCAGGCTTCCAGGCTCTTTCCTTAGTTCCTCTCTGCGTAGACCGCTATTATATTCAGGGAACGCTGCATCTGATGCAGGGCCTGCCTGTATGTATGAAGCTGTTCAATGATCTGGTCCAGCGTTCCATAGTTGATTTGGATGTCCCGTTTCATGACTGCCCGCTCCGAATCGCCTTGCTTACTTCTTCGTCTGCCTTTTTCATTTCTTCCAAGATTCCTTTACCGGCTGCATGGACGTCATTCATGTTTTTTACTAAATCCGTATTGATATCATTGTTCATATAGTCCAGAATCGCATCCACTTTTTCTATGAAATCCGAATGGAAGTTTTTCAGCTGATTTCTAGTACCCGTCCGGAAGGTGTCTGTGTAACTGCTAAACTCGTTGATACTGGATTGCAGGGTTTGTAAAGCGGCCTGCAGCTCTCGGATATCCATCTTGATATGTGCGGTTCCCAATTCCTACACTCCTCTCTGCTATTTTCTCATCAAAAATGCACGGATTCAATGGCAGCAATGAACTGATTTTGTTGGGTGATCACTTCCTTCTGCTTGTTCACAGATCTCCTCTTGTTAAGAAGAGATCAAATTTATTGCGAAGCAGACGTATAGTTTGCCATTCTCGTTCCTTTTTAATCCACTCCCTTCCTTACATTCTAGATTTTTACATAATCTATTATAAACGAATGATTTGGAAATGAAATAGTCCATAACAGTAATATCCACTGCTCTCGTACAGATGCTTTGCTGAATCTCACAGCGGATGATCCTGACCTTCCAGCCTATCCTATTTGATCCCCTTATCAGCTGAAATTATCTGTATCCATGTTCAGTTATTTAATAATTCTAAGAGAGCCGTGGCGCAGAACATTGCTTACGAAAATCGACGAAGGCCTCAAATAGATCCTCGTCTTTTACTTAATAAGACTTTTTTCAAGTCTTCCAAACATAAAAAATAGCCATTCTATGAGAAATGGCTGTATTGCTATCATTATATTTGATTTGTGCCCTAATCTTTCATCTGCATTTTACGTTCTTACAGTCATCTATAATTGTACCTTACGCATGATTCCTTAGCATTTACTTCAGCCTTTCGATATAGTGGAATGTTTTGGGGGCCAGGTGCAGCAAGACTCCACGGTTGAACTGGTCATGATAATACATGGCAAAGCACTCAGCAAAATATTCTTCCGGATAATCAATAAAATAGGCATTATTCGGGAATAACCTGGGGGCTTCCTCACGCCAGATGGCTAAAAATTTACCATCCTCCCGAATTTGATCAAAAACAATGCGATCCACTGAATGGGCCAGTTCATGAAGCTCCAAATTGACAGAACCATGCCCTTTCCCTTTCTCACTTGCGCCAATTTTAATGAAGACGGTACGTCCTCCGCCCATTCCGGGAACATCATCCCACTTTGTGTCTTTATTTTTATATCCGCGCGGCGTTTCTCCCCTCAAATCAGCGGCCTGCTGATTGTCGGTCAGCGATCCATTGAATAATTTCAAATGAATATGTTGATTGTTGATTTTCGAAAGCAGGGAATTCGGAAGAAAGTCAATCGTATGTATGATTTGTTTGGTTTCTTCCATGTCAAATGAGTCCTCTGGAAAAACAAATAAACTGCGGAGTACAGGATTTTCATCAAATTCTTCTACGTCGTTCAATGGGTGTGCTTTCGGAAGGTCCCTCCATAGGCGGCCATCTATGTCAGCATTTGAAAAAGTGTAAAGGGAGAAAAAACAGATGACAAGACTGATCATAAATACTGAATATTTTAAGATCATACATTTCTCCCCTTTCTAAAAATATTATTCTTGAATATTATTAAGTATAGCATGCAGGTAGACATCTTACAGACTATGAATTAATGGAAATTATCCTTCAATCTTATCAGTCACCTTTTTTCCGTCCTAGACATAAAAAGCATTATAAAGGGATAAAAGGTGATAATGATGAGACCTTATGGACGTTACAGCCAATTACACAGTAAAAAGGAAGCTGAAGAAGTAATTCTTGTATACAGCTCTAAAGTGTTTTTCTTTCTTGATCTTTTGTTAATGACCCTTTTCCTCGGTGTCTTGCTCTTGCCTCTCGTTTCCTCTAAACCTGCTGTTTCTCTGATTACTGGGTCGTTTTTTATTTTCTTTTTTGTATTGCTTCAATGCTTTGTCTTTGAAAAAAAGGGAGCAAATTCAAAAAAAGATCGGCCGCTTTGAAGCAGCCGATCTCATGTACATATTGAAATGGATTATTTATGAACAGATGTTCTTCTCTTCTGGAAATGCATCAAAATCGTTCCCGCAAAAATAACAAGGATGACGATAAAGAAAATCACTGCAGGAATTTCGTAACCGATTACTTCCGCAATCATTTTTAACGCAATGAAAGCAATTAAAACATAGGCAGCCGTCTCAAGCTCTGGGATTTTATCGATTAATTGCAGGAATACTCCCGCTACTCCCCTCATCATTAACACACCGAGAATTCCGCCGAGAAGCAGTACCCAAACCTCATTGCTTACACCAAAAGCAGCAAGGACACTGTCTACAGAAAAAGCAATATCCATTAATTCAACTGTGACAACTGTTCCCCAGAAGGTTCCAAAGATCCTGATGAGGAGGCTTCCTTTTTTAATCCCTTCCAGTTCTTCCTCTTCTTCACCGCCAGACTTCTTGTCCCGGAAATATTTATAGCTGAGCCAGGCAAGATAGCCTGCACCGATGATCTTCACCCACCAAAGCTTGATAAGGTAAACCCCGATGCCGATCGCAATGAAACGAAAGGCATAGGCTCCAAGAAGACCGTAAAACAAAGCCTTTTTTCTTTGTTTGGCAGGCAGATGACGCACCAGCACAGCAAGCACTAGAGCATTATCCGCTGAAAGGAGGCCTTCCATCACGATAAGGGTTCCGATTAAGCCCCAGCTTACCGGATCAGTCAAGACTTCTCCCCACATATTCCAATCAAAAAATTGTGAGTACGTAGATAAAATACTGCTGAATATTTCTGACATTTTCCATTCTCCTCGATTCATATCTAAAGCCCTTGAAAAAAGAAAAAACGCTGCAGTCACAGCGCATTCCGAAGAACTTAACTTACTTAACTATTTTACTCCTATATTCTGCTAATTTCAATATTTCCTCTTCAAGACAGCAATCTGCTTCCCCAAGCCGGCGGTGTATTTTTATCCCAATAGATCGAACCCAGTTCATGATGCGCAGAAAAATGATCATGATAGGTATGATAATGGAAATTAAACCAATATCCTTCTAACGGGGGCCTTTCCCTTCGAACATGGAAACGAATGATATCTTCACCTGTCAGGCTGTCCATAATATGAAAGATTTTTTCTCCTTTTCCAAAGCTCGGCTGTTCTGAAATGGAAAGGAACTGCAATTTTTCATCAGGGATTTGATCAGCCATTTCCTCGATTGTCCGTTCAATATTCGGTAAAATCGCGAGCCTGAATTCATTGCCAATTTTAGGGCTGATTTTTTCACCGAATTTTCTGAAAGAATTTTCTTCAGCCTTTCCTTTCAGCTCGTCCAAAAATTGTTCACGGACAAACGGCGGTTCGCTCTCCTCTGCCTCAGAGTATAGGAATTCCCGGCTTTCAAATAAATCTTTCTTAGGGGATTTTACTGCATCTGCATTTGCCAGCCAGGATAAATCTCCGGGAGTGACCAAACCGAATGTCACGATGGATATGAGAATGACCAGGCTCTTTTGAAGCCATTTTTTTACGACCATGTTTCCCTCACCCGTTCTGCTGATTTTTTATGTCTCAAGTATACCTGGCTGCGCTTAAAAATACGAATATATAGTAGGCAATGTTTTGAAAAACTTAAATAAGGGGATTAAAAAGTACAAGAAAAGAAGACTTCAAGGAATAGCACGGTAAATATAAGTGAAACAATAAGAAATACAATTGAAGAGGAGGGATTGGTATGGGAGCATCTGCAGGCATGGTCATTCTCAGCTTATTCACCCTTGGGTACTTTATTTACCTGGAGATAGCAGATTAAATCTATTCTTAACCTTGTTGTCCATATAACAAGGTATCTTTTTATTTCAATGTCAAGTTTTTCTGGAGGATAAGGATATGGTTAGTAAAAATGATTTTAAAGGACGCACTCCATACAGTGATTACATAAGAGAAACAGCAGAAGGAAATGCCGGCATGGTGGCAACGGCCCATCCAATAGCATCTGAGGTGGGACAGAAAATCCTGCGCGAAGGCGGAAATGCTGTCGATGCAGCAGTAGCCATCCAGTTTGCCCTCAATGTCGTGGAACCGATGATGACAGGGATTGGCGGAAGCGGATTCATGATGGTTTATGATGCCAAAACAAAAAAGACAAAAATTTTCGATGGTCACGTCCGGGCTCCGAAAGCTGCTCACCCTAACATGTTCCTGGATGAAACAGGCGAAGTTATCCCGTTTAGAAAACGTTCCACTAAGGCAACTGCCGTCGGTGTCCCCGGCATATTAAAAGCGATGGATGCAGCTTTGCGTCAATATGGTTCCAAGCCTCTAGCAGAGCTGATTGAACCTTCCATAGCCCACGCTGAAAATGGCGTGGAAGTCAATTTCGTCCTCTGTGACGCCTTAGAGAACTTTGAATACAGGCTTGGAGATGTGGCTAAGAATTTTTTCCTCCCCGAAGGAAAAAAGCTGAAGCCCGGTGACATTCTGAAAAAAGAGCATCTCGCTAAAACCTACAGAATTCTTCAAGAAAAAGGCATTTCCGCTTTTTATGAAGGAGAAATCGGCGAAGCGATTATCCGTTCTATAAAAAAGTTAGGCGGATTCATGGAGATGGATGATTTACAATCTTACCGGATTACTGAAGATGAACCAATGCGCGGTACGTATAAAGGGTATGAAATTGTGTCCTCTTTCGCGCCAAGTGCCGGCGGTTTTTCTGTCCTCCAAATCCTGAAAATATTAGAGAGCTTCAAGATTGAACAGTATGATGTACGTTCTTGGGAAAAATATTATCTGATTGCTGAAGCCATGAGGCTTGCCTTCGAAGATAAAAAAGCGTTCATGGCCGATCCAGAATATGCTGAACTGCCGCTTTCAGGCTTATTCCACCCAGAATACATCAGCGAGAGACGGAAATTCATCAATTTTGAAGAGAGAAACAATGAAGTGAATTTTGGAAATCCATGGAAATATGATAAAGTAACCGAAAGACAAATTGTCAGTCAGCCATTTGAAAAGGAACAGAGTGAAACAACTCATTTTACAGTCCAAGACCAATGGGGAAATATCGTTGCCTGCACATCGACCGTCGAACACCCCTTTGGCTGCGGCATCATGGTAGAAGATTACGGCTTTATCCTGAATAATGAATTAACCGATTTCGACTCTGTCCCAGGCGGCATGAACGAGGTCGAGCCTGGGAAGAGACCGGTCAGCTGCAAGAGTCCGACGATTATTTTCAAAGATGGCAAACCCATCTTGACCCTTGGCTCTCCAGGAGGACCCACCATCATCAGTTCTGTTGTCCAGACGATTATTCACTTCCTTGATTTCAATCTGGATATTAAATCGGCGATTGAAGAGCCTAGAATCTTCACCCCGATGGGACCTCATATTGAATGGGAAGCTGGGATTGACATGAACAGCAAAGGTCACTTGGAAGGCATGGGGTACGTATTTAATGATGTCCCCCACTCGATTGGCAATGTCCAGGCCATCCATATGGATCAGGAAAATGGAATCAGCTATGGAGCGGCTGATTCAAGCAGAGAGGGCTGTGCGTTAGGACTCGATAAAGAAGACTTTTAACAGCCGGTTTCCAAATAGCCAAAATGAAACTTAGAAGTTTTTCGGACCAAGACTTGAAAGCCAAACTGAGCGAAGCGGGGGCTGCGGAAATGATCTTTTAACACGACTCTTTTCCGGGCTACCCGCTTTGCTTCATTTATGGCCTCTTTCGTTAATGCGTCCTTTGTCGAAAAAGGATCAATCGCTCTGATTGCACTTGATTCATGAATCGCCTCATCGAACATCGGGTCAAAATAAACAATATCCCAGGATTTATCCGGAAGACTTTTAAGAATTTCCAGGTGACGTCCGTTCACGACCTTCACTCTGCGCATCGCTTCTCGAATCTCTTCTTCACCGCTCTCCCAATCCTGCAGCCCTTTTTCTAAAATCCGGGCCAGGTGCTTGCTCCCCTCTATCCCTGTTACAGCCCCTTTCTCTCCGATATAAAAGCTGGCTACGACTGCATCAGAACCCAGTCCTAACGTGCAATCCAGCACACTGTCTCCTCGGTTCATGCCTGCAGCTTCTATGTATGGATCTGTTTCCCCATGTAAAAGCCGCTTTATTCGGATGGCAGCCATATTAGGATGAAAAAAGAAAGGCTGATTGGAGTTATTGGTATATAACTCCATTCTTTGTTTCCCGTAGACTAGGCATTCACTGTCCTGGTTTTCCTCGAGAAGCAATGGAATGGATTTTTTTCTTCGCGGTATATAGGGCACCTTCCAATCCGCTGCTGTAGCTTCTGCTTTTTGGATGACTTCGGCATCTGCCCGGCCTGCAGCCGTTACAAACATTTCTCAACCCCTCTTTCAATCTGTACATATGTTTTGGGAAATTCAGCATAAAGAAAGGGTGCCTTTTAAAGCACCCGTTTTTTCTTATTTCAATTGTTCAAAAGAAGTTAAAAGATTTTCTTTGATAGTTTCCATCGGATAGCCTTCGATATCATGACGATGGATAAAATGGATGACTTCCTTGCCTTTTAAAAGTGCCATGGATGGAGATGAAGGGGGAATCTCCCCGAAGTATTCTCTCATTTTAGCAGTTGCCTCTTTATCTTGACCGGCAAATACGGTTACAAGATGATCCGGCTTTGCATCCGATTCTGCCACTGCTTCTGTCGCTGCCGGACGTGCCAGCCCAGCTGCACAGCCACAGACAGAGTTTACCACCACTAATGTTGTGCCTTCCGCATTTTCCATGAAATCTTCTACGGCTTCTGCTGATTCCAATTCTTCAAACCCGGCCTGGACAAGTTCCTGTCTCATCGGCTTAACCATCTGTCTCATATATTCTTCATATGCCATTGACATTTTATCTTCCTCCTTTAGTCATTCCATATCCTTAGGATACTATAGTTTTATTCAAACATGCAAAAACGGCGCCTGCATACCCACTCCTGCACAGCTATGTAAATCTGTATCCAAGCCGAGCAGACTCATCCAAAAAGAAGCTGCCTGAATGGGCCAGCTCCTTTTTGGCAGTATTTATTCTCCCTGTCTCGCCTCAGTCATTTGTTTCCATACCGAGCCTTTCGCTTCTTCCCCGTTCTCAATTCGGGCAATCGCCATTTTCACCTGGAGGGCAACTTCGAATTCTGGGTCGCTTTCCGCTTCTTTCAAGGCCTCAAGCACACTGCTGTCCCCGGATTCATATAGGAACATCGCAGCTCTCCAACGTACAAGCTTGCTCTTATCCTTCAGCGCCTTGGCCATTTCCTCCTTAGCTGCTTCAAATCCAAGATCCGACAGACAGTCTCCGGCTGTCCGGCGAACAGCGGCGCTCTTATCATTCAATCCCTTATAAAGAGATTCCAATACTCTTTCATCTTCAATCATGCCAAGGTAAACCACAGCCAGCCTGCGAATGGATACTTTAGGGTCAGCCAGCGCTTTCTCCAGCAATGGAATGTCCTCCACTGTTGGATCTTCCATTTGGTCAAGCGCCTGATAGCGTTTTTCCCAGTCCTCTTCTTCCAGCATAGCTGCTGTTAATTTCACGCGGGGTCTTCTGACGGCTGGATCTTTCTTTCCTTCTGTTTCCTTCGCTGCCTTTACCAGCTGCTCCAGACGCTCTTTCGGAAAAGCAGCTGACAATTCCTCACGTACCTCTTTTCCGATATCCTCCATATCACCGTACCGCACGCCATAGTCCTTCCACTTTCGAAGAAGGACAACATTATCCTCTTCTTTTTGAGCTTCAGCCACAGCCTTCACAAAATGTTCAGGCATAGCAAAGCGTTTTTCTGTCATACCGTCATTCAGCTTAATTTGCATCGGTATTCCTTTAAATTGCTGGATCAGAACTGAAACCTCACCGTAATGGTCGAGAAGTTCTGCATTGGAATCCACGTTTTCCGCTTCCTCGCCAAAAGTCTGGCGGATTTTAACTAGGATATCTTTCCAGTCATATTTCGCATTTCTTTCAACAGCCAGGAAATCGGCTACATGATATACCCCTTTCACTCCCTCAACCTCAAGGATATTTCGGATGATTTCAGGGGCGTGCTCTGCCTGTTCCTTTTTATAGTTGTTACTCTTACCGGAAGGAAGTTCCTCCGTAAGATTGATTTTCATTGTATTTGGACTTGGTGTTGGCTCAATCGATTTTATTTTCAAAACGCTCTCTCCTTTTTTTTAGTAAAGGGGTATTTTACCTGAATTCTACCATACAGTCAGGCAAGATTCATGGCCGCGGACTTGTTATTCTTCCTCTTCCAGTTTTTCGGCGAGATACGCCCAGCGTTCCATCATGTGCTCAAGCTGTTCGTTCAGCTCGCTTTCCTCTGTCAGAAGGAGGCGCACCACTTCATAGTCACTGCCTGCAGAAGCCATTTCAGCTGTAATTTGCTTCAGCCTCTCTTCTGCCTGTTCCATCTTCCCTTCAATTTCTTCCCATTCCTTAGTCTCAGCATAAGTCAGCTTCTTCTTTTTTCGTTCCTGGCGCTGTTTGGCCGGCTGAGCTTCCTTGACTGGCGGACTTGCTTCCTCCGTTTTAGCGGCATCAATGTATTCAGAATAGCTGCCAAAGAAAAACTCCAGGCTGCCTTTTTCCTTAAAAGCAATTAACTGTGTGCATACTTTATCAAGGAAATATCGATCATGAGAAACAGTAATGACAACCCCTGGGAAGGTCTCCAGATAATCCTCCAGAACCGTAAGCGTCTGCGTATCCAGATCATTAGTCGGCTCATCCAATAACAGAACATTCGGAGCGGACATTAAGATATTCAAGAGGAAAAGTCTTCGTTTTTCCCCGCCTGAAAGTTTCCTGATCGGTGTGCCGTGGGTGTGAAGCGGGAAGAGAAACCGTTCCAGCATTTGAGCGGCCGAAATATAGGAGCCATCTTTAAGCTGAATGGAGTCTGCTGTTTCCCGGATATATTCAATCATCCTCAAATTCCCGTCCATCTCTGTATTTTCCTGAGTATAATAGCCTATCTTCACGGTCTGCCCGATATCCATGCTCCCGCTGTCGATATCGATACGGCCGGCAAGAATATTCATTAAGGTCGATTTCCCGCTTCCGTTTGGACCGACGATTCCGATTCGGTCACCAGGTTTGAAGAGATATGAAAAAGAATCAATAATTTTTTCTCCGGCAAACGACTTATTTACACCTTTAAGCTCAAACACTTTTTTCCCAAGTCTTGTCCCGTTCATTTCCATTTCAAGACTTTCTTTGCTTTTCTTATCTTTTATATCTCCTTCGAGGTCTTCAAATCGCTTAATCCTTGCCTTTTGCTTGGTGCTTCGCGCCTTGGCCCCAGTTCGAATCCAGGCCAGTTCCTTCTTAAACAGGCTCTCTTTTTTGCCTCTTTCCGCCGATTCGTTTTCTTCTCTCACTGCTTTTGCTTCCAGGTAATCCGCATAATTGCCCTTGTACTCATGAAGACGCGAGTCAGACAGCTCCCAAATTTTGCTGGAAACCCGATCGAGGAAATAGCGGTCATGGGTTACGAACAGGACAGCGCCCTGAAACTTCTGCAAGTAGTCTTCCAGCCAGGAAATGCTGTCAAAATCCAGATGGTTCGTCGGTTCGTCTAAAATAAGCAGGTCAGGGTTCTCAATCAGTGTCTTCGCCAAGGCCGCTCTCTTCTTCTGGCCCCCTGAAAGCGAGCCGATCAATTTACTGAAATCAGGCAGTCCAAGCTTTGTCAAATAGATTTTGGCATTTGCACTTGTATCCCAGGCATTCAGGGCATCCATTTCCTGCTGTTCCTTGATTAGAAGAGCCTGTAGGTCCGAATCTTCAGGGTGTTGCTGAAGCTTGGCCAGTGTGTGCTCATATCTTTTCAGTAAACGGAACACCGGTGTATCTCCGTCAAACAGATAATCCATAATGGTAGACTCGCCGTCCATAGCAGGTTCTTGTTCTAAGTATGAAATGCGGTAGTCGTTTGGATGATCTTTAGTTCCAAAATCCGTTTCTTCTTTGCCTGCAATGATATTCAGAAGCGTGGACTTCCCCGTCCCATTAATGCCGACTATTCCAATCTTTTCTCCTTGCGGGACAGAAAATGAAATCTCTTTGAATAATAGCTTCTCCCCCTGGGTTTTAGTGACATGTTCCATACTGTATACTTTCATAGTTTTACATCCCATTCCTTATAAAATTGCTGTAAGAATTCTTCTATAAATGAATGCCTTTCCCCGGCTATTTTCTTTGCTGTATCCGTATGCAGCATTTCTTCAAGCTTCAGGATTTTTTCATAAAAATGATGGACGGAAGAACTCTTGCCATTTCTGTATTCTTCTTTGGACATCATCTCCCTTACCGGAAGATCAGGATCATACATTGGCTGTCCCTTTTTCCCCCCATAGGCAAATGTCCTGGCAATCCCGATCGCTCCGAGAGCATCCAGCCTGTCTGCATCCTGCACAATCTCAGCCTCTGCTGAAGGAAGTGCTGTGAACCCAGCGCTGAAGGAAATGGTATCTATAATCTCCTGGATCTTTGGAATCATGTCTTCAGAAAGTCCGATTCCCAGATATATGCTTTGAAGTTTAACCTGTCCTGCCTTTTCAGACCCGGCTATCTTGTCATCCGGAATATCATGCAGCAGAGCGGCCATTTCAATGATAAAAGCATCGCCGCGCTGTTCAGCTCCTGCTATATGTAAGGCAAGCTTCCGTACACGATCAATATGGAACCAATCATGTCCGCTTGCATCTGATTGCAATAGTTCCTTTACACGCACTTCGGTTTTTTCAATCCACTCTTTTTTCATCTAATCCCTCCGCAGCTATCCTTTATTCTACCATGGTTCTGTCTGTGCGGAAATTCTCCTGTCTTGGCGGCTTCTTCAGAAAAAAAGCCTGCCGGACTCCCGGCAGACTAAAAAGCAGCTGAATCTCTTATATCTCGGCGGCTCCCAGGCTGTCCTGCTTTTTGGATAAAGACTTTTTAGAGAAGTTTTTTTATGTCCTCTTCCATTTCATAAGGCTTTGTCTGCGGAGCATACCGATTGACGATGTTTCCTTCCCGGTCAATAAGGAACTTCGTGAAATTCCATTTTATTGATTTAGACCCCATCATCCCCGGGGCATTTTCAGATAAATAACGGAAAAGCGGATGTGCCTCCCTGCCTTTCACAAGTACTTTGGCAAACATCGGAAAAGTAACGCCGCGATTGAGCCGGCAATAAGCATCAATTTCTAAATTATCGCCTGGCTCTTGATTCAAAAACTGATTGCACGGAAAGCCCAAAATGACAAGACCTTCATCCATATACCGCTCATACAAGCCCTGGAGATCATCATATTGAGGGGCAAAGCCGCATTTGCTTGCCGTATTTACGATAACGATTACTTTGCCGCGGTATTCATCCAAAGATACAGCCTCACCATTAATTTTATCGACTTTGAACTCGTAGATCGACAAGAAAATCACTCCTCTGTTTTGCTCACTTTAGTTTACATCTCAGCTATCCTGTTTTCCATTCTTAGAATCTGTTTTTATCTGGAGACTATCTTTTCTGTCATTTCCAAAGACTGAATCAAGTATTCGGTCATATCCTCCAGATCGTCCATTTGATCTTCTGTCACCAAACGGCCAAACCTGATAGTCCAAGCCGATGAACAAGATGTTTCGGCCTGATTATTTTGATTTTCAGTCACCGTTAATTCAATCAGCCGCTTTGTTCCCCAAATTCGCTCGAGCTCCTGTTTCATGGCTGAAATCTCTTTTTCGCTTAAACGGATGTTTATCCAAATGGATATTTCAACAGAGCTTCCAGCTTCCTTTTCATTCACTTGGGATGTAAGGAGTTCTGCAGCCAAATTGGCAAGGGAAGCATTTAAGGTCAATGTTCCCCTTATTTTTTTCTCCATTGTCTGCTTCGTCTCATGCTTCAGCTCAAATTCTATTGAATAATTCCTTGATAGTTTTGAAAGATTTACGGTTTCTTCTCGGTCTGTTACTAAAATATCGCCTATTAAATCGCGGTCATAGACGGCCCCTTCTATGACGACTTTCATATTCTCAAATGCTGTTGGATCAAACAATTACCTCTCTCCTCTTTCTTGCAGCACAGCTGCGCCAATTCAATGAGTCCCGGCATGGTTTCTGCCCCTTCTCATTTTACACTTTATCCTCGCTGAAATCGTTCATTTCGTCTCAGGCAGTGTTAAAATTCCCTTTTTCCGGGCTCATGACTTTCATATTTTCAAAAATTCTATATAATAAGACTATTATGTTTACAATGAAGGAGGCCCATCATGCCAATCAGAATTCCTAAAAGACTTCCTGCAAAAGAAATACTGGAGGAGGAAAACATCTTTGTCATGGATGAAGAGCGGGCGGTCTCGCAAGACATCCGTCCCCTCAATATAGTAATCCTGAATTTAATGCCTGAGAAAGAAAAAGCCGAAGCGCAATTGCTGCGTTTTCTTGGAAATACGCCGCTGCAGGTGAATATTACCTTTCTGAGGCTTTCAACACACACTTCCAAAAACACTTCCAAATTGCATTTAGATCAGTTTTACAAATCGTTTGATGAAGTGAAGGATAAAAAATACGATGGCCTGATCATGACAGGAGCACCCATTGAAAAACTTCCTTTTCAAGAGGTAGATTACTGGGAAGAGTTAAAACAGATCATGGATTGGTCCCAGAAAAATGTCACATCCAACCTACATATATGCTGGGGAGCCCAGGCAGCTTTTTACCATCATTATGGCATTGAAAAGTTCGAGCTCCCCCAGAAATGCTTCGGCGTTTTCGAGCACGAAGTCCTTATACCAAATGAAGACCTCGTCCGCGGATTCGATGACTTCTTTTTTGCCCCTCATTCACGGCATACAGACATTGATTATGAAAAGCTAAAGGACCACCCTGAGTTAAAAGTGCTGGCAAAGTCGGAGGAGGCAGGTGTTTTAATGGCCGTGTCAAAAAATGGCCGCAACATCATGATCACCGGCCATTTTGAATATGACGCCTTTACCCTTGGGGAAGAATTTAAGCGTGATCGGCAGCGCGGACTGGATACTGCGCTTCCTTTGAATTATTATCCAAACAATGATCCAGAACAAATACCGATTTATCGCTGGAAGAGCCATTGCAGTCTCATGTTCTCCAACTGGCTGAACTACTATGTATATCAGCTTACTCCATATGAATGGTCCTGATGCAGAAAGCCGGTTTAAAAACCGGCTTTTCAGCTTTCCGCCCCTTCTCACCCACAAATCTGCATGCCAAAGTATATTCCATTATGATCTGTCCAATGCTGTTTGGAAAACAAACAGCCACATAAACGAAACGGCCATCTTCAGTTCCTCTGAAAAGTGACCAAGTTCAGCAAAATTCATTCCTCTTTTCGGCACTCCTTTTTCACCCTTAAGCTTCCAGCCCATCGTATCCGCCAGCTTTTTCAATTCCCAGGCCTGCATTGTATTCATGATCACTTTGTCGCCAAATAATCTGCGGAATGCATGCATCCTCGGTGCAGCAGTCGGTCCTAACAGCCCAATGCAGATGAACCCACCAGGTTTCACAATTCTTTCCATCTCAGCCAATGCGCGTACAGGAACTTCAGTCCATTCTAAAGAATTGACGGCAAGTGCTGCATCAAACATATTTGCTTCAAAAGGAAGCTCCATTAAATTCCCCGCCAAAAAGTTAAGTTCACTGATTTCTGGATCCATCGCTTTTTCCTTCGCAAGCTCTATCATATCTTTAGAAAAATCAATACCGGTTACTTTATATCCCTGTTTCGCCAGCTTCCATGACCCATAGCCATCACCGCAGCCCAAATCAGCTAATTCGATTTCTGGCGGAAGATATGTTTCCAGGAAAGGGATGATTTCTTTTCGGCTTCCGGACTCCCACATATTTCTGGAATTATCCGCCCAGTGTTCCGCCATTTCATCCCATTTCCCCTGCGCTGACACAGTCCATTCTTTATTCATATGTATATCTCCTTTTTATATTAACGGATTTATTATCTTTTAAATTCTGTACTTGTATATCGAGTTATTTTTTTGCAAGCAGTTTTTTTCGCCCGTTCTATCTTCTTCTGTTATACTTTGTTTGTATCACTAGGGGAGCACATTGCGGCTGAGAAGAGTGTTCAAGCTCTGACCCTTTGAACCTGATCCGATTAATATCGGCGGAGGGAAGTGACTGAAATAGAACTCTTTTCGGTATTTCAGGTCACTCATCAGAGTGGCCTTTTTTATTTATTTACATAAAAGGAGATGTATCACGTGGAATTGAAGGATCAAATCGTGTTAGTTACAGGAAGCAGCAAAGGACTTGGAGCCGCTATTGCCAAAGCGTTCGGAAGAGAAGGAGCACGCGTCGTCATCAATTACCTTCACAGTGAACAAGAAGCAAAAGAGGCAGCTGAAAGAATCGGCTCTGAACGGGCAATCGCGATTAAGGCTGACGTTAGAAATCAAGAAGAAATACAAGATTTATTCCGAATAGCGAAAAACCATTTCGGCGAACCGATCACAACTGTAGTGAACAATGCCTTAGTACATTTCAAATTCGATGCTGTAAATAAAAAAAACGCCAATACTATTTCATGGACTGATTATGAGACGCAGTTTGAAGGAAGCGTTAAAGCAGCCCTTCATACCGTTCAGGCAGCTCTTCCCGGCATGACCGAACGAAATTTTGGGCGTATCATTAATATTGGGACGAACCTCTTTCAAAACCCTGTTGTAGCCTATCATGACTACAACACAAGCAAAGCTGCTCTTCTTGGCTTTACTAGAAATATGGCAAGAGAATTAGGTGAAAAGGGAATCACTGTAAATATGGTGTCAGGAGGCTTATTAGAACAGACGGATGCAAGTTCTGCCACGCCGGAAGAGGTTTTCGAGCTCATACGTCAAAGCACACCTCTGAAAAAAGTGACAACACCAGAAGAAGCTGCGGATGCTGTTCTATTTTTTGCATCCCCATGGAGCCGTTCCGTAACCGGACAGAATCTTGTCGTAGACGGCGGACTCGTTATGGATTAAGTAATCATAGAGTACTCTCTCTATACTCTTCTACTAAAAACGGATAATTTCCTTTTTTAAGGCAGCGTTTTTCTTTGATGAATCCCTAATGCATCGAGTAGGAGGGGGTGATTAACCCCCGACCTCTCACACCACCGTACGTACCGTTCGGTATACGGCGGTTCCATTAAGTTTGACGCAGAAATTCATATCGATTATATAAACTTTTCAACCCTCGGTGACTCCAATACAAGTTATTGAGGGTTTTGTGTAAGATTGGACTACAGGCTATTCTCCAATATTTCTTTCTGGAGTTTCCCCATTCATATGCCTTTTGGTCAGGGACACCTAGACCTTTGAGTTTTCTTACTCTTGTCCTCGGTTTCTTCCATTGTTTCCATTCAAGCATACGGAGTCTCCGTCTAATCCACTCATCAAATTCTTTAAATTTACTTGGTGTATCAGCCAATGCAAAATATCCACACCATCCCGTTAGATATTGATTTAGTTTCTCGATTCTAACTTCCATAGGAATTTGTTTAGAACGGGAGGTTAACTCCCGTATTTTAGCCTTAAGCCTTTTAATACTTTCATTGGCTATTCGAACCTTCGGTTTCTTATTGACCGTAAAGCTAAAGCCAAGAAACTTTCGTTTCCACGGGCGATCAACTGCTGACTTTTCTCTATTTACTTTGAGCTTTAATTTCTGCTCAATAAAGCATGTAATTGAGTTCATCACTCGTTCTCCAGCTTTCTTCGATTTCATGTAAATATTACAATCATCGGCGTAGCGGACAAACTTGTGACCTCTCCTTTCTAACTCTTTATCAAGTTTATCCAAAAGGATATTCGAAAGAAGGGGGCTCAGTGGACCTCCTTGTGGTGTTCCTTCTTCTGCATCATAGACTACACCATTCATCATAATTCCTGCTTGGAGATATTTCCGTATAAGTTTCAAGACCAGCCGGTCTTGGATTCTACTTGCTAATATCCCCATTAACTTATCATGATTGACTCTATCAAAGAATTTCTCCAAGTCCATGTCAATCACCCATCTATAACCTTCACTTATATATTCCCTTGCTTTACGAACCGCATCATGACCTCTTCTATTTGGTCTAAACCCATAACTATGTTCTGAGAAGGTTGGGTCAAGAAGTGGGGTTAGAACTTGGGCGATAGCCTGTTGAATGAACCGGTCTGTCACGGTAGGTATTCCTAGTAATCTTACTCCACCGTTCGGTTTCGGGATTTCGACTCGACGGACTGGGTTAGGTTGATAGGTACCTTCCCTTAATGAATCACAAAGAGTTTCCCAGTTCTCATAGAGATGTCTTCGTAGGGATTTTACGGACATTCCATCTATGCCGTGACTCCCTTTGTTCTTCTCCACACGTTTAAGTGCTTCTATTAAGTTTTCCCGTGACAGAATCAGATCCATTAACATGTGATATTTCCTTTCGACGTGAACGTAGAAATCTAATTATGTTATTCCTGCTCCACCCTCATGAAGTCCCCTGTGGAATTCACCACTTCCTCCTTCAAGTAAGTCCTTTCGGATTGTCTGCTTCTATACAGGAATTATATGCCTAGTTCTCGTTCTTCCTAATAGTTCAGTCCTTCCCATTCCATCTCGAGTTGGAATGGTACTATGACCTCGGCTGACTTCTGATTGTTCAGCTGTCCATCGCTGGATAGGTTACCAAGGGAACTTGGCGTTCCAATCAGACCTCCCCGGGTAAGAGTACAGTCTTTCCCTCCATCTATCTGCTTCATTTACTCTGTACCACCTTCGGCAGTAAGGACTTCGTTTTGTTGTGCAAACTCATCCAATGGTACCTAGCCTTATATGAAGTTCGTGTTCCTCAGACCGGAGGTTTGCCGCTCGCTTCCTTCAGATTCTGCGTCACCACAGACACCCTTGCGTTAAGCTAACCATTACTACTGCCTTCATGGTTCGGGACTCTCACCCTATAGACTGCACCCATGCCGGGCNGCATCGAGTAGGAGGGGGTGATTAACCCCCGACCTCTCACACCACCGTACGTACCGTTCGGTATACGGCGGTTCCATTAAGTTTGACGCAGAAATTCATATCGATTATATAAACTTTTCAACCCTCGGTGACTCCAATACAAGTTATTGAGGGTTTTGTGTAAGATTGGACTACAGGCTATTCTCCAATATTTCTTTCTGGAGTTTCCCCATTCATATGCCTTTTGGTCAGGGACACCTAGACCTTTGAGTTTTCTTACTCTTGTCCTCGGTTTCTTCCATTGTTTCCATTCAAGCATACGGAGTCTCCGTCTAATCCACTCATCAAATTCTTTAAATTTACTTGGTGTATCAGCCAATGCAAAATATCCACACCATCCCGTTAGATATTGATTTAGTTTCTCGATTCTAACTTCCATAGGAATTTGTTTAGAACGGGAGGTTAACTCCCGTATTTTAGCCTTAAGCCTTTTAATACTTTCATTGGCTATTCGAACCTTCGGTTTCTTATTGACCGTAAAGCTAAAGCCAAGAAACTTTCGTTTCCACGGGCGATCAACTGCTGACTTTTCTCTATTTACTTTGAGCTTTAATTTCTGCTCAATAAAGCATGTAATTGAGTTCATCACTCGTTCTCCAGCTTTCTTCGATTTCATGTAAATATTACAATCATCGGCGTAGCGGACAAACTTGTGACCTCTCCTTTCTAACTCTTTATCAAGTTTATCCAAAAGGATATTCGAAAGAAGGGGGCTCAGTGGACCTCCTTGTGGTGTTCCTTCTTCTGCATCATAGACTACACCATTCATCATAATTCCTGCTTGGAGATATTTCCGTATAAGTTTCAAGACCAGCCGGTCTTGGATTCTACTTGCTAATATCCCCATTAACTTATCATGATTGACTCTATCAAAGAATTTCTCCAAGTCCATGTCAATCACCCATCTATAACCTTCACTTATATATTCCCTTGCTTTACGAACCGCATCATGACCTCTTCTATTTGGTCTAAACCCATAACTATGTTCTGAGAAGGTTGGGTCAAGAAGTGGGGTTAGAACTTGGGCGATAGCCTGTTGAATGAACCGGTCTGTCACGGTAGGTATTCCTAGTAATCTTACTCCACCGTTCGGTTTCGGGATTTCGACTCGACGGACTGGGTTAGGTTGATAGGTACCTTCCCTTAATGAATCACAAAGAGTTTCCCAGTTCTCATAGAGATGTCTTCGTAGGGATTTTACGGACATTCCATCTATGCCGTGACTCCCTTTGTTCTTCTCCACACGTTTAAGTGCTTCTATTAAGTTTTCCCGTGACAGAATCAGATCCATTAACATGTGATATTTCCTTTCGACGTGAACGTAGAAATCTAATTATGTTATTCCTGCTCCACCCTCATGAAGTCCCCTGTGGAATTCACCACTTCCTCCTTCAAGTAAGTCCTTTCGGATTGTCTGCTTCTATACAGGAATTATATGCCTAGTTCTCGTTCTTCCTAATAGTTCAGTCCTTCCCATTCCATCTCGAGTTGGAATGGTACTATGACCTCGGCTGACTTCTGATTGTTCAGCTGTCCATCGCTGGATAGGTTACCAAGGGAACTTGGCGTTCCAATCAGACCTCCCCGGGTAAGAGTACAGTCTTTCCCTCCATCTATCTGCTTCATTTACTCTGTACCACCTTCGGCAGTAAGGACTTCGTTTTGTTGTGCAAACTCATCCAATGGTACCTAGCCTTATATGAAGTTCGTGTTCCTCAGACCGGAGGTTTGCCGCTCGCTTCCTTCAGATTCTGCGTCACCACAGACACCCTTGCGTTAAGCTAACCATTACTACTGCCTTCATGGTTCGGGACTCTCACCCTATAGACTGCACCCATGCCGGGCGCACACAAAAAAATAAGCCGCTGGCAGCGGCTTATTTTTCAAATGATATCTTTGTCCATCGAGCTCGCAAACTTTATTTCCCGCTCTCCTCATTTCTTTTCTGGACAGCTCTTAATTCTGCTACGCGTTCTGATGACTCTTCAAAGTATTCTACTAAATCACCAATCCTGTCAATGGCATTCCAGCTTAGATGATGTTCAATCCCTTCAACATCCCGGTAAATATTATCTTCTTCGACGCCGATCACCCGCAGCATCTGTTCCAGAAGTTCATGGCGGTATACAAGCCTTTTCCCAATTTTTTTGCCATTAGGTGTCAGTACCAGCCCGCGGTATTTTTCGTAAATCAGATATTTTTCCTGATCCAATTTTTGAACCATCTTTGTGACGGAAGATGGATGCACAGAAAGATTCTCTGCAATATCTGAAACCCTGGCATACCCTTTTTCTTCTATCAATAAATAGATTTGCTCTATGTAATCCTCCATACTAGGTGTAGGCATTGAATATCCTCCCATTCAAACACTATCTTAAAAATCTTACTATATAAGGAGTCCCGAAACAAGCAAATCCTGATTCGGGACGAAAAACCGCAGTCATTTTTTACGGTTACCGGGCTTCTTTTTTCAAAGAAGGAAAATCAAAGTTTAATTTTTTCTCCATTTCAGACCATTTCAAGGCAGCATCAAATGCATTTTCGCCTTTTTTGAAACCTTTGATGACCGCTGATTGTCCTTCTGACAAAATTTTCTTTACGTTAGCGGCGCTGATTTTCTGGCCTAGTATTTTCTTAGAAATTGTGAACTGGCATTTTGTTTTTTGGTAGCCGGCACAGCCGTAGAATGTACCTTTATCAATGACTTTGTCACCGCATAACTTACAGCTGCCAAGGGAGGCAGCACTTCTTCTCTTCCTCTTGCCGGTTCCCTGTACAGATTCGATATCCATGCCGCTGAAATCCCAGCGGGCAGCATGATCAACTGTATCTGTAATAATCTTGGAGGACATTTTTTTGACTGCTTCCATAAAAACGGCTGGTTTTGCCTGTCCTTTGCCTATTTCATGAAGACGCTGTTCCCACTTTGCCGTCATTTCTGGCGATGCCAAAATTTTATCGCCAATTGCATGAATCAGGATTTTCCCTTTATCTGTCGCATACACCTGGTTTCTTTTGACTTCGATATATTTCCGGTCTTTCAGCATCGTAATGATTCCTGCTCTTGTTGCCTCAGTTCCAAGTCCTTCCGTTTTACTCAGAATTTTTTCAAGCTCATCATTATCTAAATGTTTGCCTGCTGTTTTCATGAGAGTGATCAATTGCCCTTCCGTATAACGCTTAGGCGGCTGAGTTTGCCCCTCCTTCACTTTGACCTTAGAGACCTTGCCTGACTCACCTTCCTGTAAATTCGGAAGCAGAACATCCTCTTCTTCTGAATCTTTTTGGAAAATCACTTTTCTCCAGCCTTCTTGAATCAGCTGTTTCCCTTTCGACACGAATTCTGCCCGTTTATCCACTAATGTCAGAATGGTCGTATAATCAAATACAGCCTTTTCATAGTGTGCCGCAATGAGGCGCCGGATGATGAGATCATAGATTTTCCGTTCATCTTCCGGCAGACGTTCCGGATCCTTCACTTGCTCAGTAGGGATGATGGCATAGTGATCGGTCACTTTCTTGTCATTTACAAATCGCTTATTGTTTATAATGGAAGACTGCGGAACTGGAAGCAAAGATTCATAGGCTGGCAGCGCGCTTAATTTTTTCAGGATATCAGGAAATGTCTCCGCTTCCCCCTTCGTAACATGGCTTGAATCCGATCTGTATCTACTAAAAAGTGGACTTAATGAAAGTGGACTTAATGAAATCGGTTTTAAAGCTAATAACTAATAGGAATAAACTTATTATATTACATTTAGTAAATTAGCATCTATAAATGTTTATTTCTTTATAAAGATTGTTTTAATAGGGGAGATTAGTTTAGCAGTTAAGGGGACAGAAAAGAAGAATGTTGTTGTTGATGCAGTATGAAATTAAAATCGGTGAAAAGATGTTGTTTCATTGGATAAATAAAGATGGTTGAATAATAACTGATATACAAAATAAGGGAGTTTCACAAATATTTGTCTAGATGATCGCATTATGAATGTCCGACTTACAGCTAATGCCCATGATACTGGTAGTTCTCCCGATGTTAACCTCACTTGAACATAACTAACCTCCATAAAAAAACCTAGACCTCCTTATGAATTACTCATGAAGTGTTATTATAACTATTTTAATTTTAAGTGATCTTCTTACATGGGTTTAGACAAAAAGGAGAGTTTTACATAAACTCCGTACTGAAACAAAGCCAGATACGTAAAACAAAAATTACAGAATCTTTACCCTTTTGGATTTCTAATTGCCAAAAGAATTTTGAGTTAAAAAAATGAGAGAGAAGAAAAACGACTGTTCAAAAATGTGGCAGTCGTTATTTTGGTTGTGCTTTCTTTAAATCTTAAAGCAATCTTTTGGAAAGAAGGCTAAAAATACAGCCTTCTTTTTGTTTCTTGGTAGTTTTTTCTAGTTGCATCATTGTATATTTTACCCATTATACCCACATTTTAACATTTGTATTTTTTAATTGAATTTGAGCATAATAATCAGTTTTTATTCTTTTGGGTTGGATACATTATTAACCGAACCACAAAAAAGACAAATGCAAGCGTTATAGTTGACGAATAAAAAGAACTAATAAGCAAAAATTATTTCTTATCATTATTTGAATTTACCTTTTTAGAAATTACTTTATATTGGAAGTCAGGTGGTAAGCATTCTCTAATAAAATGGTCAAATGCTTGTTTAGATTCAAACACGAGTTCACCAATGATTTTATTTTCAATTTCAAGTTCTTTTCCTTTAGCATCAAAAAGTTTTACTTTAAACATCATTTCAGTAACTCCCTATTCGTACCATTACCTTTATTTTATCATATCTATCCTAATTTCTTTGAAATTATCAGTATAAATACTCAAGTCGTTTGACAGACATAAACAGTCCATTTAGGGCTTAATTTAGATTAAAATAAGGCTTTGTTCACATGAGAAAATAAGGTTTAAATCTATGTATTGTCAAATTAATAATCACTTGCTTAATTATCCATTTCGGATATATGCAATCCTAGTTGGAATTTGTACATCCATTTCAAAATAAAAATAAAAAAACAGTAAAAACCGTTTAAGTTCTTACTGTTTTTTGGGTGATTACACCAAATCAATTATTTAATATCGATAACACCCCTTCAGATAAAAAATCTAAAGAGGTAAAACGGTGCAACTTTTTTATAAACGGTTAAACTTTATTTTAAATCTACATCAGTTAAAAACCTCTATTTCCTTCGCCATAATGATGAGCTTCTTCTGCAGCCATTGCTTCTTCTTTAGTGACATGAACAGTACCAAACGGATGATTAGGTGGAGCATATATTGAATAAAGTTTTAATGGAGTATTGCCAGTATTGATTAAATTATGCCATGTTCCAGCCGGTATCATAATAGCAGAGTCATCAAATACTCTTCTCTCGAAATTCAAATTATCCGGGCTATTCCCCATTCGTACAATTCCTTGACCTTGTTCAAGACGTAAGAATTGATCCACGTCTGAGTGCATTTCCAACCCAATATCTTCACCAACATTAATACTCATTAAAGTAACTTGAAGATATTTTCCGGTCCATAAAGCAGTACGGAATGCATTATTGTGCTTTGATGCTTCATTGATATTGACCACAAATGGGTTCTGTCCATAATCTGTTAACAAAAAATTATCGCTGCCATTTGGGGAGCGAAAAGAATCAAATTTGTTTATCTGCTCTATCCCATTAGGAGAAGTAAAGTAATCAGACTGTCTTCCATAGTTATACACAGGTATATTAACATAATAAGGATACTGATATACATATGGGTTGTAGTACATTTTTCTCAATCCCTTCACAGTTCATCAAATTATCCTATGTACTATAGGAGGAATGTGTACTTGACTTATGTAACTTTAAAGAAAGAAACATTTTCGTTTTTCCTTCATCAAAGGTAAAATTACCTTCTGAGCGTTCCTACCCTATGCATCTTCTTATCTGTGTTGCCTTTTTGAAGTTTTTGTTCTAATTGTTCCAATTCCCAAAACATTTTTTTATCTGTTGAAACAATTATTTCATGGTTTGGGTACATTTTTTCCAAGTCGGACTTTACTGACTTTTCAATTTTCTTTAATCGAAAGCGATCAAAATTATCAACTTTTATTGCTACAAAAAGCTCTTTATCTGTATTCACAGCCTTTACATCTGAAATTTCTTCTTTGGTAATAATCTTTTCTTTAGCCCTATTGGCAACAGATTGACCGATGGGTTTACTCGTATGTACTTGTGAAATACCTAAATGATTGTTATCCTCATCTAACTGATTTTGGTTATCGTTACATCCTGTTCCAAACCCGATCACGGCTAAAATGGAAAGAAAAATTTTTATTTTGGTTATTTTGTCTTTCATGAAACCATCTCCGTTTTTCCCATTATTTAAAGGAATTAAAAAAGGTTGGTTGGGAGGCCAACCTTTTTTATCTTACTCATTATTGTTGTTTGTATTGAGGTTCTTCTTGTTCAATTTGTTGAACGCGTGGTTCAAGGCTGTTAATAACAGATTGGGTTTGTTTAGCAGCATCTTGGTAAAGTTGCTTTGCCTGTTGATTATCTGTACCAAGAGCAAATGTTTCGAAACTTGCTTGTGCACTTTTTAATCCTGCTAGAGCTGTCTTAACATCATTTATTACTGTCATGATGAATCCTCCTTGAATTTTTTGACCTTTTTAGATTACCCGAATCAGAATTTTCTTATGTGGTGAATTTTTTGGGAATATAGTTATAAAATTACTTTTGGTGAATAGCACCATTTTTTCTGTAGTAACCTCGTTTCCAAATCCCCATCAGTTCTTCTATTTGGCGACGATTATAGGTTTGCGATGTATAATCTTTTTGGGTAATATGTCTCATCTCAAATTTTTTCCACCGTTCCCTTTACTGAACTTAATTAAACACAATAAATATAGAAAACCGCCTGCAACCTCATTTGATGCTTGTTTTAATGCTTCTGAAGCAAGAGTAGTATTAGCAGCAGATTGTTCAATCGCTGAAGTTATCATATCTTTTACTATAGAAGAGGCTGCCTCTGCTTGTTTTAATTTATTAGTATCAATTTGATTAGCCATGCTACTTCCTCCTGTTTGTGGTTTAGTACAAAGATAGAATGCCTCGAATAAAATGTTTTATCCTCAATTCTAAATAGCAATTATTCCTTTGGATAGACAATTATTGAGATTCCTTTCGTTTTAAAATTAAGCCAAAATATTACTAAAATAAATCTTCTGTAGCTTTGAAATAAAGTTGCAATACTAATAAAAAAGACGCGATATTTTTAAGAAAGTCGCGACGTTTATAAAAAAGATGCGATGTTCTAGCCCTTAACAAAGCACCAATTACAGATTTAAGCCTGATTTAAAATCCCTTTTCATGAATTCAGAACCGCAATATTATTACGATCCATCTCGGGAAAATAATCAGGTTGAAAATTTAGACCAAAGGATTTGGGGTATAAGGCCATTTTCTTTAGACCATTTTTTAGGCCTTTTCCCTTTAGACCATTTTTTGGATCTCCCTTCTTTTGGAGACCATATTGGTGGGGAAGCCCATTTCTAGGCGGTTTATTAGGTGGTTTGTTGGCTGGTACGTTATTGAGCCCATTTTGGTATGGTTATCCTTATTTTTATTATCCGTATTATCCGTATATCTTTTTTTAGCATCATGACTCTGTATAAATTAAAATCATCACTAATACAACATGTATTATAAACAGGTATTTTGAAGTATAAAATTGAGAATAGGAGTTTGGAGTCCAGATTGGAGCTGACACCACTTCACGGGGTAGCGTCAGGATTTTCACAATTTACAACGTTAAGAATACAATCGTTGTTATATCAAGGGGTATGAGGTTTATATCAATATGGTCTAATCTATTGGGACTTAACCGATTTTACGTAAAATAAAGCTTACTAGTGTCTCGTAAGACTTGTCTCAAAAGTCTTATCGTTGTTAAATCCTTCGTTTTTAACAATGAAAACAGCTTAACGTTGTAAATCCGCATTTTCGGGACGCTACCCCTTCACGAGCTTAGAGCTAATGGTTTAGTTACCGGTTATAAAAACGGTTAGTTCATAAAACGAACAACAGTTCGGTTTATCTCTCCATTAAAGAGATTATTATACTTAATAAACAAGGAAATGGGACCTCATTGAGAAGTCCCATTTTGTTTGGGAAAAATGATCCTGTATAGGTAATCTTCACAGATAGACGTTAGTAATTTATTTTTAGAATAGAATATGTGTCTTTGTGATAAGAGTGCAATTCTCATTAATTTAAATAATTTAACTTGCCTATAAAGGAAATAAACATAAATGATTTTAGTTTTGCACGAATTATTTCGTCAGCTCAAGGAAACTTACCTTATTACACAATAAATAAAAAAACGGAGTGAACTAAAAAGGGATTTAGATATATGGGATCAAGGGAGTAATAGTAACTTTACTGAAGTTTAAATTATTTTTTACTTATGGGATTTCGGAGTGTATTTGGCAAGCAAAAAATGAATGAAACGGCAGATAAAAATGCAACCACTTGCCAACGTTAACTTTTAAGTATAGATTCCTTGTAGCGATGACTTTCACCATTGAATACCACTAAATGAGAATGGTGGATCAGCCGGTCAATGACAGCCTCGGTAAGGATCGGATCGCCAAAGACATGGTTCCATTGGCCAAATTGAAGATTGGTTGTCATGATGATGCTCCTTGCTTCATAACACATTGAAATGACTTGAAATAAAAGCTCACCTCCCTCTTTGTGCAAAGGGATATAACCTAATTCATCAAGAATCAGTAGATCCAGTTTCTCTATTTGCTTGAACAGTTTTCCCAGGGTCCCTTTCTCATTTGCTTCCAGAAGCCTGTTTACCAAGCCTGCCACCGTATAGAATTTTACCGACTTGCCAAATCTATGTATGGCATTCAAACCTATCAGTGTCGCAAGATAGGTTTTCCCGACTCCGACCCCGCCATAAAAAATCGCATTCTCCTGCATTCCAGTGAATTCACCGTTCAGAAGGTTCTCCTTTGTCATTCCTGCCGGAATTTGAATTTGGCTCCAGTCAAAGGGCTTTCCATTCACCTTTGGCAAAGTTGCCTGAGTTAGAAGAAGATTGGTCTTGCGCTCTTCACGTTGCTGAATTTCCGCTTCGAACAGCTTGAGTAAGTACTCCTGGTTGGTTGATGCGTCCACTTCGTGAAAGTGTCTCTTAATCCAGCTTAGCTTCAGCCGTTTGGCATAGGATTGGATTTCGCTGTTCATTATGCATCCACCCCTTTGTGGAGCTTGTCATAATGTGTTAGGCCCCGCGTCACTTCGGGCAGTTCAGGAAGCGTCATCTTTGGCTTTATCTCGTCTCGCATCCCACGGCCATTGATAAGTTGATAGAATACCTGTTTGATAGCCTCCACGGAGGGATGCCCATGTTCGGATGCGATAACCAATGCCTTCGTGATAGCACTGAATTCATGATCTTTTAAAATGACGGATAAGAGCCTTAACGCCTCCGGCTTTTCGGCAACCGTGCACGATTCGAAGTAATTCTTCCATTCTTCCGGCAACTGGCCATAAAAACTGGTGTATTTGAGTGCCGTAGGGCGTTTGGCCATTAAGTTCAGGTATGGCTGCCATTTCATCGATTTTCTGTACTGGCCATACAGCCGGGAATGACTAACGACCAGCTCATTTTCATCATTTAAAATATCCACTTTGTCATATGAGATTCTTGCCAGGACCTTGCTTAGCGCGTATCTTGGCGAAGTTGAATAGAGATTGAGATCAAGCTTAATATAACCATATTTATCGGCCTTCAGAGTTTCGTATCTGACACATTCATACTCTTTTGGAGGGAGGAGAAGGAAAGCTTTCCTGTCATCCTCAAATAGCTGTGATATCATCCATTCCTTTTGGTAATGCTTCCTTTCCCTGTCACGTTCAGCTTTTCCCCAAAGTTCTTTATTCAGCTCATCGAGCTCTATTACATGGAGGCCGGGAAGAAGGAAGTTATTCCTGACATACTTCACCATCGCTTCGACATGGCCTTTCTCATTACCGCTATTCGGATTACAGAATTCAGGCTCAAAACCATAATGAAGAACGAAGTTCTGGAATTCGTCGGTTAAGTGCCGTTTGCCGTTTGGCAATACCTTTTTCACGGCAGGGGAAAGGTTGTCAAACCGGATTGTTTTTGGCACTCCTCCCATATGGTGAAACATCCGTTTCATCCCTTCAAGGAAACACTCCTTGTTTTGGGAAGGAAAGGCTTGAAAATAAAATGAGTTGCTAAAAGGGAATGACATGACCAAGTATGGCAATACAATTTCCTCTCCGCCATATTCAAACGGAGCTTCCCCAAAATCCACCTGCGCGGTTCCCGGCACTGCTTCTAGCGGAAGTGCTGCCTCATCTGCCACGTTCTGGAATTCTTTTTTCCTTAAAGATACATACTCACGGACAGTACGATCGGAACCTTTAAACTCATGATGTTCCTTTAGCAGTTCCCACAATCTTTTGGCTGTACGGCGGAATTTCTTTTTCTTCTTAAAGTCCTCCTTGATCCACTCATCCAATATTGCTTTTACTGGACCTAGCACGGGTGAAATCCTTACTTGTCTTTTCTTAGGTTTTTCGTTGAAATCCTCCATATCTGCATACTTCTTAACTGTCCGTGGATCTTTCCCCATCTTCTTAGCTACTTCTGCATATCCATTATCTTTATTGTTTACTTCATGTCTGATATAATTAATTTCGGCCACTGCCAACATCTCCTTAAATACCTCCTGCACGACTTTGTCCCAACAGGAAGTGTATGAGTTTTTGAGGATGTTGACAAGTGGTTTTTTTAATTTGTGCAGGCCCCTCGGGGCCTGCACAAATTAAATGCCATAGCCTACATTTCTATAGTGCCATAAACAATTTCGGAGCATTAAAGTACCTAAAGAATTACTTTCTTTAGGTACTTTAATGCCTTTTAAGAAAGGGGGAAAGTGGAGGCGATTATCCCCTAATAAATGAAGTATTCCCTAATATATTTAATTTTTCCTCTGCATTCTTATTCTTAACCTTAAAACCCCGACATATTATTAGATTAAAAATGAGACAAGGTGATTGTTATTTTTCAGAAATTAATAGCTACTCTTATTGGAAGTCTGTTATTAGGAGTTGGTGTGAATGGGTTTCTAGTTCCTCATCATTTAATAGATGGTGGAATCCTTGGGATCGCACTATTACTTCATTATTTTTTTAAATTTCCAACTGGTATTATAATGGTGGGGTTAAGTATCCCTATTTGTATATTTTCCTCAATAAATAAAAAAGAGTATTTTTTTAGTAGTTTGCAAGGCTTATTGGTTTCGTCCTTATTTATTGATTTACTTGTTCCTCTTCGTTCTCAATTTTTTATTCCCCAACTTGCAAGCGCACTAATTGGAGGTGCAATAATTGGAGTTGGTGTTGGTCTAATGCTGCGATATAAGACAAGCACTGGAGGAACTGACTTACTAGCTGAAATTATTTCTGAAACTTTTTCGTTAAATATTGCACTTGTAATCATACTGATAGATGGAATTATTGTGTTGGCATGTCTGGCTTTATTAAAATTAGATACCTTCATTTATTCATGTATAGCTATTACCTCTGTGGGTTTAATAACATCCTTAATTAAAGGAAAATAATTTTTTATTGAGAGTCCCAACAACAAACGTGGAAACATACGCTAAGCAATATCGACATGAAGAAAGCCGATTTTTCCTACGCTGTAGTTAATGGGATGGGAATAATAAGCCTATAAGATTAGTGTTATGATTGTTTTTTTTTAATTACATAAGTCTATTGTTGATGGGTATTTTAAAATTATTAGTTTATATTGCGGAGGAGTTTTATGAGGAAAAAAATTCGCTAATACTAATAGTGTTTTTAAGTACTTTCATTTTAACAATTACGGATCTTATTGGACCATTTAATACTATTGGCTCTGGTACAGCAGCCTTAAAGGAGAAAAATGATGAACTTTACAAAGAAATTAAAGTGTATAGAGAGGAACATAAAATTGAACCGATTGATGCAAAAGTCGATAGAGTGTGGAAGGCAATTCCTGGATACAATGGATTGGATGTAGATATTGAATCTAGTTATAAAAAAATGAAATCAGATGGTAATTTTCACAAAAACAAAGTTGTTTATAAGGAAAAACCTCCAAATGTCCATTTAGAAAATCTAGCACCCATCCCGATTTATAAAGGAAATCCAGAAAAGCCTATGGTGGCGTTATTAATAAATGTTGCTTGGGGTAATGAGTACATTCCAACGATCCTTACCACACTAAAGGAATCCAAGGTCAAGGCGACATTTTTTTTCGATGGTAGCTGGGTTAAAAAGAATCCTGACCTAGCTAAGATGATCTATCGGGAAGGCCATGAAATTGGAAATCATGCTTATAGTCATCCAGATCTTAAGAAGCGATCTAAAAGTGATACCATACAAGAGTTAGAAAAGACGAATGCTCTCATTGAAGAAACCATTGGCATAAAACCGAAGTGGTTCGCACCTCCCAGCGGTTTGACAAACCCTCTGAGGATCTTCCAGTAAGAAGATCCTTTTTTGCTGCTTACTCAATTAATGTACCTTTTAGTTAAGTTAGTATTTTACAATCTTTCTTAGGTAAATACGGTTACTAAAAAGTTTATTTTAGTTTTTATAAATATTCGAATCTTTTCCTCAACGAGGACTATAAACGCTTTCACATGTTCCAGGCGCTGGTTCATAAAAACAATGTTGTTTAAATTGACCAGTAAAAGGTTGGTCATACCATGTTGGAGGACACGGACCATATGGATTAAAGTACCAAAGAGCATATTTCGCTGGGTGATCTCTCCAATATTCCAAATTCTTTCTTGCTAATCTTCTTTCAGATTCTCTTGCTCTTTGATAAAATACATTACCTTTTTGAACAGCTTCAAAAGAGTAATTTCCTCCTTGTACGTGAAAAATGACATCTCTAATTGTTCTTAATTCCTTAAAGTCAGCACAATCTGCTACAACACGGTTAACAATGACATTTCCAACATATAGCATTCCTTGTGGTCCTTCGCCTTCAGCTTCTGCTCTCATCATCCTTGCCATTAAATCGACGTCTGCATTTCGGTAAGCTACTCTTGTCATTTTTCCACCTCAAAAATACAGTATGAAAAAAAGAATGCATTTATGTCCTTGTTTATAAAATAAGAATACTTGGTTTTTAGGCCCAGTACCAGCGTTGCTGTAACCAGGGGCAAAGTAATAATTAAAGATGATAAAGTTAGCTTTTTTTATATGCCAAAATTCTATAAAATTTTATTGAAAGTACCATAAGGGGAGGCTCAATAATATGAAGCAAACTTGGGAGTTAGAGGAACTCATTGAACATTTTACAGTTATTCCATAAGAGATACGTTTAATTGGAAATAAATATGGAAGTACACGACTTGGATTTGCTGTTTCCCTAAAATTTTTTCAATACCAGGGTCGTTTTCCAAAAGGAAGGCAGGAAATAAATCAAGATATTATTGAATACGTTGCAAAGCAAGTAGGAGTACCTGCAGATTCCTTTCAAGAATATGATTGGAATGGACGCTCTATAAAATATCACCGTGCTCAAATCCGGGAATTTATGGGGTTTCGAGAGAGTACATCTGAAGATATGGGACAAATAAAGTTATGGCTACAAACGAACATTTTACCTCAAGAAATGCAAATGGACCGGGTTCGAGAACATGTCCTTCACCACCTCAGACAACAACAGCTTATTCCTCCGACTCATTACCAACTAGAACGAAATATTAAATCAGCTATTCGTCAATATGAAGAACATATTTCACACACCATTTTCATGCAGCTTTCAGAACATTCCAAAACCCAATTAGATGCCTTTATACGCACCTGCTCCCATACAGAACTATTAGAAGAGAATGAAACCATTCTTAGTTTTCGAGAACTTGTATCTGATCCTGGAAGAATCGGATTAGATAGTTTATTACAAGAAATCGCAAAGCTACGAACCGTAAGGAATATACAACTTCCTTATGACTTGTTTAATGGGATACCACCTAAAATGATCCGATCATATAGACAACGTGCCGTCTCTGAAGATATTCGAGAATTACGCAGGCATCCCGATTCTATCCGATACACGGTATTAGCAGCTTTCTTCTGGTGTAGAGGAAGAGAAATAACGGATAATTTAGTGGAACTTATTATTCAGATTGTTAATCGTATTGGAGCTCGTGCAGAACGAAAAGTCGAAAAAGAGTTTTTACGCGATTTCCGTAAGGTAAGTGGCAAGACAAACCTCTTATTTCGTATGGCTGAAAAGGCAGTGGAACAACCGGATGGGATTGTACGTGATGTTTTATTTCATGTTGTCGGGGAAGATACTTTAAAAGATATTATTAAAGAAATGAAGTATACTGGTCCAACCTATAAACAAAAGGTATATACCGTGATGAGATCATCCTATGGTACTCACTATCGAAGGATGGTTCCAGCTTTATTGGATGTCCTAGAGTTTCGCTCCAATAATGATGTACACCGTCCTGTTATAGAAGCCATCGAATTACTTAAACAATATAAGCTCACCAATCAGTATACATACAACGAAACAGATTACATACCAATAGAAGGAATTGTAAAGCCCGGCTGGATTGATACCGTGATTGATAAAGAAACAAATCGTGTGAACCGAGTGAATTATGAAATTTGTGTTCTTCAGGCCTTACGAGATCGGTTGCGTTGCAAGGAAGTATGGGGTGTAGGGGCCGATCGGTATAGGAATCCGGAGGAAGATTTACCAAAGGACTTTGAACAAAATAGAGAAAAACATTACGATGCGCTTCGGAAACCCCTTGAGGCACAAACACTTATTCAAGAACTAAAAACGAACATGAATACAGCTTTAGAGAAGTTAGATAAAAGCGTAAAGAACGATTCTAAAGTACGTATTTTAAATAAGGGAAATGGTTGGATTTCTGTATCATCTTTACAAGCACAAGCTGAACCCGTTAACCTCAATCTTGTAAAAGCAGAGGTCATGAAGCGTTGGCCAATGACGAATCTGTTAGATATTTTAAAAGAAGCTGATTTACGAGTCCACCTGACAGATATGTTTCAAACGTTGGGAAATAGAGAAATTCTTGATAAGGAAACACTTCAACGAAGACTCATCCTCTGTCTATATGGGTTGGGAACAAATACTGGTTTAAAACGGATCGCTGCAGGTGAACATGGAGAAAGTTATAAAGATTTACTGTATGTTCGACGTAAGTAAGTTTATCCATAAAGAAAATTTACGGAATGCTATATCAAAGGTAACTGATGCTATTTTGGCTACTCGTGTAACTGAAATATGGGGAGAGGGAACAACGGCATGTGCATCTGATAGCAAAAAGTTTGGAGCTTGGGATCAGAACTTATTGACGGAGTGGCACATTCGATACAGGGGGCGTGGAGTTATGATTTATTGGCATGTAGAAAAGAATTCTACATGCATTTATTCCCAACTCAAATCTTGTTCTTCTTCAGAAGTAGCATCTATGATTGAAGGATTACTTCGTCATTGTACAAATATGGAAATTGAAAAGAACTATGTGGATACACATGGACAAAGTGAAGTGGCCTTCGCCTTTTGTCATTTACTAGGTTTTCAACTCATGCCCCGATTTAAAGCGATTCATTCACAAAAACTATACCGTCCAGATGTAGGAATGCAAGAATTATATCCAAATTTACAGCCTGTGTTAACTCTACCAATCAATTGGAGCATAATTGAACAGCAATATGATCAAATGATTAAGTATGCGACAGCTTTACGGTTAGGTACGGCTGAAACGGAGGCAGTTCTCAAACGGTTTACTCGTAATAGTGGGCACCCAACATATCGAGCACTTGCTGAACTGGGGAAAGCACTCAAAACCATTTTTCTGTGTGAATATTTATCATCGGAAGAAATAAGAAGAGAGATTCATGAGGGATTAAATGTGGTTGAAAACTGGAACTCTGCTAATAGCTTCATTTTTTATGGAAAAGGAGGAGAAATTCAAACGAATCGTATGGAGGTGTAGACGTCAAGTCGAATTTTACACTTTTTGCTCGTTTCCTTTTTACACTTCTGCTGAAAAGATACTTTTTCTATTCTTCATACGATGACTTTCCTCATTTTCTCCACCATGTATGACTTCCACACGATGAAGTAACCGATCTAAAATAGCCGTTGTAATACCTTGATCCCCAATCAAATTACCCCATTCATCTGGACTTTTATTAGAGGTCAGGATTATCGAACTTCGTTCGTATAAATGGTTAATCAAATGAAAGAATAGGTTCGCTTCTCTCTGATCCATGGCCATGTACATCAAATCATCGATAATCACTAAGTCAGCGCTTCTCATCCGTTTGAGTTGGACTTTTGATTTATTTAGATATTCTTCCGTCTTTAAGAGCTGTACAAGTTCTCCCATTGTAGCGAAGTAGACATTGAACCCTCTGTTAACAGCTTCGAGTCCTAGTCCAATCGCGATGTATGTTTTTCCGATACCAGGAGGGCCTAGTAGAATTAAATTGTACTGCTGCTCCAGCCAGCTTAGCTCTCTAAGTTGTGATAGTTGCCTTGCTGTAAGAACGTTTTGACCTTTGAGCTCAAACTCATCTAATGATTTCACGAAAGGGAAGCGCGCCCACTTCATTCTTTTTTCAAGGCTTTTCGCTTCACGTTTTGCTAGTTCATACCTTGTAATAGATTCTAAGAACTCTAAGTAGGTCCAGGAAGTTTTTTCAGCTTCGCGAAGAAGCTGAGGCAGCTCCTCCGCGGTTTCAGATAAGCGCAATTGACGAAATTGATCCTGTATTTCTTTTACAGTATGGTTCATTAAGTCCTACCTCCTAAAATACTGGTATACGCAGTAAGAGATCGGGTAGAAACCTTAATATTAGAATGTTTTGCTGAACCTGTATTTAATAACTCTACTTCAGTTACCTGCTCATGAGTCATTGTGTCAATATGATGGGCTATATCACGAAAATCGTTTGCACTAAACATCTTTTCTGTCATACACTTAGTCATCACACTATCAATGAGCGCTGGATATTGTTCAATCACCTGTTGAATGATTGCGAACTGGTCTCGACGATACCTTGGATATCTTTGGCTGATCTCATTAAAATAAGTTGCTGCTTGTGTTTGATCTTCAAAAAAGGAAATTAAACGTTTTTTAAACTCTTCAATACCTTTTGAGCGATCACGAGTATGATTGCGATTTTGTATGAGCTTTCCTTTTTCAAGACTGATACGATGCTCGGCAATAATTTCACCTTCTGCTTGCCTTCGGATCACGAGCGTTTGCTGTTCATCACCCTCAACTTTAATCAATACCTTATTCTCAGAATTTGTTTGATAAGTCCCCAGTGGGACTGAATAACGGTTGGACTTATAACGAATCGTATTGTCCTTGCTTACACTTCTTGTTATACTTTGGTTATTGGTACTTTCATATGAGAGTAACGAAGAGACTGGCTGTAAGTGTTGCTTTTCCAGGAGGAACACTTCGGCTGGTCTTTTTTTCGTTGTTTGATGAACCTGTTGATTTCCAGTACGTTGGAGCCACTGTAATGATCGATCGTTCCAATCCTCTATGTTGCTGAATACTCGACTGTCTGCGAAGTTGCCTTTTATGTATTTCACTACGTTTTCAATCATGCCTTTAGATTCCGGATCCGCTCTTCTGCACAAGTGAACTTTAAACTTACGTTCATTTACATAACTTTGAAACTCTCCTGTTAAAAGCAGCTGCCCTGCATTCTCACTTACTGAGATTAAGTGGTCCTGATCATAGACAATTTCTTCTGTTCGTCCGCCATAAAACTGGAATGCATTTTCATGACATCGGATCGCGTCTCTTGTCGTAAAAGGACGTGCCTGCCATTCCATATATTTGTGTCTAGAGTGGGCGAGTACAAAGGCAATGAAGTACAATTTAATCTCTTTGTTTTCAGTTGTCTTCTGTTTTGTTTCTCCCCAATCCACCTGTAACTGTTTCCCCATTGGTTGCTCAGGTACAGCTTCATACTGACGTACGATAACCTTCTTCTCGATCTGGTAGAATTCGCGGATACCTTTCACATAAGATCTAACTGTACTTCCACCGACCTCAAGGTCGGGATACCTTTCTAGAAGCCAATCATGAATTTGCGCACCGCTTAGATGAGGATATTCTTCTAGCCAGGCAAGGATCCAGTCTTTATAGTTATCTAATTTTTTCTTCCTCCCAATAGGCTGTTCAGTGTACGCTCTTGCTTCATCAAAGGTCATCTCTAAATATTTATAGACAGTTGGTCTTGAAATCTTAAGTTCCTTAGCAATTTGTGCTACTTTAAATTTTCTTTTATGTAGTTCTTGAATCTTTACGTATAACACTAACTTCTCCTCCAAATTCCTAACCTCCAGTAAAATAACATCACCAACTATTTTACTAAAGAATGAGGTTGATAGAGCAAAAGTGTAAAATCTAATCAAGCGAAAACTGTCAACTTTATTCTAGCGTTTACAGGAGGACCAAGAGATTGCTGTACTAGCTCTTCACCTTCTACAAAACTGTTTGGTATTAATCAATACATTGATGATTCAAGAAGTGCTACTGGAACAAAACAAATCTTTACTACAAAAGCTGATACCGGAGGACTTTAGAGCCTTAACACCACTTATCTATGCACATGTGAATCCATACGGGACATTCAAGTTAAATATGCATGAGCGTCTAAAAATCCAGAGAACTTCTTGAAACCTCTACAAATATAAGCCTTCCTAGTGGTATAGAGGGGAGCCAGGATAGTGGTGGTCCACCCTTATTCTATTAGGGGTAGCGTCAGGAAAACTCTGTTAAAACGTTAAGGAAATTACAATATTAAAAGTCCAATTTCTCAGTATTAAATTGGGAAATTGGACTTTTTTCGTTACTCCAGAAATGCACCTTATTATTAAATAGTTAAGGTGCTACAAGCTCGACTTTTATTCTATCCGGGTCTTCAAAGTAAACAGCATAATGATCATTTCCCTCAGCAAATGGATGCTGGTCTGTATAAAGAATATTAATTCCTTTATCTTTTAATTTCATAGTCATATCATCGACGTGTTGGCGTGAACCTGCGTGAAATGCTAAATGATTTATACCTACTCTGCATCTAAGATATGGAACGTCCAGAAACCGTTCTTCTGTTTGTACAAAAACTAGGTAAGTATTTCCTATTTTCCAACTTTGTCCACTTTTCCATCCTTGAAAAGGACTGTATCCTAATTCTTCAAGAAACCAACTCCAAAAATCAATCGATTTTTTTAAATTAGATACATTTATTTCAATATGATGAAGTAACCCTTTTGCCACAAAGCCTCACCCTTTATCTAACATTAGAATACCCGTTTATTTAATATAACAGAACTGCACAAACAGCTCATCGATCTTCAACGAAAGCGCCCTTTTCGAATAACAAAGAAGCTTCTATTAACTGGTATTGTTGAAAAATTTATTTACATGGTTCTTACTTATTTAAATTCGACTTTCAAAAGTCCATATACATCAACATCTTCAAAATTATTTAAAAGAAGTCTATTTTGTCTAAGTGTTCCCTCTTTCTTTAACCCAGCTTTCTCTAAAACCATTATTGAAGCTTTGTTTCTAGAAATAGCAGATGCCCAAATTTTGTTTAATTTGAGTTCGTTAAATCCAAAATTTATCATCCGTTTTACAGCTTCAGTTGCAAAACCGTTTCCCCAAAAATCTCTGCCAATCCAATAGCCAAGTTCACCTTTACTATTGTTTTTATCAACTCTAATTGTTATTGTACCTATTAGTTCATTGGTATTCTTTGATACTATTGCTAAAGGGTACTCAACACCTTCTTTTAGTAATTCTGGTTGGGTATCGATCCAAGCTTCAGCATATTCCAATAGATAAGGGTGAGGAAGACCTAGAATACTCGCCACCTCTTCATTATTTGCTAATTTTTGAACTCTAAATGAGTCTTCTTTGTTGAAAGGTTGTAAATATAGACGTTCAGTTTCTAATTTTAATAACATTACTTAACACCTCTTAATTTAGCTTCCTAATTAACTTATATAATATCACAATGAAATTTCCGTTATTTACATTTTTTAACTTAAAGTTCAATTACAAAAAGACGCAATTATTAAAGAATTGTGCCCGATAATTGAATAATGAGAAATGTAAAATAGGAAAAAAATAGGTAGTTCAAGTAGCTAAAGATTATTTACAATTAAGCATTAATTTTTTGTTTTACCAATTTGTTTTCTTTAACTTGAAGTAACCATGACTTCGATGGATCACCTATCAGTTCAGTAGTGTTATCTGTAAAATACAAAGCACTGTCGTCTTCTAAAGCGATTGTATCCTCAGTTCTATTACCATTTAATAAAATTGAATGCAAAGCCTCAGCTCTATCTCTTTGATTATAGTGAGGACAAAAAATTTTATTAATAATTTGCCACCCAGAACTTTCTATGTATCCTTCTCCTTCATAATTTGAACGAATTCCACTCTTAAACCAACAGATAGCACCTGCACTAATACCCGCAATTAAAGTTCCGGAATTGAGTGCTTCTTCTAACTTATGGTCGATTTTGTACTTTTTCCAATGCTTCATCATATTAACGTAGTTACCACCACCGAGGTACATAAGATCAGAGGATCTGAATAACTCGATTATTTGACTTTCATTTGGATTTTCATTTATACAACGTAGTACTTCAACTTGACAACTCAATTGTTTCTCAAACGTGTCTTTAAACTCTTTTATATAACCTTCATCATCGTTACTTGCTGTAGGTATGAATAGAACCTTAGGATTTACTTTACCGACCAATTCTACAATCCTCTTATTTATATGAAAATTGTCAAAATGTTTTACAAAACCTCCACCTATTACAACTAACCTCATAACCAAATGGCACCACCAAAAAATTTTATTGTTTTAAATTCTGTTCTAATGTCATTCTTAAACCTTATATCGATTTTAATATAAATATCCAATTTTTAAGATCCTTATTCAATAAAGTCCCTTAAGGAGATTCGATTCACATTCTAATATTTCCTTCTCTTGTTCAAGAATCTGGCCCGATTATGGAATAAAATAATTTTTATAAAATAGACTTTTTTATATAATTACCGTAACAAAAACGTTCATATAAGAAGTAAAGCCCAGAAATTAAGCATTTCGAGGCTTTTTTTGCAAAGTTTAATGGTTAATAGGTGATGGTTTATTTTAAAAGGAAAATAATCAATTGCAATAGGACAAGCACCGTTTCGTTAAAGGCGCCCATTTCTGTATGTTAAAGAAAATGATGAAGTCATTTTCCCTATAGGGCTATTCAAGTATTCGAATCAATTTAGGATTAATTAGTTGAATACTTATATAAAAAACAAAACTATGTGTTTAAAAGTAGCTTTATTATTTAATTTTTTAATGATTTGACACGTGAAAATAGCAAAATACATTTCAAAAAATGAGCAGTGATAGGCTACTACTGCTCTTCAGATAAGTTATAGTGTACTTTCTGCAAGCGATTTTAGTTCGCCATAAAACAACGACCAGAAGCCATGGCATCAGCTTTCGTTACGTGAACGGTACCATGTGGATGCTGAGGCGGCGCATAAATAGAGTAAAGTTTTAGCGGGATATTACCTGTATTGGTTACATTATGCCATTTACCAGCAGGTACCATAATGGCAAAGTTTTCATAGACTTTTTCTGCAAAATCTAAATTATCTTTACGATCCCCCATTTGAACAATCCCTTGACCTTGTTCAATACGCAAGAATTGATCAACTGTGGGGTGAATTTCTAAACCGATATCTTCTCCAACATTGATACTCATCAAGGTAACTTGCAAATGTCTTCCTGTCCATAAAACGGTACGATACGTATTGTTTTGCTTCGTAGCCTCCTGTATATTAACGATAAACGGTTCTGGTCCATAATCTTTTAATTCAATTTTATCTTTGCTCTTAAATGATTTTAAAAAGGCCAATCGTTTAGCATGCTCCATTTCATCTGTGGAAGCACGTAGGAATACATCACCAACCGGTGAATTTTGCAAAAGCAAATAATCATTTCGATATTCTTCATAATTCGCTAATTCCGTTTCATAAGCTTTTTGCAGTCCTTCACGATAATTTCGAAAAGATACTTTCTCGATTTGGTACACTCTATTGATACATTATTATACTAACATTCAAATAAATGCAGATCGGAGTATACAGATTTAATTGTTCTTAACTTTCATCATCCAAATCCCCGAACAGTTCTGGAAATTCGTCTTCCAATTCTAACGAAGCAGCAGACTCTTTTCTATGCTCACTCATTTTAATAAGATTACTACTAATTCCTTTTCTTCTTCTTACACTTGGATTGGTACTCTCAATAATTATCTTTTCGTAATTTTTAACCTCCTGTTTCTTTTCGTTCAATTCATGTTTTATCTTTTCTATTTTTTGTGTTAGTTCATCAATTTTTTTGTCTTTTTTCATTAGTTGATCAGAAAGCTTATTGTTTTCTTCAATATTTTTAATAAATACTTCTTTAATATGATATAAAGCATCTCTTAAACCTTTTTCATCGTTTAAAAATCGATCTATTATTAAATCAAAATTCGGATATGGTATTTCATCGAAACCTACATTATTATGACTGGTAATTACCTTTCTATTTAGGGTTTCAATAGTTTCTTCCATGCGCCTTTTCCAAGTTTTTCGACTAATTCCTGTTTCCTTTTGCAACCCTAAATATGTGATAGAACCAGTATGTTTATTTGAGTATTCCAATAGTAATTTTTTTAACTCTTCATCGCTATAAGACTCTGTTTTCATAATACTATTCAATAACCTCCCTATCTTCCGGCAGCAAAGAATCAACCATAGCTTTTTGCCGTATTAGGCGATTAATAAGATTTGCCTTGCTTAATATCTGTTCATGATCTAGCATTGAATAGGATTCTGTGGCAAAATTAAATTTCATATTTTTATAAAGATTTAATAGAGACTTTAATTCTGTTTCTAATTGCTGTTCTAAATGATCCGAACCGGACAATAACCACTTCAATCCCTCATCAGGGTTTTTTGGGTAATAAAAAAAGTCATCACAATATCTACATTCACCAGCACAATTGTCAAAAGCCCCAAATTTGCAATATCCATGTTTTACCTCTTTTCGGAGAGGAAAATCCTCCGGTTTATAGATTCGTGATTCATTAATTTTATCTTTTACACCAAATATTCCCTCTCCTAAACTTTCTCAAGCCTATGAATTCTGGCTTTTGTTGAAATAATATAAACATAAGATTCAACAAAGTATTCCAAATGTCCCCAATAATTTCGTTGAGTACCTAATCGTGTGTGTCCTGCCATTTTAGCAATAGTTAATGGATTAACCCCCTGTAACATCATATTACACATCGAAAAATGTCGTGTATCAGCAGGTGTTATATAATTACGGAAAATCTTAATGATTTCACCTTTTTCATTTCTTTTAACAAAGCGATAGAAATCAGTTTTATTCCAACCAATGATTTCTTTGTATAAGGACATCAAGTGCCAATATAACGTATCTGGATGGTACATATCCTCCCTTTTAGTTGTGCTATCAGCTTGAAAGAAACGTGACTGTATCCGAAATGAAAGTAAGTAGTTTCCAATTAATTCAGGAGGAACTGTTTGCTTATACTCTTGAATGGAGTCATAAATATTTTTATTTATACGTATAACATTAGTCACGCTTATTTCACTATAGGATTTTGCCTCTTGTTTACTTCTTGGAACTTTTAAAAAGTAATAACCACCTTGCTCGTAGCAACAATCCCATTCAAGTAAACAAAATTCTTTAGGTCTCATTGGAATAATACCTGTAACCTTCCACCATAATATTATAGGAAAATACTTTGATTTCTGAAGTGGGGTTGCTTGATTTTCAAATTCCATCATAAAATAATGAAATTCAATGATTACTTCATAGTTAGGTAAATCTCTATTTTTCGAATCCATATTTTTAATCTTTAAGTCATATAAATCACGATAAGTATGCTCTATAAATGAAAGAAATTTACTAGTATAATCATTAAATCTATAACGGCTATTCATTGTTTTTGACATAGCATATTCTTCATAGGCATCTACATTTTTTTTCTTAAATCCACCAGAAACTACAATTGCTTGTTTAACATTTGTATTAATTGATTGAATATGGTTTATGGAAAATTTAGTATCTATTAATATTAATAAAAAACATTTTAAAGCAACCTTTAATTCTGGATATAGGTCAATATCGAACTTTAAATACCTACGCATTCCCGTAAAATCAACAATACACCAATAATCACTCTCAAAACTATCTGTAAGCAGGATACCCTGATCTTTATTTGTTTGTAACATACCTAAATATTTAGATATGTCGTTTCTATCAAATTTATGATTTTCAGTGATTTGGATATTTAATGCTCCACTTAATTCCTTAACCCTTTTCTGAACTATCAATTTGTTTCACCTCTTTATCTTTAAGAATAGCTCCATATAATTTTTTAATTCTTTTGCGGTCAATAAAGGTCTCTACATATTCTTTACCTCTTTCAACAATAGCCTCATTCATTAATAGAAACATTTGTTTTAGAAAATGCTTTTCTCGTTCTTTATCCCATTCAAATTCACTATTGTAAATATTATAAAGACTCGTCTCAATCTGTTCAGATATAGAAAGTAATAAATATTCCGTTGGTATTAAGTTCTCACAACCAATACAAGAGGTTCGTTTAGGACTTTTACATTCTGGATATGTTAAACATTGAGCGTAAGCCATCTTTGCTGGCATTTCTCCACGGAATATTTTTACAATTAATCTTTTTAAATCCTCTTTAGGTAGTTTTGAAAGCCTAAGTGCTAAAGATTCCTTTTTAATTCTTTCTGCAAGTAAAAAGGATGAATACGTTTCTAAATCATTTACTTTATACTTTTCACTTAAAGATTTAATTAAAGAGGTTCTATCCTCCAGTTTTTGTTCATTTTGGTGCAACACAAGATTTATCATGGTATTATAAACCCAACCAAAATGGCCCCTTTCACATATATTAAAGGCCATACTATCAAGAGTACCTTGTGGGCTAGAAAATTTTATATAAACTTCGGTTGTGTCTTCATTTAAGTGGCTTCGTAAAATTTGAGCTGCCTCATAGGATAAATGTGCATCCCCTTCTGATTCAGAAACATGGTGGAAAAAGTAGGTAATCAATGTTCTATTCATTTTGACACTATGGAATCCAGATAGTTCAGGTTTTTTTTCAAAAAACATTTTATTAATTCCATTTGCTCTAACAGAAGTAAGCATTAATTTATCATTGTATTTTCTACGGTGTAACTCAGTAATACTGATTGCTGTTGCAAACGGTTCAACTAAACTATCCAAACAAAGAAATTGCCCAAGCGCCCCGGTTTTCGAAACCTTCATTTGACCAACTTTTATATGAACTTGATTTACAATCAATCTTGCCTCTTCTTTCCTTAATCTATTATTCTCAAAAAATGTTAAATCTTTGATTGGTAAATCAATAAAATCAATGGTTGGTAAACCGTAAATAATATCCCCACTTCTCCACGCATTCATTAAGTGCATAATGACATATACCCATGTCTGTGCATATGTTTTATATTTAATCGCTTTCTCTATGTGCATCTCTACGTCTATAACATGATCATAATATTTATTAAAAATTTCAAGGGAATATATATCAGTATCTGTATTTGGATCATTAAACGTTGCGTATCGATTAAAAAAGTTACAATCCTCAATATTTTCAGAGCAATACTGAACAAAACCTATAAAGTATTGTTTAACATATTTAGGTTGATTCTCATTATTTAAGAAACTCTCAATATCTTCATCTGTCATTTCTTTTATACTCTTTGGTAAATGTTTAATTAAAGCCTTTAAAGTTTTTACATAATAAGCAGTTTTTTTTGAAAGGGTCTCTGCTCTTGCCTCACTTTCAGCTAACTTTTGACAAGCATATTCCGTGTATAATTTGACTGTTTGGGCTAATTTTAAGGGGATGGAAATCTTTTTAACTTCAAACTTATACTTGTTGACTGCATCAATAGTAGTAAATTCACCGGGAGTTTGAGGGATAAACCTGTCATTTTCAAGTTTTTGTTTGTACTGAAGAACCTCAGATTCTAGCACAATCCAATATTCAATATTGTTAAAACCGTTTGTAACTTTTTTGGCAGATTTCATATGTTTTTTTATAATTTCTCTTGCTCTTTGAACGCTTCTTGTTTCGAGCAATTTCATAACATCTTCCGGAAAAATATATCCTGTTGGTAACGGAATTCTTTCTTGTGTATAGATTTCTTTTATCCTGTCTATTTCTGATCTATTGATAAGATAACCCTCTGAGTTTGACCTTAGTATGCAATCATTAATAATTCCCTTTTTTATATAATTTCTTATTGTATCTTTATTACATCCTATTATTTGGGATACTTCATCTATATTTGCATATTTTTCTTTCATTTCTAGCATATCTTTAAAATAATCTACTACTTCTGATGCTAAAACTATATAGGTGTCCTTAACATACTTTTTATGGCTTTTTAATACGTTATTCCTAATTATGTATTTGATAATTTAATATTGAGCCACTTTTGAAGGGTTCGATCACATAAAAAATGAGCCACATGATTTCCAATTTTGATAACCTCTCTTATGATTGAAAGTGACCAAACTATCACTTTTAGAGAGAGGCACAAAGGATGATCGATATGGCTCAATTTTATAATATCAAATTCTTACATGAGGTAGAAGGACTATCACAAAGACAAATAGCTAAAAAGCTTGGTATTTCAAGGAATACAGTAAGTAAGTATTTAAAAGAACAGGAAGCTCCAACAACCATACAACGCCAAAGAATCTATGGTGGTACTAAAGATTATTCTGAAGAAACAAAACGGGTATTACCAATAATTGACCAATGGTTAGAGGATGACCTCAACCGATGGGGTAAGCAGAAACATACGGCTACCAATATATATAACAGATTAGTTAATGAATATGACTTTGAAGGTTCGGAATCTAATATACGAAAAATAGTAAGGAAACGCAGAAAAAAGCTTCAGGAAGTCTTCATTCCTCTTGATTTTCAACTCGGCCACCAATTCCAATTCGACTGGGGAGAGGCGGACATCATTCTACAGGGTCGAAAGAAACGTATTTACCTCTTTTGCATTCAGCTTTCCGCAAGTCGTGTAAGGTTTGTGAGAGCTTATCTTCATGAAAAACAGGAAGCTTTCCTTGATGGATTTGTTCATGCGTTTGAATTTTTTGGAGGAGTTCCAACTGAAGGTCTATTTGATAATTTAAAAACAGCTGTGGTAAAAATCCTTCAAGGTAGAGACCGATTGGAACAGGAATCATTTCTTGCCTTACAAACACATTATCTATTCAAATCTGAGTTCTGCAATGTCAGATCTGGAAATGAAAAAGGACGTGTAGAGGGATTGGTAGGCTATGTAAGAAGAAATGCCTTTGTACCTGAGCCGGAGGTTCAGACACTAGATGAATTGAATGATTATTTACAAGATTGGTGTTTTAACGAGGCAGAACGCAAAACCGTTCCTTATACCAAAGAAACAATCGCTGATATGTGGGCTAAAGAAAAGGAATATCTTCACCCACTTCCTGAACAACGGTTTGAAGCCTGTAAGCTAGTCTCTTGTCAGGTAAACAAGACTTCACTAATCTCAATCGAAACCAATCAGTATTCTGTCCCATGTGGTTATGTCGGCCAAGCTGTATGGGCAAAAATTTTTGTCGACCGAGTGATCGTTGTGGCTCAAAACCAAGTGATCGCAGAACATTTACGTTCAAATGAACGAAATCAAATGATTACTGTATTGGACCATTATCTAGAAGCGTTGATAAAAAAGCCTCGTGCGATACGTGATGCACATGCTTTCCAAGCTTCTGACATTCCAGCTGTGTTCAGGCGTTTTCATCGGAAGATGAGAGAACAAGAAGGAGCCATTGGAGATCGAAAGTTCATACGACTTCTCCTCCTTCATCGTGAAATTGGAATGGAAAAGTTAACACAGGCCTTGAGTGAGGCTGAGGAAGCACAAGTTTTTCGTTATGAAGTTGTGCATGAAATCATCCAAAGGCTAACGAATAACCATTTGAAGTCTCACGAGCTCTCTAAAGAGAAGACACCTACAAATCTGCTAGACTATAAAGTTAAAAAGTCAAATGTAGCTCAATATGAACAACTAACTGGAGGTCAGACAAAATGAATGCAGAAATCATGCTAGATCATATTGTAAAGCAACTTAGAATGCCGACAATCGGAAGACAGTATCGCTCTCTCGCTAGAGAAGCGGAGGAAAGAAACCTAAGTTATGAAGAATACCTATTGGCATTACTAGAAACAGAATTAGAAACAAGAGAAGAAAATCAGAGACAGAGGAGACTTAAGCAAGCTGCGTTCCCTGTCCAGAAAACATTAGATACCTATGATTTCAGCTTAATGCCAAGCTTGAATCGAAACCGCTTTATCACCATGGCTAAGGGTGAATTCGTAGACAAAAAGGAAAATCTAATATTTTTGGGGAATAGTGGTACTGGTAAAACTCACTTGGCAATCGCTCTTGGGGTAGAAATGATTCAAAATGGTTATAAAACTAAGTTTATTACAGCATCGGCGTTAGTAGAAGAATTACTTATGGCCAACGAGGAGCATAAGCTTGGGGCATTTGAGAAGAAGTGGCTCAAATTTGATTTGATCATTGTTGATGAGTTAGGGTATGTCCCCTTCTCCAAAATTGGAGCAGAGTTATTGTTCCAATTCTTTTCAAGTCGTTATGAACGCGCGAGCGTTATTGTTACAACTAATCTAGAATTCTCGGAATGGACAAACATATTTGGCGACGATAAAATGACCGCTGCATTACTTGATCGCCTTACGCACCGATCGCACATCCACCTACTTAACGGAGAATCCTATAGATTCCGTCAAAGTATGCAACATCGGGAAGTTGTCGAAGGGTAACAACGGCGGGCGAGGTGTTTGGGTGTCTTGCCCCTCTCCGGGGCAAGGCACCCAAACACCCAACTACTCCCAAATATGGGAGTTAACAGACACTAAGTGGCTCACTTTTAAAGTGATCGCTCTGGCTCAATATAATATTGACAAAAACATAATTAGTCCCCTTACTGTCTCCGGATGAAGTTTGTATTTTTCAGCTATCTGTTTTACGGTTACATATCCCTCTGGTATGACATTTTTATTTTCGTAATCCTCTATATCTGATATTGGAATAAGATATCCCTCGGTTTGATTTCTAATAAGTAAGCGTAAAATAATCCCCACCTTTTGATAAGATGAGGATGCTGATAAGATTGATTTACTTCACCGGTACCCTGCATTGATCGGGCAGTGAAACCGACCATGGAAGCATCTTTTGGATGACTTCGTCATTGTTCACATCCACAGTGGGAAGCTGCTGAAATAGGTAGAGAAGGTATTCGTAGGGATTTAGCCCGTTTTCCTTCGCTGTCTCCACTATGCTGTACACGATCGCACTCCCTCGTGCGCCTCGTGGTGTATTTGAAAAGAGCCAGTTTTTCCTGCCGATTACAAACGGCTTGATAGCTCGCTCACTCCGGTTATTGTCGATCTCCAATCGGCCATCTTGTAAGAAAGCCTCTAATAATTCCCACTGGTTGAGACCATAAGTGATTGCTTCGCCCAATTTCGATTTTGGTGCCACTTGAGGCTGTTTCGTTTGAAGCCATGCCAAAAAGAGGTCCAGGACCGGCTTGCTTTTTTCAAGCCGTACCTCGTACCGTTTTTCGGAGGATTCTTTTTTGATTGCCCGTTCAATGGCATACAGCTGGTTACAGAACTGCAAGCCTTCGGCAGAGGCAGTCTGTTTCCCTTTTGCTGAAGGTGGCGCCGCTTTTAATGCCTCGTCGAATTTGCGACGGGCGTGTGCCCAACAGCCAACCAAGATTACATCCGGGACTTTCAGGTAACCCGAATAGCCATCCACTTGAAGATAACCACTGAAGGTTTCCAAAAAGTGTTTGGCGTGCTCACCTTTGCGTGAAGGCTGATAGTCGTACAGGACAATCGGGGGACCGTCGGTCCCTGTCCGATATAGCCAAACATAGGATTTGGCTGTCGCATCGCGGCCTGGTTCGCGCAAGACTTGAAGTGTGGTTTCGTCGGCATGGGCAATGGGCTGTTTGACCAATTCCTGATGCATGCGATCATACAATATGGAAAGCCACTTTTCCGCACCATACAAAACCCAGTTCGCCATCGTTTGGCGTGACAGGTTCACGCCGAGACGTTGGAAGTACTTTTCCTGCCGGTACAAAGGCAGACCTTCCACATATTTTTGTGTGATGATATGCGCCATGATCGACGGGGAAGCCAGACTTTTCGGGAAGACCGAAGGAAGCATGGGTGCCGTGACGATTGGCGTTTCTGTGCCATGTTGCTCACAGTGGCGGCAGGCGTAGACGAAGCGTTTATGCTCGATCACTTTCACCTTTGCCGGTTCTATGGCCAGTTCCTTCCGGACCTCGACGCTCATTTCGTGTAGTCCGTGACCGCAACACGAACAAGCCTGGTCCGCATCGGCCAATCGATACTCGATTGTTTCCGTCGGCAGGCTGCTTAGGGATGTTTCACGCTGACCTCGCTTTTTCTTACGGCGATACGTGATTGTTTCGTGTATGGGCTCCGATACAGTTGGATCGGCTAGTTGTTCGGCTTCGTTAAACAACAGAAGCGCTAATTGGTCGTCATCCGTCTTTTCGCTGGAAGAGCCGAATCGTTTTTGTTGGCTAAGGCGGAATTGTTCTTCATACCACTTGATTTTAGCCGTCAGCTCTTCCACCTGTGCCTGAAGCGACTCAATTGTTGGTTCAGCTGGTGGAGTTTGTACGTTCGTTTTCATACTAAGCAATATTCGACAAATATGCACAAACTCCTTCTTTCCGATTGAAAATATCACACAATCCTTTGCGATTGCACGGCGGGGTGTGCCTGCTTTTGAGAGAGGGACAATCCATCCAGCAGCCAGCGTAATTGTTTTCTCGTAACGGCCATCGGGATGGCATTGTTTCCAGACGGCCACTGGAAGGTTCCTCTCTCAAGGCGCCGATAATGAAGCCAGAAACCATTGTGGTCCCATTGCAGGATTTTCAATTTATCGCGTGAGCGATTGCAGAAAACAAACAAGCAGTGGCTGAATGGATTGAGTTCAAAGGTTTCCTGTACAATGGCAGCCAATCCATCAATCGATTTTCGCAGATCGGTGGGCCCTTGTGCCAGGTACACCTTATCGATTGTTACTTCGTCAATCATTTTCCTGTCAATGCCTTCAAGACTTGACGCAACAGCGCCTCGCTAAAGCCTTCGTTGACTTCGATCGTGACACCGCCGGCCCGAAGTCGGATTGGTGTCGGGGAAGACGACCAAGTCTCAGCCGGGGTGACGTCCAATGTCATCCACTGAACAGGTGAAGGTGTAACCGGCGTGGAGTTTTGGAATTTTTTCATCCAATAGCAGAACTGGTGGTAGGGTAGGTCTTTGTTTCGACAAAAAGCTCTTTTCGATAATCCGCTAGAAGCGAAATCTTCAAAACGCTCCTTCCATTGTTGTTCGAGCGTTGGGTTCATAAAAAAACCTCCTTCAAGCTTGTAAACTTAAGGAGATTATCTCATGGTTGTTTTTAAGGTTGTAGGTGGGCACAGTTTTACGCTTACTCTAATAATAGCATTAGGAAATACTTTTCTTGGGCCATATGTGTGAATCGTTAATTTTGATAAGGATAATCGTTCACATGCTTCATTTAAAGTTAAAAAACCATTTCTTTCAATGTGTTCTTTTATATACTCGTCAAAAATATCCTTATGCACAATATAATTATTATTTTCATCTCTACTAAATTTTTTAATTTTTCCATTCCGCAAATCACTTCTAATCTTCTCATTAGTACACCCTGAGATTTCCGCCATTTCGCTAATTGATAAAAAGTCTTTTTTAGCATCTTCTATTTTCTTAATTTTTTCTTTATAAGCCTCTATATCCGTAACTGGTATTCGGTAGCCCTTTTGCTTTGAATTAATAAAACTGTTTGGGAACTCGTCCTTTTTTATTAGTTGTTGTACTGTGGCTCTACTTATCGAAAGCAATTTAGAAGCTTCAGTAACAGAAATATATAAATTTTGATCATTAAGTTCCATGCTTACCACCTTCTTTTATTCTTGTTGCTTATATATTTCATCTATCTTTTTTTCTAACTTTTCTTTAATTCGTTTTGTACTAGCTAGATATGGTTTTACCGAGTCAAAACCTTTGTCCCCTCTTGGAAAACTTACATCATATAAATTATCAGCTTCTTCAGCCAATAAGTTGGAAAATATCCCCCTGCCGATATGACTAGCCCATCTTTCAGCTTCAAGTGCTAAAGCATTATTTCTATCCGCCATATTATTCGAATCTCTGAGATACTGTAGAAATATTTTCTTTGTTTTATTAAAATGGTAATAGTAATTGTTACCTGTCATGGCTAATCCTTTTTGATTAGGAAATAGTGGGCTTTCTCCATTTAATTTCATAACTTCTGTTAAATTTTTCATATGTTTTTCATAAAATAAAGTTGACCAATCCTTAAATCCAAAAACGATTTGCCTTCTTTTACTTTTAATATAGCTAGACCCCGATGTATTAATAATGTCCTTTCTCAAGTTTCGATCCTCCGAGAGATCCACGATAAAACCATATTCTCCTTTATCCCCTATAAGCTGTAAATCTTTTATTCTAAGATTACATATCTCTCCGGTTCGGAGTCCACCAAAGAATTGCAAATAAAGTGCAAACGCAATTTTACTATCCGTTTGATAGGCAATTTCTAAAAAGGTTAGTATATATTCATCAGGTAATTTATGAAGTCTTGGTTTCGGACTACTGTAAAAGTATTGAACATCTTTAATTTTCAAGCTATGGTCAATGATCTTTTTTTCATTTAGAAAATCAAAGAACTTTTCTATATATTTCTCGTGTTTCTTGACCGTATTTTTAGGTGTCCTTTTATAAGAAAGCTCAGATAAAAAATTTATTACATGGTCTGATTTTAATTCTATAAGACTTTTAACTTTATTACTCTTATCGCTTATTAAAAAATTTAAAAACATCGCTATAGTATTTGCCGGTGCTTTCATAGTATTGTACTGGGCGTTTTTCCAATTATCTAATATAAATTCTGTTGAAAGAGGATGAATTACTTCAACGTTTGTGTCTTCATTTTTAATTTTTATACACGCATATTGTTTTTCTATTGGCTCACCTGTTGAAGTTTCTGCATATTGGGCCATTATTGCACGTACAACAAATTTCACATTAGGTTTTATACTAACAATCTTTCTTTGGTTTCTCCCCACCGTTCCCCCACCCTAAATTAATATATCTGGTTTCAAAGGATTGAAGTTCTAAGTTCCCTTTTAAATTAGAACATAAAAACTCGTAAATTTTTTCTGTATATGATTCAGTTGTATATCTAGCAATTTTAGATATACAAGATATTTCAAATGGTTCATTTTGTGCTAATACTAACAAGTTAAAAATCCCCATACGTCTTAACATTTGAGGTGAAACCGTATAATTAATATTAGCTATCGAACTGTATTTCCGAAACATTTTGTTAATTGCATCCCTTGTCATTGGGCCTTTTTGTCCAATTAATAGTTTCTTACTTTGATAAATGGGTCTAAATTCTAAGTAATCTTTTATCATTTTAATAAGAGGTTCAGTTATGCTAATTTTTCTTATAGGAGTGGGGAATTTTCCACTTTTTAAAATTTTAAATTGTATATAACCTTGTGATGGATCAGTAATTTCTATATCATCCAGTTCAATATTAATAAGTTCAGAAATTCTGCAACAAGTTCCGAATAATAAGTGAAATATAAGAATATCCCTCTTATTTTGACCTTCTAATATTGTTTGCCGTAGTCTATCAAATTCATTAATACTCATCATTCTCATTGTCCTGTTGTTTGTTTTAATTTTGATTATTTCATTTGGCTCAATTACTAATGGAGATTCTTCAATATGATACAAATATTTGTTATACCGAGTGACACTCTTAATTTTCCTCAAAACAGTATTTTCACTATATTTGGAATATAAAAATATTGTGTATTCAGTTAGCACTTCTTCTGTTATTTTGGGGTCCAGTTCCTTACTTTTTAACCAATCGCAAAACTGAGCAATGTCAAATTCATAGCTCTTAATCGTATTTTTTGACAGACCTTGTCTTTCTAATTCATTGATAAATTTTTCGATCATGTGTGCGCCTACTCCATTTCTTTTATTTACCTTAATTCTATAAAATTCTACATAACTTGTATACATAATTTTTATTAAGTTTAATAAAAAGATGGGTTTCTTTACTAACCCATCTCTCTATCTATACTAATACTATTTATTGAACTCCATCTTCCAACTAAAATATTCGTTATCAGAATTTTTCTCATAACGTAAATTAGCATCAAACTTATTACCTTTTTTACTCGTTAGTCCTTTAACCAAAACGACTCCATTTTTTAAAAGGTTTTTAACCATTGTTTTTGTGGGCTTCTTTTTCATTGATGCTAAATATTTATCATTTTTCCAAATGACAAATTTACACCCATTTTTCCAGTTGCTACAACCAAACCCTTTTTGTCCTTCAATAATTCCATGCCCGCAAAGAGGACATTTACCAAGAACCTCAATTGACCTCTTTTCGTTTGATACTTCGTTAATAATGATATCATTTTCATTTTTTATTGTATTAACAGCCTCTGTTGTAAAATCGAAAATTAAGTTTAAGAAACTTTCTTTTGTAAATTTTTGTTTTTCAATATCAGACAATGTTTTTTCCAATCTACCAGTAAATTCTAAATCAAATAAATCCTTTACTGGAAATGTTTCAACTAACTTTCTTCCCAGATCCGTACAAATTAAATTTTTATTTTGAGTAGCAATATAACCGACATCTTTTAGTTTTTTTATTGTTTCAGCTCTTGTAGCTGGAGTACCAATGCTATAACCACTTAAAATAGCAGCCATCATTTCTTCACTGTCTTCATCCTCTTTGTCTTTACCCTTGCCGCATGTTTCCATTACTCTTAATAATGTTTTTTCAGTATGGTATTTTGGTGGTTTCGTTACATGAGAAGTCAATTTGTGGTCTTCAATACTTACGACCTCATTTATATTAACTAAAGGTAGAATAGTATCCTTCGATTCGATTTTCTCAACCTTTTTCCATCCTTCAACTAATTGAACCTTCCCTTTAGATAAAAATTCTCCCTCTACATTATTTATAGTTGTTTTTAGAGTAGTCTCTTCATATTCCGCTATAGGCATAAATTGCATTAAGAACCTATTTTTCACAGCACTATATACAATCATTTCATCGTTAGTCAATGCTTTAGGGATTAAATACGTTGGAATAATGGCACTGTGACTTTCAACCTTCTTATTATTAAACACCCTTTTTGTTCTTGTAAATCTTAGTTCACTTTCATAAGGCAGTCCTTTTTTTAGAGCATTTAAAACATTTTCTGCCCGTTCAACAAGACTCTCATCCAAAAAATTGCTAGAAGTCCGGGGATAGGTGATTAGTTTTTTCTCATACAATGATTGTGAAATCCGCAAAACTTTGTCCGAAGTCCAGCCCTGATATTTGTTCGTAATAAACCCTTGAAGATTGGATAAATTAAATAAATAAGGGGGATATTCAATTTTTTTCTCAACATTTTTTTCGGATACGGCGCCCTCTTTTCCAGACAAAAGGGAATGAATATCCATTAGAACTTGTTTATCTTTAAATTTATCCTCATTGTTAAGATAATAAATCCCTTCATATTCACTACCTGATCGGGTTGCAAATAATGCTTTTAGTTTAAAATAATCTTCTGGAACGAAATTTTCTATTTCTTTATCTCTGTCATAAATAATTTTTAAAGTTGGTAGCAAAACCCTTCCAATATTAAGCGCTTGTCCTTTACCCTTTTGATATTTTAATGTTGCCATAGAAGTAAGATTAATTCCTATTGTCCAGTCCGCCCATTGTCTACCTATACCTGCATCTCTTAAAGGCATCATCTCATCGTTGGATATTATATTTTTTAGACTCTTTAGTATTTCATTCGGTGTCCACTCATTTAATAGTAATCGATAAACCTTTTTACCATGTTTTATCATATATAAGATCGTATCTCCAATAATTTGTCCCTCTCTATCATAGTCACACGCAGATATAAGATTAGTAACATCATTTCTTTTAATTAGACTATAAATGATATTCAATTGTTTTTTTGCACCTAAATCTTCTTTATCTCGATTTTTTTGATTTGATTTCACTTTATATCTAAATTTATCTGGAATGAAAGGAAAGTTTTCTATTCTCCATTTTGCCATTTTCTCATCATAATCTTTTGCATCAAATAACTGTAAAAGGTGACCAAAAGCCCATGTGATAATATAATCGCTGCCCTCAAAATAACCATCCTGCCTACTTTTTATTTTAAGTGCATCTGCTATATTCTTAGCTACAGAAGGCTTCTCTGTTAGTATTAGTGTTTTGCCCATCTTGATGTTATTCTCCCTTCTTAACAAGAATAATGAATAATTGTTTATCCACTCAAGTTCTAAAAATACAATGAGGAAATTAGTTAAAACTTTAATTTCGTTTAAAACATAATAACTATTAATCTATAATTTTTGAACTCATAATTAATATTTTAATTTTTTTCTGTTTTCAATCTGAGGATTATTTTTAGTGAAAGAACCAAATAAAAAAAGAATATATTGAAATTTAGAAGTTTTGATATAGAGGTTTTGGAAAAGCTGATGTGCTATTCGTCTACTACAAGTTTAATTCTTATTATGTATGAATAGCTATTGTATAAAATTTAAATTGCCCCAAATAATCTAAATACCTGTAATTTTTTCTCCTTTTAAATACTAATTACCTCATTATGTCCACAACATATGGACACGCTACAAACTGCTATAATTCAGCCTTTTTCATATTCAATTAATTATGTCCATATCCATTTTTGTATATAAGGTTCGTGGGTAAGAAACAATCCCTTTTTGATATAAGCTCTGTGTTAGATCCAGCGTCTTCTTTGGAGAAAACTTGTACATTTTATTCGCTGTGGCCTGAAGGGAAGATAGATTGAATAAAAGAGGCGGCTGATACTCTTTCCGCTCCGTTTTCAAATCCTTTACTTCTGCTGGTTTGCCTTTACAGAAAGCGGCAATCTTTTCTGCCATTTCTGCCGTCTTGACCCTTGATTCTTTTTCCTTTTCCCATTTACCCTGATATTTCTTTCCTTCAAAATTAAAGTCTGCCACCACTTCCCAAAATGTTTCAGGCTTGAATTGATCAATTTCATTTTCCCGCTTTACAATCAAAGCAAGGGTCGGGGTCTGAACCCTCCCTGCAGAAAAAACGTCAGAGGCTCCTTTCTGTTTCAAAAGAATGCTGTACACTCTGGAGGCATTCATTCCGACCACCCAATCCGCACAGGCTCTTGTATAAGCCTCGTAAAACAATGGTCTCGTTTTCTCCTCATCTATCAGATTTTGGAATCCTTCCTGAATGGCTTTCGGGGTCAATGAGGAAATCCATAAACGCTTCATCGGCTTTTTAACGCCGCTCATATGAATGATGTTTCGGATGATTAATTCGCCTTCCCGTCCTGCTTATCTCTATTAATATGCACATAAAATAAATGCACTTAATTAAAGTAAAAAATAGACTTATAACTCTAATTATATCAAGTAAAATTAATATTTTCACATTTTATTATATTGTACATAATTCTTATAATTGGTAAAATCAATTTATACTATATCTTCCATAAAGGTTTACAACTAAAAATGCACATAAATATAATTTGTTATTGGGGAGGGATCTATATAGAAAATCAAATAGATAATTTAGTTTATTTTGAAAGAGGACAATCCATTAAATTTTGTACTGTCCCTGTATGGATTGATTATGTTTTTCTCAGTAATGGAGAAGTGAAACAAAAGCACTTTGCAACCATTGGCCTTAAAGATAAAACGTTAGATGTCCATATTATTCATCCCATTTCGCAATTTATTTTTGATAATTGGAAGAATCGTAAGTTCCATACACAACGAAAACATGCAAATAATGTTGTAAAGTTTCTTAATTATTTATTAGCAAATAAAAAAACATTAAAAATTAATACACTCAAAGAACTAGAAATTTTTCATGGTACACAATATCTTAATGACCTTTCAATGGAAGGGGTAAGTAGACAAACCGTTAAAAATGCAGAAAGAACTCTTACACATTTTTATTTTTGGTTAACAAAACTAGATGGTATTAATTCAATCTCAAAAGATTTGTTCGTTAGAAAGCAGTCACAATTTTCTTCATATCATGAATCGCCCTTTAAACCATTATATCCAGCTAGATCACCAAAAAGAATTGAACATACTTTACCGATTGGGTATATTCCCCTTCTTTTAGAAGTAGCAATTGCCGTAGCTAAACCTATAGCATTAGGAATATATTTTCAGATATTTGGGGGTCTACGTATTTCCGAAGTAGTAAATATAAAAAGAACCCAAATAGTCAGAAGAATGCGAGACGGAGATTTTGTTTTAAAATTAAATAAACAGAACTTTCGGACCGACCTTAAAGAAGATGCCTCCGTTAAAAAAGTAAGAACCCAACGTGTTATGCAAATTAATGATTGGGGGCATAGCTTATTTAAAGATCATATTAATCTCTATAAACCCTTGGATGAAAGTGATGCTTTATTTGTCAATAGAGATGGAAAAGCATTATCTCAAAGAAGTTATAGACAATACTTCCAGAAAGTAAAAGACTCTTTTATCAGTCAATTGGAAAACTACGGAGATAGTGAGCAAAAGCTTTTAGCTTCACATCTCAAATATATGAAATGGTCAACCCATATTGGTCGTGGTACATTTACAAACATTATTGCTGAAGATGCTGAGAACCCTTATGAAATAGCACATCTTCGTGGTGATTCAAATATCACTTCTGCGTTAACTTATATGGTTTCAACTGAAAGAATACACAAAAAAATAGAACAAAAGGTTTCACAAATGCATCAAACTTATATTCCAAGGTTAATACAGGAGGGTAACAAGAATATTGAATAACTTCCGTAAAAGTACTGACAACTGTTTAGGTGCTAAAGAGACAGCACAAAGATTGGGATATGCCTCAAGTGATAGTATTCACCATATGATTAATACAAAAGTATTTCCTAATGCATTTATATTCAAGAATAGATTCTGGATTCCTATTAGTGATATTGAGGTGTTTGAAAAATATACAGATAAAGATAATTATTTAGACACCAAAGAAGCTGCATTAAGACTTGGTTATAAGTCTAGTGATTCGATTGTTAGCTTAATTAAAGAAGGCATCTTCCCAAACGCTTTTAGATTTTATGAAAAATGGAGGATACCTATTAGTGAGATAAAAGCATTTGAGCAATTAAAAGCTAAATTAAATACTAATTGTTTAGACACAAAGCAAGCTGCACTAAGACTAGGGTACAAGTCAGGAAATTCAATTATTGAGATGGTAAAAGCAAATAGATTTCCAAACGCTTTTAAGTCTCTAGGGCAATGGTGGGTTCCTCTTAGCGATATTGAATCTTTCGAGAAATTTGTTTGTCCACCTAATAGCCTTGATACTAAAGAGACAGGGATGAAATTAGGTCTTAGGAAGAATTCCATCATTCAGTTATTACAAGAAGGGAAATTCCCTAATGCAGTTAAAGTCCTGAATAAATGGCGTATTCCTCTTAATGATATTGAAGCTTACAGAAATTTAAAGCAATTTGATGGTTCCTTAAGCACAACGGAAGCAGCGATACAACTCGGATACAGTTCAAGTTCTAATATTAACTATTTGATTAAAGCAAAAAGATTTCCTAATGCTTTTTCTTTAGAAGGGAAATGGCGAATTCCTGTGAGTGATATTGAAGCCTTTAAACACGCTGTAAATACAGAGAATTCCCTGAGCACTATAGAAGTGGCAAAAAAACTAGGATACAAATCAAGTGCCTCCATTATTGATTTAATTAAAAAAAATAACTTCCCAAACGCTTTCACAGTATTGGGGAAATATAGGATTCCTCTTAGTGATGTTGAGGCGCATGAACAACAAACAACACTTTACAACTGTTTAACCTCGGAAGAAACAGCAATAAGACTAGGGTACAAATCAGGTCAACACATCGGCGATTTAATCCGAAAAGATAAATTCCCTAATGCTTTTAAATTTAATAGAAAATGGAGAATTCCTGTTAGCGATATTGAAGCTTTCGAACAACTTTCTAATACAGAGAATTGTTTGGACACTATAGAAGCGTCGAAAATGTTAGGATTCAAAGCAATTTCTTCTGTTCGTCTTGCAATAGAGAAAAACAGATTCCCTAACGCATTTAAATCTGCCCATAAATGGTGGATACCTATGAGTGATATTACAGCGTATCTAGATGATAAAGATAACCACTCGCCTAAAAAATATAAACGATCCAAAAAACGACTCAAAAAACGGTCAACTCCAAAGTTACCTTTGGCAAATAATTGTTTAGACATGCAAGAAGCATCAAAAAGGCTCGGTTACAAAACAAACGGAACCGTCATTGAGTTAATTAACAAAGGTAAATTTCCAAACAGTTTTAAAATCTCACGACAATGGTGGATTCCCATAAGCGATATTGATGCTTATGAAAAATCAATTAAACAGTTTTCACAGAAATACTTAAATACTAAGGAAGCTAGCTTAAGGTTAGGTTATAGTAGTCCAGGAGTAATCTCCAGGATGATTTCAGAAAAAATTTTCCCAAATGCATTTAAACAAACTGGCCAATGGCATATTCCACTTAAGGATATTGAGGACTTTGAAGTTATACAGAAACAATCAAAAATGAAAATAGATTATTCAGGAAAAACAGGTTTTGAGGAAATAAAAGAATTTATAAAATCAAAAGAGCACAAACAAGAATTACAAGAAACTAAACAATTTTATCTTGATTATTGCTTATTGCAAACCAACAATATATCAGGTTCATCAGGGTATATAAAATCTAGAGTTGGGTTATTTAAACGTTTTTATAAAAGGTTATTTTCTAACATAAATAAAGAGATATATTTACATACAACTGATGAGATAAAGTCTTTTTTAGACACAAATTCCCCCTTTACTCAGCATGAAAAAAAGTTATTGGCTCAATTCATAAAATATACGTACAGTATGAAAAATATCAAACCTAATGAAGAAATTGTTATTTCAAAGAAAAATCGCAAAACAGATAGTAAAGACATATATCCTGCAGAGTTATTTCATAAAATCTATAATTATATTAGGGATACAAAAACTCATACACCAGTTGCAGTTAAAGATAAATATTACGCTCATATGTGGGTTTATACGATTTTGCTGCTTACAGATTTTATAAGAGGACAAGATTTGATTACAAACACTCCAAACATCGACATAGAAAGTCTAAGTATAAACACAATTGATTGGTTTTTAGAAAACGATTTATCAGACTTTCAAACACAGTTGATTATTAATCAATTATATATTCATTTTAGGCATAAACGTACAAGTAAAACGGATGAGCTTTTAACATTTGTTGTAGCACCTGACCTCATTTACCCGTTAGCTACTTCCCTAGTTATTTCTGAATTTCATAGAAAAATGGATGGTAGTGAAATGCTGTTAAATACTTTTTTTCAAGGTAAATACAATGTTATAAAAACTGAAGGAAAGATAAGACATAAAAAGTTTTTTAATTCCGTATCAGAATTTAAAGAATTTCACTTTAGTAGCCAGAAAATGAACAATAGTGTTGGTACTTATCTATTTTACTCTATAACTGAAGAAGACGGTTATGATGGAGAATTGGCACTTCACTTAACACAGACGGCCAGATCGCACAAAAGCCCGGAAACAACCAGTGTATATATCCAAGCTACAAATAAAGATGGGTCGATCAATCGTGTCTCGTACAATCTTTTTAGAAGAGGACATTTTGGCTGGCTATATAACTATCTTATCTTATATGCCTCTCAATATAACCAGATTAATAATACTATGGAAGAACGGACTAAACTTATTGAAAATATCAGACAGGAAATGTCTCCAACTGCTTTAGAAAACCTTTCTAAATTTATAGAGAATTATTTAACCCTTGTTCCTTTAAATAACAAAGCTAAAAACATGGATGATTATTTAACGGATATTTATCAAAAAAGGCAATCAGTTATTTCGAAATTAATAGATTATTCATATGATGAAATCAAGGAAATTATTATAAAGCTGTCTAAAGGAAGAATGCCCTCTAAAAATGAACATGCTCAATGCTTTGTACATCCTAATTGTAAATATCCGCAGCTAGCCAATTGTTATTCATGTGAATATGTGATTCCACAGAATTTATTGCTAATTCAACTCACGGAAGAATTAAATCGACTATTAGATAATATAGAATCTTACACAAATGAATTACTTATTATGAAAGATACCAAGTTTTTGTTACATTGCCTATTAATTTGGAAAGAAGCACGTCTAACTCATGGTGAAGAGACAGTAAATGCTTTTATTCCAACGGAGGAAACTTGGAGGAGAATAGAAAATCTAGCGCACAAACTTCACATTGAATAATCAAAGGAGCAAACAAATGGAGTTAAGAACAAAAATTGGATCTATTAATAACGATGCAATAATAGAGAAAAAAAAGAATGTTGAATATAAAACATTTGACATAAACGAATATAAAGAAATGTTTCAACAATTAGTTGCTACTAACTATATTTTAGGTAGTTTTGAAGATATACATTGGGAGATACCCGAAAAATTGCTAGACTACCCTATTATTCTTTCTTTTGACATAGAAATTCATTACGATCTGAACAAAACTCTTAAAGGTTATACAATTCTGAGGTTAATATCTGGAAGGTCCCCCCTGACAATCTATAATGAATTAGCAGTATTAAAGAAGGTTATTCTTGCAACAAATGGTTTTCAGGACATAAAGGCATTTGAATCTTTATTAGAAATTCAAAGTACTAACTATTCCTATCAAGGCCATCGAATATCAACGGACGTAAAGCGTTTCTTGTCTTTTCACAAGGTCGAGAACCATGAAAAAATTGAGGACATTTGCAATAATTTTTCTTCAAAGAAATTAACTAGTAGAGAATTACCCTTATTTGAGGATATTATGATTTTTGATGACATTATTAATGATTACTTCAGAAATTACTCTTCTGATGAAACATTTAAATTCTTACCAATAATGATTTGGTGGTTACTCACGAATGTTCTACCTATGAGGCCGTCAGAATTTTTATTGATAGAAAAGGATTGCTTAAAAGTTATAGATAATTTTCGTAACCCCTATCGAATTTCAGTACCGAGAATTAAAAATGAGTCTAGTTCTCCTGGCTTCGTAATCAGGCATGATTTAATTGAAATTGACAAGAGTACGTATGATTTTTTATCACGGTCAATCAAAAAAATAAAATTATTAGATATTGATTCAGAATATCTTTTCCCTGTTGAGTTGCTAACAATGTTTAGAAAAATTAGATCAAAGAAAAAAAACAGCAGAATGAACAGGAGAGATCTTGACTATTTAAAAAAGGAGTTTTATGAAAAGGTTGTAGAAGGAATTTACGGCCAATATGGTCTTGAAAGGATAAAGTCAGGAGATACAAGGCATTTTGCAATAATAAATATGTGCCTACAAGGATTTAACATGCTCTCCATTGCTAGAATGGCCGGTCACGATGAAATAAGAAGTCAGTATAGTTATTTTTCACATGCTGAACATTTTGCACAATCCTATGTGTATCGCTTGGCTCAAAGGAAAATTGAAACCAAAGTAAGTAACAATATTGGCAATGGAATCATCGGCTGGCGACGATTCATTTATGATAAAGGAAAATCTAAAACAATTAATGGCGAGGAAAATATTGTCGGTAGAGTACAATACGGTACTTGTATGGAACAAAAGGACGTTTTTCCTAATAGTTGTATTGAATATTGTGAGTTTTGCTCCAACTATAGATTCAACCCTTCAATTAATGAACATCAGGAAGCTATTAAATGGTTATTAGATTCATCAAAAACCTTAGAAATAAAGATTCGGGAATCTATAGAACTAATGAAAGAAATCTCTACGAACCTTGCTAATTCGCTTAGAAGTGCAAATGATGATACATTAAAAACTACATCTAGAAGCTTATTAACGTACATGGATATGAAGGCAACAGTTGACTCTCGACTCATGGAGGCGAAGATATTTGGTAACGAAGAAAAATTCTAACAGACGTGGAAAGCCACAAGACTGGACAGATGACCAACTTAAAGAAATGGCATTAGAGGTAAAATATAAAAACCAAAGTAAAAATTTAACTCCTTCTTTCTTACAACAAGAAACGGGAGTAGGAAGAAATACTTGGACCCGTCGAATGAAGGAGTTTATCGAGGAATTAAATAACCCAATGTTACCTACCATTAATTTAGATGAAACTGGTGAGGTTACCTTACCAAACATTGATTTAATTTTTAAAAAATACGGGAAAGATAAGCAGGGATTGAAAAATGAACTACTCAATGTTGAGGTATTAATTTATGATTTGTATACTGAATTAAAACAATATAAAGCAAAAGAAGAATTATATCAAAAAGCAATTAATGATGCTCAATCCCTAAAAGAAGAAGTGGCTAAACAAAAAAAGAGAGCAGAACATTACGAACAACTTTATGACTCCCTTGCTGTTTCAAGTGTTTTTCCTCATTTACAAAAAGAAAAAAAATCAAAATTAAATGAATTAGGGATCAAAGATAATTTAATTGATTGTAACATTAATAGAGAAAAAAGTTTGGATTTAGGAAATTTATCCTCACATTTCCCAAAAGTAACAGATGCTACCATTGCTAATAAAGAAGAATTGGAAAAAAATAAAAAACGAGATAAAAACATGAAAGAATTGTTAAATAAATTTGATTTATAATTTCTACCCTTTTGTGAAAATGAAAAATTATTAGGTGACATTAATTAGAAAACCAGACTTTATTGGTATTAGGTCAATAAAGTAGACACAATTTTTTAGATTTATTTCACCTACCGCGCTTACGCTTGGTGGCCTCTTCCTTCAAGTACAGAATGCATTCTGTACTTGAAGGAAGAGGAAAAGTTGAGTTTTGGCTTAATTCGCAATCTTATCAAAGTACATACGTTCGTAATCGGATGGGGAAAAATAACCATTTGCAGAGTGTATTCTTTTTGAGTTATAGAATATCTCGATATATTCATAGATTTCCTTTTTCGCTTGTTCTCTAGTCTTGTATTTAGTCAAATAAATTAGTTCTTTCTTCAATACACTGTGAAAAGATTCAATACAAGCGTTGTCGTAACAGTTTCCTTTTCTGCTCATGCTTACATCGATCTTGTAGGCGGCTAATTGCTTTTGGTAATCTTTCGAACAATATTGGCTTCCACAGTCTGAATGATGAAGAACAGATCCGAGCGGCCGTTGCTGGCGATTATAAGCCCGGTCCAAAGCGTTGATAACCAAGTCTTTTGTCATTGTTTTATCGACGGACCAGCCTACAATTTTACGGGAAAACAAATCCATTACACTCGCCAGATAAAGCCATCCTTCTGATGTGGGAACATAAGTGATATCAGCCACCCACACTTTATTTGGCTCATCAACTTTAAACTCTTGATTGAGCTTGTTTTCATAGACTGGGAGTGTGTGTTTTGAGTTCGTCGTCGCTTTATATTTTTTTACAGTCTTTGATCGAAGATCCTCTTCTTTCATGATTCGAGCTACTGTTTTTTGACAAACCGGTATCCCTTTTTTCTCTAGGTCTTTCGCTATCTTCGGACTTCCATAAAGTCCTCTGGATTCCAAATAGGATTTATGAACATGCTTAACCAGGGTCTTATGGCGTTTGGTTTTTTCACTTTCAGGGCGGTCCACCCATTTATGATATCCGCTTCGTGAAACATTCATAACGTTGCACATCTTCTCCACACGGAACTTGAAGCGATTCTCGAAGATAAATGAGAAAATTACCGATGGTCTTTCGCGAAGAAGTGCATAGCCTTTTTTAAGATGGCATTCTCCTCTTCCAAATCACGGAGACGTTTTTGCATGGCTTTTAATTGTTGGTTTTCCGTCATGTTTGGAAGGGCAGCTTCTATAAACTCTTCACCGTATTTCTTTTTCCAATTGTAAATAGTATTTGGGTTGATATCCAGATCCCTGGCCGTCTGGGCAACTGATTTGTTTTGTTCAATCATCATTTGGACTGTGCTTCTTTTGAAATCTTCATCAAATGTTTGTCTGCTCATTTGGACACCTCTTATTATTAGTTATTTTAATAATAAACTGTGTCTACTTTTGAGTCTAACATCATAGTTCCATTTTCTTTTGAAATAAAAGTTGTAATAGGTTGATTGAGTTCTTTTGCTAAAGATTTCATCCACTCTTCTGATCTTTGCTCTTTCAAAAAAACTATTGCTGCAGGATTTCCCTTAAATTTTTTCTTAGTAAAAGCATTAATAAAATAAAATTGGCTATTCATAAACGACGCCCCCCTCTAAATCAGCAACATTTATACTCTCTAACATATAAAAAAGAAATCGATCCTATGCTTGTAAAGAGCCCTTCGTATATAACGGAAAAAGTAAATTATCAACTAAGAAGCACCTAGTTTAAGCTCAAATCTTCAAGAATGAGCCCTTTTATGGAATAACCAATATTTTGTTTAATTACTATAATCACTTAATTCTTCTGTTAGTTTAAGATTTACTAAGTCAATAGAATGGTCATTAGTTTAGGGGAATTTCACAAAATTTTAATCAAGAAGAAGGACTTCATCACCCACATGAATTTCACCTGTTTTTATCACAGAAGTATAAACGCCAAAATGATTATTTCTTTCTTTTACAACCTTTTTAAGCAAAGTCGAATCTCGTTCTGCATTATCAGGATTAACAGTAATAATCATGCACCTTTCACAATGCCTTTTTAATTGAATTTCCACCTCTCTCCCTATTTTCATTCGTCTTCCAAACCACTTTTCTTCTATAAAAGGAACTTTTTCCTTTAATGATATTAGTAAATTTGGGCGAAAACGGCGATAATCGACCTCTGCTTTTCCCCATATTTCTTCCAATTTTTCTAATGAAGCATCAGTTACCAGTTGAATGTGTTCTTCTTCAATTGCCCCCAAAGGCACGTGAGAAGGCGTATATTTTACAAGAGAAATTTTCCGTTTCGATTTGTGTTCTATCTCTCTATTAAGGTCTTCATCTCCCCAATCAACAACATCACCTTCAGGTGTAGTTATTTCGACTCTGGGTAATTCTTCCATTAACTCTTCACCTATAAATCTAGCTTTATATCGAACCATTTCCGGGAATTGTGTTATTGTTAAAAACTTCCCTGTTCTTGTTTCATCTAAAAAAGCATGGCTACGGTCACCATACAAACCATATTCCATTACTTTAGATTTTTTTACACTCTCTCCGTGAAAAGATTTTACAGGATGGCGAATAATTTCCTTAATATGACCTATTAACATTTCATTCTCTCCTTATTTAGAGATTTGCTTAACAAAAGTATATCAAATAAACAATCATTTTAAGTTATACTGGCATATAAGTTAAAAAGCGCATCCACCTATTGTAGAAACGCATATTTACCTATTTTTGATAATTTCCCCCAATTTAGTAATACCTTCATTGATTTCTTCCAACGAAGCAAACGCATAAGACAGTCGGATAAACTGCCCCGATTGTTCAGCGTAGATACTTCCTGGATTAAGAAGAACTTCCTTCGCCAAAGCTTTTTGAAATAAATTACGTATTTGAAAATCAGATTTTATTTTAATCCAGATGAAGAAACCACCTTTTGGTATCTTCCATGTAGCATATTGAATTAAATGTTTTTCCAATGCTCCCACTGCAGTACGTCTTCGGATCTTAAGTTGCTCTCTAACAGTAATGAGATGATGTTCGTATAAACCACTTGATAACCATTCAGCTGCAACTTCTTGGGATAGCGTACTTGATCCATAATCCGATTGCATTTTTAAATCAGCTAATCGGTCAATTACAGAATCTGATCCAACGACCCACCCAATCCTTAAACCAGGACTTAACGATTTTGATAAGCTGCCTAGATATAGTACATTTCCATGATGATCATTTGCTTTTAATGGTGCTGGCGGGGGCGAGTCTATCCATAAATCTCGATATACGTCATCCTCGATGACAGGTAGCTGCTCTTTCACACAGTATTGAATAAGTTCTTTCCGCCTTTTTTCCTGCATTAACGTTCCAGTCGGATTGTGAAAAGTTGGAATAGTGTACAAGATAGCACTCTTGCCTTTTTCCTTTGGTTGATAGATCGAACTCGGAACAAGCCCTTCCTCGTCCATCAGCAAGCCTCTCAACTCCATTCCCACTGATTGAAATACTGACAACGAATAGAGGTATGATGGTTTTTCTAAAAAGACAGTTGATCCCTTTTGCAAAAGACCGATTGAAATAAGATGCAAGGCTTGAAGTGCCCCTGAAACCACAAGAATAGACGAGGGAGATGCGTTAATCCCCGTTTTTTTCAAATAATCGCTAATAGCATGTCTTAGTTTAAGATTGCCTTTTGGTTCTTCATATCCGAACGGTTCTAAATGGTCTGAAACCTTTCGAACAACAGATTTCATTTTTTCCAAAGGGAATATATCTGGTGAAAGTTCTCCTTTACTTAACTGAATGAGGTCTTTTTTGATTCTGCTTCATTTATTTCTTGCACAGTTGCAACACTGGCTTTATGAACACCTAAAGTAATATTCTCATTCCAATTAGTTGATGATTGATTGCCCATTAAGGTCCAAGTGTTATTTATGACAACCGTTCCCACCCCTGATTTCCCTTCGATCAACCCATCTGCCATTAACTCTTCTAACGCTGATATGACTGTACTTCTATTTACATCAAATGTTTTGGCAAGTTCTCGTTGGCTGGGTATTCGACTCCCTATTGCCCACTCCCCCTTTGCAATTTTTTCTTTTACATAATAAACGATTTTCCTATATTTTGGTTTTCTCATTTGTAAACTCCTTCAACCATCATTCTTAAATTGGTTGGTTTTTGAATATTTAACTGGTTGAAGACATTTTATCAGATTCAGATTAAGATGGGTATCATCAATTAAATTGGTTGGTTTAAAAATGAAATAGGATGTGGTTATATGCAAAAAAAAATTCATTTAAAACTTATTGCCGCACATTTATTGACCATTGTGTTATGGGCTTCTGCATTTCCAGGTATTCGGGTAGCACTTACTGCTTATTCACCTGAACATTTATCACTTTTACGATTGTTAGTTGGATCGATTGTCTTGTTTATTGTTGCTGTCATTTTAAAAATCCGTCTACCAGAAGTGAAGGATATTCCAATCATTCTGTTATTAGGCTTTCTGGGCTTTTCTGTGTATCAAATAGCTTTAAATTACGGAGAACAAACAATAAGTGCTGGTGTAGCTAGTTTACTTGTTTCTACGACCCCCATTTTTACAGCTTTTCTAGCATTAGCTTTTTTTCGTGAGAAGTTTGGACTACAAGGATGGATAGGTGCTCTTATAGGATTTACAGGAGTAGCATTTATTTCATTAGGTGGATCAAATGAAAATCTTTCATTTAATGTAGGAGTTATAATGATTTTAGTAGCTTCACTCTCAGAGAGTATTTACTTTGTTTTCCAACAATCGTATTTAAAGAAGTATGGGTTTGTCACGTTTACCGTGTATGCAATTTGGGCTGGGACATTATTTATGCTCGTATTTGCTTCAGGACTTGGACAAGCGATTATCCAGGCTCCTATTAATATAACAATGGCGGTTGTCTATTTAGGAATCTTCCCAACAGTTATTCCTTATTTCACTTTAGCTTATATCACATCACGTACAGGTGCATCAGAAGCGACAAGTTCTCTCTATTTAACCCCGGCTTTCGCTTTTATTATTGCATGGGTTTGGCTAGATGAGCTCCCTACTTCTTTCGCAATAATCGGAGGGATAATTACGTTGTTGGGTGTGTTCGTTTCAAACGTAAAGAATCGAAACTCAGTTAAACATGATTTGAAAATGATTGTAGATAAACATAATTATTAGGAAAGAAACTTCCATTGTAATTTCTTTAGAAAAACAGCTTGGATATGAAAAATAGCAAACAGTAATAAAAACATATCTTTTTTACTAATGCCCCCTTTCATAATAAACAAAACAGACCTTTTTGTGAGGTCTGTTTGAGTAAATCCTGTCTTAATCCCCATTTGCTAAGATTGCCAGCTCATCTATTGCATATTTTATGTCATCATTATTGTTATAGAAATGAGGGGCAATTCTTATGACATCTTTTCTTGCAGAAACAATAATTTTTTTGTCTCTTAACATACCTTCCACTTTTGATGCATTTTCTACATAAAAAGATATCAGACTCGTTCTTTCATCAGTAGAAAATGGACCTATGAGATTCAATCCTTTTCCTTTTCCATAATGTATGGAGAATTGGGTCAGCTCTTTTAAATAGGTTTCAATTGTACCTATCCCAACCTCAAGTAGCAATTTTAGTGCCTCATAAGCTGCATAGATACTTATAAAAGAAGGCGTACCCGTTTCAAAACGACGTGTCCCTACTGCAAAAACAGGATTATAAATGTCAAATGATGATGCTGGTTCTTGCCCTAGCCATCCAGTAACTCTTGGTTTTAATTGTTCTGCCAGTTCTTTTTTTATATTGTATTTGGCAAGCAAAAAATGAATGAAACGGCAGATAAAAATGCAACCACTTGCCAACGTTAACTTTTAAGTATAGATTCCTTGTAGCGATGACTTTCACCATTGAATACCACTAAATGAGAATGGTGGATCAGCCGGTCAATGACAGCCTCGGTAAGGATTGGATCGCCAAAGACATGGTTCCATTGGCCAAATTGAAGATTGGTTGTCATGATGATGCTCCTTGCTTCATAACACATTGAAATGACTTGAAATAAAAGCTCACCTCCCTCTTTGTGCAAAGGGATATAACCTAATTCATCAAGAATCAGTAGATCCAGTTTCTCTATTTGCTTGAACAGTTTTCCCAGGGTCCCTTTCTCATTTGCTTCCAGAAGCCTGTTTACCAAGCCTGCCACCGTATAGAATTTTACCGACTTGCCAAATCTATGTATGGCATTCAAACCTATCAGTGTCGCAAGATAGGTTTTCCCGACTCCGACCCCGCCATAAAAAATCGCATTCTCCTGCATTCCAGTGAATTCACCGTTCAGAAGGTTCTCCTTTGTCATTCCTGCCGGAATTTGAATTTGGCTCCAGTCAAAGGGCTTTCCATTCACCTTTGGCAAAGTTGCCTGAGTTAGAAGAAGATTGGTCTTGCGCTCTTCACGTTGCTGAATTTCCGCTTCGAACAGCTTGAGTAAGTACTCCTGGTTGGTTGATGCGTCCACTTCGTGAAAGTGTTCCTTAATCCAGCTTAGCTTCAGCCGTTTGGCATAGGATTGGATTTCGCTGTTCATTATGCATCCACCCCTTTGTGGAGCTTGTCATAATGTGTTAGGCCCCGCGTCACTTCGGGCAGTTCAGGAAGCGTCATCTTTGGCTTTATCTCGTCTCGCATCCCACGGCCATTGATAAGTTGATAGAATACCTGTTTGATAGCCTCCACGGAGGGATGCCCATGTTCGGATGCGATAACCAATGCCTTCGTGATAGCACTGAATTCATGATCTTTTAAAATGACGGATAAGAGCCTTAACGCCTCCGGCTTTTCGGCAACCGTGCACGATTCGAAGTAATTCTTCCATTCTTCCGGCAACTGGCCATAAAAACTGGTGTATTTGAGTGCCGTAGGGCGTTTGGCCATTAAGTTCAGGTATGGCTGCCATTTCATCGATTTTCTGTACTGGCCATACAGCCGGGAATGACTAACGACCAGCTCATTTTCATCATTTAAAATATCCACTTTGTCATATGAGATTCTTGCCAGGACCTTGCTTAGCGCGTATCTTGGCGAAGTTGAATAGAGATTGAGATCAAGCTTAATATAACCATATTTATCGGCTTTCAGAGTTTCGTATCTGACACATTCATACTCTTTTGGAGGGAGGAGAAGGAAAGCTTTCCTGTCATCCTCAAATAGCTGTGATATCATCCATTCCTTTTGGTAATGCTTCCTTTCCCTGTCACGTTCAGCTTTTCCCCAAAGTTCTTTATTCAGCTCATCGAGCTCTATTACATGGAGGCCGGGAAGAAGGAAGTTATTCCTGACATACTTCACCATCGCTTCGACATGGCCTTTCTCATTACCGCTATTCGGATTACAGAATTCAGGCTCAAAACCATAATGAAGAACGAAGTTCTGGAATTCGTCGGTTAAGTGCCGTTTGCCGTTTGGCAATACCTTTTTCACGGCAGGGGAAAGGTTGTCAAACCGGATTGTTTTTGGCACTCCTCCCATATGGTGAAACATCCGTTTCATCCCTTCAAGGAAACACTCCTTGTTTTGGGAAGGAAAGGCTTGAAAATAAAATGAGTTGCTAAAAGGGAATGACATGACCAAGTATGGCAATACAATTTCCTCTCCGCCATATTCAAACGGAGCTTCCCCAAAATCCACCTGCGCGGTTCCCGGCACTGCTTCTAGCGGAAGAGCTGCCTCATCTGCCTCGTTCTGGAATTCTTTTTTCCTTAAAGATACATACTCACGGACAGTACGATCGGAACCTTTAAACTCATGATGTTCCTTTAGCAGTTCCCACAATCTTTTGGCTGTACGGCGGAATTTCTTTTTCTTCTTAAAGTCCTCCTTGATCCACTCATCCAATATTGCTTTTACTGGACCTAGCACGGGTGAAATCCTTACTTGTCTTTTCTTAGGTTTTTCGTTGAAATCCTCCATATCTGCATACTTCTTAACTGTCCGTGGATCTTTCCCCATCTTCTTAGCTACTTCTGCATATCCATTATCTTTATTGTTTACTTCATGTCTGATATAATTAATTTCGGCCACTGCCAACATCTCCTTAAATACCTCCTGCACGACTTGGTCCCAACAGGAAGTGTATGAGTTTTTGAGGATGTTGACAAGTGGTTTTTTTAATTTGTGCAGGCCCCGAGGGGCCTGCACAAATTAAATGCCATAGCCTACATTTCTATAGTGCCATAAACATTTATATACAAAAACGATACGCCAGGAATTCCTAACATGTATTTACGAGATCCCGTTGTTAGTATATCAATATCCATCTCTTTCACATCAATTGGAATATGTCCAGCTGATTGGTAAGCATCGACGAATAAAAGAGAGCCTTTTCTATGTGCGATATCAGCAATCTCTCTAACGTTTTGCTTATATCCGTTGTAATAATTCACATGTGGAATACATGTAAGAAACGTATCAGTTGTTATTTCTTTTTCATATTGTTCCAGAGGGATTTCCCCGTTTAAAGAACGAATCATGGAGATATTGTCTTTAAACGGTTCTTGTGCAAACCATATATGACCAACAGTAGGAAAATCTATATCCGTAAACATGATTTTATTTTTAACTTTTTGAAAAGGGAGGGAAGTCGCAATAGTAGAAATAGCATCAGAAACAGAACATAGTATAGCAACCTCATCTGTTTCGGCTCCAATAAGTTTAGCAAATTTCATACGAGTCTCATCCACTTTATTTATCGCTTCATTCCAATTACTACCCGACAGAAGTAAACTTTGTGATATTCCTCAATAGCTTTTGAAACAGGCTTTGCCAATGCACCTTGGGAACAGCTAGATAGATGTGTATGAGTAGCTAATATAGGAAATAACGAACGATAAAAATCATGGTTCAATTCTTTTCCCTCCTTTTCTTACATCAAACATCATTACGAATATTCTGTATGTGAATATGATACTGTAGATAAGCACCATTTACCTTTTAATATGAACTCCTTTCCCCTGTTAAAGATGGATCTATCATATCTGTTACGGCACGGAATAGATTTTCCGGGTATTCGGCTATTCGATGGCACAAATATAAATACCACTCTTGTCCGTAAGTCAAGTATACTTTACAGTTGTGCTCTTTGCTTTTTAAATCTTTTATCAAATCCGGACGTATTCCATAGAGCATTTCGATTTCTACAGTGGGATGATTAAGAAGCTGGCGTTGTTCCATTTCCTGAATAAGAATTTCATCATGTGTGGCAATGGATACTGGATGGTTCGCTTCTACTAATTGTTCTACATATTTTAGATAACGGTTATTTAACTCCTTTGTTCTTGCCATAGCAATTTCAGCAGATTCTTGATAAGCACCTTTAACAATTCGTATTCTCCCGGGATAATGAATGAGTTCCTTAATATCATCGCTGGATCGGTATAAATGTGCTTGCAGCGTTATCCCTACATTTGGATATTGCTCAGTCGCCTTTTTATATATATCAAGAATGTCATCCGTTTTTGATGATTCTTCCATACTGATCATAAGTGTTATCCCGTATTGATTTGCTTTCTCAGCTATCTCCTGTAAATGAATATAAGCTGTGTCTGGATTCACAGACAATCCAATATGTGAGAGATCAAGCGAAACAGTTTGATTCATAGACATAGAACCCATTTCTTTTATAAGATTCAAAAACTCGTCTTTGGCTTTTATACAATCCTTTAAGTCTTCTGTATTTTCTCCTATATATTCAAGTGAAATAAAATACCCTTTTGAAATTAGCTCATTTGCTATCTCGATTCCTTCTTGTTTATTTTCTCCTGTCACAAACCGTTTGGCAGCCTTCAATAATAATGGATATAGTTCATTGGATTGTTGAATATAAGATTTAATATGTTGATTTCGTGCAATCGATTTAAGTGCTTGAGCGACCTGGGATTCATGGGTTTTCATTATTATCATACATCTCCTTTTCACTATTTGAATCCACTTTATCATGATAAAATGGTTTATATGAGTACCACTTATTATGTTTTTTGATGGTTCCACTTTTATTAAGGAGAATATGCAAATATGCTTTGGATACCCATTGATCGGTCGCTGGATATACCTTTAATTAAACAAGTTAATCAGACAATACGGGAACGAATTTTAAATGGACAGCTAAAACCGGATGAAAAACTACCATCTACCCGGGAGCTATCTTCTGATTTAAAAGTCTCTAGGAATGTCATTTTAGAAGCATATGATCAACTATTAGCCGAGGGGTTTTTAGTTTCCCGAAGGGGTTCGGGGACATACGTTGCTGCAGGAGCTTTTTTAGAACAACATAAAAAAGCAACCTCATTGCACTCTTTTGCTAGGGATGAAAAAGGCAAAAAAGACGATGACATTATTAACTTTCGTTCAGGAATACCAGCATTGGATTTATTCCCACGTAAAACCTGGGCAAAGTTATCTTATACCATATGGAATGAGACACTTCCTTCTGCGTTTGGATATGATTTTCCTGAGGGTCGTCCAGAATTAAGACAGGTTTTATCACAATATTTACTGAAAACTAGGGGCGTTGACTGTCATCCAGATCAAATCGTGATTACTTCAGGTGCAACTCAAGCTATGACACTTGTTTCTAAATTACTTTTATCTCCGGATGATATGGTGATAATGGAAGATCCAATCACCAATGATATTCAAACGATATTTAAAACAACAGGCGCTCGGCTTTATCCCGTGCCTGTTGATGAAAATGGGATGAAGACATCGTTACTGCCATTAAATAAAAACCCAAGATTCGTCTTTGTTACTCCTTCCCACCAGTTTCCTTTAGGAGGAACGTTACCAATTCAGCGAAGGATTCAATTGATTCATTACGCAAGACAAACAAATTGTTATATAGTCGAAGATGATTATGACAGTGAGTTTCGATATGAAGGCACACCTGTTAGTTCATTACAGGGATTAGAACCGGAACGAGTGTTATATATTGGATCGTTTAGTAAAATCTTATCGCCTGCCCTTAGAATGGGATATTTGATTCTTCCTTTACAACTTATTGAACAATGCAGGAAGCTAAAATGGTTTTCGGATCTACATACGCCTTCTATAGACCAACTTGTCCTTGCTCGTTTTATAAAAGAAGGCCATTTGGATCGGCATATTTCTAAGATGAAGAAGATTTATAAAAACCGTAGAGATTTGCTTATCCATTGTTTAAATACGACATTTTCGAATAAGATTAATATTTTGGGTGACTCCACAGGCTTACACCTCATTGTTGAATTTAAGGAACAACATTTTTCAAAAGAATTACTTGAAGAAATTGAACAATTTGGAGTTAAAATTTATCCAGTTGAAGATCATACAATTGAAAAAGGAACATATCCTAATCAAATTATTTTGGGTTATGGACATTTAAACAATGACGAAATTGAAGAAGGCATAACTAGACTATGTCAAGCAATAAATAAGGTAATACTAAAAAAATAATAGTTCAATTTGGGTATTTTTGCATATCCCCCCGAAAAGGTTTATTATGAAAAACCCCCCCTAAGATGTAAAAGATTCAGGTGGGATTTCGTAATATTTGATTGAGGGATAGATCTACTGTCTTTAAAATTTTGTTCATCGATTTTCTTTCACAATCGCGCCCGATCGTTATTAAAGAAAAGCACTTTTCACTTTAAGCATTTCACAATCTTGTCTTTTTGAATTAAGCACTATTTGATTTAAAAAATTAACCCTATGAATTGTTAATTAAATAAAGGGGAAAATACCAAAGGATTGGAGGCGAATACGGTGAAGAGACTTCTCACTATAATTATTACTTTTATTGTATTGTTTGTATCAGCAATTCCAACGTCAGCTCAACAGTTTGATTATCCAGATAACAAAGATAAGTCTTTTGTTAGTGAAGATGAATTTTATCAACAATTGAAAAAAGATGTATATAAAGAATATGATGATGCTACTTATAGTATAAGACGAAAAATAACTTATAAAGAAACCCCAGATGCAGTTATGACTTTTGAAAAGAAAACAGGAAGATATATGTGTCAATCAAAACAAGAACTTTCTCCTGCTATACATCCAGAACGACAAGTATATTTCTTCGCTTCTTTTGTACAGACCAAGGATGAAGAGTTTTGGAAACATACAGTTATTGATGCAGAAACCAAACGGCAACTTGAAGGTGGAGACTCTTATCATCATTATTAATGATCCTTATAAATAAGTCTTCTAAAACCACTAATAGTATATTGGTGGTTTTACAATGAATTACCCTGCATCGTTAGTCGAATCAAGAAAAAGGATTGCCTTGTAGCAACCCTCTTGTTCAACATAAGCCACCCCGCTAGTTAAAAAGTGGGAATAGTTGTGGGAAATAAAGGAATAATATAAGCGACTAATCAATGGAGGAACAACAATATGAGAAGAATATCATTTCTACTGTTTACAATAATATTATCCTTTACAGCTTACACATCTAATGTAAATGCTAAATTAACAGAAGAAGCAGTAATACAAACTATCACAAATGATTTTATAAAATCACATAAAATTCAAGTAGACGGCTATAATTACATTTCAAATATGGAATTCACACCTGATAAAGATAATTTAACTGCTGAACAAAAATCCTTATCAAATATTTTATTGAAAATCGCTAAATCACAAATTGGAGGCGATTGGTCTCCAGTATTTTACCTTAATAAAGAAAATAAAAACGGATATGTATTAGAGAAAAAACTAAGTGGGATAAATAATTTATATTCACTGTCTTTTGATGATGAAAAGCAGAATTGGAACATAACAAATAAGATTAATAAAAATGGTACTGACTTAGTTGATTTAGGTCTTCTACAAAGTGCAAATGAGTTTAAAAAGGGGTAAGTGTGACCGTCAAGCAAAAAGACACAATTTCTGCTTGTTAATTTGAAACACTTTCTTGCCCAAATATGGTTGATCTATGTTTCATTCGATAGCTATCTTCATTTAAATGAATGATTTCAACACGATGTAAAATTCTATCTAAGATAGCGGTTGTTATTGCTTGATCTCCTAATAATTCACCCCATTCTTTTGGGCCTTTGTTCGATGTCAAAATAATAGAGGATTGATTATATAGGTCATTAATTAAATGGAAAAACATATTTGCCTCTTGCTTATCCATTGCCATGAACATTAAGTCATCAATAATTACTAAATCTGCATCTCGTATTCTTTTCATTCTTGTTTGTGATTTACGAGTAATCTCTTCTGTTTTTAGGACATGAATAAGTTCACCCATGGTCGTAAAGATGACCTTATATCCTTGATTTAAAGCTTCAATGCCCAATCCTATAGAGATATGAGTTTTACCACTTCCTGGTGGGCCCAATAAAATTATATTGTATAACTGTTCAATCCACGTTAGATCTTTTAATCTATTTAAATGTTTATTACTTAAGGATTTTTGTTCTTTTAAATTAAACTCCTCTAATGTTTTATGAAAAGGGAAGGTAGCCCATTTATACCTTCTCTCCAGTTGCTTTTCTTCTCTTCGAGTTTGTTCATACTTAGCTACATCCAGGAGGAACTGAGTAAAGGTGGAATCCTTTATCTCAGCTTCTCTTATTAATGTAGGAAGATGATTTGCTGTCTCTGTAAGTCTTAAAGATTTCATTAATTCCTGTAACTGACTTAGTTGGCTCATTTAGATTCACCTTCCAAAATAGCCGTATATGTATCAACTTCTCTTTTTTGGGCTTCTGTCTCCAATATCCAATTAGAAATATGACTTATAGATGGTACACTCTCAGCGTTATCGATTATGAGTGTATCACTAGTTTGTCGATAGCGTTTTAAGTACGAAACGACATCGCTAAAGTCTGTTGCACTATAAAGATTTCTTTTCCTACATTCCTTTAATGCTGATGATAAAATCTCCGGGTCGTTTGCTTTTGTCTCTTTCAAGATCATTTGTAATTGGTCTCTAGTGTACCGAGGGTACTTCTCTTTTATAATTTGTAGATATTCAAAAGCCAGTTCCTTATCCTTAAACTGTTGTGCAACTGTATCCATAAATGCTGCTATGCCCTTTGATCGATCACGACTATGTTTCCTATCCTTCACCAATATTCCTCTTCCGTCAGGAATATTATGCTTAGCGATAATCTCACCTGTCTGGTGGTTATAAATGATCAATTCTTTTTCTTCGGTTTCCTTAATACAAACCGTTTCATATTTACCAAACGTCCCCAATGGAAGGGAATAGCGATTAGATAAATAGCGAATAGTATTGTCCTTATGGACACTTCTTGATATACTATTTTCATAGTTATATTTTATATCTAGATTTTTGATGACTGGTCGTAAGTGTTGTCTTTCCAGGGAAAACACGTCGACTGGTCTCTTTTTTGTTGTATTATGAATTTTATAATTCCCAGTTCTATTGAGCCATTCCCAACCTTGTTCATTCCAAGAATCAATGTTATGAAAGACTCGATGTTTGGCGAAATTATGTTTAATAAAACCAACTACATTTTCTATTTTTCCTTTACTCTCTGGATCCGCCTTACGGCAAACGTGAAGAGTAAGATTCCTAGATTCTTTATACTGCTGGAACTCTTGCGTTAGAATTAAATCTCCATGATTCTCACTAACAACTATCAAACTATCTTGGTCATATACCAATTCACTTGGAATTCCCCCGAACCAATTAAACGCATTTTCATGTGCTTTTATTACATCCTGCGTAGTAAAAGGCCTATCAAGCCATTCCTTATATTTATATCTAGAATTAGATAATACAAAAGCTATAAAGTTTAATTTCACTTCTGTGTTATCAACTGCCTTTTGTTTCGTATGACCAAAATCTACTTGGATTTGCTCACCCATAGGAGTATCAGGTATTGCTTCATATATTCGTGGTGAAGATTCCTTATTAATATGATATTGCTTTCGTAATTCTCTTACATAGGACCGAACGGTACTTTCTCCCACTTCTAAATCCTCGTACTTTTCTTTTAACCAATCCTCCACTTGAGCAGCGGACATATCCGGATGTTCCCTCAACCAGGAAAGGATTATCTTTTTATAAGGATCTAACTTTTTGCTTCTTGTCTGGATTGATTCCACCCATTCAGCCATATCAGAAGGTGACCTTTTTAAATTACGATAAACTGTAGATCTGGATATTCCTAACTTTTTTGCAACCTGTGTCTTACTAAAACCCTTTTTGATTAATTGATGTATTTCCATGTACATTTCCCACTTATCCACCTTTTCCTGCCCTCCATTGAATCGTTTACTGATATAAACATTTTACAATGGAAGGAGTATGATTTTATTAATATTTTTGGGAAAAGTGTTTCATTTTATCTAGCAAAAACTGTCTACTCTAGTTTAGCAGTCACAGTAAGCGAATTTAAGCTTATCCCTTTGTTATTGAACAAAATGTTTTTAAGTGTATTCCTTTACAATATCCATTTATCTTACTAGGGGTACCGTCAGGAAAATGCGGATTTACAACGATAAGCCCGTTTCCAAGACAATTCCCCCAATTTTAACAACGCTAAGTAAGTTTCAGTGGTCTTAGAGAATCTAATGAGACCACTTTCTCTGAATTAAAATGGTATTCTCCTAGTAAATTGATATGTTCCCAGCCTAAAGGTGACATATGATGCAATAAGTTTTCATTAAAACTACCTGTCCGTTTTTGATATTCAACCGCTTTTGTTAGATGTAGAGTATTCCAGATACTTATGGCATTGATGATTATGTTTAAGGCACTGGCCCTTTGCAATTGATGCTGTATGGTTCGTTCCCTAAGCTCTCCTTGCTTTCCGAAGAAAATAGCTCTTGCCAGTCCATTCATGGCTTCTCCTTTATTCAATCCTTTTTGTATTTTTCTTCTTAAAGATTCATCCGAAATGTAATTAAGAATAAAGATTGTTTTTTCTATACGTCCCATCTCACGTAGGGCTGTAGCTAAGCTGTTTTGTCTTGAATAAGATCCTAATTTCCCCATAATCAAGGATGCTGAGACTGTCCCTTCTCTTATTGAATGAGCTAACCGTAAAACATCCTCATAATTTTCTTTAATGACTTTTGTGTTTATTTGCCCACGTAAAATAGCTTCTAGTTTTGGATACTCACCTGCTTTATCTATTGTAAATAATTTTGAGTCCGATAGATCTCTTATCCTTGGTGCAAATTTAAATCCTAATAAATGGGTCAATCCGAAAATTTGGTCTGTGTAACCGGCTGTGTCTGTATAATGTTCCTCTATGTTTAGATCAGTCTCATGATGCAATAAACCGTCCAAAACATGAATGGCATCCCTTGAATTAGTATGAATGATCTTTGTGTAATAAGAAGAAAATTGATCACTCGTAAACCGATAGATGGTGGTGCCTTTTCCTGTTCCGTAATGAGGGTTTGCATCTGCATGTAGTGACGAAACACCTAGCTGCATTCTCATACCATCTGACGAAGATGTTGTACCGTCGCCCCAATAGGAAGACAATTGTAATTTGTGATGAAAATTTACTAATACGGCTTGAGCTTTATTCATTGCGTCTTCATACATGCGCCATTGAGAAACATTGGCTAGTTGCTTATATGTAAGTCCAGGTGTTGCTTCAGCCATCTTACTCAATCCAATATTCATTCCCATTCCTAATAGGGCAGCCATGATAATAATTGTTTCTTCTTTATCTGGCTTTCGACTATTTGAAGCATGAGTAAATTGCTCATGAAATCCTGTTATATAAGCAACATCCATGAGTAAATCGGTTAATTTTATTCTTGGGAGCTGTTTTTGTCAATATTATATTGAGCCAGAGCGATCACTTTAAAAGTGAGCCACTTAGTGTCTGTTAACTCCCATATTTGGGAGTAGTTGGGTGTTTGGGTGCCTTGCCCCGGAGAGGGGCAAGACACCCAAACACCTCGCCCGCCGTTGTTACCCTTCGACAACTTCCCGATGTTGCATACTTTGACGGAATCTATAGGATTCTCCGTTAAGTAGGTGGATGTGCGATCGGTGCGTAAGGCGATCAAGTAATGCAGCGGTCATTTTATCGTCGCCAAATATGTTTGTCCATTCCGAGAATTCTAGATTAGTTGTAACAATAACGCTCGCGCGTTCATAACGACTTGAAAAGAATTGGAACAATAACTCTGCTCCAATTTTGGAGAAGGGGACATACCCTAACTCATCAACAATGATCAAATCAAATTTGAGCCACTTCTTCTCAAATGCCCCAAGCTTATGCTCCTCGTTGGCCATAAGTAATTCTTCTACTAACGCCGATGCTGTAATAAACTTAGTTTTATAACCATTTTGAATCATTTCTACCCCAAGAGCGATTGCCAAGTGAGTTTTACCAGTACCACTATTCCCCAAAAATATTAGATTTTCCTTTTTGTCTACGAATTCACCCTTAGCCATGGTGATAAAGCGGTTTCGATTCAAGCTTGGCATTAAGCTGAAATCATAGGTATCTAATGTTTTCTGGACAGGGAACGCAGCTTGCTTAAGTCTCCTCTGTCTCTGATTTTCTTCTCTTGTTTCTAATTCTGTTTCTAGTAATGCCAATAGGTATTCTTCATAACTTAGGTTTCTTTCCTCCGCTTCTCTAGCGAGAGAGCGATACTGTCTTCCGATTGTCGGCATTCTAAGTTGCTTTACAATATGATCTAGCATGATTTCTGCATTCATTTTGTCTGACCTCCAGTTAGTTGTTCATATTGAGCTACATTTGACTTTTTAACTTTATAGTCTAGCAGATTTGTAGGTGTCTTCTCTTTAGAGAGCTCGTGAGACTTCAAATGGTTATTCGTTAGCCTTTGGATGATTTCATGCACAACTTCATAACGAAAAACTTGTGCTTCCTCAGCCTCACTCAAGGCCTGTGTTAACTTTTCCATTCCAATTTCACGATGAAGGAGGAGAAGTCGTATGAACTTTCGATCTCCAATGGCTCCTTCTTGTTCTCTCATCTTCCGATGAAAACGCCTGAACACAGCTGGAATGTCAGAAGCTTGGAAAGCATGTGCATCACGTATCGCACGAGGCTTTTTTATCAACGCTTCTAGATAATGGTCCAATACAGTAATCATTTGATTTCGTTCATTTGAACGTAAATGTTCTGCGATCACTTGGTTTTGAGCCACAACGATCACTCGGTCGACAAAAATTTTTGCCCATACAGCTTGGCCGACATAACCACATGGGACAGAATACTGATTGGTTTCGATTGAGATTAGTGAAGTCTTGTTTACCTGACAAGAGACTAGCTTACAGGCTTCAAACCGTTGTTCAGGAAGTGGGTGAAGATATTCCTTTTCTTTAGCCCACATATCAGCGATTGTTTCTTTGGTATAAGGAACGGTTTTGCGTTCTGCCTCGTTAAAACACCAATCTTGTAAATAATCATTCAATTCATCTAGTGTCTGAACCTCCGGCTCAGGTACAAAGGCATTTCTTCTTACATAGCCTACCAATCCCTCTACACGTCCTTTTTCATTTCCAGATCTGACATTGCAGAACTCAGATTTGAATAGATAATGTGTTTGTAAGGCAAGAAATGATTCCTGTTCCAATCGGTCTCTACCTTGAAGGATTTTTACCACAGCTGTTTTTAAATTATCAAATAGACCTTCAGTTGGAACTCCTCCAAAAAATTCAAACGCATGAACAAATCCATCAAGGAAAGCTTCCTGTTTTTCATGAAGATAAGCTCTCACAAACCTTACACGACTTGCGGAAAGCTGAATGCAAAAGAGGTAAATACGTTTCTTTCGACCCTGTAGAATGATGTCCGCCTCTCCCCAGTCGAATTGGAATTGGTGGCCGAGTTGAAAATCAAGAGGAATGAAGACTTCCTGAAGCTTTTTTCTGCGTTTCCTTACTATTTTTCGTATATTAGATTCCGAACCTTCAAAGTCATATTCATTAACTAATCTGTTATATATATTGGTAGCCGTATGTTTCTGCTTACCCCATCGGTTGAGGTCATCCTCTAACCATTGGTCAATTATTGGTAATACCCGTTTTGTTTCTTCAGAATAATCTTTAGTACCACCATAGATTCTTTGGCGTTGTATGGTTGTTGGAGCTTCCTGTTCTTTTAAATACTTACTTACTGTATTCCTTGAAATACCAAGCTTTTTAGCTATTTGTCTTTGTGATAGTCCTTCTACCTCATGTAAGAATTTGATATTATAAAATTGAGCCATATCGATCATCCTTTGTGCCTCTCTCTAAAAGTGATAGTTTGGTCACTTTCAATCATAAGAGAGGTTATCAAAATTGGAAATCATGTGGCTCATTTTTTATGTGATCGAACCCTTCAAAAGTGGCTCAATATTAAATTATCAAATACAGGAGCATCTGATAAAGGCTTGCACTAAATTTCTTTGCTTCTTCTGGAACATCTTTTTCTAAGCGTGAAATTGATAACTTTCTTTTTTCAAGAGAAACCCCATCTAATTTGTTAGAATTGGCAGATAACCACGTTAATCTTTCATTAAGACTGCTGCTTCTCTCTGTCATATAGTCTTCGAATGATAAACTAACTGATAGCCTCGTATTTCCCTTCGTTTGATTCCATGTATCCTCTGAAAACAAATATTCCTCAAAATCTCTATATTGTCTACTGCCCATAATGGAAACATCACCAGCCCGAACATGCTCCCTTAGTTCTGTTAAGACGGCCATTTCATAATAATGACGGTTGATTGTACCGTCATCCTCATATAAGTGTTTTTTCCAACGCTTTGAGATAAAGTCCACAGGTGAGTCATCAGGTACTTTTCGTTTTCCAGATTCGTTCATTCCTCGGATAATCTCTACAGCTTGTAAAAGTGCTTCATTTGACTTTGTAGAATGAAATTCCAATACCCTTAATAGCGTTGGCGTATATTTTCTAAGTGAATAAAATCGTTTTTGCAGTAAGTCTAAATAATCATAGTCGGCTGGACGTGCAAGCTCCTGAGCTTCTTCCACCGAAGAAACAAAGGAAGTCCATTCAATGACGGATTGTAAAACCTCAAAAACGTCTAATTTTTCCTCTTTTGCTTTGATTAAAGCTTGTCCGATGTTCGTAAAGTGTATAACCTTCTCATTCAGCTTTTTACCGTTTTGTTTCTGAATTTCTTCTTGAGCCTTACGGCCTTTTGATAACAGACTGAGTATTTGTCTGTCATGAATTTCAAAAGCTTTATCCGTTAACTCCTGAGTAAGATGTAATAAATAGACGGTTAATATCGAATATCGTTTATTTTCCTGAAAGTCACGGAATGCATAAGGCTCATATCTTGAACCTAATCGAGATAGCTGTAACAGGCGATTGCGATGCAAATGACTAATTTGTACCGTTTCTAATTCCATACCTCGTATGTATTCGAGTCGTTCTATTACTTTTAGAAATGTTTCGGGTGAAGGATGACCTGGTGGTTCCTTTAACCAACCCAATATCGTTTTATTAGATTCGGATGGATGCTGCGAAGTGATGATTTCCTCTAGCCTTTCTTTTTGCTTATGTGTCAAAGATTGACTAACCGTATTAAATAGCTTCTTTTCAGCCATTGTTCTTGCCTCCCACACCATTCTTTCAAGGGTAGTGATAGCAGGCAGTATGATTCTGTTTTTTCTTAGATAATCTATGCATTCTTGTAGTAGATGAATAGCATCACCATTTTCCAAAGCTAATTGATGAAGGTGCTTAAATGCCATTCGATATTCTTTAAGAGTAAAAGTTACAAGGTCATATTCACTACGAATTTCTTTCAAATGATCCCAAAGTGTATTTTCTCTTTGAGGATAAAGACTAAGCGAAGATGGAGTAGCACAAATTTGTTTCGATATATAATGTATGACAGAATCTGGGATGCCTTTGATATGAGTGTATGGCCAACCGGGATACCGAAGAACGGCTAATTGAACAGCAAACCCTAAACGGTTTTCCTCTCTTCTTCGCTTATTAATAATTTCTAAATCCTGTTTGGAAAAAGTGTAGTAGGTTCCCAATATCCATTCATCTTCAGGAATTTGCATTAGAGCTAGTCTCTGATCTGGTGTAAGCAATTCTCTACCTCTCGCAATTTTCATACAGTATCATCTCATTTCTGTAATTATTCAGTTAATTAGTTCAATTATATATCAATAGAGTGTACTCTATTGATACAAGTGTAGTAGACTGATAAAATCATAGCTAAGAGCGTCTCATAAGACTTGTCTCAAAAATGAGGTGAAAGTATGCAAAAAATTGGATATGTTCGAGTTAGTTCTGTTGGTCAAAATCCTTCAAGGCAATTTCAACAACTTAACGAAAACGGAATAGATATTATTTTTGAAGAAAAAGTTTCTGGAGCAACAAAGGATCGTGAGCAACTTCAAAAAATGTTAGAGGGTTTACGAGAAGGTGACATTATTTATGTTACAGACTTAACTCGGATCACTCGAAGTACGCAAGATTTATTTGAATTAATTGATTTAATACGAAATAAAAAGGCAAGCTTAAAATCACTTAAGGATACATGGCTAGATTTATCAGAAGATAATCCATACAGCCAATTCTTAATTACGGTAATGGCTGGTGTTAACCAATTAGAGCGAGACCTTATTCGAATGCGTCAGCGTGAAGGGATTGAGCTCGCAAAGAAAGAAGGGAAGTTTAAAGGACGGTTAAAGAAATATCATAAAAATCACGCAGGAATGAATTATGCAGTAAAGCTATATAAAGAAGGAAATATGACTGTAAATCAAATTTGTGAAATTACAAATGTGTCTAGAGCTTCATTGTATAGAAAGTTATCAGAAGCAAACAAATAATCTTTTTTATTCCATTAAAGGGCTAGTATTGTGAAAAAAAATATCTATAGAAATGTTCTTTTATTTAAGTAATTGAAGATAAAGAAACCTTGCCTCTTTTAAAGAGATAGGTATTAGGGCAAGGTTTCTTTTAGCATTTTTTAGCTTTCCACTGCTAATAGTATAAAACATTTACTTTATTACACTTGATACATGTTTCATAATATTGATTTCCTTTAAAATGATGATCACAATTTTGTTGAATCTCTTTTAAGCGTTTTTCCAAAAAAGCAAGGTGAGTTTTTAATTGATTAATCTCCTCTTCAATTATTTGGAACTTCAACGTAAACCTCCTAACTACAAGAATTATTGATATAATTTACCACCAGATTCCTTAAACTCTTCAGCTTTTTCCTTCATTCCTTTTTCTATTGCTTCTTTTGTATCAAGCTTGTTTTCTTTCGCGTAATTACGAATATCTTGAGAGATCCTCATGCTACAAAATTTCGGTCCACACATTGAGCAGAAATGTGCTGTTTTTGCACCTTCTGCAGGTAACGTCTCATCATGATATTCTAAAGCGCGTTCAGGATCCAATGATAAATTAAACTGATCTCTCCAACGGAATTCGAAACGAGCTTTTGATAAGGCATCATCTCTTTTGTGTGCGCCTGGATGCCCTTTGGCTAAATCAGCAGCATGTGCAGCTATTTTATAAGTTATAACACCTTCACGTACATCATCTCGGTTTGGTAAACCTAAATGTTCTTTTGGTGTAACATAACATAGCATAGCCGTACCATACCAACCAATCATGGCTGCACCAATCGCAGATGTAATATGATCATAGCCAGGAGCTATGTCAGTTGTAAGTGGCCCTAGAGTATAGAAAGGCGCTTCCTTACAAACCTCAAGTTGTTTGTCCATGTTTTCTTTAATAAGGTGCATAGGTACGTGACCTGGACCTTCAACCATTACCTGTACATCATGCTCCCAAGCAATTTTTGTTAGTTCTCCAAGAGTTTCTAATTCTGCAAATTGTGCTTCATCATTAGCATCAGCAATTGAACCAGGACGTAGACCATCTCCTAAAGAGAATGCAACATCATAAGTTTTCATAATCTCACAGATTTCTTCAAAATGAGTATATAAAAAGCTTTCTTTGTGGTGGTGAAGACACCATTGTGCCATAATAGATCCACCCCGGGATACAATACCTGTTAAACGTTTTGCTGTTAACGGAACATATCGCAAAAGAACACCAGCATGAATGGTGAAGTAATCCACGCCTTGCTCGGCTTGCTCAATCAAAGTATCACGGTAAACCTCCCATGTGAGGTCTTCGGCAACACCATTTACTTTTTCAAGTGCTTGGTAGATAGGAACGGTTCCTACAGGAACAGCAGAATTGCGAATTATCCATTCCCTTGTTGTATGAATGTTTTTACCTGTTGATAGGTCCATAATATTATCAGCACCCCAACGTGTGGCCCATGTCATTTTTTCGACCTCTTCTTCGATGGAGGATGAAACAGCAGAATTCCCAATATTTGCGTTGATTTTAACATGGAAATTACGTCCTATGATCATAGGCTCTGCCTCTGGATGATTGATATTAGAAGGGATAATTGCTCGACCTCTTGCAACTTCTTCACGCACAAATTCAGGTTTCATATTTTCCCTTAATGCGATAAATTCCATCTCAGGAGTGATGATGCCCTTCCTTGCATAATGAAGCTGTGTGACATTTCCACCTTTTTTTGCACGTAAGGGTTTACGCTTTAAACCCGGGAACATATTATGATTAGCACGAGGGTCATTCTCATCCTTATATCCATTGTCTTCAGCCTTAACTTCTCTTCCTTCATATTCCTCAACATCTCCTCGTTCATGAATCCATGTGCTTCGAAGAGGAGGAAGACCTTTTGTAATATCAACTGGATAATTAGTATCCGTATAAGGTCCGCTTGTATCATAGACACGAACTGGTGGATTTTCTTCTTCACCAAAGGCGCCCGTTGTAGGACTTAGTTCAATTTCACGCATTGGTACCTTGATATCGGGTCTTGAGCCTTCAACATAAACTTTTTTACTACCTGAAAAACTAGACATGATGGAAATGCTTTTTTCGTTTAATGAAGTTGTTGACATAGAGTAAATCTCTCCCCTTTTTAAAATTAAAGGACGAGATCTAGAACAATAAAAGAGGAATTAAAGAAATGAATTAAATAAAAAAGCCGAATCCAAAAAGGATGGACCGGCTTTGTATGTAGAAGTTTATTCAATACATGATTATTTTTTCTAACTTCCCCACGCTAGTATGATCTAGATCAGGTCCAAAGGGTCAAGAAACTTTAACGTGTTTCTCTCTCAGCCCAACTTATTGGACTCCCCTAGTTATTTCTATTCAATTTGGTTTTAGTATACATGAGTTTTAAGTAAAATAAAAGGAGCAATAAAAAAATATAAAAAACCATTTAATTAAGAGACGGACTAGACTAACCTAAATTAATGAGACACTATAAAACACCTTCGAAATGGTACACTTAAACAAAGTACTAATTCGGAGGTGTTTTTGCATGGGCAAAAATGTATATTCAAATGAAGTTAAGTGGGCAGTTGTGAAAGATAAAATGAGTGGTCAGTTTTCGAACCGTGAAATCATGGAGAAGTATGAGATTAAAAATGTATCTCAAATCAAAACGTGGATGAAATGGTATCGAGATAATCAGGTTCATCGATTTGATCAACCAATAGGAAAACAATATTCCTATGGTCATGGACCAGACAGTTCGAGTCCTGAAGAGAAAAAAGAACGTCAATTGAATCATTTAAAACAGGAAAATGAAATCTTAAAAAAGTATTTGGAGATCGAAAAGGAGTTGAAAAAGAAATCGTTCTCCAATTAGTTCAGAATTTACGAAAGAAATATACAGTATCAGCTATTTTATCAGCTTTAAATGTTCCTAGATCCACCTATTATCGCTGGGCAAATGCGCAACCAGTTGAGTTGTCTAAGGAAGAAGAAGCGATTATTTACCTTTGCGAAAAAACTAAATACCGATATGGTCATCGAAAAATCAAGGAGCTTTTAAAACGTGACTACCATATCAAATTGAGCTGCAATACTGTTCAACGAATCATGCAGAAATATCACCTTCAATGTAAAGTAAAACAAAAGAGAAGGTGGAAGTCTCAAGGAGAATCTGTCGTTGTCGCACCAAACTTATTACAGCGAGAGTTTCACGCAAGCAAACCTAACCATAAGTGGGTAACAGATATTACCTACATCCAATATGGGCCAGACACTTTATATTTATCAACGATCATGGACTTGTTTAATAATCAAATTGTTGCCTATAAACTTTATACTCATCAACAAATTCCTTTGGTGATTGATACCTTGAATGAAGCACTAGAAAAGCGAGGAAACCCTAAAGGAGTCATTATCCATTCAGATCAAGGAAGTGTCTATTCTTCTTATGCTTATCAGAATCGGATTAAAGAAAAGAATTTAGTTGGTAGTATGTCACGCAGGGGAAACTGTTGGGATAACGCAGTGATTGAGTCTTTCCACTCGAACCTTAAATCAGAAGAATTTCAGTTTGTTAAATTCCATTCTTTGTCGCTAGAAGAAGTAAAGGAACGTGTCGATCAATTTATGAGTTATTATAATGAAGAGCGTATCCAAGAAAAATTAGGCTACCACACACCAATAGAGTTTGGTGATATGGCAGCCTAAGAAGGTGTTTTATTACTGTCTCAAATGAATAGGTCAGTCTAGACAGCAACAGGTTTTATTGTTAATATATGAATAAACAATAACATTTTAATTTTTAACGAGAGAGGGAAAATATGTTTACTAAGGAAGAAAAAGAAGCAATATATAAAGTTATTTATCATAGAAGAGACATCCGAAGTTTTTTGTCAACTCCTATCCCAGAAAATACAATACATAAAATACTAAATGCTGCTCATCATGCACCCTCAGTAGGGTTTATGCAACCATGGAATTTTATTTTAGTTTCTTCAAATGAAATTAAAGAAAAGTTAGCATGGGCAGCGGATAAGGAAAGAAGAGCATTGGCTATTCATTATGAAGGAGAAAAAGAAACGAAATTCCTTAGTTTAAAAGTTGAAGGTCTAAAAGAATCTCCTTTAACTATATGTGTAACTTGTGATCCAACAAGAGGAGGTTCGCATATTAGGACGAAATTCAATTCCTGAAACGGATGCTTTATCAACTGCTTGTGCCATTCAAAATATGTGGTTAGCAGCTAGTGCTGAAGGGCTTGCAATGGGCTGGGTAAGTTTTTATAAAAAGAATGATATTAGAGACATTTTAGAAATACCACCACATATTGAGCCTATTGCTCTTATTTCTATTGGTTACACTGATGATTATCCAGAAAAACCCATTCTAGAATTAGCTGATTGGGAAAAAAGGCGTTCTTTAGACAACCTTATTTTCCAAAATAAATGGGGGGAAAATTAAAAAATCTTATTAAAGTGCTCTTTAGTTTAACAAACGAAATAAAAAAAACGATTCCGCACAACGTTTAGGAACCGTTTTTTTATGTTGTAATTTGCTTATCGTTGTAAATCCGCATTTTCCTGACGCTACCCCTACTAAGCGTTCCTCAATAATATGGCCCTTTTCTGGAACAATTTTATTGACATTAAACATCTAATTTTTGGTTTTGTTTTCCATAGTGGCCCCTGAAATCCAGAATCGTTTACGTACCCCAACAAAACGCAAATAGTTGCTAAGTCGTTGCAATGCCTTCAATTAACCATAAAAAATAATCCATCCTTGAGCTTGGCCGCTTATGATGGATTATTTCCCCACTTAGGCTGCCCCCCCTAAAGGGAGCCTATTATTGACCCTTTTGGTGTTACCAGCACCGAACAGTCCTTTTTAATGTCAATTGTTTCTTAAAAAATATTATACTTAAGTCCTCTTTATTTCTTCAAGGAGTCTTTATTAATTTTAAGTATTAAATTCCTTGAAATTAAGTTAATCAAAATGAACTCTTTTTTCTTATACGAATACCCTGCATTTTGATTAGGGTTTTCTGTGGTATAGCTTGAAGAAGCTTCCTAGGAAGCCGGTGCCTAAAAGGCTTGATAAACTATATATTTTAATATATAAGTAAGCGTAAAACTGTGCCCACCTACAACCTTAAAAACAACCATGAGATAATCTCCTTAAGTTTACAAGCTTGAAGGAGGTTTTTTTATGAACCCAACGCTCGAACAACAATGGAAGGAGCGTTTTGAAGATTTCGCTTCTAGCGGATTATCGAAAAGAGCTTTTTGTCGAAACAAAGACCTACCCTACCACCAGTTCTGCTATTGGATGAAAAAATTCCAAAACTCCACGCCGGTTACACCTTCACCTGTTCAGTGGATGACATTGGACGTCACCCCGGCTGAGACTTGGTCGTCTTCCCCGACACCAATCCGACTTCGGGCCGGCGGTGTCACGATCGAAGTCAACGAAGGCTTTAGCGAGGCGCTGTTGCGTCAAGTCTTGAAGGCATTGACAGGAAAATGATTGACGAAGTAACAATCGATAAGGTGTACCTGGCACAAGGGCCCACCGATCTGCGAAAATCGATTGATGGATTGGCTGCCATTGTACAGGAAACCTTTGAACTCAATCCATTCAGCCACTGCTTGTTTGTTTTCTGCAATCGCTCACGCGATAAATTGAAAATCCTGCAATGGGACCACAATGGTTTCTGGCTTCATTATCGGCGCCTTGAGAGAGGAACCTTCCAGTGGCCGTCTGGAAACAATGCCATCCCGATGGCCGTTACGAGAAAACAATTACGCTGGCTGCTGGATGGATTGTCCCTCTCTCAAAAGCAGGCACACCCCGCCGTGCAATCGCAAAGGATTGTGTGATATTTTCAATCGGAAAGAAGGAGTTTGTGCATATTTGTCGAATATTGCTTAGTATGAAAACGAACGTACAAACTCCACCAGCTGAACCAACAATTGAGTCGCTTCAGGCACAGGTGGAAGAGCTGACGGCTAAAATCAAGTGGTATGAAGAACAATTCCGCCTTAGCCAACAAAAACGATTCGGCTCTTCCAGCGAAAAGACGGATGACGACCAATTAGCGCTTCTGTTGTTTAACGAAGCCGAACAACTAGCCGATCCAACTGTATCGGAGCCCATACACGAAACAATCACGTATCGCCGTAAGAAAAAGCGAGGTCAGCGTGAAACATCCCTAAGCAGCCTGCCGACGGAAACAATCGAGTATCGATTGGCCGATGCGGACCAGGCTTGTTCGTGTTGCGGTCACGGACTACACGAAATGAGCGTCGAGGTCCGGAAGGAACTGGCCATAGAACCGGCAAAGGTGAAAGTGATCGAGCATAAACGCTTCGTCTACGCCTGCCGCCACTGTGAGCAACATGGCACAGAAACGCCAATCGTCACGGCACCCATGCTTCCTTCGGTCTTCCCGAAAAGTCTGGCTTCCCCGTCGATCATGGCGCATATCATCACACAAAAATATGTGGAAGGTCTGCCTTTGTACCGGCAGGAAAAGTACATCCAACGTCTCGGCGTGAACCTGTCACGCCAAACGATGGCGAACTGGGTTTTGTATGGTGCGGAAAAGTGGCTTTCCATATTGTATGATCGCATGCATCAGGAATTGGTCAAACAGCCCATTGCCCATGCCGACGAAACCACACTTCAAGTCTTGCGCGAACCAGGCCGCGATGCGACAGCCAAATCCTATGTTTGGCTATATCGGACAGGGACCGACGGTCCCCCGATTGTCCTGTACGACTATCAGCCTTCACGCAAAGGTGAGCACGCCAAACACTTTTTGGAAACCTTCAGTGGTTATCTTCAAGTGGATGGCTATTCGGGTTACCTGAAAGTCCCGGATGTAATCTTGGTTGGCTGTTGGGCACACGCCCGTCGCAAATTCGACGAGGCATTAAAAGCGGCGCCACCTTCAGCAAAAGGGAAACAGACTGCCTCTGCCGAAGGCTTGCAGTTCTGTAACCAGCTGTATGCCATTGAACGGGCAATCAAAAAAGAATCCTCCGAAAAACGGTACGAGGTACGGCTTGAAAAAAGCAAGCCGGTCCTGGACCTCTTTTTGGCATGGCTTCAAACGAAACAGCCTCAAGTGGCACCAAAATCGAAATTGGGCGAAGCAATCACTTATGGTCTCAACCAGTGGGAATTATTAGAGGCTTTCTTACAAGATGGCCGATTGGAGATCGACAATAACCGGAGTGAGCGAGCTATCAAGCCGTTTGTAATCGGCAGGAAAAACTGGCTCTTTTCAAATACACCACGAGGCGCACGAGGGAGTGCGATCGTGTACAGCATAGTGGAGACAGCGAAGGAAAACGGGCTAAATCCCTACGAATACCTTCTCTACCTATTTCAGCAGCTTCCCACTGTGGATGTGAACAATGACGAAGTCATCCAAAAGATGCTTCCATGGTCGGTTTCACTGCCCGATCAATGCAGGGTACCGGTGAAGTAAATCAATCTTATCAGCATCCTCATCTTATCAAAAGGTGGGGATTATTTTACGCTTACATATATAAATATTAATCTTAATTCACCTTAAAAGTAAATGGGGGAAGATTTCCCTAACACCGGCTTATGATTTAGGTGAAATTCATGCTTAATACTATTATAATATATACGGGCATTATAAACATAAACAAGATAAAACAAAGAAGCTAATAAACTAAACCACTTATTCAATGTTATATTTAGCATTTTCGTTCTCCTTAAAAACTTAAAATACTTGCAATAGTATTATAGGTTATTTATTGTATTTTTTCTTCAATTAAACTGCACCGTATTTCAATAAGAAAAAGCGACCCTCCGTTGTTGAAGCATCGGATCAGTTACTTTAATAAGAATTCAATCTATTCCCCTGATTTTTGGACTGGATAATGTAACCACCTTCAGATTGAGATTTATAGTGTTCGACAAAAAATTCCTTCGTATTAATTAAATCGTGGAAAACAGATGGGATTGTGCAATTCTCCCAGTTCAAATTTTCTACTTTAAGGGGGAAATTATCTTCGTTTGGATTTGGGGTATGAATAAAAACTGCATCTTTACTCGCGTCATCATCATCAATGTGAATCCAAGCTTGGTATGGTTTTTCAAAGGTTTCAAGCTTTTTTAATACATTTTTATATAAAGCTATATGTGCCTCAATGTGCTTTCTACGCATCCTCAGACTACCATTTCCATATCCAGAAAAATCGAGATGGTTATGCCATAAGTCAAACCACGACTCGTTATTAAAGTTCAATTTACAATTTTCCAGTGATACTTCTTTCCATAAATTACGAAAATATCGCCTTTTCCCACGTAACTTTTTCAATATATTCCTCCAATTAAAGTTTATATGTTTTTTAAGCTATCCTGACCGTTCGTTAAAGAAAGCAGGAATAACAATTATCCCCGTTTTTTAAAATCATCCATATTCCAATTAACCTTTGGATTAACTGTATCCATAAATTCCTTAATTTGTTCTTTTGTTAAATCCTTTTCTCCAGTCTTGTTGTTACAATATGATTTGAGTTCCCAAGTATCATCGTAAGGTTTTTCAGGATTCTTCCATTTCATTCCGAATGTATAATCAGAATCACCAATTTGAACCTGTACTGATAATATATTATCTCGATGCAGAATAAAATTTCTCATTTCCATTTTCACTTCACCTCTAAACATATTCTACCAGATATTTACTATCCTTTTTCAAACTATCCTACTTCTTTAGCTCCACAAGAAAAAAGATCGCCGCAGCGATCCCATCTTTAACTCTTGCACTCGTTACTTGAATAAGCACTATCTCTTTTTTTAATGTAATTACTTATTAGGAACATCCTTTATAAAAACTCTAAATTCTTTTTTCCTTCCTCGTCTTTTAATACCCAAAATATACATACTTTTTTTCTTATCATGTACAATTCTGATTTTATAACATCCATATTTAGTAAGCACGATTTTACTAATTACATCTAAAAATTCCTCTTTTGTGCCTTCAAATGACAGTATCTCATAACCATAGCCGCCATAACCTGGACTTCTAGTAATGTAAAATACCGTATAAGATTTCTTCATAGATTCACCCTACATTAAATTTTCCATGTCTTATTGTGTTCCAAATTGGATTCTTCTTGTTTTATTTCATTTAATTTATTATCTTGTCATCTTTACTATATATTGTAATGTGGTAGGGATCGTTTTTAACTTTTGATTTCATTTCTTCTGATTTAAGAAAGTCATCAATGACTTTTTCAAGCTGTTGAGCAAAAGCTTTTGCATTTTCATCTGAACTAGGTAAAGTGATAAACGCCTGAATTTCTGGTTCTGGATGGATAGAATATCCAACCATTCTAACTTTGTACTCCTTCTTCCCTAATATGTCATCCTCAACAATATCAAGAATTTCTCTCCACCTTTTATCTTGTTCCTTTTTTTTCATGTCTATTTTCTTTATGTTTAATGGAATAGGATCGATTTTATTTGTTTGAAGAACATCATTAATCACTTGCTTCATCTCATCGATCCTAGTCTCTGTATTAGGGATCTCTATTTCAATTGTTTTTGGATTATAACGCAGCTGTAGTGACAATACGTTGTAATCGCGTTTTTTTAACTCTTTCGTAATTGCAGGCTGGTATATATCATATTCCCGTGCAAATTCTATACTTTGCTTCTCCTTCTTCTCATCCACATCAATCTCGCGTTCCTTATATCTAGTCACTTTTATTGTATAGGCATCATAATTTTTAGATTGTAAAATGTCCTTCGCAATATCTTCTACATCATCTTTAACAGAATCAAAGTACTTTTCCGAACCTTCGATTGATATATATATTTCCTTTTCGGGAAATGAAACTCCTGCTCTACTGGTGTTGTAACCTTTTGCTCTTAGTTCTTCTGAAATGACTTTAACTATATCATCCTTAGATTCAAAAATTTGTCCCAAATAAGGAATTTTGGACACGATCTTTGCCATCGCTGGAGAAACGAATGCTGAACCTATTAAAAGGCTAAATAAAAGAACGGCTGCGCTGCAAGTGTAGAGCACTTTCTTACTAAGACCTCGTTGACTCTTTTTACCTCTTTTAAGACCATGTTCAATTGCTTGATCCAATTTGTCTTCAGGGATTTTTATTTTGTCCACCTCTTTTTTAACGTTGTTGGATAAATAATCGTTCATCAGATACACTCCTCTTTTAAATCCGATTTCAATTGATTAATGGCTCTATGCAATCGAGTTTTGACAGTTCCTTCAGGACATTTCAATATTTCAGCAATTTGTTTAATAGAAAGGTCCTTGTAATATCTAAAAATTATCACTGTTTTATATTGCACTTCTAATCGCTCAATTGCTTCTAATAAGTCCAATTTTTCTTCAATTCGAAGATTCTGATCCTTGTGAATTCCATCAACATCACTAAATGGAATCGCACGGTTATTTTTCTTAATAAAATCTAGAGCCGTATTAATTAAAATTCTTGATATCCAAGTAGAAAAATAATGAGGCTCTTTTAGTTGTTTGATTGATATAAAAGCTTTGTAAATCGTATCTTGTACAATATCAAGGGCATCATCTTCATTTTTTACGTATAAATAGGCCATACGAAAGAGTTTGTTCTTTTCATCTTGAATTAACTCTTGAAATGCCTGTTCGTTTCCTCTTTTTGCCTTTTTTATTTTTTTCTCGATTGACATAGACTCACCTCTTTTTTTCTAACCGTTAGACAATCCATACTACTAAAACGTTTCAAAAAAAATAAAATAATCCTTAATGTAAATAAAACAAACTTAATTTAAATATTTAGATGTTTCTATAGAAACACGACCGATCATATTATGAGTAAAATTATACATAGGCATTAATTTATATAAACAAGTAATTTTACGATGATTAACTGTCAAAAAGCATACTTTATGACACGTTAGAAAACAGTTATTATTACGTGTGTCATAAAGTGTGTTTTTTAGTTTTGAAATATTTCGATTTATTAATATACTTTTTGACATAGATTGATAGGTTTATAGAAAGGAGCTACTAATTTTGAAAATTGGATATGCTCGTGTTTCAGCTAAGGATCAAAATCCAGAACGGCAGCTTAAAAAATTTCGTGATCTTGGAATTGAGGAACGATATATCTTTATTGACAAGCAAAGTGGAAAGGATTTTAACCGACCGCAGTATCAGGGGATGCTTTTAATCATCCGAGAAGGAGATTTATTATACCTTGATGCGTTGGACCGATTAGGTAGGGATTATGATGGTATCAATCGGGAATGGAAGTATATTACTCGGGAACTGAACGCAGATATTGTAGTCCTAGAAAATGAGACACTTTTTGATAGTAGGAAATTTCGAACTATGGGTGATCTTGGGAAATTAATGGAAGTGAATATTGCCATCCAATTGAGCCAACGTTGCCATTATTCTGAGCCATCGATGACAAGAAAATGAGCCAGTAATGACAGAGGTGATCCACTTGCTGGAAAACATCACTGTTACCACAGCGTTAGCTGCTTGCCCTTGACCGCCGTGCCACTTCTTAGTGATTGCTGGAAGGGGTCGGGGCCCCGCCAGCAGAACTTAGAAGTGATTGTCCGTGGTACGCTGTTTGTGCGGATGGAGCCCTAAAGGCTGTTTTTTCTCCATACGCCATAAAAGACACTACCACGGACACAAACAAGGTCAAGGGTGGTGGGAGTGGTGCTCTATTAGCATCAAATATTCCGGCTCTCTCTATGGCAATGGTGGCTCAAAATTATGTCACAAGTGGATCAAAAACATGGCAGAGGTGGTATTATCTAATGTCTTTATTCAGAAGACCAATTTTTAAGTCTACTTTCCTACGTTGCCGAGCAAGAACGCAAAAAAAATAAGCAACGTCAGGCTGAAGGTATTGAAGTAGCAAAGAAAAACGGCGTAAGATTCGGACGACGCAAGTATGAAATTAATGAGAAATTTATTCAAGTATATGGTGAGTGGAAATCTGGATTAATCACTGCTACGGAAGGAATGAAGCGTCTTGATTTAAAGCCAAATACTTTTTACCGACGTGTAAAATAGTATGAAAAGCAAAGAAAGATGTGAAGATCTTGGTGGAAAAGAGCTTCTTACAACAGTTCAGGACATTTTAGTCATTGGATCGAACGACTAAGCAAACGGGTAGTCAGTACAAATCTGACTATCCATTTTGAATGCAATTTAGCGTTTAAAAAGGGTGCAATTTATCTCTTAAAATCACAAGCTAATAATATCAAGGAGGCAAAAACTTATCAATAGGGTGTACCTTATTGATAATAAAAGACTGAACGTTAAAAACCGATCAGTCCATAAATAAATATCTTACTCCACTGTAGCCCCTGATTACGGAATATTGTAAAATGCTTAAAGAGTTGCAAAAATGGCCCCTCAATTATTTTACTAAAGGAATCCTTTAATTTAACAAGATAGATAGGTGACAGTTTAACGAATAAATGCTGCTTCTTTATTTGCAAGAGCATCCTTCAGCCATCGAGGGTGCATCGTTAACAAATCTTGTGGTAAAGCATCTTGTTTAAAGAATTGAATATCAAGTGACTCTGAAGAATTGCATCGAAGCTCTCCATCCTTAATTTCAGCTAAGAAACAGGTTGTGATAAAGTGAATAACCTTACCATTTGGATAAGTAAAAACCTGAGAATTTGGATCAGAATAAACACCTATAAGCTTTATAATGTTTATTTCTAAGTTAGTTTCCTCCTTAACTTCTCTAATTGCTGCTTCAGCCACTGTTTCCCCTACTTCTACATGACCTGATGGAATTCCCCATAATCCTACATCAGCTCTCTTCTGCAACAAAACGCTATTTTCCTCATCCAAAATTACTATAGCTACTCCTGCTCTGATGTCGTCAATATACTTCATAACATACTACCTCCCTTTAATAATAAAAAAAGTCCGGAGGAAAGATTTCAACGCATAATAAATACGCTGAACCTTTCCCCTCGGACCTTTTATGTCAATAGGTGCCTTTTACAATATGTAAAAGATGTAGCCCTCGGTCTCAAACCTTCTATGTGGAAGTGGAACCCTAGCTACAATTTTCCAGTTCAAATAATAAATATATTTTAAATTGTTTTATGATACCTAATATACAATTGAAAAGAAATTAATTCAATAATTTACAAATTATTTATTTCTTTTTTTAAATTCTCTCAATACCTCTTTTATTGGAGGTGAATTTATTCCTTTAGGTATAATCGGGTTATCATCTGGATGAATACCACTAGACAACCAATTACTCCGATCAATTTTCCAAGCGTCTTTAATATCCAATTCTTTTTTTAGGATTGCTAGTTCTTCATTGAAATTCGGCTTACCGTTATTAACATATCCAGGAATTAAAGAATATTTGTATTCTTTATGTTCTTCTTTTTTTAAGTACATTTCAATATTTTTTAAATTTTGATTACTGTTGGGTGTTAGCAAATGTACCCTTGAAGTAGTGGTAATTGCTTTAGTATGTTGAAAATTCTCGTTAAGCTTAGGCAATCCTGAAGAAATAACAGTTTTATAATGATAAGGATTTCTTTTATCAACCCCTTTGATAATACCGATGTTAATCAAATTATCCCCGTCTTTATTCATTGGATTATCTATCATCTCAATCCACTGTTTAAAAATTTCTTCACCAGCTTCTTTATTCTCAAACATTAGTGTAATATACATCTCTTCTTTAGAATTAATTAAAAATCCTACACCACGCCATTTTGCTTGATCCCATAACGGTATATTTACTAGTGAAACTACTTCCATGTTGCTATGATTAAGAGACATAAACTCTTCCACAAATTCTATTTCTCTATCTTCTTTTTTAGTTTCAAATGGAGACTGACTACCTCTCAGCTTTTCAATATGAGTGTTGTTCTCTAAAAAAGTATAACATTCCATGTCATCTTTTTTAAAATGGTCTATGGTAAATGGCAATACACCAAAAAAATCCCTAACAGCTATAAGACTTCCAGTAAAATTAATTGCTCTATCTATTGCTTCGTCACTTTGAATTAAATTCGATAATTGTTTTTCATGATTTTTAAAAATTAAAATCCGTGATGTTACATCAACAATGATATCCAAAGTAAATTTCTTAGTAACGATTTGCAATTCATTTGCATTCACAATTTTATCAGGGTTAATGACCTGAATATCATAAAAACCGGAAGATAATTTTTCCGTGTAATCAAAGTGGAGATTAAATCCATCCGATCTCAAACTTCTTACTTTAATGATAAGTTCAGATTTTGTACTAATAAAGCTATCTTGTATTCCCGTAGCTAAGAATGATTCTAGAGCAGCTAAAATGCTCGTTCCTATTTCAGAACAAAGAAAATTATTTTCAGTCTGAACGACTATTTTCGTTCCTAATATTTTTGAATGTAATTCGAGCTGGTCTTCATTACCTAAACTAACTTTTCTAGATATCTGCTTATTAATTGGCTGATGATAACTCTGAATCATAAAATCATGATAGGAATTTATATCATTATTAAAATTTGATTCCAATAACTCCTCATCAACATAACCTAACATGTACTTTAAGAAAGTAGCCGAAATGGTTAAACCATTATCTTCTAGTATATTAGGTAACCAACATATCTCATTTAATCTATTTTTATTTAACTTAAAAAAATGAGCCCCTAAACCAAAATCGAACAAATAGTTATCTTCCTCTAATTTTTCATTTTCGTACCCTGCCATTGCCGTCAAAATATCATTCAATTTTTTCCACTCTAATGCTTGCGGCAATCTCCCTAATTTATTTTCTAGATTCTTTAATGCAGAAGAACTTGCTAGCAGTATCGGCGAAAAATTTCCATAGTTGCTGTATTCATTAAATGCCAATAGAAACGCATTTAAATGATACCCTCTGGCAGCCCAATTTAAATCTACTTTTTCAAAAGCAATCCCCAACAAATATAGAGCACGGAAAAAGTCACTTTTGCTATCTTCTTTATATAACTTAGTAACTGCTCTTCCTATATATTTAATTGCTTTGTACGGCTTCTCCTTAATCTCATCATAACCTCTATCCAAAAGAAGTCTAGATGCTTCTAATTCTTGTTTATACTTACTTAATTGGCCAATCATCAATTCAAATAGCTCGTTATAGTTCTCTGATTGCTTAATCATCGATATTTCAGAACACATTTTAAAAATTTGTCCTAAGTCTAAGTTCATATTTTTTATATCTGAATTTAGAATATTTATTAACTTTTTAACCTGCTCGCTTACACTTTCCCCCAACATTATTTGGATAAAAACAAAGCGTACTTTTGCAGAGTGAGCAGCATTTGGTCTTTCTTCATCATTAATCATTCTCGAAAATTCCATTTTCAATATTTCGGTATGTTTTTCCCAATTTTCATTTTTATCAATAGTCGTAAGGTTAAACCATAAATTTGTTAGCTTATCCAAATCATTAAAGTTTGAACTTCCTAAAACTAAAGACTCATATTCCTTATATTTTTTGTAAAATTCATCGTAATCTTCTGTCCACCAAAAAGATGTCCAAGCCCATTCATAAATACAATTCTTCAAATGGTATTCGTTACCATACTTTTTCGCTAGTTTTTCAGCTCTATAAAACTTACCATATACATCTGTTGAGTTTAACTCAATCTCTCTACTAATTATTGCTGCTTTTAGTGCTTTTTCAACTAAATCATAGTTCAATAGGTTTTTTGAAATACAATCATCAATAGATGCTTCCAATTCATCTAACTTTAATTTTTTATTGTAATCATTCGGTCCAATTCTTTTTTCTTCAAGTAATGACTGTGAGAGATCAAATGCTTCAACAAAAATCTTACTGCAATTGCTATTGAATATTTTATCAATAAACCATTGTTTATCTAAGATACGAACATCGATTTCGTATTCCTCTGTTAATTCATCTTCAAGAGCAGCTCGCTTCTTATCTGGAATATATTGATTGCTCATAAAATAGATTCTTTTGTAGTCCCGATTAGTTGATGCAATATTTTTAATGTCAGACTTTACCTTTGCCCGCCATTCTTTTTTTGCGCTGAAGGCAAATCCCCATCTTTCGGACGCAGAATTACTATTTAAACCTGAAAACCATTTAAAAGATGTTTGTTCCGTAACAGGATATGTTTCAGAATCTACCTTACTATCGCCTCCGCCTGTTGGACCAGTTTGTGAAATTAAGTTTGGACATATCTCCTTTTCTGCAATTCTTTTACAAAGTTGCTCGAAAGCTTTTTCTTGGCTTCTGTTAGTTAACGTTTCTAAGTAATAGCTTACATATCCTTCATCTAACTGGCTTGTCTTGATAACAAATGAATCTGAAAATTCTTCTGGTCTCAATTTCTTTAAAAATTCCTTAGAACTTCTCACCTTTAATCAGCAGCTCCTTTTATACATTCTCCATTATGGCCAGCAGGAATTGATGCCCTCCTTCTTATGAAAAATTCCCCAATCCAAATAAAGAATCAACGAATTTACTTATTAAACTCCATCTTCCAGCTGAAAAATTCGTTATCTTGATTCTTTTCATATCTCATATTTGCATCGAACTTATTTCCTTTTTTGCTTGTTAATCCTTTCACTGTCACTACTCCATTTTTCAAAAGCGATTTTACCATCGTTTTTGTCGGCTTTTTCTTCATGGAAGCCAGAAATTTATCATTCTTCCAAATGACAAATTTACACCCATTTTTCCAATTGCTGCAGCCATATCCTTTTTGTCCTTCGATAACTCCACTTCCGCAAAGAGGACAATTTCCCATTACTTCGATTTGCTTCTTTTCCCTCGTCACTTCATTGATGATTACTTGTTGTTCATTTTTAATTTTTTCAACAGCATTAGTCGTAAAATCAAAAATTGTATTTAGAAAATCTTGCTTGGTAAATTTTTGTTTTTCGATATCAGATAATGTTTTTTCTAATCTGCCTGTAAATTCTAAATCAAATAATTCCTTTATCGGGAAGGTTTCGACCAATCTAATACCTAGTTCAGTGCAAAGTAAATTTTTGTTCTGAACTGTAATATAGCCTACATCATTTAATTTTTTGATTGTTTCAGCTCTAGTAGCCGGAGTTCCGATACTGAAACCACTTAGAATGGCAGCCATCATTTCTTCGCTTTCCTGATCATCATGTCCTTTACCACATGTTTCCATCACTCTTAGTAATGTTTTTTCTGTATGGTGTTTAGGTGGCTTCGTAATGTGAGAGGTCAGTTTATGATCTATAATGCTAACCATATCATTTATATTTACAAGGGGTAAAATTGTATCCTTTGATTCAATTTTCTCCACCTTTTTCCACCCATCAACAAGTTGTACTTTTCCCTTAGAAATAAATACTCCTTTTATTTCACTGTTATTAATTTTAGTCATAATCTTTGTTTCTTCATGCTCAGCGACAGGCATGAACTGCATGATAAAACGATTTTTAATAGCCATATAAACTATCTCTTCATCTTTGGTTAAGGACTTTGGTATTAAATATGTCGGTATGATGGCACTGTGGCTTTCCACTTTTGAATTATCAAAAACACGCTTACCTTTCGTAAAATGGATTTCATTCTCATATGGTAATCCTTTTTTTACATTATCTAGTACCCTAGCTGTCTTATCTACTAGACTTTCTTCCAACACAACACTTGCTGTACGGGGGTAAGTAATGTATTTTTTCTCGTATAGTGATTGGGCTACCTTTAATACTTTATCTGAAGTCCATCCCTTGTATTTATTTGTGATATAGCCTTGTAAATTTGAAAGATTAAATAAATAGGGAGGATACTCTCTTTTCCGTTCAACTTGTTTGTCGGTAATGGTTGCTGTTTGGTTGGCTAGGGCTTGTTGAATTAATTCTAGCGTTTCTTTGTTTTTAAATTTATCCTCATTGTCTTCAACATACGTTCCTTCGTACTCTTTTTCATCTTTTGTCTTAAATGTGGCTGATAATTTAAAGTATTCTTCTGGAACAAAGCTCTCTATTGCCTTATCTCGATCATAAATGATTTTTAATGTAGGTAATAATACCCTTCCTATATTTAAGGCCTTCCCTGCGCCTTTCTGATACTTTAACGTTGCCACCGATGTTAAATTAATGCCAATTACCCAATCAGCCCACTGACGGCTAATACCCGCATCCTGAAGTGGCTTCATTTCTGTATTTGGTTTTATGTTTCGGAGCCCTTTTAGCACTTCATCTGGTGTCCATTCGTTTAGCAATAAACGATATACCTTCTTTTGCGTTCTAAGATTATATATAATTGTATCTCCAATAATCTGACCTTCCCGATCAAAATCACAAGCTGAAATAATCTGACTAATATCATCCCTTTTTATTAAGTTATAAATTATTTTCAGTTGTTTTTTTGCACCAAAGTCTTCTTTATCTCTATTTCGTGAATCACTTTTTACTTTATATCGAAAATTCGATGGAATAAAGGGGAAATTCTCCAAATTCCATTTGGCCATTTTTTCATCGTAATCTTTTGCATCATACAGTTGTAACAAATGACCAAACGCCCAAGTAATGAAATATCCATTTCCTTCAAAATATCCATCTTTTCTATTTTTAATTTTTAATGCATCGGCAATATTCTTAGCGACTGAAGGTTTTTCTGTAATTATTAAACAAGACAATATTGATACCTCCTAAAGAAATACTAAAAATTACAAATCCCCTAACTATAGTTACTCATAATAATAGCTGAAGCGTAAGAATGAATTCCTACGCTTCAGCTATTATTTCATCTAGGAAAACATATCTAAGTTTGATTTAGCTCACTATAATTGTTTTTAGCAAGCTTTTAATCGCCTAATATGTTTTTACCTTCTCAGTGTACTTTGTTACTATATCATCTACAGAAAGGTTGTGAAGATTTAAGAATTCTTGTATTTTTCTTTCTGATAAATCTTTGATATCAGAACTTTTAAATTCATTAAAGAAATTTTTAACATTCTTTTTTAATGAATTTAATCCCCTTTCTCTCATTACCTCAACCTCAAAATTAAAACCAGCTGCTCGATTTACCTTTTTGGTTGGAATAATCATAACTCTTTTAACCTTGGTTATACCCTCATAATTCCTTTGAAACCAAGCACAAGCATTATTCATTTGACCTGTTTCATCTTTATGAATTTCTACTCTTGATGTATCAACATTACTTTTACATTCTATTAGTAAATATTGATCATCTTTAACTTTCCACAAGTTATCGGGGCCTTCCTTCCATTCCTTATCGGGCCTTTGACTTATAAATCCTAATGCCTTGGCTAAATTATCAAGTTCTTGTTCAAACCTGTCAGCTTTTACTCCGAAGGTTAACTTTGCTAACATATCATCTAGACTTAGTTGTAATTCCTCATTAGATTCGAATTGTCTAATCCAGTCCATGATATTTTCAATTCGTTTCAAGCTAATTGCCGAAATAGACTGAATCTGCATGCCTTCTTTAGGTCTTAATAAATAAGGATTCTTCTTATGGGCTAAGATTTGATATTTATTAGATTCTGTCTTTGAAAGAGGGTAAATATATCTGGCCATTTCTTGGAAATACCATCCTCTTTCTTCGTCAGTTTTAATATGTTCATCCAATAGTTTTTGAATGATATTTATAGCTCCTTGATAATCTTCCTCCAGATACTTCTTTTCAGCTTGTCTTTCATATTCAAATATTCCAAGGATTTGTTTGTTCTTTACTTCACCAGTCATTTCATCCATTTGTTCTACATAAAACTCTTTCCAACCTTCATCACGTTTTAAAGACTGGTCAATAAGTTCCTCTAAGGCTTGAAGAGGCTCTTTTCCGTCTTTAATGTCTTCCTTTGCATATTCAGCAATTTTCAAACCAATTTCTATTTGAGTCCTTGTTTGATTTGAAAAGAACTTTCTTGTCTTTTTGGAACGAACAAACTTTATTAATTCAGAGCCGGTAAGTACTATGGCGTTGTAGTCTTTCTCCCCACGGACCCCTCGACCAAGCCCTTGCTCAATGATTTGGGCTAGTTTAATGTCAAGTATCTCACTATTTCCTCTACAACTTTCTAAATATCTATCCAATAATGATTCAAAGTACGGTTTTGAATCAATAATCAAAATGCGACATGAATAATCGGGTAAATCAATCCCATCATATCTATTTGCGATGACTAGTGTTTTGTCACACTGTCTATCTTTTAATTTTTGAATTTCTGTTTCAATGGATTCTTTTGTAGCAACTGTGGAGCCATATTTTCCCCAATCTTTTGAATTCTTAAAGCTAGGTACAAGTACAACAGTTCCATATTTTTTATTGTTTACAGGTTTCGCATATCGGTTTACAATTTCTCCTCTATTTAACGTTTGATCAATTAATGATGGTATTAAAATCATTTTTTCTCCTGACCAGTGTTCATTTGGATCCATAAGAGGATTTTCTATTGTTTTGATATTTAAACCTAAACCTTTTATCATAAAAGAATCATCTGTTATTGTAGCAGACATAAATATTCTTCGTTCAGCTCTATAATAAGATTTGAACATTTCTAACGGAGTTCTATAAGGAGAAATTTCTAAACTGGTACCCGAAATAATACATTGACAATCTCTTAGCATATCCTTTAATAATGGCCAAGCATACTTGATATCGCTACTAACACTGTATTTAGATAGGATTTGAGCAACCTCTGTTTGTTTATCCTGCCAGTCCCAATATGGGACCGGTAATATCGAATCGTAGTTCTTTCTTTTGATATCAGCATATGTACCATAACCTTGCTTTTCAAGTTCAAAACCAAAAAGATTTAAAATTTCTTGGTAGGCATTTGAATCACTTTTTAATTTTATATTAAATGCATCTTTTATTTCGTTCATACAAGCATGGGCATCATCCATTAAGATTGTTGAAACATGTTCCCCTCTTTGGCCAACACCAAATCGAGATTTTCCATTAAACAACTTATGTACTGATGTAATTAATATTGCTTTCCCGTCAATAAACTCATCGGGAAGATCATCTTCGGCAATTGCATAGTGAATTCCAAAACTTTCTGCTTGTTGACATGTTTGTTCTACAAGAAATTTATTTGGGCATAGATAGATGGCTGGGCCAGTATCTTCATTTAAACGAGACTGAAGCATCAGCAGCCCTATTAGTGTTTTCCCTTGACCAGTATGCAGCTTCAAAATCAAATCTTGTTCCTTCCGATAATTCTCAAACCAGTCGTCTAAAACAGAAGCTTGCACGGGTCTTAGGGGTCCTTTGTCACTGGCACGATCAAGGGTATTGTATATTTCACTTGGATGAATCTTTTTTTCTACTTTTTTTGTCCCCAATCGCTTTTTAAAATTAACCAAAATAAACACCTCCTGAGATTAACAAAAAAGTTTCCTTTTATAAACAATTTGCCATCAAAAATAATTTTACTGCACTGCAAATGCACAAAATTTCTGAAGGCGTTGATGCAATAAATTTATGATAAAAATGCACATTAATGAAGCTATTATTATTAATTATGTGCAAAATTCTAAATTTGTACATAATTATAATATCTGATGGATACATGTATAACAAGAGAAAGGATAAAATAATTTTTTATGTACACATGTAATTATAGAGATATATCATAATCGCCCGCATGAATAATTTCGTCCACTTCGTTTTTCTTCAGCAGTGTTTTAATGACATTGAACTGTTTCGCCTTTTGCCTTGTTACTTCATATTGAAATTTATCCGGAATCATCGGCAGGGTATCAATCGACCACTTTTTCCATCCGGATGAGTACTTTTCCGGTGCAGCAAGCTGGCACAAATGTCCGACTGCCCATGTAATATATGCTCCGTCAGGGAAAATCCCGTTTGGCATGATTTCTATATATCCCTGCATTTTTTTCTTCTTGAACTGGGCTGCCAAAGTAGCACCTTGATCAGGTTTCTCGGCTATAATTAACTTCATTAGCTTAATCACCTTACATCCTCTTAATGACTTACACTTACCGCTCTATTATTTTATCATATAATCCGCTGCGGAATATAATAGCAAAAGACTTTTAAACAAGCCGGCTCTTCTCCTGTATAAGTTTTGTAGGAGGAGGAGAGGGAACCATAAAAAGCTGCGAACGGATTCGCAGCTTTTGTACTCACTCTCCAGTTTCAGAAAAACGTTTAATTCTTTCGCCAATTTCGTCCCGCACTCGCTGGAACGTCTGCCATTTTTCGGCCTCTGTCCCTTCTGCTTTCGCCGGATCGTCAAATCCCCAATGAGCCCGTTTTACATTAGGCGGTGTTACCGGACATTTGTCTGCGGCATCCCCGCACAGTGTCACAACAAAATCAGCGTGATTGAGGATTACTGGATCAATGAGGTCCGATTTCTGGCCGGAAATATCAATACCTGCCTCATTCATTGCCTTTACGGCCTTAGGATTCAATCCGTGAGCTTCAATCCCCGCACTTTTTACATCCCAGCTTTCACCGAGATATTTTTTTGCCCAACCTTCAGCCATCTGGCTTCTGCAGGAATTTCCGGTGCATAGGAAATAAATCGTTTTTTTAGCCATTGTTTTTCACTCCTTTATTTACAGTGCTTATTTAATAATAAGAAGCCAAATATACAGTCCTGTAAGTGTAATAAATAATGTTGGGATTGTTAAAATGATCCCTGTTTTAAAATAGGTGCCCCAGGAAATCTTAACACCCTTCAATGACAGCACATGCAGCCACAGCAATGTCGCAAGTGATCCGATAGGCGTAATCTTAGGCCCTAAATCCGAACCGATTACATTTGCATAAATCAATGCTTCCCGGATTGCACCGCTCGTATCCGTTCCAGAGATGGCAAGTGCATCAATCATAACCGTCGGCATATTATTCATAACAGATGAAAGGATGGCTGCAATGAAGCCCATTCCGACTGTTGCTGCAAAAAGACCTTGATCCGCAGTATACTGGATAAGGTTCGCCAGCACATCTGTCAGCCCTGCATTTCTTAAACCATATACGACTACATACATACCGATGGAGAAGAAAACAATACTCCACGGTGCTCCTTTTATGACTGTTTTTGTGTTTACAGCCTGACTCCGCCTCGCCATCATAAGAAAGACGATCGCCACTATTCCTGCAATGATGGATACAGGTACTCCGGTAAACTCGCTGCCAAAATAGCCAATCAGCAGAAGGGCCAGCACCACCCAGGAGAAACGGAATAATTTGATATCCCGGATTGCTTCGGCCGGCTTTTTAAGCTGGGAAGGATTATAATTCTTCGGTATGCTTTTACGGAAAAAGAGATATAAAACCAGAATGCTCGCCGCCAAAGAAAAGAGATTCGGTACAATCATCCGGGAAGCAAACTCAGCAAATCCAATCCCAAAATAATCTGCGGAAACGATATTCACTAAATTGCTGACCACTAATGGAAGTGAGGTCGTATCTGCAATGAAACCGCTGGCCATGATGAATGGAAACACCATCTTTTCACTAAAATTCAGATTTCTGACCATTGCCAGTACAATCGGTGTCAAAATCAAGGCGGCTCCGTCGTTCGCAAAGAGAGCTGCCACAAGAGCACCTAAAATGCTGACATAAATGAACATCCGCACTCCGTTCCCTTTTGCAGCCCTGGCCATATGCAGAGCAGCCCATTCAAAGAATCCAGTTTCATCGAGAATAAGAGAAATAATAATAATGGCAATGAATGCTAACGTCGCATTCCATACGATTGATGTCACATCCAGGACATCGTGAAAATGGACAACACCGGCAGCAAGAGCAATCAAGGCCCCTCCGCAGGCTGACCATCCAATTGACAAGCCCTTAGGCTGCCAGATTACAAGCGCAAGTGTTACTAAAAAGATAATACTGGCTACTATAACCAATGAAGGTCTCCTCCTTGTTAATCACAGCAAATTCGCTTGCCCTGCCTCTCCAGATCTTCAAGTCTTTCTCGCTGGCTTGGCAGGTGTTCGATAATTTCCCTGATGAACAAATAATAAGGGGAAGAATGATTCAAAGAATAGAAAATCCACTGGCCCCTCCTTGATTCACTGATAAGGCCGGAATCTTTTAATTTGCGTAAATGCTGGCTTATTGCCGGCTGGCTCATTTCAAACAATCCTACTAATTCACAAACACAGCATTCATTTTCAGACATTATTTTAACCATCGTCAGCCTCGTCTTATCCCCCAGCAGTTTAAGAACATTCGCAGCTGTATCGATTTCCATCACTTGTTTGCCCATTCAACCACCTTCTTTCATCAGCAAATAATTATTTGCTTATGTATTTCCTGTCTTATTCTATAAGAATATGCTTATATATGCAATTGAAGTTTTTACTATTAAAGGCGCGAATGAAAAAAGCTGTACCCTATTGGATACAGACTTTTCTTTAAATCTATTTTAGACAATGGAACTGCCTCATTTTTCAATCGCGATTAAGATTTTTCCATTTTTGATATCATCTACATATTGGCTCGCTTCTTCCTCTGTTAAGCCCAGGTCCATCAAAGGCTTGCTGAGTCCGGCACCTGATGCTGCACCGGCTGCTGCGCCTCCAACTGTAGCCAGAAGCGGACCCGCTGCTAAAATCGGACCGATTCCCGGAATCGCCAGTGCGCTGACGCCTACTAAAAATCCAGTTAATCCCAGTACACCGCCGGCTGCTGCACCGGCGACCGCTCCATCTGTTGCAGAAGGATTCACTTCTTCTTCCTCCCCAATCAACCCATGCGGATTTTTAGCCAATACAGAAATTTGATCCTTTGAATAGCCTTGCTGAATCAGCTCTTCGTATGCTCTTTTGGCCGAAGTTTCATCATCATAAACTCTAATGGTATGGTTCGTCATGATATCGTACTCCTTTTAGGTATTTATCTATACAATACCCTTTGAACGCAGTAATAATCACCCAGATAAATACCATTTTTTCAAAAGCCGCATCTATCAAGAGAATGATCTGATCTGCTCAATTAGTCAGAGATCATGGACTGACCGAAAAAGCACATAATGCAAACACTGCTGGGCAAGCTATTCATAGCCTTAATTCCGAATCTGCCCGTTGCCATAGATAAAATACTTACTTGATGTAAGTGCCGATAAGCCCATCGGTCCCCTCGCATGAAGTTTCTGTGTAGAAATTCCAATTTCGGCTCCATAGCCAAATTCAAATCCATCTGTAAATCTGGTGGAGGCGTTATGATAAACCGCTGCAGCATCGACTCCATTTTGGAAAAGATCGGCATGGTTTTTATTTTCTGTAATAATCGATTCAGAATGTTTTGTGCCGTAACGATTAATATGCGCTATGGCTTCCCGGACACTTTTCACTATTTTCACGCTTAATGTCAAAGTTAAATATTCAGCTGCCCAATCCGCTTCATCAGCAAGAGCAATTCGTGAATCAGCAGAAGCCACAGTCTGATCTCCCCGTAATTCAATTCCCTTAGCAATCAATGTACTGAGCAGCTGTGTGCCGTGTGTTTGATACCAATTCTCTTCTATCAAGAGGCTTTCAATAGCATTGCAGACGGAAGGACGCTGGGTTTTGGCATTCAAGATGATTCTTTCAGCCATTTCGTACTGTCCCGTTTCATCAATAAAAATATGGCAGTTTCCTGCGCCCGTCTCGAGAACAGGCACAGTCGATTCTTTAATGACCGTTTCGATTAATTTTTTTCCGCCGCGGGGGATCAGAACATCCAGATACTCATTCAGATGGAAGAGTGCTTTGGCCGTTTCCCTGCTCGTATCCTCTATCAGCTGAACAGCATCTGTCGGAAGCTCGGAATGTTGAAGGGCCTTTTGAATGGAATGAACCAGTGCCCTGTTTGAAAATTGAGCAGAAGAACTGCCTCTAAGGATTACAGCGTTGCCGGTTTTCAGCGAAAGCGTTGCCGCATCGACTGTTACATTCGGCCTAGCTTCATAAATCATCCCGATAACCCCGATTGGCACCCTTTTCTTCTGAATGATCAGGCCATTCTCTTTGCGGATTTCCTCCAGTTCTTCTCCGATCGGATCTTTCAAATCTGTAAGTAATAATATAGCATCAGCCATAGCCTGAATTCTTTCCTCATTAATCATAATCCTGTCCAATATGGATTCTGACAGACCCTTTGTTTTGCCAACTTTCAGATCCTTCATATTTTCTTCGATTAAAACATTCCTGTCGATCAGCAATTGGGCCGAAATTTTTTTCAGCGCTTCATTCTTTTGTTCTGTGTTACAGCCTGATAATACATAACTGGCTGTCTTTGCCAACTTTCCTTTTTCCATCACTTCATTCATTTTCAGCACCCCTTGGCTATTTATGCTTTCACCCATTTATCACGATGAATCACCGCAATAGATGAAAGAACGGTTTCATTTGTCTGTTTCCCCATAGATTTTTTCAGTTCTTCCGCACTGCACAGGATTTCACCTTTACCTAAAAAGCCAGAAGGACCGTACACTTCTACAACATTTCCTTTGGTGAACGTTCCTTTGATATTCCGGATACCTGCCGGCAGGAGGCTGCTTCCCTGATGAAGCAGTGCATGCTCCGCTCCCGAATCAATAAACAGTTTCCCTGCTACTTCAGAATGAAGCGCAATCCATTGTTTTTGGCTGTTGATGGACGCTAAATGCTCATTGCCGATATAGGTTCCGTCTCCGTTCCCCTCCAACACATCCAAAAGTTTTCTGTCCCCTTTACCTTTACCAATAAAAACCTTCACACCAAGCCCAAGTGCAGTCTCAGCTGCTAAAAGCTTTGATTTCATTCCTCCGGTCCCTAGATTCGAACCCGTTCCTCCAGCAGCCAGGAGCATCTCCTCTGTAATGGTTTCAATGCGGCCGATTCGATTGGCATCAGGATTCGTTTGGGGGTTAGAGTCATACATGCCATTAATGTCTGTCATAATGATTAGCTGATCCGCGTGTACGAGACCGCTGACCAAGGCTGAAAGCATATCATTGTCTCCAAATGTCAATTCAGCCACAGACACGCTGTCATTTTCATTGATGATCGGAACAATTCCCCTTTCGAGAAGCTCCATGATCGTCGCATACGCATTCTTATAACGGTCCTTTTTTGAAAAATCACTCCTTGTCAGAAGGATTTGAGCAGGAATCAGGCCGCATTTCCCAAATTCTTCGATATACGACTGAATAAGGAAACTTTGCCCGACAGCTGCCGCCGCCTGTTTTCCCTTCAAAGTTACCGGCCTTGCGGGGTACCCAAGCTTCCGGAATCCAGTTGCGACAGCACCAGAAGAAACAAGCAAAACCTCATGGCCTTCTTCACGGACAGCAGCGATGGCCCTTACATGTTCAAGGAACTTTTCCCGATCGATTTCACCTTTCTTGTTTGTTAAAGAACTGCTCCCAATTTTCACAACAATCCGCTTTCTTTCCATTCCCCATACTCCCCCAATCGGTTATCGGCATTGATTTCTGCAAAAAAACCTATATAAAAAAAGAAAAACCCTTTTCATCCTAAAAAAAGGACGAAAAGGGTTAGTTTCCGTGGTACCACCTTCATTGAATGCTTGTTACAGCATCCCGCTCGGCCTGTTAACGCCAGGTTGACGCCCATTTTTAACGGGACTCCGAAAGCAGGTTCTGCGCTTTGTCTGTTACGGGTCTTTCAGCTTTCAACCCGCTCTCTGAAACAGCAAACTTCGCATACTAATCTTTCATCAACGTTCATTTTTTTATTAGTATGCAAAATAAAAAGAGTTATGTCAATAACCAAAAATTCTTTTTCATTCGTTTTTAACAAAAGATCGCTGACAGCCTTAATTGTTTTTTAAAGCATTCCCTAATTCTTTCAATTTTGCTCCCACCGTACATTCAGAAATGCAAAACTGATGGGCATAGGTTTTCCCTTTTTCTTTTCTAAAATGTTTTTTCACGAAACAGCCCTGGCAGTAATGATCCAGGACTTCCTCAACCTCCTTAAACACTCTTCTTCGATCTTCCATATCCCTTCTCCTTTTTCTATTCAAATAATTTCAAGACGGCTCAGAATTTCTTCCCCTTTCAGCGCCTGGCTGGCCAGCTGATGGGCCTCTTGATTCCCTTTCCGATCGACCGATATATAGTCTGCCTTAATGCTCAGCTGATCCAATTTCTGCTCAATCCTGTCTATCCACTTATTTAAGGTCTCTTCCAGACAGGGCCATTCGCCGGACAGCTGATTGAGAACAACCAACGAGTCGCCTTTGAATTGGCAGCGCTGATGGCGGACTCCTAATTCTTCAAGCTGCTTAACTCCTTCGAAAAAAGCTGCATATTCTGCTTCATTATTAGATTCCAGATTCTCGTACCGTGCGTTAGCCCGGATTCTGTACTGTTTGTTCCCCATCTGATAATACAAGGCAATGCCGGTCCCTGCCATGCCTTCTTCTTTCCGATATCCTCCGTCAAAAAAGACCGTGACATTTTTGGGCTCATCTTCAATTTCAATGATTAGTTTTTTCAGTTCCTTTTTTGTCCAGGAAGCTCCCTGTTCATCTATGTATGCCACATTTTTTAAGCGTCCAGACTTTTCAAGGTCCTCTGTGACAGTAAGGGCATCCTCAGCTTCCATCCAGCCGGAGGTAAACTCCGCAGAAGGTTTTTTCGGCAGCCGGTAAGACCATTCCATCATCACTTTCATTTGGCACAACTCCTTGTTTATCTAGTTATAGAGGGAAAGGCATTCAGATATTCCACTTTTATTTTTTTCTTCGGTCTTTCTCTCATCTTCCCCCATTTGATTCCCCTCCATGCAAAAAACAAACCTGATGAAGTGACATGAGGCTTATCCTTAGACTATGGTATTTTCCTGTCTCCATACATAAATCAATGGCGGCCATTCATAAAATGACCGACTTTTCTGTTATACTATTTAAGAGCAATCTTTCATTTACACTGAATAATATCTTAACACAATGTCCTGTTGTTAACGAGGGGGAGCCATATGATTGAAGTATACATAGATGGCGCAAGTGCTGGGAATCCCGGCATAAGCGGTGCTGGGATTTTTATTAATAACAATGGTTCTGTCGAAAGACATTCGATTCCGCTGGGCATCATGGAAAACCATGAAGCAGAATATCACGCCCTGCTCCATGCCCTGAAGATCTGCATTGAAAAACAATATCTGACCGTTTCATTCCGCACAGACTCTCAAGCTATTAGTTCAGCGATCGAAAAGGAATTCGCCAAAAACAAAAAATATGCTCCGCTGCTTGAGGAGGCATTAAAGCTTGCAGATGAACTGGAGTTGTTTTTTCTGAAGTGGATTCCAAGCAAGGAGAATAAATCAGCTGATGAATTGGCCCGACGTGCCATTTGGTCTATAAAGGAGAAGCAGGATCATGAGAAAAACAGCTGACCTTACCTTACTCTCCGTTTCGCTTGTCTGGGGTGCTACATTTGTAACCGTGCAGAATGCAATCGCCTTCCTGGAACCTATGAGTTTTAATGCCATCCGGTTTTTCATTGCATTTTTGCTCCTGCTCCTGATTCATCTCTGTTTTTTCAGAAAAGAAAAAAGGACAAATTCTTGGAAACTCTTTGCTGCCGGATTTAAGATTGGGATTTGGCTGTATTTAGGCTATACGTTCCAAACCATTGGCCTAGAATATACGACGCCATCCAAAGCCGGCTTTATCACCGGCTTAAGCGTGGTCCTTGTACCTGTATTTTCGATGGTATTTCTAAAAAATCGCCTGACGAAAAATACTGTAATTGGCGTGACAGCTGCCATCATCGGCTTGTATTTGATGACAGTAAGCGGGAAAACGGCCGTTAACATCGGAGATTTCCTAGTTTTCTTATGCGCTGTCAGTTTTGCCATGCAAATTATCACTACAGCGAAATATGCGGCTGAATTCAAAGCTCTTCCCCTGACGATTGTGCAATTGCTCACCGTTTCTCTGCTTTCAGCAGGATCCGGCCTGATTTGGGAGGATTTTACGGCTGTTTTCAAGGCTGACATCATTTTTCAATCAGATGTGATCAGCGGCCTGCTTATTACATCAGTCCTGGCAACAGCTTTTGCATTTTTGGCTCAGACATATTTCCAGGCCTATACTACTCCATCAAGAGTCGCGATTATCTTTGCCATGGAACCCGTTTTTGCAGCCATCACATCATACATATGGATTGGAGAAGTTATGACAGTTCAGGCAGTGATTGGATGTACCTTTATCCTGTTCGGTATGCTTGCTGCTGAACTTCCTTCCAGAAAAGAAATCAATAAAAAAACGGAATTCAGCTGAATTCCGTTTTTTTATGTCAGTAATCCCTGTTTCCTGGCAAACGTTTCTGCCTGTTTATAGGATTTTATATTATGACGTTTCAGGTTTTCCAGAAGGGCGATGTAAAAACTGCCGTCAAAATTCTTTTGGGCCTTTAACGTTAATTCTATCGCAGCGTTTACCAGCGAATCATCCGCTTCTGTATACCGCTTGCCGAAATAGATGAAGCCTATCGAATCTTCCCCAAAGGAAAAACCTTTGCTTTCTAGAAAATGAACATATTCTTCAACCGTCCGTGCCAATGTCATCCGCTCCATACCTGTCATCTTTCCTATATTTTATCCTATATCCGCAAAAATGCCTATCATTTTCTGTAATCCTTTTTGCAGACAAACCTTCTCAAATGATGCGAGTGACTCCTTTTAATTCATGTTTCAAAGCCATGTGTTTCACTTTCTCTGTGTCATATTTGAATAAGGCATCGTCGAGAAGACAGCTGACAGGCACATCACATTTAATTTCAGCAAGCTGTCTTGAAAGATGAAGCATCTCCAGTGACGATTCAATCTTTGCCTTTTGAGACTTTGTAAGGGAAGAGAGGTTTTCTAATATGCCCTCAATATTTCCATATTGCATCAAGAGCTTTAATGCCGTTTTTTCGCCAATGCCCTTTACGCCCGGATAATTATCCGCTGTATCTCCCATCAAAGCTTTTAAATCGACCATCTGCGCGGGACTGATTCCTTTCCACTCCAAAAAACTTCCTGGATTATGAATCTCATAATTGCCATACCCCTTTTTCAGGAGAATAACTGAGATCTTGTCCTCAAGCAGCTGGAGCATATCTTGGTCTCCTGTCAGTATTCCTACCCGGCTTTCCAAGGAGGAGGCACGGGCAATTGTTCCGATGCAGTCATCAGCTTCAAAACCGGGAACACCTATATTTGGTATATCGAAAGCAGAAACGGCTTCCTTGGCTAGATCGAACTGCGGCTGCATTTCAACCGGAGCTTCTCCGCGATTCGCTTTATACCCTTCAAATAATTCATTTCTGAACGTTTTGCTGCCCATATCCCAGCAGACGGCAACATGGCTGGGCTCGAAATGCCTGGATGCCATAAGCAAATGTTTTAAGAAGCCCTGAACAGCATTCGTTGGTACTCCTTTTGAATTGATCATGAACTGACCTGTCACAGCCGTTGCATAGAAAGCTCTGAAAAGAAGAGCCATACCGTCAACCAGCAGAAAAGAAGGTTCAGTTTCTGTATCGATTTGATTTATATTTATCATGTATTTCACCTCTAATACTGTCATTTTACCATTAAATCGAGCGGAACCGGTGAGAAAATACAGGAAAAAATAGAGATAGGAGGCATTTCCTTAGCAGCGGATCATAAGTCGCAATGTAAGGAACAAATTGTCTTATAAGGAGAAACTCTAATGTTGAACTTCATTTAAATCACGAAGAATATAGGGAAAAGTCATTTCCGCTGACACCTGTGCGAGTGGTTCTAAACGAGTTAATTAACCGCCATACCGTCAAAAAATGACAAAAGACATTGAGAGCCGAGTCCTCTCAATGTCCTTTTATTGTCAATCTAAAATCTCCATTTTCAAAGGGAATTTTACTTATACTTATGGTTTTTTGTTTCAGGGAAGCTTTCTCGAGGATATGATTCTAAAAATTCTTTGATTCTGTCCCTGCCTAGCTATTTTCATCCTTTTTTAATCCAGAATTTCCATACATCGTTTTCCTCTTCATATTTTAATAGCTCATGGCCTCCTGACTTTGTCCAGGCAGGCATGTCATTTATGGCTCCTTTATCTGTTGTATGGACTTCTAATATTTGACCGGATTCAAGATCACCAATCGCCTTTTTTGTTTTCACGATAGGCATAGGACAGGCAAACCCTTTGGCATCTAATACTTTTGCTGTATTCATTTTTATTCCTCCTAAGATTTTGATTAACGGACTGCACAGCGATTTGGTCCGATTTCCATTTCCCGCTGGGAATCCGGGTCAGGCGACTTTTTCCCCATATTCGTTTCCCGAATTTCTTGATATGCATTTGGCTGCAGCGGCAAGTTTTCTGTCACTATTTTTCTAAATTGATTTTCATCTTCAATCTGGAAGCCATCATTCTTTGCAAATATTGTTTCTAACTTTTCAGCAACACTTCCATCCTCATTCATTTCGTCAACCATCATAAAATGAGCCGGGAGCACGATTAGTTCTCCAGATAATTCTTTGTACCTGGTATAGAGTGTTTCTCGTAAATCTCCCGCCAAGTCTTCTGCATGACCGGCAAGGTCCGGCCTGCCAATTGAATCAATAAACAAGGTATCACCTGACAGTAAAAACTTCTGATCTACCACAAAGGAAACGGACCCAGCTGTATGGCCAGGAGAATCGAAAGCATGAAAGCCAACGGACATATTTCCCATGATGATATCCATGCCGCCTTCTAATGGCTGGAAGTTAAAAGTTACATCTGCAGCATCCTTTGGAGGCAGAAAGTAGGCTGCACCTGTTTGCTCGGCGATCGTCTGTCCTCCAGAAATATGATCGGCATGAAGATGTGTATCAAGCACATACGTTATTTTGGCGCCAGCCTTTTCAGCAAAATCAATATAAGGCTCGGTCATTCGTGCTGCATCGATGAGGGCCGCTTCCCCATTCGAAATAATCATATAGGATAGACATCCCTTTCCAAGCCTTACAAACTGATAAATTTGACCGCCGCCGGTTAAGTCTCCAATTTTTACAGGTTCTAAATATTCACTCCAGGCTTTCATCCCGCCTTTTAAATAGGAAACAGAAAAACCGGCAGCTGAAAGCATATCGGCCACCATGACTGAGGAACCTTCTTTTGCACAAACCACTGCTAATTCTTTGTCTGCGGGGATGTCTTCAACAATGTCATCCACTCCATCTATTAATTCAAAATAAGGGATATTTAAATATTGGAAATTCTGTCCTTCTATTTTCCAGTCTTGAAAGTCGCTGTAATTCCGAACATCCAAGATAAATAGTTGTTCTTGGTTCAGAACCTTTTTCGCAAGCTCTTTAGATGTCATTTCCATTACTGTCATGATATATTACCCCCTTAGGTATCTTTTATCTCAAAATTTTTTAATTAAAAACTGTAATGATATCCTTTACTTTGTGTTTTTTCATCACACTGCCTCCTTCACATCCCGAAAAGTCTACTTAGATCCCCCCTTCCCAAGCGAGCATTCCGCCAGTCATGTTCACGACATTAAATCCGCGGCTTTCCAGAAATTGAGAGGCTCTTCCGCTTCTCCCGCCGGAACGGCACACCATAATATATTCTTTTGTTTTATCTAATTCATTCATCCGAAACTCCAGTAAGCCCAAGGGAATGTTTATAGCGCCCGGAATCTTTCCGGCAGCTGTCTCATCCACTTCCCGCACATCGATGATATTTAAATGTTTTCCTTCATTGATTAATTGTTCTACTTTTTGAGGTGTAATTTCTTTCATCTTCTATTCCTCCTGTATATTTACTTCCAAGTATTTATCCCGTCTTATTTGCTAATTTTAAGTTGAGCAGAGATAACGGACTTATTTTATGTTCTGATTATGCAGAGGGGTATACTTAACCTCTCTATTCGCACGAACGTTCATACTTTATTTTCAATTCTGCAATCGATATTTTTCTATATCTTTTAGCCTGTATATAAAAGGAAGAATTAAATAAATAAGTTAACATGGCCTTCCTGTGCATCTGCTAAATAGGCTGCAACTCCTGCATACTCAATGTTCTCTAAAAATTCTTCCTTTTGGAGCCCCAATAAATCCATTGTCATCGTACAAGCTACTAGTTTTACATCCTGCTCTTGAGCCATTTCAATCAGCTGAGGTAATGATAATGCATTGTGCTTCTTCATGACACCCTTGATCATTTTAGGACCTAATCCAGCAAAGTTCATTTTTGAAAGTCCCATTTTATCAGCGCCTCTTGGCATCATTTTCTCAAACATTTTTTCTATAAACCCTTTCTTTACTGGAGAACTTTCATCCTTGCGAAGAGCATTTAATCCCCAAAATGTATGAAAAATTGTTACTTCATGATCATAGGCAGCTGCCCCATTTGCAATGATATATGCTGCCATTGCTTTATCATACTCCCCGCTAAATAAAATTATCGTCGTTTTTTTGGTTTCGGCCACTTTAATTCCCTCCTATCACAATAGCTTTATACCCCATTAGGTATATTTAAGAACAAAAAAAATAATCGTCCCTTTCACTCAAAATTACCCCATTGGGTATAATAGTATCAAAATAAAAAAGGCTGTCAACCCTTTTAACGGCTTTTTACTAAAAGGGTAACGGCCTCTTTTACTAACTCTTCCATACTTTTTCCTTCTTCATTATCTGCTTTTTGGACACATTCCACTAAATTTGAGCTTACAATGACTCCGATTGTCCGATCGATGGCACTTCTGGTGGCAGATAATTGAGTAATGACTTCTTTGCAATCCTTATTATCTTCCATCATTTTCAGAATTCCTCTCAACTGTCCCTCAATCCGTTTTACTCTATTTTTCATCTGATCATTATATTCCACTTTCGCACCTCTTAACCAAAAGTTCTTCTTTACGAATCTTTATAAGCTCCATATTATACACGCAGGGGTATAAAGTCAATCTAGTACACCCATAAATCGGCTTGCTGTACATCGTTATAAAAAAATCTAATGAAAAAAACCGCAATAGACAGATTAATAACCCCATCTGTCTATTCGGCTTTTTCTTTCTTTATTTCAGTAACTTGTTACTCACCGTTTTCCATTTGCTTAATCTTCTGAAGGATCCCTTCGAGCAAAGCAATATCCACTGTTTCTTCCAAAACAGCCCTCAGTCCTGAGAACATTTCTGCTGTTTGTTCTTTACTGTCTGTCTGAAGGGATACGATTTCATGTTCCAGAAGCTCACTATATGTTGCAAAAAGTCTGTTACCCTGCTCTGTCACGTACTCTACAGCAGGCTCATCCAGCCTTTTTTGCAAGGCCTCCGCCATCTTCACTTTTTCATTTTTTTCAAAAAACGCTTTTGGATTACGGAAAAGGGAGAGCTCTTTTTTGAAATCTCCTGCACCTAAATTTGAAAAGGCTCTGGTGAATTCTGGTGTTTCTCTCGTTTTCGCTTCATATTCCTGAAGGGAAATGCTTTTCTTCACCTTTTTCATTTGCTGAATGATTGCCGCTTGTTTTTCCTTAATAAGTTTCTGGACATACATTTCGGCCCGAAGAGAGGTTGCTCTCATCTCCTGTGCAAGATCAAAACCAAGTGCTTCAAGCAAATTCGCAGCAGCTTTTTTCAAAACTTCTTTGTGATCCTGTCCATCATCCTTTATGACTGCAGGATTAAATGATTCCTTGAAGAAATCCGTAAAACGTAAAAATACCCGCTGTTTGCTGTAGAAAGCCAGCTCATCGATTTCCTTTTTCAAGCGCTGCTTTTCTGTATCAGCTGTAATCCCTGAAAGGATTGTATGAATCTCTTCCGATTCTTTTTCAAGGGAAAGAAGGGCTTTTTGCCTTGCACTTCCATCCTGTTTGGAAGTCTCGATTACTTCCGTCAGTAATTCTTCTGTACGCTTAATAGCAGCTTGTGCCGATTGTATGGCCAAATCGGTCAAATCATGTTCAATAAAGCGGTCAAATTGCGCCTGGAAAGCATTGATGCCGCTGTCAGACAGAAAAGCATGCTTGAAATTGCCTGGATGAAGCTTTTCTGCGAGCGCTCCCTTACTGCTGAGCGGAAACAGTTTAGGGAAACGGATACTGAAACCGTTCAGCTGACTTTCCACATAATCCAGCACTTCCTCTAATTCCTCTTCGGTTTGTGCCAAATCGACAGCATTAACGATAAAGAACATTTTATCCATCGCAAATGAATCCTTGACCCTGCCAAGCTGAATCAGAAATTCTCTGTCGGCTTTTGAGAATGGGTGATTGTAATACGTCACAAACAGAATGGCATCCGAATTTTTGATATATTCAAAGGCAGCCCCTGTATGGCGGGCATTAATCGAATCTGCTCCCGGTGTATCAACAAGGACCATTCCCTGTTTAGTCATCGGGCAATCATAATACAATTCTATTAAATCAACGAGACATGACTTCGATTCCTCTGCAGCAAAACTTCTGAAGCCGTCCAGGTCTACAGTTATTATCTGGCCAAGCTGTTCTTTATAAGCCGGCATCCCTCTGTAGAAAGCATCCAGGAACGATAAATGGGTCTTTCCTTCTTCTCTGCCGTCTGCTTTTGCTGTAATCTCTCCGGCAAGAGAGTGTGCTTCCTCAAGAGTTGCTGCACGCTTTCCAAATGCCTTGAGGGCAATTGAAACGTCGGCAAGCAGCATTTCTGCTGTTTTTAATCTTACATCAGCCGTTCCATGGGCATGTTCCTCATTCGCTGCCAAGATTCTATTAATCGCGGCAGTTGTAGGGTTCGGCGAGACCGGAAGTACATTGGCACCCATCAGTGCATTGGCAAAGGAAGATTTTCCTGCACTGAATGCACCGAATAGAGCAACGGTAAAAGTCTGCTTCTCCAGTCTGTGCGCTTTTTCTTTTAATTCCTTCTGCAGAGAATGGAATCCCCTGAGAGGTTCAATCAGCCTTCCAGTCTCCAGAAGGGCAGCTGCAGTACGGTTCAATTTTTCTTTCCCGCCGACAGCAGTCTGTCCGGAAGTCTTAGGCTGAGTCTTAACAATCTCTTTTTCTTCTCTATTTGTCTTCCGTACAGTTTCCCTGCCGGCATCCTGCTCTCCGGTTATATTGTCCATCGTTTTAACAGTTACGAGATGTTCTTCCTTTTCCCAGGCATCCAGTAAAGCTCCGATCTGTTCTGGATTCAAGCCTTGCCTGTTCCCAGACAGCAGAGATTCCAGCTCTTCCCTTCGCGCTTTCACTTGATTGCTCATCTCATCAGATGCGGCCAGCGCTTTTTCAAACTTTTCATATTTCTCTTTCTCAGTGCCGATTGACTGAAGCTGCTCCTCGGATTTGCGATCCATTAACAGAAAGAGTGCTTTTATGAATTCATCCGCCATCATCCTTGCCTTTCTTTTAATGGCATCGGATACATCTTTTGTGTAGTTAAGCACATATTCACCTGTTATCGAAACTTGAGCTTTCGTGATGCCCCTGATGAACTCCTCAGTCAGATTTAATTCAAAATTCTGAGCTGACTGTTCCAAGGACGGATCATGCACTTCCGCTTCAGCCAAAACTTTCACTGCCCATTCTTTTAAATGCCATTCCAGCTGGGTTTTCGCTTTTTCCTGCAGATCAGCCAAGAAAGCTTCCTTCCTTGCTTCCCGCTCCGCATCCGTTTTCTTTTTCGCAAAAAATACACCCATTTTAAAATCTGGCTGTCTAGATTCCAAGTATTCTCTGGCCAGATCCCGTGTGGATGCAGGCATCAAATACGCATTATCAAGGATCGCTTCCAGTTCTTTCTCCACAAGACCTGTCACCTTTTCCCTTTTATCAGTCAAGGATTTCTCCAAACTGTTTAAGGAGTCGAGCTCTTCGTTCATTTCTGTTAATTCTTCCTGTGTGAGGTCTGTAAGGAGCGCTAAATCGTCCGAATGCTCTTCTTCAAGGTTTCCCCTAAGCCACTCTACATGCTTTTCAACCAGAAGCTTTGCTGACGTCAGATACGATTCATTTTCCGTTTTCTTGCCCGCTAATTCTATGATAAAACGTTTTACTGCGGCAATTTCATTTCCTTCACGTTCAAGATCCCGAACGGAAGTATAAAAAATGCCGTCAGGAAAAACACTCCAATTGGCAAAAGCATTGGAAACGGACATTTTGAAATCTTCAAAGCTCAGCTCATTCGGATCATGCTTATCAATCATATTAATCACTAAATAGGTAGGCTTCCCTGCTTCGATTAATTCCTTTGTAAATAGAAAGTTAACCTCTGACTGTACATGGTTATAATCCATGACATAAAAGACAGCGTCTGCCAGATGAAGCGCCGATTCTGTTGATACCCTGTGGGCATCATCTGTTGAATCAATGCCGGGCGTATCCATAATGGCACAGGAATCAGGAAGCGGGAAATCATCTGAACTGATCGTAATAGAAGTTACCGCTTCCCCGTCTTTTGCGAATTTTTTGATTTCTTTAAAGTCGTAAGGTGCCGGGAAAATAACTGGTGCCCGGTCTTTATACATCACTTTTGCGTAGTTTTCCCCTTTTTGAACCTTTACCGTATTGGCACTGGTCGGAATCGGGCTTGAAGGCAATACATCTTTTCCAAGGAGGAAATTAATCATCGTTGATTTTCCTGCTGAGAAATGACCGCAAAAGGCAAGAATGTACTCCCCTTTATGTTGTTTTAAAATTAATTGCTTCATTTTTTCGGCATTTCCTGCATCTCCTGCATCCCGAAAGGAATCATATACACCTGTAAGGACATCCAGCATAGATTGTTGCTTCATTTGTTGGCTCATGAATTCCATACCCCTTAATTATCGTGAAATTTTATCTATTTCATTGTATACGATTTCGCCGGTGAATTACACAGTTAGATGACAGAGAAGCCATTTTCAGACATAAAAAAAACCAGGTATTTACCTGGCTGAAGGATGTGCAGTCAAAACGACCATCTTATCATTTTTGGCAGCAGCCTTATGCTGAACCGAAGTCTTCACGGACTTTCGCTGAATATTTCCGAGTATATATTTTGTTACAAGGCAATAAACAGCCACTGTCATTAAGACAAATAACCAGACCATTATGTACACCATCCTTTTTAAAATTTTTATTGGTTTATCGTTTGTGTCATTCATTAATTGAGAACAATTTTCATCTTCAATTACATAGTATCACGAACGAGAATCATTTTCAATAAGGAATATGATTTTATTTTCCCCTAAAAACTTCCCCATATCCAGTATGGCTTTTCAAAGCCTTTTCTTCCAAAGGAATTCTTACAGACATCATCCATAAATTGAGGAGTGAAAAAACAACTGCTGTAAAGAAAGCATTAAATAATAAAGATATAACGAGAATTTCGGTTGCCACTATGGCATAGTTCGGGTGCTTTATATATTTATACGGGCCTGCGGCAACCACTTTTGCATCGCTGAGAACAATAATTTTTGTATTCCAGTATTTCCCTAAAGTCTTAATTACCCAAAACCTTCCCGCCTGAGCAAACAAAAAAATCGTCAGCCAAAAGGGCCAAAGTTTTGAGAGTTCAAATCCTTTCAGGTAAACTTCCAGGATAAGAGATATAAAAAAAGCGGCATGCATGGAAACCATCCAAGGGTAATGAGATTTCCCATATTCTATGGCTCCTTCGGCTTTTAGCGCTTTTTCATTATTCTTAGCTATCACCAATTCGGTGAGTCTCTGAATGCACAAGAAAACAATAAAGACTGCGAAAATCATGAAATCCACCTCATCAGCAGAAGTTCTGATGAAAATCCAGGTCCCAATGCGGCCGCAAGTCCATATTCTCCATCATCAGGACCAAGCTCCAAATGTCTTTCCAATACATAAAGAATGGTAGCCGATGACATATTTCCGTAATTCTTAAGAATATCCATGGAGATTTTGGTCATCTCAGGGCCAAATCCAAGGGCTTCTTCATAAGCCTCAATAACCTTCTTCCCTCCTGGATGGGCAATAAAATGAGCGATATCCTCCAAGAAAATACTGTTGGCTTGTAAAAAGGTTAACACATTCGGCTTCAGCCAATTTTCTACAATGGAAGGGATATCTTTTGAAAAAATAACATACAGCCCTTCATTTTTCACATTCCAGCCCATGACATCCAGGGAATCCGGCATAAGGGTAGATTGAGTGTCCAGGATTGAAAACCGTTCTTCTCGCTTTGTACGTATTCCTTCAGCCGCTTCATCACCGCATATCAATGCACAGGCCACACCATCGGAAAAAAGCGAAGTACCAATTAAATTACTTTTTGATACATCATTTTTCTGAAAAGTCAAACTGCATAATTCAACAGTCAGGACGAGCACTTTCGCTTTTGGATACGCCTTGCAATATTCAAATGCCCGGGACAATCCGCTTCCTCCCCCTGCACAGCCGAGCCCCCATAAAGGAATCCTCTTTGCGTGGGGGTTAATGGGCAGGATATTCATGATACGTGCCTCAATGGAGGGAGTGGCAACGCCTGTGCTTGAGACAAATATAAAGGCATCAATATCAGCAGCAGAAACGGGAGCATCTAAAAACTGCTCATTTTCAAGGCAGTCCTTCACTGCTATAGCTCCGTATTGAACTGCCTGTTCTATGTACAGATCATTTTTCTCCTCAAATGTATGATCTTTTTTAAACCAATCCAGATCATTAGAAAGAAAACGATTTTCTACCTGACCGTTTTTAAATACTTTCAGCAGCCGGTCAATATTCGTAAAAGAGCTCCCGAACAACTCTCTTGAAAATTCCCTGACTGTCTCCTGTGTCAGGGCGTAAGGCAAATCTATATGGGAAACGGATAAGACGAACGGCATCTAATCACACCTTCAAGTAAGATATGGATAATGTACCCAAATCTTCTTTTTTTATTCATTAGGACAGACAGCAGGCAAAAGAAAAAACGAAAAGGCTCTGCTGGAAAATCCTTATGGATTGCCGCAGAACCTTCTTCCTTTTACTGTTCCTTCATATTTGAATCCTGATTCTGAATGCGGATGATGATGGTCTGTAAATCCCGTTTCCCGCAAATATCACACGCTTGTTCATTTGTCTGAAGCGTTTGGCAATGAAGGCAGTACTTCCTTTCCATCCTATCACTTTCTTTCATACTGAATAACGCATTATATTCAGGTGAAAGGAACTTGATGACGGCTTTTTCAGGAGATTTTTCTCTCCAAAACGGCCGCCGGAAGCTCTGCTTTCCGTTTGCCAGGCAAAAGATTAAATAGGATATTTAATAAAATCGCTGTGAAGCTGCCGGCTACAATCCCGTTGCCGGTCAGGACCTGCAGGCTGGACGGAAGCTGAGCGAACAGTTCAGGGACCACTGTCACACCTAAACCCATACCAACAGAACAGGCGATAATCAAAAGATTTTCCTGGGAAGCAAAATTGACTGCAGACAGCATTTTGATCCCTGCTGCAATAACCATACCGAACATCGCAATCATAGCTCCGCCAAGGACAGAAGAAGGAATGACCGTTGTCAAGGCGCCGATTTTTGGCAGAAAGCCGATCGCCACAAGCATGCCAGCAGCAGTGAAAATAACATTCCTGCCTTTTGCCCCTGAAAGCTGGATAAGTCCGACATTTTGCGAAAACGCTGTATAAGGAAACGCATTGAATAAGCCGCCAAGGATAATGGCCAGTCCTTCTGCCCGATATCCCTTTGTTAAATCTTCTTTTCCGATTTTACGGCCGGTAATTTCTCCAAGCGCATAATAGACACCAGTCGATTCAACCAAATTGACAATCGCAACTAAGGTCATTGTTATAATGGCTGTCATGTCAAATGTCGGTATCCCAAAGTATAACGGATGAGGAATATGGACCCATGAAGCTTCGGCAACTGCACTTAGGTTTACCTTTCCCATGAAGGCAGCGGCAATCGTACCGGCAAGCAAACCAAGAAGGATAGCGATCGAACGGATAAACCCGCTTGCAAACTTATAAATCGAAATGATGAACAGCAAAGTTCCAAAAGCGAGAGAAATATTTTCTAATGAGCCGAAGTCCTTTGCCCCTTCTCCTCCGCCCATATGGTTGATGGCAACAGGGATAAGTGTGATTCCGATGATCGTTACCAACGATCCGGTTACCACCGGCGGGAAAAAACGCGCCAGCCTGCCGAAAAACGGGCTGATAAGCAGAACAATGACTCCTGAAGCAATAATAGCTCCATAAATGGAGGTAATCCCATAATCTTTTCCGATAGAAATCATCGGAAAAACGGCAGTAAATGTACACCCAAGCATGATAGGGAGGCCAATGCCGAAGAATTTATTTTTCCATACTTGAAAGATGGTCGCAATACCGCACATTAAAATATCAATGGAAACCAAATATGTCAGCTGATCCGCTGGCAGCCCAAGGCTTCCACCGACAATTAGCGGAACAATGACGGCGCCCGCATACATTGCCAACACATGCTGCAATCCGAGAGAAGCGATTTTATAAGGAGACTGTTTAGACATTGTGAATCACCTCTGTGTTTAAAAAATCGATTTTCCCCGGTTCAAGAGATTTAATTCTAGCCAGTGATTCCACTTTATATCCCTGTTCCCTGAGCTCTTTCCCGCCATTCTGAAAAGCTTTTTCTATGACAATCCCAAATCCGGCAACTTCTGCTCCTACCTGGTGGCAAATTTCCGCAAGACCCCTGGCAGCCTGCCCAACGGCAAGAAAGTCGTCGATAATCAAAACTTTGTCTGCTTTTTCAATATATTTATTAGAAACTGTAATCTCATTTGTTTCTTTCTTTGTATAGGAATGCACGGATGCAGTCAGCAAGTCTTCAGTCAATGTCAGAGATTTGCGCTTGCGTGCGAAAATCATGGGAACTCCAAGTTCAAGAGCCGTCATCAACCCGGGTCCAATTCCAGAAGATTCAATTGTCAGCACTTTTGTAACCTGGCTGTCTTGAAATTTTCTTGCAAACTCTTTTCCTATTTCCCTCATCAGCACCGGATCCATTTGATGATTGAGAAATGAATCCACCTTCAAAATACTTTCAGATAAGGCTTGTCCTTCTGCTATGATTTTTTGTTTTAAAAGCTCCATGCTGCCCCTCCCAAGTTAGAAAAAATAACTGCATACAATCCATAATCAGCAGGACCCGTTTAAACAGTTTATAAAAACAAAAAACCGGGAACTATTGCCGCTCCCCAGAGTGAGACAATAGTTCCCGGGCATGAATAGACGCAATCAGCAAATATAGCGCAGTCTTTAGCCAGCAGAATTATTCCCCACTCATAGTCGAATCATTTACGGTAATCCGGTAGAAACTTGCAGGCCCTATTCCTGCGATTATATGAGTGAATGCTTATTAAGATATCTGAATTATAGCAGGAATCTCCTCTTTTGAAAAGGAATTTTGTTAAAAAAACGAATATTTCTTTAAATATTATAGTTAATATTCGCTTTTATCAATCGCAGCTGTCTATTATTGCAACTGATAAATCGTCTGATATTTCTCCTGAAGATAGGTAATCAAGTGCTGAGCATTCAGCCCTTCTCCCGTTACAGCTTCAAGAATTTCTAAAGGTTTTTTCGTTTTGCCGAATGTATGAACTTTCTCATTCAGCCACTGTCTAATTGGTGTTATATCACCTTTTGCCAACAATGAATCAAAATTTGGCAGATCCTTCAGCATGGCCTGTTTGATTTGAGCGGCATAGATATACCCTAATGCGTAGGATGGGAAATAGCCGAAACTGCCATCAGACCAATGAATGTCCTGCAGCACGCCGACCCCGTCATGTTCTGGTGTCACGCCCAAGTATTCTTTATATTTTTTGTTCCATGCCTCGGGAAGGTCTTTCACTTCCAACTCTCCGCTGAATAAGGATTTTTCCAATTCATAGCGAATCATGATATGCAGCGTGTATGTAAGTTCGTCCGCATCTACACGGATCAGGGAAGGCTTCGTTTCATTGATCCCTCTGTAAAATTCAACTAACTCAATCCCCTTAAATTGATCTGGAGCATATTCCTGCAGCAAAGCATAGTTCTTTTCCCAGAAATGAAGATTCCGGCCGATAAAGTTTTCAAAAAATAGAGACTGTGATTCATGGATTCCATAAGAAGTGCCTGAATCAAGCAGCGTGCCTGTTAATTCTGTTGAGATATTCTGTTCATAAATCGCATGGCCGCATTCATGTATCGTGCCGAAAACAGCACCGCGGAAATCATTTTCATCATAACGGGTCGTAATTCTGACATCTCCCCGATTGATGCCAGTTGCGAATGGATGTACCGTCTCGTCTAATCTGCCTGCTTCAAAATCATATCCCAGCTCTCGCAGAATCTCATAACTGAACTCTCTCTGTTTCTCTTTTGGAAAACGGTCATAGAGAAAATCGGTTTTTGGGTGGTTTTTACTCTCAGCTGTTGCCTGCACTAAAGGCACTATACTTATTCGAAGTTCAGCAAACACCTTATCCAGAACTTCCACTGTGATGCCAGGTTCATATTGATCCAGAAGAACATTATATTTATGATCTTCATATCCCCAATAATCAATAAATTTTCTTGTATAGTCCACCACTTTCTCTAAATATGGCTGAAACAGAGAAAAATCTGCTTTTTCTTTCGCTTCCATCCAAGCGCTTTCCGACTTAGACTGCAGGATGACAAATTCCTTATATTCATCAGCAGGAATCTTTTTATTCCGTTCATATTCTTTCCTGCATTCTTCAATCATCTTATTTGTAATCGGTGATAAAGAGGATTTTAGCGTATCAGGTGACAAGACCGCAATGAAATGAGCCATTTCTTCACTTGTACTCATATGGAACAGTTCAGAAGAAAGCGTCCCGATTACCTCAGAACGCTGATTTATTCCTTTTTTCGGGGCGCCGGTTCTTAAATCCCAGCCGATCAGGGCAAGCGCTTCCCTATATGAATCCATTTTTTTCACATAAGCGTGAAATTCTTGTTCTGCCTTTTTGTTATTCATAGTCATTTATATGACCCCCTTTCACCTCTTATTTTACCATAAACCGCAGAAAATTCTGCCAAATCTTCAAACACAAAAAACCAAGGGCTTGTTAAACCCTTGGTCATCACGCTATTGTACGTCAGCAGGCAATACTTCGTGAATTTTCTTACTGACATTTTCGTTAAGGTTCTGGTTCAGCAGTATATGAACAGATCCTGAATCCTCCTGAGTACGGATCAGCCTGCCGATCCCCTGTCTCAGTCTCAGCAGCATGTATGGCAGATCTACTTCTTCAAACGGATGTAAAGCAGCCTTTCTTTTTGCTGAAAAAACGGGATCATGCGGCGGGAATGGCAGCGAGAAGATAACCACATTCTGGAGAGATGGTCCTGGTATATCAAGCCCTTCCCATAAATGATAAGAAAGAAGAACAGAATGCTCATTTTCCTGAAACTTCTTCACAATTTCACTAATTTCCGCATCTCCTTCATAGAAAAACGGGAAACTGCTTTTTTCTGCTGTCTGCTTAAACCACTCAAGGTCTTCCTGTGATTGGAAGAGGACAAGTGTGCGTCCTTCATTTTCTTCTATTGTTCCCATCGTATACGCCATCTTTGCCTGACGGTCACTTTCATCAAAAGCAGGAAGCTTAATGTTCATCGACTCGTCGTAATCAAAAGGCGACTCAACAGAAAAACTTAGGTAATCTGAGATGCCAAGGCTGTCAGCAATATATTGGAAGGACTTATTATCTGATAATGTCGCAGATGAAAAGATATAAGGAATTTTTTTAGAGAAAACCTGTTCTTTCAAGATTTCCTGCACAAGTCTCGGCATAATCACAAGCGTTCTCGTTCCCTGGTTTTCTTCAAACCAGACAACGGCTTTCTCATTTTTCAAATAGAGCGAAAGCGAATAGCCCAGCTGTTCTAAATATTCCTCTGTTACTTTCAGGTCATAATCATTGATCGTGTACATTTCAGATTCAAAAACCAGTTTTTCCTCCAGCTCTTCAATCTTTTCTTTAAGGTTCGCAGCTAATTGTCGGATTTTCGGCAATTCAGGGATTTCAAATCGAGTGGAACCTTTGACTGGAATGGCTTCGGTTTTTAATACAGAGAAAAATTCAGAATTAATATCGACTATATCCTCAACTGTATACAGCGTTTCTTCCTGAATTTCATTCCCTGACAATAATTCCAGAACGGTCTCCAGTGTCTCTTCGCCAACCTTATATGTCAAAGCCTTTTGGGCAGAAAATTCCAATAAATGTCCTTCATCGAAAACAACACAGCTGTGCTCAGGCAGAAGGGGCAGCTGGCCCTCCCTTTTTCGCTTTTCTTTCGTCCAAATATGTTCCATGTAAAAATCATGAGAACAGATAATCAAATCAGTGGATTTCCGATAATGATCTCGGGAAAGGGTCTGTCCGCAGCGCTGGCGTTTCTCACATGTAAAGCAGTTCTGCAATGAGTCCCAGCCTACTTTGGCCCAATCTTCATCATTCAGATAAGGGTATTGTTTACGGTCTCCATATGGCGTATAAGAGGCCATGGAAGAATGGTCCATTACAAATTTAGGGAGTTCATCATACAATTGATCAATAGCTTCTGAATCCTCATGGTTTACAGCATAGTCCAGTTTATTCAAGCAGACATATTGGTCATGATATTTGGCCAGTCTGACATCCACTGTGATACCGAGGGCATCCTTAATCTTCTGGATATCCCCGCCTTCCTTTACGAGCTGCTCAATCAGAGTTTCGTCAGCACAGGAAATAATCGCAGGTTTATTCGCATACCTGGCATAACAGATCGCATACAGCAAATACACAAGCGTTTTTCCAGTTCCTACGCCCGCCTCCGCAAAACTGACCTTCTTTTCTTTAAAAGCTTTCTCTAATTGAAAAGCCATGAAAACCTGCTCATCACGAAGCTCGAATCCCTTGTCTGGAAGAATATCGTAAAAAACATCTCCAATCCATTCTGATAGCCTGTCATAAAACGAATCTTCTTTTGTTACCGGAAAAGGCAATGTTTTAACCAAATTGTTCTCCCCTTTGTTAGCGTTATATCTAAAATCAAGAATTCTTTTTTTAATATACAGTCAAAACTTTATTATCCTTTAATTTAGATATACCGTCAACTTTTTTGCCAAATTAAAAAGCAGACCCTTAAAAAAGGGTCTGCCCTATTTGGCTGTTCAATTCAATTATGCTTTTTGAACGTTTGAAGCTTGTGGTCCGCGTTGTCCTTGTTCCACTTCAAAAGTTACATCTTGGCCTTCTTCAAGAGTCTTGAAGCCTTCGCCTTGGATTGCTGAGAAATGTACGAATACATCGTCTCCGCCTTCGCGCTCGATAAATCCAAAACCTTTTTCTGCGTTAAACCATTTTACTTTACCTTGTTCCATTATTGCTGCCTCCTAGTGTGCTTTCCACACATTGTATTACTATCCTTGCTCTTTGAATATGAGGATCAAAAGCTTAATACTTATGTACCTTATATTATGAACAAAAATAATTCACTTATAGCATAACAGAATAGGAAATGATAAGCAAGGATGGAAACGATGAAATATCAGGGGAATGACAGCGGATTCATCTTTTAATTTTATATCGGGATAAGAAAGTGTATTTCATGACTTAAGTTCCTTTTTTTCAGGAGCCTGACAGCCTGGAGAACAGAGTTTCTTTTGAAGAACCGGCCTTCAGCTCTGTTGTTCCCTCTTGCTTCTTTCTTCTTAAAAAAAACATTTGGGTGCCGAACCCCTAAAGTTAGATTTTGAACTCTAACTTTAGGGTGCGGCACCCTGTTAATCTTTTCCCTTATCTTATACAGCATGAATTCTTAGGATATTTTCAGCCAATTAAAAAAGCGCTGCCTTATCCAAAACATTTCTGCAGAGATTCGAAGAAACCTTTAATTTTCTCTTGGCTTTCTTTTTCCCCAATATTGATAGTAGTCCGTCCGGATGAACCCATTAAACAACTTGCGTTTCTTCGTTGCCGGTTTGCCATACAGCTGCTCAAAATTCGGATGAGAAGTGATGATATAGATAGACCACGTATCAAGACTTGAAAAAGCCTGACCCATTTCCCGGTACATTCGCTCCACTGCTTTCTCTTCGCCCAGTCTTTCACCATATGGCGGATTTCCAACAATCACACCATATTCTTTTCTAGTTGAGATGTCCCGCACCTGCATTTGTTTAAAACGGATTAAATCACCCAGTCCAGCTTCAAAACTGTTCGCATTTGCTATTTCAACCATGCGATGATCAATGTCAGATCCAGTTATATCAAGAGGCTGATCATATTTAGCTAAATCTTCAGCTTCCATCCGTGCCTCTTCCCAAACTTTTTCCCCCATCCATCCCCATGCTTCTGAAACAAATTCACGGTTGAAGCCAGGGGCTATGTTCTGTCCAATAAGCGCTGCCTCAATCGGGATGGTTCCAGAGCCGCAAAAGGGATCAATGAATGGCTTGTCAGCATTCCAATTTGTCAGCATGACAAGAGCAGCTGCCAATGTCTCCTTGATTGGGGCTTCCCCCTGGTCGGTTCGATAGCCCCGACGGTGTAATCCGGTTCCGCTTGTATCCAACGTAAGTGTCACCGTATCTTTAAGAATGGACACTTCAATTTTAAATAAGGGACCATTCTCAGCGAACCAGCTTACTTGCTTATGCCTATTCTTCATCCGGTTCACAATCGCTTTTTTCACAATCGCCTGACAGTCCGGAACACTGTACAATTTAGATTTGACCGATTTTCCGCTTACAGGAAATTCTGCATCGATTGGCAGATAATCTTCCCAATCCAGCGCCTTCGTCTTTTCGAAAAGCTCATCGAATGAATATGCTTTAAATTCGCCTACTTTGATTTTAATCCGGTCAGCACTGCGCAGCCAAAGATTAGAACGGGCAATGGCGCTTTCATCACCTTTATACATCACTTTTCCATTTTCCACGGTGCACTCATATCCAAGATTACGGACCTCTTTGGCAACGATTGCCTCCAAGCCCATAGCCGTTGTCGCGATAATATCGTATTGTTGTCTCATACATCTACCTGCTTTCCTATTCACACAGGGCTTCAGTCAGCAAAAATCCAGCCGCTCACACTCACGAGACCCGATACACTATGACTGAACCCCTGGAACTCTTTTCTTTTTTGAAATTCGGCGTCCCTGCTCTTATCGAATCTATAAAAAGATTCCCTTTCGCGGCTTTATGTATACAGCACTTTTCTGCCTTATGATTTATAACAAGTGGACTGGCTGAACCCTTCGGTTACCATACCATATGTGCTGATTTTTTGCACTTTGCTTTCATTTTCAGCTCAATACCTGCCAAACATTCTCATCAAATTGCATTATACAGGGTAACCGGTTTATATACAAAAACACGTTATTTCCTGTTTACCCAAAAATAAAACATACTAGAAAACAAAAACTCCCCCATTCGGGAGAGTCTGTCATTCAATAAGGAATGTGTATGAAACGTCCTGTAAGCCATGTTTTGTTCCTCAGTACTGCAAACGACGATAAGTCTCGTACTTCGGCGGTAATCATCTATCTACAAAGGCATGAAGCCTTTGTCCTTCTTCTCGTTCACTTCCGAGAAAGAAAGCGCCCCTACCATTAATTTGGGTTTCTCGCTCGTGGGGTTTACCTCGTTCCACCTTTTCCATTTCTGGAAAAGCTCCGTCACTGTGGCACTTTTATAGGTATTCACACCATATCCTGAGAACTTAGGTGTTTTCCCGGCCGTCAGCAGTATCACTGCTGCCCTGGCTTATTTTTTCGCCAGGCACGAACACTACGGACATCGCAGTCCGTGCGAGCATGGACTTTCCTCTACAGCACAAAGGCTGCAGCAATTACCCGAACGTTTAACACAACATTATTGAGTATAACTGAATTGCATAAAAAACTCAATGGGAATAAATACTTTTTTCCCGAAGATACTTTCTCAATCGTACAATTTGTTGCCAAACACATGTTTTTCAAGGTTTGACAGACGTTTCAGGATATCAAAGTTTGTAGTCCCCGGTGTCACGGAAGGAGCCGGCTGGCTTGGCCTTTTCGTCAGGTCTTCAGACTGTTTTTTCAATCTGAGATTTTCCTGTCTGAGATCTTCGATTTCCTGATAAAACACTTCATAGTCTTTTATAATCAAATCAAGAAATTGATCTACTTCTTCCGGCTTATATCCGCGCATTGCTGTTTTAAAATCTTTTTCAAGAATATCTTTTGCCGTTAACTTGATCTTATCAGACAACATAAGACGTCACCTCAACACTTTCGCCAATTCATCAATATTTTATATTATTTTTTCAAATCTCAGCCCATTTGTCAATGAAACATCATCCGAAAAAGAAGGTTTCGCTATTTTATTCTGGATTTTCGTCCTGATAGGACTGCTTTTTACAGGTTCTGATTACTCTGCCCACCGGTCTTCTTCAGCAGCCTGCTGAAGATCATCGAATGTAATAGAAAAAATCGGATACCCGTCTTTTTCTTTTCTTTTTTGGGCTTCTGACAGAGCAAACTTAGGTGATCCTTCTCTTTCCGTATCATAGACAATGAGCATCCCATCACTTTTTTGGACCATAAACTGATTTTTCGCCTTTAATTGATAAGGACCTTCATAGTTCTTTTTATAAATGGCGTCTGTATAATCAGCTTGACTTATTAATGTTCGATAAAAATCCTGATTCGTTTCGTTCCACCCTTCCTCTTGATTTAAATATGGTGTAATAATGCCTAAATGCAGCTGTTCATTCTCTTCTTTCATTTCTAAAATTACTTCAGCGGCCCAGAGCTCCGTGCCTAATTGCCCAGAAATAATGACCCATTCCAGTCCGTCTTCCACGAGAGTCTCCAGACGTCCGCGTATTGCTTTTTTAATAAACGGAACAGCTTCATGATCATTTTTAAAGATCCCGAATTCAAAGGCCTTATACCCAGTCACATATAAAACTTTCATAAACCTTTCACCCTATCTGCTATGTATAGAGAGGCAAAAAAGCTAAGCCTCTCCAAAATAATTAGAATCCGTGCGGGCCGCAGCAAGGATTGTGGTGCGGCATTTTACAAATCATATGCTGATTATAGCATTCATTCACAACGGACTGCGTATGCGGGAAGAAATGCTTGTGAGTGAAGATTTGCTTGTTTACAGTTGTAGTATGAGAAGGATGCACATGCGGAACGACTGTATTAAAAACATTAGTATTTACCTGATGCTGGGTTGGAGATACCTGTGCAGGGGCAACCTGAGTCGGGGCAACCTGAGACGGTCCTCCCATCGGAAAGCCGCCGAAGCCGCCCGCCATAGGATCAAAGCCTGTTGAAGCACCCGCTACTTGAGGAAATCCGCCCCCCATTGGAAAGCCTGCTCCGCCTACCGCACCTTTCGAACAATTTCTTTGATTATTAAACATGAAAAGTTTTCCCCTTTCTCAATTATAAATGTGCTGTCTTCATTAGTAGGTTATGAATCCTTAGGTGAACATGTACTAAGGAAAATACCTATTTTGACAAGCGCGGGGTATACAGTCATCTATTTGTCGAATGCAGGCAGGCTTCCGCCTATGTCCATTTTAAACATTTCTTCTTCAGCCGCTCCTGTCTCTTCAGTAAATCTTCTCGATACTTTTGCAATTTCTTGCCTTCCTTATATTGAGCTGATGCCTGATATGCTGCAGAAACAAAGACCAGGCATTCTTGGTTCTTTTTAAATTGATGTTCAAGCAGCTTGGCACATTCGATGACAGCTTCCATTCTCTGCATGTCGTTCCCATCCGCTGCAACTAATGACCATAACTCATAAGCTGATTCATATCGGCCCTCTCGCTTTTTCTGAAAAGCCAGTGCATGACTGGCAGCCATTCTGTCAGAAATATTTCCCTTTTTGATTATCTCCTCGTATGACTGCCCCGCTTCTGCCTTTCTGCCTAAATAGGAAAGCCAGTTGGCGATTTCTATCGATTCCTCATTATATCCATCCATTTGCAAAATCTGCCTTGATAGATGGATATACAGCGTGATCAATGACAGGACATCCCATTCATTATGCTTCAGTATGCCAAAAAGGATCTCAGGATCTTTTCTTTCCACAAAATCAAAATAAATCATCGGAGCCAAATAGCCGGGGATGTCATCTTCACGGACCACCCCCATTATTTCCTTCTCAACAGCAGACAATTTCACCCGTTCCAGCTTATTTTTCCACAGTCTTCTGGAAGCATGATACAAATCAAAGTGCCCAAAGTCAGGAAGTTTGGGGACATGTTCCTTAATCAGGGTATGCCTTGTTTTTAACTGGGGCCAGTCAAATGCTTTCCCATTATAAGTCACAAGCGTTTCATAATTGACTTGCTCCAAAAAACTGTGATAGAGAGGAATTTCATTCCCTGGTTCAGGCAGAATATGCTGCCTGACCACAATGCTGTCCTTATCAAAAAAGGCGTAGCCTAGAATGAAAATTTGGTTGCCCGTCCCTCCGCCGAGCCCTGTAGTTTCCGTATCAAAAAAGAACAGTTCATCTATTTTATTCCCTTTAGAAGAAAGAGGGTGCTCTAACGACGATGTATTCCAAGCTGAGATAATTTTTTCCAGATCTGAAAATGAATAATGGCCATGTCTGTGCTGCAGCGGATATCGGACTTCCCTGATAAAACAATAGGAACCATCCAGACTGTATACCCTGGTATGGTTCGTAAGCCATTTATCCTTAAACGGCACTTCCACTCCAGCAAATACCTCAGCAGGAGCAGGAGCTGCAGGCATTGCTTCAAGATTCATATGCGTTTTCAGGCGGCTTAGTTTATTTTTTAAAGACAATTCTCCTTCACCCTACCTTAATCTTATATTTCACTATGCTCCTGGCAGAATAATCGCAGAAGACGGATGGCATCCCGTTTCGCCGTCTTTGTAGCCGTATCAGTTCCGATACAGGAAGGACAGCCATTCTCACAAGGACAATTTTCAATCATTGACCTTGTTTCGTTCAGAATAAGTTCTGTATTTTCATATACCTTCTGGCTTAAGCCAATCCCTCCAGGGTAGCTGTCATAAATAAAAATAGTCGGTTTATCATTATGGGATGCCTTTACTTGCGGATAAACATGAATGTCATATGCGTCACACATAACATAGAGCGGTATCATGGCATTCAGGGCATGTGCTGCGCCGATCAGCCCCTGCTCCATCCTGTTTTCATCCCATTCAAACATCCCGGTTTCCACAGATATCATTGCAGAGCTCGTATGTAGCTCCACCTCCGGAAGGGTAATCGGGCCAGAACCAATATTGTCATGTGTCTCGAATTTAATTTTTTTAAAGATTGTAGGAATCGCAACAATCGAAACATCGCCAAATGCCGCTTCCGTAGACCGAAACGTTTTCTGCCTGTCTACTTCAAGGACGGACAGATTCACGGCAAGGTTCGCATCCGTGTAGTAATCAACGTTCACTTCACGGACGTAAGCTTTCTTTTCCTCCCAATCTAAATACTCTACTTGATACTGTGTTCCCTGATGCAGGTAAATCGCCTCGTCATGAAGCAGAGTCATCGCACTGAAGCGGTCCATCTCACCAATGACTAAGTTGTGAGGAGTATTTGTCTGATCGATAATCACAACATTTTCCTGGGAAGCTGAACGCAGGCTGATATTGCTTGCCGGAAATGCATCATTCATCCAATACCATTTATCCCCGTTTTGATGGAGAACACGCTCTTCTGTCAGGAATTCCAAAATGTCCGCAATTTCGCATTTCCCAAAGCTTTCGCCTTTTTTAAAAGGGAGCTCATACGCTGCACATTTAATATGATCGACCAGTATGACAAGATTATCTGGATTAATCCTTGCCGTTTCAGGATTCCGGTTAAAAAAATAATCCGGATGCTGCACCATATACTGATCGAGAGCATTAGAACTTCCTACCATGATAATCAAAGCCTCTCCATGCCGCCTCCCGGCTCTTCCTGCCTGCTGCCAGGCACTCGAAATAGACCCCGGATAGCCAGTCATGATGCATACTTGCAGCTGTCCAATATCAACCCCGAGTTCCAAAGCATTCGTTGATACAACTCCGTAAATGCTTCCTTCACGCAGGCCCTTTTCAATTTCTCTTCTCTGTTTTGGGAGATATCCTCCCCTATAGCCCCGAATGGACTTAGGGCCAAGCTGTTTTGAGACTAGCTGCTGCAGATAACTAAGCAATATTTCTACCCGCACCCGGCTCTTTGCGAACACAATGGTCTGGATTTTGTTCCTCAGAAACTCCATAGCCAGCTTCCTGGCCTCCAAGACAGAGCTTCTTCTAATGTTCAACGCTTTATTGACCACCGGCGGATTATAAAAGACAAAATGTTTTTTTCCGCTTGGTGCACCATTATTATCAACCAGCACCATATCTTTTTCCGTTAAATTCTCTGCCAGCTCTTTAGGATTGGCAATCGTTGCAGATGTACAGATGAATACAGGATCACTCCCGTAGAACTGGCAAATGCGTTTCAGGCGCCTGATAACGTTAGCAGTATGGCTGCCAAAAACGCCCCGGTAGATATGCAATTCATCAATAATGACATATTTTAAGTTTTCGAACAGGGAAACCCATTTGGTATGATGGGGCAAAATTCCTGAATGCAGCATATCCGGATTCGTGATCACAATGTGACCGGCCTGCCTGATTTTTTGCCTGATATTGGATGGCGTGTCCCCGTCATATGTATAACTGTTAATCGCTGCATCCATCTCTGTAATCATTTCATTCAGTTCACTTTTTTGGTCATAGCTCAGCGCCTTGGTCGGGAAGATATACAGAGCTCTCGAAGATTCATCTTCCATTATTTTTTGAAGGACAGGAAGGTTATAGCATAATGTCTTTCCTGATGCTGTCGGAGTTACGGCAACAAGACTTCTGCCTTGGGAAGCATTCATATAAGCTGTCGCCTGATGGGTATAGAGCTCTTTAACTCCTCTCCTGCCCAGTGCCTCAATAATTTTATTATCTATATTTTCAGGAAAAGGAACAGTCATGGCGCTTTTAGCATCCAATTCATGCCAGTGTACAATATTTTCTTTCCAGCTTTGTTCTGTTTTCAATTCCAAGATCATTTCCTGTAAATTCTTACGAAGTTTCATGTACTCACCTCTATCTCCTATTTTAACGAATAAACGTTCGATAAAAAAGAGGAAACTATTATTATCCAGAAATCTTGCACAAAAAAGGACAGGAAACTAAGTCTCCTGCTGCAGACTGTTGACAAACTAGAAATTTCGAGTTTGCCTAGTTTCGGCGGACGCTTTCCGCGGGCGTGGCCCAATCCTCCTCGTCGTTTTGCTCCTGCGGGGTATCGGCCTTCACGCTTTTCCCGCAGGAGTCGCCGGCTGCACTAAATCAGAGGTGAATGGATAGGGTGCCGAAAAATCAAATAAGTGAACGTGAACAAATTGAAATGATTACAATAGAGCAACTTGTACCACAGGATCATTAAAAAATTGTCCATGCAGGCGATGCTTACTTTTGCTGCTATGAATTTAAAGAAGCTTGCCAATTGGACATGGCAAGCTTCGGCTATGGTCTAAAATAGAATACTCGAAGAGCATTTTGCTTAAAATCAGTCCATAAAATACCTAAAAAAATCTCAAAAAGACAAAAGGCCATCTCAAGCAGGAAACTCAGTCTCCTGCTGTCTGCTTATAAGGAATGAACAAAATTCCTGATGGTTTCCGCCAGCTTCTCAGGTTCTTCCAGCATTCCCATATGTCCGCTTTCTTCCAATACAGCTTCCTTTATATTCGGCCTTTTCACAGAGAATGTCTTTTCAGGAGCAATGACTTTGTCCTTTTTTCCCGCTACAAGCAGCACAGGCAGATTCGTATTCTGAAACACATCATTTCTGTCTCTTCTGTCACGCATTGCCAGCAAGGTTTGGACAGCCGCCTCCTTATCCGTTTCTAAACCAATCTGTTTGGCCAGTTGAACCGCTTCTTGCTGTTCAGGCGAATCAGAGTCGGCAAATAGCTTTGGAACAAGATTATCAACAAATACTGTCATCCCATTTTCCTCAATTGTCTGAATGGATCTCATCCGCTCCTCTTTTCCCTGCTCATCATCCGGATATGCTGTAGAATGAACAAGCGAAAAACCGCGCAGAAGATCAGGATATAATTCAGCCATCGCAAGAGCTGTGTAACCCCCGAGAGAATGACCGAAGACAACCGGCTTCTCTATGGCTTCTTCCGACAGAAATGCAGCAATGTCCTTAGCTAAATCTTCAATCGTGAAGCTTTCTCCAACAGCATTATTTGTGCCATGTCCTCTTAAATCTACCGTGATGACCCTGAAATCCTGATTCAGTAATGGTACAATTTTTTGCCAATATTTCTGACTGCCGCAAAAACCGTGAATCAGCAAAAGAACATCTCCAGTCCCGCTGTCCGTATACGAAAGCTGTTTTGCCTGTGGCATATTTACCCCTCATTCCTTCTGGATTTTCTTTAATATGTTCCCACTATCTCTTTTGTATAAACAGCGTGCCATGAACCATTCCCGTCATTCAGACATAGGCTGAATATGTGAATGCAGATTCGATTTGAAAGGAGAAGCACGATGTCCTCTTCAGATAAGCATAATAATAAAAGTCTTAATCATGCCCAACACCCCTTCAGCCAATTCATGAATTCAATGGACCGGCTGTTTACCGATAAGAGGCCCGGAAAAGGAATTCTGCAGTCTTTGGATCATTTCTTCGGCTCATCAGCAACGGCACGGGGCTTCCAAACAGAATTATCCGAGAATGAGGCTGGTTATATGATCGTCGCGGCCATTCCCGGAGTAAAAAAAGAACAAATCAACATTGAACTTCTGCCGCAGGCGGTCACCATTTCCATTCAGCATCAAGAAACCGCTGAACAGATCAACCAAAATCAAGGGTTGTTTCACAGGCATCACTCTTCCGGTGTAACCTCCAGAACCATCAGGCTGGCAAGACCGATCGATGACCAAAAAATCAGGGCGAGCCACAAAGATGGAGTACTTCGTCTATTCCTTCCAAAAAAGAAAGGGAATCAAATACGAATTGAGGATTCATAAAACTGGGCAATGCCTCACCTCTTCGTTCCCCTCATAGAAGAAAGCAGGCCGACTCAGACAGCCTGCTTTCTTTTATACTATTTTAAAGAAACTGCCTACTCCCTTAACCATGCTGGATACCTGAGTGAAGGTGCTCATCATCTGGCCAGCGGTGTTCATCATCTTTGTCACATCAATCGATCCGTCCTGGGTTTTAAACTGGTTTATAACCGTTTTGAATCCTGACGGCTGTTTTTGCATAAACTGCTGCTTTGGATAGGGATGACTGTAAGATGGCGGCTGGAATTGTTTTGCACTTTTCACTGATGACTGCAGGGGATTTTCAAAAAAATTCACTTGTGACGGCCCCTTAGGAGATAAAGGAAGACCAGTATTCACAGCTGGCCCCATTTGGCCCTGCATCATCATTCCGACAGGCTGTGCCGGCTGAGGATAAGATTGATACGGATTCTGTGCCGGCTGATTATGCACGGAAGAGGCAGGATTATAATGATTTTCTATTGGAAATGGCTGGGGCTGCATAGATGGATCATGGTGATTATAAGGCATAGGATAAGGCAGCATCGGTCCATAATTTGCCGCAGGAGGCATATATGCATGTTGCGATGGGAAGTTATTTCCGTAACCCTGCATATCAGGAAGAAGGTAACCGTTATTGCTTTCTGGTCTAAACACTTGCAAACCCTCCTCTCTAACACATTCACTTCTATAAAATATGTATAGCCTCCAGCTTTAGTGAACGATTCTTATTCCTCTTCCACTTTTTTAGATATTTCATCCTCTGTATTTTGAAGAATAAACCTGACTGATTGAATATGGCTTTTAAATCTTTTATAACTAGTTTTTGGAAAAAAACATTGAACAGCTACATCTGCTAAATTGCCTGCTGTCTGTTCGATTTGGCTCGGGTACAGATGACGGAAACTTTCCTTAGCCATCCAGCCTTTCATCCCTTTTTCCCAAGTCTTGCAGTCATCGATTACCTGGTCAGCAAATGGTTTAACCTCTGAATAAAAATCAGGTTCTTTGCCATCGCTTCTTACGTTTTCATATTTTTCATCAATAGACCTCGTATAGTCCAAAAGTTTTTTCGTCAGCTTATGAAGCTCCTTATGCTGTTCCATGGCTGTCCCTCCCTGTTTCTTTTATTATAATTTATTGCTGTACAAAAGAAAATGCAGCCATTTTAGGCTGCATAATTAAAAGTATAGGATTCAAAGATCCGTTGTATTTTCTTACAAAGAATTTTTTTGAGAAGTGTCCTTCGTTTTAGGACGCAGCAGCGGGCAGTCTTATTCCCCCTTCACTATACTTTTAATTTGGGTCAACACGGGGACATTAAGCAAACCATACGCCTCATATTATCCCGGTAAATCACCTATAATACCAACAGCTTTATTTTAATTAATAGTTGGAATTGCATCAATATCCTAATTTAGGTTCCGCCTTGATTGACAGCTCTTTTCGATTCGGTTTTTCAGAAAGAGGATGGCTCCCCCCAATGACCCAATTTAACGAGGATTCCGCTTGATCGATCGCTTCCTGGGCGGCATGTATTAAAGAATATTGTTCTGCCCACATCTTACAGCGTTTGAAATTAACCGTATGCAAGTATTCCTTTTCCAACCGGTCAAGACTGGCACTAATCTCATCTATCATTGCCTGTATTTCTTGAGTATCCTCGGAATTCTTACCCATATCGATCCCTCCTCTTGATACCTGTACTATTCGCTTTTCCTTTTCGCAGACCTTCATCCTTGACAAAAGTAGTAGTGTCTCGGCAAAGAAAGTGGAAATATCATCTTTTCAATCCCCCTTCGACATACTTACCGCCATTTAGAAGAATAATGATAAAGGGAGGTGAAATAAATGAGATCGGAAGACAGCAAACAGCAGAAACAGCAAAAGCAGCAGAAACCTCCGAAAACGAAAGCTGGCCAAGGAAATCCAAAACTTACTGGCGAGAACCGCCCGGCAGAATAAAGTCGCTAAAAAAAACAGGTGCTGCAAACGCTGCATCTGTTTTTTTAGCTATACAGAAATAGCTCCCGGGTTTCTTAAGAACAAAAAAACGCAGAAAATAAAATGGCTGGCCATACCGGCTGCATAGAATTCCTTTATTATTCTTATATATTGCTCCCATAAAATTCATTTCTTTTCGGTATTCTTTATCGCCTGACCTCCCCGCCTTCTTTTTTGCCTGTATAACCGTTTTCAGCAGCTGGTGATATTGTTGTCAAATAAACGTCACAAAAGGAATGAAAAGTTCATTTTATTCACCTTTCTCTTACTTTTTTTGCTATCATAGATAGGTAAAAAAAAGGAGGGGGTATTTTGGCCTTTCACTATCCTAATGGACGAAAATTTCTTTCGAAACCTAAGGAGATACAAAATCGCCTGCCCAAAAAAATGAGTTACAGCAATCGCGGAAAAACATTGGAAGACGACCTTAACGAAACAAACAAGTACTATCTTGCCAATGGGATTGCCGTCATCCATAAAAAGCCTACACCAATTCAAATCGTTAATGTGCATTATCCTAAACGAAGTGCTGCCGTCATCAAAGAAGCGTATTTCAAGCAGGCGTCCACGACAGACTATAATGGCGTATACAAAGGCCGATATATTGATTTCGAGGCGAAAGAGACGAGAAATACAAGTTCTTTCCCATTAAAGAACTTTCATGAGCACCAAGTGATCCATATGAATAACGTTGTCAGCCAAGGAGGCATTGCTTTTGTTATTATCCGATTTTCCTTAACAGATGACCTCTATTTGATGGAAGCAGTCCATCTCTCTTCTTTTTGGCAAAGAATGAAAGAAGGCGGCCGAAAATCAATCAGCTTAACGGAGGTTATTGAAAACTCATGGAAAATTCCGCTTGGCTTTCAGCCAAGAATTGACTATATTAAGGTAATAGATTTACTGATCAAGGAACATGAATAGTTTGTTTTAGAAAGGCAGGTAGCTGTAATGGCTGAAGAATATAAAACAAGAGAAGAACGCCGGAAAATGGCAGCAAAATCTAGTGATAAAAATGCGCCTAAAAATAATTCCGGCAAAAAATCGAAAAAGCCAAGGAATCTGTTCAAACGTGTCATTCTCATTCTGCTGACAATCGGCATTATCGGACTGATTGCAGGCGGAGCAACTTTCGCCTACTATGTCAGCGGTACACCTGAGCTGGATGAGAAGCTGCTTAAAGATCCGGTTTCTTCTAAAATATTAGACAGCAACGGAGAAGTATTGGCTGAACTCGGTACAGAAAATCGTGACTATGTGAACTACGAAGACATACCAAAAAAAGTAGAAAATGCTTTTCTTGCCACAGAGGATGTTCGATTTTATGAGCATTCCGGAATTGACTTTCGCCGCTTAGGCGGTGCTGTCCTGGCGAATTTCACCAGCGGATTTGGTTCTCAAGGAGCCAGCACCCTTACACAGCAAGTTGTCAAGCGTTCTTATTTGACACCTGACAAGACCATTAAAAGGAAAGTTCAGGAAATGTGGCTTTCCCTTCAATTAGAACGTAAATATACAAAAGAAGAAATTTTTGAAATGTACGTCAATAAAATATTCTTTGCCAACCGTGCAAATGGTATTTTGACTGCTTCCAGAACCTATTACGGGAAAGAATTAAAAGATCTTGAAACAAATGAAATTGCTTTGCTTGTCGGACTGCCTCAAAGCCCTTCAAGATATAATCCGTATACCCACCCTGAACGGGCGAAAGAACGGCGGGATGTAGTTCTTCACCTGATGAACAAACATGGATTCATCAGTGAAGAAGAAATGAAGAAAGCGCAAGCCATCCCTGTCATGCAGGGGATTATCGAAAAAGACACAAGTCAAATAGATACTACACCATACGATGCCTATATTGACCAAGTCATTGAAGAAGTACAAGGAATGGGCGACTATAACATTTTTACAGATGGTCTAGAAGTTCATACCACCATCGATAAGGATGCACAGGAGTATGTATACAAACTGCTGAACAGCAATGATATTATAAAATATCCTAGCGAAAAACTACAGGCTGGTATCACCCTGCTTGACACTAAAACAGGTGAAATCAAGGCAATCGGCGGCGGCAGAAACACGAAAGTAAAGCGCGGCTTCAACTTTGCGACTGATGCCAAGCGCTCACCAGGTTCTACCATTAAGCCGATTATCGATTACGGTCCGGCTGTAGAATATCTAAACTGGTCTACGTATCAGCCAATCAAGGACGAACCTTATTCTTACAGTAATGGCACTCCGCTTAAAAACGCTTCAGGAAGCCATTACGGAACTGTAACGGCCAGAGAGGCGCTTGCACGATCTCTGAATATACCGGCCTTAAAAGCACTTCAAGAAGTTGGTCTGGACAGGGCTAGAGAATTCGCGGTCGGACTGGGCATCCCTTTCCCTCAAGATATGGTTGAATCAGCTGCCATTGGCGGTGGAAAGGATATCTCAACTCTTGAACTTGCCGGTGCGATGAGCTCATTCGGTAATGAAGGTATCTATAACAAACCGCATACTGTTTCGAAAATCGTCCTTCGTGATAAGACAACCATTAAAAATAAAGTGGAATCCAAAGCCGTTATGAAAGATTCTACAGCTTTTATCGTGACGGATATGCTAAAAAGTGTTCTAAATGAAGATTATGGAACCGGCCGCCTAGGAAAAGTCCCAGGACTTCCTGCAGCAGCAAAAACAGGGTCAACTAATTTCACACCTGAACAAAGAGCTCAAAATAACATTCCTTCAAACGGAGTTAAAGACAGCTGGATGACAGGTTATACAACGAACTACACAGTCGCCATTTGGGCAGGCTATGAAAACAAAGCAGGAGAAAAAATGGAATACCTTGGTGATTCTTCACAGCGGATTCCGAAATACCTGTTCAAAAATATCATGCAGCATATGGCCACCGGAAAGGAAACAAAAGATTTCACAAAACCGGACAGTGTCGTGAAAGTGGATATTGTAAAAGGATCTAATCCTGCCGTAAAAGCTAATCAATACACACCGAAGGACCGCATTTCATCAGAGTATTTTGTTAAGGGCCACGAACCGACCCAGGTAACAAAAGAATTCACTAAGCTTAAAGGACCAAGCGGTTTCAGTGTCACTTATGATGAAGAAAAACAAGAAATTCATGGTTCTTGGAATTATTCAGATGAGGGGTCACCTGACTTTGAAACAAAAGTTTCCATTGAGGGCGGCGGGGAACAAGTATTGTCTGTTTCCGGCGATACATCCTTCAGCATAAAAGATCCGCAGCCGGGTAAAAAATACAGTTTCAGTGTTACCGCTATATTAGATGGCCAGCGCAGTGATCCGGCTAAGCAATCTGTAACGATTCCGGAACAGACCGAGGAAGAAGCGGAAGAGCCGGATGAAAATGAAGAAGAAATGGAAGAGCCGGATGAGAATGAGCAAGAAGCGGAAGAACCGGATGAAAATGAGAATGAAAATGAAAATCCAGCCGGAGATAACAGCAACCAGGACGATCAAAATAATGGACTTCCTGCTCCTGACAATGGCAGTCCTGATGAAAATAACGGCAATAACGGGAACAACAATGGCAATATAAACAACGGTAATAATAACAGCAGAAATGAAAATAATGGAAACAATAACAATCGGGGAAATGGAAATGATACTGGCAGCAATCCTGGGGATACTCAGCAAGAAGGCGGCCAAGATTCAGATCCAAATGATGATAGCAATTAATCCCCTGCAAAAAAGCCTGAGCGAAATCGCTCAGGCTTTTTTATCGGTCTATTTTCTTTTTATTTCCATAATGGAAAAACTTTTTTCCAACTCAAGAAAAAGCTCCCCCACCTGAATAAAAGCAGGATATAAGTTAGGATACTTTAAAATAAATTGCAGCCGCTCATTTGCATTAAATGGTTTATACGTGAGGTTTACCAAATCATTGTCAAAATCTGCGAAATCAACAGGCTTCCGATTCATCCAAAATAGGGCAGAAATAAAAAGCGCTGTCCCCTGCTTGAGCAAATTCCCTGCCTTCTGACTTTGACGGTTCTTATGATACTGTAAACAAATTTCCTTCAGCTGCTTCCACTGAAGCAAAAGTTCCGGAACATGTCCCTGTACATGAGTCCATGGTCTATAGGCATCCCTTTCAAGATAATACAGAATTTCATAAGGAAAATAACCTTCCAGACTCTTGTTCTGCCATTCCTGAAAAAGGGCAGGGTTCAAAAGAACTGATGGCTCCTCATAAAAGAAAGGATGAAATATGAAGTACGGAACCTCGAGATTACTTATAGTCATTTCCCGTCCCTTTTCCGTTTCATTCTTTTCTTTCCTTCCCTGCACACTTCAAGTAAAGGGCATTCGCCGCATTGCGGAGATTGGGCCTTGCAATGATATCTGCCAAAAAATATCATCCTGTGATGTGTCACAGACCATTCCTCTTTCGGAACTTTGTTCATCAATGTTTTTTCAACTTCCAGTACACTGTCCTTCCACCTGCAGATCCCCAGTCTTTTAGACACCCTCTCCACATGAGTGTCCACAGCAATGGCAGGGATATCAAAAGCGACTGAAACAACAACATTCGCTGTTTTGCGCCCTACTCCCGGAAGCTTAGTCATTTCATCCCGATCTCTTGGGACTTCGCCATGATACTCATCAAGAAGCAGCCGGCATAATTTTTGGATATTTTTTGCCTTATTCCTATATAAGCCGATTGAACGGATATCGTTTTCCAGCTCTTCAAGAGGAACAGCCAAATAATCTTCAGGGGTTTTATATTTCTGGAATAAATCCTTCGTTACCTTATTTACGAGTACATCCGTACATTGCGCCGAAAGAGCCACCGCTATAACCAATTCAAAGGGGTTGGAGTGGTTTAATTCGCAATGGGCATCAGGAAACATTTCCCCCATTTTATCAAGGCAAAACCGAATCTGAGTTTTGTTCAACATACTATTTCTCCTTTAAAGCGTATCACTGTTCCAGCCAATTATAAAAAGGCACATCTTTCAACGGTTCCTCAGGGGCCTCTCTTTTATCTCTTCGCTGATATGCCCGAAATTTCTGGGAATGGTCCCGGGCTTGTTCAAGAGTTTTTATCCCGCTCTTTTTCCATTCAAAAAGAATCCGGTCGATATACCGGAAATTAAGTTTTCCGGAAACAACCGCTTCCTTTAAAGCTGCCTTGACTATGTCCGGCTGATGATCATCCTCCATCCACATGGCCAAGGTTTCACATTCAAATGGTGAGAGCGGCCTTCCAAATTCTTTTTCAAAAACCGTATAAAGACTGCTGGCCGTTTCTGCCGTCTCTTCATTTTCAATTTTATTTTGCATCTTCAAAAAACAATCGAGCATTTTTTCATAAAGTGAATCAAGAGTATAGTACTCTTGGTTGTTCTCCCCTTCTATGTGGATGTAGCCTTTTTGGATTAACTTCTGAATCATGAAAGCACAATCTTCTTCCTGCAGTGACATTCTTTCGGATAACTGCGAAGGTGCCGGATAGGGTTGACCTTTATCAATGAAGTTTTGAAGCTGAAGCAACAGCACAAGCTCCTGTTCATTTAACCCCAACGTTCTGTAATGTACAAGCAAAAAGGATGGAACCGTTATGTTTCCTTCCTTGAACCATGCATATAATTGATTTTTTTTCATATGAATCGACACCTCAGTATAAGTATAACAGAAATAGACGGCCGCGAGTATGCTATACAAGGGTGGAAAAATAAGAGAGTTCCATCCTTCTTAGTCAAATGCGACAAAAAAAGTTATCCAAGGCAAAAGCCATGGATAACCTGAGAAAAACTAAACTTTTATGGATATAATCTGTTAAGCAGACGAGGGAAAGGAATCGTTTCTCTGACGTGCTCAACTCCGCTTAACCATGCTACAGTCCGTTCAAGACCAAGGCCAAAGCCTGAATGCGGAACAGAACCGTATTTTCTTAAATCCATATACCATTTATAGGCTTCTTCATCCAGCCCGTGTTCCGCGATATTCGCTTCAAGCTTGCTATAGTCATGAATCCTCTCTGAACCGCCAATTATTTCCCCATACCCTTCTGGGGCAATAAGGTCTGCACATAATACGACCTCTTGACGCTCAGGATCTGGCTGCATGTAGAATGGCTTAAGAGATGTTGGATAATGGGTGATAAATACAGGCATATCGAAACTTTCAGCGATTGCTGTTTCATGCGGCGACCCAAAGTCGTCTCCCCATTCAATATCAGTAAAGCCTTCTTTATGAAGGAATTCAATCGCCTTATCATACGTAATGCGCGGGAAAGGCGCTTTAATTTTTTCTAATTTAGCTGTATCTCTCTCAAGTGTCTTGAGGGCCAGTCCGCAATTTTCCAAAACAGAGCGGACAATATGAGAAACATATTCCTCCTGCACTTTTAAATTATCATCGAATTGATAGAAAGCCATCTCTGGTTCTATCATCCAGAATTCAATCAAATGGCGCCTAGTTTTTGACTTCTCCGCACGGAATGTCGGACCAAATGAGAATACTTTACCCAGTGCCATCGCTGCCGCTTCCATATAAAGCTGACCGCTTTGTGACAGATAGGCATCCTCATCAAAATATTTCGTAGCAAAAAGCTCTGTTGTACCTTCCGGAGCACTTCCAGTCAGAATCGGCGGATCCACCTTTACAAAGCCCTCTTGGTTGAAAAATTCATAAGTAGCCCGGATAATTTCATTTCTGATCTGCATAACTGCATGCTGCCTTTTTGAACGGAGCCATAAATGACGGTGATCCATCAGGAACTCCGTGCCATGGGCTTTTGGCGTAATTGGATAATCCACAGACTCACTTATGATTTCAAGATTATGTACAAGCATCTCATACCCGAATGGAGAGCGTTCATCCTTTTGGATAACTCCCGTTACGAATACGGAAGATTCCTGCGAAACCGATTTCGCATTGGCAAAAACTTCTTCCGCCACATCAGCCTTCACAACAACTCCCTGCATAAAACCCGTTCCGTCGCGGAGCTGTAGAAAAGCAATTTTTCCGCTGGAACGCTTATTGGCAATCCAGCCTCCTATCGTTACTTCCTGATCTACATACTGACTTGCTTCATGTATTGTAATTTTCACGAATTTCCCTCCAAGATCACGATCTAAACTAAACTCTTGTTTTTCACCTTATTCATTATACCTATTGAAAGCCCTACAATCAACAAATAGACAGAGGTTCCTAGAGAGCTGCCAGTCCATTTATGAAGGCTTAGTACTGTTTTGATCTTTTCTTCATATAAAAGATTGAGGACGCACTGTCTTAAACTTATCCTAATTGACGCTTAAAAGCACGCATTAAGCGTGCTTTTAAACGGTCATTCTTCAGGCATTTATTTTAGAAGTGACAAAAGTGCGGATTCTTTCCACTGCACTGTCCAGTAACTCCAAAGAAGTGGCATAAGAAAGACGGATATTTTCCGGTGCTCCGAATCCAGATCCTGGAACGACTGCAACCAAGGCTTCCTCAAGCAAGGCGGAAACAAACTCATCGACATTGTTATATCCAGTCATTTCTGCCGCTTCTTTCACATTAGGGAATAAATAGAAAGCCCCTTTTGGTTTGATGCAGCTGATACCCGGGATTTCAACCAATTTGTCATACGTCTTGTTCAAGCGTTCTTCAAACGCCTTCCGCATTTCTTCAACAGGCTCCTGCGGTCCTTCATATGCTGCAATTGCTCCATATTGAGCTGTTGTTGTCGGATTGGATGTACTGTGGCTTGCCAGGTTAGTCATTGCTTTGATGATTGTTTCATTTCCTGCTGCATATCCGATTCTCCAGCCTGTCATGGAATGGGATTTGGAAACACCATTTATAATGATGGTCTGTTCTTTTAGTTCTGGTGAAATTTCCGCAATGGAAACATGCTGAGCCCCGCCGTACACCAGTTTCTCATAGATTTCATCCGAAATGATCAACACATCATGTTCAAGGCAGACTTTCCCCAAAACCTCTAATTCTTCTCTGCTATACAGCGTTCCAGTCGGATTGCTTGGAGAGTTAAGTATGATCGCTTTTGTCTTAACGGTTATTGCTTCTTCAAGCTGCTCTTTCGTAATTTTGAACTGATTTTCTTCTTTGCCCTTAATATAGACGGGAGTCCCCTCTGCCAGCTTAATTTGTTCCGGATAGCTGACCCAATAAGGGATTGGCACAATGACTTCATCTTGCTCATCTAAAATAGCCTGGAACAGCGTATACAGAACATGCTTGGCACCGGAGCCTACAAGAATTTCGGATGCTTTATATTCAAGTCCCTGATCCTTCATCAGCTTGGCAGCAATCGCTTCTTTCAATTTAGGCAGACCAGCTGAAGGCGTATACTTCGTTTGTCCTTCATTCATCGACCTTACGGCTGCATCGATAATATGCTTAGGCGTATTAAAATCGGGCTCTCCTGCTCCAAGACCGATTACATCTAGACCTTGTGACTTCAATTCCTTTGCTTTGGCTGTAATCGCCAGTGTTGTTGATGGCGTTAATGATTGAACCCGATTCGCTAATTTCATGACTGAATGAACCTCCTATTTCTAAATGCTGCGGTAATATTTTAGCCATTCACCCGTTTTAAAATCATAATAGTCGTAATTATACCGTTTGGATTCATCCAGATAGGTTACTTCCCAAAGCGGAATATTTTCTTCCATGCCTAATTTAATAGAAATGATTTTTTCAGGATTCAGCTTTTTCTCCGCAATTTCCTTAATCTCTTTTTCTGTCTTGCCAGATTTATATTTTTCGGTGACCGTTTTCCCATTTTTCTTTTCCGGAACCCAAACCACCTGTTTTTCACCAGAATCCGTTAAACCAATAATGATCATATAGGAATCTTTTCCATTATACATATAATAATCATCAAGGGTTTTGATATCACTTACGGTTTTCGCTTTTTCAAATGCTGCTTCAGCCATTTCCTTTTTTGGCTGCATCGCTTTAAAATAGGCGGCAGCTACAAAGCCTCCAAAGGCAAGGACAAGGACAGAAGCAATAATTAACCATTTTTTCAAGTCGGTCCCTCTTTCTATGTACGGTATATCGTAAAAATCGCTTTCTCCTTTTCTTCTGGATCAAGGGCCAGTCCAAACATTAAATCCTGCCGTTTCAGATTGCGGTTTAATGCATCGACAATTTTATACAGATCAGGGGAGTTTTCAACCCTGACAGTTGAGATGATTTCGATTTTGCTTTCCATAAATAGATTCCTCCCATCATCAGAAAATTGCCAAAGAAGCGGCATCACTGGCTTTCAGCTGTTTCTACCCTTCACATTATATCAGTTCGCTCCTCTTTTTTGTTTAAAAATAATGACAAAATTTAATAAATATAGGGAGGACAAAAGGTTCAAACCCACTGTTCGATTTCATTTGACATCTCAGCGATCGAAAGCTGCCTCCATTCCACTTTAGGAATAGAATTCCGGAATTCTGCTCCATATCTCGCACTCATGACCCTTCTGTCCAAAATAACCATTACCCCTCTGTCTTCGGAAGTTCGGATCAGCCGGCCAAAACCTTGGCGAAATCTCAAAATAGCTTCAGGCAAAGACAAAGCAGAAAAAGCATTCTTTCCCTGCTCTTCGAGAAGTTCGCGTTTTGCCGCGTGTACCGGTTCATCTGGCGGTGAAAATGGCAGTCTTGCCATGATGAGACAGGATAAATCCTCACCCGGTATATCAACCCCTTCCCATAAACTTGTTGTGCCAAAAAGAACAGCTTTGTCAAAAAGCTGAAAATTGCGAAGCATTCTATGTTTGCTTCCGCCCGAAACTCCGTGGGCAAAAAGGGTATATTCATCGAGAGCACCGGATTCCTTAATAATGGAATAGGTATTCTTCAGCATTTCATAGGAAGTAAATAAAATCATGGTTCTTCCTTTGGCAGCCTGTACAGCAGCGATGATATGATTGGCTGCCAGTTCAGAATACTCCTCCATTGAAACAGACTGTATATCCGGAATATCAGACGGCACAAGAATCTTCGCCTGGTCAGAATAAGTAAATGGCGAAGGAAAACAGGCACTCTTGACAGAATGATCCTCAATGCCCATTTCACGTTTGAAATACTCAAAGGATTGTTTAACCCGTAATGTTGCAGAAGTCATAATGATACTGTGCTGAGGGGCGAAAAACGCCTCCCAGATTTCTTTGCTTCCGGCAATCGGCTGTTCCATAAGACTGATTCCCTGTATGGAAGAGCTGCTTGCATAATCAATCCAGTAAATATTGTCTTTCTTTGGCCGTAAGAAAAACTCACTCATAGAATCTTTTAGCCTTTCCAGTTCAAACAGGGTGATTTCCATATCATTTAAGTCAAACAGGGCATTTTTACCAAACTCCTGATTGGCTTCTTTCAGCTGGCCCAACACAGCTCCTGCGTCATTAAGAAATCCGGCCAGCAGGGCAATTAACCGTTCTGCTATAAGGCCGGCCGTTTTCCACCTGGCCTCTCCGGCTTTGAAAGAAAATCGAGCCGGTGCAGCCGTTCTGCCTGATTGTTCTAATTGTGATCCCAGCGTAAAAAACAGCTGGTCGAATTCATAAGAGAAGTCGTTCAGCCGGCTGTCCAGCTTCTCCAAAAGAACAGAAGATAGGCCTGCACCCCTGAGCAGCTTGCCAAACCGGTATAAAAGAAGTTTTTGTTCCGAATGGCCGAGACGATTCATCAGGGTCTTCACCGTAATATAGTCCAGTCTTCTGCCAAGCTGCTTCGACGCGGCCTTTGCTAAATTATGCGCCTCGTCTAATACAATGTATCCATGTTTTGGAAACAAAGGGTCTTGATTAACAAAATCCGCCATCAAGAAGGCGTGGTTCGTGATAATTAAATCTGCATTGGCTGCTGTGCGCTTCGCCTTTTCGAAGAAATCCATCACCATCCATGGTTTTTTCAATCCTTCGTACGTCAGGCCGTCACTCTGAAGTCTTTCCCAAAACAGCTGTCCGCCGCTTGATAAATTCAGTTCATCTCTGTCGCCTGTTTCTGTTTCTGTCAGCCAGATAAGAATTTGCATCTTGGCCATAGCAGTTTCATAATTGTCTTCTTTTCCCCTTAGTGCACGTTCAAATTTAGCCATGCTTAAGTAATTATTTCTTCCTTTTAATAAGACGGCCTGAAAAGGAAACGGAAGGATTTCCTTGAGTTTGGGAATTTCTTTATTCAAGAGCTGGTCCTGAAGCTGCAATGTATAAGTGGAGATAATAGCCGGAGTTTGATGTTTTTTTGCAAAATAAGCGGCCGGAAACAAATAGCCAAGGGATTTTCCAATTCCGGTTCCTGCTTCTATCATGGCATGACGCCCTTCAGTAAAGGATTCATAAACCAAATCCATCATCTGCAGCTGTCCGCTTCTTGCTTCAAATTTTGGAAAGGCCTTCTGCATCATCCTGATTTTCTCTGAATCATCATTTGGATATTCATTCTGAAAGCGCAGCTCTTCATTTTTTGGCTCAGTTTTTTTAAAAGCGATCCCTCTGTATGTAACAAGATTCTCCTGATGCTGCTCCGCCTTGGAAAGTTTTTTTGCAATACATTCCGAAAGCAATTCTGATATCTCGCTTTGCAGGGAGAAAGAAAGCCGATAGAGCTGTTTCAGCGTCATGACTGGAAGATTGAACATTTTTTTCTTTAATTCCAAGAGCAGCAAAGCAGTCGCATAAGCATCGCTGTCAGCCTGATGCGGCCTGTGATGAGGCAGTGCAGAGGCCTTTGTAAGCTGCTGTAATTTATAGCCTTCTGCCGTCGGTTTCATGATTTTGGCCAGCTCCACTGTGTCCAGCGTTGAACCGTAAAAAGGTTCATACCCGCAGCGAATGAGCTCTTCCTGAAGAAAAGATAAATCAAACAAAACATTATGAGCTACAAAACATGCTCCTTCCAGAAGGCCTGCGATTCTTTCAGCCACTTCTTCGAAGATAGGGGCATCCTTGACTGTTTCATCACTGATGCCCGTCAGCTCTTCTATAAAAACGGAAATTTCCTGACCTGGATGGATATATGTAGAATACTCCTCAACAATTTCATCATTTTCAATGACAACTCCGGCAAATTGAATAATCCTGTCGCCTTTTTTCGGGGAATTCCCTGTCGTCTCTAAGTCAATCACAATATATTTCTGTGTCATTATTATACGCTCCACTCACTAACTATTTCCTCACCTTTTTATACCATACTACCTGTCAGAAATAAAATCAGAAATCTAAAGCTAATGGAATCATCCTGCCTCAAATATCAAAAAAGGCCGCCTCATCACAGTCGAGCATAGTTGATGAGGTCGGCCTTAGAACTACATGACAGCAGCTTCCGGTTCGTGTGTAATCATTTCGGTTATTTCATTATTTTCATTCATAATAGCGACTTTTGGTTTATGTCCTGCTGCTTCTTCATCTGAAACAATGGCATATGACATGATAATCACGATATCATCAGGCTGAACAAGACGGGCTGCAGCGCCATTCAGGCAAACAACCTTGCTTCCTCTCTTGCCGGCAATCACATATGTTTCAAAGCGGGCGCCATTATTATTATTGACGATGGCGACTTTCTCATTGGGCAGAATCCCTACTGCCTCGATGATTTCCTCATCAATCGTAATGCTGCCCACATAATTTAAATTAGCCTCCGTGACCCTCGCACGGTGTATTTTTGCGTTCATCATTGTTCGAAACATACCTTTTCCCCCCTGCTGTACAATTATTTTATGCTTCTTTTCCTGTCTGTTCGAATGCAGACTGATGTTCTCTATCCTTAATGGTAACAATCATATTATCAATTAATCTTGCTTTTTGAAATTTAACTGCCAAAGCAATAATGATCTTGCCTTCTAGCTTTTTCACGGGTTTCAGTTCCGGATACGCAAGAACTTCTACATAATCTATGTCTGCCCCAGTTTCACTGATGATATGGTTAGAAACGGTGCGTAAGATGATTTCCGGGTCTCTTTCCCCGGAATCGATTGCTTCTTCTGCTTTCAGTAAAGCCTGGTACAGTTCTCTTGCCCTGACTCTTTCATCCTGCAGGAGGTAAACATTCCGCGAGCTTTTTGCAAGCCCGTCTTCTTCCCTTACAGTAGACACTGGGACAAGTTCGATTGGGAAATTAAAATCATGAATCAATCCATCGACGACTGCTACCTGCTGGGCATCTTTCAGTCCAAAATAGGCCCTGTCAGGCTGGATAATATTGAATAATTTAGTCAAGACGGTTGCAACCCCATCAAAATGGCCGATTCGGTTTCTGCCGCAAAGACAGTTCACCCGTTTTTTTACAACAGCCGTTACAGACGGTTCATCACCGTACATTTCATGAATCGTTGGATAAAAGAGATAATCTGCCCCGGAATTTTCTGCCGCTTGCTCGTCATGTATGAGGTCTCTGGGATACGTTTCCAAATCTTCACCCGGCCCGAATTGCAGAGGGTTCACAAAGATGCTCAGGACCACAATATCATTCATTTCCCGTGCTTTCTGCAGAAGACTCATATGACCTTCATGCAGATAGCCCATCGTCGGGACAAATCCAATGCTTTTACCAGTTTGTTTTTCCATACGGACAGTTGATTGCATGTCATGAATCGTTGTAATAGTCTTCATTTTTTTCCTCCATACAGAGCGGCCACTTGTTCTTCTTTCATCGCGAAACTGTACTTTTCAGAAGGAAACGTACGGTTTTTCACTTCATTCACATACTCAGCAATGGCCTGATGAATCATTTGATCGGTATTTGCATATACTTTGACAAATTTCGCCACACGGCTGACCCCATACGTTACAAGATCATGGTAAACCAAAACTTGCCCATCCGTTTCAGCCCCTGCCCCAATTCCGATTGTCGGAATAGTCAAAGCCTCTGTAACAAGACTCGCAACCTGATGCGGAACACATTCAAGGACCACAGCCGCCGCTCCGGCCTCTTCACATTTCTTTGCGTCCTCCACCAGCTTCCTTGCTGCTTCCGCACTCTTTCCCTGTACCTTATAGCCGCCAAGGACGCCGAATGACTGCGGTGTAAGCCCAAGGTGTGCAACCACCGGGATGCCGGCTTGTGTCAGTGCATAAATTTTATTGATAACATCATTAGCCCCTTCCACCTTAACCGCATCTGCATGCCCTTCCTGCATGATTCTTGCAGCGTTTTTCAGGGTTTCATCCAAGGAAAGATGATAACTCATAAAAGGCATATCCGTTACAACAAAAGTATTCGGAGCTCCTCTTCTTACCGCTTTAGAATGGTGAATCATATCCTCTACAGTGACTGGAACGGTTGAATCATAACCAAGGACAACCATTCCTAATGAATCCCCTACCAAAATCATGTCCACTCCGGAATGTTCTGCCTGCCGCGCAGATGGATAGTCATAGGCGGTCAGCATTACGATCTTTTCACCCGTTTCCTTCATTTTTGTAAAATCACCAATACGTTTCATGTTGGATCCTCCTTTTTTAGTGGAGGAGATGAATGATTTTTTCTGCAAAAAAGAGACAGCAAGGAAATAGAACCCTCAGAAATCCAAAGGCTGCTCTATACCTATTACTGTCTCTTCATCAACATTTTGAAGTTTCATCCCTCCGTCCCCGTCCATCATCATGGATCAAGGCAGAATTAGTATTGTTTTTTACGAACAAAGGTGCAGTTCAATAAGATACTGCCCACTTGAATTATAACAAGTCATACGTAAAATATCTATGTCTATCGAAAAAAAGGAAAGCTCCAGATGACTGGAGGGATGCAAACCAAATCGACTTCTCTGCCTATAAAAAAGAACTTCACACTTCAATGTCAGCTGAATAGACAGAGTGCACTTTCCCATCCTCATCTTCCAGCAAAAGTACTCCTGCATCCGTTATGCCGAGCGCCTTTCCAACTATCACAGAATGAATGGTTGTCGCCTTGATTTGCTGGCCAAGACTGATTGCATAGGCTTCCCATTGTTCTTTAATCGGTGCGAATCCTTCTTTTAAATATAAGAAATATAACTCCTCCAGATGATAGAGCACGGCCTGAACCAAGTTAGCCCGCGAGATCCTGTTCTGTCCTTCAATAAAGATGGAGGAAGCCTTATCTCTCAAATCTTCCGGGAAGTCTTCTGTCTGTTGGTTCACATTGATTCCGATTCCGATTATCACAGAATGGATTTGATCTGATTCAGCCTGCATTTCTGTCAGTATGCCGGTGATTTTTTTCTTGTTCAGCAAAAGATCGTTCGGCCATTTTATATGTGGCTGGAGACCGCTTACTTCTTTTACAGCCTTTACAACGGCAACAGCAGCCAATAACGTGAGCTGCGGCGCTTGATGGATGGCAATCTGGGGACGAAGGATGGTGCTCATCCAAATACCGCTGTATTTCGGCGAATGCCAAGGACGCATCAGTCTTCCTTTGCCGCCGGTCTGTTCCTCTGCAAGAACAATCGTTCCTTCGGGTGCACCGTCTGTGGCAAGCTGATGAGCGATTTTTTGGGTGGAGTCCACTGTCTCTTCATAATGAATGTGCTGGCCAAGAACTTTGGATTTCAGACCAAGCTGTATCTCATTTGATGTAATTTTTTCAGGAGCGGAAACAATTCTGTATCCTTTTTTCCTGACGGCCTCCAGTGTATAGCCTTCGTTTCTCAATTCTTCGATATGCTTCCAGACAGCTGTACGGGAGCATCCAATATGGTCGGCGATTTCCTGGCCGGATATAAAGGAGCCCTCCGCATTAGAGAAGGCCTCCATCAGTTTTTTTCTTAAATCAGATTGCATTGCCGGAGCCACTCCCTTATCTCGGTTTTATTATTGTGAACCTTTTGTGTAAGTACCGCGGACAGAGCTTGGTCCAGAGAATCCTTCACCCAAGGCCCCCCGTTTTTCCCGCTCCATTGCAGCAAATCATTCCCTGTTACGTCCAGTTCCTTTTTGTCCTTTATTACCAAACGGTCATAAGCTTTTCCGACATCTTCGCCCATCACGGGGTCTTCGTTATGTAAGCAGGCCCACACTTTTCCAGCTTCCACAGCGGCCGTTCTGCCGGCACTAAATAACTCCAGCTCATTCCCGGCAAAAAAAGGAGTTTTTAAGGCCAGGCGGCAAATTTTTTTAATTTTTTTCATTTTCTTAACCGGCATTTTCCAAGCTCTTAATAGATGTTCCTCTGTTTCTGATTCAATATGAAAAAGCAGCAGCGCCCATACCTCATCTGAGTTCAGCTGTTCAAGCGGATACTCCAAAAGCTGCGCTATATTGTCCCTCTGATCTCGAAAACCGGGCAGATATTCATGAATATTGCTTTCCAGCAGCATTCTGAGCGCTGCGGCTTTAAAAGGTCCGGCCACTATTTTTTCAAACTCAGAAAAAATCCGCTCCATGGCTATGTTTTGTAATAGGGCTCCGTGAGTCTGCAATGAATGAAATGCTTTGTCATCTACGCGGAAACCAAGCTGACTTACAAAGCGGATTGCCCTCATCATCCTAAGCGCATCTTCGCGAAACCGATCTTCAGGATTCCCGACCGTTTTAATGATACGGCTTTCTATATCCTGCCGGCCATTATAAGGGTCAATCAGCTTTCCCTGTTTATCCATCGCTATGCTGTTCATTGAAAAATCTCTTCGTTTTAAATCTTCTTCAAGGGATCTTACAAATGTAACGGCATCCGGCCGGCGGAAGTCACTGTACCCGGTTTCCGTTCGGAAGGTCGTGACCTCATAAGAAGATCCCTCTTCAAGAACCATGATTGTGCCATGTTCAATCCCGACATCCACTGTTTTTGGAAAAAGGCTCTTTACCTCTTCAGGAGTTGCCGAAGAAGCAATGTCAACGTCATGTATCGGCCTGCCGATTAAATGGTCGCGTACACAGCCGCCTACAAAATAAGCTTCATACCCTGCCTTTTCCAATTTATCCAGAACAGGAACTGCCTTTCTAAATAAATCGTCCATGGAATGCCTCACTTTCTTTTTAGAGAATCTGTCAGCCCGGCATAAATCGCTTCATACTGTGCTGTGATGATGTCAGATTGAAACTTTTCCTGAACCCGCAGAAGTGATGCTTCAGAGAATGATTGATGAAGTCTGTCATCGCTCAGTATTTTAACAGCTTTCTCGGCAACATCATTAATATCCCCAAGCTTGCATAAATAGCCCGTCTTCCCATCAACGATGACTTCAGGTATCCCTCCGATATCCGTGCCAATAGCCGGCACTCCGCATGCCATTGCTTCCAGAAGGACAAGACCGAAGCTTTCTTTTTCTGATAATAAGAGGACCAAATCGCTCATTGAATAAAGCTCGGCCAAATTATCCTGTTTGCCCAGGAATAGCACTTGGTCCATGATTCCAAGTTCACGAACCTGCTTCGTAACTAATGTCATTTCCGGACCGTCTCCAACCAAAAGCAATTTTGACGGGACCTTCTCTGCTGTTAAAGCGAACGCTTTAACAACATCACCGACCCTTTTTACAGAGCGGAAATTAGATACATGAATAAGTACCTTCTCCTCGTCCTTTATGCCAAAATCTCTTTTCAAATTGGTCGAATCGACTTTATGATAATCACGCTCATCAATGAAATTGTAGACAGTCGAAATTTCTTTATCAGGATCAATAAGCTCTTTCGTTTGATCTACAAGGGCGTTTGATACTGCGGTTACAACATCAGATTGCTCAATTCCGTACTTGATCAAGTTATTCATAGACGGATCATAGCCCAGGACCGTAATATCTGTTCCATGTAGAGTAGTGACGATTTTCACATTGCTTCCTGACATCTGTTTAGCTAATATAGCGCAGACAGCATGCGGGATGGCATAATGCACATGAAGAATATCCAAGTTTTCCCTTTTGATCACTTGAGCCATTTTATTTGCCAAAGCCAAATCATACGGCGGGTATTGAAAAACGGAGTAGGAATTGACCTCCACTTGATGGTAATAAATATTATGGTACATTCTGTTTAGCCTGAAAGGCAAGCTCGTTGAAATAAAATGAATTTCATGACCCTTTTCAGCCAAAAGCTTTCCGAGTTCAGTTGCTACGACCCCTGAGCCTCCGACTGTCGGATAACAGGTTATTCCAATTTTTAATTTCATATCATTCTCCTATTAAATCAACGTTTAAGAGAAGCGGCTTTTTAGACATAAACCCTTCCGCAAAATCAACGCCCACTTCTTTCCCAAACAATTTTTCACGGGCTGCCACTGTTTCTATATAGCCATTTACTAAAGGTGTATCCGCCGATTCGGCACTTTTCGTAAATTGACTGCGATACGCCCTGAGACTTTCTAATTTTCTTTCCATTTGTTCAGATATATCTACTGCAAAATCAGGTTTATGAAAACCATTGATCATATAGAAATATACTGCCTCTGCCCGGTGGGCCGGCAGCCCAGATTCCGCATTGTATTTTTTTACGCCGGCAGAAAAGACTGCTTCTTCAACCAGTTTTGCTGCATTCCCATGATCAGGATGACGGTCAACCAGATAAGGCGCAAATACGATTTTAGGTTTACAGCTGCGGATGACAGAGACGATTTGCTTAATATAATCTTCTTTCATAAATAAGCCTCTGTCCGGCAGATCGAGTGAAAGACGGTCAGCACCCAAAATGTCAGCTGCTTCAGCTGCTTCTTCCTGCCTGATGGCAACCGTTCCATTCGAGGACATCTCAGCCTTGGTCAAATCGCAGATCATTATTTTTCTGCCCTGGCTTGCATACTTGGCGATGGTTCCTCCCATGCCGATTTCTGCGTCGTCAGCATGTGCTCCAAAAGCCAGTATCTCATAATTTTTCTTGTCCATTATTCCTCACCTTGTTCATGTATAAGTTTCCGCCATGAAAGATGTCCTTCCTTAAGTCCCTTTATCAACAGCTCTGCTGTACCCATATTTGTAGCTAAAGGAATTTGATAGACATCTGCCAGACGGATTAGTGCAGTTACATCCGGTTCATGCGGCTGCGGAGTCAAAGGATCACGGAAAAAAAGGATCATATCCATTTCATTTCTGGACACGAGTGCTCCGATTTCCTGATCCCCTCCCAAAGGACCGGAGTTAAAACGATGAACCGAAAGAGACACTTCATCTATAATTCGTTTTCCTGTCGTACCTGTTGCAAATAAGTCATGTTCTTTAAACACATCTCTATATGCCGTTACAAAACGGACCATATCTTCCTTCTTCTTATCATGAGCAATCAGGGCTATCTTCATCGTTTTCCCTCCCAATGGGTTATTCTATAATATTTTCGAGGCCGTACACTAAAACATCCAGTTTCATCACTGTTTCAACAGCCAATTTCACGCCAGTCATGAAAGAAGCCCGGTTAAAGGAATCATGGCGGACTGTCAGCAGTTCACCATCACTTCCAAATAAAACCTGCTGATGAGCAACAAGGCCGGGCAGTCTTACACTATGTATTTTCATTCCATCTACATCAGCGCCGCGCGCACCAGTCAAGGTCTCCTTCTCATCAGGATGGCCCTGTACTTTCGCTTCTCGAACAGCTGAAATCATATCAGCAGTCTTAGCAGCGGTTCCGGAAGGCGCATCCAATTTCCGGTCATGGTGCATTTCAATAATCTCAACATCCCCGAAATATTTAGAAGCCATCTGCGAAAATTTCATCATAAGGATGGCTCCGATCGCAAAGTTAGGCGCGATGATACAGCCAAGACCCTTCTCAGAAGTAATTCTTTCCAGTGTATCAAGGTCTTCCTTTGAAAAACCGGTTGTTCCGACTACTGGCCTGATCCCATGTTTCAAGGCAGTTTCCGTATGATACATTCCTACTTCAGGAGTTGTCAGGTCAATAAGAACATCCGCTTCAATATGGGAGAAACATTCTTCCACATCAGAATAAATCGGTGCATCGAATCCCTGAAATCCTTCCAGCTCAGAAAGATTCATACCATTATGTTTCCGGTCTATAACGGCCGCCAGTTCAAAATGAGCCGTTCTGTCAACAAGCTTGACCGCTTCCTGCCCCATTCTTCCCCTCGGTCCCGCTACGATAATTCTTACATTATTCATGATTGTCTGCTCCCTCATTCTCATTTGAAATTTTTGTCCATCTGTCTTTGTCTCTAGTCCTAAACTTTGTCATAACCGTATCATGAGACTTTTGCAAATCCAAGCCAAGCGAATTGGCAAAACAAATCAGAACAAACAGCATGTCTCCAAGCTCTTCTTCCACTGTATTTGCTTCTTCACTTTGCTTCTTAGGCTTTTCCCCATAATAGTGATTGACTTCTCTGGCGAGTTCTCCAAGTTCTTCAGACATACGGGCAAGCATGGCTAAAGGGCTGAAGTACCCTTCCTTGAATTGACTTATGTATTGATCGACCTCATTTTGCATATCCTGGATCGTTTTCTGTCTTTCCATCTTCCCACCCAATCCTTTGTGATTGTGATAAATAGTCTACCTCTTACATGTTAGCTAAAAGTTAATCATCTGACAACAGATACGCTGTCTGGACAAAATTGCCGCTACTTCACAATTTCTGTATAATAAGGGAATTGACACATAAAATTTCGGAGGTATTTTATGAATCCCAGGCTAAAAGTTAAAAACGTATTGTTCATTCTGCTCGGAGCGGCTATTTTCGCGTTCGGTCTGGTTCATTTCAATATGCGAAACCACTTGGCTGAAGGCGGCTTTACAGGACTTACACTGATTATTTACCAGCTGACCGGTTTTAACCCGTCCTATTCCAACCTTTTGCTCAATATTCCCATTTTCTTTTTGGGCTGGAAGTATCTTGGTAAAACATCATTTTATTATACAATAATCGGCACTGTCGGGCTTTCCTTCTGGCTGTGGATATTTTCCCGATATCAGCTGGAAATCGAACTTGGTAATGATCTAATGCTTGTCGCTTTGTTTGCCGGTGTCTTCATAGGAATAGGGCTTGGCATCATTTTCCGATACGGCGGCACAACAGGCGGAGTCGACATCATTGCCCGTTTCGCTTTCAGGTATTTAGGGGTCAGCATGGGACGCGCTATGTTTATCTTTGATGCAGTCGTAATCATTTTGTCCATTATTACCTATCTTGGTTACCGTGAAGCCATGTATACATTGGTTGCTGTCTTTATCGGCGCCAGGGTGATTGACTTCATGCAGGAAGGAGCCTATGCAGCAAGAGGCGCGCTGATTATCAGTGAAAAGAATGAAGAAATTTCTTCTAAAATTATGAAGGAAATGGATCGCGGCGTAACGGTTCTGAGAGGATACGGGTCTTTCACGAAAACAGACCGGGAAATCCTCTATTGTGTTGTAGGAAAAAATGAAATCGTTCGATTGAAGAACGTTATTATTTCTGTCGATCCTCATGCTTTTGTATCTGTCAGCGAAGTTCATGACGTACTTGGCGAAGGCTTTACTCTGGATGAAAACAAAAATCCCATTCAGTCTTAAACAAACGGCAGGCAACCTTCTTGAAGGTGCCTGCCGTTTTTGTTTAATAGCTCTGTTTTAATTCAACATCGTCAGTTTTATGACAGGAGCTTACAAAGGAGTATGTCAATTGCGAAACTGGCCCCTCAGAGACATAACAAATAATATCCAAAAGAAAAGAGGCTCCCAGCAGGAACCCCATTTTTCACTTATTCATCACTGCTTCTCATCCCTGTATAAATCATCACCAGACGGACAAGTTCTAACACTGCAACAAGAGCAGCAGCTACATAAGTGAGAGCCGCAGCACTTAATACCTTCTTCGTTTCCCTCTCTTCATCATTGCGAATGACTCCCAATGAGACAACTTGATCCATTGCTCTGGAAGATGCATTGAACTCAACAGGAAGCGTAATGACTTGGAACACCACTGCCGCAGCCATGAAAATAATCCCTGCAAGCAGCAACGGTTTCAACGAAGCAATGATTCCGATAAGTATTAAGATCCATGATACATTAGAGCCAAGGTTGGCTACCGGAACAAGCGCATGACGGAAGCGCAGAAAGGCATAGCTTTCTTTATCCTGAATCGCATGGCCGACTTCATGCGCCGCCACTGCTACGCCTGCAAGAGAATGGCCGCGATAATTATCCGTTGACAGACGCACGGTTTTATCTCTAGGATCATAATGATCAGATAATACGCCCGGTGTCTCTTCCACTCTTACATGAAACAGGCCATTTTGATCCAGAATTGCCCTTGCTGTTTCAGCACCTGACATTCTTGAGGAAGCTGGAACCTGTGAATATTTTTTATATGTGCTTTTGACTTTCATCTGCGCATATAGAGGGATTAAGATGATAATCGCCAAATAGATGAAAAACATTAGTTTCCTCCTAAACCTTATCGTTTAATTATATATTAAAAAACCATGGAGCCTATGTCAATTATAGTGACTCACCGGTCACTGCCCTTTCTTGCCCGGCCGTCCTTCCTCTGGTCCCCATTATATTTTCTCCATCCGACATAAGAAAGTGTCATGATGATAATACTTCCTGTCGATATTATCACCCACCAAAGTGAAGGATCTGTTTCATCTTTCCCCATCTCATCAAAAATCACCTGAAAATCTGAATGCAATTGGGCCATTTCTTTCTGACCGTTTTTATCATCCATTAGCTGAGGCCGATATTTATGAAGGAACTGGATTCTTGTATCAAGCTGCTGAATCGTTTCTTTTGAGAGATCCACCTTTAAGCTTGGATAAATCAGTTCATATTGATTGAGAAGATCTGAAAGGGAGGTCTGTAATTCTTCCGTGTCTTTTTTCTGAAGCGCATCTTCTGTCTGATTGAAAGCTGCCATCATCCGGTCTTCCATTTCCGTCCATAAAGGCTGGTGCGATGATTCGAGTGCATCCACGGCCAGCCTGAATTTAGTTACCGCATTGATTTTCTCCGTATCCGGACGGGCTGTATCTGCTACTGCATCCAGCGCTTCCTGATGGGCAGCAGATATAATTCTTAACTCGTCCATATTCATGGCTGTATGATCAGCCTTAATTTCCAAGAATAGCAAAGAAAAGTATTTCAGCATTTTTTCTGAATCGTCATAGCGCTTCAGCTTAGCCATTTCAAGTGCTTTGTCCGAAATCTCGTCAAGTTTTACTAATCCTGAAGAGGTGTTGGCATAGACAGGGGTTTCTGCTCCAATGAATAATAAAAGAATAATGAGCAATAAACATTTTTTTACCATCCTCTTGTCCCTCCTCGTCTTACTTAACGATATGAGAGACCCTAACCGAGTAGACCTTCTTCTGACAATTTAATTACAGGTCAAGCACCAGGCGATTCTTTCGATAGCCAACATACCAGGCAATAAAGATGGAAAGAATGCTAAGCCAAAATGTAAAATATCCAATTTGATCTATGTATTTCATTAAATCTCCGTAACGAGGCATCATATCAAATACGTAATCAATGATGTCGTTATGTACAATCAAAATAGCCGCTGCAGCGAGATGCCAGCTTTTTATTCTATAGAAAGGTGCATATAAAAGTCCTTGAACAGCCATGCCCAAATGTGAAGCAATCAGCATGTAGCCTTGCCAAGGCAATGAACCAATTTCTTGCAGCGTCAGCAAATTCATGACCACCGCCCAGATTCCATATTTAAATAAGGACGTTACCGCAAGTGCCTGCATCAGCCCCCAATTTTTCCTTAATAAAAAACCCGTTAATACAAAAACAAAAAACAGACTGGCAGTCGGGCTGTCCGGTACAAAGGCCAGAAAGACAGCAGGGGTTTCAGCTAATTGATAGCCGTACCAATAATACCCATAAATTGTGCCGATTACATTGATGACAAAAAGCATCCATAGTACCTGCCTGCTGGCAAGCAAAGCATAAATCATGTTCATGTTCTTCCCTCTTTTTCTTTCAGGTTAGATTTCCAGTTTACCTTCTATGTCTATCATACCTTAAATTGGCTTGCAGGAAATCATTCAAGCCACAGAAAAACTGACAGCCAGAACAGCTGTCAGTTTTTCTGTTTATTCTGATTTTAATTCAGATATATATTTAGCGAGTGTTTCCAGTTCTTCATCATTTCCTTTAAAGACACCCGCAGGCATTGCTCCTTTTCCTTCTACAGCAATCTTAGAGATTTCCTCAGGGCTTAATCCTGTATCAATCAGTGAAGGCGCGGTGGCACTGCCCGTCAGCTCAGCACCATGACAGCTGATACAAGTATTATCTTTTACAAGCTGATACCCTTCACTCTCTTTATCAATTTCCGCCCCTTCTACGATAGCCCCCTGCTTCTTCGATGCCTCCCAATCGTGATGGGCAGCCGATTCCCAAGTAAGATAAAAGATACTCGCAACAGCCAGCAACATAAAGCCGATGGTGAACGGACGCTTGGCAGGCCGCCGTTCAGGTCCTCTGTCAATGAAAGGAGCCAGCAGGAGCGAACCGAAGGCAAGGCCCGGAATGATCATCGAACCTATAATATTGTACGGGCCGGAAGCATACGTGTATTTCAATAATTGATAGAGAAACAGGAAATACCAATCCGGAAGAGGAACATACGCTGTATCAGTCGGATCCGCTATTCTCTCCAACGGCGAAGGATGAGCGACTGTCAGGCATAGGTACCCGATTAGAAAAACGGCTCCGACCATCCACTCCTTTAAAAGAAAGTTCGGCCAGAAGGCTTCCGTTTTTCCCGGATATTCCGAATAATCTTTCGGAATATTCGGTTTACGATCAGCAGAGATACGTGAATCTCCGACAAACTTCATCCCTTTCCCACGATGCATTGGGCAATCCCCCTTCTTAATGAAATCTTTTTTGGTTTTTCCATGGCTGATATTTCGTATTACAGCGGACCGGAAATACCCTGTTTACGGATCATTAAGAAGTGAGCCGCAATCAGTCCAAGGAGTGCTGCAGGAAGAAAAAACACATGGATGGCAAAGAAACGTGTTAATGTCTGCGCTCCAACGATAGTAGGGTCCCCTGCGATTAACGTCTTTAGGGCCGGTCCTATTAAAGGAACCGATTCTACGATGGTTAAGGTAACTTTTGTAGCAAATAGCGCTTTCATATCCCAAGGAAGCAAATAACCTGTCAAGCCCAGTGCCAGCATAATAAAGAAAATAAGCACTCCGACAATCCAGTTTAATTCGCGGGGCTTCTTGTAGGCCCCTTGGAAGAACACGCGCAGGGTATGTAAAAACATCATAACAATGACCAAGCTTGCTCCCCAATGGTGCATTCCGCGGACGATTTGTCCGAATGCCACTTCATTTTGCAGATAATACACAGATTCCCAAGCGTTTTTAATATCCGGAACATAATACATAGTCAGGAACATGCCTGAGAGGATTTGGATGACCGTAATAAAGAAGGTCAGTCCGCCGAAACAATAGACAAAGGCAGAAAAATGATGTGCAGGGTTAACATGTTCCGGAACCTCATGGTCAGCGATATCCCTCCACAGCGGCGTAATATCTAAACGCTCATCAACCCAGTCATAGATCTTATTAAGCATTTTTACGCCTCCTCATGCGGTTTTTTTTGACCCAAATAGAGAATTCCGTCTTTTTCCTGAGTTTCAAAAATATCAAGCGGTGAAACTGGCGGCGTCCCTGGAACATTGACCCCATCCTTCGTATATCTGCCATAATGGCACGGGCAGAAGAATTGATTCGGGTTTTGCTTGTCCGTATTCCAGTCAACTGTACAGCCTAAGTGTTTACAAATCGGTGACAGCGCCACAATCTTGCCGTCATCAGTCTTATAAACCCAGGCAGTATTTGTTTCTTCAGATTCATACCAGCCGTCAACCTGCTTGAAGGTAAAATCAACACGTTTCGGTTCTTTTGTCAGCTCATTGACCTTTACGCCGGTTGCAATAAAATCCCCCGCTCCTCCGGCCTTCATTACCGGATCGACCGCAAATCTGACCATCGGCATCAGCATCCCTGCTGCCATAAAACCGCCAACTCCAGTGAGTGTATAGTTCAGGAATTGACGTCGAGAAACGTTACGCTTACCCATGCAATTTCCCCCCTCTATCACTGCTCTTTAGTCCTGATGATACATAATTAAGCAACACTATAAAACTAAGACATTTCCATAATATCTCAATAATATGGCAAGGTCAATATAAGCAGCTCCTAAAAGGAACCAATTATAAATAATAATAACTAAAATGGAACTTAATTACTATTTTTCCACTTCATTGAAAACAATTCGGAGATTTGACGGACCTGTTCTCCAATCACTCCCTTTATTTGAAGCGCTTCCATTCCGTTTAAAGAGAACGCTGGGATCCATATCAGCTCGCCGTCGAGAGTCTCCTCCACGCCCTTCCATACGCTGTCCGCCGTCAGGTAATATACGTGTTTAATCCCCTGTTCTTCAAGTTCTTTCCTCAATAGCTTAAGCGTTTTTGACTTTCCGCTGTCCGCTTGCAAATAATGAAAAGGCGGAATCAGCAGAACCCTTCCTTTAAATTGCTTCTCCAGTTCCAGAGAAACGAAAGATATATATTCATGCACTATTCCAGACTGCCGCATCTCTGGCCCAAAAGATATCGGGAGGAGCGGAAGGAGTGCCGTATCCACATATTCCTTTGCCTGAAGATACTGATCCAGTTCTTTTGAGATCCACCTCATTTGACCGCCTCCATTCTTCCATCCACTCTATTTTTTTTACTGTCCTGCATCCATTGTAATCTATTTTCGAATCCTTTCCTATAGCTAAAAATCCAAAAACAGGAAAAAAACCTTCCCAACTAGGAAAGGTTTCATCAGCATACTGGAACAGTCTGCCATAACTGCCATTTTATATAAGTTTTCTCTAACCAAAGCTTAACGGACTTTTAATTGATTAAGTTCCTCTGTCAGCCTTTTAAATGTCTCTTCATCATGCTGATCAAGTGCTTCATCAATCAGTTTCAGCAGCCGGTCTCTTTGAAAATACATCAGGCTTTTTTCAAGAAACTGTTCAACAAGCAGCCGGTCTTTTTCATTCGCCTCCGCTGACTTTGGCATGAATGGATTATCTTCCAGCACAGCTGCATACTGATGTGAGGAGTAGGCAGATTTGAAATTAAGCTGGATATAAATGTCTTCATCCCGGTTCAGCCGGATATCATGAAAAGACTTTTCAGCATCTGTTGTCATGATGTTGGACTTATAAAACCTAAATGGAACTTCATCCACGCAATGGGTAGACATGATTAATCCCCGCGGGCAAAACTGGGCATTCTCGACAAAATGGACTTTTTTCATCAGCTGGTCATGACTCATCAGATAATTTAGAATCCATACACATTCTCTGCGTTTCAACTGATAATGATTTAGGAACCATCGGATAAAATCCTTTTTTTCGTTCACAGATACAGGGGCAGCCATTATGAATTCCCTCCTCTGTATAGATATTATTTTAAATTCAGGCTTGTTGCTTGTTAATTATTGTCGGTCAAACGCTCCAGTATCATTTCATACTCATCGTTTGCAGGATTTTGCTCGAGAAGCTTAGTAAATATTTCGATAGAGGCCGGTCGGTCTCCTTCTTCCATTAAAAAGAATCCGTAATCTTCAAGAAAATCTTGATTTTCTTTAAAAGAATTATATGCTTGCTGATAGTGATTTAATGCCTCTTCATATTGTTCCAGATTTTGCAGACTGACAGCAGACAGCCAGGCAAATTGTGGATCTTCTTCTCCATATCGTTTCATTTCAGAAATGCAATCCAGCACATCTTCATACCGTTCATGATGGAGATAGAATTTCATAAGCGTAATGCCGGCTTCCAGATAGCCCGGATCGATAGCAAGTGCCTCCCGAAAGAATTCTTCAGCCAATTCATCTTGTCCGTTTTTCAGGGCAGCTTTTCCGCCGAAGAAATAAAGCTCTTTATTAAATTCATCTGCTTTTATTCCTTCTTTGACTGTTCTTAGGGCTGCATCCAGATCTTCCAGCGCCTCATAAGAACGGGCAAGATATAGATACAGAGAATGGTATTCATAATCCATTTCCTTTAACTCTGTAAATTTCTCGATGGCCGTTTTGTGCATGCCTGCCTGATAAGCCGTAAAGGCATATTCAAATAACGTATTCATGTCAACTGATTCATTCATCGCTTTATCAAAATACGGAAGTGCTTCTTCAAACTTTCCTGAACCGCTCAATGCTTCCGCCAGGCGCAGGTTCACATTTGTTCCGCCAATTTCCTCTGTCTGTTCCAATACCTTTATGTAATGGGAAATGGCCAGCTGGTCCTTTCCTTGCTGGTAATACAGTTCTCCCAACGCAAAGTCAATAATGACTTCATCGGGCAGCAGTTCTTTGGCATGCAGCAGTTTCCGCTCACTGACTTCTCCCATCCCCTGCATTTGGTACAAATCTGCTTCAAGCAGCAAGGCACTGGGGTATAAATCATCTTCTTCACTGATATTTTCCAGCATCAGAATCGCTTCATCCTCCTGATCCATATCAATCAGGATTTCAGCCATTGAAATGATCAATTCTCCTTCCCCAGGGTAAACGGTCAGCAAATGTTCCAATAATTCCTTCGCCTCGGACAAGAATCCTAATTGCATTAATTCCTCAGCAAGCAGCAAAGTATCTTCTGCCGATTCAGAGGATTTTATTCGATTTATATGCTCCTTAGCTTCTGTTAATTCTCCTTTTTTTAAAAGCCGGATCACTTTTTCTACAGTATTCATGTTGAATCCCTTCCTATGTCTCCCGATTAGATTTTATCTCTTACTAAAACTTCAAAGAGACCATTCATTTTTCATACAGATGTTCTGTAAGACCAAGTAACAGTTTATCATATAACCCTCCCTCTTTTCCAAAAATGCATCCGAAAGCCTAGGGAAAAAGAGGTTACTTCATTTATTCTCTATCCATGGGGCAATCTCCTTTTTCCATACTAAGGATTACGTCAAATAGATTTTCCATTCTCACATTCTAAATTTTATGTATAAATATAAAACAGACCCATAAAAAGTCTCTGAAACTTTTTACGGGTCTGTTCATTAATAATAAATGCATTTAGATTTTCATAATGCCGCCAGTGCTGGCTGAAGTAACAAGCTTGGAGTAACGGGCTAAATAGCCTGTTTTGATTTTTGGCTCGAAACCTTTCCAACTGGCTTTCCGTTGCTCCCATTCTTCTTCAGAAACCTTTACATCGATTGTACGCTCTTCAATATCAATGACAATATGATCACCGTTCTGAACAAAGGCAATCGGTCCGCCTTCTGCTGCTTCCGGTGAAACATGGCCGATTGACAGACCGCGGGAGGCACCGGAAAAACGTCCGTCTGTCACAAGAGCTACTTTTGCTCCTAACCCCATTCCGACAATTTGGGAAGTCGGTGCCAGCATTTCCGGCATGCCCGGCCCGCCCTTTGGTCCCTCATATCGAATGATGACAACATGCCCTTCTTTAATCTGCCCGCCGGCAATGCCTGCTAAAGCATCCTCTTGTGAGTCAAAAACGATTGCAGGTCCTTCATGTCTGGTAATTCCGTCCTGGACCCCTCCCGTTTTGATAATGGCACCATCCGGAGCAAGGTTGCCAAATAAAACAGCAAGTCCGCCTTTCTCTGAGAAAGGCTGGTCAATCGAATGAATGACATTGCTGTCTTTCACGTCACAGCCGGCAATATTTTCACCAAGTGTTTTTCCAGTCACTGTCATGACATCAAGGTGGAGAGCTCCCTCTTTTTTGGATAATTCGTTTAATGCGGCAGATACTCCCCCTGCTTCATGTAAATCTTCAATATGAACATCAGATGCCGGCGCAAGCTTGGAAAGATGCGGCACACGCGCTGCGACTTCATTGATTCGTGAAAGCGGATAGTCTATACCTGCTTCATTTGCCAGTGCGAGTGTATGTAAAACGGTATTGGTTGAACCTCCAAGTGCCATATCAAGGGCAAATGCATTATCAATCGCTTTCTCTGTTACAATGTCACGCGGCTTTAAATCCAAGTCAATTAATTTCATCAATTGAGCAGCTGAGCGTCTGACAAATTCTTTACGCTCCGGTGCCACTGCCAAAATGGTTCCATTCCCCGGAAGAGCCAATCCAAGTGCTTCCGCCAAACAGTTCATCGAATTTGCCGTAAACATTCCAGAACACGATCCGCATGTCGGACAGCCAAATTGTTCAAGTTCCAAAAGGCCTTCTCCATCAAGATTTCCTGACTGATAAGCACCCACTCCCTCAAATACAGAAGAAAGGGAAATTTTGCGGCCATCTTTTGTCCTGCCGGCAGCCATCGGACCGCCGCTGACAAAAACTGTAGGAATATTCAAGCGCATAGCTGCCATCATCATCCCCGGTGTAATTTTGTCACAGTTTGGGATACAGACCATCCCGTCAAACCAGTGTGCCGATACAACCGTTTCTACAGAATCAGCAATAATTTCACGGCTTGGCAATGAGTAGCGCATCCCAATATGCCCCATTGCAATCCCGTCATCTACCCCTATTGTGTTCATTTCAAACGGAACGCCCCCGGCTTCACGGATTGCTTCTTTAACAATCTTTCCAAACTCTTGTAAGTGAACATGTCCCGGAACAATATCAATGTATGAATTGACAACAGCGATAAACGGCTTATTAAAATCTTCTTCCTTTACCCCGGCAGCACGAAGCAAGCTTCTATGCGGCGCCCGGTCAAATCCTTGTTTTATCATATTACTGCGTAAATCTGCCAAAATAAACCCCTCCATCTAGATCTCACTATGATGATTATAAAATTCTAACTTTTCAATATTGTAACATTATTCTAATTGTTATTGTACCTTTTAACTAAATTGTCTGAATTTATTTTTAAATTTATTAAAGGCGGGACGATCTGGCAGAATGAAAAAATAGCAAAAAAGGAAATAGCCGGTTAGTCGGATATACAATGAATTTTTAACTCTCAAAAAAAGCTTGCGGCCGAATAGGCCGCAAGCTTTTTAGTCAGTTTAACAATTGATTCACATGATCAAAGAATTGAGGATAGGATACATCGATAGCTTCTGCATGCGAGAGTTCAAGCTCTCCTTTTGAAATTAGGGCTGCAATTGCAAGCATCATGCCAATTCTATGGTCTCCATGGCTTGAAAGAAGCTCGCTCCCCGAAAGCTTGGTCTGTCCGCGGATAATCAGCCCGTCATCTGTAGGCTGAATGTCCGCTCCGAGTTTTTTCAGCTCTCCGGCAACTGTATCAATTCGATTCGTTTCTTTCACTTTCAGTTCTGCCGCATCCTTAATGACCGTTTTTCCTTCTGCCTGTGTAGCCAGAAGAGCAATAATCGGAATTTCGTCAATCAGACGCGGAATTAGTCTGCCTCCGATTGTAACACCTTTTAAACGAGAGCTGCGAATGGTTATATGCCCGGCCGGCTCACCTTGAGACTGAACATCCTCAATATGAATGTCTGCCCCCATCTCTTTCATCACCTCAATGATGCCGCTTCTTGTCGGATTCAGCCCAACATTATTCAAGATTACTTCACTTTCCGGAGTCATAGCTGCCGCTGCCATAAAGAAAGCTGCAGAAGAAATATCTCCGGGAACATGGACATTTGTTCCTTTTAACATTTGATTTCCGCTTACCGTAATTTTCTTTCCATTTCTTCGAACCGTTCCGCCAAATTGCTCTATCATCCGTTCTGTATGATCTCGAGTTGCTTCAGGTTCAATCACTGATGTTTCACCGTCTGCTTGAAGTCCCGCCAATAGAATCGCTGATTTCACTTGAGCACTGGCAACAGGCAATTCATAACTGATTGGCTTCAATGAAGCGCCCTGAACAGATAAAGGAGTAAATTCTCCGTCATTGCGTCCGCTGATTTCAGCTCCCATCTCTCTAAGCGGTTTTACCACTCTGGTCATCGGACGTTTTCCAATCGACGCATCTCCGACAAGATTTGTCTTGAATGGCTGTCCGGCTAATATCCCCATCATCAGGCGAATCGTAGTCCCTGAATTTCCTACATCCAATGTTTCGGCCGGAGCCTGAAGCCCTTTAAACCCTTTTCCGTAAACGCGCACATTTCTGCCTTCCTGCTGTATATCGACACCAAGTTTCCGAAAACAGGAGATGGTGCTTAGACAGTCTGCACCAGGAAGGAAATTGGAAATGTACGTTTCCCCTTCCGCCAATGCTCCGAACATGACGGAACGGTGTGAGATTGATTTATCACCTGGAATTGAGATGCTCCCTTTTAGAGATTGAATGTCTGTCTGAAGTTTTTTAGTATCCATGCAACCATCCTCTTTTTTAAAAAAATCAACATTTATGCAAAAATTGTTTCATAGTTTGTATGCCTTTGAATGCATTCAGAGGCTTTCATCCGGTCTATATCCGATTGAAAGCTGATTACGAGAACGCCATAAATTTCTTCACGCGTTTCGATGATGCGTATATTTGTAATACTGATTCCTTCTTCAGCCAGATAGCCTGTTATTTCCGATATAACACCCGCATAATCCGGAATATCAATATATAGATCATAAAAAGAAGGAATAGCTCCCTTTGCATGAATGGGCAGTTCATCTCTGAAAGACTTAGCTTCTGAAAAAAACTGCTGGATCCTTTCACCGTCTTCGCTGATCAAAATATCCTTAAACAGCGTCATTTCATGCTCCCATTGTTCCATGAGAGTCAGGAGAACCTCTTTATTGTGCAGGCTGATATCCCGCCACATTTCCGGACTGCTTGATGCAATTCTCGTAATATCTCTGAATCCGCCGGCAGCAAGCCTGGATACAAGCGGATAATCCTTGCTTGACTTTTCTGCCTGCTTAACGAGCCCTGCGGCCACTACATGAGGAAAATGACTGATTACGCCGGTCATTAAATCATGAGCATCTGGTTCAACAACAAGGAAGTTAGCATTCGTACCTTTTAACCATTGCTTAAGGGTGTCCACTCTTTCCTTTTGTACATTCTTGCTGGGAGTCAGTAAATAAAACGCATTTTCAAAAAGATGCAGTTTTGCTGCCCCTGCTCCGCTTTTATGGGAACCCGCCATAGGATGGCCGCCTATGAAAACGGCCGAATCCCCAAGAAGCCTTTCAGCAGCGGAGACTACGGTCTCCTTCGTGCTTCCCGTATCTGATATAATCACATCCGATTTGAGATCAATGCCGGACAATTCCTCCATAATCTTTTTCGAAGCATTCACCGGTACAGCAATCAAAATCAAATCAGCATTTGATGCGTAATCTTTAAGATCCAGGGCTGCTTCATCAATAATGCCGAGAAGCTTAGCCAATTGGAGGTTATTTCCGTCCACATCATACCCGGCTATTTCAGCAAGCGGATGAGCCTGCCGAATTGCCAAGCCAAGTGATCCCCCAATTAAGCCCAGTCCAATGATCAGTACCTTACCGTTCATGTTGCGCCCTCCTTGCCAGTCCGTACGGTTCCTTTATTTTACGAAACTATTTGGCGATTCCTGCTCTTTTTTGTGTGTTAAAAAAGTTTTGATCGCTTCTATCATCTCTTTATTTTCTTCTTCAGAACCGATCGTTACCCGCAGACTTTGAGGGAAACCAAATGATTTTCCAGACCTGGCGATATATCCCTGTTCAAGAAGATGCTGAAACACTTCATCAGCATCGTATTTAAAATGAAGGAATATGAAATTCCCCTGTGAAGGGTAGTAATCAATATTTTCAGCTTTGCAGAATTGATGGTATTGTTCCATCCCCCGGCGGTTTACCAATCGGCATTCTTCAATAAACGCCTGATCCTCCAATGCGGCAAGCGCGGCTTTCTGTGCCAGCGTATTGACATTGAACGGCTCCCTTGAAGGCTCTAATTTACTTATGACCTCTTCATCAGCAATGCCATATCCGACGCGAAGACTTGCAAGTCCATATATTTTTGAAAAAGTCCTTAGGACAATCAAGTTTTTGTATAGCTGTGGCCATTGATTGGTTCGAGGATAATCTTCAGCTGCAACATACTCACTGTATGCTTCATCCAAAACAATCAAGACATCTTCTGGCACTTGAGTAATGAAGTTTTTTAATTCTGTTTCAGGAATATACTTGCCGGTAGGGTTGTTTGGTGTACATAGCCAGACAACCGCCGTATTCTCATCCATAGCATCAAGCATGCCCTGCAAATTATGAGCGCCGTCAATATGGTCTACTTCCCTGACCTCTGCCCCTTCGAGAACCGCATTATGACGATACTGAGAGAAAGTGCCGGTAGCCATGACTGTATTTTTCCCTGGCCCAAGCAGACTGCGGGAGATAATTTGAATATTTTCATCAGAACCATTGCCGAAAATTAATTCCGTTTCCTTTACTCCCGTATGCTTTGCTACTGCACTCCTGAGAGAAGTTGCGTATCCATCTGGATAAATGGCGAATGAATCGGCTTGGTCTTTTATTACCTTCTTAACAAGCTCTGAACATCCGAAAGGATTTTCATTGGAAGCTAATTTAACAATTTTCTCCAGACCATACTGTCGTTTCACTTCATCTGTTGATTTTCCTGGCTGATAAGGCTTTAACGATAGAACTGCCTCATTCCATTTCATTCCTATCCACCCCTAATTTTGTTAAATTATTTTTAGTCATTTTGTAAATCCGGCCGCAGCCTGACCGCGTTTCCGTGATAAATATGCTGAATATCCTGCTGGCTTTTTTCTGTATTTACGTGCACCATCACCCGAATGCAAGATTTCAATGCACCTGCCACTGGTATTTCTTTCATGCACATAACCGGTACATATGTCCAGCCATCTATATTTCTAAGCGCCTTAGCCGGAAAGGCAGCCTGAATATCTTCGGTTGTGGAGAAAAAAACGGAAGCAACCATATCCGCTTCTATTCCATTGCTTTCAATCAAGTCTTGCATCAGCGCTTCTGCTGCCTGAATAATTTCTGCTTCCGTATCTGCAGTGACTGTGGTAGCTCCTCTTATTCCCCTGATCATCTCTCCGCCTCCTCTGAATGAAATAAGCAGCTGTCCATTTCTTCCAGTAATGTAACATCCGGTATATCGGACAGAAGCGGTGCGCCCACCTCTTTAAGAAGGACGAATGTCACTTGATCTCCTGTGCTTTTTTTATCGGATTTCATTTTTCCCAGAAGGTCCTTATGCGAAAGTCCTGCAGGTATCTTGGTACTGTATCCCAGCTTCTCGGCCCATCGGGTAAATTCCTGTGAATCAAATTGGAACTCTTCTTCTTTGCAGCTCAGAGACAAAGCGTAAATCATACCGATCAGCACAGCCTCGCCATGAGTGAAATTCCCATATCCCATTGCCGCTTCAATCGCATGGCCAAGCGTATGGCCAAAATTCAAATAAGCCCGGATGCCGCTCTCTTTTTCGTCATGTTTTACGATATTTGACTTGATTTGAATCCCCTTTTTTATCATCGTAAAGTATTGTTCTTCTGAAATACTGGCCAAATCAGTAATTTCCTGTTTCAACCACAAATAGAAAGCTGGGTCTGAAATCAAAGAATGCTTAATGACTTCAGCAAACCCTGACCGAATTTCGCGGACCGGAAGTGTATTTAGGAAAGACAGATCATAGAATACGGCTTCCGGCTGATGGAAAGCGCCAATCATATTCTTACCAAGCGGATGATTGACAGCTACCTTCCCTCCGACAGCACTATCGTGAGCCAGCAGGGTTGTCGGTACTTGGATAAAGGGAATGCCCCGCATAAATGTAGCTGCGACAAATCCTGCTAGATCTCCAACCGCGCCGCCTCCTAAGGCCACGATGGCTGACTTTCTGTTCAGGCTTTGGGAGAGACAGAAGCTTTGGCATTCATAATAGACATCAAAGGTTTTAGCTGACTCTCCCTCAGGCACGATATAATCAAGCACTGGTTTTCCTGATCCGCGAAGAATATCCTTTACTGCCTCAAGATGAAGCGTAGCTACCTTTTCATCTGTAATAATTAAAATTTTAGAAATGGATTGTTCCTGCAAAAACGGAGCCAAACCCGCTGCGGCTCCCTTTCCTATATGGACCGGATATTTTTTGGAAGCTGTTTCTACCCAAAGTGTTTCCATTTTTAAAACTCCTTTATTTCCTTGCGATATTCCTCTATGTAATCTTTGAGCTGGTCGAAGCGGTCTGATGGGAATTGCTCGACAATCGCTGCTGCCAGCTCCCAGGCAACTACGGCCTCAGCTACAACCGCTGCTGCCGGCACAGCACAGCTGTCAGAACGCTCAACACTGGCCTCGAATACTTCTTTCGTATCTATATCCACACTCTTTAAAGGTTTATAAAGCGTAGGGATTGGCTTCATGACACCGCGTACTACGATTGGCATTCCAGTCGTCATGCCTCCCTCAAATCCACCGAGACGGTTTGTTTTCCTGTAGTAGCCTTCTTCCTCATTCCAGGCAATTTCATCATGGACTTCACTTCCAAAACGATGGGCTGCTTCAAAACCAATCCCGATTTCTGCTCCTTTGAATGCATTGATACTCACAATGGCCGCAGCCAGTTTGGCGTCAAGCTTCCGGTCATAGTGTACATAACTTCCAACGCCCGCAGGCATTCCTTCCACGATAACCTCAACAATTCCTCCGATGGAATCTCCTTTTTTCTTTGCATCATCAATTGCATCCATCATTTGCTGTTCGACCTTGCTGTCAAAGCATCTGACAGGAGATTCCTCTGTCACCTGCTGCAATTGTTCAATCGTTTCATAAGACTTGGGTTCCGCCTTAATACCGCCAATTTCCAATACATGTGAGGCCACCTTAATTCCAAGCTGATCCAATAAGCTTTTAGCAAGTGCCCCCGCGGCCACTCTTACGGTCGTCTCCCTTGCTGAAGAACGTTCCAGGACATTTCTTAAATCTCGGTGCCCATATTTAATTCCGCCATTTAAGTCTGCATGACCGGGACGCGGGCGCGTAATTTTGCGCTTGATCTGCTCGGATTCTTCCTCGGAAATGGCATCACTGCCCATAATTTTAGTCCAATGTTTCCAATCGTCATTTTCTACAACCAATGCAATGGGTGACCCCAGCGTATATCCATGCCGAATGCCGGAGGCGATAAACGCCTGATCTTTTTCAATCTGCATTCTCCGGCCGCGTCCATGTCCTTTTTGACGGCGCGCCAATTGCTCATTAATGTCCTGATTGGAAATGGGCAATCCTGCCGGCATTCCTTCTATAATAGTGGTAAGCTGCGGTCCGTGTGACTCACCAGCCGTTAAATATCTCATTATATGTATGCCCCCTTTTAGCACTTTAAAGGATTTATGTATCAATATACCACAATTTTATGAAAAGTGGGATATGTAAAATTTTTTCCCTGTCTTTTCAGCTCGATTTCCCTCTTATTTTACAACTTTTTTACCTTTTACAACATGATTTATTCTGCCCTATTTTTGATTACCTTTGTTAAAAACGTTTCTGCTCATCTAAGGGAACACCCTTTAGAAACGTTCCATGCAATCTAAGGTAATTATCAATTCGAGACTGATCTGTTTTATAGAGGTATGAAGAGAATAAATTTGTAAAAAACAGGAAGAGAAGAACAGGGCTCAGCAGAAAACCCAAAAATCTATGAGGTACATAAAAAAACAGGTGAAAGATAAACATCCTTCGCCTGTTTTTTACATTTCATGATTGCTTTTTATAGAAAAACGTTTCGACTGCGCCCAACTCATATTGTGCAGGGCTGAAGATCTGTTCTGTGCTTCCGACAAAAAAGATGCCTCCTTCCCTCAGCGAACGGCTGAATTTCAGATACAGTTCATGTTTTGCCTCTTCAGTAAAATAAATGAGAACATTTCTGCAAATAATCAGGTCAAAATCATTCTCAAATCGATCTGCTAATAGATTATGTTTTTTGAAGGTAACCGCTTTTTTAATCTCATCAGCTACTATGTAATGATCCCCTTCTCGTACAAAATACTTTTGTTTTATTTCTTGAGGAACTTCATTCAAAGAACGGGCGGAATAGCTTGCCATTTTAGCTCTTGCCAGCGCGTTGCTGTCAATATCCGTAGCCAGAATATCAAACTTTCCTATCGGGAGATGCCTGGAAAGGACCATCGCTGCCGTGTAAGGCTCCTCGCCGGTTGAACAGGCAGCGCTCCAAATTTTCAACTTCTTGCCTGAAGCCAGAAGCTGCGGAAAGATCATCTCATCCAGGATCTGCCATCTTTTTGCGTTCCGGTAAAATTCAGAAACATTGATCGTCATCCGGTCCAAAAATTCATTTAACAAATCCGTATTTTTCTGCAGTTCCTCGTAAAAAGCGCCAAACGAACGATAGCCTTTTTTTTCATAAAGCGAGGTCAGCCTTCGTTTCATTTGATTCTCTTTATATAAAGCTAAATCGATGCCTGTCGATCTCTTAATATTTCGGACAAACTCCTCATAATCCTGCTGCATACTTACCGACTCCTATACTCTTTTACCCTATATATCGGTTCATTTCGGAAACATTTCCAGTAAGTAAACAAAAGAACTACAAAATACTGTCTGTTTCCCAAAAAACAGGCAAATAAAAAAGGCAGAGGATATTCTCCGCCTTTTCTCATTCCACGGGCTATAACCCCCATCAAATGATTAATAAACCCATTCATTCATAAGCTTAGAGTATTCAACTAATTCTTCTTCTTTGAAGAACAAACCGATTTCACGTGCAGCACTCTCAGGAGAATCAGAACCGTGAATGATGTTTTTTCCTACTGTTACTGCAAAGTCTCCGCGGATTGTGGCAGCAGCCGCATCTTTAGGGTTCGTAGCACCCATCATTTGACGCGCAGTTGCGATGACATTTTCGCCTTCCCAAACCATTGCGAAAACAGGGCCTGAAGTGATAAATTCTACCAATTCACCGAAGAAAGGGCGTTCTTTATGTTCACCATAATGCTGTTCAGCAAGCTCTTGAGAAATTTGCATTAACTTCGCACCTGCAAGGTGGAAACCTTTTTTTTCAAAACGTGATACGATTTCACCGATCAAGCTGCGCTGTACGCCATCAGGCTTAACCATTAAAAATGTTCTTTCCATTTCAGTCACTCCTACTATGTATCAAAATCTGCCTAAAAAGGCAGTCCTTTTTAAATCTTATCATCATATGACCGATTTCGCAACTCAGGTTCCAGATTTCTAGCCTTAAAACTTTCTTTTGCCGATGTTCTTCGCAATTTGACCAAGTGTTCTCCTTGCCTTATTCGATGGCAGGTTGTCCAGAACAGCAAAGGCTTTTGCCAAGTATTGATCGCTTATATCGGCTGCCTCCTCGATTGCTCCCGAAGCCTTAATCGCATCAATAATTACAGCCATTCTTTCCTTTGAAGTTTCTTCATCGATTTCTGTAATCAACTTCTTCAATTCTTCATTTCTCATAGCTATCAAAACAGGCAGCGTGATATTCCCCTGCAATAAATCGCTGCCTGCAGGTTTGCCAAGCACTTCTTCAGAGGCCGTGAAATCCAGAATGTCATCCGTGATTTGGAAGGACATTCCTACATAATAGCCGAATTTAAATAAATTCCGGTGAACTTCCTCTTCGACCCCGGCTGAAATGGCTCCGAGCTGACAGCTGGAAGCAATCAGCAGTGCTGTCTTCCTTTTAATCCTTCTGAAGTACACTCGTAAATTTTGATCAAAATTAAATTTATCCTTAATTTGCTCAATTTCTCCGAGGCATAGTTCTACCATGGTATCAGCGAGAATCTGATGGGCAAGCGGGTTTTCAACTGCCGACATAATTTCGAGCGCACGGGCAAAAATGTAGTCGCCGGTATACATCGCAACTCGATTATCCCACTTTGCTTTTATCGTTGCCGCTCCCCTGCGTAGATCCGCTTCGTCCACCACATCATCATGAATAAGCGATGCCGTATGGATCAGCTCCAAAGTAGCGGCAACATGTTTCACGATATGTATATTATAATCTCCAAACTTAGCAGCCAATAAAACCAGAATCGGGCGAATTCTTTTGCCGCCTGATTGAAGCAGATGCAGGGAAGCTTCCGTTAAAACAGGGGAATCCGCTTCAATGGCAGCTTCAAGTTCTTTTTCTATTAATTGTAAATCAGTATTCAAAAATGAATACATCATTCTATATTTCATACAAATTCACCCAAGCCTTCGTCAATTGCTTTTTTATCTACTTATTTCACATAGCCGAAATGGGCCGCTGCTACTCCGCCAGTCAGCGCTTTATAGCTTACATCCACAAAGCCTGCCTCTTTAAATTTCCGTTCAAGCTCCTTCATTCCAGGGAAATCACGTGCTGATTCCTGCAGCCAGGAATATTCTTGGAAGCTTTTCGCGAGAATTTTCCCAAAAACCGGCATAATAAAACGGAAATACAGATTGAATGCCTGCTTAAATCCAATCATGGTCGGATGGGAAGTATCTATACATGCGACCATCCCGCCCGGCTTGGTGACCCTGTACATTTCCTTCAAAACCTGCATGTAATCCGGAACGTTCCGTAAACCATAACCAATTGTTACATAATCAAAGCTATTATCTTCAAACGGAAGCTCCATCGCATTTCCATGGATAAGAGTAACCTGATCATCCAGGTTAAGCTCCTTCACCTTTTTTTTGCCGATTTTCAGCATGTTTTCGCTGAAATCCAGTCCGACAACTTTGCCTGACTCCCCGACAGCCTTTGCCAGGTCAATAGTCCAATCTGCCGTGCCGCAGCATAAATCCAGCGCCTTTGATCCTTCTTGGACATTCAATTTTTTCATTGCCAGCTTCCGCCATTTAATATGCTGCCTGAAGCTGATCACTGAATTCATTTTGTCATAATCGCCATAGATCTTTTCAAAAACCTGATGTACCTTTTGTTCCTTTGACTGCTCCATGTTAACCCTCTCTTACATAAGAATTCGACTTAGCTTCTGTTTGCTGTAAAAGCTCCGCTGCTCTTTGATATAATGCCGAATCTATGGATAATATTCCGCCCATGGACTTCTTTAGTGCTTCCCTTGACAGCTCCACACATTCATCCATTCGATCTTCCGCCATTTTTCTCAAGCCGGCAAAATCTTTTTCCGTTCCTTGGCCTGCAGTAAATACGCGTAAAATGGCAGAGTAGAAAGATGAGCTGCCCGTTTCTATATAGTGACGTTTTTCAGCATGCAATCGCTTTAAAAGCAAGAAGTCTTCCGCCGTCTCCTGCCAATCGGGCTTTTTATAAAACAAAGCCAAATGACAAATTAAAGAAGATTCAATTCTTTTTAAGCTTTGGAGAATAGACGGGATATCGTCTAAGGCAACTTGGTAAAGCATGATTTTATTATCATTAATTTCTTTAATTGCACCGGAAAGCAACCGTATTAGGGAGGAATCCCCCGCCCCTGCAAGCACTTTATAATACAGTCCGCTGTAATAGTCACCGGCAAGAACAGTAAGCTGACGATTTTTCAATTTTTCGGCTTTATCGGCTGTCTCGTCGGAATTCGTTACTTTTTCATGGGTATCAAGAGCGATTTGCACTAACATAGTAGAAAGTATGGTGCGGTTCCGTAGTTCTTCGGATACTTCCAAATCATGATATAATCCCCACAGCAATAAAAGCTTATCATCGTCCACTTCAGGGCATGCCAAGTATTTTAAGACATATGGATGATCAGCCTTCAATTCGATTAATTGCTTCATTTCCAATATGTTATTGATCTTCTTCTTCAAATGAAATCACCCTTGCATCCCCAAAAGTATTTAATATTCGTTCTACCGTACTTATATAAAACACGATTATTATACCATAAAAACAATAGCAAGAAAGCGCAAAGTAAGAAGGAATTCTTTCTCATTCATCCTTCCTGTACAAAAACATATCAGGCACCGCGCTTTTTGCCTATCTTCTATTTTTGTTCGTGTCCGCTCTTCTTTGAATGGCTCTCTACTTCTCCATAAGGAGTATAAATTTTCGCGTGTCCCCGCACTTTAATAGCTGACGTGTGCTCTGTAAATTGGGCAATCATTACTTCTCCCGCATCTAACTTTTCAGAATGATGGAATTTTGTATCCGTCCCCCTGGTTAAACCAATTACATTTACACTGTCTTCTACTGCTTTGATCACCACAAAATCCGTAGATATTTTTTTGTCGTCCATTTCGCCCCTCCTCATCAGTCCTTTATGAATGCAAGCACTTCAGCTCTTGTGCGATGATCTTTGGCAAAGTTCCCCCTAACCGCTGAGGTCACTGTTTTCGATCCAGGTTTCTTTACTCCGCGCATTGTCATACACATATGCTCAGCTTCAACAATTACCATTACACCATGAGGCTTCAGCTGCTCCATTATGGCATCTGCCACTGTAGAAGTAATCCTTTCCTGAAGCTGCGGACGTTTTGAGACAGCTTCCACTGCCCTTGCCAGTTTGCTTAATCCTGTAACCCGGCCCTCTTTCGGAATATAAGCAACATGTGCCTTGCCGTAAAAAGGTACCAGATGATGTTCACAAACCGAATAAAACGGGATATCTTTGACAAGAACCATCTCTTCGTGATCTTCTCCAAAAATCGTTTCAAAATATTGCTTCGGATCCTGATGAAGACCGGAAAAGATTTCTTCATACATTCGCGCCACACGTTTAGGCGTATCAAGAAGACCTTCCCGCTCTGGGTCTTCCCCTACAGCTTCCAATATCATTTGGACGGCCCTTTCAATTTTTTCATGGTCTATATTGGCCATTTTCTCTGCTCCTCCTGCAAAACCCAATTCACTTTGCTGCATAATTTAAAATCAGAAGGCTCATCACTTATGAATAGCCCTCGATCTATTAAACCGATCATAACGAACGGATCTTTATATCTTAATCTCTCCCTTTGTCTGCTGACACAATGAGAAAAGATTACACCGTCTCTTATATTATCACAAAAAGAAATTAAGAAGCAAAAAAAGGAACTGCGTAAGCACGCAGTTCCTTATACGGTGAAAACCCGTATGTATTTGATGATTATTTTACTGCATCTTTCAATGCTTTACCAGGTTTGAATGCTGGTACCTTGCTTGCAGCGATTTCAATCTCATCGCCAGTTTGCGGGTTACGACCTTTACGAGCCGCACGTTCACGAACTTCGAAGTTACCAAAACCGATAAGTTGTACTTTATCTCCGTTTTTTAGAGCTTCTAAGATTGTATCAAAAACAGCATCAACAGCTTTTGTAGCATCTTTCTTAGAAATTTCAGTTGAAGCAACAACTTCATTAATTAATTCTGTCTTGTTCATGCCATTCACCTCCTCCCAAAAAGGATCTTATAAAAAATCATTATTACCTATCTGTATAATAGTGATTTAATATCATTTCCGGATAAATCTTTATCCCTAGAAAACAGTTTCATGTGCAACTTTTAGTTTTCCGAGAATGTACTCGAAAAATCCAAAGCAGGTTAAAATGGCTTTATCACGCGTTTTCTGTATGTAGAGTATCACATATCATCGCGGCTTAGCAAGGGATTTAAAAAAATAAAGGGAATCTTTTCTTGAGAAAATACATATATTATAAATTTATCCATTAGTAAGTCATTTTTCCCTTTATTCAGAAATATAAACCATCTGTTTTCAAAAAAAACCTTATACAGCAAGGTTTTCTGCGTGTTAGCACAGATTAAGCATCTTTTTAATTCTCTGCCCTGCCATCTGCCAAATACATCCTATTGAATCCCCCCTAAATGAATACAAAAAAAAGGCCAAACCGGCTCGGAATGGCCTCACTGTGTTATAGAATAATCGCAATCAAACCACCCGATCCTTCATTAATAATCCTTTCGAGGGTTTCTTTCAATTTATACCTGGCATTTTCGGGCATCATCGCCAATTTCACTTGAATCCCTTCGCGTACATATGAGCTAAGGCTCCGTCCAAAAATGTCAGAGTTCCAGATAGAAAGCGGGTTATCTTCAAAGTCCTGCATCAAGTAACGAACTAGTTCCTCACTCTGTTTTTCCGTACCGATAATTGGCGCAAATTCAGATTCCACATCGACCTTAATCATATGAATGGAAGGAGCCACTGCTTTAAGCCGCACTCCAAAACGTGCTCCCTGCCTGATGATTTCCGGTTCATCCAGGCTCATATCATTCAAGGAAGGCGCAGCCACTCCATATCCAGTCTGTTTAACCATCCGGAGAGCATCAGCCACTTGATCATACTCTGTCTTGGCATGCGCGAAATCCTGCATCAATGAAAGTAAATGATCTTTCCCCCTTATTTCCACTCCAACAATTTCTTTCAGTATTTCATCATACAATTCATCTGGGGCATATAAATCGATTTCAGCTACACCCTGCCCCATTTCAATCCCCGCCAGTGCTGCATGGTCAATGAATTCATATTCATTGAAGTTTCCGACCACTCGGTCTACGTCCCGGAGCCGCTTGATATCTTTTACCGTCTCCTTCACCGCTTCCTGATAACTTTCTCTAAGCCAGTGATTTTCCTTTAATACCATAACCCAGCTCGGAAGGTTTACATTAACTTCCAAAACCGGAAATTCATATAATGCTTCACGCAGCACGCTCATTACATCAGACTCGCGCATTCCTTCCACGCTCATTGCCAATACCGGAATATCATATTTTTCCTGCAGGCTCTCTTTTAATATCGCTGTATCTGGATGATGCGGCTGAACGGAGTTAATGATCATAATAAAAGGCTTTCCGACTTCCTTCAGTTCCTCGATAACCCGTTCCTCGGCTTCAATGTAATCCGCCCTGGAAAGCTCTCCGATCGTACCATCCGTTGTGACGACCACTCCTAATGTAGAATGGTCCTGGATTACTTTCCGTGTGCCAATTTCGGCTGCTTCATGGAACGGAATCGGCTCTTCGTACCAAGGGGTATGAATCATCCTAGGTCCATTTTCATCTTCATAGCCTTTGGCTCCCGGTACCGTATAGCCCACGCAATCTACGAGCCTTATATTCACATCCAGCCCTTCCGCCACATGCAGGGATGCAGCCTGGTTCGGAACAAACTTCGGTTCAGTTGTCATGATGGTTTTTCCGGCTGCACTCTGCGGCAGCTCATCCTGTGCTCTTGCCCTGTCAGCCTCTGTTGCAATATTGGGAATAACAACAAGTTCCATGAACTTTTTAATGAAGGTGGATTTACCAGTCCTCACTGCTCCGACGACTCCTAAATAGATGTCGCCCCCGGTACGCTCTGCTATGTCTTTAAAAATATCTACCTTTTCCAAGGTTACCCCTCCCGAATGACAATTTTGGGATCTTATTCATTGCAAAATTTATTGGCACAGTACATACTATGATGTTGTCCTAAAAAATTATTCCGATCATTTTTAGGTTCGATCCCTTCCTTCAAAAAAATGTATATATAAGGGTTGTTATGTTTGGAATGAGAGAAAACAAGAAATAAAAAATAACCCTTCCCCTACAATATATTTCGCAGGAGAAGAGTTATGACTATTCAGAAAGAAATATTGGCTTTCCATCTTTCCCAACTGTGTACGGCAAGGAAAATGCAGGTACAAAATCGGATTGCTCAACAAGGAGATTGCGAATGTCTTCGCCCGGTTTCACTTTCTTTTTGTTCTTTTTTAGAGCATCATATAAATCAGGGGTGTAATCCACAAATATTTCCCCCTGGCCATCTATTACAAATGAAAGTTCCTGATTGGAAAAAGGGCTCTTGACTGTCGGAGGCTGCTTCAATCCCATTTTTTCATAATCAATCGTATATACATTGTCTGCCAGTATTTCTTTAAAAGGCGGATATTTATTTTTTTCCTGATAGACCTGCAGTCTTAATTGGAAATCCTGGATTTGCTGAGCCATCCTTACATCAAGCAGTTTGACCGTCGGTTTTTCTTCAGCCCCCACGAGAACATACTGAAATATTCCGCCCGACTGAAAGGCATTTTGAGGAGGTTCCGCTATATACCTGGGCGAAATCCTCGAAAATTTGATCACATATTTTTGATAAATCGGTGTATTGTTGTCTTTTGTTTCAATCGGCAAAATACCTCCCTCATCTTTACGGAACTGGTCTACAGCATTTTGTACCGAATGAATCTGCTCTTCGTACGGGAGCTGATTCTCCATTTGCTTTTCCTTTGGATACATACATCCCCCTTGCAGGGAACAAATCAACACTATTATGAATATTGAATAAATTCTCTTCATTACTTACCGCCTCGTTTATTAATTGGTCGGTCCGCTTATAACCACAATAAAAATGATCAAACCTGCAGCTATCATCAGTAAATATGCTATAACGGCTGTCACAGCCTTCCATATCCCTTTCAGTTTATATCGGCTTATGTATATAGAGAAAATCGAAATAAACATGAAGGCCATTGCTATAAATGAAATCCACATTTTTTGAAGGGCAGGGGTCAATTATATCACTCCTTTTTCCAAAAATATTATAACATACCTTTTTATGTAAAGGGGATTTCTTCTGAAAGAGCTTTCAAAAAATAAAGAAGGAAAAGCATAAAAAAAAGCAGAAGAAAAAACTTCTTCTGCCTTCAACGTGACTAAATTCCCCATACCGAGGTCAAATTACTAGTTTACTTTCGTAGCCATTGTATGCACACTTCTATTGTTAGGCATCCTCGAATGCCTAATTATTATTTTTTTTCATACATACAGGGCTCATCAATTGTCCCTTGCATCCATAATGTTGAAAAGTTCTTCCATTTCACTTGTCTTCATTCTGGTCATCAACTGATCTACGGCCTGTTTGACCTCTTGGCCATTGAACAGTACATCATATAATGATTCTGCAATAGGCATGTTTACTTCATATTTTTTGGCCAGCTGATACGCTGCTTTGGTCGTCCTGACACCCTCGACAACCATCCCCATATTATCAAGAACCTCATCCAGATTCTTCCCTTTGCCGAGCATATTCCCCGCTCTCCAATTTCGGGAATGCACGCTTGTGCATGTAACAATTAAATCTCCTATGCCGGTTAAGCCGGAGAAAGTAAGCGGATCTGCGCCCATAGCCGTTCCAAGGCGGGAAATTTCGGCAAGCCCGCGTGTAATAAGCGCTGCTTTGGCGTTATCCCCATATCCCAGTCCGTCTGTGATACCAGCAGCAAGAGCAATGATATTTTTCAATGCTCCCCCGATTTCCACCCCGATTATATCTGGATTCGTATAGACACGGAAATGATGATTAATGAATAAATCCTGCACCCGTTCTGCCTCTTCCATATCTTTAGAGGAAACAGACACCGTTGTAGGATGGCGAAGGCTCACTTCCTCGGCATGGCTTGGCCCTGAAAGGACCACAACAGCTTTAAGCCAAGCCGGAGAGGCTACCTCTTCAATCATTTCAGAGATACGCATCAGGGAATCCGGCTCAATCCCTTTGCTGACATGGACGATTGTAAGCGGCTGTTTTGCCGCTTTCCCAATCTGGTCAAGAACTTCACGAATTGCTTTTGTCGGCACAGCCAAAATAATTGTCTGGATACCGGCCATTGCCTCTGCAAGGGAAGTATAGCCTATAATGTTTTCAGGCAGTTTAATATCCGGCAAATATTGATTATTTGTATGATATTGATTGATCTCATCGATTTGGCTGCTTTTATGCCCCCACAACCGAACATCATGCTCATTGTCGGCCAGTACCATAGCAAGCGCGGTACCCCAGCTTCCTGCTCCAATAACTGCAATTGTTTCTTTTCTATTTACCATGGTTACATCGCCCTTTCTATTTTCTGTGGCGCCCGAAGATCCTTATCGGAGTTCCTTCAAAATTGAAAGCATCTCTTATCCGGTTTTCTAAAAATCTCTCATATGAAAAGTGAAGGAGTTCAGGATCATTGACGAATACAACAAAGGTCGGCGGCTTTGTTGCCACTTGCGTTGTATAATAGATTTTCAGTCTGCTTCCATTATGTGTCGGTGTTGGATTCATAGCTACTGCGTCCATTATCACTTCATTCAGTACGTTTGTCTGTACCCGCATGGAGTGGTTTTCGCTGACCATATCAATGATTGGAAGCAATGTATGCGTCCTTTTCTTTGTCTTAGCTGATAAATAGATAATCGGCGCATAATCCAAAAATAGGAATTGAGCTCTGATGCTCTCTTCAAATTCTTTCATTGTCTTTTCATCTTTCTCAATCGCATCCCATTTATTGACAACAATGATAACGCCTCTGCCGGCTTCATGGGCATACCCTGCTATCTTTTTATCCTGTTCCCGAATGCCTTCTTCGGCGTTCAGTACAACAAGAACAACATCCGAGCGCTCGATAGCCCTTAATGCACGAAGGACACTGTATTTTTCAGTGCTTTCGTAAACTTTCCCTTTCTTCCTCATCCCCGCTGTATCAATGATGACATATTCTTTTCCATTATACTTATAAGGAGAATCGATCGCATCTCTTGTTGTGCCTTCAATATCACTGACTATGACGCGTTCTTCTCCCAACAGGGCATTAACTAATGAGGATTTTCCCACATTCGGCCGGCCGATTAAACTGAATTTAATGACATCGTCACCATAATCCTGGCCTCCGAATTGAGGGAAATGCTTGGCCGCTTCATCCAGCAAATCGCCGAGCCCCAAACCATGAGATCCGGAAATAGGGAAAGGATCGCCAAATCCCAATGAATAGAAATCATAAATTTGATCCCGCATTTCAGGGTTATCAATTTTATTTACGGCAAGTACGACTGGCTTTTTGGATTTATAAAGAATTTTAGCCACTTCTTCATCTGCAGATGTAACCCCTTCCCGTCCATTTGTCATAAAAATGATCACATCTGCTTCATCAATTGCAATCTCCGCCTGCTGACGGATTTGGTCTAAAAATGGTTCATCTCCAATATCGATCCCGCCAGTATCGATAATATTGAAATCATATGTCAGCCATTCTCCCGAACTGTATATACGGTCCCTGGTAACACCCGGAACATCTTCGACTATGGAAACACGTTCGCCCACAATCCTATTGAATATTGTCGATTTTCCGACATTAGGTCGTCCGACAATAGCAACTACCGGTTTCGGCACGCTTCATCACCCTTTCCTTCTTCTGTTGAAAGATCATAAACTCAAGCAGTTCCTGAATTCATGTGCTGTATACTGGTAAAACGGACTATGTTAAAATGAGTCAATCAATTCCCCTATTAATGGGTCAGCTTAACTTGCATTTATCATTTCTTAAATGGATTCATTGCAGCTCACAGGAGCATGGCTGCTTCCCTCAATACTGCCTGCCCGCTTATTCCAATCCTTCTGTGCCATTTCTATTGTCTACAGGCTTCTAACTATCCTATAGTAACAAATTTTTCTTCTATCAACAATCTTTCTCTAAAAAACAAAACACTTGCCATCCTTTATTTATCACTTTTGAAGAGGAACAAATCTTTCCCATTTTGGCTGTATAAAGGAAATAGCTTTTCTTCCTATAACAGCCATTCCCCATAAAACTAAGGTGCCTCCAATAATACCAACAGATTGATCTAGCCATGTATAAGACATCCCCTCATATTGAATGCCTTGATAGGATAACATTTCTGCGAAAAGAAAATCCCCAAGCGCCAAACCCAGACAGATCACCAAAAAACGATCCTTCCATGCTGGCTGAATCAGCCATGCCAAATAGTTCATCCCTGCTGCCAGCAGTAAGGATGCATCCATAATCAGCCAGACAGGGTCTAAAATTGAAAATATCATGAAACAGCAGTAGGCCATCATGATAATAAAGGAATGAATCAGGAATAGAAAAAGCTTGAATGGTGAATAGACTCTTATGTAATAACAAATAATAACGATTAGATAGATACCGCTTAGCTTGCACGAAACATGAAGCACAGGAATGGACCACCCTGACAAAAAAATGACAGACTGAATATGAAAAATCAGAGACGTTCTTTTCTGAACTGTTTGAGGTATAAAAAAAAGCAACACGACCCACGCCATCCACATTAGCCAATAAAAAAATACGCCCTCGATATTTACCCCTCCTCTAGTGATTCATTATGGCTATTATGGTAGGCATTTAAACCTTTATGCCATTCAAAAAAAGCAGGGAGGTGTTTTTTTGGGAAAGGACCGGCAAGAAAAGAAACTAAAGAATAGCAAAAGAGTGGAGTCAGACCGGGATCAATCATTGGAATATCCGGGAGCTACAAGGCTCGAAAGCGCAGAAAAAGCCAGAGAAAGAAATCAATAAGTGAAAGTCTTTCGATTTAAAGCAAAAGGCTGCAGATCCACGGATCTGCAGCCTTTTGGCTTATTTGACATTATTTTAATCTTTTCAGCTGATCTCCAATCATTTCACCCAATTGGAAACCTTTTGTTTCTTCTGGCATTTCGTACTCAGAAGGTGAAGCTTGAGGAGCCTCTAAATCCTTAATGCTGAGCGACAGGCGCTGTTCAGCTTCATTAACGTCAAGCACCTTCACTTGGACCTTTTCCCCTTCAGACAATACCTCATTCGGTGTGCCGATATGCTTGTGGGAAATTTGAGAGATATGCACGAGACCTTCTACACCAGGGAAAATTTCCACGAAGGCACCGAAAGATACAAGTCTCTTCACTGTGCCTTCCTGAACAGAGCCTTTAGGAGCTTTTTCGCTGATACCGAACCATGGCCCAGGCAAGGTGTCTTTTATAGAAAGAGAGATTCTTTCATTGTCCCGGTCAACAGAAAGAACCTTGACCTTGACCTTATCTCCTTCGGATACAACATCTGATGCTTTATCCACGTGCTGATGGGAAAGCTGGGAAATATGAACCAAACCATCAACCCCGCCAATATCTACGAAGGCACCGAAGTCCGTGATTCTCTGAACCGTTCCCTCGAGTTCCTGTCCGCTCTCGATTGTCTCAAGAATATCCGCCTTTTGCTTTTCTTTCTCATCCTGTACAACGGCACGGTGAGAAAGAATCAAGCGGTTCTTATCTTTTTCCAATTCTACAATTTTAAAGCTTAATGTTTTATTTTTATAATCACTGAAGTCTTCAACGAAGTGATCTTCAACCAATGATGCAGGAACAAATCCTCTTACACCAAGGTCAACGACTAGGCCGCCTTTGACGACATCCTTTACTTCTGCTTCGAAAACTTCTCCTGTTTCGAATTTTTTTTCAAGTTCTCCCCAAGCCTTCAGGGCATCCACTTTACGCTTTGAGAGAATAAGTGCTTCATCTTCGACTTTAATTACTTCAAGTTCCAGCACATCACCTTCAGAGACAGCATCCGATGCTTTTTCAACATGCAGGCTCGATAATTCGCTAATAGGAATGATGCCGCCAGATTTACTGTTTTCGACATCAACAAGCACTTGCTTCTCTTCCACTTTCGATACTGTTCCCTTTACTTGATCTCCAATGTTATAATTGTTGACTTCTACCTGGTTCATATCTTCTGTCATTACGAACTCCTCCTTAACCCTTGACTGCTCAGCAGATTTTCTCTATATCGGCCTGTATCTATTAAGGAATCTCAACAGGACAGCCTCCATAAGAGTGATTAAATAAGTTTTCTTTCATAATTCGGAATAAATCCCCTTTTGTATAAATTCCAACAAAACCCTGAAATTGTCAAGCAAGATGAATTATTTATTGGCTGACATTAATCCGGCGATTTCCTTCATAATAATTTCAGTCGCCTCTTCAGCTGACAATTTCTTATCTTCTGTGCTGTAGAGACTGAAGTCAATCGGTTCACCGTATATCACATCAAGCCTGCCAAATAGTTTATAAGGTCCGATAATGGCGCAAGGTATGACTTTTGCATCCGTACGGAGGGCGAAAAAACCGGCTCCGGCCAGTCCCTTTCCCAATTTACCATTCTTGCTTCTGGTTCCTTCAGGGAATAGCCCAAGCACTTTCCCTTCCTTCAGCAGCTTAATGCCGGTCCTGAGAGCTTCCCGGTCACTCATGCCCCTCTTTACAGGAAAAGCATTTACTTTTGGTAATATTCCCTTAAGCAAAGGAAGCTTAAACAGCTCTTCCTTAGCCATGAAATGAATATCCCTTGGGGAAGTGATTCCCACAATGAGCGGATCACGATTATCAATGTGGTTCGCACAAATCAAAATACCGCCTTCTGATGGGAAATTCTCCCGTCCTTTAGTTTTAACCCTATAGAAAGGACTTAAAACTCCTTTTACAACGTTTTTGCCAAATGTGTAAAAATTCAAATTCCCTGTATCCTTTCTTCCATCAAAGAGATAATCCGCTCAGCAACCTGCTGAATTGAAAGAGATGTAGTGTCGATCTCAATCGCATCCTCTGCTTTTTTTAATGGAGAAACTTCACGTTCTGAATCGAGCTTATCTCTTAATTTTATCTCTTCTTTTAATTTCTCTATATCTGAGGGAAAACCCTTTAAAATATTTTCCTGATGGCGGCGTTCTGCCCGCTCATCTACAGAAGCAATTAAAAACACCTTCAGCTCGGCACTTGGCAGTACATGGGTGCCGATATCCCGGCCATCCATAACCACTCCTCCATTTTCAGCAAATGCCTGCTGCCTCCGGACAAGCTCCTCTCTGATCTGACGGTGTTTCGCGACCTCGGAAACATTGCTCGTAACCTCATGATTTCTGATTTCAGAAGTCGCATTCTCCCCGTCCAAAAAGACAAGCTGTCCCTTTTCAGAAGGGCTCAATTGGATGACAGTCTCCATTAAAAGCTTAAATAGGGAAGTTTCATCAGACAGATTCACTTTATGGAGCAGCGCCTTATAAGTCAGCGCCCTGTACATAGCTCCTGTATCTACATATATGTAATTAAATTTTTCTGCTACAATTTTTGCAACCGTGCTTTTTCCTGCTGCAGCAGGCCCGTCGATTGCAACTGATATTCTCGTTTCCATAATGCCTCCCATTATCTTGACAGTCTTGCTGCATTCATTCCGCATGGCAGCTGTATGCGGCCATACAACTATATTTTATCATAAATTATCGAAAAATCATCTATTAATAAAGTATCTATATTCTTTCCCAACGCTTTCATTCATATAAAAAAAGCGGAAAAATTCCGCTTCGGGTTTTCATTTTAAAAAAGGAGAATCCTGCTGGATCCAAAACCAACTTTTTAGTCCGAGGATTCTTCAAAGGTCTCGATGATTTTTGTGTAATTGTCCTTATTGACTCCTTCATACCGGATAAGCTTATTCCATTCAAAAATTCCCGGATCCATTGCAATTACTGTCTGCGCAATAAGCAGGCAAATGAATTGGAACAGGATAATCTTCATAATAATTCGTTCTGCTGTCCGCATTCTCGGCACCCTCCGCATCGTTTTAGGAACAGTATCGGCCAAATGAACGAATATCATTCCAGGTTACAGCACGAGCCCTTTTTTCTTCATTTCAAGCTGTACTTCAAAAATATACCGGATGATTGTTTGAGTGTCTTTCTCTTCCATTTCAACAAAGCGGAGAGACAATTCCTTGATTCCATGCTCTTTTTCCGTTTCTCTAATAACAGCGCATTTCAATTTTAAATAACTTGTTCCCTCCTGCTGAAAGGGAAGGGCAATCCATAGATAGACAAAATCCGCCTCATTGATTTTCATATTCTTCTGTAACCTGATGGCTGTTCCGCCTGCACTGATATCCTCCGTCAAAGTCCTAAAAGGGGGAAATTCTCCATTCAGAGGATGAACCGCCGCATCTAAACTTGCTTCAAGCCTCATGAACTCCCGTCTTTGAATCTTAATAAAACTTTCTTCCGGCGGAAGCGAAATTTGAACCATCGGAATATGCCCTTTAATTTTCGTAAGTACATCGCTGCTGAACATGTAGGCAGCCCCTTGTTCATTTGAAAACACGGCTTTTAGCTGAGTTCCGTCAGGCAGGAAAATGACCTTCCCCGTCTCCATATTTACTGGATAATCTATGAATAGTGAATGATCATTCATTTCAACGACCATACATTTATATGCTTCCTGATTTTGTGCCAAACCCTCTTTCAAAGTCAGCGTATCTCCAATATTAAGCATACCATTCCCGTCCCTTTTCCAGGTATTCAGAACTAGTCTTTAATACCCTCTTTTTACATTATTATGTCATGAAATGAAAGAAAGGAAAAGTGCCTGCGCACTTTTCCTTTTGCCTTACAGTAATTTTTGATAAGCCGGCTCGGCATTCTTCAATTTTTCGATTTTTTCTTCACGTCCATTTTCCGCATTTATGAAAATCCGGTACGTATCATTTCCAATGGTTCCCAGAAACTCATGGCACAGCACTTCTTTGTCCTCATCATTCATGATGACTGCTTCACGCTGCTCCATTACCTTAACATTTGAATTAATTTTTTCCTTTGCCTGTGCAGCAGACAGTTTCGGCTTCTTAATACTTCTCTCTTTATTTGATTCCAGATAATCAGCAGCGGATACGCCGATGATGGTGCCATCATCCAGTGCAACCTTTACTTTCACTGAATCCGGGTACACTCGGACTCCGTCGATTACGGTTACAAAATTGAATAAACCGATATGATCGTACTGATTGCTTTCATATAATTGAAGTGACGTAAAGTCATGTTCTTTCAAGAAGTTTACTGCCTTTTTTTCCGCATCATGCAGGCTGAGTTTACTTTCTTTCACATCCCGGTTATTCATAAACCAAATTGGATAGCCGCCTTTTTTGGTGATATCCATATTCACTTCTAACCCAGACTCTGTGCTTGCATTAAGGCTGTAAAACCCGTATTTGGAACCTTTTTTATTCTCATCTGCCTGAACTTTAGCATCATCAGGAAGATTTGCATATTTTTCGAAGATAGACAGAGCTTCTTTTTTTGATATCAATTCTCCTTTTAAATTCTGGAAATTCTTATTCTTCTCTTCTGTGGACTTCATGCTTATATCATTTACAGAGTTCGCCTCACTGTATGCTGTTACTTTCTTTTCTACCGTTTTAAACCCATCGACAATCGTATTGTCTGCTTTTTCGTCACCGGATGCGAGTGCTGTTTCCACATCCATCCATTTTAAATTATTATTGATTACCTGATACTGAACTTTCCGCATCTCATTTTGAATATCTTCCGATTGTTTATACAGCGACTGCAGCCTTTTATATTCATCTGTTGTAAGCGGGTCTTTTTCAAGATCCCTAACGGCAGTTTTATATGTAAAATCGCCGATATCTGAAAGAAATTCTTCCGTTTTATTAAATGGAAGCAGTGCTAATGGCAGCTGTCCTACATCATTCTGTGCCTCTGAAGCCATCCGCCAGACCTCTGTCAAAGCAGGACTTAGAGAATGCCTCGTATTCATCGCTAAAGTGGAGCCAATTTTATCATGAAGAAGGTCCACTTGATAGCTTAAATCATGAAAAGCCCGCTGGTAGTTATTTTCCGCATTGATCATGACTGCATTTTTCTCTTGTCTTTCCGTATAGCCCCAATAAGCTGTCCCTGCAACCGCTGCGACCAAAAGTCCGATTATTATATTACGAATCATTTCGTTCACCCCTTAATGACAAAAAATATGTTTGCCGATTTGCTTGATTTGCGGTCTTGACCAAATCCATCCGCTAGTCGCTGTATCCGGGTTAAAATAATATTGAGCATTTTCGCTTGGATCCCAGCCATTAATAGCATCAATGACCGCTTTTCTCGCCGTTTCATTAGGTGTCAGCCAGATTTGGCCGTCAGCTACTGCAGTAAACGCTCTCGGTTCAAAAATGACCCCTGAAATGGTATTAGGAAAAGAAGGACTTTCCACACGATTCAAAATAACTGCGGCCACTGCTACCTGTCCGATATAAGGCTCTCCTCTAGCTTCGCCGTAGACGGCATTTGCCATCAGCTGGATATCATTTTCTGAATATCCTCCCGGGATACTGGCAGGTGTAGCCGTTTGTCCTGCCTGCTGTTCTGATGTGTTCTCTTCGGGAGCAGCCTGGCCTCCGGAAGAAGGATTTTTCACCTGTTTATCGATATCCATCCCGCCGTAATACGTGAATTCATTGCCTTTATTAATCTGTTCATGTACAAATTTCCCATTAAAATTAGAGGCGTTTGCAAGTTTCTGCTTGGTTGAGGCCCCGGCATATCCATCAATAGGCAGCCCGAAATCCTCCTGAAAGTTCCGAAGCGCCCAATAAGTACCCCATCCAAAGACTCCGTCTATCTTCCCATGATAGTATCCTATGTTTTGCAATCTCGCCTGAAGCTCAATGACATCATCTCCTACTGCTCCCTGCTGAATCACTTGCCCAGTAAAGGCTTTCGTCTCGGAAAATGGAAAAAAGGTGAATCCTAATAAACAACAAAAAAGCATTAGTAGCCATTTTTGCTTTGACGAAATGACTTTCATCAAAAACACTCCTCTTTTGTTAAAATAGTGTATCTCTATTTTCCGCTTCATCGATTGGATTATGCGAAGACGCATAAAAAAACGGAACCGGCAATTAATGCCAGCTCCGTTAACCTTGATTCACTTTTACTTCAGAGGAAACAACAGACAGCTTCACTTTCCTTAACCCAAGCCACCATAAGCCAATCATAAATGGCAGAATCCAATATTGCCAGAAATTAAAGGACATTAAAATATAATCATAAATTCCGTGCAGCAATACAGGCAGAAGCAATGCGATGAACAAATATACTTTATTATTTTTGCTGGAAAATTTAGCTTTCCCCAGATAATATCCCATAATCACACCAAACAAAGCGTGACTCGAAACTGGCAAAAGTGCCCGTCCAAATGCATCTCCCACACCATTAGCAATCAAATAAAGAATATTCTCCATGGTTGCAAATCCAAGGGATGCAGCCGCTCCATAAACAATGCCATCATACGGCTCATCAAAAGCTACATGCTGATAAATATAATAAATCAAAATAAACCATTTAAAAAACTCTTCCAATAAGGCAGCCCAAATGAATGCTCTGGCAAAATCGGCCTGGAAAACATTTTCCGTTTCCAGCACATACTGGACAAACATAATCGGAAACACCAGAATCACGCCATAAAGGAATGTTTTTGAAACGACCGAAATAGGTTCAGTTTCATATTGATCCTTCAAATAAAAATAGCTGAGCAGTGCCAATCCCGGCGCTATGCCAGCTGATAAAATGACCAGCATTAGCTGACCTCACTTTGCTTTTATTTCCTTCATCGTATCACGAAATCAACTAAAACGAAACTCTTGAAAAAGGCCGGGATTATTTAATATTTAAAATGTTTTTCGTCAACCACTATCTCGCTCGCAAGCGCAACAGCCAGTTTAATCCTGGCTTTTTTACTGTCATAGTCTGCACCAAGAATGACTCCGCGGCGCATAAGGTCTGCAGCGCTTCCTACATATTCGTATGCCGGATACACCTTGCCTTCCTCCGCACTGGTTGTCATAACCACAACTACGCCCTTTTCAATGGCAGACTGAATAGCGTCTACCATTATCGGGGTTGTCTGGCCTCGGCCAACCCCTTCCAATACAATTCCTTCAGCACCGGCAGAAACTGCAGCCTCAACCATGATACCATCTGCACCGGTATGGCACTTGATAATATCCACCCGTGGAATGGGTCTGCGCAGAACAAATGATTCAGCATGCAGAGGTTTTTGATAAATACTTACTACATCATTATCAATAATGCCCAAATATCCATATCCAAATGATACAAAGCCCTGCAAATTGGAAGCGTGTACTTTTTTTACATATTTTGCTGAATAAATCCGTTCATTGAAAACAACCACTACTCCCGCCTTTTCCAAGTGCAGACTTGCTGCAGTCAGGATCGAGTTCCTTAGGTTAGAATAGACATCAGTGCCTACTTCCAGCGGAGATCTTTGAGAACCAGTCACAACAATCGGCCGGTGATCAGCTACGGTGATGTCGAGAAAATAAGCTGTTTCTTCAAGAGAATCCGTTCCATGCGTGACAACAATCCCGGAAACTTCCGGATCCTCCAGTTCCCTCATAATCATATCCTTAAGAGCAAGCATTTTTTCAAAATCCATGAACATGCTCGGCACTTGGCTGAAATCAACGATTTTTATATCAATTTCTTTTGGGAGCTCACAGAGAGAAGCAAGCTCATTGCCGCTCAATGCACCTGAGGCAAGCCGGCCTTCTGAATTCTCCTTGCTGGCGATCGTGCCGCCTGTCGTAATAAGGGTGATCTTTTGGTTCATCTTTTTTCCTCCGTTTACTTTTTTTCTGAATGATGGACAATATGTTCTGCAATCAGGGCTCCGTGAAACCGGCCGTTCTCGATAAAAATTTCATTGGCATCGTTGCCGGCTGCGATAACACCCGCTATGTAAATTCCTTCTACATTTGTCTGCATGGTTTCAGGATCGTGGATAGGTTTTCCGGTCAGCGGGTCAATTTCAATCCCCATTTTCTGCAAAAACGAATGGTCAGGATGATACCCCGTCATTGCAAAGACAAAATCGTTTTTTATTTTTTTTGTGGATCCGCTCGCTTCATAAATAATACTATCCTCCGTAATTTCCCGAACATCAGCATTAAATTCCATGGTTATAATGCCATGACGGACTAAGGATTCAAATTCAGGCAGAATCCATGGTTTAATGCTCTTAGAATATTCACTTCCGCGATAAATAACGGTAACACGCGCACCGGACTTTACCAGTTCCAATGCAGCATCTACACTGGAATTTTTGCCGCCAATAACAGCTGTATCACATCCGAAAAAAGGATGGCCTTCCTTGAAGTAATGGAAGACTTTTGGAAGGGTTTCTCCTTTGATCCCCATATAATTCGGATTATCATAATATCCTGTTGCCACAACTACCTGAGAAGCTTCATAGTGATCCTTGGAAGTCCTCACCATGAAAGAACCATTGCTGTTTTTGGTGACTGACTCCACCTTTTCAAATGTCCGAACCCTTACGTCTCTCCGTCTTACTACTTCCCGATAATAAGAAAGAGCCTGGAGCCTTACCGGCTTCCGGTTTTCAGTAATAAAGGCGACGTCTCCTATTTCCAGTTTTTCGCTCGAGCTAAAAAAGGTCTGGTGGGTAGGGTATCGATAAATAGAATCCACGATATTTCCTTTTTCGATGACGAGTGCGCTTCTCCCTGCATCTGCAAGCGCAATGGCCGCCGCCAGTCCGCATGGACCTCCCCCAATAATGATAACATCTTCTTTGTTCAACTTGACCATCTCCTATTATCTAGCACAGTAAGCACTGCTTTTCTCCATTCATTTTAACAAAAAAACTCCTATCCACACATGATAGGAGTTTTTGCATATTTTTTCAATTGAAGAATTCAGTTTTAGATCCATCCTCGGAACCTGGATGCCTCTGCCATCTTGCGAACTCCAATCATATACGCTGCCAGACGCATATCTACCCGTCTGGATTGTGACAGTTCATAAATATTATTGAAAGAACGCACCAATATTTTTTCCAGCTTCTCTTCTACTTCTTCTTCCGACCAATAATAGCCTTGGTTATTTTGCACCCATTCGAAATACGATACGGTTACCCCGCCTGCTGATGCAAGTACATCCGGAACGAGCAGAATACCGCGTTCAGTCAAAATGCGAGTAGCTTCCATTGTTGTCGGTCCATTTGCAGCTTCTACCACAATTTTCGCTTTAATATTATGTGCATTCTCTTCTGTTATCTGGTTTTCAATCGCAGCCGGAACCAGGATGTCACACTCCAACTCCAGAAGTTCCTGATTGGTAATGGTATTTTTAAATAGCTTTGTCACCGTTCCAAAACTATCACGGCGATCCAGCAGATAGTCAATATCAAGGCCGTCCGGATCATAAAGCGCTCCATAAGCATCGGATATTCCTACCACTTTAGCTCCCGCATCATGCATAAACTTCGCCAGGAAACTTCCTGCATTTCCGAAGCCTTGAACAACGATTCTTGCTCCCTTCAGCTCAATGCCCAGCTTTTTGGCAGCTTCATTAATACAGATAGTTACTCCTTTGGCAGTCGCTGATTCACGGCCATGGGAACCGCCTAGCACGAGCGGTTTTCCTGTAATGAAGCCAGGTGAATTAAATTCATCCATACGGCTGTATTCGTCCATCATCCATGCCATGATCTGAGAATTAGTGAAAACATCCGGAGCCGGAATGTCCTTGGTCGGTCCTACAATCTGACTGATTGCCCGTACATACCCTCTGCTTAGTCTTTCCAGTTCTCTGAATGACATATTTCTCGGATCGCAAACAATGCCGCCTTTTCCGCCGCCGTAAGGAAGGTCAACGATGCCGCATTTAAGGCTCATCCAAATAGAAAGTGCCTTCACTTCTCTTTCTGTTACATTTGGATGAAAACGAATGCCTCCTTTAGTAGGGCCAACTGCATCATTATGCTGAGCCCGATAACCTGTAAATACTTTAACCGATCCGTCATCCATACGTACTGGAATCTTGACCGTCAATAACCGTAATGGTTCCTTCAATAATTCGTAAACTTCTTCCGGATATCCTAACTTCTCTAATGCTTTATGTATAACAGTCTGGGTAGACTTCAGAACATCATTTTTTTCTTCCTCATTAATATGGTCATTATTTTTCGCGGATACCATTTTATGGAACCTCCTACAGTCTTCGTTTACTGGCTTGGTGCCACCACATGTGATAGTATACACCTTCATTATCTATATGCAAAGGATAAAAAAAGGAAATATAGTCATATTTCCCTTTTTCGTGAAAACGCTGACACCAAGCTCTATTTTATTGCAATTCCCTGTTTTCTCTGCTTTAAACTGAAAGTCAGGGAGAGCAAGGCCTCATTTGAATTGGGAAGCCACTACCTGTATGGCGTTGCTGCATATAATCTCCTTTCCATATTCATAAAGAAAATGTATGGACAGGGTAGAAGAGCAGCCGTACTCAGATGCCATGGACAGTATATCCTCGAAGTTTTCCTCTTCTATGTTCTCCAAAAGCAAATAATACCTGCCTTCATTTACATAAAGACTGCTTTCCATACTTCCGGCTGTACAGGATAGAAATAATTTTGATAATTGAATAATATCTTCAAAATCCTCGAATACGTATAAACTATGATCATATTTATCGATTTTTACCTGAAAATCGATATACTCATCCTCATCTTCCGTCCAGAGCTCTTCTTCCTTCGTAACAATGATGACCAACCCTTGGGCAGGCAGCGAAAATATTTCGATTGCTACGGTACCGGTAATCTCAAAATCAAGCTCTTCGCAGGCTTCTTCTATCATATCCTGAAATAATTTATGCACTTTCAAGGAATTCCCAAGGATATCTTCCTTTGTAATGCCCTTATCTAATAAATCGTCTAATGTTAAAAAAATCTTAATTTTATTGTGGGTAATTCGTTCCAGCTTCATTATAAAGCCCCCTGCTAACCATCTTCATACATCATATGTTGATTGGTTTTCAAGGTGCATAGATCAGGCAATATCCGTTTTCTCCCACAACTTCTTCGATCAACAGCATCATATATGGCTGTCAGTCCATCTTTTCTATATTACTGGATTCCCGATCGTTCTGCGATTTTTCACTCCCGCTTATTCTGTTTCTCAATGGTTATTATATTTTGAGAAGCGGCTGAAACTGTCTCTCCTGTGCGAAGGATCAATAGATGGGTTTCCGGCTTAGCCCCCAGCCTTAAAGGAAGCCCGCTTGTTCCATAGCCATTGCTTGTAAGAAAGATGGTGTCACCTTCTTGTATCATTTTACCTGGCGGATACAGCCCTTTTCCAAACAGGCGGATTTGCCCTCCGTGAGTATGGCCAGAGAGAACCAAGCTGATTTCATGCCCTTTTATCTCCTGAAGCTGGTCCTTCACCTCCGGATTATGGCTGACAAGGATGTTAAAACTTTTATCCCTGACTGCATCAGCTTTTAATGCCAAGTCAAGCCGGTCTCTTTCTTCGGAAATATCCTCTATTCCTATTAAAGCAATGGTTTCTCCAGAGTCTGACTCAAGAAAGACTGCTGCATTATCAAGAATGCTTACATTTTGTTGAAGTAATATCCTATCCAGCACATGCTGAGGCACCTCATAGTCGTTATTTCCTCTTACAAAGTACACGGGAGCCAGTTCCTTCAATTTGATGATATTTTCCTTAACCCTGGAGAAAGGAACATTCTTCTCAGTTAAATCGCCGCCGATAATGACTGCATCTGCTCCTTTTATTTCATGAATGAGACGGTTAGAAATTTGTCTTCTATGAATATCCGAGATGAAAAATATACGAAATTCTCCAAAGCTGTCAGGAAAGCCGGGAAACTCCAGATGATGAACAGCCAGTCTGTCTAACAAAGCAGTTTGCTGCATGTGAAACCATAATCCGCCGCCAAAGAGCAACATAAAAAAAAGACCCAGGCAAAAAAGCAGCATTTTTATCCCTACTTTCTTTCATCTTTTGCTTGTCTTATCAATGTCTCCGAAAATATGCCGGGTCATGCCTGGACGTTACTTATTTTCCGTATATAAATTGATGTCAAATTGTTTTTTCATCATATCAAAAACCTTATGACGGTTCTTCCATTCCTCTTCCTTTTCCCAAAGCTGTTTGCTTTTTTGAATAATCTCACACCTTAACTTATGATATTCTTTTTCAGCCTTGTCCATTTTATTTTTTATTAATATTAAGTAGCCATACAAACCAATAACGGCAGCCAAAAGAAAAAAATGAATGAATGAACTGACAAATGCAGAAAACATGACGAAAAACGAATAAGAAAAAGGAATAACAATATAGAAATAGAGATACAGCATAAATAAGAAAAAAACGGACATGGCAAGGATTAAAATCTGTATATGTTTGTGCTTCAGTTTCTCGTATTTTTTCTTTTTTGCTACAACACTTTGAAGCATCTGTTTCGCTGCCTGATCGGTATGTTCATCCAATAAAATAATTGCAGACTCCATACGCCGCCCCCTATGCCTGTTTGATCACCTTAACTATATGTCATGGAAGCGGATTTAATGACGGCTTTACTTGTTCTATTGATAACTCCAAGTCACTGAGACGCCTTCATTATACCATTTATATCCAATCGTCCAGTTCCTTGATTTTTTTCAAAAAGCGGTAATATTTTTTCTTTTTATTTAATGAATCTGCCCAATAAAAAACACCGCTCATCATATGGAATTCTAAATGATAAGCAGTGTCTTTCTTTTAGGGCCGATGCTTATTTCTTTACAGGCACCTTCAAAACCTGGCCTGTAGAAATTTCATTGCCATTCAAATGGTTCAGTTCTTGAATAATGGCAACTCCCTCTTGGGATTTATAATAATTCATTGCTATACGAAAGATGGTTTCTTTCGGCTGAACTGTATGGGTAGTAATCTCGTAACTGGCTTGATTTTGAGCTTCCTTAGCAGCCATTTGTTTCGCTTCTGCCTGTTCTTTCGCTTTTGCATCCGCTTCTGCCTGAGCCTTTTTCGCAGCTTCCTCTTTTTCCTTCAAAGCTGCTTCCCGCTCGGACTCTTTCTTTGCCTCGGCTATCTCTTTCTGTTTGGCTTCTTTCTCTTTTGCCTCTTTCTCAGCCGCTTCCTTTTCCCTCTGTTTCTTTTCAGCTTCTTCTTTTTCTTGTTTTTCCTTTTCTTCCGCTTGGTCTGCTGCATCTTTATTTTGGAAATTCTCCGATTTAGCAGCTGTCGGAATCGTTTCTTCGGTTTCTTCGGTTTTTGCAGCAGGGACCTTTTTCACAACCTGCTGCTCTGTTTCTTCTCCGCCAGTAAAGTCCCATCCGTAATTATATAAAACCGTTATCCCGATTGGCAGCAGGATAAACAGACAAGCCAATAACTTAATTAAAGGAATTTTAGACTTCCTTTTCGCCTTTTTCTTCTTATGCTTATGGATTTCGCTTCTTTTTGGCAATGGCGCAGGCGTTTTCGATCGGGCAGACCTCATTTGGAGATTCTGCGGCTGCTGCTCATGCTGTTCATTGCTGGGCTTCATCATTTAAACCCCTTTCTTTAGTTCAGGTTCTTTCCTCGACTTTTTCGTTTAATATGCAAACCCAATAGTAAATCGATTAAAAAATGGGCTGTGATTGTAACAGCAAGGTTTCCAGTCCACTCAAACAAAAAGCCAACAAAAAAACTTAAGATGACAATGTTGAGGAACAGGAACCAATTATGCAAATATCGGATATGGACCGCGGCAAACACTAAGCTTGCCCAAAATAAGCCAATATGGGTCTGAAGCACTCCGCGAAAGAGAACTTCTTCACTGAAAGCGACCAAAAAAGTCATAATGGGTATCATCGGGTAAGAAAGGCTGCTAAAGATCCTCTCATTCACTCCGCCATCATCAAAGCAGTGCGCCGGGACCCATTTCATCATCAGCAAGTCCAAATAGACAACTGCGATACCGGCGGGTACACCTATTATCCAAATATCCGGATCTGTAACATGAAATAAGTCGAAAAAAGAAGAATAACTGTCAAATAAAATAATACCTAAAAAAAAGGAAATCGTTAAGAGAATTATTTGGGTATACAAGAGATTATAAAGTAATTCCCGATCCGTCAGTTCTTTTATCAGTTCCGCCTGCTTATTTTTCATGCGCGCCTTCTCTCACAGTCAATAGTTCAGCCAGCGCCTCTTTCCAGGAATGAAAGCTGTATTCCTTCTCCCTTGTCGGTCTCGGCAGGCTTGCGGAAATTTTTTCAGACACAGCGCCGCATTGATCGCAGCAGAATTCAATCTTCTTGCCGCTGCACTCTTCTTCGAAATAATGAAGCATCGATTCCCTTCGGCATGTATCCTTTTTTATCCATTCAGCGAATTCCATAATCTGGAGCTGGTTATAGGTGTTTCTTTTCTGACAATAACTTTTCATCTTTTCTGCGCTTCCCTGCATTTCATTATACAGCTGGAAAACGATTCGGCCTTGGACCTCACTCAGCGAGTGAAGGGCCATGAGGTGCTGCTGCATGTCTAAAGGCAGACTTTTTTCTGCCTGAACTCCTTCTTTTGCAAGAAAGGCCGATATGGCATCAATTTGTACATTAGAAGGAAGCTGCTGTTCTAACAGATGGAGCGGCAGCCCTTCATCCCCTTCGGCATATAACAGCACAGCTGCACTTTGTTTCCCGTCACGGCCGGCCCTGCCGATTTCCTGAAGATAAGACTCCATGGCACCCGGCATGTGAAAATGAATTACAAAACGGACATCCGATTTATTCACACCCATGCCGAATGCGCTTGTTGCACAAATGACCTTCAGCTGTCCGCGCAGAAACTGCTGCTGTATGAGCATCCTTTGATCTGGTTCCATGCCCCCATGGTAATGGGCAGCTCTTTCAATCCCCTTTTCTTTAAGATACAAAGCGGCATCTTCGGCTGCCTTTTTCGAGGAAAAGTAAATAATCCCTGAACCGGGAAACAATTTGCATAATGCAAAGAGCCGTTCCATTTTTTCTTGATAGGAGCCAACCTTTTCTGTCAGCATGGCAATATTCGGCCTGTCAACGGAAGCGACGATCTGTTCCGGCTCTTCCATTCCCAGACTCCGTACAATGTCTCTTCTCACTTTTTCTGTGGCCGTCGCTGTCAATGCCAGCGTAAGCGGATTCCCCAATTTCTCCCGCACCTTGCCAAGGTTTAAATAATCCGGGCGAAAATCATAGCCCCACTGGGAAATGCAGTGGGCTTCATCTACAACAAATAACCCTATATCGATTTTCTTTAACCTTTCAATCACCATGTTATAGGAGAGCATCTCAGGCGATAAAAAGATAAATCTGTATTTATGCAGGTGAACCAAGGCCTTCTTTTTTTCTGGCACCGTCAAGAATGAGTTAAAAGCAATGACTTGTTTTTCTCCCATCACTTTCAACTGCTCTGCCTGATCCTGCATAAGCGACAGTAAAGGGGAAACGATCAAAACCGGTTTTTCGAGCAGGTAGGCCGGTAGCTGATAGCATAATGACTTACCAGAGCCGGTAGGAAGCATTCCCAGCGTATGTTTACCTTCCATCAAAGAAGTGATAATTTCCCTTTGTCCCGGACGGAATTCCGAATAGCGGAATCTTTTGTGTAAAATCTCATCTGCATTCATTCCCTCACCTCACTTTTGCTAATACCAGTCGGATCTGAAAAAAGCTAACCTCTTTTTCTAATTGGCCTCGAATTCGTTTTAATTGTTTGGAGCCAGTCGCTTTGATCACTCTTTCTATCTCATCTTGAAGTTCAGGTGAAATATACTCAGCTATAGGGAACGTCCTGTCGATTAATACAATCTCTACAACATGATCTTCAATTGTACTGGTTTTCAGCCTTCTGATTTCCGCAATTTCCCTTATACTTCTCCCAGCCATTAAGTATTTCAGAGTGGTTTTGGTTGACTGGGTTAGAAAGGATTCCTTTTCTTCCTGAACCTGTTCGAGAAGGGAGCCCAATAAAACATCTTCTCCCTTCATCTCTTCCAAAGAGCGGATCATCATATGCAGGGATGCAAGGAACAAATAATGGATATTCCATCTATCCATTTGCTTTATTTCCGCTATTTGCTCCGTCGTTAAACCGACCTGACGGTATCCAGTCAATTTCATGACAAAAATATCCCGCTGGAGAGCCGGCTGCTGTTCAAGCAGCTTGGATAGTTCCATGAAAATATCTTGACCAAGATTTTCTCGATCCTGTCTGTGAATATGTAAAAAACTTTTTACGAATCGCTGGATTTTCGCATCCCTCTGTATCGGATAAAACTTGGGCTGGCTGTATACAATATGAGATACCGTCTGAATAAGCAAGTTGAGCCGCGACCAGAACAAAGCGGCAGACGCCTGATATCTCCAGCCGTCCAGCCCTTCCGGTATCGGATGGACCGATAAGTAGTTCTCGAGCTTTTCGGTTCCTTCATTTGTTACAACAAATATGTCCGGACGGCGTGTATGTTTAATCCATTCTTTCTTCAGGAAGAGCAGGCTTGTGCGCTCCAGCATGTCTCTCGTAACCGACGGCTGGGTGCCAAATAATCCTGTTAAACCGAATAAATGAGCGTCCTGTATTGTTTGTGACGATTTTTTTCCTTGCAGCATATGATAAATGGCAAACAGGGAACGTTCGCCGTTCAATTTTTGTATGGCGGTTAATAGGATCGCCTGAAAAAAATCCATAAATTTCACGTCCTGTTTCAATAAAAGCTACTACCTATATTGTATCAAAATTCCGGCAAGAAACGACTCTCTTTATAAGGTAAAGACAAAATTTCATTTTTCTGACATATAATGACGAAAAAGCTACAAGGCGCTTTATTGACTTTATCCCTTTGAGAATGGCTCTATCTAGACATTTTCTATTGAAAAGTTTAGAATTCAGTCATACAATAAGAAATAGACTAAACTCTATCGAGAGAGGTTTAAGTTACTAGGAGGGGTTTTATTTATGCCTAAATTTACTATAGTCGATAAAGACACTTGCATTGCCTGCGGTGCTTGCGGTGCGGCTGCACCTGATATTTATGATTACGATGATGAAGGTATTGCGTTTGTAACGCTTGACGATAATGAAGGTAAAGTTGAAGTGCCAGAAGTATTGATCGATGATATGATGGACGCTTTTGAAGGCTGTCCTACTGATTCCATTAAAGTGGCTGACGAGGCATTCGACGGAGATCCGTTAAAATACGAATAAAGCCCCCGTTTGATCCAACACATTACATTCCTATTCATCTTCGTTAAAGAAAAATCCCGGCGGAATTCCGCCGGGATTTTTCTTTTATGCATTTTTATAAGAAACCTGTTTATTAATCCAAGCGTCCATTTTAGCAAAGACAAGCAGGAACACAGCAGTCATCAGAATCCCTTTTACCAGATTGAACGGCAAAATCGCTGTGGTAACCATTTGCCTTGCCTCACTGGCAGACATCGCATCCCACCCCATGAACACTGTATAAGCAGGAAGGAAAACATAATAATTTAAAACACTCATTAAAATAGCCATAAATGCAGTTCCAACTAACAGTGCCAAAGTCATGCCTTTTTTTGTTTTAACCTTTTGATAGATATAATACACGGGCAAAATAAATAAAATACCTGCTACAAAATTAGCAATATGCCCAACCGGCACTCCCGTTGGACTTCCCGTCATAACAAAATCCAAAAGGTTTTTCAAAAATTCGGCAAGGATTCCGGCAGCAGGTCCCATGATCAACGCAGCAATCAGCACTGGAAGATCACTAAAGTCAATTTTCAAAAATGCCGGAAACCCCGGAAACGGAAAATTCAAAAGCATCAGCACATAAGAGATGCTCCCCATCATGGCAATAAGAACCATTTTCTTTACTTTGTTCATTTTCATAGCTCTCTCTCCTTCTTTTCTGATCTACCCTAGAAAAGAGGATTGGCTCCTTGGCCGGCAGTGCGGTATCTCTGTCATCCATTCAAAAATAAACCCTTTAATCAAAGTGATTAAAGGGAGACATTAAGGCTGCAGAAATAAACGCCCGCAAAAATCTGACGCTTCCGGAAACCTCCATCTTCTCCCATCCAGACTATACTGTCGGCTTTGGAATCTCACCAAATCCTGCCCCGAAAGGCTCGCGGGCTTAGAAGAAATGTTCTTCATCACCGCCGGTGGGGAATTTCGCCCCGCCCCGAAGATAGACCTATAAAATTAATTGTATCCTTTAGGTTCGGAACGATCAACACGCTGTATTTTGCAGAAATGTGGAGCCTTTGATTTTTTGGAGATTCTTCTGATTTCCCCGAAAAACAGTCAATATCAGAGAATTCCCAATCAAAATCCTGCCAAAATCCTGCCAAAACTCGGCCGATACGAATGACCTATTAGATTGATTTGATTTTAACTTAGAAATCATAAAAAAACAAGGAAAACAGCTTCCTGTTACCATACGAAATCATCCTCTGAATGGTTCTTTCCGATTGGCTCTTAAAATCAGTTTTTTGTTTAAACACAATGCGGTCTTATGATTTGTCATGATGCTGCGAAAGGTCAGTTATTTGACCATGCCTATGATACATATTAGGCTGAAAGTACTTTTTAATTTAAGGGGGTGTATTCATGGACCATACAAAACGTTTTAATGGCAAAGCTGAAAGCTACTCTAAATTCCGCCCGAGTTACCCAGATGAATTAATCACGGACTTAATCGCGGACCATAACCTAAATGAGCATTCACTTATTGCCGATATCGGTTCCGGTACAGGGATCCTGACAAAAAAATTAATAAATTTTAACCTGAAGATAATGGCTGTTGAGCCAAATACCGAAATGAGAAGCATCGCTGAGAGTCAATTACGAGATCATCCCCTGTTTACTTCCGTGAACGGGACGGCTGAGAATACAGCCTTGGCGTCCGGCACAATTGATTTTATTACAGTGGCCAGGCGTTTCACTGGTTTGACCTTGCAGCTTTTAAAAGAGAATGTCAGCGAATCTTAAAGCCAGCAGGAACAGTGATGATTATTTCAAACAGCCGGGTCTTGGATGCAGATATTATCAAGGATATCATTGCTGCTTACACGAAATATTCTGCTGATTTCGTCGGTTTTTCTAATGGATTGGACGAATCTGGTGAAATCTACAAACGTTTTTTCAACAGAGGAAACTATCAATCCAAGTCTTACAATTATCCTTTAATCTATAATAAAGAGCGTTTTATCGGACGGCACTTGTCTGCTTCTTATGCACCAAAGAAAGAGGACGAGAAATATACTTTGTTTATTGAAGAATTGGAGCGTATCTTTGACAAATATAATCATTCCGGACTTGTGACCTTGCCGAATGTCACAAAGGCGCACTGCGGTTTTGCTTAAAATCAGCTATACAGTCAGGATTGCCTCACATTTCACAACTAAGTTCAGCAATCACATTCGCATACTTTCCTGGTGGTAAACAGCCGGAAAGTATGTGCCCCTCTTTCCCTGTCTATACAGGATGTAACTCCGTATAGTTTTTAAATCCCTCTTCTCTTTTCCAGAGGATTCAGTGGGTTTTTTAGAGACCTTGCCAGCGGCTTTTACCCGATGCCACATTCTTAATTTTAAAAATAAATTTCACTTAGTTGCTTTAAGGCCTTAAAGCTTAATACGGCGCACTTCTTAGCGAATATTCATTTTTTTAAAACGGTTACATTCATCTAGGTCAAATTGACAGTTTATACAATACAATTGTAAAATTAACTGAAATTTACGAGAACTTAGACTAGGAAGGTGTTCATACGTGTACCGGATATTAGTAGCAGATGCCATTAAACCAGAAGGATTAGGACCGCTTTTAGAGGCTTCTAACATTGAGCTCATTCAGCAAACGGTCGAAGAAGCAGCAGACGAGCTGGATCAAATTGATGCCATACTTGTCAGAAGTGCAACAAAAGTAACAGAAGAATTGATGGATCGCATGCCAAAATTAAAAATCATTGCCCGTGCAGGAGTCGGGGTTGATAATATTGATATTCCTGCCGCAACCAAACGCGGGATCGTGGTTGTCAATGCACCGGACGGAAATACGATTTCAACAGCCGAACATACTTTTGCCATGATGTCATCCTTGATGCGTCATATTCCGCAAGCTTATGCTTCACTTAAAAGGGGAGAATGGAAACGTTCTTCTTACACAGGTACAGAACTTCGGGGCAAAACTCTCGGAATTGTCGGTTTTGGACGTATCGGCGGCGAAATTGCCAGCAGAGCCAAAGCTTTCGGGATGGAGGTTGTCGTATTCGATCCGTTTTTAACTGCTGACCGCGCAAAGAAAATGTCAGTAACTTCTCTTCCGCTTAATGAGCTGCTGCCTAAAGCGGATATCATTACCGTACATACTCCTTTAACAAGTGAAACAAGAGGACTATTGAATAAAGAGACATTATCTGCTTGTAAAAAGGGTGTCTATCTTCTTAACTGTGCCCGCGGAGGCATCATTGATGAGGAAGATCTGTATGAATTAATCATTCAAGGACATGTAGCGGGCGCTGCCCTGGATGTCTTTGTAGAAGAGCCTCCAACCGGTCATAAATTGCTGGAATTGGAACAAGTCATTGCTACCCCTCACTTGGGGGCATCTACGAAAGAAGCTCAATTAAATGTAGCCGTCCAGGTTGCACAAGAAGTCCTAACCTACTTTAATGGAAATCCTGTCTCTAACTCTATTAATCTTCCGGCTATTTCCAAGGAAGTTTTTACAAAGGTTCAGCCTTTCCACAAACTTGTTCAGGATATGGGATCAATCGCTTCTCAATCTGTAAAAGAAGGCATTCAGGAAATTTCAATAACATATGCCGGCGAATCTTTTGACTTTGATACAGCAATCCTGACAAAGACTTTGATTTCAGGCTTTTTCAAATCACGCATCGATGTGCCTGTCAATGAAGTGAACGCCTTGCTGGTTGCCAAGGAAAGAGGAATCACGATCGGTGAAAAAATCTCCTCTGAAACCTTTGGCTATGCGAATTTAATTACGGTTAAAGTAAAAGGCGATTCACGTGAATTTACAATAAGCGGAACATATATCAATAATTATGGGGCAAGAATTGTAAGCCTGAATGAATTTAAAATCGATTTCCAGCCGGAAGGCAATCTATTATACGTTCAACACACAGACAAACCTGGTGTTATCGGCCATCTCGGTAAACTTCTCGGAGACGCAGGCGTCAATATTGCCACTATGCAGGTTGGCCGAAAACAGGCCGGCGGCGAGGCCATTATGCTTCTTTCTTTTGACAAACCGCTTGATGACAGCCTTAGAACACTTCTGGATCAAGTACAAGAGATTACGTATATGGTCCGTATAACGTTATAAACAGTAAAGGCTAAAAATGCAAACGATCACCTTTCTCTGTGAGAAAGGTGATCGTTTTTTCTCTATGCTGCATGGTTTCCGTTTTATACACACTTTCCGAGGTTGCGGGCAGAAACCCGCAGCCGCCCCCTTGTGCTGTTCCCCACACATCAAACCATCTATCAGCCAGAACAAGCTCTCCTATTCCTAAGGGTATTCTGCTACTGCCTCATCCTCCTTATAAAAACTTCTATTAACCGCGTTTGAAACCGCAAGTCTTTCTCTTCCTTATATTCCTCACCCGGCCATTACAGCACTTCCACATCTAATGGATACAAATAGGGCTCCTCCGGTTCGCTAATCTCTTCCCACTCTGTAATTTTAATTAAAGGCATTTTCACACCATTATAGTCCGTTAATTCAATTACTCCGCTGGCCTTTAGCCACGTATCTTCTTTTACAGCCGAGGCTTCAGGAAACTCAGATAAAAATCCGATAATACTGGAGTCTGCGACACAGTGTGTAATTAAAAACCTGGAAAGAACAAGCTGATCCTTTTCAAATCCGCTCTCTTTATAGACAAAACCGTTTAATTCTATTTTCCTTCCTTCATACTTTGAGAGATTCATATTAATTTCTTCATAATAAGTGGAATAAAGAGTATCTGACATTATAATTTTAGAACTGGTTTGTAATTGCTTTTTCAGGTTTTCATAGTCTTCCCGGGAAACAATTGTTTTATTTAAACTGGCAAGGTCAATGTTATGATCAGTTACTCCCGACTCAGTACCATCATCCTGCCTATTTCCGTCTGCTGTCTGATCAGTGCCTTGTCTTTCATTTGATAAAACAGCCATTCCTCCTTTTTTATTGGCAATCGCAGAATCCAGCACCTTGGCCGGCAGAACAAAGCCCGTAAATATTGGAAAACAGATGATTACATAAGGAATCAGTTTCTTCACATTCATTGGCGAATCACCATGATCATGGTGATGATGATCATGGTGGCATTCCTGGTAATCATGTGCACAATTGGAATGATTATCTCTATTACTGCGAAGCCCTATTATTCTGATTAATTGAATGATAAATAGGATTAAAAATAGAATGGCAGCTATTTGACTTAGTTCTTTATATTTCGGATTAATAAATTTTGTTATCTCTCCAGTATAATGAAGATGGAAAAGCAAAATGGAAAAAGCTAATAAAATGCAGGCTCTTACCGATTGCTGTACAGGAAACTTCATGACCCTCCCCCTCACATGAATTTTTGTATGATCATAATGATAAAAAATACAAACGCAATAATGATAAGCAGCAGGCTGCATACAAATCTAGCTCGAAATACACTTAGCATCATTAGCGTATTCTTCAGATCCATCATAGGGCCGAATACTAAGAAACCCAGAACCGAAGAAGTCGGCAGAATTGAATTAAAGGATGCACCGATAAAAGCATCCGCTTCAGAGCAGAGGGATAATACATAAGCCAGTCCCATCATGATTAGTAATGAAACAGCCGGGCCGCTGCCAGCCTCCAGTAATGTTTTTACAGGTACATATGTTTGAACACACGCAGCTAAAAAAGCGCCGATAATTAAATACTTCGCCATATCAAAAAATTCATCAATCGAATGTGTCAGCATCGACCAAAATTTCCTGGAAAGAGTGGTGTCAGAATGAGTCTGTATGTGTTCTGGCTTCATAAGCTGAGACTCTTTTAACTGATTTCCCTTAAAAAACAGGCTGACTGCATAAGCCGCTAAAAGAGCAATAATAAAGCCCGCGCCCATTCGCAAAGCAGCAACCTTTATGTCATTTCCGAATGCCATATATGTAGAAGCTATTACAATTGGATTGATTAAAGGACCCGTTAACATAAACCCTATCGCGGCATAAATAGGAACACCTTTTTTTACAAGTCTGCGAATGATCGGCACAATGGCACACTCACAGGCTGGAAAAAGGGCGCCGACGATACAGCTCATCATAATAGCTAAATATTTGTTTTTAGGGATCAAGCGCTGAATATGTTCCTCTGTAACAAAAATCTGGATCATTCCGGCAATCAGCACACCGATCAGCACAAATGGAAGAGCTTCAATTAATATACTTAAAAAGATTGTATTTACATGTAAAAATGAAGGCGGTAAATGAAACGAAAAGCTAAAAATAGAACTGCCTGGAAATGCAAACAATAAGATAAGAAAACCGATGATAAAAATTCCTGCAAAATCTATGATGCTGCCAAAAAGATTACGATACATGTCTGCCTCCAATACGGTTAAACCATTTTAAAATGAGTAGGTTCTTTTTACTAGATAAAAACTCTTTTGTATCACAAAACCAAGTAAAAGGATAATGACCAGCAATAAAGTAATCGTTGCTCCCGGCGGGGTGCCTAAATAATAGGACGTGCACAAACCCGCAAGGACTCCAAAGAAAGCGGCAATGACTGCTGTAACTAATACCCACTTAAAGCCTTTTGCCAGCTTTATCGCAAAGGCCGCAGGCAATACAAGCAGAGCAGACACAAGCAGGACTCCAATAATTGGAATGATCACGGCTATAACAATGCCCGTCAGTATACTGAAGGAGAGCGACAAAACCTTTGTATTGATTCCGCTTGTGAATGCCGTATCTTCATCAAAAGTCAATAAATAGAGCGGCCTCTTCAATATCCAAAAATACAAAAGTACTAAAACGGCAACTGCGGACAGCATGTAGACCTGCGGATAACTTATCGTTACAATCGATCCGAATAAATACTGTTCCACACTCGTTGTAATCCCTCCGGCACTGATACTCATCAAGAAGAGTGCGAGAGACAGCCCGGCAGCCATTAAAATCGCTATGGATACTTCTGAGTAAGAGAAATAAGCCCTTCTCATATATTCTACTGATATAGCTCCGATAATCACGACCAAAAAGCTGGAAAAGGTCAAATTTGTATGCAGAAAATAACCCAAGGCAACACCTGCAAGCGAAATATGAGACAGTGTGTCAGCCATTAAAGCCTGCCTTCTTAAAACAAGAAAAACTCCCAAGAGAGGAGCGATCAGCGCAATGAGCCCGCCGGCCCAAAATGCCCGCTGCATGAATGCAAGGTCAAACATTTCCATGTGTCCCGCTCTCCTTTCTCAAGATGAATAATTTTATCAAGATATGGTTTTACATCGTCCTGATCATGGGTAACCATCATAATGGTGCTGCGGTGTTTTTTTACTCTGTGACTCATGAATGCATAAAAGCTTTTCCTGCTTTCCACGTCCATTCCTGCTGTTGGCTCATCAAGGATGAGCAGATCTGGCTCAGAGGCTAATACACGGGAAATACAAATCTTCTGTTTTTGGCCGCCTGACAAGCTGCCAATTTTTTGATTTCGAAATTCCCACATCCCGGTCATTTCTAAAGAATTCTGGATGATTTTTTCATCATCGGCATTCATTTTTGAAAACCATTTCCCTTTTTGATAGCGACCAGAACGCACTAATTCCCACACGGTGCTTGGGAATCCTGCATTAAAAGAGGCGATCTGCTGAGGAACATACCCGATTTTCAATCGGTCGCCTTTTTCATTCTTTTCACTCAGATAAATCTCCCCATCCCATGGTGTAAGCAGTCCCAGGATTATTTTCAAGAGTGTCGATTTAGATGCTCCATTCGGCCCCGTCACCCCAACAAACTCCCCGCTTTTCACTTCGAATGAAACATTCTCTAATGATGGGATATGCCCGTACCCAAACCTGACACGATCGGCTTTGACTAAAAGCAAAACATTCACTCCTTTCAAAGACAAAAGGGTGAATAATTGGATCCTTCACCCTTTTATCTCTTCTATTTTTCTATTCTTCTATTTTTCTAAAGCATTCTTTAACTTTTCTAAGTTATTATTCATTATGCTGATGTAATCCGCGCCATTTTTCTGGTCTTCTTCACTTAAGCCCTCCAGCGTATTTAAAACTTCCGTGTCGGCTCCAATTTCATCTGCCAATGTTTGAGCGACTTTTGGAGAAGCTGTTTCCTCAAAGAAAATAGTGGAAATCTCATGTTCTTTAGCAAATTCCTTTAATTCGCCAAGTTTAGCAGGGCTAGGTTCATTTTCAGGAGACAGGCCTGCGATTGCTACTTGTTCTAGCCCATATTCATCTGCTAAATATCCAAATGCCGCATGCTGTGTAATAATTTCTTTGTTTGGCACATCACTAAGCGTATTTTTAAATTGCTGATCAAGCTCTTTCAGTTGGGAAATATAATCATCACTATTTTTTCTATATGTTTTTTCGTTATCTGGGTCTTTCTCAATCAGTGCATTCGTAATATTCATTACTTCTTTTTGAGCAAGGACCGGACTTAGCCAGACATGAGGGTCTTTTTCGTGATGGTGTTCATGTTCTTCGCCTTCTTCATGGCTGCTTTCTTCATGTTCTCCCTCTTCCCCTTCGTGCTCATGTTCATGTTCTTCCTGGCCGTCCATCAGACTGATTCCTTCGCTCGCTTTAACCAGGATAGTGTCAGAATCTAAACTTGACGCCATATCCGGCACCCATGTTTCCATATATTCGCTGTCATATACGAAAAGGTCGGCCTGCTGAATATTGCCGATATCTTTTGGCGTCGGCTCCCAATCGTGCGGTTCAATCGATGAAGGAATTAGCAAATCTACTTCTGCTAAATCTCCCGCAACATTTTTTGTAAATTCGTACCTAGGATAAAAGGAAGTAACAATATGCACTTTATCTTTTTTCTCCTGCGTCTTCTCTTTACTGGATTCCTCCTGACACCCTGCAAGTATAAGAGGCACTGCTAATAAAGGTGCCAATAAATTTTTCATTTTTTTCATATGTAACCCTCCGACATTCACATTTTTTTGCGCGCCTGAAAATTATATCGTAATGATTTCGATTTGTAAATTGAAATCATTACGATTTATACTCTTTTTATATTTCAAATAATCATGCGAAACCTAGCTAAAATCCAAATAATGATTATTTATAAATCAAACAAAATATTTCATCTCAATTCATAAAAATAAGGAGTTCCACTCTTATAAAAACGGGTCTAAAAGAGAAGCAGGAAACAGCTTGTCCCCAAACAAAAACAGACAAAACAGCACGAGACAAAGTATGAGTAAAAAGAGATGGCTCATCGCCTGTTTAATGATCACCATTAACCCCCCCTATGATTCAATTAGGAACTATTACGATTTATACCCTATATCTATGTATAGGATTCTTTTATATGACCAAGACTCTCTGCTTTCGAATGATAGACTTAGAAAAACCTGGAAGCAGTTGCTTCCAGGCAATCCGTACTTGGTTACGATAGCGGCTGAGTAAATCTTAATTGCGTTTCGGCAGGATAAAGCTGAAGGCTGTTCCTTTACCAGGAAGGCTGTTGACCGTAATATATCCATCGTGTGCATGAATGATATTTTTGGCTATGGCAAGTCCAAGCCCTGTGCCGGCCTTCCCTCTCGTCCTGGCTTTGTCCGCCTTGTAAAAACGTTCAAAAACGAATGGCAGGTCTTCTTCGGGGATACCTGGTCCTGTATCTTGAACGATAATGACCAGCCCTTTCCGCTCATTTGTCTTTTGAATAATTTGGATTTCTCCTCCCGCCGGTGTATGGCGGAGTGCATTATCAATTAAATTTGTCAAAACCTGTTCAATCCGGTCCGGATCGAAAATCCAGGAAATCTGCTCATTTTCAAGCTCGGTCATAATCCGGACCTCTTTCTCTCGCGCTAATCCATGGAACTTGCTCGCGACCCGTGTCAAATAAGGAGCCAGTTCTATTTCATCAACAGTCAGGCGCATATGCCCGGATTCCACTCTGGCTAAATCTAATAGATCGTTAACCAGGCGTCCCATTCTTAGTGATTCATCATAGATAATTTTAGCCATTTCATTTTTCTCTTCTTCGCTGCCCGCAATATCATCCACAATCGCTTCGCTGTATCCCTGAAGCATGGAAATTGGAGTCCTCAATTCGTGAGAAACATTGGCTAGGAAGTCAATCCTCAGCTTATCCATCTTTCTTTCATCGGTAATATCTCTTATGATGGCGACAGCTCCCCGTATTTCCTGGCTGCTGTAGAGCGGGCTGACAATGATGCCCCAGTCTCTCCCCTGCAGCGAGATTTCAGCAGTTCGCTCCTTGCCGTGAATTTCTGATTCATCAAACAGATTCATCAGAACACGGGGGACGATATCCGTTTCATTTCTTGATGTATCCTTTTCAAAATACCAGCTTTGCAGAAAACGTTCAGCAGGAGGATTCGTCTCGAGAATTTCTCCCTTTTTACTGAAGGTAATGACCCCATCCGCCATACTGCTGAGAATACTGGAAAGATGCTCTTTTTCCTGATTGAGCTCCGTGATATTAAACTTCAGCTGCTCGCGCATCTGGTTGAAGGCGATGGCCAATTCACCGATCTCATCCTGAGTCAGCACAGGTACTCTTGTGTCAAATTTCCCTCTGGCAACCGCCAATGCCGCTTCACGCATTTTACGCAGCGGTGCATTGATTCTTGTCGAAAGGAAAAAAGCAAACACCGTAGTCAAAATAATGGCCACCCCTGCAGCCAGCAGGATGAATCGGGTCGTCGATTGAACAGCCTCTTCTGTTGATTCAAGGGACTTAATCAAGAATACTTCATCCGCCTCACCATCTTTCTCAAGCGGGACACCGACGACAATCGCCTGTACGTCTCCTCCTTTTTCCAAAGGAAGCACCATTTCTTTTTTGATCGTCTTTCTTTCAGTAAATACCTTTCCCAAATCCCGGTCGCCCTTGATGTACTGAGGAGTTATCCCCGTTTTCTCTAAATCGACAGAAGAAAAAAGGACGGTTTCATCATTTAGCACCAGCATTTTGGTGTCATCGCCCAATAACTCAGAAGAAATTTCCAGTACATGATCCATACTCTCATGTTCATTCGACACCGCCACGATTTGCTTGGCAACTCTTGTTAAATCCCTTTCAACCGTGATAATTTGGTTGTTTCCAAAAAACTCAACCAACAAAATGGTCAAAACCAGCAGTACCAATGAAACAAGAATCAAAATGGTCGCCCATAGCTTTCCGACTACACTTCTCCAGATCATCAGTCGTTCATTACTTCGAACTTATAACCTACTCCCCAAACCGTTACGATCATTTTGGCGGCATTCTCGGATATGCGGCTCAACTTTTCACGCAGACGCTTTACATGGGTATCCACTGTTCGAAGATCTCCAAAAAATTCATAATGCCAGACTTCCTTCAGCAGTCTTTCCCGATCAAAAACTTTATCAGGCGACTTCGCCAAAAAGTACAGGAGTTCATATTCCTTTGGTGTCAGAGATACCTCTGTTCCGTCTGCTGTAACCCGGTGGGCGTCATTATCGATTGTCAGGTGAGAGAACACAATGACATCCTTGGTGACAGCTTTTTCCTGTACGTACTTCTGGCTGCTTGCTGAACGTCGCAAAAGGGCCTTTACCCTAAGAACCACTTCCCGAGGACTGAACGGTTTGACGATATAGTCATCCGTCCCGACTTCAAATCCCTGAACCCGGTTCACTTCCTCTCCTTTTGCTGTCAGCATGATAATCGGCGTTGCCTTCTCCTTCCGAATCTCCTGGCACACCTCAATCCCGTCTTTGCCCGGCATCATGATATCCAGCAAAATTAAGTCATATTCATTCTCAAGCGCTTTCTCCAGCGCAGTATCACCATTTTCAGCTTCGTCGATTATGTAGTCTTCCCGCTCCAAATACATTTTCAACAAGCGGCGGATTCTTTCCTCATCATCTACTACCAAAATCTTTGGTCCACTGTTCATGTATACATCACTCCCTCTATATAGTTTACAAAATGATGCGTATGATTACTAATTTTTTAGGCAGCAAAACAGAAGAAGCGACTCGTTTTTCACTGATCCGTCACAAATTAAGCAGTAAAACAGCCGCTTTCCAGCATTAACATAGAAAAATCCTTCCGTCGGTATAACGGAAAGACCTTTATTTTCCTATTTAGCTTCCGGCATAGGAATGAAGGCCGGCAATGACCAGATTGACAAAAATCAGATTGAATATAATGATGCAAAATCCAATCACAGCAAGCCAGGCTGATTTCTCCCCCTGCCATCCCCTGGCAAGCCGCAAATGCAAAAACGCTGCATAAAACAGCCAAGTAATTAGCGCCCACACTTCTTTAGGATCCCATCCCCAAAAGCGTGTCCAGGCAATTTGGGCCCATATCATTGCAAATATCAACGCTCCTAGTGTAAAAATAGGAAAACCGATCAGTACAGACCTATAGCTGATTTCATCCAGAAGCTCCAAATTAGCATTCCTGACAAGCGGCTGAAGCAAGGCTGCCACTCTTTTCCTGAAAATCAGCCGCAGCAAGACGTAAAGCACAAGTCCGGATCCAATCGACCATAGGACCGTATTGAGCTTCTTCGCATTAATCCATGGTGATACTTCAAATAGGGGGGACATTCTATCCGGGGTAACCAGTTCTCCTTCATTCGGGCCTGACAAAGCCGGAAGGTTAAATTCCTGCTGACTGGCCTGTCCCTTTTTATCAATCCAATTAAATTCCGCTTTATAGTCCATAGAGGCATAAATGGAAGAAACCAAAATAAAACCTATTGTGCATACAATGGAAAACATGATCATCTCCAGCCAAAAGGTTCGCTTGCCAGCCACATTTTGGTCTACAGCTTTAATTAAATAAATGATGGCAACGACAAAGCTGATAGCCAAAACGGACTGTCCAACAGCTGCGGTTGTGACATGGATATGAAGCCAGTCGCTCTGCAAAGCCGGAATGAGCGGTGAAATTTCTCTTGGAAACATGCTCGCATATGCAATGATCAGCAAAGCAACCGGCAGGGCAAACAAGCCAAGCGAAGGCGTCTTATAAATAAAGTAAATCATAATGAAAGCACCGACCAGCATCATTCCAAAGAACGTTGTAAATTCAAACAAATTACTGACAGGAGCATGCCCGGCAGCAATCCACCTCGTAATGAAATAAGCGATTTGGGAAGCAAAGCCCAGAATGGTGATCGATATTCCCAAAAGCGCCCACTTGTTCTGTTTTTGTTCTTCACTGCCCTTCTTTTCTTTTATCGAACCTCCAAACAAAAAGGTTGCAATCAAATATAAGATAAAGGATGCATACAGAAAATTACTGCTCAATTCAGCCATTTATAACTTCCCCCTTATTTGAAGCTTTCCCGTCCAGCTGATCATCTGGAACAGCAATCGGCGTCCCTTCAATCACATAGGCAATGTCCTTCCTCAGGCTCAGCCAGTTTTTATTTGTATGGCCGGCCAGCAGAACGCTGCTGCCCTTTCTCTTGATCCAGATACGGCGATGATTCCAATAAGAACCTTGAATAACGCCAATCATAAAAATGATGCCTCCTGCAAACAGGATTCCTAATGTCAGGTCTTTTCTGACGGTAAGACCTGTTACATTCTTTGTTTCAATTCCGGCAAATTCCATTTTATATTGGTTTTCCCCGAGCGGTTCAAGATTTTGCTGAATCGCAACAAAGCTCGTTTCTCCTTCAGGAGTTTCAGGAGTAAACATTTTAAAGAAAAAGGCAGGATTATCAGGGACTTTTGTGGCCGTCGTCGGCTTCCCATCCTCAGTAAATTCAAAGTCAGGAAAATAGCTCATCAGCTCAACGGAATACCCTTTCCCAAGGTCATACTTTTGCTGCGGGTCGTTCAAGTCCACTTTCATGGAGCCATGCTTCTCCCCTGTTTCCTTATCAACCAGATTAAACGACATTGCGCTCAGTTCATCCATCTTGAAGTCCACTTGATATAAAGCATAGCCGCCCTCTTTTAAAGGCTGATTCACTTTGATTTCTGAATCCTTGATTTTTTTGAGCTTTGGCTTTTCGCCAGGCAATTTACCGCTTTCATTTTCATAAAGGGTTACATTTGCCTGATAATTTTTGGCTACAGAGCCGGTTTGTTCGAGCGCTGCCTTAAACTTCTCATCTTCCTTTTCTTCCTTGCTGTACGTTTCCAAAATAAACGCGTTATTTTTCAAATAATAGTGGCCGTCTGTCCCTGGAATTTCTTTCGTTTCCCCTTCGCGAAGCCATAGAACCTTGTCCACATACATCCCTGGGACTGAACGTAAAAGGGCTCCCACCAGGAATACGATTAAGCCAATATGGTTCACATAAGGACCCCAGCGGGAAAAGCGCCCTTTTTCCGCCAGCAGGCTGCCATCTTTCATCCGAACCTTGTACCGTTTTTTCTCAAGCCTTTCCTGAAGCTCTTCTAATTGAATAGATTGATCTGTATGTACGGAAGAGTAGAGGCGCTGTCTCTTAAAGAAACTGTCATGCTTGACTATACGCTGATTCTTTAATGACCGGTACAGCGGGAAAAATCGATCGATACTCGCTATAAGCAAAGATGTGCCGAGCATGGCGATAATGATGATATACCACCAGGATCCATATAAATTATGGAAACCGAGCGTGTAATACATCGTTCCAAACCATCCATATTCATCCTTATAATAATCAGCGGGAGGAACATTTTGCGGTATGTACATTTCCTGAGGAAGAATCGTCCCGACCGCCGAAGCAGCTAAAGCGAGGACAATCAGGGACACTCCCACTTTAACAGAGGAAAAGAAATTCCAAATTTTATCGATCACTGTTTTATTATATGTCTGTGAACGTCTTGCGCTGCCTTCATAGCGCATGTCTGCCAGCTTGTTATCTGCATTTTCCGTCACCAGCAGGCGTCCGCAGCTTTCACAAAGAACCGTTCCCCTCGGGCTGACATGCCCGCATTCGCACCTCAGATCGTTCATATAAAAAACTCCCCATATTATGGTTTAATGCTCTCCATATGTTTTTTTATGCTTTCCTCAGTCAGACTGCCTGTCAGGCGGTCAACGAGCTTTCCATCTTTATCTATTAAAAAAGTAACGGGCAGAGGGTCTACCTTGTAAGCAGACTGAACCTCTCCCTGATCAATCATGATTGGAAAAGTGAGGCCATGTCCTTCTGCAAAACTATTAACCGCATACTCCGTCTCGCCGACGTTCACGGCCAGCACTTCTATCCCCTGATCCTTAAAAGCCTGGTATTGCTTTTCCATATAAGGCATCTCGTATTCACAAGGCTTGCACCAGGTTCCCCAAAAATTCAGGAATACTCCCTTTCCTCTGTAATCCGAAATCTTATGCTCATTTCCTTCCATGTCGGTCAGGACAAAGTCGGGCACTTCAGACCCTGCAGCCAGGCTTTTATGCTTTTCTTTCGTGAAGTTTGTATAAAGTGCAAATACCAAAGCTGCACCCAAAATAGCAAGAATAGAAGTTCGCATAATCAGGCGCCTTTTCTTTTTGTCCATACAATTCCTCCTATAGAAATAGATGCCGTACGTAAGCCATCACCTATATAAAAGGCCGTTTCAGAAATGCGGCGATACTTTCCCCATTCTGTCTGGGGAAATCCGAGGGAAACCCTTTTATCGCAAAGAGTTCCGCCTTTCTGCCGCAGCGCATTATCTTCTCTTTTTAGATTTATCCTTTGGTTCTGCTGTCGCTAACGCTCTCATTTGCTTAACCTCATGCGGGGTAAGCTCACGGGAGTCTCCCGGTGAAAGTCCTTGAAGGGTTAAGAAGCCATATCGTTCCCGCTTCAGCTTGATAACCGGATGGCCAATCGCGTCAAACATCCTTCGAACCTGCCGATTTCTCCCTTCATGAATTGTTATCTCTATAATGGAAGAATTTTTCTTTTTGTCCGTGTTTAAAACCTTAACTTTTGCAGGGGCAGTCTTTCCGTCTTCAAGCTTAACCCCGTATTCCAGTTTCTTCAGTGATTCACGGAGCGGGATGCCTTTTACTTTAGCAACATAGACCTTGTCCACTTCATGTTTCGGGTGCATGAGCACATTCGCGAATTCTCCGTCATTCGTAATAAGCAGCAGACCGGAAGTATCGTAGTCCAATCGGCCAACAGGATAAATTCGTTCCTGGATCTCGGGGAAGAAATCTGTCACAACTTTTCGTTCCTTATCATCTGAAACAGCTGAAATCACACCTCTTGGTTTGTAAAACAGGAAGTAAACAGGCACTTCTTTCTCAAGCGGAACTTCATTCACCTCAACTTTGTCGTTCGGACCGACCTTTACTCCCAATTCCCTTACTATTTTGCCATTCACCTTTACTTTTCCTTCTGTAATTAGCTCTTCAGCCTTTCGCCTTGAAGCGACTCCGGCGTGGGCGATTACTTTTTGCAGTCTTTCCATCTATCTTTCACCTCTTAAAATCAATGTTCATACATTAAATGTAATCATACAATTATCACATAATAAGAAGCAAAAACAAATGGTTTTTCAAACAATATATCATTCATTCATAATCATCCCCAAAAAAGGATTATTTTTCCGAATAGATCTCATTTGAGTGTATCACAGGTTTTTTTCCGTTCCAAAAAAAATGTATCATCTTCAGAGGATACTGGATGGTCTTTTCTTTCCTGGGGAAAATCGATAAAAATCAAAAAATCAAATTCCTCTAAAGAGAAATTTGATTTTTTACTTATACTGTTGCGCGCCTCTCATTTCTTATTTCAATACTCATTGAACGCCATATATAAGACTGACAATAAAGACCGCCGCAGCAATCCCTACAGCATCCGCTAAAAGACCAACTTTCAGGGCATCTCCCATTTTTTTAATTCCCACTGCTCCAAAATATACAGTCAGTACATAAAAGGTCGTATCCGTACTTCCCTGAATGGTGGCGGCCAGCCTTCCTATAAAAGAATCAGGCCCATAAGACGCGATCAAGTCACTGGTCATTCCAAGTGCTGCATTTCCTGAAATCGGGCGAATCACAGCAAGAGGCAGCACCTCGGAAGGCATATGAATCAAATTAAGAAAAGGTTTTAAGAAGCCAACAAAATAATCAAGTGCACCCGATGCCCTGAAGATCGAAATGGCCACCAGCATCCCCAGCAAATAAGGAATAATAGAAAAGGCCATTCCAATCCCTTCTTTTCCTCCCTCAACGAAGGTTTCATAGGTCGGGATTTTTTTATAAGTCCCATATAATAAAATGGTACAAATCAACAGAGGAATGATCCACATTGAGAGCATTGTCAGCCACTGCAATCATTTTTCCCCCTTCCTTTTCCTCCTATAATAAAAATACCTGTCGATTAAAATGGCCGCCACAGCAGATATCCCGGTCGCAAGGATAGTCGGTACCACAATATCAGTCGGCGAGGCTGCTCCATAGTTCATCCTGATTGCGATGACGGTTGTCGGGATAAGGGAAATGCTTGACGTATTAATGGCCAAAAAAGTAATCATGGACCTGCTCGCCCTGTCTTTCCCTCCGTTCAGGATCTTCATCTGCTCCATCGCTTTAATTCCCAGAGGAGTTGCAGCATTGCCCAAACCAAACGTATTGGCCATCATATTCGATAAAATGTAGCCCATGGCAGGGTGATCTGGAGGAATTTCTGGAAACAGCCGTTTGAAAAAAGGACGGAATAACCTCGATACCTTTGTCAGCAGTCCGGATTCTTCTGCAATTTTCATCAGGCCGAGCCAAAATATCAGAATGCTCATCAAGCCGAGGCAAAGCGTCACTGCTTCTTTGGCACTGGCAAACAGAGCTTTATTCACTTCATCAATCGTTCCGTTAACCGCGGCAAATAAGACACCGATTACGGTCATGCCCACCCAAATATAATTAACCATTTGGACTCATTCCCAGTACCTTTTTAAATAAATCAAACCAGGAAGCAAAACTTGATATCCTGCCTGAAGATTCCCGGGCTTCTCCATAAAAGATGGAACGGGCGCCGATCTTCTTCCCATCCAGATAGAAATAAGCTTTCCCTACAACTTCAGGTATTTGCTCTGGATCTTTCCATTCTTTTTTCGGTTTCAGTAATTTAATATCGACTTTCACTTTTTTCTTCTCTTTCTTTGTCAAAGGATAAACAAAAGCATTTTTAATATAGGTTTTATTTTTGTAGGTTTTTTGCTTGATTCCCTTCAGGTCCCCTGTACCGACAATTTCCACTGAATCATAACTTTTATAGGCTGCTTCATACATGTTGATGTGATCATTCCAATCATCCGGCCCATTCAAGGTTACAGCAATCAGGTCAAGATCACCCTTTGTCGCTGTTGTTACTAATGTCCGTTTGGCCAGTTTTGTATACCCTGTCTTACCTCCCGTACAGTACTCATACAGCTGTGTTAAAAGCTTATTTTTGTTTTTCCAGACATAGTCCCAATCTTCTGTTGAATTCGGTGCCCGGTGAACCTTTGTTCCGGCTATTTTGGCATAAGTTTCATTTTGCATTGCGTACTTTGTCAGCAATGCCATGTCATAAGCAGTTGAATAGTGATCTTTCGTATTATCAAGTCCATGTGGGTTTGAAAAATGAGAATTCTTCATCCCAATTTCCTTTGCCTTTTCATTCATCATCCAAACGAACCCATCCACGCTGCCCCCGACTTTTTCAGCAATGGCCACGGCCGCATCATTTCCCGACCGGAGCATCAGCCCATAGACCAAGTCCTCAAGTTTAATCTTTTGGCCTTCCTTTAAGAACAGAGACGATCCTTCCGTGCCGAAAGCATTGCCGCTGACTGTTACCGTTTCGTCCAATTGTCCAGATTCGATGGCCAGCAAGGCGGTCATAATCTTCGTGATGCTGGCAATTCTGCTTTTTTCGTGGGCATTTACTTCATACATTACCCGGCCTGTTGTCTCGTCCATCAGGATGGCGCTGTGAGCACTCACGTTCATTTGCGAAGCAGTGGACCGATTTGGAAAATACAAGGAAATCAATAATGTGCCAGTACAAATGAAAAGAACTGCTTTATATAGCAAACGCATGTATTCCCCTCGTCTCTTTTCTTGTTTTTTTATGTTTTTGTACAAGTTTATGCACTGGGACAAGGGTTATGATTAATTTACGGGAAAACAGCGGCAGGAATCTCGAAATGATGGCTGCAGAGAGCAGGGAAATACTGAAGGAATGAGGAATATATACCTGTATCAAAAATTCGGGAGATTCGGCTGGCTGTTGAGCCGGACGCTTGTCCTAAAAACGGAAGAGGTGTCTGAATGATTGCAGAAATGCATCCTTATTTAGTATTAAATGGAAATGGGAAGGAAGCCGCTGCTTTTTACGAAAATGCTTTACAAGCTGAAATCATACGAATACAGACGTTCGGTGAACTTCCGTCCAGACGTGAGTCCCCGGTCTCCTCTGAAATGAAAGACCTTGTCCTGAATGCCCATTTAAAAGTCGGCAATACCACACTTATGCTTTCTGATACATATCCTGGGCAGCCTTATCAAATCGGTTCTCAGGTAACCATAGCGATCATTTTCGATGAAGCGGAAGAAACAAAAACAGCTTTCAAAAAGCTGCAGGAAGGCGGAGAAATCCTCATGCCTCTCCAGGAAACATTCTGGAGTCCTTTCTACGGACAGGTACAGGATAAATTCGGCATCACCTGGCAAATCTCCACCAAGACCGCTGATCCGCCTTGAGCTTGATACTGAGAGAGATTCTATTTCATCACCTTTTCAGAGAGGCACTCCGAACCCGGAAGCTGGCACATCTCCTATAGGCACTCAAATCAATTCGCTTTTATAAAAAATAGCCGCCGGCTTGCCGACAGCCTGAAGCCGTTTAACGAGGCTTTCTCTGCATACCATTGCTCCCTTATGCCGGCTTCCAATCCAGTTTTTTGGCAGTACTCAGGCGTTCCGCAGCATGCGGCCAATTTACTAATTCCCACCAGCGGTCTACATAATGGCCGCGGTTCGTTTTATACTGAAGATAATAGGCGTGTTCCCAGACATCAAGCACCAAAATCGGAATCGTATCCCATTGGGTCAGTATCATATGGCGCTCACTCTGCAGGATTTCCAGGCGCCTGGATCTCGGCGACCAGACTAATAAGGCCCAGCCTACTCCTTCCACTTGTTTGGCCGCTTCACTAAAATGCTTTTGAAAAGCAGGAAAGCTCCCAAAGTCCTTTTCTATTTGCCTCAGTAACTCTCCTTTCGGCCTGCCTCCTCCCTTTGGTGACATCCCTTCCCAAAACAGCGTATGGAGATAATGACCAGATCCATGGAAAGCGGCCTCCCGTTCCCAATGTTTTAATAAGGTAAAATCATTGGATCTCCTCGCTTCTTTCATTTTGTTTTCCGCCCTGTTCAAACCGTCAACATAGGCTTTATGGTGAACATCATGATGCAGTTTCATAATTTCCCTCGATATGACCGGTTCCAGCGCTTCGTACGAATAAGGAAGTTTCGGTAAAACATGCCCCCCTGCTGGAACAGAATTCCCTGAATCCGGCTGGCGTCCATATGATTCATTCAAGACGCCCTGCACCTCTTCAAAAATACTGCGCACTTCTTCTTCTAGCAGGCGGACATCTTCCTGTGAAAGCTCTTTTTCATGGAATTCTTCTGTGAGAAGGTTCAAACGTTCAATCCCTGACAGCAGCGAGTGATTCTCCAGCCCTGTCTCTGACACGATTTCTCTGATCTCTTCCGTCCACTCCAGCACTTCTTGCACATATGGTTTCCACTCTGTCAAACGCGCTCCCCCCGTCCCGAAAAATTCATCTTCTTTTTCATTTTATGTAAGGCATCCGAGTGATATGTTTACCTAAAAAAAGCGCCAGGAATATGAACTGCACCCCAATTGTTAGACACATCTAACAATTGGAGGTGCAGTTTTTTATATGGCTAAATTTACAGCACGACAGAAAACACAAGCTGTACAGAGGTATTTAGGAGGAATAGAGGGACAAAAAACTATAGCTAAGTCCATTGGTGTTCACCCATCAGTATTACTTAATTGGATTCATCAGTATAATCATCATGGAGTGCGTGCATTTGAAAAACGCTATACAACTTATACGGCAGAAGATAAACTGAAAGTACTTGAATATATGAATGAACAAGGGACGTCAATCCGTGAAACCGCTGCGTTATTCAATATTTCTTCTCCTTCTACCATCAGTCAGTGGCGAAGCCAATATGAAGCAGGAGGAGTAGACGCCCTTATAACAAAGAAAAAGGGGCGTCCATCTATGGGGAAAGAAAATAAGAAACCATTTGAAGAAGGGTCGTTAGAGGCTTTAAAGGCAGAAAATGAACGGTTACGTGTGGAGAATGCCTATTTAAAAAAGTTGAGAGCCTTAGTTCAGGAAAAAGAGGAATTAGCTCGCAAGAAAAAGCGAAAGTAGTACACGAACTAAGGGCAGAATGTAACTTAAAGCTACTTCTATCTGTCGCAAATATCGCAAGGAGCACTTATTATTATTGGATAAACGCCTTTCGGCGTCAGGATAAATACGCAGAGATCAAGCCTGTCATTGAAGAAATCTTTCATTCACATAGAGGAAGGTATGGATATCGACGAATTACTTTAGAATTGCGTAATCGGGGGATTAAGGTGAACCATAAAACAGTGCTTCGGTTAATGAATAAGCTGGGGTTAAAATGTATGGTAAGGATGAAGAAATATCGTTCTTACAAAGGCAAGGTGGGAAAGGTTGCGCCTAATCTACTCCAAAGGGATTTTAAGGCCACCAAGCCTCATGAAAAATGGGTGACGGACGTGACGGAATTCCATTTATATGGTGAAAAATTGTACCTATCTCCCATCCTTGATTTATTTAATGGAGAAATCATCGCCTACCAAATAGAGTCACGTCCTACCTATTCGTTAGTCCACAAGATGTTGGACCAAGCCATCAAGCATTTAGAATCAGGAGATACACCCATTCTCCATTCAGATCAAGGTTGGCATTATCAAATGAAATCCTATTCCCAATCCTTGAAGACACATGGCATTACACAAAGTATGTCCCGAAAGGGAAATTGTCTCGATAACGCCGTTATAGAAGATTTCTTTGGGCTACTAAAATCTGAATTACTTTATTTACAAGAGTTCGACAGCATGGAGCATTTCAAACAAGAACTAGAGGAGTATATCCATTATTACAATCACCAACGTATTAAAACGAAATTAAAAGGCATGAGCCCGGTTGATTACCGAGTTCATGCCCTCAAGGTTGCCTAACTAAATAAAGTGTCTAACTTTTTGGGTTCACTTCAGAATATCCTGCCGCTTTTTCTCTTACCTGGACTGCATCATCTTTGTTCTGTAATCAGTCTCGTAATATTCTAAGTCTTCCCTCATCGCCTGAAATCCATTTTCCAGCTCTTTCAGCACAGCCTCCAAGCTATCAGGCACATCCCCATGAAATTTAATCAAATTTTGGCCCGTATACGAAGCCCTGCTGTCTTCATACCATAAGTCGGATTTCGGTGAAAAGTAATCTTCAATGCATTGGTGATAAATTCGATAAAGTGTCTTCTCAGCTGCAGACTGGTGAAAAATTTCGCTTTTTAGAATGGACCTGCAAGCTTCCAGCCCTGCTTCACAATTAACAAGCAGTCTTCTGAGACTGGAAAGGAGGCCCTTATAATATTCCGCTTCTCCTTGCTGTTCTTTCTGGAGCCCTGAATACGTTGCTTCATTCAAATACGATTCCATTACGGCAACTGTCTCTTCTAAAAAAGATTGTACATCTTCAAGCTGCGACTTTACGAAAGCATTTCCCACCCGTAAACCCTCCTAGATTTTTATCGATGCATGTCTGTATATCTGATTATCGCTGAGGAGCAGAACTGAATCTCTTCTCCCTGAATACCGTCCCTATAGACAATGGGACTCTCACATTATTATGGCCCTCAGGGTAACAAAGCTCATCAAAATAGCAGGCTGTATATTTTTCTCCTATGTCAGCCTATTTAAGGCGTCTCCAAAATACTTACTATTATCTTATTTGGCTAAAAAAGGGTTATTCAATAGAGTTCTGGAATTTCTCAAAAAATAAATCGGCTTCTCCCTGCTCAAAGCTTTCCGTATCTTCTTCTGTCAGCGGTGGCAGCTCATCCAGACTTTTCAAGCCAAAGTAATCAAGGAATTCTTTGGTCGTCCCATACAAATATGCTCTTCCCGACCCTTCTGCCCGGCCGACCTCTTTTACGAGAGCCTTTGATACAAGCGTATGAAGCGGCCGTTCTGTTTTCACTCCGCGTATTTCTTCAATTTCAACACGGGTAATCGGCTGTTTGTACGCCACAATGGCCAAGGTTTCCAAAGCCGCCTGAGAAAGCCCATGGTTCCCGGAAGATTCGACAAGCCTTTTTAAGTATGCGGAATGTTCTTTTTTCGTTGCCAGCTGAAACACACCCGCCATTTCAATAATTTGGATCCCTCTGGTTTCTGACTCATATTCAGTCTTCAGATCATTAATAATCGCTCTGGTTTGATTCTCATCTAATTCAAGCGTTTCCGCTATCTGTTTAACTGTTAAACCTTCATCGCCGCTGGCAAACAGCACAGCTTCAGCGATGCCTTTCCAATTAATAACTTCCAACTGATTCCACACCTTCTTTTGCACCTATATATATATCTGAGAAATTTCCATTCTGGTCAACGATGACCTCATTAAGCTTCATGAGCTCCAGCACCGCCAAAAAGGTGACAACGATATGCTCTTTAACCGGCTCAGAAAAGAGTTCAAAGAAGCTCTTCTTCCCCTTCAACGTTCTTAAGTCACTTAAGATCTCATCCATTCTCTTTTCAATCGAAATTTCCTGTCTTGTCACCTTAGTATGCAGCGGTTTTTGCAGTTTCTGCCTTTTAAGCAGCTTCTGCAGGGCGCTCAGCATATCATACAGACTGACGTCCAGATCTTTTCTTTCTGTTTCATTTTCCCTTGAAAATTCGGATAAGTCGCTTGGAGGCTTTGTGAAAATCAAACTTCTTTCTTCTTCCAGCGTTTTGAACTCTATTGCTGCCTGCTTGTATTTCTTATATTCAAGCAGCTTTTCAACCAGTTCGTCACGTGGATCCTCCTCCATGTATTCTCCCTCATCATTCTGCAATTGCTCATCTTCATGTTTAGGCAAAAGCATCTTACTCTTAATTGCAAGCAGAGTAGCGGCCATAACTAAATATTCGCTGGCCACATCCAGTTCCAAATGCTGCATCGTATGGATATATCCTAAGTATTGTTCCGTAATGTCGGCCATGGGAATATCATAAATATCAATTTCAAGTCGGTTGATTAAATGCAGGAGCAAATCCATCGGACCTTCGAAAGCATCAATCTTAATTTTATAACTCATTTAAAAACCCCACATTAAATCATTTTGCCTGGGAATCAGGTTCCCATTAACTTAGTATAGTAGATTCATGCTCTTAATCCAATAGATATCCATCCGGCCCGGAAAGTTTTTGCCCTATTAGGCCTAAGCCCAAGCAATTCTCTCAGTTTTCCATACATTGTAAGTGTAATCGAAAGTATGATATTTAAAGGAGGTACTTATTATGGGTGGTAATGCTGGTTTCGGATACGGCGGCGGATTCGCTTTGATTGTTGTTTTGTTCATCTTGTTGGTAATTGTCGGTGCTTCCTGGTTTTAAGAGATTAGACAACTTGGCTGATTGGTGACAATCAGCCATTCTATTTGTCTTTATGGTAAAATGAAACGAAACATTCACGTATTAAAGAAGGTGATAACTTGAAATATCCAGAGGAATATTTATCTTTTATGGCACATTTCCACGGAAGCCGGGACTATTTTGAATGCCATGAAATTTTAGAAGAATATTGGAAAGAAACGGCACCGCGGGACCGCCATTCTCATTGGGTAGGACTTATTCAAATTGCAGTGGGGCTTTACCATCAACGGCGGGGAAACTATAAAGGGGCCTCCAAAACAATGGACAAAGCTTTCCATAACCTTTTTAAGAAAAAGGAGGAAATCCAAAATCTTGGGCTGAATCATGAATCCCTTATCGAGTTAGTGAGGCAGGTTAGAGAAGAAATGTCAGCTCGAAAGCCTTACAGAAGCATCAGTCTTCCGATTAGAGATCCAGAACTGCTTGAGCAATGTAAAGAGCGCTGCCGGCAGCTGGGAGCAGAATGGGATACACCGAGCGACTTGTCAGATGAATCGATTGTTCAAAAGCATACCGTTCGGGACCGTACAGAAATTATCCAGGAAAGGAATCGGCAGCTGCAGAAAAGAAAAAGCCAGAATGAGCTTACATAACCCGGCGGGTATATCAAGACATAATCGAGTAGGAGGGGGTGATTAACCCCCGACCTCTCACACCACCGTACGTACCGTTCGGTATACGGCGGTTCCATTAAGTTTGACGCAGAAATTCATATCGATTATATAAACTTTTCAACCCTCGGTGACTCCAATACAAGTTATTGAGGGTTTTGTGTAAGATTGGACTACAGGCTATTCTCCAATATTTCTTTCTGGAGTTTCCCCATTCATATGCCTTTTGGTCAGGGACACCTAGACCTTTGAGTTTTCTTACTCTTGTCCTCGGTTTCTTCCATTGTTTCCATTCAAGCATACGGAGTCTCCGTCTAATCCACTCATCAAATTCTTTAAATTTACTTGGTGTATCAGCCAATGCAAAATATCCACACCATCCCGTTAGATATTGATTTAGTTTCTCGATTCTAACTTCCATAGGAATTTGTTTAGAACGGGAGGTTAACTCCCGTATTTTAGCCTTAAGCCTTTTAATACTTTCATTGGCTATTCGAACCTTCGGTTTCTTATTGACCGTAAAGCTAAAGCCAAGAAACTTTCGTTTCCACGGGCGATCAACTGCTGACTTTTCTCTATTTACTTTGAGCTTTAATTTCTGCTCAATAAAGCATGTAATTGAGTTCATCACTCGTTCTCCAGCTTTCTTCGATTTCATGTAAATATTACAATCATCGGCGTAGCGGACAAACTTGTGACCTCTCCTTTCTAACTCTTTATCAAGTTTATCCAAAAGGATATTCGAAAGAAGGGGGCTCAGTGGACCTCCTTGTGGTGTTCCTTCTTCTGCATCATAGACTACACCATTCATCATAATTCCTGCTTGGAGATATTTCCGTATAAGTTTCAAGACCAGCCGGTCTTGGATTCTACTTGCTAATATCCCCATTAACTTATCATGATTGACTCTATCAAAGAATTTCTCCAAGTCCATGTCAATCACCCATCTATAACCTTCACTTATATATTCCCTTGCTTTACGAACCGCATCATGACCTCTTCTATTTGGTCTAAACCCATAACTATGTTCTGAGAAGGTTGGGTCAAGAAGTGGGGTTAGAACTTGGGCGATAGCCTGTTGAATGAACCGGTCTGTCACGGTAGGTATTCCTAGTAATCTTACTCCACCGTTCGGTTTCGGGATTTCGACTCGACGGACTGGGTTAGGTTGATAGGTACCTTCCCTTAATGAATCACAAAGAGTTTCCCCGTTCTCATAGAGATGTCTTCGTAGGGATTTTACGGACATTCCATCTATGCCGTGACTCCCTTTGTTCTTCTCCACACGTTTAAGTGCTTCTATTAAGTTTTCCCGTGACAGAATCAGATCCATTAACATGTGATATTTCCTTTCGACGTGAACGTAGAAATCTAATTATGTTATTCCTGCTCCACCCTCATGAAGTCCCCTGTGGAATTCACCACTTCCTCCTTCAAGTAAGTCCTTTCGGATTGTCTGCTTCTATACAGGAATTATATGCCTAGTTCTCGTTCTTCCTAATAGTTCAGTCCTTCCCATTCCATCTCGAGTTGGAATGGTACTATGACCTCGGCTGACTTCTGATTGTTCAGCTGTCCATCGCTGGATAGGTTACCAAGGGAACTTGGCGTTCCAATCAGACCTCCCCGGGTAAGAGTACAGTCTTTCCCTCCATCTATCTGCTTCATTTACTCTGTACCACCTTCGGCAGTAAGGACTTCGTTTTGTTGTGCAAACTCATCCAATGGTACCTAGCCTTATATGAAGTTCGTGTTCCTCAGACCGGAGGTTTGCCGCTCGCTTCCTTCAGATTCTGCGTCACCACAGACACCCTTGCGTTAAGCTAACCATTACTACTGCCTTCATGGTTCGGGACTCTCACCCTATAGACTGCACCCATGCCGGGCGCACACA
>NZ_LT622358.1:56186-208583 GCF_900098925.1 Bacillus massiliglaciei | reverse complement strand
CGACCTCTCACACCACCGTACGTACCGTTCGGTATACGGCGGTTCCATTAAGTTTGACGCAGAAATTCATATCGATTATATAAACTTTTCAACCCTCGGTGACTCCAATACAAGTTATTGAGGGTTTTGTGTAAGATTGGACTACAGGCTATTCTCCAATATTTCTTTCTGGAGTTTCCCCATTCATATGCCTTTTGGTCAGGGACACCTAGACCTTTGAGTTTTCTTACTCTTGTCCTCGGTTTCTTCCATTGTTTCCATTCAAGCATACGGAGTCTCCGTCTAATCCACTCATCAAATTCTTTAAATTTACTTGGTGTATCAGCCAATGCAAAATATCCACACCATCCCGTTAGATATTGATTTAGTTTCTCGATTCTAACTTCCATAGGAATTTGTTTAGAACGGGAGGTTAACTCCCGTATTTTAGCCTTAAACCTTTTAATACTTTCATTGGCTATTCGAACCTTCGGTTTCTTATTGACCGTAAAGCTAAAGCCAAGAAACTTTCGTTTCCACGGGCGATCAACTGCTGACTTTTCTCTATTTACTTTGAGCTTTAATTTCTGCTCAATAAAGCATGTAATTGAGTTCATCACTCGTTCTCCAGCTTTCTTCGATTTCATGTAAATATTACAATCATCGGCGTAGCGGACAAACTTGTGACCTCTCCTTTCTAACTCTTTATCAAGTTTATCCAAAAGGATATTCGAAAGAAGGGGGCTCAGTGGACCTCCTTGTGGTGTTCCTTCTTCTGCATCATAGACTACACCATTCATCATAATTCCTGCTTGGAGATATTTCCGTATAAGTTTCAAGACCAGCCGGTCTTGGATTCTACTTGCTAATATCCCCATTAACTTATCATGATTGACTCTATCAAAGAATTTCTCCAAGTCCATGTCAATCACCCATCTATAACCTTCACTTATATATTCCCTTGCTTTACGAACCGCATCATGACCTCTTCTATTTGGTCTAAACCCATAACTATGTTCTGAGAAGGTTGGGTCAAGAAGTGGGGTTAGAACTTGGGCGATAGCCTGTTGAATGAACCGGTCTGTCACGGTAGGTATTCCTAGTAATCTTACTCCACCGTTCGGTTTCGGGATTTCGACTCGACGGACTGGGTTAGGTTGATAGGTACCTTCCCTTAATGAATCACAAAGAGTTTCCCAGTTCTCATAGAGATGTCTTCGTAGGGATTTTACGGACATTCCATCTATGCCGTGACTCCCTTTGTTCTTCTCCACACGTTTAAGTGCTTCTATTAAGTTTTCCCGTGACAGAATCAGATCCATTAACATGTGATATTTCCTTTCGACGTGAACGTAGAAATCTAATTATGTTATTCCTGCTCCACCCTCATGAAGTCCCCTGTGGAATTCACCACTTCCTCCTTCAAGTAAGTCCTTTCGGATTGTCTGCTTCTATACAGGAATTATATGCCTAGTTCTCGTTCTTCCTAATAGTTCAGTCCTTCCCATTCCATCTCGAGTTGGAATGGTACTATGACCTCGGCTGACTTCTGATTGTTCAGCTGTCCATCGCTGGATAGGTTACCAAGGGAACTTGGCGTTCCAATCAGACCTCCCCGGGTAAGAGTACAGTCTTTCCCTCCATCTATCTGCTTCATTTACTCTGTACCACCTTCGGCAGTAAGGACTTCGTTTTGTTGTGCAAACTCATCCAATGGTACCTAGCCTTATATGAAGTTCGTGTTCCTCAGACCGGAGGTTTGCCGCTCGCTTCCTTCAGATTCTGCGTCACCACAGACACCCTTGCGTTAAGCTAACCATTACTACTGCCTTCATGGTTCGGGACTCTCACCCTATAGACTGCACCCATGCCGGGCGCACACAAAGAAGGAGGGGATGGCTCCCCTCCTTCTTTCCCTTTAATCATTCGGCTGCTCTTCACACTTCCCTAAGAAAGAGGCTGTCAACTCATTCGCTGAAACGGCCTTGTCTGGATACAGTTCCTTTAATGCCGTTACCATCGTCTTGCCAATTCCTTGATGGCGAAATGCTGGATTGACAGAAATATGCTGGATGACAGCCTGGTCTTCAGACACTTCTACGCCAATCAGCCCCATGATTTCTTCTTCTTTCCACAAATAAAGCTGCATACTGTCAGCGGCTTCATAATTCTTCATCGTTTGCTGGAGCTTTTTTATGTCCTTTTCGTTTGGCATAAATGATAAAAGACCCATGGCAAATTTTTCGTAGTTTTTTTTATACTTTATTAACATGATATCCCTCGTTACCAAATAACGTTTTATTTAAACCAATCCAGCAGTCAGGAGTGCTCTTTAGGACATAACCATCATACCGAAAAACCGGCTTCGTTTCAATATAGCAAAATAGGCGCAGAAAGCACACAGAAAATGGATGTCCCCGCAATCGTCTAAAGGCCGCCTATTATGACACTCCTCCCGTCTGCCGACTTCACTTCTTTCAGTTAATCTGCTTACTATTCTACTACATTTCATGACTTGCTACAATTCACGGGGGAAGATGGTCTGATTAACTAAATTTGAATAAGCGGAAAGAATCTATTAAACTAAATATTTGTAATGAGCTGTATCTTTTTGGAATTCAAGATACTTTAGGAGGAAAGAGATTGATATGAATAAAAAATCTAAATTTTTTAAATTGGGTGCTGTACTGACACTTGTGTTTTTTCTGACGCTCCCATTGAACGTCTGGGCTGACGCAGCCGTTGGCGATATGACCGTTACGCTTGGAGAAAATTTAACAGAAGAACAGAAAAATATGCTGCTGTCTGAAATGGGAGCACCGAATGACGTCGACATTTTAACTGTCACAAATAAAGAAGAACATGATTACCTGGGAGACTATATTTCCAGCAGGCTCATTGGTACCAAAGCCATTTCATCTTCTGCCATTACTTTAGAAAAAGCAGGGACCGGGCTAAAAGTAGAATCCAAGAACATTAACTGGGTAACGGACGAAATGTATATTAACGCATTAGCCACTGCCGGCGTCAAGGATGCTACAGTATATGTCACTGCCCCTATTCCTGTTTCAGGGACAGCTGCCCTGACAGGAGTCATCAAAGCTTACGAAGTATCCTCAGACAAAAAGATTCCTGAAGAAGTGAAGCAGGCCGCTAATGAGGAAATGGTAAAGACTGCTGAACTTGGCGATAAAATCGGAACAGAGCAAGCCGCTTCACTTATGACGAAGATCAAGGAAGAGATGGCTTCCAACCCGCCGAGCAGTGAGGGCGAAGTGAAAGATATCGTTGAAAACTCTGCCAAGGACTTGAACATCCAATTAACGGATGAACAAATCCAAAGTCTTGTGGACCTATTTAATAAATTAAAAGAACTAAACATCGACTGGAATGCTGTCGGTGATCAATTGACAGCAGCAAAAGAAAAACTGACCACTTTTCTGGAATCTGAAGAAGGCCAGTCTTTCCTTGATAAATTAAAAGAATTTCTCGTAAGTGCTGTCGATGCCATTAAATCTTTATTCAGTTAAACGATCACCACAAAAGCCCGGATCTTTTTTAGGATCCAGGCTTTTGTTCATTCTGAGACATATGGATATTTCGTCCGGATGGACATAAATAAAGACTGTCGGCCGAAACCGTCCTTTTATAAGGTATCCGTTTATTGCGATCGTTTCTTTGCTATTCGCAGATCGTTTCACTGCAGATGCATAGCTGCATTTTCAGCTCCGCGTTTTTAATGATGGATTACTTATTTGCTGTTCAGTGCCTGCTGATAGGAAAGATCCAGTCTGACGAGATCTTCATATGTTTCCCTTTTGATGACTAATCTCGCCTCTCCCCCTTCTGCGAAGACAACTGCAGGTCTGGGAATCCGATTGTAATTATTGGCCATTGAGTAACCGTAAGCACCTGTGCAGAAAACAGCCAGAATATCGCCGCGTCCTGCTTTTGGCAGCGGAAGATCCCAAATAAGCATATCCCCGCTCTCACAGCATTTCCCGGCTATAGATACCGTTTCTTCTACTGGATCATTCGGACGGTTGGCAAGCACGGCTTCATATTTGGCCTCATACAGAGCAGGACGGATATTGTCGCTCATCCCTCCGTCTACCGCCAAATATTTTCTTACTTGAGGTACATCCTTCTCAGAACCTACCTTATATAAAGTAAGACCTGCATCCCCGACAAGAGAACGTCCTGGTTCAATCCAGATTTCCGGCATAGAAAGGGAAGAGTCCGCAATCTGATTCTTCACTTCTGTCACAATTTCCTCGACATATTGAGCAGGCCGAAGCGGTTCATCTTCACTTGTGTACCTGATTCCAAAGCCGCCCCCAAGATTCAGGACCTTAGGCTGATAGCTGAATTCCGCATTCCATTTCTTCAATTGGCCGATGATTTTCTTTGCTGCCAAAAGAAAGCCAGTTGTTTGGAAAATTTGGGAACCAATATGGCAGTGAAGACCCAGCACCTCGATCCCTTGGCTTTCCAAGGCCTGTTTCAATGCTTCTTCAGCTTGTCCGCTGGTCAAGTCAAAGCCAAATTTAGAATCTTCCTGGCCAGTGAGGATATAATCATGCGTATGCGCTTCGATTCCCGGCGTTACCCGCAGAAGGATCTTTACTTTTTCTTTCCGTTCACTTGTAATCCTGTCAAGCAGGGAAAGTTCGGAAAAGTTATCGACAACAATACAGCCCACTTTATAATCCATGGCCATATGCAGTTCTTCCTCACTTTTGTTGTTGCCGTGGAAATGAATTTTATCCACTGGAAATTCCGCCTGTATCGCCGTATACAGTTCGCCGCCTGAAACGACATCCAGAGACAGCCCCTCCTGTTCGGCAAGCTGAATCATCGCAATGGATGAAAAAGCTTTGCTCGCGTATGCCACCTGCGCAGTCACGCCTAATTTTTCAAAGGTCCTTTTAAATCCTCTTGCCCTTTCCCTGATTAAAGCCACGTCATATACATATAAAGGAGTGCCGTGTTCTGCGGCCAAATCCATTACATCCACTCCGCCGATTTCAAGGTGGCCGCGCTCATTCACTCTTCCTGTACCATTCAACTCCATACCATTTCACCTTCCTGACTTATACTTCTGAACATTCATGATGAACGAAAAAAGGGCGACAGCCTGAAGAGAGATGCCCGTCCAACCTGCAGACGGCCGTCAGCCCCTTCGATCAGCCTCACCCTCATAATCTTTAACGCTTTATTCGAATAAAACTAAATTACCACAACTTTTAGATAACATCAACCTTAACCTTTTCTGGGCTGCCTGTATTTGTCCATAGGATGAACAATACTCGGGCGTTCATACGAACCCGGTATCGGTCTTCTGAACAGAATATAGGACAGGGCCTTTGGCTGAAATGGCAGAAGCGGCCACAGGTAAGGTGTGTTCAGAGCTTTTATCCCTGTTAACAGAAGAATGTACAGGGTGATGCCAATTACAAGACCCGGCACTTTAAAAATGGCCACTAAGATCAGAAGCGCAAAACGCGCAATTTTATTGGCTACACCCAATTCCAGGCTCGGCGTCACATAGGTACCGATCGCGGCAACAGATGCGTACAGAATCACCTCAGGAACAAACACCCCTACATCTATCGCAATTTGTCCAATCAGCACGGCTGCAATAAGACCCATGGCTGTCGAAAGCGGGGTCGGAGTGTGTATTGCAGCCATCCTTAAGAATTCTATTCCGATATCCGCAATGAAAATTTGAATAATAATCGGTATATGAGTTCTCTTGTTAGGACCGATAAAATCGAGCTGATCCGGCAGCAGAGACGGATCCAGGCAGAATAACAGCCAGATTGGCAGCAGAAACAAGGAAGCCGCAATGGCTAAAAAGCGGACCCATCTTATCATCGTCCCGACTGCCGGAGACTGCCTGTACTCCTCTGCATGCTGCATATGATGAAATAATGGTGCAGGCGTAATAATGACACTTGGCGATGTATCCACATAAATCAGCACATGCCCTTCCAATAAATGCATCGATGCAACATCTGCACGCTCTGTATAGCGGACAAGAGGGTATGGGTTATAACCCTGGTGGACAATGAACTCCTCCACCGTCTTATCTGACATAGTAATTCCGTCTACCTTGATATTCTTCAATTCTTTTCTCACAATATCAATAAGATCAGGATCGGCAATTCCTTTAATATAGCCGATCGCCACATCCGTCTTGGAACGTTCTCCGATTCTCATGATCTCAAAACGGAGACGGCCGTCCCTGATCCTTCTTCTTGTAATCGCTGTATTCACAATAATGTTTTCGACATAGCCATCTCTTGCGCCCCGAATGATTTTTTCCGTATCCGGTTCTTCCGGCTGACGTCCGGGATAGCTGCGGACATCTACGACAAATCCCTTATCATAGCCATCAACGGCAATCACAATCAGACCGGATAATACCTCGTCTCTCAGCTTCTCCAGCCTGTCGATTTCTACAACGGACTGGTGGACAATCCTGTTTTTAATGACGTCTACAGCCTTCTGATAGCTTTTTTCCCAATGATTGCTGTCAACGAGTGATTCAAGAATTTCAATCACATAAGCTGCATCTGTCAGGCCATTCACATAGTAAATATGTACTTCTTTCTTCAGTACAGTCAGTTTCCTTACGCCAAGATCAAAACTCTCTCCCAGGCCTGCGTATTTTTTCATATAGGATTCCACTTCAGAAACCTTACTTGGCATTGGAATATTTTCAGCTGGTTTATTGTCTTCCGCCATAAGAGCGCTCCTTTCAAACCATTTTTCAAAAGGACATTAAGTCCGCTACCTGTTTATAAATCAACGAAATAAAGCCATTGGAACAAAGAGCCTGCAATCTTGCCAAGCACAAATGCCATCATTAAATAGACAATCTTTTCCTGAATCCCGATCCTTTTTGCCAGAATCGGAAAAACATTCAGCACTTCTGTGAGAGCTGCTGCCAGCATCCCATTGAAAATCCCGTCAAGAAGTCCGACCGGAGGAAGGAGCCATTTTGTCATATTCAGCTTCACGTCCTGCAAGCCCAGCCATCCTCCTGCCACAACCCCCATGATGATGCCCGCTTCATATAAATGGATGAAACGCATCGTTTTTGTCAGCTGAGTCAGCCGCGGCAGCACTCCCAATACAGTCAGGAACGCAACAAATCCGGCCCCCACTGCAAATCCGCTGGCTAATCCTACAAATAGCCCAAAAAGGATATTACCTGTCATCCTGTTTCTGCACACTTTCTTTATTTTCATGCATAATGACATACTGATCTAAGTCCTGCTGATAGTTGAACATTTCTACTTCAAGAGGACTCGGCTCTTCATTGAATCGCTTCTTGAAAAAATGATTAAAAAAAAGAATCATGCCAATTCCCAGTCCGAAGCTGTAGGGAATCTGGATAAGAAGCGGCTTGGTGTCTTCCTTGCCAGTAATCAGCCGAAATAATTTCTGATGAACCTCAGCCATACTGACATCCACATGGAAATTCATGATGGTCATGGCCGCGCCTACGAATAGCAGCAGCCAGACGGCCGCAAACAGTAAAAAAGAAGCCTTTTTTCTCCCCAGCTCCACTTCTATGATCGTCTGGCCGGGACCGAGAATTTGTATTTCCAGTGATTTGTCATATTGCTGGATTTTTTCAACCAGATGAATTTGATCTACAATAATGATGTTATTATCTTCCGGCGTCACTTGAAGAAGTTCCAGTTCCCCCAATTTCTCGGCTGTCTGCCGTTCACCGATGATTTTGGCAATATGCCGAACCTTAACTCGTTCATTTCTCTGTACATACACTCGGTTCCTCGGCCTTATATAAATGATCTTTTCCATATTCTATTCACCCTGCCTTTTCCATCCTTGGTAATAGTATGGGTTGGAAACAATGTGAAAATGCAGAAATACAAACTTACCATTAATTACTAAACAAGGACCTCAAAAAAACGTGCAAAGTTCTGCCTGCCTTTCCCTTCCTCATTTTTAACTTTCTCATGTTCCTCACGATTTAAATTAAGTTTCAATTGGTGTTTCTCTTCATCGGCACAAGTTCTTTTTGAATTATCTATATCAAACTTCTATTTATTAACACTCGCTTTTACACGTAAAGAATCTATGAAGATCTGGTCAGCTGGCAACAATTTTTATTAAAGTTGATCAAACGGAGGGGGCGATTCCAGCGGAAAAAGCGGCTCGAAGGGGAAATCAACCAGCGCTATTTACTCTTTTAAAAGAAAAAAGCGTACAGAGTGTTCTGCACGCTTTTTTCTGTATTTAATTAATGTGCCGGGAAAAACACCAGCTGGATCATAAATATGAAGCCGAAAATATAAATGATCGGGTGTACCTTTTTCCCATATCCGCTGAATAATTTCATAAGCGGATAGGTGATGAAACCTATGGCGATACCAGTAGAGATACTGGAAGTAAGCGGCATGGTAAGGATGATGGCAAAAGCCGGAAAAGCTTCATCAAACTTTTTCCAATCGATTTTAGCAAGTCCCTCCATCATGAAACAGCCGACAATAATCAACACCGGCGCTGTAATCGCCGCTAAAGAGGCGATGGCTGCAATCAGCGGTGAGAAGAAAATGGACAGAGCAAATAATATCGCAACGACCACTGCTGTCAGACCAGTTCTGCCGCCTGCAGCTACACCTGTACTTGATTCAATATAGGCCGTTGACGGACTGGTTCCAAACATTGCGCCTACCGTTGTGGCTGCTGCATCGCCAAGAAAAGCCTGTCTGACTCTCGGAATCTTTCCGTTCTTCGTCAGTCCTGCCTGTTCAGTAACACCAATCAGCGTACCGGTTGTATCAAAAATCGTAACCAGCAAGAAAGCAAATACTACAGAATATAAGCCATTCGTGAAGACACCCGCTATGTCCAAATCAAAAAAGACGGGCACTGGCGGCATTGACAAGATCTGTTTCTCAAAGTTCAAAAGGCCTGTGAAATATCCAATGACAGCTGTTACGATCATGCCAATGAAAATGGCCCCTTTTACATTCCTGGCCATTAGAATTAATGTAAAGAAAAGCCCGAAAATCGATAAAATCGTAACCGGTTCATGTAAATCTCCCAGTGTGATAAAGTTCGCTTCATTTGGAACGACAATTCCTGAGTTTTTCAGGCCGATAAACGCAATAAACAGCCCAATTCCAGAGGTAATTCCGTATTTTAATGAATTCGGGATCGCTTCGACAATTAACTGGCGAAGACTTGTCACACTAATCAGCAGAAAAAGCAAACCTGCAACAAATACGGTACCGAAAACCGTTTGATAGGATAAGCCATGAGCACCGACAACACTTGCAAAGTAAGCGTTCAGTCCCATTCCCGGTGCAATCGCGATCGGAAATTTAGCAAACAGCCCCATAATTAAGGTTCCTGTAACAGCAGCAATCACTGTTGCCATGAATACCTGCTCAAATGGGATTCCAATTGAGCCTAATAGGGCAGGATTAACAATAATAATGTAAACCATTGTAAAAAAGGTGGTGATTCCTGCAACTAATTCAGTGCGGACATTTGTGCCATTTTCCTTTAAGGAAAAAAACTTTTCTAAAAACATGTATAAACCTCCATAAAAATAAAAAACGAATAAAAAACACGGCATCCTTTATAATATTCGTTTTTAATGAAAATATCAAGGCTGTTATCGCCAAAAAAAAGCCACATGGAATCATTGATTCATGTGGTCCTTCATTTGTTTGAGAATCTTTTTTTCCAGCCTGGATACCTGTACTTGTGAAATTCCAAGTCTTTGCGCAACCACAGATTGTGTCTGATCTTTGTAATACCTAAGAAGGACAATCAGCCTTTCCCTCTCATCCAGTCCCTGGATTGCTTCTTTTAATGCAATTTGATCAAACCACTTCGTTTCATTTGTATCTGCTATTTGATCAAGCAGTGTAATAGGATCTCCATCATTCTCATATACGGTCTCATGAATCGAGGAGGGGTTCCTGCTGGCCTCCTGGGCCATGACAATTTCTTCTGGGGAAAGTTCCAGGTGTTCAGCGAGTTCATTCACCGTAGGCACTCTTCCGTATTCCTTGGAGAGTTCTTCCCGAGCCCTGCGGATTTTGTTGGCCATTTCCTTTAAAGAACGGCTTACCTTGACTGTTCCGTCATCTCTGATAAAACGCTGAATTTCTCCGATAATCATCGGTACAGCATAGGTTGAAAACTTAACATCAAATGACAAATCGAACTTATCGACAGATTTCAAAAGCCCAATGCAGCCGATTTGGTAAAGATCATCCGGTTCGTATCCGCGATTCAAGAAACGCTGTACGACCGACCAAACCAGCCTTAGATTGCTGTTGACAATTAAATCTCTTGCTTCTTGGTCCCCATTCTGGCTGCTTCGGATTAATTGCCGCAGTTCTTCATCTTTCAGATGCACCTGGCTTTTCCTCGTTTTTTGTTTCGTTACCTCCACATCCATAAGCAAGTCTCCTTAATTACACAAAGCTTTACTTTTTGATAAGTGTTTTTTCAGCCGAATGATCGTCCCTTCCCCTTTATGGGAAATGACATGAATTTCATCCATGAAATTTTCCATAATCGTGAAGCCCATGCCGGATCTCTCCAGCTCTGGCTTCGTCGTGAACAGCGGCTGCTTGGCCTCTTCCACATCCTCGATTCCCAGACCTTCATCCCTGATCGTCAGCTCAACAGAATCGTCTTCAAGGATGGCAGATATGAAAACCATTCCTTCTGGGTCATTTTCATACCCATGGATTATTGAATTCGTGACCGCTTCTGAAACCACTGTTTTAATTTCTGTCAATTCGTCCATAGTCGGATCCAGCTGGGCGATAAAAGCCGCCACTGTCACCCTTGCAAATGATTCATTTTGGCTGAGCGCCGAAAACTTGATTTCCATTTTATTTTTCATGTTATGCAACCCCCAATCTTTGCAATGCATTCTGTTCTGATAACTCCATTTTAACAATTTTAAAGAGCCCTGACATTTCGAATAATCGCTTGATTGGAGGCGAAATTGCGCAAACCACCATTTCTCCCTGAGTTTCTTTAATCTGTTTATACCGGCCCAGAATAACGCCAAGTCCTGAACTGTCCATAAAATGCAGTTCTTCAAGATTTAAGACAATATGTTTAATGCGATGCCTCTGGATGGCAGCTTCTGCCTCTTCTCTTAATTCCCCCGCTGTATGGTGATCCAATTCGCCTTTCAGACGAATGCATAGTACTCTGTCCTTCGCTTCTAAGTTTATGATCAGACTCACTATGAACAGCCTCCCTCTCTGTCTTCTAGTAAGTGAAATTCTCCTCTTGCCCCTGCTAATCCTCCCTGACAGCAAAACTAGTGGCCTTTCGCCGAAAGCTCCTCTTATATGATTGCTTTAGACACGATCTGCTACTGAATCTTGGTGAACATGCCGAATGCTCTCTTATAGAGCTGCCACCATGATGCTTCTTTCACTGTTTCCTTAGCAGTGATCGGCGACTCGATGTACACTTTTCCATCTTTCTTCAGCTGGAGTGTGCCGATTTGATCGCCTTTTTTGACCGGTGCCTTCAAATCTTTCTCCATGATGATTTTCTTTTGAAAATCTTTAGAAGAAACACCTTTTTTCGTGAGAACGGAAATTGGTTCGCTTGTCACCCCTGCTACGGTCTTTTTATTTCCTTTGCTTATGTGAGAATCCATCAGAACCTCTCCGCGCTTATATATCGGGTGGGTTTCGTACTGAGAGAATGCGTAATCAAGCATTTTGGTTACCTGCGCATTCCTTTCTTTAGGGCTTGGAGCCCCAAATACAATAGCGATTACACGCATATTGCCTTTCTTTGCAGTGGCTGTCAGACAGTATTTCGCCTCATTAGTAAAACCTGTCTTCAGCCCGTCTACGCCAGGATAAAATTTAACGAGCCGATTTGTATTAACCAGCCAGAATTTCTTCTTTGTATCTTCGCGAAGATAATCTTCATACGTTCCTGTGAACCTGGTGATTAAATCATATTTCAATAATTCTTTTGCCATTACGGCCATGTCGCGGGCAGAGCTGTAATGATCTTTCACCGGCAGCCCAGTAGCATTTTGAAACTTGGTGTTTTTCAGCCCAAGCTGTTTGGCTTTTTCATTCATCTTCTTTACAAATTCTTCTTCGGAACCGGCAAGTCTTTCTGCCATGGCAACGGAGGCATCATTTGCTGATCCAATTGAAATTCCCTTCAGCATTTCCTCAACTGTCATTTCTTCTCCTGGTTCCAGGAAAATTTGAGAACCGCCCATTGATGCCGCATACTCGCTCGTTCTTATTTTCTCTTTAAGCGTCAAATCTCCTTTATCCAGGGCTTCCATGATTAAAAGCATCGTCATGATTTTTGTCATGCTTGCGGGGGATAGCTTTTCATCGGCATTTTTGTCATACAGGGCTTTCCCTGTATCTCTTTCAATCAATATGGCCGATTTTGCCCCTTTTGCAAGGTCAGAAACTTTATTGTCAGCTGCCAGCGTATGCTGGCCATGGAAACCGCTAATCAGAGAAAAGGTTAAAAAAAGTGATAGAATCAGCTTCATCTCCATACCCTCCATTCATTATCATTTTCCATTTTTTCCAACATAACCAGTTTTATACAAACAGGATGTTGTTTTAAGAAAATAATTGTCAGGAAATATAGAGGCTGAAGAATTTTCTGTTCAAACAAAAAAAGCGAACCATTTCGGTCCGCTTTTTATGCTGTAACTCACGCATGGATTTCCTTATAAATTAAGGTTGGCTTTGCAACCTTTTCTTTAGAGAGGATAATATTTTCAGACAGTTTGTCTTTCACTGCCGATACATCCTCGAAATTGCTGTAAATCGTTACAAGCGATTCGCCTTTTTTTACTTCATCGCCTATTTTCTTCCGAAGCATAAGTCCTACAGCCAAATCGATTTCCGATTCCTTTGTCGCTCTTCCTGCTCCAAGCAGCATTGCAGCCGTTCCTACTTCATCGGCCACGATTTCAGAAACAAATCCGTCTTCCTTTGCTTCAAGCTCGAACGCAAACTTCGCTTGAGGAAGTTTTTCAGGATGGTCAATGACCGAACCGTCGCCTCCCTGTGCAGAAAGGAATGTTTTGAAAGATTCTAAAGCAGAGCCATCTTTAATAGCATTCAGCAGCATCTCTCTGGCCTCTTCAAGGGAACTGGCTTTCTTGGCCAAATATACCATATTGCTGCCAAGTGTTAAGGAAAGTTCCGTTAAATCTTCAGGACCTTCTCCCTTCAGTGTATCAATGGCTTCTTTCACTTCCAGCGCATTTCCAATGGCATATCCGAGCGGCTGGGACATATCTGAAATGACAGCCATTGTATTCCGGCCGACATTATTCCCGATTCGGACCATCGCTTTCGCAAGCTCCTCAGAATCTTCTAAGGACTTCATGAATGCGCCTGCTCCGGTTTTTACATCAAGAACAATGGCATCAGCACCTGCAGCAATTTTCTTGCTCATAATTGAGCTCGCAATCAAAGCAATACTGTTAACTGTAGCCGTCACGTCACGCAGAGCATACAGCTTTTTATCCGCCGGAGTCAGGTTTCCGCTCTGGCCGATGACCGCGATTTTATTCTTATTCACCAATTCGATGAATTCTTCATTCTCAATTTCAACATGGAAGCCTTCTACAGCCTCCAGTTTATCGATTGTTCCGCCCGTATGGCCCAGTCCCCTGCCTGACATTTTGGCAACCGGCACACCTGCTGCTGCAACCAAAGGTCCCAAAACAAGCGTGGTCGTATCACCGACGCCGCCTGTTGAGTGCTTATCCACTTTGATTCCTTTTATGGCAGAAAGATCAATTTGATCGCCCGATTCCACCATCGCCATTGTCAAATCTGCCCGTTCCTTTTCCGTCATTCCCATGAAATAGACAGCCATGGCCCAGGCGCTCATTTGATAATCAGGAATGGAACCATCCGTGAATCCCTGAATAATAAACTGGATTTCTTCTGCAGTCAGTTCTTTTCCATCACGTTTCTTCTCGATTAAATCCACCATTCTCATAGGGAGACCTCCCTTCATCATATTTTTTCAGTAATTTCTTTGATGAAGCTTAAAAAGCTGTTTCTTACTTTTTCCGTTGTCTCGATTACTTCTTCATGTGATAACGGCTGATCGAGGATACCCGCAGCCATGTTGGTGATGCAGGAGATGCCAAGCACTTTTATTCCGCTGTGCCTTGCCACGATTACTTCCGGCACAGTAGACATTCCGACTGCGTCCCCTCCAAGAATCCGGGCCATCTTAACCTCGGACGGTGTTTCATATGTAGGTCCTGAGTTTCCTACGTAAACTCCTTCTTTCACATCAAGCCCCTGAGCATCTGCTATGTCTTTAGCCAGCATTCTCATTTCTTTATTATACGCTTCAGACATATCAGGGAACCTTGGGCCGAATCTTTCATCATTCGAACCAATCAAAGGATTTGCACCCATACAATTGATATGGTCGGTAATGATCATTAAATCGCCTGGTGTAAAGGATTCGTTGACGCTTCCTGCCGCATTGGTCACAATCAGCTTTTCTACACCGAGAAGCTTCATAACGCGGACAGGGAACGTCACTTTATCCATGGTATAGCCTTCATAGAAATGAAAGCGGCCCTGCATCGCAATAACTCTCTTCCCGCTTAATTCACCGATAACCAATCTTCCTGCATGTCCTGCCACAGTTGACACTGGAAATTCCGGAATCTCCTCATATGGGATGGCAACCGGATTCTGAATTTCGTCGGCAAGTACACCGAGTCCTGATCCTAATATCAGCCCGATTTCAGGAACAGTATCCAACTTTCCTTTAATATAAGCCGCAGCACGTTCTGCTTTTTCGTACATTCTATTTCCCCCTTCAGCTTTTTCAGCAGCGCAAACTAATCCTTCTGTCCGGATTAGTTTGCGCTTTGGTCAATTTATTTTTTTTCGATATCTCCTAAAATGTTCATTCCGTATGACGGAAGCTTGACATCAAAGTTTGCCGCAACAGTCATTCCGACATCTGCAAACGTATTTCTTACCGGCAGCTCTTTGCCTTCTTTGAAAGCTTTAGAATAAACCAGCAATGGAACATATTCACGGGTATGGTCCGTACCTTCATGCACTGGATCATTCCCGTGATCAGCGGTGATAATCAGTAAGTCATCTTCCGTTAATTTATCAAGCACTTCAGGCATCCGTGCGTCGAATTCTTCAAGTGCCTTTCCGTACCCTTCAGGATCACGGCGATGGCCGTACAATGCATCGAAGTCCACTAAGTTCAAGAAGCTCAGACCCGTGAAATCTCTGTCAATGGTCTCAACAAATTTGTCCATACCGTCCATATTGGAAACGGTTCTTAGAGACTCTGTCACACCTTCTCCGTCAAAGATATCAGAAATCTTACCGATAGCCAAAACATCATAGCCGCCATCCTTCAATTCATCCATAACCGTCCTGTTAAATGGTTTAAGGGCATAATCGTGGCGGTTCGAAGTTCGCTTGAAGTTTCCTGGTTCCCCGATAAACGGCCTTGCAATGACACGGCCGACCTTAAATTCATCTGCCAGCGTGATTTCACGCACCTCTTCACAGATTTTATACAGCTCGTCCAAAGGCACGACATCTTCATGGGCGGCAATTTGCAAGACAGAGTCAGCAGATGTGTAAACAATCAATGCTCCTGTCTTCATATGCTCCTCGCCAAGCTCTTCAATAATTTCTGTTCCGCTCGCCGGCTTATTCCCGATAATGGCATGGCCGGTTTTCGCTTCCAATTCATTAATAAGCAGCTCAGGAAAGCCATTTGGGAAAACCCGGAACGGTGTCGAGATATTCAAGCCCATGATCTCCCAGTGTCCAGTCATGGTATCTTTGCCCGTTGAAGCTTCCTTCATTTTTGTATAATAGGCAAGAGGCTTCTCCGCCTTTTCAATCCCTTTAATTTCACGGATATTGCTTAATCCCATCCGTCCCAGTACAGGCATGTTCAGGCCGCCCATTCTCTCAGCAATATGGCCGAGTGTATCGGCTCCTTTATCTCCAAACAAATCAGCATCAGGCGCTTCGCCGATTCCGACAGAATCCATTACAGCAACAAAAATACGTTTGAATTTCTTTTCCATGGTTACCCCTCCTAAAATAGTAAACCTTTTTCGATTATGTTTCTATATTTCCCCTTTTATGACTTCTTTAACCTATCTTGTATGTAAAGGGATGTAAGCGTGTGCAACGTCAGAAGTCTGACTTCTATAGTGTAAACGATTCTCCTATCAGAAACAATTTATTTTTCTTTCAAAATAAAGGGGAAACAGACTCCCTGAGCCCGTTTCCTACGAATCTTCTATACTAGTTATGCACGCGGATGAAACTTCGTATACACATCTTTAATTCTCACATTGGAAATATGAGTATAGATCTGGGTCGTCGAGATATCTGCATGCCCGAGCATTTCTTGAACGGCCCGTAAGTCGGCTCCGTTCATCAAAAGGTGGGTTGCAAAAGAATGCCGCAGAATATGCGGGGTTATTTCCTTTTCAATTCTGGCTTCCTTCCCCAGTTTCTTCAGGATTTTCCAAAAACCCTGCCTGGTCAGACGGTTTCCATGATGGTTCAAAAACAAGGAATCTGTCCGGTGCTTTCGGCTGGCCAAGGCGCCTCTGCCTTTTTCCAAATACGCCTCAATCGCCGAAAGAGCGGTATGTCCAATAGGAATAATCCGTTCTTTATTCCCCTTCCCCACACAGCGGACAAACCCCATGGTTGAATGCACATCGCTGACATCCAGCTGAATCATCTCACTGACGCGCATCCCGGTGGCATACAGAAGCTCCAGCATCGCTTTATCTCGAAGACCGTACTCATCTGACGTCTTAGGCGCCTCCATCAGAGCCTCCACCTCTTCCATCCCCAGAACCTTAGGAAGGCTCCTTTCCGGCTGAGGAGTTTCTATATGAATGGAAGGATCCTGCTCAGCAGTTTTTTCCCTCAAAAGAAACTGATGAAAAGAACGAATCGAGGCAATATGCCTTGCGATCGTTTTAGATGATTTCCCCTGATCCTTCAGATGGGCTAAGAAATGCATAATATTCATCCTTCGGCAATCATTCCAGCTTGATAATACTTCGACATTTCGTATATACAGCATATAAGATTTCAAATCACGCTCATAAGAAATGATTGTATTTTTAGCAAGTCCCTTTTCCACTGTCAAATAATGAATAAAATCCTTCAGTTGTTCTTCCATGCACATTACTCTCCGTTCAAATAGAGCAGCATAAGCCGATCCAGCCAATTCCTATCCTCTGATTCGACGGACTTAGCCACTTTCACTGCCGCCCCTTCTGGTTCTTCATACCGGTGGTAGCTTTCATATTCCTGATTCAACCATACCATTCCGATATAAAAAAGAACAGTAAAGCTAACAAAAAGAAAAAGTACCTTTGCCGTCTGAAGGATCATGGATAAAGTGCTCTTCAAATCAATCTTCCTCCTTTCTATAAGGCCCGGCTGGCCGGTTCACAAAGATTGTCCTATTATCCAATCTATGCCAAAGAAGGTATGATTTATACATCTTTATCCTGAAACCGCAGCGTACAAAAAACCTTTTCCGCAATACGGAAAAGGTTCAGTCATCACTTTTCTTTTTTTCGTCTTCATCTTTCCCATGGCACCGATGACAAATTCCATGGAAGGTTAATCTATGATCTTTTATCTTGAAGTTCCAATCGCGCTCGACGATTGCTTCGACATCCTCAAGTAAATCTTCTTGAATTTCATCGACTGCACCGCATTCCACACAGACTAAGTGGTGATGGAAATGCGCCGCGCCTTCCTGTCTAAGATCATAACGGGAAACGCCGTCCCCAAAGTTGATCTTATCCACTATTTTCAATTCAGTCAGCAACTCAAGTGTACGATATACAGTTGCCAATCCGATTTCCGGCGACTTTTCTTTGACAAGGAGGTAAACGTCTTCAGCGCTTAAATGATCCTCTTCATGCTCAAGTAAAACGCGGACGGTCGATTCTCTTTGAGGTGTCAGTTTGTAGCTGGACGAGTGCAACTGCTTCTTTATTCTATCAATTCTATTTTCCATACCTAAATTCCCTCCCGCGCCGCTATCTTTTCCATTATATCAGAAGAGGGAAAACTGTCAAAATAGAATTCTTATTAAATAAGAATTTTATCAAGCGGCGGAAAAACTAAGACAATAGGATGGGAGCCCACGTGTTCTTGTAGATCTAAAAGCAGGGACTGTTCACTTTTCCAGCATCCCAAACACCATCTGCATCAAAGGAGGAGAAAGATAGGCCTCTAAAGCGCCTGCTCCGAGCAAAACAATGAAAGAAAACACAAAAGAGAAGACATATCGGTAAATGACGGGTCTCAGCGGTTCTCTAACCTGTTTCCAAAAAATCCGTCCAAGCATTTTCATCGACATGGACAGGGCTGCCACACTGATGAAAATAAAGATCGGGACGATGAAAATATTTTGCGGCAATATCGACACAAAGGAAAGCAAAAATCCGCTCCATCCCATTTGATTCACAAGAAATCCAACTGTAAACCCCACTACCATTCCCTTAAGGAACAGCAGGAGCAGTATGACCGGTATGCCGATAATCGAAATTCCCAATATCCAAATGACACCTATATATTTACTATTATGCATGAGACTTTGGGTGAACATTTCTTCAGAAGCTGCTACCTCTCCTTTAGATACTTGCCCAAAAAATTGGGACAGATAATAGAATAGGTCTTCCTTCTGTGTGAAGCTAAGGCTGTTGACAAGGACTGCGCCAAAAATGACCCCCATCAAAAAAAGAACCATAATAAACACATATAAAGAAGAATGTTCGGTAATATGTTTCATTGCGGCATTTTGTACGGCAACTCGTCTCTTCATCTCTCATCCTCCTGATTTCGCTTACTAGATTTTATGAAGAATCTAGTTTTTTATGACGATGAAAATTCTGCTGCCGCATCTTTTTCTAAAAAAGAAGCCGTTTTAAATGGAAGACAAAAAACAGGATCCAGAATGCGGCCGCTCTGAATCCTGTTTCTTAATAGATGCTGTGTTTCATTTCACTTTTCCATATTTTCCGCCGCCGCCCGCTTCAAGGGCCAGTTCCCCTTTCCTCGCCAGATCAATCAATACGGCCAGTTTCCCGCTTACCGTCTTTGACAGTTCCTCCACACTTGCCCGGTGAAGGATATTCATTTCGGTTCCAAAAGCAGCCAGCAGCCTTTCCATCGATTTCGGACCAAGACCGGGAATGAAATCAAGAGGCACCTGGTGGATGTAAGGCGGTCTTTTCCTTCGGTCCCCCCTTACAGACACTTTTGACAGCTCCTGAATTCGGGAAGCTACACCTTTTATGATTGTTTTGCTTCCGCACTCAGGGCATACGCCCGGCTCCCCGTCCGTTTTCCGGAAACATTTCCCGCAGACCGTATGATGATACTTTCCGAGCAGCGGATTGAGACCATAATTGGCCAGGATGCATCTGCCCCCTTCTTCCCGGAGGGCCAGTTTCCACTCTTCGAATGTCGGCGCCTTTAGGCGCAGCTTTTGATATTCCCTCGCTATTTTCCCAAGAGAATGTGCATCCGAATTGGTCAGGAATGTATAAGAATCGAGTTCCTCGATATCCTTGACCATATCTGTATCCGAACTTAGACCGAGTTCAACGGCATCAATCCTATCAGGGTCAAACACCTCACTCAGGCTGGATTCCACACCTTTTCCGTAAAGACTTTTAAACGGGGTAAACACATGGGCCGGAATAAAAAGACCTCCCAAATCTTGAACCTTTGCCTGAAGAGTTCTGGCATCACAGTAAATCCGCTGGGAACTTAACGCGATATTTTTCATATGCCCGCCCATCCAGCGTGAAAATGTCTTCATGGAAGCAAGCGTTGGGAAATAGGCCAGCACGTGAATCGGCCCATGGCAGGATGAATCATAGATTTCAATTTCCGAACCCGGTATAACTGTCATCCCTCCGAAGGCAAGACCGCCTCCATCCAGCTCTAAAATGGTTCCTTCTCTTATTCCCTCAGCCAGTTCCTCTATCACTTCCGGAGAATGGCAGTCAATGATGCCGATGATGTCCAAGCCCTTCTGGATACTTGCGGCCTTAAGAATATTCTCCAGCGTCAGCGTTTTGGCGCCCGTGATTTTGACAGCTCTTCCGCTTCGTGTCCTGCCAATGTGTATATGGAAATCCCCGTAATATTCATTCATTTTCCTTCTAAGGTCCTTTTGAGCTGGAGGTATTGAACCGCGTAAGCTGTTTTAGCATCCTGAATTTTTCCCTGCTTGATATAGTCCTCTGCTTCTTCCAGCGTCAGCTCGATCAGTTCCACAAATTCATCTTCGTCCAAGGGAGCCGCATCCGCTTTTTTCTTTAAGCCCTTGGCGATAAACATATGGACCAGTTCATCGGCAAATCCGGGAGAAGTATAGAAGGAGATAATCGGTTCCATCCCATCACATTCGTACCCTGTTTCCTCTTCCAGTTCCCTTGCTGCCGTTGCAATCGGTTCTTCTCCAGGTTCCAGCTTCCCTGCAGGGATTTCTACAAGGCTCCGTTCCATCGCTTTTCGATATTGTTCTACCATAATCACTTTATTTTCATCTGTGACAGCTATGACTGCGACCGCCCCGGGATGCTTAATGATTTCACGCTTGCTCGTTTTTCCGTCCGGAAGCCTGACCTCATCAACCTGCAGGCTGATGACCTTTCCTGTGAAAATTTTTTCAGTTGCAATCGTTTTTTCCTCGAATTTTTTCAACATGTCCACTCCTGTTCTAATTCCGGTTTATTCTTTCATACATTCTACCATACTAAAAGATGGAGGATGAAAACATGAAAATATATGTATTGGAAAAAAGCATCGTATGTTCGGGGAAAAGCTGGGAGATTATCCAAAAGCTTAAACAGCTCCGAAAGGAATATACCTATGTCCAAGAATGGATTGCGGACATCCATAAGTAAATTCTTTGAGTCAATCGACAGCCTCCTATACAATGAAAGGGCGGAAGCACAATTCCCTTAAAGGAGTGATTCGATTGAAGAAACGTGACCTTGGCACTTCCGGTCTAACTGTATCGGAAATTGGACTTGGCTGCATGTCGCTTGGCACAGATGAGCGGCAGGCAGATTCTATTCTAAAAACAGCATTGGATGGCGGAATCAATTATTTTGATACCGCAGATCTGTATGATTTTGGCCGCAATGAAGAGCTGGTTGGAAAGCTGCTGAAACCTGTGCGTGACAAAGTCATCATTGCCACAAAAGTTGGCAACCGATGGAACGAAGCAAAAGACGGGTGGAGCTGGGATGCCTCCGGAAGCTACATAAAAGAAGCTGTAAAAAAGAGTCTTTCTCGGCTGCAAACGGATTATATCGATCTCTATCAGCTGCATGGCGGGATGATTGAAGATAATATCGAGGAAACGATAGAAACATTCGAAGATATAAAAAAAGAGGGCTTGATTCGGGCTTATGGCATTTCTTCTATCAGACCAAATGTCATCAAGCGTTATGCAGCGGATTCTGCCATTGACTCAGTGATGATGCAGTACAGTCTGCTTGACCGCCGTCCCGAAGAGTGGATGCCTCTCCTCGATGAGCATGACATCAAAATCATCGCCAGAGGACCTGTCGCCAAAGGACTGCTCAGCGAAAAAATGCTCACTAAAGCGTCTTCCGATGTTCAGGAAAAAGGGTACCTGGATTACAGCTATACCGAGCTGGAAGAGCTGCTGCCGGCCCTGCGTGAAAAGCTCTCTCCGCGAAAATTGAATGAGACCGCTCTTCAATATGTATTAGCACATCCTTCAGTCGCTGCGGTTATGCCGGGTGCAAGCTCACCCGAACAAGTCCGTGAAAATATTAAAGCCGCAGAAAGCAGCAGGCTGAGCCCTGAAGAAGTCGGGCTCTTAAAAGAACTCACCAAAGCCAGTCAATACAGCGTGCACCGCAACTGAAAGAGCCCCTCACGAACCAAAGCTTAAAGCCTTGGCGTGAGGAGCTCTTCTTTTTTACAGAGCGTCCTTTAATAATTCACGTTCATTGACCGGCTGAACCGGGCGGCTATTGTTCGGAAACAAATCCTGAAAACTGTCAATCTGCTCCTTCGACATATTGATAGGATCTTCAAAAACCATCCATTTTACCTCTTCCGTACAAGGAGGTGTAGTCAACGATCCATCATAGCGGACAACCTGTTCTTCCTCTGGAAGAAGCTCGCCCGCATCGATCTTACTTTTCACATCCATCTCCTCGGCACTCTGCTTTTCAGGAAGACTGTTCCACACAGAAGCCAGCTGTTCATTTTCTTCGCCCTCTTCAATCATGATTCCTGCCACCGCAAGCTGTCCTTCCTCATTTTCATGAACGAGATGAAGTTCCATTTCATGATGTTCCCCATCAAACTGATGCTCACTTGGCGTATGGAAATGGAATTGAACCAGCTGATAAGTACTGTCATCCACTTCAAGAGTATTCTCTCCAGATTTCGGATTCAGCTGAATGGTATGGCCTGTATGTAATAATGAATATTCCGACGCCTGATAGTTCATTTGAATCTCATTGGTCCCGCCGGATTCGCCGGCTTTTGCTGACTCAATGTTGACAGGTGACTGAGCACTTCCTTTTTCACAAGCCAAAAAATCTTCGTTCAGGCTGCCCCAATTTTCCGGACCGCTGTTTCCTTCATATGACCAATGCACATGCTCTTCCCCTGACGTCCCCGTCTCTTCTTCTCTTTCCTTCTTTTCAGCTGTCTCCTTTGCCTGTTCGGCACAGGCACTCAGCAAAATGCCGAATGACATGACTAAGCCTGATAGCAGCATTTTATTCTGCATGCTCATTATTCCTCCCTTCAAAATCTCATTTTTCACAAAATCCACCTTACTAAATTCTCTTTAGAATGCCAAACAAATTTTACTAATAAAAGCATATATTTGATAAATTGATAAATATAGACTACAGGGCGATGAGCCAAAAAGACCGGCTGGCGCGATGAAGACGTTACAGATTGACTATACAAATAAAGCTTGGAGAACACGCCTCCAAGCCGCTGCATTCATGAACTTTTCTAAAGATCCATCATTAAAATAACAGGCCATCCTGTCTTCAGTGATTCCTATTTATCTCTCCGGAATGACCGTTTTTCAACTTTATATACGGAGGCTTCCAGAACACTTCTCCTGCTTTAAAGGGCTTTTTTACAAATGGAAGAACGCCGTCTGTGTTAGATAGAGCCCTTTATTTATATTGTTTCCAATCAAGGCTGCTCTCCCCAAGGAGTTCTTCAAAGGATTTGTTCTTTTCCCTCTGCTTTCTTTCCTCGCGTTTTCTTGCTTCCTCGGCAGCCCTCTTCTCCTGTTCAGCCTCAGTAAGCTGTTTTTGCGTCTCCTTAAGCTTAGCCATAATGTCTTGATTCAGGACATCTCCCAATGTAAGAGATTCATCCTTTTGGCGCTTTCCCGGCGAATGCGTTTGCTTTCTTTTCTTCATATTAAATACCTCCTTGCTTTCCTTCTTATTATATCATTTGCCGCGGCTGCATTTCCTGTCGCATTTCACAAATGGTAAAATAGAGTATCTTTAAAAATTCTGAAGCATCAGGGGTGCAGGTATATGAAGAAATGGATTGTCTTTACTGCTGTATGTCTCGGCTATTTTTTCGGAATCGGGATTTATTTTTCAAACCGGATCATGTTTATGAAGAAAAAAGAGGATGCGTTCATTCAAAATAGGGAGATTGAAGCAAACAGGATCAATCTGGACGATTTCCATTCGCTTCCGAAAACAGAATGGCTCCTACTCTCTCCCTATGGCTATACGTTAAAATGCTTGTGCGTTGAGCCTCATCAAACAGAGAAATGGATCATCATCTGCCATGGAATTACGGAAAACAAAATGAATTCTATTAAATATATGAACATCTTTTTAAAACGCGGGTTTAATGCCGTCATTTATGATCACAGAAGACACGGGGAATCCGGTGGGAGAACGAGCAGTTATGGATATTATGAGAAATTCGACCTTAAAGCCGTTGTCGATGAGGTAAAACGGCTCAAAGGATCTGAAATAACCATCGGAGTCCATGGCGAATCGATGGGAGCTGTCACTGCGCTTTTATATGCAGGCATGCTTGGGGATGCAGCTGATTTCTATATTGCAGACTGCCCTTTTTCCCGTTTTGAAGACCAAATTAAGCATCAAATCAAGGCCGAACTTCCCCTCCCCTCATGGATGATTCTTCCGATTGGCCGGCGGTTCATCAAATGGCGGGATGGCTATTGGACGAAGGATGTAGCCCCTCTCGACTGTATTCAGCAAATCCATCACCCTGTCCTGTTCATCCACTCAGCGCCCGACACTTACATCCCCAGCTGGATGACCGAAGCGCTTTATAATGCCAAACCCGGCCCAAAGCAGCTGTTTCTCGCTAAAACAGGAGCCCATGCCCAGTCCTATAACGAGGATCCTGAAGAGTACGAAAAACAAATTTCCCTATTTCTAAGCAGCTATGTATGGAAAGAGGAGGCTTCCTCTTCGTAACAGATACCGGAGTAATCACAGAAACCTAAAAGAAACAGCAGAAAGCAAGGAGCTTCTGCCGTTTCTTTTTGCCGGCGAGATAAATCCACTATTTACTTAAACTCCACATTTATCGCCCTGCTATGAAGCAAACGAAATTGTTCCGCCATAAAAACCGGTGTATAGGGCATATCATTTTGAAGCCAGGATACAATGACCCCTATTAAAGCGGAGGCATCATACCAGATCAAAATATCCTTTTTGATCCCCGCTTTGACGACGGCAGAGTCGTTTCCTTTGCTTTCCACCCTTGAAATGATTCTCTCTTTCAGCAGCATTAACAAACTGTCTCTAAAAATCGGCAGACTCTTTGACGTCAAAAGAACTTTATAAAATTGGGCATTGTCCGCAATATGTTCCAGAAATTTCACCATGTCTTCATACACTTCTTTATTTGCCTGAACCGGGGATACAACAGCCGAAATGTCTTGAATCATCTCTTCTGCCATTTTCTCCACCATATCCGGGATGTCTTGGTAATGTAAATAAAAGGTGACCCGATTGATCGTTGCCCGCTCAGCCAGACGATTAACGGTTATTTTTTCACTATCCATTTCTTGAAGCAATTCAACAAAAGCATTTTTAAGTAATTGCCGTGTACGGAGTATGCGCGGATCTGTACGTGGCTTCTTCTTATCCATCTTTTCTATTTCCTTTCATCAGGCTAACTAGAAGACATTTATCTTATTAATGTAGTACATCTCCTACCTAAACAAACAGAAAAATGTCATATGTAAACTAACAGACATTTACGGGGTTTTTGTCACTTGTAAACCATATCTATTGCTCCTATAATCTACTTTATATCTTGTTGTTTATACTACACTATGTAAATAAAGTTTTCAAATTACGAAAGGACGATTGAGGTTGAGCAAACATACAACGATTGACAGCAGTTCTCTGAAAAAAGGGCCTATTATGAGTATTATGATTATAGGCGCCTTCCTTGCGACCTTTAATCAGACGATTATGACGGTTGCCCTTCCGACATTAATGAAGGATTTTACGATTGCAGCAACAACAGCTCAGTGGCTTACAACGGGCTACATGCTGGTTAATGGTGTTTTAATTCCCATTACAGGATTTTTAATGAAACGCTTTACTACCAGACAGCTATTTCAAACTTCCATGTTTATTTTCTTGACCGGATCGATTATATCCGCTGTCGCTGCTAACTTCCCTGTCCTGCTGACTGGGCGTTTAATTCAGGCAGCCGGCGCCGGGATTATTATGCCATTGCTTATGAATGTTGTGTTGGCCCTGTTTCCTCCGGAAAGACGCGGAACTGCTATGGGCTTTGTGGGACTCGCGATCATCTTCGCTCCTGCGATCAGTCCAACTCTTGCTGGTTACGTGATTGAGGTGTATCCTTGGCAGGCATTGTTCTATGGCATGATTCCGTTTACCCTTATTATTATTGTTTGCGGTTTTATTTATCTGAAAAATGTATCGAAAACCGTTCAGTCCAAAGTGGATTTCATCAGCTTGATTCTGTCAACCGTCGGATTTGGGACCTTGCTGTACGGCTTCAGTGAGGCCGGCAATTTAGGGTGGGCCCACACAGAAGTGATTGTTTCTCTTGGAATAGGAATCGCAGCACTCGTTCTATTCACATGGCGGCAGCTTGTTTCCCGTGATCCCTTCCTTGATTTAAGAGCCTTTAAATATAATATGTTTTCCTTAACGACCATTATTAATATAGGAGTCACGATTATGATGTATGCAGATATGATCCTGCTGCCTCTGTACCTTCAGAATGCCCGCGGTTTTACCGCACTTGAATCCGGGCTGCTGATGATGCCCGGCGCCCTATTAATGGGATTGCTAAGTCCGGCCGTCGGCAAACTATTCGACCGGTTTGGAGCAAAATGGCTCACCGTTATCGGCATAGCGATCATTCTTGCGACAACATTCAGCTATACGAATTTAACAGACTCGACTCCTTATCTGTTCTTGATTCTTATGTATACAGGACGGCGGATTGGCATGGCCCTGTTTGTGATGCCGATCCAGACAGCAGGGTTAAACCAATTGCCGTCCAGCCTGAATGCCCATGGTACGGCCATCTCTAATACAGCCAGACAAGTCGCCGGCGCAATTGGAACATCTTTACTTGTAACCATCATGACGAACAGTTCAAAAAATTATCTTGAGACTGAAAGCGTACACGGTCAAACACCCGAACATCTGATGATGGAAGCTTCGATTCAGGGGATCAATGACGCCTACTTTGCCATCCTTTTATTCGGCGTTATCAGTTTGCTGCTATCTTTTTTTATTAAGCGAGTGAAGCAGGCTCCCGAAGAAAATGCAAATCTGAAAAAAACGGCAAAAAACTAAAAAACTGAGAATGGAATAAGAACTATGCTCTTGATCAATGGAGCGGAGAGGCGACTTCCAGGGAACACAGCACGTGAGAGACTGCAGACTTAACCCGCGCCCTTCGCCCCCCTGAAACCGAAATGAACATAAGTAAAAAAAACAAATTCCCCCTAGAGAAATTTGTTTTTTTATGTATATCCATCATCGGCAAAATCATTCTGCATCTAAAATTCTTTCAAACCTAAGGATTAAAGCGTCTTCATCATTAATAATTTTAAGCCATTTTTCCTGTAGATTTATTTTCGTAATCCATCCCCAAAATTGAGCCGGGCCATAAAGATCTGAATACGTTATTGTAATAGATTGGTCAGACTGAATCGATTCCGCTATGATTCTGTTCAATTTTTCAAACTGGTCTTGATCTAAACCCGGCTGCTGAAATTCCTTTTGTTTCAGCCTCCTGTCCATTAATGCCTGTTTATGCTCTGGCAAAAACATGCGATGGGACTCCCAAAGCTTATTTCCCCGCCTTAAATGCTCACTCATTTATAATGTCCTCCTATTTTTTGCGCTCGCTCAAATACCTGGCCGGCAGACCTTAAGGATGCAGCACGGACAACCGCCGTCATTCCGAATCGCTGCTTAATACGATCGATCGCATAATCCAGCTCCCTTTTTTCAGCTTTGTGATCAAAGAAGCTCAGCTGCCAAACATCATCCGCCGCAAGGCTTGACAGACTTATTCCCAGCCTTCGGACGGGCTGTCCATCCCAAAATTCCAGAAACAACCCCCATACACACCGGAACATCTCCATTGCATGGTTAGTTGGTTCATCAATCGTCCTTTGTCTGTGAAATCCGGCCGGAACATCAAAACTGGCTCCGCTGCAGCTGACAGATATCGTCGACCCTCTCACTTGAGAACTCCTGGCACGGAAACAGACTTCCTCACAAAGCTCCAACAATACGACTTTGATTTCTTCAGCCCTCTCGTAATCCTTCGGCAGTGTCATTCCATGCCCTATTGCTTTCTGACCGTCCAGTGACGCTTTCGTTACAGGCGAATAATCTAAGCCATTTGCCGTCATCCATAACACATGCCCGTTAATCCCCCATTTCTTCTTCAGCAGATCCAGCGGGAAATTGGCCAGGCTTCCAATTGTGCCAATGCCTCTGGCAAGCAAATTCTTCTCCATTCTCTTCCCTATCCCGAACATCTTGCCTATCGGGAGAGACCACAAATACTCAGCTAAATTATCGGCGTTCAATTCAAATATTCCGCTTACATTCTTTTTCCCAAAATTATCACAGGCCAGTTTAGCCAGCATTTTATTGCTTCCAATCCCTATGCGGGCATAGAGTCCTGTTTCTTTCATAATGTCTTTTTGAACTTTTCGGGCCATCGACAGCGGGTCGCCAAACAGCCTTTGACTTCCTGTAACATCCATGAATTGTTCATCAATGGAAAACGGTTCGACTAAGTCTGTATACCGTTCTAAAATATTGGTAATTTGAATGGATACATCGATGTACAGCTGCATGCGCGGACGGACAACTGCTGCCTCCGGGCACTTCTGCTGTGCCTCCCACAGCCGCTCTCCGTTGCGGACGCCGCGTTTTTTAGCTAAAGGGCAGGCAGCCAAAATAACACCGGCACGGCGCTCCGGATCCCCGGAGACTACAACCGGCTTTCCTTTTAAACCAGGGTTGCTTGCCTTCTCCACTGAGGCATAGTAAGACTGCATATCAACAAGAAAAATAACCTTATCTTTCACAGCTCTCTTCCTTTCTTTGATGGGGCATACATTTCATATCCCTCCGCAAAAACAAACATACGTTCTTTTTAATAGCTAAAATAAACTCCCTTTACATCAGAGAGTACAAACAGCCTTGTGATTTATTTGCTCATCCTTCCTCTTAACCCCCGCATAAGGAACTTTCAGTTTACAGAAGTCAGATGGAAAACAATCTGAATATCCTGCATCTCGTCCTCTTCTATATACAAAACAAAAAAGAATGTATGTTCGTATTTATTATACACCTCATTCTATACGAATAAACGTTCTCTCACAATGGAAATATTAATACGAATTTCTACATTTTAAGCTCTTTTCCTTCCAGAGAAAACAAAAGGAAACAATATGTCAGATTGGAAAGATATTCTTCTGTTACCATATGTTATATCCCCAAAAGAAAACCAGTGTTCTTTTTTTGTAATATACAATAGTCCTTATAGATCAAACAAGAGAAAAAACCAGCTGAAAAATATAAAAATAGGAATTAAAACACGATACTAAAGTCTTATAATTTGTAATCTTTTTGTAATCTTTTTAATATTTTTCTGTTACAAAAATATCGTAGGATAATATTGTTAAAGAAAGATAATTTAGGGGGAAACTAGTTAATGAAAAAATGGATTGCTTCTGCTACTCTTGCCTCAGCTTTGATGCTTACTCCTCTCCAAGCCTTTGCCAATATTGGGGATCAAACTCTCAAACCAGGAACAACCCATAATGATGTAAAACAGCTGCAAGAGTTATTAAAACTCAAGGGCTATTTCAAATATACCGGAGCTTACACTGCGAATTATGGTTCTTATACAACTTCTGCAGTGAAAAGTTTTCAGAAAGCAAAAGGATTAACCGCTGACGGAATCGCCGGCCGAAATACCTTTAACGCACTGGGCGTTTATAACGTTAACAATACAAGCCTTGTCAAATATGCCAAGACCCTTATCGGAACACCATATGTATGGGGAGGAACAACCACATCAGGCTTTGACTGCTCTGGCTTTGTTAATTATGTTTTCAAAAAATCACAAGGCATCACACTGCCGCGGACAACCTCCTTGCTATACAGCAATACAGGATTAAAAGTATCTTCTCCATCTGTCGGCGATCTAGTATTCTTTGATACTTCTTCAAGCAAAACAGGCGTCTCCCATGTAGGCATCTACATCGGAAACGGACAATTTATCAATGCATCTTCTTCGAAGGGCGTTTCCATTGCAGACCTGAATAACAGCTACTGGAAACCTCGTTACCTTGGAGCAAAAACATTATAATCTAACAAAAAAGGATCCCCGCCGGATCCTTTTTTTACTGTTTATTTCATTTTACGGTTCGGAATCAAGCGTCAGCGCTGGTACAGGACCTCAGCACTTTGGTCGTCTAAAATGACCATGAAGGATGAGTCCAAATTGGACCGGCTCATCATTTCCAGTGTATACACATGATCATCCGGGAGATGCTGAAGCTCCAAGACCATAAACCGCTGACTCGGGGACTCCGTTACATGCCGGATGGCCGCTGTCACCATTTCCTGCTCTGCTTTCGCTTCACTGTCTGTTAAAACGCGAATGTACCGGGCATTCGCTTTGGCCGGGAATGTATCTGAGACTCTCCCTGCAAACCAGGGTTTCACTTTCATGCCAATTTCTAAATCTCCCCACTCAAGATGCCTCCCCGTTTCATCCTGCAGAATGGTATCATCCTTCACTTTATAATACGTATCTTTAATCAATATCTGTTTATCATCAAGAGAAGTGATAAAGCCTTCGTCCCCTTTGCCGACCTCTGCATGCAGCCTCCCGGGAGAGTATTGGCAGCCCGAAAGAATCAAAGTGCAGCAGATCATAACAAATATCTTCATTCCCCTTTTCATCATCTCCCCCCTAAACATATAAACGTTTGAAGAAGAGAATTGTTTCACAAAAATGAATCCATTCATAAGAAAATTATCCTGCTCCCGCTTTAGTATCTCACTTTTTGAAAAAAGCTTTTTTTCCGAAGAACTCTGCAGTCCCCGGAAAAAGTGTATACAATTTTCCGGCCGCATTCATCCAGCCCGGAAGATTAATTTCTCTTTTATTTGTCAGCATGGCCCCTACCACCTTGGCAGCCACTTCCTCTGATTTCAGCATAAATCGGGCAATGCTTTTTGCATACGAACCTGATTCATCGGCTATAGAGAAAAAGTTCGTTTCAACCGGACCTGGATTCACTGTCGTGACATGGATGCCATACTCCATCACTTCCAAGCGAAGAGCGTTTGAATAGCCTAAAACGGCAAACTTTGTCGCTGAATACAGGGAAGATTTCGGTGTAGCAATCTTTCCGGCCTGAGAGGCAATGTTCATGATATGTCCCTGTCTCCGTCTCTTCATCGCCGGCAGAACCATATTCGTACAGGCCATCAGACCCAATACATTGACGCGAAACATGGCTTCCGCTTCTTTTGCATCCGTCTGGTCCGCTTCCTTAAAAATTCCGTAACCGGCATTGTTGACCAGGACATCTGCTTCTCCCACAGTATCAAAAATTTTTTTGAATACTTGCTCGACCATATTGGCATCCGACACATCCAGCTGATACACATACACTTCTGCTCCATACTTCTCTGCTAACTCTGCCTGTATGCTCTCCAGTTTTGCAAGGCTCCTGGCCAAAAGAACCGTTCTTGCCCCCTTCTCTGCTGCCAGACGGGCAATTTCCAGGCCAATCCCTCCGGATGCACCTGTAACGATAACCGTTTTCCCCTTTAATTGATTCATGACGGCCTCCTCCTTGAGACGTTAAACAGCTGAAAATAAAGCAATTTCATCTTGCAGCTCCTTTTTCACAAGGCCCAGATCCTCCAAATAATCCAGCTGTCCGATCGTTTCAGACAATGTCAGGCCAAGTTCTTTTTGATACACTTTCGGAAAAAGAAATTGACAAATTTCAAACCCTGTCCGCGGTTTTTCAAGAAATCCTTTCACCAGCATAGCCCGGGCATGCTGACGCTCCATCTGACTGGAAATATGACGATTGATCTCCGTAACCTCCCTGCCATGCCCCGTGTAAACCATTGAAATTGGCATCTTCTTCCAGCCTTTCAGGGAAGCATTATATTGAAGAAGCGGCCGCGGGCGCTCTCCTCCTCTAAGAATAGGAGGTTCCATTACTGGATTAGGAGAAATCTTATCCAGCAGATGATCGCCCCCAATCATGACTCCGTCCCGCTCCCGAAAAAAGGAAATATGACTCTGAGCATGTCCAAGCGTCTCCGTTACAATAAAATCCGGATGTCCGGGCAGCTCATCTCCGCCGGAAAGGACCCCGTCCAGCTTCCGTTCGCATAAAAGAGGGTTTTCTCCCGGAGGATGCAGCAGTTTTCTTTTCCACTCATCTCCTACTCCAAATTCGCCGGCATAGGACATAAAAAATTCATTATGATAATGCAGGAAATCCTCCCCCCCCTCAAGCCAGCGTATAATATTTTTATGGCCATAAACCGGCACAGCCTGATCAAATAAGTCCAAGCCCCCGGCATGATCCGGATGGTGATGGGTTAACACTACCTGTTCAATATCTTTTATGGAAAGCCCCAATTCCTTCAATTGCCCTTCCAGAACTTCTCTGGATTGCTCCGTTTTGGCGCCTGTATCAATAAGTGTTAATGCATCGCCCTTCAGCAAGTAAACATTCACATCCCCTACTGCAAAAGGAGTCGGCAAGGAGAGCTTCGCAATATTTCCATTCCATATCACCATATACTGTCCACCTCAAAATTATATTTAAATAAATCTAGAAATCCTTCAAAGTACCGTACATTAAAGTTCCTTCTTATAAAGCTATGTATACATTCAACATTTTACAGGTAATCCTAATAATTGTCATTATTTTCACATAATTAATCCCTAATTTTAGACAAGAGGTACTCAAATGGGCATTGACAGAATCCCCGTCTATCCGGCATAATCACAGCAAGTAATGAAGCATGGGGCGGCATTGATAAGGCCCAGTAAATAGATGCCGGCGAAATGAGAGCAGGGGCTGTTTGTCTCCAAAGACTCTGACACCCGCTCGTTTATTGACCCCTGCCTCACACGGGGCCTTCAAGAAAACCGGTGCATATTCCGGCAATTACGGAGACTGGCTTCAGCTCTCTAAAGCGGAAGACTGATCTTTCGTCCATTACAAGGATGAGGATCTTTTTTTATGACCGTTATTTACACTGATTGATTTTAAAAAAAGGAGCAGAAACCATGGAAAAAATAGCGTTTATTGGAGCGGGGGCAATGGCAGAAGCCATTATTTCAGGCATCGTTTCCAAACAAATCATAAGACCTGAGCAAATTTTTATCACGAACCGCTCAAATGATGCCAGACTCCATTATTTACACGAACAATACGGAGTAACGGCAACACGTTCTCTTCCAGATTTACTGGACCGGGCAACGGCGGCTGTTCTTGCAGTCAAGCCGAAAGATATACCGGCAACGATGGAAGCAGTCAAGCCTCTTATGACAGAGGAGATGCTGATCATCTCTGTCGCAGCAGGCGTTAAAGCGGACAGCCTGTCTGAAATTGTCACGAAAGAGGCTCCCATCATCCGGGCCATGCCAAACACTTCAGCTGCTGTCGGCAAGTCAGCTACTGCACTCGCGAGAAACGCCTATGTAACCGAAGCCCAGTTCCGTATAGCCCGATCCCTTTTTGAAACATTCGGAACGGCAGCCGAAGTGGAGGAAAAGCAGCTGGATGCCGTAACCGGACTGTCAGGAAGCGGACCGGCCTATATTTATTATTTGGCTGAAGCGATGGAACAGTCCGCCGGAGAACTGGGGCTGAACAGAGCAGCAGCGAAAGAGCTGATGATCCAGACCCTTATCGGCGCTGCAGAGATGCTGAAAGAATCAGGAAAAAGCCCCGCTCTCCTGCGCCAGGAAGTTACCTCTCCAGGCGGAACAACAGCGGCAGGACTGCGGGTTCTCGAAGCATATCACGTACAGGAGGCTTTTATAAAATGCATTAAAGAAGCAGCCGCCCGTTCAGCTGAGATGGGAGATCAAATCAGCGAAGAACTGTCTAATCCTTCCCGGCTATAAAAAAGCTTGTGAAGAATGTAGGAGAATCACTTTCTTTGGCGAATCCCTTCTTGTTTTGTCATCCGGGAAGGAATCTTCTTCTTCAAGGAAGAATCCCTTCTTACTAAATAAGGAGGGATGTCTGATGAATACAAGCGCAGCCGCCAAGCTCCTCGGTGTATCCCACAGTACGGTGCAAAGATGGGTAACACAGCTGGAGATGGAAGTCGGACGGAATCAGCAGGGGCATTATCAATTTTCCGAGGAAGATATCAGCCTTCTGAAGGATATTAAAAAGCAGCTCGACGATGGAGTGATTCTTCAGAAAATCGTCCTTGATGATAAAAGCAAGAAAAGGCCGGCACCCAAACCTTCGGTGCAAAATGAGACGCTCGATAAAATGGTGGAAAAAATGGATCGTCTGGAGAGAACGATCGAGACCAAGGCGGATGATGTGGTTTCCTACCAGCTGATCCAATATCGCAGCGAAATGGAAGAAGCTCTTGCAGCAATCGGAAATCTGAACAGGCGCATCGAAGAACTTGAAAGCAGGTTAGCAGAACAAGAAACAGGAACACCGTCTGATTACTTGCTTGCTATGGAAGAAACAGCCGCAGCAAAAAAACAAAAGAAAAAGCATCCATTCCGTTCCTTATTCGGCGGGGTGAAGAAAACGCCTTTGCAATCGTAAGAAACAAGTCAAAGAAAATAAGACAAATAAAAATATCAAATTTCCTTTTAAGAAATTTGATACAAATTGTCGACAAAAGGCCTTCAGAATGGTCTCATTCTGAAGGCCTTTTGTCTTTTTGAGATTTTTTTAGGTATTTTATAGTCTGATTTAAAGTAAAATACTCTTCGAGTATTCCAGATTGTCGACAAAAGGCCTTCGGAAGGAATCCCTTCCGAAGGCCTTTCTGTTATTTTTCCTATTTAATCGTTGTATTTTTAATTTTGAGGGCTCATCGAGCCCCATAATTAGCCGGTTTGAGGATTGACCCAAGTCCAATTTGCCATCTTCTTTAAATTCATGGCACCAAAAGTAAGCAACGCCTGCATGGACAATTTTTTTAGACCTCTTAACGTTGTCCAACGCATGCCATGCTTTTCTTTTGCATCCGCAAAGACTCGCTCAATGGTTTCTTTACGTTTGGCATAGATATCTTTTATGGTTTGATGGTGTCGGAGATGATCTGCTTCTTCTACGTACCCTTCCCATATGTGTCTCTGAATGAGCTTTTGGTGGTTCTTACTTTGGGTACAATTCATGATCACTGGACAATCTTTACATATTTTAGGATCAGACTTATACTGACGATACCCCTCCTTAGTAGTCGTTGAGTAGTTCAACACATTGCCCTGCGGGCATAAATAGCAATCATGGTACTCATCGTAAACATAGTCATGTTTCCGAAAATATCCCTCTTTTGTACGCGGACGTGTATAAGGTAAAACGGGCGTGATGTCATTTTCTATTAGATAATTTGTAATTACTGGTGTCTTATAGGCTGCATCAGCAGCAACAGCTTCAGGCTTCCCAACTTCTTCCATTACTTTCTCAACCAAAGGCTCAAGTATCTGACTATCATGCGTATTACCAGGAGTTACGATGGTCCCTAATACAAATCCATTCCTATCTGAAGCAGCGTGAAAAGAATAAGCAAACTGCTTCGTTCTTTCATCTTTTACATAATATCCACTCTCAGGATCTGTCGTACTTTCTTTGATTTCTTTCGTTTCATTTTTTTCGAATTTATCTGGAGGGAAGGGATTCTTATCATGGTCCTCTCGGTCCTGATTGATTTCTTCTTGAAGACGTTGTTCATATGCTTTTGTTTCTTTACGGACAACTTTCTTTTGAAACTTTCGTTTATTCGCACTAGCTTTAACGTGTGTAGAGTCAATAAAAATATGTTCGGCACTGATTAACTTCTTCTTAGCAGCTTCGCTTATAATATGATAGAAAATCTGTTCAAACAAATCCGTATCTTTGAATCTGCGTTCGTAGTTTTTACCGAAGGTAGAAAAATGGGGGATTTTATCATGAAATCCGAATCCTAAAAACCATCGATAAGCCATATTGGTCTGGATTTCTTCAATCGTTTTGCGCATGGAGCGGATACCAAATATGTACTGAATAAATGTCATTTTAATAAGAATTACCGGGTCAATACTTGGACGACCTACATCTGAATACATATCCTCTACTAACGAATAAATAAATGAAAAATCGATCGCTTTTTCTAGTTTGCGAACCAAATGGTTCGCAGGAACAAGTTCATCCAGCGCAATCATTTCAATTTGATTTCTTTGAGTAGAAGAATATTTGGAAAGCATATTGGTCACCTCAAGTAAATCTGTTACCTCCATTTTAAAATAAAAAAGGCTGTAGATAAACTCGATTTTCACGAGTTTGTCTACAGCCTGAAATACTCTTCGAGTATTCTATTTTAGATCATAGCCGAAGCTTGCCATGTCCAATTGGCAAGTTTCTTTAAGTTCATGGCAGCAAAAGTAAGCATCGCCTGCATGGACAATTTTTTAATCCCTCGAAGGGTTGTCCATCGCATACCATGCTTTTCTTTCGCATCCGCAAAGACACGTTCAATCGTTTTCTTTACGTCTTGCATATATTTGTTTGATATCGTTTTGATGACGAAGATGATCTGCTTCCTCCACATACTGCGCCCAAATATGACGTTCAATAATTTTTCTGTGATCCTTACTATTTGTACATTGAGCTAGTAAAGGACAATTTGCACATTGAACTGGGTTCGACTTGTATTGGCGTTTGCCTTCTTTGGTGGTAGTTGAATATTTTAGAACCTGTCCTTCCGGACATAGGTAGCAATCATAGTACTCGTCATATACATAATCGTGCTTGCGTAAAAACCCATCTTTCGTTTTGGGTCTTGTATAAGGAAGTGCTGGTTGAATCTCATGTTCAAATAAGAATTTAGTAATCGCAGGAGTTTTATAAGCAGCATCGGCAGCAACAGCAAGTGGCTTCTTCACTTTTTCCATAACCTTTTCAACAAGTGGCTGAAGCATATGACTATCATGAACATTTCCAGGTGTCACAACCGCCCCAAGTATAAACCCATACCGGTCCGCAGCCGCATGGAATGAATAAGCAAACTGTTTCGTTCTTTCATCTTTTACATAATAGCCACTTTCAGGATCTGTTGTACTCTCTTTAATCTCCTTAACTTCTTCTTTTTCAAATTTATCTGGTGGGAATGGTTTATTCCCATGATCAACTCGATCTTGATTCAATTCTTCTTGAAGTTTAGCTTCATATGCCCGAGTCTCTTTACGAACTATCTTCTTTTCGAATTTACGTTTATTCGCGCTTGCTTTAACATGTGTTGAATCGATGAAGACATGGTCAGCACTTAGTAGTCCTTTATCTGCAATTTCTTTAAGAATTCGATAGAAAATCTGTTCAAAGATATCAGTATCTTGGAAACGACGTTCATAATTTTTACCGAAGGTGGAAAAGTGCGGTACTTCTGAATGAAATCCAAACCCTAAAAACCAGCGATAGGCCATATTCGTTTCAATTTCTCTTATGGTTTGACGCATTGAACGAATTCCAAATACATATTGAATAAATGTCATTTTAATTAATACGACTGGATCAACGCTAGGTCGACCTAGTGTTGAATACAGTGATTCAACTAGTGGATAGATGAAAGAAAAATCAATAGCTGATTCAAGCTTTCTGACCAGATGATCCTGTGGTACAAGTTGTTCTATTGTAATCATTTCAATTTGATCACGTTCACTTATTTGATTTCTCGACATCATATCCATTCACCTCAGACATTTATTTAGAAGGAGTTGATTGTAGAGTAGGCGGCGACTCCTGCGGGAAAAGCGTGAAGGCCGATACCCCACAGGAGCAAAGCGACGAGGAGGATTGGGCCACGCCCGCGGAAAGCGTCCGCCGAAACGAAAATCAACTAACACTATTTTAAAAACTATTACTATTATTTTAAAAGAAAAAAGACTGTAGGCAAACTCGAAATTTCGAGTTTGTCTACAGTCTGTATCAAATTTCCTTTTAAGAAATTTGATATTTTTATGCTTATGCAGAATGGATTTTCGTTCAGAAACTCGGGTCAGCCTCTTCTTTACTGTCTAAACAAGAACGAAACGGATACGCCGGTTTCAAACCAGAACTGCACGGTCATTCAGGACTTCCCCGCCCTTGATCCGCTGGAATTCATCTAATAATTTGCTGACAGTGAGCCTTTGTTTTTCCTCGCCCCTTGCCTCAAAAATAATCCGGCCCTTATCCATCATAATCAAGGAATCGCCAAGGTCGATCGCCTGCTGCATATTATGAGTCACCATCAGGGTCGTCAAATGGTTTTTCTCGACAATTTCTCCTGTCAGCCTTGTTACAAGTTCAGCCCGGGATGGATCCAGAGCTGCTGTATGTTCATCAAGCAGCAGAATTTTTGGATGGGTGAACGTGGCCATCAATAAGGAAAGCGCCTGCCGTTCTCCTCCTGATAACAGCCCGACTTTTGCCGTCATCCTGTTTTCAAGCCCAAGATGAAGGGTCTCCAGCTTCTCCCGGAAAAATACTTTTCTTTTCTTTGTCACTCCGAACCCAAATCCCCTGCGGTGCGTCCGTCCATAGGCGATCGCCATATTCTCTTCAATCGTCATATGCGGGGCAGAACCGGCCATCGGATCCTGAAATACACGCCCAATCATACGCGCGCGGGTATGTTCTTCTACATGTGATACGTCCTTGCCGTCAATCAAAATTTCCCCGGCATCGGGCAAAATTTTCCCCGATACCATATTCATCAAGGTGGATTTCCCTGCTCCATTGCTGCCGATCACCGTAACGAATTCGCCTTTTCCCATTCTTAGCTGGAGATTTTGCAGGGCAAGCTTCTCATCAGGAGTTCCTTCATTGAAAACTTTAAAAATATCAGTGAGCTGAAGCATTACTGTGCCTCCTTCTTCAGAGCAGCAACATGGCTGAATTTCAATTCCTTCAGGCGTTTTTTCTTACGGCTCCGCACTTTCCGTCTTTCAGAAACTTGCGGGATAATTAGTGCTCCAATGACGATAAGAGCCGTAATCAACTTGACGTCTCCTGTTTCCAAAAAATTGAAGCGCAATGCAAATGTCACCACAATTCGGTAAATGATCGCTCCTCCAATAACAGCCAAAGTCGCCCTCGCAATCGTTTTCGCCCCGAAAACAGCTTCCCCAATAATGACCGAAGCAAGGCCAATCACAATGATGCCAATGCCCATACCGATATCGCTGAATCCATTGTACTGGGCTACAAGCGCCCCTGAAAAGGCAACAAGCGCATTGCCAAGTGCCAATCCTAAAACTTTCAAATTCGCCGTATGGGCCGAAAAACTTTTCACCATCGCTTCATTGTCACCGGTTGCACGAAGAGCAAGACCAATTTCGGTCTTCAGGAAAGCGGAGAGTGCCATCTTGATGACCAAAACCGTCAGCAGCATGACAATCAGGACAGACCAAGTTTTTGGTACACTGTCACCAAGACCGACGGAAGTCCATAGACCGTTCAGCAGCGGGTCCAGTCCGGTTTTCTGCCATGCATTCTGAATATTGGTCATAAGCGTATTTTCAGACAGAAGCGGAATATTTGATGTCCCCATAATTCTTAAATTGATCGAATATAAAGCGATCATCATCAGAATTCCGGAAAGGAGCGGATTAATTTTTCCTTTCGTATGCAAAAGCCCCGTCACCGTGCCGGCGGCAAAACCGGCAGCAAGAGCACACAGGGTTGCTATGAGAGGAGAATAGCCATTTACGATAATGAGTGCTGAGACAGAAGCTCCGGTAACGAAGCTTCCATCGACTGTCATATCAGGGAAATCAAGAATCCGAAAGGTCAGATAAACACCAAGTGCCATAATGGCGTAGATCATTCCAGATTCAAATGAATTGAACAGAGCTGTAAACATATGTGCATCTTCCTTTCCCGGCCGAGAGATCAGGCTTACTTAACAATCTCAGCCTCTTCCTTCCATTCATCCTTTATTTCTACTCCCATGTCTTTGGCAGCCTTCTCATTGATCATAAGCTTAAGATTCTGAGGGTATTGAACTGGAATGTCTCCTGGATTCTTTCCATCTTTCAGAATTTCAGCTGCCTTTTCTCCTGCTTCAAAGCCGATATCATAATAACTGAATCCATAAGCCGCAAAACCGCCCCGCTGAACAGAATCCAGCTCCCCGACAAATAATGGGATATCCTGATCGTTAGCTACAGAAATAACGGACTCCAAAGCGGATACAACTGTATTGTCCGTAATAATGTAAAACGCATCCGCTTTTCCTGCTAAAGATTCCGCTGCCGTCTTCACTTCAGCAGATGTGGACACAGAGGCTTCAGCTACCTTAATTCCAGACTTTTTCGCTTCAGCTTTCATGGCATCCACCTGGACAATGGAATTCTTCTCCCCTGAGTTGTAGACCGTTCCAATCGTTTTGGCTCCAAGCTCATCGGCAAGGAATTTCACTGAATTGGCAATGGCATCAGGCTGGGAGTCCGTCGTTCCCGTTACATTTCCGTCTGGCTTATCCATCGAAGAAACCAGCTTCGCTTCAACCGGATCCGTGACAGACGTAAATACGATGGGAATATCCTTTGTTGCATTTAAAGCGCTTAATGCACTTGGTGTTGAGTTCGCAAAGATTAAATCCACTCCGTCTCCGGCAAAGTTATTAGCGATTGTCTGGCTGTTGTTTTGATCCCCCTGGGCAATCTGCACATCATAATCTGCTTTGATTCCCTCTTCTTTTAAGGCAGCTTTGAACCCCTTATACGCTTCATCCAAGGAAGCGTGCTGCACGATTTGTGTAACGCCAATTTTATATGTCTTTCCGTCTCCTGCAGAGGAGGAACCTTCTTCTTTGCTCGAATCACTGTTCCCGCAGCCCGCCAGCAGCGAACCCGCCAAAATGGTGACAGCTGCCGCAGCACCCCATATTTTCTTCATCTGTCTCTCCCTCGTTTCTCTCTTTTTGTCTTCTATCTTTCACTTTTAAGCTTTTTAGCTTTTATGTACTAAATTATAATCGTTTAGGCATATTCTTTTCAATGAGTTTCTCGACTTTTTAGAATATTATTTGCCTTTTTGTGAATGAAAAAACCGGGGATAGGATTTCTCCTTTCCCCGGCAGCTCTTATTTCACTATATTTTGTACGATTTCATTTACTTCCTGGCGATTCAGCTTTTCCTGCCCGTCCTTTAAAACCTTCAAGGTTGCCTTGGCTAGTTCCAGCGGTATTCGGCAAAAATGGAGGATTTTCTTTGTTTCGATATCCTCCACATACTGATCAGCCAGCACCAGATTTTTTTCCGTATGGGTAAACATCTCACTGAACCCCCACCCATCTGGAAAGAAATTCACGCCTCTTTCAGCATCTTCCTCGCGATTGCGGAGAATATTGACGGTCTGAAGGCCTCTTCCAAAAGCAATAGCCAAATCTCTGTCCGTTTTCGTTCCGTCATACCAGTTCCAAATATCAGACAGCATGACGCCTACAAGACCGGCAACATAGTACGTATAGTCATCCAATTCTTCTTGCGTATGAATCATCCACCCCTTGTCGACCCACTTAGCCATTCCGCGGGCCATTTCAGCTGTGGATTCAAGGACCTTCTCCCTTGTCTCCGCAGGACAAAAGGCAATCCAGTCAGGAAGAAGCAATGTAACCTCCGGAAGCTGTTCCTGATAAGGACCGTACACTGCCTGAAATGCGTCGGCACTGTACTCTTTCTTTTCTAATAAATCCGCTGTTCTTTCTAAAAGATGAATCTTGTCTGCCGCTGGGAGAGAGGCATCATCTTCAATTTCATCAATGGCCCGCATACAGAGATAAGCTGCCCCAATAGCTTCCTGCAGGCGCCCAGGGAGCTGGCTGATGGGGATGTAAAAAGTCCGGCTCGTTTTTAGCAGGAAATCCATGGCTTTCTTATGTAAATCACTATCTTTCATCATAATCCTCGCTCCTTCATTCTCTTTCCAAAGGACTTCGTGACACATGCCTTTCAACGGAATAATAATTGCTTTATTATAACAGATTTCTGTTTTTTTTCATATGAAGAGGCTATTCCTCCAGATGTAAAGGAATCTTAATGGACAGAAGGTCTTCAGCAATGAGCGTTTTCGGAAAAATTTCCTCTCCTTCTTTTTTCAGCTTTTCTATATCCTCAGCTGTATACCTGGAGCTGATATGTGTAAGAATCAAGTTCTTTGCTCCCGCCTTTGCAGCTGTTTCTGCTGCCTGCGACGTCGTAGAATGGCAGTAGGAATGAGCCATCTCTGTTTCATCCGCTGAAAAAGTGGCTTCATGGACTAAATAATCACAGTCACTTGCCAGCTTGATTGCATTCTGACAATACCTAGTATCACCGAGGATCGAAATGACCCGTCCCTTTTTAGCTTCACCTAAATAATCAGGGCCATGAATCTTCCTTCCGTCATCCAATGTGAGGGTTCCCCCGTTTTTTAACACTTTAAATTGAGGTCCCGGTTTTATTCCTTCACGAAGGAGTCTGTCCACCTGCAGGCTGCCCGGTCGGTCTTTTTCTACAATTCGGTAGCCGAAGCTTAAGATGCCGTGGTCAAGCTCCAAACAGCTCACCGTAAAGGTTTCATCCTCAAAAACCTTTCCTTCCTGAATCTCTATGATCTCTAAAGGGTATTTTAAATAGGTTCCGCTTACCTTAAGGGACGTATTAATAAAATCAGCAATTCCTTCCGGGCCGTACACTGTCAGCTTCTCGGTCCCTCCCTGAAAAGAACGGCTGCCCAGAAGTCCCGGCAGACCGTAAATATGATCACCATGCAAATGAGTGATGAAGATTTTTTCAATTTTCCTCGGTTTGACTGCCGTATGCAAGATTTGATGCTGTGTCGCTTCTCCGCAGTCGAAAAGCCAAACCGTTCCCCTTTCTTCAAGGAGCTGCAGGGCAATAGAGGAGACATTCCGAGCTTTAGCCGGCATCCCGGCCCCCGTACCCAAAAATACAAATTCCACTCATTTTCCCTCCGTTATCAATTTTGAATGTACCATCACTATAGCATAAATGCCTCTATTTTGGCAGAAGAGGGCAAGAAGTTCAGCTTCCCAAGATAAATTGATTGATTTGCGGGAAAGCTAACTTTAAAATAAGTAGTTGATTCAGAAGATAGAATCTATATAGAAAGTCGAGGTTTTTAGGATGTCTGAAAACAAAAAGCCAACAGCTTTAATTATTATTTTCGGAGCAACAGGAGATTTAGCGAAACGAAAGCTTTTTCCGTCCATTTACCGTCTATTCCGCAAGGATAAAATTGATAAATTTGCCGTAATCGGGGTGGCCAGACGCTCGCTAACCAATGAACAGTTTCAAGAGAATGTAAAAGAATCTGTTCTTACTTTTGGAAATGGGGAGGAAGATGTCGAAGAATTCATCAGCCACTTCCACTATCACTCCCATGACGTCTCAAGCTCAGAGTCTTATTCGCAATTAAAAGTTCTGGCAGAAAGCATAGACAATCAATACAGTTTAGAAGGAAACCGAATTTTCTACTTGGCGATGGCTCCGGAATTTTTCGGAACAATTGCTGAACAAGTAAAGGCTCAAGGATTAACGGATACTGCCGGATACAAGCGTCTGGTCATTGAAAAGCCGTTTGGCCACAGTTTCGAAACAGCCCAGCAGCTTAATGAACAGCTCCGAACCGCCTTTCGTGAGGATGAGATTTACCGGATTGACCATTATCTTGGAAAAGAGATGGTCCAAAATATCGAGGTTATCCGTTTTTCAAACGCCCTGTTCGAACCGCTATGGAATAACCGTTACATTTCCAATATTCAGGTTACATCCAGCGAAGTGTTAGGAGTCGAGGAACGCGGCCGTTACTATGAAACAAGCGGAGCTCTGCGTGATATGGTTCAAAACCACCTTATGCAGATGGTTGCACTGCTGGCCATGGAACCGCCGATTTCTCTGACAACAGAAGAAATCCGCAGTGAAAAGGTAAGGGCGCTCAGATCGCTTCGTCCTATGGCCGTAAACGATGTGGACAACTATTTTGTCAGAGGGCAATACGGGGCAGGCCAGCTGAACGGCGAGGATGTTCCCGGATACAGAGAAGAACATAATGTAGATCCTGAATCCAATACGGAGACTTTTGTAGCAGGAAAACTGATGATCGATAATTTCCGCTGGGCAGGCGTCCCCTTCTACATACGGACAGGCAAGCGGATGGACAAGAAATCAACACAAATTGTCGTTCAGTTCAAAGATATTCCAATGAACCTATACTATAGGACAGAAGAAAACTTAACTCCAAATCTTCTTGTCATCCATATTCAGCCAGAGGAAGGCATCACCCTGCAGCTAAATGCAAAAAAAGCAGGCACGACTGCCAATACAACACCTGTTAAGCTTGCCGTATCAAACGAAGGCATTGATAAAATGAACACTCCGGAAGCATACGAGAAATTAATTTTTGACAGCATGCGCGGAGATGCAACCAATTTCACTCATTGGGACGAAGTTGCCTTATCATGGAAGTTTACAGATATCATTTCTGAAGCTTGGGAAACCAAAAAAGAACCATCTTTCCCTAATTATCCTGCCGGTTCAGCCGGTCCAAAAGCGGCGGATGATCTGTTAGCTCAGGACGGGCACAAATGGTGGTCAACGGATATTTAATTGCCCTGACAGAAGGAATGGAGATCCGAACCTATACAGCATAAACACAAAAACATCCAATTTCTCTGTGAAATTGGATGTTTCATTTTTTTGATAAGCTTTAGGCTCCGGTATAGAAAACACCCGGAACTAAAGACAGCGGCCGTCGTTTTAAGAAGCCTTTTTATTAAGTATTTTATCACGAAGCGAATAAAAGAATTCCCTGCCCTTGAATCCTTCAGGTTTAGGAGCGGCATTAAGCCATCTTCCGACTGCCGTTTCGAATAGGAAAATAATAAGCAAAATGATCAGTAAAATGATAGCAATTTTCATATTTCTTCACTCCTCTTAGCCTTCTAACGGCCCTGATTCATTCTATTCTATTTCCTTCTTCTGGATGATTGAAACCTTTCATAGGGTAACATCTAAAGCTTAAAGTGCAGGCAATCGAAAGATCCCTCTCCGCTTCTCTGCAAGCAAGAAAGGAATAAAATAAAACGTTTTCAGGCCGCAGATTACTAAAGGATGAATCTAAATGCTGTTTTACAGAAAATATTCTGGGATATCCTTTTTCTCCGCCGGAAGGCATCTATTATTTAAAAAATAATCTATAAAAGGGGACTGTATGGCGGATAACGTTTTATTATCGTTCACACGCAATTCCGTCTTTATCACGATCCAAATCCTTATTGTATTTCATAGCTGTTTTATAGACAGAAGATGAAATCTTTGTGCCTTTTGACAATGCTTTATACGATACTTTTTTCGTGGATTTGCTAATAACTTTATTTTTGGTTTTAGAAGATTTTGCAACGCCTTTTGAATATTTTTTATTGAACGCTGTACAGTTTTTATAAACACCGGATGCCGCATCGGCCTGTATTGGTGATGACACAGCAATTCCGCCTGTTATAAGTGTTGCTGCCACTGCTAAAGATATGATTTTCTTCAAAATTATCCCTCCTTTATCAAGAAATTATACTATATCCTCCCGACAAAATATCTAATACTTTAGATATGTAAATATATATTAAAATAAGTTTTTTTATGAAATATCCGTTTAAAAAGTATCCATTCCCTGCAAAAAAAGACCCTCTCACAGGAGAGAGCCTTTTTTATGATTTTACTCTTCAAAGAGTTCTTTGATCAGCTCATCTAATTCCTTTTTAGCCTTTTCTGTCTCTTTTTTTGAGATTTTTATATCGTCCCCATCAAACAGGAGGACATCTCCAAAATTAGCATCTGGCGGCAGCAGTTTCCTTGGAATATCCTTCATTTCCTTTTCAAATTCTATGACTGCCATGTCCCCTTCAAATCGGTCAATCATTCCTTTTTTCATTTCTTCCTTTACCTTCTTTTCAGTAATTTTCTAACCTAATAATCAAAATTTGCTGTTCACCTTTCATTACATGCAATCGAAAGTGCTCAGCTGCAAACGTGTAAAGAGGAAAAAGGATGAGCTTATCTGCCTAAGCAGTCACTCATCCTTTTATTACTCTATGTTATCTGTGATGGGAACTAATAATCATTTTGCCGCCTATCGCAGGAAAGATCTTCAGCGTTATAGGCAGGATGACATTCTAATCAACAAAAACACGGATCATAAAAGTATCCTTGTAAATTCTTCTTACTTTTCCATCCATTCTGTATGGAATGTTCCTTCTTTATCCACTCGCTGGTAAGTATGGGCACCAAAGTAATCTCTTTGAGCCTGAATCAGGTTCGCAGGAAGGGTTTCTGTCCTGTAGCTGTCGAAATAAGCAAGCGCAGCAGAGAAACTTGGAACAGGAACGCCATTCATGACAGCAGTCGCAATGACTTCACGCAGCGCCCCCTGATATTCTTCCGCAATACCTTGGAAATAAGAATCAAGTAAAAGATTATTCAATGCCGGTTCACGGTCATAAGCATCCTTGATCTTTTGAAGGAATTGGGCACGGATGATACATCCGCCGCGGAAGATCATCGCAATATCTCCATATTGAAGATCCCAGCCGAATTCATCGGATGCAGCTTTCATTTGAGCGAATCCCTGAGCATAAGACACGATTTTACTCATGTACAGCGCTTTGCGAATGCTTTCAATGAAGGCAGCACGGTCTCCCTTAAATGCAGCAGGTACAGGGCCTTTCAGTTGTTTGCTTGCTGTTACCCTTTCTTCTTTTATCGCGGAAATGAAACGCGCGAATACAGATTCAGTGATGACAGGAAGCGGCACACCTAAGTCAAGCGCACTTTGGCTTGTCCATTTTCCTGTCCCTTTTTGTCCCGCTTTATCAAGAATAACGTCGACCATTGGTTTGCCAGTCTCCGGATCATACTTCTTGAAGATATCCGCAGTAATTTCAATCAGATAGCTGTCAAGCTCGCCCTTATTCCAATCAGAGAAGATTTCATGCAGTTCAGCTGCATCTGCTCCCAAAAGGTGTTTTAACAGAAAATAAGACTCAGAAATCAGCTGCATGTCGCCATATTCAATTCCATTATGCACCATTTTTACATAATGGCCGGCACCGTCCGGACCGATATATGTACAGCATGGGTCTCCGTCAACTTTCGCTGAAATATCTTTAAGAATCGGTGCAACCAGTTCATACGCTTCCTTTTGTCCCCCTGGCATAATGGAAGGCCCTGTTAAGGCCCCTTCTTCCCCGCCGGAAACGCCGGTACCGATAAAGTGGATGCCTTGGGCGCTGAGCACTTCGTTACGGCGCTGAGTATCCTTGAAGAACGTATTTCCGCCGTCAATGACGATATCCCCTTTTTCCAGCAAAGGCTTTAACTGATCAATAGTAGCATCAGTCGCTTGCCCAGCCTTTACCATGAGGAGAATTTTGCGAGGAGTTTCCAATGAATCAACGAACTCTTCTAACGTGTAGGCAGGAAATACATTTTTCCCTTCTGCTTCTTTCATCATTTCATCTGTTTTTGCGCGTGAGCGGTTGTAAACGGAAATGGAATATCCTCTGCTTTCAATATTGAATGCCAGGTTTTTCCCCATGACCGCAAGGCCGATTACGCCGATTTGTTGTTTACTCATAAAATAATTCCCCTTTATTTTAAAATTGAAGTATCCTAACCGCCCATGCTTCAACCAGGCACTGCGGATCAACATGTATACTGTCTAATGTACCCGGATCCGGGCAGACTACTCTTCTCCCTCATCAGCTGCTCGTTTCTTTTGCTTCATCAAATCCATAAAGTCTTTACTGAAGCTCGTATCTGCGCTGTTTGAACGGTTATGAAAAGGCAGCCCCTTTTTGATAATATTTTTTCCATACTTGGTTTGCAGCTTCTGCATCGCCAAATAAAGCGATTCCTTCTCCGCTTCTTCGTGAAAAGAAAAAAGATCGAGCTGTTTGACAGCAGCTTCTTTTTCAATAACATCAAAAGCGGTAACACCAAGGAGACGGACACCTTCCCCGTTCCAATTTCATGAGGCAATGTTGTGGAGTTGCCGACACTTTTATAATCAAAGACTGAGTCCGGATCAACGGGTCTTTCGTCCTTGCCATTAGCCCGTTCCTTTAAACGGGTGCCATTAATCCCAAGTACCTTTCTCAGCTGGAAATCATCAGCTACGGCCAAATCGCCAATGGTCTGAATTCCTATAGAAGCCAGTTTTTCTGCGGTCTTCAGTCCAATACCGTGCATTTCTTCCGCCTTCATTGGCCAAAGGACTTGCGGAACATCCCGCTTTCTAAGAATCGTAATTCCTAAAGGCTTTTTCATATCTGAGGCCATTTTAGCCAGAAATTTATTCGGGGCAATGCCGATGCTGCAGGGCAGGTCCATCGTTTCCATGATTCGCCTCTGTATCGTTTGAGCGATTTCAATAGGGGTACCGATATCACCGCAGTCAGTAATATCCAAATATCCTTCATCAATAGAGACAGGCTCCACCCGTTCAGTATATTGGCGGAACAATTCAAAAATCGCCAGCGAAGCCTGCCGGTACCGATCAAAGTTAGGCTGTTGGATGATCAGGCCCGGACATAATTTTTTCGCCTGCCATACCGGCATTGTCGTTTTGACCCCGAATTTTCTCGCCTCATAACTGCAGGTAACAATAATGCCCTTTCTTTCCTCGACATTTCCTGCAATGGCGAGCGGCCGCCCTTTTAGATCGGGATTGTACGCCATTTCCACCGAGGCATAAAAACTATTCATATCGATGTGGAGAATGACTCTTCCCTTCTTAGGATACATATGATTCACGGCTGACACTTCCTTTTTACCACGCAGCCGGCAGACCGGCACAGAACGGAAGACAACGGCTTATGAAGCTGCCTATACCTTGTTTCTTTCCGACCAAAACACTTACTCTCCAGCTACGATACCGACGATGGCAATGACCATTTCAGCAAGCTTCGTTAATTCTTCAACCGGAATTTTTTCATTCGTTGTATGGATTTCCTCATAGCCTACCGCAAGATTGACAGTTGGGATCCCAAAGCCGGCAATCACGTTTGCATCGCTCCCGCCGCCGCTTTTTTGAAGTTCACACGGACGGTTAATCTTCGCTGCAGCCTGTCTTGCCACTTCGACAACATGGTCGCCTGCACCATATTTAAAGCCAGGATACATCACAGTAACATCCACTTCAGCACGTCCGCCCATTTCAACAGCAGCCATTTCAAATGCTTCTTTCATCTTTGCTACCTGCTGTTCCATTTTTTCCGGAACAAGAGAACGGGCTTCCGCAAGGATATCAACAAAGTCACAGACAATGTTTGTCTGCTGGCCGCCTTGGAAACGACCAATATTGGCTGTGGTTTCTTCATCAATTCTGCCAAGCAGCATCCTGGAAATAGCTTTTGAAGCGATTGTGATAGCCGATACGCCTTTTTCAGGTGCTACACCGGCATGAGCGGTTTTTCCATAAATTTTGGCTGCTACTTTTGCTTGGGTCGGAGCAGCTACCACTACATTTCCTACTTTGCCGTCACTGTCAAGGGCATAGCCGAATTTTGCCGTTACGAGTGAGCGGTCTAAAGCCTTGGCACCCACAAGGCCGGATTCTTCGCCTGCTGTGATAATGAATTCGATTTTCCCATGGGGAATATTCTGCTCTTTCAGTACACGGATTGATTCAATCATCACTGAAAGACCTGCTTTATCATCAGCACCCAGGATTGTGGTGCCGTCTGAAACTATGTATCCGTCTTTAATAGATGGTTTGATTCCATTGCCAGGTACAACTGTATCCATGTGAGAAGTGAAATAAATGGTTTCAGCTCCGTCTTTGCTTGCAGGAAGGGTACAGATTAAATTTCCGGCACCGTGTCCAGTTACTGACGCTGTATCATCTTCATAAACATCTAAACCAAGCTCAGTGAACTTCGCTTTAAGGACTTTCGCAATTTCAGCTTCATTTTTCGTTTCTGAGTCTACTTGCACTAACTCGAAAAATTCCGCCACTAAACGGTCTTGATTAATCATAAATAAAACCTCCATTAATATATTCCATCATAAGTATACTTCTAAAAGCAACAACCCGGCAAATAATGTGATATAAAAAGAAGTCCGGAGAACCGAACTTCTGCTTTTTCTGTCACAATGGGATATTTCCGTGCTTTTTCTGCGGCCTTGTTTCTTTTTTATTACGCAGCATATCTAATGCCTGAATGATTTTCTTTCGAGTTTCCCGGGGATCAATGACATCATCCACCATCCCTTGGCTTGCGGCCACATATGGATTGGCAAACTTCTCACGGTATTCTTCTATTTTAGCAGCCCGTGTTTCTTCGGGATTGTCACTGTTTTGGATTTCACGGGCAAAGATAATATTGGCAGCACCCTGAGAGCCCATCACCGCGATTTCCGCATTCGGCCACGCAAAAGTAAGATCGGCACCGATTGATTTACTGTTAAGTGCCACATAGGCTCCGCCGTATGCCTTTCGCAGAATGACCGTCAGTTTCGGCACTGTTGCTTCAGAATAAGCATATAGAATTTTGGCCCCGTGCCTGATAATGCCGCCATGCTCCTGCTTGACCCCCGGAAAGAAACCGGATACATCTTCAAAAGTAATGAGGGGGATATTAAAGGAATCACAAAAGCGGATAAATCTCGCCGCTTTATCAGAGGAATCGATATCAAGGCCGCCGGCAAGCACCTTTGGCTGGTTGCAGACAAATCCAGCAACCCGGCCTTTCACTCTTCCAAGGCCAATGACAATGTTTTTAGCAAAACCTTCCTGTATTTCCATAAAAGAATCCGGATCAGCAACCTCTTCAATGACCTTTCGCACATCATAAGGGCGAACGCCTTCGAATGGGACAATATCAGCCAGATTTGGACGGTCATCATCTTCCGTATCCGCTTCTCCCGAAGGAGGCTTTTCTTCATTATTTTGCGGCAGATAGCTCAAAAGCTTCCTCACAGATTTAAGTGCTTCTTCTTCAGAGGATGCCTGAAAATGGGCATTGCCGCTGACTGTATTATGTATTTTTGCACCGCCAAGATTTTCAGAACTGATTTTCTCGCCGGTCACCGTTTCAATGACTTTCGGACCTGTTATGAACATCTGGCTCGTTTTTTCAACCATAAAAACAAAATCCGTGATGGCCGGTGAATAAACCGCTCCGCCTGCACAGGGTCCCATAATAACAGAAATTTGCGGGATCACTCCCGAATAAATCGAGTTACGGTAGAAAATCTGGCCATAGCCGTCCAATGAAACAACGCCTTCCTGAATTCGTGCCCCGCCGGAATCATTCAGTCCGACAAAGGGAGCGCCGTTTTTGGCAGCCAAATCCATAACATTCGCAATTTTCATCGCATGCATCTCTCCAAGTGCCCCGCCAAAGACTGTAAAATCCTGTGAAAATAAGTATATATCCCTTCCATTCACTTTGCCGTACCCTGTCACCACTCCATCACCGGGTCCTTTGATCTTATCCAGGCCAAAATCAGTGCTCCGATGCTGAACAAATGGATTCAGCTCAACGAAAGTGTCGGGATCTACAAGCAGCTCAATTCTTTCTCTGGCAGTCAGCTTTCCCTTTTCATGCTGCTTTTCGATTCTCTCGTCTCCGCCGCCAAGCTCTACTTCTCTCTTACGGTCATACAGCTCATTAATTTTTTCATAAATATCCGTCATTTCGATTCCTCCCCGCCTGCCGGCCTCTCGCAAAGTTCAAATAAAATGCCTGCTGTGGATTTTGGATGAACAAACGCTACATCTGCATGATGTGCGCCTTTCCTCGCCTTCTCATCAATCATCCTGAGACCGGATTGCTTTATTTCCTGTATCCGATTTTCAATGCCCGTTACCCCCAAAGCGATATGGTGGACTCCTTCACCCTTTTTTTCTATAAATTTAGCAATGGGGCTATTTGGTGACAGCGCTTCCAATAATTCAAGACAAACATTGCCCGCCTGAACGAAAGCAACCTTAACGCCTTGGCTTTCGACCGTTTCCATCCCTTCCAGCCTGAACATGAAAGTTTCTGTATAAAGCGGCAGGGCTTCCTCCAATGATTTCACAGCAATACCGATATGGTCAATTCTTTTAATCATATCAAAGACCCCCATTTTTTAAGTCAACCGCGTAAATGAAATGTCTGGATTCTATATAAAACTTGTTTCTATTATAAGGACACGTTACAATAATTCTATCGAAAATGTGTGTAAGGAGATCGTTATGAAAAATAAAAACATCAGAAAATTCGTCATATATTTAATGCTTATTTCCATGCTGCTGACTACCCTGCTTTCAGGAATCGCTTTCCTTTTATAAGTGCTTCTGAACTCTAAAAAAATAGCTTTTCCCAACCATTAGAAAGGCATCGCAGCCTTTCTTTTTTTATTGAACATTGCTCAAATCCTTAGCAAGAGCCGCAAAGCTTTTATCAGATGACAGGATAAAGACGCGGCCCCCCACGGGAACCATCTCATAAATTCGCTCTACATCCTCATTTAAGAGTCGAATGCAGCCGTTCGACATATACTTGCCAATGGATTCAGGCCGATTCGTCCCATGAATTCCATACCTCCGGCCATCCGTCTCTTCCGCATCAAAACCGATCCAGCGGGTGCCAAGCGGATTGGCCGGATCTCCTCCCTCAATATCTCGGTTTCTGTAATAAGGGTTAACAGCCTTTACTTTTATGGTAAAAGCACCTTCAGGCGTATCTTCATTGGATTTGCCAGTACCTGCAGATACAATTTCTAAAATTTTGCCGTTCTCTGCAACTGCCAACTGATTATTGGCTTTATTGACAATCAGAAAGACCTCTTCATCTGCAGAAGCAGCAGGAGCGGCAGAGATTCCAAAGAAAAGAAAAAGAACCAGCACTAAAGCTAATGGACCTTTCAAACAGATCATCCTTTTTTAGCTTAGTTTGAACGGACCCGTTTCTTTTCATTCGGCGGATTATAGCCTTTGAAAGCATGCTTCAGAAGGAGATACTCTTCCATTTCATTCATCAGCTGTACAAGAGCCGCCCTAGATTCAAATTCTGTCCGCGTCTCAGGCAGCGGCATTTCTTGAAAAACCTGCCTCATCTTCTCAAGCTTCCTTAAATAAATGATGGCAGTATTATGAAAATGAACATTGTTGGCCAGCTCTTCGATAAATTCAGCCAGCATTCCGCTCTGTTTCACTACCTGCGGAATATTCGTCACTAACGGAAGAATCCTTTCAATAATTTGAAATTGATCTTCCCTCATTTCAAAGTAGCTATAATACAAATCATCGTCACTCAACAAACGGTTCTCTATATCGCGGAAAGCAATCCGGCGGGCACTTTTCAGCAGATTTGAGGTCTCCATAATCTCCCTTCCGTCCCAAGAGTGGTCGTTATCCCTTAAATAATGAACGATTCCCATCAGCATTAAACGGAAGTTTTCCTCGATTCGCTTCTGATAATCAATCAATACTCTTTCAGCACTCGGCATATAGAGATTCATGAGCAAAGCGACGGCGATGCCGACGGTGATAAGGAGTGTTTCATTCAAAATAAGCTTAAACGTAATGTTCCCGGCTGCATAGAGATGAAGCAGGATCACACTGCTTGTGACGATCCCTTCATTGATCTTTAGAGCTACCGTAATCGGAATGAAGATCAGAAGGAACAAGCCAATGACAATCGGATGGAAGGCAATGAACTCAAACATCAGGCTTGAAAGAGCAATCGCAAGCATACAGGCTGCGAAACGCGCCCCTGAGGCCCGCAGTGATTTTTTCTTCGTTACTTGAATACACAATATCGTAATAATGCCTGCAGACGGAAAACTCTCTAAATGGAGCATCTGGGCAATGATGATGGCTACTGCTGTACCCACAGCCGTTTTGATCGTCCGATAACCTATTTTAAACATATAAGCACCCTGCTTCTTATAAGAAGACTTCCCTTTCATCATACTTGATTTCGAAATAGAACAAAAGAATAGTTAACTGAATTTTATGTAAAATATATACGATTTAGATTTTATATCAAATGAATAAATGGATAAAAAAGAGTCCGGAGGATTCCGGACTCTTTCATCATAGCTTATTTTACGGATTTAAAGAACTTTTTCAAGAAAAAGCTTCGCCCTCTCTGTTTTTGGACTGGAAAAGAAATCCTCAGGAGGTGCATCTTCGACCAGCAGGCCGCCGTCAAGGAAAAGCACACGATCCGCTACTTCTCTGGCAAATCCCATTTCATGCGTCACAATCATCATCGTCATCCCTGAAACCGCCAGATCTTTCATAACAGCCAGAACTTCTTTCACCATCTCTGGATCCAGTGCAGATGTCGGCTCATCAAACAGCATCACTTCCGGATTCATGGCAAGCGCACGGGCTATAGCCACACGCTGCTTCTGCCCCCCGGAAAGCCGGGTTGGATAAACTTTCTCTTTATCAGCCAGACCGACTTTCTGTAATAAGGCCCTCCCATGTTTTTCTGCTTCAGCCTTGGAGACCTTCTTGACTTTCATCGGCGCATAAGTCAGATTCTCCAGTACGGTTTTATGCGGAAACAGATGAAAGTGCTGGAATACCATTCCGACATTTTCACGGATTTTCACAATATTTGTCTTTTTATCGGCTGCATCCTGGTCTTTAATCCAAATATGACCGTCTGTCGGCTTTTCCAGCATGTTTATGCATCGGAGAAAGGTTGACTTTCCAGATCCCGACGGTCCGATAATGGCAACTACTTCGCCTTCCTTCACCTCAGTGGAAATGCCCTTCAGCACTTCAAGGCGGCCGAAGCTTTTATGAAGGTTTTCTATCTTAATCACTTCGCCTCATTCTCCTTTCAAGCACTTTTCCGAGTACGGTTAATATCATGACCATCACATAATAAATGAATCCGGCAAACAAAATCGGTTCAAAAAACTTATAGGTCTCTCCGCCGACGATATAAGCTCTTCTCATAATATCACTTAGGCCGATAATCGTTACCACAGCTGACTCCTTCGTCAGGCTGATCAATTCGTTCATTAACGAAGGCAGGATATTCTTAATCGCCTGCGGCAGGATGATATTAAGCATCATACTGTGATAGGGTACACCAAGGGCAAGGGACGCTTCACGCTGTCCTTTATCCACTGCATTAATTCCCGCCCGAATGATTTCTGAAATATAAGCTGCAGAGTTCAAGCCGAATGACAGGAACGCTGCTTCAAAAGCTTCAATCTGTATCCCTAATATTTGCGGAGAGCCGAAATAGATCAGCATCAGCTGCAAGACTAGCGGCGTACCGCGAAAAATGGATGTATAAAAATCAGCCAGCCAATTCAATGGCTTTATTCTGCTGATTTTGAATAAGGCCAGTATAATACCGAGTACAAACCCCATAACTGCCGCGATTCCGACTATTTTCAGAGTCGTCGGAATCCCTTCCAGAATAAAAGGCAGGGACGGCAGGATTCTTTCAAAATCCAGATTCACAGGACTCATCCTTTCTGTTTGTTCAAATTCTGTCGGCTACTCCAATAGCCTTCTGATGTTCAGAAGGAAAAAACGTTCAGAAGGCACTCAGGTCTCTGAACGTTTTCCTCTGCACATTTTTTATTTCGTTTCTCCGTCAAACCACTTCACAATCAGCTTATCTAATTCACCGCTGTCTTTCATCTTCTTCAATTCTTTATTGAAATCATCTGTCAGGCTGCTTCCCTTTTCAAAGGCAATGGCTGTCCCAGTCTTTTCGTCTCCATTATCGATCTCAAATCCCGCCAGGTCCTTATTGTCTTCAAGGTATCCCTTGGCTACTGTATCCTCAATAATCGCTGCATCGAAACGGCCTGCTGCGATTTCCTGGAAAATTTCAGGTATTCGATTAAGCTTTTTCGCTTCAAAATCAATTTTTTCTTTTTTGGCGATATCATTTGCCAATTCCTCTTGAATCGAGGCAAGCTGTACCCCAACGTTCTTTCCTTCTAAATCCTCTATTGTTTTAATATTGCTGTCTTTTTTCGCAACGATCATATTCTCAGCTTCATAGTAAATGTCACTGAAATCAACCGTTTTTTCCCTTTCAGGAGTAGGAGTCATACTCGAAATAACAACATCTACTGTTCCATTCTCCAATGCCGGAATCAAACTATTAAAATCAATATCTTTTACTTGTACTTGATATCCTAGATCTTTGCCGATTTTTTTAATAATATCAATGTCAAAGCCGATAATTTCTTCACTTGAAGCTGTTTCCACATATTCAAATGGTTTATAGTCAGCCGAAGTCCCGACAGTAAGAACTTTTTTATCAGCAGAGCTTCCTGATCCTTCCTTTTCTCCTGAATTTCCGCAGGCTGCCAAACTCCCTGCCATCACAACACTCGTAAGTAATAAGCCCAGCTTCTTTTTCATTTTCATATCTATTCCCCCATGCATTTGCGTTTTTATTTTAAAATAGTATAATATAGAATGACTAAACGAATAACTATACAACAATATGTATTTTAACACACACTTATAATTATGCAATAATATTTATAAATAATCTTAAAGTCTTATAATTCTGAATATATAAAAGTCGGTTCCATATAGTATCGTTATCAAGAGAGGGGAACCACTAAAATGAAGTTGGTTTTCCCGACATTGGTCTAATTACTTGTTTGTCTCGTTTGTGTGTGCATGCCAGCCACTCCAGGCTATAACACAGCAGGATGGAAGTTATTCACCGGGCAATTATGGGCTGTGCCGGTCTTACTCCTTGCATCATCCTCACATTTTCCGTGAATAAAAAACGAAAATTAAGATAAAGATTGACTGAAGCCCTTCATGCTTTTCAGCGCACAACAGCAAAAAAAGCACCGAGAAAACTCGGTGCTTTTTGCCGAATGCTGAAACAGCGCTTACCAGGGGCACTGTCAGATCAATTCTTATACTTCTTCACAATACTCATCGAAATAGCCTTGCAGCTTTTCAATGACCGCCATAGGATGATGGCCTTCGATTTCATGCCGTTCAACCATCTTGATGATTTTCCCGTCCTTTAACAGCGCAAAGGATGGAGAGGATGGCGGATATCCTTCAAAATATTCACGCGCTCTGCCTGTAGCTTCCTTATCTTGACCGGCAAATACGGTAACAAGTCTGTCTGGACGCTTATCGTTATGAATGGCATGCGCTGCAGCCGGTCTTGCAATCCCTCCGGCACAGCCGCATACAGAATTGACCATTACAAGCGTTGTTCCCTTTTGCTGCAATGTCTCATCTACTTCTTCAGCTGTCTTTAATTCTGTATATCCGGCAGCCGTAATTTCATCACGAGCTGTTTTCACAACATCATTCATTAAAAAGTTAAAATCCATGCCCATTGTTCATTGCCCCTTCCGTTTAATCTCTTGCAAGACTATCATATCAATTGATTTCCTGCGATTCAATTAATTTACCCGGACTTCAGGAGAAAAATGTTTAACCCGGCACAAAAAGGGAATATATTCCGTAACATCTAGATCCATACCTCTAACTCCCTAATAAAGGGCCGGTTACAAAAAGGAGAATTTCCTTTTACCGGCCCCTTTTTGTATGCTTATTTCTTCGACTGCCAAAATTGGTCAAAGGCTTCTGTCACGGCTTGTGTTACCGGCTTGGTTCCTGCCATCACTTCATTTTCCAGCCTTGGAAGAACACTCCCGACTGTCTCATCTTTATAAAACAGCTGCTGCAGCTGGTGATGAATCAATGTGTGCATCCATTCCTTCAGCTGCTGCCTCCGCCGGTCCTGAAATACACCGGATTCTTTTGTTGCTTCAGAAAAATGCAGCAGTTCTTCCCAAATTTCTTTTATACCAGATCCGGTCATCGAGGAACAAATATGTGCTTTAGCTTCCCAGCCCTTTGTAGCCGGCTGCAGGAAATGGAGAATCCTGCTGTAATCCGATTTTGTTTTCATAGCCAGCGGCAGGTTTTCACCGTCTGCTTTATGGACAATCACTCCGTCCACGAGCTCCATGATCCCCTTCTTCATTCCCTGCAATTCATCCCCGGCTCCCGTAAGAACAAGCAGCATGAAAAAATCCACCATACTGCGGACGATTCCCTCGCTTTGGCCTACCCCTACTGTTTCCACTAAAATAACATCAAACCCGGCGGCCTCACATAAAAGCATCGTTTCCCTTGTTTTTCGGTGCACACCCCCGAGTGTTCCCTCCGATGGAGACGGCCTGATGAAAGCATGCGGATTCCTTGCCAGTTCCTCCATCCTTGTCTTATCCCCAAGGATGCTCCCGCCGGTAATGGCCGAGCTGGGATCGACAGCCAAAACGGCAACTTTGAAACCGAGATCGCATAAGTACATGCCAAATGCCTCAATAAAAGTACTTTTGCCGGCTCCCGGAACCCCTGAAATGCCAATCCTGATCGAGCTGCCCGTATGAGGAAGAAGAGCCTGAAGAAGTAGCTGAGCCTGTTCAAAATGGCGGACGGCATTGCTCTCGACTAATGTGATTCCTTTAGCCAGCTTTGCCCTGTCTCCCATCAGAATTCCCTCTTTTAATTCCGCGATGGAGACTTCTGATTCCTTTTTCTTCACAAACCTTCCAGCTGGATGTTCCGAATCTTTCTTTAGGGAAGATGCAAAACCGCCATTATCTGAGCGGGAATGGACCTCATCTCTTCTTTTGCCTTCCTCCATTATTTCGTCACTTCCTCGTACCCAAGCCGATTATAGATTTCCTTCAGCACTTTTTTTGCTGCCTGCGGAATAACGGTGCCGGGCCCAAATATAGCTGAGGCTCCGTTATTGAGAAGATATTCATAATCCTGAGCGGGAATCACGCCGCCTACAATGATAACAATATCTTCTCTTCCTAATTTCTTCAGCTCGGCAGCAAGCTGCGGAAGCAGGGTTTTATGCCCTGCAGCAAGCGAACTCATCCCAACTGCGTGAACATCGTTTTCAACTGCTTGAAGGGCGGTTTCCTCCGGCGTTTGGAATAATGGGCCGATATCTACATCATAGCCTAAATCGGCAAATGCCGTTCCGACAACTTTGGCACCGCGGTCATGGCCGTCCTGCCCCATCTTCGCCATTAAAAGCCGCGGTCTTCTTCCTTCGTTTTCAAAGAATTCTTCTGTCAGCTGGAGGACTTCGTTGATTTCATCCTCTTTCGAATAGGCAGAGCTGTAGATGCCGCTGACAGAGCGGATGGCTGCCTTATGTCTTCCTGCGGCTTCTTCAATTGCCTGAGAAATCTCACCGAGCGAAGCGCGCACACGGGCAGCCGTTACAGCAAGCTCCAGCAGGTTCCCCTCCCCGCTTTTCGCCGCTTCCGTTATGGCAAGCAATGCAGCATCCACCTGCTCCTGATTGCGGTTGGATTTCAGCAATTCCAGCCGTTTCAGCTGACTTTGCCTTACTGCGGTATTATCAATTTCCAAAATCTCGATTGGATCTTCTTTATCGAGACGGTATTGATTCACACCTACGATGATTTCTTCTCCAGAATCTATTTTTGCCTGCCGTTTGGCAGCCGCTTCTTCAATTCTCATTTTCGGGATGCCCGTTTCAATCGCTTTCGCCATGCCGCCCAAGCTTTCAATTTCTTCTAAGTGATCCCATGCCCGCTCTATCAGCTCATTTGTAAGGGCCTCTACATAATAAGAACCGCCCCATGGATCAATGACCTTCGTGATATTTGTTTCTTCTTGAAGATAAAGCTGTGTATTTCTTGCTATTCTTGCGGAAAAGTCTGTCGGCAGAGCGATCGCTTCATCAAGAGCGTTCGTATGGAGAGACTGGGTATGGCCTAATGCAGCGGCATGAGCCTCGATCAATGTTCTTGTTACATTATTGAACGGGTCCTGCTCGGATAAACTCCAGCCGGAGGTTTGAGAATGAGTCCTCAGTGCCAGTGCCTTCGGATTCTCCGGATGGAACTGCTTCATCAATTTCGCCCAAATAAAGCGACCGGCCCTCATTTTGGCCACTTCCATAAAATAATTCATCCCAATGGCCCAGAAAAATGACAGCCGCGGGGCAAACCTGTCAATATCCATTCCTGCCTTCAATCCAGTCCGGACATATTCCAGCCCGTCTGCAAGCGTATAGGCCAGCTCTATATCAGCAGGTGCTCCGGCTTCCTGCATATGATAGCCCGATATGGAAATGCTGTTGAACTTCGGCATATATTTAGATGTATATTCAAAGATATCTGCGATGATTTTCATAGACATCTCCGGCGGATAAATATACGTATTGCGAACCATGTATTCTTTTAAAATATCATTTTGGATGGTACCTGAGAGTTGATCCTGAGTAACTCCCTGCTCTTCTGCGGTAACAATATAGAAGGCTAATACCGGCAGGACTGCACCGTTCATGGTCATGGATACAGACATCTGATCCAGCGGTATTCCATCGAATAAAACCTTCATATCCAAGATGGAATCTATGGCTACTCCTGCCTTTCCTACATCGCCGACAACACGCGGGTGATCGGAATCATAGCCCCTGTGGGTGGCAAGATCAAAAGCGACAGAAAGACCCTTCTGGCCCATTGCCAAGTTTCGGCGGTAAAAAGCATTTGATTCTTCAGCCGTTGAGAAGCCTGCATATTGCCGGACCGTCCATGGACGGTTCACATACATTGACGGATAGGGCCCTCTCGTGAAAGGGGCAATGCCGGGGAGACTGTCCATATGCTCCAGGTTTTGGATGTCCTCCTCCGCATACACCGGCTTTAATGTTATTTGTTCATTTGTCTCAAATAAAAGTTCTTCTATGTTTTTGCCAGCTGCGGCCTCAGCCTGCTTTTTCCATTGTCCGGCCGATTCGGCGGATTCTGGATTCACCGGCTTGACCCGTGAAAAATCTGGTTTATTCATACTCACTCACTCCCAGCTGTCGAAGTAGTCGTTCCAGAAGCTCCACGGCATTTGTTTCTTTATGGATAAACCCTTCCAGGCCTGCTTTTTTCAGCCTGCCGATCCAATCTTCCGCCTGTAAGCCGGCCATATAAACAGGAGTGTCAGGAAAATGCCGTTTGATTTCATTCACTGCATCTTCCCCAAAGGCGCGGCAGGAACCATCGCTTCCGCACAGAATATATGCCAACAAACCGGTTTCTTTAGCAAAGTCTGCTGCTTCCTCGGCTGTATGACATCCTTTGCTTTCAATTGGGTGGACTCCGCCTGCCGCCAGCATCCCTTTTATAAAATCCGCTCTCGGTTTAGAAGATTGGATGTCATTCAAATTGATTAAGCCTGTCTTCGGAGGCTGACCCGTTTTTCTTTGATAATTCTGACTTCTATTTCTGAGGATTTCGAAAGGTTCTGCAGTCCGTTTGAGTTTCAGCGGCTCGATAGCCGTCGCCTCGTTTATTTCTAAAGGAAGCTTCTGCGGTTTATTTTGGTCAAAGGGCAGTTTCTCTTCCGGATTCGGGTATACATTCGTTCCGATTATGCTTTCCTTCCGGCATGCAGCGTTCCGAACTCTTTCTTTCTGTATTTCGTTAATTTCCTTTTGAAGGCGGCCGGTTTGGATCAAATGGAGGATTCCTCCGGCCTGGTCGATTTCTAAAAATTTCGTCCACGCCTGTTCTGCCAATTCGTTTGTCAGCTTTTCAACATAGTAGGACCCTCCTGCAGGATCTGCAACCTTTGTCAGATGGGCTTCTTCTTTTAAAATCAGATGTATATTGCGCGCAATCCGCTCTGAAGTATCACTGGCCGTGCCGATTGTATGGTCAAAAGGCAGAATCTCAAGAGATTGGACACCGCCGACAGCGGCGGCAAATGCCTGATTCGCCGTTCGAAGGATATTGACATGCGGATCGCAGACCGTTCCTTCCGCTTCTGAAGTTATACCATGAATGTGCATTTTAAATCGTTCAGGATCTGCTTCATAGGCCTCAGCCATAGCGGCCCAAAGCCTTCTTGCAGCTCTCAGCTTCGCAATATTCATGAAATAATCAGAACTCACAGCAAAAGAAAAGACCATGAGCCCGGCTATATCTCCTGCATCCATTCCTTTCTCCAATCCGGCCTCCAAATAGCGGGCGGCGGCAGACAGACCGAAAGCAATTTCCTGTACAGCATTTGCTCCGGCATTATGATAGACCTGAGTTTTGATAAGAACAGTTTTCAAGGACGGAAAGGCCTTACTATACCCACTGAGCTTTTCCATCCATCTCGAGAAATAGCCGATACCGTCTTTCGGCATTTTTCCAGCTGCAAGCCATTCGGCAATTGGATCTTCAGCCAGCACTCCATGGATATCAGGAGCAAGCTGATACAATTCCTTCATAAAATCTGATTGCTGTCCTTTTAGATCCATAAAGAAAGGAAGCTGATCCAAAGGCAGGCCGCCTGTGAGCTTTTCTATTTCAGCACCTTCTGCCCATAATTCTACTGGGCAGCTGATACAATTTTGCCCCCTATTTAGAGCGGACTGCATGTTTTGACTGGCCTCCCCTGCTGTTGCCCCCTGAACGGGCTGACATACCAGCCAAGGAATTTCCTGGTATCCAGCTGTAAAGATGCCTCTTGTATAAGGAAAAAAACCTGGAAGTTCTGAATGTTTCATGTCAGTGGAGATATAGAGCGGCTGAAGAGTGATGTTTTCATATGTAGAGGTTTTCAGCTGTGCTGTATTTTTTCCTTTCATGCCGGCTCTGACAGCATCGGCCCATTCTTCATAAGCAGGCTTTGGGAACGAAATATTTCGGACATCTTTCAATTCCATTGTAATCGCTTTCTTTTTTGGCCTATAAAACAGCCGGAAAAGAAAGCCTCCCTCCAATCCCTCAAATACTTTTGAAATTATACTAATATTCTAACATAAAAAACCTTTAAAAAGCATTACCCGATTAAATCGTAAAAAAAGCAAAGAAGCGCTGCCTGCCTTCTTTGCTTTTACAATCAGTATATTGGAGTGTTTTCACTGGAAATCTTCTCAACGATCTCTTTCACCCTGGCAAGAAAACGGCCGCAAATCAAACCGTCCAATACCCGGTGATCCAGAGACAGGCAAAGATTAACCATATCCCGGACTGCTATCATCCCATCAATTATAACCGGCCGCTTCACAATGGTTTCTACTTGTAAAATGGCCGCCTGCGGATGGTTGATAATGCCCATGGATTGAACGGATCCGAAAGAGCCCGTATTATTGACCGTAAAGGTACCGCCCTGCATATCTTGAGCTGTCAGCTTTCCAGTTCTGGCTTTTTGGGCCAAATCTGTTATTTCCCTGGCAATACCTTTAATCGTTTTTTCATCCGCATGTTTAATAACAGGCACAAAAAGTGCGTCTTCAGAAGCGACCGCTATCGAAAGATTGATCTCCTTTTTCCGAATAATTCTGTCGCCGTCCCACATGGAATTGATTTCAGGGAATTCCTTTAACGCCTGTGCTGCGGCTTTTACAAAGAAAGCAAAATAAGTTAGATTATATCCTTCGCTGGCCTTGAATTCTTTTTTGATGGCGTCACGGTACCGAACAAGGTTTGTGGCATCCACCTCCACCATGGTCCATGCATGAGGCACTTCCTGTTTGCTTTTAACCATATTAGCAGCAATCGCCTTACGGATCCCGGAAACAGGGATTTCGACATCCCCGGAAGCGGTACTGTAAGAAGCTTGTTTTTGCCCGTTCTGCTCAGGTACAGAATGGTCTGCCGATTCAGGCTTCGGAGCCTTGGTTTCTTCTGCCTTTGGAGCTGCTTCAGGAATGTATCCGGAAGCAATAATTTGCTGAAGATCCTTTCGGGTAATGCGTCCGCCTTTACCCGAACCTTTGACTTGGGTCAGATCAATGCCGTGTTCCTGGGACATCTTCAGGACAGCCGGTGAATACCTTGCTTTTTGGGATTCATCCGGCTGCTCTTTTACATCAGGAGCAGCCGCTTTTGCTTCAGACTGTTCAGGTGCTTTATTCTCAGCATCTTCATTGCTTTCTGCATCAATCAGACAGATAATATCGCCAACCGCCATTGTTTCGTTTTCGGCCGCTTTCAATTCCTTAATCACTCCGGTGAATGAGGAAGGGATTTCTGCACTGACCTTGTCTGTCATCACTTCTGCAATCGGATCATACTTATTTACATGCTCTCCCGGGTGAACCAGCCACTTGCTGATTGTGCCTTCCGTTACACTTTCTCCAAGCTGGGGCATTTTCATTTTTTCTATCGCCATTAATCAAACATCCTCCTTCCGCCGTGATCAGTATCCGGCAAGCTCCCGCATTGCTTTTTCTACTTTTTCAGGATTAACCATAAACCGTTTTTCCATCGTAGGGGCATAAGGCATCGCAGGAATATCCGGCCCAGCAAGTCTCATGATCGGAGCATCCAGGTCAAACAGACAGTTTTCTGCAATGATGGCCGCAACCTCGCCTATAATACTTCCTTCTTTATTATCTTCCGTGATTAAAAGAACCTTGCCCGTTTTAGAAGCCGCCTCGATGATCGCGTCTTTATCAAGCGGATAGACCGTACGCAAATCAAGTACATGGACAGAGATCCCGTCACTTGCCAGCTTTTCAGCTGCCTGAAGGGCGAAGTGAACACAAAGACCGTATGTAATCACGGTAATGTCCTCCCCGTTCCGTTTGACATCGGCTTTCCCGATTGGCAATACATACTCTTCATCCGGAACTTCCCCTTTTATCAGACGGTAAGCCCGTTTATGTTCAAAAAACAGAACCGGATCTTCATCCCGGATGGCAGCCTTCAATAAACCCTTCACATCATAAGGGGTAGAGGGCATCACGATTTTCAAACCGGGCTGGTTTGCAAAAACCGATTCTACAGATTGCGAATGATACAAGGCACCATGGACACCGCCTCCATAAGGAGCGCGGATTACGATTGGACAATGCCAATCATTATTGGATCTGTAGCGGATTTTTGCTGCTTCAGAAATAATTTGATTGACCGCCGGCATGATGAAATCGGCAAATTGCATTTCAGCCACCGGTCTCATGCCGTACATAGCGGCCCCGATGCCCACTCCCGCTATCGCAGATTCAGCAAGCGGAGTATCCATAACCCGCGATTCTCCAAATTGGTCATATAACCCATGGGTCGCTTTAAAGACGCCCCCTTTTTTTCCTACATCCTCACCAAGCACAAATACACGCGAGTCTCTCTCCATTTCTTCGCGCAAGGCTGCGGTTACAGCGTCTATATAAGATATAACCGGCATCTCTCTTCCCCCTTACTGTTCTGCATAGACATGATCAAAGGCAGTTTCTGCTTCGGCGTACGGCGCTTTTTCCGCATAATCCGTCGCTTCATTGACAAGCTTCATCACATCATCATTTATTTGTTTTTCCAGTGCATCATCCATAATAGCCATCTCTTTCAGATAGGCGCCAAAAGTAATGATTGCATCTTTTGTTTTCGCTTCCGCCACTTCATCCGGAGCCCTGTAACTGCGGTCGTCATCATCGCTGGAGTGCGGAGTAAGACGGTAGGAAACCGTCTCAATAAGCGAAGGTCCTTCACCTCTGCGTGCACGGTCTGCCGCTTCCTTCACTGCCGCATAAACCGCAAGCGGATCATTTCCATCTACTGTGATTCCGGGCATTCCATATCCAACGGCTCTGTCTGATACATTTTCACATGCCAGCTGTTTTGAAAGCGGGACAGAAATCGCATATTTATTATTTTCACACATAAAAATGACCGGCAGCTTATGAACCCCTGCAAAGTTCGCCCCTTCATGGAAATCCCCCTGATTGGATGAACCTTCACCGAACGTTACAAAGGTCACCAAATCCTTTCCTTCCAGCTTTCCTGCGAGCGCGACTCCCACCGCATGGGGAACCTGTGTCGTAACAGGCGAAGAGCCGGTGACAATCCGGTTTTTCTTTTGTCCAAAATGGCCGGGCATCTGTCTTCCGCCAGAATTCGGGTCCTCTGCTTTGGCAAACCCTGAAAGCATTAAATCTTTTGCCGTCATGCCGAATGTAAGGACAACCCCTACATCACGATAGTAGGGAAGCACATAATCCTTCTCCCTGTCGAGTGCAAAAGCAGCTCCGACCTGTGCGGCTTCCTGGCCCTGACAGGATATAACAAAGGGGATTTTCCCCGAACGGTTCAGAAGCCACATCCTCTCATCAATTCGACGGGAAAGAAGCATCATCCTGTACATATCCAAAACGACTTCATCGCTCAATCCCAATTGAACATGGCGATTTTCTACCATATTGATCCCTCCAATAGTTAATACAACTGCAGCCTTTCAAAAAAAAAATCAGGGAAACAAAGCCGCAAGCCTGCATCGATTTTTCGAAATTCACAGCCGTTTCCTTCCTTAAGCAAACCTCTATTACAGATGGATTGCCCTACCGTCCACTGCCAGTGCAGCTTCGCCGACGGCCTCTGACAGGCTCGGATGCGGGTGGACAGTTCCAGCCACTTCCCAAGGCGCTGCATCCAGCACCATTGCGAGCCCTGCTTCTGATATCATATCCGTTACATGCGGTCCAATCATATGCACACCGAGAATATCATCTGTGGAACGGTCGGCAATAATCTTAACAAATCCATCAGATTCACCAAATACTAATGCTTTGCCAATGGCCTTGAACGGAAATTTTCCAATTTTAATATCAAACCCTCTGTCCAAAGACTGTTCCTCTGTCAGCCCGACACTTGCCACTTCCGGATCAGAATAGACACACCTGGAAATTCTCATATAATCCAGTTTGTCAGGTTTTTCTCCGGCAATATGCTCTACAGCTGTCAATCCTTCATGGGAAGCGACATGTGCCAGCTGAAGTCCGCCGATTACATCCCCGATGGCGTATATATGAGATTCCTTTGTCTGAAAAAATTCATTCACTGATATGTAATCGTTTTCAGTCTCTATCTCTGTGTTAGACAGACCGATGTCTTCAATATTGGCTGCTCTTCCGACAGAGACAAGCATTTTTTCTGCCGCAAACTGTTCAGGGGTTCCGTTTACTTCAGCCGTAACCTGAACATCGCCTTCGGTTTTTAAGCTTTCACCGTCTACCTTAGCATTGGTCACAATCCGGATTCCCTTTTTCTTTAACAGCCGTTCCAGCTCCTTGGAAATATCCCTGTCTTCAGAAGGTATAATTCGGTCCGCATATTCAATCACAGTGACGTCCACCCCAAAATCGCTAAGCATGGAAGCCCATTCGATCCCGATAACGCCCCCGCCAATTATGAGAATCGATTGAGGAAGACTTTCCAGCTGAAGAGCTTCATCGGAAGTCATTACTTTTGTGCCGTCAATCTTTAATCCCTGAAGGGTTTTAGGCCTTGAACCGGTAGCAATAATCACATTTTTCGGAACAAGCATGACATTATCGCTGCCATCTTTCATTTCCACTGAAATCGTTCCAGGCATTGGAGAGAAAATAGACGGGCCAAGTATTCGGCCAAACCCTTCATAAACCGTAATTTTCCCTTGTTTCATTAAATGCTGGACACCCCGGTGGAGCTGCGTGACAATGTTCTCTTTCCGCTCCTGCACTCTTCTGAAATCAAGTTTGACATCTTCAGTTAACACACCGAATTCTGCGCCTTGTTTTGCCGTTCTGTAAACCTCAGCACTTCTGAGCAGGGCTTTTGAAGGGATGCACCCTTTATGAAGGCAAGTGCCCCCAAGCTTTCCCTTCTCCACTATTGCCGTTGAAAGGCCGAGCTGAGCGGCGCGTATGGCTGCCACATAGCCTCCAGTCCCTCCGCCGAGTATGACAAGATCAAATTCCTCTGCCATTCTTCCTCCTCCTTTTCATGAAAGCGATTCCTGTGCCCTTGCGAAACACAGGAGTTTTGTAAGCTGGACGATTATTTGCGTCTGTTCAGGATATGCTTTTCGTTTTGCAGAAACTGGCTTCTTGAATTTCTCATTCGTTCAATTCTTTCTTCTACCATCCTGTCTGCTGCCATATAAGTCGGAATGCCGTCTCTCTTCGCAATCTCGATTACTTTTTCGATGCTTCCGTAGACACCTTCCACTCGTTTTAATGCCCGTTCTCTATTATAACCGTACAATTCATCAGCTACATTGATAACTCCGCCGGCATTGATCACGTAATCCGGAGCATACACAATCCCCAGTTCATGTATCCGATCTCCATGGACCGTATCTTTCAGCTGGTTATTGGCAGCCCCTGCAATGACTTTTGCTTTAATGTTAGAAATCGTTTGATCGTTAATCACGGCACCAAGAGCACAAGGCGCATAAATATCACACTCAACTCCGTAAATGTCTTCCGGATCCACGGCTTTTGCCCCGAATTCCTCGACAGCCCGGCTCACCGCTTCCTTGTTAATATCAGTGACAATCAAGCTTGCGCCTTCTTCATACAAATGCCTGCATAAATGATAAGCAACATTTCCGACGCCTTGGACAGCGATGACCTTGCCTTCCAAAGAATCTGTGCCAAAGGCTTCCTTCGCAGCCGCCTTCATTCCTTTATATACGCCATAAGCCGTTACAGGAGAAGGATTTCCTGATGAGCCGAAAGCAGGGGATATCCCTGTGACATAATCCGTTTCTTCATGAATGAGATCCATGTCCGCTACTGTTGTACCGACATCCTCCGCCGTAATATAACGTCCATTCAGGCCTTGGATATACCGTCCGAAAGCACGGAACATCTCTTCATTTTTATCTTTTTTAGGATCTCCGATAATGACTGTTTTTCCTCCGCCAAGATTCAGGCCTGCGGCGGCATTCTTATAAGTCATCCCCTTCGCAAGACGAAGCGCATCCTCAATGGCTGCTTCTTCTGAGGCATACGTCCACATTCTTGTTCCTCCAAGAGCAGGCCCCAACGTTGTATCATGAATGGCAATGATGGCCTTCAGTCCTGATTGACGGTCCTGACAAAAAAGCAATTGTTCATAATCGTATTTTTCTAGGTAGTTAAAAATCTGCATTATTTCAATCCTCCTAAAGATGTGTAATTCTTTTTTCCGTCATAATGGGATGCTGGTTATATTTTATCCCGATTTCTCATACTTGTTACCAATTAAACAGTCCTTTAACTACTATGCAAAAAGCGTGCCATTCCAACTATTTTGTTAAAACCCGCTGCGGAAGCTTCTTCCCCTAAAATACTTTGCAATTTTTTGCACGCTTGCAAAATACTGCATGCAATATCTATCACAGTTTATATTTCTCCATTTTATAATACAAGCTTCTTATTGAAATTCCGAGAGATTTAGCCGTAGCGGTTTTATTATGCTGATGATTTTGCAGAGCTTCCTTCAGCAGCTGCGCTTCGTGTATTTCAAGCATTTCGGCGAGCGGTTTTCCAGACTGATAGCTGTCTTTCGTCTGTTGGCCTGTCCCGTTTTTCTCCCCCAGAACAAAAGGTTCCAAAAAGTCCGGCAAATGATGGACATCCAGCTGCGTTTCATTCAGCTTCATAAAAATAATCGCCCTGCCTAAAATATTTTCGAGCTCGCGTACGTTTCCCGGCCAATGATAGTGACAGAGCTTATCAATAGCACGGTCTGTTATTCCCTCTACATTCCGTCCATATTCCTCATTGATTTTCATAATCAGGCGGCAGGACAGTTCCTTTATGTCTTCTATCCTTTTTCTGAGCGGAGAGATAAAAATGGGCATGCGATTCAGCCTAAAATATAAATCTTCGCGAAAATCTCCATTTTTTATCGCGTTTTCCAAATTGATATTGGTGGCGGCTATGACCCGGACATTAATTCTGATTGGCTTTGTGCCTCCAACCCGAACGACTTCATTTTCCTGGAGCACCCGCAAGAGCTTTGCCTGGATTTTAGGTGTCAGCTCACCAATCTCATCAAGAAAAATGCTTCCATTGTCCGCTTCTTCAAAATAGCCGGCTTTGCCGCCTCTTTTTGCTCCTGTAAAAGCGCCATCCTCATAGCCAAAGAGCTCGCTTTCCAGAAGTGATTCTGAAATCGCTGCACAATTCACCCGGATAAACCGGTTGAATTTACGGTCACTGGCATTGTGGATGGCATGGGCAAACAATTCCTTCCCTGTTCCCGACTCGCCTCTGAGCAGCACCGTAGCCGGCGTCCTTGCGCTCAATTTAGCCTGTTCGACAGCCAGTGTCATCTCCTCTGATGTCCCGATAATATCGTCGAAAGAATATTTAGCCTGCAAGGTACGGATGATCTGGCGTGCCCTGTCCAATTCATTTGTGAGCTGCCTGATTTCCGATACATCATGAATGACACCGACACTGCCCTTAAGCTGACCGTCGACAATAACGGGCGCGACATTGACGATCACTTCTTTTCTTTTAGGGCCGACCCTCATGTTCACACCCCTGACAGGCTTTTTGGTTTTCAGCACCTTCATATGCATACTTTCTCCCTCATAAATATCAATGGTAGCCGGCTTGCCAATGACCTGTTCTTCTGTCAAACCTGTAATCCTTGTATACGCGGGATTGATCATCATTCCCCTGCCCATGTCATCCACTACTGAAATAGCCTCGTCACTGGATTGGATAATGGCATTCAGCATCATATCGATTTCTTTCAAATCGGTAATTTCTTCTGCCAGCCGAACAGCTTCTGTAATATCCTTAAAGACAGAAAAAGCCCCGATCACTTCCCCTTCTTCATCAAGTAAAGGGATTCTTGTCGTAATCAGCTTTAAATTATCCTTTAAACTGACTTGCTGGTTTGCTTCAGTCCTTCTGGTTTTGATCACGTCCAAAAGTCCGCTGCACGGAACCAAATCGGAAATATGCTTTCCGATTACTTGACTCCTGTCTGTCGCTGTCATCTTTTCCGCACTTCTGTTGAAAAGAATGACGTATCCTTCTTTATTGATGACGATCATGCCATCACTTGTCGCATTAAAGATCAGCTCGCGTTTTCGCGATTCTGCTTTCAAATTATGTATAAGCTGATTTTTCTCCTCAAAGAGACGGGCGATAATATATGCAACGCTTCCCGGTATAAGCAGGGCTTTATGGTGTTTCTGGCTGCGTATTTCTTCAAAAGCTGCACGGTCCCCTGTCGTATCAATAATGATATCTACTGTATCGGTATAAGGGTTTTTCCACGTTTCTTCCCTCGGAATCCCCATCTGTTCCGCAAGAAGCATTCCGGGCGCAGCCGGGTTAATATCGGCCAGGCAGACAATCTGGAACTCCCGGCTTTCCCGGAGGATCCGCAGGAGTGCCGTCCCGCCCTTCCCGGCACCTACAATCATCACCTTCTGCAAACTTACATCCCCCTAAAGCGGCTGCCCGCTTAAAAATCATCCTTTTTTATTGTAAGCCAATTAGGGAACTCTTGACAAATATCCATTATAGCTTATCATTTTCTATAAGAAAAATATGGAAGGAACATGCGGAATGAAGAGACTGGTTGCATTTCTGATATTGTTTATTCCCGGTGCTTTTGCCGCATACGGAATCAAATTGATGAGGGATATGGTCTTCGGAATCCTTCAGTTTCCGTTTACAGTCCTATGGGTTCAATTTCTGATCGGTCTTTTCCTCACCATCGGAGGAATCAGTTTCATTGGCGGTTTTATCCTTCACCGCGATAAAAAACGTCAAAAAGTTCAAAGCCGTTTCACCAAAAAACCAGCTAAGTAAAAGAACTGGCTGGTTTTACATAATATGATAATTTTTCCTCACGCTTACAGCTTTTTTCGGATAATCCGTTATGATGGCGCTGCATTTGATGGAAAACAGCCTTTTCATTTCAGATTCTTTATTAATAAGGTATGGCCGGACCTGTATTCCCTGTTCGATTGAAGACAGGATGATTACTTCCGGAGCAGCCAGGATATTGGGATGGATGGATTTGGCCTGAATGGCCTTTGCATAAATCCATGGCATAAACAGGCCGTCCCGGTAAAGAATCGATGTTTCAACTTCTGGGGCAAGACGGTGACAATAGACCATGCTGTAATGATTGAAAGAGGTCAAAATAACTCTTTCTTCCATGCCGTATTCCCGGATAAGGCTGATCACCTTCTCTTCGATACCAGGATACAGAAATTGTGTGTTTTTCAGTTCTATTATACAAAGAAGCTCATTCCCCGACATCCAGCAGAAGACATCCTCCAGAGAGGGAATCGTCTCTGATTTCCCGAACAGCTTTGCCGCATTCAGCTTTTTCAGCTGTGTGTACGTATAATCTTTAACATAACCGCGTCCATTCGTTGTCCTTCCAAGCTTTTCATCATGAATGACGACAGCTTCCCCATCTTTCGATAATTGAACATCCAGCTCGATTCCGTCTGCACCTGCCCTCTCTGCCTCCTGGAAAGCGAGCATGGTATTTTCAGGATAGTTTCCTGAAGCTCCCCGATGTGCAAATATTTGTGTCATTCTGGCGCAGCCCCCTTTTTGCTACATGTATATGTCTGTGAGAAGCCTATTATCATCATACCCATTACGATAAACTAAATAAAAGCACCCGTATGGATGCTAATGGCTGAAAAGAATCAATCTCCGTTTTTCATCGCTCTGCAAAATAAAAAGACCAATAAATATGTGGGGTTCATTGGTCATTTCAGAAAAGTTTATGGAGTTTGAACTCAAATTTTTATTATACCGAAACCTCTTTGTCTATCCCTTTCAGGATGCTTTATGTTCCAGGCGCAATTTATCTGCGACCATTGCAATAAATTCCGAATTGGTCGGCTTTGCCTTTGTCATGCTGACTGTATAGCCGAATAAAGAAGAAATGGATTCAATGTTCCCTCTGCTCCAAGCGACTTCAATAGCATGCCTGATTGCCCTTTCCACACGGCTCGCCGTCGTATTATATTTCTTCGCAATATCGGGATAAAGAACCTTTGTTATCGAACCAAGCAATTCAATATCGTTATAGACCATTGAAATCGCTTCCCGAAGGTACATATATCCTTTAATGTGAGCAGGTACACCGATTTCATGAATGATGCTGGTTATGCTGGCATCCAGGTTCTTCGGTTTTGATTCAGTCTGCGGCCGATAGCTGAATTGAGAAGGATTTTTAAGAACCGACTGTGATTTACCGCTGACCTGACGGATATTGCTGGCGAGGTTTTCCATATCGAAAGGCTTAAGAATGAAATAAGAAGCACCAAGTTCAACCGCTTTTTTCGTAACATCCTCCTGACCAAAGGCCGTCAGCATAATTACGTTAGGCAGCTGTTTGCGGCTTGTCTCCCGAAGTTTCTCAAGAACTCCAAGACCGTCCAAATGAGGCATAATAATATCAAGAATCATAACATCCGGTTCAAGGTTTTCAAGCATGGCCAGGCAGTCTTGGCCATTATGGGCAACACCTATGACTTCCATATCTTCCTGAGAAGACAGAAACTCTTCCAATAGACCGACCAGTTCCCTGTTATCATCCACAACACAAACTTTAATTTTTTTCACGCTTGATTTCCTCCTCAACTACAATTTTCTATTTTTTCTCATTTCTTGTAATTCTATTGTAAATGAAATTTTCGACATGGGGAACTAAAATCCTTTTATTTTTCAAAAATAAGGGAAATCCCTTATTTCTCTCGTTATATCTCTGTTTTTCGACTATTTATGATATAAATTTACTTTTATGTCTAAATTTCTCCTTTATCCTTCATAGTGTACCATAATTTCTACACGGCCCTCTGCCAGTTTCGGCAAAAAAAAGAAGATCCCTGATCAAAGGGAATCCTCTTTCAACTGGCTTTTTGTCCAGAATCTTCATATATATTAATGCCCGCTTCATCGAGCATCCATTCAATATGAACTCCATACCCGCTTGTCGGGTCATTAACAAATACATGGGTGACAGCTCCGACCAGCCTTCCATTCTGGATGATGGGACTTCCGCTCATTCCTTGGACAATGCCGCCTGTTTTCTCCAGCAATTTCCTATCGGTTACTTTGATAACCATCCCTTTAATAGCAGGAAACTTTTGCGGGATGGAACTGACGATTTCTACGTTAAACTCTTCCACCTTAGACCCTTCCACGACCGTCAATATTTTGGCCGGCCCTTCTTTGACTTGATGGGACAGGGTAATCGGCAGCGGCTTATTCAAGATTCCATTATCTGTTTTCGCATTAAGCTTTCCGAATATCCCAAAAGGACTGTTGCTTTTAATATTGCCGATAATTTCCTGGCTCGGCGAAAATCTTGCCAGTTTTTCACCGGGATCACCATTGCTTCCCTTTTCTATGGAAGTCACTGTCGAGTTAACGATTTGCCCATCCTTCACAACAATCGGTTTCTTCGTATCCATATCTGAAATGACATGGCCAAGCGCTCCGTATTTCTTAGTGCCCGGATGATAAAACGTCATGGTGCCGATCCCTTGAGCGGAATCTCTGATATAGACCCCTAACTTATAGGTCCCTTCTGATTTGTCTTTCATAGGCAGCAGCTTTCGCTCTAACGTTTGGTTATCACGGTTGATAAGGATATCAAGCGGCTTTCCTGTTTTGCCTGCCTGCTGGACAAATGGGGTTACATCCCCCATCTTCTTGATTTTCGTGCCATTAATCTCAGTGATGATATCTCCCACCTGAATATGGGCGTCTTCACCAGGGGATTTTTTTCCCTCTTCTGTTTGCACCAAATGATGCCCGACTACTAAAACTCCAAGGGTATTCAGCTTTACACCAATCGACTGTCCGCCAGGAATTACCTTAAAATCATTCAGGACGCGAACATCAACTTTTTTTACCGGCAATCCGGCAACCTCGAGCATCATTACATTGCTTCCCGGTTCATCAGCCCGGACAGTCAGCTCGCTCCCTTTCTTACTGACGGAAAGACCGGCATTTTCGTCCTGCACCCTTGCGGTGACCGGTGCAGTATTTGCTATTTGATACTGGCTGTCTTTAAATAAAACAACCTGATTGGGAATTAAGAAAAAATCACGAAATGGCTGGTATAACCCTAAAGTTAATAGCGAAATAAGGAGAATCCCACCAATGATTCTTTTGGTCCGTGCTGCTTTCAATGTTTTTCACTCTCCTCGCTATTTGCACACTTTATGGCTACATCTTTAATGTGGCCTTTGAGAGGCCTGTTTATAACAGACGAAAAAAAATAAAGCTATCCGAATTTGGATAGCTTTACAAGATAGCGCCCTTGGTTTATACAAGATGCGCCTTTTTTATTTTGTTCGCCTGCTGGATCAGTTCATTTGCATGCTGCTTCGTCAGATCGGTAATTTCGACTCCTGATATCATCCGTCCGATTTCTTTAATCTTTTCATCCTGCTGGAGCGGAGTTACCGACGTATTCGTCCTTCCTTCTCTGACATTCTTGGCAATGAACAAATGAGTGTCAGCCATCGCAGCTACCTGTGGAAGATGAGATATACAGAGAACTTGAGAACCGGCAGCAACTTTGAAAATCTTTTCAGCAATGGACTGCGCCACCCTGCCGCTTACGCCTGTATCCACTTCGTCAAAAATGATGGAAGTGATTCCCTGATGCTTAGAGAATATGCTTTTTAAAGCAAGCATGATTCGGGAAAGTTCTCCGCCGGATGCAATTTTGGAAAGCGGCTTGAGCGGCTCCCCCGGATTGGTTGAAATATAAAACTCCATAACATCCAGTCCTGTTCTGCCGATATCCCGGTCCGAAAACTCATCATAGGATTTAGCTATCTGATGAAAATGCGCCTCAAACACAGCCTTTTCCATATACAGCTCCTTCAGCTCCCGCTGAATTTTATCCGTAAGCTTGGCCGCAAAATGCTGCCGTAATTCAGAAAGCTCTCTGCCTTCGATCAGTAAGTCCGCCTTGATCGATTTCAGCTCCTTTTCAAGCTGTACAATATGCGTCTCCCTGTTTTGAAGCTTCTCGATTTCTTCCTCAATGCCGGCTGCATATTCAAGAATCTCTTCAATGGTCCGGCCGTATTTTCGTTTCAGCTGATTGATTTCATTCAGCCTGCTTTCGATAAAATCGGCACGTTCTGTATCAAAGTCAAGCGAATCAAGCTGATCACGAATGACAGTAACGGCATCTTCGAGCATAAAATAGCTGTTGGCTACGATTTCAGAACTTTTTTTAAGCTCCGGATCCAGATTTGCTGCCTCTTCCATATTGTTCATCGCAATGCTTAGCCAATCCACTGCATGCTGTTCTCCGTTCAGCGCATTATAACTGATCTGAAGCGCCTCATGGATCTTTTCAAAATTATTGATTCTACGGCGCTCTTCAAGCAATTCATCGTCTTCATTCAGCTTTAAATCGGCATTCGTAATTTCCTCATACTGAAACTGTATGAGGTCCAGGCGATGCACCATCTGCTGTTCATTCTGGCTTAAGCCTTTCAGCTGTTTCGCTGCTTCTTCATATCTTTTATAAAGCTTTTCATATTCTGAAAGCGCAGCGGCAATTTTCGCGCCGCCAAATTGGTCCAGAAGAGGAAGATGCAAACGCTCTTCCATCAGCTCCTGATGTTCATGCTGACCATGAATATCAATTAAGGTCCTGCCGACTTCTCTTAAAATGGCGATGGTCACAAGCTTGCCGTTAACCCGGCAGACACTTTTTCCTGTGCTTGAAATATCTCTGCGCAGGACCGCCATCCCATCCCCTATTTCAATTCCGAATTCCGCCGCCTTGGCAATGACAGGATGCTTAGGATCATCAATTTGGAACAGACCCTCGATTTCAGCCTTCGACTCCCCATGCCGAATGAATTCCGCTGATCCTCTGCCCCCGACGAGCAAGTTGATTGCATCAATGATGATTGATTTCCCCGCTCCTGTTTCACCAGTCAGCACCGTCAGCCCTTTATCAAATGATACGGAAAGGGATTCAATAATAGCAAAATTCCTTATTGAAAGTTCACTTAACAAACTCCTCACCCCACCTTGTTATTAAAGCATGTCCAAAAATCGTTGGGAAATGATTTCCGCTTCTTCATTTGACCGGCAAATGATTAAGCATGTATCATCTCCGCCAATGGTTCCCAATATTTCATCCCAGTTCAGATTATCAATCAGCGCGCAAATCGCCTGGGCATTGCCGGGAAGCATTTTAATGACCAATAAATTATTGGCTGCATCAATTCGCACAAAGGCATCAATCAGCATTCTTTTCAGCTTCTGAAGCGGATTAAAACGCTGATCGGCAGGCAGACTGTATTTATACCTTCCGTCAAGCAGCGGCACTTTAACAAGGTGAAGCTCCTTAATATCCCTTGATACTGTCGCCTGGGTCACATTGTAGCCCAAGGCTTTCAGTTCATCTACAAGGTCGTCCTGAGTTTCTATATCATTATTGGCTATAATTTCTCTGATTTTGATATGCCTTTGACCTTTATTCAAAGAAAGCACCTCTCTATTCTCCTTCTTGGCAGGTATGTAATCCTTATTCTCACCAGTTTTCAAGAAAAATCTCTTCTATTCATGTTAGTCTATTTTTATGCAAATGTACATTTTTTTCACGCTTCAAAAAAAAGCTCCTTCAGCCCGCAGCCGGAAGGAGCAAATCAATTATTCTCTTTCAAACTGGCTGTGTGCTTCCTTTACGACATCATCAGCCGTATAGGCGAAACGCACCGTCCCTTCTTTATCCTTGTCACCGGTCCATTTCAGATGAAGCAGAAATTCAATATTTCCGTCCCCGCCCGTAATTGGAGAAAAGGAAAGGTCATGGACATCATAGCCTTCCCGGATGGCAAGGTTTATAATTTTTTCGATTACCTGCTTATGAACTTTCGCATCCCTTACGATTCCTTTTTTCCCGACTTGCTCCCTGCCGGCTTCGAATTGCGGTTTGACAAGGGTCACTACATCGCTCCCAGGTACCAGAAGCGTCTTCAGCACCGGGAGGATCAAGGATAAGGAAATGAAGGACACATCAATACAGGAAAAATTCGGCATCTCTCCATCTAGGTCAGCAGGCGTGACATACCGGAAGTTGGTCCGCTCCATCACTTTAACACGCTCGTCCTGACGAAGCTTCCAGGCAAGCTGATTATACCCAACATCGAGCGCATAGCTTTTGACTGCTCCATTTTGAAGGGCACAATCTGTGAAGCCTCCTGTTGACGCTCCAATATCAATGATCGTTTTCCCTTCAACAGACAAATCGAACACCTTAAGCGCTTTTTCTAACTTCAGGCCGCCGCGTGATACATAAGGCATTACTTTGCCTTTTATATTCAGTTCAAGGTCGACCGGAACTTTTTCTCCCGGCTTTTCATATCTTTCTTCATTCGCATATACCAGACCGGCCATAACCATCCGTTTCGCCTTTTCCCGTGTTTCGGCAAGGCCTTGGTTTACGAGCAATACATCGAGTCTTTCCTTTTGCACTTTCATCTTCAGGCCCTTTTTTCTTTCTTAGGTGTCAGCAATTTAATTTTATCAATGGCTGTCTCTGCAGTAAAACCAATTTCATCCAGAAGTTCATTGACGCTGCCATGCTCGATGAAATGGTCAGGAATTCCCATTCTGTCAATCACAGCATCATAAAATCCCTGAGCAGAAGCATATTCCATAACATGGCTGCCGAAACCGCCTTGCAGGACTGCTTCCTCAATGGTCAGAATCGGCATTTTCTCGCCAAGAATTCCGCTCAGCATCTTTTCGTCAAGCGGTTTAATAAATCTGGCGTTGACGACCTTCACAGAGTAATCTTCTTTTTCAAGCCGGGCTGCTGCTTCCAGTGCCATCGGGATAGAGGTTCCGAAAGTAAGAATCGCGGCATCCGTTCCCTCTTTCAGCACTTCCCAGGTTCCAATTGGGATTTGCTTAAGCTCTTCATCCATCGGCACACCGTAGCCATTTCCGCGCGGGAACCGCATCGCAATCGGGCCATCATCATATTTCATAGCTGTAAAGACCATATGCTGACCCTCGTTTTCATCCTTCGGCATCATCAGCACCATATTCGGCACATGTCTCATAAAAGCGATATCGAATACTCCCTGATGCGTCTCTCCGTCAGAGCCGACAAGTCCAGCCCGATCGATGCCGATAAAAACATTCAGATTCTGGCGGCAGATATCATGGACGACCTGATCATAGGCACGCTGCAAGAAAGTGGAATAGATTGCAAGAAACGGCTTCATTTTTTGTGTGGCCAGACCGGCTGCAAAAGTGGCAGCATGCTGTTCCGCAATACCGACATCATAAAACCTGTCTGGGAATTCACTTGCAAAACCTTCGAGTTTGCTTCCGACAGGCATGGCAGGCGTGATGGCAACAATCCTTTCATCCTTTCGGGCAAGCTTCCTCACCGTCTCGCTGACAAGAGAGCTCCACGCAGGACCTTTTACAGGGGATTTCACGAAATCTCCTGTTTCAATTTTATATGGGCCTGTACCATGCCAGTTTCCGATTGTATCGTTTTCAGCCGGAAGATAGCCCTTCCCTTTCTTGGTGATCACATGAAGAAGGACTGGTCCTTTTGTCTTCTTAGCATACCTTAAGTTCTCAAAGAGCTCTTCATAATTATGACCGTCCACAGGTCCGAGGTAGGTAAAGCCTAATTCCTCAAAAAACATGCCATTGACCACTAGATATTTAAAGCTGTCCTTCAGACGCTCCGCTGTTGCTGCAAGCCGGCCGCCGACAGCAGGGATTTTCTTAATAAGGGACTCAGCCTCGTCCTTCGCCCAGTTATACTTGCCGGCAGTGCGCAGCCGGCCGAGTATCGAATGCATGGCACCGACATTCGGAGCAATCGACATTTCATTATCATTGAGGACAACGATCATGTCTGTTTTGGCATGGCCAATATGATTAAGCGCTTCAAGCGCCATTCCGCCTGTCAACGCTCCATCCCCTATAATAGGAAGAACAAAGTTTTTCTCTTTTTTGATATCGCGTGCGGCTGCCATTCCCATCGCTGCCGAAAGGGAAGTAGAACTATGGCCTGTTTCCCAGACATCGTGCTCGCTTTCAACCATTTTTGGAAAGCCGCAAAGCCCTTTATGCTTTTTTAGCGTGTCAAATTCTCCTGCCCGTCCTGTCAGGATTTTGTGCACATACGATTGGTGCCCAACATCCCATAACAGTTTATCTTTCGGACTGTTGAATTCTTTGTGCAAGGCGACAGTAAGTTCAACCACTCCCAAGTTGGGGCCGATATGTCCCCCTGTCACCGAGGTTTTCTCCACGAGGAATTTTCGGATATCCGAACTCAATTCAACTAATTCTTCATTATTCATTTTCTTTAAAAATGAAGGGTCTTTTATAGATAGAAGATCCAAACAGGACCACTCACTTTCTGTTATTTCCAAAACGATAAGTCAAGCCGCTTTCAGGAAATCTTTTTATGTTCATTTTATTTTTAGACTTAGTATGACTGTTTTTTATCAATCGCTTTCGTGTAATCGCTGTAAGTTCCTTCATAGGAAAGCAGCCGCCGTTCCTTATGAATACGGCGGCCGCATAAAATGAATGAATAGGAATACAGAACAAGTTCTGCAAATGCAGACAAGTCTGCTGACACGTACTCGGATGTGTCTCCAGACTGCTTGAAAACGATCTGCCCAAGGTACGTCCCCTGTAAGAAGGGCTGCCATTTCAGGTAAAACACATTCAGGCCGGGGTAAGCAGACAATCGCTTATCACAGCAAGACTGCAGGTCACTTATTATTGACATAATTTTGCACCATGAGTATATCACAAACAGGGTCTAATCACAAATAGCCAGATGTCAATACTCCCGGTCTGCAATCAAGTTTGTAAGCGCGGTTAACAATTCTGTCTCCAAACCGGTTCTGCTCAATGACTCATGAGCTTTTGTCACATGATGATGCAAAGCTTCCTTAGCCCCTTCAAGCGTCAGCAAGGCGGGGTACGTGCTTTTATGATTTGTTTCATCGCTGCCAACAGGTTTACCGATCAATTCTTGGTTTCCTTCAATATCCAGGATGTCATCCCTGATTTGGAAAGCAAGTCCGATATGATAAGCGAATGTCTTTAAAGCCTTCAGCTGTTCTTCGTTTGCACCGGCCAAGATGGCTCCAGAAAGGACACTGGCCTGCAGAAGCTTACCCGTTTTATGTTCATGGATATACTGAAGCTCCTCCAATGAAAGCTGTTTGTTCTCCCCTTCCATATCGGCAATCTGTCCGCCGACCATTCCGCTTGCTCCTGCAGATGCTGCAATCTCCTTAATCAGCTGCAACTTTTGCGAAGCAGTCACTTCAGGATGATCCATTGCAGCAATCACTTCAAAACTGAAAGTCAAAAGCGCATCTCCCGCAAGGACAGCAACAGCTTCTCCGAATACTTTATGATTCGTTGGCTTGCCCCTGCGCAGGTCATCATCATCCATGCTTGGCAAATCATCATGGATAAGGGAATACGTATGAATCATTTCAATCGCGCTGGCTGCCGGAATTCCTCTGTTCAAATCCTTACCGAATGCAGCCAAGGTTGCAAATACAAGCAAAGGGCGGATTCGTTTGCCGCCGGCCTGTAAAGAATAAATCATGGACTCCTTCACGATTTCCGGGGCATTCAGTCCCCGTACATATTCCGCTGCCGCTTTTTCAATGATGCTTTTATACTCTTTGGAAAAGGCTGAAAAAGACATTTGATCCATCATGCTTCCTCCTCCGGAATAGAAAAGTTCTCCAGTTCTCCGTCCTCGCGAAGGATCTGTGTCAATTGGTCTTCCACGGATTTTAATTTCACATGACAAAGCCTGGATAGATCCATTCCTTCTTTATAAATCGAAATGGCTTCCTCTAAAGGCACATCTCCTTCTTCCAGCTGCTCCACGATTTTTTCCAGGTTTTCCATTGCCTCTTCAAATGTTAATTCTTGTTTATCAGCCATTAGTATTTGCGCTCCTTAATTGTTTGAATTTCACACTCAAGATTGCCGTCCTTGATGGAGACGGATATTCTGTCACCCGGCTTCACCTGACTCGCGCTCTTAATCAAGCTGTCATCTTGTGTGAACACAAGGCCGTATCCCCGCTCCATGATGTTCAGCGGACTCAGCGCTGACAAAGTAGCCGTCATCGAAGCAAACTTCTGTGATTTAGATGTATAAATGGTATTCATGTTTCTCGTCAGCATTCGCTTATACTGCTCGAGTTTCTCTCTGGACTCCTTGATTCCTTCTGCCGGATGCTGTTTTTTCAATAATCCCAGCATATGTTCAAGTCTCTCTTTTTTCGCCTGAAAATAACGGCCGCTGCTTTTTGCGAGTCTTTCATCTGCCCGGTCAAGCTGTTCAAGCTTCTCCATATACATCTTCTGAGGATAGCGAAAGGCATAGGATTTCTCAAGTCTCGCAATTCTCGTCCGCTGCAGATTCATCAATTCCTGGAACGATCTCGTAAGCCGGTTCTTCCGGTTCATCAGCCGCTCCAGCAATTCATTCAAATGCGGAACAGATAATTCAGCTGCAGCAGTAGGAGTCGGCGCTCTAAGATCTGCTACAAAATCGGCTATCGTGAAATCCGTCTCATGTCCCACCGCTGAAATGACAGGGATATCTGAATCATAGATGGATTCGGCTACAACTTCTTCATTGAAGGCCCACAGCTCTTCAATGGAACCCCCTCCTCTTCCGACAATCAGCACATCTGTCTCAGCCCGTTCATTGGCCTTTGAAATCGCACCAGCAATCGATCTAGCTGCATTTTCACCTTGAACAAGGGCGGGATAAAGAATAATATTCGCTATCGGGTAGCGCCGTTTGATTGTAGTGAGGATATCCCGTAAAGCGGCCCCTGTCGGAGAGGTGACAACTCCCACCGATTTCGGGTAAGCCGGAATGGTCTTTTTATGTTGATCCGCAAACAGTCCCGCTTCCTCCAGCTTTTTTTTGAGCTGCTCATAAGCGAGGTACAGATCGCCGATTCCATCCGGCGCCATACTCTTCACATAGAGCTGGTATTGGCCGGATGCTTCATAAACACTGATATCTCCCTTCAGGAGCACTTTCATGCCGTTTTCAGGTTTAAACTTCATCCCTTTATTCTGGGCTGCAAACATGACAGCCAGCAGGCGTGATCTGCCATCCTTCAAGGTGAAATACATATGTCCGCTCGTATGCTGCTTGAAATTGGACAGTTCTCCTCTTATGTATACATTTTGCAAATGAGGATCTGCATCAAACTTTCGTTTAATATATTTTGTCAATGCCGATACACTCAGATATTGTTGTTCAGTCATAACCTTCTCCTTTGTGAGGCCTGGCATTATTTCTGCATTAAAATGCCAAGGCGGCCGCAGAGTATACTTCCTTCATCTAAAACCATTTATAAGGAAAGTACACATGCTTCCCAATAAAAAAAGCGGTCTCCTGTTATTATAAAACAAGGTGGCCGCTTCTTCGAATATTTTAATGACTTTTTAAGCTTTTAGCTGCAATTCCTTACTTTTCCGGGCAGCCTTTACGGTATTCTGCAAGAGCATCGTAATGGTCATCGGACCGACTCCCTTTGGTACCGGAGTGATATAAGAAGCTTTCTGGCTGACTTCTTCAAAAGCCACATCCCCGCAGAGACGGCCATCCTCATCCCGGTTCATTCCCACATCAATAACGACGGCGCCGTCTTTCACATGATCGCTGGTGATTGTGTTTCTTTTACCAACTGCAGCTACAATGACATCCGCCTGTTTTGTATGGTAAATTAAATCATTTGTTTTGGAATGACAATAGGTGACAGTGGCGTTCGCATTCAAGAAGAGCTGCCCAGCCGGTTTACCGACGATATTACTGCGGCCGACAATCACAACGTGCCGTCCCTCAAGTTCATATCCAATATGTTCCAACATAACCATCACTCCATACGGGGTGCAAGGGAGAAAAGCATCCTGGCCTGTCATCATGCGGCCGATATTAATGGGATGGAAACCATCAACATCTTTTTCAGGAGAAATTGCTTCGATGATTTTCTTTTCGTTGATGTGACCTGGAAGAGGCAGCTGGACCAAAATGCCATGAATGCTGTCATCGAGGTTTAAATCCTGAATATCTTTCATTAACTCTTCTTCAGTCAATTCAGCAGACCGTTTAATCAAGATCGAATGCATGCCCAGTTCCTCACATGCCTTCTGCTTGTTTCTTACATAAGTCTGGGAAGCCTGATTATCGCCAACCAGGATTACGGCAAGTCCGGGAACAATCCCGTTTTCCCTTAATTCCTGTACATCGGACTTCAGTCCTTCCCTTACCTTTTCTGCGATTTCTTTACCATTGATAATTTGAGCTGTCATTTCGCCTATTCCTCCTGCCTGTTAATCTATGAAGAAAGTGCGTAAGAGACAGTAGGCGAGTGAAGTCAAGTTATTCCGCCGGATTGTTCTTCAGCTTTGATAAAACCGCATTGACAAAGCGGCTTGACTGATCATCACCGAATCTCTTCGCAATTTCAATCGCTTCATCCATGGCTACACCGACAGGAACATCATTACTGAAACGCATTTCAAATGCTGCGATTCTCAGCAGATTCCTATCAATATTGGCCAGTCTTTCCAATTTCCAGTTTTCAAGGTTTCCTGTTATTAATTGATCAATCTCAGTACGCTTATTCGCGATTCCCGTTACAAGTTTTTCAAAATACGCATCGGTCTCGGCACCGTCTAATACGCTTTCCATTGCTTCATTGATTTCTGTATCCGCAATATCCATTTGATATAAAGCTTGCAGGGCTTTCTCACGGGCTGTTCTTCTTTTCATATTCTTACTCCTTTATTCATCTCTATTATATATCAAAAACCATATAAAAACGAACATTAAATAACAAGAATTAAAAAATATTAAGTTTTAGCATTCTTGATGTTCATTTTCCGTCCATACCGTCTTCATCCGCTTCCTGTAACGGTATTTTCTTTTCATCCTATACACTCTACCAGAAATCAGGATTGAATAAAAGTGAAATATCAGACCAGCTTTATATATTCCTTCATCTTTTACATGTTTTTGCTGATTCATACCATTCCATCTCTCCGCATAAGAGACACAATGCTTCAAAAACATTCTGTGCTGTTATGTAAAATTGAAAAACCCGGCTTTCGCCGGGTTCCTCGATTTTTTTCTATTGCTGAATCATACCTCTGATCCAAAGTCCGGTTCCTGTTTCGCCATTTCGAATTGAATGCCTACTACATGGATATTGACTTCATTCACTTCAAGTGCCGTCATGTTCATCAGTGCTTCCCGAATATTATCCTGCACTTCTTGTGCAACCTTCGGTATGGAAACTCCAAATTTAACAACACAATATAAATCTACTTGGATTGAATCTCCGGAAAGGTCGACTTTCACGCCTTTTCCGTGATTTTTCTTTCCTAGCCTTTCCACAACTCCGGCAGCAAAGTTACCGCGCATATGGGCAATTCCATCCACTTCGGATGCCGCAATGCCGGCAATTACTTCAATAACTTCCGGAGCAATTTCCACCTTGCCCAATCCGTTGCTGTGTCCACCCATTTCCAATAAAGTGTTCTCTACTTCACTCATTCAAAACACCTCCAGTCCTCTTTATACATTATGAGTTCATTACATCATAAATATCAAGGAATTTGGTATTAAATTCCCCTGAAACGAATTGATCATGCTGAAGAAGCTTCAAATGGAACGGAATCGTTGTGTGAACTCCTTCAATCACAAATTCGCCCAAGGCCCGTTTCATTTTCTCAATGGCTTCATTACGGGTCGGAGCATGAACGATCAGTTTAGCGACCATCGAATCGTAATACGGCGGAATCATATAGCCTGGATAGGCTGCTGAATCAACACGCACTCCATATCCGCCCGGAGGCAGGTACATTTTAATTCTTCCTGCTGACGGCATGAAATTCTTTTCCGGATTTTCAGCATTGATCCTGCATTCAATCGCCCAGCCGCTGAAAGTTACATTCTCTTGAGTAAGAGAAAGTTTTTCTCCCGAAGCGACTCGGATCTGCTCCTTAATCAAGTCGACACCTGTCACCATTTCAGTAACAGGATGTTCTACCTGAATTCGCGTATTCATTTCCATGAAATAGAACTTTCTGTTTCTGTAATCATAGATGAATTCAACAGTCCCTGCACCTGAATAGTCAACAGCCAAAGCAGCCTTTACAGCCGCCTCTCCCATTTCAGCGCGTATCTCTCCGTCTAATGCAGGTGAAGGAGTTTCCTCAACAAGCTTTTGAAGACGGCGCTGGATCGAACAGTCGCGTTCGCCAAGATGAATGGCATTCCCATGATTATCAGCCATTACTTGGATTTCCACATGACGGAAATCTTCAATATATTTTTCAATATAAACACCAGGATTGCCGAAAGCCGTAGCAGCTTCCTGCTGGGTAATGTTAATTCCACTCACGAGTTCTTCTTCATTTCTCGCTACACGGATTCCTTTTCCGCCGCCGCCTGCTGTCGCTTTGATAATAACGGGGTATTCCATTTTATTTGCAAGCTGGATCGCTTCTTCCGCATCTTTAATAATTCCCTGTGAACCGGGAACGATCGGAACATTTGCTTCCCTCATCGTTTCTCTGGCAACATCCTTCGTTCCCATCTTATTAATGGCCTCTGGACTTGGTCCGATGAAGGTAATATTTACTTCCCTGCAAAGCTCTGCAAAATCTGCATTCTCGGCAAGAAAACCATAGCCCGGATGAATAGCATCCGCCCCTGTTTTCTTAGCTGCGCTTAAAATATTTGTCTTGTTCAAATAACTGTCCTTAGACAGTTTTGGGCCGATACAGATCGCCTCATCAGCAATTTGAACATGAAGTGCTTCTCTGTCTGCTTCCGAATAAACGGCTACTGTTTCGATTCCTAATTCCCTGCAGGCCCGGATAATCCGAACTGCAATTTCCCCGCGGTTTGCGATCAATACCTTTTTAATCATTTAAAACAGCTCCTCATTCCGGCTTCACTTTAAATAAAGGTTGTCCATACTCTACGAGCTGGCCGTCTTTTACAAGCACTTCCACGATTTCACCATTTACTTCTGCTTCGATTTCGTTAAATAGCTTCATTGCTTCTACGATACATACGATGGAATCAGCGGATACCTTGTCTCCAACCTTCACATAGGCTGAAGCCTCCGGTGATGATGACTCATAAAATGTTCCGACCATTGGTGAATTGATTGTATGTAAGTTATCGGCTTGCTTTTCCGTTTCCGCTGCAGGAGCTTCAGCAGGCTTTGCTGCCGGTGCAGGAGCTGCACTTACGGCTGCTGGCGCTGCAATCATTTCTGCTGGCTGTGGAGCAGCAGTGTATTGCACGACATTTGCCTCTGCTTTTTTCATTGTAATTTTTGAACCATCCTGTTCAAAAACGAACTCGGTGATATTGGACTGATCGATCAATTTAATAATTTCCCGGATTTCTTGTACTTTCATTTCGGCACCCCTTGTCTCAATTTAATTAGGATCTGTAATTTTGCCTGACTTGAAGAGTTGTATGTAAATCCAAGCCGCTAGATAGTATGAGCAAGACAGACGGATTATTTGCATCTGATCACGGCCATGAACATAGACATGAGCAGATATTCTGTCCACTGCTTCTTGCCAATCTGGGCAACTGACTTTTTCTGTACATATCAAAAAAATTAGCACCAGATACTATTATCATACGATATTATCTACTAGAATTTCAATAAGAGGTGTCTGGAAATCTCACTCATCCCTGCTCAAGCTTGAAATAAAAGGGCTTTCTCCCCCCGCAGCCAAGCCAGCCCTTGAACATTTCAAGCGTCCAAACCAGCCAAAAAAACTATTCGGAACATAAAAAAAGGCCTCGGTCAAAACGAGGCATTGTGCGTTATTTCTCCGGCTGGAAATCAATGGACACATTCTGGCTGCTTCCGATTTCCTTTTGAACAAGACGGATAATGTTGTTCGCTTCTGTCGGTGAATGTTTATCAGCTTTTACTGATACTTTTATATCATTTCCTTCTACCCGAACCAAGGCTGCATCGTAATCCATTGAAACGATCAGGTTCTCAATAATGTTTTCCTGTACCTTTGTCTCGCTCATTTTCTCGATGGTTTCATAAGCTTCGTTTCTCTCCTCTTCGGTAAGAGCTGTATCGCCCATTTTCGCAGTGAGTTCTTCGCTCAATTTAGCCCGTTCATCTTCTATCTGCATCCTCAGTGCATCAAAATCATCGTCGCCGGACGCAATCGTGACAGAGGATTCCTCTTTTTCATTTTTAGCTGACTCCTCTTTTTTCGTATCGGCTTTCTCTTCCTTCTTTTCCTGTCCAGCTTCTTCCTGCCCATTTGTCATGATATTCTGATTACCGCCGTCAGGAGATGTTAAATAATATACCGAAAGAACTACAACCAGGCTCAGCATCGTCAACAGCCAAACAGTTTGTTTTTTTAAAAGCATTTTGTTCATTCCCCCTTATTTTTTGGGCATTACAGATACACGGTGGCTTGGAACATCCAAAGCTCTCGTGACAGCTTCCACAACCATTTTTTTAATTTGAATATTTTCGGCTCCCTTTGCCACTACAAGGACCCCGTTCACTTTAGGTTTCTGAGTTTCCGATATAATCGGCCCCTCTTTATCTCCATTTTTAATAATGACGAGCTGATCATCCACCGATGTATCTTCAACCGTCCTTTTTCCGCCTTCTTTGTCCGTTTCACCTGTTACCTGTTTTTGAGTGACCTTATTCCTCTCATAGACTTTCTTCTCGGAAGAATCCACAAATACGACGACCTTCACTTCCTCTACACCTGCAATCGTTTCAAGAGCTTCTTTCATTTCATTTTGCAAATATATTTCGTATTCCCTTGTTGTTTTAAAGTCACCTGATGACTTTTGCCCGAAGGTCTCCACATTCTCTTCATTCTTTTCCCCATCAGATTTAAACACCGTGCTGCTGGCGGTGCCAGCATCCTCTGTTCCAGATGGCTTCAGAAGATTTCCCGCCATCATAATGCCGATGCCGAGCAAGCCGATGATCAGGGCATACACATAAAGGGAAGGCTTCTTGTCTTGCTGGCCTCCCTCTTTATTCAAGAGTTTTTGAAGCCAGGATAATGGACCTTTTTCATTTTTCAATGCTAGTCACTCCTTTCCCCGGCAATTTCAATCATTCCCTTTTCGACAGACCATTGCGCGGCAAGGAACTTCTCCACCTGTTCAGAGTCTTGCAACGGCTTTGTTTGAGCTTCTGTTTCAGTTCCTATTTGGACTTCAGCAATCGTTTCGACGGCTTCTTCATCGTTCTTTGCTCCATCTGCTTGACTAGCCGGCTCAAGGGTGAGAGTGATTTTTTGAAGTTCTTCAGGGATTTTCGGCGCCTCATCATTTTTCACCTCAATCTGGATATCTCCAATTGCAACCTGATATTTTTCCATCAACTCCTCTTCCACCTGGGACTTCATTTGGACAGCCATTTGTTCTAAAATATATGCACCCTGGGCAGCTTGTATTTCTTTTTTCTTCGATTCTGTTAAATTCTCTAAATCTTTTTGTCCGCCGTCTTCGTTCATTCCGCTTGTCGCCATGGCCAGCATTTCATCAAAGTCCGTTTGGAAAAGCTTGAAGATCGGTGTGATGATAATAGCAATCAGCAGCAGCCCGACAACCATCTTTGTGTATTTCTGCATAGGGGAATTCGGCAGGAGCATATCAAGAATGGTCGCAAGCAATACAAAAATGATGATATTGGAAATCCAACTGGCTATAAAACTCAAACTTATTTCCTCCTCATCTGACCATAAGAGTGATATTCCCTGCTGCTATGATGACCGTGATGCTCAGAAAAAACATTAAGGATACTAGCGCCAGGGAGGCAAAGATATAAATCATGCTTTTTCCAATGATGTCCAGGCACTTTATAATCGGTCCGCCTCCAAGCGGCTGAAGCAGACTTGCAGACAGCTTATATATAAACGAAATCATCAGGATCTTGATGGCCGGAAAGGCAGTGATCAGAAGAAGGATGATGACCCCGGTCAGCCCTACAGTATTTTTCAGTAAAACAGATGCATTCATGACCGTATCTGTCGCATCCGTGAACATCCGGCCGATAACAGGGATAAAGTTCCCTGCCACGAACTTGGCCGTCCTGAGCGCTACCCCGTCTGCGACCGCAGAAGTTGTGCCCTGTACGGACACGACACCAAGAAAGACAGTCATAAATGCCCCCAAAATGCCGATAGCAAAGTTTCTGAGAAGCTGGGCCAGCTGGGTCATTTTATAATGCTCGGTCATCGTGCTGACAATGCTCAGAAGCGCCGAAAAGAACAGGAGCGGCAGAACAACAAACTGGATCAGCATCCCGCTCGTATTCATGAGGAAAAGCAGGACAGGATGGAAAAATGCCGCTGATACCATCCCTCCAGTAGCTGCTATCAGCGCCATTAACAGAGGGATCAGAGCCATCAGGAACGAAATCATAACATCGATGGTTTCTTTTGTATATTCGATGGCGACATGAAAGCTGTTAAGTCCCAGGATAATAAGAACCATATAAACGATTGAGTAGGCAATTTTACTGATGGTACTCTGTTCAAAAGCATTTTGCAGAGACTGAAGGAACATGCTGAGAATTGTCAGCAAGAGGAGGGAACCGAGCAGCCTGCCATTGACAAGAAATTCATGAAAGATAAACTTTCCGATTCCTTTGAACCACTCCTGGAACGAGAATTCCTTTTCACCGCTGATGAAGTCCACAAGACTTCCCTTCTGGCTTTCCGGCAAAAAACCGCCATATTCATCCACAATATCATCCCAAAACTGCTTCAGTTCCCCTAACCCAATCTGATCAACTTGAGCTTGTACCATGTCAGACTGCAGGTTTTCTTCGCTTGCCTGTCCTTCTTCCTCACTTCCAATATCCTCCGCGGCCAGAACTTCCTGCTGCATGATCATTACTAGGAATAACGGCAGAAATAAATAGTGCAACCATCGCTTCATACATTCACCCCATGACGGAAAATGGCTTGATTAACTGGGAAGCATCTGCAGGATTGTTTCGATAATAACAGTCAAGATTGGGATGGCCATCGCCAGAATCAACACCTTGCCGCTCAGCTCGATTTTCGAAGCCAGCGACCCCTGGCCGGCATCTTTTGTAATCTGGGAAGCAAACTCCGCAATATAGGCGATGCCGATGATCTTTAGGATTGTTTCTAAATACACCATATTCACATTTGCTTGAAGGGCGATTTTTTCAATCATCAAGATAATCTCATAAATTTTATCTGCCAAGAAAAGAAAAATGGCACAGCCGGTAAAAACTATGAGAAGAAACGCAAAGTTTGGCTTTTGTTCTTTAATGATCAGCGCCAGGAAAGTGGCAATCAGGGCAATGCCGACAATTTTTATGATTTCAATGGCGTATCCCCCCTACTGAAACAAAAAAACAGATTTGATTTTCTGAAACAGATCTTCCACAATCGAAGCAACCATAAATAAGATATAGATGAAACCGAAAAGGGTCACCCACTGGGCGTATTCTTTCTTTCCAACCTGATCTAAAATGGTATGCAGGAAGGCGACTACCAGTCCCACTCCCGCTATTTTGAAAATGATATCGACTTCAATGCCCATCATTCATTCCCCCCGCTTTGCTTATATCAACAGAAGACTCAGCAGCAGCCCGGATAAAAAGCCAAGGCTTTTCATCATTTTCTCGTATTTACTCTGCCGTTCTAGCGCATCTGCTTCTTCCCTCTCCAAATGGGCCATCGTCAGCTGAATTTGTTTCTGCTGATGATATTTATCACTTTTGCCAAGGGTTTCCCCAAACTGGGAAAGAATTTCAAACTCTCCCTCTTTTAAAGTGAGCCTGTCCCAGTTCATCCGCAGGCTTCCCTCCCAGGCCTCTTTAACAGTCGTGCCTCCTGATTCCAGCCCTGCGGCAAATAACTCAAAAAGATCAGACAGGGGAGAAATCAATTGTTTGGAAAGCTTCCGCGCAGCTTCCTTCAGCGGGGTATGCCCGTACATAATTTCCGCTTCAAGGGAATGGAGGGCTACTTTCAGCTGCCTGAGCTGACGGGGACGGAGGCTTAATTTTTTCGCTGATTCAAATCCCATCCAGGTTGTCACGGCAATGATCAAGGCAGCGCCAATCAATTTAAGCATGCCTGCCCTCCACAGCCTTTTCTTCTATTTTCCTGCCGGCACTGTCCAGAATAGCCCAATGCCTCTTTCCTTCACGGTCTCTCCGAAGCTCAATGATTCGGTTGAATATTGACTGGCTGAGCAATTCTGATATGACCGGCCTTTTGCAAATCTCTTCGTAAGTTCCTCCATGGGCGGTAATCATCAGCTTGATACCCGCATTCACTGCTTCCATGACTGCTGCTGAGTCTTCTTGGCGGCCTATTTCATCGACAATCAAAACGTCCGGTGACATAGAGCGGATCATCATCATCATTCCCTCCGCTTTCGGACAGCTGTCAAGCACGTCCACCCTCGGCCCAAAGTCTAACTGAGGGACCCCGTGAATGCAGCCTGCAATCTCCGAACGTTCATCAACAATCCCTACTTTCTCGGGCAGGATATCCCACTCTGCAGCGCCTGTTGAAACAACACGCGCCAAATCTCTCAAAATGGTGGTTTTTCCGGTTTGGGGGGCTCCAATGATCAGGGATTGAAGCCAGCCTTCTTCATATAAATAGGGAACAAGCGGTTCGGCAATCCCTACTTTTTGTCTGGCAATCCGGATATTATAAGAGGAAATATGCCGGACTGCTTTTACTCGGCCTTCTTCAAGAATGACCTTCCCAGCCAGTCCGACCCGATGGCCCCCGGATACTGTAATGTAGCCTCTTTTTAATTCCTCTTCCATCGTATATAGAGAGAACTGGCTGAGTTCATTTAAAAACATTTCACCGTCTTCCGGCCGAACCAGGTAAGGGATAAAAATCGGACGGCCCCCTTCAGCAATTAATTCAATCGGCCTTCCGATGCGTATTCTGACTTCCTCTACTTTCCTGAACAAATCCGGTGACATTCCCTTGAGCTGCAGCTGTATCGTTTTCGGCAATAGAGCTAGAATCGTTTCCAAGTAGACAACCCTCCTATATACACCGCGTTTCACTAATATGTATGCACTGCAGCTTTCAAACATGACATATTTTACTTTTTTGAAGTTCGATCCACTGCCAGTAGGCTGCTTACGGCGGGGAGTATTCAAAGTGCCCGTTTTTCAAATAGCCGATAAAAACGAAAAACAGCTCCAGGCAAAGGCCTGGAGCTGTCAGAATGTCTTTTCTTGATGAATTGCAGTTAAAATCCCTTGATCCGTTTCAAGTACTTGCTTTCCGGGGACGGACTTTAGCCGCCCATGGAAAGCATCCATCCACTGTGGAATCAACCTGCCTATTTACAACATCTATTTAAAAGAAAAAAGAGGGCAGATAAACTCGAAAATATTCGAGTTCTGCCCTCATTCCAGGCTAAGGCCTGAAGCGTTTTTTGAACCAGCTATTCAACTTAAGACTTCACAGGAGTTTCGGCCTGGTGAATAAGACGGTCAACTTCCTCTTTATAAGCAGATGCCTCTTTTTCTGACCAGCCAAATACATCCTGCATGTATTTTACGATTCCTTCTTTAAAGGACTTGGCTGTTTTGATGTCGAAAAGAATGGCGCCTGTTCTTCGCATTAAAACATCAAGCGGCGTTGCGGCCATTTCATACTGGACAGCATAAGCGGCTTTCCCATAAAGATCAAGCGGCAATCCGTATTTCTTAGCTTCGGCCTCTTTTCCTTTAACCAAATTAAATACCTTCTTGGCATTCGTACCGTACATCCTGGCAATGCCTTCTGCCTGTTCCCGGGTTAAGCCTGCAGATACACCTTCAGATGCCGTGCTCTGTACAAAGCTTTCGAATTGGCCGGAACCGCCAATATCACCGCCAGAAATCGGCAGATGTTTCGTTTGAACTTTATCAAACAAGATGCCTTCTTCCTCTTTAAATAGGCCGGCAACTTTGTCTACTACTTGTTCCGCCATTTTTCTGTAACCAGTCAGCTTTCCGCCGGCAATGGTGACTAACCCTGTGTTTGAAACCCAGATCTCGTCTTTTCGTGAGATTTCGGAAGGATCTTTGCCTTCTTCATGAATCAGCGGACGCACACCGGCCCAGCTTGATTCAATGTCATCTGCCGTAATGCCTGCCTCAGGGAACATATAATGAATGGCTTCCACAATATAATCACGGTCTGCTTCCGTCATCTTTGGATTGATTGGATCCTCTTCATAAAATGTATCGGTTGTTCCCACATAGGCTTTTCCTGCCCTAGGAATGGCAAAAATCATCCGGCCGTCAGGCGTATCAAAATAAACAGCCTGGGTCAACGGGAATTTAGATTGATCAATGACGACATGGACCCCTTTAGTCAGGTGAAGGGTTTTACCTTTTTTCGAATCATCCTTTTCACGCAGACTGTCAACCCACGGACCTGCTGCATTAATCACTTTTTTCGCTTTTATTTCATATTTCTCTTTTGTCAGGACATCTTCCACAACTGCTCCATTCACTTTTCCGTTCTCATAAGTGAAGTCGACTACTTTCGTATAATTCAGCAAATCCGCTCCCAGTTCGGAAGCCTTCTTCGCTACCTCAATGGTCAGCCGGGCATCGTCCGTGCGGTATTCTACATAATATCCGCCTCCAAGCAGGCCTTCTTTTTTGACAAGCGGCTCTTTTCGGCTTGTTTCTTCCCTCGTAAGAATAGAACGGCGCTCAGCCCGCTTTACTCCCGCAAGAAAATCATAGACTCTCAGCCCGATGGACGTCGTAAACTTTCCGAATGTACCTCCTTCATGGAAAGGAAGAAGCATCCATTCAGGTGTGGTAACATGGGGGCCGTTTTCATAGACAATCGCACGTTCCTTCCCTACTTCAGCCACCATGCCCACCTCAAATTGTTTCAAATAGCGCAGGCCGCCGTGTACCAGCTTAGTGGAACGGCTTGAAGTACCGGCAGCGAAATCTTGCATTTCCACTAAAGCCGTTTTCATACCCCTTGTTGTTGCATCCAAAGAAATGCCGGATCCTGTGATACCTCCGCCGATTACAAGCAAATCATACTCTTGCTTCTTCAATTTTTCTTTTATCTCAGTTCGTTTCAGATTAGTAAATGCCATTTATCCCACCCTCTCATCATATCTCTCTTTTACCCCAATATTCAGGCTTTAATACTTCTGAGCATAACAAAAGAGAGGCCACAACAGCATAGTTCCCCCTATACTGTCATGGCCTCTCCAAATCTCCGCCCGAATATTAACTTACCTTCATTATACTCCATCAAGAATTTATTTCAAGGGAAAAGCAATTATTTAAATACTTGCGCTGCTTTAACCGCTTTTTTCCAGCCCGTGTATAAATCTTCCCGTTCTGATTCTTCCATCGAAGGAGTAAATTCCTTATCCAAATTCCACTGCTTAGAAATCTCCTCTTGGTCCTTCCAATATCCTGTTGCCAGGCCAGCCAAATAAGCTGCACCCAATGCTGTTGTTTCATTGATAGTCGGACGTTCAACAGGCACATCCAGCAGGTCGCTCTGGAATTGCATGAGGAAATTGTTGCGTACCGCTCCTCCATCTACCCGAAGCCGTTTAAGTGCAATTCCGGAATCCTTCTCCATTACCGCTGCTACATCACGTGTTTGATACGCCAATGCTTCAAGCGTAGCCCGAACAAAATGCTCCTTCTTGGTTCCCCGAGTCAGCCCGAAGACAGCTCCTCTAACATCGCTGTCCCAGTATGGTGTTCCTAAGCCGACAAAAGCAGGAACAACATATACGCCGTCCGTAGAAGTTACACGCTTGGCATACTTTTCGCTTTCAGCAGAGCTTTTCACCATCCGCAAGCCGTCCCGCAGCCATTGGATGGCTGAACCGGCAACAAAGATACTTCCTTCCAGCGCATAATTGATCTTGCCGTCTGCGCCCCAGGCAATCGTCGTCAATAGACCATGTTCCGATTTAACCGGCTTCTCCCCAGTGTTCATTAACATAAAGCAGCCTGTGCCATATGTGTTCTTGCCCATGCCGCTTTCAAAGCAGGCCTGGCCAAATAGGGCAGCCTGCTGATCACCGGCAATACCGGCAATCGGAATATTTTGGCCGAAGAAATGATAGTCGATCGTCTCGGCGTAAACCTCGGATGACTGCTTAACTTCCGGAAGCATAGATTTCGGCACATCCAGAATTCCCAACAATTCGTCATCCCACTTCAAATCATAAATATTGAACATGAGCGTCCGGGAAGCATTCGAATAATCAGTTACATGCGCTTTCCCGCCCGAAAGCTTCCAGACTAGCCATGTATCGATTGTTCCGAATAATAAATCCCCCTTCTCCGCCTTCTCTCTTGCACCTTCTACATTGTCAAGGATCCATTTCACTTTTGTACCCGAGAAATAAGCATCTATAAGCAGTCCGGTTTTGGACTTAAACAAATCATTATAGCCTTCCGCATTCAATTGGTCACAAATCTCAGCTGTTTGCCTGGACTGCCAAACAATCGCATTATATATCGGCTTAGCCGTATTTTTATCCCAAACGACAGTTGTTTCGCGCTGGTTTGTGATTCCGATTCCAGAGATTTGTTCCGGTTTGATGCCTGATTCAGAAAGGCAGCTCGCAATAACAGAAAGGATGGATCCCCATATTTCGTTCGCATTATGCTCAACCCAGCCCGGTTTAGGGAAAATTTGCTGAAACTCTTTTTGGGCTACGTGGACAACTTCTCCCTTTTTATTAAATAAAATCGCCCTTGAACTTGTTGTTCCCTGATCTAATGAAAGAATATATTTTTCCATCTCTTTTCATCTCCTTTATCTCGTTCACTACCCATTATTTTAACCTATAATTCAATTCTGCAGAATTAGACCTCTTTTTATCAATAATTCCGGCTGTAATTAATGTCAGGCACAGAATGGCCAGCATTACCCAGAAAGAGACGCCGACTTTCCCTAAAAAGACAGCCTGGTAGAACACGGCCGCCGTTCCCCCGCCGACTAACGGACCAATGATCGGAATCGGCGCATACTTCCAATTCGATGATCCCTTACCCGGAATCGGAAGCAGAAAATGAGCAATCCTTGGACCCAGGTCACGGGCTGGATTAATCGCATAGCCAGTAGTACCGCCAAGGGACATTCCGATAACCACAATCAGCAAGCCGACTGCAAGAGGATTCAGCCCTTCTGTAAAATCATTTGCACCAATTGTGAGAAGACCGATAACCAAGACAAAAGTTCCGATAATTTCACTAAGAAGATTGCCCATTGTATGAGGGATTGCCGGTCCCGTTGCAAAGATGCCCAATTTAGCACCAGGGTCATCTGTTACTTTCCAATGCGGCAAATACTGAAGGAATACAAGACTTGCACCGAGGATGGCGCCAAGCAACTGCCCAAGGATATAAAGGGGGACATCGCTCCAGGCAAAATTCCCCGTCATTGCCATAGCCACTGAAACGGCTGGATTCAGATGCGCTCCGCTGTAATTGCCCACGGCATACACACCCATTGTTACGGCCAGCCCCCAGGCGATTGTAATCACAATCCAGCCGGAACCATTTGAAAAAGTTTTCTTCAATGTATTTCCTGCGCCTACACCGTTTCCTAAAAGAATGAGAATCATGGTTCCAACTACTTCGCCCCAAAATGCTGTCATGCTGTCTCCACCTTTCTGAATGTTTTCCCCAAGCAATACCTTCCTCGGCTATATGAAAAGCAACCGCTTTCAAATATAAGGAAAAATGTCTGTTTATGAGAGAAAAGTCATAAAAAACCTGCGGCTTTTCCCACACCGGAACAAAAAAGAGATTCACACCAAATACACCTGCCGCTGCAGGATATCCCTTGTGAATCTCCAGTTCTCGACACAATCTATTAACTTAGTTAAAACCAATATAGTATAAGATGAAAGCCCTGTCAATCATATTTCACCACAGTCAGAAATTCATAGTAAAATCCTTTACTCCCAAAGGCGGACGTCAGATGTTGTCACTCCAAGCGCTCCTGCCTGCAATGCTGCTTCTACATCTTGCTTCGTTCGAATGAATCCGCCAGCCATGATCGGAATGTCGGATGTCCCCGCAATTTCCTCAATAATTTGCGGCATGGCTCCAGGAAGCAATTCTATATAATCCGGACGGGTTTTAGCTACCAGCGCCAAGCTCTTCTCAAGGGCATGCGAATCAATCAGAAACAGCCTCTGAATGGCTTTCACACCTTTTTTCTTAGCAGTTATAATGACATTTGCTTTTGTCGATATTATTCCGTATGGCTTATACTCCTGGCAAATAAATTCAGTTCCAGCTTCATCACTTTTAACCCCATGAATGAGATCAAGGTGATAAATCATTTTTTTATTATGCTGCCGGGCCAGTGATTGGACAGATTTAAGCATGGAGATATGCAGTTCCAAAAACACCCCTAATTCATAGGGGCTTTTCAGGAATCTCTCAAACTCTTTCATGTTCCGTGATGCCGGGATGATTTTTTGCATGGCCTGCGACTCCCTCCCCTGAAGTGTTTAATTCTTTATTCGCAGCAAGTTCTTCGCTCCATTGCGCCATAGAACATGTCCTATTTCAAAAAAAGTCCGGGAACTGTGTCCCGGACCTGAATTTTTATGCGCGAGAAGTATATGTGCCCTCAGAAGTATTGATGATCAATTTATCTCCTTGGTTAATGAAGAATGGCACCTGTACAACAAGGCCAGTTTCCATTACGGCTGTTTTTGTGCCGCCTGAAGATGTATCTCCTTTAATGCCCGGTTCTGTCTCGGCAACTTCCAGTACAACTGTGTTTGGAAGCTCAACACCGATTGTTTCGCTTTGGAACGTCATGATATGAACATCCATGTTTTCTTTCAAGAATTTCAATTCCCGTTCAATCTGAGAAGCAGGAAGTTCGATTTGGTCATATGTCTCGGCATCCATAAACACATGGCTGTCTCCGCTCGCATATAAATATTGCATTTTGCGGTTTTCAATATGGGCTTTCGCCACTTTCTCTCCTGCACGGAATGTCTTTTCCTGAATCGCTCCAGTTCTTAGATTGCGCAGTTTAGAACGGACAAAAGCCGCCCCTTTACCTGGTTTAACGTGCTGGAAATCAATTACCTGCCAAATTCCATTATCTACTTCAATTGTTACGCCTGTACGAAAATCGTTTACAGAAATCATTTTTTGTCCTCCTACACTACTACTTACAGAATGATTAATTCTTTCGTTGACTTGGTTAGCGATTCATTACCTTCTGCCGTTATGATGATATCATCTTCTATCCGTACACCGCCGGTTCCCGGCAAATAAATCCCTGGTTCCACCGTCACCGCCATTCCAGGCTCCAGGATAATATCTGACCGTACTGATAAAGCGGGACCTTCATGCACTTCTAAGCCAATTCCGTGTCCTGTGGAATGGCCAAAATACTCACCATAGCCTTTTTCAGCAATTAAATTACGCGTAAGTGCGTCCGCTTCCCTGCCGGTCATGCCAGGCTTGATGCCTGCCATCCCCCTCAGCTGGGCTTCCAGAACGATATCATAAATAGCTGCCAGTTTTTCATCCGGACGGCCGACTGCTAATGTACGGGTTATATCGGATACATACCCATTAAAATAAGCACCATAATCCAGTGTGACGAAATCACCCTGTTCAATTACTTTATCCGTAGCTACTCCGTGCGGCAGAGCAGATCTCTTGCCTGAAGCGACTATAATATCGAAAGAAGAAGAAGCCGCTCCTTGTTTCCTCATGAAAAATTCCAGTTCATTGGATACTTCGAGTTCTGTCACGCCCGGACGGATATAATCGAGAATATGAGTGAATGCTGCATCGGCAATTGCTGCCGCTTCCTTTAATATCTTAATCTCTGACGCTGTCTTAATCAAGCGTAAATTCTCTATGACACCTGATATAGGAACCATCTCAGCTTTAACGGCGGATGAATACGCGCTGTAGGAGGAATATGTTACATGATCCTGTTCAAATCCCAGACGGGCAATCCCCATCGCTTCTGCCTGCCTGCCTACTTCTTCTATAATGGTCCCTTTATGCTGCACGATTTCAAAACCGGCTGCCTGCTTGCCTGCCTGTTCAACATAGCGAAAGTCGGTGATGAATTTTGCTTCGTTCCCAGAAACCAGAACAACACCCGCACTGCCGGTGAAATTCGTTAAAAAGCGCCGATTATATGTACTTGTAATCAAAAAACCATCGACCTGAACCTTTGCCATTGCCTCTCTTAAACGAGTTAATTTATCCATCATGCTCCCCCCTTGCCAAATTTATTGCCGCTTCTAGCGCCAGTTCATATCCAAATACGCCCAGACCGACAATCTGCCCCGCTGCCACAGCAGCCGTTACTGATTGATGACGGAAGCTCTCCCTGGCATGTATGTTTGAAATATGAACTTCAATGACCGGCACGTCTATACCGGCAATCGCATCCCTTATCGCATAGCTGTAATGGGTAAAAGCGCCTGGATTCAGTATTATCCCATCGATACTTTCATCTTCCGCCCAATGAAGTTTATCGATAAGGGCTCCTTCATGATTGGACTGGAAACAGCTCAGTTCCGCACCTTGCTCCGAAGCCTTCCGGCTGAGCGCCTCTTCTACATCCTTAAGCGTTGCAGAACCATAATGAGCCGGTTCCCTGCTTCCCAGACGGTTAAGATTCGGACCGTTGATTAGTAATATCCTTGTCATGCCAACACCCGCTTTTATAAAAGTAAACGATATGCTTTACAAGAATATTCTAACACACCTATAAATTGTCTTACTACTTTTTTCAGAGGACTCTATTTAGCGCTCAGATTCATGTAACCGTTCTTCCGGGCGATGGAATTCATGATAATCAAACGAAATAGAAAAACCTGTGAATACTCCATACAGTAAAAAAATGCATATGCTCGTGATGATTGAATTCTTGGACATTTCCTGAACAGCCGGAAGATCGGAGAACATCGGATTTAACGCATACATAACCAGCAGCCAGCAAATAATTCCGAAAAACAGGCCGCCAAACATACTTTTTATCCGCTTCATCAACAAGTAATAGAATAAAGCCAGCAAAACAGACAGAATTCCGCTCAGCAAGATAACGGCCGCCTTTCCCTGCCACCGGTCAATCCAGTTTAGGTCCGACCAGGATGTAAGAAGAAATAGGGGCGTGAATTCCATCAGGTTAAAGTATTTTGCCAGCAGTGCAGCTATGCAGGCAAGCGCTCCGCCTGTAAATCCGGTCACGGCGGAATGCAGCAAGACCCCTCCTGAAGAATGGGCTGATTTTGGATGATTTTGCATATCTTTGACACCTCCGGCTTTAGTATGCCCGTCCTAAATAGAAATATTTTCTTTTTCTTCATTTGGACAAACAGATATAGTAGAGGTTTTCTGTTTTTTTAGGTATCATGAATCTAAACACGCAACTTCACCGATTCGGAAGCTACGTGAAATACTTAATTAGGTTGGTGTCAGCATGTCAGAGGTTCAAAAACCCGTCTACGGCGGGCAGGCAGTCGTTGAAGGTGTAATGTTCGGCGGTAAACGCCATACAGTCACGGCAGTCCGCCGTAAAGATTCAACGATCGCTTATTACCGTCTCCCTAGAAAGGCCAGCCCTGCCATGGACCGATTAAAAAAGATCCCCTTCCTCCGGGGCATTGTTGCTCTGATCCAATCGAGCGCAACTGGTTCAAAGCATCTAAACTTTTCATCTGAACAGTATGAAGAAGAGAAGGAAAATGATGCCAGTACGGAGAAAATAGAAAAAGAGACATCTAAACTGAGTTTGTGGCTGGGTGTCGCTGTGGTTGGAGTGCTTTCTTTCCTCTTCGGAAAACTGCTTTTCACCTTGATCCCTGTATTTCTCGCGGAATTCACTAAACCGATATTCAAGAGTGATACTTCCCAGATTCTGATTGAAGGCCTTTTCAAGCTAATCCTTCTTTTAGTTTATATTTATCTCGTTTCATTGACACCATTAGTCAAACGCGTTTTTCAGTATCATGGAGCCGAACATAAAGTCATAAACTGTTATGAAAGCGGCAAAGAACTGACAGTGGCAAATGTCCAGGCAAGCTCCAGGCTTCATTATCGCTGCGGAAGCAGTTTTATCCTGTTCACCGTAATTGTCGGGGTATTCGTATATATGCTCGTTCCTGTCGACCCTCTTTGGGTGCGGGTCGTAAACCGGGTTCTGCTGATTCCTGTCGTACTGGGTATTTCGTTCGAAGTTCTTCAGCTGACAAATAAAGTAAGGGATATTCCTGTTCTTCGTTTTCTCGGCTATCCTGGATTATGGCTCCAGCTATTAACCACAAAAGAGCCCGATGACAGTCAGGTAGAAGTTGCTTTGGCTTCGTTCAATGAACTGCTCAGCCTCGAAAAAAAACAGCGAGAAGGTTTAGGAGCAGAAGATATAGTGTAAAAAAATAACAGAGGATACAGAATTCAAGAATATTTATACTGAATGGGTTTAAAATAAGGTAAAAATGCTTAAGATGCTCTTAAGGAGGTGTCTTTGTGAATCGTTCTTTATCATATCTGATGTTTGGGATCATTACCCTCGGAATCCTCGGAATTACCATGAGCCTCGTATCCAACCCAATCGGATTTTTCAGGAATATCCTGATAGGCGCAGCAGTGATAGGGGTTATTTATATGATTTATACCCGATTAACAAATGCCGGACCCGATAAAAAAGAGCAAAGGTCTTTCAAAAAAGCGGCCAGACAGTCCAAAAAGCGCCACAAAAGCCGTTCAGCCAAAACAAAAGAAAGCAATGTGGCCAGTTTCTCCAGCGCTAAATCGAAGAAGAGACCCATTTCAAGACGAAAATCTGATGTTCAGTTAACTGTTATAGAAGGAAAAAAAAACAAAAAGAGAAATCGGGCCTCCTTTTAAAGGTCCGATTTCTCTTTTTGTTCATTCAATATCCCCATTTTTTCAAAAACTCCATCGTATGAAGTCTTCCAATTTGGAGCAATTCTTCCCGCTTTTCGTCATTCACTAAAAAGTCAGTGGCAGAGACACCCTTAACCGGGAGGAAAACGATATTTTTCACATGCCGTTTGGAAATATACCGAGAGTCATGAGCGTCCTTCATCGTCCTGAATAAGGCGGTAAACATTTCAACCGCATTTCGGATTCTTTGAGGCTCAGCATAATCTTCGCCCGTCAGTTTCAATCCGATAACAGGTCTCACCTTTTTCCCTTCAGGTGAATCGAACAGCCACATTGGAAAGTTGCTTAAGATTCCGCCGTCAATGAATATATTCTCGCCGCGCTTCCCCTTCAGTCTTACCGGCTCAAAAAAGTAAGGAATGCCGCAGCTCATCCTCACTGCCTTAGCTACAGGGAAATTCTTTGGATTAATCTGATACTGAACAAGATCATCAGGCAGGACCACAAGCTTGCCATTCGTAATATCTGAAGCAATTACACGCAGGGAATGATCCGGAATATCCTTAAAGGTTACGACCCCTCGTGCACGGAGCTTCTCATGAATCCATTTTTCCAGAGCATCCCCTTTATATAGGCCCAGTTTCCAATACATCATCAGCCATTTAGCGAAGGGAAAAGGCAAGAAAGGCCGCTTATCAAGGAAATCACCAATGTCTAAATCTTCCAGAATATGTTCAATTTCTTTCCCGGAGTAGCCCGCCATTATGAAGGCCGCTACGATCGATCCGGCGCTTGATCCGGCTATTCGCTGAAAAGTGAAACCCTTTTCTTCCAAAACCTGTACAGCGCCTACCATCGCAAACCCCTTGACCCCTCCTCCAGAAAAAACCCCGTCTATGATCACTTCCCCACCCCTATTCCGGCCTACTACATTTTTAAGCTGCACATACCGGAATTATGACTTTTTTAGGAAGGGACTCTCTTGAGGATATAAAGGCATACTGGCTCCAATATTTTTTTAATAATAGAACATGCTATACATAAGCACGTACAGAAAGGAGCAAATCATTTGGCAAAAAAAAAGGATCATACGTATACAGCGAACGGCCGCGACAAACAGGCCGTCACAATCCAGACCGACAATCAGTACCCGAATAAGAAATTTATTCCCGGTGATTCAATCGATGAATATACCGACTTAAAAGATGCCAATCAATATATAGCGGAAAAGGAAATAGGTCAGCAAATGGAAAATCAGTAAACCGTACAGCTATAAAAGACTATGCCATCTGGCATCGAAATTCAACTGGTGCTAGGTGGCTGAGCCATTTTTGAAAGCGTTGATAGTTATGAAAATAAATAGAGTTTTCTATAGCCAAGAATTAACTCCTTTATAGAAGCGGCGTTTCTTACGAATGATGGATTGTACACTGAGCTATGCATTAATCAATACATTTTTTTAGGATTCACAAAGAAGCCTCGTTCTTGTAAAGCAATTTTCATACGAGGATAGCCATATTCCTTATGTTCTTGATGAATAGGTAAATCTGTTGTTTTAATGATTTTTCTTTTTTCGCGCGGCTTGACTGCCCCCCCATTTTTCACCCATTTGTAGTAACCAGAATGCTGTATCCCCGCCATTTCAGCTAACCAAGTAATGAGGTAAAGCTCCTTCATGGAATCAATGAGTTGATATCGATTGGATTAACTCGGTATACCTCCTCCTCTTACAGATTTGGATATTGCTTTTTTAAATATTCGACCTGGTTTTGTAATAGATTATAAGATAAATTTCACTTCTGCCATCTGCTAATTTCCATTGTGTCGTTTCAAATACGGTTTGATCCCAACTGTATCATCATTTACTTTATGAAGAATCCGCCATTTGGAAAGATCAAGTATATCTGGCTTCGCATATCTTGATTGCTCTTGTCGATTTTTTAATACTTTCAGAAAAAAAAGACATTAAAAAGGAAGCACGCTGCCCCAATCTTGTAACACTTTATGCAAATCGGGTAGTGCGTGCATGTGTAATCTCTAAAAGATTATGGCGATGGAACAGCTCGACTTATGGATTAGACATTTGTCACAGCAGCAAATCTTCTTTACTAAATTAAAAAAGCTTTCATTCATTTAAAGCCATTTTGTATAAGTATCCTTTGCTTTAACTAATTAACGATAAGACCCATTCTTTTATATCTACCATTCGTAAATATGCTGGTGTTGAACGTGTACCTGTTATAATCAAAGGTACTAAAGAATCTTGTTGGTGCAATCCTCCATGGCTAGCCCCTCCTACGTGGGTAGGTGAGCCTTCACCAATAAATTCATAGCCTGGTTTAGCACTGACTATGATGAAATTCCCTTCATGTGAATGTAAGCTGCTATATAATCGGCCCAACGCATCTGGATAGTCACCGTAGAGAATTTGATTGTCATTTACAGTAATATCTAATAGTCCATGATCCCCTTCAACAAACCATGTCTGGTTATATATATCAATCAATTCTCCACCTTTTCGATAATGAAGTTCTCCTTTTTTTCCACCAGACTTGACCTTAATAGTTGCCCCTTCCAGCCATGCAATCACGTCAATTCGTTTATCATTATCTAGCTCTTGTATAAGCTTATTTATAGGTAACGTGTTTGTATCTAATGTGTAAATATATGACATACGTTCATTTACGGCAAGCACAATCTGATCTTTTTGTTGAATCCCTTTCTTTAGTTTCATAATTCGATATGCCCCTAGCATTTTCTTAAGATCGATTAAAGCCACTTTACGTTCAGACTCAATCCAAGCTTGTCCATTATCCCCTATTGTAATCCATATATTGTTCTGTAATGCTTCTTCCCATGAATCATATGCATTAAGAATCTTTTGTAAATGTTGATCGACTTTTTCAATTCCTTTTACATCCATACGTCCATGTTTATGAACACTTTGATCAAGATCAGGAAAGTAGGCAATCGTAAAGGAAGGAAGTTGATTTTTGTTAATTAAATAAGTTAATTCCTGAACTGAAGAAGAACTGTTAAACCCGAGCCTTTGCCAAAGTCGTTGATACCGTTTAGATCGACTTATGTTTTTTAATGAACCATAGGTAAAAACTTTAGCGCCTAATGTTGAACGGTCTTTTTGAATAGAAGTAAACCATGTTAATAATTTTGGCAATTTATAAGAGTGGGATGTATTCCCTCGATACACGAGTGCGTTAATCGAAGCCGACTCTTTACCTTTGTCCTCTAACTCCTCATGTATGGTTTTTACTCCCTTACTGATATGATTACCATTCATGTGAAATAAGATATCTTCCAGAGATCGACTAAGACCAAGTTTCCATAATTCACGAATATGACTACCATAATTTATGAGACGATTTTCTTTTTTATTGAACCAAACTAGTCCGGGTAAATGGTGGTCATTACAATAGGTACCAGTAAGTATTGTTGTGTCAACATTAACAGACATTGTTGGAAAAGGACTGACAACATCTGAAAAGTACATGCCGTTCTCCATTAAATACTTGAATGCTGGTGCTCGATTATTTTTAATGGCCTCATGTAGGGGTGGGTCCATTAATGTATCAATAACAAGCATAATGACTGGTTTTGATTTTTGAACACTTTTTTCTTGTGAAGATGTCATTAAATCATCCTTCCACCTATTTATTGAACCAGCATTTCAAATCTTCACTGACATACTGAAGACTGTTTTATTTATTTTTCCATTAAACAAATTTTTTATGTCTTGTTTTTGATACATATATAAAGAAACAACAGGATCTTAACTAGACGATGCTTGTTTAAGAGGGAATTTTATGTATCTAGAAAAGAAGATATATTTAATGAACTTTAAAGTATTTAAATCAATCAATGTTCTGGAATTTGTTCTCCCATTGACTTGCTGATGATATTGATATCGAAAAAAGACTCGTTTTGTATTTATTTATGGGTTAAAAAATGATTCTTACAAAAAGTATCTTGCAACGCGGGGATATCTGTAGGGGTAACTTTGTTTATTAACACTTTGATTAAATTGACAGAGAGGAACCAGGAACGAACCAATAATATTTGGGATGGTGTTTGGTCCTTTTGTTTAAATGAATTCATTCTTAACCTAGCAGAAAATTCCATTCCTTATTAACTCATTTTTTGTAAATATTAGGATTTTTTCTCTTTTAATCGATTGAAAAATTCTTTTTTCTTAACAGATTGTTATGTAGTTTTGAGAAGGTTAGCAGTACAATGATAGAGCCTATTAATGTTAACGACATATCCCATTGTGCATCCCAAATATCACCTTGTGTTCCTAAAAAGTCCTTTGAAGCTTTTCCGCCTTTTGAAATTATTGTAGCTAACCATTCTATAATTTCATATAAGGAGGCAATAGTAAGTGCAAAACTTAATGTGACAGCCCATAACCACGGCCCTTTTTTAAGCGGGGTTTTACGTATTACTATTTCTCTAATCACAATCGCATATAAACCTTTTAGAAAATGCCCAAACCGATCATATTGGTTCCGGTTTAGATCGTAATGATCTTTTATCCAATTAAATAGAGGAACTTTTGAGTAAGTATAATGGGCGCCGATGAACATAGTAATAGATAGAATTGCAATAATAATATAGGATAAAGTGGTGAGGCGAAACTTATTATATGTGGCTATTAAGATGATCAATAACACACCCGCAGGAAGGACTTCCATTGTCCATATCAAGTATCCTTCCGGCTGAATAACTGACCAAATAAAAACTGCAGTAACTAACGATAGTAATACTAAATGAATTTTTTTAGTTTGATCTTTTCCCAATTTTTTCACTCCATTAGATTTATGATATTTTCAATTGTAAAAGACAGAAATAACTACATTGCACTTTAATGGATCGGATTATGTAATCAAAAGAATCAAACAGTATGTGTATGGATAAAATGCTTAATCCATTTAAGTCATTTGCTGCTTGGGAAGGGATTTGGCTTTGCATGGTCATTGAACTTTAATTCCGCACATGCAATTTTGCAAGTGATATTCCTAAAGAATCTTTTGCTTTACATATTTATCCCTTATTCATTCCACTTATTACAATGCCTCCAAGAGCCCTATCTGCACAACACAGCAAATATTCCAATACGATAGAGCCATCGATTGAATATCGCATATGATTGCTTTTTTAATTTTCAAATGATCCAACAGATGTTTAATATCTTCTCTAATCAGGGGATAAATCACTGGCAGTCTTGATACTGACTGCTTCCATGACCTCTAATATTAAAAGGAATAACATTAAATTCTTGGGATAATTCCTTAACTTGGTATTTGAAATTCACACTGTTAGTACAGGAGGATGAATAAAAACCAATAGGAATACCTTTTCCCTTTAAGAATAATCCAAGTAAATACCATTCACATCTAACATTGGCATGAATATTCACTTCACTAATCTTAAATTTTTGCTAAAGTCCTCAATCATTCTTTATTCAGAAAGGTTTCAATATGTTTTGCTTTTAAATCCCTTATAGGAAAAAAAGAAAAGTGCTTTTATGACAAGCGACTTGGATTTAGATAGGGAGGTATGGAAAAGTAAAATTCCTATACCGTTTTTTTCTTATTATTTATCCCTTTAATTTAATTTTTTGGTATTAGGTCAATAAAGTAGACACAATTTTTTAGATTTATTTCACCTACCGCGCTTACGCTTGGTGGCCTCTTCCTTCAAGTACAGAATGCATTCTGTACTTGAAGGAAGAGGAAAAGTTGAGTTTTGGCTTAATTCGCAATCTTATCAAAGTACATACGTTCGTATTCGGATGGGGAAAAATAACCATTTGCAGAGTGTATTCTTTTTGAGTTATAGAATATCTCGATATATTCATAGATTTCCTTTTTCGCTTGTTCTCTAGTCTTGTATTTAGTCAAATAAATTAGTTCTTTCTTCAATACACTGTGAAAAGATTCAATACAAGCGTTGTCGTAACAGTTTCCTTTTCTGCTCATGCTTACATCGATCTTGTAGGCGGCTAATTGCTTTTGGTAATCTTTCGAACAATATTGACTTCCACAGTCTGAATGATGAAGAACAGATCCGAGCGGCCGTTGCTGGCGATTATAAGCCCGGTCCAAAGCGTTGATAACCAAGTCTTTTGTCATTGTTTTATCGACGGACCAGCCTACAATTTTACGGGAAAACAAATCCATTACACTCGCCAGATAAAGCCATCCTTCTGATGTGGGAACATAAGTGATATCAGCCACCCATACTTTATTTGGCTCATCAACTTTAAACTCTTGATTGAGCTTGTTTTCATAGACTGGGAGTGTGTGTTTTGAGTTCGTCGTCGCTTTATATTTTTTTACAGTCTTTGATCGAAGATCCTCTTCTTTCATGATTCGAGCTACTGTTTTTTGACAAACCGGTATCCCTTTTTTCTCTAGGTCTTTCGCTATCTTCGGACTTCCATAAAGTCCTCTGGATTCCAAATAGGATTTATGAACATGCTTAACCAGGGTCTTATGGCGTTTGGTTTTTTCACTTTCAGGGCGGTCCACCCATTTATGATATCCGCTTCGTGAAACATTCATAACGTTGCACATCTTCTCCACACGGAACTTGAAGCGATTCTCGAAGATAAATGAGAAAATTACCGATGGTCTTTCGCGAAGAAGTGCATAGCCTTTTTTAAGATGGCATTCTCCTCTTCCAAATCACGGAGACGTTTTTGCATGGCTTTTAATTGTTGGTTTTCCGTCATGTTTGGAAGGGCAGCTTCTATAAACTCTTCACCGTATTTCTTTTTCCAATTGTGAATAGTATTTGGGTTGATATCCAGATCCCTGGCCGTCTGGGCAACTGATTTGTTTTGTTCAATCATCATTTGGACTGTGCTTCTTTTGAAATCTTCATCAAATGTTTGTCTGCTCATTTGGACACCTCTTATTATTAGTTATTTTAATAATAAACTGTGTCTACTTTTGAGTCTAACATCATTTCCTTTATATCATTTTTTTATTACTAATTGTTTTGGTAACAAACACCTTGAATTTTTAAGGTGTTTTGACCCAAGATATTAAGGTTAAGGAAATGAACAAACATTTAATAAAATGAGGTGATATAAATGAAAACAAACATGGATAAAATCTTACCGATTTTCGCTTCAGTTGGAGTAGGTATTGCTGCTTATCAAATGTTGAGTGGGAATGGCGGAAAAATGAAAAATATGATGCCACTTGGCTCTAACATGATGGGGATGGGAACTGGCATGCAAGGACAGAATAACAACAGTCTGGAAATCAATAACGCATATAAAAACCGAGTTTCCTAATTAAAGTAATTCCTTCTAATCCATATATAATCCCCCTTCCATGCCAGAGGTACGGTGAGGGGGTTCTAATTTATTTCAAGAAATAGGTTGCAATAACCGGTCGAAGGTGTAATACAATGAAATCATTCAAAATGGTTCATTCCTTACCTATTCGATGGCCTAGCTATTATAGATGTAACTATTCCAATCATACAAATCGTTAATCCAGAAAAAAGAAAAGCTTTTAACTCTAACATTTTAAACGCCAATGTTACAATTAGACCATCTATCATGAAAATAACGACCCCAATATTTACGGACATAGCTTTCGATATAAATTGAGCTAACAAGTCGGTTCCTCCGGTACTTGCTTCATATCGAAGCATGATTCCTACTCCGATTCCAATCAATCCTCCTCCTATTAACACACTCGGAAAAACAGAAAGAGAAAATTGGTTTCTTAAAGGGGCCAGCCAATCAATGAACACAGAAGCAGCAATTAAACCGAGAAAGCTATTAAAAAAGAATGTTCTTTCATGGATCCAGGCGAATATACACAGAGGGATGCTTAAAAGGAATATCGCTAAACCTGTTGGAAATTCAAAGTAATAATGGATGATGAGGGCAATGCCTGTAATCCCTCCATCTAATAATTGATGGGGAACTAAAAAGCAATTTATTCCGATACTCAATAATAGACTGCCTATAAGAATAGCCGTGATTTTCTGAAGAATGTGCATCACCTTTTTTCATGGGTTTATAACTAATATATGTACAAGCATATGATTACAGAATGAGGCTGAGATTTGTAATTAGGTGAATGCAGCCTTTTTAAAAAAGGGCGTGACAAGTTGAATTTCCCTATAGTCTATATATACATATAAAACCTCCTTAGTTTGACAACTCTTTGAGTGAGTCTTAGGAGGCATTTATCTGCCTCCTATTTCAAATTTATCTGATGGGAATGGTTTCTTCCCATGATCAACTCGATCCTGATTCAATTCTTCTTGAAGTTTAGCTTCATATGCCCGAGTCTCTTTACGAACTATCTTCTTTTCGAATTTACGTTTATTCGCACTTGCTTTAACATGTGTTGAATCGATGAAGACATGGTCAGCACTTAGTAGTCCTTTATCTGCAATTTCTTTAAGAATTCGATAGAAAATCTGTTCGAAGATATCCGTATCTTGGAAACGACGTTCATAATTTTTACCGAAGGTAGAAAAGTGCGGTACTTCTGAATGAAATCCAAACCCTAAAAACCAACGATACGCCATATTTGTTTCAATTTCTCTTATTGTTTGACGCATTGAACGAATTCCAAATACATATTGAACAAATGTCATTTTAATGAATACGACTGGATCAACACTAGGTCGACCTAATGTTGAATACAGTGATTCAACTAGTGGATAGATGAAAGAAAAATCAATCGCTGATTCAAGCTTTCTGACCAAATGATCCTGTGGTACAAGTTGCTCTATTGTAATCATTTCCATTTGATCACGTTCACTTATTTGATTTTTTGTCATCATATCCATTCACCTCAGACATTTATTTAGAAAGGAGTTGATTGTAGTGCAGGCGGCGACTCCTGCGGGAAAAGCGTGAAGGCCGATACCCCGCAGGAGCAAAGCGACGAGGAGGATTGGGCCACGCCCGCGGAAAGCGTCCGCCGAAACGAAAATCAACTTACACTATTTCAAAAACTATTACTATTATTTTAAAAGAAAAAAGCCTGTAGGCAAACTCGAAATTTCGAGTTTGTCTACAGGCTGTTAGGAGGCATTTATCTGCCTCCTATATTTTTGGAACTATTTAAATTTAAATAACCCATGAACTTAAAAAACTGATCATACAATCAACTTTTTAAAATATGCGTAACGTTATCAATTGCTTTTTGTAGTTTTTCACTGTTTTTTTCATATATCTGCTTAGCTTCTTTATTTTCTGTTCCTAGCGCAAAGAGTTCTAAGTCTGCTTGGCATTTTTTCATAGTCGAAAGAAGTAAAGGCCTTTCTTGAGGAGACGGTACTTGCAATATATCATCAAAAAGATCCACCGTCAGTTCTCCATAAGAATTTATTTGTCCAAGAAAGACATTTTCAATGGTGACTCCTAATTTTTCTAATTCAGTGTGTAACCAACCTCGACTTCGACCAATCGTCGCAAGTGGTTCATCCAATATTTCCCCATCCATTATGACGGTCTGAGGCTCTTTGACTGAAGCAACCACCAAGTTTAAATCCTTTGCCGTTAATGGCTGGTTCTCTTTCTTTAACATAACGGATAAATCTCCGGTTGCCTCTAATACCGCAAATTCCACATCAGACACCTGAAAAGCATCCTTCTTTCGAAGTAATGCTAACAATTCATCCGTTGTATATCTTTCCTTCTTCAAGTTATCTTCCATGATTTTTCCATCTTTGATAAAAACCGTTCCTTTCCCTTCTACAAGGTCCCGAACCATTTTGCTTTTCAAAGAAAGGATTCCAACTATAAAAGGTAGTGCGGCAGTGGTAACAATCCCTATAACCCCCACTAAAATACTTCGTTCAAGACCCGTAATAACTTCCGCCCCAATACTACCTATGGTTATACCAACCACATACTCAAAGTAAGAAAGTTGAGATAGTTGCTTTTTACCTAGCAATTTAGTTACTAAAAAAAGGATAATGAGAAACAACAAAGCCCTCAAAAATACATCTAACCAATCAGGCATTACATAACACCTCCTATATACTTTATTTTAAAACCCTTTATACTGGAATTCCTCCCTCTCCAATTCTCCCACCCTTTTTTTCAAATCTGTGACTACTTCGTTCACTACCATCATCGTTTCATGTAAGGTTTGTTTCGATTCGTTATCTTGTGTACGTAAGGCTAAACTGGATAGACTAGCTTCTACGCCTTTTAGGCTGGCAAGACATTGCTTTACTTCCGATCCGATGGTCATCTTACATCCTCCTTATCCCTTTGGTTTAAAAATCAAAGCTCCTAACATGCCGAAAATAATGGCAGATGAAATGCCAGAACTTGTCACTTCGAACATCCCTGTAAGTACGCCGACTAACCCGTGTTTTTCAGCTTCTTGCATGGCCCCGTGTACAAGTGAATTCCCAAAGCTTGTAATAGGAACAGTAGCCCCTGCCCCAGCAAAATCAATTAAGGGTTCATATAAACCTACCCCATCTAAAATAGCCCCTATTACGACAAGGGTACTTAGCGTATGTCCCGGTGTCAGTTTAAACACATCAAACATAATTTGCCCAATGACACAAATCAAACCACCTATAACAAAAGCCCAAAAATAGATCATGTCTATTGTTCACCCCCGTATTCAATCGATACCGCATGGGCGATACAAGGAATCGTTTCATTTTGCTGAAAGGATAGGGGGGATAATAAGGCCCCTGTTGCCACCACTAACATTCTTTTAAATTCACCTTTTTTCATTCGGTTTAATAAATGACCATAGACAACTGTTGCTGAACACCCCGCACCACTACCTCCTGCCAAAACCGGTTGCCCTTCCCGATAAATCATTAATCCGCAGTCCTGATACTGGTTTTCACTAATAGGGGTTCCATGCTTTTTAAATAAATCCAGGGACACTTCATGGCCAATCTGGCCAAGATCCCCGGTGACAATTAAATCGTAATAAGATGGATCAATATTCCTTTCCTTTAAATGAGCTTCAATGGTATCAACTGCAGCTGGAGCCATCGCCCCTCCCATATTAAATGGATCCGTCAATCCCATATCGATGACACGGCCAATGGTTGCAGACGTGACACGTGGCCCTTCCCCGGTATTACTTAATAAAGCCGCACCAGCACCTGTCACGGTCCATTGCGCAGTAGGTGGTTTTTGTCCACCGTATTCCGTTGGATAACGAAATTGTTTTTCAACGGCTGTATCATGACTGGAAGCTCCTGTTAACAAATATTGGGCTCCGTTTGTATTGACAATATAGGCCCCTAAAGCTAATCCTTCCATCGAGGTAGAACAGGCACCAAACAACCCAAAATAAGGGGCACCAATTGTTCGGCATGCGAAACTAGTCGGAGTAATCTGATTGATTAGATCTCCTGCCAGGAGAAACTGAACCTGTTCCTTTTGAATTCCGCCTTTTTCCATGGCTTTTTGACAAGCTTCTTCAAAAAAGATTTTATGAGCCTTTTCATAAGAATCCTGTCCAAGCCATAAATCAGTATGCAAAAGATCAAAATCTTTCGCGATAGCTCCATCTGCTTCAAATGGCCCTCCCACTGTACCTGTAGAAATAATCACGGGCTTTTGTTCGAAGACCCATGTACGATGACCTTCTAACATTACAAACCACCCCACTGTACAAGAATTGTTTTAATCAAGGCAATGACAAACGCAGAAAAGACGCCAAATAGAATCACCGATCCTGCAAGTTTAAACATATTACCGCCTACCCCTAATACCAACCCTTCGGTTCGGTGTTCAATCGCTGCAGAAATGACGGCATTGCCGAAACCAGTAACCGGTACAGCCGTCCCAGCCCCTCCAAATTGAGCCATACGATCATAGACCCCGAAACCTGTAAGAAGCATCGTAATAAAAACTAAAGTCCCTACGGTTGGATTTCCAGCTGTTTGGTCCGTAAAATCAAAATAATTAATATAAAACGCAGAAATGAGCTGCCCGATCAGACAAATAAGGCCCCCTGTTAAAAATGCTTTTATGCAATTTTTAACGACTGGTCTCTTTGTTTCCCGGTGTTTTTGAATACCTTGATATTCTTGTTGAACTGGTGTCAATTGTTTCTTTTGTTTATTCGACATGGTCCGACCCCTCTTTCTCCTTAGGTTTCTTCTTTCATCAGACTTTTGATTTTATTAAAATCCTTTTCTAATTCCTTCCTATTGGTGTTATCCTTTTGGATTTTTTGTTCTAATTGATCAAGTTCCAAATACATTTTTGAATCGGTCGAAACCAAGATTTTATGATCCGGATAGTCTTTTTCCAAGTCTGATTTCACGTGCTTTTCGATTTTCTTTAATTGAAAACGCTCAAAGTTTTCGACTTTGATCGCTATCAATAGCTCTTTATCCGTATTCACAGCCTTCACATCTGAAATGTCTTCCTCTTTGATGACCTTCTTTTTTGCTTGATTCGCCATGGATTGATTGATTGGCTTGCTTGTATGTACCTGTGAAATACTTAAATCCTCATGGTCCTCACCAGATTGTTTTTGATTACAACCTGAACCTAATCCGATAACAGTTAGTAATAAAAGAAACATGATGAATTGGTTTATTTTATCTTTCATGAGATCACCCTTTATTTATTATCTTGAGGTAAAAAAGGTTGGTTAACACTCAACCAACCTTCCTTCCCTAGCTTTTACATTATTGTTGTTTGTATTGGGGTTCTTCTTGTTCGACTTGTTGAATACGTGGTTCAATGGTGTCTACAACGGATTGAGTTTGTTTAGCAGCATCTTGGTAAAGTTGCTTTGCTTGTTCGTTGTCTGTACCAAGTGAAAAGGTTTCGAAGCTAGCCTGTGCACTTTTCAAACCTGCAAGAGTGGTCTTAAGGTCATTGATTACTGTCATGAATAACGCCTCCTTGTTTTTAATAAATTACTTTTTTAGAATGGCGAAAACAGAACTTTATATACATTCAAAATTTATCCATATTTTATATCCAAAACCCGTCATCAGAAGAAATTAAAAATAAATGACAAAATATAAAAGAGCAACCGTTTTATATTTACACGGTTGCTCTTTTTATTGTTATAAACGATTCCAAACTCTTTTTAAATCCAATGGGACGAATACTTTATCCCCATGTATTTCCTTATGTATGATGGGTTGTGAAAAGCATGGATCTACACTTAGCCCTTCTGTTTTATGCCTAGCTGGATTTATTCCTAAAAAATGTTTAAAGTCTTCGGGTAACTGCATAACATTAGCTCCTTTCCCCTTTTTTATTTTTTATAAAGAACAATTCTTAATATATCCATTAAGAATATTTTTATTGCTATTTTTATCAAATGAATCAATTCTTAGTAGATATTTTGAGCATAAAGCTAAGAACTTCAGAATCCATTTTAAAAAATTATGAACATCGATGTTGATTTAACCAGCCCTGATTTCATTTAGCCGGGTTTTGGAAACAAATAGAGTGCAAAATCTGAATGCCTTGCCTTACCGGGGTGACTCCCATCCACTGCTATAAAACATCATCGTGAAATTCTCTGTGATTGAAGATAAAGTTGATGCAGTAAAATTTGATTGTATAAAAAAGGTTGAAAGGGAGAAGGTAATATTGCAAGTAAAAAACCAATAGAGAGGACGATAAAAATGAATCATAATTGGTTAAGACTATTAACAGTTGTTTTTCTTTCTGCCACGATGTTAATGGGATGTAATAATACAGATGGGGATAATGATCCAGCTCCTCCTGATACAGAGGAACCAATTGAAGATCCTAACGATGCAACAGATCCGGATAATACAGATGAAAATAAAGATGATGAAGCTGATTTAGTTCCTGATTCAGAAGATCCAGATGATGATGAAGCTGATTTAGTTCCTGATTCAGAAGAACCAATTGAAGATCCTAAAGATGTAAACGACCCAGATAATACAGATGAATAATAATTTAAATAGATAAACAGCAATATGTTTTAATACCGTTTGTTTTCAAACGGTATTTTTTTTATGCTTCAAATTGAACTTTATTATATATCTAAAAAAGTTTACTTTTCCAAGGGGATAAATCTTTATCCCCAGTATTTGGAGACTACTTCTGTATGGAGAGTTACAGAGCTAAAATAATTAATAATAATACGAATAAAGGGGGTATGCCAATGGATAGTACGGATAAGGAATATATGGATAAGGATAATATCTATATCTACTCAATAATGCTCCAGCCAATAATCCAACTAATACTCCTCCAAAAAAGGGGCTAACAAACTAATTGGCCTAGTGACAGGGTAGCTGCTCTAGTCCGCAGGATTTCTTCTAATAAAGTAATTAATTGTTAAATAAGGCAATAGAAAAGAAATGACAATAGGAAAAAACAAAAATAAACCCATTGAAATTACCATGCGAGTCTAATTCATCGCAATAAACCTCTGCTTCAATAAAACAATTCCTCATATCAGCCTCATTATCCAATTCACCGAGAATATCATACACAGTCTTTTCTAAGGCATCGACAGTTGTATAGGGGATGTAGATTATATACTCGTTAGCTATGATCTCCATTTTTGTAATTATCTTTTAGGAACTGTTCGATACTTCTCTTACCTTCCCTTTACCACGTATTCGCAGCCCCATTCTTAAAATTATTTAGGGCGTCTCATGAGAAAAGGTCTATCTAAACAATTCATTCGTATTCCAAACGTATACTCGCTACATAGTTTGTATATGTTAAGAAAAAACAAGGGAGGAATTTTAGTTGGAGTGGAATTTTTATCTATACTTGTTAAATACGTTCTTTATGTTATTCATAGCAATTTGGGAAGTTCGTCGGCCAGCCAAAGCTTTGAATTGGATAGTAATCGTCCTTGTTTTGCCTGTCATTGGTTTCTTACTATATCTTAGCATATCAAATCCCAAGCTTATTCATCGTAAAAGATTGACCTCTTCTCATAATGAGTCTAATAAGTTACCTGATACATATGGTGATTCAGCATCGATAATCGCCGATGCTTTAAGGTATTTTACTGTAGGCGGGCTTCGAGTCGGCAAAGTCCAAGTACTAAACAATGGAATAGCAAAATATGAACAACTTATCGAATCCCTACAAAAAGCCAAAAAAACCATTGATCTGGAATATTTCATCTATCGGAATGACCATATTGGTAATCGCATCACAGAACTGCTGATCGAAAAAGCAGTAAATGGAGTGCGGGTTCGTTTTATTAGAGATGGTTGGGGGGAGTAAAAAATTTCCGCGTCAAAAAATTCTTCAGATGGTGGAAGCAGGGATAGAATGTCGGACAATATTTCCTTTAAGCTTTCCCTGGATTTTGTCCAATTGGAATTATCGGGATCATTGTAAGATTGTCACGATTGACAGAAAGGAATCCTTTACTGGCGGTATGAACGTTGGGTATGAATATACAGGATTAAAGCCAGACGTAGGATTTTGGAGGGACACTCATTTGCAAATTTTAGGGGAAGCAACAGGCGACTTGCAGACTATCTTCGACGTTCATTGGAATATCGCTGTACCAGAACGGATAAAGTCAAAAACAAAATCTGAAGCAACGAAAAAGCCCACTAAAATCCCAAAATATAAATCAAAGGAAATCAATCCAACCGGCAGCATAGATCTTTCAAGATGGTCTGCCGAATTAGGATCTGAGTTATGGCCTATAGAAGGTAAAACAGACAATACCCAAACAAAGACAGGAGGATTGCAAAAAGCATACATCCATACGTTGGAAGGAAACCCTGGAATTCCTACACCAGTTATTCGGCAAGCTTACTTTATATGTATAACACAAGCGACCAAAACAATTGATATAACAACGCCCTACTTTATACCAGAAACAGATATTATTATGGCATTAAAGACAGCTGTGGCTCGTGGTGTACGCGTAAGATTACTTGTTCCTCGCCATATTGATCAAAAAATCGTGGGCTTTGCAAGTCGTACCTATTACGGGGAACTTATAGAAGCTGGGGTCCAAATCTACCAGTACGATAAAGGAATGTTACATGCGAAACTGATGATCATTGATGAGGAAATTGCAGAAGTAGGCGCAGCAAACTATGATATGAGAAGTTTTCGCCTGAATTATGAAGTGTGTCAAGTCGTGTACAGTGCTGATGTGGCAAGGGAACTCACAGAGCAGTTCGAGAGGGATCTTACTGATTCTGTATCATTAAGAATTGAAGACTTGTTGCAACGATCCCTGACCGAGCGCATTGTTGAACAGGGTTCTCGCCTGCTTTCTCCATTATTATAAGTTGATGTATCCTGTTTTTATTGTTCTATCTTAAATCTAGATTTAAAAAATTTCATTGTTTTTAAAATATTTCTGATTCATTTGAAAAAAGTCGAAAACCCGTGTAAGAAGAACTTTCAACATGGGTTTTTTTCTTATTTACGATGGAAATTCATTACTAAAAAACGGTAATACTAAAAAGGCAGCTCAAAGAGTTTGAATTCAAAAATATCTGTTACCTTTAATTGAAATATAGGGGGATATCAATAGATAATATATTTGAAAATCTTAAGGAAATACGTTTATTAGAAGATAAACCGTACCTTATAGAACTAAATGATTGGCTAAAGAATGAGTTTTTAACTTGGGAATAGTGGATACTAGTCGGTTTTTTAGTTGTGCCTTGGGTTCTATGGGCTAAACTCGTTAAACGAGACATTATTTTAGAAATTTTGTTTTTTGGTACCATAATTATCATAACAACAACCTTATTAGATAATAGTGGGCTTACAATATAGGTTTTGGGATTATCCCATTGCATTCCTACCTTGGTTCGATATTTTGAGTGGAGATACAGTTATTCATTCATATATTACATCATCGTTGGAATAGGAACTCGAGCTTTAATACTAAAACTAGCCTTTTTATCTAAACTTCAAGATCTTACTACTAAGTAAAATTTAAATTGGAGGAAAAAACTTTGGAAGAAGTTAGTATTGGTTTACTGACAATCAAAACCATCGTAGGCTTTGTCACCTTATTTTTTATCATTATCATAACAGGCAGAACATCCATCTCTCAGTTAACCCCGTTTCACTTAGTTTTTGTGTTAGTACTTGGAGATTTTTTAGGAAATACCATTTATGAAGATAAGGTAAGTACTTTTCACTTTTTATATGCCATCGGATTGTGGACGTTTCTTATGTTGGGAATAGAGTATATGACTCTAAAAAATAAATCGACACGTTCTCTCTTATTAGGCAATCCTAACATCATCATTCGGGATGGTGTCATGGATCGAAAGTTACTTAAAAAGAACAAATTGGATGTAAATCAAGTATTAAGTATACTTCGACAAAATAATGTTTTTTCAGTTCGCGAAGTCAAATACGGTATATTGGAAGCTAATGGGCAAATAAGTATATTATTAAAATCCAAGTATCAGAAACCAGACAAGCAAGACCTCAATCTTCCAGAAAGTACAGTAGACCTCCCAACATCGTTAATTATAGAAGGGGAAATTCTATGGGATAATTTGCATAAACTCGGATTTGATCAACAGTGGTTAGATACCCAATTAACTACCAATGGATATGATAATGTTAAGCGTATACTCTACGCAGATTGGAGAGAGAGTGAAGGCATACATATAAGTCCCAAATGAAATTTGTAGGATAAAAGCATATCAATTTTCTTGATAGAATATAATGTGGATTTAAAAAAGATGAACCAGAGAATCCGTTTTAAAAATTTATCTGATAGGGCGTTTGTTATTCTTTGGCCTTCCACAATCAGGCGCTTTTTCGGAGTAAGGAGTACGCTCTTTTCACGTCTAAGTGTTCATTACAAAGACCAGCTAATATCATGACAAGAGATTAGCTGATCTTTTGGTCACCGAACAGAATAATGAAAACTACGAAACTTTAGAGAACCAATATATTTGAAGTGTGGCATCAATTTAAAACCAAGTAGATGGCAAAAAGCAAAAGCAACAACACTTTGTCCATGCGTATCGACATAATTTCGGTCTACTTCCATGTCCGTACAATGACGAAGAACCCCTTCCATCAAAGGATAGCAATCTGGGAAGTTCGTCCTTCCAAGGCTTTAAATTGGATAACAATCGGACTTATTTTGCCTATCATTGGTTTCTTGCTATATCTCAGCACATCAAATCCTAAGCAATTTCTTCGGTAAAAATTGACATCCTCTCATAATAACTGACAAATTACCTGATACATATAGTGATTCAGCCTCGGTAATCGTTGATGCTTTACGGCATTTCACCGCATGGGCTTCGAATCCGCCAAGTTCAAGTACTTAACAATGGAATAGCAAAGTATGAACAACTCATCGAATCCTTACAAACAGCCCAAAAAACATTGATTTGGAATAATACATCTATCGGAACGACCAAAATTGGTAATCGAATCACAGAACTGCTGGTCGAGAAAGCAGCAAACGGTGTTCGGGTTCGTTTTGTAAGAGATGGTTGGGGAAGCAAACCTAGTAATAAAATCCTTCCAGATGATGGTTGCAGGGATTGAATGCCGGACAATATTCCCTTTCCGCTTTCCCTGGATTCTGTCCAATTGGACTTATCGGGATCATTGTAAGATTGTAACGAGTGACGCCTAGATCCTTGCCCCTGCGAGATTTGTTCATTTTACAATCTTCGTATATCTTTTACGAAATGGATTATATTAACTACGAAGGGCGAAACGCTCAGGGGCAACCGAAACTCTTCATCTCCCTGACTCTCGTCCTTCATTTTTTTCCATTCTTTGTTGGTTATATGCATCGTACCATCCATTACGTATCCAAAAATTTTTCTTGTCATCAATGAGGTAATAACTCCAATATATATGGAAAAATAATTCGATAAGAATTGGCCTTAGAAGTCAATTCCTCTTTTTCCTATTTGAGCACTTCTTTTCAGGGAGAATGTCCCATTGCAAGTGACCTAGTAAGACTAGGGCGGTGCTTGATTGGAGAGGATTAAACATACTAGGGAAAGGTATAATTCCCATGGACTATGGAGGGGACAATAGTATGAAAACATTAGCGAAATTAGACGAAGAATATCAGGAAATTATTCTTTTAGTAAAAGAGCCTATGAGAAGCCATCTATTAATTGAGTTAATGACCGAAATGGAAAGGGAATACCATATCCCTATGATAAGTACTGAAGATTGGGAAATTAAAGATAAACCAGTTATTGCATTATATAGAAAGATCAGTTTAAGCATAAACTTAAATTCTCATATTTATTTCGATGGTTAAATAAAAGTCCTTTTTCGAGTGCCACTTTTAAGGGTGGTATTTTTTTGTTTAGTTGTAGCTTTGTAATAATGCTCAATGAACAAATAAATCTAGTTATTTTTATAGTTCAGTTACCATAACACTTCTTAGAATAAGTAATTAATTAAAATCCTTTCGTAAAAGTGTACTTTTACGAATGGGGTACCAACTCATTCCTGTATTGCATGGTTTTTGTCTTGTTGCTTTGTGTGTACCTATAATTTTTGCCAACACGGGCAAATCCCCATATTGATTACAAATAGTTATTATTTATAAAGTGATTAAAATGCAACGTTGTTTTCGATGTTTGCCTTAGCTTGATGGGCATGTGGTAGGACCCCTATAAGATCGGAAACAGCAATTATTGAAATAAAATTAATGTCGGTTATTCCCAGTGAAAACCAGTCAGCATCCATCGCAAGCACTTTTAATAAAATGCTCTTTTTATGAATATTCCCGGAAATCAGGTAACTTGCCAAATAGGATAAATTTCCCCAAATTAAATGGTAATGCTGATTATTTTTTTTGATTAGGAAATGGTGCAACTTCCCAGAAACCAAATATAAACATAATTCGCTTATTGTAAAAGCAATAAAAAATGAACCTTTATTAAAGGTATTAACAGTGCCCTATAGTTGAATAAGGGGTACTTTTTAAAACTAATTTGAATGTATGATAATGCTAAGAACCACACATTCAAAAAGCCACCAAATTGGTGGCTTTCTTATAAACTAACGCACCTGTTCAAAAACCATGGTTTTTGAGAAGTCGGAAGAATAATTCTACAATAAAAGGTATTATATAGGGTTTTTCTTTTGACCCTTAACCAATTGACACCCCAGGTTAGCGAAAAACAAAAAACACAAGTGGAAGAATTTTAGTCTGAAAACCATTTATGGGGTTCAGACTAATTGATACTCACTTGTGTTTTTTTTGTACGTTCAAAGTAGACCTTATCCTAATCGGTCTCCTTTTTTTACTTTTTGTTGAGGTTCTATAAGAACAACACCCTGTTCTGAATATACACCCATCACTAAAACCTCTGAACTAAAATCAGCAACTCTCAGGAGGTTTGCCGCTTGCTTCCTTCAGATTCCACGTCACCGTGGACACCCTTGCATTAAGCTAACCACTACTACTGCCTTCATGGTTCGGGACTTTCACCCTATAGATTGCACCCATGCCGGGCGCACGAAAAAAGCGACACTTCATTATTGAAGTATCGCACCTTTTAGTTATTTAACTTACTGTTTTATATAAGGCGAACCAGCAGGAGGTTGTTCTTTAACCTTCTTACGGATTGGCTTATGACCTCTAGCCCCTAGAACAGGAGCTAGTGAACTGTCTAACATTCAGAAAGATATAATTTCTGATAGGATAAAAAATATTAAACCTTCTCAGAGTAAAAGTTAACGTCTTTCGCTTACAGATCTAAGTCCTGCTTTGGTCCATTATAATCTTGCAGATTGGAGCTTTGATTCTGTTGGTTCTGACTGCTATTGTCATTGCCGTTCTTATTGAACATCTGCTGAATCTTATCTACTGCTTGAGGAGCAAGATCGAGTATCTTTTCATATAAATGCGTGCTTTCATCAAGATGAACCATTTTCACCTCATTGGAATTCACAATTAAGAAGGCAATTGGGGTAATGGAAACACCGCCTCCGCTTCCTCCACCGAAAGGTTGTCCCTTTGATTGTCCTTGACCGCTGCTACTTGAATCTCCATCAAGCATAAATTCGCTTCCACCTGCTGCAAATCCGAAACCAACCTTAGAAACAGTTAATATCACACTGCCATCAGGGGTTTCAACAGGGTCTCCTATAATAGTGTTAACATCAATCATTTCTTTCAGATTTTCCATAGCAGTTGTCATTAGCCCTTGAATTGGATGGTCAGACATATACTTCTCCTCCTTTTCTATACAGATTTTGATTTATCATAAGATAGGGCAGAAAGCGGTTTAGTTTTAAAATTCGACCGTCCACCTTTCCAAAATTTAATCAGTTTAATTCCTGATAACAGCATGCCCGATTCGAAATTGAAAAATACATATAAGAGATGTTTGTGAAACAACAGCTTGAAAGTGAGGAGAAATCGTTGATATCTGGAACCGCCTTCAATTTTGCATTTTGGTTTGTAGTGTTGACTTAAAATAAAGTCTGATCAAAATTAACATCCAATCCTTGATTTTTGGTTTACTTTACCATAAAACCCTATAATTTCAATAATAATCTAATCATTTGCCATTAACAGCAAATCTTCTTTACTGATAACATAATTCACGAATATGACTACCATAATGTATTGACCATCATATACCTGGTTATGTCTTATTTTTGATAACTTATACAAAGAAACAACTGGATTCTGACTAGACCCCATTCCCTTATTCCAGAGAATTCTCTTTTCCCGATTTTTACATATTTCTTGCTTAAGAGGGAATTTTATTTGTATCTATAATGTAAGGAGATAAATTTTATGAACTACAAAGTATTTAAGTCAATCAATCAACTTTCTAGAAATTGTTCTCCAATTGATTTGCTGATGATATTGATATCAAATAAAATTCGTTATGTGTTTATTTTTGTTTTGATTTTCATGTGGTTTAGAAATGATTCTTACAAAAAAGTGTCTTGCAACGCGGTGATATCTGTGGGGGTAACTTTGTTTATTAACACTTTGATTAAATTGTTTTATTTTAAACCACGTCCGTTTGTGAAACGTCGGGTCGGCATACTCATTCCTTCAAAAATGGATTCTTCATTTCCAAGTAAACATACTCTGCTTGTATTTGCTATATCTACTTCTATCTTTCTTTATGACCGTGTCCTTGGTTCAATCATGTGAGTATTATCTATGTTGACGGGCTTCTCACGTATTTGGGTAGGACATCATTATCCATCTGATATTATCGGAAGTGCCTTTATTGCCACCATGTCCAGCATCATATTAGATAAAATTGCCCACTTCGTAAATTATTTTGCCCGTCAATAGCAGCTATATTTTAGTCGAAATCATGTGGGAATATTATTTGTTTTTATACAGGAATCAGTCTTTTACCAAGAGAAATTTCAGATTTTACTGATTCCAATTTCTTCACATAAAAATGCCCACATTGAAGTGGGCATTTTTATGTGAAGAAATTCATTTGTTTGTTAAAGGATTTTTGTCAGGTACTAATTCCTTTGAAAACTCTGTTATAGCAGCAGCGTTTGGCATTCGGCCAGCTGTTTGCGTTCGAATATTATTCATTACATTTTGAACAGGACGCAGCATATTTCTGTTTTGATTTCTTCCTAATCCATAAACAGCTGCACTGACTCCTAGACCTAATAAAGACGCCCACATCATACCTCTATTATTTCTTTTTCTGCTAAACATCTTTAACATGTTTTGCCTTCTCCCTGTATTCAAAAGCGCTGGTATCCAGTTATTCATTTTCAGACACTTCCTCTATATAAAATTTGGAAAGCAAAATTTTCCCCTTCCATCATCTAATATTTGCTTTTAGGGGTTTGATGATGCTGGCAATGTTTTGATATGGACTTAAATTTCAGTAAACCAAATTCGATAAAGTATTTAAACTGATTAAGATATAAGAATAGAAACATTTTACAGATAAATAAAAGAAGTAATAGGAGCCACAATTTCATTGATTTTTTGCCTGTTGTTTCCGGTTGTCATATCAATTTCTTACTCCTTCTGTATTTTACTCGTTTTCAAAACTAACCTTTTTTACTATTTTATATATGAAATTCCTTCTTAAACTTACCTGCCCCTTTAGCTCTATAAGAAAAAAAGCGACGCTTCGTTATTGAAGTATCGCACATGTTAGCCATCCATGCAGCGGAAAACCGGCGCTGTACCACAGAGAATAAAAATGGGGTTCCGGGTCAATAATGTTTAATGGCTTGCGAAGAAGGTCTTTGAACTATGGTGCCTTAGAGCCCATCTGTTAGTCTCTGACTCCAACGACTACGTGTACCACCGACTGTCGCGCCCTATAGGGGTAGCACTCATGGGAGATTAATCCTTTTCTCGTCGTTGGCGCCAGCCCATTCTTCATGGGAGTTCAACAACTATTTCATTTGCATTAAGCTTGTCCACAAAAATTCTTCTCCGAAAAATTCACTTGGTCATTCCCCTAAAACTTATGATATCAAAATCCTTTAGGAATTTTTCTTTAAGTCTGCTACATACGGCAGTCTTGATGGCATCATTGTGTTAATGAACTGGTTTTATCTATCTGGGCTCATCATCATTATAGTGGGAGAAATCAATGCCTTCATAAATGAAGATCATCCAAAATGTGAATGAGCTTCCTTCAGTTCCCGTAATACCTGAAAGCTCTTCAACGAACACTAATCAAGAAATAACATCTTGTATTGGGGAGGAATTCTTTCATGAGTAAGAAAGGAAAGCATAAGGGTAAAAAGGGGAACCATAAAACATCAGGTTCTGCAAATGGGCAGAATGGCTATCATTAAAAAGTTAAGCTGCATAGCCTTTTGGGCTCACTTTGTAAGTATAATTATTGTAAGATTAACGAATCTCTTTACCAGAAAGGCAACCGGAAGTTTGAAAATAACGAAAGCTTCTTGTATGTTCCCTTCATTAACTTGAGCAAGAAGGCTGACTTCAGTCTTTTTGGGAAACGGACGACAGGAAGCACTATTCCTTGGATGAACGTGCGAAAAAGTGACGGAATCTAATAGTGGTTCAGCCTCTGATCGCTGGCGAACAGCGTTTGAAGAAGGAGGAACCGATTGAGAAGTAATAATTGAGGATGCCGGATAGTTTGGCCATTCAATAAATCATGAGGATAATTATCAGGTAGAAAATTTCCTAAAAGTTGAATATAAGGGCACTGATAAATGATCCATTTATCAAAATATAGAACTAATTAAGTGTAGCTTTGAAATAAAGATTGACAAAAGGTCCTCTTGAGGCCCCATATTAGCATAAATAAAAAGAATCCATTTTGAAAAAAGATGAACAGCTCCCTGTCAAGTATACAGTGGAAATAATAAAAATACTTTAAGCGGCTTGAACCCTGTATTCCAATGGGCTCAAGCCGTTTAATTTTTCTTGGTAACGTTCGTTATTGTAAAACTGGATATAATCAAATCAATTCCTAATAAACTTTCACCTGGAAACTTAATGCCACAGTCGATAATCACGATATCGTTTGAATATTCGATTGCATACATATTTTTCCCGATTTCATTCAAGCCGCCTAAGGCGAAGATAGATAATGCATTCTCTTTTGTACTCAAATTTATATCCTCCCACTTTAAATATAATCTTAGTATGCCCTTTGGGTTTCCTTTCATTAATCATATATTAGGATTCCAAGGGTAATGAAATCCTGCGAATTAGTGATCATTTAAGAAATATACATATCTTTCTGAGGGAGTATAAGTACATTTCTTCACAATCCCACATCAGGATTAAATAAAGGAGAAGCGATGAATGGGCTCTCACGAGCTATTTTCTTTGGAAAACAAGGAGAGCTTCAGGAACGAACCTTATAGCACCAGTTGCAAAGAGCCAGTGCATTAAACATAATTATTAATGCCAAATCAAGCTTCTCAATACGTTCAAAGTAATCGAGCATTAACTCAAATGAATCAAGCTGTAAGTCAAGCACAACAGCAATTACAACAAATGACCGGTGGGCAGCAACAATCTGGACAACAAATGGGAAAGGGCAACAACAATTTGGCAAAATGGGACAGCAAGACCAACTACAATAATGTAAATGAGCTTATATAAATATTGAGAATTTTGTAGTAAACACCGAATGTATGATTTTGCTAATTATCGTTTCTTCTAGTATATTCACTTGGCGATTTTTAAAATTTGAATCTTCCAAAGGTTGGTGACTGTTAGGCCTCCTTTTTATTTTGAATATTACCATCTAAAAAATTACCAAATGTATGTATATTTTTTTCATAAAGTTGGAAATCTAAAGTGGTAAATCAAGGAATAAGGAGGAACTGTTCATGCAACAGCAACAACCGAATCAATCTCAAAATCAGCAGCCGGTCTTTCAAGAACCGCCACAAGTAATCACAGGGAAAGATTTTAATTACTTAAAGGACATGCTTTCGTGGAACCTTTTAGGATTCAAAAAGGCACATTTTGCAGCAGGCCAGTGCCAAAATCAACAGATCGTAGCGGCCCTTGAAAAGGCATGCATGATGCACGAAAGACATTATCAGCGCATTTTGCAGCATTTGGAGCAAAATGGAAACCAGATGAATCAATAAGGGGGACATACGAAATGAATAACAATCAAAACAAGATTCAAAATCCAGAAACACCTGTACCAAAAACACCTGAGATGAATGAGCGTGACTTCCTAAACGATATGCTTTCGTATGAAAAGTACATGACGGCATCTTATTCTACTGCAATGAATGAGGCAAGCCACGCTTCGCTATATCAGGACATTCACGCGATTTTCGACGAAACGAAGAATATGCAGCGTGAACTGTATAATCTGATGTTTCAAAAGGGATGGTACTCGCTTGAAGCGGAACAACCACAAAAACTTCAACAGGCCGCACAGCAGTTTACAGGGTACATGTCCCAGTTTCCGCATAATCCTCCATTGCAATAAGATCGCTCAAAAAGCTATGCTAACCAGTCCATAGCTTTTTACTCATTCCTTTTTTCATCGACTAACCCTTTTTCACCGTTGTAGAAAGTATACTTTGTTTATGTTATGTACTACCAAAACTTTCCTGAAGAGTGTTTTATAATGGGTTTGAACGGTTTATGGTCGAAAGATTATAAATAAGTAATCAGCTATTAGTACAAGGTAAAATTGTTACGTGCTCGGACCATAACGGTCATTATGGGACAAAAAAGAGGTTGGGTACCTAAAAGGAGCCCTAAATACACAAATTGTTGAAATCATTAAGAAAGATGTTGCTCTTCGATAAAAGCTCAGAATCAAATGGAAGATTGATAAAAAGACGTACTAAGGTTTATCCTTGTACGTCTTTATTCATTTATATCCTTCGCAAATAATATTAAAATTGACACCATAGAACAGAGTGTACAAATTAAACAACCGAAGGATGGTGAAAGCCCCACATCTAGGTAGATAACTAGATAACTAACAATTGGACTCTTAGATAAAAATTCCAGCCTTAAAAACTGACTTTGGCGTGGTTATCCGTAAGCTATATAAGAACCCACTTCTCATTAGGTTTTGAAGCTTGAAAAGCTCACTAAATTGGAGGTTTCAGAAAAACAGATATAGTTCAACATTGCCAAACATCATAAGTATACCGTTTTTGGTGTGTTTTAACCAAAAACGGCCGAAAGTTGGGTTAGCTGCCCCACATAGCTCATATAAAGTGGCTAATTCATGTTACCTGTTTATCAGCTTGTTTAAAAATCCCTTAACATTATTGGTTTCTTTAATTACTAATTTAAGAAATAAAACCCTGCAACTTTTATAAGTTACAGGGGAATTAAGTATTTTATTCAGATTTTTGGGATAAAAATGCACTTTGCACTTGGCTTACTACTGTTTGAGCTTGTGCAATCTCATTAGCAACTTGTTTGATTGCTTCTTGAGCTAAAGTTGGGTCTGAAGATGATTTCTCAATTGCTTGAGTTAGTAAACTTTGTGTAAGGGTCACATTTGCTTTAGCTTGATTTAATTGGTTTACGTCAATTTGTTTTTGTGCCATTAAGATCTCCCCTTTTTATTAGTTGAATTACTTTTATATCTTTACCTAGTTCAGTCTTTTTATAACCGGGAAAATCCCCAAAAATGATGGTTTTATTTGAACAACTTTTTTCTCTTCCTGTAGAAAATAGGTGTATATAAATTACGCGTTTTGATCACCGGTACCTGTGTCAACGATTAAAGAATGATCTTTATCCATGACGGCCGCATAAAAGATGTTATTGATTTGGTGAAATCCTTGGTTTGTCAATTCTTCCTGAAGCCATTTTTCATCCTTTTGGATTAATTTTAAATTTTTATGCTGGATTTTCCCTTCGACGACCATGGCAATCGGCAGCCCTTGATAGTCTGCTTCAATATTTAAGTGTCTAGGCGTTAAATTAACAACAGATTGGTTAGGCAATATACTAAGTTCTCCATTCGGTTCCAGAATCACATAATCGATGTCCCTTATGTTCGGATATCCTGCAGCTCGAATGGTTGACAATAGCTCCACAAGAGAAAAGCGAGTTTTCCGTAAGTCTTTTTTGGAGATTTTCCCATGTTTGATTAAAATGCTTGGATGGCCAATGAACATTCGATTTAACCTGCGAAAAAGACTTAATTTAGAAAACAACAGATACATGATGACAATCGTAATGATTCCCACAATGGTCTGTCCAATTCCATTGGCTCTGATAGGACTGACGGACAACGTGACAAGAAACACAATGGCGGCAAGATCAGGCGGAGTCAACTGAGCCAATACAGTCTTTCCCATACAGCGCATTGCCAAAATGACTAGACCAAAAAGCAGAATTAACTTCCCAATAAAAGTGAGCATTTTTTCAACCTCATTTTTATGTACTTATTAATAAAAAATACAAATACTATTCTGTCACATAAACTTGAAAACATACTTAGCAAAGTGGACAGCTTTATACAATTGAAGAAATGATGATTCTAAGCCAAGTGTTTAATTAACTGCTCCTAGCATTTTACGTAGAATAGTTTCGGATATCCTAGCCAAAGATAATCAAATAACCATCACATTGATAGGCGGGATTAAAATGTATGAATTCACTTGGAGAGTTTTTAAAGAAACAGGTAATGTGGACATTTACTTACTTCTAAAGGAACTTGAGAAAGAAAAGCATATGATTAATATTTTACCGTCAGTGGAAAGTTCCAATAATGTGAATTATCCTGTTTCTTAAACGAATTTACATAAGCGTAGAATGATGATTTTGAAAAAGCAGTAGTCAATCATGAAGGCTTCTTCATCTCAACCAAGTTCTCCTCCCAAAACTTCAGCCAAAAAACAGGGAGTTATAAAATGGACAGTTAGACCTCTTGAAGAAGTATCTCTCCATTTTGAAATTCCACCTCAAATTACTGCCTCTGAGGGTATACTCTTCAGTTAAATACGAAACGCCCATTCATATTGTAAGGTATACCGCCTATATAAGCATATCCTTGAAGAAATTAAAAAACGCGAGGAATTATGTAATACTTCTCCATTGTTTATTGGATTATTCTGCTCGTGGTGCATATACTGGGATTGTTCCTTTAAACAAGGGAGTAAATAACATATCTAATCCTTTTTTCCTCAGAACATAAACTTTTAATGAAGGAGAGTTTAGCATTGGAAACTTCTCAGGTAACTACCTTGGTTAGTTTTCCATTCCCATCAGTATGGGGTTTCCACGCTGCTATAGCTGGCAGACCGATTATTTGGGGCACACTTATCATTAACTCTATTACAGATAACAGGGTAATTGGTACGGTTAATTTTCGTGGTATACCTATTCCGATTAATGGATTTTGGAATGAAAGCACCAAACAAATCACATTTGATTCACCTTATGCCACATTCTCTGGCAACTTAACCATATTTGATGATCCCCAGATTAGAATTCGACATTTTATTCTACGAGGACGTTTTCTTATGAAGCCTCCCTCTCTACAAGCAGGTGAGTATGGATCGTGGATTGCTACAACTGATATAAGTCTGAATGAATATCCTATTAGTGGTAATACCTATACCGAGCAATTGCCTCCTGTTGGAGTCTTTTTAACATCGAATATTCTTCATCAACTGCAGCATCAGAATTTTGGGGGATATCGGGGTTGGACAGAGGGTTTCCTGCCTTATTAATTTTTAAAAATAGGCTTACCAAGGTATTTTACTTCTCGCAAATCAGCGATTATCGAGAAGTAAAATTCACCTTTTTTATTTTGTCCTCAGGTCGGATGAAAACAAAGGTAAGGTAATAACCGAGGAAGAAATTTAGGGGTATGGAAGCTGTGAATACAGAAGGAGCTATTAGTGGCAGTAAAAGTAGAACAATACTTAAAGAAAATCAAAAAAAGTGAAATAAGATGTAGAAAAAACGTTTTCAAGGATTATCAATGATAAAGACTATTATCGGATAACAATATACGGTCTCATCATTTCATAATCCTCGTGTTCCAACATATGACAATGCCATACATACAATCCTGTATAAGGACCAAAGGTCATTATAATCCGAGTTACCTCGTTAGGATTAGCATTTACTGTATCCTTCCAGCCTCTTTCTTGTGGTACTGGAGGCATTAACGGGCCAGTGTACTGGATGACTCTCTCCTTTTTATATATTTCTACATTGAAAGCTCTTCGTTCTAATACTTGGAAATGGATTAAGTGAATATGAATCGGATGTGAATCATCAGTTAGGTTGATTAAATACCATACTTCGGTTGACCCCACTTTAGGATATTCTGTTATGGGAGCACCCCACCCTTTACCATCTAATAACATGATTTCACGCCCATATTTATCCGTTTTCTCATCTAATGTTAAGTGCCTTTCCTTTGAAGCTGATTGTTCGCTCATTTTTGGAAAAGGCTTCATATAAGACGGTATAACACTCGTATCAATACTTAAAAGAGGAAGTGTCACCCTAATTTCCATCACTGTATCTACCACATTTTCCGGTTCGCCGTCTGGAAAAGGAGCTGGGGCATCATTTTTCAGGATAATATTCTTTCCCTCAAGATTGGTAAAATCTATGATGACATCTGCTCTTTCGGCAGGTGCCAATATGATTTCTTTCATTCCTATCGGATTTTCCATTAAACCTCCATCCGTTCCAATTTGATAAATGAGTTGACCCGAATCAAGCTTGAACCTATAGAAACGGCTGTTAGATCCGTTTAACAGTCTAAATCGATATTTACGTGGTTCCACGTTTAAAAAGGGCCATACTTTTCCATTCGCCAAGATAGTATCTCCAAAAAATTCAGGAACGATTGATGTTTCTAATTGCGGGACTGGTTTTTCTGGCTGCCTTGGGTAAAAAAGAGAGCCATCTTCATTAAATGATTTGTCTTGAATAATAAGAGGAATCTCATATTGACCACATGGTAAATTCAATAAACGTTCCCGGTGATCTCTTATAAGATAAAACCCTGCCAATCCCGCATATATATTGAGTCTCGTGATACCAAGTGTATGGTCATGATACCAGAGGGTACAAGCTTGCATGTTATTATCATATTGATATACTTTCTTTCTAAAATAAGGCCCCACTTGTTTGAACCCTCTTGTAAACCAAGCCTCCGGATAGCCATCGCTTTCGGGTTCAACGCTAGCCCCGTGTACATGTACTACAGTACGTACTTCCGGTACATCCAAATGGGCGCCATGTACCGTATAGTCTACCGGTAAAAGATGCTTTGCGGGGAGATTGTTGGTCCATTTTATGACTACTTTCTCTCCACTTTCCACCTCAATGGTAGGACCTGGATAGCTGCCTTCATACCCCCAAACCTTTGTATCATTTAACTCACTATGGAGGGATTGCTTAAATTCTGTCATATTCACTTTATAATAAGTATGAAATTGATCTTTCCGACGTGGTTTTAAGACTGGGGGAATGGGAAGTTCATTTACAAATTTAGAGAGAATCATTTTTACGCTCCTTTATAACCTGCTGATTTAAAGTACTTTATTTATAAAAGGTTATAAATATTACAAGCGCTATATGACAATAAGTTATTTATTAGTAAAATGGTAAAGAGCAGTAGAGGGTGTAATGCAAATGAAATCATTCAATCTGAAGCTCTAAATGGTTCCTTTCCCTACCTTTGAATATACTTTTATGGACAAAATTCCCAATCGTTTCCTAAAAATCCATTCTAGTTTACCCCTTGTCCTTTACTATGTATTTTATTTGCTCTATACCATACCATTTTTTCATTCCTTAGCTATTCGATGGCCTAGCCATAAAAGAAGTAATCATTCCGATCATACAAATAGTTAAGCAAGAAAAGAGGAAAGCTTTTAACTCTAATGTATTAAGCGCCGATGTTACAATTAGACCATCTATCATGAAAATAACTACCCCTATATTTACGGAAAAAGCTTTCGATATAAATTGAGCTAACAAGTCGGTTCCTCCGGTACTTGCTTCATATCGAAGCATGATCCCTACTCCAATTCCAATCAATCCCCCTCCTATTAACATACTCGGAAAAATAGAAAGAGAAAATTGGTTTCTTAAAGGCTCTAGCCAATCAATGAATATAGAAGCAACAATTAAACCGAGAAAGCTATTATAAAAAAATGTTCGTTCATGGATCCAGGCGAATATACACAGAGGGATACTTAAAAGGAACATAGCTAAACCTGTCGGAAATTCAAAGTAATAATGGATGATGAGGGCAATGCCTGTAATCCCTCCATCTAATAAATGATGGGGAACTAAAAAGCCGTTTATTCCGATACTCAATAATAAACTACCTATAAGAATAGCCGTGATTTTCTGAAAAATATACATCACCTTTTATCATGTGTTTATGGCTAATATATGTACAAGCATATGATTTCAGAATGAGGCTAAGATGTGTAATTAGTTGAAAGCAATCTTTTTAAAAAGGGGCGTGACAAGTTGAATTTCCCTTTTGTCTACATATACATATATAATCTCCTTTTACTGCATTACCTTTGACATCTTTTGGGTGAGTTTTAGGAGGCATTTAACTGCCTCCTATGTTTTTTAGAACGAATAAAATAACCCATGAACAACGGATCATACAATCAATTTTTTAAGATGTGGGTAACGTTATCAATCGCTTTTTGTAGTTTTTCACTGTTTTTTTCATATATCTGCTTGGCTTCTTTATTTTCTGTTCCTAGTGCAAATAATTCTAAGTCTGCTTGGCATTTTTTCAAAGTCGAAAGAAGTAGAGGCCTCTCTTGAGGAGATGGTACTTGCAATATATCATCAAAAAGGTCCACCGTTAGTTCTCCATAAGAATTTATTTGTCCAAGAAAGACATTTTCAATTGTGACCCCTAATTTTTCTAATTCAGTTTGTAACCAACCTCGACTTCGTCCAATCGTCGAAAGTGGTTCATCCAATATTTCACCATCCATTATGACAGTCTGAGGCTCCTTGACTGAAGCGACCGTCAAGTTTAAATCCTTTGCGGTTAAAGGCTGGTTCTCTTTCTTCAACATAACGGATAAATCTCCGGTTGCCTCTAATATCGCGAATTCTACATCAGACACCTGAAAGACATCTTTCTTTCGAAGTAATGCTAACAATTCATCCGTTGTGTATCTTTCCTTTTTCAAATTATCTTCCATGATTTTTCCATCTTTAATAAAAACAGTTCCTTTTCCTTCTATAAGGTCCCGAAACTTTTTACTTTTCTCAGAAATAAGTCCAACTATAAAAGGTAGTGCGGCAGTGGTTATAATTCCTATAATCCCCACTGTAATTTTTCGTTCAAGACCCGTAATAACTTCTGCCCCAATACTTCCTATGGTTATACCAGTAACATACTCAAAATAAGAAATTTGAGATAGTTGCTTTTTACCTAGCATTTTAGTTACTAAAAAAAGGATAATGAGAAACAACAAAGCCCGTACAAATACATCTAACCAATCAGGCACTATATAATACCTCCTATATACTTTATTTAAAACCCTTTATACTGGAATTCCTCCCTCTCCAACTCTCCCACCCTTTTTTTCAAATCTGTCACTACTTCGTTCACTACCATCATCGTTTCATGTAAGGTTTGTTTCGATTCGTTATCTTGTGTACGTAATGCTAAACTGGAAAGATTAGCTTCTACGCCTTTTAGGCTGGCTAGACATTGCTTTACTTCCGATCCGATGGTCATCTTACATCCCCCTTATCCCTTTGGTTTAAAAATCAAAGCTCCTAACATGCCGAAAATAATGGCAGCTGAAATGCCGGAACTTGTCACTTCGAACATCCCTGTAAGTACACCGACTAACCCGTGTTTTTCGGCTTCTTGCATGGCCCCGTGTACAAGTGAATTCCCAAAGCTTGTAATAGGAACGGTAGCTCCTGCCCCAGCAAAATCAATTAAGGGTTCATATAAACCTACCCCATCTAAAATAGCCCCTATTACGACAAGGGTACTTAGCGTATGTCCCGGTGTCAGTTTAAACACATCAAACATAATTTGCCCAATGACACAAATCAAACCACCTATAACAAAAGCCCAAAAATAGATCATGTCTATTGTTCACCCCCGTATTCAATCGATACCGCATGGGCGATACAAGGAATCGTTTCATTTTGCTGAAAGGATAGGGGGGATAATAAGGCCCCTGTTGCCACCACTAACATTCTTTTAAATTCACCTTTTTTCATTCGGTTTAATAAATGACCATAGACAACTGTTGCTGAACACCCCGCACCACTACCTCCTGCCAAAACCGGTTGCCCTTCCCGATAAATCATTAATCCGCAGTCCTGATACTGGTTTTCACTAATAGGGGTTCCATGCTTTTTAAATAAATCCAGGGACACTTCATGGCCAATCTGGCCAAGATCCCCGGTGACAATTAAATCGTAATAAGATGGATCAATGTTTCGTTCCTTTAAATGAGCTTCAATGGTATCAACTGCAGCTGGAGCCATCGCCCCTCCCATATTAAATGGATCCGTCAATCCCATATCGATGACACGGCCAATGGTTGCAGACGTGACACGTGGCCCTTCCCCGGTATTACTTAATAAAGCCGCACCAGCACCTGTCACGGTCCATTGCGCAGTAGGTGGTTTTTGTCCACCGTATTCCGTTGGATAACGAAATTGTTTTTCAACGGCTGTATCATGACTGGAAGCTCCTGTTAACAAATATTGGGCTCCGTTTGTATTGACAATATAGGCCCCTAAAGCTAATCCTTCCATCGAGGTAGAACAGGCACCAAACAACCCAAAATAAGGGGCACCAATTGTTCGGCATGCGAAACTAGTCGGAGTAATCTGATTGATTAGATCTCCTGCCAGGAGAAACTGAACCTGTTCCTTTTGAATTCCGCCTTTTTCCATGGCTTTTTGACAAGCTTCTTCAAAAAAGATTTTATGAGCCTTTTCATAAGAATCCTGTCCAAGCCATAAATCAGTATGCAAAAGATCAAAATCTTTCGCGATAGCTCCATCTGCTTCAAATGGCCCTCCCACTGTACCTGTAGAAATAATCACGGGCTTTTGTTCGAAGACCCATGTACGATGACCTTCTAACATTACAAACCACCCCACTGTACAAGAATTGTTTTAATCAAGGCAATGACAAACGCAGAAAAGACGCCAAATAGAATCACCGATCCTGCAAGTTTAAACATATTACCGCCTACCCCTAATACCAACCCTTCGGTTCGGTGTTCAATCGCTGCAGAAATGACGGCATTGCCGAAACCAGTAACCGGTACAGCCGTCCCAGCCCCTCCAAATTGAGCCATACGATCATAGACCCCGAAACCTGTAAGAAGCATCGTAATAAAAACTAAAGTCCCTACGGTTGGATTTCCAGCTGTTTGGTCCGTAAAATCAAAATAATTAATATAAAACGCAGAAATGAGCTGCCCGATCAGACAAATAAGGCCCCCTGTTAAAAATGCTTTTATGCAATTTTTAACGACTGGTCTCTTTGTTTCCCGGTGTTTTTGAATACCTTGATATTCTTGTTGAACTGGTGTCAATTGTTTCTTTTGTTTATTCGACATGGTCCGACCCCTCTTTCTCCTTAGGTTTCTTCTTTCATCAGACTTTTGATTTTATTAAAATCCTTTTCTAATTCCTTCCTATTGGTGTTATCCTTTTGGATTTTTTGTTCTAATTGATCAAGTTCCAAATACATTTTTGAATCGGTCGAAACCAAGATTTTATGATCCGGATAGTCTTTTTCCAAGTCTGATTTCACGTTCTTTTCGATTTTCTTTAATCGAAAACGCTCAAAGTTTTCGACTTTGATCGCTATCAATAGCTCTTTATCCGTATTCACAGCCTTCACATTCGAAATGTCTTCCTCTTTGATAACCTTCTTTTTTGCTTGATTCGCCACGGATTGATCGATTGGCTTGCTTGTATGTACCTGTGAAATACTTAAATCCTCATGGTCCTCACCAGATTGTTTTTGATTACAACCTGAACCTAATCCGATAACAGTTAGTAATAAAAGAAACATGATGAATTGGTTTATTTTATCTTTCATGAGATCACCCTTTATTTATTATCTTGAGGTAAAAAAGGTTGGTTAACACTCAACCAACCTTCCTTCCCTAGCTTTTACATTATTGTTGTTTGTATTGGGGTTCTTCTTGTTCGACTTGTTGAATACGTGGTTCAATGGTGTCTACAACGGATTGAGTTTGTTTAGCAGCATCTTGGTAAAGTTGCTTTGCTTGTTCGTTGTCTGTACCAAGTGAAAAGGTTTCGAAGCTAGCCTGTGCACTTTTCAAACCTGCAAGAGTGGTCTTAAGGTCATTGATTACTGTCATGAATAACGCCTCCTTGTTTTTAATAAATTACTTTTTTAGAATGGCGAAAACAGAACTTTATATACATTCAAAATTTATCCATATTTTATATCCAAAACCCGTCATCAGAAGAAATTAAAAATAAATGACAAAATATAAAAGAGCAACCGTTTTATATTTACACGGTTGCTCTTTTTCATTGTTATAAATGATTCCAAACTCTCGTTAAATCTAAAGGCACGAATAGTTTATCCCCTTGTATTTCCTTATGTACGATAGTATGTAAAAAGCATGCATCTCCTTTTTTTATTTTTTCTATAAAGAACAATTCTTAATACATCCATCAAGAATATTTTTATTGCTAACTTGAGCGAACAATACTTACTATTTAACCCTTATAAATAGTCAAAACCACCATTATAAAGTGACCCCGTAAAGTTAGACACGGTTATTTCATTAGGCAGCTTGGGCATGAGTGCGGTATTGTACCGGACTAACTCTGATTTCATGATATCAAAGAAATTCTCCATAACAGAATTATCGTAACAGTTTCCCTTACGGGACATACTCTGGATAATGCCTCTTTGTTTAAGAACATGTCGATATTGTCTCATTTGATAATGCCAACCTTGATCTGAATGCATTAATAGCTGGTGGTCTTCAGGCAAATGTTCTAATGCTTTATCTAGCATCTCTGAAACTAATGAATAGGTGGGCCTAGAGCCAATGGAATACGTAATAATTTCTCCATTAAATAAATCTAATACAGGAGAAAAATACAGCTTCTCTCCGAATAATTTAAACTCTGTGATATCCGTTACCCACTTCTCGTTAGGCTGTTCAGCTGTGAATTGTCGATCTAGAATATTGGGAGCAATTTTACCAACAGTTCCTTTATAGGACTTATATTTTTTCATACTGACTAGACATTTTAACCCTAATTCTCTCATGATTCGTTGTACTTTTTTATGATTTACTTTTTTTCCACGATTGACTAACCCATCTCGAATTCGGCGATAGCCATAGCGTCCCTCATGTTCGTCATAAATAGCCTTAATTTCCACTTTTAAATCGGCATCTGGTTTCACCGGAAATGTATGCCTTAATTCATAGACTACTTGTGCTTTGTCTTGTTTGGTGATTTTTCCTTGTTTTGAACTAAGGCATTAAATACGCATTTTCCATACGTAGATATTCTAATTCTGCTTGTAAAGCCTCCGCAGAGCCTTCTGCAGGTTAATCTTTTTTATTTACTTTCTGTTTGTCTTTTTTCATTGAAGGAGGTCCCTTTTTCTTTGGTTTTAGGGCGTCAATTCCGCTGTTCTCCAACTGTTTTTTCCATTTCAAGAGCGTTGAGTGAGTTGGAATATTAAAAATGGCAGCTGTTTCTCTGATAGACGTCCCGTTCACGTTCATATAATTAAGTACGTCTAGTTTATATTGAGCTGTGTAATTTGTATAGCGTTTCTCAAAAGCTTTTTCCCCATGAAGTTGAAATTGCTTAACCCAGTTTAGTAATACAGAGCGATGAACTCCAATATTGCTTGCGAGTGTATTAAGTCCGTCCACTCCATTTAAATACTTTTTGACAATCATTATTTTTTCTACTTCTGTAAATTTGGCCAAAAGAAAAGCACCTCCAATTGTTAGATTTTGTGTCTAACAATTGGGGTGCAGTTCATTAAGGGTGGTTTTGACTATTGAACATTATTATACGAAGGGCCATATGCAATGTCGGAAGTCTCGAGCTAATGCCTAGTCCAGAATAGTCATGGAACATAGTCATTATAAAGGGGCAATCATCTAAAGGGGGGGTTTGGAAATAAAGAGCAAAAACAATACCAGGTTGAATAATGGTTGAAACTAGTCAAATAGTTAATAACTTGAAAATACCAATGCACACAGCACCTTATCGATTCCATTTTCTTATACACGATCTTTTGGACCCAACATACTAAACTGATTCAAAAAGGGTATGAAGTTGGTCTGTATAATAAACGGACTCTAAATATGGTCCCGGAGGCTGGTGACCTTTCTTCACTTCTGCTAGCACAAACCATCGCCTTGGTTTATGCTACTAATGTTAGTATGTTTATTTACGAAAGCGCAAAAGCAGCTGGAATGGGAGACCAGCTGCTTAAAAAAAGATGACTAAGTTTTTATGGAGTCTTCCCTGCAGGCATGTTCTGCTTCCTCATCCCCCACAAAACCAAAAAGAGAAGCAGGAGCCCTAAAACAGCAGCAATGAAGTAGCTTGTATTTAAATGATCCTTCATAAGAATGGACATGAGAGGAGGGCCGGCGGCCACTCCAATAAACCTGGCAGAGCTGTAAAGAGAGGTGATCGTACCGCGTTTCTCCTTCTCAATATTTTCCGTGATGACAGCATCAAGCGACGGAAGCATTGCTCCAATGGCGATTCCAAGAATACTGCTCACGACCAGAAGCATACCCAGCCTTTCCTTCGTAAGACCGACAAAGATAATACTGGCGGAAATTGCTGCCAAACTTAAGCAAATGACCAGCTTCATGATCGAAATATCGCCTTTTATCTTCCTTCCTGTCATAAATGAAGAAATACATAGAAGCAGCAAAGGAATAGCCAGTACAAACCCTTTTGAAACACCTTTCAAATGATGGGTCTTCTCCAGACTGTCAGAAAGGAAAAATAGAACCCCGAACAAAACGAGCATAACAAAAGCCCCCAGCATAAATACAACAAAGAGCCATTTCCCTTCCTTTTTTAATGTTTTTTTAGTTTCCTTAATAAATTTACGGAATTTCGGTGGCTTTTTTCTGATTTTTGGTGACTTAATAAAAAATATAGTAAGCAAAATGGAAATCAGGCCAAAAAAAGATATGGAAAAAAACGGCAAAAACCAAATAATACTGGCAAATAAAGAACCCAGTATCGGACTGAGCACCTTTCCAAAGGTATTGGATGTTTCAATAACTCCTAAACAAGAACTTGCTTTCTCATCATCATCCACATATAAATCTCCAACAAGCGGAAGAATGATCGGCATTGCCCCTGAAGCTCCTATCCCCTGAATAATTCTCCCAATAATGATCCACATATAAGGATTATCAAGTTTCCAAGAAGCGAATCCAGCGATTAAGCCGCCAATGAAAGCAAGAATAAGACTGGGTAAGATGACTTTCTTTCTACCAATATGATCGGATAGATAGCCCGCAACCGGTATTAAAAAAACGGAGGCCACCGAATAACTCGTGATCACCATACTGGACTGAAACGAAGATATATCCGCCTTCTCCTCAAAGATCGGAAGGACTGGGATAAGCATAGAATTTCCCAATGTCATCACCAATGGAATGGAGGCCATACTGATAATACACCATGGACTAACCTGACTTTTTTTCATGTACACACCTCTATCAAGTAATAATGATATTTTGTCCGAATTCGGTCAGTCCATGATTGGTAAAATCTATATGATGGTGAGAAAGCAGCAAATGGCTCTGGTCAAAAAAATACGTCGGCATAAACTATCGTTCGGAGGGCGGGAGTGATGGTGCCGCATTACAGGAGAGGTCAGTACTGATACCGGGCACTACAGAAAAACTGCCTCTTCCCTTTGTTTGGCCAGGACATTTACTCTGTAATACTAGGTACCATCATAAAAATAAAACTGAATCAGCAGCCAGCTGCTCAGTCAGTATGATTGGCCGTCCGTTCAGGCTTGTTTGTTATTCTCGGCGCCCCATGATATCCACTGGGATTTTTGCGTCATTCGCGTCCAATTGTATCATTCAGTTTCTCACGGTATTTGTCCCTCCAAGTTTTCGTGTCTTTCACCAGTTCATCGCAAAATGCTGCAACATCCTCTCCTGTAAGGTCCGTTACTTTTTTATATTCCGCTGCCCCTTCCTCAAATAGATCCAGAATGCCCGTAAAAATCCGCTGGGTGTCCTTCCAGTCTATCGGGCCTCCCGAGGTCCATATATATTTTTTGATGGCCTCGTATGCGTTATGGTATTCACTTGGAAGTGCCTTCGCACGTGCCTCTATCGCCTTCCATTCCCTTTTGTCATTCAGGCTTCCGATAATTTTTTCAAAAAAACTCATATTATTTTCTCCTTATCCTTTTATTTCATTTTAAGTTCATTAATTTTACTTGAGACGAATTCCCAGTTTCCCCAAAAGTGATCACGATGCTTTTGACCTGCTGCATTGAGCGTATAAAATTTTCTTGGCGGGCCCATAGTGGATGGTTTTTTTTCAATGTTCACCAGCTCTTTTTTTTCAAGCCGCATGGTGATCGTATATACTGTGCCTTCAACTACATCCGTGAAGCCAAGCTCACGCAGCTTCTGTGTAATTTCATAGCCGTATGTTTCACCGCGGCTTATGATTTCCAGCACACACCCCTCAAGCACCCCTTTCAGCATTTCCGTAATATTTTCCAACTCTCCACCCCCCTTATGTAACCAAGTATTGTTTGGCATCATTATTCAGTAATACACACTACTGGTATATAGTAATGAAGAGTAGGATGGATTGTCAAGAATAATTGATGACTACATCTGCTTTTTTTGTTGATTCAATGGTCAATTTATTAATGGCCAATCCGCTTATTGTAATGGATCATCATATCTTACTTTCTAATGAGGCAGCACTTGGCATTTTGCCTGCTCCCTCCGTTTTTCGAAAAAATACAAAATAACCTCTTTAGTAACGAATACCAAAGAGGTTATTTTATCAAATATTGTGTCAAATCTGTAGCTTTGAAATAAGGTTTGATCAAGAATATCTCACAAACCCACATCTTACGTTAACTTAAAAAAAACGTTTTGGTTTAATCAAAACGAATTCTTCGTTTGTGAAATATTGCATATTTTTCGAAAAAAAGTTTAATCATTTTCTCTGACCGATTTTCAACCTAAAGCGCCCAAACATGAATAAGGAATTATTTTTATGCCAATCTTATTCCAACCATATAAAGCAAATGCAAACCCTAATGATAAACATATAATCCAAACATTTATTGCCTCAGTAATCGCAATCTCGATTTTAAATGAGTTAAAGAGAAATTTAATTATATAGTAGTCAATTACAAGTGATAATGATAAAACAAGGCTATACATTAAGACAAATCTTTGTTTTCCCTTTTCCAATAATCTTCCCTTAAAAAATTATGAGTCAAATATATTTGGATTAATGATCTAGGGCTAATCATCTTCTCATATAAAAAAACATCTGCTAAAGGGACTGACCCCTTAGGTTGAGACAAATAAAAAACACCTTCAAGGTTGAAAACGGATGATTGTTATCCGAAATAAGACTTGGAGGTGTTTTTTTATGGGGACAAGAGTGAGCTATCCAGTGGAAATAAAACAGAAGGCAGTAGAAATGAGACTGGCAGGGGTGTCCGTAAAAGAGATAATGCACGAGTTAAATATCAAGAATAAAACACAGATTCAAACCTGGGTTAGATGGTATAAAGCTGGAGAAATCAATCGGTTTGAACAGCCTGTTGGTAAGCAATATACGTTCGGGAAAGGGCCCTTTTACTCTTCAGAGATGGAAAAATTACAAGCAGAGAATCGCTTTTTAAGACAACAAAATGAAGTTTTAAAAAAGTACAAGGAATTGGAAAGGATGTTGATAGAGAAACGACAATCCAGCTTGTAGAGGAATTACGTGAGACGATGAGTGTCAAGGATATTTGTCTTCATCTAGGGGTTTCCAGAGCTACCTATTATCGTTGGAAGGCAAACAGGAATACCTACCATGAGAAACGTGAATTTGAATCTCAGATCGGCGCGTTGTGTAAAGCACATAAATTTCGATATGGATATCGGAAGATTACAGCGGTACTAAATCAGGAAAAGTGCATTAATCGTAAAGCGGTGCAGCGTATTATGCAGGAGAATGGCTGGCAGTGCAGAGTGAAAGAGAAGAAGCGAACGAACACAGGCCAACCTTATGCCGTCGCAGAAAACATATTAGATCGGAACTTCCAGTCCGATCGTCCACTCGAAAAACTTGTGACAGACATAACTTATTTGCCTTATGGGCAGAAACAATTGTATCTTTCCAGTATATTAGACTTGTACAACGGACAAGTCATTGCTTTAACGATTGGAGATAGACAGAATACAGCCTTCGTATTAGATACACTCGATCAGCTCCCGGCCTTACCGGAGAATTGTGTATTACATAGTGATCAGGGTTCTGTTTATACTTCATACGAATATCAACAGGCGGTTAAAGCAAAAGGCATTACCATGAGCATGTCCCGGAAAGGAACGCCCGCTGATAATGCCCCTATCGAATCGTTTCATTCCTCACTAAAGTCTGAAACGTTCAACCTCGACAGCGTGAACCGAACTACGACGGCAATCGTAGAGCGAACTGTCGAAGAATACATTTATTATTATAACAACATTCGCATTCAAACAAAACTAAACAACCAATCACCGATACAATATCGGCAATTGGCTGATTGAAGGTGTTTTGATCCCTGTCTCACTAACGGGGGTCAGTCCCAAAAAAGCAGAGTTTTTCTTGGTCGATGAAATGATGCAAGTCTCCCATAGTATGGAGTTGTCTGATGAACACGATTTTCAGCCGCCTTCATTATTTACACATCTTTTGACGTGTTTAGAAAAGCCTCAATTTTATCCCGGTCAAACACATGAAAAACTTGTCCATCCAACACAATAAAAGGCGTTGCAATGCCCCCTCGCTTAGCATTCGGTCAAACATCAGTTGATCGTAAGCAACATTGATGACTTCATACGGAAAATCTTTTTCTTTGAAATAGTGCAATACCTTTTCACATGACTCGCAATGGTCACTGACATACAGGGTTATTATTTTCATGAGAAAAAACATCTGTTTATTGTTTTTTTCTTTACTGAACACTTTCAGTTTACAGAATCAAAGCAAACATGACCGAAATATAGTTCACATTCACAGCGAATAAAAAACCTGAAGAAGTGCTCAGGGTTGCCTTTCCTTAGTCAAAAAGTTGTTCTTTTGCCAGCTCACGATGAATAGAAATGCTTTTGCGTTCTGTTCGAATCAATCCTTCCTTTACTAGTTCATTGATAGTTGAGGTTACCGATTCAGAGTAGCACCTATCATGTTACCGATTTCTTGATGAGTCAGAGGAAGAGCTATTCGATGAAAGTTATCCTCCAGCACGCCAAATTCTTCGTAAAGATTCAATTTGAGACAAATACCACAGTTTATTAATCATGAGCCAACCTCCGGATGATATGTTTATTCTTACTTTATCATGGAGAGGATATGCATGACTAACTTAATGATTGGTCATCATAATGTATGCTAGTTCACATTTATTAAAGGAACTGGATTACAGAATTGCTATTTAAACCAGACTATAATGAAGCCAGCAACACAAAGGAGAGATGAAGATGAAAAAAGTAGCTATATTTGTACACGCAAGTGAAAAGGAACTAGGAAGAGCCGTCCACGGATTGTTGTATTCAGAAGAAATCCACGCTACCGGCGGAAAAGTGAGATTAATATTCGATGGTGAAGGGACGCAATGGATTGGTCGTTTTGAAGACACAAACCATCCAATGAACCCGTTATACAAAAAAGTGAAGTCTTTTGGTATCATTGAGGCTTGTGAATATTGTGCTGGAGCTTTTGGAGCAACGGAAGATGTTCAAAAAGCCAGCATTTCTACAGCAAATGACTACGAAGGTCACCCAAGTATAGCAAAACTAATCTCCGAAGATTATGAAATTATTACGTTGTAATGTAAGAGAATTCGTATAAAGCACGCATCACGTGAACCGAACCAATAAAAAAAACAGAGTACAAGAATGGTTTCCTATACATAAACGAATGTCAGTCGGCAGTCGGTATAATGATTGTTTGAGAAGATGAGTATAAATAACCCCCCTTGGGTTGGCCAAGGGGGGTTAACTTGTCCGTTTTTATACAACATCGTTGATAAATCCGTTTTCATTATCTAAAGAAGCCTGACAGTTGCATAAAAAAAGGACAGGTCCATCAAGGTGAAGTCTGCTCAAAATCAAAAACAAATTATATATCCCGCTTGTTAGACTAGCTTCATAAAGAATCCATTTAGAGTAAGGAAAATTATGAGGACGTTTTACGGTTAGCACATTCTATAAGAGAAGGGACAGTCTCAGCCTCACTTATTATGGGGAAGCTAGGCTCTTATTCAAGGCAAAACAGTTTAGCTACAGCTTTTCGCGAGATGGGAAGAAAAGAAAAGACGATCTTTATTCTTAATTACCTTTCAAGAGAAACTTTAAGGAGAAATTTAAAAAGGATTAAATAAAGGAGAAGCGATGAATGGTCTTGCAAGAGCAATTTCCTTTGGGAAACAAGGGGAGCTTCGGGAACGAACTTTACAACATCTGCTCCAGAGAGCCAGTGCATTGAACATAATTATTAATGCAATTTTTTGATTCCTTTCAATCGAGTAGAGCGACCCAACGAAGAGACATCTTGTATATTCAGCCACGGTTTATAATCTAAGCCAATCCCGGATACACGACCTTCTCTAATCTATTTATCGATTTTTGATGTTTTTGTTCTTTTAGACATAAAAAAATACCCCTTTAGACAATATTATCCAAAGAGGTATTTCTTCGCGACTTTTTTACAAACATCGCAACTTTATTTCAAAGCTACAAAGCCACAATATCGCTTTATTTTACAATCCGCATTTCAGCTGCGCACCGCAGTTTGTGCAGGTGTTGCAGCCGCCAAGGTCTTGCACTTCACCTTGTCTGCAGACAGGACAAGTGTTACCGACCTCTGAGCCGATGGTTACATTTGTCGAGCGAAGTTCATCAATGGTATCTACAAGGACAACCTTCTTTTCTTCCCGCCCAACCGGCTGCTCCTTTTGATCAAAATGATTTTCTTCTGCTTTAAGCGTTAGGACTTGGGTGTCACGGCTGCCGTCAACATAGACAGTGCCGCCTTTTGCTCCGCCTTTATAGAGACGTTCATACACTTTCTGAACCTCTTCCACGGTGTATCCTTTCGGAGCATTTACCGTTTTACTGATTGAACTGTCGATCCAGCGCTGAATAATGCATTGTACATCAGCATGGGCTTCCGGCGGAAGCTCCATTGCAGAAACGAACCATTTAGGAAGATTGTCTGCATCTGCTTCAGGATTCTGCTCCAAATACTCTTGAACAATATCTGCTTTCACTTCAATAAATTTCCCTAATCGGCCGCTGCGGAAATACGTAAAGGAGAAATATGGCTCCAGTCCGGTTGAAACACCTACCATTGTACCAGTGCTTCCTGTCGGTGCCACTGTAAGCAGATGTGAATTCCGGATACCGTTTTCTTTGATGCCTTCGCGGATATCCTCAGGCATTTTTTTCATGAAGCCTGTCTCCGTGAAACGCTGGCGTAGACGGTTTGTTGCCTCTTTATTCTCGCCTGCAAGGAAAGGAAAGCTTCCTTTTTCTTTTGCAAGCTCAATAGAGGTTCTGTAAGCAGTCGTAGCAATTGTTTCAAACACCTTGTCTACAAGCTCATTGCCCTGTTTCGAACCGTATTCTGCTTCACAGTATATAAGCAGATCATGAAGTCCCATGACTCCAAGTCCTACCCTTCTTTCACCGAGTGCCTGCTTTTTATTCTCTTCAAGGAAATATGGTGTAGCATCAATCACGTTATCCTGCATTCTGACACCGATTTCCACAGTCCGCTTCAGCTTCTCATAATTGACCGTTTTGGTTTCCTTATCTGCCATCTCAGCAAGGTTCACTGCTGCAAGGTTGCAGACCGAGTACGGAGCCAAAGGCTGCTCACCGCAAGGGTTAGTGGCCACAACCTGCTGGCCGTATGCCTTAGCATTGGTCATATCATTGGCATTATCAATAAAGAAAATGCCGGGTTCCGCTGAATAGGTTGCACAAATATTAATCAGATTCCATAGCTCTTTGGCCCGGATCTTCCGGTATACCCGATTCTTATGGCCAAGCTTTTCCCACTCACGCACGTCCCCCACTTGATGCCACTGTTCATTATAGACAGCCATTTCTTCCGCATCATATGCTTCGACATCAGGAAAACGCAGTTCATACATCCCGTCTTGTTCCACAGCCTCCATGAATTCCTTTGTCAGGCATACGGAAATATTAGCTCCTGTAAGGAACTCAGGGTTATGCACACTGTACGTTCCGCCAGTCTGCAGCTTTTCCTCGGCATCTTCGATAATGCTCATGTTGAAACCGCCGAGCCCCGGAATTTGCTTATAATTAACAATTCCCTGATACATGTTCGCTTCCTGCTCAGTAAGCGGAGTGAACTTCAGTTTGTCCATTGCCAGCTTCTTAATCGCTTCATCCTTTGTGTTCTCCACTAAGAAACGAAGAATACGCGGATTCTGCATCTTCGAAATGATGAATTCAACAATATCCGGATGCCAGTCAGCCAGCATGATCATTTGCGCTCCGCGTCTGCTTCCGCCCTGTTCAACCAGATGAGTGAGCTTCGCAATATCGTCCAGCCATGAAACCGACCCGGAAGATTTCCCGTTTACGCCTCTTGCCAGTGCGTTCCTCGGTCTGAGGGTCGACCCGTTCGTTCCAACGCCTCCGCCTCGGCTCATAATTTCCATTACCTGTTTGCGGTGCTCAGAAATCCCTTCCCGTGAATCCGGTACGAAAGGCATCACATAACAGTTGAAATAGGTCACATCTGTATCTGCTCCGGCTCCGTATAAAACACGGCCAGCCGGAATGAAATTCTTGTTTTTAAGCTCTTCATAGAACTTTTCAAACCACTCCGCACGTTTTTCTTCTGTCGTTTCAACAGCTGCCAGTCCGGTTGCATTCCGTTTTGCAATTTGTTCATAAAAGATCTCAAGCGGCTTTTCAATTACATCCAATGATCGGCTGACCACTCCCGTTTCTCTTTCTTCTGCAGTATCCAATACAGCACGGAATTCTTCATCAACAAGCACATCGGCTTTTTTCGTTTCCCAATCGATATCCACGATAATTCCAAGCCCTCTGGCTGGAAATTTAGGATCTTCTTTAATGGTCAGAACGACGAAGTCTCCTTTTCCAAGTGTGATTTTTTCCGTATCCTTAAACGAATACCGGTCAATCATGACAAGGCGGGATACCCCTTTGTGCGTGATGCTCATCTCCGGTGTGATGGGGTGAACCTGAGGAAACAGCGAAATATCCTTATTAAGCCTCTCCACATTGATTTTCATTGATTGATTTATTACAGCCGACATTAAGACCTCTCCCTTTAATAAAAATTGTTGCTTCTCTTGATGCACGAATTTTTATGTATACTTACAGCGTATACGTTAGTTTTTTTAGATACCCATTAATCTATCATATAAACGCCGCTTTATCAATATATAGTATTCACTTTTAAAATAACAATACTAGATATTGTGTTTGCGAATAACATCAATCTGACTTTGTCAAACTTAGTTCCCCTTTAAAAAAGATAGGAAAAAGGAGTTTTCGACAGTTTTCCCTTTCATTTTCGAGCATTTTCATTAAATTTCGCAGTTGCATTTTCAAAAGGATATCCTGAGCCGCGTCATAATAACAAAGCAAATAATATGCTCTAGTTTCGCTGAATTTTTTTTAAAAACTGTCACAAAATATGGAGTCAGGCTAAGCGGCTGAAAACCGCAGCATCTTCCATTATAAAATTATTTTGATTATTGTACGGCTCACCTATATAATAAAGGATGTCTTATGCTGTTTAGTTGGAAAGGAGTTTTACCTTTGGAAGTTTTGTATACACTGATCATTGTTCTAGTCCTGATTATTTTATACTCCGTTTTCAATTGGCTGCGCCAGCGACGGATTGTCAAGACCCTGACACAGGAAGAATTCATTTCAGGCTATCGGAAAGCCCAGCTTATTGATGTGAGAGAGCCGAACGATTTCAATAACGGCCATATCCTGGGAGCCCGCAATATCCCGATGACTCAAATGAAAACCCGTCTTATTGAAATCAGGCCGGATAAACCCGTCTATCTTTATGCTCAAAGCGAACTGATCAGCGGCCGCGCTGCTCAAATGCTGCATCGAAAAGGGTATAAGGAACTGTATCACCTTAAAGGCGGATTCAAATCATGGACAGGCAAAGTGAAAATCGAGTAGGAGGGGGTGATTAACCCCCGACCTCTCACACCACCGTACGTACCGTTCGGTATACGGCGGTTCCATTAAGTTTGACGCAGAAATTCATATCGATTATATAAACTTTTCAACCCTCGGTGACTCCAATACAAGTTATTGAGGGTTTTGTGTAAGATTGGACTACAGGCTATTCTCCAATATTTCTTTCTGGAGTTTCCCCATTCATATGCCTTTTGGTCAGGGACACCTAGACCTTTGAGTTTTCTTACTCTTGTCCTCGGTTTCTTCCATTGTTTCCATTCAAGCATACGGAGTCTCCGTCTAATCCACTCATCAAATTCTTTAAATTTACTTGGTGTATCAGCCAATGCAAAATATCCACACCATCCCGTTAGATATTGATTTAGTTTCTCGATTCTAACTTCCATAGGAATTTGTTTAGAACGGGAGGTTAACTCCCGTATTTTAGCCTTAAGCCTTTTAATACTTTCATTGGCTATTCGAACCTTCGGTTTCTTATTGACCGTAAAGCTAAAGCCAAGAAACTTTCGTTTCCACGGGCGATCAACTGCTGACTTTTCTCTATTTACTTTGAGCTTTAATTTCTGCTCAATAAAGCATGTAATTGAGTTCATCACTCGTTCTCCAGCTTTCTTCGATTTCATGTAAATATTACAATCATCGGCGTAGCGGACAAACTTGTGACCTCTCCTTTCTAACTCTTTATCAAGTTTATCCAAAAGGATATTCGAAAGAAGGGGGCTCAGTGGACCTCCTTGTGGTGTTCCTTCTTCTGCATCATAGACTACACCATTCATCATAATTCCTGCTTGGAGATATTTCCGTATAAGTTTCAAGACCTGCCGGTCTTGGATTCTACTTGCTAATATCCCCATTAACTTATCATGATTGACTCTATCAAAGAATTTCTCCAAGTCCATGTCAATCACCCATCTATAACCTTCACTTATATATTCCCTTGCTTTACGAACCGCATCATGACCTCTTCTATTTGGTCTAAACCCATAACTATGTTCTGAGAAGGTTGGGTCAAGAAGTGGGGTTAGAACTTGGGCGATAGCCTGTTGAATGAACCGGTCTGTCACGGTAGGTATTCCTAGTAATCTTACTCCACCGTTCGGTTTCGGGATTTCGACTCGACGGACTGGGTTAGGTTGATAGGTACCTTCCCTTAATGAATCACAAAGAGTTTCCCAGTTCTCATAGAGATGTCTTCGTAGGGATTTTACGGACATTCCATCTATGCCGTGACTCCCTTTGTTCTTCTCCACACGTTTAAGTGCTTCTATTAAGTTTTCCCGTGACAGAATCAGATCCATTAACATGTGATATTTCCTTTCGACGTGAACGTAGAAATCTAATTATGTTATTCCTGCTCCACCCTCATGAAGTCCCCTGTGGAATTCACCACTTCCTCCTTCAAGTAAGTCCTTTCGGATTGTCTGCTTCTATACAGGAATTATATGCCTAGTTCTCGTTCTTCCTAATAGTTCAGTCCTTCCCATTCCATCTCGAGTTGGAATGGTACTATGACCTCGGCTGACTTCTGATTGTTCAGCTGTCCATCGCTGGATAGGTTACCAAGGGAACTTGGCGTTCCAATCAGACCTCCCCGGGTAAGAGTACAGTCTTTCCCTCCATCTATCTGCTTCATTTACTCTGTACCACCTTCGGCAGTAAGGACTTCGTTTTGTTGTGCAAACTCATCCAATGGTACCTAGCCTTATATGAAGTTCGTGTTCCTCAGACCGGAGGTTTGCCGCTCGCTTCCTTCAGATTCTGCGTCACCACAGACACCCTTGCGTTAAGCTAACCATTACTACTGCCTTCATGGTTCGGGACTCTCACCCTATAGACTGCACCCATGCCGGGCGCACACA
>NZ_LT622358.1:0-56163 GCF_900098925.1 Bacillus massiliglaciei | reverse complement strand
CGACCTCTCACACCACCGTACGTACCGTTCGGTATACGGCGGTTCCATTAAGTTTGACGCAGAAATTCATATCGATTATATAAACTTTTCAACCCTCGGTGACTCCAATACAAGTTATTGAGGGTTTTGTGTAAGATTGGACTACAGGCTATTCTCCAATATTTCTTTCTGGAGTTTCCCCATTCATATGCCTTTTGGTCAGGGACACCTAGACCTTTGAGTTTTCTTACTCTTGTCCTCGGTTTCTTCCATTGTTTCCATTCAAGCATACGGAGTCTCCGTCTAATCCACTCATCAAATTCTTTAAATTTACTTGGTGTATCAGCCAATGCAAAATATCCACACCATCCCGTTAGATATTGATTTAGTTTCTCGATTCTAACTTCCATAGGAATTTGTTTAGAACGGGAGGTTAACTCCCGTATTTTAGCCTTAAACCTTTTAATACTTTCATTGGCTATTCGAACCTTCGGTTTCTTATTGACCGTAAAGCTAAAGCCAAGAAACTTTCGTTTCCACGGGCGATCAACTGCTGACTTTTCTCTATTTACTTTGAGCTTTAATTTCTGCTCAATAAAGCATGTAATTGAGTTCATCACTCGTTCTCCAGCTTTCTTCGATTTCATGTAAATATTACAATCATCGGCGTAGCGGACAAACTTGTGACCTCTCCTTTCTAACTCTTTATCAAGTTTATCCAAAAGGATATTCGAAAGAAGGGGGCTCAGTGGACCTCCTTGTGGTGTTCCTTCTTCTGCATCATAGACTACACCATTCATCATAATTCCTGCTTGGAGATATTTCCGTATAAGTTTCAAGACCAGCCGGTCTTGGATTCTACTTGCTAATATCCCCATTAACTTATCATGATTGACTCTATCAAAGAATTTCTCCAAGTCCATGTCAATCACCCATCTATAACCTTCACTTATATATTCCCTTGCTTTACGAACCGCATCATGACCTCTTCTATTTGGTCTAAACCCATAACTATGTTCTGAGAAGGTTGGGTCAAGAAGTGGGGTTAGAACTTGGGCGATAGCCTGTTGAATGAACCGGTCTGTCACGGTAGGTATTCCTAGTAATCTTACTCCACCGTTCGGTTTCGGGATTTCGACTCGACGGACTGGGTTAGGTTGATAGGTACCTTCCCTTAATGAATCACAAAGAGTTTCCCAGTTCTCATAGAGATGTCTTCGTAGGGATTTTACGGACATTCCATCTATGCCGTGACTCCCTTTGTTCTTCTCCACACGTTTAAGTGCTTCTATTAAGTTTTCCCGTGACAGAATCAGATCCATTAACATGTGATATTTCCTTTCGACGTGAACGTAGAAATCTAATTATGTTATTCCTGCTCCACCCTCATGAAGTCCCCTGTGGAATTCACCACTTCCTCCTTCAAGTAAGTCCTTTCGGATTGTCTGCTTCTATACAGGAATTATATGCCTAGTTCTCGTTCTTCCTAATAGTTCAGTCCTTCCCATTCCATCTCGAGTTGGAATGGTACTATGACCTCGGCTGACTTCTGATTGTTCAGCTGTCCATCGCTGGATAGGTTACCAAGGGAACTTGGCGTTCCAATCAGACCTCCCCGGGTAAGAGTACAGTCTTTCCCTCCATCTATCTGCTTCATTTACTCTGTACCACCTTCGGCAGTAAGGACTTCGTTTTGTTGTGCAAACTCATCCAATGGTACCTAGCCTTATATGAAGTTCGTGTTCCTCAGACCGGAGGTTTGCCGCTCGCTTCCTTCAGATTCTGCGTCACCACAGACACCCTTGCGTTAAGCTAACCATTACTACTGCCTTCATGGTTCGGGACTCTCACCCTATAGACTGCACCCATGCCGGGCGCACACAAAAAAATAAGAATCCGAATGAAGGATTCTTCTTTATAAAGGGCTGTCTCATCTGTCCTTATAAAAAAGACAGGCGGAGAAATCATGATTCTCCGCCTGTCTTTTTATTTTCTATCAGAAAGGATATTTAAGTACAGGCTTGCGGGCGGCAAGCGTTTCATCCAATCTCTTAATGACTGTCGTGTGCGGCGCTTCTTGAACAAGCTCCGGCGTTTCCTCCGCTTCCCTGGCAATCTGAATCATTGCCTCTATAAAGGAATCCAGTGTTTCCTTCGATTCCGTCTCGGTCGGCTCAATCATCATCCCTTCTTCGACATTAAGCGGGAAGTAAATGGTCGGCGGATGATAGCCGAAATCCAACAGCCTTTTAGCCATATCCAGTGTCCGCACTCCGAGCTTTTTTTGCCTTCTGCCGCTCAGAACAAACTCATGCTTGCAATGGCGGTCATATGGAAGGTCAAAGTAAGGAGCCAGCCTGCGCATCATATAATTCGCATTAATAACCGCATTTTCCGTGACAGCCCGCAGCCCATCCGGCCCCATTGAGCGAATATAGGTATATGCCCGGACATTGATCCCAAAATTCCCGTAATACGGCTTCACCCTGCCAATTGCCTGAGGCCGCTCATAGTCCATCTTATACTTGCCATCTTTTTTGACAATGACCGGCTTCGGAAGATAAGGAATCAGTTCCTTCTTGACGCCTACAGGACCCGAACCAGGGCCTCCGCCTCCATGCGGCCCTGTAAATGTTTTGTGAAGATTCAGGTGGACAACATCGAAGCCCATATCTCCCGGGCGCGCCTTGGAAAGAACTGCGTTCAAGTTGGCTCCGTCATAATAGAGCTTCCCGCCTGCTTCATGGATAATTTCAGACATCTCTAAAATATTTTCCTCAAAAAGTCCAAGCGTATTCGGATTAGTCAGCATCAAAGCAGCCGTATCAGGGCCAACCACACGCTTCAGGTCCTCGATATCCACCAGCCCGTCTTCGTCCGACCTTACGGTTACCGTTTCCAGTCCTGCTACAGTGGCCGAAGCAGGGTTCGTTCCATGCGCTGAATCGGGAACAATTACCTTCGTACGGTGAGTATCTCCATTCGCTTCATGGAACGCGCGAATCATCATCAGACCGGTCCATTCGCCGTGAGCCCCGGCAGCAGGCTGAAGCGTTACTTCATCCATGCCGGTAATTTCAATTAAATGCTCCTGAAGATCATACATCAGCTCAAGTGCGCCTTGCACAGTATTCGGATCCTGATATGGATGGATATGGGCAAAACCGCTCAGCCTGGCAGCGTTCTCGTTCATTTTCGGATTATACTTCATCGTACAGGAACCAAGCGGGTAAAAGCCGGAATCCACCCCGTGGTTGCGCTTAGAGAGAGCTGTATAATGCCGCATAATATCAAGTTCCGAAACTTCCGGCAGTCTTGCTTCCTCTGTGCGGATATATTCAGCCGGAAGAAGCTCTTCCAGGGCTGTCTCTTCAATATCGATTTCCGGAAGGCTGTATCCAATCCTTCCCGGCTTGCTAATTTCGAATATCAATGACTGATCCTGCTTATTCATGCTGTCCCCCCACTTCCCTTGCAAAAAGATCCATTTCCTCTTTCGTCCTTAATTCCGTTACGGCAACAAGCATATGATCAGCCAGTTCCGGATAGGCGTTCCCAAGATGGAAGCCGCCAATGATCCCCTTCTCCAAAAGTTTTTGATTCGTTTTTTCAAAAGACTCCGGAAGCTTTACGACAAACTCATTAAAGCAAGGTCCATCCAAAACGATTTCAAGTCCCTGTTCCTTCAAGACTTTTTTCGTATAGTTTGCTTTTTGCAGATTCTGTACGGCCATTTCCCTGACCCCTTTTTTCCCAAGGGCCGTCATGGCCACAGAAGCAGCCAGGGCATTCAGCGCCTGGTTTGAACAGATGTTAGAGGTCGCCTTATCCCGGCGGATATGCTGTTCACGGGCCTGAAGCGTCAGGACAAAACCGCGTTTGCCATCTTCATCGACTGTCTGGCCAACAAGCCTGCCCGGCACTTTACGCATCAGCTTCTTCTTCACAGCAAAATAACCGCAATGGGGGCCGCCAAAGGCTGCCGGAATTCCAAACGGCTGCGCATCGCCGACAACGATATCTGCACCCAAGGAACCAGGAGGCGTCAAAACGCCGAGAGACAGAGGATTGCTTGAAACTATAAACATCGCTTTATGTGAATGAACAAGCTCGCCGATTTCTTTTAAAGGCTCAATCCTGCCAAAGAAATTAGGATATTGAACGATAACGCCGGCCGCTTCCTCAGTCAGCAGGCTTTCCAGCTGTTCAAGATCGGTAACACCGGCTTTGTGGGGAATCTCGACAATCTCTACATTTTGGCCTTTTGCATACGTTTTGACCACATCTCTGGACTCAGGATGAACAGAAGCAGAGATCAATATTTTTTTCCTTTTCGTCTGACCCGCACTCAGCATGGCCGCTTCCGCTAAGGCAGTTCCTCCATCATACATGGATGAATTGGCGACATCCATGCCGGTCAGTTCACAGATCATGGTCTGGAATTCAAATATAGCCTGCAGCTCCCCTTGGGAAATCTCCGGCTGGTACGGAGTATAAGCCGTATAGAACTCTGACCTTGACAGGACATGGTCCACAATGACCGGCATATAGTGATCATATACACCAGCCCCCAGAAAGGACGTATATGATTTGGCATCGGCATTCCGCGCTGCCATTGCAGACAGCTCCTTCAGCAGCTCAGGCTCCGATTTAGCCGGTTTTATCTTGTAATCTCCCCTGAAACGGACCTGCTCCGGAATATCATGAAAAAGCTCATCTGCTGACTCAACGCCAATGGCTGCAAGCATTTCTTTTTGATCTTCCTCTGTCATTGGTAAGTAACGATGTTTCATCCTTGATACCATCCCCTCTGTATTAACGTGATCGTTTATAAAATGGTGTCGCTGTCACGACAGCCTTCAGCCTTTTTGAACGGATTTCCACTTCAACCTCGGTTCCCAATTCTGCATATTCCTTATCGACAAGTACCAGGCCGACATTTTTCATGAGCGTCGGAGACTGTGTTCCTGTAGTGACCTCCCCAATCAGCCTGCCGCCGCTGTAAACCGGGTAGCCGTGCCGCGGGATGCCTCTGTCAGCCATCTCGATTCCCACAAGTTTGCGGGGTGCCCCTTTTTCCTTTTGTTCACGCAGAATAGCCTTGCCAAAAAAATCAGCCTCTTTATCTGTTTTTACAGCAAAACCAATCCCCGCTTCAATCGGCGTAATGTTTGGCGAGAGCTCCTGTCCGTACAGAGGAAGTTTGGCTTCAAAGCGGAGCGTATCTCTTGCCCCCAGGCCAATCGGCAGTACGCCCTCTTCTTCTCCCGCCTGCAGAATATCTCTCCAAAGCTTTGGTCCTTCGGCACCGGCACAATATATTTCAAAGCCATCCTCTCCGGTGTAGCCGGTCCTGGAAACCATAGCGTCCGTCCCATTTAAATTCACATGCTCCTTGAAACGGAAAGACTTGATTTCACTTAAATCATCCTTTTCTGCAAGCTTTTGAAGCACCTTTTCTGCAAGAGGGCCTTGCAATGCCAGCTGGGCATACTGTTCTGAAACATTGTTGATTTCTACTTTTTCGATCCTATTTGCCTTTAACCAGTTAAAATCTTTATCAATGTTTGCCGCATTGACCACGAGCAAATAATCCCCGTCTGATTTTTTGTACACAATTAAATCATCGACCGTACCGCCATTTTCATAGCACATCACAGAATACTGGGCACCGCCGATTGGAAGCTTAAGAACATCATTGGTCAGCATTCTTTGCAGGAAGGCAATACTTTCGGAGCCTTTCACCTCAATTTCGCCCATATGGGAAACGTCAAACAGCCCCGCCTTCGTGCGGACCGCTTCATGCTCTGCCTTGATTCCTGAGAATTGAACGGGCAGTTCCCATCCGCCAAAATCAATCGTTTTTCCTTTACTTTCTTGGTAGACCTCAAATAATGGCGTCCTTTTTAAATCCGTCATATGGAATCCCTCCGCTTTACATGTATGGTATTTTCAATGATTTACGGCAAAACTGGGCATAAAAAAAGACAAAGAAAAAAGCCTGTTTCGCTTTTTTCTCTGTCCTGATACCTGAAAGTTTACCTTTTCTAAGGATTTCCCCTTTGGTGGCCGCCTTGCCCAATGAAAACGGCGCTCTCCAGAGTTGCGTCCCGCAAGAGTTCTTTTGCCTGAGAGATTCACTGCTAAGCTTGCTCCTTCGGCGCTACATGGTCGTAGTCTCTCCCCTTGCTTTCATCCGCTTATTCTATTGAATGAGAACTATCAAACAAGGAAAATTCGTTCTTCACGCGTGAAGTCCATTATTCCTTGAGGCAAATGAGCTGTTTGATGATAAATTCACGGAATCCTGAACATAATAAGAGAAATGAAGAGATCATAAGACACCGGCTCAATTAACTGATAATTCAAAAGATACCTTCATCCTACCCTATGCAGGCCTTTCCTGCAATCTATTTTTTCAGTTTAGCAGCCTGTCTTTTCAAAAATTTGGTGCTTTCATCCGGGAAAAGCCGGCGACCCAGAAAGGAGTTAAAAGCATGAAAATCAACATCGTTTCAGAAGAAAACTGGCAGAATGATTTTATTCATAGAATCGAAGAGGACGGTCCATGGGCAAACTGGGAGCTTTATAAGCTTGCTGTCAAAATGGAAGAAGAACTGATTATCCCTGAATTCGAAGGGCTTCAGGCTCCTAAATATCTCCCGCAGCTGACCCCTCTGCCGCATCAGCTTGAAGCAGCCCGGCAGGTTGTTGAGGAAATGAACGGAAAAGCGATCCTGGCAGATGAAGTCGGACTCGGAAAAACCATTGAGGCCGGGCTGGTCCTGAAGGAATATATGATCCGCGGACTCGTGAAGAAGGCTTTAATTCTGGTACCGGCCTCCTTGGTCACACAATGGGCTTTTGAATTAAATACGAAGTTTCATATACCTGCTGTTACGCAGCGAAAAAGCTACGTATGGGACTCCTGCGATATCATTGTTTCCTCTATTGATACGGCGAAAAGAGCCCCCCATAAAGACATCATTTCTCAGCAGGAATATGATCTGATTATTATCGATGAGGCGCATAAGCTGAAAAATAATAAAACGAAGAATTATGAATTCATACAGGGGCTGAAAAAGAAATTTTGCTTATTGCTTACTGCCACCCCTATTCAAAATAAAGTGGAGGAAATTTTTCATCTTGTCTCCCTGCTGAAGCCCGGTCACTTAGGGAGCGCTTCCTTATTTTCCGAAAAGTATAAAGGGAAGGGGCGGAGCCTTCATGATGACCAGCATTTGAAAGAACTCATCAATACGGTGATGATCCGGAACAGAAGAGCGGACACCGGGATTGAATGGACAAAAAGGATCGTCGAAACGGTCATCATCGATTTCTCGCCGACGGAACAGGCGTTATATGATGCCGTTTCCCAATTCAAAATGGAAGCGGACGGCACGAAAGGCAGCGCCTTCTCCTCCCTCACCCTTCAGCGCGAAGCCTGCAGCAGCCGGGAAGCCGTCTATTATACGTTAAAGAATATGAAAGAGAAGCATGAAAACCCATCCCCTGCTCTAGTGGCAGAAATTGATCAGCTGATAGAAAAGGTGAATGAGACGACTCGCAATTCCAAAGCAGAAAAAGCGCTCGAGCTGATTAAAAAAATGGATGATAAAGTGATTATTTTCACCGAATATCGTGCAACCCAGCTATACCTTCAGTGGTACTTCAAGCAGCATGGCATTACTTCCGTCCCTTTCCGGGGCGGTTTCAAACGCGGGAAAAAAGACTGGATGAAAGAATTATTCCAAAAGCATGTCCAGGTCCTGATTGCTACAGAAGCAGGCGGCGAAGGGATTAACCTTCAGTTTTGCAATCATCTGATTAATTTCGATCTGCCTTGGAATCCTATGCGGCTCGAACAAAGAATCGGCCGGCTGCATCGTCTGGGCCAGGAAAAAGATGTGATAATTTATAATTTTGCTACGAAAAATACGATTGAAGAACATATTCTCAAGCTTTTATACGAAAAAATTCATTTATTTGAGCGTGTCATCGGAGAACTGGATGATATCCTGACAAAACTGGATATCGGGAATATGGAAGAATATTTGATTGACATTGTAGGAGAGTCCAGGACTGAGGGAGAAATGAAAGTCAAGATGGACAACCTCTCTTCCCTTATTCAGTTCGCCCAAGAAATGAAAGAAGGTGAAGTTCATGCAGCAACAGGAAATACATGAATGCCTGTTAACCTACTTTTCCGCAAATAATTGTAAGATTGTTGAAAATCATCCTGCCTATCTGACGGTACAGCTCACAATCGAAATGGATAAAGAATTAATGAACCGGCCCTTTTACTGGCATTACCTTGAAAAAACGGGCGGAGTTCCAAATCCGGCTAAATTGACCTTTATTACGGATCCGCAAAACGCGCCGGAGAATGTAAGCGGGGAAAAGATTCATTTTGGCTCTCCCAGGCTGCATCAAATCATGGCATCTGCCAAAAGACTTTCCAGTTTTATCCGGCTCTATCAAAAAAACAGCAGCACTCAAAACTCCTTGTTTCCCTGGCTTTCCATCAATGTAAAAATCTCTTACACATGTGACCGGAGACGGGAAGTTTTCAAATCAGTCGGCCTCAATCTCATCTCCGGAGAAATTCGGGAAGGGTTCCATGCTCAAGTTCAGAAGCTCGACGTTACACCAAGAATCCCGGATTACTCGTATACCCTTTCACCGCTGATTAGGCCTAAAAGCGGATTAAAAAGACTGGACACCTATTTACGGAAAAGCTTTGAGACAGAGGAGCACAGCTGGGCAGTGGCGGCCATAGAAAGGTGGCAAAATGACCTGCAGCTGCTCGAGCATTTTTATAAAGATATGGAGGAAAAGACCGCAAGCTATTATACCGAAAAAGAAGCACTGAAAGCCCAATACGAGCCGAGTATCACCATTGATATCATCAATGGCGGCCTGTTTTACTTAAACGATCAAGCCATTTAACTATAAAAGCGGATACCCGAGAATAAGGCATCCGCTTTTTTTGATGTTTTAACATTATCCATACAGCAAAGAAATAATGATTTCCGATACTGTTTCCCTTCTTAGAAAAAATCAAAAGTTGGTCCGTACCATTACAGATTTTGCGGTGTTTTTCAAAACAATCAGCAGGAGGAGATATATCATTTTCAGAATAGAGGTCAATGTAAGCTTAATTGGAGTAATGATGCTGCTGCGGCACTGCTTTATACATTTCCGTCGAAGGTCTAAGCAGCAAATAATATTCGGTCATTATTGAAGGATATAAATTACCGATACAGTATGAATAGGAATAAGACAAAAAAACTGCAAAACTTCATATAAATATTTTTTGCTGTTTATGGATGTTCATCCAAACCGGCTGCCTCTGAAAGATGCTCACAAATGTTTTAGACTTGTTTTCAGTCTTATAAAAAGACTTCCCAGCTCTATTTTACAAAGGTCTTCCTTTCCTCAGCCACCAACTGAATATGATGCTTTTTTATTCTTCTCATCAGCAAAGACTGCGTAACACCTAAAAGTTTTGCGGCTTTTCTTGTTGAATTTTCTTTCTCCAGGGCCTCTATAATCATCCGCCTTTCTATTTCATCCAGCATCTCGGGCATTGTCGTTTTATTTGAAAGCAGTCCATTAGGCATGACGTTTTGTTTCATCATTTTCTGCGGCAGGTCTTTTTCCTCAATAAGCTCGTCGTCTGATAAAATTACAAGACGCTCCATTAGATTTTCAAGCTCACGTACATTCCCAGGCCAGGAATAGTGCATAAATGTCTTGAGCACCCCTTCTGAGAAGTGCTTCTTTTGATTGTGTTTGCGATTAAAAAGATTGATATAATACTTCGCCAAATTTTCAATATCATCACGGCTCTCACGCAATGCGGGCATTTTCACAGTTAATACATTCATTCGATAAAATAAATCGGATCGGAATGTCCCTTCTGCTGTCATGCTTTCCAAATCCTGATTAGTCGCTGCGATAATTCGCACATCAGCTTTTACAGGCTCCCTGGCACCAATTGGCAAATAGGTTCTCGATTGAATGAAATGTAAGATTTTTGCTTGTAAGCGTAACGGCATTTCTCCTATTTCATCCAAAAACAAAGTACCCCCTTCTGTTGTTTTAATTAATCCTGGTTTCCCCTTTGAAGCGGCACCGGTAAATGAACCTTTCTCGTAGCCAAATAGTTCTGACTCCAGCAGGGAATCAGGTATAGATGCACAATTAATCTTCACGAGAGGCTTTGCTCTTCTTCTGCTTAGCGAATGGATCATTTCAGCTGTCAGACTTTTTCCTGTGCCTGTCTCCCCTACAATAAGCGACATGGTGTCTACAGCCGCAATTTTCTCAATAATTTTATTAGCTGTTACCCTGCTTTTACTTTTCCAGTTAAAATTTTCACATTCCATTTCATCCTTATTGATCTGCATATTTGTAAGCTTTCGAATATATGCGCTGTATTTCTCCAATAACTCTTCAATTTCCTGAAGTTTCGTCGTGTTTTTTACGACCTCTGTTATATCTCGGCAATGAGCGACAGCTGCAATTATAGTTCCGTTTTTATTTTTCACCAAGTGACCTGTGGCAATATACCGTCTTCCCTGGGCAACTTCTTGGACAGCACTGACATTCTTCCCCGCTTCCAGTGCCTTACGGATGACAGATGGTTTAAATAGGCCTTCTTTTTCTAAGTCTCTCACATTTCTTCCAATAACTTTACTCCTTGGAAGACAGAACATGGACTCACTCACCGTATTTATCCACAGGGTTGTTCCTTCGTGGTCTGAAATATAAATGGCATCATTTATAGATTCCAAAATATCGATAAAAAATTCTGAATTTTCGTTAAATAAGTCAAACAATTTCTCCAAATCTTTTCCTCCATTTCATTTTTTGAGTTATTTTCGATTCAATTTGGCCAACGTTTGCCCAATTTAACAAAAAAATCGAGTTGAAAACAATTCAGTTGAGTTATTTTTAAAAAATTCTACTTCTTTTTTTAAATAAATTCTATAAATTTCATGAAAAAACAGGAAAACAGGCCATTTTTTGTTTTTTTATTTGGCATGAATATTGCATCACTAAATGACAGGAGGTGAAAAGTGTGAAAACAGAAATTTTTTTTGATTCTTCCCTAAAGATAGACAAAGAAGAATCTGCACTATATCGAATTAATAAAGAGCGTCTTATGTCTGCGATCATGACGAGTGCTGAAAACGGAACTCTGCCTAAAGGGGGTCTATGCAGATTGGCCCTAAGCGAAGAGGATCAAAGAATAAGAGATTTATTTAAGGATTGGATGAAGGAAGAAAGGCTTGACGTTCGGATTGATGATGCAGGGAATATGTATGGACGAAGACAAGGGAAAAACAAAGATGCCCTCCCTGTTGTAATCGGATCACATCTCGATACACAGCGAGTTGGCGGAAAATATGACGGAGTTCTGGGGGTAATGGGAGCACTTGAAGCAGTCCGAACACTGAATGATTATGGAATAGAGACTGAAAGGCCCATTGAAATTGTGAACTTTACCAATGAAGAAGGAGCCAGGTTTTTACCCTCCATGCTTGGGTCAGGTATTGTGGCAAATGCCATTACCTATGAGGAAACAGAAAAAATCAGAGATAAAGATCAGCTGAAATTTGCAGATGAGCTGAAGAAAATAGGATATAGAGGTTCTGCTGAAAACAGACTGAAGGAACTGTACTGTTATGCAGAGCTGCATATTGAACAAGGTCCGGTACTTGAGGCAAACAATAGGAACATCGGCATTGTCACAGGTATTCAGGGTATCAGCACTCTGGAAGTAGTCATTACAGGGCGGACAAGCCATGCCGGCACTACCCCTATTGAGAATAGAAACGATGCTATGCTGACTGCAGCAAAAATGATTCAAACCGTTTACATGTCATATGAAAGATACCCCGGTTCATTACTGACAATCGGCCAAATACAATCACTTCCTAATGTAACAAATTCGCTGGCCGGTCAAGTGGTATTCTCCATCGACATTCGGCATCCAGAGGATCCAGTGAGGCAGCTGATTACAAAGGAATTAAAAGAAAAACTAAGTACAATGGCACTCATTGATAAGATGAATCTTCATATCAAAGATCTGATGGAAGTAAAAGCCGAAACATTTTCCACAGATATAGTAAAAGAAATTCAATCAGCAGCTAATAGACTCGGCTGCAGTTCAATGAAGGTAATCAGCGGTGCAGGACATGATGCAAAATTTATGAATCAAATGGCTCCTGCAGGAATGATATTCATCCCGAGAATCGGCGGCGTCAGTCATTGTGAGGAGGAATACAGCACAGAAGAAGATATTGAAAAAGGCGTACAAATTTTGTTTGAGCTGGCACTTCGATTTGCAGACCGCAAAGAAAAAATACAAAGATAAGGAGAAGGATAGTATGAAAACAGCAACTGATTTGAGTTTAGAAAAGGTTTTCCAGCAAATAGACAAGTCATGGGATGCAGAAATTAACTTTTTACAAACGCTATGCCAATTTCCATCTACTCTCGGCAATGAAGCACCTGTTCAGCACTTTATTGCTGAGTTTTTGGAAAAAGAACTGGATCTGACGGTATCAAAGGTGATTCCCGATCCCCTCAAGCTATCCTCACATCCAGGTTATTCCGAACCCGAATGGCCCTATGATGACAGACCGGTTGTCATCGGAGAATATCGTTCAGAAGGCGATAAAAAAGGCAAAAGTGTGATTTTCCAAGGACATATAGACGTTGTCAGTCCAGAACCTGTTTCATTATGGGAACATAATCCATGGGGAGCCGATATCGTCGGCAGCAAAATGTACGGCCGTGGAACAGCTGATATGAAATCAGGTATAGCTGCAATGATTTTTGCCTTAAAAGCTGTACGCGATGTCGGAATCAAACTTTCATCTGACGTCATTATTAAAACGGTAACAGAAGAAGAGTGTACCGGGAATGGCGCTCTAGCTGCAATAGAAGAAGGTTTTAAAGCAGATGCTGCCCTTATTCCAGAGCCGCTTGGACGAAAAGGACTAATTGCTCAGGTTGGCGTGATTTGGGTAAGGATGAAAATTAAAGGTTTAGGTGCACATACAGAAAGGGCTGACAAAGCCGTAAGCCCGATTATTGAAAGTTATAAAATGATTGATGCCCTATTAAATTATGAACAAGAATTAAATAATAAGAAAAAACATAAAGATTTCGCTGACCATCCCCATCCTTATAATATCAATATCGGAAAAATCCATTCAGGAGATTGGACTTCGACTGTTCCTTCCGAATGTACGATTGAAGCAAGAGTAGGTTTTCCGCCAGGAATTAACCCGCAGGACATAAAAGACGATTTAAAATCCTTTTTACTGGCAGCTGCGGGAAAAGACGAGTGGCTAAGCGAAAACCTTCCGGATATTACATTTTACGGATTTCACGCTGAAGGATTTTCCATTGACCCGAATCAAGAGTTATTTGATGTTTTAAACAAAGCACATATGGCCATTGGAGAAACACCTTTAGAATTTAGATCCTTTACCGCTACAACGGATGCTAGATTTTATAATCTGTATTATGACATTCCTGCCACATGTTATGGACCCACAGGCGAAGGCCTTCATGCACCGAACGAATGGGTTGACCTCGACAGTGTTAAACAGGTAACCAGAACGTACGCCGCATTTCTGATGAAATGGTGCAAATATCGCGAGAATGAAGAGTAGGGGAAACTAAAAAAACTCAAAAGGCCCGGCCCGCAAACATTGACATCACGAGGGAACCTGTTTACTAAAATATCAAATAAAGTGATGGTGATAAAGGATGTCAACGATAAATACTCATGATAGCATTCCTGAAGAACAGCGAAAGAAACTAGTTAAAAGAGCGGCTTTGGCAAGCGTGGTCGGAACCACGATTGAATGGTATGATTTCTACATTTATGGCACAATGGCCGCATTGGTCTTTCCTAAATTGTTCTTTCCCGAATCGGACCCTTACATTGGGCTGCTCCAGTCATTTACCACACTCTTTATAGGCTTTCTTGCCCGGCCGCTTGGCGCTGCCTTTTTCGGGAATTTTGGCGACCGCCTCGGACGCAAAACATCATTAGTCGCAACCCTCCTTTTAATGGGTATTAGCAGTACGCTCATCGGATTATTGCCCCCTTATGAAAATGTCGGGATTACCGCAGCTATTCTGCTTGTATTTTTACGTTTCTGCCAAGGGTTCGGAGCCGGAGGTGAATGGGGCGGTTCTGTTGTCCTTTCGGTGGAATGGAGCTCTAAAAAAAGACGCGGGATTATGGGAAGCATGACGCAAATAGCATCTCCCATCGCCTTGCTCCTTTCATCAGGAGCCATTTCCCTTACGATCTTTTTAACGGGAGACCACTTTTATACTTGGGGATGGAGAATTCCCTTTCTGATCAGCCTTGTGCTTGTTTTCATTGGATTTATAATCAGACGCGGGGTAGCTGATTCTCCTCAGTTCACAAAAATGAAAAAAGAAAACCGCCTGGCAAAACAGCCAGTGAGAGAAGTTTTCAAGAGATATCCTAAAGCATTATTTTTGGTCATTTTCTCCAGTTTAGCTCAAGGTGTACCTTTCTATGTATTTACTACCTTTGCTATCAGTTATGGAACAGAACAGCTGCATTTAGATAAGCAGTTCCTGACTAATACCATCCTGTTGGTATCTATAGTCGAAATCATTGCAATCCTCTATGCAGCCCATTTATCAGACAAATATAATAGAAAAACGGTATTTTATGTCGGAAGTCTATTAACCATTTTGGTTGCATTCCCATTCTTCATGCTGCTTGATACAAAGACACCTGGATTAGTGATTCTGGGAATGTGTTTATCCATTATTGGCGCCGGAACCGTCTATGGACCTTTGGCCGCCCTTATTGCAGAGTGTTTCCCGGCAGAACTAAGGTATAGCGGAACCTCACTGGGTTATCAAATCTCCGCCGCTGTCCAAGGGCTATCCCCATTACTATGCGTGTATTTATTAAATACATTTAATAGCACTGTTCCAATCAGTCTCTATCTTATTGCCGCCTGTGTTATTTCGATCATCGCGGTATCTCTGTTGAAGAAAAACTCAAATAGAATGGATATGGATATCGCCAGTTAAAAATACAGGCTAGGACGGACAGCTTATAGTCTTCTTACTTGGTCTCAGCCGGCACAAAGCCGCAAAAAACGGATGCCCATATGCGGCATCCGCTTTTGCTATTTGTTTTTTTTCAGCATCATCGATATTGCAAAAGGAACAATCCCGAACCATTCAGACACTTTCGGAGGTTTGTTTTCCTTCCGCTCTCTTCTTTCCTCTTTCCGCTCCTGTTTCCCTTTGCTGAAAAAAATCAGAATTTGTTCTGTTAAATATTGAATATATGCATTTGTTTTCACAGACATCACCCCGTCCCTCAGTATGCCCGAATGATGCCTATCTTATCCGTCAAACGCTGCCGCTTCTGAACTTCATTCCACTTTTTCTGTCATATCCCTCTGGGTCTTATCAAACTTCATAAGTGACAGACTTTTTTGTCCGTCCTTGGAAGTTGCATAAAAGGTCAGGCCAATCTCGCTGACTGACTCGTCCGTTACTTTATAATACACGTCCCCATTTGGGTAAAATAAAAGGCCTTCTTTATAATCCGTTTGCCCCGCTTCCCAGGATTCCCTCCACTCCAGTGCTGCCAGCCTGATCAGATGATCGGCCATTAATTTCCCGGCTGCTTCATGCGTGAATTTTTTGTCTCCCATAAACTGTTCGACGGAATAGAACGTAACGGACAGTAAGATCGCTGACAAGATGAGGACTACAGGAAGGATCATTCCCCTTTGGTTATTCAGCAGCTGTCTGAACCGGCACCCCCTCTGTAAGGACGGGATAAATTTTTCGCTCATAGAGATGCCCTCCTTTATCTTTCACCGAAACAGCGAGCCCCTTCCCTTCCTCCTCTACATGGAATGCGGCAATTTCCTGGAGAAAAACTTCATGACCTGTTCCATTCACCTGTCGGCGGATTTTATCTTGATATTGTTCAATCGTAATTAAGTTTCCGGCATTCATTAAAACAAGCTTGCTTCCCGCGGCCTTCTGCTCTGAAGAAAGATGAATCTCATGCTTCAATTGAGTGCAAAAGATTTCCCATTCTTTCTCATTCAAACCGTCTCCAGACACGGTCTGCTTATTTATTATTATGAAAAGCTGGAGCAGGCACATTGTGATCACCATAAAAATAACGAGAGAAGACAGCATTTCCACCAGGGTAAACCCTTTTTCATTTGGCCGCATCGCAAACCACTTCCGTCTTTCCGCTCTTGGTCTGATATTCAATACATGCTTCATGAAAAGGGCTTGATGGACCTGCCTCTGTCCAAGTTAGGCTGAACGTATGGTTTTGATAGTGAATTCGTTCAGAGGACATGCCTGCATCTCCGGCCATATAGGCCTCCAATCGTTCATACAGCAGCTGGCCCGCATGCAATTTGAGCCAGGAATCGTATTGATCGGCCTGTACCTTCGTCAGGATAGGCAAAACTGAGAGGATAAGAAAAAGGCAGATGGAAAAAGCAGAGATGCTCTCTACGTACGTAAATCCGCTAGACTTTGACAAGCAAAAATTTCCCCTTTCCAATATAAATGGTCAATTTATATTTATTTTTCGGGGTTTTAAACTGTAAGGTCCCGCTGTTAGAGGTGACGCCGGTGGGAGTAAAGCTAATTTTGTTCGGAAGGCTTCCTTTTTGGTAGGCAATGTCCGGAGGAATCGATCGTTTCAGCAGGTTTTTTCCATTATTAGACTGCACAGCATACTGATCCTCTGAAAGATAAAAATGGACGGTTTCTGCATGGGAAAGCGCATATTGCTGACTGTAATAAAGGTCATCCTCAAATTGCTGAATAAACTGCTCATTTTTCAGTTCTTCCCCAAAAGATGGATAGGCCGCAGCAGCAAGACTTGTCAGCATCAGGAAAACAGCCAGGACCACAAGAATCTCACTCAAGGTAAAGCCTGACTGCCTTTTATTTGGCAACCGTTACTTCGCCTCCTGTTCCAATAGACACTTTGTCACCATTTGGACAGGATGTTTCTTTTAAATATTCGCCTTCCAGATCGCTGACGCTTGCCGGCAGCTTCTTATGATCAATCTGATAAGCCTGAACTTGGGATTCAACCATCTTGATAAAAGCTTCACAGCCTTTATCCTGGATAATCGATTGATGCTTTGTAATATTCGGAATGGTGATCAATAACAGAATGCTGATGACGAGAAGCACAACCAGCATCTCTATTAACGTGAAGGCATTTTGCTCTTTTATTTTTTTTACAGCTAAACGAGCATATTTACTATCTTTCATCTCCATTAACGTAAATCCTTTTTGGTTCATATTCCCGCTTTCCTCCTTTAGCTTTTCCACTCTGCTCTGAGAGATCAGGAACTTGCCTAAATCCCCTCCAACAGAGAAAACATCGGCAATAATACGGCCAAGTAAATGGATATAATCAAAAGGCCAATAAAGGAAAAGAGCAGCGGCTGAATCACTTTCATGATCAGATTCATCCGTTCTTCGATCTTCCCTAATAAATAACGGCTGTAGTGAAGAAGCTCTGCATCAAGCCGGCCGTATTTTTGCCCATTCAACGCAATAAGAGGTAAATTTCTCTCAAAAAACGGAGATTCTTCAAAAATAGCTGCCAATGACCGACCGCTGACTAAATCATTCTCGATTTCCAAGCACAACTGTTCGTAAAAGGGCTGCTTCTGATTGGAGGCAAAAATCCGGAGACTCTCATTGATCGATAAGCCGCCGGACAGGAGACCAGAAAGCTGGCTGGAAAAGAAATAGGTGTCATACAGCCTGGCAAAAGTTCCGGCGACAGGAAGTTTCAGCAATTGTTTTCTTTGCTCCAGCGGAGGCATCCGGTCATACCAGAAACGTTTGGTTAAAAAGAGAGCAAGCAGCAGGAGAACGAAGAAAAGAGGAAGTTTGGGAAGAATGGCTGAGAGTACTAGAACAGCCTGCATAAAAAAATTTTTTTCTACATCCATAGAAAGAAAGAGCTGCTCGAATTTTGGAAGAAGAATTCCTTGAAGGACATAAAAGATGGTCAGTACTACCATAAAAAGGAACAAAGGATAGACAAGGAGATTTCTGAGCTTCTCCAGATCATTTGACCGGCTGTGAAAATACTTCCCCCCTTCCTTCAGTGCTGAAGATAAATCACCATATTGTTCACCGTAATATACATAGCTGACCAGCTGAGCATGAAACTGGATATCTAAAAGAACCTGATGAAAGGAAAGGCCGCTCCGCAGTCCAATCATCGCCTTTTCCAAATCCGCTCTTCTATGCTCATTTTCTTGGAATTTCAAAAAATCAACAGCCTGAGCCAGATGAAATCCATTTTCAAGCAATTCACCAAGCTTCGTAAGAAAAGCTGCCTGGTCCTTAAGCCTCCATTTTTGCCGCCTAAGCCTTTTCCATAACATGTTTTTGGAATTCCTCCTGTTCCACATATCCCATGGCCACTGCTTTTCTCATTTCATCCTTCAGCGTTCGATAACATACTGTACCGCTCTGGCCTTTTGCCAATTTCAACACCTCCTGCAGCGGTTTTCCATAGAGAAGCTCATAGATGCTCGCTCTTTTATTCCTTTTGCCTGCATATAGATCCTGACAGGTACAGTCCCCTGAACAAACCGGGCACTTGAGCTCTACCAGGCGCTGGGCCGTGACTGCAATAACACTTTGTTCAATTTCAAGACTGCTGACCCCAAATTCCATTAACCGGGAAACCGCCCCGGCCGCATCCCGGGTGTGCATCGTCGTTAAAATTAAATGCCCGGTCAAGGCTGCCCGCACCGCAATGCGGGCAGTTTCAGCATCACGGATTTCCCCAACCATAATGATATCGGGATCATGCCTGAGTGCAGCCTTCAGCCCAACCGAATACGTAATGCCTGCTTTTTCATTGATCTGTACCTGGAGAACTTTTTCTGAAATGCTTTCGATTGGATCTTCGAGGGTAATAACATGGCGGTCAATCACTTCATTGGTGTGGTGGAGAAGCGAATAGAGGGTTGTCGTTTTGCCGCTGCCTGTCGGGCCGGTAAAAATGATCATGCCGTGGGAATGCTTCAGCAGCGCAATCAGTTTTTTGATAGTGTTCGGAAACAGGGAAAGCTGTTCTAAGGGAAGAATGTTTTGCTGAGGGATGAGCCTGATGACCAGACTTTCAGACGAAGAAGCGGGCAGTGTCGATAAACGGAGGCCTACGATTATACCGTCCTGTTCAACCGTTATAGCGCCGCTTTGCGGCCTTCTCTTTTCCCCTATATCCATGGATGCCAGGAATTTCAGGTGAGATATGAGCCGCTCCGTTTCATCAGGGTCAAGGATTTCCTGCGGAAAAAGCCGGTTATCAATGCGGAATTGAACCAGAGGACCTTCCTTCCGCGGCAGAATGTGTATATCCGAAGCCTTCAGACGGATGGCGCGGGATATAATGACGTCAGCCAGTTTTTCTGTGGCTATCAAATGATTTTCACCTCCTCTGTTTAATTAGATTCGACTTCTTTTTACATTTTTCCTTCTGTTCCTCGAAAAAAATAAAACTAATATAAAAAGACTGGGCTATTTGGGGGAAGAAGTTCGCCAAATCAAAAAGTTTCCTGGCGATTTTAATGTCCTCTTGACTCCCTATCAGCAAAGAACTTACCAATACCATTCCTGTAAATATATCGAAGCCATTACGATTACAAACAAAATAAGAAAGGTCCAGACTGGACCGACTTCACGGTTCTTATCCTTGAGCAACTTAATGAATGCAGCTTCCAAAGCCGCACCTAGAAGTACCATGACAACAAGTGCCAAGATAAACCACCAAAAGGACTTGTCCTCAAAAAATTCAACTCCATAAAAAATGAGGATCAGCAGAAAGATTGAGCTTGCCAAGATATCGCTTAAGTAGTTTTTCTTTCTTCGCCAGAAAGCAGTTTTTAGAATCCATTTAATCTTATTCAATACTTTATCTCTCCTTAGATCGCTGCTACATTTCTATGTGCTTTTGCTAATATTTGTTTTATAAAGTTAAATTCCGCTTCTCTTTATCTTTTTCATGCTGTGCTTAAAAATAAGCCAGTCTCAGCCCTTCGCCTCTCTTTTCGGATCAAGGAGGCGGTTTGCTTAAAAACCAGAACAGCCTAAATGCAAACTAGTTCCATTAGCGGCTTTACTCTCCCGGCCGATTATTTTATAATGGAAATGATTCGAATGATTGGAAATAAAAGGAGGCTTACGAGATGGATCGGATGTTCAGGGTTTGCGGCTTTTGGACAGGTATCATGGCTATTTTCTTTTATTTAGGCGACATGTACCAGACCTCTTTGCTTTTCTTCGGCCAAACCGTTTTTTTCGTTCTTTTGAGTTATCTGAAATTATCTGAACGCATGTACTTATATGTTTTTGGTGCATATCTAACCATTTTCTTCGCAGGATTTACTTATTGGAGTGTGTTCATGATGACCCCGGGAGCTTCCCACTAAAAATACGGATACAAAACCCATGATGGATTTCATGGGTTTTCTGTTTGAAACCGTTCCGTTTTTCTCAGGCTCCTCTCGGATACAAAAAGCCCGGATGAGCCTTTATCAGCGGCCATCCGGGCAGTTTCATTATAATAGCTGACGAAGAAACGGATTGTTTTCCTTCTCATCAAGTATCGTCGTAACCGGCCCATGTCCGGGAAAAACAATGGTATCATCCGGCAGCGGGAGCAGCTTTTCTTCGATGCTCTTGAACAGTGTCGGTTCATCGCCTCCCCTTAAGTCTGTCCGGCCGATGCTGTTTTGGAACAGAGCATCTCCTGAAAATAATAAGCGGTCTTCTTTTTGAAAGTAGGATACGCTTCCCGGCGAATGCCCGGGCGTTTCATATACTTCAAAAGAAAAGCGGCCGACCGTGAGCGTCTGTTCCTTCGTCAATAGATGTTCCGCCGGTTTCATCCTGCAAGGGTTATCAGGAAACCATTTGGCTGAACCGTTCCATTCAGGATCCATCAGCCAGCCCTTTTCTTTTTCATGAATATAAGCAGGAATCGAGTACTTTTCCCGAATGGCATCCAATGCTCCAATATGGTCAAAATGAGCATGTGTCAGCAAGACGGCCAGCGGCTTCAGATTCTTTGTCTGAATGAACTGAATAAGTTTCTGCGCCTCTTCTCCCGGATCGAAAATCACGCATTCTCCTTCTTGATAGGCAATATAACAATTGGTCTGCAAAGGACCCAGCGGAATTTGATACCACTTCATCTTTGATCACTCCATCTCTTGATTGATAGCTCCATTGTACCTCAATTTTTGAGGAAAAGGCAGGAATGAAAATCCCTTCATCCGCCTCGACAAATCAGTAAAAAAACAGTAAACTGTAAACAAATGAAAACATTTCCATATTTAAGGTATAACAGTTAAAGCGGGACATACTATTGTTCAGAAGCAACAACACTCACTAATCCAGTGTTTGAGGGAGGAGCAGGATTATGTTATTAATGGTCATTTTTGGGCTTGTCACCCTTCTTGCCTTGGCTGCTGTCGTTACTTCATTCAAAAACAAAAACATCCTGGGTTTCTTATTTGCAGCGGGAAGCGTCGCTGTCTTCGGTTTCTTTACGGTTATGACAATCGTCCATCATGGATTCCCTGTCACCCATTAATTGATTTGAAAACGGACCAATGGGTAAAAAACAGAAAAGGCACCGAGACATCCCGGTACCTTTTCTGTCATCCAATCCAGTCATGCCTGGCATGACTGGATTTTTTTCTTTTTAAGCCGTTCTCCTTGGTGCATCCGGCGCTGACACATTAAGGCGCTGAAGAATTATAGGAGAGCCTTATTTTTTTATAAGCTGGCGCACTCCACCAGTTTTTAGATCAATTAGTTTTTCATACTTTTTTCCATACAAACAAAATCTTTCATCTGACGAACAGCTGATGGGCTCATTCTCCATGCCCTTGAGCAGTTCTGTCCGTTTCCCTGTCTGCCAGTTAAATTTCAGCAGATTGAATTTGCCGTCATACACGTCAATATTATCGGTTTTCTCCGGCACAAAGGTCAGAAATTCCTTGATTTGTTCATTAAAATCATAGTAAGGGATAATCCATTCAGAAAAACCATCCAGATGGGGGAGCGACATAGAGGCCGTTTTATGCGTGCTTTCATCTGTAAACTTATATGTAGCGCGCCTCCTGTTTTCGGTTTCCACTTGTATGGTCATCAGGACATCCTTCAGTTTTCTGAAATGAACGACGTCAAGCATGAGCGTTTCCGTCCTTCCGCCATCCACTTCCTTCTTGATCAGCGGTGCTGTCAAGGCCGGCTCATCCTGCCGCCAATCCAGGTACAGCATATTCTCTTTGTCATCCCATTGTGCAAATGGCTGAGGATACTCAATCGCCTGCAAACGATCCTCTTCAATGTTCAACACATAGCTATTATAGGACCAATCCTTAGAAAAGACAGAAAGGAATAAGCTATCATCCTTATAGGCATTCCATTCATATGTCAGTTCATAGGCTGGAAGGGTAACCGAACAAAGGCTTTTTCCCATGCGGTCAAACGCTTTGATGGTTGTGTGACCCGTCGATTCGGATGAAGTAGACAGGATATACGATTGATCAGGATTGACAGACACTTCTGTAAAAGGCTCGTTAGATTGATAAAGGACCTTTTTTTCATTCGTCTTCCAATTCCATTTCTGTAAGTCTGTTTCATCCTGGCCCTTCTGCCGGCTGGAAAAGAGCACGGTATCCTGATCCAGCCAACCGTATACAGCTTCAATCTCCTCTCCTTTTTCCGGAGTTAACGGATGGAAAAGGACGCTGTCAGGAGATTCCTCCTTTATTCCCGGCTGGCTTCCTTCAGGTGAAGGCTGCTCGCATGACACAAGAAAGAAGCAGGTGGAGATTATACCGAAAGCCAATAGAAACTTTCGCAAATCCTCATACATTCGTTTCGATCCGGCTGCCCGCTTCCATGCAGCCTCTAACATTTTAATCTCCACGCACCTCCCAAAATATAAATAAAACGCCTTCTATAAGAACCTTTGCCATTAAGCTTCAGCCAAAAACAGCAAGGCATCCGCAAGCGAAAAGTTCCCGCGTTTCATTTGGAGGTCCCTGCCTCTCTTACTAAGAAAAAAACAGCCCAAAAGACGTTTTTTCCCTTTCGGAAAGAGTAACAACCTTACGCCCTTCATTATAAAACAAATTTCTGCCATTGACCGTTAATATGAATCTTTTTTTTTCAGTAATTTTTCTCTCTGTTTCCAGTAAAACTATATTTATAGCTTTCTTAACACCCTTTATTAAGACCTGCCATGAGCAGCGGAAGCGTTTCTTTGTAAATGGACGGCATCATCGACAGCGGAAGCGGATTGATCCCTTTTCCTAATTCAATGGTAAATCCCGGCTTTTTGAATTCCTGAATGAACCAATCTTTAAAACCCGCATGACTGTCGATATTTCTGACAGCCTTATACCCGCTTTTCTCTTCAAATTCCTTTGCCAGTATGAAAGCTTCCTTTGGCTCAAAGCCTCCATATCCCCAATAGAACTCCCTTCCCTGTGTATGCAATGCCAGTACTCTGTCAAAATTCCGAGACTGAGCAAGGGTTTGAAGAGCCATTGCCTCCGGTTCAGATAAAGGATAGTCTCCAGGATAGTCTCGCGGGGCTGGCTGCTTCGGACGCTTTCTCTCCTTCTCAATCTCCCAATTTGCCGGATATTGATTATTTAGATCCACTCCGTTAATGTTCGCCTTCCAATTAAAAAAATTTGTTTCTCCGCCATTCATATCCAGTACATCTGTCTTTCCCTCTGCCGCCTCCATTCCGTGCAGGACAAGATCCACCCCATCCGGATTCACCATCGGAACAATAGAAACCAACACCTTTTTATACAACGGGAGGCATTTTATTCCAGCTAATGCTTCTTCGTTGTTCATCGCCTTCAGAAGCTCATTCAGCCATTTCATTAAGACGGCGGAAGTAATCCATTCGTTCGCATGGAAGGAACCATTATAATGAACGGATTGCTGTCCCCTCCCAAACCTGACCTCCATAATATCCTTTCCGAGCACAGATTGCCCGATAGACTGAACATCGATGAATGAATACGCTTCAGCCAAAATTTTAAGGTCCTCCAGCAAGGCGGAATAGTCATAAAATTTTTCAGCTTTAAAAAGAGGCGACTGGATTCGCACCGGAACATAGTCCTCCGTCTTTTCATTGCATAGTTTGAAATTATCCGGGTGAAGGCCGCACCAAGGGGCAGCTTCGGTAACCGCTTCAGCCAGATGTTCTTTTATCAATTGGTAGCCAGGAATCTTGATCTTCACTCCATCCGGAAGGACGGCGGGGGCATGAGGGTTTGAATCTTCCAATAAAGGCAGCGGGATGTTAAAACACGCACTGTATTTCGCTAAACAGTCACCATACCTGCTGATAATCTTCATCTAATCCCTCCTTCAGTCGTTTTACTTTATGAAGAGACCTAGAAAAAGATGACGTCAGTTCGAATCCCCATCCAGAAATCTCAGCAGGTCTCCGTAGATGATCTGATCGGAATAGTCCAGCTCCCGCCCGGCCCTTTCCTTCTCCTTTTCGCATGAAGCCGGCAGCGTTACTTTTCCCGTCTTTTTGTCATAGCAGGTTTCCTTTGTATAGACTGTCTCTTCTGTAATGAAGCTGCCATCCCGAAGAACCGTCATCCTGCTGTTTCCTTTTGAAAATACATCCTGGCCGAATCCCGGTTCATTCGATTCTATCCCTAATAAATGTAAAATAGTCGGCCTTACATCAATCTGTCCGGATACCTGTGACATCACTTCCCCCTCTTTTCCAGGAACATGGATGATCAAGGGCACCCTTTGCAGCTGTATGGATTCAAACGGAGTAATGTCCTTTCCCATTAATTGGCTCATCGCCGCGTTATGATTTTCTGAAATCCCGTAATGATCCCCGTATAGGATGATAATGGATTTGTCATACAGCCCCTCCTGTTTCAGTTCCTTGATGAACTGTTCTAACGCTTCATCCATATAACGGACCGTCGGAATATAGCGATTCAGTGTAGCCGACCGTGAATCATATTCATCCATCGTCCTCACTTTTTCCGGCAATGTGAAAGGAAAATGATTCGTCAGCGTAATCAGTTTGGCATAAAACGGACGGGGCAGCTCTTTAAGATGGACAGCCGATTGGTGAAAAAAATCTTTATCATTCAGGCCCCAGTTAATCGTGTCTCCCGGGGCAATTCTATAATCTTCCTGATGATAAAACCGATCATACCCTAAGGACTGATACATGACTTCCCGGTTCCAAAAGGATTTTCCGTTCGCATGTAGAGATGCTGTGAAATATCCATGTTCCTTAAGAATTTCAGGCGCTGCCCTGTATTCATTCTGGGCGTGGGTAAAAAATACAGCCCCCCTCCCCAAAGGATAAAGGGAGTTTTCAATGATGAATTCCGAATCAGAAGTCTTTCCCTGCCCCGTTTGATGATAAAAATTTTCAAAATAAAAGGATTCTTTTAAAAAACGGTTCAGGAATGGAGTGATTTCTTCCCCATTTACCTTTCGATTAATGACAAAACTTTGCGCAGATTCCATAGAAATCAGGATGACATTTTTTCCTTTCGCGGCCGCAAACATTTCATTGTTTTCACTTTGCTTACTCTTCAGGTAATGCTGAATTTCGGCCAGTTCGCCGCTGTTTGCCATCGCCTTTTGGGCAGAAACCCTGGATTGGAGAAATACATCGTAAAGATGGTAATGATAGGTTCCGATATTTTTGACAAGCAAGTTTCGGTCAAACGCCCTTGTGAATAATTCAGGGCGTTCCCACTCCGCAAGTGCAAACAGGAGAAATGTAAGGCCCATTGCCGACAGGAAATAAAGCCGGCGCATTCTCTGTCCTGAGGGATAGCTGGAGAACCGATGCGGCCTGAACCATACAGCCAGAACCAGAACGGCCCAATCCGTAAAATATAAAAAATCCGTGTACTCAATGAGTTCATGCATACTGCTGCCCAAATCATTCATATTGCTTGTTTGGAAAAGCAGGGGAATGGTTAAGTAATCCGAAAAAAAGCGGAAGAACAGGAGATTGGCAAGCAGGAGTCCGGTCAGAAGGAAATGGGCAGTCAGAATATAGGCCGTCCGGAGACTCCCTCTAAAAAAGAGACTGATGCCGAGAATAAGCATCAAAAAACTCACAGGATTTAGGAACAGAACAATTTCCTGGAACCAGTCATCCCCTTTTAGCATGAAGCCTGTTTTATAGACTGCATACGTTTTAATCCATAGCAGGATCAAGGATAGATAGAGCAATGAAATACTGTGATGGAAGCCTGCCCTCATTTCAAATCTCCTTTCTGGAGGGGATGATAGGAAAACGATTTCAATTCAGGTGTGCCGAGGGTGTCTCTATAAAGAAAACACCGCCCTGGCTGCTGCTTTATTCACTGCCGGCCAATGAAGATTTAATAAGCCAGGCAGCACCAATCACACCGGCATCATTTCCCAGTGTTGCCAGACTGATGACTGTCGATTTCTTCACACGCTTGAAGGCATACTTTTCAAAGGCACGCCGGACCGGATGAAGCAGAATGTTTCCTGCCTGGGAGACCCCCCCGCCAATCACAATCTTTTCCGGATTCATAACATTCCCTGCATTGGCCAATGCCAATCCTAAATAATCGCTGACCTGCCCAACTACTTCATTAGACAGAGGATCTCCGGCTTCAGCGCAGGCAAATACTAATTTAGAGCTCAATGGATGGCCATCATCGATTTTCTGTTTCAGCAGGGAGCTTCCTGTATGGCGGGTAAGGGCTTCCCCAGCAAGCCGTACCACACCGGTAGCGGACGCAACTGTTTCCAGGCAGCCTCTGTTTCCGCAATTGCATGGAGCTCCGCCCTCAGGCACAACCGTAATGTGGCCGATTTCGCCTGCAGCCCCGCTTACTCCATGGACAATCCTTCCGCCGGTTATCACCCCGCCGCCGACACCAGTTCCAAGAGTAATGCAGATCACATCTTTTGCACCTTTTCCCGCACCTTTCCACATCTCGCCTAATGCGGCCATATTGGCATCATTGTCAATAACAGCAGGCAGCCCTGTTTCCACTTCCAGCAAATCCTTCAGCGGATAATCCACCCATCCTAAGTTGATCGCTTCAAAAAGGGAACCGTTCACTGAATTAACCGGACCCGGTGCTCCAATCCCAATCCCAAGGAGCCTGCTTTTTGATTCATTTAATTCTTCCATTTTGTTGTCAATCGTTTTCGCAATATCTGTTGTAATAAATTTCCCTTTTTCAGACAGATTCGTAGGGATTTCCCATTTATGCAGGATTTCTCCGTAATAATTAATAAGGGCGAGCTTAATTGTCGTACCGCCGAGATCCACACCCATCAGCCATTTCTCCATTTATCTCACCCTTTCACCTATTCATTTCTTTCTCACGTGCAATTTGCTGCCGCAATACTAAAACAGCATGCTGAAACTCCTTTACATCAATCATCTTGAATTGATACAGCTCACGTATTTCAGTTTCCATCAGTTCAAGGTCTGCAAGCCTATTACCCGTATAAATGATTGTTCCAAACCTCTTTAATAATTGCTGTATGTCATAAACTGTGTTCATATTATGGACTCCTCTTTTTTTCTATGAAAAGTATAGCGAATCCAGGTTCCGCCTACAAGTAATAATCAGGAAGGCCTTTGTTCAACAGCGCCCCGATTTCTATTCGTCTTCACTCATAGATTGCCAGCCCGATTCATATAGTGAATGGACTAGCTTTTAACGGGAGGCAAAACATGAAATCATATAGTGTTTACAGTTACCTTATTGTTTTCATCAGTATTCTTACTATTTTATATTATTCCAATCGGCAGGATGCAGAGGAGACCATTACGTACTTTCCCATCGATGCTTCTCTTCATTTCGAAGATGCCGCTACCCATCTGATTCCCAGACAGGATGGGGATTATCGGTTCGCCCTTTCTTGGAGGGTAAGTTCCGCTCTCAATCAAAAAGCTTTTCTGAGACAGGACGTTTCCCTGCTTTATAAAAACGGACGTCTGAACGGGATCCTGAGAGATTGGAAGCAAGATGCTGCCAGACTGTCCCAGGTAGAAAAGTATCAAGAAAAAGCAGCCAGCCATTATCAGGCAGTCACTTTCCATTATGCGGAAAACCATCCGAAGGAAACCATCTTTACGAGCGCACAGCAATTAAGCAAAGACGGTGTTTACCTGTTAACCAAGCCGATTTTGCAATATTTCCGGAATCCCGGTTCCGCTTTGCAGACCAAACGGAAGGAAGAAATGGATATGAAGGAAAAGGAGCTGCTTGACAGGAGCCTGAATCAAGGGCTTGAAACTTATAACCTGCGTAAGGAGCAATATAATATCCTGCTGCTGACTGACCTGCCTGCAGGAAAGAACAGCTGGCTGTCGGCCTTTCCCCGTTCCCAGCGTGAGGAAATCATCGGGAAACTGTGGGAAGGACTATATAAAAATTATGTTCTCGGCATCAAAAAAGAGGATGGCACTGTTTTGGACCCAAAAGGCAGCACCATCCCCCATTTACTTGTAGCTAAGGATGCAAGTGAATTGATCGTTTTATTAAGAGCCAAAGACGGCGAACCCGTCATGCTCCGTCAAAGGGTGGCTCGGTAATGCTCAGCGGCTATAGCCGATTTTCAGGAGAACAGCCGTAAGAATAACCGTTCCAACAAGGAAAAGCAGTTGTCTGGTCCATGCCTTCTTTTTCGGCAGATGTACCGCTCCTGCAGCCAAAAAGCCGCCGATAAGTCCGCCAATATGGCCGGCATTATCAATTCCGGAGATTGAAAAGCCAATCCCGAGATTGATGATAATCAAAATGATAACGGAAGAGCCGATTGTTCGAAAAAACAGCTTCGGATGTGCCACCCCGAAGTAGAGCAGCGCCCCAAAACAGCCAAAGATGGCTCCGCTGGCACCGGCTGAGATCGTATTAGGCATGATCAGAAAGCTGGCAAGCGATCCCATAAATCCGGAGAACAGATAAATTACCAAAAAGCGCATGCGGCCATAGATTCTTTCCACATCACTTCCGATTAAATAAAGAGTTACCGTGTTCATGAGCAAGTGAATAAAACCAATATGGATAATGATCGGTGTAAAAAAGCGCCACCATTCCCCGTCTGCGATGGCCGGTGTATATTTGGCACCGTATGCAATCAATGTTTCTGGATTCGTAGTCCCTCCATCCGCCCACATGAACAGATACATGACCATTTGCAAAAAGATAAATACATATGTAAAGAATGGTTTGCCGGAGTGAAATGCGCCCTGCTCTTCTTTTGCTTTTGCAAGAGAAGCAGCAAATGCTTCCTTCTGCAAGGCCTCAAGATCCGACTCTTCAATGGTTGCCGGCACTTCCATGTCAAGCAGCAGTCCCAGCTTCTGCTCTAATTCGTCAAGCTGATGGAATCCTGATTCCGTATTCAAAATAAAGGAATCCACCTTTGTTTTCCCGAGCTGGTAAGGCTTACCGGCAAAATCGTAATCATCCACAGGAGCATACTTCGATACATATACACTAAGAACACTGATCGGTTTTTTCATAAGCTGCTTACGGATGTCCTCTCCATTTCGCAGCGTTCGGTTTATGTCTCTCTTTAGCCAGCTTGCCCAATCTAAATCATGCAGCATCAGTCGTACGACCGGATAGCTGTTTCGGTTCTCGCTCTCGAGCCAGATTTCTTGCAGGCTGTCTGTCATCGTGATCAGACGATAGTTATGTTTTACCGTAAGCTGGCGCACAATAGCCAAGAATAAATATTGTTCCTGAAGTCCCAGTGCATTCTCCCCCTTTTTGGTTAGCAGCGTACTTCATTTTTCTCCTTATACTATATGCGAAAAGGTGAATAATGTAAAACGCAGCGACCCGTGATTTATATAGGCATTTCAACACAGAAAAAGAAGGAGCCTTAAGTAACAGGTCCCCTTCCCAGATTCTTCATTCATTTGAATTTGGCTGATTAAACATGCCGCTCATCATCTTTTCCCTGACACCCGGGAGATTCATGGATTTACTGACGAAAAAGCGCCGTAACGTTCCATTTGTCAGCACCAGGTTCAGTAAGCGATACCTATTTTGGAAAGCAGCATAGGCAAGCAGCCCAATCAGGAAAAAATTCATCATACTGCGTATCATATTCATCCCTCCTGCTCTTAGTTTGGATAAAAGGAAGAATTTTATGAATGATAGAAGTAAATTATGAGTGGGAACGGTTGAAAAGCCGGTTCGGTGTCAAGATATGATTAACAGGGATATCATGGCTTTCCAGGGGCAGCTGGTCAACTAACTGAAGGTCAAAGGCAAGAGCCGCTGTGCTGGCATTAAACCCTGTCAGAAACCGATCATAATACCCGCCTCCGAAGCCAAGCCGATATCCATCAACTGTAAAGGCAAGCCCCGGAACGATCAGCAAATCTATTTCATCTTTTTCTGCCTTCACTGTCCCATCCACCGGTTCCAGCAGACCGGAATAAACTTGTTCAAGCTCCGCAAAGGAATGAATCCGTTTGAACTCCATACTTCTGTGCTGCGGAAAACACTTGGGTACGGCTACTTCCTTCCCCTCTTTCCATGCCCTCTCAATGATAGGCCTTGTAGAAATTTCGGGGTGGATCGCAATCGTGATTCCAATGACTTTCGCCTGTTTCCATATGTTAAGCGAAAAAAGATGTTCGGCAACTTCGAGTGATTGGCGCTCATGCTTCTTCCGAGGTAAATCGGAAAGAGCCTTTTTCATTTCTTGCCTGATCTTCTTTTTTACTTCGTCACAGTTCAAGGTCTGTCCCTCCCTGTAAAACCTTTTATGAAACAAAAAAAACAACAGGAAAATTCCTGTTGCTTACTTTGTTTCACGGTGTACAGTACTGCGTTTATCTCTTGAGCAGTATTTTTTAAGCTCTAAACGATCTGGGTTGTTACGTTTATTTTTTTTAGAAATGTAGTTGCGTTCTCCACATTCAGTGCAAGCCAACGTAATATTCACGCGCATGTGTATCCCTCCAAACATTATGTCTTTTCACATAGGACCTTTCTATAATAGCATTTTTCCATGTGAAATGCTAGTCTGTTTTTTGGGAAATGAAACAAATCTCATTTCTGCTGGGCAAGGAAAAGCTGGTCATTCACTCTTTGGGCCTCTTCTTTGCTGTCGGCCTGAATAGCCCAGGCTGACGCTTCCACACATTCACCTGGTTCCAGTCTGGATTCCAGCGTGAAAATGCTGGTAACCTCCCCTTTGGCCAAAGGAGAATAAGAAAGGATACCTTCTTTCAATGACTTAAAGCAGCCGTTCTGGTACAGACCGCCTTTTCCCTGGATGCAATACTGCGAAATGCCCTTTCCTTTAAAAGCACCGCCAAGAAGTACGACCGAATTGGAGCCTATATGAAGAATCGCCTGCTCGGGCGGGCTGTAAAAGGCGACGGCCTTTTTTTCGAAAGCATTTTCATATCGGAAGAAAAATTTAGGATGCTTCACTTTAAACGAGTTATTCTTTATCGTCAGCTTGGAAATAAGCAGCCGGTCTTTCTTCTGTGTTTGTAAAAAGGTTCTGATTTCCCCATGCGGGTAGCGGCTCATCAAGTCGTCTTCAGGGTACCAATCAAATCCTTCATCAATCCATAACCCTGATTTTAAATTGAGACGTGAGAATTCCTGATCATCCTGCGGCAAGTATGGAGACAGCATATTCATCAGTTTTTCCCCCTTCAGTTTTTTAAGTCTCTTCCTTTTTATATAGTAGAAATCAGTCTAAGGATTTTTTTGAATTTTCTGTATTCGTTTTTTGTATTAATACTATGTTAGCACCTAATGGTATAATGGACAATGAACAGATTTTGTCGAAAGCTTCCCATTCAGGTATACAAAGGGGCGGAACGGGTAAATATTTTTCACAATGCATGAACGGTTTTTGTTTCGACATTTCTTTTTTATCACAGCTTCTTCCGCCCCAGATATTTCGAGGTGATGATATGGAAACGGTCATTGTTATTCTCTTTTCAATCGGCATTATTTTATTAATAATCTCTTTCTTTAAAAAAGACAGGGTTGCTAAATTGGAAGAAGAGTTCGAGCAGGCGACCTTAAACCAACTGCAGGATATTTACCAATTAAAGAAAAAAATCAAAGTACTAGAGGAAGAACTGCTGATCCAGCAGCCATCCTCTTATTTACCCCAGTCCGGGCAGACCGGCACCGGCAGGACGGCTGCCGGCACTGTCAACGAAATCCTGAAAAGCCAGGTCATTTCTCTGTACCGGCAAGGAGTGACCCTGGAACAAATTGAAAGGCAGTCCGCACTCAGCAGACAGCAAATCCAGGCAGTGATTGACTCTTTGCCTCCAAAGGAGCTGGAACGATGATGAAAGCTGCACTGCAGGGATTTGCGGCAGGCCTCATTGTTTCTGCTTCGATCATGGCCGGAGTCCGCTTTCTGGGCAGCCCGGAACAAGAAGAGGCAAAGCCGCAGACCATGGACGTTTCAGAAGCGAAAGCTTTTCTTGAACAAAAAGGCTATACGGTAACAGAAGACCTAAACAAGGCCTCGAAAAAAGACACGGCGTCCAAAACCGAAAACGTAAAGAAACCAGAGGAAACGAAGGAAAAGGAACAAGTCCATTCTTTCAAGCTGACGGTTAAAAGCAATATGAATTCGCAGGAAATCGCCAGTATACTGGAAAAGGAACACATCATTAAGGATGCCGGCGGTTTTGAGGCTTATATGAATGAGAAAGGACTTTCCAAACGAATTCAAATCGGTGAATTTGTTTTAACCGACTCGATGTCTTATTCTCAAATCGGCAAGACGCTGACAAACTGATTAGGTGCCGAAAAAAAAAGAACGGCGATCTTTTGAATGAATTCAAAGGATCGCCTTTTCATTAGGAAACTGGTTAACAGCTAAGTTTCCTTTTCTTTATACTCTCCCCGGCATTATCCGAAGCGGCCGGAAATATAATCCTTCGTCCTTTTATCATCCGGATGCGAGAAAATTTTATTCGTTTCTGCATACTCAACAACTTCTCCATTTAAAAAGAAGGCTGTTTTATCAGATATTCTTGCTGCCTGCTGCATATTATGAGTGACAATAACAATTCCGATATCCTTTTTTAATTCCTCAATCAGCTCTTCGATTTTCAAGGTTGAGATTGGATCAAGCGCAGAAGTAGGTTCATCCATCAATAAAAGATCCGGTTCAATGGCAAGGGAGCGGGCAATACAGAGACGCTGCTGCTGTCCCCCGGAAAGACCGTACGCATTTTTCTTGAGACGGTCCTTTACTTCATCCCACAGAGCCGCCCCCCGAAGACTTTTTTCAACAATTTCATCCAAAAGCTTCTTATTGCGAATGCCGTGGATTTTTGCGCCGTAGGCCACATTTTCATAGATCGATTTAGGAAATGGGTTAGGCTTTTGGAACACCATGCCCACCTGTGTCCTCAGATCTTCCGCTTTATAAGATTTATCCAGAATATTTTTACCGCGGTATTTAATCTGTCCCGTTGTTTTCACATTGGGAACAAGTTCGCTCATCCTGTTAAGAGTTTTAATGTAAGTGGACTTTCCGCAGCCAGACGGTCCTATTATCGCTGTCACTTCTTTTTCACAGAATGCCAGGTTAATATCCTTCAGCGCTTGGTTGTCACCATACCAAAGATTCAGGTTCTCTGTTTCATAAACCATTTCTTTTGGGGCTGATTGTTCATTCGATTTAGTCGTTTTCGTTGGGAATTTCACGACTTCCTGCGTCAGTGTCAGGCTCATACATGATTCCTCCTGTCAGTATCGTTTTTGAAATTTATTTCGAATCAGGACAGCCACTGAATTCATGGCAATCAATAATAATAGCAGAACGATAATGCCGGCAGCTGCTACGCTTTGGAATTCTTCCTGCGGCCGGGATGTCCAGTTATAAATTTGCATTGGCAGCACAGTGAACGTATCCATCACTGACTGAGGCAGAAAAGCAATGAACATTGGAATTCCAACTACTACCAGCGGTGCCGTCTCCCCGATTGCCCGGGAAAGTGCCAAGATCCCGCCAGTCAAAATCCCTGGCAATGCTGCGGGAAGAACAATTCTGATAATCGTCTGCCAATTTGTCGCTCCCATTCCGTAAGAAGCTTCCTTCAAATTTGACGGTACAGCACGGAGCGCTTCTTGAGAAGCAACAATAATAATGGGCAGAACTAGAAGACTCATCGTCAGACCTGCAGCAAGCACCGAGCGATCGAGGGCCATTGCACGGACGAAAATGGTAAGCCCCAGCAAACCGAAAACAATGGACGGAACGCCAGCTAAATTGGTGATATTCACCTGAATAAAAGAAGTCCATTTATTTTTAGGTGCATATTCTTCCAGATAAACCGCTGTTCCCACCCCCAATATAAGGGATAGCGGAACAACTACGAACATGAGCCAGGCCGTTCCGATTAAAGCAGCTTTTACTCCGGCTTCTTCCGGCCTTCTTGATGCAAAGTTTTGAAAAAACTCCATGTCCAGCGATGCCATTCCTTGAGTCAATATCCGATAAAATAAGATCCCCAGTACCAGGAGACTAAAGCAAGTGGCAGCTGCAAAAAGCACTTTGCCGATTGTGTTTTTCAGCAGTCTCCTGGATGAGTTCTTGGACATCTGGCTTTTGTCTATGATTTTCATGATTCATATTCCTCCCTAAATTTGCGGGAAATGAACTGGGCCAACAAATTCATAATCAGTGTGAAGACGAACAGCGTCAGGCCGACTGCATAAATACTATAGTAGATTGTCGTCCCAAAACCGGCATCTCCTGAGCTGACCTGTACGATATAGGCTGTCATGGTCTGGATCGATGAGGTAACATCCAAGGAAGTGCTTGGCGTCGATCCTCCAGCTACACTGACAATCATGGTTTCACCTATTGCTCTCGACAGAGCAAGAACAATGGATGCCATAATGCCTGAAAGCGCCGCCGGCCAAATGACCTTGAAAGTCGTTTCGAGTTTTGTTGAACCTAGCGCATAGGCCCCTTCCCTGATTGATTTTGGAACAGAGACTAGTGCATCCTCTGAAAGCGAAGCAATCATAGGGGTAATCATAATTCCGATTACAATACCAGGGCTTAATGCATTAAACAATTCCAAAGAAGGAATAATCTCACGCAAAACCGGTGTGACAAAAGTCAAGGCGAAGAATCCATATACAATCGTTGGGATCCCGGCCAGCACTTCCAAAATCGGCTTAATGATTCTGCGAATTCGTTCTGATGCATATTCACTCAAAAAAATGGCTGTGGAAAGCCCTAATGGGACAGCCACAATAGCCGCAATGACGGAAACCTTTAAAGTTCCCAGGAAAAGAGGAAGAATCCCGAATGATGCTGCTTCTCTAAAGGGCTGCCAGGCTGTCTCTGTAAAGAATTGCTGCAGCGGCACCCGTTCAAAGAAGGTAAATGTTTCAAAGATCAAGGTCAGTACAATTCCAATCGTTGTAAGGACCGAGACGGCAGCAATAAGAAATAAGAGCCAGGGGATGAGCCTTTCAAACCTCATCCCAATTCTCTTGCTGGCCTTCTTTTCCTGAATGATTTGCTGGACAGATTTTACTGTCAATTGGCTCTGTGCCATAATAAATCCTCCATTCGTGTCTTACGGAGTTGCTTGCTGTTCAGATAAGAGAATTACTTTTCAAGTTCGTCCAATAGTTCAAGATCTTTATCATAATCCTCTTGTTCTAAACTGATATAGCCTACTTCTTCAGCCAGTTCACTTGCGTTTTCAATCGCAAATCTTGTATAATCCGCTACTTGTTCTTTATCTTTAAACGCACTGTTAGATACATAAGTGAAGAGTGGTCTGGATAGTGGAGCATAATCTCCGTTTTTGATTGTTTCGTGATTCGGTTCAACAGCGCCTTCTCCATTATCAATCGGCACAACTTTCAGCTGGTCTTTGTTTTCAGCATAATAAGCATATCCGAAGAGTCCAATCGCATTTTTATCCCCTTCTACACCTTTGACCAATACGTTATCATCTTCTGAAAGTGTTGCATTTTCTACCATCGGTTTTTCTTCCAGGATGACTTCATTGAAGTAGTCATATGTGCCTGAGTCGGTTCCCGGTGAATAGAATTTAATCGGCTCATCCGGCCAATCAGAGCGGATATCAGACCATTTCTTCTCTTTGCCGTTATCATCAATCCAGATTTCTTTTAATTCTTCAACTGTTAAATGATCAATGAAGTCATTCTCTTTATTTACAACGATGGATATTCCATCGTAAGCAAGTTTCAGTTCCGTGTAATCCACGCCATTGTCTTCCAGGAGTTTCTTTTCTTCGTCTTTCACAGGCCGGGAAGCGTTGCTCAGATCGGTCTCTTTCTGGATGAATTTCTCAAAACCGCCGCCTGTCCCGGAAGCACCGACAGAAACTTTCACATCCGGCTGTTCTGCCATATATTCTTCAGCAACTGCTTCCATGATTGGGAAAACAGTGGACGATCCGTCTTGAATGACTTCCCCTTTCAGCTGACCGCCTGCAGAATTTCCTGACTTGTCAGATGAAGCATCATTATCTCCGCATCCTGCTGTGATTGCTAGTACTCCGCCCATTACGGCTGTCATTGCTACCTGCTTGTATCGTTTCATTTTAAAACCCCCTGAGATAGTGTTTATCTTGTCTACACATTCATCTTACTTAACCTCTGTAAACGGGGTTTGAATGATTTGTTAATATTCTGTAAATGACGTGTATCGATTTCGTTAATTTCTGCGAAAATGGTCCCATAAAACAGAGACATCCGCCCAAAAATATCCATTCAAAAGTCCAAATCCGGGGGATTCCGCAGTAGTTCAGATGGAGGAGAAGCATACAATATCAGGTTTTTTTAGTCTTCTTCTTTACTTGAGGCAGCAGGTGAAAAGATGGAGATCAGAACTGTTTTTTATCAAACTTACGCTTAGTTAGCACTTGCTTTTCCAGGTGTAGAATTTAAGAGGATATGGTCAGCAGACAAGAATCCGTTATTAAAGTTGATTGGAACGGAGGCTGGCGACCCCGGCAGCAAAAGCATGGTATACGATGGACAGCCTTACGAGGGCTTTAACAGATATGCTTACACTTTTTGGGGTGTTTTAAAAAAGCCACTTGACTTGGATATCAACGGATTTCACCTGCAATTCCATCCATAAGTGACAAAAGGCATAGAAAGGGGGGTCTCTCCTCTCAATGCCTTTTGCCACAATCTGAAGCTCCCTGCTTAGTGCAGAAAGCTATTCTATTAGTCTTCTTTTTTCTGACTGTCTCTTATTTCTTTTTGTTCTTCTTGAACGTCCTTGCCGTTATTGACCTCTGTTTTAGTTGTTGACTGTTCATTATCTTCTTTGGCACGTTCTTTTTTCAGTTCGAAATACTTATCCAGGATTTCTTCGCCGATTTCCTTATTCATGCTGTGGCCGCTGTGCCCCTGATATGCCCATGGAACTACAACAGCAAACGCTACTTCCGGGTTCTCAGAAGGTGCATAGCCAACCAGCGTCAGGTTCATCGTTTCCTGTGGTTCGTCATATTTTTCACGGTCTGGACCATCATAGAAAGATTCAGCTGTCCCTGTTTTGGCAGCAGCGTGATAGGATTTTCCGCCCAGCCACGTATAGGCAGTTCCCCCCGATTCCTGAGCAACCTTTTCAAACCCTTGCTGTACCCGTTCAATCCATTCACTCTTCATCTCAATTCGATTCAGGACAGTCGGTTTCATTTCTTCTGCTATCGGACCAAGTGCTTCGTTATCATCCTCAGGATCACGGATTTCTTTCACCATATGCGGCTGCATCCTGTTCCCGCCATTTGCAATCGTTGAGACATACTGGACAAGCTGCATCGGTGTATACGTATCATATTGGCCGATAGCAAGGTCCAGAAGCTTACCGGGAGAAGTTTCAGATCCTTTAAAGCCGGCCATCTCATTCGGCAGATCAATTCCTGTACGGACACCCAGGCCAAACTGAGCAAAGGAGTTCCGGATGGTAGAAAACGCCGAAGTATCGATATCAAGCGGCTTATTCATGACATAGTGTCCGCCGGCAATATTAATCGCTGTACGGAACATATACACGTTGGAGGACACTTTTAATGCGGTCAGATCATTAATGTTTCCGAAATTCTTATAGGAACCTTTTTCAGGAGTTCCTTTGATTTTCAATTTTGTATCATAGAAATAACTGCCGGGCTTAATGGCGCCTTGCTGGTACCCGGTCAATACTGTTGCTCCTTTTACAGAAGAGCCCATTGCATAAGAGGTTGTAATATTCCCAAGCGCAAAGTCTTCGATAGAAGCTTTTCCTGTTTCTTTATCCTTGACATACTGCTTACCCGCCATCGTCAGGATTTCACCTGTCTTCGGATCCATCATGACAGCAAATGCTCGATCAAGGAATTTCGTATTCCCCATCTTTTTCTTGGCAATCAGATGCTTTTCAAGGATTTCTTCTGTAGCCAGCTGGAGATCCATATCAATGGTCAAAACCAGGTCTTTTCCGCGCTGGCCTTCGGTGATAACTTCTGAATCGACAACATTGCCCGATTTGTCAGTCACATTGCGGATTTTAGCCTTTGTTCCCTGAAGAACATCTTCATATTCTGCTTCAATATAACTTTTCCCTACCCGGTCATTCCGGCTGTAATCCCTTGCCAAATAGTAGTCCAGGCTGTCGCTCGGAAGACCTTCTTCAGAGGAAGAAACCTTGCCAAGCACTGACTTTAAGGTTTTATTGTACGTATAGTACCGATCCCAGTCTGTCATAATATCCACACCAGGCAGTGAATCAAGGTTTTCACTTACCTTGGCAAACTCTTCTTTTGAAACATCTTTATTCTTCACAATTTGCGGAGTCAGGGCATATCCTCCTGCAAATTCACGATAAATCGCAAGTACCTCAAGCTCCTTATCGCTGAAGGAATCATATTCCTTCTTCGTGATTCTGTCGAGCTGCAGATTATACAAATCCTTTTGTTCAAGCTCCCCTTCTGTTACCTTAGCCCTTTCTTTATCTGTAATTTTCTTCTCGGCCTGCTTAGGGTGTAACAAAATCCAAAAATCCTTCTTATCTCTCTCCGTAACTTTATCTGGTTCCTTTTCGATTAAGTCAGCCAGCTTTTCAGCCGTCTCAAGCATCTCTTTAGGTTTCGTTCCTTGTTTTCTCGTATAAGTGATTGCATCCAGCGGTTTATTATCCACCATCACCTTAAGGTTCCTATCATACATTTTACCCCGCGGCACTGCATTATTCACCGTTACTTCTTCCGTTCTTTCCACTTCTCTGAGATACTCATCCCCATACACAATTTGCACGAAGCTGAGCCGCAAGATCAATACGGAAAATAATAGAAAGACAACCAAAAAGACCATATTTAACCTAAAAGGAACATGCGTTTTTTTCTTTTTCTTTTTTTTCAAACTGAAGCCACACACCTTTTCCTTAATCCTTGAACAATACTATTCATTTTATAGAAAGTTGGCAGCTTTTTCTACAATCTTCTACTTGAAAAATTATACATTTTCACAAATTATGCTTTTACGCCCTCTGAAAAACGAACTTTCCGAATGAAAAAATAAATACATAGATGTCCAGCCCCAGCAAAAAGCAGGTAAAACGGCAAATATTCCTTCGCCTCGAAAAAAGCCGTAAACAGGATAAAACCAACGATAGACACAATCCTTCCGAGATGTACGAAAAGCTCTCTGACCACAATGTATTCAATTCTCATTTCAGTAGCCTTCCAGGCATTCCCTATTACATCATAAGTCAGGGAAATATACGGGACCAGGAGCACAGGATAGGCAAGCGAAATCAAGGAGCCGTAAATGAGGAGAGTGACGAAAGACAGGCGTACAGTAATTAAAATGACGGCTGCATATAAAAGCAATCCCCCAGCCAATATAGCCTTCTTCCGCATCGGCTCTTTAATCAGCCTTGAAGCAAAATAATAGGCAATAAAAGAAATCAGGGAGCTTAAAAGACCATAGCTTCCTAAAGCAAGTTCACTGCTCGTCTGTAAATAAATGAGGATGGAAATAACAAATACGAAAATCCCTTCACGCAATCCCTGAAAAAAGTGGGCAGAAGTGACCAGCCGCCAATTCCGATCATGTCTCCGTTCCTGGATGATCCTGACGAAAGAAAACTTCCCATGAGCCGGTCTCCGCTTCAATGAAAAGCTGAGCAGGACGGCTGAAAAAAACAAAAGCAGCGATAACCCGAACACAAAGGTATACCCGGCATTTCCCTTAAATAGAGTAATAATAAAACCCGATAATATCGGTCCGGCCATCCCAGCCCCTGATGACATGGCACCAAGGAGCCCATTAAAAAAATCTCTTGTCTCCGGTTCCGTAATTTCAAAGGTCAGAACATTAAAAGCCAGCCAGTAAAAACCGTAGCCAACACCCAGAAGCGCTCCGAGAAGCCATAAAAAATCAGTGGCCCTGTCCCCGACAAAAAGAACAGACAGATAAAAAGCAGCAAGAAAAATAACACCGAGCCGAAGAACAATCGTCCTGTCCGCCTTCTTAGCCAGCCTGCCTGCGAAAACAAAGGTAACAGGCTGCACAAGGACAACCATAAGGTTATAAAAGGCCAGATCTAAAATTTCTCCGGATTGCTTCCAAAGGTATACATTCACGAACGTATTCGATAAAGCAATACTCAAACTGTAAATCCCGCCGATCAGCAAGAGCAAATACAATTCCCGGTTTGCCGAGAGCTTATTCAGCAGGTTATGTAAAATCGTCATGATATAACTCCCCTTTTGATTACACCCTATTCTTTGATACAAACAGGGCAATTATGTACGGGGACAGATTTTACCATTCTTTTACACTCGTTTTTTCTGCTGAAAATAGCGGCCTTACAATTGATTCCAAAAATGGCCCGTTTCTTTGGAATCTCGCCTGCCGTGCTTCTCCGCAGGGTTTATCGTATGAAATAGTTCTTCTTAATAAAAAAAGGGATCGGGAAACCCGATACCCTCGCAAACGAAAACAGGAACCCTTTGTAAGAAAGGATTCCTGTTTAGCTAAGCAAAATAAATTATTTTGCCGCGCTGTAACGTTTTGCTACTTCATCCCAGTTTACAACATTCCAGAAAGAATTGATGTATTCAGGACGGCGGTTTTGGTAGTTAAGGTAATAAGCATGTTCCCAAACATCCAAACCTAGGATTGGCGTTTTGCCTTCCATGATTGGAGAGTCTTGGTTTGGTGTGCTTGTGATTTCTAGTTCGCCGTTATTAACAGCAAGCCAAGCCCAGCCTGAGCCAAAGCGAGTTGCAGCAGCTTTTGCAAATTGTTCTTTGAAAGCGTCGAAGCTTCCGAATTTAGAAGAGATTGCATCAGCTAATTCGCCAGTTGGCTGTCCGCCGCCGTTTGGAGAAAGAATTTGCCAGAACAATGAGTGGTTAGCATGTCCGCCGCCATTGTTGCGTACCGCAGTGCGCGCTGATTCAGGAACAGCATCCAGGTTCGCAATAACTTCCTCAACGCTTTTGCTTGAAAGTTCTTCGTTGCCTTCCAAAGCTGCGTTTAGGTTTGTCACATACGTGTTATGGTGTTTTGTGTGATGAATGTTCATTGTTTCTTTGTCGATGTGTGGCTCCAATGCGTCATAAGCATATGGTAATTGCGGTAGTTCAAATGCCATGAATAATTCCTCCCTATGTATCTCAGTTTTTTTCATGCCATCGGTCTTTTAACCGCCCGGCACGTTAATTTAAGAGTATCAAAATTTTTCCTTTGTTTCAAACGTAAGGGCTTGTCACGGAGATTTTTTTAGACAGGATTCGCCGCTTACCCAAAAACGGCATAAAGGAAATAAGCAACCATCAAAAGCTGGATGATTCCTTTTGTAAGAACACTGCTTACAAAGCCGATTACAGAGCCAAAGCCGACTCTTGCAGCTGTCCGCAGGTCTTTTCTGTGAACAAGAAGTTCGGCCAGTATCGCTCCGATGAACGGTCCGATCAGAATGCCAAGAAACGGAATCACAAACGGGCCGGCCACAATGCCAATCGTACTGCCCCAAATTGCTGCCTTGGAACCTCCATACCTTTTTATACCCATTAAATTGGCAACATAATCTGCTGCAAACAATAAAATGACAAATAAGATCTGAACGGTCCAGAAAAACCAATTAAAAGGCTCGAATGAATAGAAAAAACCATAAAGTATGATTCCAATGAAAATAAACAGGACACTTGGGATAATCGGAAAGATTAGCCCTATAAAACCAATAGCAAACATTAAAATGATAATCGACCAAAATAGTGTATCCACTCCAAAACCCCCTTCCTGTATATATGCTTTTTTTCCAATAGAACATAATAATCCATCATTGCCCTAAATACGTACATGATAAACGCGTGTCCATAAAAACTTTCATGCCCTTCCTAATTATTTTTCAGACATCCCTCAAATCGACAGGTTCCTTCCGGATTATTCACTATACTTATAAGCAATGAGTATGGGAGGGGTAAAAAAGAATGAAACAAACCAAACAAGATATAGAATGGCTGCTGTTACTTTCAGAAGCAAGACGGCTCGGAATAACAATAGAAGAAATCCGGCAATTTCTCAAACTGCATCTGCTTCCTTCCCCCGAACGCGGGGCAAACCATCGTGTAAAGGCTGAACGCTGAATTTTTTAGCATAATGGACAGCCTTCCTCCATATATATAGCGATAAATGGCTCTGGAGGATGATGGATGAAACGGTTACTTTTTTTTATCTCGCTAGGTTTCCTTCTTTATATCATATATTTTGACCTGACAAACGGAACATTGCCGGCCGCTACCGGCATTGCCGAAAATCCAAATACATCCGTTCCGGCTTCCCGCCAGGCATCCGAGAGTACAATACCGTTTAAAGTGCAGGAAATCAAACCGGGAGATACACTGCTGTCTTTAATAGAAAAGCAAAATGGATCCGCCGCTCCTGAAATAGAGCAGATGATTGACGACTTCCAGTCATTAAATGAAGGTACAAAGCCAGAAGATATCCAGATTGGAAAAAGGTACAAGATCCCCGTTTATAAGTAATTTGGAAGAGCGAAACATCCATTTTCTTGTCAACTGGCACTCAACATTGATACAATAGCAAAGTGAACAAGCTAATTTAAACTCGATCTATTTCCTAAAGGAGAGAATTTCCACGTGAGTGAAATCATACATCGTACAAAAACCAGACCAATAAAAGTAGGAAACTTAACCATCGGCGGTAATAACGAAGTCATTATCCAAAGTATGACAACAACAAAGACACATGATGTCGAAGCGACTGTTGCCGAAATTTTGCGCCTTGAAGAAGCAGGCTGCCAGATTGTCCGTGTTGCCTGTCCGGATGAAAGAGCGGCTGAAGCTATCCCTGAAATCAAGAAACGCATTCATATCCCGCTCGTTGTGGATATTCATTTTGATTATAAACTTGCTTTGAAGGCAATTGAAGGCGGCGCTGATAAAATCCGGATTAATCCTGGAAATATCGGACGCCGTGAAAAAGTAGAAGCGGTTGTAAAAGCAGCTAAAGCAAAAGGGGTTCCAATCCGTATTGGCGTCAATGCAGGTTCCCTTGAAAAGCGGATAATCGAAAAATATGGCTACCCAACAGCCGACGGAATGGTTGAAAGTGCTCTGCATCACATTCAGATTTTAGAAGATCTTGATTTTCATAACATTATCGTTTCCATGAAAGCATCAGATGTCAACTTAGCCATTGAAGCTTACGAAAAAGCAGCAAAGGCCTTTGATTACCCGCTTCATTTGGGAATCACTGAATCCGGCACACTTTTCTCAGGTACCGTAAAAAGTGCTGCAGGTCTTGGAGCCATCCTCAGCAAAGGAATCGGAAACACTCTTCGCGTTTCTTTAAGCGCAGACCCTGTAGAGGAAGTAAAAGTGGCCCGGGAACTTTTAAAAGTATTCGGTCTTGCATCCAATATGGCTACTTTGATTTCATGCCCTACATGCGGAAGGATTGAAATCGACTTAATCTCAATCGCTAATGAAGTAGAAGAGTACATTCAAACCATTAAGGCACCTATCAAGGTTTCTGTACTCGGCTGTGCCGTTAATGGTCCCGGTGAAGCCAGGGAAGCTGATATCGGAATTGCCGGAGCACGCGGCGAAGGTCTTCTTTTCCGAAAAGGAAAGATTGTCCGAAAGGTTCCGGAAGAAACAATGGTCGAAGAACTGAAAAAAGAAATCGACAAAATTGCCGAAGAATACTATGAAAAACAGAGACTGGAAGCAGAACAAAACGGCCAAACCGTCTAAAAATAAAGACATCGGGAAATAAGTTTCCGATGTCTTTTTCTGCTGTCTCTCCTTGTCAGGAAAACAAGAAAAAGCTTGGACCCATTCGGATTCAAGCTTTTTTCTTTTCTAAAAGAAAGGCATGATAAAAACGGCTGTCAATATAGAAGCTATCCCGATCCCGATCGCCCAGGCTCCCATGCTTTTTGCCCCTTTGCTCCGGGCGACGAAACCAACGACGATGCCTACGATCCCTAAAATAAACGGAACCATAAACAAAGAGAGAATGGATGCTGCCAAAGCAGCGAGCCCCCATCCCATTCCGCTGTTGGCTGCAGACGGTGCCTCTTCTGTATCTCTGGATTTTCCGTATTCCCTCTGAACGGGAGCGGACAATTCTGCCGATGTTTCCTCCCTGTACGTTCCATTCGGTCTTGTGCCGGAAGTGCGTTTTTCTCCTTCAAAACTGCGGTTATCCGCAGGATCGGATTCATTGTAATAGCGCTCATGCTTCTGGTCATCGAATGAGGTGACAGCCGTATCTTCTGATCCAGACTTTTCACTCATTCCGGAAGTACGTGTTTCATCCATTTTTGACAATCCTCCCTTTCTTTAGTAGGAGCCTTTTTAGTATTTCCGAAAGGGAGAAAAGCAACGTGAAAATACTTTCATTCTTTTACAAAAACCTCCACTTCACATAAAGGTTTTTTATGAACATAAGCTTTTATGATACACTTATTTTGAATTATGAACCTAAGGAGCTGTATCAGCATGAAGAAACGGTTTGGCATTGATATCGACGGCACTGTAACCCGTCCGGACACTTTTGTTCCTTACTTAAACAAAGCTTTCCAATTAAATCTCACCTATGAGGACATCAACCAATATGAATTTTATCCTTTTGTGAATGTCCCGAAAGAAGATTTCAGGAAATGGTTTATTGAAAATGAACCGATTATCTATGCAGAATCCCAAATGGCCGAAGGAGCCAAAGATATTCTGCATCAATGGGCAGACATTGCCGACTTGTATTTTATCAGCGCCCGGGACTATAAGCTATTTGAGGTTACTCAGAAGTGGTTCACTGCAAACGAATTGAACTATCACCAGATTGAGCTTATTGGTTCGCATGACAAAATAGCCGCCGCTAAAAAATATTCGGTCGATTTATTCCTTGAGGATAAGCATGACAATGCGGTAGCCATCTGTGAAGAATGTCAGATACCTGTCCTTCTCTTTAACACACCGTATAATCAGGATCCTGTTCCGGAAGGAGTAATCCGCATCAATTCCTGGACTGAAGCTGGATTGTGGGTAAAGAAGTGGCTGAATACATAACATTGTAAGGGCTGCAATCCCTGCTCTTCATGCCCTTTTACGCTCCAGGTAAGCTGCAAGCTTTTATAAGCATGCAAAAGGCCTGCAGCCAATTTATCTGTGTTTGCTGCAGGCCTTTCACCTATTCATTCCTCTTCTTTTCGAATATGTGACAGGCATTTCACTGCCCGAACAATCCCTCCATATCCTGTGCACCGGCAAAGATTGCCGGCCAGTGCTTCCTTTATGTCCGATTCATCCGGACAAGGAACCTTGTCCGTGAGTGCCTTCACTGCCATAATCATTCCGGATGTACAATACCCGCATTGAAATCCGCCTTCCTGTAAAAAAGCCTGCTGAATCATATGAAGGGATTCACCGCCCAAGCCTTCGATTGTAGTAATGTGTTTTCCATCGATTTGATAGGCCATCAGCAGGCAGGCATTCGCCAGCTGCCCGTCTACCAAGATTGAGCAGGCGCCGCATCTGCCAATTCCGCAGCCTACTTTTGTGCCCGTCAGTAATAACTCATCCCGCAATAGATCTGCTACTCGTGATGCGGCTTTCACCTTTACAGTATGATGCTTCCCATTGACATAAAAAGAAATAGCCATCATGCCAAGCTTCTCATCAGAACTGCCCATTGCCGTCTGATCTTTCACGTCCATGAAAGCACCCCCTTCTCATTAAGTTGATCCAGCAGAACTTCCGGCGAAACGGGAAGACTTTGTACCCAAATGCCCGTTGCATCATGAATGGCTTTCACAATCGCCGGAATGATGGCGATCGTGCCAATCTCCCCGATTCCTCTCGGGCCGTAATGATCCCCTTCGCATAAATCTTCTACCGCCCATACATTTGAATGGAAAGGCACATCCGCTATGCTTGGAATCAGGTAAGAATCGAAATTTTCCGTTTGATAGACACTGTTTTCCATAACGGCATGCTCCATCAGGGTGTATCCTAATGACATCACCGCTCCTCCTTCAATCTGTCCCCTGTACCCATTCGGGCTGATCACCGGTCCTGCTGCAATCACCTGGTCGATATCCGTTACTTTCACTTGCCCAGTCAGCATATCCACCTCCACTGCCACCCGCACACTGCCAAAACTGTATAAATAATGGCCTCCGGCTACAGGGTCCGGTGTCACCGGAAAATCAAAGCCGGTCTGAACAGAGATTCGGTCTGTGCTGTGCTGACCCAGTTCTTTATAGGTAATCACCTGCTGTGCAGATATACGATCCCACAGTCCGCCTTTTCCAGTACAAAGCCGGTCCGGATCGATTCCCAGGAGTTCGCCCGCTTTTCGGGATAACAGCTGACTAAATGGCTGTTTCATTTTTTGAACGGAATGCCAGACCATGGCTGTTCCTCTTGATGCAGTCGATGATCCAGATACCGGCACGGCCGCCGTATCGCCAATTAAGATACTGACCTCTTCCGGCAAACAGCCCATTTCTTCAGAAACAATGTTTTCAATGACCGCAACCAGCCCCTGCCCGCATTCTTCAAAACCAAAACCAGCTTCTATTTTCCCTTCTTTCGTTAAGGACAGTCTGCCGCCTGCGGGATCCATCCTTCCATGCCCAAGCCCGCCTCCATGCATTGTAATAGCAATTCCCGTTCCTTTTCGTTTCCATTGCTCCGGCTGTTTTCTTTCTGTACGGCGCTTTTGATCCAACTGGATAATCTCCTCCAAGACATCTCGTGCTCCATTCGTCGGGACGATCCTATGGCCTAACGGTCCTCTGTCATGCGTGCCGCGGATATTCCTCCTTCTCAGTTCAGCCGGATCCAGCTTCAATGCTTCCGCCAGCCTGTCTATCTGGCCTTCTAAAGCAAATGTTACTTGATTGCCCCCAAACCCCCTAAACTCTCCTGAAACACCGTTATTCGTAAAAACAGACACCCCTTCAATCCCTGCATTCGGAATGATGTAAGGTCCTGATGCATGCTCTACGGCAAAGTCAAGGATAGCCGGTCCCAATGTCGCATAAGCTCCCGTATCTGCAATAATTTCAGCTTCATGAGCCTGAATCTTCCCGCCCGCATCTGCTCCAGTCTTCATGCGGATTTTCATGGGATGCCGTTTTAAACCTGCTTTGAGCGATTCCTTTCTTGTATGGTGAATCTTTACGGGACGATTCGCTTTTCTTGCCAGCAATACGCCGCAGGGCTGAATATTCAATTCATCTTTTCCTCCGAAAGAACCGCCCATAGGACTGGAAACAATCCGGATTTCTTCTTCAGGAACGGCCAAAATCCGTGAAAGCTGAAAGCGGTCCTTGAAACCATGCTGGGTTCCGGCATACACCGTGATGGTTCCGTCTGGCTCCGGACAGAAAACTCCGCCCTCGGTTTCCATATAGGCATGCATTTGCCGCGGCAATTCATAGGTTTCCTCCACTATCTGCACACATTGTGAAAATCCATCCTGAAGATTCCCTTTATGATAGGATGCTTTATGAAGAATGTTGCCATCTGGATGAAGCTTAATAGCATCAGGCCGAAGGGCCTTCTCCGGAGTATCCAGGACAGGAAGCTCCTCATATTCAACTTTAATCAGCTCCAGTGCTTTTAGAGCAATAGTTTCAGTTTCCGCAGCTACAGCTGCAACAGCATCTCCTGTATACCGCACCCTTTCTTCGCATAAAACCGGCTGATCGGGGAACACAATACCAAAACGGTTGAGACCGGGAACATCTTTTGAGGTAATCACTGCAGCAACCCCGGGCAGCTTTTCTGCTTCTTCGATATGGATCCCTGTAATCCTGGCATGAGGATAGGGACTTCGCAGGATCTTTCCGTGCAGCATCCCTTCAAAAGATAAATCGGTTAGATAATGAAGACTGCCCGTTACCTTCTGTTGGCCGTCCGGCCGGGTTCGATCCTTTCTTTCTCCAATATTAAAGACCATCGTTCCCGCTCCCTTCCTCCTGCAGTTTGATTTGCAAATTAGAAACGATAAGGTTTGCGGCTGCTTTTTTGCGGTAAGCTGCCGATGAATAGGCATCAGGCACCGGGTCATATTCGTCCAATATGGCATAATACACGTTCTTCCAATCCAATTCTTTTATTTCTTTTCCCAAAAGCAGTTTTTCCGTTTCAAACAGTCTCCTCGGAAGAGTATCGCCGCCTCCCGCTGCTATTCTTACAGCAGTGCAGATCCCCGGCTGCCCGCATTCCACAGTCCCCGCGACTGTAACGATGGAGGGTACGAAAGCCTCGCGTCTCCCCAGTTTCCGGCTGAATATCCGGCTGGATTCCGGAAGAGAGGGGAGAAGAATTTCTGTCAGCAGGCCTTCCTTTGTCATCCCTTCATTATGCCATGCAAGCAGGTCCCTGATAGAAGTGTGAAAGGAGAAATCATACAAGCTGGCCTTGGCGTTCAGCACAAACAGCAAGGGGAGAAGATCACCCGTTCCTCCCGATATATTTCCGCCTATTGTCCCCCGGTTCCTGACTGCCGGAGAAGCGATATCTCCCGCCGCATTCCTTATTTCCTTCGGGGTCAAGGGATGCCTTTTTAAGTTTGAAAGCGTGATGAACGCTCCTAAAGACAGATATTCCATGCCGCCGTAAACCTTGGTACCGATCCCCGAAAAACCGCTGATCCGCTCCAGGCTGATGAGATGTTCTGGAACCGGAATACCTTTTTCCCACTTTAATGGAAGAAAGGTTCCCCCGGCGATAAATATGGCGTCATTTCCGTATTTCTTTTTCAGCTCCATGGCTTCTTCACATGTTTCCGGCATCCATACCGATGCTGCCTCCAAAGACACCGAATAGGCATTCCTAGTCATCATTCATCCAACCTTTCGCATGTTCATATTGTGCCTGTGTATCGATATCATAAAAAGGGAGCTCTGCCTGTACAGCTACAAATTTCCCGTCATGCCTGCTGTTTCTGATTAATTGCCTGGCCCCTTCATCCCCTTCAAGCTTAAGCAGATTTGGGAACATCCTTTTTGTAAAAAGCACCGGCGGCCTGGCCATTTGCTGATGCAAGGAGGCAATGAAACTCCATTCCTTTCCGTGTTTTTTTTCCTTATAAAAGACCGAAAGCAGTTCATTGAGCATACCTGCTGTGACAAATGGCTGATCCGCCAGCAAAAGAAGCACCGCTTCAGCCTCCCTCTGCACGGCGCATTCAATCCCTTTTTTCAAAGAATAGGCCTGGCCTCTCCATGCCTCGAGGCTTTCTTTCTGTGTCCACCTGCTCCCTACTCTCCCTCCCTTAAACAGCGGATTCATCCAATCGAGAGGATCCCCAGCCTGTGTGATGACTAAAAGATGATCCAATTTTGATTCCAAAGCTGCTGCAAACGCGAAATTGCCTACCATGCTTTTCCCAAGAGGAAGGAGAAGTTTGCTGCTCCCCATTCTTCGGCTGCTGCCGGCAGCTAAATAAACCCCGACAACACCGCCCTTCTCCGTACTCATGACAAAGCCGCCTTTTCCTCCAAGGACCGCGGTATCCTAACAGTCTGAATTAATTCTGCAACAATACTGACGGCAATCTCTTCAGGGCCCTTAGCCCCAATGGCCAGACCGGCCGGAGAGCGAATCGAATGTCTGTCTTCTATTCCCCTCAAAAGACGCGCAGTCCGGTTTTCCGATCCCAGTACAGCTAAATAAGCCAGCTCCTTCCTCTGCATGTGTTCAATCAATTCTTTATCTCTCTGGAAGTTATGGGTTTGAATGACTACTAAATCATCACTTCGGAACCTGATTTGCTTCACACTTTCATTCGGGAAACCTTCGATGAACTGATCGGCCCCCGGGAAATGTTCAGGAGTCAGCCTGGCCGCCCGCCAGTCTGCTACCATTACAGAGAACCCTGTCGCAGAAGCCAAGGCAGCAAGAGGCTCCGCATCCGGTCCGGCTCCAAAAATGATAAGCCTCGGTTTCGGCTGATAATAATGTGTAAACAGCCAGACGGATAATTTCTCATCCCAAAGCAGACCGCTTTTCAAATCGGGCTTCTGCAGCTCTTTTATTCGATTGGCCAATGCTTCGTCACAGCGGCCAAAAGTCCGGCCATTATCCGTCAAAAAGACATACTCATTTTTAATTGAATTTTCAGATATTTTTCTCACTGCTAATACACCGGTTCCTTCTTCCATAAACTTCTGCAAAGCGAACAAGTGTCTTTTCAGCTCATTGTCCACCGGTTCTGCCCAAATATGCAGAACACCGTTGCAGCCTGCTCCCTGCCCCCATAAAGTATCATCATCTCCACTCATGTCATAGCTCAGCAGAAGAGGTGATTCCTTCACCGGCAAAAGCCTTGCCTCAAGATCTTCTTCCATGCATCCCGCGCTCAGCAAACCGATTCGTCCGCCATCCTCTTTAAAAAGCATAGATGTCCCTTCCTTTAAATAAGCAGAACCTTGAACATCAATAATTGTCGCTAAAACGCTCCTCCCTTTCTCTCGTTTGAGTGAGGATATAATTGTATGGATATATTCCATCAGCACGCCTCCCGTACAAAAAAATATTTCAGGCTTTTTATTTTGATATGATATAACATTTAATGGTAGTTTTCTTAACATAATATCAAAATCTGAAAAGTCTGTCATTGTTTAATTTAAATAAAAATTATGAAAGGCTGTGACTCTTTCTCCAAAAACCTCAGTCTTCAATCCATACCTAACATAGATTTTGTTATATTTCCTTACAATCTTTATCTGAATTTATATAAATAAAGATATCAGTCAAAAATAAAAACCATCAAATTTCTTTATAAAAAAAGAAAATTTGATGGTTCTTTGCTTATGCTGCATGAATTCTTGAAAATTTTCTGATGCAGCCTCTTACATATGATATTTAATTCGCTTTATTGGATGTGGCATTCGGGACAGCGGCCGTATATTTCAAATTTATGGCCGGAAATATCAAATTCCTTTAAGCTGTCTTCTAATTCTTTCATAGGACAGGTCTCAATTTCCTTTGTCTTGCCGCATTCCAGACAAATAAAGTGATGATGGTGCTCTGAGTGGCCGCAGGTAAACCGGAAATGTTTTTCGCCTTCCAATTCCGTAGCCTCAAAAATCCCCAAATCGACAAACAGTGAAAGATTCCGGTATATGGTGTCAAAGCTCAATCCAGGGTAATCTTTTTTCAGACTTTCCAGAACATCTTTGGCAGTCAGATATTTATCACTTGAAGAGAAAAGCTGAAGCATTTCTTCTCTTTTACCTGTGTGCTTGTAGCCTTTTTCCTTTAATAATTGTATTGCAGCAGTTACGTTCAAATGAACACCCCATTTATCGTGATTTCCATTTATCGATCAGAATTGAAATAACCAGGATGAGAACAGCAAGCATAACAATGGTACCGCCGGGAGCCAGATCCAATTGATAAGATAAGATCAATCCCCCGATGACAGACAGCTCACCGAAAAGAACGGAAAAAGCCATCATCTGCTTGAACCCTCTGGCAAACCGTAAACTGGCTGCAACAGGCAGGGTCATTAAAGACGATACAAGAAGGATGCCGACAATTCTCATGGATGCGGCAATGACCAAGGCTACCATGACAATAAAGATGAAATGAATGGCCTTAGACGGGATGCCGGATGCCTTTGCGTGCTCTTCATCAAATGACAACAAAAATAATTCCTTATATAAGGCAATCAGCGTCAGGACGACAGCTGCCCCCACACCTACGATAAGAAACAGGTCATTCCTGCTTACTGCACTGACACTTCCAAATAAATAGCTGTACAAATCAGCATTAAAGCCGTCTGCAATGGATATCAGGATAACACTCAGCCCGATTCCTCCTGATAGAATAATTGGAATGGCCAGTTCCTGATAATGCTTATAAATGCCTCTCAGTTTTTCAATAAAAAGTGATCCCGCTACAGAAAAAGCCATCCCCATATAGAGCGGGTTCAGTCCGGCTAAACTGACAAAACTTTTTTGAAGCAAAAGGCTGAACGCGATGCCGGCAAGAGCCACATGGCTCAGCGCATCGGCAATCATCGACATCCGCCGGACCACGACAAATACACCTAAAAGCGGTGCGAGCACGCCGATAATAATGCCTGTAATGAAAGCATTCTGCAAAAATTCATATTGTAAAATCCCCGATAACATTCAGCTTCCTCCAAAATCTAATGGTTATGATGGATGAGCTGAACATCATGTCCATGCATCGATGATAGCTCTTCTTCATTCAGTTGATTATACTCCGAGGCATCTCCGTGAAAATGGAGCCTCTTATTCAGGCAGGCCACATGCGTCACTTTTTCTGTGACTGCACTTACTTCATGAGTGACCAAAATCAAAGTGATCCCCCAATTTTTATTGAGCATCTCCAGCATCTCATAAAATTGATGGACGTTTTTGGAATCTACCCCAACAGTCGGTTCGTCCAGGATCAGCAATTCCGGCTCACTGACAAGAGAACGCGCTATGAACACACGCTGCTGCTGGCCGCCTGACAATTCGCCAATATTGCGGTGCCGGAAATCCAGCATTCCTACTGAATCCAGTGCTTCCATAACCTTAGCCTTTTCTTCTTTGCCGGCGAATTTAAATAATCCAATTTTCTTTGTCAGGCCGCTTTGAACGACTTCAAATACAGTTGCCGGAAATCCAGAATTAAAGGAATTGGCTTTTTGGGATACAAAACCGACCTTTTGCCAATCTTTGAACCGGCCTGCTTCTTCTCCAAACAGCTCGATTTGGCCTTTCTGAGGCTTTAAAAGTCCGAGCATCAGCTTTAACAATGTGGACTTGCCCGAACCATTCGGTCCCACAAGCGCTAAAAAAGCCCCCTTCGGCACTTCAAGCGAAACATCTTCCAGAACGAGGTCTTTCGAATATTTATAAGAGAGATGATTCACTTTAATCATCGGATTTGCTTTTCTTTCCAATGGTATCACCTATTTTTTAAGAATGATTACGATTTACTAAAATAGTATATAAGAAAGAAGCGGACTTGTAAAGAAATCAGTCCCATTTCTGTTCAGTTACTGACTAGTGCTTCATATGTTCTACAAAGGGGGGAAGTCTGTGAAATTATTTGAAATGATGGTCAATCATAAAATTAATCATATCCAGCCAGATGAACTGCTTGCGCTTGCCCGTCAGCATCAGGTAGCTTTGACACAGGATCAGGCGGTAAAAATCACAAAACTGCTGAATGGGAAAAATATCAATATTTTTCACGCTGGACAGAGACAGCAGGTCATTAACCAGATTGCAGCGATTACCGGAGTTGATACGGCAAGGCAGATTGAGATGATTTTCAGAAAGCTGACAAACAACTTTTAAGTTAGCTTTATATCCAGACGGAAGTTTCATATAGCAATTTCCAAGACCACTCGTGATAACGGGTGGTTTGTGCTGTGAATGAACGTTTTCTATGATCTCTTCTTTAAAGGGGCTGTGAGGGTGATTTTCGCTTTCAGGGGCCGGCTTGTTTTCCGCGGACGGCGGAAGCCTTCTCGTTGCCGTCACGGTGCTCTGCGGGGGTCTCCCTTTGACACGCTTCTTTCTTGCCCCTCTCCATTTCGGGTGAGGCGTTTAAACAATCTGATTTTGTCTTACAGACCTTCGGTCTTTTCTATACAATCGAGTAGGAGGGGGTGATTAACCCCCGACCTCTCACACCACCGTACGTACCGTTCGGTATACGGCGGTTCCATTAAGTTTGACGCAGAAATTCATATCGATTATATAAACTTTTCAACCCTCGGTGACTCCAATACAAGTTATTGAGGGTTTTGTGTAAGATTGGACTACAGGCTATTCTCCAATATTTCTTTCTGGAGTTTCCCCATTCATATGCCTTTTGGTCAGGGACACCTAGACCTTTGAGTTTTCTTATTCTTGTCCTCGGTTTCTTCCATTGTTTCCATTCAAGCATACGGAGTCTCCGTCTAATCCACTCATCAAATTCTTTAAATTTACTTGGTGTATCAGCCAATGCAAAATATCCACACCATCCCGTTAGATATTGATTTAGTTTCTCGATTCTAACTTCCATAGGAATTTGTTTAGAACGGGAGGTTAACTCCCGTATTTTAGCCTTAAGCCTTTTAATACTTTCATTGGCTATTCGAACCTTCGGTTTCTTATTGACCGTAAAGCTAAAGCCAAGAAACTTTCGTTTCCACGGGCGATCAACTGCTGACTTTTCTCTATTTACTTTGAGCTTTAATTTCTGCTCAATAAAGCATGTAATTGAGTTCATCACTCGTTCTCCAGCTTTCTTCGATTTCATGTAAATATTACAATCATCGGCGTAGCGGACAAACTTGTGACCTCTCCTTTCTAACTCTTTATCAAGTTTATCCAAAAGAATATTCGAAAGAAGGGGGCTCAGTGGACCTCCTTGTGGTGTTCCTTCTTCTGCATCATAGACTACACCATTCATCATAATTCCTGCTTGGAGATATTTCCGTATAAGTTTCAAGACCTGCCGGTCTTGGATTCTACTTGCTAATATCCCCATTAACTTATCATGATTGACTCTATCAAAGAATTTCTCCAAGTCCATGTCAATCACCCATCTATAACCTTCACTTATATATTCCCTTGCTTTACGAACCGCATCATGACCTCTTCTATTTGGTCTAAACCCATAACTATGTTCTGAGAAGGTTGGGTCAAGAAGTGGGGTTAGAACTTGGGCGATAGCCTGTTGAATGAACCGGTCTGTCACGGTAGGTATTCCTAGTAATCTTACTCCACCGTTCGGTTTCGGGATTTCGACTCGACGGACTGGGTTAGGTTGATAGGTACCTTCCCTTAATGAATCACAAAGAGTTTCCCAGTTCTCATAGAGATGTCTTCGTAGGGATTTTACGGACATTCCATCTATGCCGTGACTCCCTTTGTTCTTCTCCACACGTTTAAGTGCTTCTATTAAGTTTTCCCGTGACAGAATCAGATCCATTAACATGTGATATTTCCTTTCGACGTGAACGTAGAAATCTAATTATGTTATTCCTGCTCCACCCTCATGAAGTCCCCTGTGGAATTCACCACTTCCTCCTTCAAGTAAGTCCTTTCGGATTGTCTGCTTCTATACAGGAATTATATGCCTAGTTCTCGTTCTTCCTAATAGTTCAGTCCTTCCCATTCCATCTCGAGTTGGAATGGTACTATGACCTCGGCTGACTTCTGATTGTTCAGCTGTCCATCGCTGGATAGGTTACCAAGGGAACTTGGCGTTCCAATCAGACCTCCCCGGGTAAGAGTACAGTCTTTCCCTCCATCTATCTGCTTCATTTACTCTGTACCACCTTCGGCAGTAAGGACTTCGTTTTGTTGTGCAAACTCATCCAATGGTACCTAGCCTTATATGAAGTTCGTGTTCCTCAGACCGGAGGTTTGCCGCTCGCTTCCTTCAGATTCTGCGTCACCACAGACACCCTTGCGTTAAGCTAACCATTACTACTGCCTTCATGGTTCGGGACTCTCACCCTATAGACTGCACCCATGCCGGGCGCA
>NZ_LT622357.1:389495-536597 GCF_900098925.1 Bacillus massiliglaciei | reverse complement strand
GGCGCTGGACGGTGTCCGGAGAAGGGTACAGAAAGAGTTTCACCCGTATGACCGCAAGAAGTGCAAACGTATGAAGCATGTCTTTCACAAGGCCTCCGACCGCCTGACAGAAGAAGACAGATGGCATCTGCATCGTTATTTGGATATGTCGGAAGAGCTTAAAAAAGCGTACGAATTAAAGGAAACCTATCGTGGCTGGTTTGTTCAGGCGAAGGAATCTGGATCGGAAGATATAGGGAAGGTCAAACAGGGCCTGAGAGACTTTTATCGACGGGTCCAGGACTCTGGCATTCCTGAAATGGAGAAAGCCATTACCACGCTCCAAAATTGGCAGACAGAAATCTTAAACAGCTTTGTTTATGGGTATTCGAATGGTTTTTTAGAAGGGATCAACAATTCAACGAAGGTTCTTAAGCGAGATGCGTATGGATTCAGGAATTTCAGCCGTTTTCGGGCAAAAATATTATTAACCCATCAGTTTAAAGGAATTGGGATACATATTGGTTAGGGATGGCGATCAGTCGCCACCCCAACATTTGACGGAGAACCTTTTTATAAGGAATATCGCCTATTTGGGAATCTATTTGATCCTCATCCAGCATTTCTTCATATTCTTCTTCATTGTCATTCCTTATAATCTTTCTGTTCTTGCCGTCTATATCATTGGCTGCATAGCCTTCGTATTCTTCAGGGAAGGCCTCCGTTTCATCTTCTGTCTTATATAAATTATTATAGTCTTCATGATCGCCTCTATAATCGGCAGGGGTCTCAGATGTTCCATATTTTGCTGCTTCTCCAAAACTATCTTCTTTTACATTATTTCTGTCATCGCTTTTCCGTCTGTTTTCAAAGCTATCTCCTTGAGAGGGAATTAGCACCTCTTCTTCCACAGGTCTTCGCTCGCCAAATGTATCTTCATGAATTCTTTGTTCGGGTGTATGTTCAATACAATATAACGTAGAGGGTCTGGCTTTCAAACGGTCAAAAGGAATCTCTTCTCCGCATTCCTTACATTGCCCATAGGTTCCTTCATCCATGGCTTTCAGAGCAGTCTCAATCCTCTCTAGCTCTTCTTTGCCATGGTCATCAATGGCCTGGTATCTTTCCTTATCAAAAAGTTCGGTACCTAAGTCTCCGGGATGATTATCATAGGAAGAAATCTCTCCGGAAAAATCGGTTTGCGCTTGTTCGGTTACTGTTTCTTGATCATGCTTGATTCTTTGTTCAAGTGCCTCTTTTTCTGTGACTAAGTCATTTTTCAATTCTTCTATTTGTTTATCGGTTGTCATTTTTGTCCTCTCCTTCTTCTCACAATCGATCATTAGGGATAGTTGATTTGTTATTATTACGTACCCCTATTTGGAAAGGAGAAAACAATCAAAAAACCCTGCACCTTTTTAAGGCACAGGGGAGAAATGTCGCGTTGTTTATTGGATTAAATAGCTGATGAAGAGACCGATGGCCATCAGCAAGCCGAAAAATGTATTTGTTTGAGCAGTTGCCTTCATGGCTGGCATCATCGAAATAGGCTCTGTTTTGCCGCGGAATCCTTTCGTTGCCTGAATGGCTTTTGGAAGGCTTAGGAAGGCTAACAGGATCCATGGCGTAGTGCCGAAAAGCACAAGGCCGATCAGCCATAAATATGAGACAGCGAACATAATTCCCATGAAAGTGATGCCTCTTTTAGGTCCTAATACAATAGGCAGGGTCTTTCTTCCATTTGCTTTGTCCCCATCATGATCACGCAGATTATTTCCCATGTTAATCAGACCGACAAGAATTCCGCTTGGTACGGATATCCATATTGCGAGGGGAGAAACATAACCAGTCTGAATGAAATAGGCGATCAGGATAATGAAGCAGCCCATGAACAGACCTGAGAATAATTCGCCAAATGGAGTGGAGGAAATCGGCAGAGGACCTCCGGTATATAAATAGCCGACAGCCATGCAGATCAGTCCGACAGCTGCAAGCCACCAGGATGACTCGGCACAAATATATATTCCTAATAATAAAGCGATCCCATACATAGAAAGAGCAAGAGTCATGATCAGCTTGGGTGTCATGCCGTGACGGACAATGCCGCCGCCGATGCCGACTGATTTTTCGGTATCGAGCCCTCTCTTGAAATCGTAGTATTCATTAAACAAATTGGTTGCCGCTTGAATGAGAATGCTGGCGATCATCATGGCTGCAAACAGCAGTCCATTTACATCTTCTTCAATAAGGGCGATTACGGTACCCAACAAGACGGGTACAAAGGCAGCGGTTAATGTGTGGGGACGAATTAATTCCCACCAAATTTTCCAGGTGCGCTTTTCTTGAAGCAGCTCAGCTGGATTGTTATGATCTGAATGCATCTTTTTTATCTCCTATTCATGATTATCAATGAGAAGTATATCAAAATTCTCTCATTTAAGTTTAGGTAAAGCCTGTTCAAGTGTCAATCTATTTTGCCAGGAGCTGCTTCCATGAAAAAAGAGTATGATGCAGGCTTTCCAGTGAAATAAATAATAAGGAAGAAATAAGTCAGTGAGAATGGTGTTTAATTGACATTCACTCGAAATGAGGTGTATCTTTAAATAGGTCTAAAAAGCTTAAAATGGGGGGATTTTTTTGGCTATCTCAGAAGAAACTGAGCAAATTCACGGACTGGCTTCTGCCATTCAAAAAGCAAAGGAATTGAATGGGCCGGTCTTATTCAGTCATGTGAAAAAAATAGAGTGTACAAACCCCCTTTCATTTTATCAAGCTGGAAGAGAACGGTATGCAGGAGAGCGCTTTTTTTGGCAGGACCCTGCAAAAAGTATCACCATAACAGGTTTAGGAAGCGTTAAGAATATACAGGCGGACCCAGGTCCAAGCCGATATAAACAAATCGAAGAGAACTGGAACAAACTGCAGAATTCGGCTGTGAAGACAGGAATGGCCGGAATAGATGCGACAGGTCCTGTTCTTTTTGGCGGTTTTTCTTTTGATTATAAAAATCAAAGCTCTTTATTGTGGACGCAATTTGGAGATAACTTATTTTATATACCTGCCTATATGCTGACAGCTGTAAATGGCGGGACTTACTTAACGACAAACCTTCTTTGTTCACCTGATGATGAGGAAAAACTCTTCATAGAAATGATAAATGAACGGGAAGAATTTTTATTGCGCGAAATGGAACTGAACTTTTCAGAAAATCCAATGACAGAACAGAGAGAAACACGGCCGGAGGAATGGAAAAGGACAGTAGCCGAAGCCGTAAAAGAAATGAAGGAAACGGATTTAGATAAAATTGTGCTGGCCCGTGAACTTCGGGTGATATTTAAAGATACGATTATGGCAGAGAAAGTTCTCGAACGATTAATGGCGGAACAGCCTACAAGCTATATCTTCAGTTTAGAGTCCGGCAAGGACTGCTTCATTGGAGCCACTCCTGAGCAGCTTATTAAAAAGACAGGCCATTCCGTTTCTTCGGCTTGTCTGGCAGGATCCATCGCAAGAGGGAAAACGCCGGAGGAAGATGAGCGGCTTGGTTCAGAGCTGTTCTCGGATGAAAAGAACCGGATGGAGCATCAATATGTTGTCTCGATGATTACCGGTGCATTAAAGTCTTTATGCACTGAAGTTTCAGTGCCAGAAGAACCGCAGCTCATGAAAATTCGTCATATTCAGCATTTATATACTCCTGTACAGGGGAAAAGTGATGAGCAAGCATCAATCTTTAGTTTTATAAAAAAATTGCACCCGACCCCTGCAATGGGCGGCCTTCCGAAAGAAAAAGCAATTGACCGGATACGGGCGATCGAAGGCCTGGAACGGGGCTTTTATGCGGGACCGCTTGGGTGGGTGGATTCTTATGGAAATGGAGAATTTGCAGTAGGTATTCGCTCTGCTCTGCTGCAGGGAAATGAAGCCTCTTTGTTTGCTGGCTGCGGTGTTCTGGAGGATTCCGTACCAGAAAGTGAATATGAAGAAACTGCAATTAAATTCAATCCGATGTTGAGTGCTTTAGGAGGAACTATTCATGAATGACAGAGACGCCTTGACAGCATATGCTGCGGCTTTTATAGATGAACTGTCCCAAAATGGCGTGACGGATGTGGTCGTCAGTCCAGGCTCACGTTCAACGCCGCTTTCTATGCTGCTGGCTGAACATCCAAACATCAAAATCCATATTAATGTGGATGAGCGTTCCGCTTCCTTTTTTGCACTTGGCCTAGCCAAAGCATTGAAGAAACCAGTTGCTGTTGTATGTACTTCCGGAACGGCAGCTGCGAATTTTTATCCGGCTGTTATTGAAGCCAAATATTCAAGGGTTCCGCTTATTGTGCTGACGGCAGACCGGCCTCATGAATTAAGGGATGTAGGCGCTCCGCAAGCCATCGATCAAATTCATCTATATGGGAAGAATGCAAAGTGGTTTGTTGAAATGGCTATCCCCGAGAATAATCATGAGATTATCCGCTATGCCCGGACTGTGGGGGCAAGGGCAGTCGCAACGGCTGCAAAGGCACCGGCTGGACCTGTTCATTTGAATTTTCCGCTTAGGGAACCGCTTGTTCCGGATGTCGAAAGAGCTGCTGAATATCGCAAAAACTCCCTGAATGCGAATCCGGCAGTTGCTATTGACAGAGGCTCCATCAGTCTCGAGGAGTCTCAGTTCAGGAAATTAAGTCATCTCTTGGGGAAAGGAAAACGGGGACTGATCATCTGCGGTGAATTGACGGAAGGATCAGGCCATAAGGCCATATTGAAACTGGCTGAAAAACTGGGATTCCCAGTGCTGGCTGATCCTCTTTCTCAATTGAGAAGCGGTGTACACAGCAAAGTGAATATCGTTGAAGCGTACGATACTATTCTCAGAGATGAACAAGCAGTCAAGGCCTTCCGTCCGGAATTGGTTCTGAGATTTGGTGCCATGCCGGTTTCTAAACCTTTATTGCTGTTTCTGAAAAAATATCGAGAGGCCATGCATCTAGTTGTCGATGGCGGCGCCGGATGGAGAGAACCAGCGGGGCTCGCCACAAACATGATCTACTGTGATGAAACAAAATTCAGTGAGGCTATGCTGGAGTTTGTTCCTTATAATGAGGACCGTCACTGGCTTGAATTATGGAAATCTGTGAATGCGGCAACGAAAAATGCCTTGCTTACCGTCAAGAATGATACTAAGCTGAGTGAAGGAAAGCTATTTTCACTTTTGTCAGAACTTATGCCGGAAAATTCGACGGTTTTCGTTGGAAACAGCATGCCGATTCGCGATCTGGATACATTTTTCTTGGCAAATGAGAAGAATATAAGGGCAATGGCAAATCGCGGAGCAAATGGAATCGACGGAGTCGTCTCAACAGCGCTTGGGGTGAGCACGGCTTCGGAACATACCGTTTTAGCGATTGGTGATTTAAGTTTCTTTCATGATATGAACGGGCTGCTGGCTGCTAAGCTGCAAAAGCAGAATTTCACCATTCTTTTAATTAATAATGATGGGGGCGGAATCTTTTCATTCCTGCCGCAGTCCAATGAGCCTGAGTATTTTGAACAGCTGTTTGGCACGCCTCACGGGCTTGATTTTTCTCATGCCGCTGAATTGTATGAGGCACGCTATACGAAGGTTCGGGACTGGGAAGAATTTAAGACGGTCTTTTCAGAGACGTTCCATACGCCTGGATTGAAAATCATCGAGATTCCGACAGAGCGGGCCAGCAATGTTGTAAAACACAGAGATTTGTGGAATCTTGTTTCCCGGGAAATAGCGGCTGTTTTACATGGAGATCGCTCATGATGATTTCCTGCAGGGGGATCTCCTACTCGGTGGAAACAGCGGGAACCGGAGAGCCGCTTGTTCTCCTCCATGGATTTACCGGATCAAAGGAGACATGGAATTTTCTGATTCCGGAGCTCAGCCGTGATTACTGCTTAATTATGCCTGATATTATCGGGCACGGTGAAACAGAATCTCCGGAGAATCCCGCCCGCTATGAGATGAAAGAAGCTGCGAATGATCTGAAATGCATTTTGGCTGAATTAGGCTATGAATCAGCCCATTTTCTCGGCTACTCCATGGGAGGGAGGCTGGCGCTCAGCTTTTCCTGCTATTTCCCTGAATGTGTGCGTTCGCTTATTTTGGAGAGTGCTTCTCCGGGACTGGAGACAGAAAGAGAAAGAGAGCAGAGGATAGCAGGAGATGCGGCCCTTGCCGAAAAAATTGAGAAAAATGGAATCCTCGAATTTGTGAATCAATGGGAGAACATTTCTTTATTTGAGACACAGAAGCGGCTGCCGGATGAAATCCGTCAGGCTGTGCGAAGGGAGAGGCTTGGCAATCATATTACCGGCCTTTCTAACAGCCTTCGTGGAATGGGGACAGGAAGTCAGCCATCCTGGTGGAAGCAGCTTTCAGAACTCCCTTTTTCTGTATTAATGATTACCGGAGAACTGGATCTTAAATTCTGTAAAATTGCTGAACGTATGAACCTTTCTCTGAAAAATGGCCGGATTGCGACAATAAATGACACTGGTCATGCGATTCATGTGGAGAATCCGCAAAAGTTTGGTAAAATAGTAAGTGAGTTTTTAAAGAACCATTAAGGAGGAATATTGGATGACTATTCAATGGGAAACAATCCGAGAATATGATGAAATCCTATACACAAGATATAATGGCATAGCCAAAGTATCGATCAACCGTCCGCATGTACATAATGCGTTCACACCAAAAACAGTGGCGGAGATGATTGACGCTTTTGCAAGAGCTCGTGACGACTCCAGTATCGGCGTTATTATCTTGACTGGTGAAGGCGGAAGGGCATTCTGCTCAGGCGGAGACCAAAAAGTTCGGGGCCATGGCGGCTATGTAGGAGAAGATCACATTCCGCGCTTGAACGTTCTGGACCTTCAGCGTTTGATCCGTACAATTCCTAAACCGGTTGTAGCAATGGTTGCAGGGTATGCAATCGGGGGCGGCAATGTTTTGAATGTTGTATGTGATTTAACAATTGCTGCAGATAATGCTATTTTCGGACAAACAGGTCCTAAAGTAGGAAGCTTTGATGCAGGATACGGTTCTGGATATCTTGCACGTATCGTCGGACATAAAAAAGCGCGTGAAATTTGGTACCTGTGCCGTCAATATAACGCACAGGAAGCCCTTGATATGGGTCTTGTCAACACAGTCGTTCCATTGGATCAGCTGGAAGCTGAGACCGTTAAATGGTGTGAGGAAATGCTTGAGAAGAGCCCAACAGCGCTTCGTTTCCTAAAAGCGGCCATGAATGCGGACACAGACGGCCTTGCCGGACTTCAGCAAATGGCAGGAGATGCGACATTGCTTTATTATACAACGGATGAGGCGAAGGAAGGACGCGACGCTTTTAAAGAAAAGCGCAGCCCGGACTTCGGTCAATTCCCGCGTTTCCCTTAATGAGTAAGGGAGTATGGGAAGGAACAGCTTGGCGGTTACGCCGGGCTGTTTTCTTTACCATGGAAAGGAAAAGGAGGAAGCATCATGGAGGAAAGATTGCCGAATTGGTTAATGAAGCGCGCTCACCTGACGCCTAATCGTCCTGCTGTTGAATTTGAGGGAAGGACGTTAACCTTCCTTGAACTTCACCAAGAAGCGGAAAAAATGGCCCGCAGGCTGGCTTGTCAGGGGGTTAGGAAAGACGATACCGCAGCCATTCTCTTGAGGAACCATCTTGACAGCGTGATTATTATACATGCGCTTCTTTATTTGGGCGTAAAAATGGTTATGCTGAACAGCAAGCTGACCTCCAAAGAGCTTAGCTGGCAGGCAGGAGACAGCGGGGCGCAGCATCTGATTTCTGAACAGTTCTTTTCTGAAAAACTGGCTGGCATTGAATTTCCGCATATTTTACAGAAAGAGCAATGGACAGGGGAAAAAGAGGCGCCAATCCAAGAGGAATTTCCGCTGGAGGATACAGCAACCATCATGTATACCTCAGGAACAACCGGAAATCCGAAAGGGGTCATTCAAACGTTTGGAAACCACTGGTGGAGTGCCGTCGGCTCAGCGTTGAATCTGGGACTGAGAGAAGACGACTGCTGGTATTGTGCTGTGCCGATTTTCCATATTAGCGGATTTTCTATCTTAATGAAAAACATTATTTATGGAATGAAAATAGTCGTTGTTCAAAAGTTCGAGGCAGAAGCTGTCAATCAAGCTATTATGAAGGGCAATGTGACAATCTGTTCAGTTGTGACAACGATGCTGAATCGGATGCTTGAGGATTTAAAAGGAACCTCCTATCCAAATACTTTCCGGTGTGCCCTGCTTGGAGGAGGGCCGGCACCTAAGCATATGCTTGAGCGCTGCAGAGATCAGCATATCCCGGTCTTCCAATCATATGGTATGACCGAAACTGCGTCTCAAATCGTGACACTTTCTCCAGAGGACAGTCTGAAGAAAGTGGGATCTGCCGGAAAGCCGCTGTTTCCTGCACAGCTCAGGATTGAACAGGCCGGCAGGGAAGCGGAACCAGAAGAACCAGGCGAAATTGTTGTGAAAGGCCCGAATGTGACGAAGGGATATTATAACCGTCCGGATGCTACAGAAGAGGCGATCCGCCAAGGATGGCTGTACACCGGCGATATTGGCTATGTGGATGCTGAAGGGTTTTTATATGTTCTGGACAGACGGTCTGATTTAATTATTTCAGGCGGAGAGAATGTATATCCGGCTGAAATTGAAGCAGTTCTTTCCTCCCATCCGGCTGTTTTTGAAGCAGGAGTAACGAAAATGGAGGATGCCGAATGGGGGCAGGTACCGGTTGCTTTTGTGGTTCTTCATGAAGGAGTAGAAGCGGGAGAGCAGGAACTGCGGGAATACTGCCGTCAGGCTTTAGCTGCTTATAAAGTCCCGAAAGAAATCCATTATTGTAAGGAACTGCCGAGAAATGGCGCGAATAAATTGCTGCGCAGGAATTTAAAGAGGCAGGTATGAGGAATATGGAAATAGAGTCAATTACACTTAAGATGATCAGGTCACCGTTAAAATCACCTTTCCATACGCATCTTGAAACCGTTTATGACCGTGAAGCGATTATTGTGGAGGCAAGGGATAAGGATGGCAGAACCGGCTATGGAGAGACGGTACCTTTCTCAAGCCCCTGGTATACCGAAGAAACGATCAAAACCTGCTATCACATGCTGGAGGATTTCCTGATTCCTATGACTCTCTCCGGAAACTGGGAACATCCGAATGAGCTTTCTGAACTTTGGAAAGGCATCAGGAGAAATCAGATGGCGAAATCCGGGCTGGAGCAGGCGATCTGGGATCTATATGCTAAGCAGAAAGAGAAATACCTCGGCCGGTTAATGGGAGGAAAAAAGCAATATGCAGCTGCCGGAGTTGTCATTGCTTCTAATGATAGAAAGGAAGCGCTGAGACAGATTGAAACCTTTTCAGCTGAAGGATATAAAAGGTACAAGGTGAAAATCAGCCCGTCATCCGACCTTTCTATGCTGGCGGCTATCCGGTCAGTTTATCCGGATCTTCCCTTAATGGCTGATGCCAACTCTGCCTACCGTCTGGATGACACCGTTCACCTTCAAAAGCTGGATTCATTCGGACTTCAAATGATCGAGCAGCCTCTCGGTGTTGATGATATTGCAGAGCATTCCCTCTTGCAGAAAGAAATAAAGACGCCTGTCTGTCTGGATGAAAGTATCTGTTCGTACCATGATGCGAAAAGCGCCATCATGCTGGGAAGCTGCCAAATTATCAACATTAAAATGGCGAGAGTCGGCGGGTGGTCACAGGCTGTGAAAATCCATGATCTTTGTGTGCAAAACGGGATTCCGGTTTGGTGCGGGGGAATGATTGAATTCGGTATCTCAAGGGCCCATAATGTTGCACTTGCCTCACTTGAGGGGTTTTCAATTCCTGGAGATCTTTCTTCTTCCTCCCGTTATTGGGAAGAAGATATAATTGAACCGGATATTACGGTCCGAAACGGGGAAGTCAAGGTTCCTGATTCACCGGGGATTGGTTTTCGGATTAATGAAAAACGCCTGAAGGAACTGACTGTCTATAGAGAGACATTTAAAGCGATGTAAAAGGAAAAAGCGCAAACTGTGCTTTTTCCTTTTGTTTTTAATGATAAGAGTACATCATCCAGAAACCGATATCTTTAAAACCGATCTGTTTATAGATTGCTCCGGCCTCAGGGTTATCATAAAACAGACAAAGCTCTTTTCCCTCTGCTAAAAGCTGGCTGCACAGCTTAAGCATGCAGCTGGTCGCATACCCTTTCTTCTTGTGCTCTTGGTGAGTAGCTACGCCCACTACCATGGCTGACATCGTATTTTATGCGGCAGTAGAAGCCGTGGATACAATTTTTCCATCAGCTTTAATAAAAAAGGAGCGGGATGATCTGTCTTCTAAACTGCGTCGTTTTTTTTCTTCAGTTATCATAGAGTCTTTAAATTCTGGAATCGAGTTCAGTAGTGTTACAAGATCCTCGGCATCTTCGGGAACTGCTTGTTCCACAATCTTCAGATCCTCTTGGGTTGTCTCGGCAGTTAATTGAGTGCACTTGGCATAATAGGTCTGTCTTTTTCTTTTGAGCGGACGATTTACATAAGGTTCGATTTTTTCCGTGATGTCTTTGAGTCCTGACATCATTTTAAAGTTTGGATCTTGGGACATAATGGCTGCAAAACCTGCTGCATCAAAGTCTTGAGAGGCAAACGGTATGTAGTTCTCTTCATAATTCAATAAAATGGCGATTAGTTCTCCATTGTGATCAAACTCTCCCCAAAGCTTTTGAAAATCTTGTTCAAAGCCATAAGCTTCAATATCTCCGATGATGAATAAATTCTCCGCCGGCCTGTCCTTTACTAATGAAAAACAAGCGTCATAATCACTTTTCTGCAATTTCCGTATCATAGGCCTTCTCTCCTTGAACATTTTTATTATTTTATCGTGAAAAGATCAAGAAGGGAATTGTTGTTTTCTAATATTCTGAAATCTGATCAGATGAGAGGAACAGAAAATGAACCTCTCGCCGCTGAGCCCATTTATGTAAAAATGGGCAGATGTCAGTTTTGGTGAAGGGCTCAGTTCTTTATAATAAAAGCAGGAAACCTTATGAGGAGAGGTTAAATGGGGAAAGCGTATTTGATTGCTGAAATTCTTTTGCAGCGAGGCATGCCAGACCATGCAGTCATGGAAATAACGAAAGTCAGTAAGGAAGAATTGCTGTTTCTCAAGAAAAAGCTCCTGCGGCAGGACTGAAAAATAAAAAAGCGGCTAATTTCTCACAGAGAAGTTGGCCGCTTTTTTCCGTATCTTTATCAACAGCATATTAATGATTCAATATATACTTATTCACCGGCCTGCCGATGCCTCCGTATTGAACATCCAGCTTCAGAAGCTCTTTGCTATAGAGGAAATCTAAATACCTGCGTGCTGTGACGCGGGCAATCCCGATGCCGTCTGCCACTTCTTCGGCAGACAGCGCTTCTTTCTTATTTTTCATGAAATGGACTACCTGCTCAAGCGTTGCAATATTAAGTCCTTTAGGAATCATATCTTTGGATAAACTAAATTCATTTTTCTTGTCATCAACTTGGAACATCATCCGGTCGATTTGGTTTTGGGAGATTCCGTCACCGGGTTTCATTTCCATAAAAAAGGCTTGATATTGCTGAAGGGTGTGCTGCAGCCTTTCGAATTTAAACGGTTTAATTAAATAATCAAAGGCCCCGTTTTGCAGCGATTTCCGGATCGTCTGCCGATCGTTGGCGGCTGAGATGATGATGACATCTACATCGAGTTCGTCCTTTCTGATTTGCGTCAGTGCTTCAATTCCGTTCAAGGACGGCATGAAAATATCAAGTATGACGAGATCTGGTTTCAGCTGCTTAATCTTAGTCAAGCCAATCTGGCCATTTGCGGCTGTATCAATGACTTGAAAGCCCTCAAGCCGTTCAATAAATTGCCGGTTGACTTCCTGAACCATTGGGTCATCTTCAATTAATAGAACCCGTATTGTCTTCATTGGTATCTGTCTCCTTTGTCGGTTTCATTGGGAAAGAAAGAATGAAACTGGTGCCTTCACCCAGAGAGGAAGTAAGAGAGATATCTCCGCGGGCCTTTTCTGCAATCTGGGCAATCAAATAAAGACCAAGTCCTGATCCTTTCGCTCCTTTTGTTGTAAATCCATAATCAAAAATCTGTGATTGAACCTCTTTTGGAATGCCTGGTCCATTGTCTTCAAGAACAATCAGACATTGCTCATCATCTTGATAGATGGCCAGGTAGACTTGTTTTTTGTTAACGGCTGCGTGTTTTAAAGCAGCAAAAGAATTTTCGATAAGATTGCCGATGATCAGGACAAAATCATGATGATCCATTTCAGCAGGAAATTCTTCAAGCTGGGAATTCTTATCGATGATAAGCTCGATATCCTGCTCTTTGCCGATCGAGACTTTGCTGAGGAGCAATCCGACTAGGTTATCATCATGGATATGTTTAGACAGAAATCGGGACAGATCTTCTTGTTCCTCGGTCACTTGATAGATATATTTCAAAGCGTCATCCAGCTTTCCGAGCTGAATAAGACCAGAGATGGTATGCAATTTATTACTGTGCTCGTGATTTTGTGCGCGCAATGCTTCGACAAATGCTTTGACACTTGTCAGTTCTTCGGCCAGTTTTGTCACATCTGTCCGGTCTTGAAAGATCGCAACCGCCCCGATTGTCTTTCCGTCTATCATAATCGGGACCCTATTGCTGAATATATGCTGCTGCTGCACCGACAGCTCCTGATTGAAGATGGGAGTTGTTCGTTCCAGTATTTCCGGCAGGCGGGTGTCATCTATAACATCCCTGATTTTCTTTCCTATCGTGTCTCCTTTAATGCTCAGCATCTGTTTCGCTTTTTCATTGAATATGGTAATCCGTTCCTGCTTATCAATCGCAATGACGCCTTCATGCATCGCGTTGAAAGCAGCCGTTCTCTCTACAAGCATACGGGATATTTCATGGGGTTCTAACTCAAACGTTTCCCTTTTTATATGCTTGGCCATCATCCAGGATCCAATAATGCCAAATAACAGGGTAAACAGCAGCAGTACAATAATCTCTTTTTGAAAATCCTTAATGATATCAGGAAGAGCGGGAAGAATATTTCCCACAAGAACGACTCCGATTTGGTTATTATCTTTATTCAGGATCGGTACAAAGGCCCGTACGGCTGTTCCAAGCTCTCCTTTTGCCTTGGAGAGATATTCATGTTCTGCAAAGGCGGCACTTTCATCCGAGGTTTCGGAAACAGTTCCTAATTTATGATAAACAGGGTGAGAATAGCGGATATGTTCCTGGTTGAGAACGACAATATAGTCTGCACCGTGAATGACTCGGAGCGTTTCGATAGAAGGGTTCAATTCCTCCCATCCTCTTGGCTCCAAGATGAGTCTCTGAACCTCTGGAAGCTCAGCAATGGTATGGGCAGTGAGAAGTGACTTGGATTCAAGCTCTTTCTCCTCCTGCACAATCAGGTTCCCGATAATTGTAATGCCGCCGATTAGAATCGAGAAGGCGACGATTGCAAAGGATAGCAAGGTGATTTTAAGCTGTATGGGCATATGAAAAGTCTTTTCCATTGTTACTCCTCCAAGATTTCTACTATTAATAGTATCAAAATAGTTTGAAGAATGGATTGATTTCAGAAAATTTTAGCGGGAATGCTCTGCTGATATGATAAAATAATCGTATTCAGAAGGGGACGTTAGATGAAGGTGGGGCGTTTTTCAGCGATGCGTGCATTATGGGGATTTATTCTTTTTATAATTATCGGAGTGGCAGCGGCGATTTTTCTTTCCTTTCAGCCTTTTTTTGAACAGCATGAGCTGCCTCATGATGAAGAGCAAGAAGGGATGGAAGATCAGATTATCATTAAATTTAGCCATGTAGTAGCGGAAAATACGCCAAAAGGAATGGCTGCTAATCGTTTTGCGAAGCTGGTGGACGAGTACACGAATCACCGGGTTAAAGTGGAGGTCTTCCCCAATGAATCACTGTATGATGATGAGGAAGAATGGAAGGCTCTAAAGAATAATGAAGTTCAAATGATTGCTCCGGCAACCTCCAAGCTGACCAATGTATCGAAAAGGTGGATGCTGCTGGACCTTCCATATATTTTTCCGAATGATCAGGCATTGAAAGAAACGCTGTCAGGGGAAGTGGGACAGGAGCTGCTGGGAGATTTGGAAGGAGAGGGAATTAAGGGCTTTGCCATTTGGTCGAACCATTTTAAGCAAATCACAAGCAATCAGGAGATCCGTTCGCCAGAGGATTTTAAAGGAAAAAACTTCAGAATTATGCCAAGTGAAGTTTTAAAGGAACAGTTTGGCCATTTTGGCGCAACCACTTCTATGCTGGGGTTTAATGAAACATTTCAGAATTTGGAGGACCATGCGACGGACAGCCAGGAAAATACCATCTCCAATATTTACTCGAAAAAATTGTACCAGCTGCAAAATAATCTCACGATGAGCAATCATGGATATTTAGGGTATGCAGTCATGATGAACGGGTCATTTTGGGAGAGTCTCCCCCCGGATATTCAAAAAGAGATACAGCGGGCAATGGATAAAACGACAGATTGGATTTGGGTGAAATCTTCCGAAATGAATGAAGAGCTGCTTCTGGATATTCAGCGTGAATCGGATATTCACATATACCGGCTTTCTTCTGAAGAGAGGAAAGAATGGATGGACAAAATGACGCAGATTTATCCGGAATTTGAAGAGGAGATTGGCAGCGGGCTTCTTGATAAAACGTTAGCCATTCGCCAGAAGTATCTGAAAGAACAGCCATAAATAAAAAAGGGGCGGAAAAAGCAATTGCTTTCTCCGCCCTTATTATTTCATTAAAGGCCGCGCGGTTTAAATGTGCGGCATCCAGTTTCGTTGCTCTGATGTGCTCTTTCTTCAGAATAGCTGGTGACACTGATCATTTCAGCTGAACAGCGATTTCCATGTTTCCAGAACGTACAGCTGTCCACTGTGCATTTAACATCCTCTGCCATGTCAGATACCTCCTTTTAATCTTTTTTACATGAGTGACTAAAAGTTGGTGAACCATCACAGGACATTGATGAATCCCTGTGACAGTAATAGTATACCCGCTGACAGCCTGGTTAATCCAAAGTGGGAGACTTAATTAAGCGCTGTTTTTAATGTGTTGATATTATGATTCATCAGACTGAAATAATCTTCTTCTGCTTTGATATCTTTTTCTGTCAGAACAGAAAGGTTATGCAGAGTTAAGGAATCGGCCCCGACTTCTTTTTGAATGATTTCCGTTAATTTTGAACTGATATTTTGCTCGAATACCACATAATGCAGATGATTTTTTTCAGCAATTTGGACAATATTCTTCAGTTCCTTTTGGGATGGTTCATTAGAAGAGGCAATGCCGGTTACCCCAATTTGTTCAAGACCGTACCGTTCTTCCCAGTATCCATAAGCGGAATGGGAAACAATGATTTTTTTCGTTTTCCCGTCTTGAATGACAGATGCCAGCTGACTGTCCAATTCATTCAATCTTTTTGATAAATCCTGGTAGCGTTCATCAAAATAATCTGCTTGATCAGGCATTTTCTTAGTCAATTCATCTTTAATGGCTTTTGCCATTTGGTCAGAATAAACAGGATCAAGCCATAAATGGGGATTAACTCCTCCGTGATCATGTCCGTCATCATGTTCCTCGTGTTCTTCATGTTCTTCATGTGCATGTGTATCCAATTGAACTTTTTCTCCGATTGCTTCCGTTGTGACACCTTCATTTTCTAAGATCGGTTTAGCTTTTGTGACGAATCCTTCTAAATTGTAACCAATGTAGAAAAACAAATCGGATTCGGCCATTTTTACGATATCTTTTTGGGAAGGCTCAAAGGAATGCTCATCTGTGCCTGGCGGGTAAATGGTCTGCGCATTGACATATTTTCCGCCGATTTCTTCTGTGAAATATTGGAGAGGGTAAACAGTCGTATATACCTCCAATGCTTTCTTATCCTTCTTATCAGCAGAATCTTCATTGGTTCCGCAGCCCGCTAAAATGAGCGCCGTAAATAGAAAAACGACGCTAATAATATGTTTCTTCATTAATTTAGTTCCACTCCTCATTCGTACTGATTACGATTTATAATGCGCCAAAATATTCAAATCCATCCATTTCGGATGTGTACTAATAATCTTTATATGAAACGAAACCATTACGATTTGACTATAACATCATACTACAGTAGCCAAAAATAAGGCAAGCAAAAATTTAGCAAGACCCAAAAGGAAAAGACAACAGAGTAAAAAGACTTCCTGTGCGGTCTTGCCAGGAGGGGAAGCTGTCATCCTTTATACTTAGTCTTTTCGGGTACAGGATCGAAGCCTCCTGGATGAAAAGGGTGGCATTTCAGGATCCGTTTTAAGGTAAGCCAGCTTCCATATAGAGGACCGTGAACCTTAATCGCTTCAAGTCCGTAGTGAGAACATGTCGGATAAAATCTGCAGGATGGAGGCTTTAATGGTGAAATGGCGACTTGGTAAAAACGAATAATTTTAAGTAGAAGAAATTGCATAATCGGTCATCTCATTTCTTAATGATGAGTAGACTATACCATGTTTATTCCTTAATTCAAAACAGCATGTCCTGACTAAGACCGCATGGAGCACAGGAAGAAGTTTAGTGAAATTTATTGCAAAAAGAGGTAGAATGAAGAGGACATTCAATTTAGGAGTGATGATATGCCTTCAGTAGAAAGCTTTGAATTAGATCATGATGCCGTTAAAGCGCCTTATGTCCGTCATTGCGGCGTTCATAAAGTCGGAACAGACGGTGTTGTAAATAAATTTGATATCCGTTTTTGCCAGCCTAATAAACAAGCGATGAAGCCTGATACGATTCATACATTAGAACATTTGCTTGCTTTCAATATCCGTAAATATGCAGAGCAATATGACCATTTTGATATTATCGACATTTCGCCCATGGGCTGCCAGACTGGTTACTACCTAGTGGTAAGCGGCGAGCCAACCGTAGGAGAAATTATTGATGTGCTTGAAGAGACATTTAAGGATGCTGTTCAAACAACAGTCATCCCTGCTGCTACACCAAAACAATGCGGTCAGGCAAAACTTCACGATTTAGAGGGTGCCAAGAGGTTGATGAACTTCTGGCTTTCTCAAGATAAAGAAGACCTTCATAAAGTATTTGGCTGAGAATGGCTGAATGAACTCACGGGAGAAGCCCGTGGGTTTTTTTGTGGGCAGATTTCATACGTTTTCCTTTTTTTTACTATCCTCTTCACTATTTTCGGGCTTTGGCTCTTCGTTAAGAGGTTCAATCGTATGCTTATAGCTGTACCCTTTGTTAATCGTTAACACAGACAGAGCTAAGATGATAAGTACGATGAGAATGGAGATGATAATGATGGCAGTCATGGATTCTCTCCTTTTTATTTTGCTTCCATTTTACTTAAATATAGACCTTGGGTAAATGTCTTGAAGGCAGGTTTTAAATGTATGGGGTTCGGGAATTATACTTATATCAATCAAAGTGGAGGTAATGATCAATGGCTGAAAAAAAATTAACGAAATTAGTGAATAAGGAAATTGCAAACTTTACCGTGCTTTATACGAAACTCCATAATTATCACTGGTATGTAAACGGACCGCACTTCTTTGAACTGCATAAAAAATTAGAAGAGCTTTATAATGAAGTGACTGCAGATATGGACGAGCTGGCAGAGCGTTTGCTCGCATTAGGAGAAACGCCGGTAGCAACCCTTAAACAGTATATGGAAATGACTACAATTGAAGAAGCGACAGGTAGTGAAAATACAGAAGATATGGTACAAAGCGTGATCAGCGACTTTGAGAAAATTTCTAATGAACTTTTAGAAATTATTGAAGTAGCGGAGGAGGAAGATCCAGTAACCGCTGATATGCTGACTGGCATGAAGAAAAGCTTTAATAAGCATGCATGGATGCTTAGAGCATACCTTTCCAAATAATAGATATGCCGATTACTCAAACACCAAATTTCTCTGTGAGAAATTTGGTGTTTTTTATTTTGTCCCAGCCCCTGTTTTTTACGGATTGTAAGGCTTCATGCTTAGATGATTCTGGATTAAAAGCAAAAAAAAGAGGCATCCATAATAGGGGAATGCCTGTCTGTTTAATGACTTTTTAATGAAGATTTCGCGGCAAATAATGTGTGGGTTTTGGCTCATCCATGCCGCTCTGAGCAAACTTGCCCTTTAAACTTTCAATAATATAGAGACCCATCAGATTGGTTAATTCCTGATCATCCATTTCATGAAGCAGTTCGAGTATTTCCTTTCGATCCAATTGTTCAAGAACTGCAAAGGTCAGCATGTCGATATCTTCCTCGTCCCCTGTCATCTTGTTCCGGTACATATTATACAGATCTTCAATTAACTTCATCTTTCCACCTCCTAGACCATTCTTGCTGTATGTAAAAACGATTGTCCATCATAAAAGATAAATACTTGAATATAGTATATGTTTTACCCCAAGTATGATACTTTAATCAATTTTTATGGGGGTTCAGCGTATATTCTCCTCATTTTACTAAATATCCCATGGAATGAATAGTAGTTTTTCAAGAGAAAATAAAATTTAAAAGGGAGGCGAGTATATGGATACTCTTCGGCAGGCCTATTATATTTCTATTGCAGACGGCGGGATTTTTCAGAATCGGGAATCAAGTCCCTGGGATTTTAAAATAGAAGCAACAGCTGATGAGATTGCCCAGCTGAGAAATTATTTTGATCATAAATTTGAAGCGGATGAGGCAGGATTTTATCGGGCGCATATCCCTTTTTGGGAATATCACAATGATCAAGAAAACGAAGAGGCAGATGCCAATTTGCAAAAGGTTTATAACATGATCTATTTGCTTGGAGATGCAGAGGCGAAACGCCATATTAAAGGAATGGGGATAGTAGATGAAATAACATGAGAATGGCTTGGCATTTAGGCCATTTTTTCTTTTTTCTGATTCATTTGGAATGGTGGTAGAATATAAGGAGGAAGATATGTAAGGGGAGACCTATGGAAATTTTTAAAGATATAAATGAAAATAAAGTTGAATTCTCTGCGGATCCGATTTTTGGAGCGGCCGGGCATGTTTTTGCTCTCTGCCGTCTAGGGGAGAAATGGGTGCTGACCAGGCACAAAAAACGCGGGGTAGAATTTCCGGGCGGGAAAAGAGAGAAGGGAGAAACGGAAAAACAGGCAGCTGAGCGGGAAATATATGAAGAAACGGGCGGAATTGTGAAACATCTATCCTTTATCGGCCAATATAAAGTTTATGATCAAAGACCCTTTGTGAAATCGGTCTTTTTTGCAGAACTGCTTCGTTTGGAGAAAAAGGATGAATACTTGGAAACGGATGGACCTGTTTTAATGAAAAGCCTTCCCGAGAATATTCGGGATCATGCCGAATTTAGTTTCATTATGAAAGATCAGGTCGTTCCGCTTAGTCTGGAACAGTGGAAAAAGCAGACTGCTTTTGAAAGAACAAATGGGCAGCTTTGAATGAAACCCCGCTAAAAAGAGGGGAAGGCTGCCCTGTTTGATTTCTTTTGAATTCGTATGTTAATGTTTGATCAGTTTTCTTTCAAGCAATTCGACAAGCTGATACATAATGGTGGCGATAATGGCGATGATCAATAAGGAAAGCATAACCAGTGTGAAATTGAAGACTTGGAATCCATAAATGATCATATAGCCAAGTCCTTTAGAAGAAACGAGAAATTCTCCTACAATGACTCCTACCCAGGAAAGGCCGACATTGACTTTTAAGGTTGAAATAATAGTGGGGAAGGAGGCTGGGAGAATGGCCTCTCTGAAAGATTGAAATCGTGTGGCTCCAAAGGTTTGCAGAACTTTTAAGTAGTTGGGGTCCACTTCACGAAACGAAGTATAAACCACAATAGTGGTTATGATAATGGATATAATGGCCCCCATGGCGATAATGGAGCTGAATCCGGGTCCCATAGCTACAATTAAGATTGGGCCAAGGGCAACCTTTGGCATGGCATTAAGAATGACCAGATAAGGATCAAGAATCTTTTCGAGCATAGGAGACCACCATAAGGCACTTGCCAGCAGTGTGCCCAAAAGGGTTCCAATAATGAAACCGAGGATCGTTTCAAATATTGTTACACTGGCATGAGACAGAAGTGAACCGTCTGCTATTTTATCTAAAAGAAGCTGCCAAACCTTGCTGGGTGAACTGAAAATCAGAGGATCAATCCACTTTAGTCCGGATGCCGTTTCCCATATGCTGAAGAAGGCAAGGAACAGGACCAATTGCCAGAGACGGACAAAACGTTTTTCTTTCTTAAGGCCGGCTTTATAGTTTTCATGCAGCTGCTTAATGTTCAAGGCTTTCCAGCTCCTCCCATATAGTTTGGAAAACCTCTGAATAATCCGGATGGTTTCTTGCGGAGAATGGGGATTGTTCTCTTAGGGTGTCCGGGATGTTAAAAAGCTTGTGCACTTTGCCGGGATTCGCTGCAAACAGATAGACCCGGTCACTCATCGCAATGGCTTCCCCGATATCATGGGTGACAAGGACAGCAGTTTTCCCAAAAGTTTTAAGGGTTTCAAAAACAAGGTCTTCGAGTTTCAGCTTGGTCTGGTAATCCAATGCTGAAAAAGGTTCATCCAGCAGCAGGATTTTGGGATCAGTTACCAGCGTGCGGGCAAGCGCTGCTCTTTGCCTCATGCCGCCCGACAGCTGACTTGGATATTGGCGCTCGACATCTGACAGTCCAACATCCTTTAGAAGGCCAAGGGCATGCTTCTCGGCCTCTTGCTTATCCTTTTGCATGAGCCGCATGCCCAATGTTACATTTTCGAGGATTGTCTTCCATGGAAATAAGTAATCCTGCTGAAGCATATATCCGATTGAAAGATCATCCCCTCGTTTTGAGGAGATTGGCTGATTTTCAAGGAGGATCTGTCCTTCCGTAGGCTGAAATAATCCGGCGATAATGGAAAGCAAGGTGGTTTTTCCGCATCCGCTCGGCCCAAGAAAGGAAACGAACTCTCCTTCTTTTACTTCAAGATGAATATCCTCAAGTGCAGTGGTTGCCTGATTTTTTGTGAAATAGGTATGATGAATTCCGTTGACTGTTAAAAAGCTCACTGATTCCCCTCCGCTCTATTTCTAATGTGCAGCATCTTCTGCAAACTTCGTATTGACAAGCTCTTTATGCTCAATTCTTGCCGGCAATTCCCCGGCTTCCTCCATAATGTCCTGAAGATTATTCCACTCTGCTTCATCAAGGATTGGATCTGTGGCAAACGAGCCTTGATCCCGATAGCGCTCAATAGACATTGCTATAATTTCTGGATCCGTATCTTCAAAGTAAGGCTGGATCACTTTGGCGATTTCCTCAGGATCTGTTTCCTGTACATAGTCCTGTGCCTTTTTCAGGGCGCGGGTGAACTTTGCCGCTGTTTCTGGATTTTCTTTTAAATAACTTTGCTTCGCCATGAAAACAGTGTAAGGGAGATTTCCTGATTCTGTACCGAATGATGCCACAACATGCCCTTTTCCTTCTTTTTCAAAAATGCTGGCGGTAGGCTCGAACAGCTGTACATAGTCTCCGGTTCCTGATGCGAAGGCAGTGGCTATATTTGCAAAATCGACGTTCTGGATTAAATTCAAATCCTTATGGGGATCAATACCGTGTTTCTTCAGGACGAATTCACCGGCCATTTGGGGCATTCCGCCTTTTCTCTGACCGAGAAAGGTGGAGCCCTTGAGCTGCTCCCAGTCAAAATTCTCAATTGGTTCACGGGCAACGAGGAAAGTGCCGTCTGTCTGTGTCAGCTGTGCAAAATTAATGACAGGGTCATTTGCTTCCTGAGCATTTACATAAATGGATGTTTCAGAACCAACAAGGGCAATGTCCGCTCCATTGGAAAGCAGGGCGGTCATCGTTTTATCGCCTCCGGCCGTAGTTTTTAGATCGATATTTAAGCCTTCATCTTTGAAAAATCCTTTCTCGATAGCTACGTATTGAGGTGTATAGAACAAGGATCTTGTAACCTCCGCAATTCGGACTTTCGTCTGTGTCTCTTCTTCTTTCTTTCCGCATCCGGCAAACGACAGGGACAATATGCATACAAGAACTATAAGAGCCCATTTCTTCATCGGTCTTCCTCCTTTTGAATTAGAATGACTACCTTTATCTTATTAAGGGAAAAGAAATGTGTGCGGGATCAAACACGGTTTGGGATAAAATCAATCAGGTGCACTACAATAAGGGGGAAAGGAGCGCGAATATGGAAGAAGGGAAAATTGTGTCTAAGCTGCGATTTCCGTCGCCGCATCCGGGCATTCATTTATATTTGGTCACATACATATCACAGGGAATGAAAGTAAAAGGGCTTCTTGCCGAACCAAATGATGGGGAGGTCCATGATGGGTTTTTATATTTAAGAGGAGGCATAAAGAACGTAGGCAAGGTGCGACCGGGGAGGATTGTCCAATTTGCTTCTCAGGGTTTTATTGTATTTGCTCCTTTTTACCGCGGAAATCAGGGCGGAGAAGGGGATGAGGATTTTGCGGGCGAGGACCGACAGGACGCTGCTGCCGGATTTAAGCTGTTAGAACGGCATCCCCGTGTCAATCCGGACAGGATTCATATTTTCGGTTTTTCAAGAGGGGGAATCATGGCTCTGTGGACCGCCATTTTGTGTAAAAATGCGGCTTCTGTTGTGACATGGGGCGGTGTGTCAGACATGTTCCTTACGTACGTGGAGCGAGTGGATATGAGAAGGATGATGAAGCGGGTCATCGGCGGATCTCCAAAGAAAGTTCCTGAACAATATGAATACAGGACCCCTCTGTTTTCTGCTGATGAAATAGAGAGTCCGGTGCTGATTATTCACGGAGTTAAAGATGAGAATGTTTCTATCGAACATGCTTATCGTTTGGAAAAAATCCTCAAATCAAAAGCCAAAATTACGGAAAGCTGGTATTTTTCTGAATACACCCATTACTTCCCTCCGGCTGTAAATCGGCAGGTGGTTGAAGATCTGACAAATTGGATGAAAAACCAGCGGAAAAAATGATATGATGGATATAGTAAGCATGAGGAGGAAGAATGATGGGCATGCCTATGGAATTAAATACAATGATTGTGACAAAAGGGAAAGAAGTGCGTGAAGAAGAAAATATCTTCCGGCTGACAAAAGAAGGCTACCGTCTCTATCCTATTGATATCCCGGTGGATGTCAGGAAGACGATTCAATCCGATTCAAGCGGGACTGCCGTCATCTGCAAAGTTGAATGGGAAGCCGGACAAACGATGATTACATACAGACTTGTTTCATTAAATTCCACAAATTGATATTCCATTTCGACTACCCTGCAGGAGTATTTGCAGGGTTTTTGTTTTGGGGGAATCTCTCGGGTTTCTTCTTCCCTGTGCTTGAATGACCTGAATAACGCAAAAAAAGAGCAAAGCCGAATTTATCAGCTTTGCTCTTTGAACGGTATTAGACGATTGGACCGCCAAGCTGTGAAATAATAGGGGATACACCGGAAAACTTCTTGAAATTTTCACGGAATTTCTCTGCAAGTTCAGTAGCTTTGGCACGATAGGCTTCTTGATCTGCCCACGTTTTATTTGGCTGGAGCACTTCATCCGGAACACCAGGAACATGGACAGGAATTTCTAAACCGAAGATGCTGTCCTTTACAGTATCGATATTCGTTAGTTCACCTTCTAATGCTGCTTGAACCATAGCACGGGTATAAGCCAGTTTCATTCTGCTTCCAGTACCGTACTCACCGCCGGTCCAGCCTGTATTCACAAGGAAAACTTTCGCATCATGCTGGTCGATTTTTGCTCCGAGCATTTCGGCATAGACTGTTGCCGGCAATGGAAGGAAAGGAGAACCGAAGCAAGTGGAGAAAGTGGCTTCAGGAGACGTGACGCCCCTTTCAGTTCCTGCCAATTTACTTGTATAACCGCTAAGGAAGTGGTACATTGCCTGTTCTTTGGAAAGCTTGCTGATTGGAGGCAAAACTCCAGAAGCATCCGCTGTCAGGAAGATGATGGTATTTGGATGGCCGGCAATACTCGGATCCACAATGTTATCGATGGACTGAATTTGGTAAGCAGCCCGTGTATTTTCTGTCAGTGAGCTGTCATCATAATCCGCAATACGCGTTTCAGAGTCAACTGCCACATTTTCAAGGACGGCGCCAAACCGGATGGCATTGAAAATTTGCGGTTCCTTTTCACGGGAAAGGTTGATTGTTTTGGCATAGCAGCCGCCTTCGATATTAAAGACGCCTCTTGTAGACCAGCCATGCTCATCGTCCCCGATTAATTTACGGTTCGTATCAGCAGAAAGGGTTGTTTTACCTGTACCGGATAAACCAAAGAACAAGGCTACATCTCCTTCACGGCCAACGTTGGCAGAGCAGTGCATAGACAGAATGCCTTCTTCAGGAAGTAAGTAATTCATAATAGAAAAAATGGACTTTTTCATTTCTCCGGCATACTCAGTACCGCCGATTAAAATAGTGCGGCGCTCGAAAGAAATAATAATGAACGTTTCGGATTTTGTGCCGTCTACTTCTGGATCCGCTTTGAAGTTAGGGGCAGAAAGAATGGTAAACTGTGCTTCATGACCGCGAAGTTCATCTTGATTCGGACGGATGAATAATTGGTGGGCGAAAAGATTATGCCAGGCATACTCATTGACGACCTGGATAGGAAGGCGGGAGACTTCATCAGCGCCTGCAAATCCCTTGAAAACAAACAGCTCATCCTTAGTTTGCAGATAATCAATAACTTTTGTATATAGTTTATCGAAGGCTTCCTCTGAAATAGGCTGGTTGGAACTCCAGTCGATTTTGTCTTTTACTGATTTTTCTTCTACAATATATTTATCCTTAGGTGAGCGTCCGGTATATTTTCCTGTTTCTGCTTTTACAGCACCGGTTGATGTCAAAATGCCTTCATTTCGGCTTAACACCTTTTCGACTAATTGAGGCACGGAAAGCTGTACATGGACGTTGTTCCCGGAGATTAATTGTTGTAACTCATTTGAAATATCAATAGAATTCATTTATGAGGTACCTTCCTTTGTCTGATTTTATTAAATAGTATAACACATTTATTACATTAGTCTATACTAATTATTTTTTTGTGATTATTTCTCTATTGTATTTAATTTTTGCGGGATTTGGAAGCCTTAAAAAAGGAAAATTCTAAAATAAGAAAAAAATAGATGATAAAAAATGCTGACTTATGATAAATTCTAGCTGTTTTATAACGTCAAAATGAGATAATGTAAAATATTGGATGAATAATAGGCGCCATAAGGAGAATGAAAGGGGCCGAAAAGAGGAAGTAAAGAAAAAGGGATGTTTTTAAGTGTATATACAAACCTTTTTAATAAGGGATGTGATATAAAAATGAAGGATCTTGTTTTATATGACGGCCAATGCATATTGTGCAGGCAGACGAAAAAAAGGCTTGAATCGATTGACTGGCTGAAGCGGACCGAATGGCAGTCGCTTCAGGAATACGAACAGCAAGAAAGGGCAATCTTGTTTAAGAGGGAAGATTTGAGAAGAGAAATGCATCTTATTACTCCAGATGGAAGGGTTCTCCGCGGATTCTATGCAGTAAGGAGAATTATGCTGCATACTCCGGTCCTTGCTCTCGTGGGATTAATGGGGTATCTGCCATTTGCTGACCGGCTTGGGAACCCTTTGTACCGCTGGATTGCTAAAAATCGGCATTTGTTTTTTAAGAAAGGTACCTGCAAGGATGGCGGCTGTTCATTATAAACCAGATAGTTATTGACAATTTCAATCTGATTTTGATACAATTTTAAATTGTACGGATTCTCTTATCCCGAGTTGGTGGAGGGACAGGCCCTTAGAAACCCGGCAACCTGCCATATTGAACTTGAACCAAGATACTAGGCCGAAAATAAAGCCTTGGATCTTCAAGGAATGATGGTGTTGGTGCTAACCTGAGCAAGGTAAAGACCCTTGAACGATAAGAGTGAAAGGATAGTCAGCGGATATACAGCCTTTCCTCATTAAAAGGGAAGGCTTTTATTTTTTTCGCAGCGTTGACTATGGTTGAAGCTAATAAGGGAATGAGCTCCGTAAACAATAAGGCTGATGCCTGCAACTATATTACCTATTTCAAGGAGGAATTAAGATGTCAAAGAACCGTCGTCTTTTTACTTCTGAATCTGTTACAGAAGGCCATCCGGATAAGATTTGTGATCAGATTTCAGATTCCATTTTAGATGCTATCCTTGCTAAGGATGCCAATGCCCGTGTTGCTTGTGAGACAAGCGTAACGACCGGTCTTGTGCTCGTAGCAGGAGAAATCACTACATCTGCATACGTGGATATCCCGCGCATCGTGCGTGATACAATTAAAGGAATCGGCTATACCCGTGCTAAATACGGTTTTGATGCTGAAACATGTGCCGTTTTAAGCTCCATTGATGAGCAGTCAGCTGATATTGCTGCAGGTGTGGATAAAGCTCTTGAAGCACGTGAGGGAACCATGTCCGATCAAGAAATCGAAGCAATTGGAGCTGGAGATCAAGGTTTAATGTTCGGCTTTGCCTGCAACGAAACAGAAGAGCTTATGCCTCTTCCGATTTCTTTAGCTCACAAGCTGTCTCACCGTTTGACAGCAGTTCGTAAAGACGGTACTCTTGGGTATCTTCGTCCGGACGGAAAAACGCAAGTAACGATTGAATATGATGAAAATAATCAACCAGTTCGAGTGGATACAATTGTAATTTCGACTCAGCACGATCCTGAAGCTGAACTGGAACAAATTCAGGCTGACCTGAAAGAACATGTCATCACGGCAGTTGTGCCGGCTGAATTGATTGATGCAGAGACAAAATACTTCATCAATCCTACAGGACGATTTGTAATCGGCGGACCTCAAGGGGATGCTGGACTGACAGGACGCAAAATTATCGTAGACACTTACGGCGGCTATGCACGTCATGGCGGCGGAGCATTCTCCGGTAAAGATGCAACTAAGGTCGACCGTTCTGCAGCATATGCAGCGCGTTACGTAGCTAAGAACATTGTTGCTGCAGGCCTTGCAGATAAAGCAGAAGTTCAGCTTGCTTACGCTATCGGTGTTGCCCAGCCAGTTTCTATTGCAGTTGATACATTTGGAACAGGAACAATCAGCGAAGAGAAATTGGTTGAATTGGTACGTGCCAACTTTGACCTTCGTCCGGCTGGTATCATCAATATGCTTGACCTTCGACGTCCAATCTACAAACAAACGGCTGCTTACGGACATTTTGGCCGCACTGATGTGGACCTTCCATGGGAACGCACAGACAAAGCTGAAATCCTTAAAGCGCAGGCATAAGAGTGAAAAAAGTCTCAGGGGCTGCCCTGAGACTTTTTTATTTGATGCGGTCTGTCTGTTTATAGAATTGGCCTTTTTCGACATACTCTTTCACGATTCGTTCCATGTCTTTGCGGTCTTCTGCCGTAATTTCTCTGATCACCTTGGCAGGACGTCCAAAGGCGAGGGTATTGGGAGGAATCTTTTTTCCCTGCGGTACAAGACTGCCTGCACCAATAAAAGCTCCTTCACCGATTTCAGCTCCATCGAGGATGATTGAACCCATTCCAATCAGTGCCCCTTTTCGGATGATGCTGCTGTGCAGAATGACTTGGTGCCCAATCGTGACCTCATCTTCAATAATGAGCGGATTATTGGGGCTTTGATGAAGAACACTGTTATCTTGGATACTGACTCGGCTGCCGATTACGGTTGGAGCCACATCTCCGCGAATAACAGTATTAAACCAAACAGTCGTTTCTTCACCGATTTTTACATCGCCAGTGATCACGGCATTTTCTGCAAGGTAAGCACTTTTGGCAATCTCAGGTTTCTTGTCTTTGTAAGGATAGATAATCATAAAACGTCTCCTTTCACAATAAGGGAATAAGTCCGAATAGCAGAAGCTTTAGAAAAAGGTGAGTTGAAGGCACACCCCCGAATTTCTCTTTTGAAAAGCGAAGAGTATGTATACTGTCCTGACTTGTTTTCTAAAAAATTCCTATAAAGATGAGACTATAGCACAATGATTTTTGTGTCAAATTGGTTGAGTTTTTGTCACAAAGGGTAAGAAACAGGGAAAATAAAAAAATGGATGATGTCGAATGAAAGCGGAATGGTTATAATAGACCTACATAGTAATTTAGAAGCAGGTATCAGCAAGGGGGGATCTTTTATGTGGAGTTGGGAGACAGAAGAGAACGCAAAAGGTGTGATTGTGATCATTCATGGAGCAATCGAACATCATGGACGTTATAAGTGGCTTTCTCAGATGTGGCGTTCGGCAGGCTACCATGTGATTATGGGAGATCTTCCCGGACAGGGAATGACGACCCGTGCCAACAGAGGTCATATTGATTCTTTTGACGAGTATTTAGACGAGGTTAAGAAGTGGATTGCGGCAGCCTATGACTATGAGCTTCCTGTTTTTTTATTGGGGCACAGCATGGGAGGGTTAATCGCAATCCGTTTGCTTCAGGAAGAAGAGTGGGACTTAGCCGGTTTGATTTTATCTTCTCCTTGCTTAGGGCTTTTACAAAAGCCCCCTAAAATGATGGCGGCTCTTTCTCACGGGCTGAATGTTGTGTATCCCACCTTTAAAGTGGATCCAGGCCTGACCCCGGAACTGGTTACCCGTAATGAGGAAATCAGAGAGTCTGATTTGAATGATTCTCTTTATGTGACAAAGGTTTCTGTGCGATGGTTCAGGGAACTGGAACAGGCCATGAAAGACGCTTTTGAAGAAATCCCTGATTTTCCTGATCTGCCTATATTGGTGATGCAGGGAGGGGACGACAAGGTCGTCGATAAAAAGGCTGTTCAGTCTTGGTTCAATTACTGCTTTAGCAGTGAAAAGCAATGGAAGGAATGGAAAGGTCTTTATCATGAAATATTTAATGAACCGGAGAGAGAGGATGTATTCCAATATGCCAAAAGCTTCGTGGAAAATCGTCTGAAACTTCTCGGGTATGTCTTTTAGAGCTGCTGAATGAATATTCGGCAGTTTTTTTGTGTTAAGGAAGTTTAAGCCTAAGATACATGGGAAGCTCAGTTCTTCGGGTCAAATGTGAGAAAAAGGAAAAAATCAGTGGATGAATTGATGGATATAATTGAACCAAACCTATTGCGATACTATAATGAAAGGGGATACAAGGAGGGAAGCGTATGAGTATGGAAATTCGGCGAACCTGGGAGAAGTATGTAACCGAAAATAAACTGGATCCATCTAATATTGATCAGGTTATTCTTGATTCTTGGAAGCTCAGTAAGAAATATGAAGTCAATCCCAATGAAGGGGTAGGCAGTCAGATTCTTCGGACTAATGAGTTTCAGGAAAGACTCAGAGAAAATGAGACGATGATTTCTCTGGTGAAGAGAAGCATGGATCGTTTCAGCAGGCTATTTAGCAATATGGAATTTATTTTGGTGCTGACGGATGCGGACGGTTATATTTTATGGCAGTCAGGGAATGAAGGATTGAAAGAAACAGCGAGAGAAATAGGATTTTGGGAAGGATACCAATGGACGGAATCTAATGTTGGAACGAATGCGATTGGCATTGCGCTACGAACGAAGGAACCGAATATTATTCATGGATATGAGCATTATGCCAAAGCGTCTCAAAAATGGAGCTGTGTTTCTGCTCCTGTCTTTGGAGCAGAGGGGAAAGTAGAAGGTGTCATAGACGTATCCATGCCTGCTCACTATCCTAAGAAAATCGATTTCTTGATCAGAGTCCAGCTGATTGCAGATTACATCTCAGAAGCCTTGCAGAAAAAAGCCTACGAAGACCAGAAGTATATGCTGCAATACTATTCCTTGAAAAAACATCCTGGAATCCTTTGCAATTCCTCTATGACTATTTTATATGTATCCCCTGATCTAATCGAAGAACCTGAATCTTATATAGGAAAAAAATTACATGATCTTACGAAAAGTAAATCGTTTACGGTCAAACAAGAACCCATTTGGAAGGATCATACGTGTATAGGCTATTTTGTTTATGCCGTGAAAAATCAAGCAGCCGATAAAACCTTTACCTTTCGATATACAGCTGGCCGAAGCAAGGTATTCAAAGATTTGTTAGAAGAGGTGAAGATTGTTGCTCCTGCATCAGCCCCGATTCATTTATATGGTGAAACAGGGACTGGGAAGGAAGTTTTGGCAAAGACCATCCATGAGAACAGTCCTTTTTCAGGCGGGAAACTGATAAGTGTCAATTGCAGCTCTGTGCCGGAAAATTTGATGGAAAGTGAATTGTTCGGGTACGAAAAAGGAGCATTTACAGGCGCGAACATGAATGGCTATCAAGGAAAAATTGAACAGGCCAATCATGGTACGTTGTTTCTGGATGAGATTGAGGATATGCCTCCATCAATGCAGACGGGTCTGCTCCGCGTCCTCCAGGAAAAGAAATTGACACGAATTGGCGGCAGTAAAGAAATAGAAGTGAATTTCCGATTAATTACAGCAAGCAATCAAGATGTAAAGACCCTTGTCAAAGAGGGGAAATTCCGAGAAGATTTATTTTATCGAATCTACGTCTGTCCGCTGTTTATTCCTCCATTAAGGCAGCGAAAAGAAGATATACGCGAGTTAATCAATTTTTTTGAAAACGCTAACTCTTGGTATCCCTGCTGGGAAAATGAGCTGATAGAGGCAGCAGAAGAGCATGATTGGAAAGGAAATATTCGAGAGCTCAATAATTTTTTGGATCGGTGCTATGTGTACTGCAGGGACCGGATTCCGACCAGAGATCAATTGATGAATTTGATTCATAAAGGCGGAATAATGACGGAGCCGGAAACAAACAGCAAATCCGCAAATTTTAAGGAACAAATAGAAAAGGAAAAGATTATGAAAACCTTGATTCAAACCAATGGAAATATCCAATTAGCATCCAAGCAGCTGTCAATGTCAAAGAGCACTCTTTATCGGAAAATAAATAAATATCAATTGAATTAAAGTGAGAAAAAATGCGACGAATTGAAACGGATGTCGCATTTTTTGTTTTTTCTGTCCATAAAACTCCTGTAATCAATAGGCTTCAATCCTGGCACAAGATTTGCATTTATAACTAATTGAAATCAAATCGCGATGGATGGTTTCATTCCTGGAAAAAAGTATGATCTTTCATGATAGGAGGGAAGGAACTCTTGAAGCACTTTGACTTACTAGTGATTGGCGCCGGACCGGGAGGATATGTAGCTGCGATCAGGGCGGCCCAAAAAGGGAAGAAAGTGGCCATCATTGAAAAGGCGTCTCTCGGCGGAACGTGTCTGAATGTCGGCTGTATTCCATCCAAGACATTCTTGCAGCACGGAGAATGGGCAGAACAGATTAAAAAAGCGAATTCTTATGGGATATCAGCTGAAGTCGGGCATATCGACTATTCAAGACTTGTAGAACGTAAAGATAAAGTGGTAGGAACGTTACTACAGGGAATTGAGTACTTATTGAAAAAAAACAATATTACCCTCATTAAGGGGAAAGCAGCGGTTATGGACCATTTGGCTGTCTCAGTTAATAATCAGGAGTTCAAGGGCAAAGATTTAATCCTTGCAACAGGAAGCAGACCTTTTGTTCCTCCTATTAAAGGACTTGACCAAGTCCCTTATTACACAACTGATCAGTTTTTTGATCTTCAGGAACAGCCGAAAGAACTGATTATTATTGGCGGAGGGGTGATCGGTATTGAACTGGCCTTTGCTATGGCTCCCCTTGGCACAAAGGTAACGGTTATTGAAGCAGCCGATGACATTCTGTTAACAGAAGATCTGGATGCACGCGAAGTGATAAAAAAGAAAATGGCACAGCTGGGCATTCGCTATATGACAAATGCGGCGATATCTGAAGTTACTGATGGCTGTGTATATACAGAGGAGCAAAAAATTCCTTTTACCCATTTGCTTGTCGCAACAGGCAGGAAAGCCAATTTAGAGATTGCGGCTGAATTAGATTTAGAGCTGGATGCAGGAAAAAAATTCATTAAAGTAAATAGCAGCTATTTAACGAGCAGAAATCATGTGTACGCAATAGGAGATCTAATCGGGGGCTATCAGCTTGCCCATGCAGCAAGCCAAGAAGGGTTAGCGGCTGTTTCGGCTATTCTTAATGAAGGTCCTCCGAAAGTAAAGCAAGAGGAAATCCCAAGGTGTGTGTACACCCATCCTGAAATTGCTTCCTTTGGTTTAAGTGAAGAGGAAGCGAAAATAAAAGGATATGATGTGATAACAAAGAAAATGAACTTTCAATCCAATGGAAGAGCCATCGCTATGGGAGAGACAGAAGGGTTTGTAAAAATCATTACGGAAAACAAGTATCATGAGATTTTGGGAGCCGTTGTAGTCGGGGTAAACGCAACTGAACTAATCAACCAAATTCTTGCGGTGAAACACTCAGAAGGCCGCTTGGAAGAACTGGGCTCTCTTATATTTGGGCACCCCAATTTGTCAGAGACGATAGGGGAAGCGGCTGAGAGTATCCTGTTTAAAGCCATTCATGAATAAGGAAGAGGAGGAAACAAGATGAAAAAGAAGGAAGCCTTATGGATATATGAAAAGATGAATGAAATTCGCCAATTTGAAGATCAGGTTCATACTTTATTTGCGGCTGGGGAAATCCCTGGTTTTGTGCACTTATACGCCGGGGAAGAAGCTATCGCAACTGCTGTTTGTGCACATCTAAATGACAGCGATTACATTACGAGCACTCACAGAGGCCATGGACACTGTATTGCCAAAGGATGCGATCTAAATGGAATGATGGCTGAAATTTACGGAAAGGAAACAGGACTGTGCAAAGGGAAAGGCGGATCCATGCATATTGCTGATATTGATAAGGGAATGCTCGGGGCAAACGGGATGGTAGGCGGAGGTTTTCCTTTAGCGGTTGGGGCCGGTCTCCGAAATAAATATTTAAAAACAGATCGTGTGGCGGTTTGTTTCTTTGGAGACGGCGCAGCCAATGAAGGAACATTTCACGAAGGGCTTAACTTAGCTTCTATATGGAAATTGCCTGTTGTCTTTGTTTGTGAAAATAACATGTTTGCAGAGGCTACACCGCAAACCTATGCCTCTGGTTCAAAAACGATTGCAGAACGCAGCGCGGCCTATAACATGCCGGGTGTCAGAGTGGATGGGAAAAATGTGCTGGAAGTGTATGAGCAGGCAGAAAAAGCTATTGCGCGCGCCAGAAATGGAGAAGGGCCAACGCTCCTAGAATGCGTAACCTATCGGAACTACGGCCATTTTGAGGGAGATGAGCAAAAGTATAAAGCCAAGGAGGGGGCAGAGAAAGAACTCGCCGAAAAAGATTGTATTCCGCTTTTTAGGAAGCAGGCTATTGAAAGCGGTTTAATGTCAGAGATTGAAGCAAATGAAATTGAAAAAATAGCGGAAGAGAGGATTCAGGCAGCCATTCAATTTGCGGAAGAAAGTCCGGAGCCAAGACCGGAATCCTTATATGAAGATGTCTTTGCCTAATAATTTTGAAAGGGGATGTAAGGAATGGAAAGAAAAATCACAATGATGCAAGCGATCAATGAGGCACTGGACCTAGCTATGGAAAAGAATGAACGAGTCATTTTGCTTGGCGAAGATATAGCAGGCGGAGCTACTGTAGAACATTTAAATCAAACAGGGGCCTGGGGAGGCGTATTCGGTTTAACGAAGGGTCTCGTTGAAAAGTACGGAACAGAGCGTGTGATTGATACGCCTATTTCTGAGATGGGGTATATGGGAGCAGCTGTAGGCGCGGCGGCAACAGGACTGAGACCTGTTCCGGAATTAATGTTTAATGACTTTATTGGATTCTGCTTTGATACACTTCTGGCTCAAGGATCTAAAATGCGTTATATGTTCGGGGGGAAGGCAACTATCCCGATGACGGTCCGTACAAATCACGGGGCGGGAGCCTCAGCGGCAGCCCAGCATTCAGGATCTTACTATGGAATCCTTGGTTCCATTCCAGGAATTAAAGTGGTCGTTCCTTCAAACCCATATGATGCAAAAGGGCTGATGCTTTCAGCGATTGAGGATGATAACATCGTAGTTTTTTCAGAAGATAAAACAATCTACGGAGTGAAAGGGGAGGTTCCGGAAGGACATTACACGGTGGAAATAGGAAAAGCCAAGGTCAGAAGAGAAGGCTCAGACTTAACGATTGTTTCTATCGGAAAAATGCTGTATGTGGCAGAAGAGGTTGCAGACCGTTTAGGAGAGGAAGGGGTTTCAGTTGAAATCATTGATCTGTTGACAGTAGCCCCGTGGGATCAAGAAACGGTCATCAATTCTGTTAAGAAAACGAATCGGCTAATCGTGATCGATGAGTCAAACCCACATAATAATACGGCTACAGATATCGCAAGTGTTGTGGCAGACAAAGCGTTTGATTATTTGGATGCACCGGTTAAATGTGTATGCGCGCCGAACACACCTGTTCCATTTGCAAAGAATTTAGAGGATCTGTATATTCCAAACGCAGCAAAAGTCATAAAAGCGGCGGAAGATATTATTGTTGATTTGAAAAAGACCATTTTAGTTTAAGGCGGTGAATTGGATGGCAACAGATATTTTAATGCCAAAGTTAGGATTAACCATGAAAAGCGGAAATGTGGACGAGTGGGTGAAAAAAGAGGGAGAACCTGTTAAAAAGGGAGAGCCTATTTGCACGATCAGCTCTGAAAAATTGACGATGGATGTGGAATCACCGGCAGACGGAATTTTAGTAAAAGTTATTGCCGATCAAGGGGCAGAGGTGCCGGTTAAAGAGGTAATCGGAATTGTCGCTCAAGAAGGGGAAAAGATTGCTTCTCCGGCAAGCGGAACAAACACTGAAGAAAAACAAGAAAATCATCTTAATCAACAGCATGTTTTTTCTATTGAAAAGCCAATTGAAACTCGATCAGAACGCATTTTTGCCAGTCCGCTTGCCAGAAAGCTCGCTAAAGAGAAAGGCATCGATCTTGCTTTGGTTAAAGGAACAGGAAGCAATAATCGTATTACCCGCAGGGATATTGAAGCTTTTGAACACTCCGCTTCTAAAGAAGCAGCCTCAGCGGTTGAACTACAAGCCGTGCCGAATATACCGGCCGCCGAAAGTGTTGGTGCGGGACTCGCAGGAATGCGGAAGGTCATTGCTAAGAGAATGAGGAACAGTATGGCCCAGACGGCGCAATTGACTCTTCATAGAAAAGCTGATTTAACGGCTTTTATGAAGTTTAAAACGGATTTGAAAAATCATCTGACTGAAACAGAAATCGGGGGCAGTCTCAGTGTTACGGCCTGTGTAGCCAAAGCCGCTGTTCTTGCATTAAGAGAGTTTCCTGAGATGAACAGCTGGTATGAACCAAATACAGTTGGTTTTAAAACGTTCGAAGAAGTGCATCTTGGAATGGCGACTGCTTTATCTGACGGTCTTATGGTTCCAGTCATTCGGGACGCCCATCGGATGGGTCTGAAAGACCTCAGCGGGGCCATTGCGAGTACAGCGCAGGCTGCACGAGAAGGAGACCTTGAAAATAACCAGGTAACGGGTTCTACCTTTACGATTACGAACCTTGGGCAAAGCGGTGTAGAATATTTCACTCCCATTTTAAACACACCAGAGACTGGCATATTAGGGGTGGCCAGTCTTCAGGAAAAACTAACCTTAGACGAACAAGGAAAGCCGGTTAAAAGCAAGGAGCTGCCATTAAGCTTAACCTTTGACCATCAAATCATTGACGGGGCGCCCGCTGCAGAGTTCTTAGCGAGAGTCGTTACCTATTTAGAAAAGCCATATACACTTTTATTATAGTCTTTAAATGCCCTCGAACTTGTCAGTAAAAAGACAATGATCGGGGGTGTTATTATGCAGGGGATTTCAGTGAGGGAGAGACTGCGGGCTCGAGCCGTACACCCGAAAAAGCGTCCAGGAACGGTAATCCATGCAGTACCAAACCAAAAAAATATCAAATTTCCCTTTGAGGAAATAGTGTTAGTTGATTTTCGTTTCGGCGGACGCTTTCCGCGGGCGTGTCCCAATCCTCCTCGTCGCTTTGCTCCTGCGGGTATCGGCCTTCACGCTTTTCCCGCAGGAGTCGCCGCCTGCACTACAATTCACTCCTTTCTAAATAAATGTCTGAGGTGAATGGATATGATGTCACAAAAAATCAAATAAGTGAACGTGATCAAATGGAAATGATTACAATAGAGAAGCTTGTACCACAGGATCATCTGGTCAGAAAGTTTGAATCAACTATTGATTTTTCTTTCATCTATCCACTAGTTAATCACTGTATTCATTAAAATGACATTTGTTCAATATGTATTTGGAATTCGTTCCATGCGTCAAACAATAAGAAAAATTGAAACGAATATGGCGTATCGCTGGTTTTTAGGGTTTGGGTTTCATTCAGAAGTGCCGTACTTTTCTACCTCGGTAAAAATTATGAACATGGTTTCAAAGATTCCTAAAGAAATTGCAGATAAAGGACTACTAAGTGCTGACCAGGTCTTCATCGATTCAGCACATGTTAAAGCAAGCGCGAATAAACGTAAATTCGAACAGAAGATAGTTCGTAAAGAGACTCGGGCATATGAAGCTAAACTTCAAGAAGAATTGAATCAAGATCGAGGTGATCATGGGAAGAAACCATTTCCACCAGATACATTTGAAAAAGAAGAAGGTAGGCGATGCTTATTTTTACTGCCATGAACTTAAAGAAAGTTGCCGATTGGACATGGCAAGCTTCGGCTATGGCCTAAATTAGAATACTCGAAGAGCATTTTGCTTAAAATTAGACTATAAAATGCCTAAAAAATCTCAAAAAGACAAAAGGCCTTCAGAATGGTCTCATTCTGAAGGCCTTTTGCCAATCTGTATTAAATTTGACTCAGGCGTATTTTATCAAAACTAGTTCATCTCAGCGTTTTTCAATTGCTACGATGAATGGAGGATGGTTCGCTTGATTGAGGAAGCGATATTCAAGGACATGCGCTTGATCTTGCGGAAGATTTCTCACATAGTCCATCAGTTCATCACGTTCGACAGCACCTTCAGGATGTCCATGGTAAATGACGAGCACAATAATGCCCTCTGGAGCCATGATATCGAGCAGTCCTTCGATTGCCTGAATGGTTGTATGAGAGCGGGTCACAATTGTTTTGTCGCCTCCAGGCAAATATCCAAGATTAAAAACGACACCCGTGATTTGATGGAATGGACTGCTTGGAATTTGCTGTTTCATCTGCTCATGTCCCATATGGAAAAGGGTGCAGCGGGAATCTAATCCGTCCTTTTTCAGCCTTTCGCCTGTATTGCGGATTGCTTCCTGCTGGATATCAAAAGCATAGACATGACCGCTGTCTCCCACTAAATTGGCGAGAAAGGCTGTATCGTGGCCATTGCCCATCGTACCGTCAACTGCGATATCACCTGGCTGTACAGCCTTGCTCAGCAGCGTTTTTGCAAAAGATAATATACGTTCTAACTTCATTCCTTTATGCCTCCACTGCCTTGGTCACTGAAAAATATTTTCCCTGCCAGCTATTGCGGCGCTTCAGTTCATCATCGATTCCATTTAAGATATCCCACTTGTTCACACTCCACATAGGTCCAATCATTAAATCGATGGGACCGTCGCCGGTAATGCGGTGAACGATCATTTCGGGAGGAAGGATCTCCAGCTGGTCACAGACTAGATGGATGTATTCATCCCGGTTTAGGAAGGTAAGCATTCCCTTTTCATATTGCTTGACCATAGGGGTTCCTTTCAGCAAATGGAGAAGATGAATTTTGATTCCCTGTACATCCAGCTTCGCGACTTCCCGTGCTGTTTCCATCATCATGTCCGCGCTTTCTTGAGGAAGACCGTTGATAATATGCGAACAGACTTGGATTCCGTGTTTGCGAAGTTTTGCAACACCTTCCTTGTAACAGTCAAAATCATGGGCCCGATTAATCAGATCTGCCGTTTGTTCATGAACGGTCTGCAGACCGAGTTCGACCCACAAATAGGTGCGCTGGTTTAATTCTGCCAGATATTCTACAACGTCATCCGGGAGACAGTCTGGACGTGTGGCAATGGAAAGACCGACAACGCCGTCCTGTTTCAAAACGGATTCATATTTTTCGCGGAGCACTTCAACGGGGGCGTGTGTATTAGTGAATGCCTGAAAGTAGGCCATGTATTTGCCATCTTTCCATTTATGATGCATCTTCTCACTTATTTTCTTAAACTGAACGTCCAGCGGCTCCGCCCGGTTTCCGGCAAAATCGCCCGAACCTGAAGCGCTGCAGAAGGTACAGCCGCCATGAGCGACCGTGCCGTCCCTATTTGGGCAGTCGAACCCGCCGTCTAAGGCGACTTTAAAAACTTTATGTCCAAACTCTTTGCGTAAATGATAATTCCATGTATGATAACGTTTTTGATCTGCAGCATATTTAAATGGGTTGTCCATCTTTGGCAGCCTCCTTCAGAGCCTTATTTCCACAAGCTGTCCTTCATTATACAACAATTTAAAAGGGAAAAAAATGAATGCAGAAAGGAGCCCCGTGGCTGTACATTTTACAAGCGAGTTGTTCTATTTTGAAATACTTTCCGAAAGTTTATTTCCTTATCCTCTTACATAAACTAACCGGGATGGTGATGTATCATCAAAATGGAATGAGGAGGGCTAAAATATGGCAACTAGAGAAAGCTTGGACCAATTTTTAGAGGTAACCGAAGGGACTCTCCGCTTTGCCCAGTTTGAATATACAGAAGCATCAAGGCAGGAGCATTATGAGGATGAGTCATACAGAAATGCGCAAAGTTATATTGAAGAGTCGCTGACCGATTTGGAAAGGCTCTATAATAGTGCGAATGACCAGCAGAGAGAAATGCTCGACAGAAAAAGAAGACAGCTGAACCAGCTGAAGAATGAGATGATTTTTCTGCAGCATTAAATGAGACAGGACGGGATTCCCGTCCTGTCACTTTTTCCCGCAGGGTGAATAAGTTGGAGGAAAAGCGACCATAATGTTTGTAATGTTGATATTGCATTTCCAGCGGAAATTGAATAAAATGAAATATAATAAAATATTCTTATAAAAGACTGTGAAAAGGAATAGTAGCGATTATTCTCCAGCAGAGAGAGCTGACGGTAGGTGCAAGTCAGTCTGGAGAGATGGTGAACTCGCCTTGGAGTCCCAGGTGTGAATGGCAGAAGTAATGCCTGGCGTGTAATCCTCGTTATGGATGGTGAGCTGGGCGATAGAAATGCATCGCCAATCTGGGTGGTACCGCGGGAAGATATACATAATCCTCTCGTCCCAATTTTGGGATGGGAGGTTTTTTTATTTTTATATAGAAAGTCCGCTTATCCCGTTCATGATCACTGACTTTTAGAGAAAAAGGTAAAGCCGCTGCGGTTTTAGCAAGGAAATAGGAGGAAGGCAAAATGAGTTTTGACCATAAGAAAATTGAAAAGAAATGGCAGCAAGTATGGGAAGAAAATAAGACATTTAAAACTTCAGAAGAAAATGGAAAAAGGAAATTCTATGCATTGGATATGTTCCCTTACCCGTCTGGTGCCGGTCTTCATGTAGGGCATCCGGAAGGCTATACAGCGAGTGACATTTTAGCGCGGATGAAAAGAATGCAGGGGTATGATGTGCTTCATCCAATTGGCTGGGATGCGTTCGGTCTTCCTGCAGAACAATATGCCATTGACACAGGAAATGATCCTGCGGAATTTACAGAGCACAACATTAATACGTTCCGCCGCCAAATCAAGTCGCTTGGCTTCTCATATGACTGGGATCGTGAAATCAACACGACGGATCCTGAATATTACAAATGGACCCAATGGATTTTTCTCAAGCTGTATGAAAAGGGATTGGCTTATGTTGATGAGGTTCCGGTCAACTGGTGTCCGGCTCTTGGAACGGTATTGGCAAATGAAGAAGTCATTGACGGAGTCAGCGAGCGGGGAGGACACCCTGTTGAACGGCGCCCAATGAAACAATGGATGCTTAGAATTACGGCATATGCTGACCGTTTGCTTGAGGATTTGGAAACAGTTGACTGGCCGGAGAATATTAAGGATATGCAGCGGAACTGGATCGGCCGTTCTGAAGGAGCGGAGGTAACCTTCCAAATCGAAGGAAACAAAGGAGACTTCACTGTGTTTACGACGCGTCCGGATACACTATTCGGCGCAACTTATGCGGTATTATCCCCTGAACATCCATTAGTGGAAAAAATTACGGCTGCTGAACAAAAAGATGCGGTAGCTGCTTATATTGATGAAGTAAAAAATAAGAGTGATTTGGAAAGAACTGAGCTTTCCAAAGAAAAAACAGGTGCCTTCACCGGTGCATATGCCATTAATCCAGTGAATGGTGCCAAAATGCCGATCTGGATTGCGGATTATGTCTTAATGAGCTATGGAACAGGTGCCATTATGGCGGTACCTGCCCATGATGAGCGGGATTATGAATTTGCTGTCAAGTTCAGTCTGCCGATCATTGAGGTAGTTGCAGGCGGAGATGTAACGAAAGAAGCCTATACAGGAGACGGAGAGCATGTAAACTCTGATTTCTTAAATGGTATGAATAAGGAAGATGCCATTCAGTCAATGATTAACTGGCTGGAGGAGAAAGGCATTGGGACTAAGAAAGTAACGTACCGTCTTCGTGACTGGTTATTCAGCCGTCAGCGCTATTGGGGAGAGCCGATTCCAATTATTCATTGGGAAGATGGTACAATGTCGGCATTGAAGGAAGAAGAGCTTCCGCTTATTTTGCCGGTTACAACGGACATTAAGCCTTCAGGCACAGGAGAATCACCGCTTGCTAATATGACGGACTGGCTGAATGTAACGGATGAAAATGGACGCAAGGGCCGCCGTGAAACGAATACTATGCCGCAATGGGCAGGGAGCAGCTGGTATTTCCTTCGTTATATTGATCCTCATAACAAGGAAGTTTTGGCAGATCCGGAAAAGCTGAAAGAATGGATGCCGGTTGATATGTATATTGGGGGAGCGGAACATGCTGTTCTGCATCTGCTGTATGCCCGCTTCTGGCATAAGTTCCTGTATGATATTGGAGTTGTTCCAACACCGGAGCCATTCCAAAACCTTTTCAATCAAGGGATGATCCTTGGAGAGAACAATGAAAAAATGAGTAAGTCCAAAGGGAATGTAGTCAACCCTGATGATATTGTGGAATCTCACGGAGCGGATACTCTTCGCATGTATGAAATGTTTATGGGTCCTCTGGATGCTTCCATCGCATGGTCAACGAACGGTCTGGACGGATCGAGGAGATTTCTTGACAGAATCTGGCGCCTGTTAGTCGACGAAGACGGAAAGATAACAGATAAGATAACTGATCGCGATGACAGCGGCAAACTCGAAAAGGTCTATCATCAAACAGTCAAGAAAGTAACGGAAAACTACGAAGAACTTAAGTTCAACACAGCGATATCCCAATTGATGGTTTTCATCAATGATTCTTATAAAGCTGAGAAGCTGCCGAAAGAGTACATTGAGGGATTTGTAAAATTGCTTTCCCCTGTAGCTCCGCATATTGCCGAAGAGCTTTGGGAAAAGCTTGGCCATACAGAAAGCATCACTTATGAAACTTGGCCGGCTTATGATGAAGCGAAGATGGTTGATAATGAAGTGGAAATTGTCATTCAAATTAACGGGAAAGTAAAAGCGAAATTAATGGTCCCAACGGGAACTACAAAAGAAAAACTGGAAGAAATAGCAATGGGGGAAGATTCTGTCAAAGAACAAATTGACGGAAAAACAGTGCGTAAAGTCATTGCCGTTCCGGGCAAATTGGTCAATATCGTAGCAAACTAAAGAATGTTGGCGGTTCAAAGAAGAATGAAGGCTTCTTTGAACCGCTTTTTTTTGGAATGGGAACGGGCTTTGGACTTCTATAAGAAGAGGAAGGTTAATCATACTGCTCATCATTATGGATAAAATGTTATAATGAGGCAATATGAACGGAAAAGAAATGAGGTACATGTTAGATCATTCGTGGAATGTGAGGAGTAGACGTGAAATTTATCAAGAGTATACCGAATTTATTTACACTGGGAAATCTTTTTTGCGGCTTCTTGTCCATCGGTTTTGCTGCAAACGGCCAGTATAACAATGCAGCCATTTTAATCCTGATCGGAATGATGCTGGACAGCATGGATGGAAGACTTGCAAGGATGCTGAAAGTAGAAAGTAATTTGGGGAAAGAACTGGATTCATTAGCGGATATTGTAACCTTCGGGGTGGCTCCGTCATTTTTGGTGTATTATACGTATTTTTTTCATTTTGGACTTTTGGGATTAATTGTTGCAGGGCTTTTTCCTCTATTTGGCGCCTATCGGCTGGCCAGATTCAATATTGGAACCAGCAAAACATCGCTTAACTATTTTATTGGCGTGCCGATTACAGCGGCTGGCGGAATCTTAGCCCTGCTCACCCTATTTGGGGACAGACTGCCGAATATTATTACGACGGTTATTTTTACGGCTCTTTGTTTTCTGATGGTCAGCAGGATCAGAATTCCAAGCTTCAAGGAAATTCCGCTTCCTAAATACGGAACCATTGTCACTTTGTTTATTGGCTGTTTGCTGTATGTCATCTACAGGGGAACCTATCAACAGTTTCCTTATTTGATTTATATTGCGACCCCGCTGTATATTGCTTATTTGGCCTATCGATTTATATTTCTGCGGCATAGAAGGGATCTCGATTAGGAAGACTGTCCTGATATAAGGAAATTATGTAAGGTACGATTTTCACTCCCGCTAATCGGGTAAACAAGGAAAAGTATGGACGATAGGATGGCAGAAATCCAAAATCTATGAAGCAAAGTCAGGAGATGGTTAGATGAATGTCTTAGTGATCGGAGCAAATGGACAGATTGGAAAGAAGCTTGTCGAATTGTTAAAGAATAGCAATGAATATAAGGTCAGAGCCATGATCAGGACAAAGGAACAGGCTGAATATTTCCATGATATAGGAGTCGAGACAGCTGTTGTCAGCCTTACAGATACGGTAGAAGGCATATCTGAAGCGGTAAAAGGCAGTGACGCGATTGTATTTACGGCCGGTTCTGGAGGGAACACAGGGTATGATCAAACGCTGCTGATCGATCTTGACGGGGCGGCTAAAGCGATTGAGGCAGCGGAACTGTCAGGAGTAAAGCGTTTTGTGATGGTCAGTGCCCTTCAGGCCCACAATCGCGAGAATTGGAATGACGCCATACGTCCTTATTATGCAGCCAAGCATTATGCGGATAAAATCCTTGAACAAAGCAGCCTTGATTATACGATTATCCGCCCCGGCGGATTAGTGAATGAACCAGGTACAGGAAAAATAAAAGCATCGGATAATTTAGAGAGGGGATCTATTCCCCGGGAAGATGTGGCAGCTACCATTTTTCATGTGCTAAACAAAGAAAATACCTTCAAAAGGTCCTTTGATCTGGTTTCTGGGGAGACAGAGATCGAAGAAGCCGTCAAAATGGTATAATTCTTAGCTGAAAGAGAGTGCAGAGCATCTTCTGCACTCTTTTTTTGCTTCGGTCCGCAAACCGCGAATTTTGCTTTTTGCAGGAAAAACCATATAAAATAATGCAAAGGAGGATGTTTACATGTATGATTTGAATGGGCTTCCGAGCCCTTTAGCAGAACTAGCAGAAAAGAAGAGAAATACAGAAAGTACCGAATATGATGAGTTAATTCGGAAGGAAGGGTATTTGCCCCCTAACGAAGATTTATTAATAGATGCGATTACAGCGCTGAGCTTGGGAAAAAACATTTTGCTGAAGGGGCCTACTGGAGCAGGGAAGACAAAGCTGGCGGAAACGCTGTCGGCTTTATTCAATCAGCCGATGTTCAGTTTGAACTGCTCGGTTGACCTTGATGCGGAAAGTCTTCTTGGTTTCAAAACCCTCGCATATCAAGAAGGGAAACAAGTGATTGAATTCAGCCCAGGTCCTGTCATTAAAGCGATGAAGCATGGACATTTCTTGTATATTGATGAAGTAAACATGGCAAAACCGGAAACTCTCCCATTAATAAACGGAGTATTGGATTATCGCAGAACGATCACGAATCCGTTCACTAATGAGGTGGTCACAGCCAAGGAAGGATTTAATGTGATTGCTGCCATTAATGAAGGATATATTGGGACAGTTCCTTTGAATGAAGCGTTGAAAAATCGTTTTATTATCATCGAAATTCCCTATATAGAGGGAGAACAGCTGAAGGAGCTCATCCAGTCTTCAACAAAACTTGCAGATGAAAAGATGATTGATTTATTTGTCAGGCTCTCAGCTGATTTAATTCAGGCTGTTAATCAAGGAAAACTTCAGGAAGATGCCGCCTCCATACGCGCCCTTCTGGATGCGTGCGATTTAAGTTCACTGATTCCCCCGAGAAGAGCTATTTTAAGAGCCATTGTGGATAAGCTGGATGAAGAACGCGAGAAGCAATTTGTTGAAAACCTGGCAGAGACTTTATTTGAATGAGGGATGAGGATGAAGTTTATTCGCTTTAATGACTCAGTCATTGATACCGGCCTGTTTCTCCAGCTGCAGGATCTCTCAACAGTTCTGTCAGGAGATCCTGAGATGGAATTTGAATTTAATTATGGTTCTTTTGTAGATTTAAAACTGAAAAAAGTGACAGCCAGCCGGATATGGGATAATTCCCCTGCAGATGTTCAGAGAAAGGGACTGAAATCCGATGTGCTGCTTCGTACGGTAGGAACTTTGTTTCACACGAATGTACCGGCTCTTAAACAGTTTATCGAGTGGCAGGGGGAAGTGAAGATTCCCGGTTTTGCAGCGCAGCTGTTTACTTTGCTGGAAGATTTTCGTCTTGAACAAATAGTAAGAAAACAACGTCCTGGCACAAGGGGAATTTTTGACAGCAGAATCGTCTTTTACAGAAAATATTTCGAGACACAATTGGCTGCTAATGTTACGCGAAGTTATGCATTGGACGAGCTCTTTTGCCTAATTTATCTCACTGTCTACTCTGACAGGCCGGATCCGGTCTTTGCGAAAGCAAATGATTATCAACTGACAGCACTTGAAGGGATTAAACCTTTTCTCTATTCGATTTATGAAGCAGGCGATACACAGGATATCAAGAGAATGACTGAATCTGCCGTTTTGCGTTTGGAAGAGTCTTATGATGATATGATCAATGAATATTTTATCCTGCCAGTGAACCATATCGACCTATATAAGCGGGATACATTATTTGATGAAATGACAAGAAATGATGATCCGGCGGCAGAAAGAGAAGAGAAACTGGATCAGGAAAAAAATGAATATATGGATGAACAGTTTTCTACCTGGCATCGCGAGACAAAGAATGGAGAAAACAATCAAACCTTTCTTCAATTTGAACTGGAGCAGGGAACTAGAACCAATTTAATGGGCGGCGGCGCAAGAGAAGCGGAGGATGCAGACCAGGCGCTGGCATCGGTACAGGGAGCATCGGGAGAAAGCAGACAGAAGGATTATGAGGGGAAGGATGCCCTGCAGAAATCAGAAGATCAGACTGGAAGGCAGTCCGGCGGCAACTATGGTGAAATGAACCGTTTTGCTGTCAAGCTTTCCAAGATGGCTGAATCTCCTTCTGCTTCGGATGAGCAAGTCTATCGCAGTATGGTAAAAGAGATTGAACCGTATAAGAGAAAATTAGCCGGAACCATTGAAAAAATCTTGGAACACAAAAAAAATTCTCCGAGAAGGGATCTTTCTTTCGGCCGACTGTCTAAAAAGCTTCTCCCGCTTGTCTTGGAAGACCAGCCAAGAGTTTTTTATAAAAAAAACAACGAATCGAAAGAAATTGATGCATGTTTTACGCTTTTAGTAGATTGCTCTGCTTCCATGCATAATAAGATGCATGAAACAAAGCGGGGAATTGCGCTGTTTCATGAAGTTCTGAAACAATTGAAAATTCCTCATTCTATTGTCGGTTTCTGGGAGGATGCTAACGGAGTCAAGGAAGGCTACCAGCCGAATTATTTTCATAGAATCCATTCTTTTGAAGATTCCTTTTATCAAAGCGGAGCAAAAATTCTCCAGCTGGAGCCGGAGGAGGATAACCGTGATGGATTTAGCATTAGGGTGATGACGGAGGAATTGGAGAAAAGAAAAGAGACAAATAAATTCCTTCTTGTCTTCTCAGATGGCGAGCCCGCTGCTGCTCAATATGATCAAAATGGAATAGTCGACACTCATACGGCAGTCCTGGCTGCAAGAAAAAAAAGAATCGACACAGTCGGGATCTTCCTGGCGGACGGAATGATAGCCGAGAGTGAAGAGAAAATGATGGAAAATATCTATGGGAAAGAGCAAATACTGATTCCGAGTGTTGCCTTTATCCCTGAATATTTCACCCCGCTTTTGAAAAAACTCCTGCTGAAATCCATATAATCTCTGGACCTGAGTTCGGCATTCAACCGGCTCAGGTCCTTTATTTTTTCTTTTATAAAGTGCTGATTCTATTTTGAACGCTATCCATTTAATTTAATGATCATGACCTTTTCCGGAGCCGCTTTCTTCTTTCTTGGAGGGATTATTTTTCGGTGGCTGATGTTCAATTCTTCAAGACGATCCTCGATGAAAAATTGCAAATCACAATCAGAAATTGGGATTTCTATATCTCCGCAATCTAACAGCTTGTCAAACAATTGCTGATAATCCAGTTCTATTGACAATTGGGACTTCATTTGGACTCCTCCTTTAAAAAATCATTTTCTTACAAATTCCCTGAAAAATTTCTTTTTCCTTCTCTATTCTGAAAAAATCCTCTTTTTTCCAGAAAAAATGTTATATTTTGATGCTGATTGAATAACTATGTTTTACAGGGAGCAGAAGAAGGGAGGAATGGAACTGGAAATACGGAAAATAAGAATCCAGGATGCTGTGAGCAGTGAGCAGGAAAATAGAGAATGGAGCAGAGGAGTTTCTCATTAATGACACCCCGTATGTAAAAATGATCTTTTGAAGAGAGAAAATTGAAAATCTTCCTATTTATTGTTTAATTTTGACAGAGTATAATGAAAATATGACAAAGACGGACCATTTTCGGAGGATACTATGATTGCGGAAATGCTATTTCAATTATTATTAGTGCTCGTTCCTATCCTCGCCTATTATTTTTTCATCAATGAGAATATGAACAGACGAAATAAAGTAAATTTGACCTTAATTCTCATTTTTATGCTGCTGATGGTGATGTCTTTTCCAATTGAATATAATACAGATTACCGTTATGATTTCCGGGTCCTGCCAATCATGATTGCTTTTATATTTGGCGGTTTTTCGTCAGGTATCACTCTGGTCGCTGTGCTGTTCATCATCAGACTTGCATTTGGCGGAGACGGAATTATTTTAAGCGTAATATGCTATACCTTTCTGACTGTATTGTTTCTTCTGTTGAAAGGCCGGCTCAACAATGCGTATAAAAAAAAGAAAATATATCTGATCAGTATCATCTACTGGCTATTCATTGGCAGCAAAGCGCTCATATTGACGCTGAATGGCCAGTCAGAACAGTTCCCCCTGCTGGTGACTTTCTATCTGTTCGTCTGGGTCATTTTACTGATCATTACCTTCCTGATTGAAAACTTATATCATAGCTGGGCCATGAGCAAGGATTTACAGCGAGCTGAAAGGTTAAATGTCATCAGCCAGCTGGCAGCATCTGTAGCCCATGAAGTCCGTAATCCGCTAACTACGATTAGAGGCTTTCTTCAGTTAATGGAAAGTGACGGGCACGTCCATGCCTCGCATAAAAACTATATTAAGATTGCTCTTAATGAATTGAATCATGCACAAGCTATTATCAATGATTATTTATCTCTGGCGAAACCGCATACAGAAGGATCTGATTTAGTTAACCTTTCCGAAGAAGTTCGAAACACGGTTGAATTGATGAAATCCTATTCGAATATCCAAAGCATTACTATTGAATCACTTATTAAAGAACCCTTGTTTATTCAGGGCAATAAAGCGGAAATTAAACAAGTATTGGTCAATATCATCAAAAATGGGATTGAATCGATGGAAGCAGGCGGCATCTTAAGTGTGCAGGCCTATGAAAAGGAAGAAAATGTATATATAGAGATAAAGGACAGCGGGCAAGGGATGTCAGCTGTTCAAATTAGGAATTTAGGCACCCCATTTTATACAACAAAGGAAAATGGTACAGGTGTGGGATTGATGATTTCCTTCCAGTTGATTGAATCAATGAAAGGAAAGGTCAAGATTGAGAGCAAAACAGGAGAGGGGACGAAATTCACTATTCAATTTCCAGGAGCGGCTTCTTAAGCGCTTTCCTGCGGAAGAAAAATGTCATTTTCAGTAAAAAATATAATAAATGTTTTCTTTTACTGTGAACTTCCTTTATAATGCCCTGTAGAGAACGTTTACTATGGAGTAACGGAAGGAGACAGTTACATGAAGAAATTACTACTACCTGTCATAATTGGATTAATGGCAATGATGCTTGCAGCCTGCAATTCTGATAAGGAAGCAGATCAAGATAAGGATAAAAAAGAAACGGCCCAAACGGAAGAGAAACAGCAAGAAGAACAAGCTGAGCTTCAGAAAAAAATGGACAAACAAAAGGTCGATGAAAAAAAGGTCGTAGCTACGGTTAACGATGAGAAAATCATGGGAGCTGAATATAACAACGCTCTTTCCATGGTGCAAATGCAAATGCAGCAGCTGGGTCAGGACCCAACCGAAAAGGATGCAGCTGAAAATGTAAAAGACCAGGCAATCCAGTCCCTTGTAGGCCAAAGACTTTTGATTCAGGATGCGGATAAAAAGGGCTATACGGCCTCTAAAGACGAAATAAAAAAACAGATGAGCGATATCAAAGGTCAGTATGAGGATGACAAAGCTTTTGAAAAAGCATTGAAAGAAGCGGGTCTTACAGAGGATGAATTCAACGTACAAGTAGAAGAAAATATTAAATATACGAAGTATATGGATAAAGAAATCGAAGTGAAGGAAGCAACGGATCAGGAAGTGCAGCAATATTATGATCAGATGACAGCCCAAGGCAAAGAAAGCGGACAAGAGATTCCCGAATTAAAAGATTTGAAGCCTCAAATCGTAGAAACCTTGGAACAGCAGAAGAAACAGGAAAAACTGGCTGAACATGTTGAAAAACTGCAGAAAGATGCCAAAGTAGATATTAATGTTTGAATGAAATAAATAGAAAAAAACGTTTGTAATATGGTACCAGTGGTTAAGACACTCAAAAAAAGAGTGTTTTAACTACTGGTATTTTTTTATATACTTGAATTTTAAGATATGGAGATGAGGTGAGACAGGATGAGTAAGATTACATTTTCAGCTAAAGAGATCAAAGCACTTCAACAGAATCCAAATGTTCAACGTGTTAGTGAAAAAGCAATTACCTATACTGACACCTTTAAAAATAGATTTATGGATGAGTATTTGTCTGGTAAACTTCCGCGTCAGATTTTTATGGAGAACGGCTTTGATATTGAGATTATAGGACAAAGCAGAATGGAACAAGCAGCTTGTAGGTGGAAGAAGGCATATGAAAAAAATGGAGTAATTGGACTTACAGATTCAAGGAAAGTAAGTTCTGGCAGAGCATTAAAACGAGAGCTTACCCCTTCTGAGGTGATCGAAAGACAAAAGCACAAATTAAGTTACTTGAGGGACAGGTAGAACTATTAAAAAAGCTAGAAGTGACAGAAAAGGAGGCTGCTAAAAGGAAGAGAAAATCTAGCCCCGAGTAAAGTATATCAGTTGATTTATGAGACCATTGAACAGAATCGTTTTAAAGGAATGACCTCATATTTCTGTCAGCTATTAGATGTATCTCGTTCGGGATATTATAGCTACTTAAAGGCATCCAGCAGCCGAGATGCAAGAGAATTATTAGACCTAGAGGCAAAAAAGATGATAGTAAAGGCATTTAATCATCGAGGATATAAGAAAGGGTCACGTTCTATAAAAATGATACTGGAAAAGAACAATGGCATTATCTTTAGTCGTAAAAAGATACAGAAATTAATGAGCAACAAGAAAGTAACGCTACATCCAGAAGCCTTCATTCACTCAGATCAAGGAAGTCATTACACTAGTCCAAGATATCAAAAGCTATTAAACAAGTATGGTCTTAGGCAATCTATGTCTCGTAAAGGCAACTGTTGGGATAATGCTCCTCAGAAGTCATTCTTTGGTCATCTAAAAGATGATGTGGATTATAAATCGGCTAAAACGTTAAAAGAATTGAAGGCAAAAATCAATCATTATATGGTTTACTATAATAATTATCGATATCAGTGGAACTTAAAAAAGATGACCCCTATTCAATACAGGAATCATCTTCTCGTTGCTTAAGCTCTTTTTTTATAGTGTCCTTGACATAGGTGCCAGTTTATTCCAAACGGTTTTTTGTTGCCGGCTTTATTTATATTTCTTTTGATGAAAGGGGCAGGAACAGTTTAATCCCCCGTTTATTGACCGGCAGGATTTTCATATCTGCTGCCAAATGACTGATATAACCGGCCAAACAAGCATAATATACTCCGGGAACTCCGATTGAAGCTTCTAAACGAGAGGCAATCATTCCGAAAAATACGGTTCCGAGGATAGAATGCGTATAACTCCGGTGGGAGACCAGAGATGCGGCAATAATATAGATTCCAAGTAACATCAGCCAGCTTTCCTGCAGGGACAAGCCGCCCGCAATCACTCCGGCTCCTGTCAGGATCAGCATATGTTTCTGTTTGATCAGGGAAGAAAGAACAATCATAGCAATGCCGAGCGCTACTCCGAATATTCTTTCCTTAGCCGTTCCTTCATAAAGGCTGTAGAAAATCATTAAAAATCCAATCAGCTGGGAAGCAGTGCGAATGACGGTATGGGGCAAAGTGATCCGTCCCCTCAGTTTCCCGTCAATATCGAGATCAGGCACCAGCCCTGAAACCGCTCCAAGACTTACTAATAAAATTGTGGCTGAAGGTTCAGATTGAAAGGTATTAGCTACAATAAATCCTGCTGCCGCTCCTATTGCTGTGTGAGCCGTTCCATTCAATGATATTCACCTATTTCTATGTATACTTTTCCTTATGCGTAACTGTTGATCAGTCAGGGGCAGAGGAGTGTCTTTATTATAACAAACGTTTGTTCCTCTGTGGACAGAAATTAAGAGAAATCGTTAGGATCTGAATACAGATTTAAAAGAGTTGGAATGAAGAAGAACTCTTTCTTTGTTCATGAAAGTCTATCGGGCCATTAAAATCTCCAAGTTAACAATAGGGTGTATGCAGCTGACTCTTTTAAGCCAGTGAATAATATTATATAAGTAGTAATAGTGTATTATACACAGTATAATGAAATCAGGAGCTGATGAGATGAATGACAGGAATGAACATTTAGATAAATTGATGCATGAATTAAGACGCGGAACTCTTACGATTGGTGTTTTGAGTCAGCTTTGTAAACCGCAATACGGATATTCTCTTGTAGCTTCTTTAGAAGAAAAGAATTTTCATGTAGAAGCGGGAACATTGTACCCTTTACTACGAAGATTGGAAAAACAAGGTCTTTTAGAAAGCAAATGGGACACGAATGAATCAAGGCCCCGGAAATATTACCTCTTAAGCGAGATGGGAAAAGAGGTTTTTGAACAGCTTGTTGTGGAGTGGAAGAGTATGGAAGTCCGTTTGGATCAGTTACTTCAAAATAAAGGAGAGTGAGAGTATGGTAATAATTGAACGATATGTTTACGCAGTCACTCAGAATTTACCGCAGCCGCAAAGAGATGACATTGCAAAAGAGCTTCGGAGTTTAATTGAAGATATGCTTGAAGAGCGGGTACAAGAAGGCCGAGTGACTGAACAGCATGTGGAAGAAGTGTTATTGGCACTGGGAGAACCTCGAATACTGGCTGAACAATATCGGGGAACGAAACGATATCTTATTGGGCCGGAACTATTTGGTCCTTATATCCTGGTATTGAAAATGACTGTAATTGCTGCGATTGTGGTTATTGGTTCTTCGTTTGGTTTCAATCTTATTGTAGATCCGTCTTCTATTTTAGATTCCTTCCAATCTGTTCTGGTTGATTTAGTGACTGGATTGCCATTTGCCTTTGGGTGGACAACATTTGTGTTTGCAATGATTCAAGTTTTTGGGAAAAGGTCAAAGAAAGTTGATTTGAAAGGAACTAATAGTTGGAAGCCTTCAAAATTGCCGGCAGTCCCTCATCCAAAAGGGCAGATTAGAAGAGGAGAAGTGATTACAGGAATCATTTTTTATATCATCGGTATGATGTTTTTCAGCTTTTCCAGTGAGTATTTAGGTGTCTGGCTATATGAAGGAGGAAAGTTTAGTAAGGTTATCCCATTTTTTAATGAAGAAACGTATGGCTATTTCTTGCTATTCATCTTGCTGATATTTGGAATGGGCATAATAAAAGAATGTCTAAAACTTGTTTATAGCAGATGGACAATGAAACTTGCCCTAGTTACTGCCATTGTAAATGCAATTTCAATAATTGGGGTTTTATTTGTTGTTAGCGAGCCAGCTATTTGGAATCCAAGCTTTATGAATCAACTAACAGAAAGCGGATTAGTTGCTGCAGGCAGTGAAGCATATTATGTAATAACGGCTGTCTGGGAGAGAGTAACATTATGGCTATTTATTTTGTTTATCATTGGATTAGTGTGGGAGGCAGCTAATGGTTTTATAAAGGCCCAAAAAGCAAACAATATGGCCAATGATAAAAAACAGAACCAAGCATTTGCCTTTTGCCGATTTACTGAGGATAGAAGTATATGATTTCTTACGATATAAAAAAAGATGGGATCCGGACTGAATGCCGAATTCCATCTTTTTTGCAAGTACGGTTGATTTAAAGGGCGGATTTTGCCGGGCGAACCCATTTGTAAAACAGCAATCCGCTTAGTAAGAGTGCAACTCCGAGAAGGAAAGTAGACCAGTCAGCTGTTCCTGCATAAATCACCCAAATAGAGTAGGCAGAGGCCAAGACCGCTATCACTCCGTCTGTTATCCGTCCTTTTCCATTCCTGTAAGTATCTCCCGTAAGAACCATCTTAAGCTGGAAAACGGAAGAAATGAGATATGGGATTAAATATGATAATGTTGCCACGATGATCATGAATTCATAGGCAGAAGCAATTGATTTCGAAATAGTAGAGAAAATAAAAACCTGGCCAAAAAGGTTCGTGACGACCATTGAAAAGAGCGGCATGTTATTTTTGTTTGTTTTTAGAAATCTCGGTAAAAACATGCCTTGTTTGGCCGCCTGATATGGAACCTCTGCACTGAGCATTACCCAGCCGATGGTTGATCCAAAGAAGCTGACTAAGGCAACAGCGGCTAGAATTTTTCCGCCAATCGGTCCAACTACAGAGCTGAACGCATCAATTAAAGGTTTGTCTGATGTAACCAGCTCCGCGGGAGAAAGAATTCCCATAACAAGTGTGCTGATTCCTATATAAATAGCCAATGAAATTAAAAGACCAAGGATAGTTGCCCGTTTGACATCTGCCTGTTTCCTCGCTCTGGATGCAAAAACAACGGCAGACTCGACACCGATGAATGCCCATAATGTAAGCAAGGCAGCATGATTGACCTGTCCGAGAATACCAATGGAATGTCCGTCGGTTACAACCGCTGCAGAAAAAGGCACGATATTCGATTTTTCGAAAGCGAATAACCCAATTACGATGAAAGCAAAGAAGGCCAGTACTTTAGCAGCTGTTGCAATAAAGTTTACTTTACCTGCCTCATCCGCGCCTCTCAAAATGATGAAATGGACGCCCCATAAAAGAATCGTACAGACAGCAAAAGTCAAAGCATTGCCAACCTTGATACTTGTTCCGGCAATAGTGAAAAACTCTGCCTGACTCAAAAGGATAGGGAAAAAAGCGGATAAATAACCGGCAAAGGTCGTAATCACCGCAATATTTCCAATCAAGCTTCCGATCCAGTAGCCCCAGGTTGACATATAGCCTGACAGGATAGCGAATTGACTGTCTTTTTTAAAAAGCTCTTTGGCATAAAGCTGAGGCCCGCCGGAGAGGTGAGGCTTTCTGATAGCAAGATTGCCGAATACTAATGCAAGCATCAGAACTCCGGCACCTGTTACTGCCCATGCAGTGATAGAACCGGCAGGGCTGGCAACTTCGCCTAATTGGCGCGGGAGCATAAAGATGCCTGACCCTACCATATTACCAACGACTAACGCCGTTAAAATCCATAAACCCAGTTTTTTATTGCTCATAATGATCTCCTTCTTCTTGTTGACATTACAGTCTGCTGCGATGTTTTTGAAATTTGCTGATTCAATGATTCTATATATACGAAACGTGCCAAATAAAAAAGGAAATAAGCCAGGGGATCGTTCATCTGGCCATTTCCTTAGGCAAGATCTATGTTTACGAAAATCCAGCAATTATAACACACTGGCAGTGAAGATTTATACAAGTACTTGTATTAATATAGAGAGAGCCGCTATAATTGTCAATGGAAATCGGTACCTTCAGAAAAGGCTGAAAAGTGAGGCAAGTCTGGTAATATGCCAGCGTATTCGGGACCTGCTGTTTGCTGTTCAGCCTTTTATTATTCTTTCCATAAGCAAGTCTCTTTCATACGGTAACTCTTTTATACCCATCACACATTTTTTTAATCGTTGACTAAAGAGAAAAGATGAGGAAGTAACCTACAGTGAGGAATAAAAGTATAATAAAAGAAAACAAACGATCATAGTTACATTGTTTTAGCGAACGGTCTGGTTTCTAAGATACGGGAATTTGAGAATTTTAAAACTATAGCTGGAGAGCATTTTGGTGCTCGGATGCCCTGAATTGCATAAAAATCGCGGGAAAGCAGCCGACAGAGAAATAAAATAGAATGAAAATGATACTTATTGGATGAATGAAGGGGTTATTTCTGAGGCAAACACGCCCGTGGCTAAAGGAAAATGTCTCTGAACGGAAATCAGTGCAGTATAGCAAAAAAAGTATCAACCCTCTCTGTGAGAAAGTTGATACTTTTTTCAGCATCTCCTGCGATGAGATCCATTAATTTAGTTCTACGTTGTGATAAACCTGCTGAACATCCTCTAAATCCTCAATGGCATCAATCATTTTCTCAAATTGTGCCTGTGCATCTTCAGGAAGGGTGATATCGTTTTGCGCAAGCATCGTTAATTCAGCAACAGTGAATTCTGTGATGCCCGCATTTTTTAATGCTTCTTGAACTTGATGGAATTGATCAGGTTCCGCATAAATAATGACGGAGTCTTCTTCGTCATTAATATCACGAACATCAACGTCTGCTTCCATAAGCAGTTCCAATACTTCCTCTTCTGATTTGCCTTCAATGCCAAAGACAGCAGTCGCATCGAACATATAAGCTACAGATCCGCTAACTCCCATATTTCCGCCATTCTTTCCGAATGCTGCCCGTACATCAGAAGCTGTCCGGTTTACATTGTTGGTAAGGGCATCGACAATAACCATGGAGCCGTTCGGGCCAAAGCCTTCATAACGGAGTTCATCATATGTTTCGTCTGAACCGCCTTTAGCCTTTTCAATGGCACGGTCAATGATCGCTTTTGGAACATTGTAAGTCTTTGCTCTTTCCAATACGACCTTCAGCGCCTGGTTAGATTCCGGATCCGGCTCCCCTTGCTTTGCAGCCACATAAATTTCACGCCCGAATTTGGCATAAATTCTGCTTGTATTTGCATCCTTTGATGCTTTTTTTTCTTTAATATTGTTCCATTTGCGGCCCATAAGGTTCCACTCACTTTCTATTAAAATCTAGGTATAAGAGGAAACAAAGCCATGATTACAGCTGAAATTTCCTTTGAATTAAAAAAGTGCATTTCACTCGATCCTATTATACCTCATATTGTCAGATTTGAAAAAGCGCTGCCTGCTCTTTCTATCTGAATAGATGAAAGATATTTTGTTATTTAGCTTTTTCATACTTAAACTGTCTATTAATATGAAAAGCCCGCTGGCTGATGCCTGCGGGAAAATCATTATAGGTTTCATCAGCAAAAGTTCAAAAAAAGCCTATCCTATTTTTTCAGATGATAGGGAACGGTGGTAATCACGACATTTCTCCGATAAAGCAGGAAGGCCCTTATTAATAAACTGGATTGGTTATGCAGAATATTATGCCATCCTTTTTTCGGAATGAACTGCGGAATAACGACAGTGACCTGATAATTTGATTCTCTCGCTTTATGTTCCACGATATCCACAAATTTGGTCAGCGGCTGGATCAGGCTCCGATATCGGGAATGCAGCGTGACAAGCCGAATATCAGGCTGCCATTTCTCCCACTTTTTCTCGAACTTTCTTTCTTCATCCCGTTCAAAAGCTACATATACAGCAATGATTTGATCGGGAGACAGGGACTTCGCATAATTCAAGGAATTTTCTACAACATGGGTTATACCTGCTACCGGCACGATGATAATATTCCCCTCTATTGGCACGGCTGTCAGTTCTGGATTCAATCTCAGCTGCTCCCCGACTGAATCATAATGCTTTTTAATTTGATAAAAAACGAGAATGATGACAGGAAGAAACACAAGTACAGGCCAGACATCACTGAATTTAGTCAAAAAGAAGATGATGGTGATGGCAAAGCATATGATAGCTCCGGCTGTATTGATTAAGAATTTTGTGACCCACCCTTTTGGCTTTTCCCGAATCCACTTCATCATCATTCCGCTTTGAGAGAGCGTAAATGGAATGAAGACGCCGACTGCATATAGCGGAATCAGTCGGTCTGTATGGCCTTTAAAAACAATTAAAAGGAGAATGGAGGCAAGTCCCAGTACAATAATCCCGTTTGAATAGCCTAAACGGTCTCCCCTGATTGTAAACATTCGCGGAATGAATTTGTCTTTTGCCAGATTGACGGCCAGCAGCGGAAAGGCAGAGTAACCTGTATTGGCTGCTAATATAAGAATCAGGGCAGTCGTTCCTTGTACGAAGAAGTATAGGGAATTTCTTCCGAAAATCGTTTCCGCTATTTGTGAGACGACTGTGACTTCCCGGCTTGGAACAATGCTTAAATAATAGGATAAAAAGACAATTCCCGTAAATAAAAAGGCAAGGATCAGCCCCATGGCGGTTAGGGTCTTTGCCGCATTAGCGGGAGCAGGATCTTTAAAATTCGGGATGGCATTTGAAATCGCCTCTACTCCGGTAAGAGCAGAACTTCCTGAAGCAAAAGCTCTTAACAGAATGAATAAGCTGATACCGGCAACAGGTGTCCCGATTGGTGCATGGTGCCCGGAATGAATACTTCCTGTGAAAACCTGGTAGACACCTGTTCCAATCAAAAGCACCAGTGCTAAAATAAACAAATAGACCGGATAGGCAAGGACGGAAGCCGATTCTGTTACACCGCGTAAGTTCAAGATGGTCAGCCCAATAACAAATAGAATACTGATGGGCAGATTATAGACGTACAGGGATGGAAAGGCCGAAGTAATGGCATCCGTTCCTGCCGATACACTGACAGCAACTGTCAGGATATAGTCCACCAGCAAGGAGCCGCCGGCGATTAATCCAGGGTTTGTCCCGAGATTATTTTTGGAAACGACATACGCCCCGCCTCCATGCGGATAAGCATGGATAATTTGACGGTAAGATAGAATCAAGGCTGTTAATAAGACAAGCACCCCTGCCGCAATCGGTAGCGAATACCAGTAAGCGGCAGCTCCTAATGTGATTAATACAATCAATATTTGCTCAGGCCCATAGGCAACAGAGGATAGGGCATCTGAAGATAAAATGGCCAAGGCCTTTTTTTTATTAAGTTTTTGTTCGCCTAAATCCTCGGATTTCAGCGGACGGCCGATTAAAAATCTTTTTAAAGATGACATCATACAAAACACCTGCCAGCAGAAATTGTGAAACTAACAAACTAATTGACGCCAGACAAATCCGATGAACACCCTGCGAGTTTTAGAATGAACGGGCAGTGGGTGATGTGTCCGGCAGTTCCACCTTCTTTCTTCGTGTTGTGGAAGTCCCGCTTTTAAGAAGGATTCCCTCTTCCTGAATCGGTATCCAAATAGGACGGTTTCACCATACGAAATGATTTCGGCGGGTATCGCGGTGAAACTGCAGATATCATACTCCCATAAAATTGAAAAGTAAATATAAATTTTCGAGGAAGGAATAAAGGAAAAAAGAATCGAACTTTTCGTATATAAATATGTTGAAGAGGCTTTTTGAAATCGGATTTTTTTTGCAAAAAGGCACCAGGTTTGATACTATGAATTTCCATTTCACCGCTGCATACGATTGTCAGTAATGTGATTTCGAAAGGCAGGGGAAGCCAGGTGGCATCGAAGCAGCATCCGGATATGAAAGAAGAACAAAAAAGGCTGGATTTTACAAAGCGTTATATGGATGTAATTATCAAGACAGCTGAATCAAGCAAAGATCAATTCAGGAAATATATGCAGGAAACCTTTGGAGATGAGGATTGGCAGGAGTCTGGGAGGTATTCAGAACTCCTGACGACTGCCAATTTCTTTGAAATGTCCAAAACCGAGCTGGAAAGCCTGAAGGCAGCGCAGGGAAAACCGTATTTTGCGAGAGTGGATTTTAACAGGAAGGGAAATGAAATTCACGAGAATCTGTATTTCGGAAAGACGTCTTTATATCAGCGTGAAACGCAGGAGCAAATCATCGTGGACTGGAGGTCGCCCATAGCTAACCTCTATTATGAGGGGCGGGTCGGACCGGTCGAATATGAGGCAGAGGGAGAACTGTTTTCAGGGGAGATCACTCTTAAGCGCCAGCTGATGATTGAAGACGGGCAGCTTCAGGAAATCCGGGATATTGATTTGACGACTACGGATGAATTGCTTCAGGAATCTTTAGCAAAAAGCTCGAGCAGCCGATTGACGGATATTGTCTCAACCATTCAGGAGGAACAGAATAGAATTATACGGGCGGACCTGAATAAGCCAATCATCGTTCAAGGGGCAGCAGGAAGCGGAAAAACAACGATAGCGCTCCATCGTATTTCATACTTTCTATATCAGTACAAAGAACAGTTTGATCCCCGTCAGCTGATGATCCTGGCTCCAAGCCGGCTGTTCATCGATTATATTTCAGAAGCCCTCCCGGAATTAGGGGTGGAAAAGGCGAAGCAATTCACCTTGGCAGAATATGTCCAGCTTGCCATTGAACAGAAATTGTACATTATTCCTGATAGAAAGCTTGTTAATTTGCTGGAAACACATGATTCTGAAATTGAAGAATCGATTTGGATATCCAGAATGAAAGGATCTCTCATGTTTAAAGAGATTTTGGACAGATATGTGCAGGATATCCTTTTGCGTTTTTGTCCAAATGAAGATTTTTATTGTGATACTTACAGACTGTATTCAAAAAGAAAGTTCAGCAAGCTTTTGACCGAGGAATATTGGTATCTTCCGGTCTATTCGCGTGTTGAAAAGCTTAGACAAATCCTGCAGAACCAAGTAAAAGCAAAGAAGAAAACGATGCTCGGACGTGTGAATGAGTTTTATGAAAGAAAGATTGACAGGGCACTGACCAAGGTGGAAGACCCGGTGATGAGAAGAGAATATGTCACAAACTTCCTGGCCAAGAAAGAAGAAAGGGAAGCGGAAGTCCAACGGGAAATCAAAACCTCAGTCCAGCGGTATTTTAAGAATTTTGAACGGAAGACTCTGCTTCCATATTATAAGGAACTGTTCTCGGATCCCGGCAAATTATCGGAGTACAGCGGTTTTTCCCTTTCTCTGAAAGAAGCAGCAAGGATTTGCAGCTATCAGAAAGTTCTTCTTCATAAAAAACAATATGAATTGGAGGATCTGGGACCGCTTCTTTACCTTCATTCGCTGCTATTTGGAGTGAAAAAGGAAAATCAGGCTAAAAATATTGTCATTGATGAAGCCCAAGATTATAGTTTTATGCAGCTCCAGGCTTTAAAAACCTCTTCAGATACAGACATGTTTACGCTGGTCGGCGACTTGGCCCAAGGAATTTATTCTTATCGAGGCTTGGAATCATGGGATGCAGTGCACCAAGATATTTTCCCGCGTGCCACTTATACAGAGCTGAAGAAGAGCTACAGAACGACGATTGAAATTATGAATGAGGCCAATAAATTACTGGACCTTCTGCCTTATCGTTTTCCGCAGGTTGAACCGGTTGTCCGGCACGGAAGAGAACCTGAATTCATCATGCTAGGTCCTGAGTGGGTCAAGAATCTCTCAGACAGAGTAAATGAGCTGAAGAAGGAAGGGATGAAGACATTCGCCGTCATCACAAAAACGATGGCAGATGGGCGGGAAGCTTTCAAGAATCTCTCAGAATTTTCTAATGAAGCTGTGCTGCTCGAAGAAGAAGCCTCCATTCCAAGAGATAAAATGGTCATTCTTCCATCTTATTTGGCTAAAGGCTTGGAATTTGACGCTGTATTTGCTCTGTCACTGCATGAAACGTATGTAAAAGACAGTGAGCTGGATGTCAAATTGCTCTACGTCGTCATGACCCGTCCTTTGCACCGGCTTTATTTTATCGGAAAGTCAGAGAGGGATTTCATTCGAGAATGAGCGTAATAAAGAGATACAGCATGAAAACAGGCGGAAAGGGAATGTGCCTTTCTTGCCTGTTTTTTTGACTGGCAGGCTGCTTTATTTAGCAAACTGTGTAAAGAGTACCTTCGATTTATTCACCGTATAAAACCCGGTCTTTTTAAGGAAAATAGGATTACACTATTTCGGAAAGGCGGAACGGGGTATGAAAAAACTGCAATTGTTAATCGTTATAGTTCTTTTCTTTACCTTATCCGGAGGAATCACAAAAGCTGATGCGGGATCCCGGCTGACTGTGCATTTCATTGATATTGGCCAGGGGGATTCGGCTTTAATTCAGACGAGCAGCGGAGAAAATTATTTGATTGACGGCGGAGAGCGGGAAAAAAGCCAGCAAATCATTGCATATCTGAAAAAACTGAAGGTGAAAACGATTGATTCGGTTATTCTTACCCATCCGGACGGAGACCATGTTGGAGGACTCGCTGCAGTTATTCAAACGTTTCGAGTCAACAATATATATGCTTCCAAGGTAGCCCATGCGACAGTTTCCTATAAGAACTTTCTGAAGGCCGTACAGAAAAAGGGACTTAAAATTAAGAAGGCGGAAAACGGGGTCGTGATTAAAACAAAAGCTAAAAAGACTTCCCTTAGCTTTCTGGCGCCTGTGAAAAGCTATGACAAAAAGGATTTAAATAATTGGAGTGCGGTTCTATTGCTGAAACATCACCAGAAAAAGTTTCTTTTTACGGGGGATATTGAAAAAGAAGCAGAAAAAGATTTAATTGAGCGGGGGCTGATTCCGAAAGTAGATGTTTTGAAAGTAGCACATCATGGATCCCATACCTCGACAACGGCATCTTTCCTAAAGAAGGCAAAGCCGAAATTTGCTGTCATCAGTTTAGGGGACAATGATTACGGCCATCCGACACCTGAAGTCTTAAGACTTTTAAAAGCATGTAAAAGCCAGATCTTTAGGACCGATCAGGATGGAACGGTAGTGTTTCATTCTTCAGGATGGAGGCTGACTGCAGAAACGGAAAAACAGCTTCAGCCTCCCGCAATAATGGGCGTCAATCCTTAAAGTATCTTTGAATTTTTAAGAAATAAGGAAAGGCGCTGGCTTGTTTAAAAAAAGAAAAGTAAGCGTTTGCAATATCGGATTGGAATCTGGTAAACTATTTGTAAGAAAATAACAATCAAGAAATGCTAATTAAGTAGATTTTGAGTTGTAATGGTTACGTATTCATTTTCATCTGTTGTATGTACATAAAGGACGTTGCAGAGGGATTTGTAAGGATTCTCAATATGGCGCTGGCAGCAATGGAAACTTGAATCTCAAAGAATAGCCGACTATTAAAGGAGATGAAAGTGAATGAATGTGATTAATCAGCATCCCAAGCTTTACGTGATGGACAATGGGACGATGCGAATGGACAAAAATTATATGATTGCTATGCATAATCCAGCTACAATTGATCATCCGAACCAGCCGAATGAATTTGTAGAATTTCCGGTTTATACGGTATTGATTGATCATCCGGAAGGGAAAATTCTGTTTGATACGGCATGCAATCCAAATGCAATGGGGGCAGAAGGACGCTGGAGCGCATTTACTCAAAAGGCTTTTCCAATCAATATGCCGGAAGAATGCTATCTGCATCATCGGCTGGAACAATTGAAGGTAAGACCGGAGGATATTAAGTATGTTGTAGCTTCCCATCTCCATCTGGATCACGCGGGGTGTCTTGAGCTTTTCACGAATGCCACAATCATTGTCCAGGAGGATGAATTTAACGGAACCCTGCAGACCTATGCACAGAACGTTAAGGAAGGGGCTTATATCTGGGCTGATATTGATATGTGGATTAAAAATAATCTTCAATGGCGCCTTATAAAACGCGGGGAAGATCATGTGAAATTGGCAGATGGCATTGAAATACTGAATTTTGGCGGAGGGCATGCCTGGGGAATGCTCGGCCTTCATCTAAATATGCCGGATACAGGGGGAATCATTCTGGCTTCAGATGCCATTTATACAGCTGAAAGCCTGGGTCCGCCGGTAAAGCCGCCGGGAATTATTTATGATTCGGTCGGCTACCATTCTACAGTAGAAAGAATCCGCCGTTTGGCGAATGAAACGAATTCCCAGATTTGGTTCGGCCATGACGCCGCGCAATTTAAGGGATTCAGGAAATCAACTGAAGGATATTACGAATAAGGAGTGCTGTTCTATGCATAAGATAACGTTCACTTCTACAACCCATATTGGCTGGGGTTCTTTAGAAAAGCTGGCTCCGGAAGTTGAGAAACTGAAGGCCAAGAAAGTGTTGGTCGTGACGGATCCTTTTTTAAAAGAATTAGGAGTTACGGATAAAATCGTTCAGTCTTTAAACGAGAATGCTGCAGAGATTACGATTTATACAGATGTAGCGCCCGAGCCGCCCTTGGCAATCGGAGAAAAACTTGTAGCTTTCACAAAACAGCATAATTTTGATTTAGTAATTGGCTTGGGCGGAGGAAGCGCCCTGGATTTGGCAAAACTCGCTGCGCTATTGGCTGCTCATGAGGGAAATGCTGCTGATTACTTGAATTTAACTGGAACTAAAAGCATTGAAAATAAAGGGCTTCCGAAAATTCTGATCCCGACAACCTCAGGAACAGGATCCGAAGTGACGAATATCGCTGTTCTTTCACTTGAAACAACAAAGGATGTCGTCACACATGATTATATGCTGGCAGATGTGGCCATTGTCGACCCTGAGTTAACGCTGTCACTTCCTCCGAAGGTAACGGCAGCCACTGGCGTGGATGCCTTGACACATGCCATTGAAGCTTATGTATCTAAAAACGCCAATGAAGTGACAGATGCACTGGCTGTGAAAGCCATACGGCTAATCAGCCAGTCAATTCGAACAGCGGTCAGAGACGGTCAAAATCAACAGGCGAGAACCGATATGAGTTATGGAAGTTATTTAGCAGGACTCGCTTTCTTTAATGCAGGTGCAGCCGGGGTTCATGCTCTTGCCTATCCATTAGGAGGACAGTTCCATATTGCACATGGAGATTCGAATGCAGTGCTTCTCCCTTATGTAATGGGGTATATTCGCCAAAGCTGTGAGAAGCGGATGAAAGATATTCTTGATGCTTTAGGTGTGTCCTCTGCGTATTTGTCACAGGAGGAGGCATCTTATAAATGTGTAGAGGTGCTGAAGGAACTGGTGGAGGATGTGAATATTCCTTCTTCGCTTAAAGGATTCAGCATTCCGGAGGAGGCATTGGAAGCATTGACTAGGGATGCAGAAAAGCAGACGAGGCTTCTTTCCCGCAGTCCTATGATGCTTGAGAAGAAGGACATTTTCCAGATTTACAGAAATGCCTATGATGGATCTGTGACCGAGCCCGGACAGAAGAATATGGCTCCGGCCTAAAGCAAATCCACAAAATTCATTCATTTTTCTCGTTTTATCTTGAGTCCGCTTAATAGGCGGGCTTGTTTGCATTTATCTTGATTCTTAGTTACCGTAATGAAAAAGATGTTTCTATTTTTAACATTCTGGCTCTATACTATTTGTTGGGGTATCCATACAATTTGTTTGCATAAAAAATGCACGCAAACATCCAATTCTTTTATACTTGAGTTGCCTAGAAACAAGTAGAGAATGGAGTTGCGTGCATATGAATTTTACCATGAATATTCCCGGTTTAGAAGGGGTTACCATTTTAAAAGTAGAGCAGGTGGAGGAAACGATGAGGGTATATGTGGAGATGGAACGCAGCCTCCAGCAGTGCCCTGACTGCGGAGCTCCCACCTCCCGTGTTCACGACTACCGGATCCAAAAGGTTAAGCACTTAAAGTGGTTTGAGAGGAAGACGGATTTATTCTACAAACGCAGACGGTATGTCTGTGCATGCGGGAAGCGTTTTTCGGAACAAAACCCGTTCGTACAGCGTTACCAGCGTACATCTATTGAGTGGAATCAGGCCGTGGGCATACGGGCGATTAAAGGAAAGACCTTTAAAGAAACGGGGGAAACCTACGGTTCTTCGTCTTCTACTATTGTCCGCCGGTTTGACCGTTTGGCTCGGAGTGAAATACGTTCTGTGGAAAAGCTGCCTTCTGTGATTGCCATTGATGAGTATAAAGGAGATACACGAGAAGGAAAATACCAGCTCATCATTGCCGATGGAATCACCAAAAAGCCCTTAGATATCCTGCCTAATCGCTATAAGAATACGATTAAACACTATCTTCAAAAGTATGGGGACAAGGTTCAGGTGGTGATCATGGACATGAGCCATTCGTTTAAGTCGGCGGTTCAAAGTGCCTTAAGCCGCCCTGTGATTGTGGCCGATCGTTTTCATTTCTGCCGATATATCTATTGGGCGCTGGACGGTGTCCGGAGAAGGGTACAGAAAGAGTTTCACCCGTATGACCGCAAGAAGTGCAAACGTATGAAGCATGTCTTTCACAAGGCCTCCGACCGCCTGACAGAAGAAGACAGATGGCATTTGAATCGGTATTTGGGTATGTCGGAAGAGCTTAAAAAAGCGTACGAATTAAAGGAAACCTATCGTGGCTGGTTTGTTCAGGCGAAGGGATCAGGATCGGAAGATGTAGGGAAGGTCAAACAGGGGCTGAGAGACTTTTATCGGCTGGTCCGGAATTCTGGCATTCCTGAAATGGAGAAAGCCATTACCACGCTCCAAAATTGGCAGACAGAGATCTTAAACAGCTTTGTCTATGGGTATTCGAATGGTTTTTTAGAAGGAATCAACAATTCAACGAAGGTTCTTAAACGAAATGCGTATGGATTCAGGAATTTTAGCCGTTTTCGGGCCAAAATATTATTAACCCATCAGTTTAAAGGAATTGGGATACATATTGGTTAGGAATGGCGATCAGAGTCGCCACCCCAACATTTGACGGAGAACCAACATTCTTCATTTGCATACTATACCCCTGTATGGTATATTTTAGCTGTAGAATACGTTGGGAATATTTTGTTATGAAAGAGAGGAGGAGGCGGTCTATGGTTTCCGAAAGGAAGGAAACGACTTTTCAAATAACAGGCATGACGTGTGCCGCCTGTGCAGCGCGTATAGAAAAAGGGTTAAATAAAATAGAAGGTGTTGAGAAAGCCCATGTCAATCTGGCGTTGGAAAAATCGACAATTACCTACGACCCTAAAATAGCGTCAGAAAATGAATTCCAGGAGAAAATCGAGAAGCTTGGCTATGGAGTGATTTTAGAAAAGGCTGATTTTGATATATCGGGAATGACCTGTGCGGCCTGTGCCAGCCGAATTGAAAAGGGACTCAGCAAAATGCCGGGAATTGCCAAAGCCAGTGTGAATTTAGCTTTGGAGACTGCAGCCGTTGAATACAATCCGGAACAGATTTCAACCAGAGATATGACGGAAAAAGTACAAAAGCTTGGATATAAAGCAGCTCTCAAATCGAATGGTGAGGAGCCTCGGGATCAGCGGCAGAAGGAAGTGAAGAAACAGCAGAAGAAGTTCGTTGTCTCTCTGATTCTTAGTCTTCCTTTGCTATGGGCGATGGCCGGTCATTTTCGTTTTACCTCTTTCTTATATGTGCCTGATCTTTTCTTGAATCCATGGTTCCAGCTGCTATTGGCCACTCCTGTGCAATTTATTATAGGCTGGCAGTTTTATGTTGGAGCATATAAGGCTCTTATCAATAAAAGCGCCAATATGGATGTATTGGTGGCTCTTGGCACTTCTGCAGCTTATTTTTACAGTCTTTATCTTTCTATCCGATCTATTGGGATGAATGGACATGTTCATGAACTCTATTATGAAACCAGTGCGATTCTGATCACCTTGATTATTCTAGGGAAATTATTTGAGGCAAGAGCAAAAGGGCGATCTTCTGAAGCTATTCGAAAGCTCATGGGGCTGCAGCCTGACACAGCTTTCGTATTTAGAGATGGAATGGAACAGGAGATTCCGTTGGATTCCGTTCTTACCGGTGACATTTTGCATGTTAAGCCCGGGGAAAAGGTTCCGGTTGACGGTGAAATCATGGAAGGAAGCTCTGCCTTGGATGAATCGATGCTGACTGGAGAAAGTGTTCCGGTTGATAAGACAGCCGGAGACCAAGTAATTGGAGCCACCATTAATAAAAATGGATTTTTGAAAATAAGGGCGACTAAGGTCGGCCATGAGACCGCGCTTGCTCAAATCATCAAAGTCGTTGAAGAAGCCCAAGGATCCAAAGCCCCGATACAACGGCTGGCAGATCAAATTTCAGGGATATTTGTCCCCATTGTCCTGGGTATTGCAGTTCTGACATTTTTGATTTGGTATTTTCTTGTCACTCCAGGCGACTTTTCAGAAGCGCTGGAAAAACTGATCGCCGTTTTGGTTATTGCATGTCCTTGTGCATTGGGGCTTGCGACTCCTACCTCCATTATGGCAGGTTCAGGAAGGGCAGCGGAAGAAGGGATCCTCTTCAAAGGGGGGGAATATCTTGAAACGGCCCATCAAGTGACAGCCATTCTATTAGATAAAACAGGAACGGTGACGAACGGCAAGCCGGTATTAACAGATATTGTTCCGGCAGAAGGCTTTACAGAACCAGAACTTTTATATTGGGTCGGGACCGCTGAACGGCTTTCTGAACATCCAGTTGCTCAGGCGATTGTGGAAGGTATAGCTGAAAAGGGGTTAGATACAGGTCAAGCCTCTGACTTTACTGCTATCGCTGGATACGGAATCCAAGCGAGTGTAGACGGCCGCCATGTTTTAGCAGGCACCCGCAGATTAATGGAGAAGCACGGGGCAGACATTGGACGAACGGAAAAAATCATAGAAAAACTGGAACAAGAGGGCAAAACCGTTATGCTTGCGGCGGTCGACCGGAAATATGCCGGAATCCTTGCTGTGGCAGATACGATAAAAGAGACATCAGAAGAGGCGATTCAGCGCCTGAAGGACAAAGGTCTGGAAGTCATTTTGATGACAGGTGACAATAAACGGACAGCGCAGGCCATTGCTGCTCAGGCCGGTATCCGGCATGTGATTGCGGAAGTGCTTCCAGAAGGAAAAGCTGCCGAAGTAAAAAAACTTCAGAGTGAGGGTAAAATAGTCGCCATGGTCGGGGACGGAATCAATGATGCCCCTGCACTTGCTGCTGCCGATATAGGAATGGCGATTGGAACGGGCACGGATGTGGCGATGGAAGCAGCTGATATCACATTGATCCGCGGAGATTTAAACAGTATAGCGGATGCCTTGTTCTTCAGCCGAAAGACGATCAGCAATATTAAGCAAAATTTGTTTTGGGCATTTGCATACAATGCGGTAGGAATTCCGATTGCAGCTTGCGGCTTTCTGGCTCCGTGGCTGGCGGGGGCAGCGATGGCATTTAGCTCCGTGTCGGTTGTGCTAAATGCGCTTCGCTTACAAAGACTGAAACTTAGCCGGGATACAGAATAAGAGCCGGGAAAAAACGAAAATTCATTGAACGGGATAAGAATCTATCTTAAGAAATGAATGCTTTGTAAATGGAGGTTCCTGGAAAAAGCACAAAAGAGACGGCAGAATCGGCATGTACCGCCTGAAAGTGTCCCTGAAACGGAAATCCATTAAGCATATGTGAAAGATCAAATTTTGAACTGCACCCGAATTGTTAGACACATCTAACAATTCGGGTGCAGTTTCTTTATTTTTGTCCAAGCCTTTATTAAATTTACAGGTTTATGAATCAATGTGTTTTTTCTTTTCGGGTATGAATTGTTTAGCATAAGTCCCGCTGTGGGAAAATAATATGGATCAGAATAACAGGATGGGAGTGAGGACTGACATGAAAAAAGGATTGCTCGCCACAATAGCAGTTATCGTAGGTATTATTGTGATTATCGCGATCATGCTGATCTCGAGCTATAATGGTTTCGTTGAATCAGAAGAGAATGTGGATTCTTCTTATGCACAGATTGAAAACCAGCTGCAGCGGAGACTGGATTTGATCCCCAATCTCGTCAATACCGTGAAAGGGTATGCAGCACATGAAGAAGAAGTGATTACAGCCGTTTCGGATGCAAGGGCTAGACTTGCAGGCGCCGATTCTCCAGAGGAGGAAGCGACAGCCAATGACGAATTGTCAGGTGCATTAAGCAGGCTGTTAGTCGTTGTCGAAAATTACCCTGAGCTGAAGGCGGATAAGCAGTTCACACAATTAATGGATGAGCTTGCAGGAACAGAAAACAGAATTTCTGTAGCCCGAAAGGATTATAATGATCAGGTTGCTTCTTATAATAAAAAAGTGAAACGATTCCCAGGCGCGATAGTTGCAGGTGTGACAGGTTTTGATGAAAAAGAATATTTCAGAGCAGATCCAAAGGCTAATGAAGCTCCGGAAGTGGATTTCGGGGGCAATGATCAATGATTTCCCGAAAGATCTCCAGCTGGTTGCTGCTGATACTTCTATTGGCAATGACAGGCCGGGCATTTGCAGCAAATCAGGAAATCCCGGCACCTGTTGGAGATATCTATGTACAGGACTTCGCTAGCGTCCTGACACAGAGCGAAAAGGAAGAATTGAACCGGATGGGCCGCCAGACAGAGGATCAGACGTCTGCCCAAATTGCCATTTTGACGGTCCAGACAACAGGAGAAAGACCGATTCAGGAATTTGCAAATGAAGCCTTCCGGACATATGGAATTGGAAACAAAGAGAAGAACAATGGCGTTTTATTGGTCGTGGCTATGAAGGATCAGAAGACATGGCTTGAAGTTGGGTACGGAATGGAAGGCAGGATTCCGGACGGCAAAGCAGGGAGAATCTTAGATGAATACACCATCCCTTATTTAGAGGCAGGCCAGCCGGAACAGGCTTTGAAGGAAACCTATAAAGTCCTGGTCAGCGAAGCGACAGCTGAGTACAGCGGAGACAGTCAGCCTGGGCAGAACCAGGGAGGAGAAGGCATCGGCATTCCTGCCTGGCTGCTTATTGTCCTGATCATCGCTGTTGTTTTTCTTGATATAAAATTCTTTGGGGGAACGCTTTCTTATCTGCTGATATCCCTTTTCTCCCGAGGCGGAGGAGGGGGAGGCAGCGGACCTCGCGGCGGAGGAGGAGGTTCTTCCGGAGGCGGCGGTGCCGGCCGGGGCTGGTGAACCTTCAAAAATCAGGAGTTGATTTTCCCTTCATTTCGCTATAAGATAAACAGGGAATTGAATAATCCGCGTCAGGCGGAAGAGGTTTTTAGCTACCCTCTTAAAAAAACTAAGAAGAAACAGCACTCTTTCTTAGGGTGCTGTTTTTTCGTTATAAGGGAGTTTTCAGAAGATGAAACAAGAAAAAGCAGTTATTGTATTTAGCGGAGGACAGGACAGCACAACCTGTTTATTTTGGGCCAAGGAACGGTTTGCCGAGGTGGAGGCAGTTACATTTGATTATGATCAAAGGCATCGATTGGAAATAGATTGTGCCAAAGCGATTACAAAGGAGCTTGGCATCAAGCATCACATATTGGATATGTCTCTTTTGAACCAGCTTGCGCCCAATGCGTTAACAAGGAAAGACATTGAAGTGAAAGATGGAGAAGATGGAGAGCTGCCTTCGACTTTTGTACCTGGCAGAAACTTGCTTTTCCTTTCTTTTGCAGGTGTGCTGGCCCGGCAGATAGGGGCCCGTCATATTGTGACAGGCGTATGTGAAACAGACTTCAGCGGCTATCCTGATTGCCGGGATGCTTTTATTAAATCACTGAATGTCACGCTGAATTTATCAATGGACTATCCTTTTGTTATTGATACGCCGCTGATGTGGCTGAATAAAGCCGAGACCTGGGCCTTGGCGGACCAGCTTGGCGCCTTCGATTTTGTCCGTGAAAAGACACTGACCTGCTATAACGGCATCATAGCAGATGGGTGCGGCGAATGCCCTGCCTGTAAGTTAAGAAGAAAAGGGCTTGAGGACTATCTTAGCATGAAAGAGGGGCGCTGACCCAATGGCTGAGTTCAGAATCGTTGATAAGCTGCAGAAGCTTGGAGAAGATATTCAAAAGGAAGAGTTGAAGTATCATGCCAAGCGTGTTCTGGTCAGCAAGGAGTTCACCTTTGATGCTGCCCATCACCTTCATCATTATGAAGGAAAATGCAAGAACCTTCACGGTCATACGTATAAAGTCATCTTCGGAATAAGCGGATTAACGGATTCACGCGGCCTGCTGATTGATTTTGGTGAAATAAAGGAAATGTGGAAAGAACGGATTGAAGTATATTTAGACCATCGCTATTTAAATGAAACATTGCCTTCGATGAATACGACAGCGGAGAATATCGTTGTGTGGATTTATGAACAGATGGCGCAGGCCTTGCAAGAAGAAAAATCGCAGAACAGCGTCTGGCTTGAATTTGTCAGACTGTATGAAACACCAACCAGTTATGCTGAAGCCAGAAGGGAGTGGATGGATCATGAGTAAAATTCCTGTAATGGAGATTTTTGGTCCGACCATACAGGGAGAAGGGATGGTCATCGGCCAAAAGACAATGTTTGTCCGAACGGCGGGCTGTGATTATTCCTGTTCCTGGTGTGATTCATCTTTTACCTGGAATGGCAGTGGAAAACATTTGATTTCACAAATGACGGCTGAGGAAATATGGGCCGAGCTGAAGAATATCGGAGGACGGGGGTTTTCGTTTGTTACGATTTCAGGAGGCAATCCGGCGCTTTTAAAGAATATAGATTCATTAGTCAGGATTTTAAAAGAAAAGAAGATAAAGATCGGCGTTGAAACACAGGGAAGCAGATGGCAGGATTGGCTGTATGAAATCGATGAGCTGACGGTTTCTCCTAAACCCCCAAGCTCCGGAATGAAGACTGATTTCATCGTGCTGACTGATATTCTGTCAAAGCTGAAAGCCCAAAATGAAAATCAGCATGTTTCGTTAAAGATTGTTATTTTTGATGAAATCGATTATGAATATGCGAAGAAGGTTCACCAGATGTATCCGGAGTTTCCTTTTTTCCTGCAAGTCGGCAATGACGATATTCAGACGGCAGACACCCAGGAGCTTGCCGGCAGATTGCTGAAGAAATATGAAGATTTAGTTGACAGAGTAATCAACGATGCAGAGATAAATGATGTGAAAGTGCTCCCTCAGCTCCATGCTCTCGTGTGGGGGAATAAAAGAGGCGTTTAAGAAGAATTGATTAAACAATAGGAGATAGATTATGAGAATCATATTTTACTTGTTATCCATTATTGCGGCCAATGTAGTTACAGCTGCATTCATGCCGCTTCAATTAGGAATATTCATCGTGCCGATGGGGACGCTTTTAATTGGTGCGACCTTTATCTTTCGTGATCTTGTTCAAAATAAGTACGGCCGGAAAAAAACATATCTTTTCATCGGTCTTGCACTTGTCTTATCGGCATGTGTGTCCGCATTGCTTGGCGATACCCTATTAATTGTCTTGGCATCCGCTCTATCGTTTGTCATAGCGGAAACGGCTGATACGGAAATATACTCGCGGCTTAAGCTGCCGTTGGCATGGCGCGTATTCTACAGCGGCCTTGTCGGAGGACTGCTGGATTCAGCTGTATTTGTGATTGTTGGATTAAGTCCGCTTGGAGCCAATATGCTGCCATGGGAGGCCGTCCCGGCTGCAATCATAGGGCAGATTATCGTGAAAACAATCATTCAGATGATTGGGGCGCTGATTTTGAGCCAGATACATGGAAAAATGGATAAAAGCATTCCAGCAGGCTGATCAGAAAGCATGGGCTGTTTTGCCAAGACAATATAGTCTTGGCAAAACAGCCTTTTTATATGCCGGTGGAATTAAAAGTTCAGGATTAGGGAAGCAGATGGAACGGAAGCGAAAAACTCATAGAATGAGATAAGAATTGCTATTGTACGAATTGATTGGGAATATCCACTATCGAAAAAGAGTTTCTTAAAGAATCCATGGAGCATAAATAAAAAGATATCCAATTTCTCTGTGAGAAATTGGATGTTTTGTCCAGACTCTTCTTTTTAGTTCGTGACATAATTCTCTGTGTAGTATGGTTTTTCTTGATTATTAAAGGCAACCCCGACACCGAGCGTGCGGAAATCTTTACGAAGGATATTTTCCCTGTGACCGAGTGAATTCATTAACCCTTCATGGGCAAAGATGCTGCTGTTTTGTCCGGCAGCCAGGTTTTCTCCTGCGAGACGGAATGCGATATCATCATCGGCCATCCGGTCAAAGGGGGACTTTCCTGCTAGATTTGTATGGTCAAAATAATTATTTTCGGCCATATCGTCACTGTGCTTGCGGGCTGTGCCCTGAACTTCCTCATTCCAAGTAAGGACGTTAAGATTATGGTTGACCCGGGCAGCATTTGTTAAATCAAAGAGCTGAAATTCAAATCCTTGCTTCAGCTTCTGATCCCCTGGAGTAAAATAGTCTTTCTTGTCTTCTTCAAGCTTCTGATCTACGATTTGGATGGATGTGACAGTGTTATTTTCATGCTTGTCATAAAAAACAGTCACATAGCTGTTTTCCATTTTGTATAAACCGTATTCTCCGTTATTTTGGATCTGATAAAAGACATTTCCTTTTCTTAGCTTAGTCAGCGGCTCCCCCAATTTGGCTTCAACTTCTTTTTTTGGAGTTCCTCTTTCGATTCCTTGTTTGGAACTAATGAGGTCCTGATTGGTGTAGAGGGCTGAAACTTTATCATCATCATTATAAGCAGCCATGAAAAAATTATGGTAATTGTCATGATAAGTGAACCACTTTGTGCCATATTCATTCTCACTGGAGCGCTTCGCCTTTCCGGCTTTCTTTTCTACGTCAGATTTTGAATCGCCAAGTTCAATATTATGGACGGAAAAAGAGTGATCGGCGGGTTTCTCCAGCTCTGGTTTGGAAACTGTTTCTGCTTCTGTATCAGAGCCACTGTCCAGCGGTTTTACTTTTTCTGACAGGGTGCCCCACAATTGCTGGGCGCCTTGTTTGAGCTCAGTTAATGCAGAAGAAATTTCAGCATTGTTTTTTAATCCATTTGCATCTTCTTTTATATTTTCAAAGACTCCCTGATAGCCTTGCTCGGGAATATCTTTACCATAGGCAAACCAAAAACCTCCAACTACGAGTAATAGAACAAGCAGTTTGCGCACGTGTTTTCCTCCTGTTTCTTTTTTCGCACCTAGGCAGATTAGATTCATTTTACCCATTATACTAACAGCTCAAGCCTTGCTTTGTACATTTTAACGAACAGAGGATTTTTCCCACTCTTTCATTATTATGGGATTTACTGTAAGGAGTGCGGAGACAAGTTGTTCATGACATTTCACTCTGCTCCTATTTATTGTTATAATGGGGGAAGAAATTTAAGACTAAAATGAGGTGCCAATATGGATGAATTGAAAACCATCACGCCGGAACAGGTTGAAGTGCTGCTTGAAGCAGGAGAAGATTTGGAAATCGTTGATGTGAGAGAAGACGAAGAAGTTCAGCAAGGAATGATTGAAGGGGCGAAGCATATCCGTATGGGCGAAATCCCAAACAATCTGGACTACTTTAATAAGGATAAAGAATATATTTTAGTCTGCCGTTCCGGAAGAAGAAGTGAAAATGTAGCGTACTTCCTGCAAGAGCGCGGATATAAAGTAATCAATATGGAAGGCGGAATGCTCGGCTGGAACGGTGAAGTCATCGTTAAATAAAAGAATTCCTTCAGCTGTTTGTCTAAAAAGGTCTAATAGGCAAGAAAAAATGCTCCTGTGCTGATGACAGAGAGCATTTTTATTTTTAGCCATTAGACAAGGCCGGTTAGACTGTATACAGCAATGATAAAGAAAACCGCTATGAACTTGATGATTGTAATGGCAAAAATATCACGATAGGCTTGTTTGTGTGTTAATCCTGTTACGGCCAGCAAGGTAATGACCGCTCCATTGTGAGGAAGAGAGTCCATCCCGCCCGAGGCCATTGCCACGACTCTGTGCATGACTTCCAGAGGAATGTTGAATTGTTCAGCAGCTCTATAATATTGCTCTCCCATTGCGCTGAGCGCGATGCCCATCCCTCCTGAAGCGGAGCCGGTGATCCCGGCCAGTACATTTGTTGTCACGGCAGAATTAATGAGAGGGTTTGTAAAGGTGTGGGAAATGCCGTCCCGTACAATACTGAATCCAGGCAGTGCGGCAATCACGCCGCCAAATCCATATTCTGACGCTGTATTCATGACAGCAAGCAAAGCTCCTCCAATACTGGCGTTGATTCCTGATTGGAAATTAGCTGCGATTTCTTTAAAGTTAAACAGGAATGTAGCCAAAATCCCCATCACGAGTGCTATTTCTACAGACCAAATGCCAGCCACTGCGGACATATCGACTTTTCCGAAAGATTCGAGGCCGATAGCTGAAAAATCGAATCCATTTGGGTACCATTTCGGGAGTGAAACGCTTAATACTTTATTCATTACTCCGACTAAGACAAGCGGCATAAATGCGAGAATCTGCCGCCACGGTTTCATCTTTTCAGGAGTTTTATCTGGATCTGGCTGAGGCTCTTCAGCCAAGGCAGCAGTCGCTGCTGCCATCTCTTCTTGAGCCTGCCTGGTTCCATAATACCCTTCCCCGGCAGCTTTTGCTTTTTTTACCCTCGACTGCAGATAAAGCATTCCTAAAGTAAAGATGAAGATCCCGCCGATGGTTCCTAATACAGGAGCGGCATAAATGGATGTTTTGAAAAAAGTAGTAGGAATGACATTTTGTATTTGAGGAGTTCCGGGCAGAGCATCCATCGTAAAGGAAAGTGCCCCCAGGGCAATTGCACCCGGTATTAGCCTCTTAGGTATATTGGCTTCCCTGAAAAGATTGGCTGCAAAAGGATAAACAGCAAAGGCAACAACAAACAGGCTTACTCCGCTATAAGTCAGGATGGCACACATTAACACGATCGCCAGTACTGCCCGTTTTGATCCGACGAATTGCACAATCGTTTTAGCAATGGAAGAGGCAATGCCGGACATTTCTACAAGCTTACCAAAAATAGCGCCGAGCAGAAATACAGGGAAATATAATTTAATAAAGCCGACCATCTTTTCCATAAAGATATTAGAGAAGAACGGCAGGGTATACGATGGATCTGTGAGCATAACGGCAAGCAGTGCACAGAGAGGGGCAAATAAAATAACAGAGAATCCCTTATATGCTACAAACATCAGAAGCCCAAGGACAATAATTATGATGAATAGCTCCATTTCTTCACGCTCCGATTCCTGTATAGATCTCTATAGGTTAATAAAGTGCCTTGCCGGCTGGGCAGGCAAGGCACTTGTTGGTCTTCCGAAAGCAGGTAAGCAATTGGAATGCTGTTCTTAATAACGGGCAGTCAGCATTTTTTTACGAGTATAGAATTCGACTCCGTCACGGCCGTTTGCATGGAGATCGCCATAAAAGGACTTTTTATATCCTGAGAACGGGAAGAAGGCCATTGGAGCAGGAACGCCCATGTTTATTCCAAGCATACCGGCATCAATATTGTCACGGAACTGGCGCACGGCTTTTGCACTGTCCGTATACAGGCAGGCACCGTTGGCAAATTCTGATTGATTGGTTACCTCAATTGCCTCTTCCAGTGTATCAACGCGTACAACGGATAGAACTGGAGCAAAAATTTCTTCATTCCAGATTTTCATGCCTGGTTTCACTTCATCGAAAATTGTAGGCCCGATGAAATAGCCATCTTTGTTCTGGGTGATAGAATCTGTCCGGCCGTCCCGAATCAGCTTAGCTCCTTCTTTTTCACCGGATTCAATATATTGGATTGTTTTATCCTTATGGCTTTGGCGGATAACGGGACCTAAAAATACTCCTTTCTCAAGTCCGTTACCGATTTTAATCTCATCAGCCCGTTTAGTTAGAGACTCAACGAGTGTATCTGCGACGTCACCGACTGCTACAACAACGGCACAGGCCATGCAGCGCTCACCGGCTGATCCAAAGGCTGCGCTCAGAATATTTGTGACAGCCAAATCCAGATTAGCGTCAGGCAGCACAATCGAGTGATTCTTCGCGCCTGCAAGGGCCTGCACTCGTTTACCGTTGGCAGCAGCTGATTTGTACACATATTCGGCTACAGGCTGGGAACCGACGAATGAAACAGCCTTTATGCTGTCATGGTCCAGAATTCCATTCACTACATCATGCGCACCGTGTACGATATTCAGGACACCATCCGGCAGACCTGCTTCAGTGAATAGTTCTGCCAAACGATTAGCCAGCAATGGCGTACGTTCGGAAGGCTTAAGGATAAAGGTATTCCCGCAGGCAATAGCTAGAGGGAACATCCAGCATGGCACCATCATAGGGAAGTTAAACGGCGTGATGCCGCCAATGACACCGAGCGGATAGCGGTACATGCCGGATTCAATCCCGGTGGCGATATCCGGAAGCTGGGATCCCATCATCAAGGTAGGAGCACCTGCGGCAAATTCCACGCATTCAATTCCGCGCTGTACTTCACCATAAGCCTCTTCATAGCTTTTTCCATTTTCAAGTGTGATCAGGCGGGCTAATTCATCCCAATGTTCTACTAGAAGCTGCTGATAGCGAAACAGGATTCTTGCACGCTTCGGCACAGCTGTCGTTTTCCATGTTTGAAAGGCCTTTTCTGCAGCCAGGACAGCTCGGTCAAGATCCTCTCGGCTTGATAAAGGAACGAATGCCAGAGTTTCGCCGGTTGCCGGATCAGGAACGGCTTCTGTTTTACCTGAAGTGGATGCAACCCATTGGCCTTCAATAAAGTTTTTAAGAATTTGAGTATCTGTTTTTGTAGTCATATAAGAATCCTCCTAATATAGTAAATTTATTTTAATTTACAGTTTTATATTTTCAGCAGATTGAAAATTATACTGATAGCACTGTTTATATAAATCAATGATTTCCTGGTGTGACGGAACCCTCGGGTTATTTCCGGGACTTCCGCTTGCCAGGGCATCTGCCGCCATCTTATCTACGGACAGTTCAAATTTCTTTTCATCAATGCCCCAAGATTGCATATTTGGAATCCTTAAATCAGCACAAAGCTGCTTGATTTCCGAGATTGCTGAATCAGCCATCTCCTCCGCTGATAACGCTTTCAAATCTGGGTTCATCATTTGAGCGAGTTCTGCCAATGGTTCAATCGCATACTCTTTCGTAAATTCAAGCACAGCTGGGAGCAGCATCGCATTGGAAACGCCATGGGGAACATGAAAAATGGCTCCGATCGGCCGTGACATGCCATGAACTAAAGTTACAGAGGCATTAGAAAACGCCAGCCCAGCCTGCATAGAGGCAATCGCCATTTGTTCTCTGGCTTCCAGATTTTCTCCGTTTTGATAAGCGGATCTTAAATGTTTCATAATTGCCTGAATCGCTGCCGCTGCCATGTTTTTGGTCAATGGCTGAGAAAGCCGGGATATATAGGCTTCAATCGCGTGACACAGTGCGTCAATGCCTGTAGCCGCTGTCACATGCGGAGGCGTCGAAACGGTGAGCGAAGGATCAACAATGGCCGTGCAGGGAAGGAAGGCCTCGTGTTTAATCATCATTTTAATATCCTGTGCCGTATTAGTAATGACCGTGACATTGGTCACCTCTGAACCAGTTCCTGCAGTGGTCGGAACAGCAATCAAGGGCAGCGGATTTCTTTTGATTGGCACCTTTTTCCCCATATCTCCTATGTAGCCATCATTTGTGGCAAGAACTGCTACAGCTTTGGCAGCATCTATACAGCTGCCGCCTCCTATAGCTGCAATGACATCACAATTTTCTCTTTTGGAAAGCTCCAGCGCTTCATCTACATGAAGGTCGGTAGGCTCACTATTTACATCTAAATAAGTGACACAGGCCACATTATACTGTTCAAATAAATCAATGCATCGCTGCACATGGCCAAGCTGCTCCATAATTCTGTCACTTACTAAAAGAACTTTGCTGCCATATTGAGCGGCTTGTTTGCCTAGCTGTGACAGAGAGTCCTGACCATAAAATACTGCTTTCGGCATGCGAAACTCTGAAAAAGTATTCATATCTTTCCCTCCTTATATGTTGTTACTAGTTTAATATGCAAGAAGGGTGCCAACATGAAAAACGAGAATTCATCCATTTTCTATCAGTAAAAGTGTCGTTTGTTACAGACACTATTGTCCGATAAGTGTCTGATAATACGGACACTTCTTAGGAAATGTGATATTTTTTTAGCTTTTCATAGAGAGTCGATCGTTGGATGCCGAGCATTCTGGCAGCAGCCGCCTTATTTCCATTGGATTCAGAAAGGGCTTTAAGGATGGCCTCCTTTTCATTTCTGCTGACCATCTCTTTCATTTCCGTTAATATACTCTCCTTATTGCCAATACGGCCGGCATCTTGGAGTGTTAATGAATCCGAAAGCGGGGCGCGGAAATGAACAGGCAGATCAGCTGCTGTAATTTCCTGGTTTTCGGTTAAACTGACAAGCATTTCAACCGTATTAATCAGTTCCCTGATATTGCCTGGCCAGCGGTATTCGCTTAATATGTGCAAGGCTTCCGCCAACATGAATTTAGGAGGAAGTCCGAATTGTTCGCAAAATGATGTCAGATGGTGCGTGATTAAAATCGGAATGTCCTTTCTTCGTTCACGAAGGGGGGGCAAATTCAGACGGATAATGTTCAGCCGGTAATACAGATCTTCCCTAAAGGTTCCTTTTTTGACCATGTCTTCGAGATTTTTATTGGTTGCTGCGATAATTCGTACATCCACCTGCTGTTTGGTGACCCCGCCAACCCGTTCCACTGCGCGTTCCTGAAGCGCTCGGAGAATTTTTGCCTGCATGAGCATCGGCATATCGCCAATTTCATCTAAAAACAAGGTTCCTCTGTGTGCCAGCTCAAATTTTCCGGGCTTGCCGCCTTTTCGGGCACCGGTGAACGAGCCTTCCTCATAACCAAATAACTCCGCTTCCAGCAGGTTTTCCGGGATTGCTGCACAATTCACGCTGATAAAGGGACCGTCTGCGAAGGGACTTAAATGATGAATCGCCTCAGCAAACAGCTCCTTGCCTGTTCCGCTTTCGCCGGTAATTAAGACGGTGGACGGGGTGGCGGCTGCCTTCTTGGCAATTTTTTTTACGAAAACAATGGATTCACTATTACCAAGGATTCGTTCGAAATGCTGATTGATTTCATTCGGCTTTGGTGTGATCAGGGAACTGTCTGCAACTTGTCTGGAAAGTTCCTGCATCCGGCCGAGAATATTGTACAATTCGGTGACCCCTTCAAAGATCAGCATTCCGATGGCTCCCACAATCTCTCCGTCTTTTCGGATGGGAATACGGTGTACGACCATATCCTGCCCCTGAATATGCTGAATATATCCTCTTTCTTCAATTCCGGTGGCACTGACGATATGCAGTCTGGTATTGTCAATCACTTCTGTTACATGTTTGCCGATGGCTTCTTCGCGTTTTTTGCCAATAAAGCGGCAGTATGCTTTGTTAATCTCCCGAATGGTTCCGGAAGCGTCTATGACGGCGATGCCTTCATAGGCACTTTCTAAAATAATGCTCAGCGTTTCTGCTGTATGAATCGTTTCCTGAAGCTGAGCGAGACAATAGAAATAAGAGTGAAGGATATCCGTCCGGGTCAGAATACCGATCAGGCTGCCTTCAGAGTCTGTTACAGGCAGACGCTCAGCAGGCATTTTCCAAGCATCAGAGATGGATTCGTCCGGCCCAATCGTTAAAACTGACGTGTTCATGACATCGGCAACAGGCGTATCGGGGGATATACCTTCTGCAAAACTGTTCATCAGCCCGGACTTTGTCAGCATCCCAATCACATGACGGTCTGTCGATATGACCGGCAGACCGTCTATTTTTCGGGAATTCAGAAGTGAAATCGCCTCACGCAATGTCTGGTCTGCGAACAGCGTTACAGGTTCCCGTGTCATCCATTTATGAACTGGTTCATGATTTTTCACAATGTCATAATTGATTTCTGATAATGTTCGATAATGTTCAGGCAATCTGTCCGCCTCCTTCAACGGGATTTTCAAAATGCTAGGATTGGTTTCATTATACATGGGATATTTTTTGTATGTATACCCTTTCATAAGAAAGATGGAGATTAATATCGAATATTCAGATAATAGGTATTGGAAATCTATAAAATGGCTATCCTCTACTAATAAAACAGGGAGGAACGATACGATGATTCAAGTAAAGGTATTTGATTATGAACATGAAAAGGACCTAGAAGACGAAATGAATGGGTTTTTGCAGAATATCAAAGAAAGCCAAATCATCGATATAAAATATAATGTAGCGGCAACCGGCGAAGGTGAAGAGGAAGAAGAACAGATTTACTGTTTCAGTGCTATGGTGATCTATAAAAAAAGCAAAGTATAATAAGACGAAGTGTCATCCTTTTGCCGTGAATTTAGATAAAATGGAAGAAACGGGTGAAAGAAGGAGTGGGCACTGTGAAAGCCTTTACAGAAAGAGTCATTGAGATCATCCAAAAGATTCCAGAGGGGGAAGTTGCAACATATGGACAAGTGGCACGAATGGCCGGAAGTCCCCGGGGAGCGCGGCAGGTTGTACGTATCCTTCACTCCTGCAGTGATAAATATGACCTTCCCTGGCACAGAGTCGTGAATAAGAAAGGAGAGATTGCTATTCAGGATCCGCTGGCCAGTGCCAGTCAGCTGAAAAAACTGAAAGAGGAAGGTGTTTCCTTTTTGAGTGACAAAGCGGTTAATCTGAATGCGCATCAATTTGATCCTCTGCAGGATTTTTGAATATAAAAACCTTCCCGATTTTTCGGGAAGGCCAGGTGTTCAATTAGGTATTCGTACGGAACTTCCAAGTTTTTTTTGATCCCGGTAGGATCGGTAGGCCAGAATTTCATGGCCGGCGGAGTGAATATCCAACTGCAGGATATAAGAACCTTTAGTCTCAAGGTAATAGTTGATTCCGGATTTTTCTAAATGGTAAAAAGTAAACTCGAGACCTAATAGCTGCTGCTTTTGTACAGTTGTTTCCGGATCTGTTTCAATCATGCGGACAATTTCAGGAATCGTTTCTGATGTTCCTGCTGCTTCTGCGAGTTTTTCCTTTACATACTCAGCTGTTTGGCTGATGGCAGATTGCGCTTTCTGAAACAGATGATTAATGACATGGCTCATTTGAAATCGGCTCCTTTAGATAGGTTCAGTATAGTATGCGGCTGCTGGTGTACGGATTATTCAGAAAGTCCGTTTTTGGCAAATCCAGCGGCATTCATGCCGGCAAGCCTTCCGGTCACAAGAGCTGATGTAATATTGTAGCCCCCTGTATAGCCGTGGATATCCAGGATTTCACCGCAGAAATATAATCCTGCCATGACTTTTGAAGACATTTCTTTCGGGTGGATTTCTTTTACTGAAACACCGCCGCCGGTCACAAAGGCTTTTTCGATTGACTGGGTTCCGTTCACATCAAAGCGGAAGTCTTTGCACAATTCTGCGAATCGGCGGATTTTGTCATGTGAGACAGCTGCTCCCTGTTCCTGCAGATCAATTTCGCTTAACTCAAGCAGGAAATGGAGATATCTTTCCGGCAGCAAGCCTTTTAATGTGTTTTTAATTGCTTTTTTTGGTTCGCTTTTGATTTCCTTCATGATTTTCTGGAATACTTCTTCTTGATTCAAATCGGGAAGAGCATCTATCTTCATCGTGACCGCTGCCAGGTTCCATTTCTTCATAGCTTTCACAACAAATTGGCTGCACCGCAGGACAGCTGGGCCGGAGATGCCGAAATGGGTGAAGAGCATGTCCATCCTGTGGGTAATCAAAGGTTTTCCTTTAGGGTTGAGCACACTTAAAGCGGTATCCCTCAAAGCAAGTCCCTGAAGAGTTTTTTCTTTAATGAATCTTTCATTGCTCAGTACAGGCACTTCTGTCGGGAATAAATCCGTAATCGTATGTCCGGCTTTTCTTGCCCAGGCATATCCGTCGCCAGTAGAACCGGTCTGGGGAACAGACTTGCCGCCGACAGCAATGACAACTGCGTCAGCACGGAAGCTTTGTCCGTCTTTTAACAATACCCCGTCTGTCCGGCCATTAGCATATAAAACCTCTTTTACTGGAGAATTTTTATAAATGGTGACCTTTAATTCTTCGAGACGGTCCAGAAGGGCATTCACCACGCTTTGTGCAGAATTGCTGACGGGGAACATTCTGCCATGGTCTTCCTCTTTTAAACCGACTCCCAGCTTTTCAAAGAAATGAATAATATCTTCATTATTAAATTCAGCGAAGGCACTGTAAAGGAATTTTCCGTTGCCGGGGATATGTTTAATAATTTCATCAATCGAAAGGCGGTTTGTAACATTGCATCTTCCGCCGCCGGATATAGCGAGTTTCCGGCCGAGTTTTTCTCCTTTATCTACGAGGAGAACTCTTGCTCCTTTTTCTCCTGCGGCAATAGCGGCCATAAGTCCGGAAGGCCCGCCGCCAATCACGATTACATCATATTTCAAGTTCATCACCACTTTGCTTTTTTCAATTCTTTCATTATATAGCATTTGAGCATGCGAAGGCGAGTGCCGGAAAGAATAAGTCAATATATAATTGAGTATTATCTTCAAAAAAGGTAAACTGATTGTAGTTTTTTTGAACTTCATACCGTTTTTCCATCTGGAGATATGATAAGATAAAAAAATGTGAAATGTAACTGATATGGTCGGGAAGGGATTATATGTCATCTAAGTTCTTAAAAGGGGCTTTTATTTTAACAGTAGGTTCAATGTTATCAAAGGTTTTAGGATTATTTTACCTTATACCATTCGAAGCGATGGTAGGAAAGACCGGCGGATATCTTTATAATCTTGGATATGTGCCCTATACGTTGTTTATCAGTTTTGCAACGGCCGGAATGCCGCTTGCAATTTCGAAATTCGTTTCGAAATATAATGCCATTGAAGAATATGCAGTAAGCAGGAGGCTCTTTAAATCAAGCCTCTTGCTTATGATGATTACAGGTGTTCTTGCCTTTTTATTTTTGTACATGCTGGCACCGGTTTATGCTGATTTTATTAAGACACCGGAAGCAGAAGTGCCGGTTGAAGACATAACATCAGTCATACGGGCTGTTAGTTTTGCCTTGATTTTAGTGCCTTTTATGAGTATTATCAGAGGTTTTTTCCAGGGACACGAAGAAATGGCTCCTACAGCCATTTCACAGGTTGTTGAGCAGCTTGTCCGAATCGTTTTCCTTCTGGCGGGGGTTTTTGTTGTCTTGAAGATTGCGGATGGAAGCATCGTTGAAGCGATCCAAGCAGCGACGTTTGCAGCAACGATTGGCGCCCTTGGCGGCTTGCTGGTTCTGTTTTGGTACTGGAGAAAACATAAACCGGGTTTCGATGAAATGCTGGCTCGGGACAGGGGAACCATTCATGTCTCTCTTCCGGCTATATATAAAGAAATTCTGATTTCTTCTATTCCGTTTGTTTTTGTTGGAATTGCGATGCCGGTTTTTCAGATGGTGGATAACCTTACCTTTTTAAGGGGAATGAGTTCAGGGGGTCTTGGGAAAATTGCGGAGGACTCTTTGGGGATTTTGAATACGTATGCTCAGAAGATTGTTCTCATTCCAATGACGCTTGCCACCGGTTTTTCCATGGCCTTGCTGCCTGCCATTACGAAAGCGTTCGTGAGTGAGGATTTCAGTGTGTTCAAACGGTATATAGACCAGGCTTTTCAGATTCTGCTGTTTATTACAATACCGGCTGTAGTGGGGATGGCTGTTCTTGCGGATCCGATTTATTCCTCTTTTTATGAACATGATCCGATAGGCGCCGAAGTACTTCAGGCCTATGCTCCAACTGCCGTTTTATTTGCCTTATTTTCTGTGACGGCATCAATCCTGCAGGGAATTAACCGACAGAAATTCACAGTACTAAGTCTGCTGATGGGATTATTGGTAAAGTTAAGTCTTAACCTGCCATTAATCCGATTTTTTGGAACAGATGGCTCAATCTATGCGACATCACTCGGCTTTTTCGTCGCCTGTATTATGAATCTGTTTGTGATCGCTTATTTTACAGGGTATCGTTATAATCTTGTATTTAAACGCACCCTTTTGATTACAATCATTTCTATTATAATGGGGATCGGGACATGGATAGTGAAGGCTCTCTTGATGCTTGGACTTGATACGGAAAGCCGGATGGAAGCCGTTGTGATCACGGCAATCGCTGCTGTCTTTGGAGCTTTTATTTATGCAGTAATAACGTTAAAGACCAAATTAGCGCACCATGTGTTAGGAAGCAGGATCGATCGGCTGCGAAAGAAATTAAAATTAAGTGAGTAAAATGTTTAGTATAGGAATGGAAGGGAAAAAGAATAATCCCTTCAATATTCACTAGGCCTTGTCATTATGGCAAGGCCTTTTTTAAAAAACGATCTTTGCTATCCATTTGATAAAGCTTTATGCTGTTGTCAATCGAGCAGTTTTAAGAAGCAATCGTTTTCCATACTGAAGATGGTATGAAAGGTTAAAAAATATACCAGTCGGGAAGTCAAGGAGTCGAAGAACATGAGGATAGATAAACTATTAGCCAATACCGGATACGGAAGCCGAAAAGAAGTGAAGCTGCTGCTGAAAGCAGGAGCTGTAAAAGTGAATGAAGTCATTGTAAAAGATGCAAAAAAACATGTAGATCCTAATTCGGATCATGTAACAGTCCACGGGGTGCCTGTCGAATACAGAGAATATATTTATTTAATGATGAATAAACCGCAAGGAGTTCTCTCTGCGACCGAAGATCATCATCAGAAAACAGTGATTGATTTATTGGAACTTGATTATGCACAGTTTGAACCGTTTCCGGTAGGGCGTCTTGATAAGGATACAGAGGGACTGCTGCTGATAACAAATGACGGGCAGCTTGCCCATCAGCTGCTTTCACCTAAAAAGCATGTGCCAAAGACTTATTTTGCTGTCATTAATTCAGAAGTGACTGAGGCAGATTCCGCTGCTTTCAGACAAGGCGTAGAACTGGATGATGGGTACTTGACTAAGCCGGCTGAACTGAATATTTTAAAATCGGGACCTACATCAGATATTGAATTAACCATTACTGAAGGAAAGTTTCATCAGGTGAAGAGGATGTTTGAGGCTGTTGGCAAACGTGTACTATACTTAAAACGAATTTCCATGGGAACCTTATATTTAGATGAGGAACTGGAATTGGGGGAATATCGCGAGCTGACACCGGAGGAATTGAAAATGCTTCAGTCCGGACAGGAAGTATACTAAGAACTAAAAAAATGAGGCAGACATCGTCTGCCTCATTCTATACACATCGTTAGGGTGGATCGAGTATTCTTTACTTTTCTTTAAGATGACATCTTTACCTTTTTGTTTGTTGTTGTCCATAGGCCACGGCTTGGGCTTTTGACCAGGTCGTTGTAAGCTAAGACATTTAAATCGCGCTGTACTGTTCGAGGAGTGATGCCAAATTCTTCTACAAGGTCTTGTGTAGAAACCGTACCGTTGTCACTAATGTACATATACACGGATTTAATACGGGTTAACATGCGATTTGTTGAAGGTTTCAAAAAATCACTCCTTAATTTTTTTCATCGTTTTGGGAACTAATGAAAACAACCGATATGTAGGACAGCAGAAACTGTCGCCATGTACTTGCTTTACCCACCCTGAAACTCCTCTAAAACATTTTGGATATCAAGATGCCATTTGCTTCATTTTACTACTTTTACAACCGTAATTCTAGAAAAATGTGCCGATTTAACGAAATAGTAAATTAATTCAGTGTATATTTTCCTGTTAGTTTAATTAGACACGAATATTACTGTGAATGTCCACTAAAAATTATATCCACTTTGGTATATTATATCCATAACTTGAAAAAACTTTCATAAATTGTTTACAGAATCTTAATAAGACCGTTTCTTATATTTTCTCGGAAATAAAAATCTAAAAAATAGAGGATGAAATGCATAGAAAGAATGGTATCGATGGAGGATTTAGCCGAATAAACACGCTTGTTTTTATTAAACAGTATGGACAGGATTTTGTACGAAATGGTGGAATTATTTAACTTTTTAGAAAGATTGAGATTTATTTGTTTATCAAATTTCTTTAAAATGGTAATATGGATAGGATATATGAATATGAATCTGAAAGGGAACGACTATGAAGACTTTATCGATGGAATATTCACCTTACAGTACCTTTTCGAAGGAAGAGTGGGCAAAGCTTAGATTTAATACACCAATGACTCTCTCTAAAGAAGAAGTAAAAGAACTGCAGGGAATTAATGAAAATTTGTCTATAGAAGAAGTGACCAATATTTATATACCCTTAACAAGGCTCCTGAATCTTTATGCAACCGCTTCTCAGCAGCTGCATGGCGCTACGGATACCTTTTTTCGGCGAAATACACGGAAGGTTCCTTATATTATCGGAGTAGCAGGAAGTGTAGCGGTTGGAAAAAGCACAACTTCCAGGGTGATCAAAGCTTTGCTTTCCAAATGGCCCAATCATCCAAAGGTGGAAATTGTAACAACAGATGGTTTTCTGTTTCCTAATGCGGTTCTTGAAGCAAGAGGCTTGATGAAAAAGAAGGGCTTTCCGGAGAGTTATGATACAAGGGAGCTTATTTCCTTTCTGGCCAAGATTAAATCAGGCATGCCTAATGTAGAAGCACCTGTTTATTCCCATCAATTTTACGATATCATTCCGGGGAAATACGATAGAATCGATCAGCCTGACATCGTAATCGTAGAAGGAATAAACGTTTTGCAAACGCCTTCACTGAAGGATGATCAAACACTGCCTACTGTCTTCGTTTCTGATTTTTTTGATTTCTCTATTTATGTTGATGCAGAAAAGGATGATTTGGTAGATTGGTACGTTGCCCGTTTCAAAAAATTAAGAGATACTGCTTTCCACGATCCGACATCTTATTTTCATAAATATGCTACGCTTTCTGATGAGGAGACGGAAGAAATAGCCCTTGGATTATGGAACCAGATTAATAAAGTGAATTTAATTCATAATATTGAACCAACGAAAACAAGGGCAGATCTCATCTTAGAAAAAGGCGCCAATCATGCTGTTTCAACCATTAAACTCCGTAAAATTTAATAGAGCTGAGCAGCCTTGCTATTCGATTGAACATAATCGTCATTAGGAAGGCTTTTTTCGTTCCTTCATAACATACGAATCTTGCCGAGCTGTTTGCTTGCCCAGGGCCGGCCGTCCCCGTATAATGTGCTGTAACTGATTAATTGGAGGCAAGAATATGAATGTTGAAATTTGGTCGGACTATGTCTGTCCCTTTTGCTATATAGGAAAACGCCGGTTTGAAAAGGCTTTGGAGCAGTTTGCTCATAAGAACGAGGTGAAAGTAGAGTTCCGGAGCTTCGAATTAGATCCAAATTCTGAAAGAAATCCAAATATGTCCATGAATGAACTTCTGGCTCAAAAATATGGAATGAGCATGGAGCAGGTGGAAACTTCCCAAAGAAACCTTACAGAGCAAGCTGCTGCGGAAGGACTTGAATACCATTTGGATCAAGCAGTGATGACCAATACATTTGATGCCCATCGCCTTATGCATTATGCGGCGGCACAAGGAAAAGAAAACGAAATGAGCGAGCGGCTTTTCCAGGCCTATTTCACCGAGTCCAGGCATATTGGAGACTTACAGACGCTGACCGAGCTTGCCAAAGAGGCAGGGCTTGATCAAGCGGAAGCGCTTAAGGTTCTTGAAGGAACGGAATATACAGCGGAAGTGCGCGGAAATGAACAGGAAGGCAGCTTGCTTGGTATTACAGGGGTTCCGTTTTTTGTTATTAACAGAAAATACGGCATTTCGGGTGCACAGCCAACCGAGCATTTTCTGGCAACGCTTAATAAAATTTGGGCGGAAGAAAACCCGCTTCAGATGTTCAGTTCAGATTCTGATGGAGCCGGAGTATGTACGGATGAATCATGCGAAATTCCAGAAAAAGAGTAGAATGGGCAGCAAAAGGACCTTGAGTTTTGTGCTGAACCCTAAAAGTTAGACCAAAATATTTATGCAGCTTGTTGACTGGTATAAAGACGGTATTCCACCGGGCTCATGCCAGTCAATTTTGCTTTTATCCGTTCATTGTTATAGTAAAAAATATAATCCGTTACTGCTTGTTTAAGCTCTTCAAATGACTTATAAACTCTACCGTAATACATTTCCTGTTTCATTATCCCGAAGAAATTTTCCATTGGTGAATTATCCAGACAGTTTCCCTTTCGGGACATACTTTGAAATATACCGTTATCTTTTAGTTTCCTTACATATCTTTTCATTTGATAACCCCAGCCTTGATCAGTGTGTATAGTCGTTCGATAGGGACAGTCTTTTGTTATTTCAATTGCTTCATCTAAAGCATCCATAATAGCTTGAGCGTTTGGCCGTTCTGAGAACCGAAAAGATAAAATTTCACCATTAAACATATCTAGAAATGCATCTAAATAAGCCTTCTTAATGATTATCTTCCCATTAGAATCGGTCGTATAGTATTTGAATTCAGATGTATCAGTTGTTAATTTTTGATGTGGAATGCTTGTATGGAATCTACGGTTTACAAGGTTTTTCGATATCTTGCCTACAGTTCCTTTGTAAGTGCTGTATTTACGAGATTTACGTGTGAATGATGTACAAGTAATACCAAGTTTATTGGTAATCCGTAGGATTTTTTTGTGATTTACGATATAACCTCTCTTACGTAATTCCATATCCATTCGACGATATCCATAATTTCCATTATGTTTGTTTACAATCTCTTGGATAATCTTTTCAATCTCTTCATCTGGATTGGAGTCATCAAATCGTTTTTGCCAATACATATAAGTTGCCTTTGGAAAACCTGTCGCTTCAAGGATAACAGCTAATTTGAATTCTTTTCTGAGTTCGTGGATGACCCTGGATTCTGTTTTAGCAGTCGGCTCGGAATATTTATCCCTGAAGCTCGGAGCTTTTTTAAATAGGCATTCTCCGCACGTAGTAATTCTATTTCTTTTAATAATTGTTCTTCCTTCGTCATTTTCTTTTCATTTTTATTTTTCTTCGGCTTGTTGGACATTGATGGACGCCCCTTTGATTTAGAGAGCCCTTCAATACCTTCATTTTGCCATTTTCTCAACCAATTAAGAATCATAGGTGGTTCAGTAATGCCAAATTTTCTAGCAACCTCTTCAAGGGAATCTCCTGTTCTTACCTTATAGTTTAGGACATCTAATTTAATTGAACAGGATAATTCGTAATTGCTTTTTTAGGAGCCAAACCTTGTTTGCCAAATTGTTGGAACACACTGACCCATTTTCTTATATTGGTTTTACTTCGAATTCCAAATCTGATAGCTAAGGAAGCATATCCACCTTCACCTGCTAAATAAGCGTCAACTACTTTTTGTTTAAATCCTTCATCATATTTGACCACAAAAAACACCCCAAGAGTTAGAATTGTTCGTCTAACTTTTGGGGTGCACATCATTTGAGGTCTTTTTTTATTGTTACGCGTTGCCAGTCGGGATGTTTCAGCAGTGTCTTATATTGGGTATACTGAAAGACATGTTTCCCAATCCGGTATGATATACTAGGGATAGAAAAAGCAAAGAGAGGGACAAGGATTGGAAAAAAGCAAAGAGGTTTTTTCGTGGATTAAAGCAATTGCCATAGCCGTTATTCTGGCGTTTCTCATTCGTACATATATATTCTCACCCATTGTAGTGGATGGAGAGTCGATGATGCCCACGCTGGAAGATAAAGAAAAAATTATTTTAAATATGTTTGAGAAGGATACAGAGGATTTAGAGCGCTTTGATGTTGTTGTCTTCCATGCTACTGAGGAAAAAGATTATATCAAGCGGGTTATCGGACTTCCCGGAGATCGATTAGAGTATAAAGATGATACGCTTTATATTAACGGAAAAGCCTACAAAGAACCTTATCTGGATGCTTACAAATCAGAGCTTGCCGGCGAGCCGCTGACTGGCTCCTTCAATCTGGAAGAAATCACTGGTGAATCGACAGTGCCAAAAGGACAATTATTTGTTATGGGAGATAATCGTCAAAACAGTCTGGACAGCCGGGAAATCGGGACAATATCTGAAGATAAAATTGTAGGCAAGGCAAATTTTGTTTATTGGCCGCTTAATAAAATTAAATTTGTCCATTAAAAAGAAGGTCCTTTCATTGAGGAAGGGACCTTTTTTATGAGGTTTGTTTGTAATCGCTTTCATAAATAGAGCGGAATTTACTTTACCAGTATATTTCCTCTGCCATCCTGAATAACCATTTGTCCGGTCGAAAGCTCAATGACTGCTGGGTGGGGCTCTGCCTTTTTATCGGAGAAAAACCATCGCCTTCCTTCTAGGGCTAAGAGAAGAAATACTTTGCCTTTGCCAAGGAAGGTCAATTCTTCTGTATCATACCCTTCTTTTCCAATGCCGGAGCCGGTGAGAGTCTGCTCAGCCTTTCTTACATCACTTGCTGTCACACTCATTTCTGAAAGGTTCAGCAGTGATTTCATGGAAAAAAGCTGGTGGTTTACAGGAGAAAGAGAATGATAACATATGAACTCCCCGATATTTCCTCCCGGGTCTGAAAAATAGATGGAACTGGCGTTTATATGTGTAAAGTAATGCTCATCTTTCCCATCCTCGGTATTTAATAAGGTTTTGTTTTGAAGCCAGCTTTTTGCTTCATCGAACTGATTGGCTGGGATGTTAAAAGCAAAGTGATAAAAGGGTTTTCTATTCGGTTCTGTTTTTATGAAGGATAGTTCGCTTGAACCGATGAGGACAGTGAACTGAGAATCTGTTTCTTCCTTTGTAGGCGCACCTAACGTATCTTTGTAAAATTTTTTTTGTTCAGAGAAACAGTCAGTTTCGACAGTGACCCTTCTCATTTCCATATTAGATCCTCCTTATCCGTTTCCTGATTAAACAGGAAGTGTGACCATATTCAGAGCTTCTGCTGTTCCCTTATTTTATTTCCATACATTTTCCCGTGTTCCTTTAAAAGGGCAGTTTTTTCTTTTCATCCTATTCTAACGTGTTTATTGAAAGGATTTAACTTAGGAAAATAGTCAGGTTTTTTACAGTCTTCCTATTGTAAAAGAAATGTAACATGATAAAATTTATTGTAGAAAAATGAAGAGAATCAGGAAGAAATCCCTTTTTTTGTGAATAATAAGAATGCAGTAAAGTAAATGCACAGCTAAACGAAAGAATAGCTGGAATGGAGAAATGAATGGATATAGCGAAGGAAATGATTGCACACTATGGCTATTTCGCGATATATGGGCTGCTTGCTTTGGGGATTATAGGTCTGCCTGTTCCGGATGAGGTAATGATGACATTTGTCGGATACTTGGCTTCCATTTCTGTTTTGAACTTAGAAGGAGCCATTATGGTCAGTTTTCTAGGTTCTGTTACGGGGATGTTTGTCAGTTATTTTATTGGGAAAAAACTTGGACGTCCTTTTATCCGGAAGCATTCCAGGTGGTTCCATCTGTCTCCGGCCAGGCTTGAACGAATGGAAAGATGGTTCAATAAATTTGGTCCGTGGACCATTTTAATTGCATTTTTTATTCCTGGTATCCGTCATTTTGCCAGCTATTTTTCCGGAATGAGCGGGATGGCTAAGAGGAAATACCTGATCTTTACATGCGCGGGTGCCATCAGCTGGTGTGTTATTTTTAATATGGTTGGCTATTTTCTCGGTGCTTTTAGCTAAGAAGAACCGCCTGCCGAAAAGCTAAAATCATAAAGCTGAAACGGAGTCTTCTGCTGCACCTAAATCTTTTAGGTGTTTTTTTTATAGAGGGAAATGGCTTTCTGTTTGAAAGATGAACATGGACGGGAATATTCTAAGGAAGAACCGGGTTTATGATAATATGGATGGAAGAGGAGTGTTGCTGAGTGGAAATCAACTGGAGAAATGAAATAGAAGCACGCAAAATGAATTTATTGCTGGATACCCAGAACTTATTGAAAATCAAAAGTGTATTAGATGAAACAAATTCTTCTAAGGAGGCCCCGTTCGGCAAAGGGGTAAAAGAGGCGCTGGATTTCATGCTGGGCCTTGGTGAGAAGGATGGCTTCACCGTCAAGAATGTGGATCATGTTGCCGGACATATTGAAATGGGACAAGGGGAAGAAGTTGTTGGAATTCTTTGCCATGTTGATGTTGTTCCGGAAGGAGACGGATGGAGCTCTGATCCATTTGGGGCTGAAATCCGCAATGATAAAATATTTGCCAGAGGTGCCATTGATGATAAGGGGCCTACAATGGCCGCGTATTATGCGATGAAGCTTGTGAAGGAGCTTGATCTTCCTCTGAAAAAAAGAGTGCGTATGATTATCGGAACGGATGAAGAATCTAATTGGCGCTGTGTGGACAGATATTTTGAAGTGGAGGAAATGCCTACACTTGGATTTGCTCCTGATGCTGATTTTCCAATCATTAATGCTGAAAAGGGAATCTGGGACTTTAACATTGTTCAGTCTCCGGCGCTGAAAGAGGATGCCCCGGCTTCTGTGCGGGTCATTCAGTTTCATTCCGGATTACGGGTGAATATGGTGCCGGATTTTGCATCTGCCCAAGTAGAAGGTGACAGCATTGCGGAGATTGCGGATCGCTTCCAGAACTATTTGACGAAGTACTCTTATACCGGCAGAGCCAAAATGGAAGGCAGTAAAGTGATTTTGGAGCTGGAGGGAGTATCTGCACACGGAATGGAGCCTGATAATGGACTGAATGCCGGACTTGCTCTTGCTGATTTCTTATCTGGTTTGGAGCTGGATGGACATGCGAGAGCATATTTCGGATTTATCAGCGAATTTATTTCAGGAGATTCCCGCGGACGTAAACTGGGACTTGCTTATTCAGATGACATTACGGGTGATCTGACCATGAACGCGGGAAAGTTCAGTTATCAAAAGGATGGAAATAGGTTTATTGGATTTACGGTTCGTTATCCAGTCACTTATAATTGGACACAGAAAGAGAATGAACTGAAAAGTGTGCTTGCCGGTCATCAGCTGCAGCTGGAGACTTTAGGGAATTCAGCTCCTCATCATGTGGACAGTGAAAGCTTCCTGATCCAAACACTGAAGAGAGTATATGAGGAGGAAGCAGGAGAAAAAGCCAATTTACTTTCTATTGGCGGCGGGACGTATGCCCGTTCACTGAAAGAGGGTGTAGCTTTCGGTCCTCTATTCCCAGGCAGTGAGGATATTGCCCATCAAAAAGATGAGTATATTGATATTGATGATATGCTGAAGGCTGCTGCCATCTATGCAAGGGCGATCTATGAGCTGGCAAAATAAGAAGTGAAGACTTGATTTGTAAAGGGGAAAAGAAATGGAAAAGATGATTCTTAATGGGGAAATGAAGGACCGAAGCGAAATCCGCATCGATATTGAAGACAGAGGCTATCAGTTTGGTGATGGAGTATACGAAGTTATACGAATTTATAATGGTTTATTATTTGCCGGAGACATGCACATTAAGCGGCTGTTTCAGAGTGCGGAGCTGATTTCCATATCTATCCCTTATACACAAGAGGAATTAATGGAACAGTTGAAGAGACTTGTAAAAACGAATGATTTGCAGAGCGGCATTATTTATCTTCAATATACCCGTGGTGTTTCACCGAGGAGCCATGCTTTTCCTTTTCATCAGGTCGAACCGGTGTATGTGGCCTATACAAAGGAAATGCCAGCTGCAAAAGGAGAAAAGGCTGCTGTAAGGGCAGTGACCGCTGAAGATATCAGATGGCTCCGCTGCAATATCAAAAGCCTTAACTTACTTGGCAATATCCTGGCGAAAGAGGAAGCGGTTAAAGCAGGCTGTGAGGAAGCTATACAGCACAGGGGAGATATCGTCACAGAAGGAAGTTCTTCTAATGTATTTATCGCTGCCAATGGCGCGATTAAAACTCATCCTGCCAACAATTTGATTTTAAATGGGATCACAAGGCAAGTGGTTCTGCAGCTTTGCGGCAAATTGGAGATTCCTGTTCAAGAGGAAGCTTTTACTATGGAAGAATTATTAAAGGCTGATGAAGTTTTTTATACGAGCACCGGTGTAGAGGTAACGGGTATCTCTGAAGTGGACGGCAAAATCATTGGGAATGGGCAGACGGGTCCTTTGACGCAGAAGCTCCAACAGGCTTTCTGCCAAGAAATTGAAAGGCAGTGCGGCAGGATATGAAAGGAAAAAGTCTGGGACAGAAGCAGAAGGTTCTAGTATGAGATGAGAACCAATCGTAACAATGGAACGTTGTGAATGAATGGATAGAAATTGAGGGGTCTCCAGGAGGACAGCAAGGGAAAGCGAGTCTCCCCGGAGAGTTCCCGAAACAGAAATCAATTTAGGGTTATGTATTTGTCCAAGGTCCTTCCTCTAAAGTAAGACCAATAAAAAATCGACACATCTAAATCCCCTTCCTCTGCAAGGGGATTTTTAATTTTACTTGCTGTTCCATTCGCAAAAAAGGGCAAGATAAGAAACATGCGGAATCCTGTTGATATGGTAAAATAAAATGAGTAAAGGAAGTGGCAAGTTTTGACACATACGCATTATTTCTTCGCCTTAACCTTACCGGAGAAAACAAAGATGAAACTTCAAGAACAGGCCAATGAAATCAAAACCGTTTTTCCATTTAAAAAATGGCTTCATCCGGCCGATTATCATATTACATTGGCTTTTTTAGGGGATGCCCCCCATACAAAAAGAGAAGAGGCTTTACAATTGACTGAATCAGCACTTGCTGATACAGCAGCCTTTCCAGTAACAACAGCTGGAATCGGCTTGTTCGGCAGAAAGGAGCAGCCAAGGATTTTATGGGCTGGCGTGGAAGCGGAACCCCGCTTGGCGGAAGTCCGTGATCGCGTGTATCAGGCCTGTTTGCAGGCTGGCTTTGAATTGGACAGCCGTCCCTTCAACCCGCATATTACATTGGCAAGAAAATATGCCGGACAGCAGCCATTCTCCTTAGAGGATGCCAGAGAGCGTGCGGGGATTAAGCCTGTTTTATTTGAGGCAGCGGCTATAACTCTGTATCAGACCCATATGGGCGCGTCTCCTTCTTATGAGCCCATTCATCAAATTCAGCTTAAAAATTTTTAAAGGTGGTAACAAGATGGCACAGCTTATTAAATTGCAGGACTATGTTTCCCGTTATGAACAGGATATGTACCGATATCCTTCACAATATCTTCGTTTAAAAACACAACAATGGGAAAAGTTAAAGGCTGCCTATCTTGCCGGAGAGATGGAAAGCATCTTCCAAGAGACTGCGGAAAAGGAAGAAGGCTCTCTTGAAATAGAGAAAGAGAGTCTTTTCCATAGAATGACAAGCAAATGGCGGCGTGCTGAAAAGGAGAAAGAACCGCTCCCTGAAGAAAATAAGCCAATGGAGGAAAATCCATTTTCCCTTCACTTTTCCGGAAGGACTGCCAATCTTGAGGATTTAAAAAAGAGCTTTTTAAACCAGCTGCTCCGCTTTCAGATGAAATGGGCAAGCTCTACGATGCTGGAGACTTCCTATATAGATCCGGTCTATTATTTGGATGAAAAGCTGCGCTTCTTGCTTCAGCGGTTTCCAGACACATTCTTAGTGCTGTATAAACCTGTATTTCTCCTGAAAAAGGCGCCGGTTGAATTGGATGTTATCATACTCACACCTACAGAAATCTGGTGTCTTGCTTTTTTAGAGGCGGAAGAAAATGCCGCTTTTACAGGAACAGGGGAAAGGTTCTGGATGAAACGGCACAACCAGAATGAAAAAAGAGTGCTGAATCCCTTATTGGCGGTCAATAGGATGGAAAAAATCGTTGCTCCGCTTTTGAAACTGTACGGCGTGGATTTGCCGATTAAAAAGGCAGTTCTGTCCCGAAATGGATATATGGATTATCCAAATGCTCCTTTTGGTACAGCCTTGCTCGATAAGCGTTCTTTTCCCGGCTGGTTCCAGCAGCTAAGAGGCAGTTCAGTGCCCCTTAAGCATCAGCAGTTAAAGGCGGCGCAATCTTTGCTTGAGTATTGCCAAACCACTTCTTCAAGCAGAGGAAGCGCGCTGGGAGAAGAAAGTTTCGGGTTAAGGGAGCAGGGGGAAGAAGATCTTTAAATGGAAAATCGGTGTTGCAGCCGGCTGGACCCCCTTGCTTCTCTCTTGGAAGACAACAGGAAGGCTTTAGATATTGAATGCCGTCTGTGTGTCCGGAGAACTCCTGATTTCCATTCAGATGGGAGTTATGTATATGTTTTCTGCCAGATATCCGCGTATAGGACTTGACGGGGAAACCATTTTTCAACTAAAATTTATTAAATGGCTATTGTTTAATTGCTCAATAGCTGTTTTTTTGTTCCAGCTCAAAAAATAGGCATTCAACAAATTAAAACATACATTGTATTCTTAGCGTCCGGAATTGAAATACACGCAACTATGTCTCTGGCTTTGCCCCTATATGGGAGTCAGGTGACCAGTTTTCTTTACTAAGCGAGGAAATCGAGGGTGAACCAGTTGGAAGATTTATTAGGTCAGGAGTGGGAAATCTCACCTGCAGGGGGAGCGACCGGAGAAGCATTCATTGCTGAGAACGATGAGCAGAAGCTTTTCCTAAAACGAAATTCTTCTCCTTTTTTAGCCGTGCTTTCGGCAGAAGGTGTGGTCCCCAAATTGATATGGACAAGACGCCTGGAAAATGGAGATGTTATTACTGCTCAGCATTGGCTGCCTGGCAGGGAATTGACCCATGAAGAAATGAATTCTGAAAAAGTGGCTAAGCTGCTTCACAAAATTCATCGGTCTGAGCCTTTATTAAGCATGCTTAAAAGGATCGGCAAATCTCCATTAAGACCTGAAAGCATACTTACACAATTGAAAAATCAATTTCAGCGGACGCTGACTGAGATTCAAGCCATTTCCGAAGCGATTCAATTCCTTCAGTCCCATCTTTTGTTAATTGAGTCAGATGAGAAGGTCGTTTGTCATTGTGATATTAATCATAACAATTGGCTGATGTCTGAAGAGAATGAATTATATTTAATAGATTGGGACGGTGCCGTTATTGCCGATCCAGCCATAGATTTGGGAACGCTGCTTTATTCTTATATTCCGCGTTCAGAATGGGCCGGCTGGCTTGCCCGTTACGGGAAGACGCTGGACGCAGGTCTGGAGCTGAGAATGAAATGGCATACGATTGCTCAAATTCTTATGTCTGTCGAATGGCACCGTTCCAAAAACAGAATAGATGAAATGAATGCTTTGATCCGCAAGTTGCAGGCTGTACTGGCAAGCTGATTATTGAAGCTGGCCGATATCACTCATCCATTGAGTGATATTTCCTTGATTGGATGTAATGTGGGCGTCGATATCCCCGCTGTTTCTTCCCTGCTGGCTGTAATGATAAATTTCCTGCAGCATGGATCTTGCCTGATCATTAAGGTCCATATTTACCATAAGGGATTTTATGAGCCTTTCAACTTGTTCATATTCGGCAACCGATCCGCAGCAGTCGGTTTGCTGATTGCTCAATATATCTTTTAATAAGGAAATTTGGTATTGGCTGTTTAGCGGCATGTTATCACCTTTTCTTGTTTGACTTATACCGTATTATGTTCTGGCTGCTTGTTTTTATTCAAAGAGAACGACTGAACTGTCTGCATCTGCAGGCAGTTTTTTGTTAAAATAAACATCTTGCAGGATCCTGCAATTGCATGGTATGTTGTGAACGTATATTTTAAAATAGGGGTGTCTGCATGCGGTTAAGACATAAACCATGGGCTGAAGAACGTTTGAATAATTTTCCTCAATATGTGGTCCAGCAGCCGGAAAGCCGAAAAGGAAAATGGCATGAAGTGTTTGGAAACAATCATCCGCTGTATATTGAGGTAGGAACAGGGAAAGGCCGCTTTATCACAGAAATGGCCAAAGCCCATCCGGATGTCAATTTCATCGGGATTGAGTTATATAAAAGTGTGATTGTATCAGCGTTAGATCGTCTTATTGAAGCTGATTTGCCGAATCTAAGGCTTTTGAATGTAGATGCAGTCAATCTGAGAGATTATTTTGAGAAGGCAGAGGTCAGCCGGGTTTATCTCAATTTTTCTGATCCTTGGCCAAAGGTCCGCCATGCCAAAAGGCGCCTGACGTATAAGACCTTCTTAAGTATCTACGAGGATATTCTTCCTGAAAAAGGAGAAATCCATTTTAAGACAGACAATCAAGGTTTGTTTGAATCTTCTCTTATGAGCATTTCTGAATATGGCATGCTTTTGAGCTATGTCAGCTTAGATCTGCATAACAGTGATTTTAAGGGCAATATCATGACGGAATATGAAGAAAAGTTTTCTCAAAAAGGAAATCGAATTTATCGGTTGGAAGCACAGTTTCGTTAAGCTGCCGAAAAAAAGTATCGGGTTTTTCTCGATACTTTTTTTATGTTCAAAACAGACAATGTGGATCACACGGAAAGGTGAGCTTTGTGATATGTTGTCTGAATAGTCAGATTAAGTAATCGGTGTTACACTTAGGGGGAGGAGGGATGAAATGGAAAAAATGAAGATTGGAGATATCTCGTTGACTTGGTTAAATGGCGGAGTTACACATCTGGATGGGGGAGCCATGTTCGGTGTGGTGCCAAAACCGCTTTGGTCTAAAAAGTATCCTTCAAATGAAAATAATCAAATTGAGCTGCGCACGGATCCTATTTTAGTTCAGGTAAATGGATTAAATTTGCTGATTGATTCGGGGATAGGCGAAGGGAAGCTTTCTGACAAGCAAAAACGAAACTATGGGGTTACAGAGGAATCTAAGGTGATAACGGATTTAGGAGAGCTTGGCATACGGTCTTGTGAAATCGATTACATTTTAATGACCCATCTTCATTTTGATCATGCCTGCGGGCTGACTAAGGCAGTAGAAGGCCGTTATCATTCCGTTTTCCCGCATGCAAAAATTATAACCTCTGAAGTGGAATGGAATGAGATGCGGAATCCCAATATAAGATCGGCCAATACATATTGGAAAGAAAATTGGGAAGCGATAGAGGATCAGGTCATTCCTTTTGCTAAGGAAATAGAGATAACAGACGGAGTCAAAATGATTCATACAGGCGGCCACAGTGACGGACACTCTGTTATTTTGTTGGAAAGCGGCGGAGAAACCCTGATTCATATGGCAGACATTATGCCGACACAGGCTCATGCAAATGTATTATGGGTTCTGGCGTTCGATGACTATCCGATGGATTCCATTCAGGCTAAAGAAAAGTGGATGAAATATGGACTGAATCACAATGCGTGGTACAGTTTTTATCATGATGCTTTTTTCAGGGCGGTAAAATGGAACGAGGAAGGCAGGGAAATAACGGAGCAGATTAAGCGAATCAGGTCATAAAAGAACCGGGTGCAGTCTCCTGCCCCGGCTTTTTGCTTATTCAGGTCTTGCAGTCAGTTCAAGAATTGTTCCGGTTGATGAGTCGGCAACAAAGTCAAATTGTTCCCTTTTCCCATCTGTATTCCGTGTGATCCCGCCTTTGTATACTTCATAATCAAGGCCGTTCTTTTCATAGTTTTCAGGTTTCATGACAATCCATGAACCGTGGATGCTGCCGTCTTTTTTGACTCGTTCCTTTACAGTTGACAATACTTTTTCAGGAGAAGGCCCGTGATTCCCGGTCTGCTCCAAAACTTGCTTTGTTGCATAGCCTGCTGCGAATCCTGCTGATATTCCCAGAAATAGCGTCTTCCAATTCATAGAATCTCCTCCAATTGCCTGGTTATTATTAGCTTCCTTACTAGTATACAAAAGAATGAAGGTCTTGCCTAATATCTGCACTCTTTTAAAAATGTATCCCATCTTTTTTATAATCATAAAAAAATGATTTGTAAAGGGAGAAAAGCTGTAGAATCAGAAAACTTAGCAAAACGAAATAATTTAAATGAAGATTTTAAATGGTATCTTTTTAAAATTTTCTGTAGAATAAAAGTAAGACAAAAGCAGGTAAGGAGCCGAAAAATGGATAAAGAAACATTAGCATTATTTAAAACTTTGACAGAACTTCCAGGAGCATCAGGCAATGAACATCAGATAAGGAAATTTATGAGAGGAGAGCTGGAGAAATATTCAGAGGAAATTGTACAAGACAGGCTGGGCAGTATCTTTGGTGTGAAAAGAGGTAATTCAGAAGGACCGGTCGTTCTTGTTGCTGGACATATGGACGAAGTTGGATTCATGGTTACATCGATTACGGAAAATGGCATGCTGCGCTTCCAGCCTTTAGGCGGCTGGTGGAATCAGGTGCTTATGGCGCAGAGGGTTGAAATCATTACAGATAACGGCCCTGTTACAGGTGTAATTGGTTCGATTCCGCCGCACTTGCTGGATGAGGCTCAGCGGTCTAAGCCGATGGAGATAAAGAATATGCTGATTGATATCGGAGCGGATGACGCGGAAGATGTCCGTCGCATTGGAGTTAAGCCTGGACAGCAGATTGTCCCCGCAAGCAAGTTTACCAGACTTGCCAATGATAAGAAGATTTTGGCCAAGGCATGGGATAATCGTTATGGCTGCGGTTTGGCTATTGAATTATTAAAAGATCTGAAAGATGAAACACTTCCAAACACCCTTTACTCCGGAGCAACTGTTCAGGAAGAAGTCGGACTTCGCGGTGCTCAGACAACAGCGAGCATGATTAAACCAGACATTTTCTTTGCATTGGATGCCAGTCCGGCCAATGATATGTCAGGAAAGAAAAGTGAATTCGGTCAGCTTGGAAAAGGCCCGCTGCTTCGGATCTTAGACCGCTCGATGGTAACCCACAGGGGGATGCGTGAATTCATCCTGGATATGGCTGAGACTCATAATATCCCTTATCAATATTATGTTTCTGCAGGAGGAACGGATGCCGGACGGGTACATACAGCCAATGAAGGGATTCCAAGCAGTGTTATTGGTATATGTTCCCGTTACATCCATACTCATTCTTCTATTATTCATACGGATGATTATGCAGCGGCCAGAGAATTGCTTGGCAAGCTAGTCCGTGCTTGTGATCAAACAACAGTTGATACAATCCGGAATAATGGGTGAAGGCTATGAAGGTTGCAGTCGGAAGTTTTAATCCTGCAAAGGTACAGGCAGTTCAGCAGGCTTTTGAGCCATATAACGCTGAAATTATAAAATTGAATGTTCCGAGCGGTGTATCCGATCAGCCGTTTTCGGATGATGAAACGATTGAAGGTGCATTGAACCGAGCCAGGCAGTGTCTGCTTGAATCAGATTGTGAATTTGGCGTAGGCCTAGAAGGCGGAGTGGCTGAAGGCAAGCAAGGTTTATTTATCTGCAATTGGGGCGCCTTGGCAGCACGCGGCGGCGGCAGCTTTATCGCAGGGGGAGCGAGGATCCTGCTTCCCCCTGAAATTGCGGACCGGCTTAGAGCCGGAGGAGAATTGGGGCCGATTATGGACCAATATACTCAAAAAGCAGGAATTAGAAAGAAAGAGGGCGCCATTGGCGTTTTTACTAATGAAAAAATGACCCGTTCAGATATGTTTTTGCAAATCACAAAAATGCTGCTGGGGCAGTTTGAATATAAGCAAAAAATCCAGTCATGAACGATAGGGCTGCGGAGATCTCCGCAGCCTTTTTCTAGTGTGCCAGGCATGGCAACTATCTAGGCGGTGGAAGTCCGCTGTGGGGGTACACATCGACCAGCCACTAAGGAAGCGCAAGGTGTTTATCGTGAGGTAAGGGCTGGAGGAAGCGTGGAATAAAATCTTGACTCGACGAACAGAAATCTGATATGAAGGCTTTATAAAGGGATAAGACTCCTAGACAAGTCAAAGTCCAAAAGATGTGCGTAACTTTAGGAAGTAAATCAGGCGAGTAAAAGAGGAAAGGTAGTTGTCTTACCCTGGGAGGTCTTGCGGATGTACTAATAGTATAGTCGAAAAAGGTTAATCGCAAGAAGTCAGCAGAAGCCATAGTAGTGAAAACAAAAATCATGAAGGGCTGAACAATTTATAGTGTTTCAACGCCGCGAATGTGTAAGAGACGAACTCCGAATGTGTTAATGGTGAAAATATGAGCGTATCTCAAAAGATAACCAAAAATGGAGCTATCACTTACTACGTGAGAGGAAAAGGAGAAACGAGTGTGGAACTTTTAGAACAGATTTTAAGTAATCGAAATATGAATGAAGCCTACTTGCGGGTCTATAGAAATAAAGGTGCGAGTGGGGTCGACGGAGTAACAGTCGATGAACTAAAGCAATATCTGAAGGAAAATAAGGATGAACTGCGTCAGCGCATCAGAACAAGAAAATACCAACCACAAGCTGCCTTAAGAGTGGAAATTCCAAAAGAGAATGGCAAGATGCGTAAATTGGGAATACCAACAGTAGTGGATAGAGTAGTTCAACAAGCCATTCATCAAGTGCTCAGTCCGATATTTGAGAAGCAGTTTAGTGAATTCAGTTATGGCTTTAGACCGAAAAGAAGTTGTGAAATGGCCATTATAAAAAGCTTGGAATTTTTGAATGATGGGTACGAGTGGATAGTGGATATTGAGCTGGAAAGATTCTTCGATACAGTACACCACGATAAACTTATGAGAATTATATCCAACACTATTAAAGATGGAGATGTTATCTCTCTAATAAGAAAATACTTGGTTAGTGGAGTTATGGTGAGTGGTAAATATGAAGAAACACCCATTGGGACTCCGCAAGGAGGTAATCTCAGTCCACTACTGAGTAACATTATGTTAAATGAATTGGATAAGGAACTAGAAAATAGGGGACTTCAGTTTGTGAGATACGCTGATGACGCTCTAATTTTTGTGAAGAGCGAGAAAGCGGCAAACAGAGTGATAAATTCAGTCGTGAAATTTATCGAAGAGAAGTTAGGATTGATAGTCAATGTCGAAAAGAGCAAAATCTCTCGTCCAAAAGAATTGAAATTCTTAGGATTTGGATACTATTACGATTCGAAAAGCAAGAGATATCAAGTGAGACCTCACCCTAATTCAGTTCAGAAGTTTCAGCGAAAACTTCGCCGATTGACCAAGCGAAATTGGAGTATCCCTTTAGACTACCGAATACTTAAGCTAAAACAAGTCATATTTGGCTGGATAAACTACTTTAGAATCGCAAATATGATGTCAGCGATAAAACGAATAGATCAGAAATTACGCTCAAGAATAAGGGTAATCATCTGGAAACAATGGAAAATGCCGAGAAAACAAATCAAATCCCTCGTTCAATTAGGAATTCCGGAGGAAGAAGCAAAAGGATTAACCTTTTGTCGAAGAGGATATCGATTTATTGGATTATCAAAGGTCGTTCAAAGGGCATCTCAAACAAAAGACTAAAGCAGAGGGGACTCCCCTCTGCTTTAGAACATTATCTAAAAGTACACACTGTAATATAAATTGAAACGCCGTATACGTGACCCGTACGTCCGGTGTTGTGAGAGGGGCGAAAATAATCTAACTTATTTTCCCTCTACTCGATTGGCCGCCTATTTAGCTCTTGAAATTTTCTTCCCTTCATCCTCTATATACGGAATGCATAAAAGGCGAGTAATAGGAGACAGTAAGCAAAAAAAGATATACGGATAATGTGGAAGGAGCTCATGGCATTGAAAAAGGCGATTTATTCTTTACTGGTCTTATGCCTATTATGCAGCAGCTGTTCTAATCCAGATACGGAGAGAGCGAAGGCGATTGACGCAGCCCGTACAGAACTGAAGGAAAAGCCGGCAAAATCGAATACGGCAGTGGGAAAAAGCAATATCTACCTTCCGAAAGGATTCTCGGCGATTAAAGACGGCAAAAATAATTGGATTTTAAAACGGGATAATCAGATTTATCTTTTGTTTATTCTTCCTAATGAACCTGCTGGCAGCAGGACCGCCTATGAGCTGATACAGGAACAAAAGAATGATTATACAGTATTGGAAACGTTTGAGAGCAAAAAGGAATTTGGCTATATTGCTATAAAAGAAAAAGGGGAAGTCCGGGAAGTTTCAGTAGGCCGCGGAGGAGTAAAGCTGACAATGGAAACTTCTGAAAAAAGATATAGTATCGATGTAAAAGAGATGATGAAAATCGTTCATTCGGTAAGGGAACAGGACGGGCATTGATAGAATCTATGGCAAAACCGTTTTGGAGAAGCCGGTATGCACTTATGGCTCTTTTGCGGCTGCCGGCAGTGACTTCTGCTCGTCCAGTTATCTTATTCGCCTGTTTATTCAATTTAAGAAACTTCTATTTGATAAGGGGAACTTTCTTTGGAAGTTGCGTATAAATGGTTGAAATGATCAGAGTCTGATATGATAGGTTTATAAGTTATTAATGATAACCATGGAGGTACTTACAATGAAGAATCTTGAAACAATGGAGCAATTCGAAACGTTAAAAAATGAAGGAAAACATATATTTCTTTTTTCAGCTGAATGGTGCGGAGACTGCCGTGTAATTGAACCGATCCTTCCTGAAATTGAAGAAAAATATCCAGCGTTCACATTCGTTCATGTGGATCGTGACAAATTCATTGACATCTGTGCAGCCAATGACATTTTTGGCATTCCAAGTTTTCTTGCTTATGAAAACGGCAAGGAGTTAGGACGTTTCGTGAGCAAGGACCGCAAAACACGCGAGGAAATTGAAGAGTTTATTGAATCACTGTAAAAGTAGCCCTCTCACTGGGGTGCTTTCCATAAGGGGAGGGAACAGAAGTGAAAATGGACAGCATTAAATTAAAAAATCTATTAAAGGAACGTTTGAAAAGTGAAGACCGTTCCTTCAAGTTTGACAGCAAGCAGGATACCCTTCGGATTGAAAACGTAAAGACAGCTAAGGGAATTACGGTTGCTCTTCCGCCGGTGATTGCGAATTATGAAAATGTGAAGGATAAAGCAATAGACGAAATCGTGTACTATGTGGAAGAGGCACTGAATGTAATGGGGGAAGAGCACAGCATGGAAGGCAAGGAAAAATCTATTTTTCCTGTCATCCGCTCTACCTCTTTTCCGTCAGAATCAGAAGAAGGAAACCCTTTTCTGACTGATGAGCACACGGCTGAAACCAGGGTCTACTATGCACTCGATTTGGGCAGTACGTACAGGCTGATCGATCAAAAGATGATTGCACGGGAAAGCTGGAATCCAGATCGAATCAGAGAAATTGCCAAGTTCAATGTCAGGTCATTGTCTACAGAGCTTAAGTCGGACACGGTAGCCGGAAATACATTTTATTTTCTCAACACAAATGATGGTTATGATGCCAGCAGAATATTGAATGATTCCTGGCTCCGTGAACTGGAAGCCGAAATGAACGGAACGATGACGATTGCCCTTCCGCACCAAGATGTTATTATCATCGGCGATATACAAAATGAAACGGGGTATGATGTGCTTGCGCAAATGGCGATGAGTTTCTTTGCCAGCGGTCACGTGCCAATCACCGCGCTGTCCTTCTTATATGATGAAGGAAGTTTAGAACCTATTTTTATTTTAGGTAAAAATAAAAAGCGCAATGAATGATGGATTGTTTTGCCGCCTTATAGGGCGGCTTTTTTTGTTTTTTGCCTGAAATTTTAATCTGTCTGTAACGGGGCTATTATCTTCTTGTTTTATTTTTCCTTTAGAATTAATGTACCTGTCAATTTTCGAGGGATTCTGCGAGATTGCAGGGAGGATTAAAATTGCTCAATAAAGGTATTAATAGGATAGGAGTTGGGCGCAAGCTGTATATGTTTCCGAAAAAAATAAAAAATTACATATAAACTACTATTATATTTAAATTCTCTCGATATTTTCGGAAATACTGGTAGAATTAGTGTCATAATATAGCAAGAAGAAAGAGTGATACCCTTTGAAATGGATTAACAAATTTAAAAATTGGTTTAAAGGTGAAGAAATTATTGAAATAGAAGAAATTATTGTAGATGAGCCTTTGACAGAAGAAGAATTAAAAAAACTTGATTTTAAAAAAATGAAAAAAAATAAATTGGACAATCATGAGAAAGTCCAGCAGCAAGCATATCAGCAGCACCGCTCCCGGCAAAAGAGCCATGAACCTAAAAAAGTAACACCGGAATCACGTTCTTTGGATGTAGATACAAGAATATTATATCAATATCCAAAAGGTCAGTTTAAATTCCCGCTCATTCCGGATGAGGAGACACTAAAAAAAAGAAAGCCTAAAGGTGAAACGGCCCGGGATCGGGAAAGGGCGGACAGGGAGAAAACAAAAGCGGCAGCGGAGAAGAAAACGAAGGTTACGGGTGCTCAGCCTAAGGGAGAGTCTAATAAGATTTTTCCTTCAAAGACGCCGTTCAAGCCAACGGAAATTCCCTCGCCTATTTATGGTTTCCGCCGACCGGAAAAAGTGTCTATTCCTAAAGAAAATGTTCTATCTGCCGTCAATGACCATCCAGTAAAGAAGGAAAAAGACAGGGAACCGGAACTGTCTAAAGTTCAAGAGTCCGAGTCTGTATCAGGCCATATGAATGACCGCTTGGATATTCCGGCTTATATAAGGAAGACCGAAGAGAAAACGGAGCAGGAGGAAGTGGCTGTAACCGTTGTTGAGCCATTGGCTGCTGCCGAGCAGCCAGCTGTCTCTCTGTCCCAGGAGGAAACGCTCTCTGTGAGTGAAAAAAATATCAGTGAAGAAAACTCCGATACCGGTATCAGACAGGAAGAGGAGCAAAAAGCGGCAATCCCTGCTCAAATAGAGAAACAGCCTGCTGAGACTGAGACTGAACCGGAAAAGGCAGAAGAAAGCAAAGGGCGCCAGCTTCCATTCAATGTAGTGATGCTTAAACAAGACCGGCAGAGGATGGACTGGAGCTCAAGAGACCGTGTCAATCCTTTGTCCGCAAGAGTGGGAAAAGGGGAACATCTGCAGCGCCCTGCCGGTGAAGAGAAAAAGGAAGCAGCAGCTACTCAGCGTCCTGCCGTTGATGAGAAAAAGGAGGAAACTCCTCAAATACTTCCCTCAGTTCCGGTGACAGCGGCGCCGGTACAATCGGCTGAACCTGCAGAGACAGAGGGGGAAAAGGACAGTACAGAATCAGTCTTAACGGAAACAGCAGAAATAAATGAAAACGAACCTGTGTCGGAACAGGAGTCTTTGAATCTGCATTCAGAAGAAAATCCTTATTATGTCTTCCCGGATATGGAATATTTGACACCACCGGCTCTTTCACAGAATGATGAAGACTGGCTGAATGAACAAACAATTCTTTTGGATGAGACACTGAAAAACTTTAACGTTCGGGCACATGTTGTAAATGTGACACAAGGTCCGGCAGTTACGCGTTTTGAAGTACATCCGGAACCGGGTGTAAAAGTGAATAAAGTGACAAATTTAATGGACGATATTAAGCTGAGCCTTGCAGCTCAAGATATGAGGATGGAAGCTCCTATCCCAGGCAAGCATACGATCGGCATTGAAATTCCAAATCGTAAAAGCAAGCCTGTCTTTCTACGTGAAGTTCTGGATCATGAGGAATTCAAGAATCACCCGTCACCGCTTGCTGTAGCGCTTGGACTGGATATTTCCGGCCAGCCGATCATTACCGATTTAAGGAAGATGCCTCATGGTTTGATTGCAGGACAGACAGGATCAGGAAAAAGTGTCTGCATCAATACCATGCTGGTGAGCTTACTGTATAAAGCAACGCCGCAGGAATTAAAATTGCTGCTGATTGACCCGAAGATGGTTGAACTTGCTCCATATAATCAAATACCGCATTTGGTCAGTCCGGTCATAACGGATGTTAAAGCAGCCACTGCTGCCTTAAAATGGGCAGTTGAAGAAATGGAACGCCGTTATGAATTATTTGTTCATGCAGGAGTGCGGGATATTACTCGATTCAATGAACAGGCAGAAGCGGCAGGTCAATACGCACAAAAGCTGCCGTATATCCTTGTCGTTATTGATGAATTGGCTGACTTAATGATGATGTCACCTGCTGATGTAGAAGAAGCGATCTGCCGGATCGCCCAGAAGGCCAGGGCATGCGGTATTCATATGATTGTTGCAACACAGCGGCCGTCAGTAGATGTTATTACAGGTCTGATCAAGGCAAACATTCCGACTCGCATTGCCTTTTCTGTTTCATCACAAGTGGATTCCAGAACCATCATTGACAGCGGAGGAGCTGAAAAGCTATTAGGACGGGGAGATATGCTCTTTGCTGAAAATGGATCATCGAAAACAGTCAGACTGCAGGGGACATTTGTCAGTGATGATGAAATTGACTCTGTCGTGAATCATGTGAAGAGAGAGCAAAAGCCTCGCTATTTATTTGAACAGGAAGAGCTGCTAAACAAAGCTCAGGCCTCTGAAGAGACAGATGAGTTATTCCTTGAAGCCTGTGAATTTGCAGTCAGTCAGAATGGGGCCTCCACCTCGAGTATCCAAAGACATTTCCGTGTCGGATATAACCGGGCGGCACGCCTGATAGAGCTAATGGAACAGCAGGGGATTGTATCAGAATCAAGGGGAAGCAAACCGCGTGAAGTACTGATCACGGAAAGTGATCTTGAGTTTTTATTTGAATCCCATTCTGTGCAATAGAAACGAACGTTGAACCTATCAATTAAAAATGTATATAATAAGTAAAGTTAAGGAGGAAGGGAATAATATGGAAAAAAACCGCACTTTCTAAAATTGGCATTCGCCTGATGAGAGCAAAGGTGGTATAATTATTCCCTGTAATCAAGGGCTGTTTTCTAAAAAGTTTGTTGTTGCAGCATAAAGTGAATGGAAAAACATTTTAGAAGTGTTAGCGGCCTTATTATGCAAAATTCTGCGGAAAGCCCGAGCTATGCTGACTCCGCAGTAATGCGAGCAAGGAGGCCTATAGGTCATCCGCAGATAGCGAGGCATGTTAACTTGCGGATTATAACAACAATCTATAAAGAGAGAGCCTAATAAAAAAACGCTTTTAGCAAAATACTTAGAAGAATTTAAACAAAAATAAAAATCAGGGATGACATCATGATTGTCATACAGATAGACGATTGGTGGAGGTTCGTTATATGACTGTTTACCATTTTGTAGGAATCAAAGGTTCTGGAATGAGCGCACTTGCACAAGTGCTTCATAATATGAATATGGAAGTACAGGGTTCCGATTATGAAAAACACTTTTTTACACAAATTGCATTGGAAGAGGCAGGAATTAAAATTCTGCCATTTTCTGAGGAAAATATAAAACCCGGAATGACTATTATTGCAGGAAATGCTTTCCCGGATACCCATCCTGAAATTGTCAGAGCAATGGAACTGGGGCTTCCTGTTATTCGCTATCATAAGTTCCTCGGGGACTTTTTAAAGAACTTTACGAGTGTTGCCATAACAGGGGCACATGGAAAAACATCCACGACCGGACTCTTGGCCCATGTGATGGGAACGGCTAAGCCAACCTCATTCTTAATTGGTGATGGAACCGGAAAAGGAGTACTGGATTCAAATTATTTTGTTTTTGAAGCGTGTGAATACCGCCGTCATTTTCTATCCTACTATCCGGACTATGCGATCATGACAAACATTGATTTCGACCATCCGGATTACTTTGCCAATATTGAAGATGTATTCGAAGCATTTCAAACAATGGCACTTCAAGTCAATAAAGGTATCATTGCCTGCGGTGATGATGAACAGCTTCCTAAAATTCAGGCAAAGGTACCCGTTATTTTTTACGGTTTTGGAGAAGGAAATGACTTTCAGGCTAAAAATGTAAAGGTATCCGAAGACGGTACAGCATTTGATGTGTATGTCCGCAATAATTATTTCGATACTTTTAAGATTCCTACTTTCGGTAAACACAGTGTGCTTAATGCACTTGGGGTAATTGCTCTTTGTCAATACGAAGATCTTGATCCAACTGCAGTTAAGGAAGGTTTGATGACGTTTGGCGGAGTAAAAAGAAGATTCAGCGAGAAGAAAATAGGCAATCAGATTGTGATTGACGATTATGCCCATCATCCGACTGAGATTACAGCTACCATTGACTCAGCTCGTCAGAAGTATCAAGACCGTGAAATTGTTGCTGTATTCCAGCCTCATACTTTTACGCGGACTCAAACCTTTTTAGATAATTTTGCAGCCAGCCTTAATTTGGCGGACAGTGTTTATTTATGTGATATTTTCGGTTCAGCCCGTGAGCATCAAGGTAAATTATCAATTGAGGATCTTCAGGCAAAGATTCCAGGAGCTTCCCTGATCAGCGAAGAAACGGCTGATGTCCTGCAAAAACATAAGAACAGTGTCATTCTGTTCATGGGAGCAGGAGACATCCAGAAGTTTCAGGTGGCTTATGAACAGTCTTTGAAAGTAAATAAAATCGATTAACATATCGGCAGGCACAGACTGCAGAGTAACTTGGAGAAGATCCAAGTTTACTCTGCAGCTTTTTTATGGCTTTTTGAAATTAAAACTGAAGCAGAAATTTCTTAGATAGGATAAGAATTTATAGGAAGAAAGGAAATGGATTGTGAGTGAGAGAACTCACAGAAAACATGGAGAAACGGAAATCCATATAGAAAAAGCAAAGAACATCAAATTTCTCTGTGAGAAATGTAGATGTTCTTTGTTTTTATTCTGGCCGGTTTATTAAAGATAGGAGACATTCCTAAAATGCTGCCGCTTTTTCTTATTTCAAGTGTTCAGGGTTTAATGTCTCTAATTCAGGAATGACAAAGCGTCCATCCTTACGGATCAGTACATCGTCAAAGTAGATTTCTCCGCCGCCGTACTCAGGGCGCTGGATATTGACCAGGTCCCAATGGATATTGGAATGATTGCCGTTGTAGGCATCGTCATAGCATTGGCCTGGTGTAAAATGAAAGCTTCCATCAATTTTCTCATCAAAAAGGATATCTTGCATCGGATGAAGAATATAAGGATTAACACCTATCGCAAACTCGCCTATATAGCGGGCTCCTTCATCAGTATCAAATACTTTATTGATACGTTCGGTATTATTGGCCGTCGCTTCGATAATTTTTCCGTTCTTGAACGTCAGCTTCACATTTTCAAAGGTGAATCCCTGGTAAGGAGAAGGAGTATTATAGGTAATTACGCCATTAACTGAATCGCGGACCGGCGCAGAATATACCTCTCCATCCGGAACGTTTAGCTCACCGGCACATTTAATCGCTTTGATCCCTTTGATAGAGAAGGTTAGGTCAGTTCCTGGACCGGTCAGCCGCACCTTATCGGTTTGATCCATTAATTCAACAAGGCTGTCCATGGCCTCGCTCATCTTTCCGTAATCTAGATTGCAGACGTTAAAGTAAAAATCTTCAAACGCTTCTGTGCTCATTTTAGCGAGCTGAGCCATTGAGTCGGTCGGATAGCGCAGGACAACCCATTTTGTTTTCGGGACACGGATGTCTCTATGTACTTTTTTGCCGATGGTCTGCCCATGAATGGCCATTTTTTCAGCCGGTACATCGGACTGTTCATTAATGTTATCACCAGCCCTTAATCCAATGTAGGCATCCATCTTGTTCATAACGGAGGCTTCAAAGTCAGCCATCATCTCGTATTGCTCCTGTTGGGCACCCATAAGCAGAGCACGGTCGACTTTATGGTCTTTGATGCTTACAAAAGGGTAACCTCCGGCTGCATATGCTTCTTTCACAAGAGCTTGGACAAGCTCCCGCTGGAGTCCAAAGTTTTCTATTAATACTTTTTCTCCCTTTTTCAGCTTAACTGAATAGTGGATAAGATTTTTTGCAAGGGTTTGAATTCTCGGGTCTTTCATGCTATTCCTCCATTTTTTCAAAATATAGACTATATAGACTACTCCATTTTACCTCAAATATTTCGGAAACAGAAATATTTTTAAAAACATTTTGGGGCAGGAGAACGATTCGGGTTTATGGAAACCATAAATTACGTTTATAATAAAACAGACAGGGTAATTATTAAAACAAGTTTAAAATTAAGAAATGGATTTTTTTCGGAGGTGTACCATGGAGATTATTTTATATTTAAGCGCAGCAGTAGCAGCAATCGCCTTTTTAATTTTGGTGATTTACCTGGGGAAAACACTGGGTTCGCTGCAGAAGACGCTGGACAGCGTAGCACACACATTAACAGGACTTGAAAGCCAAATGCAGGGTATTACAGTGGAGACTGCTCAATTACTACATAAGACTAATGCATTGGCTGAGGATTTGCAGAATAAGTCAGAAAATCTTAATACAGTTGTAAATGCTGTAAAAGATGTCGGAACCTCTATTCAAGGTTTCAACTCTTCTATCCAGAAGGTGTCAAATAGAGTACAGCTTGAAATTGACAATAATCAGGATAAAATATCCCAGGTTCTTCAATGGGGCAATGTAGCCATGGAGTTCCGGGAAAAATGGAAGGCCAGAAAAAAACAAGAGGAAGCACAGACAGCGCCTGCCTCTGAGTTATCCCTGGAAGCGGAAGCGGGAGAAACAGACAATCTGCCTAAGAAAAGGTTTCTAAGATCGAGAAACTGAGCCAATTTAAACAAGTGACTTTACTTTTTATAAGTGAATGATTATACCACTTGGAGTGTAAGCTAAATTCTATGTAATTAGGAGGAGAATGAACATGACAAACAAAAATGATTTTCCGACGAAGGATTATACGAAAGAGTATCCAAGAGCATACGAGGAAAGCAAGAACTCCAATTCCAAAGATTTTATTATCGGCGCGCTGATTGGAGGAATGGTCGGAGCTGCTACAGCACTTTTCATGGCTCCGAAAACAGGAAAAGAGCTTAGAAGCGACTTTAATGTACAGGCCAAAAATATTACAGAAAAAACAGAGAAGCTGCGTCAAACAGCTGTCGAGAAAGGGACAGGACTTGCTGAAACGGCAAAAGAAAAGTCCAAGCCTGTCGCAGATATGGTGACGAGCAAATCGAGCGATCTCATGAACAAGGTAAAGGGCATGAAAGCAGCAAAGGATGCCAATGACAAGCACGGAGATGCGGCAGACGATACAACGAATACAAGCAATCGTGATGTCGATACTGTCGGTGTAACCGATGCTCCTATTGTTTCAGTTGAAACAAATCAGGAGAGCGGAGACAGCAGCAAAAAAGAATCTTCTAATTCGAATAAAAATACCGCTCAAAAGAAGCTGGATGAAGCAAAAAAAGCTTTTGAAGAAACGGAAAGCAAGTACAAGTAAATCATTTGGAAAAAGGCGGGGTAAGTGATATAAATGACTTATCCGCCTTTTTCATTTACAATAAGCGGCAGTACAAGAAGAAAGGAACGAAGTGAATGGAATTGAAACAAATTGAAACCGAAGAGCAATTTAATGAGTATCTTGAAAAAGACCGCTTCTTATTAATCAAGCACAGCCTTACTTGTCCTGTAAGCGGCGAGGCATTTGACCAATACCAAAAGTATATCGAAGAGCATTCTGAAGTGCCGACTGCTTATCTGGCTGTTCAACATGCAAGACCGTTATCGAACTACATTGCTGAAACGTTTAATATTAAGCATGAGTCTCCTCAGGCGATTTTGTTTGAAAAGGGGAAGCCTGTGTGGAATGAATCGCATTGGAGAATTACATATGATTCTCTTAGCGAGGCTCTGCAAAAATAAAAAAACGAATCCTGTCACAGGGATTCGTTTTTTTATGCTTTTCTCTAAGGTTCTATACAGGACCTCCTCCTTGACGGGGAACAGTCGGCCATAGAATTTTTAGTTGATCCCCAGGGGCAACGGGCTCATGAAATGAGGTTTCTTCATTATTTTTAATTAAAATATACCGTCCGTTTGTTACAGGTGGTAAATCAATTTCGGCATAGCGAAAAATATCTTGAAACAAAAAGGGGGCTAATTCCTGTTTGATTATTTTTAATGACTCGCCATTTTGAATGAGTTCTTCTTTGGACAATACTTCATTTCCGCGATGAAATTGAGTTACAGGCTTGGAAAGTATGATCTCGCTGCCGTTAAAGGTGACAGGAATAGAAAAGAACAATTGCATACTTAAGGAATCCGCCAGTTCCTCCAGGGAAGGAGCAGAGGCCGGCATGATTACGATTTCATCTTGATCGGAGCATGTGCTGCTGAGAGAAGCTTTAGCACCATTTTTCATCACTTTCCCTGAATAACAAGGAATCTCCGTTGTCTTTCCATTTAATTGAATGGAAAAGGGCAGTGTTTGCTCCAGAAGATCTTCCCGTCCCGCCGCTGTCAGTACTTCTTCGATGGTTTCAGGAACCATACAGCGAATAATGTCGTGATCTTCTGCCAATGTATTAAAATCTACCGTTTCTCCATTTTTAGTAAAGACCGCATTGATTACTTGTTCTTTTCCATTTATAAAAACCGTTTTGCCTTCTGTGTCATTTACTAAGGAACCCAGGCTTACAACTGGGGAGGCTCCGTCTGTTCCTTTTTCAGCTATTATGCGATCCCCGTTTTGAACTGGAGCATCAAGCGCGGCTTCTGTCCCATTTACTCGTATCAATGGCCTTGTTCCGTATTCACCGGGAACGGTCACTTGGCGGCCGTTTAATTCGATAATTTTGGCTATTCCGGGCCGACCGTATAATTTTCCAATATGAATGCCGGCAGCTAAAAGACAATCAGCGACTGTCATTTCTTTCATTTCAAAAAGTCTCACAGGTCTCCCGTTCACCTGAATACTCATAAATTTTATTGGATTATGGTCTGCAGCTATGGCAATGCCAATGGGAGTAACCAATTCAGGACCAGAAAAAGGCTGTTCACCCCGATCAAGATGCTGAATGGCCTCTATCCCGCGTACAGCAACCCGGTTTTCCGGCAGGCCGAGACGGTCTGATATCAGCTGTGTTAATTCAGGCGTTTGGCTGCCGCCGCCAATTAACATCACGGCTTTAGGCGGCTTATGATTGTTTAATCGCAGTATTTCCTTGGTAATAGAATCCGCCAAACGCTCCAAAGCGGGCATAATCTTCATCAGGATATCTTCTTTAGGCAAGGCTGTTTCAAAACCAAGAATATCAGTAACGATAATGGTATTCTGGCTGTTCAGCTCTCTTTTGGCCTTTTCAGCTAATGGAAAATCAAGCAGAAAGTCATCGCTGATTGCCTCTGTAATCTCATCACCTGCAATTGGCACCATTCCATAAGCAGTGACCGTTCCAGAATCGGTTATGGCAATATCAGAAGTTCCTGCACCGATATCAACAAGAGCGACATTTAAGCGGCGCATTGAAGGAGGAATGAGTACATTGATAGCGGCTATCGGTTCCAATGTCAGAGCCATCATTTCCAGTCCTGTCCTTTTCAGTGCGGCCAGCAAGGATTCGACAACTACTTTCGGAAGAAAAGTTGCAATCACACCGACTGAAGCTTCTTTGCCGCTTTGGTCAATCAAATTGCCGATTTCCTGTCCATCCAGCTGATACGCCAGGACGGAATAACCGACACAAAAATATACAGAAGGATCCTGCTCATCTCCGGCCACCCGTCTTTGAGCCTCCTGGACAGCGCTGAACTCAAGGTGGAGGATATCATCACGTGTCATCATCGGTTTTCCGGCAATCTCCATAGTCACTTCTGAAGATTCTGTTCTTAAAGCTCTCCCGGCAGCAGCTACGGCTACCTTTTGAATGGGTCCATGCTTTGCTTCAAGCTTTTCTTTTATAGACTGAATTACCTTTGCTACCTCAACTACATCATGTATTTGACCGTCCAGCATCGCACGTTTAGTATGCTCAGCTGAAATTATTTCAATTATTTGATAGCTTTCTTCTGCTTTTTCTAATATAATGCCTACAACGGAACGTGTTCCTATATCAAGGGCGACAAGTTTTTCTTTCATTGGAAGAACACCTTCTTTGTTATAAATTTAACTTTAATGCTTAAAAGCGTTTAATTAATAAAGGAAAAGTTCGTGACATTCAGGAATGTTTCCTTTATAATAAAGTCAATTATACATGAAAAACGCATGAATTTTCATAATTAAAAGAATGCCGGTGCATAACCAGATGCTTAAGGATTATGGAACTGGTTAAACTTAAAAGGAAGAAAGGGTGGATTGCAATGAGCAACAAGGAACTTAACGTTTTACGCGATCAATTGGACGATATTAACCTTCAGTTATTACATCTTATTAATAAGCGCGCAGAACTTGTACAGGAAATCGGACATGTCAAGGAAAAACAGGGTGTGAACCGTTATGATCCTGTTCGTGAAAGAACCATGCTTGACTTAATCGAAAGTAATCATACAGGCCCTCTTGACTCAGCCTCTATTAAGCATATATTTAAGGAAATCTTCAAGCTGGGTCTTGATCTTCAAGAAGATAATCAGAAAAAGACTTTACTTGTTTCCAGAAAGCAAAAGGCTGAGGATACAGTAATCGATCTTAAAGGTGAATTGGTCGGAAACGGTGTGCCAAGCTTCATTTTCGGACCATGTGCTGTAGAATCTTATGAGCAGACAGCAGCTGTAGCAGCACAGATTAAAGCAAAAGGTCTTAAATTAATGCGCGGAGGTGCCTATAAACCGCGTACTTCACCATATGATTTCCAAGGACTTGGCTTGGAAGGCCTGAAGATTTTGAAACAGGTCGCTGACGAGTACGGTTTGGCTGTAATCAGTGAAATCGTAAGCGCTAATGATATCGAGGCTGCCCTTGACCATATTGATGTCATCCAAATCGGTGCCAGAAATATGCAGAACTTCGACTTGTTAAAAGCGGCTGGTGCAGTGAACAAACCGGTTCTTCTAAAAAGAGGACTTGCTGCCACTATTGATGAATTTATTAATGCAGCTGAATATATCATGTCTCAGGGAAATGGAAACATCATTCTTTGTGAGCGAGGTATCCGGACATATGAAAAAGCTACTCGTAACACATTGGACATTTCTGCGGTTCCAATTCTGAAGCAGGAAACGCATTTGCCGGTCTTGGTGGATGTTACGCATTCTACAGGACGCAGAGACTTGCTTCTTCCGACTGCGAAGGCTGCCTTGGCCATTGGGGCAGACGGCGTCATGGCAGAAGTGCATCCAGATCCATCCGTTGCTCTTTCAGATTCCGCACAGCAAATGGACTTCAAACAATTTGATGAGTTCTATGATGAAATTAAACGCTTAAGCTGGGTAACGGTTTGATCTATTTCTAACGTATAACACAAGCCGGCTTAGGCTGGTGACAGAAGGGGTTCAGAATGACTTTCATTCTAAGCCCCTTTTTATATAATGAGCAAAGAGGAAGCATAATGCTGTTAAAGCCCTCGAACGAGAGGGTTTTTCTTTTTGAAGAAACAGAGGCTATACCGAGTTCATACAAATGTTCTCCATCAAGTGAATATTGACACGAAATTGTGCGGAATTATCCGGAAAATTCCATAAAACATAAAAAGTGATTCTTTTTCGATTGCAGGAAAGAAAGGGTTATCGTATGATTAATAAAAGAATGAGAACTGTGCGGTATAAAGCCATATTATGGCACCAGAATAAAGGCATTGATTGCTCATAAATGAACATGGCAAACCTGAATATCCTGCTTGAAATTATTTGGATAATACAAATAATTTTGTGTGTTTGGGGGAAAATGTAAGAAATGGAGGAGTATATAGATGAATAACATAACAATTTACGATGTAGCCAGGGAAGCGAATGTCTCCATGGCAACGGTTTCTCGTGTGGTAAACGGAAATTCGAATGTTAAACCGTCCACAAGAAAAAAAGTGACGGAAGTAATTGAAAGATTAGGCTACAGGCCGAATGCCGTGGCCAGAGGATTAGCCAGTAAAAAAACTACTACAGTAGGGGTCATTATACCTGATATCTCCAGTATTTTTTATGCTGAGTTAGCCCGAGGCATTGAAGATATTGCTACGATGTATAAATATAATATTATTTTAAGCAATTCGGATGAAAATGAAGATAAAGAGTTTCGTCTGCTGAACACTATGTTAGGCAAACAAGTAGACGGAATCGTTTTCATGGGGGCAAATATTACGGACGAGCATGTCAAAGAGTTCAATAACTCCCCGGTTCCGATTGTACTTGCAGGTTCTATCGAAGAAGAAGGCCGGGTTCCTTCTGTTAATATTGATTATGAAGCGGCGGCCTATGATGCTGTTTCGGCGTTTGCTGAGAAAGGGCATAAGCGGATTGCCTTATTGATCGGCAATCAGAATGAGCCCATTAATCAAAAGAAGCTTGATGGTTATCAAAGAGGTCTCGAAGCGGCTGGAATTTCTTATGATGAGTCCTGCGTTGTAGAAGGGGATCATAGCTATGATTCCGGAATTGATTCATTTGAAAAACTGCTCGAGGCAGAAGAAAAGCCGACAGCTATCATTGTAGCTTCAGATGAAATGGCTTTAGGAATTGTCCATGCGGCACAGGATAAAGGCTTCCATGTACCAAATGATTTCGAGGTTATCAGTTTTGATAATACGCGTCTGACCCTGATGGTCCGTCCTCAAATTACGACAATCGTACAGCCTTTATATGATATCGGTGCGGTTGCGATGAGATTATTGACAAAACTAATGAATAAAGAATCTGTCGAGGGGCATGAAAAAGTAATCCTGCCTCATCGAATTGATGAAAGAGATTCTACTAAATAAAACAAAGCGCAAGCCATTAACGGCTTTGCGCTTTGTTTTTGTTTTGCACTGTTTTGTTCGGTTCAGCATGTGATTTTACTTTTTTATCTGCCTGCACCGGTGCCAGAGCTGTTCTTTTTCTGGGATTTGTCCGGGCGTATCGGATAGAGAGCCTTTGCTACGGTTTGGGCATTTTTTTCCGTTATTTCAGGTTTTCGGGGAATGGGCTGATAGATGTCTTCCATGTCCTCCCATTCCTCTGGGAGCGGAACAGGTGCTTCTTTTTGCCATTTTTCGGCCCAGTCTTTTGGCAGGCGGCCGGCGTTATTTGGATTGCCGGTCATTTCCAGCCAGATGAGGGACCAGGCACGCGGTACCACACGCCATATATCATACCCACCGCCTCCTACAGCAATCCAACGTCCCTCGCAATATTGATGGGCAAGTTCATGAGCAAGTTTCGGAATTTCTTTATAGATTTTCATAGTTGCTGAAAGATGTGTCAAAGGGTCATAATAATGAGCATCCGCTCCATTTTGGGTGAATAGGACATCAGGTTTAAAGTATTCAATCACTTCTTTACATGCTGTCCGGTAGCAGTCCAGCCATGATTCATCTTCTGTGAAGGCATCAACTGGGATATTAAAAGAGCAGCCGTAGCCTTTTCCTTGGCCCCGTTCATTAATATTGCCGGTACCTGGAAATAGGTAGCGCCCTGTTTCATGGATGGAAAGAGTACAGACATCGGGATCCTCGTAAAAGGACCACTGAACACCGTCCCCATGATGAGCATCTGTATCGATATATAAAACCTTTGCTCCGTATTTTTTTTGAATATACTTAATGGCTACAGCACTGTCATTGTAGATACAAAATCCAGAGGCTTTTCCTCTAAATCCATGATGGAGCCCTCCGCCGGGATTGAACGCGTGGAGCGATTTTCCCGACATGACTGCATCAACGGCTGTAAGAGTCCCTCCAACTAATAAGGCACTTGCTTCATGCATATTGTTGAATATGGGAGTGTCCTCTGTCCCCAATCCATAATTCAGAGCTTTCTCTGCGGAAACCGTTCCATGGCCAGCCTGTCTGACAGCGTTTACATATTGAGGGTCATGAATCAGCTCAAGCTCTTCATCCAAGGCCATTCGCGGTGCGATAATTTGGTCGGACTGGATGGCCTGATGTTTTTGCAGTAAATCAAGTGTGATTTGCAGCCTTTTTTGGTTAAAGGGGTGTTCATCATGGAATTTGTAGGTCAGCAGGTCATCTGAATAGACGAATAAAGAATGATCCTTCATAGCAAGGCACCTGGATGGTTGGGCCATAGCACCTTGTATCCTTCACGTGTTAAATCCTCCACTATTAAAAAAGGGTTCATGGTTTGAACACGTATCACAAGGATCTTCTGGCTGGCCTCCTCTTTTTTCGGATACACCAATACACTCTGGATGTTCGTATTTCTCTTTTTAAAGAAACCGGCGATATCGTGGAGGACTCCTGGTCTGTTTGGAATTTCCACTTCAATTTGGGATCCTGGCAGATTTGCGCCGGTTAATTCTACATAGGAGTGCAGCAAATCGGTGCCTGTTATCATGCCGACCAGCTTTTTTTCCTTAATAATAGGCATGCAGCTTATATTTTTTTCGCAAAAAACAGCGCCGATTTCCTCGACAAAGTCAAGCGGATGTCCTGTGATCACTTCAGTTTTCATAATAGCGCCAAGCTCTCTCTCGAAGTCATCTTTGTATTCTGAGGTTCGGAAAATGGAAGGAGAAGCATCCCGAATATCTCGGTCGCTGACTAGGCCGACCAGCTGGAATTCTTCATCCACAATAGGGATATGCCGAAGTCTTTTTTCTTTTATGATATACAGGGCATCTTTGATGATATCAGATGGAGTAAGGGCGATGACGTCCTTCTTCATGATTTTTTCTACAATCATTGCATTTCCTCCTCAACTTATCGCCGTTAGTACATAAATCGATTCATAAAGCGAAGCTGGTCGAATTTTTGAATAGACTCCGGCTTGACTCTTTTTCCAATCCGGGCCATCAGACAGTTGGCAGGATGGGAACTGATTTCTGGATCATCTGTCGCATAATATTGCAGCCCGCCGGCACTCATCATCTTTTCCATGATTTTTCGGTACTCCCAAACATTTAAGCCAGTGCCTTTCAAATCCCAGTGCCAATAATATTCAGTAGTAATGATAATATAATCTTCCATTGCATCATCCATCATGGAGAGACGCAGGAGATTTTTTCCGACCGATGCACCGCGGTAGGCAGGAATGACTTCAATCGCCCCGAGTTCAATCAGTTCATCCATTTTAATTTCAGACCATCTTTCAAGAGGGTCTGGATGCAGGAAGGTTACATATCCTATGACCATCTGTTCAAGTCTTGCAATTAATACTCTCCCTTCAGGCAAATCGGCAATTTCAATCAAAGCTTTATGCTGCTGGGAAGCTGGGCGGAAAGCCGTTAAATCTTCATGAAAATCGAGGGAAGCCAGATCTTCAGAAGTGACGGGACCTTCCAAGAGCAGCCTGTCATTTCCAGTATCCACTTCTATTTGATAATACGTTTTTGTATGAATCATTATTTCACCGCCTTTACCTAAAGTTCCTGCATTCATTATACAAATATTCCAATCTATTCATATGAAAAAATCGTATATTTCTTTGAACTTTTTCTGTCTGAACGCTCTTCACCTTCGAATTTATCTATTTCAAGAACTTTTTCCGATGGGTCAAAAGGGGGAGAAAAGAAACGGAACAGAAAATTTTAAAAATTGAGAATAATGTATTCCTGTATTATAATAGATCATGTAAAAGTCGAGAAAAGGGGGAGTTTGGTCTATGCAATTGAAAACGCTATCAGTAGTGGAAGGTAATTATAATTTACAAGATTACGCTGAAACATACAAGCAGTTTGACTGGTCTGAAGCAGAACAGTCCTTTTCCTGGTATAAAACAGGAAATGTCAACCTTGCTTATGAAGCCATTGACCGTCATGCTGAAACATACCGAAAGAATAAGGTTGCCCTTTATTACAAAGACGAAAAACGAAATGAGAAATACACATTTAAAGAAATGAAAGAATTTACAAATCAGGCGGCCAATGTGTTTAAAGAACACGGAGACATTCAAAAGGGAGACCGTCTTTTTATTTTTATGCCGCGTTCGCCGGAACTTTATTTTGCGCTTCTCGGTGCTATAAAAGCAGGTGCTATTGCAGGTCCGCTTTTTGAAGCATTTATGGAAGGTGCCGTTCGGGACAGGCTGGAGGACAGCGGGGCGAAGGTGCTTGTGACGACTCCAGAATTATTGGAACGGGTGCCCGTTGAAGAATTGCCGGAGCTTAAACATATTTTTCTTGTCGGAGAAAATGTAAAAGAAGAAGGAATCTATCAAGATTTTACGGCAAAACTGAAGGCGGCTGACAAAAAATTTGAAATCGAGTGGCTGGATCGGAAAGATGGATTAATCCTTCATTATACATCGGGTTCGACAGGCAAGCCGAAAGGTGTTCTGCATGTTCAGAACGCGATGATTCAGCATTATCAGACGGCAAAGTGGGTATTGGATCTTCAGGAAGAGGATGTCTATTGGTGCACAGCAGATCCCGGCTGGGTGACAGGCACCTCGTATGGAATCTTTGCTCCATGGCTGGCCGGCGCATCCAATGTGATCGTCGGCGGCCGATTTAAGCCGGAGGCCTGGTATAAAACGATTGAAGACTTTGGCGTAACCGTGTGGTACAGTGCGCCGACTGCGTTCCGCATGCTGATGGGCGCAGGGGATGAAGTAGTAAAGAAGTTTGACCTGAGTTCTCTCAGACATGTTTTGAGCGTTGGAGAGCCGCTTAACCCCGAAGTGGTTCGCTGGGGGATGAAGGTATTCGAAAAGAGAATCCATGATACATGGTGGATGACAGAAACCGGCGCTCAATTAATCTGTAACTTCCCATGTCTTGAAATTAAACCCGGATCCATGGGAAAACCGATTCCTGGAGTAAAAGCAGCCATTGTGGATGATCAAGGAAATGAGCTGCCGCCCCATCGAATGGGGAACCTGGCTATTAAAAAAGGCTGGCCTTCCATGATGGCGGCCATTTGGAACAATGAAGCCAAATATGAATCGTATTTCATGCCGGGTGACTGGTATGTCTCTGGAGATTCTGCTTATATGGATGAAGACGGCTACTTTTGGTTCCAGGGACGTGTGGATGATGTCATCATGACTTCTGGAGAACGTGTAGGACCGTTTGAGGTAGAAAGCAAGCTGGTCGAGCATCCGGCAATAGCAGAAGCCGGGGTGATCGGAAAGCCGGATCCGGTCCGCGGTGAAATTATCAAAGCCTTTATTGCGCTAAGGGAAGGCTATCAGCCTAGTGAAGAACTGATTGAGGAAATCCGTCAATTCGTGAAAAAAGGATTGGCAGCCCATGCGGCTCCCCGTGAAATAGAATTCCGCGATAAGCTGCCGAAAACACGAAGCGGTAAAATTATGCGCCGTGTCCTGAAAGCATGGGAATTAGATCTTCCAACAGGAGATCTTTCAACAATGGAAGATTGAAGCATAAAAAGGGCATCCCGTTCATGGGATGCCCTTTTTATTGGTATAGGAGAGGAAATTTTATTCTCCCTCAGCCTTTTCTGGAGCTTGTTCTTTTTTAGGTTCTTCTTCCGGTTTTTTCTCTTGCTGCTCTTCTTTTTTAGGCTCTGGAGCCTTTTCTTCTGTTGTCTCTTTCTTTTCCGGTTCTTTTTTCTCCGGCTCTTTTTGTTCTGTTTTCTTGGCTTGCTCTTTCTGAGGTTCTGTCTCTTTTTCGTTCTTCTTGCTATCTTCTTTCTCTTTCGCTGCAGGCTCTGTTTTGGGTTTTTCCTTTTCCTTTTTCTCTGGCCTAGAGGCAGCCTTCAGATCAGCGGAGGGCTTGGACTCCTTGCCTGAAATATCTACTGCGGTGACATAATAAGAACCGCTGGATATTTTGAACGACATGCTGGTATCTGCTTTTGTACTGCGAACCTTTTTGCCGTTTTGATAGATTCGGTATCCAATTACATCGCCTTCTGGATGGAGGCCCCAAACAAGTTTTCCGTCTTTTAAGCTAACGGAAGGAGCGGCAGGCACTTTGCCGTTGTCTTTTAGCACGGCAGTGGCGGCTGCACCGCCTGTTCCTTTTTTCTCTTTCGAAAGAATAGAAATACTGTCAGGGTCATCTACATATTTCAGTCCAATCGTGTCAAGTGAATCCGGGTTAAGCATTAAGCCTCCGCTTGTAAACTCTTTTGGAGTTTCAGGCAGTGCTTTATATCTCTTATTTCCTACTTGTACATATTGACCGTCTATGAAACTCTTATCACCTTTAGACGGCACGCTTGAAGCAGGGAATAAATCGGTGCGAACCAGGCCTGCCTTCTTACATGCATCAGAAGGAAGTAGACCGGAAACCGCACAGAAAGACCGGCTGACGATTCCTCCAGGCATTTCAAAGCGCTGCTTAGGATCGATTAACTCACTGTCTGCTTTATACGCAGCATTCATAAGGTCTGACCAATAATATAGGTTCCGCTGATTATATTCAAGGCCATTGTAGCTTCCTTGTAAGGATTTAGGCTGATCGTAACCGATCCAGGTTCCAAAGGTTACATTCGGATTTGTCGCAACAAACCAGGCATCAGAATAGTTTTGGCCTGTCCCGGTTTTTCCTGCCCAATCGGCAGAGAAGTTCAGGCGTTTTTTAATGGAAGTTGCAGTCCCGCTGTTTATGACATCCCTCATCATATCAAGTGTCAGATAGGCAGTCTGTGGTGAGAATACCTTCACAGGATCCTGCTTATGTTCATAGACTACTTTCCCGTCTTTTCCTATAATTTTCTCAATCATGTACGCATCCTTAAATTCCCCAGAGTTGGCGAAGGTTGTATAGGCATTGACATTCTCTTCTACGGTTACACCTGCATCCAATCCTCCAAGAGCCATGGAAAGGTGGGTATGATCACCTTTTGTTAAACTCGAGAAGCCCATTTTTTCAAGATACTGGACCGGATCCTGATTAATAATATTTTTATAAAAAAGTCCGGCAGGGATGTTGTACGATTTGGCCAATGCTTCACGGGCAGTCGTTAACCCGGTATAACCGCCGCCGCCATAGTTTTTAGGCTTCCATGGAGCCCCGCCAGGATTAGGAATCGTAACAGGGACGTTAGCGACAACACTTCCAGGTGACAGTTTTCCAAGCTCAATACCCGGTGCATAAACGAGCAATGGTTTCATTGTTGAGCCATTTGACCGCTTAGCATAAGTGGCATGATTCGTCTGCTCCCGTTTGAAATCACGTCCGCCTACAAAACTTAAAATTCTCCCGGTCTTGTTTTCGATTAACGACGCTCCTGCTTCAACCGGCATTTTGACTGTTTTCGTCTTTTTCGTTTCAGAATCATATACTTCTTCGTATTTGTCATAGCCAAAATTCGGATAGTTACGCGTGACCTCCTGCATGGCATCATAAATCTTTTTATTGATCGTTGAATGGATTTCATAGCCGTTCTGTCTTAGATTGCGATCGGCTAATGTACGATACTCTTTGTTTAGTTTATCGTCCTTTTCCAAATCACTTTCTTCATAGCCGTCTTTCTCTGCTAAAATCACGGCTAAAATGTCAACGGCTCTTTTTTCGATTTCAGATGTAACCCAAGGATATTTTTCTGATGGGGAAGGCTTTTTCCCGATAAAATCCTTTGTGATATCATATTTTTCCGCTTTTTCATATTCAGCTTGGGTAATGGCATTATTATCCCGCATCCGTTTGAGGACGACTTTCATACGATTAAGGCCGGGACTTAAGTTTTCCTTGAGCTCTCCTTTTTGGGTATAAGGGGTATAGCCGAACGGACTTTGAGGCAATCCGGCGATAAAGGCCGCCTGAGGCAGATTCAAATCCTTGGCTTCAACATCGAATAATCCTTCAGCAGCAGATTCAACACCCGCAATGTTACTGCCGGATGAGTTCCTGCCGAAAGTAGATACGTTCAAATAGGTTTCAAGAATTTCTTCCTTGTCCATAAATTTTTCTACTCGCAAAGCAAGCAAAATTTCCTTTGCTTTTCTTTCAAAGGAGACTTCATTCGTCAAAATTTGGTTTTTGATCAGCTGCTGTGTCAGCGTGCTTCCGCCAGATTGAACGGCTGAATTCGCGAACTCCTGATAGATGGCCCTCAGCACTGCTTTTGGGACGACACCGTCATGTTCGTAAAAATATTCATCCTCAGTGGCGATCACCGCTTTTTTTAGATAATCAGAAATTTGATCGATGGATACTTCTTCACGTTCCAAGTCAGTCTTCATCTTTCCAAGATAGACATTGTCAGCAAAGTAGATTTCCGAGGTCTCTTCGTAATTGTAGATGTCTTTCTTTAGTTCTTGTTCAGAGCGAACGGGTTCATCCTTTACAAGAGCAGCAAAATATCCGGCTCCTACTCCTCCGACGAAGGAAAAGCCGACGATTCCAATGACTAAAAAGAGCAAAAATAAGTTCCAAGTGACCAAATAGGAAATTCTCGCTGTCTTCCGTGTTTTCTTATCACGAATAAAATGGAGCAATTTGTTCCATATTTCTTTAAGTCTATCATTCTTCAATATATCAGACCTCCCAAAATCACATATATTATAGCATATTTCGAGTATGAAATAGACCGAGTTTCGGGTAGTGTAACAATTGTAAAAGAGGAAGTTGACAAAGCCGGGCCACAATGTTTACAATTCAATCATATAACCAGGAAAAAAGAGCGATGATAGGAACAAGTAGTAATGCGATCCCTGTAATGCAGAGAGCCAATGTTTGGTGAAAATTGGCACAAATCGCAGAATGAATTACCTCCTTGAGCATTTGCTGGGAACTCGCAGTAGCAGCAAACGGCTGGCGGCCGTTATCCGTCTTGAGCGGAGGATATTTTTTGTATCCTCAAGTTGGGTGGTACCGCGATTTTTTCGTCCCTTCATATTTATGAAGGGGCGTTTTTGCGTTTTAAAAGAGATGAAGCAAAGTGAGAAAAGACGAATGAGGAGGACATGTAAATGGAATTGCTTAAAGACTTAGAGTGGAGAGGTATTATTTATCAGCAGACGGATGAAGAGGGGATGAAGGACCTTCTGAATAAAGAATTCATTTCGTTGTACTGCGGTGTCGACCCTACTGGTGACAGTATGCATATCGGTCATTTACTGCCATTTTTGACACTGCGCCGTTTTCAGCAGCATGGCCATCGCCCGATTGTATTGGTCGGCGGAGCAACAGGACTGATTGGAGATCCAAGCGGCAAGAAGGAAGAACGCTCGCTTCAAACATTGGAAAAGGTTCTTTATAATGCGGATTGCCTGAAGCAGCAGTTAATGCAGATTTTCGATTTTGAGGGCGAAAATGGAGCCGTAATGGTCAATAACTATGACTGGATTGGGAAGATTGATATGGTCACTTTCCTCCGAGATTACGGAAAATATATCGGCATCAATTACATGCTGGCGAAGGACACGATTGCATCAAGGCTTGAAACAGGCATTTCCTTTACTGAATTTACGTATACGATTCTGCAGGGAATTGATTTTAATCATCTATACAATGAACATAATTGTAAGCTTCAAATTGGCGGAAGCGATCAGTGGGGCAACATCACAACGGGCCTTGAGATGATCCGTAAGACACATGATGAGGAAACAAAGGCATTTGGAATGACGATCCCTCTTGTTACGAAAGCGGATGGAACGAAATTTGGGAAAACAGAAGGCGGCGCGATCTGGCTTGATCCGGAAAAAACAACGCCATATGAGTTTTACCAGTTCTGGATTAATACAGCAGATGCGGATGTTGTCAAATATCTAAAATACTTCACATTCCTCAGTCATGAAACGATTGAAGAGCTGGAAAAATCCGTACAAGAAGAACCGCACCTGCGAAAAGCCCAAAAAGCGTTGGCCAATGAAATGACCAAATTAATTCACGGTCAGGAAGCTTTAGATCAGGCAGTCAAAATTTCTGCTGCATTATTCAGCGGTGAAGTGAAAAGCCTGAGTGCTGCGGAGATTAAGCTTGGGTTTAAAGATGTTCCAAGCTACACAAGAGAGAATAATGAAGAAATCAGTCTCGTTGATTTAATCGTTCAAGCTAAAATTTCTCCGTCTAAACGCCAGGCTCGAGAAGATATCCAAAATGGCGCCATTTCGATTAACGGAGAGAAAGTGACAGATCTTCAATATACCGTAACAGAAGCGGACAAAATAGAAGGAGAGTTTATGCTGGTCCGCCGCGGTAAAAAGAAGTATACGCTTGTAAAATAATCAAATGATTGAAGCTTTTGGCCTGCGGGACTTGTCTGCAGGCCTTTTTATGAAGTAACTAGAGAAAAAATTTCCTTCCTCGACTTCTTTTATGTATACTAATTGAGAAGTATATATTTATTAGATAGAGGCGATTGACATGGATTGGTTCATCCAGCATAAAGAATGGGTTTTAACTGGGATTGGTGCAGCAATGATCTCGGTTACTGCCGGGATCATCATTGTGAAAACAAAAAAGGGAGATGCGAACCTTCAATCCATTGGCGGCTCTGGCGGACACTCCAAAAATGCTCATGGCCGGGACGGATTTAAGATTCACTTTGGCGGTGGCGGCGGCAGACATAGTGATGAATAAACGTTTAAAATAGATAGAGATGTTTATGAATAATAATCACAAAACAAGGCAAGCTTCTTATTGAAGCCTGCCTTGTATAATATATCGCTCAGGGGCATTCCCTATATAGGTAAATGGATAGCAAGTTGTCAGTGTAAGAACAGGTTCATTTTTCTTTACAATGACGGAACGATCTTCTTTATCAGTTATCCAGGTTTTTTCAATGCTGTATATATACCGCCGGTCCGCATATTCCACAATCAGTTCATCGCCAGCCTCTAATTCATCCAATCCCGAAAAAACGGTATCGCGATGGCCGCTGAGAACCGTATGGCCTTGTCCCGGACTCGTTGTCAATTCACTGTCAAACATGCCGACCCCTTTTGCTAACACTTCTTCTTTTGTTCCCCAGTAAACTGTGAACTTTTTCTCGATCTTTGGTATGATGAGCCACCCGACTTTTTCTCCGGTTTGATGAGGGAGAGACTCCTCTTCTGGCTGATCAGGCGGAGATGGCACTGTTTCCGCTTCAGCCGTTTCATATGTTCGCATTTCACTGTCTGTCAGCTCTGTTGCTGAAGAGCGGCCTTCCTGCCAGTCTAAATAGTTTGAAATGGCTAAATATAACCCGCCGATTAAAAACAAAACGCCTGCTATTCTTGTCATTTACTCACCTCTAATGAAGGTGTGATTTTATCATGCCTTTGTTTTCTCATGACGGCGCAGAATCAAATAACCTCCTGCAGTTAAAAGAGCAGCCCCAATCGCCATCATAGCTATGCTGTCAGTAGCAGTATCTGGCAGTTCTTCTCCTTCTGAAGCTTCTTCGGAATCGGTATCAGTAGTTGGGGAAGAATCATCGGTACTTTCACTGCTGGCATCCTCTCTTGATGCTACATAATTATCATATTCATCTGAGTCAACTTCGCAAGGCAGTCCATCATCGTCACGGTCTAAATCATGCGGATCATTTTCTGCACTGTATCCATTGTCGTACCAAAAGGCCATGACATCTTCATGACTGGAAAACTCCCCGCAATCCTGATCAGTGGCTGCAAATACCGATGAATTTTGACCTGCCAACAAAAAAGCAATTGTAAAAACACTTACAAACCATTTCTTCATTGCTCTCGTCTCCATTCTATTGGTTTTTTGGAATATAAATTCCACTTCCAGTATTCTACAATAAGTGTGAATATTCAATCAATTAACCAAGAATATGCTAAAGTTAGTGAATTCATCCTATTTTTTGCGAATTGAAATTACATGCAAACACGAACGGGGATGAAATATTTAATGAAATGTTATCAGGCAAAGGGGTAACGATGTGTAAACCAGAATGTTGGACTTCCTGTAATTGAAATTTATAAAACAACATCAATCGAAATTATCAATTAGACAGAAATATATGTTCCAATAAAAGTTAAGAAATTATAATGACTGCTGATAATTAGAGGTACAAAACATTGATAATAACAGGTCAAACAGAGATTCAAGCCCCTATTGAGGTAATATTCTCCTACTTAGAAGATAATGATAAACAAAAAGAATGGATGACAGGATTAGAAGGAACTGAGTATTTAACGATGTTTGAAAGTAGTAATCCGGTAAGTGTTAAGTTTAAACAAAGGTTAAGAGAAGGAAACCGTATTCAAGAGTATGAAGGTCAAGTTACTGAATACAATAAAAATAATAGATTAAGTATTCAAATGAATCATCCTTCTTTCTTAATCAATGTTTCATATAACCTTCAAGAAATTAGTCCTAATACCAGTATTCTTTCTATTATAGAAGAAGTAACAGCCAAGACTTTTTTCAGGAAAGATATTAAGTATCCTTTTTCGCGTATTTATGAAAAAAGGTTTAGAGAAACAAATGAAGGCATTGAAACAGTGTACTGAAAAACCATAATAATGTTTTATTTAGCAAGTTCATGTTCCGTATGAATCACTTTTTTTAATAAAGACATCAAAACGCTTAGGCTTTCTGGTCCTTTTGGTCAATCAGTTGCTCAAATAACTTGACATTTCTGATTAATTAATCCTAGATTATGAATACGATTTGCTTGTGTTTTCAGTAACAAAGACTATTGATTTCCGCAACATAGTTGAGTAAATATAGATAAAATATAAAAATTGGGACTTGGGAAGTAAATGTTTTATATAAGGGAAAGTTTATAAAGTTCTTAAAAGTATATGTAGGATAATTGTTTTTTTAAAGATCACTCTTTTTTGCAGGAAATCGACTTGTACTAGAATGTAAAAATGATGATAATAGTGTAAACAAGTATTTACTCAGAGAATAGGAGCGCGCATATGTATGAACCGAAGATGAAAGAAACCGACAATAGTGTAATTGAATTTATTGAAAGTGTGGAAAATGAGAAGAAGAAGGCAGATGCCTATCAGTTATTAGAAATTTTTGAGGAAGTAACTGGTTACGACGCAAAAATGTGGGGCACTAGTATTATAGGCTTTGGTAGCTATCACTATAAGTATGCATCAGGTCATGAAGGGGATGCACCTTTAGTTGGGTTTTCACCAAGGAAGGCGAAAATTAGTCTTTATTTGGCCTATGAAGGTGAAGAAAGAGAGAAGTTATTAGAGAGCTTTGGTAAACACACGAAGAGTAAGGCTTGTATTTATGTAAATAAATTAGCTGATATCGATACCAATGTTTTAAAGGATTTAATTAAATATACAGTAAAAACATATCAGAATCTTTATCCGAATGAATAAAGGTAACAGTCATAGGGGCGTTAAAGTAGATATATTTTTTATCAAAACCGGTAACCGAGTGTTCGGTACTAAGCCCTGATAAACTGCTTAAAATGGTGCTAATATTGAATGAGAGAGGCGAAGAAATATCTGAGCCATTTGTGCGCAGTACAACGAAACTGTGCCAAAAAAGCTGGAAGTCAATTTTCTGATGCGATTACGGAAAGTTTAACAAAAGCCTAATTCCTCGTTGAAAAAGGAGGATCAGGCTTTTTTAATTCAAAATCTCTAGAGGTTTCTATTGACAACAATTGATCAATTTTATGGCAACTGATGGTTATTTTATATGTAGCAGCATCCCTAAATGTAGAAAATTGGCCCCAGCTGGCCCCAATTTAGTACATTATCCTGCCTCATTTTGCAAAGTAGATAAAAATAAAAAACCATTGAAACGTTGATGTGATATTATCCCCTTTAAGTAGACAGTGTAAAAAACCATTTCCATTGAATGGTGATACACTATACTTGGAGGGGATTTTTCTATGACAAGAAAAAACCAAGTCTATACAAACGAATTAAAATTAGAGGTTGTTCATGCCTATCTCCGTGGGGAAGGCAGTTATCAAGTCATTGCCGATACTTACAATATTAGAAATTCGTCACAAGTAAAAGCCTGGGTCAAAAAATTCAAGGAAGCCGAAAGTACGGAGGCCTTTAAACGATTACCATCCATTGGATCTGGAGCTAAGGGAGTAGCGAACCCATTAAAGGGGAAACGCATTCACTTTACATCGATTGAAGAAGAAAGAGACTATTACAAAGCACAGGTCGAATACTTAAAAAAGCAGTATCCAAATCTGTAAGAGGAGGTGCACCGAGTTATTCCGATCGATATCAAATCATCGATTCCATGAAGGATCGTTATCCCATCACTTGGTTAGCTGAAATGGCGGGAATACAGCGTTCTGGTTACTACAAATGGATCAAGAATGGTCGTCAATCAAGTCGTGCGAAAAAAGACCTATCATTAAAACAACAGATTTTAACAATCCACCAAGAACATAAGGAATATGGCTATCCTCGCATGAAAATTGCTTTACAAGAACGAGGCTTCTTGGTGAATCATAAAAAAGTGTATCGATTAATGCATGAGCTCGGTGTACAATCCATCATTCGTAAGAAACGGCGTTTTTTCAAAGGGAAAGAGTCACGAATTTTTGAGAATATTGTAGATCGTCAGTTTAAAGATCGACAATGGAATGAAGTGCTGGTTACAGATATTACATATCTACCGGCAAAAGAAGGATTCTTATATCTATCGGCCGTACAAGATTTATATAATAATGAAATCGTTGCTTGGAAAATCAGTAAATGTAATGATCTAAAACTCGTTTTAGAGACAGTTGAATCATTAACGAAAAAAAGAAATGTGTACAGAAGTATCCTTCACTCTGACCAAGGATTTCAGTATACATCTCATGCGTATCATAAACAGCTGAGTCATTTAGGGATTATTGGTAGCCATTCCCGTAAGGGGAACTGCCATGATAATGCCTGTATCGAATCATTTTTTTCCCACTTAAAAAGTGAATGCATTTATCTCTCACATTTTGAAACGGATGAAGAATTAACCCTCGCTGTTGAAAACTATATTTATTTTTATAACTATCAACGCTTTCAAAAACGACTCAGCCACCTAGCACCGATTGAATTCCGATGCCAGATGGCTGCATAGTCTTTTATAGCTGTCTACTTGACAGGGGTAAGTCCAGATGTAACAACATTTCAATGGTTTTTTGTGCATTACTCTGCAATCTGTAAAGATTAACGAGAGTAGAATTCAACGATAAGAGCTTCGTTGATTTCAGCAGGCAATTCAGAACGTTCTGGTAAACGAGTGAAAGTACCTTCTAGTTTGTCAGCATCGAAAGTCAAGAAGTCAGGTACAAAGTTTGTTGCTTCAACTGATTCTTTTACAGTGCTTAGGTTGCGTGACTTTTCGCGAACTGCGATAGTTTGTCCTGGTAATACTTTGAATGACGGGATGTCAACGCGCTGTCCGTTCACAGTGATGTGACCGTGGTTAACAAGCTGACGAGCTGCACGGCGAGTGCGAGCCAAACCTAAACGGTAAACGACGTTGTCAAGGCGAGATTCAAGAAGGATCATGAAGTTTTCACCATGTACACCTTGAATTTTGCCAGCGCGGTCAAATAGGTTGCGGAATTGACGCTCAGTGATTCCGTACATATGACGTAGCTTTTGTTTTTCTTGCAATTGAGTTCCGTATTCGGAAATTTTCTTACGTTGGTTAGGACCGTGTTGTCCTGGAGCGTAAGGGCGTTTTTCTAGTTCTTTACCTGTACCTGATAAGGAAATTCCCAAACGGCGGGATAGTTTCCAGCTTGGACCTGTATAACGAGCCATAGGATGACTCCTCCTTCAATGGTTTTATTTGGGTAAAATAAAAACCGGTGTGAATCACAATCATGATCATTTTGTTTTCATGCATCTTCGCCCTAGCAGCTGAGGGTTACGTGATGCACCACCTAAAAAGGGGAACAAAATGAAAGCATAAAAGCTGTCACATAGGCTGCAATATTTTACACAAATTTTATTGTATAATAAATATAAGAATGCGTCAATAGCAGCGAGGAACATTTAATAAAAAGAAGCATGATAAAAATAAAAGAAAATGTGTTAAAATTATTTAAATAATGAGCGGTAAACAGAGGCGGCGATTTGCATATTCAGGATATAAATGAAGAGCAGAAAGTGCTGTCTTTCTTTTTTTACTTTCGATGTAGTTCTTTTTTACTAAATTTAATGATATTTAATTGGTTTAAATTATAAAAAACGAGGGTATATAGTCCTGGTAAGAAAAAGAATGATTATAGGGATGATGAGAATGCACAGTGAGATGATTCACTTTTTAAATGAAATAAGGGCGATTTTTTTTCGAATGGTTAAAGAGGAGAGAAATGAAGCCAGTTTGCGTATGTTTCTAATGACTGTATTAAAAATGACCCAAGAAGCGCTCCGGCTGGATGCCGTTTCTTTCTATAAATACAACCAATGGATGGAACAGTTTTACCTGGAAGCTGAGTTCTTTTCTGATGCTGCCGGAAAGGAGGGAGGAGCAGGGGTTTTTAAGGGAAATATGATGACGGAAGCCGAACTTGTGAAATTGGATTCCCGTTCCGCCAAAGTACTTTATGTGAAGGATGGAGATGTTCTTAATGGATTGCTGCTGCTTCAGGGGAAAAGCTGCCTGCTGAATACGGCTGAGCTGGAGGAGATGCTAAGATTTTCAAAAGAAATGGAAGAAATTATGCTGTGGCTTATGTCTGTATGGAATGCGGTAATTGAACAGACACGATATAAGCAGCTATTTAAGGTTACGGAGAAATTTCATTCTACAATGAACTTGAATGCAGTCTTTGAAGAAATGCTGTCGGCTCTTCAGCATATCTATCCAGACTTTGATTACTGCCTGCTTCTTTCCCATGAAAATGAGAACCGTGGAAATCTCCCTATTAAAGAATTGGAATATGACACCAAAAATGCAGGGGCTATGCAGGCTTTTGTAACAGAAAAAGCTCAGCTCAATGGAACAAAGGATGGACAATCCATTCTGTATGCCCCGTTAAAGGGAAAACAAGGTTCGTATGGAGTATTGCAAGTAACCGCTCCAAGTATGCTCTTATGCTCCCTTAATGAGATCGAATTTATCACGCTGTTGGCCAATACGGCTGGAAGTGCAATGGAAAATGCCCAGCTGTACCAACAGTCAAGGCGGTTAATTACAGACTTGCAGCTGATCAATGAATCGTCGAAACATCTTAACTCCAATCTGCGCTTAAACGAGACAATGGACTATATGCAGAAGCAAATCATGGAGACTTTTGAGGCGGAAGAAGTCGGGTTCATGCTCTTTTCTCCCGAGGGAGAAGTTGATTTGCTGGCCGGATGCACGGAGTTTTTTCATTCTGAAGAATCCGCCCCTTATTTGTCCTTTATCCAATCCAAGCTGCATAAAGCAAAAGACCCATTATTCATGGGCGATATGAGTATGCAAATAAGAGAAAATGATATCCCGTACTATTCAATGATGGCAGTCCCTATTATGAAATCGGATCATCTCAGAGGAGTAGCTGTGGTTCTTCACAGGAACCGATATTATTTTTCATTTGAAATGTTCAAGCTTCTTCAGTCCTTTATTCAGCATTCCAGTCTGGCAATGTCGAATTCTATACTCCGTGAAGAATTAGAAAAAATGGTCATTACAGATTATCTCACTGGGCTTTACTCTCGGAATTATCTGGAAGAAAAAATGTCGCAGTCCATGAATGCAGACGATGAGGGAACTTTTTTGCTGATTGACATTGATGATTTCAAGAAGGTGAATGATACATACGGACATCAGGTAGGAGATGAAATTCTGATTCAGGTGTCCGATTTGATTCTTAGCAATATTCGGGACGGGGATATTGGAACAAGGTGGGGAGGCGAAGAGATGGCCATATATTTACCGAAAGTTCCGCTGTGTAAGGGAATGCGAATTGCCGAGCGGCTGAAGGAGAAGGTCCAGGAATTGTCGAGCCCGAAAGTAACCATTTCGTGCGGAATTGCGTATTGGAAAAAGTCTGAGCCGGATCATATGAAAGCACTGTTTAAAAGGGCGGATGATGCCCTTTATAGAGCAAAAAAAGCAGGGAAAAATAAAATTTTCCTCCAAGAACCCTTTTCTGCATCCTAATAGAGATTGAAGATTCATAGCCCAATTTCATTTCCTTCATAGGGAAGGAGCAGCCCAATAAATGGCTGCTCCTTTGTTTCGTATCTCATAAATGTCTGCTGAGAATCTCTGCAAATTCGGTCAGTCCTTTTTCGTCCTCTTCATCAAAACGGCCGGTTATCGGGCTGTCGATATCCAAGACTCCAATGACAGCCCCTTCTTTAATAAGCGGAATCACGATTTCTGAACGGGAAGCTGCATCGCAGGCGATATGGCCAGGGAATTGATGCACATCTTCTACCCTCAATGTTTTTCTTTCTTCTGCGGCAGTTCCGCATACTCCTTTTCCAAATGGAATCCTCACACAGGCAGGAAGCCCTTGGAATGGGCCGAGAACCAGTTCGTTCTCTTCTGTTAAATAAAAGCCAGCCCAATTGATTTCATCCAAAAACTGATTGAGCAATGCTGCCGCATTGCTAAGGTTCGCTATTCGATTCGGTTCTCCCTCGATAAGAGCAGACAGCTGCTTATGTACAAGAGAATACTTTTCTTTTTTCTTACCTTGATACTTTTCGACATTAAACAATTGATTTCACCTTGCTTCCAAATAATTTTACAGTTTAAGGCCATTCGCTTTGAATGGCGGGAATTTATTGTCGAGAACTTTGTGGAGGAAACCGCCTTCGTTAAGCAGAATGATGTAGAGAATAGACTTGGCTCTAAGAAAGCGAGGGATTGCTGATGAATCGCCAAACGCCAACCAAACAAGCCATTGTGGATTCCGCCTTGTATTTATTTCACTTAAAAGGCTACCATGCCACTTCAATCCGGGATATTGCCAACAAAGCCAAAGTGAATGCCGCCAATATTGCTTATTATTTCAAAAACAAACAAGGATTGCTGGAATATTGCTTCACGGATTATTTGGAACAGTATATCTCGATTATTGAAAAAAATATACAGCTGTACAATAAAAAGAAAAATCCGCAGGAATGTTTGCTGAGCATGGTAAATGATATTCTGCAATACCAGCGCAAACACTTTCTGGCCGCCAGTTTTATAAATGGCGAATCTTCTTTGGATTCAAATTTAAATAGAGAAGTCCATTCTACTTATTTTATGAAAGAGAAATATTATTTTCAATATATTTTGGAGCAGGGAATCAAACAGCGGGCTTTTCAATCCGTTTCCATCCCGCTCTTCTTACTGCAGGTCAAGGGGCTGCTTTCTGCTCCGGTTTTCCATACTCATTATGCTATGGAGGTTTTGCATGTCTTCCCGCAGGAAACATATTATACAGACCGTTATGCTGAAGAAGTATGCCGTTTCTTAGAATCTACATTATTCACAGATTCTGAAAGGCCTTCTCCGGGGCTTGGGTTGGAGCATGTTCTCACTTAATGACAGAGAAACCTGGAATCAGTGAAGAAAAACCTTGGCCCAGCCCTTTTGCCTGGTGGGCATCAGAGCCGTAGCGAAGCGGAATTCCGAGCTGCAAAGCATATTTTGCGAACCGTTCAGGAGGGTAAGGTTCCCGGCAAAGGGGCTTAACAGCTCCTGCTCCATTATAATCCAGTTCATATTCGTGCTTCCGAATCAAATCTAAAATATGATAGATGCGGCGGTCGAAAGCCTCGGCCGGCGGATATTTTTTCTGGAATTTATGAGCAAGTGTGATGTGGCCGATTCGTTTTGGTTTATATAAACCAAGATCCGTCACAATCGATTTTTCAAGGGTATCAAAATATTTTTGATAGACTGCATCGACCGAGCCCATTTTATTTGCAATAGTATGAAAGGTATCTTCATGAAAGTCAATGCAGTGCCATTGATCTTCATGCCGGATAAAATGAACAGACAGGATGGCATCATCAAGAAATGGACCATTTTCATTTAGAAAACGGACAGTCTCTTCTTCGTATCCTTCAATAAAATCGATTTCCAAGCCGATGCGAATGTTCATTTTTCCCCAATACTGCTGTTTAATCGCCTGAAGTTCTTTAAAGTAAGCTGGAAGAGCGTCAGGATCCATGCCGCTGTCTTTGTCAGGGGTTGGATCAATGAAGGTTTCCGGAAGAGGAGCATGTTCTGTGAAGGTCATTTCTTCCAAGCCTAATTCAATGCCCCTTTGAATATATTCTTGGAAGCTGTCACTTGACCCGTGAGGACAAAATGGAGTATGGATATGATTGTCTGCTTTCAATGCAAAGACCTCCTGAAAACTTTATTTTTATGCATTTTTCTACAAAAAAAGCATTTTTCTCATCAAAAATTGTTGGTAACATGTTATCATAAAAGCATTAAATTGAACATTTTAACATTCATATATAATAGAACGAAACGGAAAGGCAAAAACAGGGGGCTTATGATGGAATACATACTTGGAATACTGGCAGTCATATTGGCATTTATCGTTTGGGGTTATTTTTTTAAAAAGAAATATTTTAAAGAGATTGATCGTCTGGAAGCATGGAAAGCAGATATTATGAACCGCCCCGTGCTGGAAGAGCTTTCTAAAGTAAAACAATTGAACATGACCGGAGAAACAGAAGAACTGTTTGAAAACTGGCGGCGTGATTGGGATGAAGTCACTACTGCCTATCTTCCGGAAGTGGAAGAACTGCTTTTTGATGCGGAGGATTATGTCGATAAATATCGATTTAAAAAGTCTAAAGAAACGCAGCGGAAAATTGCAGCAAAGCTCACTGAAGTTGAAGAAGCCATAAAGAAAATTCTTTATGAATTAAATGATTTGGTCGGCAGCGAAGAAAAGAACCGGGTTGAAATCGAGGAGATCAAAGAAGCCTATCGAAAACAGAAAAAGGCTCTGCTTGCTCATCGCCATATGTATGGAAAGGCAGCAGGCAAGCTTGAGGGTGTTCTTGATCAAGTTCTTGAAACCGTTCAGCAATATGAGGAAGAAACAGAAAACGGAAACTATTTAAATGCCAGGGAACTTGTCCTGTCCATAAAAGCACAGCTTGCCTCACTTTCTTATCAAATGGAAGCTCTTCCCCGTCTGATGGTGGAAAGCCAGACTTCTATTCCATCTCAGATTGCAGAGCTGAAGGAAGGGTATCAAGAAATGCTTGAGCAGGGTTACATCTTGGATCACATCCAATTTGACCTCGAAATGGAGAGAGTAGAAAAAGAGCTTGAACTGTACAAAGAACAATTGGCGAACGGTGAAGCGGAAGCAGTTGAACAGGGCATCGCTGATCTGAATGACAATATCAATGTCCTGTACGATCTTCTTGAAAAAGAAGTGCTGGCAAAGCAATACATTCTGAAGAATGAAGAGAAGCTTCGCGAAGAGATAGGAAATGCGGAGTATGAGCAAGAAAAGTTGAGATCAGAAACAGCCATCGTACAGCATACATACCATGTGAATGAAAAAGAAGTGGATTCTCAAAGAAAACTGGAAAAGCAAATTGCTCAGATTGCCAAGCGATACGAACTGCTAATTTTGAAAATCGAAGAGAATAGTACTGCCAGCACATTGATTCATGAGGAAATGAAAAAGCTGGATGAACAGCTTCATGAACTGGATGAGGAACAAAAAACGTTTTCGGCTAAGATACAGGCTTTGAGAAAAGACGAAATCGATGCAAGGGAATCATTAGCCGATTTAAGGAAGAAAATGATTGAGACAAGCCGTCTGTTAACGAAGAGCAACTTGCCGGGAATTCCGGAAGAATACAAGGCGATCGTCTATGAAGCGAAAGAAAGCATGGATGATGTAAATCAAAAGCTGGAGGAAAAGCCTTTAGATATGGCAGCTGTGTATGTTTACCTTGAAAAGGCTGTAGAAAATGTCAGCAGAGTGCATGATAAGACGAAACAGCTGATTGAAAATATGTACTTGGCTGAGAAAGTGATTCAATATGGAAACCGCTATCGCAGCAGCCATCCGGCAGTTGGGGAACGGCTAAGAGAAGCAGAGGAAGAGTTCCGGAATTTTGCCTATGAGCAGGCGTTGGAAATCGCAGCGGCCGCTATTGAAAAAGTAGAGCCGGGAGTTCTGCAGCGAATGGAAGCCAATCTTGATAAAGTATTTTCGTAAAAACCCGCTTTGGCGGGTTTTTTTCTTGCCGAAATACCATTGTAACAGGCATGTCGTCTTCTTCAGTCCGTAATTGCCATTCTCATTCTTTTTTGATTATGTTAATATTAGAAGTTGCATACAAGTTCTTTTAGTGAAGGCTGCATTGTTTTTTGGAATAGTCCCTGTGTCTGCTGAGGCAGGAATTGGGGCTGAACTTTTTAAACTCCATGGAGGGTGAAACCATGATTTATTTAGATAATAGTGCGACAACAAAGCCCTATCCTGAGGTACTGGACTCTTATATAAAGGTATCAGGCGATTTTTTCGGAAATCCATCCTCGATCCATAGTTTTGGCGGCCAGGCAGAAAGGCTGCTTTTGACCGCCCGGAAGCAGGTTGCGGAGCTGCTCCATGTAAAACCTGGTGAAATCTTTTTCACATCAGGCGGTACGGAAGGAAATAATTTGGCTGTAAAAGGGACTGCCCATGCCCGCAAGAAGAAAGGCATGCATATTATTACAACGGCTGTTGAGCATCCTTCGGTAGAGGAAGCTTGCGAGTCATTAAAAGAAGAAGGCTTCGAAATCACCTATGTGCCGGTTAATCAGGAGGGTACAGTGTCTGTTGCGGATATTGCCGCAGCTTTACGGGAAGATACGATTTTAGTTTCTGTCATGCATGTGAATAATGAGGCAGGCTCCATTCAGCCGGTTCAGGAAATCGGAAAACTTCTGAAAAATTGGCCAAATGCTCTGTTTCATGTGGATCACGTGCAGGGAATCTGCAAGGTGCCTCTATCTTTATCAGAAGCGAATATTGATTTATGTACGGTATCCGGACATAAGTTCCATGGTCTTAAAGGAACAGGTTTCCTTTACGTACGGGAAGGCGTGCGTATTCAGCCATTATTTTCAGGCGGGAACCAGGAATCCCGATTGAGGAGCGGAACGGAAAACGTAGCGGGAGCAGTGGCTTTGGCTAAGGCATTGAGAATGACGATGGATGCGTACAGTCAGTATTATGGCAGAATGAAAGCTGTTCACGATATTTTATTTGAAGGAATCAAGAAAATGGATGGGATCCAGATGAACAGCACGCCTTTTGGCGCCCCGCATATCATTAATTTTTCGCTGCCTGGCATCAAGACAGAAGTTTTCATTCATGCACTTGAAAAGGAAGATATTTATTTATCGACTACAAGTGCCTGTTCTTCGAAAAAAAGAGCACCAAGTAAAACGATATGGGCCATGTTTTCAGACCAGGAACGGGCTGAAAGTGTCGTTCGAATCAGTCTATCGTACCAGAACGGCCAGGAGGAAGCGGAACTTGCTCTGAATGCAATCCGCCGGACTGTCAGCCGATTAGAAAAGGTGATGAGGTAAGAACTATGAAATTTGATCATATTATCATACGTTATGGAGAAATCTCTACAAAAAAAAGGAATCGCAAATCTTTTGTTGATAAATTGAGGGCACATATTCGCTGGAGCCTGAAAGGACTCGAAGGACTCGAAATCAAGGCTAACCGTGAAAGAGTGTATATTTTATTGCATGACGCAGACCATAAAGAAGTCCTTGGGCGCCTTAAGAATGTGTTTGGCATTCAATCCATGAGTCCTGCCATCAAGGTGGATCGGGATATAGAAAAAGTGAAGGAAGCCGCTCTGTACTATTTCAATAACCTAAATGAAAAACCGGCAACGTTTAAGATTTCAACGAAGCGGGCCGATAAGGATTTCCCTTATAATACCGATGAGATTAACCATATGCTTGGCGGGCATTTGCTTAGTAATTCTGAAGGTTTACGGGTGGATGTAAGAAACCCTGAATTTAATTTAAGGGTTGAAATACGAAGAGAAGCTGTTTATATGACAGGTGAAATTATTCCGGGTGCCGGCGGTTTGCCTTTTGGTTCAAGCGGACGGGCCATGCTGATGCTGTCCGGCGGCATTGACAGCCCGGTAGCCGGCTATCTGTCCATGAAAAGAGGGCTTGAGGTAGAAGCTATTCACTTTTACAGTCCGCCCTTTACAAGCGAGCGTTCACGTCAGAAAGTAATCGACTTGGCAGAGAAACTTGCACAGATCAACGGAAAGATGAAGGTTCATATTGTACCTTTCACGGAAATTCAATTGCTGATACAAAAGCAGATCCCGGAGAATTATTCGATGACGTCAACGAGAAGGCTGATGCTTCGAATTGCTGATAAACTTCGTGAAAGAGAAGACGCAATGGCGATCATAACAGGCGAAAGCCTTGGACAGGTAGCAAGCCAAACAATGAACAGCATGTTTACGATCAATGAAGTGACGAACACGCCGATTTTAAGACCCCTGATTGCAATGGATAAAACAGAAATCATTAAAATTGCAAGGGAGCTTGAAACGTTTGATATTTCCAACCAGCCCTATGAAGATTGCTGTACAGTTTTCACACCGGCAAGTCCGAAGACAAAGCCGAAACGGGATAAAGTGAATCATTACGAAAGTTATGTTGATTTCGAACCGCTGATTGAAAAAGCGCTGGCGGATATTGATGTTTTGACGGTTGAACCAGGACAGTCTCTTAAAAAAGAAGAGCTAGGAGATTTATTCTGACCACCTAGTAATTACCATGATTTATTAGGAATGAAGCCATGTGTTTTAACACACTCTATAATCACAAGGAGGTGAACAACACATGGCAAACAACAATAGCTCAAATGAACTTCTAGTACCAGGAGTATCTCAAGCTCTTGATCAAATGAAATACGAAATCGCAACTGAGTTCGGAGTACAGCTTGGTGCAGAAACAACTTCCCGTGCTAACGGATCAGTTGGTGGAGAAATCACTAAACGTCTTGTTCAAATGGCTGAACAACAATTAGGCGGAAGCGGTTTCCAACGCTAATTAAATAATTATGGCTGCAAGAGAGCGAGCGTAAAGCCCGCTCTCTTCTTTGATTTCATTTGGAAAGGTGAGATAAATCTATATGAATATTTTTCTCTATCTTGTATAATGAGTAGGTACTAATAGTTGATAATGGGAGGGAAACAGTATGAAACGCGAAGATTTGTTGGCTCCAACACAGTACAACTTAGTAAGCGAAATAGAAAAGTTTGCAGATAATCGAGATAAAACGGCAATCAAATGGATGAATGAAGCTGGAGATAAGAAGGAAATCACTTACATAGATTTAGTGCAAAAAGCAAATAAAATCGGTAATGTTTTGTTAAATGAAGGATTAAAGAAAGGGGATAAGGTTCTGATCATCATCCCCCGTCTTGTTCAGGCATATGAGGTTTATTTGGCTGCATTAAAAGCAGGACTGGTTGTGATCCCGTGTTCGGAAATGCTCCGCACCAAGGATTTACAGTTCCGGATTAACCATGGGGATGTAAAAGCGGTAATCAGTTATTATGAGTATACAGATCAATTTGAGGGCATGGAAGAAGCGAAAGATCTGCTCAAGTTTTCAGTCGGAAAGAGCGCCGATCAGTGGCTGAATCTAGGCAACCTTGCTGAAAAAGCATCCGACCAATTAGCTTTGGCAGAAACATTGGCGGAAGATATGGCCTTTCTTTCTTATACATCAGGCACGACGGGAAATCCAAAAGCTGTTGTTCATACGCATGGCTGGGCCTATGCCCATTTGAAGACGGCTGCAGCAAATTGGCTTGGAATCACAGAAAATGATCTTGTCTGGGCAACGGCAGGTCCGGGCTGGCAAAAATGGATTTGGAGTCCGTTCTTATCTGTCTTGGGTTCTGGGGCGACTGGAATGGTCTATCACGGGCGTTTCAACGCGCAGAAATATTTGCAAATCATGCAGGATTACAAAGTCACGGCACTTTGCTGTACGCCGACTGAATATCGTCTAATGGCGAAGGTCGATGGGTTGGAGAAATATGATTTAAGCAGTTTGAAGAGTGCGGTTTCCGCTGGAGAACCTTTAAACCAAAAGGTCTTTGAAATCTTTAAACAGTATTTTGATATTGAAGTGCGCGATGGATACGGCCAAACAGAAAATACGCTGCTCGTTGGTGTAACGAAAGGCATGAAGATTAAATTGGGTTCAATGGGCAAACCGACTCCCGGCAACAGGGTGGAAATCATTGACGAAGATGGAAAGCCGTGCGCGCCCGGAGTAATTGGCGACATCGCTGTTCATACTCAGACGCCTGCTCTATTTAAGCAGTATTATAAAGATCCTGAACGTACAGCGCTTCAATTCCGCGGGGATTACTATGTTACGGGCGATCTGGCGAAAATGGATGAAGAAGGCTATTTCTGGTTCGAGGGAAGATCAGATGATATCATCATCAGCTCAGGTTATACGATTGGACCGTTTGAAGTAGAGGATGCGCTGGTCAAGCACGAATATGTGAAGGAAAGTGCGGTTATTGCAAGTCCGGATGAAATTCGCGGCAATGTGGTAAAAGCTTTCATTGTTCTTCAAGAGGGAATTGAGGGGACCGAAGAATTAAAGAAGGAATTGCAGACTCATGTTAAAACACTGACAGCGCCTTATAAATACCCAAGAAAAATCGAGTTTATTGAGGAGCTTCCTAAAACAGCTTCTGGAAAAATCCGCCGGGTTGAATTAAGGGAAAATGAAATGCAGAGTGAAAACTAAGGATAAGGAAAACACGGCCGCCGGTGCTAATTGCCGGCGGTTTTTTGTGTGCGCCCGGCATGGGTGCAGTCTATAGGGTGAGAGTCCCGAACCATGAAGGCAGTAGTAATGGTTAGCTTAACGCAAGGGTGTCTGTGGTGACGCAGAATCTGAAGGAAGCGAGCGGCAAACCTCCGGTCTGAGGAACACGAACTTCATATAAGGCTAGGTACCATTGGATGAGTTTGCACAACAAAACGAAGTCCTTACTGCCGAAGGTGGTACAGAGTAAATGAAGCAGATAGATGGAGGGAAAGACTGTACTCTTACCCGGGGAGGTCTGATTGGAACGCCAAGTTCCCTTGGTAACCTATCCAGCGATGGACAGCTGAACAATCAGAAGTCAGCCGAGGTCATAGTACCATTCCAACTCGAGATGGAATGGGAAGGACTGAACTATTAGGAAGAACGAGAACTAGGCATATAATTCCTGTATAGAAGCAGACAATCCGAAAGGACTTACTTGAAGGAGGAAGTGGTGAATTCCACAGGGGACTTCATGAGGGTGGAGCAGGAATAACATAATTAGATTTCTACGTTCACGTCGAAAGGAAATATCACATGTTAATGGATCTGATTCTGTCACGGGAAAACTTAATAGAAGCACTTAAACGTGTGGAGAAGAACAAAGGGAGTCACGGCATAGATGGAATGTCCGTAAAATCCCTACGAAGACATCTCTATGAGAACTGGGAAACTCTTTGTGATTCATTAAGGGAAGGTACCTATCAACCTAACCCAGTCCGTCGAGTCGAAATCCCGAAACCGAACGGTGGAGTAAGATTACTAGGAATACCTACCGTGACAGACCGGTTCATTCAACAGGCTATCGCCCAAGTTCTAACCCCACTTCTTGACCCAACCTTCTCAGAACATAGTTATGGGTTTAGACCAAATAGAAGAGGTCATGATGCGGTTCGTAAAGCAAGGGAATATATAAGTGAAGGTTATAGATGGGTGATTGACATGGACTTGGAGAAATTCTTTGATAGAGTCAATCATGATAAGTTAATGGGGATATTAGCAAGTAGAATCCAAGACCGGCTGGTCTTGAAACTTATACGGAAATATCTCCAAGCAGGAATTATGATGAATGGTGTAGTCTATGATGCAGAAGAAGGAACACCACAAGGAGGTCCACTGAGCCCCCTTCTTTCGAATATCCTTTTGGATAAACTTGATAAAGAGTTAGAAAGGAGAGGTCACAAGTTTGTCCGCTACGCCGATGATTGTAATATTTACATGAAATCGAAGAAAGCTGGAGAACGAGTGATGAACTCAATTACATGCTTTATTGAGCAGAAATTAAAGCTCAAAGTAAATAGAGAAAAGTCAGCAGTTGATCGCCCGTGGAAACGAAAGTTTCTTGGCTTTAGCTTTACGGTCAATAAGAAACCGAAGGTTCGAATAGCCAATGAAAGTATTAAAAGGTTTAAGGCTAAAATACGGGAGTTAACCTCCCGTTCTAAACAAATTCCTATGGAAGTTAGAATCGAGAAACTAAATCAATATCTAACGGGATGGTGTGGATATTTTGCATTGGCTGATACACCAAGTAAATTTAAAGAATTTGATGAGTGGATTAGACGGAGACTCCGTATGCTTGAATGGAAACAATGGAAGAAACCGAGGACAAGAGTAAGAAAACTCAAAGGTCTAGGTGTCCCTGACCAAAAGGCATATGAATGGGGAAACTCCAGAAAGAAATATTGGAGAATAGCCTGTAGTCCAATCTTACACAAAACCCTCAATAACTTGTATTGGAGTCACCGAGGGTTGAAAAGTTTATATAATCGATATGAATTTCTGCGTCAAACTTAATGGAACCGCCGTATACCGAACGGTACGTACGGTGGTGTGAGAGGTCG
>NZ_LT622357.1:0-389472 GCF_900098925.1 Bacillus massiliglaciei | reverse complement strand
TGTGTGCGCCCGGCATGGGTGCAGTCTATAGGGTGAGAGTCCCGAACCATGAAGGCAGTAGTAATGGTTAGCTTAACGCAAGGGTGTCTGTGGTGACGCAGAATCTGAAGGAAGCGAGCGGCAAACCTCCGGTCTGAGGAACACGAACTTCATATAAGGCTAGGTACCATTGGATGAGTTTGCACAACAAAACGAAGTCCTTACTGCCGAAGGTGGTACAGAGTAAATGAAGCAGATAGATGGAGGGAAAGACTGTACTCTTACCCGGGGAGGTCTGATTGGAACGCCAAGTTCCCTTGGTAACCTATCCAGCGATGGACAGCTGAACAATCAGAAGTCAGCCGAGGTCATAGTACCATTCCAACTCGAGATGGAATGGGAAGGACTGAACTATTAGGAAGAACGAGAACTAGGCATATAATTCCTGTATAGAAGCAGACAATCCGAAAGGACTTACTTGAAGGAGGAAGTGGTGAATTCCACAGGGGACTTCATGAGGGTGGAGCAGGAATAACATAATTAGATTTCTACGTTCACGTCGAAAGGAAATATCACATGTTAATGGATCTGATTCTGTCACGGGAAAACTTAATAGAAGCACTTAAACGTGTGGAGAAGAACAAAGGGAGTCACGGCATAGATGGAATGTCCGTAAAATCCCTACGAAGACATCTCTATGAGAACGGGGAAACTCTTTGTGATTCATTAAGGGAAGGTACCTATCAACCTAACCCAGTCCGTCGAGTCGAAATCCCGAAACCGAACGGTGGAGTAAGATTACTAGGAATACCTACCGTGACAGACCGGTTCATTCAACAGGCTATCGCCCAAGTTCTAACCCCACTTCTTGACCCAACCTTCTCAGAACATAGTTATGGGTTTAGACCAAATAGAAGAGGTCATGATGCGGTTCGTAAAGCAAGGGAATATATAAGTGAAGGTTATAGATGGGTGATTGACATGGACTTGGAGAAATTCTTTGATAGAGTCAATCATGATAAGTTAATGGGGATATTAGCAAGTAGAATCCAAGACCGGCTGGTCTTGAAACTTATACGGAAATATCTCCAAGCAGGAATTATGATGAATGGTGTAGTCTATGATGCAGAAGAAGGAACACCACAAGGAGGTCCACTGAGCCCCCTTCTTTCGAATATCCTTTTGGATAAACTTGATAAAGAGTTAGAAAGGAGAGGTCACAAGTTTGTCCGCTACGCCGATGATTGTAATATTTACATGAAATCGAAGAAAGCTGGAGAACGAGTGATGAACTCAATTACATGCTTTATTGAGCAGAAATTAAAGCTCAAAGTAAATAGAGAAAAGTCAGCAGTTGATCGCCCGTGGAAACGAAAGTTTCTTGGCTTTAGCTTTACGGTCAATAAGAAACCGAAGGTTCGAATAGCCAATGAAAGTATTAAAAGGCTTAAGGCTAAAATACGGGAGTTAACCTCCCGTTCTAAACAAATTCCTATGGAAGTTAGAATCGAGAAACTAAATCAATATCTAACGGGATGGTGTGGATATTTTGCATTGGCTGATACACCAAGTAAATTTAAAGAATTTGATGAGTGGATTAGACGGAGACTCCGTATGCTTGAATGGAAACAATGGAAGAAACCGAGGACAAGAGTAAGAAAACTCAAAGGTCTAGGTGTCCCTGACCAAAAGGCATATGAATGGGGAAACTCCAGAAAGAAATATTGGAGAATAGCCTGTAGTCCAATCTTACACAAAACCCTCAATAACTTGTATTGGAGTCACCGAGGGTTGAAAAGTTTATATAATCGATATGAATTTCTGCGTCAAACTTAATGGAACCGCCGTATACCGAACGGTACGTACGGTGGTGTGAGAGGTCGGGGGTTAATCACCCCCTCCTACTCGATTTTATCATTTCCTCCTATTGGCAATCAGCAGCTCTGGTGATAAACTAACTGAATATTAAGTTTACATAAAGGGGCACGGACAAATATGGGAACCATATGGCATAATGGCATGATTTACACATTAAGTAAAGAGGGGGAGACTGTTGAAGCGGTTTATACTCATAACGGAAAGATTATCGAAACAGGGGTTTATTCCTATTTAAAAGAGACATATGAGCGACATATTTCCAAGGAAATAGACGTAAAAGGCATGACGATGATTCCGGGTCTTGTTGACAGCCATTTGCATTTGGTAGGACATGGCGAACGGCTGATGCGTCTTGATCTTTCCTTTATGGAAAGCAGGGAAGCCGTATTAGAAGCTGTCAGAAGAAAGTGTGAAAGCGTTCCGCCCGGTCATTGGGTAATTGCAGAAGGATGGAATGAAAATGAGTGGCAGGAGCCTGATTTGATTCTTCGCGATGATCTTGACCGGATTTCTATCGAGCATCCGATTGTTTTAAAAAGAGTTTGCCGCCACGCTTTAGTTGTTAATTCAAGAGCGTTAAAGAAAGCGGGAGTCACAGAAGAAGTTATGGAGCCGGCAGGTGCCGTTATTTCCAGGTATGATGACGGCCGGCTGAACGGATTATTCAAGGAACAGCAGGCATTGAATCTTATTTTGGATCATCTGCCGGACATTGACCGGGTATATGTAGAAAAGGCTCTGGAGATTGCCATAAAAGATGCTCATCGGTTAGGGCTGACAGGAGGGCATACGGAAGATCTTCATTATTACAATGGTTTTTTGCCAGTTTATCAGGCGTTTCAATCTGTAATTGAAACAGCTGGTTTGCGGTTCAGGGCTCATTTGCTTGTCCATCATGAAGCCTTTGATGAAATGCTGGAATATGGCGGACGATATGGAGGAGGCACCGAATATGTAACATTTGATGCTGTCAAGATCTTTTCCGACGGGTCATTGGGAGGGAGGACTGCTTTATTAAGCAAGCCATATAAAGATGATCCATCAGTGAATGGAGTGGCCGTCTTTTCAGAGGAGGAACTCCAGAAAATTATTGTAAAAGCAAGGAAGGCAGAAATGCCGGTTGCAATTCATGCGATAGGGGATCTTGCCTGTGAATATGTCCTGAATGGGCTTGAAAAGCATCCGCCTAAGCGGGGGCAGAGAGACAGACTGATTCATGCCCAAATAATGAGACCGGATCTGATAAAAAGGGCAAGAGACCTTCCGTTGATTTTTGATATTCAGCCTGGCTTTGTCCCATCTGATTTTCCATGGGTTGAAGATAAAGTGGATGAAGAGCTGCTTGATTCTTCATACGCGTGGAAGACCTATTTAGACAATGGAATCATTTGTGCCGGCGGTTCAGATGCACCGATTGAATCACTGAATCCTTTTCTGGGAATCCATGCAGCTGTAACCCGAAGAAATCCTTTTGAGAAAAATGGGACTTCCTATGGAGCAAAAGAAACACTTACTGTTTATGAAGCCGTATCTCTCTATACGAAAGGCAGTGCAGCAGCCATTATTCATGAGTCCGACCGAGGACAGCTGAAAAAAGGTTTTGATGCAGATTTCACAATCATAAGCCGTGATATCTTTAGAGGAACTCCAGATGAGATTTTGGAAGCGGAGGCTGTTATGACAGTCATTGGAGAAGAAATTGTTTTTGCAAAGGCGAGCTGTGAGCAAAAAGATGGGGGAAATTCAAAAAAGGCCTTATAATAAAATAAGGTAAGAGCGCCTATGTGGACGCTGCTATGAGTAATGGGCAAATAAAAAGTGAATCAGTACATACATTGGGCTGCAGGATCCTATTGGGAGAGTCGGGGGACTGCAGTCTCATTATGGAATCCTATTATTTCGGTTCCGGAAATAAATGAAGGAAAGAAGGAAGGAAAAATGAAACTGGCAAATGAAAGAGAAGGAGCGCTTTATGCGGCCCTGTCTTATATGATTTGGGGAATCGTCCCGATATATTGGAAGCTGTTGGATCAGGTGTCAGCGGGTGAAATATTGGCACAGCGGGTAATTTGGTCTTTTGTTTTTATGGTCATGCTGATTGTGTTAAGTAAAAAGTGGGCAAAGTTCCTTAGTTACATGAAGGAGATTCTAAGTAACGGCAAGCTGTTTTTTGCCTTGCTGACGGCCTCTGTTCTGGTTACGGCAAACTGGGGGATTTTTATTTGGGCGGTTAATTCCGGAAAGATCCTTGAAACGAGTTTAGGCTATTATATTAATCCGTTGGTCAGTGTTCTGCTCGGGGTGATTGTGCTGAAGGAAAAATTAAGCGGAGCGCAAATCTTATCCTTTATATTGGCGGGGATCGGCGTGTTGGTCCTCGGAATACATTTTGGGTCAATCCCGTGGGTTTCGTTAATTCTTGCTATCACATTTGGTCTATACGGCCTTGCCAAAAAAATGATTAAGGCGGAGTCATCGATTGGCTTGACACTCGAAACATTAATGGTAACACCAATTGCTTTAGGTTATTCCATCTACTTGCTGATACAGGGGCAGGCGGCTTTCTTTTTATCCGCTTCAGATGCTTTGCTTCTTATCGGAGGTGGAATCGCTACAGCCCTTCCTTTATTATATTTCGCCAAAGGGGCTCAAAAGGTTCCGCTTTCGATGCTGGGCATCCTGCAATATATTGCACCAACCCTTTCCTTACTGATCGGGGTATTTATCTATCATGAAGCATTTACGAAGACCCATCTGCTGGCCTTCTTGTTTATCTGGTCTGCGTTAGTCATTTATACCCTTTCGATTACAAAGTGGGGGAAAATGAGCCTGCATAAAATGAAAGAAAAACGAAATATGGGAGCGTAAGAAAGTACGTTTTCCCGCTTTATTCTATAAGCAGCTTCAAGGCCGTCCCACAAATTGGGCGGTCTTTTTTTAGGGAAACAGATGCAGCTGATCGGTAAAAGGCATTGAGAGGCCCGCCGCCCTCTCGGTGTCTTTTGTCATTTTGGGATGGAATGGCGGGTGAATTTCAGCTCAGGGCACTTGTTGCTTCCAGGAGAAGCAGGATCGGCCCTGCCTGCGGAAAGCGTCCCCCCTGCGTTCTATTCTGCCTGCTGTATTTACATAATTCTATTACAAAAGGTGTGAATCATAGTGTTTGGACAGCCCTCCATTCTCACCCGGAGAGTTCTTTTGTCATTGGAAAGCGCAGCTTGCATACATATTGAAAGTAGCAGATAATCTAAAGATTTCCAATTTGAGGTTTATTTGTTACAATTTTAGTAGTATGAGTAATTTTTCATATGTTTATATGGAGTATCAGAAGAATTTAGTGCAGAGAGTTAAAGGGGGAAGGATCATTGAATGGCAAACGCTGGGCAGCATTAGGAATAGCTGCTGTTTTATTAGTAGTATCAACGGTTTTCAGCATAGCAACAACGCTGTTTACTGCTGACACGGAAAGTATGCTGGAGGACATAGTGGGTTCGGAGCCTTATTTTGAAGAAGTAATGGAAGAAGGAGACAGCTTAACCGATACAATTGCGGTCTTTGACGTGGAAGGGACCATTCAGGATACAGGAGATTCAGAAAGCCTGTTTTCAGCCGGTACATATGATCATAAAGCCTTTATGGATAAATTGGATATGGCTTTGGAGAATGATGATATCAAAGGAATTATCCTCCGTGTTAACTCTCCGGGCGGCGGTGTAGTCGAAAGTGCTGAAATATACAATAAACTAAAAGATATAAGAAATGCGAAAAAACCGGTTTATATATCAATGGGGTCTATGGCTGCTTCAGGCGGATATTATATATCTGCACCTGCGACAAAAATTTTCGCAAGCCCGGAAACCTTGACTGGCTCTCTCGGTGTCATTATGCAAGGATACAATTATGAGAAGCTTGCTGAAAAGTATGGGGTAGAGTTTGAAACAATCAAAAGCGGGCCTTATAAGGACATCATGAGTCCGACCCGTGAAATGACGGATGAGGAAAGAGACATTCTTCAGGAAATGATTGATAATTCCTACAGCCAATTTGTGAAAATTATTGCGGATGGCAGAGGCATGTCCGAATCGGAAGTAAGGAAGATTGCGGATGGAAGAATCTATGATGGCAGACAGGCAAAAGATGTTGGTCTTGTAGATGAATTTGGAAATCTGGATGATGTAATTACAGCCATGAAAAAAGAACAAAAGCTGAAAGATGCTTCTGTCATCCGCTATACAGATGAATATGGCTTCGGATCGCTATTTTCAGCGAGTGTACAGAAATTCATCGGTCAAGATGCAGAAACAGCAGTACTGAATAAGCTGCTGACTTCTTCAAATTCTCCTAGACTAATGTATTTATATGCGGAATAGGGGGGAGAAGGATGACTGAACGCAATGAACCGAAAGAAGAGAGAGTGACAGCTGAACCTGAAGAAAAGATAGTCAGTCCTTTCAGCGAAGAACAGAAGCAAGGAGAAGAAGCTGCTGGCACTCCATACGATGGAAAAAACAGTGAGCCTATACAGAGTGAGATTCAGGCTGAAAATCTGGTGGCCCAGCCTCAAGGATCCGTGTTGGAGAAGCAAAAAGATAATCCGGCAGATTTAACACCATATGCAGGTTTCTGGCTGCGCTTTTGGGCTTATCTGGCAGATCTTGTGGTCATCTTTAGCCTTAATGGCTTTTTGGTCCGTCCAGTGTTTCATTTTTGGGATCTGAGTTCCTATAACTATTGGATTTCGCCAAAGACCGTCCTTGCCGGCTTAATCTTTTACTTATACTTTGTCCTGATGACGAAGTTTTTTGGGCAGACTCTTGGTAAAATGATTTTTGGATTAAGGGTTATCGCAGTCGGGAAAGAAGGAATGTCTTGGGGGACCATCTTGTTTCGGGAACTGGTTGGCCGTTTTATTTCCAAATGGACATGGGCAGGCTATGTAATCGCGGGGATCATGCCTAAAAAGCAGGCCCTTCATGATATTTTTGCGGATACAAGAGTGGTAATTGAAAAAAGATAGCCTAAATTAGAGAGAGGCTGCATAAAGGCGTTCCGTTTACGGGCGTCTTTTTGTTTGCACACTATTCGAATAAGCGGTTTGTGAAATGACGAGGCAAGTGCTTCTCGAGATTCTGAGCAGTTCCGGCTGATATCTATTCCATTGGCGGTGCGAGGGCGGCAGGTTTATTTTAAGTCGTGATGGCCGATAATGAGAAGCTGAAAGGGAGTGAACGAATGGAGTGGCTCATTCTCGCTATTGGCCTTATAATTCTCTTGGGATTCCTTTTGATATTCACGAAAGTAAAGATATTTATTCATTACCAGGCTGATGTGAATAAGAGTGATACCACTGTTCGATTTTCAGCATGGTATGGTTTATTGCGATATACGGTTCATATCCCTGTTTTGGAATGGGATTCAGCCGATCTAGTCATTAAACAGGAAAAGGGACAGAGAAAAAAAGACAAGGTGATCCGGATTCGTCCGCAAGATGTAAAAGAAATCCTGGAAGATCTCAAGACTCTGACCGATCATACGATTCAGTTCCATCGGATTCTAAAGAAATTCATGCGGACGGTCAGGGTCCAAAAGTTTCGATGGCACAGTCTGATCGGCACAGGCAATGCTGCTCATACAGGGACAGCCCTTGGTATTTTTCTGACACTCAAATCCTTTCTTGTTTCTTTGCTGAGCACCTACTTGAGTTTCCAGATCGCTCCCCAGTTCTCTGTTCAGCCTGATTTTCAGAGAAGACAGCTGATGACCTCTTTTTCGTGCATATTGCAGTTTCGTCTGGGGCAAGCTATCCTGACAGGAATTAAGTGGTTTCGCTATTGGAAAGGTTCAAAGGAAATGCTGAAATCCAGATTATTTGCGGGAATGAACGATTCCAATAATCAATCAATGTAGAGTGGAGGAGTAATGATGTCAGATCATCCTATCGAGGGCTTGATGACAACAGCTATGGAAAACATTAAAGAAATGGTGGATGTGAATACAATCATCGGGGATCCGGTAGAAACACCTGATGGCAGTGTGATCATAACCGTTTCTAAAGTAGGTTTCGGTTTCGCGGCAGGCGGAAGTGAATTTATCCTGGATAATCAGAAACAGGAAGGCGGCGGACAAAAGAAACAGCCGTTCGGCGGCGGAAGCGGCGGAGGTGTTTCCATTACCCCAATTGCTTTTCTTATTGTCGGTTCCCATGGAGTGAAAATGGTGCATCTTGATGAAGGCACTCATTTATTAGATAAGTTAATGGATATGGCACCGCAGGCAATTGAAAAGATTCAGTCGATCATGTCCAGTATGGGGGGCAGTGAAAAAGAGTCCGGCTCCTCTCCAGATTCTTCGAAGCCATCTCCAAAGCCTGAAATCGGCTTATAACCCGGCATCATGCCGGGTTTAAATATGTCCGGCCACCTATCCGTCTCATGAATGGCCCCTGTCAGATTTCCATTCAGTCCCATGAACCTTCATGAAAGATTCCTTGAGGAGAGAGCCCAGCGCAGTAAAACATCCCCTTTTTCTTAAACAGGCTTGAACTGTCTGATTCTGCATGGTGATTGATTGCAAAAAAAGAGAAAAACCCATATGATTAATCTTGTACATAAAGGAAGATAAAGGAGGAATTTATTAATGGCTTCAGTAACATTTAAGAATGAACCGGTTACACTTGTCGGAACAGAAGTAAAGGTGGGGGAAAAGGCGCCTGATTTTACCGTCCTTGCTAACGACCTGTCACCCGTAACTCTTTCTGATACGAAAGGTTCCGTCCGTATTATTAGTGTGGTTCCATCCATCGATACTGGTGTATGTGATGCACAGACACGCAAATTTAATGAAGAAGCAGGGAAAATTGAAGGTGTGACAGTGCTTACCATCTCTAATGACCTGCCGTTTGCTCAGAAGCGTTGGTGTGCAGCCAGCGGTCTTGAAAATGTTCAGGTTCTTTCGGATCACCGCGACCTTTCTTTTGGGGAAGCTTACGGAGTATTAATGAAAGAATTGCGCCTTCTTGCCCGTTCTGTATTTGTAATCGACAGCAATGATATCGTTACTTATGCGGAGTATGTTCCGGAAGGTACGACTCATCCGGATTACGAAGCAGCATTGGCTGCGGCGAAAGCAGCGAAGTAAAATGATGAGCCAGCGGGCCGGACGATGTTCCGGCCTGTTTTTTTCTAAAGATCAGCAGTCAAGATCTGAAATCTCCTGCTTGTATCTGCATCTGTATATATATAAAATAGGGTAAGGAATACACAGGAGGAATAAACTATTGAAATCATTAACCCCAGTTGAAGAATTATTTCATGAATTTAATGAAACAGCTACCATTTTGCAGGAAGAATTAAACTGCACTTATTTGGACGCTTTAGGAGAAACAGGAGAGAACTTTTTCCAAGGAAAAATATTGCAGGATAAAATCAGCGATGTTTCATTGAAACGGCTGAAGAAACATTATACTGCTTTTTCGGTGGGGAAATTTGATAAAGAACATATCCGAAAAGCCTATCAGCTGGCGATCTTAAAAGGGATGAAGGAAAATGTGCAGCCCAATCATCAGATGACACCGGACGCTGTCGGAATGTTTGTCAGCTATTTAATCGGAAAGTTTACAAAAGGAATGAAAGAATTCACCATGCTTGATCCGGCAGTTGGAACAGGGAACCTGCTTTATACAGTTCTGAATCAGTTAACGGATAAGCATATCGCCTCATTTGGGGTAGAGGTGGATGAAACGTTGATCAGCCTTGCCTATTCAGGGGCAAATCTGCAGGAACATCCGGTGGAATTTTTCAACCAAGACAGTCTGGAGCCGCTTTTTATCGATCCTTCTGATGTAGTGATCAGCGATCTTCCAGTCGGCTATTATCCGGATGATATTAGAGCGGCTGATTACAAGCTCAAGGCGGATGAAGGGCATTCCTATGCACACCACCTGTTCATTGAACAAAGTGTAAGGCATACAAAGGAAGGCGGCTATTTGTTCTTTATCGTTCCGAATAATTTATTCCTGTCGGAAGAAGCGCCGAAGCTAAATCAATTTATTAAGGAGCATACCCATATACAAGGGATGGTACAGCTTCCGCTTTCGATGTTTAAAAGCGAATCGGCTGCAAAGAGCATTTTGATCCTTCAGAAGAAAAAAGAAGGCATCACTGCTCCGAAAAAAGCATTGCTCGCACAGCTTCCTAAATTATCTGATTTGGACGCAACAAGAAATGTGATGCAGCAGATGGATGATTGGTTTAAAGAGGAAAAATACTAAGGACTAAGGAATAGAAGCTAATGCTTGTTTGCATTAGCTTTTTCTGCAAAATGACAGAGAGACGGGAGCGACAGTCTTCCAGAAGCAGCCGCCTGTCAAGAAATGAAAAAAGGAGTACTCAGATGTTTAAAATCATGGCGATCAATGCCGGCAGTTCATCATTGAAGTTCCAGCTGTTCGAAATGCCGGGAGAAGAGGTGATCACCAAAGGAATCGTTGAAAGGATTGGATTGAAGGAATCCGTTTTCACCATCTCTGTCAAGGGAGAAAAGGTTTCTGAAACAGTAGAGATTCCCAATCACGAAACCGCGGTTTCTATATTATTGGAAAAATTGCTGGAATGGAAGATTATCAGCTCATATGCAGAAATTAACGGAATCGGACACCGAGTTGTTCACGGCGGAGAAGTATTTGCTGATTCAGTCTTGATTAATGGAGAAGTAATCAGACAAATTGACAGGCTTTCGGAATTAGCCCCTTTGCATAATCCGGCCAATTTAACCGGTATTAAAGCATTTCAAAGTATTCTTGGTGAAACACCGGCTGTTGCTGTATTTGATACAGCTTTTCATCAGACAATGGACACCAGTACATATTTATACAGTCTGCCATATGAATTTTATCAAAAATATAAGATTAGAAAATATGGGTTTCATGGAACTTCTCACAAATATGTTTCCTTGCGCGCAGCAGAGATGATTGGCCGGCCTCTCAGGCAATTGCGCCTGATTTCCTGCCATTTGGGCAGCGGAGTGAGTATAACGGCTATCCATGAGGGAAAATCGATTGATACTTCCATGGGTTTTACACCGCTAGCCGGTGTAACAATGGGAACGCGCTCAGGGAATATTGATCCGGCTTTGATTCCATATATCATGGAGAAGACCGGCAAAACAGCCGATGAGGTGCTCGATATACTGAATAAAGAGAGCGGCCTGCTTGCCCTGTCCGGCTTCTCGAGTGATTTGAGAGATATTATGGAAGATGCCGGTCAAGGGAATACGCGTGCGAAGCTGGCGATACAAGTATTCGCTGACAGGATTCATCATTACATAGGTGCCTATGCAGCCAAAATGGGCGGTGTAGACGGAATCATCTTTACAGCAGGAGTTGGAGAGAATAGTGACTTGATCCGGGCACATATTCTGGAGAATCTGGAGTTCTTGGGTATATATTTGGATAAGGGACTGAATCATAGACAAAATGAGGAAGCTTTTATTAGTAAGCCTGGTTCACCAGTTAAAGTCATGGTCATTCCTACGAATGAGGAAGTGATGATTGCCAGAGATACGATGAGGGTGGCGATTCAGAAAGTCTCCCGGGATCCTGCTGAGCAGGGGGTTATGGAGGCTGGAAAACAGGGTATACTGTAAATCTCGCTAATCGAAAAGGAGGAGCATAACGTGGAGTTAACGGATCGGGAAATACAAATCCGGAATGAAATTGGTGAGTGGGAAGAAAAACTTTATCAATATGAGCCTACTGATTTTTCTATTTTGTACGAGAAATGGCTGGAAGATGCATTTTCGCTCCTGCCTGAAACGGCCAGGAATCAATTTTTTTCTCAGCTGGATACTTGGCTTTTCCATTTGCATGCCATTGTGCAAAGTTCCCAAATTCAGCAAGATGCCAAAGAACGGATCCTGGGTGCTGCAAGGGTATTCGATGAAAATATTGAAACGGTAAGCGATTTAAAAGAGCTGAAAATTGATCATCTGAATTACATAGCAGAACAACAAGTGGCGAAACACCGGCTGTATTCCTTTGCACAGGGAGGAATCAGCGGTACAGGAGGTGTGCTTCTTCTTGGCAGCGATATTCCTGCAATGACGCTTATTAATGTGCGCACTGTTCAATTGATTGCCATGGCCTATGGATATGAGGCAAATACTCCATTTGAGATGATGCTTGCTCTCAAAGTTTTCCGCGGAGGCACCATGCCGAAGAAGTTTCAGGCGGATGCCTGGGAGGAACTGCGCGGAGAAATCGAAAACATAGAAGATGACTATTTTTATACAGGCCATGAGGAATTGATTAACTCGGCGTGGATGGAACAGCCGCTGAAGCAGGTCTTAAAAGGGGCAGCTATCATGTTGTTCCGAAAGAAATTGTTTCAAGGGATTCCTTTACTGAGCATGGGGATTGGCGCTGCGGCTAATTACCAAATGACCCGGCAGGTAAGCGAGTATGCTTTAAAATTTTATCAATACCGATACTTAAAAGAGAAGCAGGATGATAGAAGATGAGTGTATTTGAACATAAAAAGGGCGGTCTGTCAGCTGTCTCTTGCAAAGTCATTACCGTCAGTGATACACGCAATAAGGAAACGGATAAAAGCGGAAAGCTGATAATAGAGCTGCTGGAGTCAGAGGGACATAAGATCGCGGAGTATGAAATCGTTAAAGACGACAAAGATGAAATTGGTCAGGCTGTGCTGAATGGATGCAGAAACAGTGAAATAAGCATCATTCTCCTTAATGGCGGAACGGGCATTGCCAAACGGGATGTAACGATTGAAACGATCCAGCCGATGCTTCACAAAGAAATCCCTGGTTTTGGCGAACTTTTCAGGATGCTCAGCTACCAGGAAGACATCGGTTCAGCGGCCATCATGTCCCGTGCACTGGCAGGAGTTGTGGCGGATAAGGCGGTATTCTCGCTGCCGGGTTCTACAGGAGCAGTCCGTCTTGGCATGAATAAATTGATTCTACCGGAATTGAGGCATGTTGCCAAAGAGCTTCAAAAAGATTAATAACTCCAATCAGAACTGGCGCGGAAATGAACGGGAAGGGCCCCTGTAAAGGGTTTAGAACTAAAAGTGCAGTATAAGCAAAAACATCCAATTTTCTCTATGAGAAGTTGGATGTTTTTTTGTCTTAGTCTCTTTTCTGCATAAAAAAGGCTTACATCCGTTAATTATGCACTTTTTCATTCATATTCTGGCTGGTTCGGTACCAAATCCACAAATCATTAATAGCTGAAGCGAGTTCAGAGATATCGCTGTTAAGCTGACATGATTTCTCAAAGTCGCTTTCCTCATTTAAAGCGTCTTGTTTGTGATTAATGATTCCTTCAATCTCTTTGATACGGTCAGGAATGTATCCGCGAATGCTTTCCCAATGAAGCAGGATGCGCTGCTGTGTTTTAGAGGTGCAGGCATCCCAATCCAGGTTGTTTGAAGGGATCTGTATGCCCAGCCTGGCGTCGAATGTAAAAAAGCGATCCATCAATATCCCTCCGCAAAAAAATGTATAGGCTTGTAAACGACAGTCTGATTTTGGACTCCTGCATAGAATAAGAGCAGGGACCGGAAGCGTCGGAACTCTAAGGATTCGGTCCGTACTATGCGGTTACTCTCCACTCATCCAGTCTACTATATTCAGCTCTGTGAATCTATTTATAGAAATTATCACAATAATTCCATTTTCATAGAAAAATGGCTTGCAATAATGAGTAAAAGCTGATAAAGTTCTAATCAGATAATGAATAAAAATAACTTAATATGAATTTTTATTCAAGCGAAGGGGACGATACGAATGGCAAATAAAAAGATAGTTTTAGCATATTCCGGAGGTCTTGATACTTCCGTAGCAATTAAATGGCTTCAAGAAAAAGGGTATGATGTAGTGGCGTGCTGCCTGGATGTAGGAGAAGGAAAAGATCTGGATTTTATTAAAGAAAAGGCCATCAATGTCGGAGCAATCAGTTCTTATGTGATTGATGCAAAGGATGAGTTTGCAGATGAATTTGCATTGGCTGCCCTTCAGGCACACACGCTATATGAAGGGAAATATCCTTTGATTTCAGCGCTTTCACGTCCATTGATCGCTAAGAAGCTTGTCGAAGTTGCCCATGAAGAAGGAGCCGTGGCAGTAGCACATGGCTGTACAGGAAAAGGGAACGATCAGGTGCGCTTTGAGGTTTCGATTCAGGCACTTGACCCTAAATTGGAAGTTGTCGCACCTGTCCGTGACTGGCAATGGTCTCGTGAAGAAGAAATTGAATATGCTGCAAAGAATGGCATCCCGGTTCCAATCGGCTTGGGCAGCCCATACTCCATTGACCAAAACCTTTGGGGAAGAAGCAATGAATGCGGAATCCTGGAAGATCCGTGGGCAGCTCCTCCCGAAGAAGCATATGATTTAACGGCAGCTTTGGAGGAAACACCGAATACTCCGGATACCATTCAAATCGATTTTGAGCAAGGAGTTCCGGTAGCTTTGAATGGCAAGAAGCTTAAATTAGCTGACTTAATTCTTGAATTAAATGAAATTGCCGGTAGACACGGAGTCGGCCGTATTGACCATGTTGAAAACCGTCTTGTCGGCATTAAATCCCGTGAAGTGTATGAAGCGCCCGGAGCAATGACATTGATCAAAGCGCATAAGGAATTGGAAGATATCACATTAGTAAAAGAAGTCGCCCATTTTAAACCGCTGATTGAAAAGAAAATAACAGAACTGATTTATGAAGGACTCTGGTTTTCTCCGCTTCAAAAAGCGCTGGCTGCTTTCTTGAAGGAAACTCAGACGAATGTAACGGGAACTGTCCGTGTGAAGCTTTTCAAAGGCCATGCCATTGTCGAAGGACGTAAATCTGAATACTCACTTTACGATGAAAAACTGGCGACATATACCAAAGACGATGAATTTGACCATGATGCAGCCGTTGGATTTATCAAGCTTTGGGGACTGCCTACGAAAGTGAGCAGTATTGTCAACGACAAGAAGGTGACAGTGTGAGCGGAAAACTCTGGGGAGGAAGATTCACCAAATCTGCCGAAGAATGGGTAGATGAATTTGGTGCCTCCATTTCATTTGATCAGGAACTGGTCTTGGAAGATATTCAGGGAAGCTTGGCCCATGTGGCGATGCTTCAGAAGACCGGGATCCTGACTCAGGAAGAGGCTGGCCAAATTACAGATGGTTTAAAAACTCTCCAGAAAAGAGCGGAACATGATGAGCTGTCTTTTAAAGTTGAGATGGAGGATATCCATCTCAACCTTGAAAGCATGCTGATTGCTGAAATTGGCCCGGTCGGGGGCAAACTTCATACAGGAAGAAGCCGAAATGATCAGGTGGCTACAGATCTCCACCTATATATGCGTACGCAGGCGAAAGAAGTTATTACATTAATTTCCGGCCTGCAAAAAGCAATCGTTCAAAAAGCAGAGGAAAATGTGGAAACCTTAATTCCTGGCTATACGCATTTGCAGCGGGCCCAGCCTATTTCTTTTGCCCATCATCTGATGGCCTATTTCTGGATGCTGGAAAGAGACAAGCAGCGTTTTCAAGAGAGCCTGAAACGGATCAATATTTCTCCATTGGGTGCAGGTGCTCTTGCCGGGACGACCTTTCCGATTGACCGTCACTACAGTGCAGAGCTTCTTGGCTTCGAGGGGATTTATGAAAACAGCCTGGATGCCGTCAGTGACAGGGATTTCGCCTTGGAATTTTTAAGCAACAGCGCAACGATGATGATGCATCTGTCCCGATTCAGTGAAGAAATCATTCTGTGGTCAAGCCAGGAGTTCCAATTCATTGAACTTGATGATGCTTTCTCGACAGGAAGCAGTATTATGCCGCAAAAGAAAAATCCGGATATGGCTGAATTGATCCGCGGCAAGACGGGCAGGGTCTATGGAAATCTGACTGGCCTGTTAACGGTGCTAAAAGGGCTTCCGCTGGCTTATAACAAGGATATGCAGGAAGATAAAGAAGGCGTCTTCGATACAGTGAAGACCGTGTTGGGATCTTTGAAAATTTTCACTGGGATGATTTCTACATTAAAAGTTAAAAAAGAAGTGATGGAGAAAGCAACGAAAAATGATTTCTCCAATGCTACTGAACTTGCAGACTATTTAGCATCAAAGGGCATGCCATTCAGAGAGGCACATGAAGTCGTCGGAAAACTTGTACTGTTCTGTGTCCAAAAAGGCTGCTATTTGGCGGATCTGCCATTAAACCAGTTTAAGCAGGCAAGCAGCCTGTTTGAAGAGGACATTTATGAGGCGCTGAATCCGTACCAGGCTGTGAAAAGAAGGAACAGCGCCGGCGGAACCGGATTTGAACAAGTAAGAAGCGCTTTAGAAAAAGCATCCAAGATTTTAATCTAAAATCAGAAAAAGGCCCTTTCCTGTAAGCAGCGGGAAAGGGCCTTTTTCTAATGATTATTCATCCTGAGTCCGTACTACGAGCACATCACAATGGGAATGGCGGACAATGCCTTCAGAGACACTTCCAATTAGGAATCGTTCTACAGCATTCAGTCCGGTTGCTCCGCAGACAATTAAATCAATATGGTACTCTTTTGCTAAATCACGCGGAATCTTTGTTTTGGGAGAGCCGACCTCGATGGCCGTTACCACATTGTGAACTCCGGCTTTTTCTGCTTCCAGTTCGTATTTTCCCATGAGGTCATTCGCTTCTCGTTCCGCTCTTTCTCTCAGGGTAAGGTCATAGGATTCGACCGTCGGAAAGTTTCTGGCATCAATCACATGGGCAAGTACGAGTGTAGCCTCTGTTTGGGTTGCAATGGCGATTCCCTTTTTGACTGCCCATTCTGCTTCTTCAGAACCGTCGAAAGCAACGAGTATGTTTCGATAGTGTAGCTGGTTCATATCAATCCCTCCCTTATATGTTGATTATACCCAAAAAAAGAAAGTGTAATTGGGGCAATTTTCCGAATTTAGAAATTAGGTGAATAAAAAACAGGCAAGGGCAAAAAAATATCAAATTTCTCTATGAGAAATTTGATATTTTGCTTGCTTATACTGGCTTAGTTTCATTCTGGAGAAGCTTTTTGAAGGAACAGGTTAAGCGTGAGGCCTCTCTCATGCTGCTCGTGACCCAGTCATTGGAACTTTATCGGATAATTTGCAGAGATTTAGGATATTTAGTCAAGGTTTCGTGTCCATCTGCTGTTACATAAACATCATCCTCAATCCGTACACCGGCAATGTCCGGTACATAGATGCCTGGTTCGATTGTGAAGACCATTCCCGGTTTCAGGGACAGCTGGCTTGTCTCAGTAAGCGATGGATATTCATGAACACTGATGCCAAGACCATGACCGAGGCGATGAGGGAAAAAGTCCCCATATCCTTTCGAACGGATCAGGCTGCGCGCTGCCAAATCAACTTCGGAGCAGAGTGCCCCCGGAATGCTTGCAGCCAAAGCTGCTTCCTGAGCCAATCTTACTGTTTCATAAATTTCAGCTTGTTGATCAGAAATGTCACCAAAAGCAACGGTACGGGTGATATCAGAACAGTATCCTTCGAAAACAACGCCTAAATCAAATAATACAAGGTCGCCGCGCTGTACTTTGGTCTGGCCTGGGTTTCCGTGAGGGGATGCCCCGTTTTTGCCGGTCAGTACCATCGTGGAAAACGACATTTGGCTGACTCCGGCTTTTTTCATTTCATACTCGATGGCTGCCAGGATTTCCATTTCTGTTTTGCCTTCTGAAATTTCGCTGACCCCGGTTTCAATGGCAAAATCGGCAAGACGGCAGGCTTCTCTGATTTTTGTCATTTCGCTTTCCGTCTTGATCATGCGCAGTTCTCTGAGTTTTTCTTCTGCTGAAATGAGCAGCGGATTAGAGAAGATGGCCTGAACCTGTTCAAATCGCTCTACATTCATATGTTCTTTTTCGACAGCGATTTTTTTGAGTGTCAGATTCCTGGATGAAACCGCCTGTTTAATTTTCCCCCAGGGATTTTCAATGTCGGTATACCCAATGATTTCACCTGACCATCCTGCTCTCTTTGCGTCTGATGTTTCCATTTGCGGACATACTAAAAGCGGCTCAGCGTCTTGGAAGATCATCATGAGCAGCAAGCGCTCATGCGGATCGCTGAGGAAGCCGCTGCAATAAAAGACATTGTCCGGAGCTGTGATGACAGCCGCATCTGTATCCTGCTGCTGCAGCCATTGTTGGATTTGATTTATTTTTTCGTTCATATGTAATGCCCCCAATTTTTTTGAATACATACACCTTATCAATTAAAAATAGGATTGTAAATGTTCGAAAAAGGGAAAAAGAGGAGGAGTTGCCGTTGTGGAAAAAGAATATTATCATGTGATCTAGAGAAGGGAGACTGATGAAAATGAAAGTATCATACCATGGACATTCGATTGTCAAAATAGAAACCGGCGGAAAAACGATCCTATTTGATCCATTCATCACAGGGAATGAATTGACCGATTTGAAGGTGGATGATGTAAAAGCGGATGTCATTATTTTGACGCATGGACATAATGACCATATCGGGGATACCGTTCAATTGGCCAAAAAGAACGATGCCCTTGTCATTGGAATTGCAGAGCTTGCTACATATTTAGGTGCTCAAGGCTTGCGTACGCATGGAATGAGCATCGGCGGAAAGTATGAATTTGACTTCGGAACCGTTAAACTGACCCCGGCGTTTCATGGGACAGGCTTCACAACAAGGGATGGTCAAATTATTTATTTAGGCATGCCGGCAGGAATCCTGTTCACAGCAGAAGGAAAAACTGTCTATCATGCTGGGGATACAGCTGTATATTCAGATATGAAGCTGATCGGTGAACGGCATCCGATTGATCTTGCCTTTCTGCCAATTGGGGACAATTTTACGATGGGACCTGAGGATGCAGCGCTGGCAGCCAAGTTCTTGAAGCCAAAGCAAGTTGTACCGATCCATTTTAATACGTTCCCTGTTATTAAGCAGGATCCGCAGTCGTTTGTTGACCTGTTGGAAGAGAAAAATGGGCTGGTTCTTGAACCGGGCCAGTCCGTTGAAATATAAAATCTGTCTTTAGACAGCAGACCCGCTCTTAAAGAGTGCTGGTCTGCTTTTTTTTTGCATACGAGCCCGTGATTTTTCTGTTTTCAGCAGGAATCCGGTCAGCAGACGGAACTCTATTCTTTTTGCCTGCTGGGACGCATATAAATAAAATAAATAATAGGAGGTGTGTACTTGTGAAGCAGCGTCTGTTCTTATGTTTTTTGCTCTGTATGGTCATGCTGTTCTTAGCCATGCCATACTTAGATTTGGAGGCAGGAGGAGCAGAAGGAGCCTTTGCGGCCTGCTGGCTGGCCTTTGCTTTTTTGGCTGTCGCTGGAAATTTATCAGGCCTCCTTTTTGCACCTGCTAAACCAATGCCCAAACAAAGGCCGAAAAGGAAAAGAGTCCGCTCTTTTCATTAGTTGTTTGATAATCAACGTTCTTTCACCTTATAATAGCTATATAGGAATACCGTGAAAAGGGTGAAGAGCTTGGCTACTAAGCATGAACAAATTTTAAAGCACATCGATGAACTGCCGGTCGGAGAGAAAATTTCCGTCCGTCAAATTGCCAAGGCGCTAAATGTCAGCGAAGGTACGGCATACCGGGCAATTAAGGAAGCGGAAAACCAAGGACTGGTCAGTTCAATCGAACGGGTTGGGACAATCCGTATTGAAAAAAAGAAAAAAGAGAACATAGAAAAGCTCACTTTTGCTGAGGTAGTCAACATTGTGGATGGACAAGTGCTGGGCGGTAAATCTGGACTGCATAAAACCTTGAATAAATTCGTAATCGGAGCTATGAAACTGGAAGCCATGATGAGGTATACAGGTGCAGGGAATCTGCTCATTGTCGGCAACCGGACTCAGGCTCATGAACATGCCCTGAAAGCCGGGGCGGCTGTTTTGATTACAGGAGGATTTGATACGGAAGAGCAGGTAAAACGTTTAGCTGATGAACTGGAAATGCCTGTGATTTCCACCAGCTACGATACGTTTACTGTAGCCACTATGATTAATCGGGCCATATACGACCAATTGATTAAAAAGGAAATTCTTTTAGTGGAAGACATCTTGACTCCAGTTCAGGAGACATCCTTTCTGACTGTCGGGGACAAGGTGGAGAAATGGCATGAACTGAATCGGGAAACCGGACATGGCAGGTTTCCTGTTGTCGACAGCAATATGAAAGTGCAGGGAATTGTGACATCAAAGGATATTATGGGCCAGGACCAGGAGAGCTTTATTGAAAAAATCATGACCAAAAATCCGATGACAGTTGGCGATAAGACAAGCGTTGCTTCCTCAGCCCACATGATGGTCTGGGAGGGCATCGAGCTGATACCGGTTGTGAATGACAGTCATATTCTGCAAGGGATCGTCAGCAGGCAGGATGTTTTAAAAGCGCTGCAGATGAGCCAAAGGCAGCCTCAGGTGGGGGAAACAATAGATGATACGATCACCAGCCAGCTTGTTATGACCGATCAGCGCGGCAAGGGAGAAGAAGTATACAGCTATGAGGTCACCCCGCAAATGACCAATTATCTTGGAACCATTTCAGCAGGCGTCTTTACGACTTTGGTGACGGATTCAGCCAATCGGGTGCTGCGGACATACAAGCGCGGTGATTTGGTAGTCGAAAATATGACGATTTACTTCATAAAGCCGATTCAGATCGACAGCCTGCTTGAGATCCAGCCCAGAGTGCTGGATGTCGGCCGGAAGTTCGGAAAAGTGGATGTCGAGGTATTCAATCAGGGCAAGCTTGTTGGCAAGGCATTGCTGACCTGTCAGCTGCTTGACCGTTCCTAGGCAGTTCCGGACAAAGAAAAAGGATAATCGCTTTAGGGCGGCTATCCTTTTTGGCCGGCGGTCTTTTCTGCCTCTTCAATTGCATATGGCAGATAAAACCTGTACATTTTATATCCGCCATAGATACTGAGCAAGCCAACTGCTATAAAGACAGCCGCAATGATATAAGTCATAGTTTGATGGAAAAGGAAAAGCTGGTTAATGCCGAATAATAAGACAAAAGCGCCAAGGGCTATAGAGGACTTGCCGGCTATCCACTTCTTTTCCATGGGCAGATGTGTGCGGAATGATTTAACTTTGAAAAATACATAAAGCGAAAATGAAATGATGATCAAGGTAACAATAACAGGCATGAACAGCGCTCCTCCCATAAAGGAATTGTTCCTGCCTACATTGTACCGGTTCCGCTTCTGGAATGCTACCTGTAATAACCAATACTTTCTATTAATGGGTTTGTTTGCTTATAATAAATGAAGGCAGGTTTTGCATGATCCGTCTGAAGCGAAACAAGATTTATCAGAAACGATCGTTTTATAATACAGCTTAGGAGAAACATCTCCTTTTTATGATGGGGAGAGAAAAAAGAGAGGCGCAAATTCTTATGCATGAGGAGAAAAAGATGAAACGTGAAATTATGGATGAAATTAAAAAATATGACACAATTATTATTCACCGCCATGTCAGACCGGATCCGGATGCTTACGGATCTCAAGGCGGCCTTGCGGAGATTTTAAAAGCGTCCTTTCCCACTAAACAAATTTATACGGTAGGAGAAGAGGATTCCTCTCTTCATTATATGAGACGGATGGATAAGGTGGAAGATGAACAGTATGAAGGCGCGCTGGTCATTGTCTGTGATACAGCAAATACTCCAAGAATCTCTGACACCCGTTATAAGTCAGGAGAAAAATTGATTAAAATTGATCATCATCCGAATATGGATCCCTATGGAGATGTATTGTGGGTGGATACATCAGCTAGCTCGACAAGTGAAATGATTTATGACTTTTATCTGTCTTTCCGTGAAGAAGGGCTTGTCTTACAAGAAGAAGCGGCACGGCTTTTATTTGCAGGCATTGTTGGGGACACAGGGAGATTTTTATTCCAGAGCACAACAGAGAAAACTTTTTCTTATGTGAGTGAATTAATTCAGTATCCATTTTCAAGACCGGAATTATTTAGGGCTATGTATGATGTTGATGAAAAAATTGTCAGATTGAATGGTTATGTTCTGCAGCATTTTGAGGTTCTTCCAAAGGGAACGGCAAAAATGATTATTACCAAGCAAATTTTGGAGCAGTTCCAAGCGACTGCTTCAGAGGCTTCCCAATTAGTAGGAACACTTGGCTCCATCAAAAATGTGGACAGGTGGGTATTCTTTATTGAAGAAGAGTCCGAAATAAGAGTCCGTTTCCGCTCTAAAGGTCCAGTGATCAATACGATTGCCCGTAAATACAATGGAGGCGGTCATCCGCTTGCGGCGGGAGCATCTATCTACAACTGGGAAGACGCAGATCGGATTTTAGAAGATATGGAAAACTTATCGTAAGCAGCTGGCGGTAAAGGGATCGGGAGAATTTCTCGATCCCTTTTGTCATAGCAGGAGGATGCAAGCCTTCAAACGAAATCCGCTGGTTAACGAAGCATACGGGGCTTTTAGAGCCGCCGTAATTCGACCTCAATATATAATTCTGTATAAAAAATGACTTCTATCACCTTCAGGCTGTATCGCTTTTTGTTGATTTCCACAATATTATTTTCAATGGAGTTTTTTAGCAGCACCCTGCCGTTATAGACAGTTTCAATATCCTTTGCCAAAAGCGGAGTCAAGTCCTCTCTGATTAATTCTTCGGCCTCTGTCACGCTCAGACGGTCAAGGCCGTACGTATCTCCATTGTTGATTTTTACAGTAATCCCTTGAATGGTAAGGATTTTCTCATTTTTTTCATTTAGTTTTTTATAATCTTCTTCCCAAATAGCGTTTTTATCCTGTAATTCCTGGATCACATCACTTTGTCTATGAATCTCCTGAATTTGTTTCTCCTGCTGTACACCATACATATAGAAAAACAGGAACCAGCTGATGAAAGCCCCTATGGCAGCCCCGGCAAAAAAACGCTGCCAGCCAGGATTCCTATGATAGGGAGGAATTCTCATGAGCCAAGGGATTCCTGTGTGAACCAATTAATGATCAAGGCACCGGTCTGGGCTCCCCCTAATGCCGAGAGAATGAGGAGGACCTGTTTGACGATGTCTTTCGTCTGTCCGTGAAAAAGGCCGTTTTCAAAACTGTATACCATGTCAAACGTTCCCCCGATTGCGGCAACAATGGCCCATATCCTGAGACTGTCAGAGAGGCGGAAAATTGTCGTCATGGGGGCCTGTCCTGTGAAAAAGGCAGCCATGCCTCCTATCAGGGAACCTCCAATCAGTACGCCGAGTGAAATGAAGAAACTGTTAATGAACGCCGGTACAAACGCTTCATTCATTGATCATCATCCTTTTATAATTTCCTGTCTTTTTACTATATGGGGACAGGCGTGCTTATATGAATGGAAGATGAGAGGGCGGCCGAAAGGGGAACATATTTTCTTTTGCTGGAAGAACCTCTATAATGGAATGAACGGAACTATTACAAAGGAGGGAGAAAAGTTTTGTTCACTCATCTCCATGTTCAAAGCGGGTACAGCCTGCTTACAAGTACAGTCAAATTAGATGAACTGATTAAAAAAGCCAAAGCAGACGGTTTTACAAGCCTTGCTTTGTGCGATCGGAATGTGATGTACGGTTCTCTCTATTTTTATAAATTATGCAAAAAACAAGGAATCAAGCCCATTATCGGAATGATTGCAGATGTATTGGATGAAGAGGAAGATGCTTACCCGCTGATTCTCTTGGCACAAAATGAAGAAGGCTATCACAACTTGCTTAAAATCAGCAGTGCCATCCAGACAAAATCTAAACATGGACTTCCAAGAAAGTGGCTGAAGGCATATGCAAAAGGGATTACGGCCATTTCTCCGGGGGCAGAGGGGAAAATCGAACGTCTTTTAGCAGACGGTGAGACAGATACAGCCGCAGCAGAGTCCCGCTTTTTCCAGGAAATTTTCTCCGGGAATTTTTATTTCTCCATCCAGCGTCTAGGTGCTGCCGGTGAAGAAGAAAGCATCTCCCGAACAGAGAGCCTGGGACGTGAGCTGGAAATCGGCCTTGTGGCCACCAACCCGGTTTATTATTTACATAAACAAGATGCACTGGCTCAGGAGGTGCTCCTTGCTGTAGGGAACGGTGAAAAACTGTCGGATGAAGCAAGGATGAGGCTTCCTTCTGGTCAATATTATTTAAAGTCTCCAGAGGAGATGGCCGGGATGTTTCAGGACAAGCCTGAAGCTGTAAAAAATACGCAGGTAATTGCCGCTGATTGCAATCTGAATATCCCCTTCCATCGAAGACTCCTGCCCAAATATCCGGTGGAGAACGGCCAGAGTGCGGATGGTTTGCTGAAAGAAGAATGCCTGAAAGGGCTGAGACAGAGAAGGAATGACGTTCCAAAGATATACATGGACAGGCTGGAATATGAATTGGATGTAATCAGGAAAATGAAGTTCAGCGATTATTTCCTGATTGTCTGGGATTTCATGAAATATGCCCGGGAAAACGGCATCATGACAGGGCCGGGACGGGGATCGGCAGCTGGTTCCCTGGTTGCTTATGTTTTAAGAATCACAGATGTAGATCCAATTGAGCATGACCTGCTTTTTGAACGGTTTTTGAATCCAGAAAGGGTCTCTATGCCTGATATCGATATTGACTTTCCGGATAACCGGAGAGAAGAAGTCATTGCCTATGTTTCTCAAAAATATGGGAGTCTCCATGTAGCCCAGATTATCACGTTTGGAACGATGGCAGCTAAAGGAGCTCTTAGGGATACCGGAAGGGTTTTCGGGCTCAGTCCGAAGGAGCAGGAAATGGTTTCGAAGATGATTCCGGGCAGGATGGGGATGACCCTTATGCAGGCTTACAAGGAATCAGAAAGACTGCAGCGGTTTGTTCAGGAAAGTGAACAGCACCGAAATTTATTCGAAATTGCCCTTAAATTGGAAGGACTGCCCAGGCATACATCAACCCATGCAGCGGGTGTCGTCATCAGTGATTCCCCTTTAACCGATCTTATTCCAATCCAGGAAGGGCATGAGGGACTCCATTTAACGCAATATCCAATGGATTTGCTTGAAGAGATTGGCTTGCTGAAGATGGACTTTCTGGGGCTTCGCAATTTGTCCCTGCTTGAAATGATTTTACAAAATATCAGAAAAAGAACGGGCAGGCGGATTGTAACTGCCGATATTCCGATGGACGATCAAGAAACCCTAAGGCTGCTTGGAAAAGGAGATACTACAGGGGTCTTTCAATTCGAATCAGAAGGAATTCGAAAGGTGCTCATTAAACTGAAGCCTAACCGGTTTGAAGACATTGTTGCCGTGAATGCCTTATATCGTCCGGGCCCGATGGAAAATATACCGTCGTTTATTGAACGCAAGCATGGCCTCGCAGAAATAGAATATTATCATCCTGCATTAAAGGATATTCTTGAACCGACCTATGGGGTCATAGTGTATCAGGAACAGATTATGCAGATTGCCTCCAGGCTGGCAGGATTTTCTCTTGGAGAAGCAGATCTCCTGAGAAGGGCTGTTTCCAAGAAAAAGAAAGAAGTGCTGGATGAAGAAAGAAATCATTTCATCCAAGGAGCGCAAAAGAATGGCCATTCCGAGAAGACAGCTTCCGCTATTTATGACCTGATTGTTCGGTTTGCCAATTATGGCTTCAACCGCAGTCATGCAGTGGCATACAGTTTCATTGCTTACCAGCTGGCTTATCTGAAGGCGCATTATCGTGAGTGTTTCATGGCAGCCCTTCTGACGTCTGTCATCGGCAATGACGTCAAGGTGGCGCAATATGTAAGAGAAGCCAAAAGAAGCGGAATTCACGTGCTTCCCCCTTCTATTAACATGAGCGGTTTTCCATTCGAGGCAGAAAAAGAAGGGATCCGGTACAGCCTTGCATCCATCAAAGGAATTGGCGGAACAGTACTGAAGGAAATATTCAGGGCAAGGCGGGAAAAGAAATTTTCCGACCTGTTTGATTTCTGCCTGCGTGTATCCGGAAAAATTGTCAATCGAAAAATTTTGGAGGCCCTTGTGCACGCCGGTGCCTTTGATGAATTTGGCGAAGACCGGGCAACGCTTCTTGCCAGCCTTGACATTGCTTTGGAACATGCTGAGCTTGTCAGTCCGGATGATGATTTATTTGATTTACTGGAAGATGAGAGTTTTTCGATTAAGCCGAAATATCATCGGGTTGAACCAATCCGCCCGGAGGATCAGCTGCTTTTTGAAAAAAATGTCCTTGGACTTTATTTATCCGCACATCCTGTCAACAGTTACCGGGCCTTATTTAGCTATTTTGGCTGTTTGACTATCGATGAAGCAATGGCGAAGAAAGAATTAAAGGCATTGATCGGTGTCTATATAACAGGTGTCAAAACGATACGGACGAAAAAGGGCGAACCGATGGCCTTTATTAGTATGAGCGATGAAGACGGGGAATTGGAGGGAGTGGTTTTCCCTCAAGTGTATAAACGCTTTGCAGAGTATCTAAAAAACGGAGAAATTCTTATGCTTCAGGGGAGCCTGGAAGAAAAGGATGACAAGGTACAGCTCATCGTTCAGGAAATCTATACAGCGGACCAGCTGAAACGGCTGAAAGAATCAGGAGCCGGGACCCTCTATTTGCGAATTAAACCAGAGAAACAAACGAACGGTCTTTTACAAAAAATAAAAAAGATATTATCTAAGCATAAAGGGGACACGAAAGTGCTGTTGTTTTACGAGCGTGAAAACCGTTATGTCCAGCTTTCATTCTGGGATTGGGTGATACCTGGAGAAGAATTGGCGGCCGAACTGCAAAAGGTGCTGGGGGACGGAAATGTAGTGTTTAAAAACGATTAAAGGTTTACAACTTTTTCAGATATGTTAATATTGTGTTTATGACCTGTGTGGTCAGACCACTAAGAACAATAAGCAAGGGCGCCATTTTGAAGGACGCCCGACTAAGAGATGAATACATTAAAAACCAGCTGGCTAAGATGACAGAGCAGGGAACGCAGCGTTCTTGGCAAGAAGTCAGTTAAATTGTTTCAACGTGTTTCCGCCGCTGGGGTGCTGAAGAAATGGCAAAAACGATAAAAGCCGTCCTTTTGAGATGGCGGATCCAGAAGAAATCAAGGCAAAAACAGCTAAAACTTGCCGTAATTGGAAAGAGTGAGGGATAGATATTTGAATGATCGCCAGCAATCATCAAAAATATATCTCGATGTGGTAGAGAATCTTCGGAGAATGATAGAGGAAGACGGATTGGTCTCAGGAGATAAGATACCATCAGAAAGAGAACTGTCCGATCGGATGCAGGTCGGGCGTTCCTCTGTTCGAGAAGCTTTGCGTGCCTTAGAGCTTTTGGGCCTGATTGAAACCAGACGCGGTGAAGGAACCTTTATCAAGGATTTCCAGGAGCATCGATTGGTGGAGCTACTGGGAACTTTTTTTTTACAAAATGAAAAGGTGAAACAGGATCTTTCAGAAACAAAACGGCTGTTAGAAATTGATTGTTTGAGAATATTGGTATCTTCCGCTTCAGAAGATGAGCTGAACGGGCTGATTAAATGGGCGGAGACAGCCGAGTTTACGGATGATGAATTTTTTATGAAAATAGCGATAGTGAATCGCAACCGTTTGCTTGAGCGAATCTGGCGTATTGTTAACAGTTATTCAAAGGCAGTCAAAGGAAATGCCGGGCATACACAGAAAGAGAATTACTTACAACTGCTCCAATGTATCTTGGTTCGTGATGAGGGAAAAGTCATCGGCACCTATTTGATGCATATTAGAAATATGTCGAAGCAGGAATGACAGAGTTTTACACAATTCAAAGTTTGTACCTGCTAACATGTAGACAAGCAGGCTTACAAAGTAGAAGAATTAGCGGTAAAGGGAGGATTCACCTTGCTTAAAGATTTATTTGCAAAGTCTAAGAAGAAATATGCAACCGTTCCTTTGGATCGGGAAAAGGAAGATGTACCCGAAGGAATCATGACAAAATGTCCCGGCTGCAAAAAGATCATGTACACAAAAGAATTAAATAAAAACCTCAAAGTTTGCCTGCATTGCGGCTACCATCTTGTCATGTCTTCGCATGAACGGATTAACAGCTTATTTGATGACGGCAAACTGACGGAATATGATCAAGATATGATTTCAGTCAATCCTTTGGATTTTCCGAACTATATCGAAAAGCTGGATAAAGACAGAGCGAAAGCGAAGATAAATGAAGCCGTTGTAACCGGCGTCGGAAAAGTAAATGGCTATCAGGTATCAGTGGCCATTATGGATTCAAACTTCAGAATGGGCAGCATGGGCTCTGTAGTAGGCGAAAAGATTACCCGTGCTATTGAACGGGCTGCAGAAATGAATATCCCCTTCATCATCTTTACTGCTTCCGGCGGCGCCAGGATGCAAGAGGGTGTGCTGAGCCTTATGCAAATGGCTAAAACAAGCGCTGCGCTCAAGATGTTCAGCGACCGGGGCGGTCTGATCATTTCGGTGATGACCCATCCGACTACCGGGGGAGTTTCAGCAAGCTTTGCTTCGCTGGGAGACATCAATATTGCAGAACCAGGAGCGCTCATAGGCTTTGCGGGCCGGCGGATCATTGAACAGACGATACGTGAGGAGCTTCCGGAAGATTTTCAGACAGCGGAATTTTTATTGAAGCATGGTCAATTGGATGCGGTCATTGCCCGTACGGAAATGAAAGAAAAATTAACGACCATACTCAAAATCCATACACCGGGTGGTGAACGGCAGTGATTGGCGAATTGGAATTTGAACGACCTGTCATTGAGCTTAGAACAAAGATAGATGAATTGAAGGTACTGACGCAGAATGCGGATGTAGACCTGACAGAAGAAATTCAGACGCTGGAACAGCGGCTCAGTAAATTAGAAAATGAAATTTATGAAAATATGAAGCCTTGGGACAGGGTGCAAATTGCCCGCCATCCAGGCAGACCGACTACACTTGATTATATTTCAGTCATCTTTCAGGACTTTCTGGAACTTCACGGAGACCGAAACTACGGAGATGATGAGGCTATTGTAGGCGGTATTGCAGAGTTTGAAGGAACTCCAGTAACAGTCATAGGGCATCAGCGAGGAAAGGATACGAAGGAAAATATCCGCCGGAATTTTGGCATGCCCCATCCAGAAGGGTACCGTAAAGCACTTCGCCTAATGAAGCAGGCCGAAAAATTTGGGCGGCCGATTATTTGTTTTATCGATACGAAAGGAGCTTTTCCCGGCAAAGCTGCAGAAGAACGCGGTCAAAGTGAAGCAATCGCAAGGAATTTATTCGAAATGGCCGGATTGACGGTCCCTGTCATCTGCATTGTCATCGGTGAAGGCGGCAGCGGCGGTGCACTGGGACTTGGAGTCGGCGACAGAATTTATATGCTGGAGAATTCTACATACTCTGTCATTTCCCCTGAAGGTGCGGCAGCGATTTTGTGGAAGGATGCTTCTCAGGCAAAGAAAGCTGCAGAGTCGATGCAAATCACTGCACCGGATTTGAACCGTCTTGGAGTCATTGATGAAATCATTCCTGAAGTAAAAGGCGGAGCTCACCGGGATATGGCTGAACAGGCTGAAGCAATCAGGACTGTTCTTTTAAAAGCGCTTGGCGAGCTGCTTTCTATGGATGGCAAGGAACTGGTCAATCAGCGGTATCTCAAATTCAAACAGATTGGCGAGTATGCTTTCATGGAAAAAACAGATGTCAAATCATAAGTGAAACAGTTTTATAACACTATTAATGAATGCGCGCGCAGCTTGAAACTGCGCGTTTTTTTCAGGTTCCGCTTATTATGATACACTTTACTGAACTGTTACTTTCATATAAAATTAAATGACTCGAAAGTCAGTAATTATTACTTCATTTTATATTGATTTTCATGTAGGCTTAACTTATCTAAAGGCTGTATTCTAAAATGTTGCGTGTCAAAGTGCTGAAACAGCCGCTAGACGAACAAAAAGAAATCTGCGAAAGCCCGCGCAGCGAGGAGGATCAGTCACCCCGCAGTACGAGATATTTTGCTCAGACTAAGGGTAAAACAACTCTGCAAAAAGAATCTAGTATAATGATGAGTTGAAAAATTTTAAAAAATGGGTTAATAAAAAGGGTTATTATTGGGAGAATATGTAAAGAATTGAAGGGGTGAAAATAATGAAAAGAATAGGCGTTTTAACCAGCGGAGGAGATTCTCCAGGAATGAATGCGGCCGTTCGTGCCGTTGTGAGAAAAGCGATTTACCATGATATTGAAGTTTATGGCATTTATCATGGATATCAAGGACTGATTGCGGGTAATATAAAAAAATTAGAAGTAGGTTCTGTTGGTGATATTATCCATCGGGGCGGGACCATCCTGCATACCGCACGCTGTCCTGAATTCAGAACGGAAGAAGGACAGCTGAAGGCAATTGAGCAGTTGAATAAGCATGGAATTGAAGGAATTGTCATCATTGGGGGCGACGGTTCCTATCGGGGAGCAAAAGCGCTTACTGAAAGAGGATACCCATGCATCGGCGTGCCTGGAACGATTGATAATGATATCCCTGGAACGGAATTCACAATCGGCTTTGATACGGCTTTAAATACAGTCATTGATGCCATTGACAAAATCAGGGACACAGCCACTTCACACGAAAGGACTTATGTTGTGGAGGTTATGGGCCGGGATGCCGGAGATATTGCTTTATGGGCAGGTCTTGCAGGCGGAGCGGAAACCATCCTATGTCCGGAATATCAGTTCCATATGGATGATTTAATTGCCAAGCTTGTCCGCGGCCATGAGCGGGGCAAGAAGCACAGCATTATCGTTGTTGCTGAAGGTGTAGGCAGCGGTGTGGAAATTGCAAAGAACATCGACGAAAAAATGGGGATAGAAACACGTGTAACGGTTCTGGGACATGTTCAGCGGGGCGGTTCACCTTCTGCCAAAGACCGCGTTCTTGCCAGCAGGCTCGGTTCTCTTGCCGTAGAATTGCTGATGGAAGGAAAGGGCGGAAGAGCAGTCGGAATTGAGCAGAACAGCCTTGTAGATTACGACATTATCGAAGCTCTGGGAAGGCCGCATACAATCGATAAAAAAATGTATGACCTTTCTGAAGAACTGTCCATTTAAATAAAAATATAGAGGAGGAAGAACATCTTGCGAAAAACAAAAATTGTATGTACAATCGGGCCGGCCAGTGAAAGTGTAGAAAAATTGGTAGAATTAATGGAAGCTGGCATGAATGTCGCCCGGTTAAACTTTTCACACGGGGATCATGCAGAACATGAAGCCAGAATCCGTAATATTCGCGAAGCGGAAAAACAAGCTGAAAAGCGTGTTGCGATTCTCTTGGATACAAAGGGACCTGAAATCCGGACCAATAATATGGAAAATGGATCGATTACTCTTACAGCCGGTTCAGATATCATTATATCTATGACAGAAGTTCTGGGGACGCCTGAGAAGTTTTCTATTACGTATGAAGGGCTGCTGCATGATGTGGAAGCCGGCTCTAAAATTTTATTGGATGATGGACTGATTGGTCTGGAAGTTACAGGGATTGATCGAGATGCCAAAGAGATTAAGGCCAAAGTATTAAATAACGGAGTCTTGAAGAATAAAAAGGGCGTCAATGTACCGGGAGTATCCGTTAAGCTTCCCGGGATTACTGAAAAAGATGAAAAGGATATTCTGTTTGGGATTTCCCAGCATGTCGATTTCATTGCGGCCTCATTCGTTCGCCGGCCTGCTGATGTCCTTGAAATTCGGGAATTGCTTCAAACGAATGACGGAGAGCATATTCAGATTATCCCTAAGATTGAAAACCAGGAAGGAATCGATAATATCGATGAAATCCTTGAAGTGGCTGACGGTTTAATGGTAGCAAGGGGAGACCTTGGTGTGGAAATACCGGCCGAAGATGTTCCGCTTGTTCAGAAGGAACTGATCAAAAAGTGCAATATTCTTGGGAAGCCGGTTATTACAGCAACCCAGATGCTGGATTCCATGCAGAGAAATCCGCGCCCGACGCGAGCAGAGGCCAGTGACGTAGCCAACGCTATTTTCGATGGAACGGATGCTATTATGCTATCAGGGGAGACAGCAGCCGGCTCCTATCCGACAGAAGCTGTCCAAACCATGCATGATATTGCTTCAAAGGCAGAGACAGCCTTGAATTACCGCGACATTCTGTCTAAGCGAAGCAAATTGAATAAGTATAATGTAACAGATGCAATCGGACAATCAGTTGCCCATACGGCATATAATCTGGATGTAGGTGCAATTATCACTCCTACAGAGAGCGGCCATACTGCACGGATGATTTCTAAGTACCGTCCAAAAGCGCCGATCATTGCTGTCGCGTCAAGTGAGAAAGTGTGCCGAAAGCTTTCTCTTGTCTGGGGAGTTTATCCTCTAACAGGAAGAACGGCAGCAACAACAGATGAAATGCTGCAGACAGCTATTGATACTTCTCTGCACTCAGGATTAGTACAGCATGGAGACCTGGTCGTGATAACAGCGGGTGTACCTGTCGGAGAAACTGGAACAACCAATATTATGAAAATTCATATGATGGGGGATGTTCTTTTGAAGGCTCAGGGAGTTGGCCGCAAAACCGCTAAAGGTGAAGTTGTTATAGCAAGGACAGCAAAGGAAGCCCTGGAGAAAATGAAAGAGGGTTCTGTGCTTGTCACAATCGGTTCTGACAAAGACATGATGCCGGCTATTGAAAAATGCTCCGCGCTGATCACAGAGGAGGGCGGTCTGACAAGCCATGCAGCTGTTGTCGGAGTGACACTTGGCATTCCTGTTATTGTAGGTGCAGAAAATGCAACCAAGGTGTTCAAGGATGGCCAGAAGGTTACGGTCGATGCCAATCGCGGGATTATTTATGATGGACATGCCCATGTCTTATAAGTAACTGTATAGTTTTTTAGGAAGCCTGTTCCCTTTATAGTATAATAGAGGTACAGATTTCTTAATCTGTACTGGAGGAATGAATATGAAATATCTTCTTTTTTTAATCATTGCCGTCCCTGCGCTTGAAATCTCCGTCCTGCTGTGGAGCGGATCACTTATCGGCGTTGGGCCTACCTTGCTTCTTATTTTGATCACGGCAGCCGCTGGAGCTTTCCTTGCAAGAAAGCAGGGATTGAGCACGCTTCAGAAAGCAAGAGAGCAAATTCGCTATGGAGGAGTTCCGGGGAATGAAATCCTTGATGGGATTTGTATACTTATAGGCGGAGCCTTCTTGCTGCTGCCGGGATTTGTTTCTGATATTTTAGGGTTGATCCTGCTGCTGCCGCCGACACGTGCGATGCTGAAGCCTGTCATTATACGGAGGATTATGAACCGTATCAATAAAGGGAAAATTACAGTTATTAATCATAAATAGATTTTTTAAAGCTTATAGACTGCAGACCAGCTCTCCGGGGCGGTCTGCAGTCATTTTTATTGGCTCTATACTATTTGTTGGGGTATCCATACAATTTGTTTGCATAAAAAATGCACGCAAACATCCAATTCTTTTATACTTGAGTTGCCTAGAAACAAGTAGAGAATGGAGTTGCGTGCATATGAATTTTACCATGAATATTCCCGGTTTAGAAGGGGTTACCATTTTAAAAGTAGAGCAGGTGGAGGAAACGATGAGGGTATATGTGGAGATGGAACGCAGCCTCCAGCAGTGCCCTGACTGCGGAGCTCCCACCTCCCGTGTTCACGACTACCGGATCCAAAAGGTTAAGCACTTAAAGTGGTTTGAGAGGAAGACGGATTTATTCTACAAACGCAGACGGTATGTCTGTGCATGCGGGAAGCGTTTTTCGGAACAAAATCCGTTCGTACAGCGTTACCAGCGTACATCTATTGAATGGAATCAGGCCGTGGGCATACGGGCGATTAAAGGAAAGACCTTTAAAGAAACGGGGGAAACCTACGGTTCTTCGTCTTCTACTATTGTCCGCCGGTTTGACCGTTTGGCTCGGAGTGAAATACGTTCTGTGGAAAAGCTGCCTTCTGTGATTGCCATTGATGAGTATAAAGGAGATACACGAGAAGGAAAATACCAGCTCATCATTGCCGATGGAATCACCAAAAAGCCCTTAGATATCCTGCCTAATCGCTATAAGAATACGATTAAACACTATCTTCAAAAGTATGGGGACCAGGTTCAGGTGGTGATCATGGACATGAGCCATTCTTTTAAATCGGCGGTTCAAAGTGCCTTAGGCCGCCCTGTGATTGTGGCCGATCGCTTTCATTTCTGCCGGTATATCTATTGGGCGCTGGACGGTGTCCGGAGAAGGGTACAGAAAGAGTTTCATCCGTATGACCGCAAGAAGTGCAAACGTATGAAGCATGTCTTTCACAAGGCCTCCGACCGCCTAACAGAAGAAGACAGATGGCATTTGAATCGTTATTTGGATATGTCGGAAGAGCTTAAAAAAGCGTACGAATTAAAGGAAACCTATCGTGGCTGGTTTGTTCAGGCGAAGGAATCAGGATCGGAAGATGTAGGGAAGGTCAAAACGGGACTGAGAGACTTTTATCGACTGGTGCAGGATTCTGGCATTCCTGAAATGGCAAAAGCCATTGCCACGCTCCAAAATTGGCAGACAGAGATCTTAAACAGCTTTGTCTATGGCTATTCGAATGGTTTTTTAGAAGGAATAAACAATTCAACGAAGGTCCTTAAACGCAATGCATATGGATTCAGGAATTTCAGCCGTTTTCGGGCCAAAATATTATTAACTCATCAGTTTAAAGGAATTGGGATACATATTGGTTAGGAATGGCGATCAGAGTCGCCACCCCAACATTTGACGGAGAACCTTTTTATTTGCATGATATTCCTCCTTGATGGAGACGAAGAATACTGTATATGACCGCACCAACTCTGCATCTTCTGAGAATCTTGCTAATATCCGCCATTTGTAAAGGTCCGGTTTGTCTCGGGCCTTTTTTTGTCGTACCGATTTAAAAGTTTCGTGTAAACATGACAAAGAGAGGAATGGAAGACCAGCAGCCAACAGGAAAAGACTCTTTCAAAGTCCATATCGCAATCTGTATTATAACATTTTTTTAAAAAATATCTTTTATATAACAATGAAAAACCTTGATATATCAGGGTTCTTTAGCCTTCTTTTTTAAATGCTTTCAAAAAATATGGAAAAATTCAGAAAAAAATAGTGACAAACTTTAACAGTGTGTTATATAATACAAACAGGAAATGAAACAACTGTATTATAACATGATAAAAAGCCTGAAGGGATGTGAAGCAGCAACATGATTACAGAAGCAAAAGGATTAGAAGTAAGCGGGGAAATGCAGCCGGGTTTTGAAGAAATACTTAGTCCCGAAGCTCTCCAATTTATCGAAAAGCTGGAAAGGAACTTCGGTGAAAGACGCAAAGGACTTTTAGAAAGACGAAAGGAAATTCAAGAGGAAATCAATAATGGCAAGAAGCCCGATTTTCTTGAGGAAACCAAACATATCAGAGAGGGAGCTTGGACCATCGGCCCTCTGCCGGCAGATCTTCAAGACCGAAGAGTAGAAATCACAGGCCCGGTCGACCGCAAAATGATCATAAATGCGCTGAATTCTGGTGCATGCCTCTTCATGGCGGATTTTGAAGATGCCAATTCCCCAAGGTGGACAAATTGTGTAGAAGGACAAATCAATCTGCGTGATGCAATCCGGGGAACAATATCATTTGAAAACCCTAATGGGAAAACATATAAATTAAATGAAAAAACAGCAGTATTGAAAGTCAGACCGCGCGGCTGGCATCTGGAGGAAAAACATGTGCTGCTCGACGGCCAGACGATTTCGGCAAGCCTGTTCGATTTTGGACTGTATTTCTTCCATAATGCGAAAACTTTGATTGAAAAGGGAAGCGGCCCTTATTTCTACCTTCCGAAGATGGAAAGCCACTTGGAAGCAAAGCTTTGGAATGATGTGTTTGTTTATGCACAGGATGATTTAGGAATTCCGCAGGGAACTATCAAAGCCACGGTACTAATTGAAACGATTCTGGCAGCCTTTGAAATGGATGAAATCTTATATGAGCTTAAGGAACATTCAGCAGGCCTTAACTGCGGAAGATGGGACTATATCTTCAGCTTCCTAAAGAAATTCCGCAATCATGAAGATGTAATCTTGCCTGACCGTTCACAGGTTACAATGACAGTCCCAAACATGAGAGCGTATTCATTGCTTGCCATCAAAACCTGCCATCGGCGGAACGCACCGGCAATCGGCGGAATGGCGGCCCAAATACCGGTAAAAAATAATGCAGCCAAGAATGATGAAGCATTTGCAAAGGTTCGGGCGGATAAGGAGCGGGAAGCAAGAGACGGCCATGATGGAACATGGGTGGCCCATCCCGGAATGGTCAGCACAGCCAAAGAAGTATTTGACCTTCTTGTTCAAAAACCAAATCAGATTTACCGCAAGCGAGAGGATGTCGATGTAAGGGCGGAGCAGCTTCTGGAAGTGCCAGAGGGCACCATTACCGAAGAGGGTCTTCGGACAAATATCAATGTAGGCATTCAATATATCGCATCCTGGCTGAGCGGAAGAGGGGCAGCGCCTATTAATAATTTGATGGAGGATGCTGCGACAGCTGAAATCTCACGGGCGCAAGTATGGCAATGGATTCGCCATCCAAAAGGGATTTTGGAAGATGGCAGAAAAGTAACGGTTGAATTATTCCAATCGATTCAAAAAGAAGAAATGGAAAAAATCAGGAATCAATTTGGCAAAGAAGTGTTTAATTCCGGTAAATTTACAGAAGCGGCCGACCTTTTTGAAGAATTAATTCTGCAGGATGAATTCGCGGATTTCTTAACAAATCCAGCCTATGAAAAATTATCATAATATTCAGTCTAAAATAATATTAGGAGGAATGTAACATGACAAATGAAAGAGTGCAGCAATTACAGAAAAGCTGGGAAACAGATGAAAGATGGATGGGAGTTACACGGCCGTATTCAGCAGAAGAAGTCATCAAATTAAGAGGTTCCGTCGATATCGAGCAAACTCTTGCCCGCCGGGGAGCCGAGAAGTTATGGAATCTGCTTCATACAGAAGATTACATTAACGCACTTGGAGCACTTACGGGAAACCAGGCCATGCAGCAAGTAAAGGCCGGATTGAAAGCGATTTATTTAAGCGGCTGGCAGGTTGCGGCTGACGCTAATATTGCCGGACAGATGTACCCAGATCAAAGTCTGTACCCGGCAAACTCTGTACCGCAGGTTGTAAAGCGCATTAATCAAACTCTGCAGCGTGCAGATCAAATCTCTTATTCTGAAGGGAAAACAGATATCGACTGGTTTGCTCCAATCGTGGCCGATGCAGAGGCTGGATTTGGCGGAGCACTGAATGTCTTTGAATTGATGAAGTCCATGATTGAGGCTGGCGCAGCAGGTGTGCACTTTGAGGATCAGCTTTCTTCAGAGAAAAAATGCGGACACTTAGGAGGAAAGGTTCTCCTTCCGACGCAGACAGCTGTGCGCAATCTGGTTTCTGCCAGGCTTGCTGCAGATGTCATGGGAACGCCAACCATTCTGATTGCCCGTACGGATGCAGATGCGGCTGACTTAATTACGGATGATATTGATCCGGCTGATGCTCCGTTCATTACAGGGGAGCGTACAGCGGAAGGATTCTATAGAACGAAGGCAGGACTGGATCAGGCAATTGCACGAGGACTTGCCTATGCCCCATATGCTGATTTGATCTGGTGTGAAACTTCAGAGCCAAACCTTGAAGATGCCCGCCGTTTTGCAGAAGCGATCCATGCGGAATTTCCTGGAAAATTACTTGCCTACAATTGCTCGCCTTCATTCAACTGGAAAGCGAAATTAAGTGACGAAGAAATTGAGAATTATCAAATTGAACTTGGCAAGCTGGGATACAAGTTCCAATTCGTTACATTGGCTGGTTTCCATTCCTTAAATCACAGCATGTTTAACCTTGCTCTTGGTTATAAGGAGCGCGGTATGGCTGCTTATTCAGAGCTTCAGCAAGCTGAATTCAGCAGTGAAAAAGACGGCTATTCTGCAACGCGCCATCAACGGGAAGTCGGTACAGGGTACTTTGATGAAGTGGCACAGGTTGTATCGGGAGGCACTTCTTCTACAACAGCTCTTGCAGGGTCAACGGAAACGGCACAATTTGAAACGTCAAAATAATGATTAGGCCGCCCTTATTCAGGGCGGTTCTGACTGCAGACAAACTCGAAATTTCGAGTTTGCCTGCAGTCTTTTTTCTTTTAAAATAGAAGTAATAGCTTTTGAAATAGAGTTAGTTGACTTTCGTTTCGGCGGACGCTTTCCGCGGGCGTGGCCCAATCCTCCTCGTCGCTTTGCTCCTGCGGGGTATCGGCCTTCACGCTTTTCCCGCACGAGCAGCCGCCTGCACTATAATCAACTCCTTTCTAAATAAATGTCTGAGGTGAATGGATAGGATGCCGAAAAATCAAATAAGTGACGTGATCAAATGGAAATGATTACAATAGAGCAACTTGTACCACAGGATCCTGGTCAGAAAGCATGAATCAGCGATTGATTTTTCTTTCATCTATCCACTAGTTGAATCACTGTTTTCAACACCAGGCCGACCTAGTGTTGATCCAGTCGTATTCATTAAAATGACATTTGTTCAATATGTATTTGGAATTCGTTCTATGCGTCAGATAATAAGAGAAATTGAAACGAATATGGCGTATCGCTGGTTTTTAGGGTTTGGATTTCATTCAGAAGTACTGCACTTTTCTACCCTTCGGTAAAAATTATGAACTCATATTTGGGCACAGTATGTGGAGGAAGCAGATCATTTTCGTCATCAAAGCGATATCAAACAAATATATGCAAGTCGCAAAGAAAAGCATGGAATGCGATGGACAACCCTTCGAGGGATTAAAAATTGTCCATGCAGGCGATGCTTACTTTTGTTGACAATCTGGCCGCCCTTATGCAGGGCGGTTTCTTTATTCCTTATGAAGGGAATCAAAAAAATGGAGTGATTTATGCGGCTGCCGATATCCGGCAGCTTCTTTTTTTGGTCATCAGCAGCCAGCGGAGAGCGCCCGAAAACGGCTATCTCCAGAACACCTTTCTGCTATATACTAGAATAGCAGCGGGAAAATCAATCATTCTTCCGAAAACAGCTTCCTAAAGAAAGCTAAGAAACTATATTAATATAAAACAGAGGAGGGGAAAGATGTCAGGTCCATTTTTGTTTTTAATTATGCTTTTGGTTATTGGTTTTTTTGCTAAAAATACAGCCTTAATGATGGCCTCAGGTTTTTTGCTGATCTGTAAGGTGATTGGTCTCGATGCGAAGATATTTCCCTATCTTGAATCGAAAGGCATTAATCTCGGAGTAACCGTTATTACAATTGCTGTATTGATTCCGATCGCTACTGGGGCAATTGGTTTTAAAGAACTCGGAGATGCCTTGAAATCGCCATATGCCTGGATTGCTTTAGTATCCGGAATTGCGGTAGCGCTTATCGCAAAGAACGGCCTGGTGCTGCTTGCCAATGATCCGCATATTACGACGGCCCTTGTTTTTGGAACGATATTGGCGGTAGCCCTCTTCAAAGGAGTGGCAGTTGGTCCGCTTATTGGAGCGGGAATCGCCTATCTTTGCATGCAGCTGTTCAATTTCATAAAATAAAGGAATGGTTCGTCATTTATTATTTTTTTGAAATAAAATCAAGGCCGTAAAAGTCAGGAGATTTCCAATTTAAGAGGAAAAAGAAGGAAAACAGTCTATGCAGAGAACGAAAGACAATATGTGAATAGGTCTGTGAGTGAAAAAATAGCTAAGAAGGTTTAGATCAGGCTTATGGTAAGCCATAAGTATTTCTAATGGTATAATAATTTTTTGGGAATTTAAGTGCTTTCCATTCCCAAAAAAGTCTTTTTTGTTTATAATAATCTTGTAACTGCCCAAGATTTATTAATCTGCAGCTTGAAAAGCAATTATTATATAAGGATTGTTTTTATGACAAGATGCATATGTTGAGCAAGCGCTCGCTAGGATAAGCCTCAAACTTTGAATGTAGGGGTATATGCGCTATGAATACAAGGCCTGCTAAGACAATGCGCCTTTATTGTTAACGCTTTCAATCGAAGAGCTTTTCTTCTGCTTGAAAAATAGACATATAGTTTGGCTGGCTGCTTCTGGGACGCTTTGAATGAACGACTGAAAAGGGCATAGGGGAATATTCAGAAAAGGAGAGATTTTGTATGACAGCAACAAAAGGACTAGAAGGCGTAGTAGCAACTACTTCAGCAGTAAGTTCCATCATTGACGATACACTGACTTATGTTGGATATGACATCGATGATCTGGCTTCAAATGCATCTTTTGAGGAAGTAACCTACTTATTATGGCATGGTGCACTTCCAACAAAATCTCAATTGGAAGAGCTGACGAAGCAGCTGGCTGACAATGCAGAAATTCCTGCTGAAGTAATCAGCCATTTCAAATCTTATCCAATTGATAAAGTGCATCCAATGGGAGCCCTTCGTACAGCTATTTCTTTAATTGGCCTTTATGATGAAGAAGCTGATGTCATGGATGATCAGGCGAATTATCGCAAAGCAATCCGCATCCAGGCAAAAATCGGTACGATTGTAACTGCTTTCGCACGGATCCGAAAGGGATTAGAGCCAGTTGCTCCGCGTACAGATTTGAGCTTTGCGGCCAATTTCTTATACATGTTAAGCGGAAAAGAGCCAACTGCAATTGAAGAAGAAGCTTTTAACAAAGCATTAGTTCTGCATGCAGACCATGAATTGAATGCTTCTACTTTCACTGCACGTGTATGTGTGGCTACATTATCTGATATTTATTCTGGTGTAACATCTGCGATCAGCGCCTTAAAAGGACCTCTTCACGGCGGAGCAAACGAGCAAGTTATGAAAATGCTTACAGAAATTGGTTCTGTTGATAAAGTAGAAGATTACATCAATGAAAAACTAGCAAACAAAGAAAAAATCATGGGATTCGGCCACCGTGTTTACCGTAAAGGCGATCCGCGTGCCAAGCATTTGAAAGAAATGTCCCAAAAGTTAACTGAACTTACTGGTCAGCCTGAATATTACGAAATGTCGATTAAGATCAATGACATGGTAACAGGCCAGAAAAATCTTCCGCCAAACGTAGATTTCTATTCTGCATCTGTATACCACAGTCTTGGTATCGAGCATGATCTGTTCACGCCGATCTTCGCTGTCAGCCGTACATCTGGCTGGATTGCCCATATCCTTGAGCAATATGCGAACAATCGCTTGATTCGCCCGCGTGCAGACTATACAGGACCGGGAATGCAAAAATACGTACCGATTGAAAATAGATAATTTTTTAAATATTTTATTTAAATTTTCGGTCGATATGTAGTAAATTAATAATTGTGAGTGAAAAAGGTTAGATGACAACCGATGCCGGAAAGTCACTAGCCTTTGAATTTGAATCGGAGGTATGGAAGACATGACAAAAGGTGAAAAAATCACAGTAACTAACGGCGTATTAAATGTGCCAAACAACCCAGTAGTACCTTTTATCGAAGGAGACGGAATCGGTCCTGATATCTGGGCTGCAGCTTCCCGTGTATTGGATGCAGCAGTTGAAAAAGCATACAATGGCGAAAAGAAAATCGAATGGACAGAAGTTTTGGCTGGAGAAAAGGCATTCAATAAAACAGGTGAATGGCTTCCAAAAGAAACTCTTGAAACAATTAATGAATATCTAATCGCAATCAAAGGACCTCTTACAACTCCAATTGGCGGAGGAATCCGTTCATTGAACGTAGCTTTGCGTCAAGAGCTTGACCTATTCGTATGCTTGCGTCCTGTACGTTACTTTGACGGCGTGCCTTCACCGGTTAAACGTCCAGAAGATACAGACATGGTTATCTTCCGTGAAAACACTGAAGACATCTATGCAGGTATTGAATATGCTAAAGGTTCAGATGACGTGAAAAAATTGATCTCTTTCTTGCAAAATGAATTCGGCGTTAACAAAATCCGTTTCCCTGAAACTTCTGGAATCGGCATCAAGCCAGTATCTGAAGAAGGTACAAAACGTCTTGTCCGCGCTGCAATCAACTATGCAATCAAAGAAGGACGCAAATCTGTAACATTAGTTCACAAAGGAAACATCATGAAATTCACAGAAGGCGCATTCAAGAACTGGGGCTATGAAGTGGCTGAAACTGAATTCGCTGACCAAGTATTCACTTGGAACCAATATGATAAAATCAAAGAAGCTGAAGGCACTGAAGCTGCTAATAAAGCACAATCTGCTGCTGAAGCGGAAGGTAAAATCATCATTAAAGATTCTATTGCTGATATCTTCTTACAGCAAATCCTTACTCGTCCAAAAGAGTTCGATGTTGTTGCAACAATGAACTTGAATGGAGACTACATTTCTGATGCACTTGCTGCACAGGTTGGCGGTATCGGTATCGCTCCGGGAGCAAACATCAACTATGAAACTGGACATGCTATTTTCGAAGCTACTCACGGTACAGCTCCTAAATATGCTGGACAAGATAAAGTGAACCCTTCTTCTGTTCTTCTTTCAGGCGTTCTTTTACTTGAACACCTTGGATGGACTGAAGCAGCGCAAAGCATTACAGCTTCTGTAGAGAAAACAATCGCTTCTAAAGTCGTTACATATGACTTTGCCCGTCTAATGGATGGCGCAACAGAAGTAAAATGCTCTGAGTTTGCAGACGAGCTAATCAAAAATCTATAATTTTTAACGATATTCCAAGGAAAGGAAGCTTGCATATGTGAGCTTCCTTTCCTTTTTTTATACTTAATGGGATGGGCAGCTCCGTTTCAAGGCGCATGTTCTCGTTATTTTCACTGCGTGAATACGCACGTCCTAAACGCAGAATGAACCAAAAAAAATTGGTAAAACTAATCAAAATCATGAAAATCGTGACGCGGGATGTTCTGAAGTATCTCTCCCGTCTTCCATAATCAAATTATCATAATGCCTTAATGAGAAGGGGATATACATGGCTTGCGCCTGGATATGAATTTTTTTATAAAGGCCTTTTAAGTAACGGTTTGAAAGACATTCGCTTGGCTCATCATCTGGTGCCGTTTTCTTGCAAGCGAAGCGGTTTGACACAGTAAGTTTCGAATCTTTGCAGGGGATTGTCAAGTTACGAATGATTTGATAATAAAAACTCTTTCTATTTGTAAAGGCAATGTTAAGAGATTATAGATTATTCGTTAAGATTTTACTATGGGATTTATAATTCATTATAATAAAGGAAGTAACAGCTATCTTATCTAGTTATACTCAAGCTCAGGAGGACAATATGCCAAAAAAAATAATGGTAGTGGATGATGAAGAATCAATTGTTACTTTGCTTCAATACAATTTAGAGCAGGCGGGATATGAAGTGATCACGGCTTTTGACGGTGAAGAGGCATTGCAGCTCGCTGTAAAGGAAAACCCTGATTTCATCGTACTGGATCTTATGCTTCCCAAACTGGATGGATTGGAAGTGTGCAAGGAACTCCGGCTTCAGAAAATGAATGTGCCCATTTTAATGTTAACAGCCAAAGACGATGAATTTGATAAAGTCTTGGGACTTGAATTAGGAGCAGATGATTATTTGACGAAACCATTCAGTCCGAGAGAAGTTGTTGCCAGGATTAAGGCGATTTTGCGCCGTACTAAAAGTCAGGATTACCAAGACAGCCACAATTCTGAAGAAGAGGAAGTATATCGTTATGGCAATCTAAGTATCTATACAGAACGCTATGAAGCTTTTTTGGATAAGACTCTTTTGGAGCTTACCCCTAAGGAATTTGAATTGCTGGTCTACTTGGCCAGACATAAAGGGAAAGTGCTGACTAGAGATCAGCTGCTGAGTGCAGTATGGAATTATGATTTTGCGGGAGATACTCGGATTGTCGATGTTCACATCAGTCATTTGCGCGATAAGATTGAGCAGGATACCAGGAAACCGGCTTATATTAAAACCATTAGGGGACTGGGATATAAAATGGAGGAGCCGGTCACGTAATGATGTTCTTTCGAAGAAAATATATTCTTGCACTGGCAGCCCTGGTCATTGTCGTGCTTGTGGCGGCAGGGCTATCATTAGGCCAGTTGTTTAAGGAAACCTTTTTTCATACATATAATGAGCGAATTGAGAAAGAAACGGCATTTATCTCGAAATATATCGAAGAATCCGGAGGAATCGGCGGTTTTTTAGAACAGCAAAAGGAGCAGAAGCTTCTTCCTTTAATTGATTCCGATTTGACGATTCTGTCCGCAGACGGTGACATTCTATTTGAATACAGTAATGGAAAATCAAAGGGGCAGGTGCTTGATCCTGCGATTCAGCGGATAATTACGGAAGAAAAGGGAGAACATGCTGCAGGAACAGAGTCGGTTAAAGATGAGCGCCAATATTTTTGGAAAGCTCTCAAAAAGGATGGACAGATCGAAGGGTATGCGGTACAAAGCAATGATATTGCCGGCTATGAAACGCTTGTGAAAAAAATGTGGAAGATTCTGTTCCTGATTCTAGGTCTGGTATTTTTTATTCTTCTCTTTATCGGAAGCAGAATCGCTTCAAGCTATGCGAAGCCAATCAAAACAGCATCAGAGACAGCTGATGAACTGGCAAAAGGGAACTACCGTGTCAGGGCCAGAGGAGGAAAATATCCGAGTGAAATCGGGGTGCTGCTCCATTCATTGAATACACTGGCCCGGAATCTGGCTAAGACAGACCGGGAAAGGGAAACCAATCAAGATCAGCTGCTGACGATGATTGAAAACATAGGAAGCGGTGTGATGCTCATCGATCCGAAAAGTGAAATTACACTCATTAATCGTGAGTACCGGAAGCTCTTTTCTATCAAGCCGGAGAACTTTGTTAACAAAGCCTACTATGATGTCATTAAGCAGAAAGAAGTTATCTCCATCATTGAAGAAATTTTCATGACAGAAAAAAGCATCAAACGGCAAGTGGAGATTCCTGTTCATCTGGATACAAAGCATTATGAGATTTATGGAGCTCCGATTATCGGAACGTATGATGACTGGAAAGGAATTATCCTTATTTTCCATGATATTACCGAACTGAAAAAATTGGAGCAGGTTCGTAAAGACTTTGTGGCGAATGTATCCCATGAACTAAAAACACCGGTTACGTCCATCAAAGGATTCTCGGAAACGCTTTTGGACGGTGCGATTCATGATGAAGCATCAGCACGTCACTTTCTATCAATTATTCTAAAGGAAACAGACCGATTGCAGAGATTGATTCAGGACTTACTGAATTTATCCAAGATGGAACAGCATGAGTTTACACTCAAAGTCTCGGAAGTGGATATTTTAGAGATTTTAGATGATGTTCAAACCATGCTCAGTAAAAAAGCGGAAGAGAAAGAAATTACGCTTACGTTGGATGCACCGGATGAGCTGCCGATTATCGAGGGGGATGCTGAAAGGATTAAGCAAATCTTCCTGAATCTTATTACGAATGGGCTGACCTATACGCCCAAACATGGACAGGTTACAATCCGGGTAAGAGAAATCGCGAAATGCATCCAGGTAGAAGTAGAGGATAACGGACCGGGAATCGAGGAGTCGAAACTTCCAAGAATCTTCGAACGGTTTTATAGGATTGACAAAGCAAGAAGCAGGGATTCGGGAGGGACAGGACTGGGTCTGTCGATTGTAAAACATATTGTGGAAGTGCATAATGGAGATATTTCAGTCAGGAGCCGTGTCGGTGAAGGGACAGTTTTTACAGTCAAACTTCCAAAGCGGCATACAGGCAGCAAATAAAGATTACCTTATACTATGGAAGAAATCGGGCAAAGAGCCGGTCATTTTTCTTTCTTTTGTTTTACATGTTAAAATGAAAGAAGAAATGATCGGCTTTTTTATGTGTATGATGCTTGGACACAACAAGCATTTTTTGATAGGAGGATTTTTATTTTGACAAAAAAATTAGTGCTAATAGATGGAAACAGTATCGCATATCGGGCTTTCTTTGCGCTGCCGCTTTTAAATAATGATAAAGGGATCCATACAAACTCTGTGTATGGCTTCACGATGATGCTGAATCGAATTTTAGAGGAAGAAAAGCCGACACATATGCTTGTCGCTTTTGATGCAGGAAAAACAACATTCAGGCACTCTGAATACAAGGAATATAAGGGTGGACGGCAGAAGACTCCGCCTGAGTTATCAGAGCAATTTCCTTTTATAAGAGAGCTGCTCGATTGTTTCCAAATTAAAAGATATGAATTGGAAAATTATGAGGCGGATGACATTATTGGAACTCTTTCCCTTCAAGCCGAGCAACAAGGATTTGAAGTGAAAATCATTTCCGGGGATAAAGACTTAACTCAGCTTTCATCATCGAAGACAACAGTTTCGATCACGAAGAAAGGAATCACCGACATTGAGGAATATACGCCAGAGCATATTCGTAAAAAATATGGCCTGGAGCCAGCACAAATTGTGGATTTGAAAGGGCTGATGGGGGATGCTTCTGATAATATTCCAGGCATTCCGGGTGTAGGGGAAAAAACGGCGCTTAAGCTTCTCCATCAATTTGAGACTGTCGAGAACCTGATCAGCTCTAAAGAAGAAATCAGCGGTCAAAAGTTAAAAGAAAAAGTGGAAAACAATCAGGATTTAGCTGTATTAAGCAAGAAATTAGCGACAATCACAAGGCAGGCTCCGCTGGAAGTAACAGTGGAAGAAACGGAATATACAGGCATGGATCCGGAGAAAGTTTCCGGTTTTTATAAAGAGCTGGGCTTCCAGTCTCTTCTTGACAAGCTGGATGGGGCTGCTGCAAGTGATCAGCCAGAACAGGAAGAAATAGAGGTTCAAGTCGTTACAGAGATCACAGAGGACCACTTTGCCGACGAAAATGGCGTATATGTGGAAATCCTAGAGGATAACTACCACCATTCCCCTATCATAGGCATTGCAGTCAGCAATGAAAACGGCCATTTTTTCTTTACAGAGCAAACGGCTTCAGCTTCTGAAACATTCAAAAACTGGGCAGAGGATGAAACAAAGAAAAAAACGGTCTACGATGCCAAACGGACCATTGTGTCTCTCAGACACCGGGGAATATGGATGAAAGGCATTGATTTTGATCTCTTTCTTGCTTCCTATATATTGGATCCATCCGTTTCAGCTGAAGATATTGCTGCCATATCGAAAGGGCAGAAAGGAAAAGCCACCCTTGTAAGTGATGAGGCTTTTTTCGGAAAAGGGGCAAAACGGAGAATTCCGGAAGAACAGGAACTGAGCATTCATATTGCGAGAAAAGCGAAAGAGCTTTTGGAACTGAAAGGGATCATCACGGACAGGCTTACAGAGCATGAACAATATGATTTATTAGAAAATCTCGAGCTTCCGCTTGCGCTCATCCTTGCTGATATGGAATGGCAGGGGATTAAAGTCGATATCGAACGCCTGAAAAAGATGGGCCAGGAGCTTCAGCAGCGTCTGCATGCTATTGAAGGAAGAATATTTAGCCTGGCAGGAGAGGCTTTCAACATCAATTCACCGAAACAGCTTGGCGTCATTTTATTTGAAAAGCTGCAGCTGCCTGTCATGAAGAAAACGAAGACCGGGTATTCGACATCGGCAGACGTGCTGGAAAAGCTGGAGAGTCAGCATGAAATCGTTCATGAAATTCTCCTGTACCGTCAGCTCGGAAAACTGCAGTCAACTTATATCGAAGGCTTGCTGAAGGTGGCGGATCCGTCATCGGATAAAGTCCATACCCGTTTTAATCAGGCATTAACACAAACCGGGCGATTAAGTTCAACGGACCCTAATCTTCAAAACATTCCAATCAGGCTGGAAGAAGGGCGGAAAATCCGGCAGGCTTTTGTTCCGGAAAACAAAGACTGGCTTATTTTTGCAGCCGACTATTCGCAAATTGAGCTTCGGGTTCTGGCCCATATAGCCAATGATCAAGGATTGGTTGAAGCCTTCCGGGCGGGGATGGATATCCATACGAAAACCGCAATGGATGTCTTTCATGTGCGTGCAGAGGAAGTCACATCGAATATGCGCAGGCAGGCAAAGGCCGTTAACTTCGGAATCGTTTATGGAATCAGCGATTTCGGTCTTTCGCAAAGTTTAGGAATTACAAGGAAAGAAGCTGGGGAATTTATTGCTAAATATTTGGACAGCTTCCCAGGTGTTCAGGATTACATGGAGAGCAGTATTAAAGAAGCGAGGGAGAAAGGGTACAGCACCACGCTGCTGCACAGACGCAGGTATATCCCTGAAATCACTAGCAGAAACTTTAATATTCGCAGCTTTGCAGAGCGGACAGCCATGAATACTCCCATTCAGGGAAGCGCCGCTGATATCATTAAATTAGCAATGATTAATATGGATAAACGATTGAAAAAAGAAGGGCTTCAGGCCAAGATGCTTCTGCAGGTCCACGATGAACTGATTTTTGAAGTTCCTCCTGAAGAAGTGGAGATCATGGAGAAAATCGTTCCTGAAGAGATGGAAAATGCGATAGAGCTTGCTGTCCCGCTTAAAGTGGATTATTCTTACGGACCGACATGGTTTGATGCAAAATAAATGAAGACAGGTGAAGAAAATGCCGGAATTACCAGAGGTAGAAACAGTCAGGAGAACGCTGGAACAGCTTGTTCTCGGCAAAGAAATTGAAGAAGTAACCGTCCTGTGGCCTAAAATCATTAAAGCTCCGGAACAGCCTGAGCAGTTTCAGGATGCATTGAAGGGACAGGCGATTCGCCAGATTAAACGCAGGGGGAAATTCCTGATCTTTTTGTTGGATGATTATTCAATGGTCTCCCATTTAAGGATGGAAGGAAAATATGCGGTCTGCCCGAAGGATGAGCCGTATGACAAGCATACCCATGTTATTTTTTCCTTTACGGACGGAACTCAATTGAGATATAGAGATGTAAGGAAATTCGGCACGATGCACCTCTTTAATAAAGGGGATGAGATGAAAAGCCTGCCGCTTCTTCACTTAGGTCCGGAGCCTTTGTCTCCCGATTTCACTCCGGAATATTTAGGCGCAAGGCTGTCTAAAACGAACCGGAAAATAAAGCCGGTTCTTCTCGATCAAACGGTAGTTGTAGGCATCGGCAATATCTATGTGGATGAATCATTATTCCGCTCGGGAATCCATCCTGAACGAACGGCCTCCTCTCTGACCGAAGAGGAAGTGACCTGTCTGCACCGGGAAATTGTCGCAACCCTTGGCGAAGCAGTGGCAAAAGGAGGGAGCACCATTCGCTCCTATATTAATTCACAGGGCCAGATTGGCATGTTCCAATTAGAGCTGCTCGTTTACGGACGAAAGGGAGAGGATTGCAAAACATGCGGCACACCGCTTGAGAAACTGGTGGTTGGGGGAAGGGGCACGCATATTTGCCCGTCATGCCAGCCGCTGCTTCCATAAGAAAAACTTCATGCTAACTGGCTGTATGCAGCTCTCTTGCCGGGAATCCGGCGAGAAGAGTGCCAATGAAAAGTGCGGCACACAATGGGCGGGCTCCTGCCATATACTATCCTAGCAGTCAGGATGGATGGAAGGAGCCTAAAAAGAACATGTGGCTACAGCTTATTATTCTTGCATTTGCAGTAAGCATAGATGGTTTTGGAGTGGGAATGACCTTTGGCATGAAAAAAATGGCCATTCCGTTTAAATCAATTGTTGTCATTTCGGTCTGCTCTGCACTAAGTTTGGGGATAGCTATGCTGATCGGTGACTTCATCAGTCAGCTTATTTCAGAATCAGCTGCTGGAAAAACGGGCGGAGCCATCTTAATTCTGCTAGGTCTTTGGATGGTTTATCAGTTTTTTAAACAAGGAAAAGAAACGATAGAAGAAGAAAATCATGAAAAAATTATTTTTAACTATGAAATCAAGTCGCTTGGAGTTGTAATCAATATTCTGCAGAAACCGATGAATGCTGATTTTGATAAGTCAGGGACCATCACCGGCATTGAGGCGCTTGTTCTTGGATTCGCCCTTTCACTGGATGCCTTTGGGGCTGGAATCGGCGCCGCCATGATGGGCATCTCTCCCCTTATCTTGGGTGTATGCATTGCCGTCATGAGTTCTGTATTTATTTGGACGGGACTCCAGAGCGGTAAATTGCTTTCTAATAAAATCTGGATGCAGAAATTATCCTTTTTGCCAGGAGTCATGCTCATTTTTATAGGAATGTTCAAATTCTAATTGAATTGTTAAAAGGGGAAAATTATGCGGCAAATTATAGGAATCACCGGCGGAATCGCCAGCGGAAAAAGCAGCGTGAGCAATTATTTGAAAGAACTCGGTTTTTCGGTCATCGATGCGGATATTGCATCTCGGAAAGTGGTAGAACCGGGCGAACAGGCGTACAAGGAAATTGTCGATGCCTTTGGTAAGGAAATCGTTCAGGAGGATGGCAGTCTGGACCGCCCAAGGCTTGGGGCAATTGTCTTTACGGATGAAGAAAAAAGGCTGCTCCTTAACAGGATTGTCCATCCCCAGGTCCGAAAATGGATGAAAGAGGAGACAGAGGCAGCTTTCGAAGCAGGAGCGGAGACTGTATTTATGGATATTCCGCTTTTGTTTGAAAGCAAGCTGACGTATATGGTAGAGAAGACCATCCTTATTTATGCGGATGAAGACATTCAGCTGTCCCGTCTCATGAAGCGCAATGGATTTACAAAGGAAGAGGCTGAAGCAAGGATTCGTTCGCAAATGCCTTTGGCTGATAAAAAGAAGCTGGCAGATGAAGTGGTAAACAATAACGGAGAATTTAAAGAAACAGCAAGTCAAATTCGCGCTATTCTTGAAAAATGGAATGTATTATAAAAGAAGCGCCGTTTAGTACATACTAAACGGTGCTTTTTAGTGATTTCCGCTATTAAGCTGAAAATAAAATCACTGATTCTGCAATTTTCTTACTAATCAAACATAATATATGTTATACTAATTGCTATCAGGAACTAAAAAGTATAACATTAATCAGGGAGGTTGCGAACAATGAATGCGAGAATAGCGATTAATGGTTTTGGAAGAATAGGAAGAATGGTCTTCCGGAAAGCTATAATGGATGAAACAATAGATATTGTAGCCGTGAATGCCAGCTATCCTGCCGAAACGTTAGCCCATTTAATCAAATATGATACGATTCATGGTAAATTCGATGGCATTGTTATTCCGGAAGAAGATGCCCTTGTGGTGAACGGGCGACGTATACAGCTGTTAAATAACCGCGATCCGAAGCAACTGCCCTGGAATGAACTGAACGTAGATATTGTGGTGGAAGCAACAGGCAAATTCAACGCACGTGATAAAGCAGCTCTTCACTTGGAGGCAGGTGCAAAACGAGTTATCCTGTCCGCACCGGGAAAAGAAGAAGATGTCACGATTGTGATGGGAGTCAATGAAGACGTACTGGATATCAATGAACATTTCATCATTTCGAATGCTTCGTGCACGACAAATTGCCTTGCACCGGTTGCAAAGGTTCTGGAAGATCATTTCGGAATCGTGAATGGATTAATGACGACCGTCCATTCTTATACAAATGACCAGAATAATATAGACAACCCTCATAAAGATTTGAGACGGGCCCGTGCTGCTGCGGAAAGCATTATCCCTACGACAACAGGAGCTGCTAAAGCCCTGTCGCTTGTACTCCCTCAATTAAAAGGAAAACTGCATGGGATGGCGCTCCGCGTGCCGACACCAAATGTTTCTTTAGTGGATCTAGTAGTAGATCTGAAGCGGGAAGTCACAATCGATGAAGTAAACTGTGCATTCATTAAAGCCTCTGCAAATGAATTGAAAGGCATTTTGGAGTATACAACTGAGCCCCTCGTTTCCTGCGATTTTAAAACGAATCCTCATTCGGCCATTATTGATGGACTTTCAACAATGATGATCGGAGAAAATAAAGTGAAAGTGCTCGCTTGGTATGATAATGAATGGGGATACTCTAACCGTGTAGTCGACCTGGTCAAATTAGTAGCAGCAAAATTGGAAGCGGAAACATCGAAAGTAAAGGTCGGTTAAAAAAGCGAATCTTGATTAAAGGACGGAACCTGTTCAGACTGCAGGCAAGCTCTACTTGAGCTTGCCTGCAGCTGTTTTTGTGTTCAGCAGTTTTTTCGGATTTGCGGAAGGTAATGTCAGGGGAGGTTTTCAGCTTATATCCATTGGTTTGCATCATTCCATTTATACTTATATGAGGCAAAATATCCAGCTGGATGTGCCTGGTGATGGAAAAAGAACTCTTTCTAAAGATTCATTCGGCTTTGATAGAGGGATGAATACAGATTCCACCCGACTCAGGTTATTGATGACTTTAGACCCAATAATATATCACATCCTATTGGCAGGTCTGAATGACTTTTAAATTGCAGTTTAATAGATTTTGTCTTATTTTGGAAGTTTCTGTGCGGGCCTGTGAGGTAAAGAAAAAAGTAATCCTGACGTTCTGGGCAGATGGAAGATAAGGTGAAGAATTCTGATTCCTGCGGGGGCAATAGGTCAGGCCGTACGCCGAGGATGCAGGCGGCCTTCAGAGGAAATTCATTATTTTGCTCAATTTGCGGCAGGCAGAGATTATTAAAATCAAAATGATAAAATCTATTGCAAAAAAAAAATAAACAAAGTATACTTTGAATCGTGAACTTTACACATAAGCTCACATAATGGCTACTTAAAGGGTTAGGACCTCTTTGGACTAACTTTCCCCCGTGGTAGTTGTTACCTTTTTCATTCTTATTACATAAAGGGGGAAGATTGATTATGGAAACTATTGGCAGACATGTCATATCTGAGCTTTGGGGCTGTGACTTCGACAAATTAAATAATATGGATTTCATTGAAAAAACGTTCGTAGAGGCTGCTTTAAAATCTGGTGCAGAGGTTCGCGAAGTGGCGTTTCATAAATTTGCTCCACAAGGAGTCAGCGGAGTTGTTATCATTTCTGAATCCCATTTAACGATTCACAGTTTTCCGGAACACGGTTATGCCAGCATAGATGTATACACTTGCGGCAATTTAGATCCAAATATTGCGGCTGATTATATTGCAGAAGCTTTGAATGCCCAAACACGTGAGAATGTTGAACTTCCGCGCGGCATGGGTCCGGTTCAGGTGAAATCAAACAAAATGAATGTTTTATAAGACCTAAAGCTAATCCAGGGATGCTAATATGTGCATCCCTTTTTTGATGCTGCGGAATGGTTTTCATCTTTTGCTTGTACTGAATGCTTGTTTTTTATAAGATAAAAGGTAAGAATGAAAGATAAGCAGAAGAAAACATACGGAGCTGATGATGATGAAATGCCCGTCATGCCAATATAATGGGACGAGGGTGCTGGATTCCAGACCTGTTGATGAGAGCAGGTCGATTCGCCGGCGCAGAGAATGCGAAGTTTGCAGCTTTCGTTTCACGACTTTCGAAAAGGTGGAGGAGCTGCCGCTGATTGTTGTGAAAAAAGAAGGCACCCGGGAAGAATTTAGCCGGGACAAGATACTCCGGGGATTGATCAGGGCTTGTGAAAAAAGGCCTGTCGCTCTTAAAGAACTGGAGGACATCACCAACTATGTTGAAAAGGAATTGCGGAACAGAGGCATTTCTGAAGTCAAAAGTGACGACATCGGCGAAATGGTGATGGATAAGCTTGCTGAGGTAGATGAAGTAGCCTATGTGCGCTTTGCCTCGGTCTATAGACAATTCAAGGATATTAATGTATTCATTGAAGAATTGAAGGACTTAATAGATAAAGAAAGAAAGTAGAGCTGAAGCAGTACACTTTAGCTCTTTTTTCGATAAAACAGGCAGATGGAATATTGTTGGGAAGGGTTTGAAATTTATGGCAATGCATTGGCAGGAGCTGCTTCCTGCAGATCAATATAAGGTGTCTGCGGCCGGCCTGCTTCATGATTATGACCGCAAAGTATTGACCAGGCTCTACCAGCCGCTGATTGGACCTGTCTGTATCAGTTTATATATGACTTTATGGAGTGAAATGGAAGAGAACAGGCTCTGGTCTGAAGCTTTCACTCATTATCAGCTGATGAATACCATTGGCCTGAACCTTAAAGAAATTTATAACGCCAGAGTACAGCTTGAAGGCATTGGTTTACTCACTGTGTTTAAAAAAGAGGAAGGCGGCAGCAAAGAATTAATTTATGAGCTGAACCCGCCTCTGTCTCCTCAAGCATTTTTTACAGACGGAATGCTCAATATCTATCTGTATAAAAAAGTCGGCAAAGTTCATTTTGGAAGGCTTAAAAAGTTCTTCTGTGATGAAGAAATCCCTTTTTCGGACTTTCAGAATGTGACAAAGTCCTTTGTTGATGTTTTTTCATCGGAACATATCCAGTCACTGTATGTAACAGATGAAGCGGAGCATGAGTGGAATGCGGAGGAAAATCAGAAGTTTATTGACCGTACTGAAGCGCTGCAGCCTTCCGGGTTTGAAGCACTGTTTGATTTTGATTTGCTGTTTGCCGGAATCAAACCTTCTACGATTGCCCGTAAGGCATTCACTCCAAAAGTAAAAGGCATGATTTCAAAGCTTGCTTTTTTATATGGAATCAATCCTTTGGATATGCAAAAGCTTGTGATCGATGCTTCCATCCACAGGGATGAAATTAATGAGGAAAGTCTGAGAAAGGCGGCCCGTGATTGGTATCAAATAGAACGGAGTGTCGAGATGCCATCCTTGATCAACCGGGTTCAGCCAGCGGTCTATCGGACACAGACGGAAGAACCTAAGACTCAGGAAGAACAGCTGATTCACCATTTGGAGACCATTTCTCCGCTCCAGCGGTTTAAACAAATTTCTGGAGGCGCTGAGCCTTCTGAAGCCGATTTGAAAATTATAGAGAACATTATGCTGCATCAAAACCTGAATCCCGGAGTTGTGAATGTTCTGATGGAATATGTAATGCTGAAGACAGATATGAGGCTGCCGAAGAATTTTATCGGAAAAATCGCCAGTCACTGGTCACGGCTGAAAGTGAAGACTGTCAGAGAAGCGATGGATCTTGCCAAGAAAGAACATCAGAAGTACCAAGAGTGGAGTGAAGGAAATACAGCGGCAGGAACCAGAAAAACGACGAAGAAATCCATTCGGACAGAAGTGGTTCCGGACTGGTTTGGCAAAGAAGAAACAGAAAAGAAAGAAACAGGTGTACTTGATCCGAGTGCAGCAGAACGGAAACGTTCCATTGAAGAACAGCTGAAAAAGCTGAAAGCAGGAGGTGACCTGAAACATGAAAAGGATTAATTCCGCGCTGGATAAGCTGAATAATAACCATGATTTCCAAAATCGCTATGAACGGCTGAAGCAGGAAATTTTTCAAGATGAGGAAATCCGTGAGTTTCTTAATGAACACAGCTCCGCCATTACGAAAGAAATGGTGGATAAAAGCATGGGCAAGCTTTATGAGTTTACTACCCAAAGTAAAAAATGTGCAGACTGTCCAAGCTTGAATGGCTGCATTAATATGATGCAGGGCTATTATCCGCGGCTGGTCATTCAGGGGCAGGCACTCGATTTGCATTATGAAGTATGTCCGCGCAAAATGGCCGATGATGAAAAACGCAAGCGGGAGAAGCTGATTCGCAGCCTGTATGTGCCAAAAGATATTTTGGAAGCATCGATTGAAGACTTCTTCCGTGCGGATCCGTCCGACAGCAGAATGGAGGCGGTTGAGAAAGCAATGGCCTTTATTCTTGGCTATGAACCGGGCAAAAGGCAGAAGGCGCTATTCATTCACGGGAAGTTCGGTGTGGGCAAAACGTACTTCTTGGGGGCGATCGCCAATCAGCTGGCTGAAAGAAAGATATCATCCCTGATTGTATATGTGCCGGATTTCATGCGGGAATTGAAAGGTTCGATCGGGGACAACACCGTTAATCAAAAGATTGATATGGTGAAGAATGCACCTGTATTGATGCTGGATGATATGGGAGCAGAATCGATGTCAAGCTGGGGGCGTGATGAAGTGCTGGGTCCGGTGCTGCAATTCCGGATGCTTGAAAACCTTCCGACTTTCTTTACTTCAAATTTCGATATGGACGGATTGGAGAAGCATTTATCGGTTTCCCAAAGAGGAGAGACAGAGGAAGTGAAGGCGGCAAGGGTGATGGAACGTATCCGTTATCTTGCTGAACCGCTTAGTCTCCATGGAGAAAACAGACGGAAATAAATACAGATTGGCGACAAGGCATTGAGAGGAACGCTCTCAGTGTCTTTTGTCATTTTTGGATCGAATAGCGGTTGATACTTATTGAATTTCGCTTCGGGCACTTGCTTTTCGAGGGACGGCGAAACCTCCTATCGCTGATTGATGTGACCTCCAAAAGTTAGCTGTTTGCTTGGTATATATTCTTCGAGCTCTTATATCAAGTAATCGGTACTTGGGCGAACGTCCCTGGTTATAGGTTTTCAGACAAGGGATAGATAAAAGAAAAATCAATGGCTGTTTCTTGCTTGCGTACTGCAGGATTCTCCGAAACTAATTGATCAATCGTCAGCAGTTCTAATTGGGATCTTTCATTTGATTGGTTTCTCTTCATCATGGTTTGTCCCCGGCAAAATGTATCCTTTTGTTAAATGAAAGCGCCCGTCCACCCGGGAGCGGGAATTAACCTGCGCCATTTACATACTTCTATTTGTTTGCCAATGTGGCATGGATTTCAGCCTTTCCTTCAAAGCCGGCCCTTCACTCCAATCATTCACCATTTAGATGTCCAGAAGGATCCTTCTTTTCTTTCTATGTTTTGCTTCTAAACTGTCGGTTTGTCCATATATTTAAGAATAAAGTGAAGCAGCCGTCACATAAATCTGATCGATCCAACAGGATTTTTATAGGCAGGTGATTCCACTGTCTTCTTTGATTCCTCCCAGTCTTGAAGTGGGAATTGTACTGCCTGTGATTTCCGATAAAATGGACGGATATGATAGGGGAGATGACATGGTCCACATTTTGTTCGAGACCAACGCAGAAGCCTTGGCTTTCATGCGCTATATGATAGGTCTTCAGGAAGGAGCAGAACGAAGCGTGAATGTTCGGTTTGACTCAGGCAGCAGCCTGCTTGTAAAAATAGAAAAAAATGAACAGCCTTTATGGCTGGATCTATTAACGGACACTTTTCATACCTTTTTGCTCAAACACAAGCTGTTTGCGATCATTGAGCAAATCATTATCCAGAAATATTTTTATCAGGAAAATGAGGAGATTAACTCCATTCTGGATATGGCCGGGGTCATTATGGACGAAGATAGGGCGAAAGGAAAGTTTCCTTCTTTTCGTCATGAACGAAATCAAATCAGGGAGGGGCTTGCTGAAATAGCCGGTGATAATGTTTCTTTTTCCTTTTCATCCTTTATGAAATTCCGGCTTAAATCGCTGCAGGAAAAAATGGAGCCCTATGCTGCACGTGCCATTGATGAGTATAAGCTGGAGCATGATTATCAGAGCTTTATTGCAGCCTTGAGAGACGAATTGTTCAGCCGCATGCCGAAAATGGAAACTCTCCACCTTGTATGCAGCGAAGGATATAGGTTCTATGACCGTGAATTCAAGGAAATAGACCGCAAAGAGATGGCTTCCTTTTTAGACCGGAGACTGCTTATTGGAAATTCTATTTATATAGACTCACTGACATTAGCCCCGCTGCTCTCCATTGCCCCGGACCGGTTATATATGTATTGTGATGAACCGGAAGACGGTCTTGTTCAGACGATCGGCCGGATTTTTGAAGAGCGTACGGTCATGCTTCCGCTCGCGGCCTTTCATCCGAAAAATGGGGAAAAGGACGATTCCATATAAAATCACTTGCTTTTCCCTGTATAACAAACTATAATTTCCTACATACTAGTTAAATATAGATCATAAGTGATGATAAGGACATGGGTATTCTGTCAACCGTTTGTAAGAGAGGGAAAGCCGCCGGCTGTAAGCTTCCCATTCGGCCAGAACACTTACCGCCTTTAAACTTCGGCTCGGAAAGCATTCATGCGACTATGGGCTGACGGGAGCTGCCGTTACCAGTTTCGAGTGTCATTTTGCCAAGAGGCGAAATGAAACGAGGGTGGAACCGCGGGTAATGAATTTGTTAACAAAGCTCGTCCCTGTTTTTATACAGGGGCGGGCTTTTTTGCATTCTTATGGTTTTTTAAACAAAAAAAGGAGTGTTGCAGTATGGCAGAATTATTGAAAATCTCTTTTCCGGATGGTTCGGTGAAGGAGTTCGATAAAGGCATTACAACAGAAGAAATTGCTTTTTCAATCAGTCCTGGATTAAAGAAGAAAGCAATCGTAGGGAAGTTCAATGGGGAGCTGTATGACCTGAAGCGTCCGATTTTGGAAGACGGCTCCATCGAAATAGTGACACAGGATGCTGAGGAGGCATTGGAAGTCCTTCGCCACAGTACAGCCCACCTGATGGCACAGGCGATTAAACGCCTGTACAAAAATGCGAAATTTGGCGTCGGTCCGGTAATCGAAGGCGGATTCTATTATGATATCGATTTGGAAGAGTCCCTGACACCCGAAGATTTGCCGTTAATTGAAAAAGAAATGAAGAAAATCGTGAATGAAAACTTGGAAGTGAAGCGTGTCGAAGTCAGCCGTGACGAAGCGGTTTCCCGTTTTGAAGAAATCGGTGATAACTACAAGCTGGAGCTGATTGAGGCGATTCCTTCTGACCAGCAGGTAACAATTTATGAACAAGGAGAATTCTTTGACCTTTGCCGAGGCGTACATGTTCCGTCTACAGGGAAAATCAAGGAGTTCAAGCTGATGAGCATTGCCGGTGCCTATTGGCGCGGGGACAGCAACAATAAGATGCTGCAGCGTATCTACGGCACAGCCTTCTTTAAAAAAGAAGACTTAAAAGAGCATCTTCGTCTGCTTGAAGAAGCAAAAGAAAGAGATCATCGCAAAATCGGGAAAGAGCTTGATTTATTCATGACCTCCCAAAAAGTAGGTCAGGGACTTCCAATGTGGCTTCCAAAAGGGGCAACAATCCGCCGTACAATTGAACGCTACATTGTCGATAAGGAAGAACGTCTGGGATATGATCACGTTTATACACCGGTCATGGGCAGTGTGGATCTATATAAAACATCCGGACACTGGGATCATTACCAAGAAGACATGTTCCCGGTAATGGATATGGATAATGAGCAGCTTGTCCTCCGTCCTATGAACTGCCCGCATCATATGATGATTTATAAAAATGGCATTCACAGCTACCGTGAACTGCCGATCCGCATTGCTGAGCTTGGAACAATGCACCGTTATGAAATGTCAGGAGCACTTTCCGGCCTGCAGCGCGTCCGCGGCATGACGTTAAACGATGCTCACATTTTTGTCCGTCCGGATCAGATTCAAGAAGAATTCAAGCGTGTTGTGAATTTGATTCTTGAAGTATATAAAGACTTTGATATCAAGGATTATTCCTTCCGTCTTTCTTACCGTGACCCTGCGGATAAGGAAAAATATTTCGATGATGATGCAATGTGGGAAAAAGCGCAAAGCATGCTGAAAGGCGCGATGGACGAGCTTGGGCTTGATTATTTTGAAGCAGAAGGAGAAGCTGCTTTCTACGGTCCGAAGCTGGATGTTCAGACAAAAACAGCGATTGGCAAAGAGGAGACTCTTTCCACTGTCCAGCTTGATTTCTTGCTTCCGGAACGTTTTGATCTCAATTATGTCGGAGAAGACGGCAAACCGCACCGTCCGGTCGTTATCCACCGCGGCGTCGTGTCCACAATGGAACGGTTTGTTGCATACTTGATTGAAGAGTATAAAGGGGCATTCCCAACTTGGCTCGCACCGGTTCAGGTTCAAGTGATCCCAGTATCGCCAAATGTCCATTTGGAGTATGCAAAAGAAGTTCAGGAGAAATTGCAGCAGGCAGGCTTGAGAGCCGACCTTGATGTCCGTGATGAAAAAATCGGCTATAAAATCAGGGAAGCTCAAATGCAAAAAATTCCTTATATGCTCGTTGTAGGGGATAATGAAGTGCAGGAAGGCTCCGTGAATGTCCGTAAATACGGCGAACAAAAATCCGAAACAATGCCATTTGAGCAATTTGCAGAAGCGATCAAAGCTGAAGTGAACAGATAACCCATTCAGGGGGAAGGCGCAATTTCTTGCGCCTTCCTTTTTAGATAGTATAAGATAAAACAACAAGTATCGCTGTAAGGAGGGGAACATCGGTGAAAGAGAAATTCGTATTTTTATTTATCCCGACATTTTTAGCCATTCTTATTTTGCTTATGCTCGATGGATATCGTCAGTTTGCCATCATTCCTGTCCTTTTGTTCTGGATTGCCTTCTTTACCTGGGACAGCATTGAAAAGAAGCGAAAAGAGAATGAAGAAGCATAACAGCCTGTTGCGGCAGGAACGGAAAGAACCGCATGAAGCCATTCGAGTATCGTGTAAAATAAACGGCCCCGCCAAAGAATGGTGCCAAAAAGCATTCACTCTTCTTTGGCGGGGCCGTATCATAACCAGCTTTGTCAGGCGAAGCTTTTATAGACACGGGAAGAATTTTAGGAATCGCTATTGTCAAACTAAAAAAAATTTGATAAGATAAATTCTGTTGTTAAAGTTACGTGAAACTACTTATTTGACAAATCATTTAAGAGTGTGTTATATTTCTAAAGGTAAATTGAATACGTGTTTGAGGAAAGAAGGAGCACCCGCTTCTCACCTGATTGACGCTCTAAGCAGTTGACAGGTCATGATTTGATTAATGGATTGTTTCTGAATTAGTCTATCAGTGTGGGTGTTATAACATCCACACTTTTTTATTGATTAAAAAATGTGCAAACACAAATCATGGCGAGTGGTGAGCGTTGCTAAGACATCCCAAACGTTCGTATTCGCTAAATATCTTTGGAGGTGGCTAACTATTAGTAAAGACGCGATGGTAAACGAAGGTATCCGTGCCCGCGAGGTTCGTCTCATTGACCAAAATGGAGAACAGCTTGGAATTAAAACGAAATTCGAGGCGCTGGAGATTGCCGCTCGTGTAAATCTTGATTTAGTTTTAGTTGCTGCAAATGCAAAGCCTCCGGTAGCCCGTATCATGGACTACGGAAAACACCGCTTCGAGCAGCAAAAGAAAGATAAAGAAGCCCGCAAGAATCAAAAAGTAGTAAGTCTTAAAGAAGTTCGTCTGAGCCCAACTATTGATGAGCATGATTTCAACACAAAACTTCGCAACGCAATCAAGTTCCTTGAAAAAGGCGATAAAGTGAAAGCTTCTATCCGTTTTAAAGGACGTGCGATCACACATAAAGAAATCGGACAGCGTGTATTGGTCCGTTTTGCTGAAGAGTGCAAAGAAGTTTCGACGATTGAAACACATCCAAAAATGGATGGACGCAGCATGTTCTTAATGCTAGCACCAAAAAACGAAAAGTAATTGTTATGAGGAGGAATACCTTATGCCTAAAATGAAAACTCACCGCGGATCCGCTAAACGTTTCAAAAAAACTGGATCTGGCAAGCTTAAGCGTTCACATGCTTACAGAAGCCACTTGTTCGCTAATAAAACAACTAAAGCGAAGCGTAAACTTCGTAAAGCTGGCCTAGTCAGCACTGGTGATTTCAAACGCATTCGCCACATGTTAGACAATATTAAGTAAGGATCGATTTATCGATTTAAATAGGAGGGAAATAACATGCCACGTGTAAAAGGCGGTACTGTTACTCGCAAACGTCGTAAAAAGGTTATTAAATTAGCAAAAGGTTATTATGGTTCCAAACATACTTTATATAAAGTAGCTAATCAACAAGTTATGAAATCCGGAAACTACGCTTTCCGTGACCGTCGTCAGAAAAAACGCGATTTCCGTAAATTATGGATCGCACGTATCAACGCTGCGGCGCGCATCAACGGTCTTTCTTACAGCCGTTTAATGCATGGCTTGAAGCTTGCTGGTATCGAAGTAAACCGTAAAATGCTTGCTGACCTAGCTATTACAGACGCACAAGCATTTGCTCAATTAGCGGATGCTGCGAAACAACAGCTTAACAAGTAATGACAGATTTACAGCCATTCCTTTGTAAAAGGGGATGGCTTTTTAATTGGGGGGGAACCATGAAATTCATTTTGCTATATGCTGTTATTATGAATGCTGCTGCCTTTGCTGCAATGGGAATTGATAAAAAAAGAGCCAGAAACGGACAGTACCGAATCAGTGAAAAGACGTTATGGACATTAGCTGTGCTTGGAGGCGCCATTGGCGGATATGCGGGCATGAAGCAATTCCGGCATAAAACAAAGCACGTATCATTTAAATGGGGATTCCCGGCACTTGCTATTATAGAGGCTGCTTTATTGGCTTTCTGTTTTTTTCCGTCTGTTTAGCAGTCATAAGGAGCCGATTGGCTGTATATCTTTTAAGGAAGCAGCAGGATTGTCACAGGAGGGTTATATGAATGAAAAACTGACAGTTGTAATGAGCTTTCTCCATAATGACAGTATCTATTCTCCGCTGATTTTTATTTCGTTTCATATTTTGAGGCAGTTTATTTTTATTCCGGTGGCCGTTGTCTGTATTGCAGGAGGCGTATTATTCGGAGCGGTTCCGGGAACGATTTATTCTCTATTAGGGCTTACTATATCCAGCCTGATGTTCTATGCCATCGCAAGCAAACTGCCAAAAACCAAGGAAAAGCTGCTGCTTTTAAAGAAAAAGTTTTTTGGAGAACGTATGTTAAATCTTTGGCAGATCTCCATATTGAGATTGATTCCTTTCATCCATTTCCATCTTCTGAATCTATGTATTTTGGAATTAAAAAAAAATGTAAAGGCATATACGTATGCTTCCTTTCTATCTAATATCCTTCTCGCCTTCATTTATACGGTTTTTGGCCACTATCTTTCCGACCTTAGTCAGACTGCGATTATCATTATCTTAATTTCTTTAATGCTGGCAGTCTTTTTTATGAGAGAAAAACAAGAAGTCTTTCAGTGGAAACGTTTCTTTCGTTTCAAGGACAAAGGACGTTCATAAAAGAGAAGTTTCATATAGTACGATAAAGCGCTAAGAAAGCGGGATTTCCAAGCTTTTCTCTTAGCGCTTTTTCCATAATTAGTTCAGTTCTTCCCTCACACTTTCTCCGGGTTTGGATTCTTCCAGTCAATGGCCGCAGCCGGATACATCTCCAGCAGCGCTCTCTCAATCTTTAAAAAGTCCTCGGCCGTTAATGGTAAAGGGGCCATTTCTTCCTGAGGCCAAATGAAAATGGAAATAACCGTAAAAGGGGGATGGAGCGTTTCTGTATATTTTTCCCCTTCAAATAAGATTCCTTTGTATGTAAGTTCAAAGTTTTTGCGGACATCCCGGGAATCATCCATGATAAAAAAATGTCTTTGGGAATGTGCCCGTTTCAATTTCCGTTTGGGGTCCATTGCGTACCGAATGGCGGAATATAAAAGAAACACAAGAATAGCGATAATCAACAGTCGCAAAATCCATACCATGGAAATCCGTCCCCTCTTTCATGGAAATAGTTATAACGTTCAAGTACGTTCTAATTTCCTAAAAGTTTCACTTGTTGATATAATTTTTTTATCAGGAATTAAGAAAGCAGGGATAAAAGTGAATGTAGCAAAATTAATGGAAATGCAAAAGGCGCTTGACCGGCATATCGAAACCAAGCACGGGCTGGGGGAAGAAGATCTTCTGGACCGCAAAATCCTCGCCTTGTTAACGGAAGTAGGCGAACTGGCGAATGAAACGCGCTGTTTCAAGTTTTGGAGTCAGAAGGGGCCGTCAGAAAAGGAAATCATTGCGGCTGAATATGTGGACGGCATTCATTTCATTTTATCTATCGGTCTTGAACTCGGGCTTCAGCCTGAAGTTCCTTCCGTCTTTTCAATGGAAGTGCGGAGTCAGACTGAGCAGTTTCTGCAGGTATTCCACTCGATCGTGAAACTCCGGGAAAGCAAAAGCAGCGGAGACTACCAGGCGGTGTTTGGCGAATACCTCAGACTTGGAAAGATGCTGGGATTCAGTGCTGCTGAGATTGAAGAGGCCTATGTAAGCAAAAATGAAGTGAATTACGAGAGGCAGAAAAAAGGGTATTGATTGTGGCGAATCTTTTGATTTTGTATAATGAAAAATAGCTGTAATAAAAAGGAGGAATACATAATGACGAAGATGGATGATACATTGACCATGCTTAAAGAACTGACGGATGCCAAAGGAATAGCAGGCAATGAACGGGAAGTCAGGAAGGTCATGGAGAAATACATAGCTCCTTTTGCTGATGAAGTGACAACGGACGGCCTTGGCAGCTTAATAGCCAAAAAGGCGGGAAATGAGGATGGCCCTAAAATTGCCGTAACCGGGCATTTAGATGAAGTCGGCTTCATGATTTCTCAAATCGATGACAAAGGGTTCCTGCGTTTTCAGACAGTCGGCGGCTGGTGGTCCCAGGTTATGCTGGCTCAGCGTGTGACGATAGCCACACGCAAAGGAGATGTAACAGGCGTGATTGGTTCCAAGCCGCCGCATATCCTTTCGGCCGATGCTCGCAAGAAGCCGGTTGACAGTAAGGATATGTTTATTGACATCGGAGCATCCAGCAGAGAAGAAGCGGAGGAATGGGGAGTAAGGCCGGGAGATATGGCTGTTCCTTATTTCGAGTTCACTGTGATGAATAATGAGAAGATGCTGCTTGCGAAAGCATGGGACAACCGGATCGGCTGCGCCATTGCGATTGACGTGCTCAGACAGCTTCAGGAAATAGATCATCCGAATGTTGTTTACGGAATTGGTGCAGTTCAGGAAGAGGTTGGCCTGCGCGGTGCTAAAACGTCTACATTCCAGATCAAACCGGATATTGGTTTTGCTGTCGATGTAGGGATTGCAGGGGATACACCGGGCGTTACGTCAAAAGAGGCCCTCAGCAAAATGGGCGAAGGTCCGCAGATCGTGCTGTATGATGCATCCATGGTTTCTCACAAAGGACTTCGCGATCTTGTGACAGATACAGCGGACGAATTGAATATTCCTTATCAGTATGAATCCATGCCGGGCGGCGGCACAGATGCCGGTTCGATCCATTTAACGGCTAATGGAGTGCCCGCGCTCGCCATTACAATTGCAACACGTTATATTCACTCTCACGCAGCGATGCTTCATAGAGATGACTATGAAAACGCCGTGAAGCTGATTGTTGAGGTTATCAAGCGCCTTGACCGGGAAACCGTAGACCGTATCACGTTTGATTGAAGAAAAGGTTAAAAAAGACAGACGCAAAGAGCATCGGATGTCCCCGATGCTCTTTGTTATGGCCTTGTGAGGCTCTTACCATTCCGCTATGCTCCCATCTGTATGTCTCCAGACAGGGTTTCTCCAAGTATGGCCGATTTCTGCCATTTTACGGACATGCTCTTCATTGATCTCGATTCCGAGCCCCGGTCCGTTCGGGATTTTTACATACCCTTCCTCATATTTGAATACCTGATTATCGACAATATAATCAAGCAGGTCGCTGCCCTGGTTGTAATGGATGCCAAGACTTTGTTCCTGAATGAAGGCATTATGGCAGGTTGCATCCACTTGCAGGCATGAAGCAAGTGCAATCGGTCCAAGCGGGCAGTGAGGGGCTGCTGCCACATCGAAGGCTTCGGCCATGGAGAGGATTTTTTTGCACTCCGTAATTCCCCCGGCGTGGGACAAATCGGGCTGAATGATGTCCGCATAGCCATCTGTAAGCAGCCGTTTGAAGTCCCATTTCGAAAACATTCTTTCCCCAGTCGCGATAGGGATGGCTGTATGATTGGCTATTTCACGCAATGCTTCATTATTCTCAGGCAGCACAGGCTCTTCGATGAACATCGGTCTGAAGGCTTCTAATTCCTTTGCCAGAATTTTGGCCATTGGTTTATGTACCCTTCCATGGAAATCAATTCCGATTCCGACATACGGACCGACCGCTTCACGAACGGCACTGATACGGGCAAGAACCTGATCAATTTTCTCATAGGAATCCACATATTGGAGTTCTTCCGTTCCATTCATTTTCACAGCTGTAAATCCTTTGGACACCATTTCTTTGGCTGCTTTTCCGACATCGGCGGGACGGTCTCCGCCAATCCAGGAATAAACCCTGATTGATTCCCTTGCTTTTCCGCCAAGAAGCTGATGAATGGGGGCATTATAGTATTTTCCTTTGATATCCCACAGAGCCTGGTCAATTCCGGAGATGGCACTCATCAGAATAGGCCCTCCCCGATAAAACCCGGCACGATACATTAGATTCCAGTGGTCCTCGATTTGAAGCGGATCTTTGCCGATCAGGCTTTCCATTAATTCATCAACAGCGGTTCTGACTGTCGCTGCCTTTCCTTCGATGATAGGTTCCCCCCAGCCAGTGAGACCTTCATCCGTTTCTATTTTGATAAACAGCCAGCGCGGAGGCACGGTGAATACTTCATAATTTATAATTTTCATGGAAGATCTCTCCCTTTTCGTTCACTGCCTGAACAAAGGCAGCGGCTTTTTGTGTTATTTTTTTTAAATATCCGGCATCCATTCCCTGCTTCGTGTCCACCAGTGCGCTCCCGATTCCGAAACCGGCTGCCCCTGCTTTTTGAAACTCTCTGATATTTTCCAGGTTCACCCCGCCTGTTGGCAGGAGCGGAATATGCGGAAGCGGTCCGCGAAGATCCTTGAAATAGCTTGGGCCGATGCTAGCAGGAAAGACTTTGATAATATCGCCGCCATTTTCATAGGCAGTTAGAATCTCAGTGGGTGTCAGGGCTCCGGGAATACTGACAGCACCATATCTTTTTGTCATTTTAATGGTATCGATATCAACTGTTGGTGCCAGAATAAAACTGGCTCCTGCTATTATTGCGGCTCTGGCGGTTTCTGGATCCAATACGGTTCCGGCACCGAAGATCATTGTATCCCCGAGTTCGCGGGAAACGAGTTCGATTGACTTCAGCGCATTGGGGGAGTTTAGGGTTATTTCAATTAATGTGATTCCTCCTTCCCTTAATGCCTTGGCAATTTGTACTGTCTCGTCCGGATGCGCCCCGCGCACAATGGAGATAACTTTGTGTTCCAAAATACGGCTTAAAGTGTTCATTTTCATTCTCCTCTTTATTTAGCTAAAGTTTGTGTTGTTAGGGAAGCGTCTGTGTAAGGCAGAGATGAGGGCGGCTTTGACTCCTGGGCAGGAAGACTGATCGCGGTGATAGGGAGAATGCCGGAAACAAAGATGACAGCGGTTCCAATTCTGGTAAGGCTTCAATCTGTTTAGCCGTGCCTGCAAAGCAATTCATTTAATAGTTTGAAAATTACAAATGGTAAATTTATGCTATCATACTCCTCCTGAAAACGGAAACATTAATTTTGGGATAATTGGGTGAAGATGTTTAAAAAACAGGTAAATGATTTCATGAAAAGATGAGAAATGGGGAACAAGAAGAAAGAACCTATAATTTATAGGGAATCCGGCTTGCTGATCCGGGCAGCTCTGAACTATAATTTGGTTGTGGGTTTACATACAGGATGAAGGCTTTTTTCAAGCCTTTCATCTCTCCCTGAAATACCTCTTTTCCAGAGTGTAGGACTGCTGCCCCGCCAGTTTAAAATCATGCCCCCGGGGTAAAGAATCTACATCATTATTTTTTCGGTAATCCAATAAGGAGGATTAAGATATGGAAAAGAAAGTATATGGTGTTTACGGCTCAAATACTGAACTGACTCAGGCTATTCAATCCCTGCAGGCGAACGGACTGAAGGCGGATGATGTGACAGTGGTCGTCTATAAAAAAGAAGATTTGCAGCTATCAGCAAATCATCAAAATGTAAATGTAATCTATGATGAAGAAAATGAAGGCTTTATTGACAAGATCATGCACTTTTTTGTGGAGGAAGGCTCAGGCGGCATTCGCGCCTATTTAGGACAGATGGGCTTTTCTGATGCGGAAACCAGTGTCATCTTCAGTGATGCGCAGGAAGGGAAGTTCATTATTCTGCTGGATAAAGAAGCGGACGTAACGGGAAAGGCTTCTCAAGATACAGCGCCAATCCCGACAAAAGAAGCGGCTGCTATGTCCAATCAGAACCAGGAGCCTGTTATTAATATGGCTGCTAAAAAAAAAATAGTTAAACAGGAGCCAGAGCCCGAAAACAGACATGGCTTGGAAATTGAAGTCGTTAAGAAATCGGGAGATGATTCTCTTCAAACCGGGATGACAAGAAATCCGGATCCGAATATTTTTCCTGATGCGACCGCTGGCCTGGAAGCAGACCAAGGGGCAGGCGGGCAGGGCCAGCTGTTGGTCGGAGAAGGAATTACTACACATACATCGGAGGGACATGTCGGACAGGAAGCGCCAAGCCAATCGGGGGATCTGAATGAAGATAATATCCAGCTGGATGAAGACGGGAACCCGATTATGGAAGGCGAATATGTCAAAAACCGAGTGAATACGGATCATCTGTAAACAAGGGAAACGAAAAAATAACAGCCGATAAGGGCTGTTATTCAGACTGTAGACAAACTCGAAATTCGAGTTTGCCTACAGTCTTTTTTCTTTTAAAATAATAGTAATAGTTTTTGAAATAGTGTTAGTTGATTTTCGTTTCGGCGGACGCTTTCCGCGGGCGTGGCCCAATCCTCCTCGTCGCTTTGCTCCTGCGGGGTATCGGCCTTCACGCTTTTCCCGCAGGAGTCGCCGCCTGCACTACAATCAACTCCTTTCTAAATAAATGTCTGAGGTGAATGGATATGATGACAAAAAATCAAATAAGTGAACGTGATCAAATGGAAATGATTACAATAGAGCAACTTGTACCACAGGATCATTTGGTCAGAAAGCTTGAATCAGCGATTGATTTTTCTTTCATCTATCCACTAGTTGAATCACTTTATTCAACACTAGGTCGACCTAGTGTTGATCCAGTCGTATTAATTAAAATGACATTTGTTCAATATGTATTTGGAATTCGTTCAATGCGTCAAACAATAAGAGAAATTGAAACAAATATGGCGTATCGTTGGTTTTTAGGGTTTGGATTTCATTCAGAAGTACCGCACTTTTCTACCTTCGGTAAAAATTATGAACGTCGTTTCCAAGATACGGATATCTTCGAACAGATTTTCTATCGAATTCTTAAAGAAATTGCAGATAAAGGACTACTAAGTGCTGACCATGTCTTCATCGATTCAACACATGTTAAAGCAAGTGCGAATAAACGTAAATTCGAAAAGAAGATAGTTCGTAAAGAGACTCGGGCATATGAAGCTAAACTTCAAGAAGAATTGAATCAGGATCGAGTTGATCATGGGAAGAAACCATTCCCATCAGATAAATTTGAAAAAGAAGAAGTTAAGGAGATTAAAGAGAGTACAACAGATCCTGAAAGTGGCTATTATGTAAAAGATGAAAGAACGAAACAGTTTGCTTATTCATTCCATGCGGCTGCGGACCGGTATGGGTTTATACTTGGGGCGGTTGTGACACCTGGAAATGTTCATGATAGTCATATGCTTCAGCCACTTGTTGAAAAGGTTATGGAAAAAGTGAAGAAGCCACTTGCTGTTGCTGCCGATGCTGCTTATAAAACTCCTGCGATTACTAAATTCTTATTTGAACATGAGATTCAACCAGTACTTCCTTATACAAGACCCAAAACGAAAGATGGGTTTTTACGCAAGCACGATTATGTATATGACGAGTACTATGATTGCTACCTATGTCCGGAAGGACAGGTTCTAAAATATTCAACTACCACCAAAGAAGGCAAACGCCAATACAAGTCGAACCCAGTTCAATGTGCCAATTGTCCTTTACTCGCTCAATGTACAAATAGTAAGGAGCACAGAAAAATGATTGAACGTCATATTTGGGCGCAGTATGTGGAGGAAGCAGATCATCTTCGTCATCAAAACGATATCAAACAAATATATGCAAGACGCAAAGAAACGATTGAACGTGTCTTTGCGGATGCGAAAGAAAAGCATGGTATGCGATGGACAACCCTTCGAGGGATTAAAAAATTGTCCATGCAGGCGATGCTTACTTTTGCTGCTATGAATTTAAAGAAGCTTGCCAATTGGACATGGCAAGCTTCGGCTATGGTCTAAAATAGAATACTCGAAGAGCATTTTGCTTAAAATCAGACCATAAAATACCTAAGAAAATCTCAAAAAGACAAAAGGCCTTCAGAATGAGACCATTCTGAAGGCCTTTTGTCGACAATCTGAATAACAGCCGATAAGGGCTGTTATTTTTTTAATCCGTTTTCAAGTGCCTGAAGCATTTCGTTTTTCTCATCTTCGGTAGAATTTTGCCAGATGACTTCAAATAAAACTCCAAGTCCTGGCAGCATTTTTTCTTCACCGTTCTGAATGGCATCGACAATTGTATCCTCCAGCTGTTCTTGGGTATTGCCGCTGACATTATGGATGATCGCATTCCGCAGGTTTAAATTCACGATTCATTCCTCCTTTTCCATAAAAGACCTTACAAAGCTAGCATTTCACATTCCGGCATGCATTATGTATGATCATCAGATATAATAAATAAATCGACGTGACAGAAGAAGGGGCGTTAAACGTGAAATATATAGAGTCCGTTAAAAATCCAAAAGTGAAGCAGTGGAAAAAACTGCAGATGAAAAAAGAACGGGATAAAACCGGTACCTATCTGGTGGAAGGCTTTCATCTCGTTGAGGAAGCATTAAAAGAAAATCTGGTTATGGAAGTGATAATCAGCCAAGAGGCGGAAATGCCTGCTCATTTTAAAATCGAGGGGACAGAGGTCATCTATGTGAAAAATGATGTCATGAAGGCTATTTGTGACACAGAGACACCCCAGGGCATTGCTGCGGTTTGTGAACAAAGAATATTCAGTATGGCCCAGGTTAAACCTGAGAGGATTTTGCTCCTGGACGCCATTCAGGATCCGGGCAATTTAGGAACCATTATCCGCACAGCTGATGCGGCCGGTGCAGATGCTGTTGTGCTTGGCGAAGGATGCGCGGATCCATACAGCCCGAAAGTGGTGCGTTCCACACAGGGGAGTTTGTTCCATGTACCGGTCATCCGGGGAAACCTTTCAGAAGTAATTGATGGATTCAGCCGGATCGGCATTCCTGTGTACGGAACAGCTTTAGAAAATGCTGTGCCATATGAACAGATGGAAAAAGCGGACCGCTTTGCACTCTTAGTAGGCAATGAAGGGCAGGGTGTAGCGCCGGCCCTGCTGCAAAAAACGACTAAGAATCTTTATATTCCAATCTTCGGAAGAAGTGAGTCACTGAACGTTGGCGTCGCTGCCGGGATTCTGCTGTATCATTTGCGAAAATCCGTTTGAAACGGCTGAAAAAGTATACTATAATAAAACAGAATCTGATATTGAAAAGACGAAGACAGAGAATAGTAGCTTAAAATTGGTCATTGAAGGGAGAAAATGCCGAGACTGCAAGCATTTTTAATGGACCGTTTAAGGGAATTCACCTCTCGAGTCGGCATTGGGAAGATCATGGATCCGAAAAATGTACCGGTCAAGGACCGTTATCCTTTAATGAAGTGAGCGCTTTTTTTGATATGGCGCTAATAAGGGTGGTACCGCGATATACATAACCTCGTCCCTTTTATGGGATGGGGTTTTTTTGTATTGTTTTGGTTTATGGGTGATATCAGCTGTCCGTGTTTTTGACAACTAAAAGGAGGAATAGTTGAGATGCAGGAACGTTTACAGGAATTGCAGGCAGAAGCTCTGCAAAAGGTGGAAGCAGCTTCGGATTTAAAAGCGCTAAATGACATTCGGGTTGCCTATTTAGGAAAGAAGGGGCCGATTACCGAGGTTCTTCGCGGAATGGGAAAGCTTTCTGCTGAAGAAAGACCAAAAATAGGGGCTTTGGCTAACGTAGTCCGCGAAGCGATTGCTTCCAAAATTGAAGAGAAGCAGAATGAATTGGAAACGGCCGCAGTCAATGCGAAGCTTGCTGCAGAGAAAATTGATATAACCCTGCCGGGGCGTCCGGTCAAAAAGGGAAATCATCATCCGCTGACAAGAGTTGTCGAGGAAATCGAAGACTTGTTCATCGGGATGGGCTATACAGTGGCGGAAGGACCGGAAGTGGAAACCGATTATTATAACTTTGAAGCATTGAATCTTCCGAAGAGCCATCCTGCCCGCGATATGCAGGACTCTTTCTATATTACCGAAGACATTTTGATGCGCACGCATACATCTCCTGTCCAGGCAAGAACAATGAAGAAGCATGAGGGAAAAGGTCCAGTGAAAATCATTTGTCCGGGTAAAGTATACCGCCGTGATAACGATGATGCCACACATTCTCATCAGTTCATGCAGATTGAAGGACTTGTTGTGGATGAAAATATCAGTATGAGCGATTTGAAAGGGACACTTGAAGTATTCGCAAAAAAAGTATTTGGCCAAGACCGGGAAATCCGTCTTCGTCCAAGCTTCTTCCCTTTCACTGAGCCATCCGTGGAAATTGATATCTCTTGTAAAATCTGCGGCGGCAAAGGCTGCAGCGTATGTAAGCAGACGGGCTGGATTGAAGTGCTTGGCGGCGGAATGGTCCATCCGAATGTATTGGAAATGGCAGGCTTTGATTCTAAGAAGTATTCCGGATTCGCTTTTGGCATCGGTGTAGAGCGGATTGCTATGCTGCGGTACGGTGTGGATGATATCCGTCATTTCTATACAAACGATGTCCGCTTCCTGAAGCAGTTCCATCATCACGAATGACGAAGCGGTTTAAACCGTTTTTTTGCAAGCACTATGGATTCATAATCAAAGGAGGACCTAAACAATGTTTGTTTCATATAAATGGCTGCAGGAATATGTAGACCTTTCCGGCATCACGGCGGCCGAACTTGCCGATAAGATTACCAAAAGCGGAATCGAAGTAGAAGGTGTCGAAAAGAAAAGTGAAGGGCTAAAAGGTGTTGTCATCGGATATGTGATGGAGCGTGAACAGCATCCGAATGCGGATAAGCTGAATAAATGCCTTGTAGATATCGGAGCGGAAGAGCCGGTTCAAATTATTTGCGGTGCCCCGAACGTTGATAAAGGACAGAAGGTAGCAGTCGCTACGGTTGGTGCTGTCCTTCCCGGAAATTTCAAAATCAAGAAAGCGAAACTGCGCGGAGAAGAATCTCACGGCATGATCTGTTCCCTGCAGGAGCTTGGCATCGAATCAAAACTGATTGCGAAAGAGTATTCTTCCGGCATTTTCGTCTTCCCGAATGAGGTGGAAGCAGGGGAAGATGCTCTAATGGCGCTTGGTTTAGATGATGAGATTTTGGAATTGGGCTTAACGCCTAACCGCTCGGATGCGATGAGCATGATCGGAGTGGCATACGAGGTTGCGGCTATTCTGAACCGTGAAGTAAAATGGCCAGAAATCAGTACAGAAGAAACAAAAGAACAGGCATCTGACTATATTCAGGTGAAAGTGGAAGCGAAGGAAGATAATCCTCTGTATGTGGCGAAAGTGGTTAAGGACGTCAAGGTCGGACCTTCACCATTATGGATGCAGACACGCCTGATGGCAGCGGGAATCCGTCCGCATAATAATGTGGTTGACATTACCAACTATATTCTTCTTGAGTATGGACAGCCATTGCATGCGTTTGATTATGACCGTCTTGGCTCCAAAGAATTGGTGATCAGAAAAGCACAGGCCGAGGAAAAAATCACGACTTTAGATGATGCTGAACGGACATTGACAGCCAATCATTTAGTGATTACGAATGGAACAGAGCCTGTTGCCATTGCCGGAGTCATGGGCGGTGCCAACTCTGAAGTAAAGGATGATACAACAACTGTTGTGATTGAGAGTGCGTATTTCCAGGGACCGGTTGTACGAAAAGCTTCGAAAGACCATGGCCTTCGCAGTGAAGCAAGTGCCCGGTTCGAAAAGGGAGTAGACCCTAAGCGGGTCCGCATCGCTGCTGAAAGAGCGGCACAGCTGTTACAGGAATATGCCGGCGGTACCATTCTATCCGGTACATCTGAGTTTGATGAAATGAAAATCGAACCAGCTGTTATTACGATCACATTGAACAAAATTAATACCTTGCTCGGAACGGATATGAAGGCTTCAGACGTGGAATCAATTTTCACCCGCCTTCAATTTGAAGTAAAGACAGAAGGAGAAACCTTTATTGTCACTGTGCCGACTCGCCGGGGAGATATTACGATTGAAGCTGATTTGGCAGAAGAAGCTGCCCGCATGTTCGGGTATGATAATATTCCATCCACCCTCCCTGTTGGCCAGACAACATCAGGTGCTTTAACCGATTATCAGCAAAAGCGCCGTATCGCAAGACGTACATTAGAAGGAGCAGGACTGCTGCAGGCAACGACTTACTCTTTAACAAGTGAAGCAAAAGCAGCCCAATATGCTTTGGAAACAGGAGAAGCAGTCAGCCTGGCTATGCCGATGAGCGAAGAAAGAAGCAGGCTTCGCTTAAGTATTGCTCCTCAGCTTTTGGAATCTGTTAAATATAATGTGGCCCGTCAAATGGATTCACTTGCCCTTTATGAAATTGGATCTGTCTTTTTGAAAAAAGGGGAAGACAGCCTTCCTGAAGAAAAAGAGCATGTTGCGGCAGCTATCACAGGCCTGTGGGAGTCCCATTTATGGCAGGGAGAGAAAAAGCCGGTTGACTTCTTTGTCGCCAAAGGTATTTTGGAGGCCTTGTTCGATTCCCTTGGTCTTACAGACCGAATCAGTTATCGTCAGGCTGAAAAAGAAGGCATGCATCCAGGCCGTACGGCTGAAGTGCTGCTGGATGAAGCGGTCATCGGTTTTGTCGGCCAAGTTCATCCAACCGTTCAAAAAGAGCTGGACATTAAAGAAACGTATATTTTCGAGCTTTCCTTTAAAGCTTTGGCAGAAGCGGAGATTGAACCAATCCGTTATGAAATGATTCCGCGTTTCCCTTCTATCACGCGCGATATTGCTTTAGTGGCAGAAAAAGAAACAAAAGCGGGAGACATTGAGGCAATTATCCGTGAGGCCGGAGGCAAATTGCTGAAGGATGTTCACGTCTTCGATCTGTATGAAGGAGAAAAGATGGAAGAAGGCAAAAAATCCATCGCATTTTCACTTAAATATTTCGATCCTGAAAAGACGCTGACGGATGAAGAGGTAACAAAAGCTCATGAAAAGGTTCTTACAGCTGTGAAAGAAAAAGCAGGAGCCGAGTTAAGAGGATAAATGATATTTGAATAAACAAAAACAGCCGGGCTTAACAAGCTCCGGCTGTTTTTTCATTTTCCGTATTTTCGCTCATACAGTCTTTTGGCTTTTTCTGTATTGGCGAAATGCAGTTTGGTGAATTCGTTCAAAGCATTGAAGCCTTTTTTGGCAATCAAGCGGGCAGCCGCCTCATCGACCAACGATCCAGCCCCTTTTGGGATGCGGAAGCCTGCTTTCTCGCTCAGCAGGTCGAATCGCTGAATGAAGGCATAGCGTGCCAAAATGGAAGCTGCTGCAACGCTGAGATGGATTCCTTCAGCTTTCGTGCTCAAGTAAGTGGCATTGGCCTGAAAAAGGGTCTGTCCCTTTAGATAATTGAAGAAAACGTCAGGCTGTGCGAATTGGTCAATCAAAATGGCTTCAGGCTGTTCAGGCTCTATTTTTTGAAGAAGGTGCTTCAGCGCCTGATTGTGCAGCAGTGCCTTGATCTTCCCTTGGGACATGCCTTTTTGCTGGAGACTGTTATATTTCGGGTTATCACAAATCAGCAGGCTGAAAGGGATAATCGATTTAATCTGCCGGGCAATCTCCATGATTTGAGGATCCTTCAGATTTTTGGAGTCCTTGACTCCAAGCTCTTTCAGCAGAGCGAGCTGCTCCTTTTTTACATAGGCAGCCACGACCGTGATCGGACCGAAATAATCGCCGGTCCCAACCTCATCAGAGCCTGCAACGGACATCGTGCCGATTTCTGGAGGCGGAGAGAAGGAGTGGGTCTTCACTGATTTTCCAGCTGTTTTCGCTGGGACTGCGGAGGCAGATTTCCCCCATTTTCCCGCTTCAGCTTCGGCATTTTTTCCTTGAAACAGGACTTTTCCGGATTTGTAGGCGGTGATGGAGCAAAGGGGTGGTTTTGCTGCAAATATTCCTCCCTGCGGTACCTTTTCACTTAAAAAGGGCTGGTAATGCTTTTTCATTTCTTGGACTGCTGCAGAAGGAACCTGCAAAACGACATGGCTCATAAAGACTCTCCTTTATTCTTGATATTCCAATCACAGCTGACAGGATTGGTGTGTTTTTTACAAAAAATGGTCTTTTTTTATGCGGAATGGCGGCACTTCATCTTTCATGATATGATAAGGAGAATGATTGACTAGATTGGAGGCATCATCCTTGTCTGACGAGAAACAGCGAAATAAAACGACAGTTGATATATATGGGCAGCAATACACGATCGTCGGTGAAGAAAGTCCAAGCCATATGCGTCTTGTCGCATCGATGGTGGATGATAAAATGCGTGAAATCAGCAGCAAGAATCCGAGCCTCGATATCAGCCGGCTGTCTGTTTTGACAGCTATTAATGCTATTCATGATTACTTAAAAGTAAAAGATGAATTGAACCAGCTTCAACTGGAATTAAAGAAAAGGACTGAAGAATAATATGTTTGATCTTCTTATCCTTGCGCTTTTGATCTTTGGTTTTTTGATTGGTCTAAAGCGCGGGTTTATTTTACAGGCGGTCCACTTAACAGGCTTTATTGTTGCCTTTGCGGTCGCTTATCTTTATTATGATGAACTTGCACCTAAATTGAAACTGTGGATTCCATTCCCTTCTTCAGGTGATACATCTTCTTTTGATATGTATTTTGATACGATAGGATTGGATACCGCTTATTATAATGCAATTGCCTTTGCTATTCTCTTCTTCATTACGAAAATCTTTTGGCATATGCTCGGGTCGATGGTTGATTTCATTGCCCACTTGCCAATATTGAAGCAGCTGAACCGATGGGGCGGCGGCATTTTCGGTTTTGCGGAAGTTTATTTGATTCTGTTCATTATATTATATATCATCGCACTTCTGCCAATGGAGAATATACAAGGATATTTAAATAATTCCATCCTGGCCGAGCTGATGGTGAAGCATACACCTTTCCTGTCAGATCAGGTACAAAGCTTATGGTTTGATCAGGAGCATTCTTTATAAAGCCTTAGACAAACTTAAAAAACATCAAATTTCTTTGAGAAATGTTGCCGCACCCCAAAAGTTAGAGTTCAAACTCTACCTTTGGGGTGTTTTTCTATGGTGAAATATAGTAAATGAAATTAAGAATCGTTATGGAATCTCTATCAGGTGGTTTAAGTTATCATCAATTCGCCCAAAATTACGGCATCCCAGATTGTTCGCCCATACAAAACTGTGTACGCTCTTATGAAAAATTTGGAGAAGTAGGCATTGAAAGGAACAAGTCTATTCAATCTTACTGTATTAAACTTTATAAAACATTTAGAAGCTTTTTACCATGATAGAGCGATTGAATTTAAAATAAATAACCCTTTTACAGATAACTTGGCGGGACGGCAAAATGAAACTTTTAGGCAGCTGTCCCGTATTCTAGCTGTGCTCTTTTTTTCTATGTTATGTAAGTTTTTTGGCATCTGATCTGAGAAGGCAGAGTTTTTCTGCCAGCCTGAACCCTTCAGAAAGGCCCGAGCTTGTCCGGAAAAGCAAAGCCGGCAGGGACCGGCTTTCTTTAAATACGGAGCGGAAGGGCATGGGCAGGTATATGCCGGGAAGTTGAACTTTCAGGGAAAGAGGGGTATCTTAGTAGAGATTAGAGACTTTTTTGGCAGGTGAAGAGAATGGCAATTAATAAAAAAGATATGATAAGACTGCTTGAAAAAATAGCGATATATATGGAATTAAAAGGGGAAAATCCATTTAAGGTTTCCGCTTTCAGAAAGGCAGCCGCGGCTCTGGAAACAGATGACCGCAGTCTGTCTGAAATAGATGATTTTACCGCATTAAATGGAATCGGAAAGGGTACGGCAGCCGTCATCGACGAGTACATTCAGGAAGGAAAATCAACCGTACTTGAGGAACTGCAGGAAGAAGTGCCAAAAGGGCTGATTCCGCTGCTGCAGCTTCAAGGATTAGGCGGCAAAAAGATTGCCAAGCTTCATAAAGAATTGCATGTGAATGATATACATGATTTACAAACCGCCTGTGAAGAAGGGCGGGTAAGCGCACTCGCCGGATTTGGCAAAAAGACGGAAGAAAAAATTCTGGCGGCGATTAAAGAAGCAGGTTCAAGGCCGGACCGTCTTCCGCTTGCCTTCATGCGGCCTATCGCTGACGATGTGGAAGCGGCATTGTCCAATATGGAGGACATCATTCGCTTTTCGAGAGCAGGCAGCATTAGAAGAATGAGGGAGACGATTAAAGATCTGGACTTCATTATTTCGAGCGATCATCCTGATAAAGTGAAGGAGCAGCTCCTTGCATTAAAGGGGATTAAACAGATTATTGCGGCCGGAGAGACGAAGGTCTCCCTTGTCCTTGATTATGAATATGATGTTTCCGTTGATTTCAGGATTGTAGCCGACCATGAGTTTATTACGACGCTTCATCATTTCACTGGATCGAAGGACCATAATGTGCGGATGAGGCAACTGGCAAAAGACCGGGGAGAAAAGATCAGTGAATATGGCGTAGAAATTATGGAAACAGGCGAAGTGCTGACTTTCGATACCGAAGAGGAATTCTATCAGCATTTCGGTCTTCCGTTTATCCCGCCGGAGCTGAGGGAGGATGGCACTGAGGTCGAATTATATGATGAGAGCGAGCCGCTGATTGAACTGGCTGATATTCAGGGGGATCTCCATATGCATACGACCTGGAGTGACGGCGCTTATTCAATTGAGGAAATGATTGAAGCGTGCCGGACGAAAGGGTATAAGTATATGGCGATCACAGACCATTCCCAGTATTTGAAAGTGGCGAACGGCCTGACGGAAGAACGTCTGCGCGAGCAGAAAGCCATTATTCATGATCTGAATGAGAAATATGAGGATATTACGATTTTGTCCGGAATTGAAATGGATATTCTGCCGGATGGTTCTCTTGATTTTGATAATGAATTGCTGGCAGAAATGGATTTGGTCATTGCCTCTATCCACTCCAGTTTTTCACAGCCAAGGGAAACGATTATGGAGCGATTAAGAACAGCTCTGGAAAACCCGCATGTAGACATCATTGCTCATCCAACAGGCAGGGTGATTGGCAGAAGAGCCGGCTATGAAGTCGATATGGATCTGCTTATTCAGCTGGCGAAGGAGACGGATACGGCGCTGGAATTGAACGCCAACCCTAATCGTCTGGATTTGGCAGCCCCTCATTTGAGGAAAGCCCAGGAAGCTGGCGTGTCCATTATAATCAATACAGATGCACACAGCATTGATATGCTTGAACATATGCCTGTCGGAGTTTCTGCAGCAAAAAAAGGCTGGATTCGGAAAGAGTCGGTGTTAAATGCGAAAAATCCCGATGAGTTTTTCCAGTTTTTAAAACGAAATGATTAATTTTTTTAAATAATAAGGAGGACTATCGACTCCATGCAGGATAAAGTACTGAGGACTTTGGAATTTCATAAAATAAAAGAAGAATTGCTTCACTATGCAACATCCTCTGTAGGAAAGGAAGCTGCCGGCGCCCTTCGCCCGTCTTCGGACCTGACAGAGGTGCAAAATTGGCAGGAAGAAACAGAAGAGGCGGCCAAAATCATCCGATTAAGAGGCTCTCTTCCGCTGGGCGGAATTTTTGATATCCGTCCCCAGGCTAAACGGGCTCAGATTGGCGGAATGATTTCGCCGACAGAGCTGATGGAAATTGCCAGCACCATCAGAGCGGGGCGCGTCCTTTCCCGTTTTTTCGAAGATCTTGCGGAACAGGAAATTGAAGTGCCTTTGCTTCAGGAATATATGTCCACGCTGAACCCGCTGGCAGAATTGCAGCAAAAAATCACGTTTGCCATCAGTGAGCACGGAACGGTTTTAGACTCAGCCAGCGATACACTGCGAGGTTTAAGAAACCAGCTCCGGACAAATGAAAGCCGGGTGCGGGAAAGACTGGAAAGTATGATCCGTTCCTCTAATGCGTCTAAAATGCTGTCCGATGCGATTGTGACCATTCGGAATGACCGCTTTGTTCTCCCTGTAAAGCAGGAATACCGCAGTGTGTACGGAGGGATCATCCATGATCAGTCATCTTCCGGCCAGACTTTGTTCATTGAACCGGAAGCGATTGTCCAGCTGAATAACTCACTGCAGGAAACTCGTGTGAAAGAACAGATGGAAATCGAACGGATCTTGCGTGAGCTGTCCAGCCATGTCGCTGCCTATACACCGGAGCTGTTTCAGAATGTAAAAGTGCTGGGGCATATTGATTTTGTCTCCGCAAAGGCAAAATATGCAAAAGCGATAAAAGGAACAAAGCCGTCTTTGAATGATGAAGGAAGAATCAAGTTTTTCAAGGCCAAACATCCATTGATTTCTGCTGATGAAGTGGTCGCCAATGACATTTTTCTCGGTGATGAATTTACGACCATCGTGATTACCGGACCGAATACAGGCGGGAAAACGGTAACATTGAAGACGACCGGTCTCTGTACGCTTATGGCTCAGTCCGGACTGCAGATTCCTGTGATGGATGGTTCGGAGGCAGCAGTGTTTGAAGATATTTTTGCCGATATTGGGGACGAGCAGTCGATTGAACAAAGTCTGAGCACCTTCTCTTCTCATATGGTGAATATTGTCGATATCCTGAAGAAGGTCAATCACCGCAGTCTGGTGCTGTTTGATGAACTTGGAGCCGGAACGGATCCGCAGGAAGGAGCGGCGCTTGCAATCTCCATCCTTGATGAAGTTTATCAAAGAGGCGCACGGGTTATTGCGACTACCCATTATCCTGAGCTAAAAGCCTATGGGTATGACCGTGAGGGTGTTATTAATGCCAGCGTTGAATTCGATGTGGAATCACTGCGCCCGACGTATAAACTGCTGATCGGAGTGCCGGGGCGAAGCAATGCCTTTGAAATTTCCAAAAGGCTTGGATTGAATGAGCATGTGATTGAGAATGCACGCAGTCATATTGGCGAAGACACGAACAAAGTGGAAAGCATGATTGCGTCGCTTGAAGAAAGCCGGAAGCAGGCAGAAGAAGAGGAACTGGAAGCTGCCGATTATCTAAAGCAGGCTGAAAGGCTCCATAAAGATTTGCAGCAGCAAGTCATTGCGTATTATGAAGAAAAAGACACGCTAATGGATAAAGCGGCTGCGGAGGCGGCGGCTCTCGTTGAAAAGGCGAGGGAAGAAGCGGAAGCGGTTATTTCAGAACTGCGTCGAATGCGGGTTGAAAAACAGGCAGATGTAAAAGAACATGAATTGATCGATGCCAGAAAACGGCTGGAGGATGCGGTTCCTGAACGGAAGAAGACCGCTGTTAAGGTTCCGGACAAACCAAAGAAAAGAGAACTGCGGCCTGGCGATGAAGTGAAAGTGCTGACCTTTGGTCAAAAAGGGCAGCTGCTGGAGAAGACGTCTAATCAGGAATGGCTCGTACAAATTGGTATCTTGAAAATGAAGGTGAAAGAAGCCGATCTGGAATTCCTTAAAGCTCCAAAGGAAAAAGACACGAAGCCCCTTACCACCATCAAGGGCAAGGATTATCATGTCAGTCTGGAACTTGACTTGCGCGGTGAGCGGTATGAGAACGCTCTTTCACGGGTGGAGAAATATGTGGATGATGCTTTGCTTGCCGGATATCCAAGAGTTTCCATTATACATGGCAAAGGAACAGGCGCCTTAAGGCAGGGCGTACAGGAATATTTGAAAAACCACCGATCTGTTAAAAGAATCCGTTTTGGAGAAGCAGGCGAAGGCGGAACAGGCGTGACCGTTGTAGAGTTTAAATAATAAGATAGGAAAAGCTTTTAGAGGGGATCCGGAAGTTACTTGCTGACGGATTTGATCTGTTCGGCAGGCTGCTGCCATAGCGGGAGTTGAGAGATAGAATATGTGGGAAAATGAGTATATATTTATTGCGGCTTGCTACAGTGTAGTGATTCTGTGCATGATCGTCTTTCTGGCCATTTTTGAGCTGGTCACAAAATATGAAAACTGGAAAGAGATCAAAAAGGGAAATCTGGCGGTTGCTATGGCAACAGGAGGAAAAATCTTTGGAATGGCCTATATATTCCAAAAGTCGATCCTGCAGCATGACTCGCTGTTCGTCATGATGGGCTGGGGAGTATTTGGTTTTGCCCTGCTGCTCGCCGGTTATTTTATTTTTGAATTCATGACGCCAAGTTTTAAAATTGATGAGGAAATTCAAAATGATAATCGGGCTGTCGGCTTTATGGCCATGATCATTTCCGTTGCCCTGTCATTTGTGATCGGCGCCGGGATATCATGAGGCAGCAGAAGGGGTGGTTTCCGTGGAGAAATTAGCCAAAATATTATTGGTCTGCTGCGGGGTCTTTTTCCTGCTGGGCATCCTGTATTTGTTTGTTTTTGCTTGAAGGAGAGGCATAATGCCCCTCCTTTTTTTGTACGGTTCCATATGTACCCAGCTCCTTTGGGTTTCTCCGGATGATTGTTTTTTTACTAGGACGAGAGAAGAAAGAATAGATATAGTAAAGAACGATTTTCTAATGTTGTTCTGGTTCGTGTTCTATTTTTATGCCTTTATTCAAAAATATGCTAAGAAATAATTGTCAGAAAATAACGAATAGACTATACTGAATGGGAATTATCTGAAGAGGAGGTTTTTTTATGAGCGAAAGGCCATGGCTTGCATTCTATCCTGAACAGGTTCCTCCCCATTTGTCCTATGGTGACAAGCCGCTGCATGCTTATTTGAAAGAAAGCGCCTTTAAGTTTCCAGATAAGGTCTCAATCCATTTTATGGGTAAAGAGCTCACGTTCAGGCAAGTGTACGAAGGAGCTCGGAAATTTGCCTCGTACCTATCGGGTCTGGGGCTTGAAAAAGGAGACCGGGTAGCCATTATGCTGCCGAACATGCCTTCATCGGTCATTAGCTATTTTGGTATTCTGATGGCAGGCGGTGTAGTTGTGCAGACCAACCCTACTTATACAGAGAGGGAGCTTGAATACCAGCTGAAAGATTCCGGCGCCAAAATGATCGTTACCTTGGATATTTTATTTCCGAGAGTTTCTTCTGTTGCCCCAAGAACAGCATTGTCAGAAATTATTATTACTGCAATCAAGGATTATCTTCCATTCCCCAAAAATCTGATTTACCCATTTATCCAAAAGAGAGAATATGGTCTGGCCGTCAAGGTGGAGCATAAAGGCAACCACCATTTGTTTAAAGAAATTATGAAGGAAGAGCTTCCGGAAGATGAGGAGTCTGTACCGGTGCATATTGAGGATCTTGCCCTGCTGCAATATACCGGAGGGACAACCGGCTTCCCAAAAGGCGTCATGCTCTCCCATAAAAACTTAATTGCCAATACGATGATGTGCAGGGCATGGCTGTATAAAATTAATCAGGGAGAAGAACGGATTCTTGGCATTCTTCCTTTTTTCCATGTGTACGGGATGACAACGGTACTGGTCCTGTCAGTCTTTGAAGGGAATAAGATGATTCTCCTGCCAAAATTTTCGGTGGATACAGCATTGAAAACCATCCAAAAGCAGAGGCCGACTATGTTCCCGGGAGCTCCGACGATTTATATCGGCCTCTTAAATCACCCTCACATTGATAAATATAACCTCTCCTCGATTAAGGCGTGCATAAGCGGATCGGCCCCGCTGCCACTGGAGGTCCAACAGAAATTTGAGGAGCGGACGGGCGGAAAAGTAGTGGAAGGGTACGGTCTCTCTGAAACGTCCCCTGTCACACATGTGAATCTCATCTGGGATGAACCGCAAAAAAAGGGAAGTATCGGGCTCCCGTGGCCGGATACAGATGCAGCCATCCTTTCGCTTGAGACAGGCGACCCGCTTCCCCCTGGAGAAATCGGGGAAATTGCCATCAAGGGTCCGCAGGTTATGAAAGGCTATTGGAACCGTCCGGAAGATACAGAAAACACCTTTAAGAATGGCTGGCTGCTGACTGGAGACCTGGGCTATATGGACGAAGAGGGATTCTTTTATGTAGTCGACCGAAAAAAAGACACGATCATCGCCGGAGGCTTCAATATTTATCCTCGAGAAGTAGAAGAAGTGCTTTATGAACATGAAGCCATCCTGGAGGCAGCAGTAGCCGGAATACCGGATCCTTACAGGGGAGAAACGGTCAAGGCTTTTGTCGTGCTGAAAGACGGGTATGATATTTCAGAAGAAGAGCTGGACGAATTCTGCCGGAAAAATCTGGCTTCCTACAAGGTGCCGAGAAAGTATGAATTTAGAGATGAGCTGCCAAAAACAACCGTTGGAAAAATTCTGCGCCGGGTTCTTATTGATGAAGAAAAGAAAAAATGGGAAGATGAAAGAAAGGAAGCGTAATACGCTGGGGCATCTTCCGGCCCCCGTCCGCTGACAGACTGGACAAGCTGTATTTTATCCCCTAAAATGAAGACATACAGGCAAGGCTGGGTGCCATATTTTCTGCTTGACACTAACTGTCATACACTTTATCATAAAATTATGAATGACTATTCATTCACTTTTTCTGAAAGGGGATCATCGTGAAACGCAACAGACCAAAGTATAAACAAATTATCGATGCAGCCGTTATCGTTATAGCGGAGAACGGCTACCATCAAGCGCAAGTGTCCAAAATTGCCAAACAGGCAGGTGTAGCGGACGGCACTATTTATCTTTATTTCAAAAATAAAGAAGATATACTCATCTCTATGTTCCAGGAAAAGATGGGCTATTTTGTAGAACAGATTCAAGAAGATCTTAAAGGGATCCACAAGGCATCTGATAAATTATCAGTGTTCATTCACAAGCATTTTAAAATCCTTTCAGAAGATGCGAACTTGGCTATCGTGACACAGTTGGAATTACGGCAGTCAAACAAGGAATTAAGAATGCGGATTAATGATTCTTTAAGAGGATACTTGGGTGTGATTGACGAAATTATTCAAGAAGGCATCGAAAATAAAGAGTTTTCTGACAGCCTGAACAGGAAGCTTGCGAGGCAGATGATCTTCGGGACCATTGATGAAACCGTGACGACTTGGGTCATGAATGATCAGAAGTATTCACTGTCAGATCTTGCTCCTGAAGTACACAGGCTGATCATCCATGGCTGCGGCCGGCCGACAGATTAAGAAGATTTGGGGATCTTCTCCCCAAGCTTCTTAAAATACAGCTGTGACAGCCATACATAAATACCCATTCAGAAAAGGAATGACCAGATTGATAGCTTTATAGCGGGGAGGGAATCAGATGGAATTTTTAAAGATTTCTATTGAAGATTATGTGGCGGTGATTACCATTGAAAGGCCGCCGGCCAATGCTCTTTCATCAGGAATGATTCTTGAGCTTTCAGAGGCATTTGATGAGATCAGGGGAAATGAGCAGGTCAGGTCGGTCCTCATCCATGGAGAAGGACGTTTTTTCTCCGCAGGAGCGGATATTAAGGAGTTTACGAGCGTGGAAAGCGGAGCGGTTTTCTCCGAGCTTGCCAGGAGAGGGCAGCGTGTATTTGAAAAAATCGAAACATTTGAAAAACCTGTGATAGCCGCAATCCATGGCGCCGCTTTAGGAGGCGGGCTGGAGCTTGCAATGGCCTGTCATATCCGGCTGGTTACTGAACAGGCAAAGCTTGGCCTGCCGGAACTGCAGCTCGGCATTATACCGGGTTTTGCCGGAACACAAAGGCTTCCCCGTTATGTAGGCACAGCCAAGGCGGCTGAAATGCTGTTTACCAGCGAGCCGATTAATGGCGCCGAAGCGGTTCGGTTAGGTTTGGCGAACCATGCCTATTCAGAAGAGGACCTGCTGCCGAAGGCTAAGGAAATGGCTGCTAAAATAGCCAAGAAAAGTCCGCTGGCTCTGAAACTGGCCGTCGAATTGCTGAGCTTTTCCAAACCTGACAGCTATTATAAAGGAGTGGAACAAGAAGCAGGAAATTTTGGGATAGCCTTTGATTCAGCTGATGGAAAAGAAGGAATTGCGGCTTTTATAGAAAAAAGAGAGCCTGTATTCAAAGGACAGTAAAGGGTTCTTTACCTTTCTGAAAGAATGAGAGACCGCTCTGGAAAATAGTCGTAAGGACAGGAATCTTTTGAAACATATTCATTCATATCAATTTTGGGAGGTTTTTTCATGAATATTTATGTGCTGCTGAAAAGAACGTTTGATACAGAAGAAAAAATCACACTTTCTAATGGGAAAATCAATGAAGACGGTGCGGAATTCATCATTAATCCTTATGATGAATATGCGGTGGAGGAAGCCATACAGGTACGGGATGCACAGGGAGGAGAAGTGACCGTTCTGTCTGTCGGCAGCGAAGAATCGGAAAAACAATTGCGTACAGCCCTGGCCATGGGGGCTGATAAGGCGGTGCTGATCAATATTGAGGATGATGTGGAAGAAGGCGACCAATTTACAACTGCAAGGATTATCGGAGAATATTTAAAAGATAAAGAAGCCGATTTAATTATTGCTGGAAACGTAGCGATTGACGGCGGATCCGGACAGGTAGGCCCGCGGGTAGCGGAATATTTGGATATCCCCTATGTGACGACAATTACGAGCCTTGAAATTGATGGACAAAATGTAAGCGTTATCCGAGATGTCGAAGGAGACTCCGAGACGATTGAAGCCTCCCTACCATTGCTTGTGACAGCACAGCAAGGGTTAAACGAGCCGCGGTACCCTTCTCTTCCAGGCATTATGAAGGCCAAGAAAAAACCTCTTGATGAAATAGAATTAGATGATCTGGATCTTGAAGAAGAGGATGTCGAGGCAAAAACGAAGACGCTGGAGATTTTCCTTCCGCCTAAGAAAGAAGCAGGAAAGATTCTGAGCGGAGAAATCAATGAACAGGCAGCAGAACTCGTGAAATTATTACGGACCGAAGCGAAAGTCATTTGATCTGACCGAGTCTGATCTATTCAGGAACAGTGTGATACTCATTACGATAAAAGAAAGCGCAGGAGGTTTTTATAATGGCTAAAAAGTTTCTCGTACTTGGAGAAGTTCGTGATGGTTCGTTAAGAAATGTATCTTTTGAAGCAATCGGTGCAGCAAAACTGGCCGCACAGGACGCTGAAATTGTAGCTGTCCTGGCAGGGGACGGCATCCAGGCGCTTGCAGAAGAAATGATTCAGTATGGAGCGGACCGCGTGGTCACTGCAGAAGATGCCAAGCTTGCCCACTATACATCTGATGGCTATGCCCAGGCGCTGCTTGCTGTCATTAGCCAGGAAAGTCCAGATGGGATTATTTTTGGACACACGGCTTTAGGGAAGGACCTGGCTCCGAAAATTGCTGCCCGGCTTGGCTCTGGTTTGATCTCTGATGTGACGACGATTGAAGAAGCTGGCGGCAATATCGTTTTCACCCGTCCCATCTATTCAGGAAAGGCATTTGAAAAGAAAATCGTGACGGACGGCGTTGTATTTGCGACGATTCGTCCGAACAACATTGAGCCGCTGGCTAAAGATGAGTCCAGGAGCGGGGATGTATCATCCGTTTCAGTTGAAATCACAAACCTCCGCACCATCATCAAAGACGTAGTCAGAAAGGCAAGCGAAGGAGTGGATCTTTCAGAGGCAAAAGTAATTGTTGCCGGGGGACGCGGCGTCAAGAGCGAGGACGGGTTCGAACCGTTAAAAGAGCTGGCACAGGTATTGAACGGCGCAGTCGGTGCATCCCGCGGGGCATGTGATGCCGAGTATTGCGATTACTCGCTTCAAATCGGTCAGACCGGGAAAGTGGTGACGCCCGATCTGTATATAGCCTGCGGAATTTCAGGTGCCATCCAGCACTTGGCCGGCATGTCCAATTCCAAGGTCATTGTGGCGATTAATAAAGATCCGGATGCCAATATCTTCAACGTGGCAGACTATGGAATTGTCGGAGACTTGTTTGAAGTAGTGCCGTTATTGACGGAAGAGTTCAGAAAAATAAAAGTGAACGCATAACCGAATAGGCAGGGCGCCCTGACATATGGCAAGGGCGCTTTCTTTATGAAAAAGAAGTCTCGTCCATGCGCATATTTTTTATAAGGACGGGTACTTTACCAATGAGGCAAAATAATGGCAACATTTTTTGATTCAATGGTATACTAACAATAGTTAACTGAGAAACATTTAGGAGGAATATATGATGGCGATTGTAAATACAACTGATAAAACGTTTACTGAAGATACGAAAGAAGGAGTAGTTCTAGTTGATTTTTGGGCACCATGGTGCGGACCTTGCAAAATGATCGCTCCTGTTCTTGAAGAATTAGACGGAGAACTTGACGGCAAAGCAAAAATCGTAAAAGTCGATGTAGACGAGAACCAAGAAACAGCAAGCAAATATGGAGTAATGAGCATCCCGACTTTACTTGTCTTGAAAAACGGCGAAGTTGTCGACAAGACTGTTGGATTCCAGCCAAAAGAAGCTCTTTCTGAATTGATCGCGAAACACGCGTAAGGAAACGGAAAGAGGAAGGAAGCTCCAGGCCAGCCGGCTTGGAGCTTTTTTCATCGGCAAATCAAGAATTCTCTCAGCTTGCGGCTGTCCCCGGACTGGATGATATAATGAATATACTATGGAAGAGGAGACTTGCTCATGAATAATCGAATAAAGAACAAACTTGCCCTCCTTCCAGATCAGCCAGGCTGCTATTTGATGAAGGACCGCCAGGGGACCATCATATATGTTGGGAAAGCCAAGGTGTTAAAGAACCGGGTAAGATCCTACTTCACAGGATCTCATAATGGCAAGACACTGAGACTTGTCAATGAAATCGAGGATTTTGAATACATTGTGACCTCCTCGAATATCGAGGCCCTTATCCTTGAATTGAATTTAATTAAAAAACATGATCCGAAATATAATATTATGCTGAAGGATGACAAGACGTATCCTTTCATTAAATTGACCTATGAAGAGCACCCCCGTCTGATTATCACCAGAAAAGTGAAAAAGGATAAAGGAAAATACTTCGGTCCTTATCCGAATGTTTTCGCAGCAAATGAAACAAAGAAGCTGCTTGACAGGATCTATCCTTTACGCAAATGCAATACCCTTCCGGACCGGGTCTGCCTGTATTACCATCTGGGACAATGCCTTGCCCCGTGTGTAAACAAAGTGGATGACGAAGAGTACCGCAAAATTACGGATGATATCTACCGTTTCTTGAATGGCGGGCATAAAGATATTAAGAAGGAATTGACCGAGCGTATGTACGCGGCTTCGGAAGATCTTGATTTTGAAAGGGCGAAGGAACTGCGGGATAAGATCGCCCATATTGATGTAACGATGGAAAAACAGAAAATGATGACCAATGATTTCACGGATCGTGATGTCTTTGGCTATGCCTATGATAAAGGCTGGATGTGTGTACAGGTGTTCTTTGTCCGCCAGGGAAAACTGATCGAACGGGATGTATCCCTGTTCCCGGCCTATGATGAACCCGATCAGGAGCTTTTGACCTTTCTTGGACAGTTCTATGAAATGAACAGCCATTTTAAGCCAAAAGAAATCCTTTTGCCGGAGTCGGTGGATGCGGCGATGGCAGAAACTTTTCTCGGTGTAAAGACGATTCATCCAAAAAGAGGCCAGAAAAAGGATTTGCTCCGTCTCGCCAATAAGAATGCCAAGATTGCACTTGAAGAGAAATTCTCCCTGATCGAACGGGATGAAGAAAGGTCTATCAAAGCGGTAGAAAATTTGGGCCGGCAGCTTGGAATCTTTACGCCGCATCGAATTGAGGCCTTTGATAACTCCAATATTCAAGGTACTGACCCGGTCTCGGCGCTGGTTGTTTTTATTGATGGCAAACCGTATAAAAAAGATTATCGAAAATATAAAATCAAATCTGTCCAGGGGCCGGATGACTATGAATCGATGCGGGAAGTGGTCCGCCGAAGGTATTCCAGAGTGCTGAAGGAAAATCTTCCGCTTCCTGACCTGATTATCATTGATGGAGGAAAAGGCCATGTGGAGGCAGTCAGAGATATTCTGGAAAATGAATTAGGCCTGGAAATTCCGCTTGCCGGGCTGGTCAAAGACGAAAAGCACAGGACTTCCAATCTGATGATTGGCAGCCCGTTGGAAATCGTGCCTCTGGACCATCGAAGCCAGGAATTTTATCTGATGCAGAGAATCCAAGATGAAGTTCATAGGTTTGCGATTACCTTTCACCGTCAGCTGAGGGGGAAAGGGGCGATCCAGTCCAAGCTGGATGAGATTCCGGGTGTTGGAGAAAAACGAAAGAAACAGCTGCTGAAGCACTTTGGTTCCTTAAAGAAAATAAAGGAAGCCAGTGTGGAGGATATCATAAAAGCGGGGATGCCGAAGAAAGTAGCAGAAGAAATTTTGAGCAAATTGTCTGAATAATCCTTGTCAGATAGTTTCCCCCGTGATATAATCGATTAGAATTTTAAAACATGACAACTTAAAAGTGCTGATAGAGGTGCGAGATCTATAAGTAAAGGCCTGGAGAAGAGTGAGCTTCCGAGAAGGGTCTTGAAAGGAGAAATCGCCGAAGGGGAATAAGACTCATAACTTGTTCTCCTGGTCTGACATTGAATAAATGGCAGGCTGTCAGGATGTATGTCCTGGAGAGCTATCTCACTGTTTGATACCGTATAATGCAACGTGGTAAAAGGCAATGGGATACTTCTCATTGCCTTTTTTTGTTGTCTGAAAATCTATCGTATTAACGGAATTTTAGAAAGGGTGCATCAGAGTGGGATTGATTGTTCAGAAATTTGGCGGTACGTCGGTAGGAGATGTAACAAAAATTAAGCATGTGGCGACCCGTGTGATTGAGGAAGCGGAAAAAGGAAATGATGTTGTTGTCGTTGTTTCGGCCATGGGCAAAACTACAGATAAATTGGTAGGCATGGCAAATGAAATTACAGCATCACCGAGTAAGCGGGAAATGGACATGCTTCTGACAACAGGTGAACAGGTTACCATCTCACTTTTAACGCTTGCGCTGATTGAGGAAGGCCATCAGGCTGTTTCTTATACAGGCTGGCAGGCCGGAATGCAAACGGAATCTGTCCATGGAAATGCCCGTATCCTCCATATTGAAACTGAAAAAATTGAGCAAAGGCTTCAGGAAGGGAAGATTGTGGTTGTAGCAGGATTTCAGGGAATGGATGAAGCGGGAGAAATCACCACGTTAGGCCGGGGAGGCTCGGATACAACAGCTGTAGCGCTTGCGGCAGCACTGAAAGCAGACCGCTGTGATATTTACACAGATGTGACTGGCGTGTTCACGACCGATCCCCGTTATATTAAGGAAGCACGTAAATTACTTTCTGTTTCGTATGATGAGATGCTTGAGCTTGCGAACCTCGGAGCAGGTGTTCTGCACCCGCGGGCGGTTGAGTTTGCTAAAAATTATCATATTCCGCTAGTCGTACGGTCCAGCATGGAGAGAGAATCAGGAACAATCATAGAGGAGGAAGCAACAATGGAAGAAAATTTAATCGTACGGGGAATTGCCTTTGAAGATCGGATTACAAGAGTGACGCTGCACGGAATCTCCCGTTCTCTGGGTATATTATCAACTATTTTTACTACATTGGCCAAAAATCATATTAATGTCGATATCATTATTCAGAGTATGACGGCTGAACAGACGACAAATCTATCTTTCTCGATCAAAAGCGATGATGTGGAAGAAACGATTCAAGTCCTGGAAAAAAATCGGGCAGAGCTGGAGTTCGAGCGAATTGAGACAGAAGAAGGTCTGGCGAAAGTTTCCATCGTGGGGTCTGGAATGGTTTCGAATCCGGGAGTGGCAGCTGAAATGTTCGAAGTGATGGCGAATACAGGCATCCAGGTGAGAATGGTCAGCACTTCGGAAATCAAAGTTTCGACAGTCATTAATGAAAAAGAAATGGTGAAGGCTGTCGAAGCGCTCCATACTGCTTTCCGTCTGGGAAATCCAGCTGAAGCACGCGTATAAAGGATAAAAAGGGGAGGCAGAGGCAAAGAGATATTTTTGTAAAATAACAAAAAATAACCAGACTTACATCGGTAAGCCTGGTTATCGGCAAGCCGTCAAACAGGATCTTTAGGATCCCATTGAACGGTAAACAAAACTTTTTTCGCCCTGCCTTTGATTTCTTCAGTTGCTTCAGAGCGGCATTTTTTCAAGAGAGTGCACTGTTCGGCAAGAAAACCGGCCTCGAGCTGGAAATTGCAGTCCGCATGCAGTGAAAGCCGGCGTGCCGGATATTCTCCGGAAAGGGACAGCTCGATCTCCGTCTTGGATTCTTTAAGGATTTCAAGATGGCCCCAGCCTGCGCTGCGGAAAAAGATGATGATGTCCTGGAACTGGCTGAGGGGGAACTGCCTGGCAAGCTTCTTTCCGGCCCAGTATAGGAGATGGGGGGAATCTTTGCCAAGAAGATCATTCAGCAGCACTTCACGGATTAATTCATAGCCGAATACCGGCATTTGAGGTTCCTGATCTGTTCTGCTCTCCTGTTCATTTTCAGTTGGAATGGATTCATTTTCATTTTCTATTTGGGTTTCAGCTTCTTCAAGAATTGGAGATAACTGTTTTTTCATGGTTCATCGCCTCTTTCTATGAATCTATTATAAACAATTTTCCTTTTGATGCTGTACTATTTTATGCTTTCTTTTTTGTTACGGCGGAATTATGCTGCAATAAAAAGAATGGCTGCGGAAATTATCGGATATTTCCATAGATTGTTAATTGTTGAACTTGTCCAAAAAACAGCAGAAACTAATTGAAAATTTTCTATTCTAAAAAAAGAAATCTTGTATCCGTTTTCTTGACGCCTTGAAAAGTCAGGAGTAAAATGAACATGTCACATAATTGTAAGAAAGTGTAGAAAAATCTACAGTTTCTTAAAGCGGAGGTAAAGGGTAGCCACCAGTTTATCTTTGCATGATTTTTCACAAATTAAGGGGGGGCACTTAGTGGCACAAAATCGCGAATTTGGGAACCGAAGGCTTCATTCACTACTGGGAGTAATACCGATTGGACTGTTCTTGATCGAGCATCTAATCACAAACTACATGGCAACAATAGGACCGGAAAAATTTAATTCCGCAGCTCTTTTCTTGGAAGAACTGCCTTTTAGATATTTCCTTGAGATTTTTCTGATTTTCTTGCCTTTGATCTTTCATGCTGTCTATGGCATATACATAGCATTCACAGCGAAAAATAACCTTGGAAGATTCTCATTTTTCCGAAACTGGATGTTTATGCTTCAGCGTTTAACAGGAATCATTACGTTAATCTTTATTATTTGGCATGTATGGTCTACTAGAATCCAAGTTTTCTTTGGAGCGGAAGTAAACTATGACATGATGGCAGATATTTTCCAAAGCAATTTCATGATTGCGTTCTACATTGTGGGTGTTGTTTCAGCAATTTTCCACTTTGCTAATGGACTTTGGTCATTTGCGGTTACTTGGGGATTAACCGTTTCTCCTAAATCACAAAGAATTATGACATATGTAACAATGATCATATTCCTTCTTCTTTCGTATGTAGGTGTAAGTGCGATTTTTGCTTTTGTAAGATAAGTAGAGTATAAGAATGATTTATTAAGGAATTAAGGGAGTGAGCAAGATGGCTAAAGGTAAAGTTATTGTCGTAGGTGGCGGTCTGGCTGGATTAATGGCTACCATCAAAGCAGCAGAAGCAGGACAGCCGGTTGATTTATTTTCATTGGTGCCTGTAAAACGTTCTCACTCTGTTTGTGCCCAAGGCGGAATAAACGGAGCAGTTAATACAAAAGGTGAAGGGGATTCTCCATGGATCCACTTTGATGATACAGTATATGGCGGAGATTTCTTGGCAAACCAGCCGCCGGTAAAAGCAATGTGTGAAGCAGCTCCATCCATCATTCACATGTTTGACCGTATGGGTGTTATGTTTAACCGTACTCCGGAAGGACTTCTTGACTTCCGCCGTTTCGGAGGAACTCAGCATCACCGTACAGCGTTTGCCGGAGCTACAACAGGACAGCAGCTGCTGTATGCATTGGACGAGCAGGTTCGCCGTTATGAAGTAGAAGGACTTGTTACGAAATATGAAGGCTGGGAATTCCTTGGAGCAGTTATCGATGATGAGCAGACAGCACGCGGTATCGTTGCGCAGAACCTGACAACAATGGAAATCCAATCATTCCCTGGTGATGCGGTCATTATGGCAAGCGGCGGCCCTGGAATCATTTTCGGTAAATCAACAAACTCCATGATCAATACAGGATCAGCAGCATCTATCGTGTATCAGCAAGGTGTTCATTATGCAAACGGCGAAATGATCCAAATTCACCCAACAGCAATTCCTGGAGACGACAAGCTTCGTCTGATGAGTGAATCTGCACGCGGTGAAGGCGGACGTGTCTGGACATATAAAGACGGTAAGCCTTGGTACTTCCTAGAAGAGAAATATCCTGCATACGGAAACCTTGTGCCTCGTGATATTGCGACTCGTGAAATCTTCGATGTCTGCATCAATCAGAAGCTCGGCATTAACGGTGAAAACATGGTATACCTGGATCTATCTCATAAGGATCCAAAAGAACTTGATATCAAATTGGGCGGAATTATTGAGATTTACGAGAAATTCCAAGGGGAAGATCCTCGTAAAGTGCCTATGAAAATTTTCCCTGCTGTTCACTATTCAATGGGCGGACTTTGGGTAGATTATAATCAAATGACAAACATCAAAGGCCTTTTCGCTGCAGGTGAGTGTGATTACTCTCAGCACGGTGCGAACCGTCTCGGTGCAAACTCTCTTCTATCTGCGATCTACGGCGGATCAGTTGCGGGACCGAATGCTGTTAAGTATATCGAAGGTCTTGAAAAGTCTGTTGACTCTCTTTCTTCTTCCCTGTTTGACGGTTATGTTAAACAAGAACAAGAAAAATGGAACAGCATCATGTCTCTAGACGGCACAGAAAATGCTTATGTTCTTCACAAAGAATTGGGAGAATGGATGACGAAGAACGTAACAGTTGTTCGTTACAATGATAAATTGAAAGAAACAGATAATAAGATCGTTGAGCTAATGGAACGTTACAAAAATATCAACATTAATGATACTTCTAAGTGGAGCAATCAGGGCGCTGCCTTCACAAGACAGCTTTCTAACATGCTTCAATTAGCTCGTGTTATCACAATCGGTGCTTTAAACCGGGATGAAAGCCGCGGAGCCCACTACAAGCCGGACTTCCCAGAGCGCGATGACGAGAACTTCATGAAAACGACTATGGCTACATTCAAAGGACACGATCAGGCACCAGCCTTCCATTATGAAGATATTGATGTATCACTGATCGCACCGCGTAAACGTGATTACACTACAAAACATTAAGAGGGGGAGCAAAAATGGCTGCTACTAAAACTGAGAATAAAACAGTCCGGTTTATCATTACTCGTCAAGATACTCCTGATTCAGCTCCTTATGATCAGGAATTTGATTTACCATACCGTCCAAATATGAACGTGATTTCTGCCCTTATGGAAATCAGACGTAATCCAACAACAGCAGACGGTAAGAAAACAACAGCAATTGCTTGGGATATGAACTGTTTGGAAGAAGTGTGCGGAGCATGTTCAATGGTTATCAACGGTAAGCCAAGACAGTCATGTACTGCATTGGTTGACCAATTGGAACAGCCAATCCGTCTTGCACCGATGCGCACATTCCCGGTTATCCGTGACTTGCAGGTTGACCGAAGCCGCATGTTCGATTCCTTGAAAAAGGTTAAAGCATGGATTCCGATTGACGGAACGTATAACCTTGGACCAGGACCGCGTATGCCTGAGAAGAAACGTCAATGGGCATATGAATTATCTAAATGTATGACGTGCGGAGTATGTTTAGAGGCCTGCCCGAACGTGAACTCAAACTCTAACTTCATCGGACCTCAGCCGCTGTCTCAAGTTCGTTTGTTCAATGCGCATCCAACAGGTGCCATGAATAAAGCTGAACGTTTGAATGCAATCATGACAGACGGAGGGCTTGCTAACTGCGGTAACTCACAAAACTGTGTGCAGTCTTGTCCGAAAGGAATTCCGTTGACTACTTCAATCGCTGCTTTGAACCGTGATACTGCGATTCAGCAATTCCGTAACTTCTTCGGAAGCGATCAAGTTTAATAGAAACAGAGAAAACACCCGAGCCAGACGGCCCGGGTGTTTTTTTGGTGGAGGAAAGATGGCAGGCTGTTTGTTTCCTGTCTGAGGCTATGTAAAATTCTGCTGTGCATGTAACGATAGCTCATTTCCGCTTTAGTAGCTCGCTTTCCGCGGGCGGTCCGGAAGCTTCCTCGTCGCCTCTGTCTCCTGCGGGATCTCCCCAGGACGCGCTGATTCCGCACGAGTCTCGCGTCTTCCGCTGCAATTTTGGATGAAAGCCATTGGACTTTAACCACAGAAAATGGAGAGGCTGGGAAGTATAAAAAATTTTGCGGAACAAGTAAAGTTAAACTCATTTCCGCTTTAGTAGCTCGCTTTCCGCGGGCGGTCCGGAAGCTTCCTCGTCGCCTTTGTCTCCTGCGGGATCTCCCCAGGACGCGCTGATTCCGCAGGAGTCTCGCGTCTTCCGCTGCAATTTGGGATGAAAAACATTGAGCATTAACCACAGAAAATGGGGAGGCTGGGAAGTATAAAAAATAGTGCGGAACAAGTAAAGTTAAACTCATTTTCGCTCAGAAGCTCGCTTTCCGCGGGCGGTCCGGAAGCTTCCTCGTCGCCTCTGTCTCCTGCGGGATCTCCCCAGGACGCGCTGATTCCGCAGGAGTCTCGCGTCTTCCGCTGCAATTTTGGGTGAAAGTCATTGAGCATTAACCACAGAAATGGAGAGGCTAGGAAGTATAAAAATTTTTGCGGAACAAGTAAAGTTGACTCATTTTCGCTGCAGAAGCTCGCTTTCCGCGGGCGGTCCGGAAGCTTCCTCGTCGCCTTTGTCTCCTGCGGGATCTCCCCAGGACGCGCTGATTCCGCAGGAGTCTCGCGTCTTCCGCTGCAATTTTGGGTGAAAGTCATTGAGCATTAACCACAGAAATGGAGAGGCTAGGAAGTATAAAAAAATTTGCGGAACAAGTAAAGTTAAACTCATTTCCGCTGCAGAAGCTCGCTTTCCGCGGGCGGTCCGGAAGCTTCCTCGTCGCCTTTGTCTCCTGCGGGATCTCCCCAGGACGCGCTGATTCCGCAGGAGTCTCGCGTCTTCCGCTGCAATTTTGGATGAAAAACATTGAGCATTAACCACAGAAAATGGAGAGGGTAAGAAGTATAAAAAATTTTGCGGAACAAGTAAAGTTAAACTCATTTTCGCTTTAGTAGCTCGCTTTCCGCGGGCGGTCCGGGAGCTTCCTCGTCGCCTCTGTCTCCTGCGGGATCTCCCCAGGACGCGCTGATTCCGCAGGAGTCTCGCGTCTTCCGCTGCAATTTTGGGTGAAAGTCATTGAGTTTTAACAACATGAAGAAACAGAGAAGTATAAAAAATTCTGTAGCGAATATGAAGTTAACTTATTTCTGCTTTAGAAGCTCGCTTTCCGCGGGCGGTCCTTATATTTTCTCCGGCAAATGCATTGTAGCAATTTCATCATCTTTCAATCGTAATACCTTACATTGATTTTGTTCTTCAAACTTCTCCAACTTTTGTACAATAGTTTCACTACCTATATCGGTAAATAAGTCTTCTCTATCATAATGAGGAAAGATACTTAAATTAACAATCTGAAGAGAGGTAAAGTCGGTTAGATGTACTATGTACTTTGTTTAAATCTGATGTGAAAAGTGTGCAATCTGTATATTTTCACCTAGGAATTGAACCAGCACTGACACCTGCAATCACAAAATTTTCTTTAACCATTTTTTTAGAATTTCATCAGTACCACTTTTTCTTAAATGATACAGAATCTAAAACGGATTACCACCAGCGATATAAACTACATCGTATTGTTCTAATAAAGTAGGTTCTTCATGCTCAATATCCAAGAAGCCTACTTCTATAAATCCCATTCCATGAAAATCGTTTTTTTCTTTTAGTTGTACAGAAGCCGTAGTGATGATACATACTGTCACCTCAGATGTGTTTTTTTATTTCTTCTGTTAAAAAGCCGCACGAGTTAGAAATAAATTAGCCATATTTTTTTTCTCCTATTTTTATTTTTCTATAATTAATAAAGGTGATAGGCGATTTGTTCATTCACATATCATGTATTTTTCACACAAACTCGTACTAATAAATACTCTTGAAAATTCGATACTGTTATGTCAAAAAACTTTATTTTGAGGAAGTAATCACGTCATGTAATTATGAAGATATCTTGTGGCTACATCTAAATCGGTCAATCCAATGACTCAATTTAACGTGACAGCCTTTATAATTTTAATATTAGCAATTTTCTTTATGCTCCAGTTTTCGATGTATTAATTCTCCCAATCCTTATTCTTAGAATAAATTATATATGCTTTCCGCGCTACGATCCGCTATATAAAGCTAGGTGTAGTCTATATGTCCTTGATATAGATAATCACACTGATGCTATTGGATTATTTTTAAGATTATATAAAAATTTAACATTAGTACCATTGATTATCAATTGGATATGTAAGATATTTAGGATGTCGAAGTTGTGTGAATATTTTTTTTATTAAACGTGCTTTTTCGGCAAAAGAAGGGGGGAATCGGGAGGAATTCATTGGATTTCTGCAGTGTTTCTTACAGTAAACGGGCATTCTATCTAGTAAAGGGGGAAAACGGAAATGAAACAGGCTTTTGTATATAAGCTGGGCTTCTGTCTGTTGGTTTTCAGTTTAGTGTTATCTTCAGCTATCCCATTTTTTCAGCCAGGACGGGCGGATGCAGCTGAAGTGCTGACTGTAGAGCAAGCGATTGCAAAAGGAAGCGGAAGTGCAACGGTGGAAGGATATATTGTGGGGTATACGAAAGCGACAAATTCTTATACATTTGAACCTCCCTTTGGAGGAGATACAAATATAGCGATTGCCGATTCTCCAGATGAACGGTCGGCGGAAAAAATCATGCCGATTCAGCTGCCGTCCTCTTATCGGGACCAATTTGGCCTGATTAAGAAACCGGAAAATTTGGGAAAAAAGATTGAAGTGACGGCCAGTATTGAAGCGTATTTTACAGTGCCCGGTCTAAAAGAGGTGACGGCCATTTCTTATGCGGAAGGCGAGTCTGATCCGGGAGAAGGAGAGGTGCCGAATCCTGCACCTGCCGGGAAAAAGATCTATGAAATCCAAGGGAAATCCCATGCCTCACCATTTGCAGGCCAGACCCTTGCCGGTGTAGAAGGCGTTGTTACCCATGTTGTCGATGCAAACAATTTTTACATGCAGGATCCAGAAGGGGACGGAGACCCGGATACGGCTGATGGCCTCCACGTTTATAAAAAAGCCCATGGTGTAAAAAAAGGCGATTATGTTTCTGTAAACGGAGAAGTGAAGGAATGGGTGCTTGACGGATATGCCGAGAAATTAAAGACGGACCTGGCTATGACAGAAATCAATGCATCTGATGTTTTTAAATTAAAAGAAAATCAGCCGCTGCCGGCACCTGTCAAACTGGGAGAGGACCGCGAGATTCCAACTGAAGTAACGGATAATGACGCCTTTGGCACCTTTGATCCGGAAGAAGACGGAATTGATTTTTATGAAAGCCTGGAAGGCATGCTGATTTCCTTGGACAGCCCGCAGGTTGTGGCTCCTCAGGAATATGGCGAAGTACCAGTCATCGTTGAAAAGGCAGAAGGAAAGGCCTATACGGAATTCGGCACACCTCTATTAACAGAGGAAAATTCCAATCCGGAAAGACTTCACCTCTCCATCAGTGATGACTTTACGGCCAAGGCAGGCGATCAGTTCGATGGAACGGTAACCGGAGTGGTCAGTTACAGCTACAGCAATTTCAAGGTGCTTACCGATAAAGAGACACTCCCGCCGTTATCAGAGCGAGAGAGAACAGAAGACCAAGTAAGCTTTAAGAAGGACGAGGATAAGGTAACGGTTGCTTCTTATAATGTAGAAAACTTTTCAACGAAAACACCGGACGAAAAGGTAACGAGAATTGCAGACTCCTTTGTGACTGATTTAAAAGCACCGGATATTATCGGTTTGATCGAAGTCCAGGATAACAATGGAGAAACGAATGACGGCACGACAGATGCATCCGAAAGCTTCAAAAAACTTGTAGCTAAAATTAAAGAGCTGGGCGGACCAGAGTATGCGTTTACGGATATCGCTCCAGTGAATAACGAGGACGGAGGAGCTCCAGGCGGGAATATCCGTGTCGGCTACCTGTATAATCCTGACCGTGTGAAGCTTGCCGAAGCGCCTAAAGGCTCGGCAACCGAAGGAACAGCTATTCAGGATGGGGATCTTACCTTGAATCCTGGGAGGATTGATCCGCAAAATCCGATTTTTGAGGATACAAGAAAATCGCTGGCAGCTCAATTCACCTTTAATGGAAAAAATATTTTTGTGATCAATAATCATTTGAATTCAAAAGGCGGAGACGAACCGATCTTTGGAAAAAACCAGCCGCCCAATCTAGAAAGTGAAGCAAAGAGAATCAAGCTGGCTGAAAGAATTCATGCATTCGTGAAAGACCTATTGGCTGATGATCCTGCTGCCAATGTAGTCGTTTTGGGCGATCAGAACGATTTCCAATATTCAGCGCCGCTTCAGGCATTGAAAGGCGGAGAGCTGACGAATCTTGTGGAAACGCTGCCTCTTAATGAGCAGTACTCTTACACATATCAAGGGAATGCCCAGACACTTGACCATATGCTTGTTTCTGCTTCATTGGCAGAAAAAGCGCAATTTGATATTGTAAACATCAATTCTCCTTACATGGAGGAGCATGGCCGTGCGAGTGACCATGATCCGCTGATTGCTCAGCTCGATCTTTCACAGGAGCCGGTGAATCAGGAACTTGATTTGACTATCATGCATACGAATGATACCCATGCCCATCTCGACGATATTCCTAGACGCTTTACAGCGGTTGAAGAAATCAGGGAACAGAGCGCAGACAGTCTGCTGCTGGATGCTGGGGATGTCTTTTCCGGAACGCTCTACTTCAATCAATATTTAGGACAGGCTGATCTGGAGTTTATGAATAAGCTTGGATATGATGCCATGACGTTCGGAAATCACGAATTTGACAGGGATTCTAAAACACTTGCGGCATTCGTGAAAAAAGCAGCATTCCCATTTGTCAGCGCCAATATTGATTTCACAAAGGATCCTGAACTATCCGGCCTTGCCAAAAATGAAATCGGAACTCCCGGAGAAAACGGCCATATTTATCCGGCAAGTATTCGCGAGGTCGGCGGCCAGCAGGTTGGCATTATTGGCCTGACAACGGAAGATACGGAATTCCTGGCAAGTCCGGGAGAGAATATAGTCTTTGAAAATGCAGCAGCCAAAACGAAGGAAACCATTGCGGCCTTGGAGGAAAAAGGGATTAATAAAATCATCGTCCTTTCCCACCTCGGCTATTATGCTGATCAAAAACTTGCGGATGAAGTAGAAGGAATCGATGTCATTGTGGGCGGCCATACCCATACCCTTTTGACAGAACCGGAAATTGCACATCCGGATAGCCAGCCGACTGTGATTGTTCAGGCTGGGGAATATGGTCAATATCTTGGCAAGCTGGATGTTGCCTTTAACCCAGAAGGTATTGTTACAAAGTGGAATGGAGAATTAATTGATGTGACGGCCCAAAATGAAGCGGGTGAATATATATATGCAGAAAATGAATGGGCGAAGGAACGGCTTGCGGAATTAAGCGGTCCTCTGGAAGAAATGAAAAAAGAAGTCGTTGGATCGACATCTGTTACCCTTGACGGGGAACGAAGCAATGTTCGGACAAAAGAAACGAACCTGGGCAATCTGGTTACAGATGCGATGCTTGCTAAGGCAAAGCAAAGTGTAAATGCGACCATTGCGATGCAAAACGGCGGAGGGATCCGGGCATCTATTGATGAAGGGGATATCACCCTTGGAGAGGTGCTGACGGCCCTGCCATTCGGGAATACGCTTGTGACGGTTGATTTGACAGGCGAACAAGTCCTTGCCGCCTTGGAGCACAGTGTCTCAAAAGTAGAAGAAGAGGCCGGCCAATTCATGCAGGTATCTGGTGTTCACTTCAAATATGATCCAGCGATGCCTGCAGGAGAAAGGGTGTTTGATGTACAGGTAGAAGAAGAATCCAATATGACGGATCTTGATTTAACGAAGACGTATACGGTTGCCACTAATGCTTTTGTTGCCGATGGCGGCGATGGATATACGATGTTTAAAGAGGCAAAAGATGCCGGGGAAATTCATGAATTATTATATGTCGACTATGATGTGTTTACTGAATATTTGGCTGCTAACAGCCCTGTTTCTCCTAAGGCAGAAGGCCGAATCCAAACAGGAACGAAGTCAGATGAGGAAGAAGAGCCAGGTGTACCAGGCAAGCCGGATAAGCCGGGGAAACCAGAGAAGCCAGGCAAGCCGAATAAGCCAGGGAAACCAGAGAAGCCAGGCAAACCGGATAAACCGGGCAAACCAGAAAAGCCAGGCAAACCGGACAAGCCGGGGAAACCAGAGAAGCCAGGCAAACCGGGCAAACCAGAGAAACCAGGCAAGCCTGCAGCATAGTTAACAAAAGCTGTCGATTTAATGAATCGGCGGCTTTTTTTCTTGTGCGGGAAAAGGTCTATGCTTGAATTTTGAAAAAAATCTTTTCAATTCATCATTTTTTATTTAAAATGAATGAATAGTCATTCAATAATTATAAGAGAACGGAGGGTCCAAAGTGAGCAAAATTTCATATATAAAAAATATTGACGAATGGAGCCAGGAGTTTACATTTAAACATCCGGTTAAAGTGCGTTTTTCCGAGACGGATATGTTCGGACATTTAAATAATACCGTTCCTTTTGCATACTTTGAAGAAGCGAGAATCGAATTTTTTAAAAACCTGGGGTTTATGCAGGACTGGCTGAAGATGGGAAGCGATTTGATCCCGGTGGTGGCTGATTTGCAATGCGATTATCTTCAGCAGGTCTTTTTTAATGATGAACTGTCTATTTATGTAAAAGCCAACAGTGTCGGCACCTCCTCGGTCGATGTGCATTACATGGGAGTCCGGGGTATGAAGGATGTATGTTTTACGGGCAGGGGAACCATTGTCCAAATCTCGAAATCAGCGGGAAAATCTGTACCATGGACCGAAGAGGAAAAAGCATTAATGAAAAAGCCGGAGACAGATGCAAAAAAAGCGGAAGAAAAGTTTCAATTGGACAAGTGAAAGAGTCACTCTCTTTCCCTTCTTGTCATACTATATGATGACTAAATAGATACCCACTCCGGGTTTTATGCTGGTGAAGGCAAGGAGGGTAACATTAATTGAAGGAGAACGAATTCACTCATAAGCCACTACTCACCAAAAGAGAAAAGGAAGTATTTGAGTTACTAGTACAGGACAAAACAACAAAAGAAATCGCTGGTGAATTGTTTATTAGCGAAAAAACAGTTCGAAACCATATTTCGAATGCTATGCAAAAGCTTGGAGTCAAAGGGCGTTCGCAAGCAGTCATAGAACTCCTTCGTATGGGGGAACTTAAGCTTTAACCGGTTTTGGCCGTATTATTTATACCTAAGACAGAAAGAATATAGAAAGTCACTGTAAACAGCACGGACGGATCTGGCGGGATGTTTCCCCGTCTTCCAGGTGTGCTGTTTTTTTGTTTGTAACGGGAATATTATCGAGATTTAATCGTGCAATTGTTGATATTTATTTCACTTTATTACACAATAATAGTAAGATAGTTTTCATGAACTGATGGGGAGCTGTGTGAATGGAAGAAAAAGCAGAATATGTGGCTGGAATTGAAAAAGAGCTTCGATATGTCTCCGCGCTGATTAAGCAAAAAGGAAGGGAAATCCTTCATGATTATAATATTACCCCGCCGCAGTTCATTGCTCTGCAATGGCTGTTTGAAGCAGGAGACATGACGATCGGCGAGCTGTCGACGAAAATGTTCCTGGCCTTCAGCACCACGACGGACTTGATTGACCGGATGGAAAAAACGGAGCTGGTACAGCGCGTCAAGGATCCGAAGGACCGCAGAGTTGTAAGAATTCATCTGCTGCCAGAAGGGGAAAGGATTATTGCTGATGTTATTAAGAAGCGTCAGGAGTATCTGAGTGACATCCTGCAGTCCTTTAGTGAGGACGAAATTTCTGCCTTTAAGGCGAACCTGGCAAAACTGCATCTTGAAATGAAAGAAGAATGAGGCGAGTTTTTTGAAACGACCAATTGGAGTTATTGATTCTGGAGTTGGCGGTCTGACAGTCGTCAAGGAAATGTTCCGTCAGCTTCCGAATGAGAATATTGTGTACCTTGGAGATACAGCCAGGTGCCCGTACGGTCCAAGACCGGAAGAAGATGTGAAAGAATTCACGTGGCAAATGACACGTTTCTTATTAAAGCATTATGATATCAAAATGCTGGTCATTGCCTGCAATACGGCAACGGCGGCTGCCCTTGAAGAGATAAAGGCCGAGCTTTCGATCCCGGTCCTGGGAGTTATTAATCCGGGAGCGAGAGCAGCACTTAAGGCGTCAAAGAATCTGCAAATTGGCATTATCGGAACGGCCGGCACTGTAAAAAGTGAAGCGTACAATGAAGCACTGGCTTCGATCAATTCAGAAGTCGAAGTCAAAAGTTTGGCATGTCCAAAATTCGTGCCAATCGTAGAAAGTGGCGAGTTCGAAGGAGATATCGTCGAAAAAGTAGTCGCAGAGACGCTTGTTCCATTAAAGAATACAGAAATCGATACATTGATCCTTGGCTGCACTCATTATCCGCTCTTAGGGCCGGTGATTTCCCGCTATATGGGGAATTCCGTCCAAGTAATCTCCTCGGGTGAGGAAACAGCCAGGGAGGCAAGCGTCATCCTTGAGCATGATAAATTAATGAACTTAAGTAAAAAGAAACCCCACCATCATTTTCTGACGACAGGATCGAAGGGGATGTTCCGAAGCATTGCGACCCAATGGCTTGGGACTAAAGTGAAAATGGTAGATACCGTTAAACTGATGAAGTAACGAAACAGGCAGCCCTCATTTTATGGGGGCTTCAGATTGTCGACAAAAGGCCTTCAGAATGGTTTCATTCTGAAGGCCTTTTGTCTTTTTGAGATTTTCTTAGGTATTTTATGGTCTGATTGTAAGCAAAATGCTCTTCGAGTATTCTATTTTAGACCATAGCCGAAGCTTGCCATGTCCAATTGGCAAGCTTCTTTAAATTCATAGCAGCAAAAGTAAGCATCGCCTGCATGGACAATTTTTTAATCCCTCGAAGGGTTGTCCATCGCATACCATGCTTTTCTTTCGCATCCGCAAAGACACGTTCAATCGTTTCTTTGCGTCTTGCATATATTTGTTTGATATCGTTTTGATGACGAAGATGATCTGCTTCCTCCACATACTGCGCCCAAATATGACGTTCAATTATTTGTCTGTGCTCCTTACTATTTGTACATTGAGCGAGTAAAGGACAATTGGCACATTGAACTGGGTTCGACTTGTATTGGCGTTTGCCTTCTTTGGTGGTAGTTGAATATTTTAGAACCTGTCCTTCCGGACATAGGTAGCAATCATAGTACTCGTCATATACATAATCGTGCTTGCGTAAAAACCCATCTTTCGTTTTGGGTCTTGTATAAGGAAGTACTGGTTGAATCTCATGTTCAAATAAGAATTTAGTAATCGCAGGAGTTTTATAAGCAGCATCGGCAGCAACAGCAAGTGGCTTCTTCACTTTTTCCATAACCTTTTCAACAAGTGGCTGAAGCATATGACTATCATGAACATTTCCAGGTGTCACAACCGCCCCAAGTATAAACCCATACCGGTCCGCAGCCGCATGGAATGAATAAGCAAACTGTTTCGTTCTTTCATCTTTTACATAATAGCCACTTTCAGGATCTGTTGTACTCTCTTTAATCTCCTTAACTTCTTCTTTTTCAAATTTATCTGATGGGAATGGTTTCTTCCCATGATCAACTCGATCCTGATTCAATTCTTCTTGAAGTTTAGCTTCATATGCCCGAGTCTCTTTACGAACTATCTTCTTTTCGAATTTACGTTTATTCGCACTTGCTTTAACATGTGTTGAATCGATGAAGACATGGTCAGCACTTAGTAGTCCTTTATCTGCAATTTCTTTAAGAATTCGATAGAAAATCTGTTCGAAGATATCCGTATCTTGGAAACGACGTTCATAATTTTTACCGAAGGTAGAAAAGTGCGGTACTTCTGAATGAAATCCAAACCCTAAAAACCAACGATACGCCATATTTGTTTCAATTTCTCTTATTGTTTGACGCATTGAACGAATTCCAAATACATATTGAACAAATGTCATTTTAATTAATACGACTGGATCAACACTAGGTCGACCTAGTGTTGAATACAGTGATTCAACTAGTGGATAGATGAAAGAAAAATCAATCGCTGATTCAAGCTTTCTGACCAAATGATCCTGTGGTACAAGTTGCTCTATTGTAATCATTTCCATTTGATCACGTTCACTTATTTGATTTTTTGTCATCATATCCATTCACCTCAGACATTTATTTAGAAAGGAGTTGATTGTAGTGCAGGCGGCGACTCCTGCGGGAAAAGCGTGAAGGCCGATACCCCGCAGGAGCAAAGCGACGAGGAGGATTGGGCCACGCCCGCGGAAAGCGTCCGCCGAAACGAAAATCAACTAACACTATTTCAAAAACTATTACTATTATTTTAAAAGAAAAAAGACTGTAGGCAAACTCGAATTTCGAGTTTGTCTACAGTCTGCAGCCCTCATTTTATGGGGGCTTTTTTTTATGAAAAAAGAAAAACTGGTCTAATTCAGCCGGAGGCTCGTATACATGATAGTACAAACTGTGCTGGGAGTGATTTTTATGTCTAACGTAACAAAGGTATCACTGACTGCGGTCATTATTGGATCTTCTCTATGGCTTTCCGGCTGTGGCTTGTTTGGAGGAGACGAAAATAAAAGCCAGATTGATCCTCCGAAAGATGTGTCACTCGTTGAAGATGAACAGGCGCTGGATGAAAAAAGTGAAGAATCAGCAGCAAAGAAAGAAGGCAAAGAAGAGGCATCAGAAGAAACAGTGAAAACAGAACTGTATTTAATTGATAAAAATGGCTATGTCGTCCCGCAAACCTTGGATCTCCCAAAATCAGAAGCCGTTGCGAAGCAAGCTCTCGATTACCTTGTTGAAAATGGACCGGTTTCCAATATCCTGCCGAACGGATTTCGCGCGGTCATCCCGGCGGATACCCAAATCAGTGTGAACATTAAGGATGGGACAGCGGTTGCAGATTTCTCCCCGGAATTTAAAAATTATAAAAAAGAAGATGAACAAAAAATCCTGCAGTCCATCACATGGACATTGACCCAGTTTGATGCGGTTGAAAAAGTCCAGCTCCGGCTTAATGGGGAGGACATGGCTGAGATGCCTGTCGGCGGCACACCAATCAGTGAGAATATGACCCGGACATCTGGGATTAATATCGATACAAGTGATGTAGCGGATATCACGAATACAAAGGCACTGACGGTTTATTTCCTTGGCGGTGAAGAAGGGAATTATTATTATGTGCCCGTTACAAGAAGGGTCAGCCAGACGGATGAAAATAATGTTACGGCAGCGGTTGAAGAATTGGTGAAGGGACCAAGTCACTCCTCCCAGCTTCAGACCGGCTTCATGTCTGATGTGGCCCTGCTGACAGAGCCAGAGGTATCAGAAGGAAAAGTAACGCTGAATTTCAATGAATCGCTTCTCGGCAGCTTTAAAGAAAAGAAAGTGTCCCAAGATGTATTGGATGCTCTTGTGCTGTCTCTGACAGAACAGGAAGGGATTGAAAGTGTAGAAGTGCAGGTAGATGGAAGTGCCAAACTGTTGAACGAAGATGGAAAGAACCTATCTGAGCCAGTTTCAAGGCCTGAAAAAGTGAACACGGGCAGCTATTAAGAAACAAGTGAATCTCAGGCCGCTCAGAGGCCGGGACAACTATAAAACCTCCATTTCTCGCAGAGAAATGGAGGTTTTTTGCGTATGCTGTATGGATTTCCATCTGTGAATGAAGTCTCGTACTCGTGCTGTTCCCCAGTCTATTATCCGGCAGTTTTTAAACTGTCTTAATAATGCTGAAGCAAGCGGCTGTATACGGCCCGTGCCGTTTTTGGTTCATGGGTGCCGTGGATGATGGCACGCCCGTCCTTGAAAAAAACGACCCGATACTCATCAAATTGGCAGGAAATCAAAAACGGATTGACGATGGCCTGCTTCACCTTTGGTTTAAGGCCGGAAGCCAGCCGTTCAAGGGAATAGGAAGCAGAAATACCGGGGCGGAGCTGTACGGCATCCCGGCCGCATAATATTTCCGTCTTCGTTTGATTCTCAAATGAAAGGTACGGGAACGCAGGCTGCTCGCCGCAGGTTGGGCAATGGTGTCTTTTCAAGCGGGAAACATTAATTCTCGCTTTTTCGTCTTTCCAAATATCTGCGGAATGCAGGATAGGCGGCAGCTCCTCCCCAGACAAAATCCGCAGGGCTTGGGCAGCCTGATGGGCCGCAGTCGTTTGGACAATTGGACCGATGACCCCGACTGTATCGCAGGTCATCGTATCGACAGGCAGCTGATCTAACAGGCAATGCAGACAAGGCGTTTTTCCCGGCTGGACTGGAAACGTCAGCCCGTAGCTTGCGACACAGGCGCCAAACAGAAAAGGAATGCCCAGCTTTACAGCGGCATCATTGACAATTAATTTTGTTTCAAAATTATCGACCGCATCTACAATCAAGGTATGCCCCTGAATCAGCTGTTCAATATTGAGGCCGTGCACATCGGTTACGATGCTTTCTACTGCCACATCGGAATTAATCTGTTCAATCCTCGCCTTGGCGGCAGCGGCCTTTGGCCATTTATTTTCGGCATCTGCTTCTGAATACAGCTGCTGCCGATGCAGGTTGCTCCATTCCACATAGTCCCGGTCCACAATCGTAAGCTGACCGACTCCGGCTCTGGCCAGCATTTCTGCGCTGGCCGATCCGAGGGCGCCGGCTCCGATAATGATCACATGTGCCTCCCGAATCTGTTTCTGCGTATCTTTGCCCCAGAATAATTCCTGTCTTGCATACCGGCTGTTCAAGAGGACAACATTCCAGTCGTCGGGCTGCTCGCTGTTGCGTATTCTTTTTCTGCAATCCGTCCAGCTTCGAAACCAAGTCTGCCAGCCTCGACCGCGAGCTTCATCGCTTCCGCCATTTTAACCGGATCCTGTGCAGCAGACACCGCCGTATTCAACAAAACGCCGTCTGCTCCAAGCTCCATCGCAAACGCCGCATCCTTAGGCGAACCAATCCCGGCATCGATAATGACCGGTACCGACGATTGCTCAATAATAAACTTTAGATGCAGGGGGTTGATGATTCCCTTGCCAGAGCCAATCGGCGAAGCCCCAGGCATAATTGCATGCACGCCGAGTTCCTCCAGGCGTTTTGCCAGCACAACATCATCGGACGTATAAGGCAGGACGATAAACCCCTCTTCCAATAACAGTTCCGAAGCCTTCAATGTTTCCACAGGATCAGGCAGCAGGGAGCGGTCATCCCCGATGACTTCTACTTTTACCATGTCACATAATCCGGAAGCCTTCGCCAGTTTGGCGATCCGTACTGCTTCCTCGGCTGTTTTGGCGCCGGCTGTATTCGGGAGCAAGGTATATTTGGACAAATCAAGCTGTTCGAGAAAATTCGGCTGTTCTTCTGAAAATAGATTCATTCTCCTGACCGCAAATGTTAAAATTTCCGCACCAGAAACGTTAACCGCCTTTTTTTGAATATCAAAAGAAGGATATTTGCCTGTTCCTAATAAAAGTCTTGAATGAAATGTACGATCTGCAATTTTTAACATGATTCAACCGCCTCCTACAAAATGGATAATTTCTACTCGATCTCCGTTTGACAGCCCGCTTGCCGGGTATGTTTCTTTCGGAATGATATCCCTGTTCACTTCCACAACGACAATCTTATCTTCCAAGTGATAATGGGACAGCAATTGTTCCACATTATGAATCTCTTCTGGCAAATCAACCTGATTTCCGTTTAATTGAATGACCATCTGTTTTATCACCCTCCGACTTTCATTGGCATGGGGCGCTCAACTTTGAAGGCCTCCAGCCATTCGCTTTTAATCTTCCTGTTTAGGATCAAGTCTCGGACCATCTGGCCTGTTGCCGGTGCCAGCAGGATTCCGTTCCGGTAATGGCCGGACGCAAAAATGATTCCTTCTTCCTCCGGATGGCGGCCGATGAACGGGCGTTGATCAAAGGTTTGCGGCCGTAATCCTGCCCAGACTGAATCAACTTTCATCTCTTCAACCGCCGGATACATTCTTTTCGCTTTCGAAATGAGAGTCTCAATCCCATTCAGGCTGACACCTGTATCCCAGTCGTTCTCGATCATCGTGGCACCGATGACGAGCCTGCCGTTTTTGCGTGGCATGATATAGAAAAAATCATGGAAAAGCGTGTGCTCAAGGCTTCCTTTTTCATCGTTCACGGAAAGGCACTCGCCTTTGACGGGGGATAGCTGATGGGGGAGCCCCAGCTCTTTGAAAAAGGCAGTGCTTTGAATGCCGTTTGCCACGACAACATGATCGGCCGTAACCGAGCCTTGATTGGTATGAACGATATAACGGCTGCCCCGTTTTTGGACTGATTCAACCGCTGTATGCTCAATGAGAGAAGCGCCAAGCTTCATAGCGCTCTCTGCGAATGCCCGGCAGGCCCCAATCGGAAGGACGCTTACATCATCTTTTATGTAGGCTGCCCCTGTCAGATCTGGCGTTACGGCGGGTTCCATTTCCCGGACAGATTTTGGTTCCAGCCACTGAACGGTAGGCTGGGTCAGAAGAGACTGAAGCTTTGCTTTGTCCAATTCTGAATAGGCAAGCTTCAGAATTCCGCCTGTTTTATAGCCGATATCAATCCCGCTGAGCTCGAATAATTCATCCTTCAGCGTGGCGTATGCGGCCTGACTGCTTCTGGCAAAAGGAAAGAAAACATCATAATCCCCTTCGCATTCTGAATGGGAACCAAGCATCCCGGCTGCCGCACTCGTCGTGTTCGCGCCGATCGACCCTTCCTCAAATAAAGCCACATCCAGCTTTTCCTTTGCTAAATAATAGGCGATGGAGCAGCCAATAATTCCTCCGCCTATAATGACAGCTTCACAGTTCTTTTTCATCGTTTCATCGCCTCATATAATTGGATTGTTGAAGCAAGCGGATCTTGGACAGAAAAGATACCCGACATAACGGCGATTCCATCTGCCGTTACCATCGGAATTCGGTCCGCTGTTATCCCGCCAATCGCATAGACGGGAATCGTCAGTTCTTCTTTGATTTTTTTTAACGGGTGCAAGCCATTCGGGGCCTGTCCCTTTTTGCTGTTCGTTTCGAAACAATGCCCATACATGACATAGTCTGCACCATCGATTTCTGCCTGTCGTGCTCCCTCTAAGGAGTGGACGGAGCGCCCGATTCTTAATTGCGGATAACGCTGTTTGATGGTTTTCACTGATTCGCCTGATTCGGGCAGGTGCACAGCGGGAATGCCTGCCGCCCATGCCAAATCTGCCTGGGAATTCAGGATCAGCTTTTCTTTTGGGAATTCACGATCCTCAAGCAACGCCGCTAAAGCAAGAATTTCCTCTTCGGTCTTCGTCTTTTCACGGATTTGGATACAATCAATCCGCTGCTGAATCCGGATGATTTTGTCTGCCAGTTCAGGAACCGAATGAGTATCATCCGTTACAGCCATCAGCTTCATCGTTTCACCTCTTTTACAGAAGAAATCAGTAAGCTTGCAGGGAATGTATCAAATAAAAAACCACTTTCCTCAAGTAGAAAAGTGGTTGGGTGTCGTTTGCGGATACAAAAATATGCAAACCAAATACAGCTTCCCTACGCAGATACTAATCTAATCAGGTTATGAGGGTTTAAAAGTAACTACTTTATTCTCAGCCCTTATCAAGGGATCCCCTAGTGTTCAGGTATTCAATTATTTACAACCCCATTCTATTACAAGGTTCTGAATCTTTCAATAAAAAATTCCTTTTTTTCAATTATCCGCTCAAGTGAAAAGTCCTCCCAGGATATGATAGACTGGATGTAGATAACACCAATACAGAGCGATCAGAAGGAGAGTAATCACGTGAAAACCGTCATCATTGCCACAAAAAATGCCGGTAAGGCAAAAGAATTTGAAAGCCTGTTCGGAAAAAAAGGCTATCAGGTCAAAACCCTGTTAGATGTCGCGGGAGCTCCAGATGTAGAGGAGACCGGCACCACATTTGAAGAAAATGCAATTTTAAAAGCGGAAGCCATTGCCAAAGAAATGAATACATTTGTCATTTCTGATGATTCTGGATTGATTGTGGATGCACTGGATGGAAGGCCTGGCGTCTACTCCGCCCGTTATGCCGGAGAACAGAAGGATGACGCCGCCAATATGGCAAAGCTCCTCAATGAATTGAAGGGAGTTCCAATGGAGAAAAGAACAGCCCGTTTTTACTGTGCTTTGGCACTCGCCTCGCCAAACCAAAAAACCATTACCGTCTCCGGAACGTTTGAAGGATATATTGCCGAAGAACAAGCGGGGGAAAATGGCTTTGGCTACGATCCCGTCTTTTACTCCAAAGAATTCGGAAAAACGGCTGCCGAAATGACAAAGGAAGAGAAGAACCGCGTCAGCCACCGGGCCAATGCCTTGAAAGCACTAGAAGGGAAATTGGATGCATTTCTGGGACAGGAAGAAGGGAATCAGTAATGAAAGTGCTGATCATGAGTGACAGCCATGGACTGACGGAAGAAATCCAACAGATCAAGGCCCGGCATGAAGGAGAAATAGAAGCGGCTATTCACTGCGGAGATTCAGAACTTCCAAAAGATGCACCGGAAATGGACAGCCTGCTTGCTGTCCGGGGAAACTGTGATTATGACGCAGCCTACCCAAATGACCTGACCGAAACAATTGGGGGCAGGCGATTCTTCGTGACACACGGCCATCATTACAATGTCAAAATGACCTTAATGAATCTTGCCTATAAAAGCGAAGAAGCGGAAGCTGATATCGTCTGTTTCGGCCATTCACATGCAGCTGGATCCGAAATGATCGGCAAAAGCCTGTTCATTAATCCAGGCAGCATCCGCCAGCCTAGAGGGCGGATTGAAAAAACCTACGTCATTCTAGAAATCAACGGGGAAGAAGCTAAGGTCACTTTCTTCGATACAGAAGGAAATCCCGTGCAGGCACTAAGCCGCATTTACCAACTGTCTTGAAATAGGGTATAATAACAGCAGGAAGGGCAAACCTTCCTGTTTTACAACCAATTTTCACTTGGAGAAATTATTTTTAAAAAATATGTTGACTTACTTGGTGTAAATACATATAATAAGAAGTGTCCTAAGGAAATCCCTTGAGACATACATAATATTTATCATGTCCCAGTAGCTCAGCTGGATAGAGCAACGCCCTTCTAAGGCGTCGGTCGGGAGTTCGAATCTCTCCTGGGACGTTACAGTGAAAAAGCCTGTTATATTACGGTTATCCGTATTATAGCAGGCTTTTTTGTTTGGTTTAACTGATAAAGTCCAAACATACAATAAAAGCATACTTGAATGTTGCAGCAATGAAATTACTCTGCATCCATGATCTGATCAATGCAATCATAGGGTTTTTTCTGATTCAAGTTAAATTAATAGGTTTGTTCCATTTATCTCTTATAAAATACTCTGTATTTTTTTCGTATAAGGGAATGTTTATATTATTAAGCTTGTTTAAGTTAAATGAAAGGAAAATGGTCCGCTGATATAAAGGGGACCTCTTTGTGGGAGGCTTCTCTTCACGTTATTTTCCATTTTTTGTGTATAATTAATCTTAAAGAATGTATGGAGGAGAGGCAATGCAGCTTACAGAGATTGTCAAGGCACGGGAGGAAAGTAACTAGGTCGGGAGGATAGGGAGTGATGTATCTTCTCGACCTGGTTGCAAAACAACCGTGAAGGAGAAATGTAATATGAAGTATGCGGCAATTATGTGGTATGAATGGCATCAAAGCAAAAAGGGAGAGTATGCGGTCGCCCTTTAGTTTCCGGATCTTTGGAACGCAGGCTTCGGAATGAGCTATACTGCGGGAAGCTCTCGCAAGGACGCGATAGAGGCAGGGAAAGAAATACTTGAAATGGCGAGGGAGGAAGCTGAGGAGAGAGGTATGATTTTACCTGATACGACCCCGCTTCAAAAGATTGATATACGGACAGACGAAGAGTTCTCAGTCTCTCGGGTTATCGTTGAATATGTCGAGATTTAAGTGCAAGAGCTCGGGAATTTTTCCCGGGCTCATTTATGTATAAAGCATATTTATTTTGTCCAAGAACTTTTTCATTTTGTAAAAACAATAATACATTTATAATGATAAACCTTTCCCCCTGACAATGAATAATATGCCTATAACAAATAGCTGGGGGAGTAGGATGGGAAGCCATTTTAAAGAGATTTTTGGTTCGGTTCTGTCGGCAATAGGCACCATTGAGTCAGCTATTGGGAGCACTCCTTTTAAGGGAATCGGGAAAAAGGCCAGCTTTCATTTAAGGCTTCAGGGGAATGTCCTGCAAGCAACGGGGAATGCTTTATCTGTTGATGGTCAGGGAAATATACTTTCATTGGAGTATATTGGGGATGTTACACAAGCTGTAGGAAATTCCACAGTAATCATCGGTTTGCTTATCAAATTTGAAGATCATGTTGATCAAAGATTGATCGTTACGGGTAATTGGCTGCAGGCCCTGGGGAGTTTCGTCGGTTTAACAGATGAGTTTGAAGATAACACGCCTTCTGGACGGTCCTTTAATATAATCGGGGGACTCTTGCAAGGGATTGGGAATTCCATGCAGGCCTTGGGCGGAATGTATCAGCTTGAGGATGAACAGGATGCAGATGCACAATTCATGGGGGTACTCGGCAGCTGGATTCAGGCAGTCGGTTCGGTTCTTTCCTTAATTGGCCAAATAAAAGAAGAAACTCAGGAAATTCAGTTAGGGATAGATGAATAGACTTGAGAGCCAGCTGGAAAAGGCTCCAATCGATAAGAATTCTTCAGCTAAATAAAGAGTATGATAGAATTGTTTGGGAGGGAGTGCCTGAATGAAAGCTTTCCTATATATTGTGCTCGGTGTGGTTATCAGTGAAGCTATATTATTTCTGTTATTACCTGTTATTGGAGAAGATAATGGCCCGTTTTTCATTCTTAGTGTCTTAATCGGCATCGTTTTAGGGCTCCAGCTTTATATTCTCAGTAAAATCAAAAACATAAAATAGTTCTTATTATAAGAATAGTTATTCCTTAAAACAGGATAAAATCTATCGAAAATCCATGCATATAAACAAAAAATCCAATTTCTTGGTGAGAAATGGTAGTGACCCCATAAAGTTAGAGTTTATATTATGCAGCTGGTTGGCTGGTTTGAGTTCGGTACTGCACTGGACTTAAGCCAGCCAATTTTTGCTTAATCCGTATGTGGTTATAATAATCGATGTACTCTGCTATTTTTTTCTTAAGCTCACCATACGATATGAGTTCTTCCCCGTAATACATTTCCTGTTTCAGAATCCCAAAGAAATTCTCCATGGCTGCGTTATCTGCACACGTGGCTTTTCGGGACATACTTTGAAAGATTTTGTTGACCTTTAGTGCCTTCACCCATTTATTATGTTGATACTGCCAGCCTTGGTCTGAATGAATGGTTGTGCGATAGCCAGCTTCATTTTTAACTATATCTATTGCTTGGTTCAATGGGGCTAAAACCAAATCCAGTGTGGGTCTGTTAGAAATCCCGAAAGAGATAATTTCACCGTTATGAAGGTCTACTATCGGACTTAAATACAGTTTTTCATTTCCTGTACATTTAAACTCTGTCACATCTGTTACTAATTTTTGAAGGCGGTAAGGGGCAGTAAACCGACGGTTCAAACGGTTTTTAGCCACTTTCCCCACCTTCCCTCTGTAGGAATTATAGCGGGATTTACATGTGAATTTTCCACATTTTAAGTCTAGCTCCCCCATAATTCGCTGCACTTTTTTATGATTGATGACATGACCGTGTGCCTTTAATTCCGAATGAATCCGGCGGTATCCGTATCGTCCTTTATGTTTTTTAAACAATTCTAGAATGATATCTTTCCATTTTTGATCAGGATCTTCTTTCTTACATTGTTGGATGTGATAATGATACGTAGCTTCAGGAATCCCTACTACTTCAAGGACATCGATTAATCGGAATCCTTCTTCGTGGAGTTCGAATGCCAGCGCTGCCTGTGCTTTTCGAGGAAGGCATCCGGGTTCTCCTGAAAAGCGTTTAGCTTTTTTAAATACGCAACCTCTAATCGAAGCAGCTCATTTTCACGCTCTAACTGTTCTTCACGAGATTCTGTTCCCCGCTTAGATCCATTCAGTTTAGCTTTTTTAGACATAGGAAGCCGTCCTTTCCTTTTTTCTTCGAGGCCTTCTATCCCTTCATCTAATTATTTCCTTCTCCAATTGGCAATTAAAGAAGGGTTATTCAGGTTAAATTCCATCGCTGTATCATAGTAAGAAGCCTCTGTTTGTTTCATAAAGTGTAATACAGTACGTTTGAATTGAACAGAATAAACTTGTTTTCCCCGTTTCCTTTCTATGCCTGCTTCTCCAAATTCTTTATAAGAACGTACCCAGTTTTGTATGGATGTACGATTTGGTATGCCGTATTTTTGGGCTAATTGATGATAGCTTAAACTACCTGATAGATATTCCCTTACGAGTTTTAATTTCGTTTCTTTACTATATTTCACCATAGAAAAACACCCCAGAACTTAGATTTTGAACTCTAACTTCTGGGGTGCAGCACCAATTGGATTTTTTTATTCTATTATTTACCTAAACAATTCCCCGTTTTCGTTCCAGTACTTGTTTTTTGGCTGCAATTTGATAGTAAAACCTTAAGGCCGGCATGACAAGCAGGAAGATAAAGAGCAGCCTGAAGACCTGGAAGACGGAGATGACTGAGACGTCGGCACCGACTGCATCTGCCAGCAATACCATTTGGTCGAGTCCGCCTGGTGCTGTGCTTAAGAAGCTGGTGGCAAAGGAGTATCCTAAAAAGGAGGATACGATAAAGCTAGTGCCATAGGTTAGGAAAATCAGCCCGACAGCACTCATAATCCCTGCCAGTAAATAGCGGTAGGGGAGCTTAATCATATGCGGCTTCAGCAATAGACCGATATGGGCTCCGATTAGCAGCTGGGCCCCGTTCATGACAGGGGATGGCAGCGGTGCTAAGTCAAAGGATGTCAGCTGCAGCCCGATAATCAGCAGGATGGGTGTCAAGAAATAGGCAATGGGCATTTTCAGGCGTTTCGCCATATAGGAACAGCCCCAGGCAGTAAGGATTAATCCGGCTAACCCGAATGTCAAGGGGACATCCACTGGAGGTTTGCTGATGATATGGCCTGATACAATAAACGGAATAAAGACAACAACCAGCAGAAGACGGACAATATGGAAATAGGTAACTGCTGCTAGGTCGACATCTTTTTCTTCTTCTGCAAAAACGACGATTTGCCCTAATCCGCCTGGAATGGTCCCTAATACCATGGATTTCAGCGGTAATTTTGACCATTTGCTTAATCCGAGCGCCAGCACGACGGAGCAGGCGATAAGAATGACGTTTAACAGCAGCATATAGAGTAATAGAATGCCAATGCCCCTGAAAAGGGCGAGGTTGAATTGCTCGCCGATGGCAATTCCGACAATAACCAGTCCGAAATCGCGGAGCTTTGGCGACCATAATAATGTTCCTTTATAGAGGAATTGGGCAATTAAAATGGAAAAAATCGGGCCGAGCATCCACGGAATCGGGATGTGGAGCAGACTAAACATATACCCGCCAATAAGAGAGATCGCCAATACTTTCAACATGTCTCTCAAAGAATATCACTCCTTTCTGACTTAATTAAAAGATATATATATAAATGGAGCGAAAAGGTGTGGACAAATAATATTTAATCTCTTTCTAAGGTGCTGCTAAACTGCGCAGCCTCCAATATAAGGATATCATAGGAAGGGCTGAGAGTATGAGAATTATGCTTATGAAGACAATTTACGGGTTTTGCACCGCGACGGCGTCATACACAAAGTTATATTTCAAGTATTCATCGCAAATTATTTTAAAGACTCCTAATCCGTTAGAAAACTATTGAATGTATATTAGATTATATAGAGTAAGATTTTGAATAGCTGATGTAAGTGAGAATCTTTTATAGTTATGTAAATTTATTGTTAAGGATAAGTTAAAATGATATTGAACGGAGAAGACAATAAAGCCGATTTTGCTTAACTTTTCTAATGATTTAAGGTTTTTTTATTGTAAATGTATGCTTCATGCAGAAACTGCAGGCAGTGAATCATAAGTTAAAATCGTATACCTCTCGGCCGATATAATGAAAGTGTTATGCTATAGGCCATTAGGAGGATATTTTATGAGTATAAAAATAAGGTTAATCTCAGTAGTAACAATCCTGCTTGCATCCATTTTTATTATAGGAGGCTTGTCGATTACTTCTTTTAACAGGAGTATAAAGGAGAATAAAAATCTTGAGAATCTTAAGGAAATGCAGCATATAACCAAGCAGATTCAATATCGACTGGCTGGTTTTTCAAATGATGAGCGCGGCTTTTTACTTACTCGTGATGATAATTATGCGAAAGAAATGGAAGATAAATCCAGTGAAATTCTGAGCCAATTTGCTGAGTTAGAAACAACAGCACCAAGCGAGGCAGAGAAGGCGGAAATCGAGAAAATTGAAGAAAACTTTAATCTGTATTATGACGAAAGTAAAAAAGTAACAAGTACGAATCCGGACGAACAAGAGAAAGCAGAAGAAATCCATTTTGGAGAAGAGCGCAAATTACGCAAAGAGGTGCTGGATCCATCCTTTGAGTCATTTATCGAAAATCTCGATGATAAAGCAGAAGCAGCACAGAAAGACTTGGAACAGACGTTACAGCAACGAGAAATCATGGTGGGCACGCTTACTGCTATCGCATCTGTCTTAGGAGTAATCTTAAGCTTCCTGCTGCTCAGAGCGATTTTACTTCCGCTTGGCCAGCTGAAAAAACAAATGAATGAGATTTCAACTGGAAGCGGCGATTTGACGAAAACGATTACCGTCAAAAATAAAGATGAAATAGGGGAAGTCGCCCAATCCTTTAATCAATTTTGCTTAACTTTAAGAGAAATGATCGGCCAATTGGGGATTTCTTCTGAGCAAACGGCGGCCTCATCGCAGGAATTTGCTGCAAGTGCCGAACAAACAAAGTCCTCTGCAGATCAGGTTTCAGCTAATCTTCAAAACCTTTCTGCGAATATGAGCGAACAATCATCGCATCTTGAATCAAGTACATTGGAAGTGACAAAAGCTTTTGAGGGCATCACGGCCATAGCTAGTAAAGTGGAAACCGTTTCACAGGTTGCCAAAGAAGTCATGCAACAGGCAAACGAAGGAGAAAAATTGGTGACACAAGTCGGTGCTTCTATGAACTATATTCATAAATCAGTAGATGAAGCCGACAGCAAAATAAACCTTTTGGCAAATGATGCGGTGGAGATTGGGAAAATCACCTCCCTTATTAATGAAATTGCAGACCAAACCAATTTGCTGGCTTTAAATGCTGCCATTGAATCGGCAAGAGCGGGAGAACACGGCAGAGGGTTTGCGGTCGTAGCCGAAGAGGTTCGAAAACTGGCCGAGCAATCCGGCAGATCTGCTGATCAAATCCGGGAGCTGATTCAAAGAATTCAAGGAACATCAAGCGAAACCGTTTTAACGATGAAGGAAGTAAAGGAGAATGTTGTGACCGGCAGCGAAATTTCCATGACGTCGTCGAAACAATTCAGCAGCATTTCAGGTACTATTTCGTCTGTCACTAACCAAATCGAACATATTGGAATGATAACAGAACAGCTCAGCATGGGTGTCGGTGCTGTAACTGAAAAAATGAAGCAAGTATCCCTATTATCTGGAAACAACACAGAAACGGCCAATCAGATTGCAGCCTCCACTCAGGAGCAATTGGCTGCAATGGAAGAAATCCAGTCAGCAGCGTATTCACTTACGACGATTTCTGAATCCCTGAATGAAATGATTCAGAGATTTAAGATTTAATCTGCCTCTATGAAGAACACAGTAAAACACCTCCAATTGGGGGTGTTTTTTGCTGCAGAGAGTGCAAAGCCTTTTAAATCGATCAAATAGCGTATAATAGAAAGGGAAAAGGAATGTAAAATAATTGATCTGTACAAGGAGTAAACGATATGACATCGATCAACAAACGATTTCGCGACAGAATCGGTTTTCCATATGATAAAAAAATGAGATTTGAAGATTTAGGGGAAGTACTCGAAAAAACAGCTAAAACAATTCCGTTTGAGAATGTATGTGTAATTGAGAAAAAGACAGCTGAACTGACCAAGGACTCTTTGCATGCGAAAATCCTGGAGCAGAAGGAAGGCGGACTCTGCTATGAATTAAACACAATCCTTCATTACTTTTTAAAGGAAAACGGATTTGATGCCGTCTTGGTTCGAGGGACCGTTTATGATCAAAAAAACCAACAGTGGAGTACGACAGGGAAAACCCATGTGACGAATCTTCTTTTACAGGAGGGCCGCTATTATTTGGTTGATACAGGGTTCGGAGGGAACCTGCCCTTGAAGCCTGTTCCGTTAGATGGAGAAATCATAACATCTAAAAACGGGGAGTTTCGAGTGGAGAGCACAGAGAGTGAACAGGGGAATTTTATCTTGTATATGAAATTACGTTATAAGGATCACGATTGGAAAAAAGGGTACGCCTTTGATTCTAATGATGCAATCAAGAATATGACGGAATTAAATATAATTCAGCGAGTCATCACGGACCATCCGGAATCGCCCTTTAACAAGCAGCCGTTACTAACCAGAATGACGGATCAGGGAAACATGACATTAACCAAAACCTCATTCACAGAATGGGTGGATGGGACAGTCCAAAAAGAAGAAATCAATGAAGCGCGGTATAAAGAAATCAGAAAAGAGAAATTTGAAATGTAAGCTGTATGGCAAAAGGGCGGCCACCAGAATGTACCCTGGCGGTTTCTTTTCGACGGCCTGCACATAAAGTAAAGCCCAACTGATACTAGTCGGGCTTTACTTGTGTCGCGGTTTATTCTTTTTTATCTTGTTCAAGTAACTGAATGATCCGATCAAGCTTTTGATCTGCAGTGTCAGACTTTACAGACTTCTTAGTAAGAAGGGAACGGACTAGGAAAAAGACCGCAAAAAATACACCAATGAGAAAGATAAAGATAATTAGTTGGAAAATCAAATCACTTATATTTACCATCATTCATTCCGCCTTTATACTTTAGATAAAAAGTGCCTGATTCTACTTCTCTGTTCATAAAGAACGCAAGAAACCATAACATGTATATGATCATTATATCTCAATAAGTTCCAAATAAGGGAATGTTTCGCAAGATCAGTCGTTAATAGCAAAAAAAAGTTTGGGTCTCCCCAAACTTTTTGACTAGAGAAGGTTCATAAAGAAGAAGGATTTAGCCAGACGTGTTTGTTCTATGTAAAAGGAGGAGCAGGGCAGGTGTGCGTTTTAAGCGTGTCTCACGGATCACAGAGAAGTTTTAAGGAGAGGTGCAAAAGAGAGTATGTGTCAGAGAAGCCCTTATGTTTAACTAATTATCCTTCTGAAGGTAAAGCTTAGTTACGTCTCCCTTCCACTCGCTGCAAATATAAATAATTATAAATTAATTGTTTCATGAGAAAGGTAGAAATGGATTTATCATCAGAATCCTTAAATTTGGAGGGAGACTCCCATAAATTTTGAAAGGTGAGGGATAATAAGTTATCCGACCTGAATTCCGATCCGGTCAGTTTTAATGCTACATTTCTTAACAATTTTTCATATTGGGCGTAGAGTTGTGAGAAGTAGACCATATCTTTTTTTAAAAGATGTTTCAAGATTTCCTGTTTGTTTTCCAATACTTTTTCCTCATTCCTGTTTCAATGGTTATGGGTATTAAGTACCCTGTTTCCTGGAAAGTAAAACCTTTTTTTAAATAAATGTGTGTTTTGAATAGTTTGATTATTTAAAAATGATGTTTTTTAGTCCTAAATACCCTTTTGCGGAGAGTAAGGCTTCTATTCGTCTTTTGGCTGCTTGATAATTTCTATTTACAAAGAAATTAGAACGAATTATATTTGCTTAAGTAAGAAACCATTCATCATATCTGCTAAAAGTTAGGGGATCGTTCTGATGTATAGAAAAAGCAGGCAGCCTAAACCATTGAAATGGATTCATGTGAATCCTGCACAGATGCTGACATTGAGTTTTTTAGGTTTGATTATAGCAGGGACACTGCTGCTTATGCTGCCGTTTGCCACACAGGATAGGCACCATTTGTCTTTTATTGATGCTGTATTTGAAGCTACTTCTGCTGTTTGTGTGACAGGATTAGTCGTCGTCGATACAAATACCACATTTACCGTTTTTGGGCAGATTGTGTTACTGTTCCTGATTCAAGCGGGCGGACTGGGCTTCATGACAATCAGTATCCTGATCGCCTTATTTCTTGGGAAAAATATCGGGCTGAAAGATCGGCTGCTGATCCAGGAGTCATTGAACCAGCTGTCCCTTCAGGGAATGGTTCGGTTAGTCAAATTCGTGGCAGGCTTTACTTTTATTGTGGAGGCAGTCGGTGCTCTTATTTTATTCATCCGCTGGGCAAAGGACTTCGGCTTCCCGGAATCGATTTACTACGGCATATTCCACTCAGTATCTGCTTTTAATAATGCCGGTTTCGATCTCATGGGAGGGTATCGGAGTTTGACGGACTATACAGGGGATATCAGTGTCATTTTGACAATCAGTTTTTTGCTGATTATTGGGGGGATCGGGTATACGGTTATTCTCGATGTCATACGGAAAAAATCGTTTAGAGAGTATACATTACATACAAAATTGGTGCTGATCATGACGATTGTTCTCAATGTTTTAGGCCCCCTGTTGATTTTTGTCCTGGAATACAGAAACCCGGGAACGCTTGCCAGCCTGTCTTTAAATGATAAGATATTAGGCGCTTTTTTTCACGGTGTAGTACCGAGAACAGCCGGATTTAACTCAGTGAATACAGGAGATATGACGCTGAGCTCCCAAATGGTAACGATGGCACTCATGTTTATTGGCGGAGGGTCGGGAGGTACAGCCGGCGGAATCAAGGTAACGACCTTCATTGTAATGGTGCTTGCTGTTTGGACACTGATAAGAGGAAAAGAAGAAGTTAATATTCTCGAAAGACGGATTTCAAAAGGAGTGATTTACCGAGCTTTCTCAATTACCGTTTATTCAGTGGCTTTGATTTTTATTTGTGTATTTATCCTGACGATTACCGAAAAGGCACCGTTAAATATGCTTTTATTTGAAGTTATATCCGCATTCAGCACGGTCGGTATGTCGTTAGGCCTGACTCCGGATTTGAGCGGAGCCGGAAAAATCGTCATATCTCTGCTGATGTTTGCAGGAAGGGTCGGTCCGCTCACGCTGGCCTTTGCTTTAGCGAGAGGCCACAAAAAACAAATTGTCCGGTATGTGGAAGAGAAAATTATGATCGGGTAAAATTGATTTTTTGAACAGTCTAAAGGATAAAAAAGGCGAGAATGTCAATCATTGATTTCTCGCCTTCTTTGACAAGTTAAGAAGGAATGGCCTGAATGATTTCCACTCTGTTGCCGAAAGGGTCCCTAAATTCAAAGCGTTCATAACCTGGTATTTGAACAGCTTCGATGATTTGAATGTTCTGCTGCTCCAGTCTATTTCTCCAATAAGAGATATGGTCAACCTGATAAGCAAGATGGGCTTTAGTTTGTAAACGGTCCACATCTTCTTCAGTTCCAACATGAATCTCCTGATCTCCGACTTTCAGCCAAAACCCTCCGCGCCCCTTTAATGATTCAGGTTTTTCTTTTTCGGGAAGTCCTAGAATATCGCAATAAAATTTTTTCCCCTCAGCCTCATGCTCCTTCGGAATCGTAATCTGTGCGTGATGCAGTCCAAGAATCATTTTACTCCCCCTTTATTTATAATAGCTGCGAATGGTCAGTGATGAGCTCTCCTCTTTATTATTTACTCTTCCACTTCTATAAGTAAAATATGGATCATTTATGTAAATTTATAAGAAATACTTATGATGAAGCAAAAATAAAACACCTTCCATATAGGCAAAACGCAGAGAAGGTGCAAGAATCGTTATTGGCTTTGTTTGCTGGGAGGAGCATTATGTTTTTTTCGGAAGGCTAATACCGTTGTTCTCAAACCAGCATAATTTCCGATAGCAGCATATCCATAGAACCAGCCCATAAAGAGACCAGCTACGATATGATGGGGGTGACTGATGAAAATGGAGATAATCAGTCCGAGAGCAATGGCAACGGTTGGGACATATCGGGAGGGTACCCGAAAAAAAATCTTGATAAGCTGGGTAAGAATCATAACGGCAGGAAGGGCAATTACCGCATCCCAAAAATTAGTATGGATTGTAGGGAAATTCATCATTCCTCATGTCACCTCGTGACCAGTCTGCCCCTATGAAATGAATCCTAAACGGAAGCTGCATGATATCATTTGTTTTGTTGCCCGCGGGGAGACATTTGATCAGAGGAAATGGTCTGTGCTTTTGGCCGCTCCGTTTAGACCTTGATATGCCGTCTGTTTTTCGAGCTGGATGAGCCTGTAGAAGGGTAGGAAAGATGACCTTCTATTTGGGGGAAAAACATTGACAAATTCATGGGGGATGCTACGATAAGGATGTCTGAAATTTAGGATTTTTTGATCAGTGACAACAGGGATAAACAGAGAGACAGGATGGTGGAATTGGCATGGGGGAAAGATGGTTATTTATTGATTCTGGCATACAAAGTCCAGCTTTTAATATGGCGTTGGATGAAACGCTGCTCGATTGGCACAGCCGGGGATTAATTCCGCCTGTTCTGCGTTTTTACGGATGGGAGCCTGCCGGGCTTTCCTTGGGAAAATTCCAGAAAACAGCAGGACGCATAGATATTGAAGCCGTGAAAGAAAAAGGTTTTGAGATCGTGAGAAGGCCTACGGGAGGACTGGCCGTTCTTCATGATGATGAGCTTACTTACAGCATTATTGTCAGTGAAAATCATGAGAAAATTCCTCATTCAGTGGTAGAGGCCTACCGCGTGCTGTCACAGGGGATATTGGCAGGATACAGGAATTTGGGGATTGAAGCGGATTTGGCGCTTCCTGATCAGCCGGTCGGCCGGACGGGGACTGCAGTCTGCTTTGAAGAAGCCTCATGGTATGAGCTTGAAATTGCAGGGCGGAAAGCGGCTGGAAGTGCGCAGAACCGCCAAAAGGGTGTCGTGCTGCAGCATGGGTCCATTCCTTTGACAATGGATACAGATCTCCTGTATGACTTATTTATTTTTCCTAACGAAGCCGTGAAAGAGCGGGCGAAGAGGGGATTCAAAGATAAAGCGGTTTCGATTCAGGATGTTCTCGACCGTGAAGTGACAATGGATGAATTAAAGAAAGCGTTTCATGACGGATTTGAACAGGGTCTCGGCATAGAACTGGAACCGTTTGAGCCAAATGAAGACATGCTTAAGGAAGCGGAAAGTCTTATGCTTAAAAAGTATAAAAACGATGAGTATACTTTTCAACGATAAGGGGTGGCGGAAAGATGGCGAAAAAGGAATATCTGCGTAAGCCTGAATGGCTGAAAATTAAGTTAAACACGAACCAAACATACAACGGACTGAAGAAAATGATGCGTGAAGAAAGGTTACATACTGTTTGTGAAGAAGCGAAATGTCCGAATATTCATGAATGCTGGGCGGTTAGAAAGACAGCTACATTCATGATTCTTGGAAGCATTTGTACAAGGGGCTGCCGTTTCTGTGCCGTGACAACCGGAAGACCGACGGAATTGGACTGGGGCGAGCCGGAACGTGTGGCAAGATCAGTTGAAGCTATGGGGCTTCGTCATTGCGTAGTGACAGCTGTAGCGAGGGATGATCTGCAGGATGGCGGTGCAGAGGTTTTTGCTGAAACGGTGCGTGCCATTCACCGCAGAATGCCGAATACGACAGTCGAGGTGCTGCCTTCTGACATGAAAGGGGACTATGAAAGCCTTCACATGTTAATGGATGCCAAACCGGACATTTTTAACCATAATATTGAAACCGTTGAGCGTTTGACAAGCCGTGTCCGTTCTAAAGCGACATATCGTCGTTCTCTTGAATTGCTGAAACGGGTGAAAGAAATCAGCCCGAATACACCGACAAAGTCCAGCTTAATGGTCGGGCTTGGCGAAACGAAGGAAGAAATTCTTCAGGCGATGGATGACCTATTGGCGCATGACGTGGATATTATGACAATCGGCCAGTATCTGCAGCCAACGAAAAAACATTTGGATGTGGTCCGCTATGTACACCCGGATGAATTTGCTGAGCTGAAGGAAATCGCCCTGCAAAAAGGCTTCAAACATTGTGAGGCAGGCCCGCTTGTCCGCTCCAGCTACCATGCTGATGAGCAGGTGAACCAAGCTGCCCGTCAAAGACAAATGGCTGCTGAAGAGGAGCAGGGACCAGAACAATTAATTGAAAACTATAAAACACAATTTGCTCAATAAAAGTGTGTCAGGCTGCCGATTATATCGGCAGCCTTTTTGTAAGATGCTGATGTCCATTCATACGATCGTTTGCTAAGGATAAGCCGTGTTGCCATCTGTCTAAAGTCACCCTGTCATCCTCTAAACTCTTTTAATATATTCTCCATTTCCTTTTTATCTGTAATCTCTTCCCCAAATAATGCCCGCTGAGAAACTTTTCTTATTTCTTCATCTGTCATTCCGGGTTTCGTCCCGCTGCTGCTTCTTTTCCATACATTTTTTACTTTATTTCTTTTACGTTCAATATCAAATGAAAAGGCGACATTGCCCTCGTGCGAATGATTGATATAGTTTGCTTTCCCCAGAAACTCATGCGGGTGTCGAATGGCTCCCATATCACCGTGCAGGTTATATCTTACTCCTGATAAATAGTCTTCTGTTTTATAGATCAAACAATTAAAGCCGCTCGAGAAATTAAAATATTTTGCAAGCCGATGCTGTTTAGAGTCGTAAATATATCCATTTTGGCAAATGAGAATTTTCGTTCCGCTTCCCGGTTTATACTGCTGGATTTGATTAATAAAAGATTGATGATACATATCATCGCTGTGAAGATGAACTTCATAGAAAAATGGGTCAAGACTAATATATTTGCGTACCTCTTCCGTATACGCTTTCTCTCCGGGAACAAATCTTATGTGAGGGGGAAGAGGCGGATATTTTAACAGGGCCTGTTCAATTATGGGTTTGGACGTTAGATCATATAAAATGTAAGCGATAAAGTTTTGATTCGTTTGGTTTTTAAGACTTCTTAACGTGTACTTTATAAAGATATCGATTCTGTTATCAATCCAGCTTTTTGTCAGAGCAATTTGTTTCTGTCCGTGCACATTCGCATAATTGAAAGGAATTTTAATAATCACTTTGGGCACGCTTCATTTCTCCTCCAGACTCTTAATAATAAATAGAAAAAAATAAACACTGCGGTGCTTTATTTTTTCATAGAAACCTATCCATTATAAATGGACAGTCTTAATCCTATTTATTGTTAATATATGTATTCAGGCTGTGGAGGGGGTGGACAAACTATCAAAAAAAGTAAAAATAGATGTTGGCTGAAGATATGTCTTTATTTTAGAAAAAATGATGGAGCCGTGTTTAGAAAAAGCCACTCTTTTGCTTTCTTTTCGTATTCTCTATTTTTCCATGCAATCATCGCTTGCTGTTCCCCGCCGTCCCTAATTAGAGACTGGAAAAACAGATCGGCAAGGTAATAGCCCAATCGGCTGTATCCATATCTTTCTCCGCCATTTATGGAAAACCACTCCCGGTATACATAGTGAGTTGATTTATTTGTGATATCCCAGGCAAAAGCCGCTTTTATTTTATCTGTATTGCTTTCTGAAAAGGTTAACCAATCCTTCCCTTCATCATCAAATGAGAAATACATGGAGGGAGTCAAGTCTGTAACGATTTGCCGGGACAAATGGATGGCCGCTCCTTCTTGTAAGAGCCAGATAAGGGGACTGTACCAATCGATTTTTTCCCAATCTGTGCCGGCCTCATGAGAAAGGGTATTGTGTGTCACATGGCCAAATTCATGGGCTGCGATGGTTCTTAAATGATCTTGACGGGGAGATAGCTTCTCTAAGGCGAAAGTGATATTAGGAATAATCTGTCTGTGTGTATAGGCATTGGAACCAAACCCGCCTACAATCAAATTCACTTCAATGGGAAAGGTCACCTGATATTTTTTTGTGTACAAATCAGCTGTTTCTTTAATGATTGGCAGTATTTTGTGATGGACTTGTTCTATTCTCGGGATGGCTTTAGGATACTTCTCTATGAATTGTTGATGCCGATCTTCCGTATCCTTGCAATGGTAGGAAAAATATTCTGCGAAAATATCAGGATATCGGGAATAATAGCTTTTTAGAAACCGAGAGGACGGTTCGTAATTCTGTAAGAAAAAGGGGACTGTATCGGTTATTTCATAGGAAATCCTCCTGACACTATTTCGTCTCAGTATTACGCTATGGTCTATTTTACTAAAAATTCCGATTATCATCATCTGTTTAATGACAGAGGAGAAAAGGCGGGAATGTCGAAATAAGGTAAGAGAGTCTATTAGAGAAAAAGAGAGAAGGGGAGAGAGAAGTGAACGTTTACCAAGCAGAATTAAAGGATCTTAGAGGAATCACCCAGCTTTTCAATGCATATCGCCGGTTTTATCAGCAGCCTGATGATATGGAAGGTGCTGAATCCTATCTTAGGGAAAGGATGGAACGGGGAGAATCTATTATTTTCGTTGCAGAAGATAAAGGCGAATGCGTCGGTTTTGTCCAGCTGTATCCAACCTTTTCTTCTATCTCCATGCGTCGGGCTTGGATCTTAAATGATTTGTTTGTTATGGAAGAGTACCGCAGCAAGGGAATCGGCCAGATGCTGATTGACCGTTCTGCAGAGCTGTGCCGTGAAACGGGGGCGGCGGCTTTATCTCTTGAAACGGCAGCAGATAATTTTGGAGCTCAAAGACTGTATGAACGAAACGGCTTCTCAAGAGATCCCGATTTTTGGCATTATTCTCGCAGCTTCAGCAAAGAGCCGGAGTTCGAAAAATAGAAGGATGGGCATTCATCAGATGTAAGGAGTTTTTATCACATATGTAAGGAATTCGAACATTTAATCATTTTCTAAAAATAGAACAATCGAAGGCTTGGAAAACGAGGTCTTCTTTGTTGAGCGATTTCAGGTAAAACGGCGATTATTATCTCTTTCTCTTACATACTATTTAATAGGAAGAAAGAAGAAAATATTAAAAGTTTAAAAGATGCAGGCAGAGCAGAAAGATGGCAAAGGAGTGATTGAATGGAAGCTGATTTCCAAAAAAAAGAAGTGGAACTGTATGGGGGACGATTTTTAACTTTCATTGAAACATGGCAGAAACTCTAACGTAATTTGATAGATTGAGTAACTCCGATTGGGAGGGAAGTAAGAGTGCGAAGATTCACTAAGAGTGATGGACCGCGTTTGCGGAAGGATAAAACAGTGGTATAAAATAACAGTCACGAAGGTTATCTGAACAGGAGGAATCAATATGGTTGATATTAAGCAGGGCGAAGGGAATTTCTATGTAGAAGAAGAGGGAGAAAAATTGGCTGAAATCAGCTATTTTTCTTCAGGAGACGGAGAGATCACAGTAGACCATACAGAGGTTTCTGAAAAGCTGCGCGGTCAGAAAGTGGGCAATCAGCTGGTGGAGCGTCTTGTAGAGTATGCCCGGGAAGAAAACGTAAAGGTAGTCCCGATTTGTTCATTTGCTCAGGTGCAGTTCACGAAACATCCAGAATATCAAGATGTATTGGCTGCCCGGTGATTGATAATACGGAGGATGAGGAGACTTCCTCGTCCTCTTTTTTATGATACTGAGTCGAATTCAGAATCGCGTCTTATTTCCGCTTTGAGTGGCGGGAAAGCAGCATCGGCATAAAAAAATTCTTTTTTTGGAAATTCGATAATGAAAAGGATGGAAACGCATACATAAAGTTTGATAAGTCTAAATTATCTAATAATTCTCAAAAAGGTGTTGACTCACTTTAGAATTGGGCGTAAGATAATCACAAATACAAGACAACATTGCTTCAAACAAACAAATGACGATGAAATCAATGATGAGGATAAGTAGTTTTTTGGTAAGGCATTTACAGAGAGCCGGGTTGCTGGAAGCCGGTATTGTCCCAAAGAATGAACTCACCTTGGAGTTTCAGCTTGAAAAGGATTCTTAGTAGAGCTGAACGGGTGCGAACCGGCACCCGTTATCAAATCACTTAAGTGCGCATGTTGGAAGAATCACATGCGAAAAAGGGTGGTACCGTGGATTGGTTCTCAAAGCCTTTTCACCCCTTGCTTGCTCATGCAGGCATATAGGGGTGGGAGGGCTTTTTTACATCCCTAAAAGTTTGAATATTCAAAAAATGATGAAGGAGAAAGTGGAGGAGGTCTTTACGTATGATGCAAAAGACAGTAGTAGCTGATAGAAAGGGTGAAAAAACAACGTTTAGCGGTGCGGAGTTTTTGATGGAAGCATTGAAGAAAGAAAATGTGGACGTCATTTTTGGATATCCAGGCGGTGCTGTATTGCCGATTTATGACAAACTCTACAGTTCAGGTCTGTTTCATATTTTAACCAGACATGAGCAAGGTGCAGTACATGCGGCTGAAGGCTATGCCAGGATTACAGGGAAGCCGGGGGTCGTGATTGTAACCTCGGGTCCGGGAGCCACGAATATTGTTACAGGTCTTGCGGACGCCATGATTGATTCCCTGCCGCTCGTTGTGATTTCGGGTCAGGTTGCTACTACAGTGATAGGATCGGATGCATTCCAAGAAGCAGATGTTCTGGGGATCACGACGCCGATCACTAAACACAATTATCAAGTCAGAAATCCGGAAGACCTCCCGCGCATTATTAAAGAAGCCTTTTATATCGCCTCAAGCGGAAGGCCGGGACCGGTACTGATTGATATTCCTAAAGATATGGCGATTCTTCAGGGGACAGCTGAGATGGATCCGGAGATGGATCTTCCGGGCTACCAGCCGACGACAAAACCAAATTACCTTCAAATCAGGAAGCTTGTCGAGGCAGTAAGCAGTGCTAAAAAGCCAGTCATTCTGGCAGGGGCCGGCGTCCATCATGCAAAAGCAGCAAATCTCCTTAAGGAATATGCGGAGCAGCAGGGTCTCCCGGTCGTACATACATTGCTTGGACTTGGCGGCTTTCCGGCTGAACATCCGCAGTTTGTGGGGATGGGCGGCATGCATGGATCTTATGCAGCGAATATGGCTTTGTCGGAATGCGATCTGCTCATCAATATCGGGGCCCGGTTCGATGACCGTCTGACCGGGAACCTAAATTATTTTGCGAAAAAAGCAGTAGTAGCGCATGTCGATATTGACCCTGCGGAAATCGGGAAAAATGTTCCGACCCAAATTCCTGTCGTCGGAAGTGCGAAGGAAGCACTTGAGGAACTGATTGCTCAGAGCGGAAAAAAACCTGAAATCAGCAGCTGGCGGAAGCAGCTGGATGAGTGGAATGAGAAATATCCTCTCCGGTATGAAGAGGAAGAAGGTGTGCTGAAGCCGCAAAGAGTGATTCAGATGCTCCATGAAAAAACAAGTGGCGAGGCGATTGTCACAACAGATGTAGGCCAGCATCAAATGTGGGCGGCACAATATTATCGGTTTAACAAGCCGGATTCCTGGGTGACTTCCGGAGGACTTGGAACTATGGGATTCGGTCTGCCGGCAAGCATTGGCGCACAATTGGCATCTTCGGATCGGACAGTGCTTTCCATTTCCGGTGACGGAGGATTCCAGATGACCAATCAAGAACTGTCGGTTATCGCTGAAATGAACCTGCCCATCAAAATTGTCATTCTGAATAATGGAGCACTCGGCATGGTGCGGCAATGGCAGGAGCTGTTCCATGGCGAAAGGTATTCACACAGTTTGTTCCAGTCTCAGCCTGATTTCGTTAAGCTTGCGGATGCATATGGCATCCCGGCATTCAGAGCCTCCACAGAGGAAGAAGCAGAGAGAATCATGGATGAAGCAATGAGCATCAAAGGTCCTGTCCTGCTTGACATACATGTAAAGCAAAAAGAAAACGTCTATCCGATGGTTGCAGCAGGCAAAGGGCTTCACGAAATGGAAGGAGTTTAATCATGAAAGGCATACTTACCCTTACCGTGAATAACAGGCCGGGCGTTCTGAACCGGATCACCAATTTATTTACAAAAAGAAACTACAATATTGAAAGCATTACGGTCGGGGCTTCGGAACAAAGCGGAATCTCAAGGATCACTGTTGTGGTTCATGTGGATGATGCGATGCAAATTGAGCAGATGACAAAGCAGCTGAATAAACAGATTGATATTTTAAAAGTAACCGACCTGAGCAGCCAAGCGATTGTTGCAAGAGAACTGGCACTGGTAAAAGTCATGGTGTCCAGCCAGACAAGGTCAGAGATCTATTCAGTCATTGAGCCTTTCCGGGCTTCAGTCATCGATGTGGGCAGGGAAAGCCTGACCATCCAGATTACCGGCGAAACGGAAAAAATCGAAGCCTTTATCGAACTGATCAAGCCATTTGGCATCAAGGAACTCGCACGAACGGGAACAACAGCGTTCCAGCGGGGCCTTCAATTATCGAATTCACCTAAATCCGTTACGATTGTTTAATTTAAACATTCTAATAAAAAAACTACTAATCAAGGGAGATGTCTATTATGGCAAAAGTATATTATAACGCGGAAGCAAACGAAAATTTCTTCAATGGTAAAAAGGTAGCTGTTATCGGATATGGTTCACAAGGCCATGCTCACGCTCAAAACCTTCGGGACAGCGGTGTAGAAGTCATCATCGGAATCCGGAAAGGGAAATCCTTCGATAAAGCCGCAGAAGACGGATTTGATGTTTACTCTGTTCAGGAAGCAGCGGAACAGGCGGACGTTATCATGAATTTACTTCCGGATGAAACACAGCCGAAAGTATATAAAGAAGAAATCCAGCCGGTATTGCGTGCAGGCCAGGCATTGATGTTTGCTCACGGCTTTAACGTTCACTTCAATCAAATCGTTCCTCCGGCAGATGTAGATGTCCTTTTAGTTGCTCCTAAAGGGCCGGGACACCTTGTAAGAAGAACATACACACAGGGAGCAGGCGTTCCGGCATTGTTTGCGATCCAGCAGGATGTGACCGGCGAAGCAAGAGAACTTGCCCTTGCTTATGCACGAGGCATCGGCGCTCTTCGTGCGGGCGGACTCGAAACAACCTTCCAGGAAGAAACAGAAACAGATCTGTTCGGTGAACAGGCAGTATTGTGCGGAGGTCTGACATCCCTTGTCAAAGCAGGTTTTGAAACATTGACAGAAGCAGGCTACCAGCCGGAAGTGGCATATTTTGAGTGTCTGCATGAATTGAAGCTGATCGTAGACTTGATGTATGAAGGCGGACTAGAAAACATGCGCTACTCGATTTCGGACACAGCTCAGTGGGGAGATTTCGTTTCAGGCCCCCGCGTAGTGGACGAAAGGGCGAAAGAAGAAATGAAAAAAGTGTTGAAGGATATCCAGGATGGAGAGTTCGCGAAAGGCTGGATTCTAGAAAACCAAGCGAACCGTCCGGTATTCAATGCGGTTAATAACCGTGAAAATAATCACCCGATTGAGGTGGTGGGACGTGAGCTAAGAAAGATGATGCCTTTCGTCAAGCCTCAACAAACAGAGAAAGAAGTGGTAGCCGTTGCAAAAAATTAATATATTCGAAACGACGCTTCGGGACGGGGAACAATCGGCTGGAGTTAACCTGAATTTTTCGGAAAAATTAGAAATTGCCTACCAGCTGGAAAGGCTGAATGTCGATATCATTGAAGCCGGTTTCCCCGCAGCTTCTAAAGGAGATTTTCAGTCCGTTCAGGAAATTGCGGCCAAAATCAGGAACTGTTCAGTAACGGGACTTTCGCGGGCCGTTATATCCGATATAGATGCAGCGTGGGAATCATTGAAGGGGGGAGCCGAACCAAGGCTCCATACCTTCATTGCCACTTCCCCGATCCACCGGCAGTATAAATTGAAGTTATCGAAGGAACAAGTGATTGAGAGAGCGGTCAGCACCGTCAAATACGGAGCTTCAAAGTTCCCGATTGTTCAATGGTCGGCAGAAGATGCGAGCCGGACAGAGCTTGATTATCTGGCTGAAATCGTTGAAGCGGTGATTCAGGCCGGTGCCCGTGTGATCAATATTCCGGACACGGTCGGCTATGCTGCTCCTGCTGAATATGGAGACATCTTCCGTTACCTTCGTGAGCACGTTCCTTCTATTCATAAAGTCAGCCTGTCTGCACATTGTCATGATGATTTAGGGATGGCAACAGCCAATTCTCTGGCTGCCATTGAAGGCGGGGCAACCCAGATAGAAGGCACGATTAATGGAATTGGCGAGCGGGCAGGAAATGCTGCGCTTGAAGAAGTGGCGATTGCTCTTCATATCAGAAAGGATTTTTATCAGGCTGAAACATCGCTTGTCCATCACGAAATCAAACGGACGAGTGACCTTGTCAGCCGTCTGACCACCATGCAGGTGCCTGCCAATAAAGCGATCATCGGGGCAAATGCTTATGCGCATGAGTCTGGTATCCATCAAGACGGCGTTCTTAAAGAGAAGACAACATACGAAATTATTTCTCCGGAACTTGTCGGTGTATCTTCGAACTCATTGGTGCTTGGAAAGCATTCTGGACGCCATGCCTTTAAAGAAAGGCTGCAGGAACTGAATTTCCATGTGACTGAAGAAGAAATGAACAGCCTGTTTAAGCAGTTCAAAGAATTGGCAGACAAGAAAAAGCAGATGACTGATGAGGACTTGGTGGCTTTGGTATTGGAAGAGAAAGCAACAGATACAGTCATCTATGATCTGGTCTCCTTCCAAATCACACATGGAACTAACCAAATCCCGACGGCAGCTGTTACGCTCCGAAAAGGGGAAAGCGGTCTTATACAGGAAGCGGCGACCGGAGCCGGCAGTGTTGAAGCGCTGTACAACACGCTTGAACGCTGCCTTCAAAGCAAGATTTCCTTGGAAGATTACAGAATCCAATCTATCGGCGGCGGCATGGATGCGCTGGCCCAGGTATTCGTTAAATTGAATTACGGAGGCGTGGAAAGCAGCGGACGCGGACTGGATCAGGATGTCCTCGAGGCCTCAGCGAAAGCGTATCTGAATGCTGTAAACCGTGTATTGCTGATGAAGGAGCTTGAAGAGAAAGTACCACAATAGAAAGGGGAGATTTCAATGAAGAAGAGTATTGCGGTATTGCCGGGAGACGGTATCGGTAAAGAAGTGACAAAAGGGGCGATCGAGATTCTCGAGGCTGTTGGACAAAGATTCGGCCATGAATTTGAATTTCAGTACGGCGAAATCGGCGGCAGTGCCATAGACAATACGGGAACTCCCCTGCCGGATAAAACAGTTCAAGTGTGCAAGAACAGTGACGCGGTTCTGCTTGGAGCGGTCGGAGGTCCGAAGTGGGACAGTGTCCCGGCTCACAGCAGACCTGAACGAGGGCTGTTAAAAATAAGAAAAGAGCTTGACCTTTATGCGAATCTTAGGCCCATTAGCTTTTATCAAAGCCTTTCCGATTCTTCTCCGCTAAAGAAAGAGCTGGTCGAAGGTGTGGATTTACTGATTGTGCGTGAGCTGACAGGCGGCCTTTATTTTGGAAAACCGAGCGAACGGGTGACAAAGGATGGAGAAGATGCGGTCGTCGATACGCTCTTTTATACAAAAGAAGAAATCCGAAAAATCATTGAATTAGGATTCAAGCTGGCGTCGCAGCGGAAGAAAAAGCTGACATCCGTGGATAAAGCGAATGTGCTGGAGTCCAGCAGGGTATGGCGGGAAACAGCGGAGGAAGTGGCAAAGGACTATCCGGATGTTACGGTGGAACATATGCTTGTGGATAATGCCGCCATGCAGTTGATCCGGAATCCAAAGCAATTTGATGTCATTGTGACGGAAAATATGTTTGGCGATATTTTAAGTGATGAAGCTTCTGTATTGACGGGTTCGCTTGGAATGCTTCCATCTGCTTCTGTCTCGAAGTTCGGTCCTAGCTTATATGAACCCATTCATGGCAGTGCCCCTGACATTGCCGGCCAGAATAAGGCGAATCCGATTGCGATGATCCTTTCGTCCGCTTCCATGCTGCGTTTATCCTTCGGACTGGAGGAAGAAGCGGCAGCAGTAGAAAAAGCGGTAGAGCAAGTATTGGAAAATGGCCTTAGGACAGGTGATATCGCGGGTTCAGCATCAGAAAGTGTGACAACAGAGAAAATGATTGCGGAAATTAAAGCGGCATTATTAGATCAGGAAGCGATTTCGAACATTATGGGCGCATATGCGTAAGCCGGCCTGATTTTCATCGCAGAAAGCTTGACTGCACGGCCTACTCCTTTAGGCCGTGTTTTTTAAAAACTTTTTTACATCAGAATGTTTTACAAGCAGCAGATTCAAGGGCGCCGTGTTCGTTAAAGCGGATTTTTAAAAACAAGGAAAATGGGGTGGATGAAGATGGGAAAGTCCATTATTGAAAAAATTTGGGATCGGCATATTGTGATGCAGGAAGAGAATAAACCGGATCTCTTGTACATTGATTTACAGTATATCCATGAAGTAACTTCCCCGCAGGCATTCGAAGGGCTGCGTTTAAAAGGAAGGACTGTCAGAAGGCCGGACCGGACGTTTGCGACAATGGATCATAATGTTCCGACGGTTAACCGCTATTTTATCCACGATGAAGTCGCCAGGAAGCAGCTAGAAGCTCTTGATCGGAACTGTAAGGAGTTTGGGATCAGGCTTGCTGATCTGGACAGTGACGAGCAGGGGATCGTGCATGTGATCGGCCCGGAACTTGGCTTAACCCAGCCAGGGATGACGATTGTGTGCGGGGACAGCCATACGTCTACACACGGTGCGTTCGGTTCCATTGCATTTGGAATTGGAACAAGTGAAGTCGAGCACGTTCTTGCGACCCAGACCTTGTGGCAAACCAAGCCGAAAACGATGAAGCTTGAAGTGAATGGAACGCTTGGACCTGGCGTTATGGCCAAGGACGTAATTTTATATGTGATTTCCCGTTTCGGTGTCAATTTCGGTACAGGGCATATTATCGAATACTGCGGAGAAGTGTTTGAAAATATGTCGATGGAGGAGCGCATGACAGTGTGCAATATGTCGATTGAAGGCGGGGCGCGTGCAGGGCTTGTTGCCCCGGATGAAACGACTTTTTCCTATATGAAAGGGAGAAAATATGCCGCGAAAGGCCAAGATTTCGAACGCAAGGTGGAAGAATGGAAGGCACTTGCCAGTGATGAGGATGCGGAGTTTGATAAAGTCATTGTGCTGGATGGCAGTGTAATCCCGCCTATGGTCAGCTGGGGAACGAATCCGGGAATGGCAAGCGGGGTAGACGGAAAGATTCCAACAGAAGCAGATGGGACGATTGGGGCGAAAGAATTAAAAAGTGCGCTGAACTATATGGGACTTTCCGAAGGGATGCCGATCACTGAAATCCCCGTTCAGCATGTATTTATTGGCTCATGCACAAATTCACGGATTGAAGACCTGCGCCAGGCGGCTGAAATGGTGGATGGCCAGGAAGTCCATCAAGGAGTCAGGGCGATGGTTGTGCCTGGTTCGCAAAGCGTTAAAAGGCAGGCGGAAGAAGAAGGCCTTGATGAAATTTTTAAATCGGCCGGCTTTGAATGGCGTGATTCCGGTTGTTCTATGTGTTTGAGTATGAACCCGGACGCGGTTCCGGCCGGTGAACATTGTGCCTCTACATCCAACCGGAATTTTGAAGGCCGCCAAGGGGCGGGAGCAAGGACACATTTAGTGAGTCCGGCGATGGCTGCCGCAGCCGCTGTGCATGGGAAGTTTGTTGATATCCGCACTTGGAAAGCGAAAGCCGAAGCGGAGAAAGTAAGATAAAGAACGTTCAGCAGTTTCATGAAAAATGACTGCTTATACATTAACGGAGGTGGAAGAAATGGAGCCAATCACCATTTTTAAAGGAAGAGCAGCTGTTTTGGACAGAAAAAATGTAGATACGGATCAGATTATCCCAAAGCAATTCTTGAAGCGAATTGAACGGACCGGTTTTGGAGAATTCCTGTTTTACAACTGGCGCTATGATGAAAACGGGAAGGAACGTGAAGATTTTGAGCTGAACCAGCCGGAGAATAAAGGAACATCGATCTTGCTGGCCGGTGAAAATTTTGGGTGCGGATCTTCAAGAGAGCATGCTCCCTGGTCGCTGCAGGATTATGGCTTCAGCATTGTCATTGCTCCTTCATTCGCCGATATCTTTAAGAACAACTGTATGAAAAACGGGATGCTGCCCATCCCGCTTGCAGATTCGGAAGTATCCTATTTAATGGAGCGGGCATCTTCAGCGGGATATGAAATTACAGTGGATCTGCCTAACCAAAAAGTCACGGATGGAGAAGGGTTTGAAGCGAATTTTGACATCCATCCCTATTGGAAAGAGATGCTGATCAAGGGATGGGATGAAATCTCTATCACCCTTCAGTATGATGAGCAAATTAGCGAATATGAAGAGGCAAGAACCGCAGTTTCTTCTATATAAATAGTCTGTATTCTAAAAGCGGATGATCCCCTGGAGATAATTTCCGGTTACTGGAATACTTGATGAGAGAGTCAGAGGCTTCTCTATGACCTGCCTGATGCAGGTTGCAGAGAGGCCTTTTTTTATGGTTTTTGAATTTGAGTACATTCCATGCTACACTTTTAAAAAAAGCGGACGGCGAGGCGAGTTTCAATGAATGACAAGAATGGCGAAACAAACGGCGGGAGAGCAAAGATCATTCCGTTTCCTAATTTGAGCCAGCGGCTTCTGGCGAAAGGAATGGAAGAACTGGAGGCCCGCCGTTTCAAACAAGCATCAGAGCTGCTGTCCCAGGCAGTCGAATTAGAGCCGCTGGACGAAGAAGCGAATATGGGTTTGCTCGTTTCCAGTGTAGAGCAGGGCCGTTATGAAGAGGCCAAAGAGCTTTGCATCGATCTTCTCCATAAGGGAATCGGGGATTACTTTAAGATTTCTGATATTTATTTAATGGTTTTGCTGCAGCTGGGTGATCATGAGAAAATTGTCGAAATGGTCGAAGCCCTGTTTTCAGATCAATATATCCCTGCAGAAAAGGAAGAACATTATGAGAAAATGCTGCAGTTCAGCCGGAGGGTTATAGAGGAACGGCAGGAGGAAGCGGAAAAGGAAGAAGAATTGAACCTGGAAAGGCTAAGCGGCAGTCCGCTGTTTGAGGGGAAATCAGACATTGAACTGCATGCTGTGATCAGGCAGCTGGCCGGTATAAATGTCAGGCCGTTTGCAGAAGAGATTGCGGCTTTTTTAAGGGAAGAGGAACATCATCCTTTTTTCAAGACGATGATTCTCCAAGTTTTACAAGATCAGGAATTCGATAAAAAAATTGAGCTGGCAAAGCCATGGGGACAGATGGAAATCATTCCGCAGGATCTTTCAGCCTTGTCGGAGGATCCTTTTTTGAAGGAGATGGAAAAGCGGACAGAGAGGGTGCTTGGTTCTTCTAATCCCACATTGCTTGCCATGATTCATGAGGTCTTAAAACGGCAGCATTTTGTCCTGTTCCCTTTTGATGTAAGCGGAGGGAAATATGGAGAATGGGCTGCAGCCTACCATGCGCTGGCAGAGGAATATATGGGCGGCGATGCAGACCTGGAAAGGCTGGGAGCCACTTATAGCGCTGAACCGCATGAGATTGCGGAAGTTCTTGAAGCGGTGAAACAGATTGAAGCAGTTTCTTATCCCATAATTTAAGGGTTTCCTGTTGAAACAAAAGCAACCTGTGTTATAATGTAGTGGTTGTAATGTATACGTTTGTACAAGAAACGACGTAATTCCGGGAAATTCTCCGGGTATATTAGACGGATGACTTGTTAAGACTTGGCAAAGCTGATTCATCCAATGCTTATTCAAGAAGTATATAGATATTTTTGGAGGGAAACACATGTCTGTAAAATGGGAAAAGCAAGAAGGCAATCAAGGAGTATTAACTGTTGAAGTTGATGCTGCAGAAGTGAACAAAGGTTTAGACGCAGCTTTCAAAAAAGTTGTTAAACAAGTAAACGTACCAGGATTCCGTAAAGGGAAAATGCCTCGTCAAATGTTCGAAAAGCGTTTCGGCGTTGAATCTTTATACCAAGATGCTCTTGATGTGATCCTTCCGGATGCATATGCAAACGCGGTAGAAGAAGCTGGAATCCAGCCTGTTGACCGTCCTGAAATCGACATCGAGCAAATGGAAAAAGGCCAAAACCTAATCTTCAAAGCAACTGTTACAGTTAAGCCTGAAGTTAAACTTGGCGACTACAAAGGGCTTGAAGTAGAAAAATTCAATTCTGAAGTAACAGATGAAGATGTGGAAGCTGAACTTAAGGCAATGCAAGAACGCCAAGCTGAGCTTGTTGTAAAAGAAGAAGGCGGAGCTGCTGAAGGAGATACAGTCGTAATCGATTTCAAAGGATTCGTTGACGGCGAAGAATTCGAAGGCGGAGCTTCAGAAAACTACTCTTTAGAACTTGGTTCTAACTCTTTCATCCCTGGATTCGAAGAGCAAGTAGTCGGTCTTGAAACTGGCGCTGAGAAAGATATCGAAGTAACATTCCCTGAGGAATACCATGCTGCTGAGCTTGCTGGCAAACCAGCTGTATTCAAGGTGAAAGTACACGAAATCAAAACAAAACAGCTTCCTGAGCTTGATGACGAATTTGCAAAAGACGTTGACGATGAAGTGGAAACACTTGCTGAACTGAAAGAAAAAACAAAACACCGTCTTGAGCATGACAAAATGCATGAAGAAGAAAACTTCATCCAAAATGCTGTAATCGGCAAAGCTGTTGAAGGTGCTGAAATGGACGTTCCTGAAGCCATGATCAACAACGAAGTAGACCGTATGATGGATGAGTTCTCTCAGCGCATTCAATCTCAAGGTCTTAACCTTGAATTGTACTACCAATTCTCTGGTCAAGATGAAGAAGCTCTTCGCGGCCAAATGAAAGAAGAAGCAGAAGGTCAAGTACGCACTAGCCTAACACTTGAAGCGATTGCTGAAGCTGAAAAGCTTGAAGCAACTGACGAAGAAGTGGAAGCTGAGCTTGGACAAATGGCTTCTATGTACAATATGGACGTTGAAAGCATCAAAAAAGCTCTTGGCAGCCTAGACGCTGTAAAGGGCGATTTGAAAATTAAAAAAGCAATTGACTTCCTTGTTGAAAACAGAAAGACAGTTGAAGCTTAATTTAAACTTTACAGTAAAATAAGGTACTTAAAAACAAGGCGCGAGATTTCGTGCCTTGTTTTATACTTGCAAAAGAAATATAAAAACCATTTTTTTACTGAGTGAAGTTTTGGATTCATTGTGTGCCAAGGCTTGAGGGCCTATATGTGTCCCGTCGAAAAGCGAAAAAATGAATGTACTGAATATTTGCGGATTGATTTTTTTCCTGATTCAGTGTAGATTAATTCTTAACAACTGCATATACATATAGTAAAACGAATAGGACCTTGGCGGGTTCGGTGGGAATCTTTTGCAATTATGCCCAATGAGGTTAGTATGAATCAGGTTTGGGAATAATGGTAAAAGGCAACATACATATTGGGGAAAAATAAATACTTATTGGACAACTTGGGAGGGCCGAGCATTTTTATTACAAAACGATCGGGAACGTGTTAAAATGCAAGTCGTACCATTAAATCCAATGTTTATGTTTAATTTTTGTCTTTAAATAAAGACATATTCATGTGATAGAGTCGGAAGAGTATTAAAAGGGGTGACGTTCATGTTTAAATTTAATGATGAAAAAGGGCAGCTTAAATGTTCTTTTTGCGGAAAAACGCAGGAACAAGTCCGTAAATTAGTAGCCGGTCCCGGCGTCTATATTTGCGACGAATGTATTGAATTATGTACGGAAATCGTCGAAGAGGAATTAGGAACAGAAGATGAAGTAGAATTCCGCGATGTCCCAAAACCAAAGGAAATCAGGGAAATTCTTGATGAATATGTTATTGGACAAGAACAAGCGAAGAAATCTCTTGCTGTAGCGGTTTATAACCACTATAAGAGGATTAACTCCAATAGCAAGGTTGATGATGTTGAGCTTGCCAAAAGTAATATTGCCTTGATTGGACCGACAGGAAGCGGTAAAACTCTTCTTGCTCAAACATTGGCAAGACTATTAAACGTACCGTTTGCAATTGCGGATGCGACTTCCCTTACTGAAGCCGGATATGTCGGCGAAGATGTGGAAAACATCCTGCTTAAATTGATCCAGGCTGCTGATTATGATGTGGAAAAAGCAGAAAAGGGTATTATTTATATCGATGAAATCGATAAAGTAGCCCGCAAATCTGAAAATCCGTCTATCACTCGTGATGTATCCGGTGAAGGTGTACAGCAGGCATTGCTGAAAATTCTTGAAGGTACGGTTGCCAGTGTGCCGCCGCAGGGAGGACGCAAACATCCTCATCAAGAATTCATCCAAATCGATACAACGAATATCCTGTTTATTTGCGGCGGAGCCTTTGATGGGATTGAGCCGATTATTAAACGCCGTTTGGGACAAAAAGTCATCGGTTTCGGTTCAGATGTGAAACAGGACGACATTAAAGAAAAAGAGCTTCTGTCTAAAGTGCTTCCTGAAGACTTGCTTCGCTTTGGCTTGATTCCGGAATTTATCGGCCGTCTGCCAGTTATTGCGACATTAGAGCAGCTGGACGAAGAAGCATTAATTGAAATTTTAACTAAGCCGAAAAATGCGCTTGTTAAACAATATCAAAAATTGCTTGAATTGGACGATGTTGAGCTTGAATTCGAACCAAGTGCTTTAAGTGAGATTGCTAAACAAGCAATTGAACGCAAAACTGGTGCCCGCGGATTGCGCTCTATTATTGAAGGAATCATTCTGGAAATCATGTTTGATCTTCCTTCCCGTGATGATGTGGCAAAATGTATCATTACCGGAACAACAATTACCGAAAATGAGACTCCTAAATTGGTCTTGAAGGATGGAACAACAGTCAAAGGACAAGAGAAGAAAACATCTGCTTGATCATAGGGTGAGAAAAAAGGCAGCGGGACTTTCCCGCTGCTTTTTTTTATGGTCTATAACTCCTGAAGCGGAAACTAATGTAGCGGGAATTGGATATTCCCCCCTCCTCTTTTTGTTTATGAATGGAACGCTGTCCTGAATCCGCCAAAATTTACTTTCTGTTCTGCATGGAGTATTTCGATAACCGGTAGGAGATACTACGAAATATCAAACATGAAGAGCCAGGAGGGAAAAGGCATGAGTTGGACAGGCTTAGTGATTTTTATTCAATTATTTTTCGGTGTGATTATCGGTTTGTACTTTTTAAATTTATTGAAGGGCCAAAGGACGCAAAAGGTTTCGATTGACCGTGACTCAAGAAAAGAGATGGAGCAATTAAGGAAGCTGAGGTCTTTATCATTAACTGAACCTCTATCTGAACGAATCAGGCCGGCTGTATTTGAAGATATTATCGGCCAGGAGGATGGGATTAAATCATTGCGTGCCGCGCTTTGCGGACCTAATCCGCAGCACGTGATCATTTATGGTCCTCCAGGGGTCGGAAAGACGGCAGCTGCCCGTCTTGTGCTGGAAGAAGCGAAGAAAAATGCGAAATCTCCATTCAGGAAATCAGCCGTGTTTATCGAGCTGGATGCCACGACGGCCAGGTTTGATGAGCGGGGCATCGCGGATCCGTTAATTGGGTCCGTTCATGATCCGATTTATCAGGGAGCAGGCGCCATGGGTCAGGCGGGAATTCCGCAGCCAAAACAGGGGGCTGTAACAAATGCACATGGCGGAGTCCTTTTTATAGATGAGATTGGCGAGCTGCATCCGATCCAGATGAATAAATTGCTGAAGGTGTTAGAAGACCGTAAAGTGTTTTTGGAGAGTGCGTATTATTCTGAAGAAAATCAAAATATCCCTGCCCATATCCATGACATTTTCAAAAACGGCCTGCCGGCTGATTTTCGCTTAATCGGTGCCACCACAAGAACTCCGAATGAACTGCCGCCTGCTATCCGTTCTAGATGTTTAGAAGTGTTCTTCCGCGATTTGAATCGGGAGGAAATTGTGAAGGTAGCCAAAAGAGCAGCGGAAAAAGTAGAGATTTCCATTTCGGACCAAGGGCTGGATTCCATTGCCGAATACGCAAGAAATGGGCGGGAAGCAGTGAATTTGGTTCAGACCCTTGCTGGAATTTCTTTTAATGAGGGCAGAAATGATATAGAAGAAAAAGACATTGAGTGGATTGCGCACAGCAGCCAGCTTGTTCCGAAAATCGAACAAAAAATCGGAACAGCTCCGAAAGTGGGAAAAGTGAACGGACTTGCAGTATATGGGCCAAACAGCGGTGCGCTTCTGGAAATTGAAGTAACCGTCATACCGGCCAAAGAAGAAAAAGGAAGCATTAATATTACCGGTATCGTGGAAGAAGAAAGTATTGGCGGGGGCAGCGGGAAATCAATCAGAAGAAAAAGCATGGCCAAAGGTTCGGTGGAAAATGCCATAACCGTTCTGCGTTCGCTTGGAGTTCCTGCGGATCGATTTGATATTCATGTAAATTTCCCGGGCGGAAGCCCTGTCGATGGTCCGTCAGCCGGCATCGCGATGTGTGCGGGAATCTATTCGGCCATTTACAAAATCCCGGTTGATCATACAATCGCCATGACAGGAGAAATCAGCATCCATGGTCAGGTGAAGCCAATCGGCGGAGTCATTCCGAAAATCAAGGCGGCCATATTGGCGGGGGCAAAGACTGTTATCATCCCGGCGGAAAATGTACAGCTTTTGATGAAGGACTTTCAGGAAATTGAGATTGTGCCGGTTTCCCATGTAAAGGAAGTTTTTGACCGCTCGCTTAGAAAAGAACTGGTTCCGGAAGATATTTTACAACGAGTGGACCTGGATAAGACGGAAATTCTCTAGTCCCTGTTCTTACAGCAGAGAACAGTACTTTCCCGGCTGCCCCATTTTCCGGTGCGGCCGGAGAATTTTCATGATGAAAAAGAAACCCTAAAAGAGAAAAGGCTCCTTGAGGTAAACAAATAGACACTTCATTCTAAATAGGATAGAATTGTTAAAAGGTCGATAACACTGGGAAAATAGTAAACCAGCCGACGATGTTATTAATTGATGGAGGTGTCAGGAAATGGCTGATAAGGAAATCATCGTCCCCCTCCTGCCGCTTAGAGGTTTGCTTGTATATCCTACTATGGTATTGCATTTAGATGTAGGCCGTGATAAATCTGTACAAGCCCTTGAGAAAGCAATGGTGGAAGACCATCTGATTTTTTTGACGACCCAGAGAGATATAGCCTTGGATGAACCGGGCGAAGACGATTTATATCCAATGGGTACGTTGACAAAAGTTAAACAAATGCTGAAGCTGCCGAACGGAACAATCCGTGTTTTAGTGGAAGGATTGAACAGGGCGGAGGTCGAAGAATTCTATGACCACGAAACCCATTTCGGAGCTAAAATTAAAATACATGAAGACGATCCGCAAAAAGACGCTGAAGACCAGGCGCTTATGAGAACTTTGCTAGAGTATTTTGACCAATACATAAAGATGTCGAAGAAAATTACAGGTGAAACCTTCGCATCGACAGCAGATATTGAAGAGCCTGGCAGGCTGGCGGACATCGTTGCTTCTCACTTGCCGCTGAAGCTGAAGGACAAGCAGGAAATTTTGGAGACGGTCAATGTAAAAGACCGGTTAGCCCGTGTCATTGAAATGATCCAGAATGAGCGAGAAGTGCTTGAACTGGAGAAAAAGATCGGCCAGCGTGTTAAGCGCTCCATGGAGCGGACGCAGAAGGAATATTATTTGCGTGAACAGATGAAGGCCATCCAGCGTGAATTGGGAGATAAGGAAGGAAAGACCGGCGAAGTCGCCATCCTTACAGATAAGATTGAGGAAGCTGGGATGCCTGAGCATGTAAAGGCCACTGCTTTCAAGGAATTGGACCGCTATGAAAAGGTGCCGGCCAGTTCTGCAGAAAGTTCTGTGATCAGGAATTATATCGAGTGGCTCATTTCTTTGCCATGGACGAATGCGACAAAGGACGATCTGAATATCAAAAAGGCTGAAAAAGTCTTGAACCAAGATCATTATGGTCTTGATAAAGTAAAAGAGCGGGTTCTTGAGTATTTGGCTGTTCAGCAGCTGACAAAGTCCCTGAAAGGACCGATTCTGTGCCTTGCCGGACCTCCGGGAGTCGGTAAAACGAGCTTAGCCAAGTCGATTGCGTCATCATTGAACCGCAATTTTGTGAGAATTTCACTTGGCGGCGTCCGTGATGAATCCGAAATCCGCGGCCATCGCCGGACCTATGTCGGGGCGATGCCGGGACGGATCATCCAAGGGATGAAGAAAGCTGAAACGGTTAACCCGGTGTTTTTACTGGATGAAATTGATAAGATGTCTAATGATTTTAGGGGAGACCCGTCCGCTGCCATGCTCGAGGTGCTGGATCCTGAACAGAATCATAATTTCAGTGACCATTATATTGAAGAACCGTACGATCTGTCAGATGTAATGTTCATAGCTACAGCAAACAATCTGGCAACCATCCCGGGCCCTCTTCGTGACCGAATGGAGATTATCCAGATTGCAGGCTACACGGAAATTGAAAAACTGCATATCGCGAAGGACCACCTGCTTGTCCGTCAATTGGAAAAGCACGGTCTGCAGAAGAGCCAGCTTCAGATTCGGGAAGAGGCAATTGTGGATATCATCCGCTACTATACAAGAGAAGCGGGTGTCCGGAGCCTGGAACGCCAGCTTGCGGGCATTTGCCGGAAGACAGCGAAAATTGTCGTTTCCGGTGAAAAGAAACGGGTGGTTGTTTCCAGCAAAAATCTGGAGGAATTCCTGGGCAAGAAGATGTTCCATTACGGCCAGGCTGAAACGGAAAATCAAATTGGAGTCGCTACAGGCCTTGCCTATACAACGGTTGGCGGAGACACGCTTCAGATTGAAGTGTCCCTGTCTCCGGGAAAGGGCAAGCTCGTTCTCACTGGTAAATTGGGAGATGTCATGAAAGAATCAGCACAGGCTGCCTTCAGCTTTGTCCGCTCGAAAGCGGAACAGCTTGAAATCGATCCGGATTTCCATGAAAAGAAGGATATCCATATTCACGTTCCGGAGGGAGCTGTCCCAAAAGACGGTCCTTCAGCGGGAATTACCATTGCTACAGCCTTGATTTCAGCTTTGACAAACCGGCCGATCCGAAAAGAAGTCGGGATGACCGGTGAGATTACGTTACGGGGAAGAGTTCTGCCTATTGGCGGATTAAAAGAAAAGTCGCTTGCTGCACACCGTGCCGGGCTGACGAAAATTATCATCCCGAAAGATAATGAAAAGGATATCGATGACATTCCGGAAAGCGTGCGGCTACAGCTGCAATTCGTTCCTGTATCACATGTCGATGAGGTTCTTGAACAAGCATTGGCAGGTGAAAATAATCATGAAAGTAACTAGTTCCGATATTGTAATCAGTGCTGTAAAGCCTGAGCAATACCCAGCAGAGCCGATTCCGGAGTTTGCCTTGGCAGGACGTTCGAATGTAGGGAAATCGAGTTTCATCAATAAGATGATCAACCGGAAGAACCTTGCCAGGACCTCGTCCAAACCAGGGAAAACCCAGACGCTTAATTTCTATATCATTAATGATATGCTGCATTTTGTCGATGTTCCCGGATATGGCTACGCAAAGGTTTCTAAATCTGAACGTGCCGCCTGGGGGAAAATGATCGAAACGTATTTCACAAGCCGTGAACAGCTCCGTGCTGCTTTGCTCATTGTGGATTTGCGCCATCCGCCGACAAGAGATGATATTTCGATGTACGAATTCTTAAAACACTATGAGCTTCCGCTTATGGTCATTGCGACAAAAGCAGACAAGATTCCTAAAGGGAAGTGGCAGAAGCATCTGAAGATTGCCAGAGAAACGTTAGGAATGGACAAACAGGATGAAATCTTCCTTTTTTCCAGTGAAACAGGCGAAGGTAAAGATAAAATCTGGGGTGCTCTAAAAAAGTATATGTAAACAAAGCCTGCCTCTCAGACAGGCCCAGACAGAAGGCAGACACCAACAAGGTGCCTGCCTTTTGTTATTTTGTATGGAATTGGGTTAAAATCCGGAGTGAAATCTGACTGTGCTATTTACCTCATTCTAAACTTGAAAATCTTCGAGTTTGTCTGCACTCTGAAATCAAATTTCCGGTGAGAACATTGGAATTTTATTTTCTCATTCCCTTGTTTTATTTCTTCTTGATAAACAGGTAAGCACCGACAGCAACGAGGATAATCGGCCAGTACTGTTCAAGGCCTTCCTGAACGGAAGCATCTACAGGAAGACCTGTCTTCATTCTGTCATAGAATAGGGCCACAACGGCAATGATAATAAATATAATCCCATACAGCATACTTGCCTTCAGTTTCCTTGCCTGCAGAATGGTGCCAAGAGCAAGAATCAGCATAAAGGCGGCTATATCGCCGGGCCACAGCTCAAATAAACCGGAAATATGGAAATGAAGTCCGAACCCAAAAAGGACGATTCCCGGCAGGATTGACGAATGCTCCTTTTCTTTATACGCCTGAAGCAAAAAGGCAAGTCCTGTAATACATAGAAGCGTCGGCCAGCTGTAAAATCCTGCAAAAATCTCTATGTGAGAATGCTGCAAAAAGAAGTAAAGACCGAAGCCAATTAAAATAACTGCTGAAAAGATTTTCTGCGATTTCATTTTATTCCTCCTGTTGAAACGGATTGCTTGCTAGTGATAAGTATTATTTGATAAGGTACTTTAAGTAAGGCGAATTGCCTAACACGGGAGAAAAAAATAACAGTTTTATGTTATCACAGGAATTCATAAACTGTTCATACTTTTTTCGTGCTGAACGTTTGTCTATGTTATAATAATTATAAATAAGGATAGTAATCATTTTTGGGGGTGCCATGAAAAAATGCACATTTTAGCAGTTGGCGTTAACTATAAAACTGCCCCTGTAGAAATTCGGGAAAAGTTATCTTTTGACGAAGCCGAACTTCCAGAAGCAATGAAAACTCTTAAAAATAAAAAGAGTATACTTGAAAATGTAATAATTTCCACCTGCAACAGGACGGAAATTTATGCAGTGGGCGATCAGCTTCATACAAGCCGTTATTATATAAAAGAATTCCTCTCAGAATGGTTTGGACTGGATAAAGAGGAATTTTCTAAATATCTCTTTTTTTATGAGGGGGACGGGGCTGTCGAGCACCTCTTCCAAGTTTCCTGCGGGCTTGATTCCATGGTGCTGGGGGAAACGCAGATTTTGGGACAAGTTCGTTCCAGCTTCCTTCTCGGCCAGAAAGAAGATACGACTGGCACGGTCTTCAATCACTTGTTCAAGCAAGCCTTGACAGTAGCCAAGCATGCTCATTCTGAGACGGAAATCAATACAAATGCCGTATCTGTCAGCTATGCTGCAGTGGAATTGGCCAAGAAAATTTTCGGAAGCCTTCAGCAAAAGAGCGTTCTGATTGTCGGGGCCGGAAAGATGGGCGAGCTGGCAGCTCAGAATCTTCATTCAAGCGGAGCGGATGATATAACCGTCATTAACCGGACCTATCAAAAGGCAGTAGACTTAGCTGAACGCTTTAACGGGGAAGCAAAACAGCTGCAGGAGCTGCAATGCGCCTTAGTTGAAACGGATATTCTCATTACGTCAACTGGAGCGAAAGACTTGATCATCACGAAGGAAATGATGACATTCGTGAACAAATTAAGAAAAGGACGTCCGATCTTCATGGTGGATATCGCCGTGCCGCGCGACCTGGATCCAGCATTGGCTGAATTGGAGAACGTCTTTTTATATGACATCGATGATCTTGAGGGCATTGTCCAAGCGAACATGGAAGAACGGAAAAAAGCTGCAGATAAGATTGGATTGATGATCGAAGGTGAAATTGTCGAATTCAATCAATGGCTTAACCTGCTTGGTGTCGTTCCTGTCATTTCTGCTTTGAGAGAAAAAGCGCTGGCAGTTCAGGGAGAAACGATGAAAAGTATTGAGAGAAAGCTTCCGCATTTAAGTGAACGTGATAAAAAAGTCTTGAATAAGCATACAAAGAGCATTATTAATCAAATGCTGAAAGATCCTATTTTATATGCAAAAGAATTGGCAGAAGAGCCAAATGCTAAAGAAGCACTGAATAACTTTGTGAAAATCTTTCATTTGGAAGACCATGTAGAAGAACAGATGAGTGAAGCTGAAGTGAAAAAGGATCAGCCGTCTGTTTTGAAATCTATTTCACTTCAGGCGAATTGAGGCGATTATGGAGCTATTGATGACAAGACTGCATGAAGCTACTGTATTGCTATATGCTCTTAGTGTGCTCTTATATTTTATTGACTTTCTTCATAACAACCAGAGGGCAAATAAAATAGCCTTCTGGTTGCTTTCAATTGTATGGGTATTACAGACTGTTTTTTTGGTTCTTTATATGTTTAAGACAGGAAGATTCCCTGTCCTGACCATTTTTGAAGGGCTTTATTTTTACGCATGGGTGTTAGTGACGCTTTCGTTGATTATTAACCGTCTGCTCCGTGTCGACTTCACAGTGTTTTTTACAAATGTACTCGGATTCATGGTTATGGCCATCCATACATTTGCGCCTGTTCAGATTGAATCGGATGTGCTGGCACAGCAGCTGGTATCGGAATTGCTTTTGATTCATATTACGATCGCGCTGCTTTCCTATGGGGCGTTTTCTTTAGCTTTTGTGTTTTCTTTGCTATATTTGATTCAATATGATTTATTAAAACAGAAGAAATGGGGCAGGCGGCTGCTGAGGCTCGGAGACCTGTCCAAACTGGATCAGATGTCTTATATTATGACCATCATTGGAGTGCCGCTGCTTGTTCTGTCACTCATTTTAGGAATTCAGTGGGCGTATATCAAGATTCCGGGGATATTCTGGTATGATACGAAAATTATCGGTTCCTTTGTTGTCCTTGCTGCCTACAGCGTGTATCTGTATATCCGAATCAGAAAACAGCTGTATGGAAAGACACTGGCCTACCTGAATATCGCTTCTTTCATGATTGTCCTGATCAACTTCTTTCTTTTTGGAAGTCTTTCAACTTTCCATTTTTGGAATACATAGGAGGAAATAAACTTGAGGAAAATTATTGTCGGTTCCAGACGCAGTAAACTGGCCATCACTCAAACAAAATGGGTCATCAGCCAATTGAAAGAGCTTGGCGTGCCTTTTGAATTTGAAATTAAGGAAATCGTAACGAAAGGAGATAAGATTCTGGATGTTACGCTTTCCAAGGTCGGAGGCAAAGGTCTTTTCGTCAAGGAAATTGAACAGGCTATGCTCGATAAGGAAATTGATATGGCGGTCCACAGTATGAAAGATATGCCGGCTGTGCTGCCTCAAGGCCTTACGATTGGCTGTATCCCGCCCCGGGAAGATCATCGGGATGCGCTGATCAGCAAGGACAATCTAACATTGGATCAGCTTCCGGCAGGTGCTGTAATTGGTACTAGCAGTTTGCGGCGCAGCTCGCAAATCCTTGCCCGCCGTCCGGATGTCGAAATTAAGTGGATCCGCGGAAATATTGATACAAGGCTGGAAAAGCTAAAGACCGAAGAATATGACGCGATTATTTTGGCTGCTGCCGGTTTATCCCGTATGGGCTGGAAATCGGATATTGTTACAGAGTTCCTTGATGAGGATTTCTGTGTGCCGGCTGTAGGGCAGGGTGCCCTGTCAATCGAATGCCGCCAGGATGATGAAGAACTGCTCGAAGCCCTTGCCAAGCTGACCTGTGAAGAAACGAAACGGACCGTTGAAGCGGAGCGTGCCTTCCTTCACCAAATGGAAGGAGGCTGCCAAGTGCCGATTGCGGGATATGCAAGAGCCTTGGATAATGGAGCGGTTTCTCTGACTGCTTTAGTGGCTTCTCCAGATGGGAAAACCATTATTAAGGAAATGAAAGAAGGCACCAATCCGATAGAGATTGGACATGCTGCGGCACGTGCTGTCAGTGAGATGGGCGGCAAACAGCTGATTGAAAAGGTGAAAGCAGAGCTGGATCAGTAATGGCCGGGCCGCTTCATGATCTTTCTGTGCTAATCACGAGAGGGAGGCATCAGGCAACAGGACTGGCAGAGGCTGTTAAAGCCTTCGGTGCTGTGCCTGTCATGGTTCCTCTGGTTGATTTTTCATTGCCTGAGAATGTAACAGAAATCAGGAGCAGAATGAAGCAGCTTGGCAGCTATGACTGGGTTGTTCTGACAAGCCAAAATGGAGTCGATTTCTTTTTCAGGCTGGCAGCAGAAAGCGGAATTCAGCACTTCCCGAAATTTGCTGTAATTGGCTCAAAAACTAAAAAGAAGCTGGAAGATCTCGGCCATCAGGCAGAGTTTGTGCCCCAGACGTTTGTTGCCGAGTCATTTGCAGAGGAATTTCTCCCTATGCTACAGAAGGAAGAGCGAGTCCTGGTTGCAAAGGGGAACCTTTCAAGGGATGTCATTGCTAAAGCTCTCAGGCAGGAAGGGATTCCATGCGAGGAACTGATCTTATATAAAACATTCAGACCGAGGGAGAGCGAACGTGAACTCTCGGATCTGTTAAATGGACATCATATAGACCTTGTTACATTCACCAGCTCGTCTACGGTCACTCATTTCATGGAAGCCGTAGATCATCTGCAGCTGCGAGGCTTGCTGGAAGGCATCGTGATTGCCTGCATAGGCCCCGTAACGAAACAGGCTGCCCTGGATTTTGGGCTGACTGTGCACATCTGCCCGGATATATACACGACAGATGCTATGGTTGGGGAAATCATTGCCTATATAGAATCTCAAGGAGGAATAAAAAGATGAAAGAATTGAACTTTGCCCGCCATCGCCGTCTTCGTACGAGTGAAAGCATGAGGGCGCTTGTAAGGGAAACTCATTTGCATAAAGAAGATTTAATTTATCCCATTTTTATTATTGACGGAGAAAATATCAAAAACGAGATTCCTTCTATGCCTGGCATTTACCAGCTGTCAATGGATAAACTGGGAGAAGAAATGGATGAGGTTGCTGCCCTTGGAATTAAGTCGGTCATTCTGTTTGGTGTACCGTTCGAGCATGATAAGGATCCGCAGGGATCTGGTGCTTTTCATCATAATGGATTGGTGCAGGAAGGCACACGCTTCGTGAAAAAGAATTATCCGGATATTCTGGTCATTGCGGATACTTGTCTCTGTGAATACACAGACCACGGCCATTGCGGACTGGTAGAAGGCGAAAAAATTCTGAACGATGAATCACTTGATCTGCTTGTACGTACGGCAATCAGCCAGGCGGAGGCGGGAGCTGACATTATCGCGCCGTCAAATATGATGGATGGATTTGTTACAGCGATCCGCACAGGGCTAGATGAAGCTGGATATCAGGATATTCCGATCATGTCTTATTCTGTTAAATATGCCTCTGCTTTTTACGGCCCATTCCGTGATGCAGCAAACGGTGCGCCTCAGTTTGGAGACCGGAAAACCTATCAAATGGACCCTGCCAACCGTTTGGAAGCATTCAGGGAAGCAGAATCTGATGTGGAGGAAGGCGCTGACTTCCTAATCGTTAAACCGGCCCTTTCTTATTTAGATGTGATTCGCGATGTGAAGAACAGCTTTACACTTCCAATCGTGGCATACAACGTAAGCGGTGAATATTCCATGGTTAAAGCGGCAGCCCAGAATGGCTGGATTGATGAAAAAGCGATTGTGCTGGAAACATTAACAAGCATGAAGCGTGCCGGCGCCGATTTAATCATCACTTATTTTTCAAAAGATGTTGCCCGTTGGATCAACTAGGAAAAATAATCTTCACCAGAAAAAGGAGATGTAGTCATGCGGTCTTATGAAAAGTCGAAACAAGCATTTGCAGAAGCAAGAGATCTAATGCCTGGCGGTGTAAACAGTCCAGTCCGGGCTTTTAAATCGGTTGATATGGACCCGATTTTCATGGAATATGGAAAAGGATCAAAAATGTACGATATTGACGGCAATGAATATATCGATTATGTCCTTTCTTGGGGTCCTCTTATTTTGGGGCACAGCAATGACCGGGTAGTAGAAGCGCTTAAGAAAGTAGCAGAGTCCGGTACAAGTTTTGGAACATCCACTTTGATCGAAAACAAATTGGCCAAGCTTGTGATTGAACGTGTTCCTTCAATTGAAATGATCCGGATGGTATCTTCAGGAACTGAAGCAACAATGAGTGCTCTTCGGCTTGCCCGCGGTTATACAGGCCGCAACAAAATCCTGAAATTTGAAGGCTGCTACCATGGGCATGGAGATTCTCTTCTGATCAAAGCAGGATCCGGTGTAGCGACACTTGGGCTTCCGGACAGTCCGGGCGTTCCCGAAGGCATTGCTAAGAATACCATTACGGTACCTTATAATGACCTTGCGGCGGTTCAGTATGCATTCGGTCAATATGGCGACGATATCGCAGGGGTTATCGTTGAGCCGGTCGCAGGCAATATGGGCGTTGTTCCTCCGCAGCCAGGCTTCCTTGAAGGACTGCGTGAAGTGACTGAGCAATACGGTTCCGTTCTGATCTTTGATGAAGTGATGACGGGCTTCCGCGTTGGCTATAACTGCGCTCAGGGCTACTTCGGCATCACGCCTGATTTAACATGCCTTGGCAAAGTAATCGGGGGAGGCCTTCCAGTAGGTGCATTTGGCGGCAAACGTGAAATTATGGAACAAATCGCCCCAAGCGGCAACATCTATCAGGCAGGAACCTTATCAGGCAATCCGCTGGCAATGACAGCCGGTTTTGAAACGCTCAGCCAGCTGACGCCTGAAGTCTACGAAGAGTTTAAACGCAAAGGTGATATGCTTGAGAAGGGAATCAGCGAAGCCGCCGAGAGATATGGCATTCCGCATACCTTTAACCGTGCAGGCTCCATGATTGGCGTTTTCTTCACCAATGAAGATGTCATCAATTATGAGAAGGCAAAAACGTCTGATCTGACATTCTTTGCAAATTATTATCGGGAAATGGCGAACCAGGGCGTTTACCTGCCGCCATCCCAATTTGAAGGCCTGTTCCTCTCTGCGGCCCACACAGACGAGGATATCGAAAAAACCATTCAGGCAGCGGAAAATGCTTTTTCCAAGCTGGCGAAATAATAGAAAAGGCTTCACACGAGAAAGGTTCAGAATGGTCTCATTCTGAACCTTTTTTATGTATGCCTAATTTTTTTCATTGATTTCTTAGATTAGGAGTGTAACCATTCGCTGACATGCTCCCAAAAGAAGAATAGATGGCAGCGGAGGGGATGAACCCCCTGCGGGAAAAGCACGTCCAGGGAAGACCCCGGAGGCGGAGGAGGAGACATCCTGAAACGGTCCGAAAAGCAAAGCAGGCAATAAAGGGAGAGGCGTTGAAGGCTGGCGGACTTGAATCAAATGGCAGGATGGAGCGGAAGGGGAGAGACTCCGGCGGGAAAAGCGCATCCAGGGAAGATGCTGGAGACGGAGCCGAAGAGACATCCTGAAACGGTTTGAAAAGCAAAGCAGGCAACAAAGGGAGAGGCCGAGGAAGGCTTCCGGACCGCCCGCGGAAAGCGAACCCCCTGGAGCGCTAATCTAAAGGGGAAGAAGGATAATGGGCATATCGCAAAGGCTCCTGACATAGATTGTTAATGGCATATCATTGTCTTTTGAAGTGAAAGGAGGAGTTGTCTTGCCGCAAGAAAATCAATCCTCTCTGCGGTTTTCGCTTGAGGAATCCGTTTGGTTTCAAAAGGGGCAGGAAGTGGAAGAGCTATATTCCCTTTCTCTTGACCCGAATGTAACCATTCATGAGAGTGAACAGTATGTACTGATTAAAGGGTCTTTGGATTTGCACGGCGAGTATAAAAATGATTTGCAAACCGGAGAATTGCTTGATTATACGAATACCGGACTGCCTCGGACTGTTCAGCATGTTGAAAGGCAGGAAAACGGCATACATGAATTCACACACCGATTTCCGGTTGACATAACGATTCCGACAAACAGAATTTCTTCCTTGGATGATATTGATGTCGCGATTTCAAGCTTTGATTATGCGATGCCGGAAAGGAATTGCCTTAAGCTGCAGGCTGATTTGATCATTTCAGGAATTTACAGCGAGCCGGCTGCCTATGAAACGGAAAATCGGGAAGAACCTGAGGAAGAATATGAAAATCCTGTCCAGGAGACAGCAGAGGAAAATACTCAGGATGATCCTGCTTCATATGATTCCTATGAACAAGAGGATGAAGCAGACTACATCCCTTATGTCGCATCCCCGCCGTCCTTTCCGGATTTCCAGCCGCAGTTTCGGGAAGAAGTACAGATCGACATGGAGGACAGTGAACAGGAAGAGGCGTTATTTGAACCATTCTCTGCTGAAGCCAAACGTGCCGCAGATGAAGAGGAACAGGCCGAGGAAGAGCCGGCAGCTGATCCGCTGAATGCGGCAGAAGACATTCCGATTTTTGAAAATACTTTTCAGAATCTGGAGGAAAAGCCGCCGTTTGAAACTGAACTCATGGCCATGAAGCAGAAAGAAATAGAGGAGAAAGAGCCGGAAGAGATGCTTATGCGCAATCAATCCGCTGTCCTTGATCCTCCGGAGGAAACGGAACCGGAACCGGAACTCGAAGTAGCTGAGCCTCTTCTGAATGATCAGGAGGAACCGGCTGAGGCTGTACTTGAAGAGCCTCAAGAAGCTGAGGAAGAGCCTGAAAGAAATGAAAATGAAAAGGGCAGGGAAAGCGGGCTGTATGGGCTGTTAAATAAAAGGAATACAGAGTCCGACACACCTGCCGTCCAGAAATATAAAGGACGCAAGGCGGATAAAGAAGATTCAGAAGAAGAAAGCGGGAAGGAATCCCTTTCCATTATGGATTTCTTTGGCAGAAAGCAAGAAGAAGAGCTGGTGAAAGTAAAGGTATGCATCGTCCAGCAAGGCGAAACACTGGATCAGCTGGCCAAGCGCTATGATGTCAGCCTGCAGACTTTATTGTACAGTAATGAATTGGAACCGAACCATGATGTGTACGAAGGGCAGGTCTTATATATTCCTAAGCGATGAAAACAGGCAGAAGAGAATCAGCGGACAGGGAGAGTTCCCTGTTCCTGGTTTCTTCTTTTTCAACAGGCGAGGATGGCTGGTTCCATGCAGAAAGCGAGTGGGTTCTATTGCAAGAAGATATGAATCAGGCTGGCCACCAGCAGCAAGAAGCTTTGGCTGCCCTGCGGCATTATGCGCTGAAGGTGCACTATATTGAGGATTTTGGAAAGGTGAAGAAGGTATACACCGATCGGGGAGTTTTTGCTTTAAAGCGAATTCCGCCGAACGCCGGAATGGATTTTATCCGAAATGTCCAGAAAATTTATCAGCGGGGCTATAACCGGATTGTCCCTATTTATCCAACAGGGGATGGACGCTACGCTGTTCTGGAAAATACCCGGCTGTATTATTTAATGCCATGGCTGACGAATGATCCGTATAACGAGCGCGACGAACGGCATAAACAAATGTTCAGAGAGCTGGCCAGAATGCATGGCCTCACGGTAAAAGAAATGGCGGTCGATCCAGAAGAACGGGAAGACCACTACAACAGGACCGTCAAGGAGTGGGAGGAAGAGCAGCAGATGATTGATGAGCTGATCGTCAGCTGTGAGCGCAAATGGTATATGTCGCCGTATGAAATGATGTTTTGCCTGTATTATACTGATATATCTCAGGCGCTGAAATATTCCCTCAAGCAATTTGAGTCCTGGTTTGAAAAGGCAAAGGAACAGGAGAAGGTCAGAGCTGTAGTGACACACGGAAAAGTGTCGCTGAAGCATTTTGTATATGATGACCGGGGATACGGCCATTTTCTTAATTTCGAAAATTCAAAGGTTGCGCCGCCCCATTTTGATTTATTGCCATTTTTGGTTACATCGGCCCGAACCTATCCTATCCATTGCGATGACTGCGTAGAATGGCTGTACAATTATCTTCGCTTTTTCCCGTTAAAAGAGGAAGAAATGCTTCTGATGCAGAGTTATTTTGCCTATCCGGGAGCAGCCTTGGGATCAGTCAGACGGTTTGTTGAACAAAGGGATAAGAAATCTGAGCTTGAGTATGTACAGGATTTGCAGAAGCAGTATTGGCTGCTGAAAAATGTCGAGTACATGGCCATGAAAATGGAAGAGAGAGAAAAAATGAAAAAAGAGGCGGCTGCCCAGCAGACACCTCCGGATTGAGTGCATGAGCGGCCGGGCCATTCATGCACTTTCTTTTTTGTCTGTTTATATCCACTGAAAGTAATAGCCGAGGGCGATCAGGACGAATACCCCTAAAAGAAATACATCAAAGCCTGTCGGGAACAATAGAGTCCGGAATGCCTGAAATATGCAGAATGGGACAATGAACTGCTGCCCGATCTCCCGTCCTTTTTTCAGCCATGGAGTAAAATCGTGTACGCTATATCTGCGTCTCATCTGTATGCCTCCCTTCTGCCGGCCATACGGCAGCGGACACCAGCGGAAAGAATGCACCCGATCCTTCTGAAGTCCATATAGTATATTAGGTAAAACACGGAATAATCCGGGAGAAAAGTGGAAAAGATGATTGACTATAGACCATTTTTTTTTGTACTATATTATATATGTTTGAAAAACCTACATATTAATAGTATTTCATGCTAAGAACGGGAATAGTATGATGTCCAGCGCTTTTTAGAGAGGAAACCGTCCGGTGAAAGGTTTCTAAGTGAGCAGCATCAGAAGTCGCCCTGGAGCAGTTTTCGTGAAGCAGAAGTAGCGAAGACCGGCTAAAAGCCGTTATCTTATTTGAGAGCCGCAAGCGTTTCTTTCTTGCGGAAAAAAGGTGGCACCGCGAACAACTCCCTTCGTCCTTTTGTGATGAGGGAGTTTTTTTATGCTCTAAAACGGAAAAAACGAGGAGGAAATAAAATGGAAGAGAATCAATTATCGATGCCGACTAAATATGATCCGCAGTCGATTGAAAAAGGCCGGTATAAATGGTGGCTGGAGGGCCGTTTTTTTGAAACAGAAGGCGATGAAAAGAAGGAGCCGTATACGATTGTAATCCCGCCTCCAAACGTAACAGGTAAGCTTCACCTTGGCCATGCCTGGGATACAACGCTTCAAGATATTCTGACCCGTATGAAGCGGATGCAGGGCTACGATGTTCTTTGGCTTCCGGGAATGGACCATGCGGGAATCGCAACGCAGGCAAAGGTAGAGCAAAAATTGCGCGAAGATGGAATCAGCCGCTATGATCTCGGACGCGAGAAATTCGTAGAAGAAACATGGAAGTGGAAAGAAGAATATGCAGGGCATATCCGCGAGCAATGGGCAAAATTGGGTCTTGGGCTTGATTACTCACGTGAACGCTTTACGCTGGATGAAGGACTTTCCAAAGCGGTTCGTGAAGTATTTGTAACGCTTTATAACAAGAAACTGATTTATCGCGGAGAATACATCATTAACTGGGATCCGTCTACGAAAACAGCGATTTCAGATATTGAAGTTATTTATAAAGATGTTCAGGGCGCTTTCTATCATATGAGATACCCGCTTACTGACGGTTCGGGTTCTATTGAAATTGCAACAACCCGTCCGGAAACGATGCTCGGTGATACAGCAGTAGCCGTCCATCCAGAGGACGACCGGTATAAGCATTTGATTGGAAAAATGGTCAAACTGCCAATCACAGGCCGGGAAATTCCGATTGTCGGCGACGACTATGTCGATATGGAATTTGGTTCAGGAGCGGTGAAAATTACGCCGGCCCATGACCCAAATGACTTCGAAATTGGAAACCGCCATAATTTAGAGCGGATTCTTGTCATGAATGAAGACGGAACAATGAACGGAAGAGCCGGCAAATATGAAGGCATGGACCGCTTCGAATGCCGCAGGCAGATTGTGAAGGATCTTCAGGAGGAAGGAATTCTTTTCAAAATCGAAGATCATCTGCACTCTGTAGGACATTCTGAGCGGAGCGGCGCTGTTGTTGAACCGTATCTGTCCACTCAATGGTTCGTGAAAATGCAGCCGCTCGCTGAACAGGCAATTGAGCTTCAGAAACAATCAGAGGACGAGAAAGTTAACTTCGTTCCGGACCGTTTTGAAAAAACATATCTTCGCTGGATGGAGAATATCCGGGACTGGTGTATCTCCCGTCAGCTATGGTGGGGGCACCGTATTCCGGCTTGGTACCATAAGGAAACCGGCGAAATCTATGTCGGCACAGAAGATCCTGCTGATATCGAGAACTGGGAACAGGACAAAGACGTGCTGGATACATGGTTCAGTTCAGCGTTATGGCCGTTTTCAACAATGGGCTGGCCGGATAAAGAATCAGCCGACTTCAAGCGCTACTTCCCGACAGGTGCACTGGTTACCGGCTATGATATCATCTTCTTCTGGGTATCCCGTATGATTTTCCAATCGCTTGAGTTTACTGGCGAGCGTCCGTTTAAAGATGTTCTGATCCACGGTCTTGTCCGTGATGAGCAGGGACGCAAAATGAGTAAGTCTCTCGGCAATGGTGTCGATCCAATGGATGTCATTGACCAATACGGAGCAGATTCACTTCGCTATTTCCTTTCAACAGGAAGCTCTCCTGGTCAGGATCTGCGTTACAGCACGGAGAAAGTGGAAAGCGTCTGGAACTTTGCCAATAAGATCTGGAATGCCTCCCGTTTTGCTTTAATGAACATGGATGGCATGACCTATGATGAAATCGATTTAAGCGGTGAAAAGTCCGTTGCTGACAAATGGATTCTGACCCGTCTGAATGAAACGATTGAAACCGTGACACGTCTTGCAGAACGTTATGAGTTCGGTGAAGTGGGCCGTGCGCTGTATAACTTCATCTGGGATGACTTCTGTGACTGGTACATCGAAATGGCGAAGCTTCCATTGTATGGTGAAGACGAAGCAGCGAAGAAAACAACTCGTTCGATCCTTGCTTATGTATTAGACAATACGATGCGTCTGCTTCACCCATTCATGCCGTTCATTACGGAGGAAATCTGGCAGAACCTGCCTCATCAAGGGGAATCCATCACTGTAGCGGCATGGCCGGAAGTGAATCCGGAACTGACGGATTTACAGGCATCAGAAGACATGAAGCTGCTTGTGGAAATCATCCGTTCAGTGCGTAATATCCGTTCTGAAGTCAATACGCCTCTAAGCAAGAAAATCAACTTGATCCTGAAGGCGAAGGACGAAGCTGTACTGGACACATTGAACAATAACTCCAGCTACATCGAACGTTTCTGTAATCCAGAACAGCTGACAATCGGCATCGACGTAGAAGAGCCGGCACAGGCAATGACGGCCGTTGTAACCGGAGTGGAACTAATTCTTCCGCTTGCAGGGCTCATCAATATCGATGAAGAAGTGAAACGTCTTGAAAAAGAACTGGAGAAATTGAACAAAGAGGTAGAGCGGGTTCAGAAGAAGCTTGGAAACGAAGGCTTCGTCAAGAAAGCCCCGGCTCATGTCATTGAAGAAGAGCGTGCGAAAGAGAAAGACTACAGTGAAAAACGTGATTCAGTCATTCACAGAATCAGCGAACTGAAGTCTCTATAATAAAAAAGGATGGGCCGATTCGGTTCATCCTTTTTTGCTGTGTCTGCTTTTAATAAACTGCAGATACTTTCTGACAATATTGAGATCGGTCAGGGAACTTAAGGTACGGCTGCCGACAACATCCTCCATTTCGTTGAACAGAAGGGATCCGTCCTCCGCAAAGAGGAAATCGATTCCAACCATCCCAAGCTGATCAAAAGCGCCGATGATTTTACGGACAAGGGCTGTTTCTTCCTCTGATAAGGCATAGAGGGAAGCGGATCCGCCCAAAGTGAAATTCGCTTTGAAATCACTGGAAGATTCGCGTAATACGGCAGCTATGATTTCTCCGCCGACGACAAAAACCCGGATATCCCGTCCGGTGACAGCCGGCTTTTGAATCAGCCAGTCCCGCCCTTCGGGAAGAGCTGCCAGTTCTGTTTCCTTTTGAATCATATAGACATTGCGGCCCCCGCGCCCATGGACTTCTTTCACGATGTAAGGGAAACGGTATGGAACGGACTCCTTGGACGGATGTCCCGCGCAATACAGGGTGTCGATCATTGGAATCGAATAGGTGTTTAAATATTGATGCATCCGGGCTTTATGATTGGCCATTTCGGATACGAAGGAAGAATTATAGCAGTCGATGCCGAGAAGCTCCAGCTGGCGTGTGAAGAGGGGATCGATGCAGCGGACAATCGCAAAGTCCGGCCATTCAGCAGCCTGCTTCTGATGCATCACCTTCAGTCCGTTCCTGTCATGCCCCGCCTGGATGTCTTCACGGAACAGAAGGTGCACTTCCATGCCAAGATCATTTGCTTCTTCAAGCATCCACTGGATATAGCTTTTATTTTTCTCTGCATCGTTTTTATGGTAAATGAGCCATCCGGTAAGAGTCATCGCCTAAACTCCTTTACGATATAATCGAACATCTTGTCTGCCACATTGATGCCTGTACATTCGTATAAATGCAAAAGGTGGGAATTGGAATTCACTTCGCAGAGCAGCGGGCCATTTTTACCGAATAAAAGATCGACACCGGCAAAATCTGCTCCAAGGATTTGAGCCGAGCGAATGGCGAGTTCTTCTTCCTCCTGCGTCGGTGTATAGGGCTCTGCCTTTCCGCCGGCCGTCATATTGGCACGAAAATCGTTCGCAGACGTGCGTTTCATGGCAGCAGCCGCTTGATCTCCGACTACATTGATGCGGATATCTTTGCCGAAGCTTGTGTCAATAAATTCCTGGAGAATAAATGGTTTGTGTGCGAGCTCCATGACACGTTCCTGCAATTCTTGTTCGGAATGAATCAGGTAGACCTGCTGTCCAAAGGAGCCATATGCTTCTTTCACGACGAGCGGGTAGCCGAGCGTCTGTCCGATTTTTGTGAATAGGTGTAAATCGGTTCGGCCGACCCCTTCATAGGTGAAAGGGGGAAAAATGGTTTTTGGCATCGGAATCCCGCATGCAGCCAGGGCCTGATGGGTTTTGGCTTTGCTGTCGCATGTTTCAATGACGGAGCTTTTATTGAATACAGGAAGACCCATCATTTCCAAATGCTTAGCAAGGGCAATATCTTTATCCATAAAGACAACCAAATCAGGAAGGCGGGTAAAAGACCCCCGTAATACAGGCCGGCCATCTTCAATCATGGGCATTAAGGAAGAATTTCTTATAATGTCAGCGCTCAAGCCTTTTCTTACCGCTGCTTCTTTTATAAAAAGGGCTAAATCAGAAAACTTAGTATGCTGCAAATACCCATTGACGATAATCCAGCAGCTTAAATGTGGACTGTTCAAAAAACCACTTCTTTCTATCATGATATAAAAACTGCAAAGATGCAGCCGGCTTGTCTTAATCTGAAAATAATTGTATCGTATTATAATATTCTAGGAAAGCGGATGGAGGAAAGATGATGTTTAGTCAAATTGGCGACATTGAACGTTTTTTACATAATCGGCAGGCGGCCTTAGGCATGAATTTCGGTCTTGAACGGATGTCTCTGCTTTTAGAGAAGCTCGGCAATCCGCATCACGGTCAAAAGTACATACATATTGCAGGTTCGAATGGAAAAGGATCGACCCTCCAATTTTTAAAGGCAATTCTGATTCAGGCAGGATATAAGACGGCCTCTTTTACATCTCCATATCTGGAGCGCCTGAATGAGCAGCTGAAAATCAATGAAGAGATGATCACGGATTGGGAACTTGTCGAGGTTTTTCGAAAAATATGGCCGGCTGTTGAGGAGATGGACCAAGAGGGCAAAGGCCCGACCCAATTTGAAATCTTAACCGCTGCGGCATTTCAGTATTTCCATGAACAAAACCCGGATGTTGTCCTGCTGGAAACGGGTCTGGGCGGGCGCTTGGATACGACAAATGTCGTTCAGCCCTTATTATCTGTGATTACGACCATTTCACTTGAGCATACGAATATTTTAGGTGATACCCTTGCAGAAATCGCCTTTGAAAAAGCCGGGATAATTAAAAAGGAAATCCCAGTTATCAGCGGGGTGACGGAAGAGGAGCCGGCCCAGGTGATTAGAGAGAAAGCGAAAACAGAATCAGCTTCCTGTATCGAAATGGGAAGGGACTTTATGGTAAAAAATATCAAACAGAGCGGAGGCAGCCAGACGTTCACCTATCAATACGGGAAGACTTCTGCAGAGAATCTTAGAATTAATATGCTCGGGGCCCATCAAATCCATAATGCTGCACTGGCTGTAACGGCTGCCTGTGTGATACGAGAGCAATATGGATTTGCCATCAGTGAAGAAGCGATTAAGAAGGGAGTGGAAATGGCGAGATGGAAAGGCCGCTTTGAAGAGGTTTCTGAACACCCTGCTGTCCTGCTTGACGGAGCCCATAATCCTGCTGGAACGGAAGTGCTGATTAAGACATTGAAGGATGTCTATCCCGGAAAAAAGTATGTCTTTGTTTTCAGTGCCTTCAGAGACAAAGACTATCAAACGATGCTCCGTCAGCTGGAGAAAGAGGCGAAAAGCATCATCCTGACAGAATTTGAGCATGAAAGGGCTGCAAGCCTTGAGGAATTAAATCAAATTCAATCCGATAAAGTCCAGGCTTGGAAGGATTGGCATCAGGCAATAAGAGAAGGACTGAAAGCGGCAGAAGAGGAAAATGCCCTTCTGGTAATTACGGGTTCTCTTCACTTTCTGATGCTTGTACGGCCGCTCTTTGCTGCTCAAAAATAAGAGGCGCAGATACATAGAAGATATCAAATTTCTACCAGAGAAGTTTGATATCTTTTTTACTTATACAGCATGGATGTCCATTTCAGGGATGAACCTGACATCTAGCTCCCTGCGAATAGATATGAACGGATTAATGAATGTAGTAGATGACTATTTTGTGAAGATTTGTTAAAATAAGGAATAGGCTGAGTACAATAGACTATTTTTATTTCTTTTATAAAAATAGTCAAAAGTCAGCAGAAGAACCTGACAGTCTGTTAACCGAACAGTAAAAGGGAGTACTATTCGGCTGCTATCCGACTATACATAGTATAGAGGCTTTATATGGAGAACAGAGAAACCAGAAATATGAAGGAGGGAAATGGATGAAAGAAAGACAGATGGATAGGAAATGCGGGTCTCTGAATCGGAATATTCGGAATCTGGAAAAATGGCATGATCTATCGCATCCACAGAAGTGTCAGTGCGAATAAATGGCAATTCTCTTACTCTTCCTAATTGGCCTGCTATTGGGTTCCTTCTACAATGTTGTCGCCTTGAGTGTTCCAGCACAGAAGCCGTTCGCGAATCGCCGGTCCGCATGCCCGAACTGCCACAAGACTCTTACACCTCTCGAGTTAATACCCGTTGCTTCTTTCCTCTTTCAGGCAGGTAAATGCCGGGGATGCAGGAAGCCGATTTCCCCCATCTACCCTCTTATTGAACTTGCGACAGGCATTCTGTTTGCTGCTGCCCCGCTTTTACTTGGGTGGACAAGCGAATTATGGACGGTCTGGACCCTTATTTCTCTGTTGATGATCATTTTTGTTACAGATATCGTGTATATGCTTATACCAGATACCATTCTTCTGTTTTTTATGGCGCTATTTTTAGTGCTGCATGCAATACTGCCGCTTGATCCCTGGTGGGACCCTTTATTAGGACTAACGGCTGGTTTCGGTATCCTGCTTTTAATTGGCATTATCAGCAAAGGCGGCATGGGCGGCGGTGATATCAAGCTGTTTGGTGTGTTAGGTTTCGCCCTTGGAACTCAGACAGTCCTGCTTGCTCTTGTGTTATCTATTTTTTATGGAGCATTCTTCGGTCTCCTCGGAATGGCCGCCGGCAAAATACCGCAGAAAAGTTTGATTCCGTTTGGCCCGTTTATTGTGCTTGGCACGCTGACAGCTCTTTTTTGGGGACAGGATCTATTAGAATGGTATCTTGCTTTTCTAACTAACTAGCAGACAATTTACTAGAAAGCAGGGAATCCCTCGGATTTTTTGCCGGGAAAACAGCCATCGTTCGGACCTTTTTTATAGGAACGTATAATATGACGAAAGCTATTGAGAACAAGACGACAAAAGTCTTGTTCTTTTTCTTTTTCATTATGATAGGATGAGAAAAATTACGAGAAAGAGAAGGAGGGAGAGAGTTGGACAAGCCTGCTTTAAAAAAGGGAATGACCATTAAAATAAATGGCGTCCAGAAAAAGAGCGAACCCATCAATCAACCAAAACAGGAGCCGGCCGGCAAGGAAGAGGAAAGTTTTGAATGGATCCTGCCTGACACAGCAAAACAGGAATATGATCCGGTGCTTTTGCCTGTCCCGGCCCCGAAAAAGAAGAAAGCGGGCATTGGGATTTTTACATTGAACGGAAGCAGGTTCCAGAAACTGAAAAAACCGGTCATGGCGATTCTGTGTGCCATTGTTTTAGGAACGGGTGCCGGTCTTTTTGCGATTAAAATGGTCACGAAAGAGCAGACAAAAAACGTCCCGGCGGCGGTTACAGTGCCTGCAGTTAATGAGGGGAGCCAGGAAGAAAAACCAGCGGGAACTGCGGAGGGCGGCTTAAAGGCATTTTTAGTACAAGGCGGGGTTTTCAGCAGTGAAGCAGCAGCTGCTGAAATTCAGGAAAGTGTCAGGGCATTGGATTTGCCGGCTGAAGTGTTTAAAGCGGAGGACAGCTATTATCTCTTTATAGGAGCAGCGGAAGATCTGGAGGCGAGTAAAGCGTTAGCCCAGGTAGAAAAGGCGAAAGGGGCTGATGTGTATTGGAAGGAACTGGACTTCAAAACCGGCGGTTCCCTGAATGAAGCCCAGCAAAAAGAGATGGCTAAGCTGGACACGGCCTTTCATCAGCTTGCTGAAATCTCGGCGTCAGGACTGAGGGGAGAGAAAGCAGAGGCTGATATCGAAACCGCTAAAAAAGCGATTGATTCTGTCGAAACGAAGAATCTTCCGAAGGGAGCGGATGGGATGAAGAAGGAGCTTACCGCAGCAGCTGAGCTCAGTTCTTCAGACAGTGAGGCAGAATTACTGGAAGCGCAGGGGAATTTATTACTCTATTTAAAACAGTACCAGACATTAGGAAAATAAAAGATTTTCCGGGAAATAGTATAGGGATATGCGGCGAAATCCAGCAATGGTAGCGAAGAAATAACCGGGAAGCGCCGACAAACAGAAGTTCATGAGCATAAGCGAAAACCATCACCTTTCATTCACCGCGGGAAATGTGATGGTTTTTATTTTGTGCGAGCTTTTTCTTAATCTGTTGCTCCCCGTCGATTTTTGTAAACAATATTTGTGAATGAGAATCTTATTTGATAGGATATACTTGTATCTCCCTAAGGAAAGGTGAACAATATGCAGCCATTGATTTTAGCTTCTTCATCACCAAGAAGAAAAGAACTGATTCGCCTTCTTCAAATCCCGTTTGAGGCAGTTCCTGCGGATGTCAGCGAGGATTTTGAACCAGGCACACCTGCCGAACAGGTCGTGCAGGAATTGGCCCTTCGGAAAGCGAAGGCTGTGGCTCTGTCACATGAATCAAACTATGTAATCGGCTCTGACACGGTTGTTGTACTGGATGGTGAAATTTTGGGCAAACCGGCAGATCGCGGAGATGCAAAGCGAATGCTTCTTTCTCTGTCCGGGCGTGACCATTATGTCTGTACAGGCGCAGCGATTGTCCAGGGAAGCCGCGAAAAAGTTTTTGCCGAAAAAACGAAAGTGACTTTTTGGGAACTGTCAGAAGCTGAAATTGACCGTTATCTGGACAGTGGTGAACCGTTTGATAAAGCTGGCAGCTATGGTATACAAGGGTATGGTTCATTGCTCGTCAAAAAATTGGATGGCGATTATTACACCGTGGTCGGCCTGCCGGTCGCACGACTTTCCCGTGAATTGAAGTCCATGCATGCCGGCTGTTAAAGGCTGATCTGCAGCTGGCATTTCCTCATGAAAAGAGGAAGGATGGGAATGTATGCTGATTAGGGATTTTCCAAAAGAAGAAAGGCCGAGAGAGCGCTTTATCCAGGAGGGGGCTGAAAGCCTGTCCAATCAAGAACTGATTGCCTTGCTGCTGAGGACAGGATCGAAGGAAGAATCGGTTCTGCAGCTGTCAAACAGACTGATTCAGACGTTTGACGGGCTCCGCCTGCTGAAGGATGCATCCATAGAGGAAATGACCCAGATTAAAGGAATCGGTGAGGCAAAAGCTATTCAGATTCTGGCTTCCGTCGAGCTGGGCCGCAGAATTAACAAGCTTCTTCATCAGGATCGCTATGTGATCCGCTCACCGGAAGACGGAGCCAACTATTGTATGGAAGAAATGCGGTTCCTGACTCAAGAGCATTTCGTCTGTCTGTATCTAAACACGAAAAATCAAGTCCTTCACAAACGTACGGTTTTTATAGGAAGCCTGAATGCTTCTATCGTACACCCCAGAGAGGTTTTCAAAGAAGCCTTCCGCCGGTCGGCGGCCTCTATCATTTGTCTTCATAATCACCCCTCGGGCGACCCCTCGCCAAGCAGAGAAGATATTGAAGTGACCAAAAGACTGGTCGAATGTGGTAAACTGATTGGGATTGAGGTTTTAGACCATATTATTATCGGTGAGCACAAATACGTCAGCCTGAAGGAAAAAGGTTATTTATGACACTATTAAAATGTTTCTTGATGAGCTATAATATTGTTTATGGTTTTTTAAAAGAGGAAACTTTTTCAATGGCATATTCTGTCAAAAAATAACAAAATTGATATGATAAAGCAGATTGTTTACGAAAGGGAGATACCAGAATGTTTGGAATTGGTGCAAGAGATATTGGAATTGACTTAGGAACAGCCAATACGCTGGTCTATGTAAAAGGAAAAGGCGTAGCAGTGCGCGAACCATCGGTTGTAGCTGTTCAGACGGATACGAAACAGATTGTTGCAGTCGGCAACGATGCAAAGAATATGATTGGACGGACACCGGGAAATGTCGTGGCACTTCGCCCGATGAAAGACGGCGTAATCGCTGACCATGAAACTACATCCACAATGCTCAAATATTATATGAACGAAGCACAGAAAAAGGGCGTTTTTGGCAGCAAGCCGAATGTTATGATCTGTGTACCGTCAGGCATTACTGCTGTTGAACAGCGTGCTGTTATCGATGCTGCCAGACAGGCCGGCGCCCGTGATGCTTATCCGATTGAAGAGCCTTTTGCGGCAGCCATTGGTGCGGATCTTCCAGTATGGGAACCGACTGGAAGCATGGTTGTGGATATCGGCGGAGGAACGACTGAAGTGGCGATTATTTCGCTTGGCGGAATCGTAACCAGCCAGTCTATCCGGATTGCCGGTGATGAAATGGATGAAGCGATCATCACGTATATCCGTAAGAATTATAACCTTATGATCGGGGAACGTACGGCAGAGGCCATTAAGATGGAAATTGGTTCAGCCGGAGATACGGAAGACATTCCAAATATGGAAATCCGGGGACGCGACCTTTTGACTGGTCTTCCAAAAACAATCGAGATTACACCAGATGAGATTTCCAAGGCGCTTCATGATACAGTGTCAGCCATTGTAGATTCTGTGAAGAACACACTGGAAAAAACGCCTCCTGAACTTGGTGCAGATATCATGGACCGGGGAATTGTCCTGACTGGCGGCGGTGCTCTTCTTCGCAACCTGGATAAAGTCATCAGCGAAGAAACACAGATGCCGGTATGGATTGCGGACAATCCTTTGGACTGTGTGGCCATCGGAACCGGAAAAGCGCTTGAACATATTAATCTGTTCAAGACAAAAACTAAAGATTCCCGTTAAGGTTGCTGATAGGCCGGCTCAGCTTGAAAGGCTGCTTGAGCCGGCCTCCTGTTGTTTAGCACGTGTGAAACGAAGTAAATTAGAATAATAGAGGTGCAAGTCATGCCACAGTTTTTAAATAAGAAACTTCTTCTCTTGCTTGTCAGTATCATCGTTCTCGTGGCATTGATCGGCTTTTCGCTGAGGGAGAGAGAGGAATTATCCTGGCCGGAACGTTTTTTGAAAGATACGACAGGCTTTGTAGGAAATATTTTCAGCAAACCGGTATCAGGGGTAACTGGATTTTTCGAGGATTTAAGTGATCTTCAAAATACATATGAAGAAAACAAAAAGCTTAAGGCACGCCTGGATGAGTATGTATTATTGAAGACACAGGTGCAGGATCTGAAAAATGAAAATAAAGAACTTCGCGATATATTGGGGAAAGAAGATGACTTAAGGAAATATACGCCGGTTCAGGCTACCGTTATCGGCAGAAATCCTGAACGCTGGCATGAAATGCTTTCCATCAATAAAGGAACCTTGAACGGCATTCAGAAAGACATGGCGGTTATCACGTCAGAAGGCTTAATCGGCAAGGTGAAAAGTGCCACTCAATTCACATCAACCGTTCAGCTGATCAGTTCTTCAGATGAAACAAACCGGATATCAGCGATTGTGCAGGGAGATGAGAATGCTTTCGGTGTAATCGAAGGGTTTGACAGTGAGAAAAATCAGCTTCTGATGAAACGTATTCCTTATGATAAGAAAATCAAAAAGAATTCTCTCGTCATTACCTCTGGCTATGGAGGAATCTTCCCGAAAGGACTGCCGATCGGAAAGGTTGTGGACGTGAAGATAGATCAGTACGGTCTGAACCAGACAGCTTATATTGAGCCGGCAACGGACTTTTACGATATTAATAATGTAATGGTCGTCCAGCGTGAAGTGGGAGCTGAAGAACCCACAGAGGATGATGGAAAGGATGAAGCTGAATGAAGCATTTCATCCTGTCTGTCATTGCTTTGATTTTTTTTGTATTTGAGGGATTTTTCGCCCAGTTTTTTGCGAATTTCGGAGATCATGTTCTTCTCATTCCAAGATTTATGGCTGTTTTCCTGTTTTTTGTGACGATTTATGGTTCGCGAAAGTATGGAATGATTTATGGGGCCATTTTGGGCTTGGGATATGATGTAGTCTATACGGAAATTTTGGGCGTTTACATGTTCTTGCTTCCTTTCTTAGCTTATTTGCTATCCAAGCTGATGAGGGTTTTGCACATGAACCTTTGGGTCGTTTGTTTAGTGTCCTTGTTTTTTGTCGGAGTCATCGAGCTTGTTTCTTACGAAATAAACGTGGTTCTTTCCTTCACAGCTATGAATTTCGGTGAATTTTTGACAAGCCGGCTCTTGCCAACATTGCTGCTGAACTTCGTATTCATTCTCCTTTTCTGTTATCCGCTGAAAAGGCTGATGGAAAGATTGGATTTGCGGAGAGAAGCAGAGTAATCGGCCGGACGGCAAGCGAATTTCCCTTTTTTGATTGGAGCTGGAAATTCATCGCGGAATAGATGGATGACGGAGATTGCTGCGGACATCTTCCTTGTTCCAAAGTAAAGTTTGCGAAAACAGTCATTTAAAAAGACGAAAAAGGGAATTTGTTTTCCTGTGTCGAATTATATTTCATTGAGGTGAAACTAGCGTCATGAATAAAAGAATTCAGCAAAATGTTATGATTAAAGGGACAAAAAATGGCTTTATGCTTCATCTCGATGATTCTTGTTCATTCTCTGAACTGCTGAAGGAGCTGGAAAATAAGCTCTCTGAAAACTATCAATTTCAAGAGAATGATCCGTTGATCTCAGTAAAAGTACATACAGGCAATCGGTATCTGAATGAGGAGCAGAAAACAAAGATAAAACAAATCATCAGCAAAAAGAAAAAGCTTGTGATCGATGAAGTCATATCGAACGTTTTGACGAAGGAAGAAGCCAGCCGGATTCATGATGAAAACCAAGTGACCACTCTTGCCAGAGTGATCCGTTCCGGCCAAATTATCGAGGTGCCCGGCGATTTGCTTCTGATCGGCGATGTGAATCCAGCTGCGACAGTGAAGGCGGGAGGAAGCATTTATGTGATGGGCCAGCTTCGCGGAATTGCTCATGCCGGATGCCAGGGCAACAGAGAAGCCATCATCGCTGCTTCTGTTATGAAACCGGCCATGCTTCGGATTGACGGCTTGCTCAGCCAGTCACCGGATGAATATGAAAAGCAGGGCCATGATATGGAATGTGCCTTCATCAACGGCGAGAATGAAATCGAGATAGATAAGCTTCATGTATTGAAGAAATATAGACCGAATTTAAATAGATTAGAAGGAGGACTCTAATCGTGGGAGAGGCAATTGTCATTACATCTGGAAAAGGCGGCGTCGGAAAGACGACCACATCCGCAAATCTGGGCACGTCTTTAGCTCTTCTTGGCAAAAAAGTTTGTTTGATTGACACGGATATCGGACTGCGCAATCTGGATGTCATTATGGGGCTTGAAAACCGAATTATTTATGATTTGGTCGATGTTGTGGAAGGCCGCTGTAAAATCCATCAGGCTCTAATTAAAGACAAGCATTTTGAAGATTTGCTGTACTTGCTGCCAGCTCCGCAGAACAGTGATAAATCTGCTGTCAATGAGGAGCAGATGATCAATCTGGTCGGTCAATTGAAGGGTGATTATGATTATGTCATCATTGACTGCCCTGCAGGAATTGAACAGGGATTTAAAAATGCGGTTGCCGGCGCAGACAAGGCCATTATTGTCACTACTCCTGAGAGGCCTGCTGTAAGGGATGCGGACCGAATTATCGGCCTTCTTGAAAAAGAAGAGCATATCGATCCTCCTAAATTGATCATCAACAGGATCCGGGGACATTTGCTTCATGAAGATGAAGAGATGGATATTGACGGAGTAACGGATTTTCTGAAAATCGATCTGCTCGGTATTATCCCGGACGATGATCAAGTTATTGTTGCAGCGAACCGGAAAGAGCCGATCGCATATGATCCGGATAATCGAGTTTCCATCGCCTATCGGAATATTTCCCGAAGAATCCAGGGAGAATCCGTGCCGCTGATGCCGCTTGATGAGCAGCCGAAGGGATTAATGGCAAGACTGAAAAGGTTCTTTGCGGGAAGCCGCTCATAAAAGGTTTAACACGACTCCATTAATAAGAAGAAACTGGATACCCAGCAGAAAGATCTTATAAATGGGAGACGAATGAGATACACTCTGAATGGATTAAAGCGAAGGGAACTTCCTGGCGGAACAGAGGAGAGCCTATTGGCTTGACCGTCCTCCCGGAAAGTGTTCCTAAACACGGAAGTTCATGCAGCATAAGTGAAAAGCACCCCATTTCTCTGTGAGAAATGGGGTGCTTTTCATTTTTATCCAGCCTCTTTCGACGGTTGGCAGGAGCTGAAGGCGGAGTCATGAAATGATCCTCTTGCAAAAATCTTTCCGGTCATAGACTGGACAAGTTGCTCATAAAATGGAGATATAGCGATGACTGTGCAAGGGGGATGGAGGAATGGACGAACGACGCAAGGCGATACAGGACCGGATTGCCAAGAGGAGAAAGACAAGCAGTTTTCAGACGGAGAATGCGGCAAGGGATGTATTGGATCAGCATGTAAACATGGAGTATGGAATGAATGATTTTCCGGACTATGAGGGATCATCGGCAGGACCGTCTCATCCATTATTTAAAAAGGAACACTTCTTTTTTAAGGTGCTCGCAGCCCTTTGTTTATTTATGGTTATTGCCGTCATTTTCAAGCATCCTTCAGCCAAACTTGAAGCGGCTCGGGGATTTGTCCAGGGGACGATGGACCGGGACTTCCAATTTGCTTCGATTTCGAACTGGTATGAAGGTGCCTTTGGCAAACCGATTGCTTTTTTGCCTGAACAAAAGAAAACAGAGGAACTGGAAGAAGACTCCTACGCTCTTCCGGCAGCTGCAAAAATCACACAGAGTTTTGAAACGAACGGGGAGGGAATTATCCTGCAAACCAGCACGGGAGAGAAAGTTGAAGCCCTGCAGGAGGGGGTTGTCATCTTTGCCGGTGAGAAAGAAGACTTGGGAAAAACGGTCATCATCCAGCATGATAATAAGAGTGAGTCATGGTACGGGCATCTGGAATCAATTGATGTAAGCCTGTACGAGTTTGTGAAGAGAGGCAGCGAGCTTGGGGAAGTGACGGCCAGCGATGATCATGCGACAGGAAAGTTTTATCTGGCGATTCGCGAAAACGGAGCCTTTATCGATCCTAAAAAGGTGATTTCTTTTGAATGAATACGCCGGCCTGCTGCTGAAAATCAGGGTTCATCCCACCCTCTGGTTTGTTGCCGGGGCTGCCGTTCTGACAGCGCATTTTACGGAGCTCTTCATGCTCTTTACGATCGTTTTTATTCATGAAATGGGTCATGCTGTCTGTGCCAGGCACTTTAAATGGAGAATAAAATCCATCCTGCTGCTTCCCTTTGGCGGAGCCATGGAGACCGAGGAGTATGGAAACAAAAACCTGAAAGAAGATGTGGCTGTGATTCTTGCCGGTCCCTTTCAGCATCTGTGGATGATGGGAGCAGCCTATTTAGCGGCTTCTCTGTCACTCATATCTCCGGACATGTATGATCGTTTCCTTTATATGAATGCAGCTGTTCTTATCTTCAATTTATTGCCGATTTATCCTTTGGATGGCGGGAGGCTTCTTTTTGTCGGCCTTTCCTTTCTCCACACTTTTATCGATGCGCATAAATACACTCTATACTTATCAACCGGGTTTACCGCACTGCTGTTCATTATTGTGGCCGCCGCAGCCCCGCTGAACCTGAATATGTGGATCATTGGCTTTTTCCTGATGTTTTCGCTTGTAATGGAATGGAGACAGCGCTATTTTGCCTTTGTTCGTTTTCTGCTCCAGCGGCATTATGGAAGAAGCGGGGACCTTGCCCAGCTTAAGCCGATCAAGGTGGATGAAAATGAAGAAATCTACAAGGTGCTGGAACTATTCAGAAGGGGCTGCAAGCATCCGATCATTGTTCTGAAAGAAGGGAAGGAAAGCGGGTCTCTGGATGAGACAGAGCTTTTGCATGCCTATTTCACCGAAAAAATGACGAGAGGGAGAATTGGTGACCTATTATATTCCTATTAAATATGATATCCTTTCCTGGAAAGCTCTGATTGCTGTTTTAGAAAACGGCCAATTGGACAAGGAAAGGGTTTTTTTATGAAAAGAATAATTGCCAGCCTCTCTTCCCGGGAAAAGAGGTATGCTGTAATGGAAAGAAATCAGCTTGTTAAATTGGAAATGATGCCGCCGGGTCAAGAAAGCGAGGTCGGGAATATTTATCTTGGGAAAGTGTCCAGGGTCTTGCCGGGCATGGATGCGGCCTTTATTGATTACGGGGCTGAAAAACACGGATTTCTGCACCGAGATGAGCTTCCCTCCTTTCAGCTGGATAAAAGTCCGGATAAAAAGAACCGGCCGATCGGCCAATATCTTCACCAGGGTGAAAAGCTGATGGTACAGGTTAAGCGGGATGAAACAGGCACAAAGGGCGCGAAGCTGTCAGGACTGATTGAACTGACATCAGAATCGCTTGTATATCTCTATGGAACCGGCTATGTCGGCGTATCAAAGAAATTTAACAGCCCCCGTATGCAAAAGAAATGGCGCGAAACGGCATTTCTGCATAAAAAGGAAGGCGAGGGCTTTATTATCCGGACCTCTATGGAGAATCGGACAGAAACAGAATTCGGAGAAATGCTTGAGTCTCTCAGAAACCGTATGAAGGAGCTGGAAAGGAAAGCGGCGGCAATGAAAAAGGTTCCGGGTTTGCTATATAAAAGGGACAGCTTCCTGGAAAGCCTGACAGAAGAAATCATGCGCGGCGATGAGGGTGAACTGGCTGTCGATGATTTTGCAGCCTTTCAGTATCTTTCAAAAGCGGCAGAGAATTCAGGGTGGCGGATTACCCATGAATCCGGACCGAAGGATATTTTCTCCGTTTATCAGCTGGATGCCGCTGTTGAAACGGCTATGAAAAGGGATGTGCAGCTTGAAAAAGGGGCCTATTTGATCATTGAGGAAACAGAGGCTTTTACCGTGATTGATGTTAACAGCGGGAAATTCACAGGAAAAATGGAGAAGGAAGCGACCATTTATCAAACGAATCTTCTTGCAGCAAAAGAAGCAGCACGTCAGATCCGGCTTCGGAATATCGGCGGTATCATTCTTATTGATTTCATTAATATGGAGGATCCCAAGCATAGGAGCCAGATAGCTGAGACGATAAAGGAAGCGGTGAGTCCGGATGAGATGCCGGTGCAGGTGCTGGGGTTTACAGAGCTTGGAATCCTGCAGCTGACCCGAAAAAAAGGAAAGCCGTCCTTACGGGAAACCTTGACATCGCCCTGCCCGGTCTGCGGCGGCGAGGGTGCGGTCGAAAGTCCGGAGGCATCGGCTTTCCGGCTTGAACGTGAGCTGCTCGAGCGCCGTCTGACAGATGAAGAAGCAGTCTGGGTGGAAACGAACCAGGATGTAGCCCGCGCCCTTCTCGGTGAAAATGAAAGACATCGGGACGCATTAGAGAAAATGATTGCCAAAAAACTCTTCCTTACTTTGACCGATCATCAAGGAAACGGCTACCGGATCAAACGGTTTGGGAGCAAGGAAGAAATAAGCGGCAGCATTCAGAGACACTGAGAGGCCGCGGATTTTTTACTGGTTAAACATATTGACAGGCAGAGGATCCCCATGTTAGACTTTTAATGTTATGTTTGTAGCACCCGTGCTACAACCGCACATCATAGGTCGTAAGTTTTTGCCTATGGCAGAACGCCTATGACTGGCGAGTCTGAGACATTCAAGGAGGTGCAAGTATGTACGCAATTATTGAAACTGGCGGTAAACAAATTAAAGTAGCAGCTGGCGAAGCAGTTTACATTGAAAAATTGAACGCTGAAGCAGGCGAAACTGTTACATTTGACAAAGTTTTATTCGTAGGCGGCGAAAACGTGAAAGTCGGAGCTCCACTAGTTGACGGCGCTACTGTAACAGGTACTGTCGAAAAACAAGGAAAGCAAAAGAAAATCACTGTTTTCAAATACAAAGCGAAGAAAAACAACCGTAAAAAGCAAGGTCATCGTCAACCATACACTAAAGTTGTAATCGACGCGATCAACGCGTAAGGCTGATTCAGATGATTAAAGTAAACATTAATGCTCCGCAGGGACGAATCGCTTCGTTTTCCATGAGCGGACATGCCGATTTTGCCAAAAAGGGTTCAGATATTGTCTGTGCAGGCGCATCCGCGGTTTCCTTCGGGGCTGTCAATGCAATCATGTCCTTAACGGATGTGGAGCCTGAGATTGAGCAGGGCAGGGACGGCGGCTATCTTCAATGCACGATTCCCTCGGATATTTCCGAGGAATCGGCGGAAAAGGTTGATCTGCTTCTCCAAGGAATGCTCGTATCGCTGCAGACCATTGAACGGGACTATGGTAAATACATGAAAGTGATCCTTAATAAGTAGGAGGTGGAACAAATGTTAAGATTAGATCTTCAGTTCTTCGCATCCAAAAAAGGGGTAGGTTCTACAAAGAACGGCCGTGATTCAATCTCTAAGCGTCTAGGCGCTAAGCGTGCTGACGGACAATTCGTTTCTGGCGGCTCTATCCTTTACCGTCAACGCGGAACAAAAATCTATCCGGGTGAGAACGTAGGCCGCGGTGGAGACGACACACTATATGCAAAAGTAGACGGTGTTGTTAAGTTCGAGCGTTTCGGACGTGACCGTAAAAAAGTAAGCGTATATCCAGTTGCACAAGAAGCATAATAAGCATCTTTGAAAACAAACTGGCTCAAAAGGGCTGATTCCTTCCAGATCAACATAATATATCGCAACGTTGTATAGAGGTTTGCAATATATTGTGCATGGGGGAATCGGTCCTTTATTTTTGGGGCCGGTTTTTTTGCCTGCTTCTTATAGGATGAAAGGATCGGTCAGTTTGAGGCGGACTTCATCTGAGAGGCCTTATGGCCTAAAAAAGCTCTGCCGCCGCTCAAAGGGCATGATGGACGGCTGCTTGTGCCCTTTGCACGACGGCATCCAGGATAAAAAACAGATGAATTTGGATTCATTTATCAAGCATGTTTTTTTTGATATACTTAGAAGCAACCAAAAAGTGGCTTTAGTGAGAGCTGATTTATTTTAATTGTAGGTGCTGAAAATATGGAGAAAAAGTGGACAACGGTAGATGTGCTGCGCCAGTCGCGTCATGACTGGCTGAATAAAATTCAGATTATCAAAGGGAATCTTGAGCTGAACAAGCTGGACCGTGTGAAGGGAATCATTGATGAAATCATCATGGAAGCCCAGCAGGAAGCACGGCTTTCCAATTTGGAGATGCCGCGGTTTGTGGAATTATTATTGACGGCCAATTGGCAGCAATCCTCTTTCCAATGCGATTATGAAGTCGTTGACATGATTGAGGGCTCTAAGGAGCTGGATGAAATGATCGCTTCGTGGACAAGCGGCTATTTCAATATTCTGGCGGAGCAGCTGGACTGCCATATAGAAAATGTATTAACCATATCCATTTTTAAAAACGAAGGCAATGGCCGATGGGACTTTCATTTGCAGGGCAAGCTAAAGGATAAGGACCAGGTGATCCGTTTCCTGAAACAGTCATCAAGAGAGCAGCGGGCGATTCGGCAGCTGGAATGCGGGCCGGATGAGCTTTCGTTTCAAATGGATATAAACCTAGAGACGATTAAGAGGTAAACAGCAAGATTTACCTACAGAGAACAAGGAAGTGATAGTATGTTTGTCGATCAAGTCAAAATATATGTTAAAGGTGGAGACGGCGGAAACGGTATGGTAGCTTACCGCCGTGAGAAATATGTTCCTAAGGGAGGACCTGCGGGCGGAGACGGCGGAAACGGCGCAAATGTGGTGTTCGAAGTGGAAGAAGGACTTCGCACATTGATGGACTTCCGTTATAAGCGCCACTTCAAGGCACCGCGGGGAGAACACGGGATGTCCAAGAATCAGCATGGCAGAAACGCTCAGGACATGGTCGTTAAGGTTCCGCCTGGCACCGTTGTGAAGGACGAAGATACTCAGGAAGTATTGGCTGATTTAGTCGAGCATGGACAGCGTGCTGTTGTTGCCAAGGGAGGAAGAGGCGGCCGCGGAAATTCCCGGTTTGCAACTCCTGCAAACCCGGCTCCAGAAATTGCAGAGAATGGAGAACCTGGTCAGGAACGCAGCATCATTATGGAATTGAAAGTACTGGCTGATGTTGGTTTGGTCGGTTTTCCGAGCGTAGGGAAATCTACTCTTCTTTCTGTAGTCTCCGCCGCTAAACCAAAAATTGCGGAATATCACTTTACGACAATTGTTCCGAATCTGGGCGTTGTTGAAACGGAAGATAACCGGAGTTTTGTCATGGCCGATCTGCCAGGACTGATCGAAGGAGCTTCGGAAGGTGTCGGTCTCGGCCATCAATTCCTGCGCCATATCGAAAGAACGCGAGTAATTGTTCATGTGATCGATATGTCCGGGTTAGAAGGCAGGGATCCGTATGAGGATTATTTGACGATTAATAAAGAGCTGAAGGAATACAATCTTCGGCTGACGGAGCGTCCGCAGATCATTGTGGCAAGCAAGATGGATATGCCGGATTCATCGGAAAATCTGGAACAATTCAAGGAGAAACTGACAGAAGAGTATCCAATCTTCCCGATTTCTTCCGTGACCCGTGAAGGAATCCGTGAGCTTCTTTTTGCGGTTGCAGATAAACTTGAAGAGACGCCTGAATTCCCGCTTAACCATGAAAGTGAGGAAACAGGGGTTCACCGTGTGCTTTACAAGCATGCATCACAGGATGAGGAATTTGATATTACACGTGAGCCGGACGGCAGCTTTGTTGTCAGCGGCTTCAAGGTCGAGCGTCTGTTCAAGATGACCGATTTTACAAGAGAAGATTCTGTACGCCGTTTTGCGAGACAGCTCCGTTCCTTTGGCGTGGATGAAGCTTTGCGTAAGCGCGGAGCAGAGGACGGAGATATCGTACGCATCCTGGAATATGAATTTGAATTTGTAGATTAAGGAATGAAAGGGCACCAGCAGGGGGGATCGAGTTGGAAAAGACTGATAAAAAATTTTTCCTCGTTCGGGAGGATGTCCTTCCGGAGGCGATGCAGAAAACGCTTGCCGCCAAGGAAATGATTGAACGGGGCAAAGCGGATTCGGTATGGGATGCCGTGCAGAAGGTAGACCTGAGCAGAAGCGCCTTTTATAAATACCGTGATACTGTTTTTCCGTTTCACACAGTGGTGAAAGAAAAGCTGATTACATTATTCTTTTATTTAGAAGACCGCTCAGGGACGCTGTCCGAGCTGCTCAGAGTCGTTGCTTCTTCTGGCTGCAACATCCTGACGATTCATCAGACCATCCCGATGCAGGGCCGGGCCAATGTCACCCTTTCGCTCAATACAGGCGAAATGACAAGATCCATTGATCATCTGCTGACCCGGCTCCGTGCCCTGGAGTTTGTCGAAAAGGTTGAAATTATCGGCAATGGTGCCTAATGCAAAAAACCCGTACAATAGCTGTGCGGGTTTTGTTTTTTTTAGGAAACTTGGGTTTAGATGAATAATATACTATTGTAAAAAATCAGAAAATATCATAACATAAACAACAGTATATTTGGCTTTATAAAGGAGAGTTTTTTGTGACGAAAATTGCCTATCTAGGACCCAAGGCTACTTTTACAGATTTAGCGGCAGCCCGGCTTTTCCCGGAAGGAACAAGAATCCCGATGGACACTATTCCTGATTGCATCGATGCCGTTCAGGCGGGAGAGGCGAATCATGCTCTCGTTCCTATTGAAAATGCCTTAGAGGGTTCTGTAAATATCACGGTGGATTATCTGATCCATGAAGTTCAGCTGCCCATTAAAGGGGAAATTATTATTCCGATCCAGCAGCATTATATGGTTCACCCTGATCAGGCCCAAGCGGAATTCAAACCGGAACTTGTGTACTCACACTCGCATGCCATTGCTCAGTGCCGGAAATTTCTACATAAAGAATTAAAAGGGACGCCGTATGAAACCGTCACTTCAACGGCCGCTGCGGCCAAGTATGTCCAAGAGCATCCAGATCAGAAGATAGCAGCGATTGCCAATGAACTGGCCGCTAAGGAATATGGTTTAACGATCCTGAAACGGAATATACATGACTATAATTATAATCATACAAAATTTGTAGTGGTGTCCAATCAAGATGTGTCGTTCAAAGGATATGAGGCAGTGTCTGAAGGGGACAAAACGACACTGATGGTTCTTCTTCCGGCTGATCATTCCGGAGCGCTTCACCAAGTGCTTTCGGCATTTTCCTGGAGAAAGCTGAATTTGACTAAAATCGAATCGAGACCGATGAAAACAGGGCTGGGAAATTACTTTTTTATTATAGATATCGCACAGTCCATGGATGAGGTACTGATTCCCGGCGCCATTTCAGAACTGGAGGCCCTTGGCTGTAAGGTTTCTATCCTTGGAAGCTATCCGACCTTCAAAGTGGAAAACGGTGTGCTGCGACCTTAATGAAAAGCAGTGCAGTTTGAGACAGCAGTCAGTCTGCTGTCTTTTTTATGATGAAGAAGTCGATGATAAACGGCTCCCCCTATGGCATACACCGCAGGGGGAGTTTTTTACTCGATTAGGAAACCGCGATCACGAAGGGCTTCTTCTGCTTGATCAAGCAGTTTTTCCGAATGGGCAGACAGCATATGAAAGTGAACACCCTCTGTTAATTCTGATAAATAGCGTGCCTTCGTTCTTTTGACCTGTTGAAGGAACTGCTCAGCTTCCATCCGGCTGCTGACCATGATCGAAGCGGTTAAAGTCCCATATACAGAATGCTCAATTCGAACATCCTGAACAGATACGCCGAGATCAACGAGCAAAAACAGCTCTTCCTCAGTCCGGTCCGGCCCATGCCCGCAAGAAACGATTCGCTCAGCAGCACGGCCTGGTTCTCCGGTCTGGAGATAGAGATATCCTTGGCTCGTTGCGATAATCGGTGCGTTCTTTTTTTTCAGCTGCGTAATATCCCCGACAATCACCTGCCGGCTGACATGGACGGTTTTTGAAAGTTCGTTTCCTGTAATCGGTTGATTCGATTCCTTCAGAAGCTGCAGAATCTTCCATCGCCGTTCTTCGCCTAATAATTTCTTTCCTGACATTATGCTTTCTCTCCTCAGCCTGATAGTACTACCAGTTTACCATAGGAAGAATGTTCATGGGCACTCGCCCTGACGGCTTCTTTTATACCCCTGTTGTTTTATATGTGCACCACGGTCTTTTTATAGCAGGAGGCTGAAGGAGGATGGGTTTTTTTCAATGTGTATCCGGACCCTGAATCATAAAATCACTTGGTTGTGCATAAGTTTTCATGTAAAAAAGATTGGCAATTTACCTAAGACTTCATAGTATATATGGACATATGCACAGGAGGGGTTAGCAGCGTGAAAATTCATATAGTCCAAAAAGGCGATACACTTTGGAAGCTCTCAAAAAAGTATGGCGTCAGTTTTGAAGAGCTCAAGAAAATAAATTCGCAATTAAGCAATCCAGATATGATGATGCCTGGTATGAAAATTAAGATACCTGGAACGTCAGGTACTGTAAAAAAACAGACTGGCCAGCCTCAGGTCCATTACAGCGCGAAAGAACATCCGGTACAGCCGCAGCAGCAGCCGATGGCAAAGGAAGTGCCAATGGCACCGCCGCCTCAGCAAAAGCCTGCCGCTCAGCCATACCCAATCGCAAAAGAAATGCCTATACAGCAGCCCAAAGAAAAGGTCGTAATCAAGGAAAAGCCGATTGTTAAAGAAGTGCCAAAGCCGGTTCTTCCTGAAGTGGATATTAACAATTATTATATGGTAAATATGGCGAATATGTCTGTTGCGCAAACACCGAAGGAACAGCCTAAAATTCCAGAACCGCCTAAAGCAGAAGCTGTCCAGCAGCCGCCGGCTGCGAAGCCAGTGCCGCTGCCAATGCCAATTTCGCAAGAACCAGATTGTATACCGGTTACCCCAATTATGCCAGGCTCTGGATTTAAATGTCCTCCGCCGCCATGGGCATGTGCGGGACCGGCACATGGCAGTTTTCCGTCTGCTCCAATGCCGCAGCCTCAGGTACAGGGAATGTTTAGTCCCCCAATGATGGGCAATGTCGCGGGGATGCAGTGGCAGGGGACAGAGGAAAGCGCAGACTGCTGGAATGAATCTTCTTCCGATATGTTTCCGTCCGCTCATGCCCAGGGAGCAGCAGGCGGTTTTCCAACCATGCCGATGCATCCGTATCAAATGCCCGTTCCCGGCCAACATCCATACCAAAGCCCGACACAGCAATCTGCAGGAGGGATGTTTAACCAACAGACATATGAATATATGGAAGAGTCCTCTTCTTATCAAATGCCGGGGCATTTTCAGCAGCCCCATTCATATGTCCAGCCTTCTTTCCAGCAGGAAGAAGATTGCGGATGCGGAAGTCCGATTGTCGGTACTTACGGACCAGAAGTAAAAGGCCAATTTATGCCGGGCGCACCAATGACGGAAGGAAAGCCGGCACATGGAAGTCATCCTTCTCACCATCATCATGAGCAGGCCTTTATTATAAAACAGCAGAATTTTGCTCCTGGGGCTTTTCCGCATTCAGGAGGAACGGACTTTGGCGGCCATGAAAAAACAGAACACCATCATGTAATGGGCATGCAGCATGGCATGAACTCTGATTCAATGAGCGGTCCATTCATGCAGGGAAACATGCCGGATATGGGACACGGACACCATATGCAGGGAAACATGCCGGATATGGGACACGGACACCATATGCAGGGAAACATGCCGGATATGGGACACGGACATCATATGCAGGGGAATATGCCGGATATGGGACACGGACATCATATGCAGGGAAACATGCCGGATATGGGACACGGACACCATATGCAGGGAAACATGCCTGGTATGGGACACGGACATATGCAGGGGAGCATGCCGGGAATGATGCCAGGACAAATGCAAGGAGGCATGCCGGGAATGATGCCAGGACAAATGCAAGGAGGCATGCCGGGAATGATGCCGGGACAAATGCAAGGAGGCATGCCGGGAATGATGCCGGGACAAATGCAAGGGGGCATGCCGGGAATGATGCCGGGACAAATGCAAGGGGGTATGCCGAGAATGATGCCAGGACCTATGCCGGGAATGCCGGGCGCTTTCATGCCTGATCAATTTGGAGGCATCCGGGCTCCTGAAGCATTTGGAATGCCAACTATTGTTGATGAAAGCAATGACTATTGATTTCCATGGAGACAGTGTATTTCACACTCGTCTCCTCTCTTGTTTACAGACATCCGGTTTAAAGCTTGATCATCATCAGCATATCCAGAGCCAAGTTTACCTCTTGTTTTTTAAAAATCATCGGCCTCTCATCTTAAAAGGATTTGATAATGAGGGGAAATGGCTGCGACAGTTTCATTTAACAAAGGGGCTTAGAAAGCACGGTTTTTCAGAAACGTATCAGCTGCTGGATAAGCCGGGCCCGTTCTCTTTCCGCGGCAAGTATTACGGATTTATTGAGTATTTAGAGCCCGGTAAGGAAAAGTTTCTATTTTCGAACAAGAAGGACAGGGAAGACGGTCTAAAGCTGCTTGAAAAATTCCATAAGTCGACGGAAAACCTCGCTCTGGCTATGCCAAGCTTTAATCAGCTGAGAAAATGGAAAGCGAGATCGTTTTTATTTAAAAAGAATCTTCCGCTGATTCGGCAGTATGTGCCCGATCACATGCTGAATGAGTGGCTGCGCTGGGCAAAATGGTCATTGGAAGGAATGGAGGCCAATCAGCAAGATTGGAAAAAACAGCCGCAATCCATTCTTCATGGAGATTGCGCCCATCATAATTTTTTGCGGCGGGAGGATGGTTCACTTGCACTGATTGATTTTGATTTGGCGGCACACGGAGCGGCCATGTTCGACTATCTTCAATATGCCAACCGAATCCTGTCCCATTTAGATGAACCGGCGAAAGAATTATGGGACTTCAGTCAATTCCGGCCTTATCAAAATAACCGAGCCTTTTTATATGCTTTGGTCTACCCTTCGGACATTTTCAGAGAATGGAACAGGCAAGAGAAAAATCCTGCCCAATTTCGGCAGGTGTGGCTCCAGACGGTTGACCATTTTGAGAAACGAATGGATACCAACCGGAAAATAGCCAGGCTCCTGAATGAGTCATGGTCATAACTGTCAGGTTTCAAACTCCCTTCTGTAAACAATCCTAAGAAAGAGCCTCGTGCTCAGCAGGAAGGAAGGGGGATTTTTATGAAGAATCGTTGGGTTTGGCCATTCTGCACCGTCCTGTTGATGGGAGCGGGCGGCTGTTCGTCTAATGGGGGGCAAGCTGGGGAGAGTCCGCAGATGATTCATGAGGATGCCTACTCCACAGAAAAAGATCAGCTTGTACGCCAGCTGAACGCAGGATCGCCGGTTCCCTCACTTATGGAAGAAAGGGACGGCGAACTGAGAAGAGAATACAGCAGGAGTGACCGCAATTACCATGGCCATGAAAGCAAGCCGCTGACGGCCAAGTCTTCCTATTTCACAGCGTATGATGGTCAGTTGGCGGACAGTATCATGAGGAAGGTGAATTCACTTAACGGCGTTGCCGATTCTCGGACACTCATCACCGACGATGCTGTACTTATAACGGTCCTGCTTAAAGAATATGGCCAGCCTGAGAGAGCGAAGGAAGTAAGGGAACAGGCCCGCAGGAGAATCAGCGGACTGACAGAAGGCCGTGATTTGTATGTCACGGTTGATCAGGGTGTATATAACAGGGTGATGGTTCTTGATAATAATCTCAGAGATGGGGGACCGACCGATCTGGTTCTTCGTGATACGGCAGATTTATTTGACAGCCTGGATATTCATAAAAATCATTTGCAATAAAGGAAGGACACTGGCTTCAAGCAGAGATGGAGTCAGTGTTTACATATATAAGCAATTACAGGGATGATTTTTGATTGTGCAGTGCAAACTAGCAAGGAATGAGAGCAGGGGATGAGGCAGGTTCTCAAGTTTCACTACGAGAGGTGAATGACATGAAAAGTCTGTTTTTATGGCTCACTGCAGCAATCATCTTGATTCCTGTATGTTGGAATGCTTCTGCTGAGGAAACCATCAAGAGCGTAATGGGTCCCACAGAGCGAAAAGTGATTCTGCAGCGCATGTACCTTGACGGCGAACAAAGCGAAGAAAAGGTGACGGAAACGATTTGGGCGATGGAAGATTTCTGGGCCAAGTATAAAGATTGGAAACTGATCGACCAAAATGAAAAAGAAATCATCTTTCAGAAAAGGGAACAGGACATTTCGCCGCTGCTGAAGGCGAACGGGTATTTTGGTATGACGGAAGAAGGCGTCATCTCCATTTATAATGGAAAACCAAAATATGATAAGATCATCCAGTCTTTTTTCCAAGTAGATGTAGGTCAGCTGGAAGCCTATAAAAAAGAAGAATTGCAGCGGGGGATTCCTATTCTTAACAAAGACCAATTTCAAAAACTCATCAAAAGCTATGAACCGTATACAAAGAATTAGCCAGGACGGGCTCCCTCGTCCTTTTTTGTCTGCAAAAAGCATATATACGCTCAGAGTTTTTCGGGGTGAAAATAGATGAGTTTGGCCGGCCTTTTGGATCCTGGAAGGCAGATTTGCTAAATAACGCCGTTTCGCTGCCCATTTTACATGAATTTCCCTCCTTTTTTATGCTACAATGAGATTTACAGCAAAATCAGGGAGAGAAGTCATTTGTATGATTATATAAAAGGGAAGGTCGATTATATCGGCCCTGAATATATTGTGGTAGAAAATGGCGGGATTGGCTATCAGATTATGGCCCCAAATCCTTTCATTTTCTCTGCCCAGCTAAATCAGGAAATTCAAATTTTCCTGTATCATTATCTACGTGAAGATATGGAGTCCCTCTTTGGATTCAAGACCCGTCAGGAAAAAGCACTGTTCACGAAGCTGCTGAATGTAACCGGAATCGGGCCGAAAGGGGCACTGGCTATTCTTGCATCCGGGAAGGTCGACCAGGTGGTTCAGGCGATCGAGCAGGAAGATGAATCCTTCCTTGTGAAATTCCCTGGCGTCGGTAAAAAGACTGCCCGCCAAATGATTCTTGATTTGAAAGGCAAGCTGGAAAGTGTCATACCGGACGCATTCCCGAACCTTTTCAATGGCGGAGAGCAGACGGCTTACAGCCCATCCGGATACAGCGGGGAATTGGAAGAAGCGACACTGGCACTGAGAGCGCTTGGCTATTCTGAGAGAGAAGTTCAAAAAGTGGCCAAGAAGCTGCAGGATGAGGAATTGACAACCGAGCAATATATTAAAAAAGCATTGCAATTGATGTTAAGATAAGGGGTGGCTAAAGTTGGAGGAGAGAGTATTCAATCAGGAAGCCGATTTGAACGAACTGTCCTTTGAACAAAGCCTGCGGCCGCAAAATTTACGGCAATATATTGGGCAGGATAAGGTGAAGGCCAATTTAAGCGTGTTCATCGAAGCTGCCCGAATGCGTGAAGAAACATTGGACCATGTCCTTTTATATGGTCCTCCCGGGCTTGGTAAAACAACGCTTGCCGTGATCATTGCGAATGAAATGGGTGTCAATATCCGGACAACGGCAGGACCGGCCATTGAGCGGCCTGGTGATTTAGCTGCTATTTTGAGTGCCCTTGAACCGGGAGATGTTCTGTTTATTGATGAAATCCACCGTCTCCCTAGGGCAGTGGAGGAAGTGCTTTATCCGGCGATGGAGGATTTTTGCCTGGATATTGTGGTGGGAAAAGGGCCTGAAGCCCGCTCGATCCGCATTGAGCTGCCGCCTTTTACACTTGTCGGAGCGACAACCAGGGCTGGTTCCCTATCTGCACCGCTTAGGGACCGTTTTGGCGTGCTGAGCCGCCTTGAGTATTATACGGAGCATCAATTGACAGATATCGTCATCCGGACGGCGCAGATTATGGATACAGAAATCGACCAGCAGGCCGCCGGCGAGATTGCCAGGCGTTCCCGCGGCACGCCGAGGATTGCCAACCGGCTTCTTCGCAGGGTCCGGGATTTTGCCCAAGTGCGCGGGAATGGGACTATCACGGCTGAGCTTGCTGATTATGCTTTGGAACTTATGCAAGTGGACCGTTTAGGACTGGATCATATTGACCATAAATTACTTAAAGGCATTATTGAAAAATTCCGCGGCGGCCCGGTAGGACTTGAAACGATAGCGGCCACGATTGGAGAAGAGTCCCACACAATCGAAGATGTTTATGAGCCGTACCTTTTGCAGATTGGTTTTCTGCAGCGGACACCAAGGGGAAGAGTGGCGACGCCATTGGTTTATGAACATTTCCACATGGAGGTGCCGGAGAGATGAGCGGACTGCCGAAAATTCTGATGACGCTCGGGGCTGTCCTATTTATAGTGGGTTTCCTTTTAAAATTCACTAATCTTGGACGCCTGCCCGGGGATCTTTTATTCAGAAAAGGCAATACGGCCATTTACTTTCCGATTGTCACGTCGATTATTGTAAGTGTCGTGCTCTCGGCCATTTTTTATGTGATCAGCCGGTTTAGGTAAGCGAAAACAGCTAGGAAATACAATAAGGAAGTGGAAAAGTTGAAATTAGATTTATTTGATTTTCATCTGCCGGAAGAATTAATCGCTCAGGTTCCTTTGGAAAACAGGGAAGCGAGCAGACTAATGGTGCTGGATAAGGAAACCGGTGAAGTGACTCATGAGGTTTTCAGCCATATCACGGAATACATAAACCCGGGAGACTGCCTTGTCCTGAATGATACAAAAGTATTGCCGGCGAGGCTTTATGGAGAAAAAACGGATACCGGAGCCCACATTGAAGTGCTGCTGTTAAAGCAGGAAGCAGATGATGAATGGGAAACACTTGTGAAGCCGGCCAAACGGATTAAAGAAGGATCCCGCATCGTATTTGGCGACGGGAAGCTTTCTGCTGTCTGTACAGGGACGCTTGACCATGGCGGACGAATTTTGAAATTTGAATATAACGGCATTTTTTATGAAATTTTGGAGGAGCTTGGTGAAATGCCACTGCCTCCGTATATTAAGGAGCAGCTGGATGACAAGGACCGCTATCAGACGGTCTATGCACGTGAGCGGGGATCTGCTGCTGCACCAACTGCCGGCCTTCATTTCACGGAACATTTGCTTGAAGAATTGAAGAAAAAGGGCGTTCATATTGCTTTCATTACCCTTCATGTAGGACTGGGCACGTTCCGTCCGGTCAGTGTGGATGATATTGACAGCCATGAAATGCATTCTGAATTTTATCAAATGACAGCGGAAACGGCAGAGCTTTTGAACAAAGTAAGGGCTAACGGCGGACGGATTGTCACGGTGGGCACGACGTCAACAAGGACGCTTGAAACGATTGCTTCCCGAAATGACGGGGGATTCAAGGAAGAAAGCGGATGGACAAGCATTTTCATCTATCCTGGATACGAATTCAAGGGCATTGATGCCATGATAACGAATTTCCACCTCCCGAAATCAACGCTGATCATGCTGATCAGTGCACTGGCCGGACGTGAGCATGTTCTCAATGCTTATCGATTAGCGGTTGAAGAAAAATACCGGTTCTTTAGTTTTGGAGATGCAATGTTCATCAAGTAAAATAAATACAGTGACTCTTGAAAGGAGTTAAGGCGTTTGACAGCAATACGTTACGAACACATTAAAACTTGTAAGCAGACAGGAGCGCGGCTTGGAATCGTCCATACACCGCACGGTTCCTTTGAGACTCCTGCTTTTATGCCAGTGGGTACGCTTGCCACGGTAAAAACGATGTCCCCGGAAGATTTAAAACAAATGGGAGCCGGCATCATCCTAAGTAACACTTATCACCTATGGCTGCGCCCCGGACATGAAATTGTCAAGGAAGCCGGCGGCCTGCATAAGTTCATGAACTGGGACAGGGCCATCCTGACAGATTCCGGCGGTTTTCAGGTTTTCTCATTAAGTGAATTCCGTAAAATCGAAGAAGAAGGCGTTCATTTCCGTAATCATCTGAATGGCGATAAGCTGTTTCTTTCTCCAGAGAAAGCCATGGAGATCCAAAATGCGTTAGGCTCGGATATTATGATGGCGTTTGATGAATGCCCGCCATTCCCTGCGACAGAGGAATATATGAAAAAATCGGTCGAGCGGACTTCCCGCTGGGCAGAACGGTGCCTGAAGGCCCATGCGCGTCCTGAAGACCAAGGATTGTTCGGAATTGTTCAGGGCGGCGAATTTGAACACCTAAGAAAACAGAGTGCCAAAGATCTTGTTTCCCTGGACTTCCCCGGATATGCCATTGGCGGCCTGTCTGTCGGCGAACCGAAGGATGTCATGAACAGGGTGCTTGAATTCACAACACCGCTTCTTCCGCAGGATAAACCGCGCTATCTGATGGGTGTCGGTTCTCCTGATTCCTTGATTGACGGAGCGATTCGCGGAGTTGATATGTTTGACTGCGTGCTCCCGACAAGGATTGCCCGCAACGGCACACTCATGACAAGCGAAGGGCGCTTAGTCGTGAAAAACGCCAAGTATGCGCGGGATTTCGGACCGATTGATAAGAACTGCAGCTGCCATGTCTGCCAGAATTACAGCCGGGCGTATATCCGCCACTTAATAAAATGCGAAGAAACCTTTGGAATTCGTCTTACGACTTACCATAACCTTCATTTTCTGTTAAACTTAATGGAGCAAGTCAGACAGGCCATTCGCGAGGACAGGCTTGGCGACTTCAGGGAAGAATTTTTTGAAAGCTATGGTTTCAATAAGCCAAACGCCAAAAATTTCTGATTCCAACTACACTGTGAAGAAAGGAGCGATATATAGATGAGTGGATTGACGCAAATATTACCATTGATTTTGATGTTCGTATTGTTTTATTTCCTATTGATCCGTCCCCAGCAAAAGCGCCAAAAGGCAACTCAAAGCATGCAAAGCAGCCTGAAAAAAGGCGACCGGGTGGCGACGATCGGAGGTCTTCACGGAACGATTGACGCCATTGATGATACAAAAGTAATCATCAAGGCTGACAACACGAAGCTGACTTTCGACCGCGGAGCAATTCGTGAAGTAGTGGAAAGCGCACCAGAAAAATCATTATAAGTAATTGAAAACCGGGCCGAGGCCCGGTTTTTTGTTTTGCTTCTTTTATGAATACGAGTCCTTGGATGATCCTCCGCCGCTCATGTTCACGCCCAGTATTCCGCCCATCGCAGCGGTTAAAGCAAAACAGATATAATAGATCCATTGCTTAAGAGAAAACAGCGTGTCATGACCTAAATATTGAAATAAGAAGATGATGAGTAAGTAGACAAGCCCCGTTCCGCCTCCGAGCAAAAGCCCCTGACTTTTCCCCTTTGCCCCGGAAATGAATCCGCCGATGAACATGGACAGGAAAGTAACGGCCATGATGACATACGTTAAGGATTGTTCGGTAAGCGAAGTGAAACGCAGCAATAAGGAAAACAGCAGGCTGGCAATCAGCGCCTGAACAAATATCGAGCCCACTCCGTAAACGACCGCAATGCTCATTTTTTTCGTTTCGATCTTTATTCGCCCCTTTCGTAGGCAGTCGTACAACTAAAATCACCGTTTTATCTGTACAAGCATATTCACTGGAATGGCCATTTAGACCAGAAGGAACCCGGGAGGCCAAAAAAATAGCGGTTATTTTGGAGGGCACCCGCACATGCTAATTGAGATATCCTAAATGGCAAAGGATGTGGCATGTAGCATGGAAGGCTATCTCGTTGTTGTTTTAAAAACCTTGTTAATTTATATATTTATCCTCGTGATCTTCCGCCTGATGGGAAAAAGAGAAATTGGTGAACTGAGCATCTTGGACTTGGTTGTATTTGTCATGATCGGGGATATAGCCGTTATGGCGATCGAAGACCCGGATAAGCCGATTATGAAGGCATTTGCTCCAATGATTGTCTTATTGATTATCCAGTTTCTTTCTTCGTTATTTTCCCTGAAAAGCGCGAAATTCCGCGAAGTAGTCGACGGCGAGCCATCTATCATTATTAATCAAGGCAAAATCGATGAAAAGGTGATGCGGAAGCAGCGTTATAATTTTGATGATTTACTGACCCAAATTCGCTCACATGGAATCCTTGATCTTAATGAGATTGAATATGCGATCCTGGAATCCTCCGGAGATTTATCCGTGATCAGAAAGCATGGGAGCCAAAAATCGCAAAAAGTGAATTCCCCGTACCCGCTTGTACTGGACGGAAAGATACAAGAAAGGAATTTGCGTGAAATCAAAAAAGATGCGGCCTGGCTTCGCGAACAATTGAAAAAGAAGGGATATAAAAACCCCGAACATATCTCATACTGCAGCTATATGAACGGAGAAATTTATATCGATATTAAAGATGAAAAGGAAAATGAATAGTCAGACTCTGGCAAATAGAGCCAGGAACTTGCCGATCACCGGTACCCGGATCACATGCTCTTTCCTGATCTGGCCGAATAAAAGCATCAGAGATACGAACAAAAGCAGGATAAACAGGATGGACATGAGCAATTGAATGGTCAGCGGGAAGCCGGTCGGCAGATTAAAAAGGAACCGGCCGCCGATTCCGGACAGAAGGGCAATCAGCAGTCCTGCCGCATAGCTGCGCAAATGAAAACTAAACGGTACCAGTTTAAGAACGGTAGAAAAATGGAGCAGTGTCACAAGTAAAGTGCCAGCCGCAATGCCAATGGCAGCACCCATGATTCCGAAGTTTTCTTTTGAGGCCAAAAACCATATGACCGCAATTTTGAGAGCGGCCCCTAACAGACTGTTAATCATCGCCGATTTGGCCATATTCAAAGCATTAAGCACAGACTGAAGCGGGAACTGAAAATAAAACAGAATAAAAAAGGGAGCCAGGAATTTGATGAACACGGCTGCATTGTCAGAGCCATACATAAGCAGCAGAATCGGCTCGGCAAAGAAGTACAAGACCATTACGGAAAGGCAGCCTGTCAGAAAGGTAATCTTTAAGGCTTGCTGCAGGCGGTGCTCAACCAGCGTCATATTATTGGATGATTGGGCCTCGCTCACAGCCGGGACTAGAGCAGTTGAAAGGGAAGTGGTGACGAAGGAAGGCAGCATTAAGAGCGGCAGTGCATACCCGGTGAGTTCTCCATATTGCCGGGTCGCAAGCGCTGTACTGACACCGGCTATGGCCAGACTTTGAGCGACCACAATCGGTTCCGCAAACCAGGCCAGATTGCCGATCATCCGGCTTCCGGTTGATGGAAGGGCAATCCCGAACAGTTCTCTCAGTGTACTTTTGCCTGAATGGAGTACCTTGAAAAAACCACGGCGCATTTTGAAATGCTTTTTGATTTTGAAGCTGGAAACAAGGTAAATGAGTGAAACAAGCTCCCCGATAATAGAGGCGAGCATCGCACCGGCAGCAGCGTATTCAATCCCATACGGAAGGAAGGCCTTCGTCAGCACGGCAATGAACGTAATGCGGGCAATCTGTTCAATCACTTGGGAAAAGGCAAACGGCTTCATGTTTTGCTTCCCCTGAAAATAGCCGCGGATGACAGAGGAAACGGCAATAATCGGAACAATCGGCGCAATCGCCATAAGGGGCCATATAACCCTGTTATCAGTAAATAAATACTCGGAAAGTGTGGGGGCGAGCAGGATCATAGCCGGAGTGAAGATAAGAGATAAAGAGAACGTGCAGGTTAAGGAAACAACAAGGATTTTTTTAACCTTTCGATGGTCCCCTCTGGCGCTCGCCTCCGCAACAAATTTAGAAATGGCAACCGGAAGGCCGAGCTGCGTAATGTTCACAACCAGAAACAGTGTCGGCAATGCCATCATATATAACCCTACGCCTTCTTCCCCTATAAAACGGGCAACGACAATCCGGTTAATGAACCCGAGAACCCTGGTAATCAAGCTGGCTATTAATAGGATCAGCGTCCCTTTAAGAAATTTTGACATCTGGATTTATCCCTGCCTTCTCAAAAATGCTTTCATCCTTTACAATTGATTTATATGCATCATATTGGACAAAGCATGACAACCTGTTTGATAAACAAGCGCTTGCATTTTAAAACAGCTGTTTTCGGAAAATTTGATATTTTTCATACTTGGCCGGGTGCAGCGGGAAGTACCGAACCCTCTATTATAGGAGTCCCGGTGCGTGGCGGCTGAGAGCCGAGGAAGAAAGAAATGAAACAGCCTTTCAAACTGTTTTGAACGGAGGCAGATGATGAATTATATCCATCCCTATCAGCAATTTTATACAAAAGTAAGGCCGGTCATTGAGAGCAAGCTGGAGGAATTTCGCATGGTAGGCCTGGCAGCAGTGACGGAAGAGGATGTCTGGAGCTACCTGACCAATAAAAAATGGAAAAGGCCGCAGGAAGGCATACATATTCATGAACTGGTTTCCGACATCCTGTCGCTGACAAGCAACCAATTCATGACGTACCAAATGGTCGAGGCTTATAAGTCTCCCAATATTTTTGCACCTATATCTGAAAATGAGCTGAAGGAATTACTCAAATAACCGGTGTTTTTGCAGGTTAACTAAAATTGACAGCCGTTTTGAATTAAATCATAATGAGGATGGCTGAAAGGTTTGTATTTATCGTTTTTTATTGTCTTTTTTGATTCAAAGTAATGTTCCGCTCATCATCATGATTGGGCATATAAAGAAAGGGGCCTAATGAAAGAATGGTCAAACGAAGCAGAATCGTTGCGTTCTTCCTGATTATTTTGCTGATTTTTTCGGCAATGGGCGCAACATCAAAAGGAATATTAGGTAACATTAAGCTTGGCTTAGACCTTCAGGGCGGATTCGAAGTCCTCTATAAGGTGAAGCCGCTTAAAGGAGAAAAGGTCACACAGGAAATGCTGAACAGTACGGCAAGAGCGCTGGATAAGCGTGTAAACGTACTGGGAGTCAGTGAACCGAGCATCCAAATTGAAGGAGATGACCGGATTCGGGTTCAGCTGGCGGGTGTAAAGGATCAGAACAATGCCCGTGAAATTCTGTCTACTCAGGCACAGCTGTCCTTCCGTGATTATAATGATAAGGAAATGATGACTGGTGCTGACTTGAAAGAGGGAGGGGCGAAACAGACCTTCCAGGAGAACAAGCCAGTCGTTGAAGTCACTTTGAAGGACGCCGACCAATTCACGGAAATATCCAAGCAGATTTCAAGCCTGGAATATCCAAACAATGTTTTGGCCATTTGGCTGGACTTCAAAGAGGGGGAAGATTCCTATAAGGATTCCGACACACATGATAATATGATTTCCGCGCCGACCGTGCGCGATGTTTTCGCGACGAATAAGGTTATCATCGAAGGGAACTTTACCGTCGATGAAGCCAAGGAACTGGCTGACCTTCTGAATGCAGGAGCTCTTCCTGTTAACCTTCAGGAGGAGTATTCAACTTCTGTCGGAGCACAGTTCGGGGCAGAGGCACTGGATAAAACCATTTTTGCCGGCATTATCGGCATTGGCCTAATTTATCTGTTCATGCTTCTGTATTACCGTTTTCCGGGATTTATTGCGGTTATCACCCTGTCCATCTATATTTTCTTGACATTGCTTGTGTTCGACTGGATGAATGCGGTGCTGACGCTGCCGGGTATCGCGGCCTTGATCCTGGGAGTCGGGATGGCAGTCGATGCCAATATCATTACGTATGAACGGATCAGAGATGAGCTCAAACTTGGCCGTACACCGAAGGAAGCTTTTGCGGAAGGAAATAAAAATTCTTTAAGTACTATTTTCGACGCGAACCTGACTACCCTGCTTGCGGCAGCTGTATTGTTTTATTATGGGACAAGCTCCGTTAAAGGGTTTGCAACAACTCTGATTATCTCCATCCTGATGAGTTTTATCACAGCTGTTTTTGGTACCCGTCTTTTCCTTGGACTATGGGTAAAAAGCGGTGCGTTTGATAAGCGTCCAGGCTGGCTTGGAGTAAGCAAGAAAAGGATTATTCCTAATGCATCCAAGAAGAAAATTGATTTACTCGTGATGCCGACACGTTATGATAAGCTGGATTTCGTAAAACGCCGGAAGCTGTTTTATACGTTATCCGCCCTGGTGACGGTGATTGGAATCGTCTTCCTGTTTGTTTTTAAAATGAATCTCGGCATTGACTTTACGAGCGGGACAAGGATTGAACTGTCCTCTGATAAAGCACTGACAACCGAACAAATCGAAGGAGAAATGACGGCTCTCGGTATTGAACCGAAAGATATTCGTTTAGCCGGAGAAAACAACCAAACTGGAATCGTCCGCACAGTCGGTGTACTGAATAAAGACGAAATCGCTGAGCTGAAGGATCATTTCAAGGAAGACTTAGGAGCAGAACCGAATGTCAGCACGGTATCGCCTACAATCGGTAAGGAACTTGCGAAAAATGCGCTCATTGCTACATTGATCGCATCCATCGGCATTATCCTGTATGTGACGATCCGTTTTGAATGGAGAATGGCGCTGCCGGCTGTACTGGCATTGTTACATGACGCCTTTTTCGTCATAACAATTTTCAGTGTTTTGAGACTTGAAGTGGATATCACCTTCATTGCGGCTATTCTGACCATTGTCGGGTACTCCATCAATGATACGATTGTTACATTTGACCGAATCAGAGAAAATCTGAAGAGGGCCAAGCGGATTAATACAGCGGAAGAATTGGAGGAAATCGCGAATATCAGTATCCGTCAGACATTGACCCGCTCAATCAATACGGTGCTGACCGTTCTCGTGACTGTCGTTGCCCTGATGATTTTTGGCAGCGAGGCCATCCGGAACTTCTCCATCGCCTTATTTATCGGGATGGTAGTCGGAGTCTATTCTTCCCTTCTGATCGCTTCCCAATTATGGGTAGACCTGAAGATCAAAGAATTGAAGAAAAAAGGCTCGTTAAATACAGAGAAAAAAGAAAAAGAGAACCTGGAAGGCCAGGTTTAATCAAAGAAGAGCCCGGTTTTTGCCGGTGCTCTTTTTTCCTGTTTTCTTTTATTCAGCCGTACATGTATGTGTCTGCCATTTAGAGGTGATTGAAAGCTTTCTTGCATATTTGATATAATAATGGGATTGAGGGGTGAATTCATGTTAAAGTCTAAATCACGCTGGAATGTGCAGAGGTCCGATGAGGAAACAGTGGCAATGCTTGCGGACAATCTTCATATTACAACATTGGCGGCTACGCTATTGGCGAATAGGGGCCTTACTTCCCTGGAACAAGCCCGGTCTTTTTTATTTGTAAAAAAACAAGACTTCTATGATCCGTTTCTATTAAAGGATATGGATGTGGCGGTCAGCAGAATAAATAAAGCAATTGAGCAAAACGAAAAAATCAGGATTTTCGGTGATTATGATGCAGGTGCGACACGTTTCTAACTGAAAAGGTTAGGCACTAGGGAGTCTCTAAATATCTCTAGGAGAACTGATTTCTTGATAGGTGGAATGATGGCGTAACGTCCTGAAACGCCTACTCTGATACTCCGACATGCTTTTTCTAAGGTTAAATAGAAAGGTGTGAAGCTCGGTGAAGTCGGCAGAGAGATACCGTATGACTCATGTAGAAATATCTTCATCTACATAAGTACACGAAAGCTGTCCAGAGGTGGATGGTGTATCCTATATGCCGGGAGTCCAGAAAATATCTATGGTTAGAATGTATTGCGAAATACTGACGAATCTCCGAATGTACGGGACTAGACGTAGATGTTGTAGAAATGCAACAGGTGGCAGTGCCATCGTATGCGTGGGTGAGTAAGAATCTGGCGTTATGAAAATCCATAACTTGTTATAGGCAAGTTCAAGCATACAGGACCATAGGAGAAACCTAAGGATATATGTAAGGATAGAGAAATTGGAACGTGGAAAACATGGGGTGTGGAGGTATTAACCTACCAAAGAAGCAGTTCGGTATATAAAGGGTGTGTGACCTACTAAAACCGATTTACTCATGTGAGAGTGGAGCCATTGTACCTGTGAAACCATAATAATAAGTGGTGGAGGAATAGGCTCTAGTCGGTAACTTCAAAGACTTATAAATGCATAACAGACACAGATTCGATTATGACTAAGAGAATCACCGCTTGAGAAAGGGGTTGATGTCTGTGGTAAATTCACAAATTGCAAAACATGTGAAAAGGTCTAAATTACGCAATGCAGAGTACTACAGTATGCAAAGTACTTTCGACATGCTGTACGAGCAAAGCAAATCAGGAAGTAAATTTACTAACCTGATAAGTATTATTAGTTCAAATGAGAACATTAATTTAGCCTATCGTAACATCAAGAAAAACACTGGTAGTAAAACTGCTGGAGTTGATGGACGAACAATTGAGCATGTAGCCAAACTTAGTGAGCAACAGTTTATCGAGTATGTTAAGAACAAATTCAGAGATTATCATCCAAAAGCTGTACGACGAGTAGAAATACCAAAACCCAATGGTAAAACTAGACCCTTAGGAATACCAGCTATTTGGGATAGAATAGTCCAACAATGTATATTACAAGTACTTGATCCCATTGTAGAAGCTAAATTTTCAAATAACAGTTACGGATTCAGACCTAATCGCTCAGTTGAGAATGCGATAGCACAAAGCTATAAATTAATGCAGCAAGGAAAAATGAATTTCGTAATTGATATTGATATTAAAGGTTTCTTTGACAATGTGAGTCACGGAAAGTTACTAAAGCAAATGTGGACATTAGGTATCAGAGACAAAAATTTACTATCAATTGTGTCAAAAATGTTAAAAGCCAAAATCAAGCTACCAAATGGACAAATCATTGAAAATAACAAGGGTACTCCTCAAGGAGGAATACTTTCTCCCTTAATGTCAAACATCGTGTTAAATGAATTAGATAAGTGGGTAGAGAGCCAGTGGGAGGATAATCCTGTATACAATGATTTTATCTACGCAAGAAAGGATAGAAAGGGAAGCATCGAAAAAGGATATAAATACAGAAAACTTAGGAACAAAACAAAGTTAAAAGAATGCTACATCGTGAGATATGCAGATGATTTTAAGATTTTCTGTAGCAATCCCAATCATGCTAAAAGACTATACCTTGCAGTTAAAAAGTGGCTGAAAGATAGGCTCGAACTTGACATAAGTGAAGAGAAATCTCAAATAGTAAATTTAAAAATGGATTACTCCGAATTTCTCGGCATCAAAATGAAGTTAATCCCTAAAAGAAACAAGTGGATTGTCAAGAGTCATATATGCGATAAAGCATTACAAAGAACGAAAGACAATCTCAAAGCAATCATCAATGATATTAGATACGATAAGGGAATTAACGACCAGCAGAGAAAAGTCTCGCTCTACAACTCAACAGTTATTGGGCTTCATCAATATTGCCGTATTGCCACCTTAGTCGCAGAAGACATGGGAGATATTGCATATGAGATTAACGCTTGTATGAAAGATCACCCCATGAAAAGGCGAATTAAGAAAACTGGGCATATTAGTTCAGACTTTATTAGAAAGGAATACGGGAAAAGTAAACAAATGAGGTTTATATCAAGAAATCCACTATTACCTATTGGGTATATCAGACATAAAAACCCAATGATGAAACGAAAGATTGTCAATGCCTACACTAAGGAAGGACGAAAAGAAATTCATCGTAACCTTTCAAAAATAAACATAGCGATATTGAGATATATTATGGAGCATCCTGTGAGAGATCGCAGTGTAGAGTATAATGATAATCGAGTTGCATTATATAGTGGACAAGGTGGAAAATGTAGCGTAACAGGTGAGTTACTTCATCCTTTATCGATACATTGCCATCACAAAGTTCCGAGGACTAAAGGCGGAACTGATGAATATAAAAATCTTTGTTTGGTGGATAAAGGGGTTCATATCCTTATCCACGCTAAGGATGAAAGCACAATCTCTAAGTATAAACATCTAATAACAAACACTAGGGTTTTGGATAAACTCAATAAGCTAAGAAAAAAACTTGAGCTGGTAGACTTAGTGATGTAAAAGGACAAACATGTGATAAGATGTGAATTCTGTAAAGTTATGTAGATTAACAAAGTTTTGAAGTTAGTCGATGGAACGCCGTATGAGGTGAAAATCTCACGTACGGTGTGAAGTGGGGGAAAAACTGGAGATTATATCAAAGGTTTACCTATCACTATATGGTGTCAGTTCTACAACCGTGCTGATGACAGCTCTGCAGCGTCTGGGGGCAGAGGTGGATTTTTACATACCAAACCGGTTTACCGAAGGGTATGGTCCGAATCCGATGGCGATTCGTCTGGCTGCGGACCAGGGAATCAGCCTGATGATCACAGTCGATACAGGTATTTCAGCTGTTGATGAAGCAGCACTTGCCAAGGAACTTGGGATGGATTATATCGTGACCGATCATCATGAGCCAGGTCCGGTTCTTCCTGATGCGCTTGCAATCATCCATCCGAAAATTGAAGACAATCCATATCCATTCAAGGATTTAGCCGGTGTCGGTGTGGCATTTAAGCTTGCACATGCGCTTCTTGGCGAAGTTCCAGAAGATTTGCTCGAAGTGGCAGCGATTGGCACCATTGCTGACCTTGTTCCTTTAATGGATGAAAACCGGCTGATTGCGGCTAAAGGCATTGAAAAACTGCGGCAGACAAGAAGGCCTGGCTTGCTTGCTTTAATGAAAGTGGCCGGCGTAGAGCAGGGGTCACTTACGGAAGAAACGATTGGATTCTCGCTTGCGCCTCGGATCAATGCAGCGGGAAGGCTGGGTCCGGCTGATCCGGCCGTCGAGTTACTGATGGCGGAGGATATGCGGGATGCCGAAGCAATCGCCCAGGAAATTGATGAGACGAATAAAGAACGAAAGGAAATCGTGGAATCGATTGCCAAAGATGCGATTCAGCAGGTGGAGGAAAACTACCCGATTGATGAATACGGTGTGCTCGTCGTAGGCGGTGAAGGCTGGAACTCCGGTGTGGTGGGAATTGTGGCATCTAGGCTTGTGGAGCGTTTTTACCGTCCGGCAATCGTGCTCAGCTTTGATCCGGAGAAAGGCCTTGCCAAAGGATCTGCAAGAAGCATAGAAGGCTTTGATCTGTTTGCCAATCTGTCTAAATGCCGCGAGCTTCTCCCGCATTTCGGCGGACACCCGATGGCGGCCGGCATGACGCTGAAACTGGAGGATGTGGACGAGCTGCGCAGCAGGCTTAATCTTTTCGCAAAAGAGAGCTTAAGCGAAGAAGACTTTATCCCGGTCACAAAGCTGGATAAAAAGGCAGATCTCTCGGAGATTTCTATTCAGACCATTGAAGAAATGAATCTGCTTGCCCCGTTTGGTGTCGGGAATCCGAAGCCGAAGATCATGATTGAGTCGGCCAAGCTCTCAAGCATCAAAAAAATCGGAGCCAATCAGACCCATTTGAAGCTCCAGCTGGAAAATGAAGAACATATTCTGGATGGAGTCGGCTTTGGCTTCGGTCATTATGCCGATGAAATCTCGCCGAATGCCTCCGTGTCCGTCATCGGAGAATTGTCGGTCAATGAATGGAATAACCGGAAAAAGCCGCAGATTTTTGTTCAGGACATCGCAGTTAATCAATGGCAGCTATTCGATTATCGCGGCAAAGGCCAGGCGGAAAAATGGCTTGCGGCTATTCCTGCAGCGAACCGAAAGATTATTGTTTTTCAGGCAGATACCCTGACCCGTTACCCATTTTTGCTAGAACAGCCAGATACTGTGCATATTAAGGAGAAAGAGGCAGGAAATGGGCTGAATCTGGATGGGGCGCATCTCGTTCTGATGGATACGCCTCCGACAAGAGAGTTTTTGAAAGATTTTCTCGAGGGTCAGACACCGTCGAGGATTTATGTTCACTTCTATCATCCGCAGGAAAATTTCCTGAGCACAATGCCGACAAGGGAACATTTTAAGTGGATGTATGCCTTCCTGGCAAAAAAAGGCCCGCTCGATTTGAATCGATATGGTGATGACCTTGCCAAATACCGCGGCTGGAGCCGGGATACGGTTGATTTTATATCAGAGGTGTTTTTTGAACTTGATTTTGTTACAATAGAGAATGGATTAATGAAACTGACGACTAATGCGAAAAAACGGGACTTTAGTGAATCGGTGTCGTTTAACAGAAAGAAAGAGCAGTTTGAGCTTGAGAAAGAGCTTGTTTATTCTTCTTATCAGCAATTATTCGATTGGTTCAACCATCTATTAGTTCAAGAGGCAAGAGACCTTGAGGAGGAAACAAAGCAATGGATTTAAAGCAATTTGTAACAATTGTGCCGGATTGGCCGAAGCCAGGCATTATCTTCAAAGATATTACAACCCTAATGGATAATGGGAAAGCCTATAAATATGCAACAGACCAAATCGTGGAATATGCACGCGACAAACAGATCGATCTTGTGGTCGGACCTGAAGCGCGCGGTTTCATTATTGGCTGTCCTGTAGCCTATTCACTTGAAGTAGGCTTTGCGCCCGTACGTAAGGAAGGCAAACTTCCGCGTGAAACGATCAAAGTTCAATACGGCTTGGAATATGGATCAGATGTACTGACCATCCATAAGGATGCCATCAAGCCGGGACAGCGTGTACTGATCACAGATGACCTTCTTGCGACAGGCGGCACAATAGAGGCGACCATTGAATTGGTTGAAAAGCTTGGCGGAATTGTTGCTGGCATTGCCTTCTTAATCGAGCTGACTGATTTGGACGGAAAAGCAAAGCTTAAAGGCTATGACGTCCTGTCATTGATGAGCTACTGATAAAAACAGCATGAGCACTCCTTCTTAGGGGTGCTTTTTGTTCCATTTGGGAACATTTCCAGTTAAAAAACCTCCTTTTGTTGAGAAATAAGGCGATTTCTCTTTACAACCTCTTGATTTTTTTCGATAATAGTAATAATAATGATTTTTTAATACTGTCTGACTTTCAGAAATGATATTCATGAAATAACAACTGCGCCTTTTCTTTTAAAGGCGAGTTTTTCTTAGTGTCCCTTTTTTTATGAGGGGCAGCAGCCTGTTTGCGATCCCTGTCATCTGTCTGTACTGCAAAAATTGTCAGATTCTGTGAGATGTCAGGAACCAAAGGGCAACTAATCATACTCTATCCGGAACATACCTTGTGAGCAGCAAGGGTGCAGGGTGGCGGTTAAAGTGGGGTTAAGGTGATTACATGGCTAATGATCAAATAATGACTGCTGAGCAGGTTGTAGAACAGGCGAGCCAATATCTTCAGCCGGAAGAGGCTGATTTTATTTATAGAGCGTTCAAATTTGCGGAGCAAGCACACAGTGAACAGTATCGAAAATCGGGAGAACCGTATATTATCCATCCGATCCAGGTTGCAGGCATACTGGTCGGACTTGAAATGGACCCAGCCACAATTGCGGCCGGATTTCTTCACGATGTCGTCGAAGATACAGAAGTAACTTTAGAGGACATCGAGAAAGCATTCAGCGATGAGGTGGCAATGCTAGTTGATGGCGTAACAAAGCTCGGAAAAATCAAATATAAGTCCCAGCAGGAGCAGCAGGCGGAAAATCACAGGAAAATGTTCGTGGCAATGGCCCAGGATATCCGCGTCATCCTGATTAAGCTTTCGGACCGACTGCATAATATGAGGACACTTAAGCATCTGCCGCAGGAAAAGCAGCGCAGGATTTCAAATGAAACATTGGAAATCTTCGCTCCGCTTGCCCACAGACTTGGAATCAGCACGATTAAATGGGAGCTCGAGGACACTGCGCTTCGTTATCTGAATCCTCAGCAATATTACCGTATCGTTAATTTGATGAAGAAAAAGCGGGCAGAACGCGAGGAATACTTGGAGGATGTCATTTCTGAAGTCCGGGATCGGGTTGCGGATGTGAACATCAAGGCGGATATTTCCGGAAGGCCGAAGCATATTTACAGCATCTATCGAAAAATGGCGCTGCAGAATAAGCAATTCAGTGAAATCTATGATTTGCTGGCTGTCCGTATTGTGGTGAACAGCATAAAAGACTGTTACGCGATTCTCGGTATCATCCATTCTGCCTGGAAGCCGATGCCGGGCCGCTTCAAAGATTATATTGCAATGCCTAAACCGAATATGTACCAATCGCTTCATACAACGGTCATTGGGCCGAAAGGGGACCCGCTCGAAGTACAGATCCGGACAACGGAGATGCACAGGATTGCCGAGTACGGGGTTGCAGCCCACTGGGCATACAAGGAAGGCACGGATGTAAAAGAGCAGTCCTCCCTCGAAGAAAAGCTAACTTGGTTCCGCGAAATTCTCGAATTCCAAGATGATGCAACAGATGCACAGGAATTTATGGAATCCCTGAAAATTGATTTGTTTTCGGATATGGTTTTCATTTTCACACCAAAAGGCGATGTAATTGAACTTCCTGCCGGATCCAATCCAATTGATTTTGCTTACCGGATTCACTCAGAAATCGGGAACAAAACCATCGGTGCGAAGGTAAATGGGAAAATGGTTCCGCTTGACCATAAATTAAAGACAGGCGATATCATAGAAATCCTGACATCCAAGCATTCGTATGGACCAAGCCAGGACTGGCTGAAATTGACGCAAACTTCTCAGGCAAAAAATAAAATCAGGCAATTTTTCAAAAAACAGCGCCGTGAAGAAAATATCGAAAAAGGGCGCGAGCTGGTAGAAAAAGAAATCAAAGAAATGGAATTCGATGTCAAGGAGATTATGGCTCCGGACAATACAAAGCGGGTTGCAGACAAGTTTAACTTCTTGAATGAAGAGGATATGTATGCAGCTGTCGGCTATAACGGAATCACGGCTCTGCAAGTTGCCAACCGCCTGACTGAAAAAGTTCGCAAGCAAAAGATCATGGAGCAGGAACCGGATATCAAAGAAGCGGTGTCTGAGTTAAAAACGTTCAATGGCACGAAGAAAAAGCGTGACTCCGGCGTCCGGGTTCCCGGTATCGATAATCTTCTGATTCGTCTGTCCCGCTGCTGTAATCCAGTGCCGGGAGACGAAATTGTCGGCTATATCACAAAAGGCCGCGGAGTATCTGTTCACCGGAAGGACTGTCCGAACCTTGAACTGGATGAGTCTTCGGATGAACGTCTGATTCCGGTCGAGTGGGAAAGCAGCGTGAATGAGCGCAAAGAATATAACGTGGAAATTGAAATCAGCGGCTATGACCGCCGAGGCTTATTGAACGAAGTGCTTCAGGCAGTCAATGAAACGAAAACGAATATTTCCGCCGTATCTGGAAAATCGGACCGTAATAAAGTGGCAACCATTCATATGTCTATCTTTATTCATAATATTGCGCACCTGCAAAAGGTTGTCGAGCGGATAAAGCAAATCTCTGATGTTTATTCAGTCAGAAGGATTATGAATTAAGGAGTTTTTATATCATGCGAGTTGTGTTACAAAGGTCGAAGGCTGCCCAGGTCACTGTGAATGGTGAAACCGTCGGGGCGATTGACCGCGGGCTTGTCCTGCTGGTAGGTATTACTCATGGGGATACAGAAGCGGATGCTGTCTATCTGGCAGACAAAGTGGTCAACCTTCGGATCTATGAAGATGAACAGGAGAAGATGAATCATTCCTTGCTGGATGTGGGGGGGTCTATTCTTTCCGTCTCCCAGTTCACTCTATACGGAGACTGCCGCAAAGGGCGGAGACCGAATTTTATGGAAGCTGCCCGTCCGGAAGAAGCAAATGTTCTGTACGAGAGGTTTAATGAAATCCTGAGAGAACGCGGTGTCCAAGTCGAAACCGGCGTATTCGGAGCGATGATGGATGTCCAGCTGACCAATGACGGGCCGGTTACCCTGATTTTGGAGAGTAAAAAATAGACCCTGCTGTCCCCTGTGTAAACTGCACAGGGGATTTTTCATGTTTGGGTGAGGTCGAATGCAAGAAATTGAAAAGAAAGGAGGATATTCCAAGAATCACCAATTTATTTTCATTTTAAGAGAATTCGACAGCTTTTGTCACAAACTGGCAAAAACCTTTATATACAGAAGCACAGGCGGATGGTATGGTAGTGATAAGGGAATTCAATACCTTGCCAATAGAAAGGAGTTTTGTCTATGTCTTCAGATCCAGTGAAAAAAATGCTGGCCGAGCTATGCTATTTCAATGAAGTGGATATTACTCACACCTTTTCTATAGAAGGGAAACCCTGTATGGAAGTCATGTGCTCTTCCGGACATACTTCGCCTTATATCTTTCAGCTCACGAATCTGAGAGATTGTCATACAGAGACCTATCAAGATATTGATGAAGCAGCAAAAGCAATCAAAGACGTTTTATTGATCTGTTAAATCCACTTCCCAGTTCTCTTTTAGGATTTTCTCTTCGTAATGGCCTTTCTTCGCTTCTTACTTCCCCCATTTTTTACCGTCCATTAAACAGCCTCTCCTTTTTCTGCAAGGGCTGCAGAATAAGCTTTGATGCTGTACAAACCTTCTGCTTCTGTTGTGGTTTATTCCGCAATCCGGCACAAAAAAGCCATCTATACGGCCATTTCAGCTTGGTGCTGAGGGTTTTATTTAAAGGTCCCATTTTGACAAGATGATTCCTGCTTTAACCGACTAATAACCGCTAAACAGAAAATTCTCATGCAGTATGAAAAATAGAAGCGGGAACAAAAAAAGTATCAAACTTCTCACAGAGAAATTTGATACTTTTCAGTTACTGCATAGTCTGTTCCTCTCTATATGTTCAGTCTTTAAAATACATGGCAAGTCCATTATAGATAGCGGTCGTAATCGTTTCTTGATATTCAGGAGAGCGGATGGCCTGTTCATCGACAGGATTGCTTAAATAGCCTAATTCAAGAAGGGCGGCTACCCGTTTATTTTCTCTGACCACATGAAAGTCGCCAACCCGTTCTCCGCGGCTTTTCGCCTGCAGGGCAGATTCTAGGGAATAAGCGAGCGTGGAGGCAAGCCCTTTTTGGTAGGCGTGATAGTAATAGGCTGTCGTACCGGTGGTTCTGCCATCTTCCGCACTGTCATAATGCAGGCTGACGAAAGCATCGGCACTATGGATATGGGATACGCTTACCCGTGAAGGAAGAGGGATATACGTATCTCCGTTCCGTGTCATATAGACCTCAGCCCCTGCCGCTTCCAGTTTATCCTGAAGAAGTTCTGCCGTCTGTAGGGTCATGTTTTTCTCCAATGTTCCGCGCCTTCCGATGGTCCCGCCGTCGCTGCCGCCATGGCCAGGGTCGAGGACAATCGTTTTACCTTCCAGGTATTTCATAACGCCGGGGCGCTTCACTTGCTCTGCTGAGTCTTGTAGGGAAACCATCCAGCCGGCAATATAAGCCGTATCTTTATTTTTTAACGTGACTTTATACCAATTGCCTTCAAGGGAGGCAGCGGTAAATTGATCGCCTTCTTTTGCTGTCTGAACAGCTGAAGCATAAGGATCTGCTTTTTTTCGCAAAATAGCACCGTCATACAGCACGGTCAGTTTCCGGTCTTTCAGGCTGACGCTCTGTTTGGTCTTTTTGGTTTTTTCTCTTTCAAGGTACCAGCCAGCCACCCAGCCTTTTCTTTTTCCAAACTGAATTTGGACCATTTGTCCGTTCTCTTTCAGAATGGCATAAGATTCTCCCTGTTTCACATCCCCGATTTTTTGGCCGTTTAAGGATGGAGTTTGGTGGACGGCCAGCTGTAAGGCGGTAACTTTTCCTGTATGGCCCGGACTTTTGGTTTCTTTACCGGTCTCCGTGAGTTCTACAAACTCCTCTGAAACCCAGCCGTGACGGCCATGATAGTCGATTTCAGCCCAGCCGTTCTTTATCGAATAGATTGAAACAGGCGTCTGCAGGTCGAGTTTGCCGAGAACGTTTGCGTCCGTACTGGCTTCCGCGCGAACGTTGACCCTGCTGCCTGTAATGATTCCGGATTGTTCGGCCTTTTTCTCTTTTCCCGTATTGACCGTTTCAGAAAGGGAAGCTGAGCTTGCCGGAATCCAGCCTTCGAAACCGGCCGATTCAATATGGATCCAGTTTTTATTTGTTTCGGTCACATTTACGGCTGTTCCGCTGTAAATGGCTCCGATGACATGAAAGTTCTCACCGGGCCCGTCGTAGACGCGAACGGAATCCGCTGAAATTTTCGCTGTTTTTGAAGGCTGCATTGCTGTTTGGCTCTGATTTACAGCGACAAGCCAATTGGCTACCCATCCGGTTTTTCCGGCGTCTAATTGAATCTTCAGCCAGTCCCCTTTTTCATCGACGATTTGATACGTTTCGCCCTTTTTTATTTTTTGAATGACAGAAGAATCAAGATCGGCTTTTTCGCGGACATTTGCCACATCGGCGGTCACCGTGATTTCCCCGGCTGCTTTTGCTGATGCCGCAGCGGGAAAAACAGCTGCGGCAATAAGCAGAAGGGTCAGTACCCATCTGCATGATATATGGATCATTCAGGATGTTCCCTCCAAGTTCTGTTTTCATCTATACTGTTTTCTCTTTTTATGAAAGAATTTCCTCTTCTATTATGCAAGAAAAACAGTTCTTTAGGGAAGAATATATAGCAGAAAATCGGGTAAAAAAATGTTAATGGGAGGGATTGTTCATGAAATTCAGCGAAAAAGGCCAAACCAGCCTGTCTGGAGAGAACCAGATGATGGGGATGGATTTCCAAGATTTCATTCAAAAGGAGCAGAGCCAGGGAATCATGGCCGCGGCTTCAGATTTCGTGATTAACAATCGTACGGTCAAAAATACAGAAAAGCCATGGAAGCATTAAGTCGTCCTCTTGACAAGAATCGGGAAGCTTCGTATGATAGTACAATATCATACATAGTGAATAGCAAGAACCAATGATGGAGAAGAGTAATCAAGATACACATGGACCAGAGAAGGATGTCCCCGGCTGAAAGCATCCGCATGATGACTCGATGAAAGAACACTCTGTAGGCTTCGCCCTGAAAAACGGACGGTTTAGTAGGGGATGGACGTAGACAGGCGTTAACTGTTTTGAGCGGAGGCTATTTGTTGTGCCTCAACTAGGGTGGCACCACGGGATCTAACTCTCGTCCCTTGTAACAGTTTTGTTGCAGGGGACGGGAGTTTTTTGTCTTTCCGTTGAAAATTATGCCCTGCTCTTTTAAATAAGGAGGTAAAACGATGGCAATTCAAATTCCAAGAGGAACACAGGATATCCTGCCGGGCCAATCGGAAATCTGGCAGTATATCGAGAACACAGCGCGCGAGCTTTGCCGCCGCTATCAATATAAAGAGGTGCGGACTCCGATTTTTGAGCATACTGAATTATTCCTGCGCGGTGTAGGTGATACAACCGATATCGTTCAGAAGGAAATGTATACGTTCCAAGACAGAGGAGGACGTGACCTGACCCTTCGTCCTGAAGGAACAGCTTCTGTTGTACGTTCATACATTGAGAACAAAATGTTTGGATGGGCTAATCAGCCGGTGAAGCTTTACTATGTGGGACCGATGTTCCGCTATGAGCGTCCGCAGGCAGGCCGCTTCCGCCAGTTTGTTCAATTCGGGATTGAGGCGCTCGGGAGCAAGGACCCTGCCATTGATGCAGAAGTGCTTTCACTGGCCATGAGCCTGTATAAAGAACTCGGTTTGAAAAAATTGAAGCTTGTGATCAACAGCCTTGGCGACAAAGAAAGCCGGACGTCGCACCGAAATGCGCTGATTGAGCACTTCCAGCCGAGAATTGGCGAATTCTGCAGCGACTGTCAGAACCGCTTAGAGAAAAATCCGCTTCGGATTCTTGATTGCAAAAAGGATCATGATCATGAGCTGATGAAGACAGCGCCGTCTATTATCGAACATTTGAATGAAGAGTCCCGTGCTTATTTTGAGAAAGTGAAACAGCATTTGACTGACCTTGAGATTGAATTTACAGAGGATCCAACACTTGTACGGGGCTTAGACTATTATAATCATACCGCTTTTGAAATCATGAGCGATGCAGAAGGCTTCGGCGCCATTACCACCCTTTGCGGCGGCGGGCGGTATAACGGCCTTGCTGAAGAAATCGGCGGACCGGAAACACCGGGAATCGGCTTTGCGCTCAGCATCGAACGTTTGATTGCGGCTCTGAATGCAGAAGGCGTGGAGCTGCCGATCGAGGAAAGTATCGATTGCTACTTCGTTTCATTAGGCGATGCGGCCAAAGACTATACAGTGAAGCTTGCTTATGAGCTCCGCAAAGCTGGATTTACTGTGGAAAAGGATTATCTCGATCGCAAGGTGAAAGCCCAGTTTAAATCAGCGGACCGGCTCAAGGCGAAATATGTAGCTGTTCTGGGTGATGATGAACTGTCTAATCAAAAAATCAACCTTAAGAACATGGAAACAGGCGAACAGGTTGAAATGGAATTAGCGACATTTACAGACGAATTTAAAAAACTTCAGGCTTAAGGGAGGAAACGAGCATGTTTGGCAGAACGTATTTTTGCGGTGAAGTGTCAGAATCGGCAATTGGTGAAAAAGTAACCCTGAAAGGATGGGTTCAGAAACGGCGGGATCTTGGAGGATTAATCTTCATTGATCTCCGCGACAGAAGCGGTGTAGTGCAAGTTGTTTTCAATCCGGATTTGTCGGCTGAAGCACTGGCCACTGCCGAGAAAATCAGAAATGAATATGTTCTTGATATCCAAGGAACGGTCATTGGACGTGAGAGCGGCAATATTAACCCGAACATTCTAACTGGAAAAATCGAAGTGCAGGCAGAAAGCGTAACGATTATTAACGAAGCAAAAACACCTCCTTTTGCCATTGATGAAAGAACAGGGGTTTCTGAAGACCTTCGTCTGAAATACCGCTATATGGACCTGCGCCGTCCGGCCATGTATGAAACATTGAAAATGCGCCATCAAACGACGAAAGCTGTACGGAACTTTTTGGATTCTGAAGGCTTCCTGGATATTGAAACACCGATTTTGACGAAAAGCACGCCTGAGGGCGCACGGGACTATCTTGTTCCAAGCCGTGTCCATGAAGGGGAATTCTATGCGCTGCCGCAGTCTCCGCAGCTCTTCAAGCAATTGCTGATGGTTTCCGGATTCGAACGCTATTACCAAATTGCACGCTGTTTCCGTGACGAAGACCTTCGTGCTGACAGGCAGCCAGAATTCACCCAAATCGATATCGAAACAAGCTTCATGAGCCAAGAGGACATTATGAATATGACGCAGAATATGATGGAGAAAGTCATGAAGGAAGTGAAGGGTCTGGACGTTACATTGCCATTCCCAAGAATGACGTATGATGAGGCCATGAGCCGATTTGGATCAGACAAACCGGATACACGCTTCGGCATGGAACTGAAGGATGTTTCTGAGATTGTTAAAGACAGCGGATTTAAAGTGTTCTCCGGTGCTGTTGCGAATGGCGGACAGGTGAAAGCCATCGTTGTCAAAGGCGGAGCGGCCGATTACTCCCGTAAAGACATCGACGCCCTCGGCGAATTTGCTGCCATCTACGGCGCAAAAGGCCTTGCATGGCTGAAAGTGGAAGAAGAAGGAGTCAAAGGGCCGATCGCCAAGTTCTTTGCAGAGGATCAAGAACAGCTCATTTCAGCTCTTGAAGCGGAAACAGGAGACCTGCTTCTATTCGTAGCGGATAAGAAAAGTGTTGTCGCTGACGCCCTTGGAGCGCTTCGCGTCAAGCTTGGAAAAGAACGCAATCTGATTGACCAAAGCAAGTTCAACTTCCTTTGGGTAACAGATTGGCCGCTTCTTGAGTATGACGAAGAGCTTGGACGTTACTTTGCCGCGCACCATCCATTCACGATGCCATTCCGTGAAGACCTTGACAAGCTTGAAAGCAATCCTGGAGAAGTGCGCGCTCAAGCATATGACCTGGTCTTGAATGGGTATGAATTGGGCGGAGGATCTCTTCGTATTTTCGAACGGGATGTCCAGGAGAAAATGTTCAAAGTGCTCGGCTTCTCAGAAGAAGATGCCAATGCGCAATTTGGCTTCTTAATGGAAGCTTTCGAATACGGTACACCGCCTCATGGCGGAATTGCCCTCGGTCTTGACCGTTTGGTGATGCTGCTTGCGGGACGGACCAATCTTCGCGATACCATTGCGTTCCCGAAAACAGCAAGCGCCAGCGACTTGCTGACAGATGCGCCAAGCGAAGTAAGCGATGCCCAGCTGAAGGAATTGCATTTAGCTATTGCAGCTCTGCAAAAAAACTGAGTTCTTTTTGGAAAAATATGAAATTATACCCAGGGTCAATTTCTTGAAGAAAATGTCCGGGATATGATATGATACATTCAAATAGCAAGAGTCCTGATGTGTACGTTCTTTAACCTATAAGTTTTGACCGAACACTTATAGTTACGGGAGCCCAAGTTTTCGAGCTGCGTACCTGCCTCCTTTGAGAGGACTTACAAACGCTTGGAACGGAGCACCCACCTGCGGAGAGCGGGTTCAAAACAAAGGCAAAAACGGCACGATCGGGACTTTTGCGCTTATCTTACTCATTCAAGCCCTGCATATAATGTGCAGGGCTTTTTGCATTGGAAAATTTAATTGGAGGCTGTCCCTCTCGGAAGTATTTTCATCCGCTTTGTCAAAAACCTTCCAGAAAACCATACACATCCAGGAGAAAACAAAGTACACTATATGAAGGCGTATTAATAGGAAAGTAGATGAAATGGTTGAGACAAGAACAAGAAATGATTCAGCTTTTAAAAACGCTGGTCAATATCGACAGCGGTTCGCATAATAAGAAAGGCGTGGACCGAGTCGGCGCAATATTGCAGGAAGAATATGAAAAAATGGGCCTTGCCGTAGAAATCATACAAGAAGAGATCCAGGGAAACCACCTTGTGATCCGCCATCCAGAGGAAAAGGATGCCGAGATTTTAATTGTGGCTCATATGGATACAGTGTTTCCGGAAGGCACAGCCGCCGAAAGGCCTTTTCAAATCGTCGGAAGCAGGGCGTACGGACCGGGAGTTGCTGACATGAAGGCCAGCCAGGTTCAGCTCCTGTATACGATAAAGGGACTGGCTGCAGCCAAGGACCCGGCTCTGAAAAATATCGTGATCATTCTGAACAGTGATGAAGAAATCGGGTCGCCGACCTCCCGCAGCCTTATCAGGGAAAAAGCGGGCAGCAAAAAATATGCCCTCGTTATGGAGCCGGCCCGGCCTGACGGATCTCTCGTCACATCACGGCGGGGCGGAGGCCAATTCCATATTACAGTGGAAGGAAAGGCAGCCCATTCAGGAATCGAGCCTGAAAAGGGAATCAGCGCCATTGAAGAGCTATGCCACAAGATCATTGATCTGCAAAAACTCAATGATCATGAGCACGGCATCAGTGTAAACTGCGGCCTGATCAGCGGCGGAACAGCGGTGAACACCGTACCGGCAGAGGCTGAAGCCCATATTGATGTCCGGATTGCCTCCCTGGATCAGTGCGGGCCGCTGCTTGAGCAAATCGATAAAATTTGCAGCACAACGTATATTGAAGGGACAAGCACTGTCCTGACCGGAAAAATCAACCGGCCGCCAATGCCGAAATCGGATAAAACGATGGCCCTTTTGGACCTCATCCAAAGAGCAGGGACGAAGCTTGGCATTCCCATCACGGATACCGCAACAGGCGGCGGGTCTGACGCCTCTTTCACCGCAGCAGCCGGAGCGGCTACTGTCGATGGACTGGGTCCGATTGGAGGAAAGGCACACAGTGAAGAAGAATATTTAGAGCTCGACAGCTTGATGGAGAGAACAGAGCTGCTTGCGGAATTACTGAAGGAATTATCGAAATAAGGATTAAACAGGGGATCGAGAGACATTTCTCGATCTCTTTTTTGTATTGTGAGCTTCCCAAACAGCTGACTTGTATATAAGCCGCAAAAATATTTACAAAATATTAAGAAATCTTTACATTACAACTGCTGACAGAGATGAATTTAAAGTGGTACGGTTGTTCTAAGATTAAAGAAATGGCTACAAAGGTTCAATAATGATAAGTGAATCAGAACATATATAATAGTAAATTTTTTAATAAGAGGCTTTTTACTCTGCATGACAGAAAATTTTGGGAAGTGAAATGATGATCAATAAGAATCACAGCGCGATAAATACAGCGAATGTTAAATTGTTAAAAACTGCTTCAGCACAAGATATGCTGGAGCGATTACTGAAAGAAACAGAGAACAGCCAAGTTAGACATGAACAAATAAAAGAAGAGATCGAAAAGGTATCTGGGAAATTAGATGCTTTGCAGGATCACAACAGAAGCAGCCATAATGAGCAGCTATTACAGAAAATAGAAAAGCTGTCTGAAGAAAAGCGCGAACAAGAGAATCTTATCGAAACATTAAAAAGGCAGCTTGCGGCAGAAATTCAGGCGCATAACGAAAGCAAAGAAAAGATGCTGCAGATGCTGAATGAGGAAAAGCAGCTCTTACTGGCACATAAAAAATTGAAACTAAGATATGATGCCATCAGTCATTCTAAGTTAGGGAAAATCACACTCTTTTATTGGAAGAAAATGAGATTATTCAGGAAGGGCCAGTGACAAAATGATGAAGATTGAACAAATGGAAAGACGCCTGCTCATGATAAACAAAGAACAAACAGAAATCAGAAAGGCGATTAGAAATGGAAAAGAACGATTAAATCTCATCCAATCAGGGGATATCGAAGGATATTTGAATAACGAGCTTTATCAAGTTCCCTTTATCCTTGATACCTATGATGAAGAATATATCCAGGAATATCTTGCTAAAAAAGAGAGGGAAGCACAAAAGAACTACTTTAGCGAAGTGGAAGGTTTGCTTGAATCCATTTCAGACAGCAATGGCTCCAGGTATTTTGAAAAAAGGAATGTCAACGTCGGAATCATTGCGGATGAATTTTTATACCAATCCTTTAAAGACGTGGCCAACTTCACATATTTGACCTATGAAAACTATAAAGAACATATACAGGAACAGGATGTATTTCTGGTTGCGACAACATGGAAAGGACTGGGCAACGAATGGAGGGGTGTAGCGAACCCTGCTTCCAATCGAAGAAGAGAATTATATGAAATGATCAGAGAATTCAAAAAGAAGAATAAAAAGGTCGTATTCTATTCAAAAGAGGATCCTGTCAACTATGATAAATTTATTGATATCGCTGCAGAGTGTGACTATATCTTCACAACAGCGATCGAGAAAGTGGAGGATTATAAAAATCACTGCCAAAACCAACATGTCTTTGTGCTGGAGTTTGGCATCAATCCGCTTTATCATAATCCGATCAATATGAAGAAGCAGGAGAAAAGAAAAGAAATCTTCTTTGCCGGTTCGTGGTTAAACAAATATCCGGACAGGCAAAAGGAAACTGAAACCATCTTTGATGGACTCATTGAAGCAAACCAAGATTTACTGATTATCGACAGAAACTATTCAATCAATCATCCGGATTATTTTTTTCCGGAAAAATATTTGAAATATATAGCCCCCTCTATTCCGCATCATTATTTACAAAAAATCCATAAATTATATGACTGGGGCATCAATTTAAACTCGGTGAAATACAGTGACACCATGTTTGCGAACAGAGTGTATGAACTGCAGGCGTTAGGGAACCTGGTCATATCAAACTACAGCGTAGGAGTGAATAATAAATTCCCAAATGTTTTTATGGTGCATGATAAGAAGGAAGCCGGAGAAATTCTTCTTTCCATGAATGAAGAAGAGGTCTATCAGCATCAGGTAAGCGGGATTAGAGAGGTTTTCAGAGATAAAACCACCTTTGATCGGTTCGATTACTTGCTGGAGTGTATCGGAATGGCGAGCAAGGACAATTCGCCAAAAAGAGCAGCAGTAGTCGTAAAAACCAAAAATGAACAGGTGCTGAAATCTTTTCATCGTCAATCGTATGACTGTAAAGAGCTGATTTTAGAAAAAGATTTCAATGAAGAAATCAGGGAGAAGTATGACTTCATTGCATTTTTTGACGAAACGTCCACTTATAAGGAATATTACCTCGAAGATATGATCAATGGTTTCAAATATACGGACTCTGATTATATCACGAAGGATGGATATTATCGGGATGGCACCTTAATGAAAGGGAGTGAACATGATTACGTAGGGGTTATGAAAAATAAATTCCGTTCCGTTTTTTCGGCTAAAAGCTTTTCGGCTGAAGATTTATTACATATGAACGGAGAAGCAGAAATCCCGAACGGCTACAGTATTGATCACTTTGAGTATGACGAAAGAATGGCACGAGCTGTGAAGCCGGCTGTTCATCGGCAATACGCCTTATCTGTCATTATCCCTGTTTATAATAATGGCAAGCATTTGCTTTTTAAGTGTTTTCAGAGTTTGAAGAGAAGCAGTATTTTTGATGAAATGGAGATCATTCTGATTGATGACGGTTCAACTGATTGGGAAACATTAGCGATAATAGATCGTTTAAGTGAAGAATATCCGAATGTAAAAACCTTTTACTATAAGGGCGGAGGAAGCGGAAGTGCATCCCGGCCAAGGAACAAAGGGGCTGAATTAGCATCTGCTGCGTACGTCACATATTTAGATCCAGATAATGAAGCAATCAACGACGGGTATTCACAATTGCTCGAAGTGTTACAGCAGAATGAGGATCTTGATATGGCGATAGGCAATATGGTGAAGTTCGATAATGTAAAGAGAGGGGCCTTTAATTATTATAAAACGGTCAGCCGGGCAATCCAAAAGGATACGATCACGAATGCCATACCATTGCTTCGGAAAACGGACTTGAGAGCCCAAAGTATACAGGCAGTGATTGTTAAAAAGGAAATCATTCAGAAGAACAATCTGAAAATGATTGAGAACGCAGGCGGACAGGATACCTTATTCTTTTATGAATTACTTTTACATGCTAAGAAAACACAAGTCATAGACCTGGATATTCATATCTATTATGCTGCTGTATCCGGATCGGTTACGAACACTGTATCCAAGAAGTTTTTTCATAAATACTTTGTTCTGGAAAAAGAAAAACTGCCATTTTTATTAAAACATGATTTATTGGAAGCATATATGAGCACCAGGTTTAATTTTTACTTTGAAAACTGGTATCTAAAGAGGATTAAATATCTCGAAGAAAAAGATGCCAAGGAAGCATTGGATATTCTTTATGAAATCTATACATTATATGAACCCCATATCGAAGTACTGGATGAGGGAATAAAGGGATTTGTAGAATTATATAAAGCCGGAGAGGTTGAAGAGATCTTATCCCGTTTTAGTGAATGATAAAATTGATAGAGTGAGAAGGAGATCCGAATGTTTAAAGGTGAAAAAGTGTACATCGGTGAGAGGGAAGTAAAGTATCTTTTCCAAAAATCCTATAAACCAACAAACAGTTTAGTGATCATATTTTCCGCCTTTCCTACAAAAGGAAAAAAGCCTTCCTATAATTTTGTTCGAACGCTTGCAGAGTTCGATTGTAATAAACTTTTCATACTTGACGACTTTGGAAGCAGAGCAAGTTACTACCTTTGCGAAAAAAGAGACTTTTCGATCGAAAGGTCAGTCATTTCGTTAATCAGTAAAATAGCGGAAGAAAATGAGATTAAGACGTTCATCTCCTGCGGATCTAGTAAGGGAGGGTATTCCGCTTTATATTACGGAATCAAATACGGTTTTGATCATATTATTGCAGCATCCCCTCAATATTACTTAGGAGATTATCTTTTAGAACAGACTAACTCAGAAGATGTTACACATTTCATGTCGGGTGCTTCACATGAAGAAGATCATCTGTTTCTTAATGAAATCATGTCACGCATGATCTCTGCCACAAGAAACAAACCGGACATTTTTATCCATTTAGGAGATCGGGAACCTCACTATGAGAATCATGTGAAGCCTTTGTTATCGTTATTGGATACGCGTGACATGAGGTATCAGCTTGATTTAGGCAGCTACAGCCAGCATAGTGATGTCGCCAAATTTTTCCCTGACATCTTAAAAGGAAAGATCAGGGAACTCCTTCATTATCCTTTATTAAAAGTAACCCAAACGGTTGAAGGAGAGGCAGGAAAAGGCGCAGAGTGCACGTTTCATGCAGAAACAGACTCAGCTTCTAATCAAATCGCATGGTATCTGTATCATGACAAGAAAAGAATTCAAATGATAAATTACTCTCTTAATAAGAGCTTTTCAGCAAAACTTGAACAGGCAGGAACCTATCAGGCAAAAGCCTTTACGATCAATGAAAAAAATAACAAAGTCTCGTGTGTTTCAAAAGCAATACTTGTAAAGCGAAATCGATAAAGAAACTTGAAATGAATGAAAGCGTAAAAAGCATGAATTCGGATTCGAACCGGTTCATGTTTTTTTATGAACATTAAACTGTGGAATCCAAAGAACAAAACGTAAAACCGCCTGCTATGAGGGGACAAACTGTTGTACAAGGAAAAACGTACGTAAAGCGATTAATCTTGCTGTATCGCCTTCACGCCAAAGCAGACGGACAATTTCGATAAATAAACAAATCTGAAATGAAAGTTTGGCAACAGAGAATTTTGGGCAGAAGGCTATTATGGAAGTAGAGAGCAGCAAATAAAGTTTTAGAAAATGGAAGATTGAATAACAGGTAAGACTTATAAGCTAGATTAACTTATCTAGTTATTGACCATTTTACTTTCCGAAAAAACTTTTGAACTTAAGCTAGCAGAATATTGGATAAAAGAAAAAATTTCGGTTATCGAAAGTTTTCCTTTTAAAATATATTCTTTTTCATGTAATTATTCTCTTTTTTATGTTGGATTTTTATTAACTTGGTTATAATTGGAATTTTATCAGCTCTTTTCCAGTAGAAGAAAATGGGTTAATATATAAAAAGTGCAATTTATTTAGGTATTAATTATGGTATAAATCAGAACTGCTTTGACAGATATAGGCTAATAGTCGTGCAAATAGTTTTTATAGAAGACTTGGTATAGAAAGGGAGATTATATTATGAGCAAAATAAAAAAGGCCATTATTCCAGCAGCAGGGCTGGGAACACGGTTTTTACCGGCGACAAAGGCTATGCCAAAAGAGATGCTTCCGATTGTCGATAAACCAACCATTCAATATATTATCGAAGAAGCGGTGGCCGCGGGAATTGAAGATATCATTATCGTAACAGGAAAAAATAAACGGGCAATTGAAGACCATTTTGACAATGCTCTTGAATTAGAAATGTCCCTTGAAAATAACGGGAAGTACGAACTGCTAGAGAAAGTCCGTCACTCTTCTAATCTTGCAAATATTCATTATATTAGACAGAAAGAAGCTAAGGGGTTAGGTCATGCGGTATGGTCCGCCCGTAAATTCATCAGTAATGAGCCATTTGCGGTGTTATTAGGAGATGATATCGTCCAAAGCGATATGCCTTCTATCAAACAATTAATGGATGTATATGATGAAACAGGCTCATCCGTTATAGGTGTACAGCAAGTAAGCCCAGAAGATACACATAGATATGGAATCATCGACCCAGTAATGCAAATGGATCGGAAATATGAAGTGAAACGTTTTGTAGAAAAACCAAAGCAGGGGACAGCACCGTCAAATTTAGCCATTATGGGCAGGTATGTTTTAACACCGGAGATTTTCGATCTATTGGAAAATCAAGAAACAGGTGCTGGCGGAGAAATCCAGTTAACAGATGCTATTCAAAAGCTAAATGAAATACAATCCGTGTACGCTTATGATTTTGAAGGAGAAAGGCACGACGTAGGTGTAGTGGAAGGTTTTGTGAAAACGACACTTGAATTCTCTTTACAAAATGAGGAACTTAGAGAAGAGATATTAGATTATATCGAAACGCTCTTAAATAAGTATAAACGAATTTCTGTAAAGTGATTTGTTCTTAATTTAGATGGGGAAATCGGCACGAATGTCGGTTTCTTTTTTTATGTGAAAAGATTCTATATTAAATCTTATAACTTTTCATCTGGCTAATAGTGAATGGTGTAAATAGGAAATCATTTCAGCGATGTTAAATAATCGAGGTTGATGCCAGCTAGTAGCTTTCATAAGATCCAAGGGGATGTTTATTAAGCCGGACTTCGGGAGAAACAGGATAATGGGGACTAAGAGTCAGGGGTCAGGAGAATTCTAATTGCTTAACTTCCTTTTTGACTTGTCACAAAACAGGTTTATAGGATATTCTTGATTGGGAAACTTATAGTAAGAGAATATATTGGAGTTGAATAGATATGCTGCACCAGTTTTCACGAAATGAGTTAGCCATCGGAAAAGAGGGACTTGATACGTTAAAGAATTCGACGGTGGCCGTTCTTGGCATCGGCGGCGTCGGTTCTTTCTCAGCTGAGGCTTTGGCCCGTTCCGGTGTAGGCCGCCTTATTCTGGTTGATAAGGATGATGTTGACATCACGAATGTGAACCGGCAGATCCATGCGCTTGTCTCAACAGTCGGCCAGCAGAAGGTTGAGCTGATGCGTGACCGGGTAAAAGAGATTAATCCGGACTGTGAAGTCATTGCACTAAAGATGTTTTATACTGAAGAAACGTATGAAGAGTTTTTCAGCTATGGACTCGATTATGTCATTGATGCGTCAGATACCATTATATATAAAATCCATTTGATGAAAGAATGTCTGAAGCGGGGCATTAAGATCATTTCAAGCATGGGCGCTGCGAATAAGATGGATCCGACCCGCTTCCAGATTGCGGATATTTCGAAGACCCATACAGATCCGCTTGCTAAGGTGATTCGGACAAAGCTTCGCAAAGAAGGAATTACGAAGGGGATTCCTGTTGTCTTTTCAGATGAGAGCCCAATTGTCATCAGGGAAGATGTCCGGAAAGTGGTCGGCAAGGATGATGCAAAAATCCGTAAGGCGAAAATGCCGCCTTCCTCTAATGCTTTTGTGCCGTCCGTTGCCGGTTTAATCGCTGCAAGCTGGGTGGTCCGTGATATTTTGAAGGATATCGAGATTAAGCGCGTGAATGATTGACTTCAAAAGAGACTGAACATAAAAGGTATCAAATTTCTTTGAGAAATTTGATACTTTTTTTATCTGCATGGATTTCCATTCCTATCCCTCTTCCCTGTCCCACGCCCTTATTTATACTTGAACTATTCCAGCTGAAGAAGTTGGAATGAACTACAGACCATGTAATATAGTGTAGAGACAGGGGGGATGAAAAGAAAAGTCATTAGGGGACAAGGATGAATCCCAGCGAATAATTTAGGAGGAAAGAAGGTTGCTGTCTTAAATTATGAAATCGCTTTCATTGGTAGAAATCCGATATCAATATAATGAATGCTTTTTCTTCCGCTTTCTCTTTTTAACAGGATACAGTGATCAATCAAATCGTCTGCCTGACTGGATGGGGAAATAGGATTGGGTCATAAATCCCTGGTTGGTTTTTGAAATCTCGAAAATTATTTTTGTAGATATATAGACGGAGGCTGAAATATAGGGTATTCTATTTTCAGATTATTTATTTTATTTGTAATATTTAATTAAATTCATTTTGCTCTATAAAAAGCAAAATGAAACAAACGGGGGGATTGAACATGAATAAGAAAAAGCTGGCAGGTACATTCCTATCTCTTTCTCTTGCAGCCGGAGTCTTGGCGGGATGCGGAGGTTCTTCGGATGAAGGCGGCGGGAAAGAGGGAGACACGATTAAAGTAGGAGCGAATCTTGAGCTTTCCGGAGGCGTGGCATCATACGGCCAGTCCATCAGTGAAGGCCTGGAGCTTGCGATTGAGGAGATCAATAAAGAAGGCATTGACGGTAAGAAAATTGAACTTATTAAAGTAGATAATAAATCAGAGGCTTCAGAAGCCACAAGCGGAGCGCTTAAGCTGACTTCGCAGGATAAGGTTTCCGCGATTGTCGGGGCAGCGACAAGCGGCAATACCATTGCACAGGTCCAAATTGCGCAGGATAACAAAGTTCCTCTCATCTCCCCATCAGGGACAAGCCCGGACATTACGTATACGGACGGAGAACTGAAGGATTATGCGTTCCGGACAAGTTTCATCGATCCGTTCCAGGGAACGGTAGCTGCAAACTTCGCCACACAGGAAATCGGTGCGAAGAAAGCGGCCGTCTATATTGACAGCTCCAGCGATTATTCAAAGGGTCTGGCAAATGCATTTAAAGAGCAATTTGAAAAGAACGGCGGAGAAGTAGTCGCAGAGGAAGCGTATGTTGCGAAAGATACGGATTTCCGTTCGACCTTAACACGCCTGAAGTCGTCTAAGCCTGATTTCATTTTCCTTCCGGGCTATTATGAAGAAGTCGGCCTGATTATCAAGCAGGCAAGGGAAAGCGGTTTGGATATGCCATTTATGGGCGGCGACGGTTGGGATTCTCCGAAATTGGTTGAGATTGCCGGGGCGGATGCGCTGAACAAAACATATATCACGAATCATTATTCTTCAGGAGATCCTGATGAGAAAATCCAGAATTTTGTGAAAGCATTTAAAGCAGAGTACAAAGATAAGTCGCCGGATGCCTTCAATGCGTTAGGCTATGACACAGGCTATTTCCTTGCGGATGCAATCAAGCGTGCGGGATCAGCAGATTCTGAGAAAATTAAGGATGCCTTGGAAGATACAAAAGACCTGCAGCTCGTTTCCGGTACGTTTACGCTGGATGAAAAGCATAATCCGATCAAGTCGGCTTCCATTCTTGAATACAAAGACGGCGAGCAAGTGTTCAATACAAAAATCAATCCATAAGACATATGTGACGGAATAGGGGGATGTATCCCTCTATTCCCCATTTTTTTACGATGGCTAGCAGGATTCGCGAACGATTCAAAATATAAGAAGTCAAGGGGAGTCGAATATGGAACTGGTACAGCAGCTGGTCAACGGTTTGTCGCTTGGCAGCATTTATGCATTGATTGCCCTCGGGTACACCATGGTGTACGGGATTGTCAAACTGATTAACTTTGCCCATGGCGATGTCTTCATGGTCGGGGCATTTATAGGCTTTTATACAATTACAATTTGGGATCTGTCCTTCTTTCCGGCACTGCTTATCTCGATGGCTGCCTGTGCCCTGTTCGGCGTGCTGATCGAGCGGATTGCCTATAAACCGCTGAGGAATGCGACAAGGATTGCGGCACTGATAACGGCTATCGGTGTATCCCTGCTGATTGAATACGGAGTGATTTATGCAAGAGGCGCACAGCCTGAAGCTTATCCAAAGGATGTTCTGCCAGCTTCGAAGATTGATTTATTCGGAGTTTCGGTGAACAGCCAGTCTGTTTTGATTTTTGGGATAGCGGTTGCGCTGATGATTATCCTTCAGATTGTCGTCCACAAAACGAAGATTGGCAAGGCAATGCGTGCTGTTTCCTTTGATGCGGACGCAGCGAGACTGATGGGGATCAACGTTAATAATACAATCTCAGCCACTTTTGCGATTGGATCATCCCTGGCTGGAGCGGCAGGGGTTATTTTTGGAATCTATTATATTAAGATTGAACCGCTGATGGGGATTCTTCCAGGCCTGAAAGCTTTTGTGGCGGCTGTGCTCGGCGGGATTGGCATTATCCCCGGAGCCATGGTCGGAGGGCTGCTCCTTGGCGTCATCGAAGCACTGGTCAGCGCAGCGGGATATTCCTTATGGCGTGACGGCGCGGCATTTGTCGTCTTAATCCTTATTTTGATTTTCATGCCGCAGGGTCTATTCGGTAAGAACAAAAGAGAAAAAGTATAAGGGAGAGACAAGGCGATGACGACTTTTTTACGAGCAAAGGGTTTTTGGCTCTCAATTCTGCTATCATTTATTTTCTTCGCGGTGATTCAGTACATGATCACCGGCCAGATTTTAAACCAATTTTATCAAAATACCATTATGTACATCGGCATTAATATTATTCTCGCAGTCAGTCTGCATCTGATCATTGGCATTACCGGCCAGTTTTCCATCGGCCATGCCGGGTTTTTGGCAGTCGGCGCCTATGCCTCGGCCATTATGACGATGAAGCTGGAACTGCCGTTTTTCGTTGCAATTCTTGTCGGCGGAATTACAGCAGCTATAGCCGGTTTGATTATCGGCATTCCGAGCCTGAGGCTGAAAGGGGATTATTTGGCGATTGCGACGCTTGGTTTTGGGGAAATCGTCCGGATTGCTCTCTTGAATGTCGATTATGTAGGAGGAGCGAGCGGCATGTCGGTCAGCCATATGACGACATGGCCGTGGGTATTTACGGCGGTACTCATTACGATTCTCGTCATCCGAAACTTTACGTCCTCGACACATGGCAGGGCCTGTATCTCGATTCGCGAGGATGAGACAGCATCTGATTCCATGGGCATCAATACGACGTATTATAAGGTTATTGCTTTTGCCATCGGCGCTTTTTTTGCCGGTGTGGCAGGTGCCCTGTATGCTCATAACTTCTACATCATTCAGCCTGCTAACTTCGGGTTCCTGAAATCGTTCGATATCTTGATTTTTGTTGTGCTAGGCGGACTGGGCAGTCTGTCCGGAGCGGTGCTGGCAGCCATTCTATTGACGATTGTTACGACGTTCCTGCAGGACTATCCAGAGACAAGGATGATCATTTACAGTCTTGTGCTGATTATTATGATGATTTACCGTCCGCAGGGCTTGATGGGCACGAAGGAATTCACATCGCTCTTCAAACGGAAAGGAGGAGGCAAGCATGACAGCAAAACAACCGCTGCTTAAAGTAGACTCGGTCGGAATCCAATTTGGAGGGCTGAAGGCTGTCTCCGGGGTGAATGCGGAACTGTATCCGGGTGAGCTTGTGGGTCTGATCGGACCGAATGGGGCGGGCAAGACCACCTTCTTCAACCTGCTGACAGGAGTCTATGTGCCGACAGAAGGAAGTATTTCACTGGAAGGGAAAGATTTGCGCAAGCTGCCGCCCTATAAAATCAATCAGAAGGGAATCAGCCGGACCTTCCAGAATATTCGTCTGTTCAGTGATCTTTCGGTGATTGATAATGTAAAGGTCGCTTACCATTCACTGGCAAAGCACGGAATATTCAGTTCGATTTTCCGGCTTCCTCCTCATTTTAAAGGGGAAAAGGAAATGGAAGAGAAGGCGATTGAGTTTCTTAAAATCTTCAACCTGGACCATTATCGGAACGAGCTGGCGAAGAACCTGCCATATGGTCAGCAGCGCCGCCTGGAAATCGCCCGGGCGCTTGCCGCCAATCCAAAACTGCTGCTGCTGGATGAACCGGCAGCGGGAATGAATCCCCATGAGACACAGGAACTGATGAAGCTGATTGCGCTGATCCGTGAGAAGTTCGACTTGACCGTTCTGTTGATTGAGCATGATATGCCGCTGGTTATGGGAGTGTGTGAACGTATTTATGTACTGGACCACGGTCAGCTGATTGCGTCCGGAACGCCGGAAGACATCCGGAATAATCCGAAAGTCATCGAAGCGTATCTCGGCGAGGAGGTTTCTTAATGTTAAAGATTGAAGGCATTGACGTATATTATGGAAATATCCAGGCCTTGAAGGATATTTCCATGGAAATCAATCAAGGGGAAATTGTGACATTGATCGGGGCAAACGGAGCAGGGAAAAGTACGCTTTTGAAGACCATCTCCGGATTGTTAAAGCCGAAGAAGGGCAAGCTGCACTTTGAAGGCCGGCCGATCGGCGGTTCAGCAGCGCAGTCGATTGTGAAAAAAGGCATCTCCCATGTCCCTGAGGGGCGCCGGGTATTTGCCAACATGAGTGTTGAAGAAAACTTGGAGCTTGGAGCATTTTTAAGAAAAGATAAGAAAGCAATCAAAGAGGATATGGAGAAGGTCTATGAGCTGTTCCCAAGGCTGAAGGAGCGTTTGAAACAGCAGTCGGGGACGCTTTCCGGCGGTGAGCAGCAGATGCTGGCGATGGGCCGGGCACTTATGGCAAAGCCGCGCCTGCTTCTTCTGGATGAGCCTTCCATGGGCCTTGCACCGCTTTTGGTGAAGCAAATTTTCAAGATTATTGAGGAAATCAACGAAACGGGGACAACGATTTTACTTGTGGAACAAAATGCGAACTTGGCTTTGTCCATTGCGGACCGGGCGTATGTCGTTGAAACAGGAAGAATCGTTCTTTCCGGAACTGCAGCCGAACTAAATGACAGTGAAGATATAAAAAAAGCCTATCTTGGCGGACATTAACAGGTGAAAAACAAAGACGGAGAAAAGCATCCTTTTCTCCGTCTTTGTTATATGTCTATTGAATCGGTTCTGTTTTTAGAGAAAGCGGGCGGAGGGCTTTTGTGTGGTCAATGAAAATAAACGCGTCATATAGGTCAGAAAGAACGGACGGAACATAATTGCCATACTGCTCATATTCCGGCTGATAGACGACGCCGATGGCCCTGTGGCCGATCCGTTTCTGAAAATGCCGCTTATTTTCCTCCGTGAAAAACAGCATTTTATCATAAGCTCCGGACTGATGCATCGCGTCCTCCCAGCTGCCATTCATAGCCGGCGGCACAGTTTTGATATCGAACGGAACGCCCCATTCATCCGCGGCGATCACAGTCCCGCTGTATGTGCCAAAGCCGATCGTATACACATCTCCCGGCAGATTCTGTTCGCGGAGCAGCTGTCCGACATTGACCATGCCGGCTTCTTTCATATCGGTGGCCCGGGCATCGCCGATATGGGTATTATGTTCCCAGACAATCGCCTTCCCGGTATGGCCATAATAGTTCATGACTTCATTCAGGGCATCTGTCATATGCATGTCACGAATATTCCACGAGCGGTCATCATGAACAACCATTGTCCGGTAATAATTTTCAGCATTATAGACGGCCAAGGCATTGACCTGAAGATTAAGGTCCTGCTCTTCCTGGTGCGGATACTCTCCCTTTTTCTGCTGAACAGCGGTGAGGAGGCGGGCAGCCTCGTCAATGCAATGTTCCTGATAGATTCCTGCAGAAACGGCATATTTCTCGTGATTGCGGTTAAATGGTTCAAAGCAGCTGAACGCTTTCTTTGCAGCCTCCAATTCAGGAGAATGAATTTTGGTTAAATAGCGGATCACTTCCTCCATCGATTCCCATAGGCTGTATACATCAATTCCGTAAAACCCGGCCATAACAGGAGGTACGGATTGGTTGTATTCCTTCATCCATTCAATCAGGTCAATGATTTCTTCGTTGGCCCACATCCAGGCCGGCCAGCGGTCAAAGCCGCGTAGAAGTTCCCGGGCAGATTTCGTTTCCTTATCATAGCCCTTTACATAGCGATTCACTGCCTGGCATGCCGGCCAGTCCCCTTCGACAGCAACGAAGGTGAATCCTTTTTCTTTCATTAATTTTTTTGTAATCTCTGTCCGTGTTGTGTAAAATTCAGAAGTTCCATGTGACGCTTCTCCAAGCAGCACGAAGCGTGGGTCCCCCATTTGCCTCACCAGCCTGTCCAAATCGCGGGAGCCTGTCAGAGGGACGGCATATTCTTCAATCGCCTGAACGATTTTTTTCTTCATCAGTAAAAAGCCTCCTTATGTATCCTTGTATTCAGCCGTATAGGAATTCTCACCGGCATGTACAGAGAGCAGAGTATCTGCATAGCCGACAAGACAATGGATCAGTTTATCAGAAATTGCGTACACAAGCGGGGAGTTTCCTGCCGTATAAAGCGCAGGATCATCCAGAATGACCGTCGTATGAATGAACATGTCTTTGTTCCCGTAAAGATGATAATGGACTATGGCTTTTCCGGCGGCGCCTCCTGTTATAGGGTCTTGAAATCCAGGGATGAACACGTACCATTCCTCGGCCGTTGCCGAACGGAAGTTTTTCGTAAACGATATTCGGTCCGTGACGGACTGGATCTCTTTCAGCTTTTGCGGATTCAAATCTCTTATGTTGTCTTTATCCATATTAACCCTCCGTTCATCAGACAAACATAATGGTAGGATTTCCAATGCGCTGCGATTCTATCAAAGCTGCTGGATGATTCGGAAATCGTATCTCTGTCACATTTTGTTCTCCTGGAGGCAGAATTCTCCAAAAAATTCGGAGGGCTATCTGAAACTTTTTGGCGGCCCATACGTTATAATAAAAGGAAGTAACCATTAAGAAAGGGGAATTATCCGTGGGTGCTTTTGATCCATATAAAAAGATCGACCCGGTCCTCCTTCACTTCAAAGACGAAGAATGGAAGAAAATCCTGGAGAAGGATTGTACAGAAAGAGACCATTATCAAATTACTGAACAAACATTTCAATTCGGCCGGCTTGCCGCCCGATTCCTGGGAGTTCCCCGGGATGAAGATGAGTATTATTTGACCTTATTTCATGTAGCTTCTAAACCGTCTATACATAGATGGAATGGCCGGCTGATCAAGGAGTTTGATTCCGGCAAATTCCAGGCACTTCAGGAAGTGCTGATGATCCATCAAAATGAACAGCTGTCCGTGAACCGCTTCATTGCTTTCTTGGAAGGGAAACAGCTGATTCCCTCCTATGATGATGCAGCGCTGCACCGGCATATTCGTGAATCAGTCAAGGAAGTGCTGTCTGCGTTTGCCGGCCATCATCCAGAAGGGCTTGGACATCCAGATTCCAGGAGGGTGATTACTGATTTAGTCAAGTGGCTCTGGAATCATGCGGACGGACTCCTCCGTGATTGGGATGGAAAGAGCGTGCCTGCTGTTTTATGGTATGGGGACGCAACGAAAAGCGAGCGATATTTTCTGTATTTTATTCTGCTTGCCGGATTTGATATGCTGATTTTCCACCCGGCAGGAACAGATATCTTCGCCGAGCTTGATCCAGAAGGAAAGGCCATGGCTGTCCAGCGCTATCCGGACACAAGGGAGCCGAGACCGTTCCCGGAGAAGCGGCCAGACCGCAAAGCGACGGTTGCCTACCGGGCCTCAAAGGAAATCGAACAGATTCTCCATGATGAGCAGTCGCCCATCTTCAAGCCTTGGCAGTACCGTTCGCACCGGCCGGTATCCTTGACATTGAAAACAACCTTTGACGAACTATTTTTAATGAGCAGGGAACGGGCCTTTATCCGTCCAAACTTTTTTGTGGAAGGAAATGAAGTCCATATTCCTTCCCTTTTTGCAAAGGTATCGGGCGTGACAGCAAGCGAGAATGAATACTGGGAAAAAATTGAGGAACTGAAGTCCGGTGACCTGTCTTATTTCATTCATACGTATCCAATCAGGGAGCCGGTTAAGGGGAATTTCCAATATCATTACCAGCATGCCCTCGGCCCTGACGGAACACTGGATCTGGAAAAAATGATGAACAGTGTCTGGTGGAGGCTGAAGCAGCTCCCGCTTGGAGTTCAGGAGGCAGTGGCTGCGGGGATTTCCCGGGTATGTGCGAGTCCCAAACTGAAGCCGGAGCCGCATGAGTCGCCGGAGGATACGAAACTCTTCCTGTTTACCCAGCTGACGAGCCTGCCAAAACCATTTCTGGCTCTGCTGGTCAAGTTTGATTATCCGCAGTATGTGCCGCGGGCCGTCCTGTATAACAGCGGAACGAAGGGAACCTTTGACAGGGCAGATGCAGCCCTGCTCTTGCTTCTAAAAGAGCTCGGCTTCGACATCATCCTGTTCAACCCGTCCGGGCTGCGCGATATCGAACTCTATATTGATGAAAAATACTATGATGTACATTTAATGGAACACTTTGAGTTTGAACTGGAATACCAGGAGCCAAAGGTGCCGATCTGGCGGAGAATTTTTAAAAAGTAAAAAGTGAGGAAAGAGGGATAGTATGGTACGAATCAACAGTACAGAAATCATTGATGAAAATTCAAATGAAATTGCGTTAAATAAAACAGAGGAAATTAAATTTCAGCTGAGAAAAGAGCCGGATGTATTACATCTTGCAGAACAGGTTGATGTGAAGGATCAGCTGGCTTTGCTTGAATTCGGAAAAGAGCCTGCTAACGAGATTTCCAAATTCTCCGACCGCATCCTTAATTCCATGCGGTCGAGCTCCATGGAGGATTCAAGCGAGCTGTTAAAGCAGCTTGGAAAAATTATGGACAAGTTCGACAGCAAGGATTTCGCCGAGGAGAAAAAGGGACTGTTCGGAAAGCTATTCAGCCGCGGCGAGAAGATGATTGAGAAGATTTTCGGCAAATATCAGTCAATGGGCAGCGAGATTGATAAGATTTATGTGGAAATCTCCAAGTACCAGGATGAGATGGTTTCCTCCACAAATAATTTGGAAGAAATGTATGAGCAGAACTTTAATTATTACTTGGCTCTCGAAAAATATGCGATTGCCGGTGAGATGAAAGCGGAGGAAATCAGAACACAGCTCCTTCCGCAGGTCGAGCAGAGGGCGCAGTCCGGAGACCAGATTGCTGCCATGGAGCTTGAAACGGTGCGCAATGGTCTGGAGGCTTTGGAGCAAAGAGTCTATGACCTGGAAATGGCGAAGGCCGTTGCTTTGCAGACAGCGCCGCAAATCCGCCTGCTGCAGCGTGGGAATACGAAGCTGATCGGGAAAATCAATTCTGCTTTTGTCACAACCATTCCGATTTTCAAAAATGGTTTAATTCAGGCCGTGGCCGCTAAAAGGCAGAAGCTTGTAGCAGATTCGATGAGCGAATTGGACCGGCGCACCAATGAAATGCTGCTGAGAAACGCCCAGAATATCTCAACTCAAAGTACGGATATTGCGAAATTGGCCGGTGCACCGAGCATCAAGATCGAAACGATTGAGGAATCCTTCAATATTATCCTGAACGGAATGGAAGAAACGAAACGGATCGAGGAAGAAAACAAACGCACACGTGAGGAAGGTCAAAAGCGTCTGCTTGAACTTCAGGAGAAATACAGAAACAAACAGCTGAAAGCGTAAACCGCTAAAACGTATCAAAACAGGGGACTGGACGGGATTCCCGAATGTCCCCTATAAAAATAGTGAAAAATAAAAAGTATTTTAAATTGTATGTGCCATTCAGACATGTTACAGTTAAATAAATCACGCAAGCGTGATTTTTGAAAAGGGAGGGTTTCAATTTGGCAATCTCATTGCAAAAAGGACAAAAGGTAGACCTGACAAAAGGAAGAGCCGGGCTGTCATCCATTACGGTTGGACTGGGCTGGGACCCGGTGAAATCAGCAGCTGAAAAGCCAAAGGGCAAAGGTTTGCTTGGCGGATTGTTCGGAGGAGGCGGCGGTGCCGCTGCAGGACCGAGTGTGGACTGTGATGCTTCCGTTATTCTTCTTGATGAAAAAGGGAAATTGACAGATAAGAAGAATTTGATTTATTTCGGCAATAAAGAAAGCCAGGACAGAAGCATCAGGCATTCAGGTGATAACCTGACTGGAGACGGTGACGGGGATGACGAGCAGATCAGTGTGAATCTGGGTGCCATTTCTCCATCCATTCACAGATTGGTGTTCATCGTAAACATTTATGATTGTGAAAGAAGGAAGCAGGACTTTGGATTAATCCAAAATGCTTTCATCCGTTTAGTGGATAATTCTACGAACCAGGAGCTTGTACATTTCAACCTGACCGACAGTTATGCAGGGCTTACTTCTCTTGTGGTCGGCGAAATTTACCGCCATCAGGGTGAGTGGAAGTTCAATGCCATCGGCAACGGAACAGTTGACAAGTCCCTTTCTGAAATTGCGAATAAATACGTGTAACTAACAAGCTGAAAGAACAGCACCAAAACTCCAACTAAAAAAAAGCGAGGTAATGCAATCATGGCTATTTCTTTAAGCAAAGGACAAAAAGTGGACTTAACAAAAGGAAACCCAGGCCTTCAGCACTTAACAGTCGGTCTTGGCTGGGATACGAATAAATATGACGGAGGCAATGACTTTGACCTCGATTCTTCCGTTTTTCTATTAAATGCACAAGGCAAAGTAAACTCCGAAAAGGATTTTGTTTTCTTTAATAACCTTCAAGGCGGCAACGGGTCCGTTGTACATACGGGCGACAATTTGACAGGAGCAGGGGACGGAGACGACGAGAAAATTAAAATCGACTTGAAAGCCGTTCCGGCCGATATCGAAAAAATCGCTTTCACTATAACCATTCATGATGCTGAGGCGCGTAGCCAGAACTTTGGCCAGGTATCCAATGCTTTTGTCCGTATCGTGAGCGATGACAGCAATGAAGAATTGATCCGTTATGATCTTGGCGAAGACTTCTCAATCGAAACGGCAATCGTAGTTGCGGAATTGTACCGCCATAACGGTGAGTGGAAATTCAACGCGATCGGCAGCGGCTATCAAGGCGGATTGGCAGCTCTTGTAACAGATTACGGTTTATCTATCTGAGAAATGGAACAGACTGTTACTATTTGAGAGAGGATGAATGTTCATGACCATTTCATTATCTAAAGGCCAGCGGATTGATCTGACAAAGACGAATCCCGGCCTGACAAAGGCGATTATCGGTCTTGGCTGGGATACGAATAAATATTCCGGCGGCTATGATTTTGACCTGGATGCCTCTGCTTTCCTAGTCGATCAAAATAACACATGCACGAATGATTTGGATTTCGTTTTTTACAACAATCTTCAGGATCCAAGCGGAGCGGTCGTCCATACGGGCGATAACCGCACCGGGGAAGGGGACGGAGATGACGAGCAGATCGTCATTGATTTTACAAAGGTTCCTTCCCATGTCCATAAGGTGGCCATTACGGTAACCATTCATGATGCCGTGCAGCGCAGCCAGAACTTCGGTCAGGTATCGAATGCGTTTGTGCGTGTTGTGAATGAAGAGACAGGCGCAGAAGTGCTCCGTTATGATTTGGGAGAAGACTTCTCGATTGAAACAGCGCTTGTCATCTGTGAGCTCTACCGCCATGGGAACGAGTGGAAATTCAATGCCATCGGCAGCGGATTTTCCGGCGGACTTGCTGCTTTATGCCAAAATTACGGACTTCAAGTTTAATAAAAAAACATCGATGCCAGGAGCGAACAAGCCCCTGGCATTTAAAGGAGATCATATACATGGATTTTTTGCACGGAATTATGGATTCCTATGCCAGTTTCTTTAATTGGGAAACACTGCAGGGAGTATTGAGCGATCCTGCCACATGGGCAGTCATTGGAACGCTGATTATACTGGAAGGGCTTCTGTCTGCGGATAATGCCCTTGTCTTGGCCGTCATGGTAAAACACTTGCCTCCAGAGCAAAGACGGAAGGCGCTGTTCTATGGGATTCTTGGTGCCTATGTCTTCCGCTTCATCGCAATCGGTGTCGGGGTTTACCTGATTCAGTACACATGGATTCAAATTCTCGGCGGTGCGTATCTGATTTGGCTTTCAATCAGTCACTTTATTAAAATGAAGAAACATAAAGAGGCTGAAGACCAGGATGAAGATGAAGAAAAGGCGCTGAAACGCCAGGGCCTTCTGATTCGTATATTCGGTAACTTCTGGGGTACCGTCGTTGCCGTGGAAATGATGGATATCGTGTTCAGTATCGACTCCGTCATCGCCGCATTCGGAATCAGCAATCAAGTTTGGGTATTGTTCCTCGGAGGAATCCTTGGTGTCTTGATGATGCGGGGAGTGGCTCAAATCTTCCTAAAACTGATTGACAAAGTGCCAGAGTTTGAAACGACTGCTTTCGTTCTGATCATTCTGATCGGAATCAAGATGGTAGCCGGCGCCTTTGGTTTCCATATTGAAGAGTTTATCTTCTTCAGCGTTATCGTCCTTACGTTCCTTGGGACATTCGTAGTCCATAAGCTTCGGGCGAATCAGAATAAGAGCGAAGCATCTAATTCATAACATAGCCTGATCGAAAAGGGTGAACACATTGGTGTTTCCCTTTTCGTTTATTTAGAAGATAAATAGACTGCCAGAACAATATTGAAGGAAAGGAGGCAGATACGTGAGACACTTTAACTATCTATCAGAAGAAACCATGGAGCAAATCTTTTACCGGAGGCCGGCAGAGTTTACGAAAAACAGTGAAAAAGAGCTGCTGGCCATGTCCGTCGGAGCCTGTTTGTACATGCCGGGCACACGTCCGAATATTTGCCAGGATATCATCCAGCGCAAGCATGCCGGCCTCGTTTCCATGGTTCTCTGCCTCGAAGACGCAGTCAGTGATCATGAAGTGCCGAAAGCGGAATTGAATGTCATTACTCAAATCCAAGAGATGAATCTGGCAGTGGAAAAAGGTGAATTTCCAGAAAGTCAGATTCCTTTATTATTCGTCAGGGTCCGCAGCAGAGAGCAGATGGAGCGGTTGGCGGATCAGCTGGGAAGTGCCCTTAAACGCCTAACCGGTTTTGTTTTTCCAAAATTCACAGCTGGAAATGGCCGGGACTATTTACAGAGCCTTCAGACCTTGAACAAGAAACAGGATCTTCATCTTTATGCGATGCCGATCCTCGAGTCAGAGGAGGTCATGTATAAGGAAAGCAGAATTCCTGCCCTCCTCAGCATTAAAGAATTGCTGGATGAACATTATGACAGCATTTTGAATGTCCGAATGGGGGCCACAGACTTCTGCGGACTGTTCGGGATCAGAAGAAGCAGCGATTCGACGATTTATGATATCTCGGTCGTACGGGACTGTATTGCGGATATCGTTAATTTCTTCAGCCGCAGTGAGAAGGAGTATGTCATCTCCGGGCCGGTCTGGGAGTATTTTTATAAAGAAGAGAGGGTCCTTAAGCCTCAATTGAGAGAGACGCCGTTTAAGGAAAGCTTTGGAGAAGGCGGGCGCCAGCTGAGACAACAGTTCCTGAATGAATATTTAGACGGGCTTGTCAAGGAAGTGCTGCTGGATAAGAATAATGGCCTGATTGGAAAAACGATTATCCATCCGACGCATATCCGGCCTGTCCATGCTTTCTTAGTCGTATCCTATGAAGAATATATGGATGCCGTCAGCATCATTGAAAATATCGGCACAGATACCGGTGTGTTGAAAAGCCGTTATGCCAATAAAATGAACGAAGTAAAGCCGCATTATCACTGGGCGGTCAAAATATTGAGAAGAGCTAACATATACGGGGTGTTCCATGAGCAAATTTCCTATATCAACTTACTTACCGAACCAGAACACGTACACATATAACATTCTTGATACATTAAAAATTGAACTGGAGGTCAGGGATAACCCTTATCATCTGCCGCTTGAAGTGCTGTTTGAGATGGCCGCCAGGAAAAATAAAAAGCGGGCGTTTCTGTTTGTCAGCAAAATCCTTGGCAAGCACATTCCGGTAAAGCCGGCTGCTTCGCTGCTGAGCGGGGCATTGCTTGGTCTCTGCTGGCAGGAGTCCGCATCAGGCATCCGCCATCCAAAGACAGAGGAAGCGATCCAGGCTCTTATAAAAGGGGAGGGAGAAGAGGCGGTTTACGATTCCTTGATGGACGAGCCGATCCTGCTTCCGGAAGAAACCCTTTTTATTGGCTTTGCCGAAACCGCCACCTCCCTTGGCCACAGTGTGTTTGATCTGTTTGGCCATGCGAAATATATTCATACGACAAGGGAACGGGTTGTCGGACTTTCGTCTGCGATTGAATTTGAGGAAGAGCATTCCCATGCGACCGAGCAATTTTGCTACGGAGACGAGGCCGTGCTGAAGAAGTCCGGGCCGATTGTCCTTGTCGATGATGAAATCACGACAGGGAAGACCGCACTGAACATCATTCGTTCAATCCATTCCCAGTATCCCCGTGACCGCTATATCGTTCTTTCACTTCTGGATTGGCGTTCAGAAGCCAACCGGCAATCGTACCGTGATCTAGAACGGGAATTAGGGATCACGATAGAAACAGCAGCCCTGCTGGCCGGGGAAATTACTGTAGATGGACAGTCGCCGGAGCTGGAGGGCGGCTATCAGTATCCGGAAGGCGGGGAAAAGACAGCTGCCATTCGCTCGATCAGTCTCTCAGATAGCCTGATAGAGAAAAAGATCGCCGATATCCCTTATTCGTCTGTAACGGCGAGCGGAATCGTCCATAATATCCCCTATTCCGGGATGACGGGCCGCTTTCACGGGATTCCCTCTGAAAGCAGGCAGGATATTGCCGAATTTGCGAGAGCGGCAGGCGGCCTTCTGAAGGACGGGCGGACCGATGGTAAAGCACTTTGTCTCGGAACGGGTGAGTTCATGTATTTGCCCATGAAGATTGCTTCTTATATGGGAGATAACGTGTTTTACCATTCCACAACCCGGAGTCCGATCCACCGAATTGACCGGGAAGGCTATGCCATCCGCAGCGGGTTTGCATTCCCGAACCATGATGACAGCGATGTCGCCAATTTCGTCTATAATATTCCATACGGGGAATACAGTGATATTTATCTGTTCATCGAACGGAAGGCTAATCAGGAAAGACTAGCTCCGATGCTGGATGAACTGAAGCGGGCAGGCGCAAAACAGCTGACAGTCGTCACCCTGAACGAATAGAAAGGAGAATTTCATGCCGGTTGAACAGCATTTTGACGTAAAGCATATGGGGAGTTATCCTCCTCGAGATGTAACCTTTTTATTAAAAGATCTGAACGGTGCAATCGAAGAGCAGAGTACGGAAGAACGGGAGCGGGCGATCCAGTCCGGCACCCATTATTCCGAAATGCTGCCGATCGAGTATAAGCCGACAGAAGAATATATGGAGATCTACCGGAAGGCGCTGGCAGAGTACGCAGAGAAGCTGGCTGTCCTCACCGGGGTTGTCTCAGAGGAAATGACTGAGCGGTATGGCAAGGATACGGTCCTTGTCTCACTGGCAAGAGCAGGTACGCCGGTTGGCATCTTAATGAAGCATTTTATGGCCTTTGCATATGGAATCGATCTGCCGCATTACAGTATTTCTATTATCCGCGGCAAAGGAATCGACGAGCAGGCGATTCATTATATCAGGCAGAAGCATCCAAAGAGCCATATTCAATTTGTTGATGGCTGGACAGGCAAGGGAGCCATTTCAATCGAGCTTGCGAAAGCCTGCCGCAAGATGAATGAGGAATTCGATTACAGATTGGATGACACGCTGGCTGTCCTGGCAGACCCCGGCTATTGCACAGATCTGTATGGGACACGGGAGGACTTTCTCATTCCGAGCGCCTGCCTGAATTCAACGGTTTCAGGGCTCATGAGCCGTACCGTTCATAATGAAAAGTATATCCATGAAGGGGATTTTCATGGGTCCAAATACTACAGGCATCTCGAAAATGAAGATGTCTCCAATGAATTCATCGAGACAATCGTCCGCTGTTTTCCTTCAGCTAAAAAGATGATTCCTGAAGAACAAAAACGCATGCGGGCGGAACATACACCGGCCAGCTGGCTTGGATTGGAAGACATCAAAAGCATCCAAAACGATTTCGGCATCGAGGACATCAATCATGTAAAGCCGGGCGTCGGTGAAACGACACGTGTCCTGTTGAGGCGGGTTCCCTGGAAAATCCTTGTAAAGGATCAAAACGACAGCCGAATTGCCCATATTAAACTATTGGCAGAAGACCGGGGCGTGCCGGTTGAAGAGTATGCGCAGATGTCGTATACTTGCTGCGGCCTTATTAAGTCATTAAGGAGATAAGAACGAATGATATTTGCAAGTGACCTGGACCAAACGCTGATCTATTCGATCCGTTCAATGCGTCTTGAAAAAGGGAAGGAAGCCCCGGCTTACCGCCATGTGGAAAAGCGCGGCGACATCGCCTCCTACATGACACTGGATGCCATCGACCTTCTTCGCGAAGTGGCAGAGAAGATGATCTTCCTTCCTGTTACGACTAGGACGAAAGAACAGTATCACTATATTTCGCTGTTTCAAAATGAGATTATTCCCCCCTTTGCAGTTACGAGCAATGGTGGTAATATATTTGTACGCGGCAAGCTGGACGAAAACTGGGGAAGACATATCCGGAAGAAGCTGGAAGACCAAGCTCTGAGCAGCGGCGATCTTCTCGGGCAATTCAAGGAGCTGGCAAACGATTCCTGGGTATTAAGGCAGAAAACAGCCGATGACCTGTTTCATTATTGCATCATTGACCGGGCAGCTGCCCCGCTTCAGGAAATCGAGGCATTCAAAGAAACAATTGGTGAACAGGGATGGAATATGTCCCTCCAGGGGCGCAAGCTTTACTTTGTGCCGAAGCACATCAATAAATGGGATGCCGTTGCCTACATTAAAGAAAAAAGCGGCAGAGACTTCGTAGCCGCTGCCGGCGATTCTTTGCTTGATTTGTGCATGCTAGAAGTGGCCGACCATGCGATTGCGCCGATTCACGGTGAACTGAGCGAACGGGCGGACACAGGCGACAGCCGGATGATTCACCGTACGGCCCAGAAAGGAATTCTTGCTGCCGAGGAAATTTTACAATCTGTTCTGCGTATATATGAAGAACGTACCTGACATTTAGAACCAAAACATGTTGAGAAGGTGTATGCGTTGATCAATTTATTGAAAAAACAGCCTAACTTATATAATCGGAATATATTGGGTTCCGCCGAAGCATGCAAGGAGTGGGGCATCGAAGCCTCCACTCTCAGAAGAAGGATCAAGGATTTCCCGGAAGGCACCATCCGTAAATTCGGCTCCTCATGGGTCGTCACCAAAGAAGGGATGTACGCCGTCTTCGGAGAAAAACGGATCAACAGCCATTTTTACAATCGATAACGGGAAACCGGGATAGCAAAAAAACAAATTCCTCATTGAGGGATTTGTTTTTTTGTGTGTGCGCCCGGCATGGGTGCAGTCTATAGGGTGAGAGTCCCGAACCATGAAGGCAGTAGTAATGGTTAGCTTAACGCAAGGGTGTCTGTGGTGACGCAGAATCTGAAGGAAGCGAGCGGCAAACCTCCGGTCTGAGGAACACGAACTTCATATAAGGCTAGGTACCATTGGATGAGTTTGCACAACAAAACGAAGTCCTTACTGCCGAAGGTGGTACAGAGTAAATGAAGCAGATAGATGGAGGGAAAGACTGTACTCTTACCCGGGGAGGTCTGATTGGAACGCCAAGTTCCCTTGGTAACCTATCCAGCGATGGACAGCTGAACAATCAGAAGTCAGCCGAGGTCATAGTACCATTCCAACTCGAGATGGAATGGGAAGGACTGAACTATTAGGAAGAACGAGAACTAGGCATATAATTCCTGTATAGAAGCAGACAATCCGAAAGGACTTACTTGAAGGAGGAAGTGGTGAATTCCACAGGGGACTTCATGAGGGTGGAGCAGGAATAACATAATTAGATTTCTACGTTCACGTCGAAAGAAATATCACATGTTAATGGATCTGATTCTGTCACGGGAAAACTTAATAGAAGCACTTAAACGTGTGGAGAAGAACAAAGGGAGTCACGGCATAGATGGAATGTCCGTAAAATCCCTACGAAGACATCTCTATGAGAACTGGGAAACTCTTTGTGATTCATTAAGGGAAGGTACCTATCAACCTAACCCAGTCCGTCGAGTCGAAATCCCGAAACCGAACGGTGGAGTAAGATTACTAGGAATACCTACCGTGACAGACCGGTTCATTCAACAGGCTATCGCCCAAGTTCTAACCCCACTTCTTGACCCAACCTTCTCAGAACATAGTTATGGGTTTAGACCAAATAGAAGAGGTCATGATGCGGTTCGTAAAGCAAGGGAATATATAAGTGAAGGTTATAGATGGGTGATTGACATGGACTTGGAGAAATTCTTTGATAGAGTCAATCATGATAAGTTAATGGGGATATTAGCAAGTAGAATCCAAGACCGGCTGGTCTTGAAACTTATACGGAAATATCTCCAAGCAGGAATTATGATGAATGGTGTAGTCTATGATGCAGAAGAAGGAACACCACAAGGAGGTCCACTGAGCCCCCTTCTTTCGAATATCCTTTTGGATAAACTTGATAAAGAGTTAGAAAGGAGAGGTCACAAGTTTGTCCGCTACGCCGATGATTGTAATATTTACATGAAATCGAAGAAAGCTGGAGAACGAGTGATGAACTCAATTACATGCTTTATTGAGCAGAAATTAAAGCTCAAAGTAAATAGAGAAAAGTCAGCAGTTGATCGCCCGTGGAAACGAAAGTTTCTTGGCTTTAGCTTTACGGTCAATAAGAAAACGAAGGTTCGAATAGCCAATGAAAGTATTAAAAGGTTTAAGGCTAAAATACGGGAGTTAACCTCCCGTTCTAAACAAATTCCTATGGAAGTTAGAATCGAGAAACTAAATCAATATCTAACGGGATGGTGTGGATATTTTGCATTGGCTGATACACCAAGTAAATGTAAAGAATTTGATGAGTGGATTAGACGGAGACTCCGTATGCTTGAATGGAAACAATGGAAGAAACCGAGGACAAGAGTAAGAAAACTCAAAGGTCTAGGTGTCCCTGACCAAAAGGCATATGAATGGGGAAACTCCAGAAAGAAATATTGGAGAATAGCCTGTAGTCCAATCTTACACAAAACCCTCAATAACTTGTATTGGAGTCACCGAGGGTTGAAAAGTTTATATAATCGATATGAATTTCTGCGTCAAACTTAATGGAACCGCCGTATACCGAACGGTACGTACGGTGGTGTGAGAGGTCGGGGGTTAATCACCCCCTCCTACTCGATTNCGCCCGGCATGGGTGCAGTCTATAGGGTGAGAGTCCCGAACCATGAAGGCAGTAGTAATGGTTAGCTTAACGCAAGGGTGTCTGTGGTGACGCAGAATCTGAAGGAAGCGAGCGGCAAACCTCCGGTCTGAGGAACACGAACTTCATATAAGGCTAGGTACCATTGGATGAGTTTGCACAACAAAACGAAGTCCTTACTGCCGAAGGTGGTACAGAGTAAATGAAGCAGATAGATGGAGGGAAAGACTGTACTCTTACCCGGGGAGGTCTGATTGGAACGCCAAGTTCCCTTGGTAACCTATCCAGCGATGGACAGCTGAACAATCAGAAGTCAGCCGAGGTCATAGTACCATTCCAACTCGAGATGGAATGGGAAGGACTGAACTATTAGGAAGAACGAGAACTAGGCATATAATTCCTGTATAGAAGCAGACAATCCGAAAGGACTTACTTGAAGGAGGAAGTGGTGAATTCCACAGGGGACTTCATGAGGGTGGAGCAGGAATAACATAATTAGATTTCTACGTTCACGTCGAAAGGAAATATCACATGTTAATGGATCTGATTCTGTCACGGGAAAACTTAATAGAAGCACTTAAACGTGTGGAGAAGAACAAAGGGAGTCACGGCATAGATGGAATGTCCGTAAAATCCCTACGAAGACATCTCTATGAGAACTGGGAAACTCTTTGTGATTCATTAAGGGAAGGTACCTATCAACCTAACCCAGTCCGTCGAGTCGAAATCCCGAAACCGAACGGTGGAGTAAGATTACTAGGAATACCTACCGTGACAGACCGGTTCATTCAACAGGCTATCGCCCAAGTTCTAACCCCACTTCTTGACCCAACCTTCTCAGAACATAGTTATGGGTTTAGACCAAATAGAAGAGGTCATGATGCGGTTCGTAAAGCAAGGGAATATATAAGTGAAGGTTATAGATGGGTGATTGACATGGACTTGGAGAAATTCTTTGATAGAGTCAATCATGATAAGTTAATGGGGATATTAGCAAGTAGAATCCAAGACCGGCTGGTCTTGAAACTTATACGGAAATATCTCCAAGCAGGAATTATGATGAATGGTGTAGTCTATGATGCAGAAGAAGGAACACCACAAGGAGGTCCACTGAGCCCCCTTCTTTCGAATATCCTTTTGGATAAACTTGATAAAGAGTTAGAAAGGAGAGGTCACAAGTTTGTCCGCTACGCCGATGATTGTAATATTTACATGAAATCGAAGAAAGCTGGAGAACGAGTGATGAACTCAATTACATGCTTTATTGAGCAGAAATTAAAGCTCAAAGTAAATAGAGAAAAGTCAGCAGTTGATCGCCCGTGGAAACGAAAGTTTCTTGGCTTTAGCTTTACGGTCAATAAGAAACCGAAGGTTCGAATAGCCAATGAAAGTATTAAAAGGCTTAAGGCTAAAATACGGGAGTTAACCTCCCGTTCTAAACAAATTCCTATGGAAGTTAGAATCGAGAAACTAAATCAATATCTAACGGGATGGTGTGGATATTTTGCATTGGCTGATACACCAAGTAAATTTAAAGAATTTGATGAGTGGATTAGACGGAGACTCCGTATGCTTGAATGGAAACAATGGAAGAAACCGAGGACAAGAGTAAGAAAACTCAAAGGTCTAGGTGTCCCTGACCAAAAGGCATATGAATGGGGAAACTCCAGAAAGAAATATTGGAGAATAGCCTGTAGTCCAATCTTACACAAAACCCTCAATAACTTGTATTGGAGTCACCGAGGGTTGAAAAGTTTATATAATCGATATGAATTTCTGCGTCAAACTTAATGGAACCGCCGTATACCGAACGGTACGTACGGTGGTGTGAGAGGTCGGGGGTTAATCACCCCCTCCTACTCGATTTATGCTGTATGGATTTCCGTTCCAGGGACGCTTTCCGGGGGCACGGCTCGAGCCTGTAGTCTCTCCCTCGTGCTGTTCCCCCAGGAGTCGCCCCTCCACTCCAATCCATTAAAGGATCCATTTCTTATGATAGCTCCGTTCCTTATTCCAATTCATTTCTGTTCCATTCTCCTTCACATTCAGGGCAGTCGGAGCTTCTAATCTTACTCCTTTCTCTAATTACCTGCATATTAGAAAAAAGACACCTGAACTGTATGCTCAGGTGTTTTCTCGGTTAAATCGCTGCTTTTTTCTTCGTTCGCTGCAGAATCCATAGATATAAAACGATGGATAGGAATACGGAAACAGCTGCAGTCAGATAGATGCTGCGGTAGCCGTAGAGATAGCCGATTTGGCCGAAAACCATTGCGCCGGTCCCGATGCCAAGATCGAAGAAGGAGAAATAGGTGGCATTCGCCATGCCTCTTCGCTGCGGGATCGACTTCTCGATCGACCATGCCTGCAGGGCCGGCTGCACAGAACCGAAGCCAAAACCGTAGCAGACCGCGGCAATAAACAGAACAGTATTGCTTGGAAGCCAGGCAAGCAGCAGCATCGCAATCAGAATCAAGATAACGGCCGGAATGAAGACAGCCTGATGGCCTTTCCGGTCATACAGCTTACCGGCAAACAGCCTTGTGATCATAATTGAAATCGCAAAGAACAGGAAGTACAGATAAATTCCATCCAGTCCCTTCTGCAAGGCATACAGCGGAAGGAAGGTAGCAATGCCTCCAAATGTTACCGTAATAAAGAAAATCAGAAAGCCTGGCTCAAGCGCACTTTTTTCATAAAAATCGAACCGTGCCTTACTGACAGGAACAACCGTTTTCTCAATTTTTTTTGTCTTGATCTGTGTTGCCAGCAAGGTGGCAACAAGGCCGACACTGGCACAGGTCAGGAACAGATCATGAAATGAAATATGTTTAGCAAGAATCAGTCCAAGCGAAGGACCGAAGGCAAGCGCCACGTTTCCGAACAGCCCAAAATAGCCCATTCCTTCGCCGCGGCGTCTCGGCGGAATCAGGTCACTGACAATCGTACCGGCAGAAGTGGTTGAGATTCCCCAGCCAACCCCCTGAATGATTCGAATCAAAAATAAAACAAAAATACTGCCAATAAAGCCAAATGATCCAACCGAAAGGACAAAAATCACTAAACCAATTAAAAATAAAATCTTGCGGTTCATGGATTCCAGGGCTTTACCTGCAATCGGCCGAATAATCAAGGCTGAAAAAGTAAAAATACCGACAACCAATCCAATCAGACGTTCGCTCCCTTTCAAGTCCTCCACAAATAGCGGAATGGTCGGCAGGGTCATCTGAAAGGCAAGGAATATGAAGAAGTTAGCCACGCAAATCATTAGAAAATCGCGTGTCCAGATCTTTTCCTCGCCCGCAGGCAGCTGTTTACTTTGCGTTTTCTCCATATAAATCTCCTTTATAAAAGTCATTTTCCCCCATTTTACTAAAAGTTGATTAAGAAAGAAAACATTTCGACTCACTAAATAAAAGAGCGAAAAGAAAACGTTTTTTACACTTTTCGTTCATAAAAACGAAAAAAATGCTGGAATTTTGTTCGTTATTAAGGTTTAATAAATACATAGAACTAGATAAAAATACCAATTAGGTAAAAGGTTTGAAATGAAATAACGACCTTGTTAGTAATAAAGAACGTTACAAAAATAAACTGTTCGAAAAGGGGAGAAGATGAATGATTGATATTCATTGTCATATTATTCCAGGTGTTGATGACGGTCCTGGATCGCTTGCGGAAAGTATCGAAATGGCTGAACGTGCTACTGCCGAGGGGATTCGCACAATCATTGGTACCCCGCATCATATGAACGGACAATATAACAATCTGAAAGAGGATATCATAAAGAAGGCATCCCTTCTCAATAACGAACTGCGGAAACGCTCCATCCCGCTGAAAGTATTGCCTGGTCAGGAAACAAGAATTCACGAAGAGATGATCGAAGGCTACCGGAAGGGCGAGCTTCAAGCACTTGACCCTAAAGGAAAATATATGTTCATAGAGCTTCCGAGTGATCATATGCCCCGCTACACAGAAGCGCTTCTGTATGATATCCAAATGCTCGGTTTGATGCCGATTATTGTTCATCCTGAACGCAACCTGGAATTTCAGCAACGGCCAAACATGCTTTATAAGCTCGTGAAAAAAGGAGCGCTGACACAGATAACAGCAGGAAGCCTTCTTGGTCATTTTGGTAAAAAGTCCAAGAAGCTGGCGCATATGCTCATTGAGCTCAACTTGACACATTATGTTGCAACGGATGCTCACAATGTAACAAGCCGCAGCTTCCATCTATCAGAAGCTTATGATGAAATTAAACGGAAATACGGAGTAGAGAAGCATTATATGTTCATGGAAAATGCCGAGCTGCTCTTAGAAAGCAAACTCGCCTATAAGGAAATGCCCCATAAGGTAGAACCTAAACGGCTGCTTGGAATCTTTTAATAATAAAAATCATCCCCAGGATACGGGGATGACTTTTATTCCTGACCGGAAACAAAATAGTTTTCAAGATAGTCGGCCCAAATTTGATAGCCTTCTTCTTTTAACTGGCCGTTCTCATCAAATAGATCATTTAGTTCGTCTGAACCTTCCTCCGGCCATTCTTTCCAATGATCTAAATAGGGCAGGTTATTTTCTTTTGCATATTCTTTTAAATCATTGACCTGCTGGGGATAGAGGGTAGCATCAGGCAATGGATACGGCGGCTGCAGGATGACTTCAGTCTCATCTTTTTCTTCTTGGATGGAATCAAGAATATCTGATAAGTATGCAAGAGAATCATCAGAAGAAAGGAAACCATTATTCTTTAAGGTAAATGGCTCGAGCAGGATCAAATCTGCTTTTTCTTTGGCCAGTTCTTCCTCTTTGCCTTGATCGACAAATTCTGTGGAATAAAGATCATACGATTTTGTGATGACTTTCACGGACGTGCCATAGTTTTCTTTTAACGTTCGCGACAGATCGTCCATGACACTAAAGCTGTCTGCATCACTGTACATACTGCCAGCAAGAAGAATTTTAAATGGTTTGTTTTCCTTCAGCCGCTCTTCATATAAGTCCCGGCTTTTCTTTGGCCAGTTCTCCGTCAGGCTGGAATATTGCTTTGACTCGCTTTCGGTTTTTTCAGCTTGCGGGGCTGTTTTTTCAGCCTGCACACCTGCCAAACGGCTTTTCCAGTACAGTTGTCCAAGCACTAAAGTAATCACACAGGCAACGATTGATAAAAGTACGACAAATTTCTTCATTTTTCCCTCTCTTTCATGACGAAACGCCATAAATATTCCTTTAATTAGGAGAATTATAGGAAGTTATGTTAATTTCTAATAAATTATGTCAAAAAGTAAATTAATTGGCAAGTTATTATGATATAATACTCTTTGTTTTTATTATTTCTATCGTGGAGGGACAAATGGAAGAGACTATTAGTTTGAAAGACCTATTTCTGACACTGAAGAAAAGACTGAATCTCATTGTCGTTATTACAGCTATAGCAGTAATGATTACGGCGATTGTCAGCTTTTTTCTTTTAACCCCAATTTATGAAACATCTACTCAGCTTTTGGTGAACCAGACGAAAAATGAAGAAGCTCTTTATAATACGAATGAAGTGCAGACCAATCTTCAGCTGATTAACACGTATAATGTTATCATTAAAAGTCCGGCGATTTTGGATGATGTCCGGAAAGAACTGGATTTAAAAATGACAACAAATGCGTTGAATGAAAAGATTACCGTTTCAAGTGAGCAGGATTCACAAGTAGTCAATATTGTCGTTCAAGATGAAGATCCGGCTCATGCTGCCGAGATTGCGGATAAAACGGCGGAAGTGTTCCAAAAGAAAATCACCGATATTATGAACGTCGATAATGTCACAATCCTTACAAAAGCAGAAATTGGCGAAAAGCCGGTCAAACCTCAGCCTTTACTTAACATTGCCATTGGATTGGTAGTCGGCCTGATGATTGGGATAGGAATTGCCTTTTTGCTTGATTACTTAGATAACACATTAAAGTCAGAACAGGATATTGAAAAAATTCTGGAACTGCCTGTTCTTGGTGTGATTACAACAATTGATGCGGCAGAAGAAGCAAAACGGCCTGTAAGAGAAGGAAGATCAGCGAGAGTAAGAGGTGAGAGGCATGGCTAAAAAAGGGAAGAATACAGTTAATGCAAGACGTAAAATTATTGCCAGTTCCAATCCTAAATCCCCGATTTCGGAACAATACCGGACGATACGGACGAATATACAGTTTTCTGTAGCGGATAAGGAGATGCGCTCGATTATTGTTACTTCTTCAGGACCGGGAGAAGGAAAGTCAACAACTGCTGCAAACTTGGCGGTTGTATTTGCCCAGCAAGGAAAGCATGTACTTTTAATTGATGCCGATCTTCGAAAGCCGACCGTGCACTATACATTCAATCTTCCGAATACGTATGGAATGACGAATGTTCTGACAAAAAGGATGGTACTTAGCGAAGCAGTCGTTGAAACAGAGGAGAAAAATCTGTATGTACTGTCTAGCGGGCCGATTCCTCCCAATCCGGCTGAGTTATTAGGATCAAAAGCAATGAAAGATTTATTAGAAGAACTTCACGAAACATTTGATGTGATTGTGATGGATACGCCACCGGTACTCGCTGTAACGGATGCAACCATTCTTTCAAATATTTGTGATGGGACGATACTCGTTGTCTCAAGCGGAAAAACAGAAACCGAACAGGCGTTAAAGGCGAAAGAACTATTAGGTACTGTAAATAGCAATCTATTAGGCGTTGTCTTAAATAATAAGAAAGTCGAAAAAAATAATTATTATTATTATTACGGAAATTGATGATTGAAAAGAACGATTAGCAATGAGTTTAATTAAGCAAACTCATTGCTTCATTTACAAAGATGGGTAAAAAAGCCTGATTGTTTCTCGTTTATAGGTATAGAACCAGATGGAAAAATGATGTAAAATACTTTTAGTTAAGTTAAATTTTATAAAAAATAGCATTTTTAATAAATTCACACAAATTTAACCTTTAAAGGATATTTTTGTGATATACTAATTCAGTAGGAAAATAGAACTAGGAGAGCGGTATGAATGATTGATATACATTCACATATATTACCTGCCATAGATGATGGGGCGCAAAGCCTGGAAGATAGTCTGGCAATGGCAAAAGAAGCTGTACGTGAAGGGATTCGAGCAATAATAGCCACTCCTCATCATAAGAATGGAAAATATGAAAATACAAAGAGTAGTATTTTGCAAAGAACAGAACAGTTAAATCAGTTTCTAAAAGATGAGCAAGTTGATTTGAAAATTCTGCCTGGTCAGGAACCACGAATTTTTGGCGACTTAATAGAAGACTATCGAAAAGGCGAAGTAGCAACTTTGAATAACGGGGGCCTTTACCTATTTGTTGAACTTCCTTCTAATCATGTACCTAGATATACAAAACAGTTATTATTTGACATCCAATCCGAAAGATTAACTCCGATTATCGTACACCCAGAAAGAAATACAGAATTGAAGGAAAATCCAGATCTCCTCTATGAATTCGTCAAAAACGGTACACTGACTCAACTGACTGCAGCCAGTATTTCCGGACGATTCGGAAAAAATATCCAAAAATTCTCCCATCAGATGATTGAAGCGAACCTTGCTCATTTTGTTGCATCGGATGCTCATAATATTACAAGCAGAAGCTTTAAGCTAAATGAAGCGTACGACGTCATTGAGAAGAAATTTGGGATTGATTTTGTGGATCTATATTTAGATAATGCGGAATTACTAGTGGAAGGTAAAACAGTTTATAAAGAAGTTCCAGAACCTATAAAAAAGAAACGTTTCCTTGGCGTCTTTTAATTTTTTTCTTGTTTCAGAAAATATTTCATAATTTGTAGTTTTTATCTAAACGGTGAGGCTTTCTGTCCGTTATCAGAGAAAGCACTCGACTATGCTGTGGGGTAAAGTTCCCTTAGACGCCTGTCGTCGATAGCGTGGTGTGAGGATGGGTTAGATGCCTGCTTTTAAATTTTTATTCTGTTGGATAGATGGTTAATGAGAGTATATAACTGTTTATATCCTATCATTAAATATTTAAAAATGAATAAAGCGGATTATAGGAGGAAGAAACATGAAAAAAGTAAAAAAAGCTATTATTCCTGCAGCTGGATTGGGAACTAGATTTTTACCTGCTACAAAAGCTATGCCAAAGGAAATGTTGCCAATTGTAGACAAGCCTACAATCCAATACATTATTGAAGAAGCGGTTGCATCAGGAATTGAAGATATCATAATCGTAACTGGAAAAGGGAAGCGAGCAATAGAGGATCATTTTGATAATGCATTTGAACTGGAAAACAATTTAATGGAGAAAAATAAATTTGAATTGCTGGAAAAAGTGCAAGCTCCATCGAAGGTTGATATCCATTATATTCGGCAGAAGGAACCGAAGGGTCTTGGGCATGCAGTTTGGTGCGCTAGGAAATTCATTGGAAATGATCCATTTGCTGTCCTTCTTGGAGATGATATCGTTCAAGCTGAAACCCCTTGCCTTAAGCAATTAATTAATGAATATGATAAAACACTTTCTTCAGTAATTGGTGTACAGACTGTTCCTGATAATGAAACAAATCGTTATGGAATTGTAGATCCAGCTAGCCATTCAGGGCGACGATATGAAGTGAAGAACTTTGTGGAGAAACCTAAAGAAGGTACAGCACCATCTAATTTAGCAATTATGGGTCGCTATGTATTCACTCCTGAAATTTTTATGTTTTTAGAAAAACATGAATTAGGGGCTGGAGGAGAAATACAATTAACAGATGCTATTCAAAAATTAAATGAAATTCAACGAGTTTTCGCCTTTGATTTTGATGGGAAACGATACGATGTTGGAGAAAAACTAGGTTTTATTCAAACGACAATTGAGTTTGCTTTAAATGATCCCTCTATGAAGAAGGATGTCACTGTGTTTATGGAAGAATTGTTAAGTAAACAAAAAGCGTAATAGATGAGAGGAGGATTTCATGAAAACTGCGGCAGTTAAACAATTAAATGGAGATTATATTCTAACTGCAAGCGAAATTAATGCAAATCAGAATTATTTAAGGATAAAGAGATTTATCGATATCATTGGATCTTTATTTGGTTTAATTTGTTTATCACCAGTTTTTTTACTTGTTGCCATTATTATAAAATTCGAAGATCCGAAAGGTTCAATCTTTTTTAAACAAGAACGGGTAGGTAAGAATGAAAAGAATTTTTATATGTTTAAATTTCGTTCTATGGTATCTAATGCGGAAGAGAGATTGGAGGAACTTTTGAAATATAATGAGGTATCAGGTGCAATGTTTAAAATGAAAGATGATCCTAGAATTACAAAGATAGGTAAGTTCATAAGAAAGACGAGTATTGATGAATTACCTCAGCTTTGGAATGTTCTAAAAGGAGAAATGAGCCTAGTAGGGCCAAGACCACCTTTAGTGCGAGAGGTTAATGAATATAGTTCCTATGATAAACAAAGACTTTATGTCACTCCGGGATGTACCGGGCTTTGGCAAGTGAGTGGAAGAAGTAATATAAATTTCAAAGAAATGGTTGAATTAGATCTGTTTTATATAAAAAGAAGAAATATAAGGTATGATTTAATTATTATATTTAAAACAGTACTATTATTATTTGGTTCCAGAAATGCATATTAGACAGGTGTGATTTGAATGAAAAAAATACTAATTATAAATGCACATTCAAGTAAAAACAAAGGAGATGCTGCGATAATAATTTCTATGATTCAGAGCTTAAAAAAGTTTATTCCGGATGCGAAACTCACTGTTTCTTCTAGATATCCTGAAGATGATGATATATATAAAGAATATGGCTGCGATGTTGTGGAACAAATAACGCGATTCCCTGGGAAAAATCTTTCATTTGTGAAAAGATTAAATTTCCTCTTAAATGAAATTTCGGATGTTAATAAATTTCATAAAAATAATGTGGTACCTTCTAATAGAAATCCGGAAATTTTTGAAGCATATACAAATGCTGATCTTATAATTAGTTGTGGAGGAGGGTTTTTGTACTCTCATCCGAAATATCATATTGAAGCTTCATTAATTATGCACTTAGCCCAAATTTATTTTGCTAAGAAGCTTGGGAAAAAAGTGTTGATATATTCTCAGTCTATCGGTCCTTTTAGAAGTAAGCTTTCAAAAAAAATAGCTAATAATGTTCTTAAGAAAGTAGATGTAATTACAATAAGAGAAAAGTTATCAAAAGGATTTTTAGAAGAAATAAATATTAATAACTCAGTGATTGTTGGAGATTCAGCTTTTGTAATGGGTTATAATCAGGAGGTGGCCAAAGAGAATGAATTGATAGAAATAAATAATAATCAATTGAATGTAGGCATTACAGTTAGACAATGGGTCTTTCCTGGAAAGGAAAATACAAAATATTTTTATGAAAAATATATTAAATCTGTAGCAGAAACAATTGAATTATTAATAAATAAATATGATGCGAATGTTTACTTGGTCCCTCAAGTAACAGGACCAACACCAATTGAGGATGATAGAATTTCCAATAATCACATTTTAGAGAAACTTTCAAATAATATAAAAGAAAAAGTTAATACCCTTAAAAAAGATTATTCTCCTCAGGAATTAAAAACTATATATAGTAAATTTGATATCTTTATTGGAACAAGAATGCATTCAAATATTTTTTCACTATCGAGTCAAGTCCCTACAGTAGCAATTTCTTATGAGCCGAAGACTACTGGTATTATGCAATCTTTGGGATTGTCTGAATTTGTCGTAGAAATAAATGATATAACCCCTGAAGAATTAAAAAGTAAAACAGTTAAATGTATTGAAAACCATACGAATTATAAAAATTCATTAAGTAACATAATACCTAAAATTGTAGAAGAAGCAGAAAAGCCTGCGTTGATTGCAAGAGATTTAATTAAATAAATTTAAATAGCTGGAGTCATTTTCAGCTATTTTTTAGTGTTTATTATTCTTTTATAAAGGTAGATATATGAAAAAAAAATTAGCAAATACCACCCTTATAGTTATCTTTTTAACATTAGTAAGTAAAATAACCGGTTTTTATAGAGAACTCGTACTAGCTTATCAATTTGGGGCAAATGAAATAGCAGATACTTTTTTGACGATTTTGAGTTTACCCCAATATGTTGCGAATATATTTGGCGGAGTATTAGCTTCATGTTTCGTTCCAATCTATATTTCGATTAAACAAAAAAGAGGTCTGAAAGAAGCAGAAGATTTTTCTAAATCTTTACTGTTGTTATTAATAATTCTTCTATTTTTATTAAATATTTTCACTTTATGTTTTTCCTCAAATATAGGTGAAATGTATTTTGGTAATAATGTATCTGAAGATCAAATTTTGTTAATCAGGATTATATTACCTATGCAAATCTTTATGGTTCTCTCTTTATATTATATTGCTAGATTAAATGCTTCTGGATCCTTTTTTTCTCCCAACATTTCAACAATTATATTGAATGTTGTATTTATAATTATACTAATATTATTATCTAGTAATATTAAATCCTTAATTATTGCTACAATTATTTCTTCTATCCTACAATTATTTTATTTAATAATTATTTTTATACGAGGGAGAAAAACAGATAAACTTAAAGTTCGCTTTAACGGTGATTTAAAAGAATTTACCATAATGGCAATTCCTATGTTTATTGGTTCTCTGTTTATTCAGTCCTACATGGTGTTTGATAAAGTATTAGGAAATCAATTATCAGAGGGAAGCATAGCGTCATTATCATATGCTCAAAAATTCACTCAATTGCCAATTGGTATAATCGCCATGGCTATTTCTACTTTATTATTATCTTCTCTATCTTTACTCGCTGCAAAAGGGGATTATAAGAAATTAAATGATGAGTTATTTAAAGCTATAAATCTTACTTTAGTACTCGTATTACCAATTATAATTGTATCAATATTTTTTTCAGAACCTATTACTCACTTTTTATTTGAAAGAGGAGAATTCAAAGGGAAAGCCACGTTATTAACTTCTGAGGCAATAAAGATTTATTCTCTTGGGATTTTAGGAACTTCATTAACGATGGTACTTTCGAGAGTATTTTTTGCTATGAAAAATAGTAACATTCCAGTTATTTCTAATATTTTATCCGCTTTATTAAATTTTTTATTAGCGATTATTTTAGTTGATCCATTAAAACATGTAGGATTAGCTTTAGCAAATACTATATCAGTTACATTTAATTTTGTATTGTTGTTTTCCATCTATATATTCAAGTATAAGATTCGCTTTTTTCAATCGCTTAAAATTACTATTATCTATTTAGTAAAATTCATTTTTATTTTGAGTTTCACATTTATGAGTTGTTTACTATTAATTAATTATCTTTATCCAACAAATTTTTTGTTTTTGATTATAGACATATCAATAATATCTTTAGTTTATCTTTTCTTAATTATTGTTACTAGATTTATGTCTATTCCTATTAACCCCCCAAAAAAACCTGTAAGGAGAGCTAAATCTTGAGTCTAAACATTTTAACGGTAAATAAATTTTATTACGTCAAAGGAGGAAGTGAAACATATTTATTTGCATTACAGAAGGAATTAGAAAAAAGGAATTTTAATATTCTTCCTTTTTCAATGAAAGATAGTAAAAATGAGGAAGCTATAACTTCAGAATATTTTATTGAAAATATTGATTATAATAAAATGAATTTTAAACAAAAGGTTGAGTCATCGGCTAAAATTATTTATTCGGTAGAGGCAAAAAAGAAACTTGATAAGTTATTGCAGGATTTCAAGGTTGATATAGCACATTTACATTTATTTCAACATCAGCTTTCTCCATCCATACTTTCCCCCCTGAAAAAAAGAGGGATACCTATTGTATATACAGTACACGATTTAAAAATATTATGTCCCAATTATAAAATGATGACCCATGGAAGCATCTGTGAAAAATGTAAAGGTGGGAAATTTTATAATACCCTTTTAAATAAGTGCACTAAAGGATCATTATTAGGAAGCACTATAAATATGTTAGAAGCGTATGTTCATTCGTTTTTAAAGACATATGAAAACCAAATTGATTTTTATATAACACCAAGTGCTTTCTATAGAGATAAAATGATTGAATGGGGTTTTCCAAAAGAAAAAATTTCCCATATCCCGAATTTTGTTAATCCGGATGATTTTACGCCTTCCTATGAAGTTAAAGATTATTTTTTGTATTTTGGAAGGCTTTCAGAAGAGAAAGGTATATATACAATTTTAAAAGCCCTAGAAAATACTAATAGCGTTATAAAATTAAAAATAGTAGGTACCGGCCCTCTTGAAGCTGAAATAAAAGAGTACGTAAGCAATAATAATTTAGATGAAAGAATTGAAGTATTAGGATTTAAAGCGGGAGATGAATTATATTCTCTAATTAAAGAGGCGAAGTCTGTATTAATGCCATCTGAATGGTATGAAAATGGTCCATTAGCTTTAATAGAGTCTTTTGCTTTAGGGAAAATTGTAATTGGTAGTAATATTGGGGGAATTCCTGAACACATAGACGATAAGAAAAATGGATTTTTATTTGAACCAAAGAATTATAAACAACTGGCGAGTATTTTAGATAAAGTTAACAATATGGATGATAAGGAACTAGTTTCAATGGGAATTAACGCAAGAGAAAAAGTTGAGGAAATTTATAGCAATGATTATCATATGTCGAAACTTTTAGATGTTTATCAATCTTTAATAAAGTAATTTTGCTGATAATGGGTCTTTACAAGTTTCAAAATGTGATGATTATTAAATAAATAATTTCTTCAAAATAAGAAGAATAAGTAGGTGTATGTTAATGATTTTAGTTGTTGGTGGTTGTGGGTATATCGGAAGCCATTTAGTAAAAGAATTAATTAAAGAAACTGAAGTTATTGTATTAGATAATTTATCAACTGGTCATAGATGGGCAGTTGATGATGAAGCTATTTTTATTAAAGGTGATCTAGGAGAAAGAAAGGATCTTGAAAATATATTCTCCAAATATCAAATAGATGCTGTAATGCACTTTGCAGCGAGTAGTTTAGTCGGGGAATCTGTAGTTAATCCATCAAAATACTATCAAAATAATGTAGTCTCTACATTAACATTATTGGATGTGATGATGAAGTATAATGTGAAAAAGTTCATTTTTTCGTCTACTGCGGCTGTGTATGGTCTTCCAGAAGAAAGTTTACTGACTGAAAAATCTAATACTAAACCGATAAATCCTTATGGTAAATCCAAATTAATGATTGAAAAAATTTTGGAAGATTATTCAAACGCATATGATTTAAATTATATAACCTTAAGATATTTTAATGCTGCAGGTGCCCATAAATCTTCACTAATTGGTGAGGATCATAATCCTGAGACACATCTAATACCATTAATTCTTAATCATTTATTAGGTAAAATAGATAAAATATCTGTTTTTGGTAATGATTACAACACCGAGGATGGTACTTGTATACGAGATTATATACATGTTACAGATTTAGCAAGAGCACATATATTGGCATTGAATGCTTTATTAAATGGTAAAAAGAAAGTTGAAACTTATAATTTAGGAAATGGCAAAGGTTATTCAGTCAATGAGGTAATAAAAACTTGTGAAGTGATAACAGGTAATAAAGCTGTTGTTGAATATGTGAACCGTCGTCCAGGAGACCCAGCATATTTAGTGGCATCATCAGAAAAAATTAATTTTGATTTGGACTGGAAGGCTAATTACAATTTAAAGGAAATAATTGAAAGTGCATGGAGTTGGCATAAAAAGAGATAATATTAGGCTTTTCAATCAAAGGAGATTAGGAATTAAATATGAAAAATATATTTATTATTGGATCTAAAGGGATACCTGCGAAATATGGTGGGTTTGAAACCTTTGTAGAGTATTTAACTTCTCGAAAAATTAGTAAAGACATTCAATATCATGTGTCCTGTATGGTAGAAGAAGAGTGCGAGAAAGATTTTTATTATAATGGTGCAAGATGTTTTAATGTGAAAGTACCAAAAGTAGGAAGTGCAAAAGCAGTTTTATATGATATTTTAAGCTTAAAATCGTGTGTCAGTTATATTAGAGAAAATAAATTAAAAAATTGCATTGTATATATATTAGCCTGTAGAATCGGGCCTTTTTTTTCAAAATATAAAAGAATGTTAGAGGAAATGGGTGTTGAAGTTTTTGTGAATCCTGATGGTCATGAATGGAAAAGGAGTAAATGGAACTATTTTATTAGGCGTTATTGGAAACTATCTGAAAAATTAATGGTTAAACATGCCGATCTTTTGATTTGTGATTCTAAAGGAATTGAAAACTATATAAAAAAAGACTATGCGTCATTTAATCCAAAAACCACTTTTATAGCCTACGGGGCAGATATAAAACCCTCCTTGTTAACTAATCAAGATACAAAGGTTTTAGAGTGGTATACAAAACATGCTTTAAAAAGGCAGGAGTACTATTTAGTTGTTGGCCGTTTTGTTCCGGAAAATAACTATGAGCTGATGATTACAGAATTTATGAATTCCAATACTAAGAAAGATTTAGTAATCATAACTAATGTAGAAAAGAATTCTTTCTATACTAAACTTGAAGAAAGTACACATTTTCACAAAGATACGAGAATAAAATTTGTAGGAACTGTATATGATCAAGAATTGTTAAAAAAGATTAGGGAAAATGCTTATGGATATATACATGGGCATGAAGTTGGAGGAACAAATCCTTCTTTATTGGAAGCTTTGGCATCTACCAATTTAAATCTTTTGCTCGATGTAGTTTTTAATAAAGAAGTTGGTCAGTCTGGCGCTATATATTTTAGCAAAGAAAAGGGGTCTCTTTCTCAGCTTATCTCAAATATTGATAAGTATTCTTCATCTGAAATAGAACAATTAAGTAATGCTGCTAAAAATAGAATTAGCAAAGAATACTCATGGAAAAAAATTGTTAATGACTATGAAAATCTGTTTTTAACAGATTAAGTTCTATCTACATTTGGTAGGCAGAGCTTTTTTAGTATTATAGTATACAAAATTTTAATTTAGAGTGGGGAGATTTGAGAAAATGAAAGGCATAATTCTAGCTGGTGGAAGTGGTACTCGGCTCTATCCAATAACAAAATCAATATCTAAACAACTAATCCCAGTATATGATAAACCTATGATTTATTACCCTTTATCGGTTTTAATGTTGGCGGGAATTAAAGAAATATTAATCATCTCAACTCCAGATGACACACCGAGATTTGAACAGCTTTTGGGTAATGGTGAAGAACTTGGTATTAAACTAAGTTACGCTGTGCAGCCTTCACCGGATGGCTTAGCACAAGCTTTTATTATAGGAGAAGAATTTATAGGTAACGATTCCGTCGCCCTAGTATTAGGCGATAATATCTTCTATGGACATGGTTTTACAAAAGTATTAGAGCGCGTAGCTAATCGTTCAGAGGGAGCAACTGTTTTTGGTTATAATGTGAAAGATCCAGAACGTTTTGGTGTAGTTGAATTTGATGAGAAAGGCCGCGCTATTTCAATAGAAGAAAAGCCCGCTTCTCCTAAGTCAACTTATGCTGTAACAGGTCTGTATTTCTATGATAATGATGTGGTAGACATCGCAAAGTCTATTAAACCATCAGAACGTGGCGAATTAGAAATCACAGCTGTTAACGAAGAATACTTAAAAAGAGGGAAGCTCCAAGTAGAGCTAATGGGCCGCGGATTTGCTTGGTTAGATACTGGAACTCACGAATCTTTATTAGAGGCATCTACTTTTATTGAAACGATTGAAAAACGACAAAGTTTAAAGGTTGCTTGTCTAGAAGAGATTGCTTATCGAAAAGGTTATATTTCAAGCGAGCAGCTTATAAAGTTGGCAGAGCCTTTGAAAAAGAATGAATATGGACAATATATGTTGCGTTTAGCGAATCAAGTGATGCTAAAAAAAAGTCTGGTAGGTGAACAATCATGAATTTTACTAAAACAAATTTAGAAGGTGTGATGGTCATTGAACCTCAAGTGTTTGGAGATCATCGTGGCTGGTTTACTGAGACATATAATGAAGAAGAATTTAAAAAAGAGGGATTAAATCTCACATTTATTCAAGATAATCATTCTTTTTCAGCTGTAAAGGGTACTTTACGGGGGTTGCACTATCAAAAGAATCCGAAAGCACAAACTAAATTGGTGCGCTGTACAAAAGGCTCCATTTTTGATGTTGCTGTTGATATTCGGAAAGGAAGCCCAACATATGGGGACTGGTTTGGAATCGAACTAAGCGCAGAGAATAAAAAGCAATTATTGATTCCAAAAGGTTTTGCACATGGTTTTATGACGGTAACAGATGATGTGGAAGTTCAATATAAAGTAGATGAATTATATTCTCCTGAAAATGATCGGGGAATTATTTGGAATGATCCTAATATTGCTGTAGAATGGCCAATTGACATTCGGCCAGTCCTATCTGAAAAAGATGAAAAAGCGCCATTTTTACATGAGGCAGATCATAATTTTACGATAGAGGACTGATTATATGAAAATACTAGTAACTGGCGGAAGCGGGCAATTAGGATATGATGTACTAAAAGAAGGAAAAAGAAAAGGATTTATCATACAAGCACCTAGTTCTTCGGAATTCAATGTTACAAATGAAGAACAGGTTCACAAATATATAACCACCTTTCAGCCTGATGTCATCGTTCACTGTGCTGCTTATACAGCAGTGGATCAAGCGGAAGATGAAGTGGAAAAAACCTATGATATTAATGTAAATGGCACTAAATATATAGCTATAGCAGCAAAAGAAATAGATGCAAAATTAATTTATATAAGTACTGATTACGTTTTTGAAGGAACAGGAGATCAACCTTATACAGAAAATGATTTACCTAATCCCATTGGGCAGTATGGAAAGACCAAATATGAAGGGGAGACTATAGTAGCCAATCATTTGGAAAAATATTTTATTGTACGTATTTCATGGGTGTTTGGCTTAAATGGTAACAATTTTATAAAAACTATGCTCAGATTATCAGAAACCAGAGATGTATTGAATGTAGTTGGTGATCAAGTAGGCTCTCCTACATACACAGCGGATTTAGCATATTTATTACTAGAGTTAGCCCAATCAGAAATATATGGTATTTATCACGCTACAAATGAAGGCTTTTGCAGTTGGTCAGAATTTGCTGAAGAAATTTTCAAGCAGGCTCATAAAGAAGTGACGGTACATTCAATAACAACAGAAGAATATCCAACAAAGGCAGCTCGCCCAAAAAATTCACGATTATCCAAGAATAAAATAGAAGAAAATGGATTTAGAAGATTGCCAAAATGGCAGGATGCATTATCACGCTATTTGACAGAGCTAGAAGAAGAGGTGAAGGAACGATGAATAAAAAGAAGATTTTAGTAACTGGCGGAGCGGGCTTTATAGGCGGAAACTTTGTCCAGTATATGGTTAATAAATATGAAAAGTATGATATTTATAATCTGGATTTACTCACTTATGCGGGGGATCTTACAAAGCATAGCGAAATAGAGAAGAAAGAAAATTACCATTTTATTAAGGCTGATATCGCTGACAGGACTTCGATTATGGAGCTTTTTAGAAAAGAAAAATTTGATTTTGTGGTGCACTTTGCAGCAGAAAGTCATGTAGACCGCTCAATTACGAATCCTGAAATTTTTGTACAAACGAATGTTATGGGCACACAAGTATTATTAGATGCAGCTAAAGAAGTGGGAGTAACTAAGTTTGTGCATGTATCAACGGATGAAGTATATGGAGAGCTAGAATTCGATCCAACTACTTTCTTTACAGAGGAAACTCCATTACAGCCAAACAGCCCTTATAGTGCAAGTAAAGCATCTTCCGATTTGTTAGTCAGGGCATACTATGAAACATATAAACTTCCCATTAACATTACTAGGTGTTCTAATAACTACGGGCCATACCATTTCCCAGAGAAATTAATACCATTAACTATTTCGAGAGTGGTAAATGAAGAGAAAGTTCCTGTGTATGGGGATGGAGCGAATATTAGAGATTGGCTTCATGTACTGGATCATTGCTCCGCAATAGATTTAGTTTTGCATGAAGGGGAGCTTGGTGAAGTCTATAATGTGGGCGGCCATAACGAACGGACAAATTTAGAGGTTGTCAAAACTATCATTAAAACACTTGGAAAATCAGAAGACCTTATCGAATTTGTAAAAGATCGATTAGGGCACGATAAAAGATACGCTATTGACCCAACTAAATTAGAAAAGTTAGGTTGGAAACCTACTTATAACTTTGAAACGGGAATTGCCCAAACTATTCAGTGGTATTTAGATAATAAAGAATGGTGGAAAAGAATTATAAGTGGGGAATATCAAAAATATTTTAAAAAACAATACTCAAATAATAGATAATTTAAAATTATATCCCTGTTGGTTACTTCAACAGGGATATAATTTTAAATTAATAGACCGACAATTTTTATTAAATATTTAGGGTGATTAGACATCAAGTGGATTTTTTACAGAATATAGATAATTACCAACTCTCGATCATATATTTAATGTATCAAAATCGTTTTTTTGAGGTGAATCGTTCCTCTATCCTATGAGCATTGAATAGACTGGATTCCTATTTCTAACCAGAGAATATCATAAAAAATATTTTATTCCCCATAGCGAAACTAATATGAGTTAATTGACGTCATATTAAAGTCCTTAGCTCTTCAAAATACTAACTAAATATAAGGAAACGGTGTCATTTATTTTCTTCCTCATTTTTAAAACTAATTTGGTGGACAGGCACAACATGGAAAATATGATAGGACTTATTGTATAAAAACACATCTCATTCAGTAAGGAGTTATAATAAAATAACAATAGGAGCTGTATTATGGAACGGAATGGCTTTTTTCTTACATGTTTTAGTGCCGGAATGTTATGGACTATTCGAAAAGAAGAAAGAAAACAGAACGGAAAAAAAGGAAACAACAAAATCACTAGAAGTTGGGGATAGAGCGAAAAATTTTTGAATAAAGTTGACAAAAATATGATAGTATTGAGTGGAACCTAATCCCTTACTAATATAATTTTAGCTAAGTTAGTAAGGAATGGAAAAAATAAGAGAAAATGGAGTTAACTATATGCAAAGAGATTTAACCAACAAAGTGAACTTGAGTCATAGAAACATTGATCTTTTTTCTATGATGACATTTTTATTTTTTTTGATTGCAATACTTCTATCTTCCGTTGTATTTGATTCCAATGCCCAAATATTATTTATAGGATTGTGTTTGTTGTTATTTTTCAGTATTTTTATTTTCGAATTTTATTATGTAGCAACAAGAGAGCTGTCTTTTTATCTTGCGATTCCTATATTTATTTCCGCCACCCAAAATATTTATTTAGGAATTATCACTCCTTATTTAAGCTCTATGCAATTACAAATATTAGTTGTAATTAATTTTGGGTTTTCTGTGCTGCTTTGCATGTTTATTTATTTCATACAAAAAACCTTAGTTAGTAAAAATATTATTAAAAAAAATACAATTATTTTAGTAGCACTTATAGGCTATTCAATTGCTACTATGGTGCTTTTTAGGTCAGATCCAATGTCTGGAATGGCTTCACTGAGAAATATTGTTAACCCAATGTTATTTTTTCTAATTGGTTTATTGGCCTATAAATCTACTGTCATAAAAAGATATCTAAAATATATTGCTTTCATCGCTTTTTTTGTATTTCTATTTGGTATATATGAAAGATTTATAAATCCTGAAATTTGGAGCACTCTAAATTTAGCGGAACTTTGGACAAAAAAAGGTTTGCCTGTACACGCTATCTCCGGACTACCTTTAAATTATTACTCATCAGAAAGAATAAATGGAGAACAAATAAGAAGAATGGTTTCGTCTTTTGCTGATCCTGTTAACCTTGGAACTTTTTTATTTTTTGGATTTATGGCAGCTTGGTATTTGAAAAAATGGTTCTTGTCTTTCCTCATGGTGATTGCTACTGCTTTGACGGTTAGTAAAGGGGCATTGCTTGGGTTATTAGTCTTTTTAGTTGTATGGGGTAAGCATTATACTCCAAAGGCAGTATTTTTTCTAATCTTAGTAGGGTCTGGATTGGCTGGCAGTGTTTTTTTAGCTTACACAATGTTGCACTCAACAATGAGCGCGTTATTGCATATCACTGGGTTTTTCTCGGCATTTACAGAATTGCCGAATCATCCACTAGGCAGAGGGTTGGGAAATATAGGGGTACTAGCTGGGTTATACTCTAATGGAGCAACAACAGAAATAACCGAGAGTGGATTCGGGATGATAATGGGACAATTAGGAATTGTCGGATTGATACTATACTTCGTTTTCTTTAAATTTATGTATTCAAACATAAATTTAATAGAAAATAAAAGAGAAAAAGTTTTAGGACTATCATTGTTTTTAGCCATTGTTTTAAATATAGCTTTTAATGAAGTAGCTTTAAGTCCTAATTCATCAGCAGTCTATTTTATTTTATTAGGGTTATTATGTGGCGGCGTAGGGTTGAATTCTGAAAAGTTATCCGATGCTAAAAAAAAGAAAAGAAAAAAATAGTTTGGTAATATAGAGGCGCTTTCTACGGGAAGTGCTTTTTCTAAAGGAGGATAATAGTTTGAGAAGGCTTTTACTCGTCACATTAATTTTGGGTGGGCTTACATTATTATTTTTGTTAAAATTCGAAAAAACAAATGATAAAAAAACTCCCATTAAAAAGATAGGTGTGATGCAAAATAATGATGAAGATATTTACTCTTATCCTAAAAGATTAGAATTTGGCGAATTAAAGAAAGCACCAATTGCTTCGCCCGCTCATAATAAACAAGGCGTCGATATTTTAGCCCATTGGTACAATGATTTCGGATTGGAATATACAGCTTCAGCCTCTAATCAATCTAATGGTTCATACACATGGTACGATTGGAGTTGGAATCATACAAATAATCCCAATTATGATCCTTCAAGGCACCCTCTTCTTGGTTGGTACAAAGGTGATGATCCTAACGTTCTGGATTGGCAAAGTTATTGGCTGGTAAAATACGGAGTAACTGGAATAATTTTATCAGGGGTAATTAACAAAAACAATTTTTATCAAAAAAATGAAAAAATGTATTGGGTTAATATGTTAATGAATAAGACGAAAAATTTCCAAAGATTAAAATATTCATTATGGTTAGATAGCAATAGCCCAAAGTCTGAAGCTAATGCGCAGCAGGATTTTATAATTGATCACATTTTGAAGAAGCATCCGAATATATACACGTACGAAGTAGACGGAAAGCGGTATCCGGTATTTTTTGTTTGGGATATGGAATCATTTCGAGGGATTTATGACAATTATAACGGGTCAAAAATTTCAGGCGTGCGGTTTATTTACTTGGCTGAAAGAATGAAAAAACTTGGGTATGATGGTATTTGTATACTGGGTCGAAATTTAGTTATATCTCCCTCATCTTATAATGAAAAACAGGTTGGAAATTTAAAGAGAAAGGGCGTTTATCTATTTCGAGGTTCCTATTCAACTTTATATGGAGATAATTATGATAACAGTTATTCCAAGTATGCAAACACTGTTGCTTTTCCAAATGAGAAATATAATGTATTAAATGTAATGACATCAGCAGAGAGCCAATACCCGCATCCTTCAAAGTGGAAGGTGCGAGGAAGTACACCTGAACTATTTGAAACTGTTCTCAGAAGAGCTACCCACAGCATCAGGGAAAATAAACAGCCGGAATTTTTGACTATTTACAATATTTCAGAATGGGCTGAAGGTGGACCTGGTCTCCAGCCGAACAAGAGAGATGGATTTGGGTATCTTAAGGCGCTGAATAACGTAATAACAGAAGAATAAAGCAAATTTTAAATCAATTAACCTATCGAAGACCCAACCAGAGTTCTCTTTTTTTATGCCCTTAAAGTTGATGCCTTTGAACTTTGCCTTGATAGTCAGGAAAAAAGAGTAGAAAATGGAATCATTGGAGAATGTTAAACGATTTGCCAAGGATTTGAGAATATACTTTTACAAACACGTGAATCACTATTTATTCATCCAGGCGATCACCTTTGCTGCAGGGGTTTATATTATCCTTGCCGGTGTGCGGATGCTCATAGCGGAAATTGTTCCTGCCTTTAAGGGAATTGCTGATAAGATTGCACCGAACACGAAGCCTGCCCTTGATTGCCCAACGATATTCCCGTTCGCGCCAAATGCCGTGATCATCGGATTTTTGTTCAGCTTTATCGCCGGTATCATCTCGATGTTCCTGCTTCCGGTTCTTGGCCTGAAAGTTATTGTACCGGGACTAGTGCCCCATTTCTTTACAGGGGCAGCAACCGGCGTATTCGGAAATGTGACAGGAGGAAGACGCGGTGCCATGGCTGGAGCTTTTGCCAATGGCCTGATCAACAGTTTTCTTCCGGCCATCCTGCTCGTCTTGATGGGGGATATCGCTATAATGTAGACGTCAATTCGAATTTTACACTTTTTGCTCGTTTCCTTTTTACACTTCTGCTGAAAAGATACTTTTTCTATTCTTCATACGATGACTTTCCTCATTTTCTTCACCATGTATGACTTCCACACGATGAAGTAACCGATCTAAAATAGCCGTTGTAATACCTTGATCCCCAATCAAATTACCCCATTCATCTGGACTTTTATTAGAGGTCAGGATTATCGAACTTCGTTCGTATAAATGGTTAATCAAATGAAAGAATAGGTTCGCTTCTCTCTGATCCATGGCCATGTACATCAAATCATCGATAATCACTAAGTCAGCGCTTCTCATCCGTTTGAGTTGGACTTTTGATTTATTTAGATATTCTTCCGTCTTTAAGAGCTGTACAAGTTCTCCCATTGTAGCGAAGTAGACATTGAACCCTCTGTTAACAGCTTCGAGTCCTAGTCCAATCGCGATGTATGTTTTTCCGATACCAGGAGGGCCTAGTAGAATTAAATTGTACTGCTGCTCCAGCCAGCTTAGCTCTCTAAGTTGTGATAGTTGCCTTGCTGTAAGAACGTTTTGACCTTTGAGCTCAAACTCATCTAATGATTTCACGAAAGGGAAGCGCGCCCACTTCATTCTTTTTTCAAGGCTTTTCGCTTCACGTTTTGCTAGTTCATACCTTGTAATAGATTCTAAGAACTCTAAGTAGGTCCAGGAAGTTTTTTCAGCTTTGCGAAGAAGCTGAGGCAGCTCCTCCGCGGTTTCAGATAAGCGCAATTGACGAAATTGATCCTGTATTTCTTTTACAGTATGGTTCATTAAGTCCTACCTCCTAAAAAACTGGTATACGCAGTAAGAGATCGGGTAGAAACCTTAATATTAGAATGTTTTGCTGAACCTGTATTTAATAACTCTACTTCAGTTACCTGCTCATGAGTCATTGTGTCAATATGATGGGCTATATCACGAAAATCGTTTGCACTAAACATCTTTTCTGTCATACACTTAGTCATCACACTATCAATGAGCGCTGGATATTGTTCAATCACCTGTTGAATGATTGCGAACTGGTCTCGACGATACCTTGGATATCTTTGGCTGATCTCATTAAAATAAGTTGCTGCTTGTGTTTGATCTTCAAAAAAGGAAATTAAACGTTTTTTAAACTCTTCAATACCTTTTGAGCGATCACGAGTATGATGGCGATTTTGTATGAGCTTTCCTTTTTCAAGACTGATACGATGCTCGGCAATAATTTCACCTTCTGCTTGCCTTCGGATCACCAGCGTTTGCTGTTCATCACCCTCAACTTTAATCAATACCTTATTCTCAGAATTTGTTTGATAAGTCCCCAGTGGGACTGAATAACGGTTGGACTTATAACGAATCGTATTGTCCTTGCTTACACTTCTTGTTATACTTTGGTTATTGGTACTTTCATATGAGAGTAACGAAGAGACTGGCTGTAAGTGTTGCTTTTCCAGGAGGAACACTTCGGCTGGTCTTTTTTTCGTTGTTTGATGAACCTGTTGATTTCCAGTACGTTGGAGCCACTGTGATGATCGATCGTTCCAATCCTCTATGTCGCTGAATACTCGACTGTCTGCGAAGTTGCCTTTTATGTATTTCACTACGTTTTCAATCATGCCTTTAGATTCCGGATCCGCTCTTCTGCACAAGTGAACTTTAAACTTACGTTCATTTACATAACTTTGAAACTCTCCTGTTAAAAGCAGCTGCCCTGCATTCTCACTTACTGAGATTAAGTGGTCCTGATCATAGACAATTTCTTCTGTTCGTCCGCCATAAAACTGGAATGCATTTTCATGACATCGGATCGCGTCTCTTGTCGTAAAAGGACGTGCCTGCCATTCCATATATTTGTGTCTAGAGTGGGCGAGTACAAAGGCAATGAAGTACAATTTAATCTCTTTGTTTTCAGTTGTCTTCTGTTTTGTTTCTCCCCAATCCACCTGTAACTGTTTCCCCATTGGTTGCTCAGGTACAGCTTCATACTGACGTACGATAACCTTCTTCTCAATCTGGTAGAATTCGCGGATATCTTTCACATAAGATCTAACTGTACTTCCACCGACCTCAAGGTCGGGATACCTTTCTAGAAGCCAATCATGAATTTGCGCACCGCTTAGATGAGGATATTCTTCTAGCCAGGCAAGGATCCAGTCTTTATAGTTATCTAATTTTTTCTTCCTCCCAATAGGCTGTTCAGTGTACGCTTTTGCTTCATCAAAGGTCATCTCTAAATATTTATAGACAGTTGGTCTTGAAATCTTAAGTTCCTTAGCAATTTGTGCTACTTTAAATTTTCTTTTATGTAGTTCTTGAATCTTTACGTATAACACTAACTTCTCCTCCAAATTCCTAACCTCCAGTAAAATAACATCACCAACTATTTTACTAAAGAATGAGGTTGATAGAGCAAAAGTGTAAAATCTAATCAAGCGAAAACTGTCAACTTTATTCTAGCGTTTACACAAGCAGATGTATCTGGTTTTCTTGAGTTTTTTACTCGGAAAGGTGCACACCTTTTTATATTTTTTATTTTAGGATTATTAACACGCGGTGTTTGGAACACGTTTATTAAGAATAAATTTCTCATCTTTTTAGGCAGCCTACTATTTGTGATTGTTTACGCAAGCTTTGATGAAGTTCATCAATACTACACAGGCGGAAGGACTCCTTTAGTCCAAGATGTATTCATTGATACAATCGGTGGGACATTAGGCATTCTTACCTTTCTCTTTATTATAAAAATTCGAACAAAAAATTCTCATTAATAGCAATCTATTTCATGGAGAGAGAACTCTTTTACTCATCTAGTTACAAAGAGAGATTAGTTATATCTTTTTTTATAAGGCAGCTAACTGCTCTAAAATAGCCGTATAGCGGGCTTCCCGCTCTTTTGTATTCATAGACTTTTCTTGCTTTCTTTCGGGTTTATGCCTTTCTTTAGCTGCCATCTACAGTTTCCCTTCTAATCACTTGTTTATTAGGAATTGCCAGGGCATTTTGCACAGACTTCCGCATATACTTCTCAAAGATGAGAATCTGCTTTGCTTTCCGGCTAATGTCCAAAAGGATTTTCCTGAAGGCAGGGAGGGATAACCGGTTTTGGAAATCGTGAAAGATCTGATGGATAATGGGAATCCAATCATCCTTTAGTCCGGATGGAAAGGTTTCCTGAATCAAAAGATGAATGTCTTCAGAGTAGGAAGGAGCGGGTTCCTCCTCGGCTGCTCTTGATTCGATTTTTTTTATGTCCGTCGTTTTTGAAGTACTTTCTGAAGTGCTTTCTGGTATTGCTGGTGTGTCTGTTTCCTCACCAGGGCAGGAATCTGAGTCATCCGACGTGTCATTCTGACATGACGGAGAGGTGTCTGGGCCATCCAGTACGCTCAGTTTCGTATAGTCGATGGTGTACCATTTTGTTTTATCGAGCTTCAGCCGGTTATAGTTGCCGGAAATAAGGTATCCGTTTTTCTCCAATCCCCTGATGGTTCGCTTGATGGTTTCTGCTGATAAAAAAGGCAGCTGTTCGTGCCATCCTTGGTAAGTATTATACACCCATGTTCTGCCGTCAATATAATGGCTGCTTCTTTCGAGCCAGTAGTGAATCGTTTGCAGCACGATGGCTTCCTTTAACCCGAGCTTGGCCGCAAGCTTTGGATAGACAATTACCATTTTATTTTCATTCACCAAGTTCTTCATTCTGTATTCCTCCTGAACGCCAGATGGACATTTGCACATTTGCAGAATGCCTCATTGACCTTTTTCTCCTATAATCAAATACCAAGACAGAAAAGTAGCATGTCATACGAAAAAATGTTTCATTTTTTAAAAGCTCGGTGAGAAACGTTATAATACATGAAAACGAAACGAGGGATTTTAATGGAGATTCGGTTATTTACTAATGAAGACCTTCAGCAATGCACCGAAACTTTTGTAGAAGTATTTGATGGAGAACCGTGGAATGACAATTGGACCTGTGAGAGAGCGAGTCAGTATTTATCCGATTTCATCGATACGCCTGGATTCAAGGGAATCATTGCTGCAGAAGAGGGAATAGTAATCGGCTTTTTGTTTGGGATTCGAAAAAGGTGGTGGAGCGGGGATGAGTTTTTTATCCACGAGATGTGCGTTCGTCTGGAGTATCAGAGAAAGGGGACTGGGAAGAGATTACTGGAGTTTTTGAGAAATGAACTGGCCGATAATAATATTTCCAGCCTCTCCTTGTTAACTGACAGAGGGATTCCGGCGGAGCGGTTTTATTTAAAGAATGGATTTAAAGAGATTGAACGATTAGTATTCTTATCGAAAAATGTTCATTCTTGAACCTATGGATGGGTAGGCAAATCAAATTTTATATTGACAATTTTTCGTTTTATTGCAATAATTACGTTAATTACATACTGGTACCTTTAATTCAGTCCCGTGAGGCTGGCAAGGACGACGAAATGAACTGGAGATCATGGGGGATTTCTGTATAGAATGATACCCATTCCGGATAAAAGAGGCTTCTTGCATTCACAGGCAGGAGGCCTCTTTTCTTTTCTCTGAAGGCAGTGTACCAGTTTTAGATTTTCTAAAACAGGAGGAATACATGTATGGAAAAGAAAATGATTGATTTGGATTTTTCTTTGCAGGCGGTGCCGCAGTCGCATCGTAATGGATTTTGGAGGATGCTCGTGGTGATGCTTGGCTTCACGTTCTTCTCAGCCAGTATGCTTTCCGGCGGGACGCTCGGTCTTGGACTTTCTATGCCGCAATTCATTCTTGCCGTGCTGGCAGGGAATTTGATTCTGGGAGCTTATACAGGTTCACTTGCGTATATCGCAGCGAAGACAGGTCTTTCCACTCACTTGCTGACGCGCTATGCGTTTGGAGAAAAAGGATCGTATCTCTCTTCTTTCTTGCTTAGTGCCACGCAGATTGGCTGGTTTGGAGTGGGCGTGGCGATGTTTGCAGTGCCGGTTCAGAAGGTGACAGGCATTGATACAGCTGTTTTGATTATCATTGCTGGATTGTTGATGACGGCAACGGCTTTCTTTGGAATGAAGGCTTTAACGATTTTGAGTTTTGTGGCAGTGCCGGCGATTGTGGCCCTTGGCGGATTCTCGGCCTTAGATGCTGTGGATTCCCTTGGCGGGTTCCAGTCCTTGATGGATTATCAGCCGGCTGAAACGATGAGCATGGCAGCGGCCTTAACGATCTGTGTCGGATCATTCATCAGCGGCGGAACGCTGACACCGGATTTCACGAGGTTTGCAAAAACGAAGAGAACGGGTGTATGGACAACGGTTATTGCGTTTTTTATCGGAAACAGCTTAATGTTTGGGTTTGGAGCGATTGGAGCCATTGCGACAGGACAGTCGGATATATCAGAAGTGATGTTTTTGCAAGGCTTGATTATCCCGGCGATCATTGTTCTTGGTTTAAATATTTGGACAACCAATGATAATTCCATCTATGCTTCAGGACTGGGAATCTCAAACATTACAAAAATCAAAAAGAGCAAAGTCGTCATCTTCAATGGCATCGTCGGCACGATCCTGGCGATGTGGCTGTACAACAATTTCACAGGGTTCCTGACCTTGCTTGGCTCCGCGCTTCCGCCAATCGGGGCCATCCTGATTGCGGACTACTTCATTTTGAACCGCGGACGCTATCAATCTTTTGAAAAAATGAAATTCAAAAGTGTCAACTGGAGCGCTTTAGCAGCATGGGCAATCGGGGCAGCGATGGCGAAATTCGTGCCGGGGATCCCGCCTTTAAATGGGATTATCGGGGCAGCGGCAGTCTATGTGGTTCTATCTTTCCTTGTAAGGAAAGCCGCAGAATCTAAAGCAACTACAACAATGAAGAAGGTGACGGAAGCATGATTATTCAAAATGCTGTATTGCGAAATCAAGAAGGGCTTTGGCAAATCCGAATCGAAGCCGGAAAAATTGAAAAGATTAACCGAACGATCGAAGTAAGCGGTGACGAGCAGGTGATGGACGTTCATGGATGCCTCGTGCTTCCGCCGTTCATCGAGCCGCATATTCACCTGGATACGACACTTACAGCAGGTGAGCCGAACTGGAATGAAAGCGGGACACTGTTTGAAGGAATCCAGCGCTGGGCGGAACGAAAAGAAATGCTGACACATGAAGACGTAAAGCTAAGGGCGAAAACGGCTTTGAAATGGCAGATTGCCCAGGGAATCCAGCATGTCCGCACCCATGTGGATGTGACTGATCCGGATCTGACGGCCTTGAAGGCAATGCTGGAAGTGAAGGAGGATATGTCCCGGTATGTGGACCTGCAAATCGTCGCATTTCCGCAGGAAGGAATTCTTTCTTATCCAAATGGTCTTGAGCTGTTAGAGGAATCACTGAAGATGGGGGCCGATGTTGTCGGGGGGATTCCGCATTACGAATTCACGAGGGAATATGGCGTCGATTCCCTGAAGGCTGCTTTTCAGCTGGCCGAGAAGTATGATCGTCTTGTCGATATCCACTGTGATGAGATTGATGATGAACAGTCACGCTTTGTTGAAACGGTTGCCGCCGAAGCCTATAAGCTTGGAATGGGCGAGCTTGTTACGGCAAGCCATACGACGGCCATGCATTCTTACAATGATGCGTATACGTCCAAGCTATTTCGATTATTAAAGCTGTCGAACATCAATTTTGTCGCCAATCCATTGGTGAATATTCATCTCCAGGGCCGCTTTGATACCTATCCGAAGCGAAGGGGGATTACCCGGGTGAAGGAGCTGCAGGAGGCAGGGCTTAATGTCTGCTTTGGCCATGACGACATTTTTGATCCATGGTACCCGCTTGGAACGGGGAATATGCTCCAAGTGCTGCATATGGGCATTCATGTTACACAGCTGATGGGATATGAACAGATTAAGAATTCGATTGACTTCATTACCAAAAACAGCGCCAAAACACTAAATATTGAAGACCGCTACGGTGTGGAGGAAGGAAAACCAGCCAACCTGATTGTTCTCGGGGCTGAAAATGAATATGAAGCAGTCCGTAAGCAGGCATCCGTTCTTTACTCAATCCGCAACGGCGAAGTGATTGCTGAAACGAAGCCGGCTGAAACGAGCATCAGGCTGGGAGACAGCATAGAAAAAGTTACCTTTACTAGATAAAGTGAAAAAGCCGGAAGGGAAATGTCCTTCCGGCTTTTGATTGTTTTTTTGTGTTATAGAAACTGCTGAGCAGCCCGAGGGCATGAAGACTCCTGACGGGAAAAGCAATGTGAGACCCCGGAGAGAGGCACGAGCGAGGAGGCTCGCAGCTCACCCGCGGAAAGCGAAGTGCCTTCGAGGCAGCGGACTATTTGGAAAGAGTCGCAAGATAAAGGAGTTTGAAAAAATCAATACTTTTAAGAAACAAGAGAAAAGTATATTGTTGTGCAGTAAAGGTGACAACAAAGGGACTGAGAAATCATATATTTCTGTTAATTTATCCAGTATTGTAGAAGCAGGGAGAGGATTATGACATGTTTTTAGATGAAAGAAGTGCCGGCTTGCTTAAGCTGCTTCAGCATTCATCCTTATTAACAATGAAGGAGCTGGAGGAGCGAACCGGACTGACTAGAAGGCAGATTCAATATGGACTCGGCAAAGTCAACGACTGGCTGGAATATCAGGGCTATCCGTCTGTGCAGTATCAAAGGGGTTCTGGGTATTCGCTGACTGAAAAAATTCGTGAGCAGCAGTTTGAAATGAAGCTTTCGAAACGGACATACAGCTTTTCGGAGTCTGATCGGGAAAAGGTGTTTGGCCTGATGATTTTGCTGAGCCGGGAAGAACTGTCCGTCTTTCATTTCCAGTCATTAACCGGACTTTCCCGAAATACGGTATTAAAGGATTTGCAAAGGCTGAAGGAAAAGATGGAGCTTCTGGGATTGAAGATTCATTATTCCAAGCAGCATGGATACATGATGGAAGGCGACAGCCGGAAGAAGAGGGTTGTTGCAGAAAATCTTGTACGGGAGGTGCTGAACAGTACCAACAGCCGGCTGATTATGGAGTGTGTCTGGGCGGATAGGAAGAAGCAAATCCAATCGATCCGGGAAGGGCTGGAACAAATGGAACAGGAGCTGAGCATTGCTTTTACGGATGAACGGCTCCATGAGCTCACCTTTTTATTTCTCACTACCGACCAGCTGATTGCTAAGGGAGACGGACTTCAGATAGAGGAAAGCTGGGCTTCTCTTGTCACATCAGAAGAATGTAAATGGATTGAACGGATGACAGAGACGGAGGCCGTGCAGTCAGTGTGGAGCCAGACCGAAAAATTATATGCGGCACTTCATCTGTTAAGCATGAACCGAACGAAGGATCTGTCCCCGCTGAAAGAGGATGAAGTCATCCAGACCCTGCTTGCGAAAACAGTGGAAGAGTTTGAAAGACTGGCCTTTGTTCATTTACAGGATAAAGAACAGCTGTGCCGGCAATTATATGTTCATTTTAAACCGGCCTATTATCGGATCCGCTATGGAATCACTCAGTACAATCCGTTAACTGAGCGTGTTCAGAAGGTCTATCCGGAATTACATCATTTGACGAAAAAGTCGCTGAGGCTGCTGGAAAGCGAAATCGGCCGTCCGGTCTCTGAAAGTGAAGCCGCTTACTTTACCATCTATTTTGGCGGATGGCTGAGGCGGCAGGGAACGACGCTGGATGACCGGAAGAAAGCGATAGTCGTCTGCCCGAACGGAATCGGAATCAGCAATATCCTCATTTACACGCTGAAGGAATTGTTCCCGGATATTCTTTTTCTGGATGTTCTGTCAGTACGGAAAGCGGCCGACTATCCGCTGGCCTATGATCTTGTTTTTTCAACGGTTCATATGAGAACAGATGCGGTTCTGTTTGTTGTTCCGCCGATTCTGGAGCTGCATGATAAACAGATGCTCCGTCAGCAGGTGATGCACGAACTGTATGGCTATACACCGCAGCAGGCCGATGTCTCGGCATTGCTGAAAGTGATTTCGAAATACGCGTCGGTCCATGAACCGGATCAGCTGGAAAAGGCGCTCCGGCTTACACTGGCAGGCCAGGTGCCGAGGACGGCCAAATATTCATTAAAGGAGGCGGAAAAACCTGTGCTAGAAGAATTACTCACGAGCCAGACGATTCAATTGCAGCCGAGTGTCCCTAATTGGAAGGAAGGCATTCGCGCAGCCGCAAAGCCGCTCGTCGATTTAGGGACAGTGGAGGAAAGCTATGTGAAGGCGATGATTGAGGCGGTAGAGATGAATGGACCTTATGTTGTCATTACACCGGGCGTTGCCATCCCCCATGCAAGGCCGGAAGAGGGAGTCCGCTCGCTCTCAATGAGCTTGCTTAAGCTGGATGAAGCCGTGGACTTTGCCCCGGATAAACCGGTCCGCCTGATTATTGTGCTTGCGGCTGTTGATAATGATTCACATCTTCGGGCACTTGTTCAGCTTACACAATTGTTAAGTGAACCGGCCCATATTGAGAGTATGCTGGAAATATCAGATCAAACCAAGCTGATGGAGTTTATCCATCACTATACTAAGGAGGAAGCAGAATGAAAATCATGGTTGTATGCGGTAATGGATTAGGAAGCAGTTTCATTATGGAAATGAATGTAAAAAAGGCGCTTGCGGAAATGGGCAAGACAGCGGAAGTCGATCATACGGATCTTGCCTCTGCCAAAACGATGCAGGCGGATGTGTTCTTGGGAGCAGCTGATATTGTCGGCCAGCTTGATGACGGAAGCCGGACGATTGTGACGCTCGAAAATATGATGAGCATTCCGGAAATCAAATCGAAATTGGAACCGCATCTATCATAAGTCAGATAACAAAGGTGGAGAAACTATGCTGGATATAATTATGAATGATATATTGGGCACGCCCGCAATCCTTGTCGGTCTGTTCGCCCTGATTGGCTTGCTGCTGCAGAAAAAATCAAGTGCGGATGTGGTTTCCGGCACGCTGAAAACGGTTATGGGCTTCATCATTATCGGAGCTGGAGCAACCGTTCTGACAGGAGCACTCACGATTTTCAGCCAAATGTTCGATCATGCTTTCCATGTCGAGGGAGTCATCCCTAATAATGAAGCGATTGTCGCAGCGGCCCAAAGCGATTTTGGTACGTCGACAGCCTTGATCATGGTGCTCGGGATGATTTTCAATATCCTTTTGGCCCGGTTTACACCCTTTAAATATATTTTCTTGACAGGGCATCATACGCTGTTCATGGCCTGCTTGATTGCTGTCACCCTGTCAGTTGGCGGAATGGAAGGCTTCCCGCTGATTCTGATTGGCTCTATTATTCTAGGATTCTGTATGGTGCTATTCCCGGCCTTGCTGCAGCCGTTTGTGCGGCAGATTACCGGAAGTGACGATTTCGCGATCGGCCATTTCGGTTCCATCGGCTACTTTGTATCAGCGACTGTCGGAAAATGGTTCGGAAATAAGGAGAAAACGACCGAACAAATCAAGGTTCCTAAATCACTTGGCTTCCTTCGGGATACGTCTGTTGCCGTATCACTGACAATGACCTTATTCTTTGTGATTGTGGCCTTGTTTGCCGGCAAGGGATACATTGAAGCGGAGCTTTCCGGCGGATCGAATTTTATTGTCTTCTCTTTCATCCAGGCGATCACCTTTGCTGCAGGGGTTTATATTATCCTTGCCGGTGTGCGGATGCTCATAGCGGAAATTGTTCCTGCCTTTAAGGGAATTGCTGATAAGATTGCACCGAACACGAAGCCTGCCCTTGATTGCCCGACGATATTCCCGTTCGCGCCAAATGCCGTGATCATCGGATTTTTGTTCAGCTTTATTGCCGGTATCATCTCGATGTTCCTGCTTCCGGTTCTAGGCCTGAAAGTTATTGTGCCGGGACTTGTGCCCCATTTCTTTACAGGTGCAGCAGCCGGTGTATTCGGAAATGTAACCGGAGGCAGACGCGGTGCCATGGCTGGAGCTTTTGCCAACGGCTTGATTATCAGTTTTCTTCCGGCCATCTTGCTCGTCTTGATGGGGGATATCGGCTATAAAGGCACGACCTTTGGTGATGCAGACTTCGGTGTAGTCGGAGTCTTAATCGTCAGTATTCTAAAACTGCTTGGATTATCGTAATCTCTTATAGGAAAAAGCCTTTGGAAGCCCAAAGGCTTTTTCTCGTTTGATAGGCGGGAGCTGCCCATTATTTCCCGGAACATAATCTCTAAGTATCAGTATTTTGGTTAGGGGGAAAGCCGTTCTTTTTCTATATATATTTAGCTAAGAGTTTTATAAAAAAATAGGTGTTTTTTATGGTGAAAGGGGAATGAGGGAGCGTAAAAACACGCAATGTTTTCAAACATTCTCTATTGGGAATTTATAAACTTAAACCTGGAGTCTTTTCTCAAAAGGAGAGTTCATCAATGAAATCATTGAAAATAAAGTGGTTTAATTTCCTATCAAACTATTACTTAAAACATTACGATAAATGTTGCGACGCAAAAAGAAAGGGAATCTTATTTAAGAAAGCGTTGCATTATAATTCTATGTATATGGGTTCGATGGGGATTAAACCAGATTAGGAACAAACTGTACAGTATGCAGCCTGCCTCTCTATCGGGTAAAAAAACAGGCGGAGATTTCAAATCTCCGCCTGTTTTTATTATTTACGAATAAAGCGCCACACCAACCACTCCCGACAGGATGATGACATATGCCGGATGCCAGCGGAGCTTCAGCAGGGCGAACAGGGATAGCCCGAATATCAAGAAGTAGCTGATCGGCCGCCATGATAGCTCAAAGCTGAATAGATGGTTAGACAGCGCAAAAATCAAGGCTGCATAAATAATTAAGGCTGCGACAATCGGCCGTAATCCGTAAAAGGCGGCTTTCACAGTCGGGTGATGGTGGAACTTGCCGAAGAAAGTAGCTACAAGGACGACACAGATAACAGCAGGCAGCAGAATTCCCGCTGCAGCAATGAGGGCTCCGCCAAGCCCTGCAGCTGAATAGCCGACAAGGACAGCCATATTGGCACCGATTGGACCGGGAGACATGCCGGCAATGGCGACCATGTCTGTAAGCTGCTGGACGGTCAGCCAGCCATGCTCCGTGACAGCCGCTTCCATTACTGGAATCATTGCATATCCGCCGCCAAAGGAAATGAAGCCAATGAGGAAAAATGAACTGAATAATTCCCAAAATACCACGATGTTCCCCTCCTTTTAAATGCCGGCTCCCATGAAGTAGCCGTAATCGTCTTTATCTTTGTTTGATTTTTTTCGTTCTAATTCAATTTTCTTGCCGAGCTTGATTTTCAGTGCGACCGTTCCAATGCCGAGTAACGCGCCTGATGCAATCGCAAGAATCGGGTGAATGAAAAATAGGGCCGGGACTCCTAGTACAAACATGCTGAAGGTTGATTTATCGATGATGGCGGTCTTGATGATTTTAATCGCCGCAAATACGATAAGCGCGACGATGGTAATCCGAATGGATACGAAGGCCGCCTCTACTTTTGGATGATTCTCGAAAAATTTATAGAACGCGGCAAGGACAAGTACAATGAAGAAAGTGGGGATGGAGGAGCCGATCATGGCCGCTATCGCTCCCTTAATCCCGGCAATCCGATGGCCGACAAAGGTTGCTGCATTGATAGCGGAAGAGCCTGGTACCGTTTGCGCAACGGCAAAGACATCGGTGACATCCTCCCTTTTAATCCACTGATGTTTTTCGACAACTTCTTTTTCAATTAAGGGAATCATGGCAAAGCCGCCCCCAAATGTGACGGGTGATATTTTAAAAAAGGACCAAAATAATTGGAACAATACTTTTGTTTGATCTTTCATTTGTCTAACCTGCTTTCTCTTTTTCGCATAACATCTTCTTTCTTACCTTATCAAAAGAAACGAGACTGGTAAATTGCAAGAAAGTGATTGGGTATAACGCTTTGTTATACCAAGAAAATACATCAGTTTTATCGAGAAACCCCGCTATAAAGCGCTTTTTGGCTTCTTCCCGGACGGGTATGATATATTTGAATAGAAGGAAAGACGGAGGTTGTTTTAGTGAAAATCGAAAATTTGAAGATGTTCTGCCTGGTGGTGGAAGAAGGGAGCATCAGCCAGGCGGCAAGATTGAGCTTTGTGACTCAGCCTGCTGCGACAAGACAGATCCACCAGCTGGAGGACTTCTATGGCACCCTTTTGTTTGAACGGGTGGAGGGGAGACTGAAGATCACCGAAGCGGGGGAGCTGCTGTACCCTTTTGCAAAAGCGATTCTCAGTGACTTTTATCAATCCAAAGAAGTAATCGGGCGGTCCATCTCTGAATATAATGCAAGCCTGCGGGTAGGGGCATCGCTGACGATTGGGGAATACTTGCTGCCGAGTCTGCTTGGTGCTTTTAAGAAGCAGGAGCCGGATATTAAAGTGATGCTGACGATTAAAAATACCACACATATCCTTGAAGAGCTTTCCAATGATGTTATTGATCTGGCGTTAGTGGAAGGACTTTTTGACAACAAGGCTTTTAAAGTGAAAAAGTTTGCGGAGGATGAATTGATTCTTGTCGTTCCTCCCGGTCATCTTTGGGAAAATCGCAGGGACATTCCTATTGAAGAACTGGAAAAAGAGCGGATGATTTGGCGGGAATCCAGTTCAGGTACGCGGCTGATCGTGGAGAATACATTAAGGGAGCATGGGGTTCTTTCCAAGATTGAAAGCTATATGGAACTGGGGAGCACGCAGGCGATCAAAGGAGCTGTTGAAGCAGGTCTTGGTGTCAGTATCCTTCCGCGCTTAACTCTTATACGGGAATTGGAGCAAGGCTATCTAAAGGAAGTAGCCCTTTCAGGCATCAGCATTATCCGGAATTTATGGATGGTCAGCAAAGAAAGGCGCTATGACAAGCAGGCTGTGACAAAATTTGAAGAGTTCATTCAAGGCTGAAGGCCTATTAAAAGTAGACCGTCCGATTATTTCGGACGGTCTTTTTTATGAACTTCATATAAGAAGCCTGCGGTTGAATGAACAAAAATCGACATGATTCACTTTTTTAGGTTTCAAACCTTTGCTGAGGAGGTAAATAAGGAGGGTGTCATTATCTGAAAAATAGAAAATCATTCACGGAGGTTAGGGAGTATGAAGAAAGGTGTATTTGCCTCTTTTATCCTGATGATGGTATTGAGTGTTGCTCTTTCTGCCTGTTCAGGCGGCACGGGCGGAGGAAATGCCTCGGATGCTAAGGCCACAACGAAGGATAGCAAGGTGATTGTGAACTTTTGGAGTTTTTGGGGGTCAGAAACAAGAAGGCCGGTCATTGAAAAAATGATCAAAGATTTCAATGAATCGCAGGATGAAATTGAAGTGAAGCATACATTCGTTCCATGGGGAGATATTTGGACGAAAAATCTGGCTTCCGTTGCCGCAGGAAACCCCGCTGATGTGATTGTCGGGGATATTAACACGGTTGACCACCGTGCGAAGAATAATCAATCAGAAGACTTATCACAGTTTATAAATGAAGATATTAAAAATGAGCTGTACCCGAATCTGTGGGACTCAGTCGAGTATAAAGGAAAGTTCTATGGGGTTCCATTTACAACGGACACACGGCTGCTTTTCTATAATAAGGATGCATACAGAGAAGCGGGACTTAATCCAAACAAGCCGCCGGCAACATGGGCGGAACTGGAAGAGCATGCAAAGCAGCTGGACCAGAAGCAGGGAAATACATATAAGCGTATCGGCTTTTACCCAACATGGGGAAGCTTTGGAGCAGGAAGCTGGATGGCCAACGCTGACGGAGGAAAAGGGTTCTTCGAAGGCGAGGACATGTATATCAATACTCCGAAAAAAGCAGAGGCTCTTCAATGGTTAGTCGATTACAGAAAACGCATTGGCGAAAAGAATGTCCAGGCCTTTGAAGCGGAATTTGGCAGCGGGCAGACCAATCCGTTCATTTCCGGGAAGGTTGCCCTCTGGACAGATGTCGGAACTTTCTACACCCAGCTCCGGGATTCCAAAACGGATATGGACTTTGGCGTAGCGCCTATGCCTGCCTTTGAAAAAGGCGACCGCCATTGGAATGAAGGCGGGGGCTTTGTCCTTGAGATTCCAAAAGGGGCCAAGCATCCTAAAGAAGCGGCGAAGTTTATTGAGTACATGACCGGCGAAAAGGCTCAAAAATATTGGGCACTGAAAAACTATGACAATGTAGCGAATAAGAAGGCAGCCTTAAGCGTGATTCAGGAGATGAGCGGAAAGGAAAAAGAAGTGTATCAGCAGTCTGTCAAAAACCTGGATGATACAAAACTTCATCCGGTGCCAATCAGCTATCCAGATTACGCGAGTCTGGTAAATCCAAAAATCGATGCAGCCCTGCAGGGGAAACTCTCGCCTGAACAGGCGCTGAAGCAAGCTGAACAAGATGTGAAAAATTCAAAGAAATAAAAGACACGGCCGCCGGTGCAGGACTGTTCTGCACTGGCCGGCCTTCTTCTGCTATCTAATCAAAACAGCCTTTATTTTTACATAGAACCTAGGTATTTTCACCTATATCTTTAAGGCTTGGAGCTGTCCGGTTTTCTTAATCTCAGAAAGGAGCCTTCATATGAAAAATTCGGTGTTAAAAGAAGAAATACAGCAAGCGGCAGTTTATCCGGATGCTCTTCCATCAAACCAGCCGGTTGCGTCAGCCTCCAAAAAGACAAAGGCGAAAAGCGCCCGCAAGAAGCAGAGCAAACGGAGCCGAAAGGAAAATTGGATGGGCTATCTATTTATTTCTCCTTGGCTCCTCGGTCTTGTTTTTCTGACAGCCGGCCCTTTATGTTTTTCCCTTGCGGTCAGTTTTACAGACTATAATATTACATCCCAAATGAATTTCGTCGGATTCGAAAATTACAAGCACATGTTCACAGTGGATCAGTTATTCTGGACTTCCTTATGGAATACGCTGTACTTTGTCCTTTTTTCTGTTCCGCTTACGACGGCAGGCGCAATCTTTGTTGCGGTCCTGCTGCATCAAAAAATTCCGGGAATGAAGCTCTTCCGGACGATTTATTATCTGCCCGCCGTGCTTTCCGGAGTAGCCGTTTATTTCTTATGGATGCAAATGCTGAGCCCGACGAGCGGTTTAGTGAATACAGCGCTGGCCTGGTTCGGCATCCAAGGACCTGCCTGGCTGTTTGATCCGGAATGGACCAAACCGGCCTTAATCCTGATGAAGCTGTGGAGTGTAGGGGGAGGCATGCTGCTTTATCTGGCAAGGATGCAGAGTATTTCCGGAGAATTATATGAAGCGGCAGACCTGGACGGGGCCAATGTCTTTCAAAAATTTTTCCGGATTACACTGCCGATGATTACACCGATTATCTTCTTCGACATCATTACAAGTACGATTGGGGCATTCCAGATTTTCCAGGAGGCCTATGTCATGACCCAAAATGGAGACGGCGGTCCGTCGAACTCGCTGTTATTCTATAATCTCCATATGTGGAATAACGCCTTTGAGGTATTTAACATGGGCTACGCTTCTGCAATGGCCTGGTTCCTGTTCGTGATTATTCTCCTTTTAACGGTATTCAATATGAAATTCAGCAAGAAATGGGTGCATTATGATGGAGGGGATGACCGATGAATAATCAGGTAAAATTCTATCAAACGATGAAGTTCCGCAGAAGGTCGAAGCACGCGATTGTGCTTACATTGTTAATTGCAGGCAGTATCGTTTTAATTATGCCGCTTTTATGGATGGTGTCTACTTCGTTAAAATCACCGGCAGAAATCTTGAAGTATCCGCCTTCCTTTCTTCCGGAGGCTCTTCATTTTTCAAACTATGCAGAGGCATGGAAGACGGGGCCCTTTACCCGCTGGGGACTGAATACATTATTTATCGCCATTTGTGTCACAATGGGGAATGTGCTGGTGAATTCCTTTATAGCTTACGGTTTTGCGAAGATACGTTTTAAGGGGAGAAACAAATGGTTTGTACTTGTACTTGCCACCATGCTGCTGCCGGGATTTGTGACATTAATTCCACAATATATGGTGTTTTCCAAACTGCATTGGATTAACACGTATTATCCGCTGATTGTTCCGGCCTTTCTAGGAAGTGCGTTCTTCATCTTTCTGCTTCGCCAGTTCATGCTGACGATTCCGAATGAATACAGTGAAGCAGCCATCATGGACGGGGCGAGCCATTTTCGGATTTGGTGGCATATTATGCTGCCTCTGACTAAACCCGCTTTAATTACGGTGGCCATTTTGTCCTTTGTCGGATCCTGGAATGATTTACTGGGACCGCTTCTTTACCTGAATGATGAAAAGCTGTACACCCTGCAGGTTGGTCTGCAAACCTTCAAAGGCAGTGTTCAGGTCCAATGGCATTACCTGATGGCGATGAGTGTGATGGTCTTGCTGCCGACCTTGATTCTATTCTTTATCTTCCAACGATTCTTTATCGAAGGCTCCAATCTTTCGTCCGGAACGAAAGGATAGACGATAGGCTCGAGCCTGTTCCCAGGAAAGTCTCCGTGAATCTATACAGTTAAACAAAAAATCAAATTTCTCCCAGAGAAATTTGATTTTTGTTTATAGTCCAACTTCTTTTTTAAGTCTATTCGTTACGGAAGTACATGTGGATTAGGAGAGAGAATCCTGAATGGATTTTCATTCTATTAAATCCAAATTCTTGCCCAGCTAAAATAAGAAAACCATAAACGGGTTTTCCGGTCTGTTTTTTGGATCATCCTTCGCTTTTTTTTCTTTCCTTCAGTGGTATTCATCGCAATCATCCTTTATGAGTAGATTTTAATGCTAAAAAAACTGAATTATTATTCTATACCCTTCATGACTGGCTTTTACTCTTTTCGTGTTATTGGATGTTTATGGCTGCAGTGCTTTTCGACTTTTTGTTTGTATTTTACTTCCATAAGGATATAATATAGGTAAATCACATATAATAAAAAAAGGCACTGGGGTGGCAGTCCCAGCACCTTCTTTCAGACAACAAACTGCATAAAGAGCAGCGACGTCCAGTGGCAAGTGACAAGTTAGCTCAAAAAAGAGTAACCACACCTTGAAGCACCTTTGGTCGAGGGTAAGGGGGGTTACTTCTTTTTTTTATCAGAAGAAACCGTGATGATGGTTAAGACTAAGGTTGCGAACGATATCATCAACTCTAGAGCGTCTTTTACTGTCATCACCAGCGTCACCTCCTTTCTTAGGAGATGTGCCGCTGCCCGCTATACCGCTATATTGTCTTCCTTCATTATACTATAATTCCCAATATATAACTGTTTTATTATCCTCGTTATATCTGAATCCCTCCATTTCATCTGTATATATTATAAATAGAAGGGAGCGAACGGGATTCATCTATTTGACAGAAAAACTTCAGAGTGCTATATTATCTTTAATTAAAGATATTCAACTTAGAGACATTTCCTTTAGGAGGGTTTTGGATGAACGAGTTAAAAGGGATTCACCATGTTACGGCCATCACTAGCAGTGCGGAAAAAATTTATGAGTTCTTCACATATGTGCTGGGGATGCGTTTAATTAAGAAAACAGTCAATCAGGACGATATCCAGACCTACCATTTATTCTTTGCAGATGACAAAGGTAGTGCCGGAACCGATATGACCTTCTTCGATTTTCCAGGCATTCCGAAGGGAATTCATGGGACGGACGAAATTTCTAAGACATCTTTCCGTGTTCCGGATGATGCTGCATTAGATTACTGGGTGAAGCGTTTCGACCGCCTGGATGTAAAACATACAGGCATTAAAGAGCAATTCGGCAAAAAGACCTTGTCTTTCGTCGACTTCGATGATCAGCAATATCAATTGATTTCTGATGAAAAGAATGCCGGTATCGCTTCAGGCACTCCATGGGAAAAGGGACCGATTCCGCTTGAGCACGCGATTACAGGTCTTGGACCAATCTTTGTCCGCACAGCGCATTTCGATTATTTAAAAGAAGTCATGGAAAAAGTGCTTCTCTTTAAGGAAATTGGACAAGAGGGAGCCTTCCATTTGTTTGAGATGGGAGAAGGAGGAAACGGCGCTCAAGTGGCAGTCGAATCAAATACCTTCCTTCCGCAGGGACGCCAGGGCTATGGAACGGTCCATCATGCCGCCTTCCGGGTGGAGGATCGAAAGGTTCTCGAAGAATGGATTGAACGGATGGCAAGCTTCCGGTTCCAAACTTCCGGCTATGTAAACCGGTATTTCTTTGAATCCCTGTATTCTCGGGTCGCTCCGCAAATCCTGTTTGAATTTGCAACAGACGGTCCTGGCTTCATGGGGGATGAGCCGTATGAAACACTTGGCGAAAAATTATCCCTGCCGCCATTCCTTGAGCCGAAGCGAGAGGAAATAGAAAAAATGGTCCGTCCCATCGACACGGTAAGAAGTACAAAAGAATTCACAAAAGAATAAATAAGACAGGCCTCGTGTGGAAGGGTTTCTTCCATTCGAGGCTTTTTTTGTGCCGGAATTCTGAGCCGTTAGCACCAAAGTTCGCAAGAAACCTCCAAAAGGGAATTACGAATTTTTCATTCGAGGGCCATTATAGTAAGATAATAGACAAAGAAAAAGGTTTGGAGGGAAGTGTATGAAGATTAAACCGAGAAGAACCCGGCCGCGGCCTCTGCTTCTGCTTATTCCGCTAGTCGCTGCCCCGCTGCTTATCTATGGAGGCTATCAGTATGCTAAGCAGGTAGCGTCGGACAAGCTCGTGGATAGCCTTACCTCTGAAATGGCGAATAGCGAAGAACTGGATCAGATTGCCCGTTCTTTAGAAAAGGATCCGGAGCTGACGAAGCTGCTTGAGGAGCAAGAGGCGGATACGGAGATAGCTCCCGACCGCGCAAATATAGAAGCGGAACAAGCAGACAGCCCTCCGGCAGCAGAGGAAACAGCTGTGAACCGTGAAGCGGAAACGAAGGCGGAGACGAAAGCGAAGGAAGATCTGCCGTTTGAAACAAAGGAAGAAGCTGCGGAGACCGTGATCAAGAAGGTCGGCTTGAAAAAGCTCGGTCAAATGAAGATGGATGTAGAGAACGGCTCGATGTCGAAGCAAGAGGCCATGCAGGAGCTGAAGAGTGAGCTTTCGGAAGAGGAAGTGACAGCATTAAAGGTGATTGCTTTAAAAGAAATGGAAAAAAGGAAATGATTTTGAATCGGACGGCCTGAATATAGGCCGTTTTTTTATGCGAATAATGTGTTACCTTCGCCATACATATATAAATAGAGGCAACAGGGTCTCGCACATTTGAGGTGATGGGATGAGGAGGCATAGAAAACCGCTTCCCGTGATACTGGCGGCGCTCGCCGTAATTTTAGTCAGTGGTTTTTGGTTGTTGCGTATGCCGGGGGGCGGGCCGGAAAAAACGGTGCGGGAGTTTTATGAATACGAAAGCAATGCCGACTTTTCCAGTTCCTATGAACTTCTTCATGAAGAGATGAAGGAGCGGTTTCCGGAAAGGGCGGGCTATGTCCAGAATAAATCGCATGTTTTTCTCCAGCATATGGAGGTTGAGACCTTTTCTTTTAAAGTGGGGAATGCCGAAAAAGTGAAGAATTGGAAGATGGATGCTGAACATAAGGCGCATAAAACGGCTTATGAAGTTCCGGTTACCCTGGAATTTGAATCGAGGTTCGGCATTTTTACTATTGAACAAAATTGTTACGCGGTTAAGGAAAAAGGAGAATGGAAGCTTTTGTGGGATTATCATTTTTAGCAAGACTGTGAGATTCATAAGGCATGCAAGCTGCGGCATTTTAGACTACCCTTCTTATTCAGCGAAGGATTGAGAAGGGGGCGCTGTAGGTATGTCGATACAAGGGGGAAGTCAGTTAGCGCAATGCCGCCGCTCGCTGGATAAAAGTCAAGACGGCGAATTTGCATTCAGGCTTTATTTGTCCGGGAGAGCTGGCTGATCGCTTTTAGGATGAACATTTTGTCTTGGGCTGTCAACATAGCCCAGCTGCCTGCTTTTATTTTCATATTCAATCCGCTCCTCTTTTGGAAGAATTTTAAATTAATTGATTTGTACTCCTATTTTACCGTCTTTTTATACAATTTAAACAACAAATATTCCAACAAATGTCTACAGCACTAGCTAGCAATTTTATGTTTTTTCGTCGAAAAAAGACTGCCTCTACAAGATAGGCAGTCTTTTTGTCATGAAAAGGTTCATGAAAATTTAATTTTTTAGGACTAAGTGTTCCTGCATCATGTTTTGTAGACGTTTTTTCTCGTCGTCATTGACCTGCAGATAATAAACTCCGCCGATTTTTGTTCCAGTTCCCTGGATGTTCAGCTGCTCGATATCACCGGCGGCTGTCCGGTAATTCTTCTGGATATCGACCATCTCGTTAAACGTCAGGTTCGTCTGAATATTATCGCTTAATGATTTTAATATATCGCCATAATTGCTCAAAGAAGAAAAAGAAGCTCCTTCTTTCACGACTGCTTCAATCACCTGCCGCTGTCTGGATTGGCGTCCAAAATCACCGTTTGGATCATCATATCTCATTCTTGAATATTTCAGGGCATCCTGTCCATTTAGTGTAAGTGGACCTTTTTCAAAATGAACCCCTTCATATGTGAAATCAAGCTGATTATCAACGGTCACACCGCCCACTGCATCCACGACATCCTTGAATCCTTCCATATTGATTTTCATATAATAATCAATCGGAATATCAAGGAAGTTCTCAACAGTGTCCATGGACATTTCCACGCCTCCAAAAGCATAGGCATGGTTGATTTTATCCTGGGTTCCTTTACCCACGATTTCCGTTCTCGTATCACGCGGAATGCTCAGCATTTTCACGGATTTCTTTTCAGGATTGACAGTCATGACGATCATGGAATCAGATCTGCCCCTGTCTCCTTTTCGCTCGTCCACTCCAAGCATAAGGACGGAAAACGGTTCTTTCTTATCAAGGGTTACTTGCTTGTCCCGTTTATCTGATTTATCACGGTCAATCGGTGTATGCATCGTATCCACAGCGCTGTTCAGCGATCGGTATACGGAGAAGGCCAAAACCCCTCCTGCTACTATAAAAAGGGCCACTATAATTCCGAGAATCTTCGGCCATTTTTTCTTACTTTTTTTTCTCCTGCTCATGAATGTCTCCCTTTCTTTCTATAATACTTGTATTATATAAGAAAAATTTCCAAATGGATAGGTAAATTTTATGAAGGAAGGGGAATGGCAGGATGGTGCGCGTTGAAAATCTCGTTAAAAACAAGGGAACCATTAGTCCTGTTATGTTCTCGAAAAATGTTCTTTTGCGCGTAGAATCCGTGACTATAGATCTATAGTTGGTATAGGTAATTTAGGTTGTTGATGAAATTTCCTCTTGAAGTTCGGGGCACATGGCTTGACTGCTGCATAAGATACCATGATTTCTTTGAAAAGAGGATATACGGATATCTGTTGGAACAGCACAGCATTCGATTGTTTGTTGAAGAAAGTTCCTTAAAAGTGATGGGTCAATGTACATTTGCAGGGAAAATGGGTAAATGGCAGATACCGTTCTGGAGACAAGGCGCATATACATGCAGTATGAATATCATTAAAGTATAAATAACTATATGGGGGATTGTGGAATTATGGATGAATTTTTGGCATTGCCGTTTATTGACAATCTGATAGGCAAGCAAGTGCAAATTTCTTTAGACGGTTCAGAAACTCAAGAAGGCATACTCATTTCTGTTGAAACAGATTACTTGGTTTTGTATTCAAATTCTGAGCTGACATTCTTGGCTTTAGCGCCTATTACAAGTGTGCAGGTGAATTCCAGAAGCACGGCAGCCGACTCCGAGGAGACGTTAGAATTACTTGAAGGGATGACGGATTTTCCTGAAACCTTGGCTGATTTAACTGAAGCGAGCATAGGGAAATTGGTAAGAGTGAATGATGGATCTACTTCTTCCTATTATGGAAGGATTGTCGAAACCCAAGAAGATTTCTTCGCTCTGTCCACAGAGGATCAAGGATTGCTTTTTTATCAATATCACTTTGTTAACAGCTTCACGTTTGTAAAAGAAGACACTCCGGCAGAAGTGCCGACATTTGAGCGGGAATTCCAATTCTTAAGACCGGCAGAATCTCCATCTGTGCCTGAGTCTTCTGGTGACATTTATGATGATCTGCTGGCACCTGAAACGGAAGCAGGCCTTGAATCAGATGAAGAGGTTGCAGCTCCGCCAAGCTTGCTGACTTTCGATCAGCTGCTGGCCCGTCTGGACCGCAATTGGGTGACGATCCGTCTTGAAGAATCAACCATCGACGGCCTGATTATTGAGACAGAAACAGGATATGTTGTACTGGTCAATGGAGAGGAGCTGTATTATGTCCCAACTGAGCATATTCAGAGCTTAGGCTTGGGTGTAATGGCCGAGCAGCCTGCAGCCCCTGCACCTGCTGCTGCAGAAGAAACAGCAGAAACAACAGAAACAGCGGCACCTGCAGTAAAGGGGGTAGCGGCAGCACTCGCCAAATCCAGAGTGAAATCCAACAATACGTTTAAAAAAATGTGGATCGATAACCTAATGAAGGTTGCCGAGGGAAACACTCCACAATCATGATAAACCACTAAGGTACAGCACCTATAGGTTGTTGTGCCTTCTTTTCAATTAGCACGTGGACAACCAGTTGGAAAGGGGATCGAAAGCAGTGTTTGATGATGCTGTCGGCAAGTCCGTTCAGGTGAAAACGATTGGAGGACTTCAGGAGGAAGGAGTGCTGGCGGCCTGGGGTGATGACCTTTTGATTATCCGCCAGAATGAATTGGATCACTACATTCCGGTAAGGCAGGTTGTACAGCTCATACTTGGGGATGGCGGCAAGTTTGTGCCGGAAGCCGAGCGCGAGACATCCTTCCGAAAGCTTCTCATGGCTTCGAAAGGAAAAGATATCGAAATTCTTTTAGAAAAGGACAGGCCATTAAAGGGGTATATCACAAGTGTAATGACCAATTATTTTGTGCTGCATTCCATAGATTATAAGACCGTATTTGTTCCGATGGTGCATGTGCAGCGAATCAGGTTCAGTGTGGGAAATGACTGCCGCCGGATGACCCCGTGGTTTCCTTCCTCGAACGGAATCTCGCTGTCCAGGACTTGGGAGGATCAGCTGAAAAAAATGAGGGGCAGAAAGGTGGCGCTGGACCTGGGTGCCGATCCGCTGAAGAGAGGCAGGCTGAAAGAAGCAGGACAGTCAATGGCTGTGCTGCTGTGTGATAACGGGGAAGAGGTGAGCTGGAATACCAGGTATATTACCTGTTTTCATTTTATATAGAAGAAAGCCGGAATCATGGGATGCCGGCTTCTGCTTTTTAATATGCGCTAATCTATTTTTTCTTTTCGATATTTTCATAGACAGCGGCAAGGGCTTGTTCAAATTTGCCGCTCTTTTTTGGTTCGTAATATTTTTTAGTTTTCAGCTTGTCAGGAAGATACTGCTGTTTCACCCAGCCGCTTTCATAGTCGTGGGGATAGAGGTAATCCACGCCGCGGCCAAGCTCCTCGGCCCCTTTGTAATGGGCATCCTTCAGGTGGGCCGGGATCTCGCCGCTCTTTCCGGCCCGTATATCAGCCAGGGCAGCATCCATCGCCTTGTAGGCTGTATTCGATTTAGGTGACAGGCACAGCTCAACAACAGAGTTCGCCAGCGGAATCCGGGCTTCCGGAAATCCAAGCCGCTCTGCCGCTTCAACGGCGGCCAGGGCACGGGGGCCAGCCTGCGGGCTCGCAAGGCCGATGTCTTCATACGCAATCACAACCAGACGTCTGGCGATGCTGACAAGGTCTCCGGCTTCGATCAGTCTCCCTAAATAATGGAGAGCGGCATTGACATCGCTGCCTCGTATCGATTTTTGGAAGGCTGAGAGCACATCATAATGGGCATCGCCGCCTTTATCATGCGAAAAGCTCTTCTTTTGGATACATTCTTCTGCGATTTTGACATCGACGGTTATCGTGCCTGAGTTATCCGGTTCGGTCGAAATGACGGCAAGCTCGAGAGCGTTCAGGGCACTGCGGACATCGCCGTTCGACGCCGTTGCCAGATGGAACAGCGCTTCTTGGCTGACATCCGTCTGATAGGTGCCAAGTCCCCGCTCTTGATCATGAAGGGCGCGTGACAGGGCCTGGACGATGTCGTCCGCTTCCAGCGCCTTCAATTCAAAAATCTGACAGCGGCTGCGGATTGCCGGATTGATAGCATGATACGGGTTGCTTGTCGTGGCGCCAATCAGCGTGATGCTGCCGTTTTCGAGGTGCGGCAGAAGGAAATCCTGTTTGGCTTTGTCGAGACGGTGTACCTCATCAAGCAGCAGGATGACTTTGCCTGACATTTTCGCTTCCGCCGCGACGATTTCCATATCCTTTTTATTATTGGTCACTGCGTTCAAAGTTCGGAAAGCGAATTGAGTGCTGCCGGCAATCGCGCTGGCAATCGAGGTTTTTCCGACACCTGGCGGCCCGTACAGGATCATGGACGACAGCTGCTTCGCTTTGACCATCCGCTGAATGATTTTTCCTTCCCCAACGAGATGCTCCTGCCCGATCACTTCTTCGATGGTGCGCGGCCGCATCCGGAACGCAAGCGGTTTTATCTGCATAACGATCTCTCCTTTTTTATAAAATAACATACTTTGCGTCTGCGTGGGTAATGGGGAGATTGATCGGATGATGGATGGAAATAGCAGGGGGGACATGTCTTTATGGTGTGAAGAACCGGGGAATGGGGAAGGCTGATAGCAGAGAATTCAATTAATAATGGAAGTAATCAGCCAAATGGGATGGAATTTAGAGAAGAAGCGGATCATGCTCCGGTTTTGGAAAGCGCGGCATGCATTTATCGGGGAGTTATGCTATACTTTCCACAGTGAGTAACCAGAGAGAGTATCGGGAAAATAGAGGTGTTGTTATGAAAATTTCGACAAAAGGACGTTATGGACTGACGATTATGATTGAATTGGCCAAGCATTATGGTGAAGGCCCCAAATCGTTAAAGTCTATTGCCCAGACGCATGAATTGTCCGAGCATTATTTGGAGCAGCTGATTGCCCCGCTTCGGAATGCGGGACTGGTGAAAAGTGTCCGCGGTGCGTATGGGGGATATATTTTATCAAGGGAGCCCCAGGAGATTACTTCCGGTGATATTATTCGCGTGCTGGAAGGCCCGATTTCCCCTGTGGAGGGAATTGAGGACGAAGAGCCGATTAAGCGTCAGCTTTGGATGCGTATCCGTGATGCCGTGAAGGATGTCCTGGATAATACGACGCTTCAGGATTTGGCCAATTATAAGGGAATCGAACAGGATTCCTATATGTACTATATTTAATGCACAGTGAAGGAGCCTTTCCTAAAGGCGCCTGGTTTTTGAATGGAGGCAATGAAAAGTGAATCGAATGTATTTGGATCATGCGGCGACTTCGCCGATGCATCCTGCAGTGATAGATAAGATGATGTCCGTGATGCAGAAGGATTTTGGCAATCCTTCAAGCATCCACGCGTACGGAAGGGAAGCGCGCCATATTCTGGATCAGTCAAGGACCGTAATTGCCGACAGTATCGGCGCTGCCCAGAATGAAATTATTTTTACGAGCGGCGGAACAGAAGCGGACAATATGGCATTGATCGGGACGGCTGAGGCCTATAGCAGCCGCGGAAAGCATATCATCACAACGGAGATTGAACACCATGCCGTGCTCCATGCAGCCCATTATTTGGAGAAGCGAGGATTCGAGGTAACCTATCTTTCGGTCGATGCAGAAGGCAGAATTTCTGCGGAAGATGTCAAAGCGGCGCTTCGGGAAGATACCATTCTTGTTTCCGTTATGTACGGTAATAATGAAGTGGGCTCGGTTCAGCCGATTGCTGAAATCGGTGAAATTGTGAAGGGTCATCAGGCGTACTTCCATACGGATGCGGTTCAGGCATATGGCTTGGTTCAGATCGATGTGAAGGAATTGAATGTGGACTTATTAAGTGTTTCTGCGCACAAGATCAACGGGCCGAAGGGGATTGGCTTTTTATATATGCGGGACGGCTTGAAGCTGCAGTCCCGGTCCATCGGAGGCGAGCAGGAGCGAAAACGCCGGGCAGGGACGGAAAGTGTACCGGCAATTGCCGGTTTTGCTGAGGCGGTTAAGATGATGGAAGCGGACCGTTCGAAGAAAGTGAAACAATACGGAGAGTTCAAAGACGCCATGCTTGATGTTTTTAACCGTTCCGGTTTACAATATGAAGTCAATGGAGCAAGCGGGCAAACCTTGCCGCATGTGCTGAATGTAAGCTTTCCGGGAACGAATGTTGAATCGATGCTTGTGAATATGGATCTGGCCGGAATTGCTGTTTCCAGCGGGTCTGCCTGCACAGCCGGTTCCATCGAGCCTTCCCATGTCCTTGTCGCAATGTTCGGCAAAGGATCGGAACGCACGAAAAACTCCATTCGTTTTAGTTTTGGTTTGAACAATACGTTAGAAGAAGTGACAGAGGCTGCTGAGAAAACGGCGACAATTGTCAGCAGGCTTGTTGATTGATAAATGAGGTGACAGGATGAAGAAAGAGCCAAAGGATACACGTGTCGTTGTCGGCATGTCAGGCGGTGTGGATTCATCGGTTGCGGCCCTGCTTTTAAAAAATCAAGGCTATGATGTAGTTGGGATTTTCATGAAAAACTGGGACGATACGGATGAAAACGGCGTCTGCACGGCAACTGAGGATTATAATGATGTAATTGCAGTCTGCAATCAGATTGGCATTCCTTATTATGCCGTCAATTTTGAAAAGCAATATTGGGATAAGGTGTTCACCTACTTCCTGGATGAATACAAAGCAGGAAGAACCCCGAATCCTGACGTGATGTGCAATAAAGAAATCAAGTTCAAGGCATTCCTTGAGCATGCGGTCAGCCTTGGTGCCGATTATTTGGCAACAGGTCATTATGCACAGGTGGAATACCGCGACGGCGATTATAAAATGCTTCGCGGCGTGGATGAAAATAAGGACCAAACGTATTTCCTGAACCAGCTGACACAGGAACAGCTGGAAAAGGTCATGTTCCCGCTGGGGCATATTGATAAGAAGGAAGTGCGGGAAATTGCCAGGGAAGCAGGTCTTGCGACGGCAGCGAAGAAGGATTCTACCGGAATTTGTTTCATCGGGGAACGTAATTTCAAAACCTTCCTCAGCGGTTATCTGCCTGCACAGCCGGGAGACATGATGACGATGGACGGCAGGAAAATGGGCCGCCATGACGGCTTGATGTATTACACGATCGGCCAGCGCCACGGTCTTGGCATCGGCGGAAGCGGCGAACCCTGGTTCGTTGCCGGCAAAGACTTGGAGAAAAACATTCTGTATGTTTGTCAGGGCTTTGATAACGATGTGCTGTTCTCAAACTCTCTGCATGCTGTGAATATGAGCTGGGTTTCCAACCATGCTCCTGCAGAAGAATTCACCTGCACAGCGAAATTCCGTTACCGTCAAAAGGACAGCGGCGTAACAGTGAAGGTGCTGTCAGAAGACAAGGTCGAAGTCATTTTTGATGAACCGGTGCGTGCGATTACACCTGGACAGGCTGTTGTCTTCTATGATGGGGAAGTCTGCCTTGGAGGCGGGACCATTGATGAAGTGTTTAAAGAAGGCCATAAACTGACATACGTCGGTTAAGAAGAGAATCCCCAGCTTGCTTGGCAGTTGGGGATTTTTTATGCTGGACTGTGTTATAATTTTGGATGAGAAAATTTGGAGCGTGATATGATGGATCGAAATCAACAGGGAATTCAATATATGCAAGAAGGCAAGTATGAAGAAGCGGCGAAAGTGTTTACGGAGGAAATTGAAAAGAACCCGAATGAACCTGTCGCATACATAAATTTTGGCAATGTATTAATGGCGGTCGGCGAGGCGGATAAGGCGGAGCGTTTTTATCAAAAGGCGCTGGAAATAGATGAGAAGGCTGCCGCGGCCTATTATTCGCTCGGCAATTTATATTATGAAGCCGACAAGCTGATGGAAGCGAAGGATATGTTTGAAAAGGCAATCCAGCAAGGCCTCGAAAACGGCGATGCTTATTTCATGCTTGGAATGACGCTGATGGCTCTTGGCCAGGCGAAGCTTGCCATGCCGTATTTGCAGCGGGCGGTTGAGGTGAATCCTGACGATGTGGATGCCAGATTCCAATATGCTCTCTGCCTGGCAAATGCAGAAGTGTATGAAGAGCTGATCGAGCAGCTGAATCTTGTCGTGGAGAAGGATCCGGAACATGCGGACGCTTACTATAATCTGGGAGTTGCTTATGCAGGATATAAGGAAGATGTGCCTGCCGCTCTTGCTTATTTTGGAAAGGCGCTTGCTGCCCAGCCGGATCACATGCTGGCCGCCAATGGAAAGAATTTGATGGAAGCAATGCTCGCAGAAGAAGAGTAAGGGGCGGAAAGGCTGTTGGAAAGGAGGGAGAAGGTTTTGGACAAACAAGATTCCCTTGATTTGTTTTCAGAAGAAAAGCCATTTATGAAAGGCCGCCATCTGGTGACGATTTTCCACAATGAGTCGAATATGTACTCGGTGGTGCGGATCCGCGTGGATGACACCAATGTGAATTATGATGAAAAGGAAGCGGTCGTAACCGGCTATTTTCCGAGAATGCATGAACACGAGACCTATATGTTTTACGGGAAAATGAAGGAGCATCCCCGCTTTGGGCTTCAGTTCCATGTAGATCATTTCCGCAAGGATCTGCCGCAGAGCAAGGAAGGCATTGTCAGCTATCTGTCAGGAGAGCTGTTTAAAGGGATCGGCAAGAAAACCGCTGAGAGTATCGTAGACGAACTTGGCGAACAGGCGATCTCCAAAATCCTTGCCCAGCCTTCGCTGCTTGATGATATTCCGAAGCTGTCGGGAGAAAAAGCGAAAAGCCTGTATGACACCCTTGTTGAACATCAGGGGCTGGAGCAGGTGATGATTACGCTGAATCAGTATGGATTCGGTCCCCAGCTGTCCATGAAAATCTATCAGCTGTATAAGGAAGAGGCTGTTTCCATCATTCAGAAAAACCCATATCAATTGGTTGAAGATGTCGAAGGAATCGGCTTTGGCCGGGCGGATGAACTGGGGCGGCAACTGGGACTTTCCGGCGCGCACCCGGATCGGATTAAGGCAGCCTGCTTCTATACGCTGGAAACGAAGTGCCTGCAGGAAGGGCACTCTTTTCTCGAAGCGGAACAGCTGCTGGAAGAGGTCAAGCGCCTCTTAGAGGACAGCCAGCATCATGAAATCGAGTTTACAGATATTTCGGCGGAAATACTCAAGCTGGAAGAGGAAGGCAAGATTGTCGTGGAAGAGCAGCGGGTTTATCCGCCGTCCCTCTATTATTCTGAAAAAGGGATTGTTACGAACATTCAGCGGGTTCTCTCCCAGGATGAATATGCCGATCAATTTCCGGAGTCTGAATTTCTGATGGCACTCGGGGAGCTTGAAGAAAGGATCGGTGTCAGCTATGCACCTGCGCAGAAAGAGGCGATCCAGACGGCTCTTCAGTCGCCGATGCTAATCCTGACAGGAGGCCCGGGAACCGGGAAAACGACGGTCATTAAAGGAATCGTTGAGCTTTACAGCGAGCTGCACGGCGTTTCCATGGATCCGAAAGACTATAAAAAAGAAGAACCGTTTCCATTTGTTCTGGCTGCACCTACCGGAAGAGCGGCCAAACGGATGGCAGAGTCCACAGGCCTGCCGGCTGTCACCATTCACCGGCTGCTGGGCTGGAATGGAAGCGAAGGGTTTTCCCATGATGAAGACACGCCGATCGAAGGAAGGCTTGTCATTATCGATGAAGTATCGATGGTGGATACGTGGCTGGCCCATCAGCTGTTTAAGGCATTGCCTGAACATGTCCAGCTGATTCTTGTCGGGGATGAAGACCAGCTTCCGTCTGTCGGTCCCGGCCAGGTACTGAAGGACCTTCTTGCTTCTGGAAGTGTGCCGACTGTAAGCCTTGAGCAAATCTACAGGCAGGAGGCCGGCTCCTCGATTATCGAGCTGGCCCATGAGATTAAAAAGGGCCGGGTTCCGGAAGGAATTGCACGCCAGCAGGCTGACAGGTCTTTTATCAGATGCCAGACAGGCCAAATTGCCGATGCGGTTGAAAAGGTGGTCAAGAACGCGAGAACAAAAGGCTATACGGCCAGGGACATTCAAGTTCTCGCTCCGATGTACCGGGGACCAGCCGGCATTGATGCCCTGAACAAAATGCTGCAGGAGGTTTTCAACAGCAATGCTGACGGGAAGCGGCGGGAAATCAAATTCGGTGACGTGATTTACAGGACAGGGGATAAAGTGCTTCAGCTTGTCAATCAGCCGGAGGAAGGCGTTTTTAACGGTGACATGGGCGAGATTGTGTCCATTCTATTCGCAAAGGAGAACACGGACAACGTTGATAAGCTGGTCATTTCCTTTGAAGGGATTGAAGTCACTTATTCAAAGCAGGATTTGAATCAGATTACACATGCTTACTGCTGTTCAATCCATAAATCGCAGGGAAGCGAATTTCCGATTGTCATCCTGCCGGTCGTCCGCAGCTATTATCGGATGCTGCGCCGTAATCTGCTGTATACTGCGATTACCCGAAGCCGGGAGTTTCTCATTCTTTGCGGTGAGGAAGAAGCTTTCCGAATGGGGATCGAACGGAATGATGAGATGCAGCGGAGGACAACGTTGAAAGAGAAATTGCAGGGAATCGAAGTCGCCGGTTCACCGGATCCTGCTGCTCTGTCGGATAAGAAGGAAGAGGAGCCGGCCGATTACTATGAACGGCTGATGGCTGCTGACCCAATGATCGGGATGGAACATGTAACCCCATATGATTTTATGTAAAACGAAGCCCCGTAAAGATGGATGTAAATCTGCTCTTTACGGGGTGCTTTTGTGTTTTTCGGCTGTCTGAACCTATTTTTTTCTCGTGAATAAGATTTTAAGAGAGAAAGGGAAGACGGGTGGGAAGGATGGATGACGTCTCAAAGGGTTTCCATGGAACAGGACTTCGGACAGCTGATGATTCAATTGGTTTCTACAGATCAGAGACACAGTCAACTAAAGAAGATATAAAAGAAATCTTCGGAGCTTGGATCCAGGCAGCCGGGACCATTATTTCTGCTATCAGCACCACACCGGGAAAGTTCAGTGAAGAAGAGGAAGATGCACTGGATCTGGTGGGGAATGTTCTCCAGGCAGTCGGGGCCGCTCTGGAGGCGGACGGGGAGAAACATTTTGAAAAAAAAGCCGGCAGTGCGATCCAGTCTTTCGGTAATTCAACGGTCATTGCCGGCCTTTTAGTAAGAGATGATGAAAAGGGGAGACGCCTGGTAATCCAGGGGAACTTGCTTCAGGCGCTCGGAAACTCTGTTACATTATCCGGAGAACTTAAAGATCCGTTAGTACCCGGAAAGGGCTATCATGTGATCGGGAACATCCTGCAGGCCATCGGCAATTTGATTCAGGCGATTGCAGAAGCGACAGAGCAAGATGAATCCCGTCTGGACGGGACGCTTCTTTCTGTCGGGAGCTGGATTCAGGCAGTCGGATCCGTCTTCAGCGCCATCGGCCAGGTGAGGGAGGAGCTGGCCGGCGATGGATGATAAGATATCTTTTACGTATGCCGGAACAGAAAATGGGGCACACTGGTTGAAAATGGAAACGGGACTCCGTTTTCAGCCAAAGAGCGAAAGAGGTGCCTATTTATTATGGAAATGAAATGTCCGAATTGTAAAAGTAAGGATGTCGGCAAAATAGGAGTCAATCAATACTATTGCTGGAACTGTTTTATCGAAATGAGCGTTGCTGAAGGGCTGATCAATACACATCAGGTGGAAGAAGACGGCAGCCTGAGTTCGCTGGATGATCTTTTTGATGAGAATGACCGCCGCTTCAGTGTATAAAGGATAGCAGAGCCTGATCCTTTTGACGAAAGCGCTATGAATGAAACGTCCGTTTCTAAGCAAACTAAGCGGGGAGGCGACGGACGTGGATATTCGATTGAAATGGTTTTACCGGCTTGGTTTCTTGCTGCTGTTATTTTTTGTCCTGCTTATCTTCTGGAAGCTTAAACCGATTTGGCTGCCGATCCTGGCAGTGGCGGCGACGGTGCTTGGCCCTTTTTTGATTGCGGCTTTCATTAGCTACCTGCTTCATCCGGTTGTGGAATTCCTTCATCATCGGGGCTGGAACCGGGGGCTATCGATTGCCTTGATTTATTTACTTTTTTTCGGAGCGGCAGGTTTCGGCCTTTATAAAGGGATTCCGGCGATCATGGCTCAAGGAAATGAACTGGCCAAAAGTCTGCCCGATTTGGCCGAACGTTATAAGGAATGGATGAAGTCGTTAGACCACCATACGTCAAGATGGCCGTTTGGGATTCATGAGCGGCTGGAACGCGGAATCGGAATGTTTGAAGAACGGATTGCCGGGATGACGGAGAAGGTAATCGGCTATTCAATGAGGGTGTTTGATTTTATCCTTTTGGCAGCTTTGATCCCGTTCATGGCTTTTTACATATTGAAGGATTTTGCCCATCTGAAAAAGCTGGCCTGGTCTGCCGTCCCGCGAAAGTGGAGAAGTCAGGGAGAAGGGTTTTTAAAGGATGTGGATGCCTCGCTTGGCGGCTATATTCGCGGTCAGTTAATCGTTTGCTCCGCCATTGGCATTATTTCCTCGCTGCTGTTTTGGATATTTGGTCTGCCCTATTCCCTCTTGCTGGGACTGATTGTCGGCATCACGAATATTATTCCTTATTTCGGCCCGATCATTGGAGCCGTGCCAGCGGTTGTGATTGCCGCGACGATGAGTCTGAAGATGGTCATCATTGTGGCCATTATCATCTTGGTACTTCAGTTTTTGGAGGGTAATATCCTTTCGCCGCTTATTGTCGGGAAAAGCCTTCATATGCACCCGCTTTTCATCATGCTTGCCCTTCTTGCAGGCGGAGAAGTGGGAGGAGTCCTTGGAATGATTGTCGCAATTCCGGTGCTGGCGATCCTGAAAGTGACCGTCGTTCATGCGCTCGTCCATTTCCGGAAAAGGGAGCCTGCTGTTGACAAATAAAAAGCTTGTGAATATAATCCATACATAAGCTAATTCGTAGATGGACCGAGTATGCTGAAGCCCGTTTTTAGAGAGAAATCCTCCAGGCTGAAAAGGATTTCAGGCGAAGAGCAGCAGAAAGCTAGTCCGGAGTGCAGGTTAATCCCTGCCGTTTTAGGCCGCGTTAAGGCTGACATGAGGTGATGGACAGGCAGAGTGCTGTCCATAATCAGGGTGGTACCGCGAGCAAACTCTCGTCCCTGTTTTGGGATAGGAGTTTTTTTTGTGCTTATTTTTACTTTTACATATTTTTCAAGGAGGAATACGAAATGAAATATTTAACGGGTGCCCAAATCCGCCAGATGTATTTGGATTTCTTTAAAGAAAAAGGTCATGCAATCGAGCCGAGCGCTTCTTTGGTTCCCCATGAGGATCCGTCCTTGCTTTGGATCAATTCAGGAGTTGCGACATTGAAAAAGTATTTTGACGGAAGGGTGATTCCGGAGAACCCAAGAATCACGAATGCGCAGAAGGCGATCCGGACAAACGATATTGAGAACGTCGGGAAAACGGCGCGTCACCATACATTCTTTGAAATGCTTGGAAACTTTTCCATCGGCGACTATTTTAAAGAAGAAGCGATCACATGGGCGTGGGAGTTCCTTACCGATGAAAAGTGGATTGGTTTCGACCCAGAGAAGCTTGCCGTGACGATCCATCCGGAAGATGAGGAAGCGTTCGAGCTTTGGCATAAAAAAATCGGCATTCCGTCTGAACGGATCATCCGTCTGGAAGAAAACTTCTGGGATATCGGCGAAGGCCCAAGCGGACCGAATACGGAAATCTTTTATGACCGTGGCCCGGAATACGGAGATGACCCAAATGATCCGGAATTGTACCCCGGCGGCGAAAATGAACGCCATTTAGAAGTCTGGAATCTTGTTTTCTCTCAATTTAACCATAATCCAGACGGTTCTTATACACCGCTTCCGAAGAAAAACATTGATACAGGCATGGGGCTTGAGCGGATGGCCTCTGTTGTCCAAAACGTGAAGACGAACTTTGACACAGACCTGTTCATGCCGATCATTCATGCTGTTGAGCAGTATACAGATGTGAAATATGGCGACAGTTCAGAGACGGATGTTTCCTTCAAGGTCATCGCCGACCATATCCGGACTGTGACCTTTGCTGTGGGTGATGGGGCGCTTCCTTCTAATGAAGGCCGCGGCTATGTACTTCGCCGCCTGCTGCGCCGTGCGGTACGCTATGCGAAGCAAATCGGCATCAATAAGCCATTTATGAATGAATTGGTTCCGGTTGTCGGAGAAATCATGAAGGACTTCTATCCAAGTGTTCTTGAGAAAAAAGACTTCATCGCTAAAGTGGTGAAAAATGAAGAGGAACGTTTCCATGAGACGCTTCATGACGGACTGGCGATTTTATCTGAAGTGATCAAAAAGCAAAAAGCAGCAGGTGCGGGTGAAATTCCGGGTGCTGATGCCTTCCGTCTATATGACACGTACGGATTCCCAATCGAGCTGACTGAGGAATATGCGGAAGAAGAAGGAATGAAAGTTGACCACGAGGGATTTGAGAAAGAAATGGAAGCGCAGCGCGAGCGTGCCCGTTCTGCCCGTCAGGATGTCGATTCCATGCAGATCCAGGGCGGCGTTTTAGGCGACATTAAAACGGCCAGTGAATTTATCGGCTACGATACGCTTGAAGCGGATGCCCAGGTTGTTGCCATTGTGAAGGATGGAGAGCTGATCCAAGAGGCAGGAGAAGGCGAAGAAGTCCAGATTATTCTCGACAGAACTCCATTCTATGCAGAAAGTGGCGGACAGATTGCAGATACAGGCGTCATTTCCAGCGAAAACGTCACGCTTGCTGTCCTGGATGTTCAAAAAGCGCCAAACGGTCAGAATCTTCACCGCGTCACTGTTACAGCAGGCACACTGACAGCGGAAGAAAAGGTTAAAGCCGCTGTAGCCTTCGAAAACCGGAGTGAAATCACGAAGAACCATACGGCGACACACCTGCTGCATCAAGCACTGAAGGACGTGCTCGGCACTCATGTTAACCAGGCGGGTTCATTGGTTGAAGCTGAACGCCTGCGTTTTGACTTCTCTCATTTCGGACAGATTACACCGGAAGAGCTTGAGAAAATCGAAATGATTGTAAATGAAAAGATTTGGAAAAGCTTACAAGTGGACATTGATTATAAAGGAATTGATGAAGCGAAAGCGATGGGCGCTATGGCGCTGTTTGGCGAGAAATACGGCAAGATTGTCCGTGTTGTCCAAATCGGCGACTACAGCATCGAGCTTTGCGGCGGTGTGCATGTACCGAATACAGCCGTGATCGGCCTGTTCAAGATTGTCTCTGAAAGCGGAATTGGCGCAGGAACCCGCCGTATTGAAGCCGTTACCGGAGCAGGAGCTTACAAGCTGATGGCAGACCAAATCGGCTTATTAAAAGAAGCGGCAGCCAAGCTTAAGACCAATATCAAGGACGTTCCATCACGTGTGGATGCGGTTCTGGCTGAGACGAAAGAACTGCATCGCGTAAATGAAAGCCTTGCTGCGAAACTGAGCAATATTGAAGCAGGAAGCCTTGTTTCCCAAGTGAAGGAAATCAACGGAGTCCAAGTATTGGCGGCGAAGGTTCAGGCATCCGATATGAATAATCTCCGTGCGATGGCGGATGATTTGAAACAAAAGCTTGATTCTGCGATTATTGTCCTTGGAGCTCCTCAAGATGGCAAGGTGAACTTAATTGCCGGTGTTACAAAAGATTATATTGACCGCGGATTCCATGCGGGCAAACTGATCAAAGAAGTGGCAACACGCTGCGGAGGCGGCGGAGGCGGCCGTCCGGATATGGCTCAGGCAGGCGGAAAAGACCCGGCTAAATTAGAAGAAGCCCTTCAATTCGTTGAAGAATATGTCCAATCCATTTCATAATTGGCAAAAAGTGTTGTACAATAGAAGATAAGTGTAAATCGGATCTTTGAGGAGAGGTGCAAGAGTATGAGTTCCTTTGACAAAACGATGAAATTTAATTTCTCGGAAGAACCATTCGAAAGAGATGTCCAGGATGTACTGTTCCAGGTATATTCCGCTCTTCAAGAAAAAGGGTATAATCCGATTAACCAGATCGTTGGCTATTTGCTGTCCGGTGACCCTGCTTATATTCCGCGCCACAAGGATGCAAGGAACATTATCCGGAAGCTTGAACGGGATGAAATTATTGAAGAACTGGTCAAATCGTATTTGAAGAACAGCCGAGAGGATAAATAATGCGGACAATGGGATTAGACCTTGGCTCGAAAACCCTTGGTGTTGCGGTCAGTGACGCTATGGGGTGGACGGCCCAGGGACTTGAAACAATTAAAATCAATGAAGCACAAAAAGATTTTGGCATGAAACGTCTTGGCGAAATTATTAAAGAACATGAAGTTTCCAAGATCGTGCTCGGGTTTCCGAAGAATATGAACGGAACCGTCGGGCCGAGAGGGGAAGCGAGCCAGGATTTTGCAAAATATCTCGAAAAAAAGTTTAAGCTGCCTGTCTTCTTATGGGATGAGCGGCTTACTACAATGGCAGCCGAACGGGTTCTTCTCGAGGCGGATGTCAGCAGAAGCAAGCGCAAGACGGTCATTGATAAAATGGCAGCCGTTATGATTCTGCAGGGCTTTTTGGACAGACAATCTAATTTATGAGGTGAAAGAATAATGGAACATGGTGAAAATAATATTACAGTAGTGGACGAAAACGGCAACGAGCAGCTTTGCGAAGTGCTTTTCACGTTCGATTCAGATAAATTCAACAAATCGTATGTTTTATACTACCCGATTTCTGAAAACGAAGATGAGGAAATCGAAATCCACGCTTCTTCTTTCGTTCCAAGCGAAAATAATGAAGACGGCGAACTTTCTCCTATTGAAACAGAGGAAGAATGGGATCTTGTAGAGGAAATGCTGAACACATTCCTTGATGAGGAAGACGCAGAATAAGTGGTTTGGAGTAAAGCCGGTTCGCTCTCGCGGGCCGGCTTTTTGCCTGTTCAGGCAGAGCGGGAATGTTAAATATTCCCGCAGGCTATTGACAAAAACTGACCTCTTTTGCCATAAATAGTAGTAGTGCAAGGTAGAAACTTGCAGAAAAAATGTTTATAATGTTCGGAGCGAGGGTCTTCTTACAAGGCTGCTAAGTTTGCCGGGAACAGGTTCAGGGGGAATGACCATGGATGATAAAGAAAACAAGTCGAAAAAAGAGTACATACGAGAAAAATTGCTAGAACAGCAAGGGGAGGCTAAGCTTGTCAGAAAAATTATGTTAAGGACGATCGCTGTTCTGGCTGCAGTTGCAGTCATTGCCGTGCTCGCCGGCTATTTATATATTCATTCGGCATTAAAGCCAGTTGATGAGGACGATACGACCATTAAGACGGTGCAGATTCCGATCGGTTCTTCGATCAGCAGTATTTCGACACTCCTGGAACAAGAAGGAATCGTCAAAAATGCAAAAGTATTTAAGTATTATGTCAAGCTGCATAATGAAACAGGATTCATGGCTGGAGACTATAAGCTGTCCCCGTCCATGACCATGGATGAAATTATTAAGAGTATTAAAACAGGGAAGCTGATCATGGAACCTGAGGTGAGGATTACCATACCGGAGGGCAAGCAGCTTGTACAAATAGCGGATATCATTGCCGAGAAAACAGACAAGGAGCCGAAAAAGGTACTGGCTGAAATGAATGATAAAAAATTTGTGAAAAGCATGCAGGAGCGCTTTCCAGACCTTTTAACGGATGATATTTACAATAAAAATGTCCGTTACCCGCTTGAAGGCTATCTTTTCCCGGCCACCTATGATTTCTACGAGGAAGAACCGTCAACAGAGCAAATTGTCGTTGAGATGCTGAAGAAGACGGAGGAGACTGTAAAGAGTGTGGAAGACGACATGCAGAAGAAGGACTATAGCGTCCATCAGCTCCTTACATTCGCTTCTTTAGTCGAAGAAGAAGCCACCGGCAAGGTAGACAGAGGGAAAATCGCCTCTGTATTCTATAACCGGATGGACAAAGGAATGCCGCTGCAGACAGATCCGACTGTGCTGTACTCTTTAGGCAAGCATAAGAGCAAAACGGTCTATAAAGATTTGGAAGTGGATTCTCCTTATAACACATATAAGCACAAAGGATTAACTCCGGGGCCGATTGCGAATGCAGGAATGTCCTCCATTGAGGCTGTATTGAAACCGGAAAAGACAGATTTCTATTATTTTCTGGCGACACCGGAAGGAGAAGTTCTCTATTCCAAGACCTTGGACGAGCATAACGCCAAAAAAGCGGAGCATATATCCAATAAATAACAGGCGCCCGGCGTCTTCATGAAGGGAAAGGATATTCACTTTCCCTTTATTTTTATGGTAAAATAACAAAAGTGAATTTTTTAGGCACCAGGAAACGTGCAGCTCGGCAAATGCCGGGTTTTCTTGTGTGCGGAAAAAAACGGATGGAAATGTCAGTCTTTCTGATAACTGGAGGAATGAAATGTTGAACGGGAAAATAGAAGAGTACCTTCGTTCGTTAGTTCCGGCAAAGCCCGATTTCATTAACGAAATGGAAGACTATGCGAAAAAAGAACATGTGCCGATCATGGAGCCGGAAGGGATGGAATTCCTGCTGCAATTGCTTCGGCTTCGGCAGCCTAAGGCGATTTTAGAGCTGGGGACGGCGATTGGCTATTCGGCGATCCGGATGGCGGGTGCTGTTCCTGATGCCCAGATTGTGACCCTTGAAAGAGATGAAGAGAGAATTATAGAAGCCAAAGCTAATTTTGCTAAGGCAGGAGTGGCAGAGAGAATCAGGCTCATAGAAGGAGATGCTCTCGATAATGTAGAAGAGGCCGGCGCTTTTGGTCCCTTTGATATGATTTTTATTGATGCGGCGAAAGGCCAGTATCAGCGCTTTTTTGAACATTATGAGGCGTTTTTGCGCGAAGGTGGCGTAATTGTCACTGATAATGTATTATTTAAGGGTTTAGTAGCGGGTGAGTTGGACGAAATTGATACACGGAGAATCCGCGGATTAGTGAAGAAAATTAAAAATTTCAATGAATGGCTTGCCCATCATCCACATTATGATACAGTGATTGTGCCAATCGGCGACGGTGTGGCGATAAGCAAACATAGAGGTGAAAAAGAATGAAAAAACCGGAATTGCTCGTAACTCCGGGAAGCATAGCTGAAATGAAGCAGTTGCTTGAAGCCGGTGCGGATGCCTTCGTTATCGGCGAGCAGCGGTATGCCTTAAGGCTCCCGGGCGAATTTTCGAGGGAAGATGTCAGGAAGGCGATTGAGATTGCCCATGAAGCGGGAAAAAAGGTATATGTATCAATGAATGCCCTGTTCCATAATGAAGCAGTCGATGAGCTGAATGAGTATATCCTATTCTTGAAAGAAGCGGGTGCTGACCGGATTCTATTCGGCGATCCGGCAGTATTGATGGCTGTGAGAGAATCAGCGCCGGATATGCCGCTTCACTGGAATCCTGAAACAACGGCAACCAACTGGTATACATGCAACTATTGGGGCCGCCGCGGTGCTGTAAGAGCTGTTGCTGCCCGTGAATTAAGCATGGATGCTCTCATTGAGATGAAAGAAAAAGCCGAAGTGGAAATCGAGGTTCAGGTTCATGGAATGACGTGCATGTTCCAGTCCAAACGGACGCTTCTCGGCAATTATTTTGAATACCAGGGCAAGGCCCTTGAAGTAGAGAGCCGGGGTGCTGACCGGAAATTATTCCTGCATGATGATGAACGGGAAAATAAATACCCAATCTATGAAGATGCCAATGGAACCCATATTATGAGTCCGAATGACATGTGCATCATTGATGAGCTTCAGGATATGGTCGAAGCTGGCATTGATTCATTTAAGATTGACGGAATTCTGCAGGAACCGGCATACAGGGTGGAAGTGACCAAGCTGTACCGTAAGGCGATTGACCTTTGTACAGAAGCGCCGGACCTTTATGAAGAACAGAAGGATGAGCTCCTTGAACAGGCAGAAGCGCTTCAGCCGGCTCATCGGAAGCTGGATACAGGATTCTTCTTTAAAGAAACCGTGTATTAAGCCGTACATTCATTCAATGAAGATGGAAAAAAGCAATGAGGAGGAATAGCTTTGAACGCTATTGCTGATAAGATTTCCACGATAGTGGATGGAAAACGAGTGATTGTGAAGAAACCGGAATTGCTGGCGCCTGCAGGCAATCTCGAAAAATTAAAAATTGCCGTTCATTACGGAGCAGATGCTGTATTTATCGGAGGGCAGGAGTATGGCCTTCGTTCCAATGCAGGCAACTTCACCTTCGAGGAAATGAAGGAAGGCGTCGATTTTGCAAAGAAGTATGGGGCAAAGGTATATGTGACAACGAATATCTATGCGCATAATGAAAATATCGACGGGCTTGAAGAATATATGATGGGCTTGAAAGAAACAGGCATTCACGGCATCATCGTGGCAGACCCGCTGATCATTGAAACATGCCGCCGGATTGCACCGGAGATCGAGGTTCATCTGAGCACCCAGCAATCGCTTGCTAACTGGAAGGCCGTTCAATTCTGGAAGGAAGAAGGCTTGGAGCGGGTGGTGCTTGCGCGTGAAACGAGTGCCGAAGAAATCCGTGAAATGAAGGAAAAGGTAGATATCGAGATTGAATCCTTCATTCATGGAGCGATGTGTATTGCCTATTCCGGCCGCTGCACACTGTCCAATCATATGACAGCCCGTGATTCAAACCGGGGAGGCTGCTGTCAGTCCTGCCGCTGGGATTATGGTTTGTTTGAATTAAACGATGGCGGGGAGAAGGCTTTATTTTCAAATGAGGACGCCCCATTCGCCATGAGCCCGAAAGACCTGAAGCTGCTGGAATCCCTGCCGCGCATGATTGAAATCGGAGTGGACAGCCTGAAGGTGGAAGGACGCATGAAGTCCATCCACTATATTGCTACAGTGGTTTCTGTCTACCGGAAAGTCATCGATGCTTACTGTGCAGATCCTGAGAACTTCCAAATTAAGCAGGAGTGGCTGGAGGAACTGGACAAATGTGCCAACCGTGAAACAGCTTCTGCCTTCATGGAGGGGGAAATTCCTGGGTATAAACAGCAAATGTTTGGGAATCATAGCGTAAAGACTCGCTATGACTTTGCCGGACTTGTTCTTGATTATGATGAAGAAACCGGCATGGCGACCCTGCAGCAGCGGAATTTCTTCAAAATAGGAGACGAAGTGGAATTCTTCGGTCCTGAAATAGAAAATTTCACACAGAAAATCAGCGTCATCTTGGATGAAAAAGGAAATGAGATGGACACAGCCCGCCATCCGCTTGAAATCGTCCGCATTAAAGTAGATAAGCCTGTGTATGTGAATAATATGATGCGGAAGGAGAATTAACATAATGGGCAATCGAAAAAAACCGGTCGTGATAGGGGTTACTGGCGGCTCCGGATCAGGTAAGACAAGTGTGACCCGCGCCATTTTTGAAAGCTTTAAAGGACATTCAATCTTGATGCTTGAACAGGATTCCTATTATAAAGACCAGAGCCATCTTCCCTATGAGGAACGGCTGATGACGAATTATGATCATCCCCTGGCTTTTGATAATGACCTGCTGATCGAGCATCTTAACAAACTGCTGAATTATGAGCCTGTTGAAAAGCCGGTCTATGATTATACAATTCATACAAGATCTGAGGAAGTCATCCATGTAGATCCGCAGAATGTTATTATTCTTGAAGGGATTCTGGTCCTTGAAGACGAGCGCCTCCGCGATCTGATGGATATTAAGCTGTATGTTGATACAGATGCAGACTTAAGAATTATCCGCCGCATGAGCCGTGATATTAAAGAACGCGGCCGTTCTATTGATTCCGTGATCGATCAGTATATCAGCGTCGTCCGTCCGATGCACAATCAGTTCATCGAACCGACGAAGCGCTATGCCGATATTATCATTCCGGAAGGCGGCCAGAATCATGTGGCCATCGACTTGATGGTGACAAAAATTCAAACAATTCTTGAAGAAAAGTCTTTTTTGTAATAACATAACATAAATAATGGTAAGCTTCCTTTTACCTATTCCGTAAAAAATCGGACAATAGGAAGGAAATACTAGACAAACTGAAGAAAACGCACTACTCTAAGTGGGAAAAGCAAGAATCGGCTGCTTTTAAGACAAAGCAGTCGATTCATATATATTTCGGGTAGTGCCGTACATGAGAGTCTGGTTGCTACATAAATGAATCATGGCCTGAACGGGCCGTGACGAACTTGAAGGAGTGAAAGGGTTTGGCAATTGAAAAAGTGTTTCCGATGACAAAAGAAGGTAAAGAAAAGCTTGAACAGGAATTGGAACAATTAAAAACCGTAAAACGTAAAGAGGTAGTGGAAAGGATCAAAATCGCACGCAGCTTCGGCGACCTTTCCGAGAACTCTGAATACGATTCAGCCAAAGATGAGCAGGCTTTCGTTGAAGGACGGATTACAACGCTGGAAAATATGATCCGCAATGCGAAGATCATTGAAGAGAGCGATTTGGCTACAGATATGGTGTCACTGGGAAAAACCGTTACTTTCGTTGAGCTTCCTGACGGTGATGAAGAATCCTATACAATTGTCGGCAGTGCTGAGGCGGATCCATTTGAAGGTAAAATTTCAAACGATTCCCCAATCGCGAAAAGCCTGCTTGGCAAACGAGTGGGAGAAGAGGTTACTGTTCAGACTCCGGGCGGAGACATGAGCGTACGGATTACATCCATCAGCTAAAACGGTTTACAAGGAAGGCATGCAGTCATTTTAACGAATGGCTGCATGCCTTTTTTTGTGCACGGCTGCAGGGGGGGTATGAGAGAAATATTCAGCTTTTCGTTTTAAAATCGGACACCGCGTCAACACTGGTACAAACGAGGTGTTTGTATGATGAAAAAAAGGCTGAAACTGTTAGGAGCCGGATTGTTTCTGCTTTTGTTCCTTTTGATTGGCAGGCTTGTTCAAATCCAGCTGGTTTCCACTGAATCGTTTTCCAAGCACAAAGTCAATCTGATTGAGGCAAGTGTCACTCAACGGTCCCAGGTACTCGAGATTGATGATGGGCGCGGCAAGTTTTATGACCGCAATGGCATGGCGCTGGCCCATGAGGAAATCCCGACTCTCGTTCTTTTCCCTTTTTTAAAGAAAATGGACTGGCCAAGCGACAAGGTGGCTGACATTGCCGGTGTCGATCAGCAGCAGCTGGAGGAAGAAGTCGAAAAGAGCAAGGATCCTTTTGTTGTCGGCGGCAAAAAAAATCCGGTGACATTGACAAAGAGCCAGTCTGAGGCGATCAATTCATTGAAAATACCAGGTGTTTTCGCCGTTAATCAAAAATTGGCCAATGATCAGATCCCTGCCGCCCAGCTAATCGGAACGACGACGAAATCAGATCCGGTTAAGCAGCAGAGATATCCTGATCTGAATCTGTCTCCGGAAACGAAGGTTGGCGATACAGGTCTTCAGCGGACCTTTGACGAGTTTTTGATGTCTAACGGCGAATCGAAACTGGTCTATCACGTGGATGCAAGCGGCGGGCCTATGTTTGGCGTTGACGTCAAGTATGTCGAGCCGGCCAACCCCCTTTATCCGGTCAAGATTATGACGACGATTGATAAAGAAATCCAGGAAATCGCAGAGAAAGCCGTGGATCAGCATAACATTAAAAAAGGCGGACTTGTCCTGATTGATATCGAAAAAAATGAAATTGCCGCCATGGTATCCAGACCGGCCCTTGATTCGAAAAATCCTCATGGAGACGGGACAATCAACATGATGACTGCTCAAAAAACGCCTGGTTCGATTTTCAAGGTCGTCACCGCTGCTGCCGCCATCGAGAACGATGCGGCGCCGATCAGCAGGCGGTTTAACTGCGACTTGACGATTGACGGGAAAACCGATCAGCAGCGGAGCCTGGGCTTCCTTGATTTTGAACAGAGTTTTGCTCAAAGCTGCAACAGAGCTTTTGGCGAATTATCTCAGGAGCTTTCGGAGAAGGAACCGGACTTTTTGCAGCAGTATGCGGAAAAGCTGGGACTTATAGGCCAAAATGGCTGGTCGGGAGATGTGTATCACGCAAATGTCACCCAGCTGTACCGTGAACAGAAAGGCGTGGTCTGGCTGAAGGAAAATCTGAAGAAGGACAAGCGAATGATTGCGAAAACCGCTATTGGACAGCAGGATGTACAAGTTACCCCGCTCGCTGTGGCCAATATGATGGCCACCATTGCCAGAGGAGGGGAAAAGCAGAGCGTAAAGGCTGTCTCCCGGGTTGAGTTCAATAATGGAGCAACCGTCTTTGATTTTCCGGAGAAGCAGCTCGAAGGGGATTCCATTTCCTCATTTGGAGCCATGAAGCTGCAGAAGCTCTTGAGGTCCGTTGTCCAAAGCCCGAAAGGTACAGGAGTCTCTCTTTCTGGGCTGCCCTATGAAGTGGCCGGAAAATCCGGCACAGCCCAGACTGATTTAGAGAAAAAAGAGCTGAATAAATGGTTTGCAGGCTATTTTCCTTATAAGAAGCCGAAGTATGCGCTTGTCGTGGTTTCCCTGGAAACGAAAGAGGAAGCAGGAGGAGTGACACCTATTTTTGCAGAAATTGTAAAAGAGTTGTATACTCACGATAGACAAAGATGAAAGAAGTAGGATACTAACTTCTCGGGAAACATGTTAAAATAGGGCAGTTAACAAATGGTAGAGGAGGATTTACCGGTGGGGACAAGATTTGACCGCAGAGATAAAGAGAGAAAAGTAAATAAAGTTTATAATATTGCCATTTCCGTTGTGTCTGTTTTAATCGTGATTGTCGCCTTAAGCATCATCCTGACCAATAAGGACTCGGGTTCAGAAAAGGCTTCAAATGAAGAAACCAAACAAGAGCAGACCAATACGGACAACCCTAAGTCTGAAACTCAGAAGGAAGTAGGAAAAGGGGAAGACCCAAAAGAAGATAAATCGGAAGCTGACGAAGAAAAGGCTGAGGCTCCGGACGAAACAGACAATGAAGAAAAAGCGGATGAAGACGAAGAAACAACCGAAAAAAGTGATTCACTGGTGGAAATCGAAGGAAGCGGCGACAGCAATGTGAAAGCCACTTATTCCGATCCTGCCTGGCAGCCGGTTGGGACAGAGCAGACCGGCCAGCACACCACAAGCTTTGATAAAGGGTCAACAGACTGGAATGAAATGAGCAAGGCCATTGCCTACGGAGCCGGAATCAATGCCGGCACTATGCGAATCTGGTGGCTGCAGAATGGCGGCTCCCCTACGACAGCTATCGGAACCGTTTCTGACGGTGATAATCCGCAGACGTACCGCGTGTACATTGAATGGGTAGACGGGGAAGGCTGGAAACCTGTGAAGGTCGAGGAACTTAGGCAAAACGATAAAAGATAATAAGCAAATGAAAGAAGCAAAAGCATCCAATCTCTGTGTGAGAAATTGGATGCTTTTTATTTTTCAGAATAAATGTAAGATATAAATTGCATATGACGGGTATATATTACATAATAAAAGGTATAGATTGCGGTAGGTGGATATATGAAAAATAATGTGAAAATAACGCGGATGAAATTGTCAATGACACAAGAACAGTTAGCCAGAAGAACAGGAGTAACAAGACAGACCATTGGACTTATTGAGAAAGGAGAATATAACCCCAGTCTGCAGCTTTGTGTGGCCATAGCAAAAACACTTAGTAAAACGTTGGATGAATTATTTTGGGAGGTCGAGGAATCGTGAAGTCTTGGATATCATTTATAATGCCAAAGGATGAATATAAGGAAACAAGGATGTTATATTTTTTCTCCGAAGGGGCGGTCCTTCTTTTCCTCTTCCTGATGGTGATGGCGGTCTGTAATGAATTTTTTAAGTTAAGTGCCGGAACGGTTCTGCTGCTTTCCATTATCATTTTTCTCTTTTATGTAATGGGAAGGTATATCCTGTCTGGTATAGAGTATACAGATGTTGCAACAGAATCTTCTTTTAAGAAAGAGATAAAAAATATCGTAACGAGAACAGGCAGTTTTACGGTGATCTTTATGATTATGTCTGTATGGACTGGCGGTATGCCGGAGAATCAAATGAAATGGCTTGAAAAAATAGGATTAGCAGCATGTAGTGGCTTGTTTTTGTTTTTGATGAATGTTATATCATTGAAACGATCCTATAAAAGAAATAAGGACTTGTTGTAACCAAACGTTTCAGAATGCAGGCAAACTCGAAGATTTTTGAATTTGCCTGTATTCTTTTTTCTTTTAAAGTAGAATGATGTAAATAGCACAGGCTGATTTCCACTCTGGGTGGATGCTTTCCGCCGGAGGGCCAAGTCGCTTTACCCGCTTGAGCAGCCATCCTCTGTTTTAATCCACATTAAACGAAAGAATCCCTTTTTTTCGAAAGGATGTACCATGCTGACGATTGATCCATTAGTTCCTGAAGATCATGTAGTACGCAAGTAGAGTCAGCCATTGATTTTTCTTTCATCTCTCTCACTCTATCCTCTTAGCTTAAAATGGACGACAGCGCTGTAAAACCTTTGCCCCTCATCAGTGACATGCATCTGATGCCCAATCGAATGGACCTGAAGCATGATCGCTTTGTTGATCTCCACCTGGGCCTGAACCTTTTGCTCTAAGGCCTTTATGGAGTCTGCCTCGAAAAATTCAATTTTATCTTCTATCAAATCCAGTTTAAATTCCATCTGTCTTAGCCTCCGTAAACTTCGTTTCATGCTCCTATTCTATCATCTCCCGGCTGTTTGCTTCCATAGGGAGCGGGAAGTTTATGAAGGGGGAATAGAAGAGGCCGTCTATGCAGAACCGTTTCACTTTTAATTCATAGTATACTCATAAGAATTATATAATTAAGACAGGGGTGACCGGGGTGGGAAGGGAATTTATTGAATTATTCGAAGAATGGTCTGAAACATATGATGCAGCTGTAGGGGGACATGATAAGGAATACGCGGAAGTTTTCCGGCATTATGAATCCATTCTGGACAGTGTGGCTTCTAAGGCGGAGGGGCATGTATTGGAATTCGGTCCGGGGACAGGGAACCTGACTGCAAAGCTTCTTGAGAGAGGGCTGCAAGTGACAGGGATCGAACCTTCTCCGTCCATGCGGAGAATCGCTGCCCGGAAGCTGGCAGGCAGAACTGACTTTTTAGACGGCGATTTTCTAGAGTTTGATGCACCGGATACGGTGGATACGGTTGTCAGTACGTATGCTTTTCACCATCTCACGGATGAAGAAAAAGAGAAAGCGGTCGAGAAGTATGGAAAGTTGCTGAGAACTGATGGTAAAATAGTGTTTGCTGATACGATGTATCAATCAAGGCATGATCGCTTGAGATCAATTGAAGAGGCAAAAACAGCAGGCTTTCACAACCTGGCCGAGGATTTGGGGAGAGAATTTTACACAACCATTCCTTTTTTGCAGGGCGTATTTGAACAAAATCAGTTCACGGTTGAATTTACGCGCTGCAATCGGTTTGTCTGGATAGTGGAAGCCGTAAAAAAATAGAAAGAGGTTTTAGCAATGAAGGTAGCCATCATCGGAGCAATGGAAGAAGAAGTAACGATTTTACGGGAAAAAATGGAGAATCTTGAGAGGACTGTCATCGCAGGATCAGAATTTAATACAGGAAAGCTGAACGGCGTGGATGTTATTCTTCTTAAATCAGGAATCGGAAAAGTTAATGCAGCGATGTCGACAGCGGTGCTGCTTGAAAAATTCAAGCCGGATGCCGTTATTAATACAGGATCTGCCGGCGGATATAATCCATCCTTGAATGTAGGAGATGTTGTCATCTCGACAGAAGTTCGTCATCATGATGTGGATGTGACGGTCTTTGGATATGAATATGGTCAGGTGCCGCAGCTTCCGGCCGCTTTCCTTCCGGATGAGAAGCTGTTTGCTGCAGCAAAGGAAGCAGCGAAAGAGATCGAAGGCATTCAAGTTGCTGAAGGGCTGATCGTGACAGGCGATTCGTTCATGAACGACCCGGAACGCGTGGAATTTGTCAGAGGGAAATTCAATGACCTGTACGCTGTAGAAATGGAAGCGGCAGCCATTGCCCAGGTGGCTCACCAATTTGGCACACCATTTGTCATTATTCGTTCTCTTTCAGACATTGCCGGAAAGGAATCCAATCTTTCCTTCGATCAGTTCCTGGAAACAGCTGCACTGCATTCGGCTCAGCTTATCTTGAAGATGCTTGAGAAAGTAAACTGAACCGTTGACACGTCTCTCTGATCAGCAGGCTTTCCTGCTGATCATCCTTTTCATTTTTAACCGACTAATCTTATAAGAATTAAAGGAGATGGGTTCGGTGAAAAAGGTTCGAAGGATTCATGATTTAATTGGCTCCACACCGCTATTTGAAATAACCTCATTTTCCCTCCCTAAAGAAATCCGGATTTTTGCAAAGCTTGAATATTTCAATCCAGGCGGCAGTGTAAAGGACCGGCTGGGGATGGAGCTTTTGGAAGAAGCCTTTCGCACTGGAAAGCTAAAGCCTGGAGGAACCCTCATTGAACCGACTGCCGGAAATACCGGCATCGGTCTGGCGCTAGCCGCCCTCAGCCGGGATGTGAAAGTGATTGTCTGTGTACCGGAAAAGTTCAGTATCGAAAAACAGGAATTAATGCGGGCGCTCGGCGCTGAGATTGTCCATACACCGACGGAAAAAGGAATGCGCGGAGCCATTGAAAAGACGGAGGAGCTTCTTGCTGAAATATCCGGTTCTTACAGTCCGCGGCAATTTGCCAATGATTCAAACCCAGCCGCTTATTATAAAACATTGGGACCGGAGCTTTGGGAACAGCTGAATGGGGACATCGACGTTTTTGTGGCAGGGGCCGGCACAGGCGGTACCTTCATGGGAACATCGAGATTTTTAAAAGAAAAGAATCCTGGGGTCAAAACGGTAATTGTCGAACCGGAAGGATCCATTTTGAATGGCGGGCCGGCAGGATCTCATGAAACAGAGGGGATTGGCATGGAATTTCTGCCGTCTTTTATCGATGAACGCTATTTTGACAGGATCCATACCATCTCAGATGATGAGGCCTTCGATTATGTCAGACAGCTGGCCCGAAAGGAAGGGCTTTTCGTCGGCAGTTCATCCGGTGCCGCTTTTGCCGCTGCTTTGAAAGAAGCGCAGACTCTTGAACAGGGGAACATTGCCGTGATCTTTCCAGATTCCAGTGAACGGTACTTAAGCAAGAATATTTATCGGGAGGCATGAAAAATGAGGAAAAAAACGCAATTAATCCATGGCGGCATTCCGGGCGATGAACAGACAGGGGCCGTCTCCGTCCCCATATACCAGGTCAGCACCTATAAGCAGGACCGGCCGGGACAGCATCGCGGCTATGAATATTCCCGGACAGGGAACCCGACCCGTTTTGCTCTGGAAAAGCTGGCAGCAGAGCTTGAAGGCGGTACGGCAGGCTTTGCTTTCGCTTCAGGAATGGCGGCGATGACAGCCGTAGCGATGCTGTTCAAACAAGGAGACCATATCCTGATGACAGATGATGTATATGGGGGATCTTTTCGCCTTATGACCAAGGTGCTGAATCGCTTTGGTCTCACCGTGACGTTTGTGGATACGAGTGATTTGGCTAAGCTGCAGCAGGCGATACAGCCTGACACAAAAGCCCTATTCATAGAGACCCCAACGAACCCCTTGCTGAAAATTACCGATATTAAAGAGGCTGCCAGTATCGCCCGGAAACATGGACTGCTTACAGTGGTGGATAACACGTTCGGTACACCTTATTGGCAAAACCCGCTTGCGCTAGGGGCTGATTTTGTTCTGCACAGCGCGACCAAATATCTTGGCGGGCACAGTGATGTAGTGGCCGGGATCGCCGTCGTGAAGGATCCACAGCTTGCTGAAGACCTCCATTTCATTCAAAACTCCACAGGCGGCGTGCTGGGGCCTCAGGATTCCTGGCTCTTAATGCGCGGAATGAAAACGCTTGGGATCCGTATGGAGGAACATGAACGGAATGCCCGGGAAATTGTGCGCTTCCTGAGCGATCATCCTGCTGTCGCTTCTGTTTATTATCCAGGACTTGAAACCCATCCGAATCACGAGATTGCCAAAAAACAGGCCCGCGGTTTCGGAGGGATGATTTCCTTTGATGCCGGCAGTGCAGAAAAAGCGGCGAATATTTTGGAAAAGGTGAAGTACTTCACACTCGCTGAAAGTCTTGGTGCTGTGGAAAGCTTGATTTCTGTTCCGGCTTTGATGACCCATGCCTCTCTGCCGGCCGAGCGGAGAGGGAATCTTGGCATCACGGACGGACTCGTCAGGATTTCCGTCGGTCTGGAAGATGTTGAGGATCTCATCGAAGATCTGGGAAATGCCTTGAAATAATGTGCCAATATTTACCTCCTGAACATTTCCGATGATATGGTAAAATGAAAGAGTAATTTTTTCAGTTTGAAAGTAGGTGGAAATGGGTATGATAAATCGCGATGAAAAGAAATCTGCCGGTTTATATGCGAAAATGGCAGACTTCAAAAATTTCGCCATCATCCTGTTATGTGTCGGTGCCTTCTTCTATCTGGGCACCATTATCCCTCAAGCGGGGAAGACGGAATTCAGCACATACGGGTATTTAAGTGCCTCTCTTTTGTTCCTGACGATGTCGATTGGCTTTTTCCTTCAGTCGGCCAGATATAAAAAGATCTTGGCAGAACTTGAAGAGTAAATGATAAATAGAGCTGTTTCCGCCGGAAATGGTTAACTTATAGAATGATTGTCCTCCTTCCTGTATGTCAGGACGGATCAGACAGCAGACAGCGCAGAGCTTCGGCTCGGTGTTTGTCTGCTGTCTTTTTATTTGCCCCCACAAACATAAATTAAGCAATTGGAAATAATTTCACCTTTTAGGCGAAAAACGGTTTACAAACCGCTTGTCAATGGATATACTTACCATATAATATTTTAAACTATTCAGAAAAGGAGGTCGAAGTAACATGATGAAGTCTAAATTGGTACTCCAGCAAAGCACGTATCTTGTTCCTGGCAAAATGGATTCTCAAATCACATACGATTCGACCTGTACCTTTGATGAATATGATCACTAAGGCATAAAGCCTTCGTTTATTCTATTCTTACATACATAGGCCGCAGGAAGAATTGTCCTTCCCAGCGGCCTTTTTATATCTAAAAGCCGGCCGCAGGGGGGTATTCCTTTCTGCGGCCCTTTTGTGTCCTTTTTTGGAAGGGAAAATTGACAGCCTGTACTATGAAATAAAAAATCTTCCTGAAAGGGGGTGAAGTATATGACACTGAATATCTTGTTTTTAACCATTACGATTAAGAAAAAGCGGCTAACCGCGGAAGAATGTCTCCATCAGGAGGAGATCCAGCGCCTGCGTGATGAGCATCTCGACAAGGCCATCCAGAATCACAGATTTTTTTAAAATGATGAGAAGGAGGGGAAAAAGATGAAGCAACAGCGGAAAAAGGTGATGGCCCGCGTCTAATCAAATGGGAGAGGAGACCATAAAGACATGATGTTGAATATGTTATTTTTTACAATCAGTATTAAGCGAATCCCTATGACGGCAGAAGAGTATATGCATCAGGAAAAAATCAAGCGTCTGCGTGAGGAATTGCAGGCAAAGGCTATGATGAACCGGCCATTTTTATAAGAAAATCAAGAAGAGAAAGGCGGAATGAATATGTGGATGAAAGAGAAAATGGGAAAAAGGATTACGGTATGGCTCATACATCAGAAGGATACCGGCTAACACAGACAGTTCACAGATTTGTAATGGATTAGTGATGAAATGTTCATACTTCAAGAAGCTTCGAATAAAGGATCCGTGTTACGCTTTGGTATAAGGAAGACATCTCGCCAAGGAGTGGTTCAATGTTTGGGATGGTAGCGGTGCTTATGGTCACTGCGTTTATCGGAACGCTCATAGCTGCTGAAGTATTCATTGAAGCGGATTAAACAAAAAACTCGGCCCGGAAGCCGAGTTTTTTCGTTAGCAATCTTTGAAACCGGGGCCGTAATAACCAGGTCCTCCTCCACAGAAGCCTCCGCCGAAACCTGCAAACCACCAAAATCCGAAGATTAACAGCAGGACAAAGAGGACAATGACCAGCGCGATCCAGGCACCGCCGCCTCCGCCGTAATATGGGTTGGGTCCTGGATAGGCTCCTCCGCCGGCGCCATACCCATATCCATATGGTCCAAATCCTAAACTCATTTGATAACCTCCTTTATTACCAGACTCCTCTCAGTATATGTTCTGAAAGGGTAGTCCGTATGGTTGAACGCCCATATTCGGCTTCCGTTTTGCCCCTTTTTCGAGGAATGGCAAGGGTTCGCCTTCTCTCATTCTTTTGGCTGGATTAATAGTTTTGCCCGTACAGGCACGGACTGGCCTTGCTGTGCATAGGTATTAACATAGGCGAATGTCCATATGAAGCGGAGGGGTCAACATGCCGGGAATTTTCACAGTAATTGGCTTGCTTATGAAAGAGGTCTATCTGTTCGTCTCCTATGTCAAGAACAACGCCTTTCCCCAGCCTTTGTCAGCGCAGGATGAGAAAAGATACTTGAAACTCATGAGTGAAGGGGACGGGGACGCGAGAAACATTCTGATTGAGCACAACCTCAGGCTGGTGGCTCATATTGTGAAAAAATTTGAAAATACAGGCGAGGATACAGAGGATTTAATCTCGATCGGAACGATCGGGCTGATCAAAGCCATCGAAAGCTATTCAGACGGCAAGGGCACGAAGCTGGCAACCTATGCGGCGCGCTGTATCGAAAATGAAATCTTAATGCATTTACGGGCCACAAAGAAGACAAAGAAGGATGTTTCGCTGCATGATCCGATTGGCCAGGATAAGGAAGGGAACGAGATTTCCCTCATTGATGTGCTTAAATCGGAAAGTGAGGATGTTGTTGATACGATTCAGCTGAATATGGAATTGGAAAAGGTAAAGAAATATATCGATATCCTGGATGAACGGGAAAAAGAAGTCATTGTAGGGCGGTTCGGCCTTGATTTAAAAAAAGAAAAAACCCAGCGGGAAATTGCGAAGGAGCTTGGCATTTCCAGGAGCTATGTCTCGCGGATTGAAAAAAGAGCGCTTATGAAAATGTTTCATGAATTTTACCGGGCAGAAAAGGAAAAACAAAAGGGAAAGTAAAAAGAATCATCGTTTGCAGCTAAAAGTCCTCCGCTTACATTCATTGTGAGCAGGGGACTTTTAGCTGTTCCCTTAAATTTCCTCTTTGATTGGCAGCTAGAAAGGAACCAGCCACGGCCTAAAAGAAATGTAAACCGCCTTGTTCTGCAGCAGAATTACAAGAAGGGCCAAACCGCTAAGTGTTTGGCCCTTCCGTTTAAGATGGCGTTAGCCCTTTAAAAACAAGAGGACAGCCTTACTGATATGGATCGCCTGGTATCCGAACAGCCAGCATGCTGTGATGCTGAATGAACTGATCATGATTGGATGTGCCCACATGAACCTTCCCTCCTTTTGCTTTTTATTTTGGATGGGATGGATCAAGGGCGGCGATCACATAGTTCGATTGATAAAAGACGGGATAGATAAATGCAGGTTTGCTGCGGCGGCTGAACAAGATAATTGGGACAGCCAGCACCAGCAGAAACAGCAGCGGAAAAGGTTCCTCCACAGCTGGGTTTATCAGCCAAAAGGTTTTCTTATCATCCGCTTTCAGCGGTGCCGAATGATCATCATCGGCTGATGAGACATTAGCATTATAATGGCTGTGATCCTGCAGGATTGGATGGGGAGATAATAAGAAGAACAAGAATGTCAGCGAAAGTATGATTTTCATGCTCTATATCCTCCCTTCCGTGTTTAACTTTCATGATACACCTTTTTCAGAAAGAAAAAAAGAATAATATTCTGAAAATTAACTAAAAATGAGATTTTCTTTCATTTATACATAGAGGCAGGAATTGTTCTTCCTAGAAAATCTTATCGATAAACCATATAATGGGTATCAAGAAGGGGAGGGATCTATTATGGGAGCAGAGATGAAGTGGGATTTAGAGACATTGATCAAGCGGGAGGAGTTTCCTCATTTTTTACATAAAGTGAAAACAGGCATTCAGGATTTTGAAGAGCTTGTTGGTAACTGGCAGGTTTCTTCCGGTCCTGAGGATGGACTTCGGCTGCATGAAGCTCTTGAAGCGGGAAGCGCCAGTCAGCAAACGGCAAGGGAGGCAAGTGCCTATATCAGCTGTCTGATGGCTCAGGATACAACAGATACAGAGGCAGCAGGCTGGCAAGTGCAGCATCTGCAATCTGTGGCAGCTCTGCTGAATGCTTTTAATCTATTGGATCAGAAGCTGGCTGAAATGGAGGATGGCTTTTTCCAGGAACTGATCCAATCAGAGCCGCTGAACCAGCTTCGCTTTATCTTGAACGAACGCCGGGAAAAAGCCAAGGAAAAGCTTTCGGCGGAGGAAGAGGCCTTGATTACACAGCTTTCACTTGATGGATATGAAGGCTGGGGCCAGATGTATAATACGATTGTCAGCACGATTAAAATCCCGTACGAGGAAAATGGAACGGTGAAGGAATTGTCAGCCGGTCAGGCGCAAAATCTCTTTTCCCATCCAGACCGGGCTGTAAGGGAGCGGGTCTTTGCAGCATGGGAAAAGGCATGGTCGGAAAAAAGAGAATTGCTTGCCAGAACGTTGAACCATTTGGCTGGATTCCGTCTCAGTGTCTATGAAAAAAGAGGCTGGGATCATGTACTGAAAGAGCCGCTGGAATATAACCGGATGGAAGAAGCAACGCTGGACAATATGTGGAAGGCGATATCTGATCAAAAAGGAAAACTCGTTCAGTATATGAAAAGGAAGGCAGAACTATTGGAAATCAGGAAGCTTGGCTGGGCGGATGTTGATGCTCCCCTTGCTGTTGGTCCATCCGATACGTCGGCGATGAGTTTTCAGGAGGGGGCAGACTTCATTGTCCGCCAGTTTGAAAAGTTCGGTCCAAAGCTTGCGGCCTTTGCCAAAAAAGCCTTCGAGGAAAGGTGGATCGAGGCAGAGGACCGCCCGAATAAGCGGCCGGGCGGATTTTGTACGGGATTCCCGCTGTCCGGGCAATCGAGAATCTTTATGACATATTCCGGGACTCCGTCCAATGTTTCCACTTTGGCTCATGAGCTGGGACATGCTTATCATTCCTACGTCTTGCAGGATATTCATCCTTTAAACCGGGGATATGCGATGAATGTGGCTGAGACCGCCTCCACATTTGCGGAGATGATTGTGGCGGATGCATCCGTCAAGGAGGCTGACAGCGAGTCTGAGAAGCTTTTGCTGCTGGATGACAAGGTTCAGCGTTCTGTGGCGCTTTTAATGAACATTCATGCCCGCTTCCTTTTTGAAACAAGGTTTTATGAGGAAAGAAAGGCAGGTTATGTGACAGCCGACAGGCTCAGTACTTTGATGGAAGAGGCACAGAAGGAAGCTTTCCAAGATGCCTTGGCAGATTATCATCCAACCTTCTGGGCTTCAAAGCTTCATTTCTATATTACAGGTGTTCCGTTTTATAATTTCCCATATACCTTTGGCTATTTGTTCTCCCTTGGCATTTATGCGAAGGCAGAGGAAGCGGGAGGGAATTTCGAGGAAAAATATATATCCCTCCTAAGTGACACAGGTTCTATGAAGGTGGAGGATCTGGCCATGAAGCATCTGGAAGCTGACCTTACGAAAGAAGCGTTTTGGAGCGATGCGGTGGGAATTTGTGTAAGGGATATTGAGGAATTTCTTGAGGTGACGGACCCGCTTGTCCGAAAGGCATAAGCCTGTCTGTCCAAAAGCACTGAATGGGACACCTGTCTGCTTGAAACCTTAAATAAGGAAAGGCATCTCTCAGAATCTTACTTTTTATGTGGTATAGTTAAAGCCTGCCAGTCACGGCAGGCTTTTCTTAGATTTTTTTTACTTTTAACGGACTGATCATTAAGATGGATAAGAGACTGAGCAGGATCATGAAAATGACAGGGGGGCCATAAGGAATGGCAAGGCAGCTTAGGGCAGCCGCACATCCTGCTGCTGTAATGGGCAGCCCTGTAAAAAAGGCGGTGCAGCCGCTGATGTTGAACCGGGCGAGCCGCAGTGCGCCGCATCCGGCATAGAGTATAACACAGAAGCCGCCAACGGCCCCAAGTTCATGAAGGATTCCCTGGTATAATAGAAGAGCGGGGGCAAGCCCAAATGAAATAATATCTGAGAGGGAGTCGAGCTGTTTCCCAAAATCCGAAACGATGTGAAGCCTTCTGGCTGCTGCGCCGTCGAGACGGTCGCATAAAGCGGCCAGAAAAATGAGAAGCATGCCGGTATAGATTTCGTTTTCCATGGCGGCCAGAATCGAGCTGCCGCCGAGCGAAAGGCTTAATAAGGTCAGAATATTCGCCGTTTGCGTCTTCATTTTACGAAGTGTTTGACTGAAGGTATGAAGAAAGAACAAATTTATCTCCTTTCCAGAACCGTATTCAATTTTGCGGAGGTTTATTATATAATGATATTTTTCGAAAAGGTAAATGATTCCTCTCATTTATATATGAGGAAGAGGCGGTGGGAAAATGCTGCAGTCAATCTATCGGCTGTTTATTGAACTGACAAACGGAAGAATCACATCAGGACTGCTGAGAAGATTCAGCCAATCTAAATGGAGCAGGCCCTTTATTCCATTATATACAAAGGCCTACAGGCTGAATATAGGGGAAAGCATGAAGCAGATCGGTGCTTATGAAACCTTGCATGATCTATTTACACGGCAATTAAAAGAAGGGGCACGGCCGATTACAGAAGATGCTTTAGCCGTGGCAAGCCCAGTGGACGGAGTATTGGAGGATGTTGGAGAAATACAGCCGGAAAAGCAGATTATCGTGAAAGATAAAGTGTACTCCATGACAGAGATGTTCGCAGATGAACCGACCCTTGAAAAATATCTGGGTGGCCGATATGCCGTTCTTTACTTGAGTCCGAGCCATTATCACCGGATTCATGCGCCGGTTACAGGATCTGTCCTTAAAAGGTGGACGCTCGGGAAGAAATCCTTTCCGGTGAATCGCTGGGGCATGAAATATGGCAAGGCGCCGCTCTCCAAAAATTATCGGACCATCACAGAAATGGAAACGGTAAACGGGCATGTTGCCATTGCGAAGGTAGGGGCCATGTTTGTCAATTCGATTGTGATCACGGATTCATCCAATGAATTAAAAATCGGACAGGAATTTTCCTATTTCAGCTTTGGTTCAACGGTTGTTCTATTTTTTGAAAAAGGATGTTTTGAAATGGAGACGTCTCTCTCTGTTCCTGCCGATGTCCATGTCGGTCAGAAAATCGGTACGCTGAGCCGCCTAAGCGGCTGACAGGCTGACCTATTTGCCAGCCATGTCTATATATTTGAATTCTGGAGGACAGGGATTCTGTGGGATAGAGACCGTCTGTGGATTTCCGTCTCAATTAACGTAATGAATTCTTCGCTCAGTTTCAATTGCCGGGCTTTGAAATACGACTCCAATAATAAGTCATCCGAAAGTTTGTGCATGACGGGGCCCTTAAGGCCATTCACCTCCAGTAGGGAATATTCCTGGGAATAAGATGTCCGATTCTTGCATATATTGGTAGGTCATCTTTGATGTAATCTAACTTTAGCAGAAATAAAACACCGGAACAATCCTCACATTATCCACATAGAACAGGGGATAACTTGTGGTTAATCTGTTAATAAAAACCAAAATCCGAGGTAAAATAAATGACAGAGTGTGGGTAACTTTATCCACAAATGGAGAAACTTGTTTTTTTGTCGAAAAGTATTTTTGGAACACGCTGTTTTTAGGCAGTTATTTAAGAGTAAAGAATGCGGGTCAGAATAAGACTGGACACTGCGGGTGTAAAAGAGTGACTTTTCTTTCTTTTGAAACAATGGGAAAAATTCGTTATGATGGAAACGGTATTCATCATTTGATAGAGGTGTAATAATGCTAAAACATTTTTTGCCGAGTGAACATGTGCAAAGTATTTTTGAGATAAAAGCAGAAGATTTAAAAAAGAGAGGCATAAAGGGCATTATCACGGACCTGGATAACACACTTGTTGCATGGGACAGGCCGACTGCCACGCCGGAATTGATCAAATGGTTTGATAATATGAGAGACCATGGGATTTTAGTGACCATTGTGTCTAATAATAATGAAAACCGGGTGCGGACCTTTTCGGACCCGCTTCATATCCCTTTTATCCATCAGGCGAGAAAGCCGCTGACGAGAGCCTTTAAAAAGGCGCGTGCCAATATGGGGACAAAGCTTGAAGAGACGGTGGTCATCGGCGACCAGCTTTTGACCGATGTCCTTGGAGGCAACCGGGTCGGCCTGCATACCATTTTGGTTGTGCCGGTGGCGACAACGGATGAGTTCCGGACGAAGATCAATCGTTATTTCGAGCGCAGAATCATGAGGTTTTTTAAACGAAAAGGAATGATAGAATGGGAGGAACGCAATTGAGTCACGAGGAGTTAATCTGTATCGGCTGCGGGGTTAAAGTGCAGACCGATGATCCGAATGAACTGGGCTATGCGCCGAAATCCGCGCTGGAAAAGGAAATGATCGTCTGCCAGCGCTGTTTTAAACTGAAGCATTACAATGAGGTGCAGGATGTTTCACTGACCGATGATGATTTTCTGAAAATCCTGAACCGGGTCGGCGAAACGGATTCCTTGATTGTGAAGGTTGTCGATATTTTCGATTTCAATGGGAGCTGGCTTCCGGGATTGCACCGATTTGTCGGAAGGAATGATGTCCTTTTGATCGGCAATAAGGCAGATCTTCTTCCAAAGTCAGTCAAGCAGAATAAACTGATTAACTGGATGAAGCAATCAGCGAAAGAGCTTGGCCTGAATCCGGTTGATGTTCTGCTCGTAAGTGCGGAAAAGGGCAAGAACATCGAGGAGGCAGCGGAGGCGATTGAGCATTACCGCAAAGGACGGGATGTCTATGTGGTTGGCTGCACGAATGTCGGGAAATCGACCTTCATTAATCGGCTGATTAAGCAGGTGAGCGGGGAAGAAGATGTGATCACGACTTCCCATTTCCCTGGAACGACCCTGGATATGATTGAAATTCCATTGGACGATGAACGGGCTTTGATTGATACCCCGGGAATCATCAATCACCACCAGATGGCTCATTTCGTGGATAAGCGGGACTTCAAGCTGATTATGCCGAAAAAAGAGATTAAACCGAAAGTGTACCAGCTGAATGAGGAGCAGACCTTGTTTTTCGGAGGGCTTGCACGCCTTGATTATGTATCAGGAGGCCGACGCCCGCTGACTTGCTATCTTTCCAATGAGCTGAATATCCACCGCACTAAATTGGAGAAAGCGGATGAGCTTTATGAAAACCATGCAGGCGAGCTTCTGACTCCGCCGCGCATGGAACAGATGGATACTTTTCCAGAACTTGTGCCCCATCAATTTTCCCTGAAGGAAGCGAAGATGGATATTGTCTTCTCCGGTCTTGGGTGGGTTTCGGTGAATGAGCCGGGAGCCAAGATTGTGGCCCATGTCCCTAAAGGCGTTAATGTAATGGTGCGCAAGTCGTTGATTTAATTTTAACCGGGCGGTGACGAGATGAAAAAGATATATGGCGTAATTGGTGATCCAATCGCCCATTCTATGTCCCCAGCCATTCATAATGATGCATTCAGGCATCAGGGGATAGAGGCGGCGTACCATCACTTTCATGTGAAGCCGGAAGATTTGCAGGATGCCGTGAAGGGTATGAAAGCTATAGGGGTATCTGGTTTTAATGTGACCATTCCTCATAAGCAGAATATCATTCCGCTGCTGGACGAAGTGGACGAACTTGCCCTTGCCATCGGCGCAGTGAATACGGTCTCCTGGGAAGAAGGGCGCTATGTAGGGTATAATACAGATGGAAAAGGGTTCTATAAGTCGTTAAGCGATTTATCAGAAGGCGGTCTAAAGGATTCGAGAACCTTGATCATCGGTGCGGGAGGTGCGGCCAGGGCCATCTATTTCACGCTTGTTAAAGAAGGCGTCCGAAATGTGGACATTGCCAACCGTACAGTGGAAAGGGCCGAGAAGCTGATTGCAGACTGTCCGTATGAATGCGAATCACAGGCTCTCTCGATTGCAAAGGCGGAAGAAATGCTTGCGGAGTATGAGCTGATTATACAGACCACATCTTCCGGAATGAGTCCGAATCTTGACGGTATCCCGTTAAATCCGGAGCAGATCAAGCAGGGAACGCTGATCAGCGATATTATCTATAATCCGCTGAAAACGAAACTGCTTCATGACGCGGAACAAAGAGGAGCTGTGATTCAGAATGGACTTGGAATGTTTGTCCATCAGGCGGCTCTCGCTTTTGAAATCTGGACAGGCGTTCACCCTGATACAGCCAGAATGCAGGAAATTGTTTTGAACAAACTAGGAGGTCACACATGCTGACAGGTAAACAGAAAAGATTTTTACGATCAAAGGCGCATCACCTAAATCCCATTTTTCAAGTGGGCAAAGGCGGCGTGAATGACAATCTCATCAAACAAATCGGTGAGGCTTTAGAAGCGCGGGAGCTGATTAAAGTAAGCGTTCTTCAAAACTGTGAAGAGAGCCGTGAGGACGTTGCAGGCAGCCTTTCAAAGGGAGCCCGTGCTGAGTTGGTGCAGGTTATCGGAAATACGATCGTTTTATATAAAGAATCGAAAGAGAACAAACAACTTCAATTACCGTAAAGGAAGTTTACTATGAGAAAAATCGGCATCTTAGGAGGGACGTTCAATCCTCCGCATATTGGGCATTTAATTATTGCCAACGAGGTATTGGACGCTCTGTCGCTTGATGAGGTGCGGTTCATGCCTAATCATACCCCGCCTCATAAGGAGAAGACAGGGGATGTTTCTGATCTGGACCGTCTGACAATGCTTGAACAGGCACTCGACGGCCATCCCTCCTTCTTCATTGAAGATATTGAATTGGAGAGGAAGGGGACATCCTATACCTATGATACGATCAAGCTTCTGATGGAGCGGGAAAGCGATGTGGAGTATTACTTCATCATTGGCGCCGACATGATTGAATACCTGCCTAAATGGCATCGGATTGAGGAATTGGCAGAGCTGATTCAATTTGTCGGAGTGAAGCGTCCAGGTTATAAGGACGAAACTGAATATCCGATTATCATGGTAGATGTTCCGCAAATGTTCATTTCTTCTTCCATGATTCGCCGTAAGCTCCGCACTGGAAAAACGGTGAAATATTTAATCCCTGATCCTGTTGTCAGGTATATTAAGGAGAATGATTTATATGAATCGTGAGGAAGCTCTTGCGCTTGTTAAGGAGCAGCTGACTGAGCGCCGTTATATTCACACACTTGGCGTGACCGACTGTGCAATTGAACTGGCAGAACGTTATGGAGCGGATGTGAAGAAGGCGGAACTGGCAGCCATTTTTCATGATTATGCCAAGTTTCGTCCGAAAGAGGAAATGCAGCAAATCATTCTTTCTGAAAATATGGATCCTGCCCTGCTTCAGTACAATGAAGAACTGCTGCATGCCCCGGCGGGAGCCTATCTGGTAGAAAAAGAAGCCGGGATTACAGATCCGGAAGTGCTGGATGCCATTCGCTACCATACTTCGGGTCGGATTGGAATGACTCTTTTAGACAAGGTGATTTATGTCGCTGATTATATTGAGCCGGGCCGGTCATTTCCGGGTGTCGATGAAGTCAGGGAAACGGCGAAACATAATTTGGATCATGCGCTCATTCAGGCTTTGAGAAATACGATTGTTTTTTTAATGACAAGAAACCAGACGATTTATCCGGATACGTTTCAAACGTACAATGACTTAATTTTTAAATTGAAGGAGAAGATGTAATGACTGAACGTGAACTGCTGTCCCTCGCGGCAAAAGCTGCAGACGATAAAAGGGCAGAGGATATTGTGGCTCTAAATATGCAAGGGATTTCTTTGGTAGCGGATTACTTCCTGATTTGCCACGGAAATTCAGAAAAGCAGGTCCAGGCGATTGCCAGGGAAATGAAATCCAAAGCAGATGAAGCCGGAGTAAATGTCAAGCGCCTTGAAGGCTTTGATGAAGCGAAATGGGTGCTTGTGGACCTTGGAGATGTGATTGCACATGTCTTCCATAAGGACGAAAGAAGCTACTACAACCTTGAACGGTTGTGGGGAGATGCACCAACGGAAGATTTGCAAAGTGAATTGACTCCATGAGTTACGAGCGCTTTGCCTATGTGTACGATGAGCTGATGAAGGACGTGCCCTATGATAAATGGCTTGAGCTTTTGACGGCGAAGCTTCAGAAATATAAGATCATGGGTTCTCAGGTACTTGATCTCGCCTGCGGCACGGGGGAAATCACTCTGGAGCTGGCTAGGCATGGCTTTGAGGTTACAGGAGTCGACTTGTCCGAAGAAATGCTCATGGTGGCTCGTGCCAAGGCGGAGAAAGAACGGCTGAACATTCCTTTTTTTCAGCAAAATATGGCTGAATTGGAAGGGCTCGGTCAATTTGACTGTGTAACGATTTTTTGCGATTCGCTGAATTATTTACGTACGGAACAGGATGTCTTGGATACGTTTGCGGGCGTGTCCAGGCATGTAAAACCGCAGGGACTGTTTTTGTTCGATGTCCATTCGGTTTATAAGATGGAGCATATTTTTCAGAATCAGACGTTTGCCGTGAATGATGACCGTGTATCCTATATTTGGAACTGTTTTCCGGGCAGCGAACCATACAGTGTCGAACATGACTTGAGCTTTTTTGTGCTGGAGGAAGAAAGCGGACTGTATGACCGCTTTGATGAATTCCATTCCCAAAGGACTTATCCGGCTGAAACATATCAGACCTGGCTTGAAGCGGCCGGTTTTGAACTTTTGGAAGTGCTGGGCGATTTGGAAGAACAGCCGGTTCAGGCAGACACAGAGCGGATTTTATTTATAGCCAGAAAAAAATAAAAAAGTGAACCGGTGCCGCACTCCAGAAGTTAGAGTTCAAAATCTAACTTCTGGGGTGTTTTTCTATGGTGAAATATAGTAAAGAAACGAAATTAAGAATCGTAAGGGAATATCTATCAGGTAGTTTAAGCTATCATCAATTAGCCCAAAAATACGGCATACCAAATCGTACTTCCATACAAAACTGGGTACGTTCTTATAAAGAATATGGAGAAGCAGGCATAGAAAGGAAACGGGGAAAACAAGTTTATTCTGTTCAATTCAAACGTACTGTATTACACTTTATGAAACAAACAGAGGCTTCTTACTATGATACAGCGATGGAATTTAATCTGAATAACCCTTCTTTAATTGCCAATTGGAGAAGGAAATTCTTAGATGAAGGGATAGAAGGCCTCGAAGAAAAAAGGAAAGGACGGCTTCCTATGTCTAAAAAACCAAAATTGAATGGATCTAAGCGGGGAACAGAATCTCGTGAAGAACGGTTAGAACGTGAAAATGAACTGCTTCGATTAGAGGTAGCGTATTTAAAAAAGCTAAACGTTTTTCAGGAGAACCCGGATGCCTTCCTCGAAAAGCACAGGCAGCGCTGGCATTCGAACTCCGCAAAGAAGGATTCCGATTAATCGATGTCCTTGAAGTAGTAGGGATTCCTGAAGCTACGTATCATTATCACATCCAACAATGCAAGAAAGAAGATCCTGATCAAAAATGGAAAGATATCATTCTAGAATTGTTTAAAAAACATAAAGGACGATACGGATACCGCCGGATTCATTCGGAATTAAAGGCACACGGTCATGTCATCAATCATAAAAAAGTGCAGCGAATTATGGGGGAGCCAGACTTAAAATGTGGAAAATTCACACGTAAATCCCGCTATAATTCCTACAGAGGGAAGGTGGGGAAAGTGGCTAAAAACGTTTGATCCGTCGGTTTACTGCACCTTACCGCCTTCAAAAATTAGTAACAGATGTGACAGAGTTTAAATGTACAGGAAATGAAAAACTGTATTTAAGTCCGATAGCAGACCTTCATAACGGTGAAATTATCTCTTTCGGCCAAAGCAGGCAATACGAATCTAGGGATACGGATTGGCTTTCTGAATGGAAACGGGAGCTGGGTGTACATATATAAAATGAGAAAAAAGCTGACGAATGATGCCGTCAGCTTTCTTTATGTGCTTGCTTAAAACTCCTCATACTCCGCCGGGTCTTGACCGTTTATGCGTCCGTCGGGGCGGGTAAGCGAGCTGATAATGTTCATGTCGTTTTCATCAAGGGAGAAATCAAAAACAGAGATGTTTTCGAGCTGGCGTTCTGGGGATGCTGATTTTGGGATCGGGATGGCGCCCAGCTGGATATGCCAGCGTAAAATGACTTGAGAAATGGTTTTATCGTATTTGTCCGCAATCTGTCCGAGTTTTTGATCGTTCAATACTTCACCGGCGCGGGCTAACGGACTCCATGATTCTGTCACGATGCCCTGTTCTTCATGCCATTGCCGCTGCTGCTGCTGATTAAAAGCAGGATGCAGTTCAATTTGGTTTATGCCTGGCTTTACGCCGGTTTCACGTTCGAGCCGTTCGATATGTTCAGGCAGGAAATTGCAGACACCGATGGAGCGGATCAGGCCCCATTTTTTCGCATCAATCAGTGCCTGCCACGCTTTAGTGTAGAGGTCTTGTTTCGGGTTCGGCCAATGGACGAGATACAGGTCATAGTAATCCAGACCGGCGCGGTATAAAGATTCTTGAATGGTTTGTACAGCTTTGTCATATTCATGGTAGCGTCCCGGAAGCTTGGATGTCACGTATAGCTGCTCTCTCGGAACAGAGCTTCTCTTGATGGCTTCTCCGACCGCCCCTTCATTTTCATAGTTATAAGCGGTATCAATCAGACGATAGCCGATATCAATGGCGCTGGTAACGGCATGAACGCCGTTGTTTCCATTAAGAGCGTATGTACCGAAGCCGATCGCGGGAATGCTTGTCCCATCCAGCAGTTTCTTTTGCGGAATTGCTGCAGTCATCTTAAACCCCTCCTTGTTTTCTACTTTACCATTCTTCTTACAAATGAAACATCGATATTAGAAGAAAACGAGATAATCCACATATAAAAAAGCTGACGGAGAACCGACAGCTTTAAATTTGAAACATCCATGCTACGACAGGTCCGAAGACTGACCCTAAAACGGCGCAGAGCGTCATGGAGACAGAACTCATGGAGACCGTTAATTCTCCGTATTCCATTGCTTTTGAGGTGCCGAGCGCATGGGAGGCGCTCCCGAATGCAATTCCTTTCCCGAGTGAGCTGCGGATGCGGATCCACTTGAGAAGCAGCGGCCCTAATATGACGCCGGAAAACCCTGCAATCATAACGAACACGACTGTCATGGAAGGGATACCGCCGATACTGGACGCAATCTGAATGGCGACGGGAGTCGTGATTGATTTTGGGATGATGGACAAAATCAAACTCCGGCTGATGCCGAATAGCTCAGCAAATAACAGGCCGCTGACCATTCCGGAGAATAGACCGGCCAATACGCCGCCGATAATCGGAAACATATACTTGATTAACATCCGGCGCTGCTTATAAAGCGGGTATGCTAAAGCTACCACGGCGGGGCCGAGCAGTGAATTGATCCATTGTCCGCCGATCATATACTCTTTATACGGAATATGAAAAAAAAGCAGCACGGCAATAATGAAAATCGTAGTCGTCAACACGGGTATGAGAATGGGATATGGAAAGCGCACATATAATTTCACCATGGCCAGATAGGCGGCGGCCGTGAACAAAATTATAAGGATTGCGATACATGCTTGCTGCACTTCTTTTTCTCCTTTCTCTGATTGGCTTTATGTTCTAACAGCTGGCTCGCGTACCCTGCGGCGATCATTGTGACGATGGTGCTCAGCACGACGATTAAAAACAGGGCCGCTCCGCTGGCGGAAAACAGTGACGGATAATTGATGACGCCCGTCATGGCCGGAATGAATAGCAACGGAAGAAAAGACAGCAAAAATCCGGCTCCGTCTTCAATCAGTTTGACGGGAATGATCTTAACCGATAAACATATGATGAGCAAGATTAAGCCGATGATACTGCCGGGAATGGGCAGGTGAAAGAGCTGCTGAACGGCTCCCCCGATAAAGGAAAATGCGAATAAAATAATGATTTGCAGTATGATGCGTATGACTTTCACAACGTTGCTGTTCTTTGGAGAAGAGCAGCTTCCCCCTTTCTTGTTGCTTCGATAAGTTTCTTTACTTTTGGCACATATATTTGTACTATACAAATATATGTATGCAAAATCTTTCTATATGTTTTCTGAGTAAATGTTCATATGTTTGTATTATACAACTAATGTTTCTGTTGTCAATTGTAAGGAGTGAGGCGTTTGTCAAAACAAGATCCGATTGAATTAATTGAATATGAGCTCACCACTTTTATCAGGAGGGCTGTATATCTCGATAACTCCGACCGTAAAATCGGAAATCTGGAAAGAGCTGCGTATCTGTTATTACGGCAGCTTGATGAATTCGGACCGGCGCGTGTGAAGGAATTGGCCGAATGCTTTAAATTGGATATATCTACGTTGTCTCGCCAGGCCGCGGCCTTGGAAACGAAGAAGCTGATCCAGCGCTTCTCCGATCCTTCTGACGGGCGGGTCAGTCTGTTTGCGATTACGAAGCTTGGCAAACAGAGCTTAAAAGCTGATAAAAGGATGCGTCTTGAGCGATATCATCGCATGCTTGATGATTGGTCCGGCGAGGAGAAAGAAATGTTCGGCAGGCTTTTGCTGCGGCTGAATGAGGCATTTATCGATTAGTGAATGATTTTGCCAAGGTAAGCAGGATGATGGCGTATGAGAGGGAGAATGAAAGAGAGTATGGCTTAGCAATATTTATAGAATAGGGGGTGGATCACCATCGCCTTCTTCTACTAGCCATCGACGATTTCTTTTAATTGGTTTAATTTCATTTTCATTCCTCCGCTATTTACTGCGTATTTGGTATTCATATCGTTTAATCGTACTGTCTATTAGTTATTTTGAAAATAGCTCTTTGAATTTATTAAATTTCTGAATTGGATTATTTAAGAGAATCAAAAAAGGCATCCAGCGGCCATATGGTTCTCGTTAATTAGATTTCTTTTTGTCCGAAAAGTTACATTTAATATTACATATTTAAAAAGAGCCACATGTGCAGATAATGCAGCCATGGAGAATTTCTTTGGGAATCTGAAACAGGAAATGGATGATGGAGAAGAACTCCTGTCGTATGGTGGGCTTAAGAAGAAAATAGCAGAGTACATAGAGTATTATAACAACATACGGTTTAAGCAAAAATTGAATGGCTTAAGTCCAGTGCAATACCGAACTCAAACCAGCCAATCAGCTGCATAATATAAACTCTAACTTTATGGGGTCACTACCACCTCAAACTGTTTGAGGATTGCTTTTTTGTGCTGAAAAAAGACCGGGAAACCCCGGACGTTCTTCTTGATGAAATTTTTATAAGTGCTGGGAAGGATTGCAGCAAAGCAATACAGAATATTAATATATGGGCCGGAATTGTTTCTTTGTTTCGCCCAGATCTTCTGCGAATTTTCCGTGTGTTGCCTGAAACAAGTGCTTGAACATATCTCCTGTCTCTTCCTCTAAAACCTTTATTCCTTCTCCGGTAATCCCGCCTTTTACACAAACCTTTTCCTGCAAAGTAGGCAAGGTGTAAAATCCTTTGCTTAACAGGTCCCCCAGTCCGATCAGCATATTTTCCGTCAGAATGGTCGCTGTTTTTTTATCAATTAATGTGGTGTCTGAAGCAGCCTGGATGAAGGACTGAGCAAGAAAACTAAAAAAAGCCGGTCCGCAGCTGACAATATCGGATGCCACCCTTGTAATATTTTCTTCAATCGCAACAGGCTTTGAAATGCCTTCTGCCAATTTTGTCAGTTCTGCTTTCCATTTTCGCTGGCATCTGTCACCGAAGCTGAGCAGTGAAACGCCGGACAGTGCCCGATTTGTTATGCTGGGGATGAAACGGGCGCATGAACAGATGAGTTCCGATTCAAGCTGTGATACGGAAATTGGGCTGGTAATCGACACGACGAATTGATCCCTTGTCAGATGTGATTTGATTTCCTGCAGCAGACTGTGTATCTGCAGGGGCTTCACACAGATAAAGAGAATATCAGCTTTCTTTGCTATATCAACAGCTGTACTGGCTACTTCAATTCCACGATACTTTTCCTTCAGGGCGGCGGCTTTCTTGGGCGTGCGGTTTGTGATAATCAGGTCAGCCGGAATGACCGTACCGGACTCAAGCCAAGACTCAATTAAGATGGTGCCCATATTGCCTGTTCCTATAATCCCGAGTTTCACTATTTCCAACTCCTCTCGATGAAGAGAACTTCTCCTAATCACTATGATGGATTCTATGATCTTATGACATGAAAAATGCAGGGGGTGCTGTATGGATCTGATACAGAAATATAAAAAATGGCTTGCTGCTGCAGCAGTGATCGCCTGTTTTGCGGGGTATTTTTTATGGCAGGAGAAAGAAGAGAAGCCTGATGCCCAGGCAAACCTGTTCACCGCTGCGGAACCGGAAGCATCAAAAGAACCGGAAGAGCCTGCTGAACCAAAGAATACTGTAATGAAAGTCGATGTGAAAGGAGCGGTTAAATCCCCCGGAGTATTCATTGCCAAACCGGGGGACAGGGTCATCGATTTAATCGATCAGGCAGGAGGATTTACTGAGAAATCTGATCAAAAGAAGGTGAATCTCGCTCAGCTGGCAGAAGATCAGATGGTAATTTATGTGCCTGCGGAAGGGGAGGAGGAAACAGAGACGCAAGCGCCGGAGGGAAGTTCCGTAACGGAAGCAGGAGCGGAAACGGGAATGACGGGAACAGCGGGTGCTTCCGGCGACGGGAAAATTAATTTGAACACGGCCACTAAAGAAGAATTGGAAACTCTTAACGGCGTAGGTCCGTCAAAATCTTCTTCCATCATTGAATACAGGGAAACAACGGGCAAGTTCCAAAGTGTTGAGGATTTAAAAAACGTATCAGGCATTGGGGATAAAACATTTGAAAAGCTGAAAGAACATCTTACCGTTAATTAGCAGCACAGGAAGGCAGGGGAGGGGTACCCAATCATGCCGGCAAAAGGTAAAATAGAGAAAAGGACAGAGAAAGGAAGAGGAAAAACATCATGGATCGGATAAGCTGGGATCAATATTTTATGGCACAAAGCCATCTGCTTGCATTAAGAAGCACATGTACCCGTCTGACGGTCGGAGCGACGATTGTCCGGGATAATCGAATCATTGCAGGAGGATATAACGGGTCTATAGCAGGCGGAACTCACTGTATTGATGACGGCTGCTATGTGATTGACGGACATTGTGTCCGGACGGTTCATGCTGAAATGAACGCCCTTTTGCAATGTGCTAAATTTGGCGTGCCTACGGCGGGAGCTGAAATATATGTCACCCATTTCCCTTGCCTTCAATGCTGTAAATCCATTATTCAGGCAGGAATCCGGGCGGTCTATTATGCAGCGGATTATAAAAATCATCCATATGCCGAAGAATTGTTCAGGCAGGCAGGTGTACATACGGAAAAAGTCCCGTATCAGCAAGTGCTGGATGCGCATGGACAGGAAAAATTAGATTTCGTTTCTTCCTTGCTCAGCCGGATGAGCGATGCGGGAGTAAAAGCAGAAGAAATAGAGAAAATGAGGGAAGAAGCCGAAGAATTATTTATCAGGCGGAAATAAGGGGGTTTTGAATGAACCGAAATCTTCTTTTTATGGCCGTCTCCGCCACTTTTGGGGTGACGGCTCTTTCCTTGTGGGGAGCGAAATATATATATGTCTTGCTTTTGTTCTGCCTTTATCTTTTTTACCGCTTCCGTCAGGGAAAAAGAATTCTGCTTCTTTATGCTGCAGCATTTCTGCTGTTTGCTGCAGCTGCCTATCATGCGGAGACTCGCAATGTCACCGGTTATCAAGGGGATGAACGGCTGCTGCAGGTGACCTTTACCGGCAGCCCGGACATTGACGGCAATCAGCTGAGGGCCGTCATACAAAGTGAAACAAAAGAAAAAATAATGCTGAGATACACGATTCACTCTGAAGAAGAAAAACAATTCCTCCAAACTAACTTCAAAATGGGAATGACCTGCCCGTCTTCGGGAAGGCTGACCGCCCCTGAACCAAACCGCAACGAAAACAGCTTCAATTATCAATCCTACCTTCACGCTCAGCACATTCATTGGATTTGGAAAGCGGACAATCTTTCCTTTTCCGCCTGCATGAAACCGAAAAAAACGCTGGGGAATGCTGTCAGGCAGTATCGGTATGCAGGATTGCAATATGTGTATCAGCATTTTCCTGAAGATTCGGCTGGATTTGCCGCAGCCCTTATATTCGGCGACCAGAAGATGATCGATGAGAAAATACTTTCTGATTATCAAAAACTCGGTCTTGTTCATTTGCTTGCCATTTCAGGGCTACATGTAAGTTTTCTGACAGGGATGCTGTTCTTCCTTTGTATCCGTTTCGGCATAACAAGGGAAAAGACGATGCTGCTGATGGTGTGTTTCCTGCCGATGTATATGATTCTGTCGGGCGGGGCGCCTTCTGTCGTCCGCTCAGGCATCATGGCTATGGTCTTTTTTATAGTTTCTTTGCAAAAAAAGAGCGGATCTGCAGCTGGGATACTGGCGGCTGTATATATGCTGATGCTTCTTTATAACCCTTTCTTTATTTACCAGGTTGGCTTTCAGCTTTCGTTTGCTGTCACTTTTTCCATCATCCTTTCTTTGCCGATTATCGGCAGGTACAGCCAAAAAACGGCTGCCCTTCTAGTCATCAGTGCGGTTTGCCAGCTTGCTGCAATGCCTTTGCTTGTTTACCATTTTTTTGAGGTCTCCTTCCTTGGTGTATTTTTAAATATCCTGTTTGTCCCCGTTTACTCCGCTGTTCTTTTGCCAATGTCCATGCTTTCTCTTCTGCTGCATGTTTTGTCTCCTGCCTTGGGAAACCTGATTATTTTACTGCTCGACAAGGCGTTTGCTATCTGCAATGCTGCCGCTGGCTTCGTTTCTGATCTGCCGCTGTCTTCTGTTGTTTTGGGCAGGCCAGTTTTTTTGGTTTCCTTGCTGCTGCCGCTTTTAAGCATTCGTTTGCTGCTCAGCTGGGAAATGTCTGGTTTGAAAAATTCAAACGGCTGGTCCCTTTTGCTATGCTTGCTGCTGCTGTTTCAGTATGGGAGTCCGCTTCTTTCGTCCAAGGGTGAGGTTCATTTTATCGATGTTGGCCAAGGAGATGCAATCTTGATCAGGCTTCCCCATAATCAGGGCAATTACTTAATTGATACAGGGGGACAGCCGATTTTTGACAGAGAAGAGTGGGAAGAAAGGACGTCATCCTTTTCTACAGGGGATGACACGATTATACCGCTATTGAAAAGCAAGGGAATCCGTCATTTAGATCGCTTGATTTTGACTCACGCTGATCAGGATCATATTGGCGGGGCTGCTGATCTTTTGGATCAAATGAAGGTGAAGGAAGTGATGGTTGGAAAAGGGAGTGAAATGGATTACCGCCAGCAGGATTTCATGATGAGGGCTGTGAATGATGGGATTCCAATCACTGCTGTAAAAAAAGATCATGCATGGACTGAGGGAGATGCGAAGTTTTATGTGCTGAATCCGGCAAAACGATTGTCAGAAGAAAAAAACGAGTCCTCTATTGTGATTCTGGCACAAATCGGCGGGATAAGCTGGCTGTTTACCGGTGATGCCGGTACAGATACAGAACGGGAAATGCTTCAATCGTTTCCTCAGCTGAAGGCGGATGTACTGAAAGTTGGACATCATGGCAGCAAAACCTCGACCTCAGAGGAACTGTTGCAGCAACTCCAGCCTCAGGCTGCCATTATATCAGCGGGAAAAGGAAATCGTTATGGGCATCCGCATTCAGAAGTGACGGAAGCGCTTGAGCGGAGCGGTTTCCGTATATTTCGGACGGACCGGGATGGGGCTGTCATTTATACTTTTGAAAAACAGACTGGAACCTTTAAAACGGTCCTGCCATAAGATGCAAGTAGTAAAGCGAATCCCGCAAGCGCTGCAAAAAAACCATGAAAAAAAGAGACTGCTGCCGGCAGCCCCTGCTTAAAGGATCATGCTTATTCGGTTTAATCAGGCTGCAACGGCTTTGATGACAACGGCTATGATAAACATGACGGCAAAAAATAAAAAAGAGCTGACGAAGCCGATGATGGAGTCTGAGACGTCATTTGTTTTGGATTGGACGTTATTTTCAAATTCGTTCATTTGGCAACCCCTCCTATTTATTGTAAATAGTATAAAACATTGTCAGAGAAAAAGCTATACATCCGTTGTTCGTTTTCCTTTACTGACAAGAGTTGTCACAAATAGTTTGGAATCCGGAAGGTCAAAATAAGCGTACAAAGCAGCTGGACAGATCGCTGAATTATCCGCTGAAAAAGGAGTATCCCGGGAGCTCCGGCCCAGCGTTCACATAGATTGGGGAATGGTCTTTTCGAAGGCCATTCCTTCAAATGCCTGGAAGTTTCCTTTATAGCTTGTCAAAATCATCATGGGACTATACCATTAGATTGACTACATAATAAAAGAGGCGGGTTTCTTTGGTATTAGATGTGTGGAAAGATATAAAAAAAGGGAAGTTTGCTCCCGTTTATTTACTATATGGCCAGGAAGGCTATTTGATTCAGGAAACGAAGCAGCTGCTGGCGGAAAATGCCCTGACTGAAGAGGAAATCGATTTTAATTTTTCCCAGTTTGACATGGAGGAAACGCCAGTTGAAACCGCACTTGAGGATGCGGAAACCATGCCATTCATGGGAGAAAGGCGGCTTGTTTTTGTGCAGAATCCCTTTTTCCTTACTGCGGAAAAAAACAAGTCGAAGGTCGAGCATAATATAAAGCGCCTTGAAGCCTATTTGGCGGATCCGGTTCCGTACTCTGTACTGGTTTTCATTGCTCCTTATGAGAAATTGGATGAACGGAAGAAAATTACGAAGGAGCTGAAACGCCGTGCTGCCGTTGTCGAAGCCAAAAAGCTCGGCGAGCACGAACTGAAGGTGTGGGTACGGGAAAGGGCGGCAGAGAGCGGCGTGCAGATTGATGAGCAGGCCATTGACCGTCTTCTTGAACTGTCCGGAACGAATCTGATGATGCTGACAAATGAAATTGATAAGCTGTCTCTTTATGCGGGAGAAGAGAAGAGGATTGAGCCGGCTGTCGTGGAAAAGCTGGTTGCCAAGTCACTTGAACAGAATATCTTCACGCTTGTGGATCATATTTTGCAGCGAAAAGTCGAAAGCGGGATTGCTATACTTCGTGATCTTCTTCGGCAAAATGAAGAGCCGATTAAAATTCTCAGTGTGATGGCCGGACAGGTAAGGCTTTTATATCAAGTGAAGGAATTATCGAGACAGGGGTACAGCCAGCAGAAAATTGCCGGACTCATGAAGGTTCATCCCTACCGTGTGAAGCTTGCTTTGGAAAAGGTGAGAAGGTTTGAGGAAAGGGAGCTGATGGCGATGATGGCGGAAATGGCCGAAGCAGATTACCGGATGAAAACCGGACAGGGGGATAAAACTCTGATGCTGGAACTTCTGATGATAAAAATAAAAGAAGGACGGCCTTCCTAATGGAAGGCACAAAAAAAGCGCACTGTATACAGGCGCTTTTTGCTTTCTCATATTATGCGTTAAGAGCGTTAAGTCTTTTCGCTAAACGAGATTTTTTACGGGCTGCCGCATTTTTGTGGATTAATCCTTTAGATGCAGCTTTGTCTAATTTTACAGCAGCTGTTTGAAGAGCAGCTTTTGCAGCTTCAACGTTATCACCAGCTAGTGCAACCTCAGCGTTTTTAACTGTAGTACGCATAGTTGATTTCACAGTAGCGTTATGAACGCGGTTTTTGTCGTTAGTCTTTACGCGTTTAATAGCAGATTTAATGTTTGGCATGCCGTTCACCTCCTACAAAGAAATCGAGATACAAGAACTCGACTTTTCAAATCCATACCAAATAGCACAAATGTTATTCTATCAGACTGCACATGAATATGCAATAGTCAGATTGAGAATCGAAAAGGAATTATACAACGTATTTTTTTATCTCGTTACCGCCTATTATAGCAAATAAATGAATAATTAAAAAGACAAAACGGAACAATGTTAAAAAGACTATGGAAAATACTAGATTGGTGAAATCAGGAGGTCCGTTTTATGGAGAATTTAGATTTGAGCCAGTATGGTTTGCGTACGGATTTGGCCGTAGAGGCGAGGAATATGGTCATTGAGAGCAGAGGTGTCTCTGAGGAAGAGGATGTATCCAAAATTGAGGGAGTCATCATCAAGGAAAAAGAGGTGGATGATCTTAAGGTTTCTTTAATAGAGGTAACAGCGGCAGGTGAGAAGGAAATCGGCAAGAAGCAGGGAAGCTACCTGACGTTAGAAGTGCAGGGAATCCGTCAGCAGGATACAGAAACGCAGAAGAAGGTAGAGAAGGTATTTGCCAGCGAAATGGCTCAATTTCTGAAAAAGAACCAGATTGGAAAGGAAATGAGCTGCCTTGTGGTCGGGCTGGGGAATTGGAATGTCACCCCGGATGCGCTGGGACCGGCTGTCGTTGAAAATCTGGTTGTTACCCGCCATTTATTTGAACTCCAGCCAACATCGGTTGCGGAAGGATATCGTTCAGTCAGTGCCATATCACCTGGAGTCATGGGAATTACCGGAATTGAAACAAGCGACATTATAAAGGGTGTCATCGAGAAGAGCAAGCCGGACTTTGTCATCGTAATTGATGCTCTTGCCGCCCGTTCTCTTGAAAGGGTTAATTCAACGATCCAGATTTCAGATACAGGGATTCATCCTGGATCGGGGGTAGGCAACAAGAGGAAGGAATTGAGTAAGGAAACGCTTGGAATTCCAGTAATTGCCATCGGGATTCCTACTGTTGTGGATGCGGTATCGATTACGAGCGATTCGATTGACTTTATTTTAAAGCATTTCGGCAAAGAGCTTAAGGAAGGAGACAGGCCATCAAGGGCTCTTTCGCCGGCGGGCTTCAGTTTTGGGAAAAAAACGAAATTAAAGGAGGAGGACTTACCGGGCGAAAACGAACGGCAAACCTTCCTTGGAATGGTCGGGATTCTGCCGGAGGAAGAGAAACGCAAATTGATTCATGAAGTTCTCTCACCGATCGGCCACAATCTGATGGTTACTCCAAAAGAAGTGGATGTCTTTATTGAAGATATGGCCAATTTAATCGCCAATGGGCTGAATTCTGCCTTGCATGATTCCATCAATCAGGACAATTCCGGCTATTATACACGCTGAAGCATAAGGGGCAGCCGGTCTTGCGGAGCTTTTATATAAAACAGTGAATGAAAAGATGTTCTACCCACTCTAGCAAAGTCATATCTATTTAGTAGACATGCTATAGAGAGGGTGCAAGGATGAAAAGAAGAATACCAATCGGGTTCATAACAGTGATCCGCGGCTCAGCCCTAGTAAAAAGTTTTCTAACCGTCGCAGCCTTGCTTCTTTTAGTATTTACGATTAGCGGTATTATGACTTCCCTTAAGCCGGAGTATCGGATCACTTCAGATTCGGTCCATACGGTAGCCAACCAGTTCACCGGAAAGATGCTATTCTCGATGCTGGCAACAGAGAATCATCATTTTTATAAAGTCCTGCCGGAAGGAAAAGAGGATACGGACATTGCCGGCAGATTGATGAAGCTTTCTGCCAATGTTTCGATGGATGATCCCAGAAGTCTGCTTGGCCGTGAGCTCCCCGGTTTTTCCATTTTTGACAATGAAATTCTGGTCGCAGGGGAAGGGACCAACTATACGAATATGCCGTTTGAGTCTGCCCCTCCTGCTGATGTACTGACAAAAGAAAGAGAAGCTGCCCTGCAGAATGTTGAGGAGATTGAAGAAACAAATGAGGCTCCAGCCGACAGCGAGAAAGCCGCGGAGAAAAAACCGGCACAGACGACGAATGGGAGAAGGGTCGTTGAAATCTACCATACCCATAACCGGGAATCTTTCCTTCCTTATTTAAAAGGAGTAACTGACCCGAATATGGCCAGCCATTCGAAAATTAACATTACCAGGGTCGGCGATCACCTGGGCAAAGCACTTGCTGACCGAGGTGTTGGGGCGAATGTAGATAAGACAGATATTATGGACCGGCTGAATAAAAAAGGGCTGAACTATCCAAAGTCTTATCAAGAATCCAGAGAAGTGGTTCAAACAGCAATGGCCGACAATAAGGATTTGGAGTATTTCATTGATATACATCGAGATTCCCATCGGAAAGATCAGACGACGATTACGATTAATGGAAAGAAATATGCGAAAATTGCTTTTGTAATCGGCGGTAAAAATCCAAATTATGAAAAAAACCTTGTGCTTGCCAATAAATTGCATAAAGCGCTGGAGAAAAAATACCCAGGCCTGTCGAGAGGAATTATTAAGCATAACAGTTCTGGGAATAATAGTGTCTACAACCAAGATTTATCGGCAAATGCCATGCTGATTGAAATAGGCGGAGTCGATAATACGTTTGAAGAGATGTATTTAACTGCCGATGCGTTCGCCGATGCATTCAGTGAAATGTATTGGGATGCCAAAGCGGTCGATAACACAGCCGGTGACAAGGAAGCTGAGTAAGGAAAGGAATCGGAATGTGATGGCTAAATTTACATTGAAATGCACGTGTCTGATCCTTGTGCTGTTTTTAGGAATTATCATTGGGATGCAGCAGGCAAACCAGGGCATGAAGAAAATGAAAGGATATGATGACCCATCTCTGAACAGCGCTTTCACAGTGAGCGAGACGGATGACGGTGAGATGGAAGCGGCGATCCTGGGCGAAAGGGTAACGAGCCATGATCTGGAAAAGAAAAAGGAAAAGCTGGAGGAAATGAAAGCTTTCAATTTATTTTCTTCTTTGGGCAGGCAGCTGGGCGATGCGATATCAGGAGCCTTTCAGAAATTAATTGACTCTGTGTAGGCCGGGGAAAAACAGAAGAAAAAGCAGGCGGAGAGGTGAGCAGTTGATTCTCCGCTTTTTGCTTGCTTAAAAATAGTATGCAGTACAGGATAAGAGGGACAAAAAACCTATGGATCCGCCCTTTTGAAGCCGTCTTTTACCGGAAGGGGCACAGGAGGATTTAATCTTGTAACTATTCAGTTGAATCTTGCATTTTCTATTGATATAATCAAAAATAGTGTATTTTGTGTCGACTAGTAGGAGTGAACAATAATGAACAGAGAAGAAAAACTGAAAAGACAATCAAAAATCAGAAACTTCTCGATCATTGCTCATATCGACCATGGTAAATCCACGCTGGCGGATCGGATCATTGAAAAGACGAACGCTTTGGCTCAAAGAGAAATGAAGAGCCAGCTGCTGGATTCCATGGATTTGGAGCGTGAACGGGGAATCACGATTAAATTAAATGCCATTCAGCTGAAGTATAAGGCGAAAGACGGAGAAGAATATATTTTCCATCTTATTGACACACCGGGGCATGTCGATTTCACCTATGAAGTATCCAGAAGTCTTGCTGCCTGTGAAGGCGCTGTACTTGTCGTGGACGCCGCACAGGGGATTGAAGCCCAGACGCTTGCCAATGTGTATTTAGCTTTGGATAACAATCTTGAAATCCTGCCTGTCATCAATAAGATCGACCTTCCGAGTGCTGACCCTGAACGGGTCCGCAATGAAATTGAAGAAGTAATTGGTCTGGATGCTTCTGATGCCGTCTTAGCATCAGCCAAAGCAGGCATTGGAATCGAAGACATTCTTGAGCAGGTGGTCGAATTGGTTCCCGCGCCTCAGGGTGATCCTGAAGGTCCTTTAAAGGCTTTGATTTTTGACTCTATGTTCGATGCCTACCGCGGGGTTGTAGCCTATATCCGTATTGTGGAAGGCTCAGTTAAAGTGGGGGACAAAATTAAAATGATGTCCACAGGCAAAGAGTTTGAAGTGACCGAACTCGGTGTTTTCAATCCGAAAATCCAGCAGGAGAAGGAATTGAATGTCGGTGATGTCGGCTTTTTAACGGCTTCCATCAAAAATGTAGGGGATACAACAGTCGGTGATACGATTACAGGCGCAAAAAATCCAGCTGAAGAACCGCTTCCGGGATACCGCAAAATGAACCCGATGGTTTATTGCGGTCTGTATCCGATTGATTCGTCTAAATTCAATGACCTCCGTGAGGCTTTGGAAAAATTAGAGCTGAATGATTCAGCCCTTCAATTTGAACCAGAGACTTCTCAGGCCCTTGGTTTTGGATTCCGCTGCGGCTTCCTTGGATTGCTTCATATGGAAATCATCCAGGAGAGAATCGAACGCGAATTTAAGATTGACCTGATTACTACGGCACCGAGTGTTATTTATGATGTCGTTCAAACAGACGGTTCTGTTATAAAGGTGGATAATCCGTCCAATATGCCGGATCCCCAAAAGATCGAGAGAGTGGAAGAACCCTACGTGAAGGCAACTATGATGGCCCCTACCGAATTTGTCGGCGCCATCATGGAAATCTGCCAAAATAAACGGGGAAACTTCATCGACATGCAGTATATCGATGAGACGCGTGTCAGCATCCAGTATGAAATTCCATTATCTGAAATCGTATATGATTTCTTCGATCAATTAAAATCAAATACAAGGGGCTACGCTTCCTTCGATTATGAATTAATTGGCTACCAGCCGTCCAAACTCGTGAAAATGGATATTCTCCTGAACGGCGAAACGGTTGATGCCCTGAGCTTCATCGTTCATAAAGATTTTGCTTATGAGCGCGGCAAGATTATTGTTGAGAAATTAAAAACATTAATTCCAAGACAGCAGTTTGAAGTTCCGATTCAGGCAGCCGTCGGCCAGAAAATCGTGGCCCGTTCAACCATCAGCGCTATGCGAAAGAACGTATTGGCGAAATGTTACGGCGGGGATATTTCCCGAAAACGGAAATTGCTTGAGAAACAGAAAGAAGGTAAAAAGCGGATGAAACAGGTTGGTTCTGTTGAAGTGCCGCAGGAAGCTTTCATGGCTGTATTGAAGATGGATGATACAACACCGAAAAAATAAAAGATGGTCAAAAGGGGCAGACGAGTTCTAGCCCCTTTTTCTATAAGAAGAAGGTTGTGAACAGTTTGATTAAAAGTGCCTATATTCATATCCCGTTCTGCGAACATATCTGCCACTACTGCGATTTTAATAAAGTCTTTTTGCAGGGGCAGCCGGTAGAGGCATACTTAGAGATGCTCGATAAAGAAATGGAACTTCAGCTTTCTGCCTGTCCGACGGAAGGGCTGGATACGATCTTTGTAGGCGGCGGTACGCCGACAGCCCTGAATGAAGACCAGCTTCGGTTCTTATGCGGGTCAATCAGCAAACGGCTGCCATTGAATAAGGGCGGAGAATATACATTTGAAGCCAATCCGGGTGAGCTTTCACAGGAAAAACTTCAGATTCTGCATGATGCGGGTGTCAATCGGCTCAGCTTTGGTGTACAGAGTTTTAACGATGAGCTATTGAAAAAGATCGGCCGCACGCACCGGGCAGCTGATGTGTACCGGACGCTGGAAATGGCTCAGCAAACAGGGTTTACCAATATCAGCCTTGATCTGATTTACGGACTGCCGGGGCAGACAATGGAAGATTTTTCGGAGACTCTAAAAAAAGCGCTTGAGCTGGATCTTCCGCATTACTCCAGCTATTCGCTGATTGTTGAGCCCAAAACGGTGTTTTATAACCTGATGCAAAAAGGGAAACTGAATCTGCCGCCGCAGGAGACGGAAGCGCAAATGTATGAACGGCTTATGGAAGAGATGGAGAAAAGAGGGCTTCATCAATATGAAATCAGCAACTTTGCCCGTCCTGGTTTTGAAAGCAGGCATAATTTGACATACTGGGATAATGAAGAATATTACGGCATCGGCGCCGGTGCTCATGGATACGCCGGCGGCAGGAGAATTGCCAATCATGGACCGATCAAGAAATATATGGCCCCGCTTTCTGAAGGGAAACTGCCTTTTCTGGAAGTCCATGAAGTGCCTCTTCATGAAAAAATGGAAGAGGAGATGTTTCTGGGGCTTCGAAAGGCAGAAGGGGTTTCAATGACACACTTTAAGGATAAATTTTCTGTAGAAATCGGTTCGGTTTTCGACGCACCGATAAGAGATGGTGTCGAAAAGGGACTCTTGCAGATTTCCGGCGACCGGGTCTTTTTAACAAAGAAAGGGAAATTGCTTGGCAACGAGGTGTTTCAGACTTTCTTGGGAGCCGGAGAATAATGGGGTCTAAAGTTCAATCGTTTATCGGTTTTTTTCGTTGACATCATTGGTTTCATTTGATAATTTATTAGTATATTAGCACTCAGGCAAGTCGAGTGCTAACAGAGGTGATCAACTATGCTAACTGATCGTCAATTATTAATTCTGCAAGCGATAATCGAGGATTTCATTCACACGGCACAGCCGGTCGGTTCCCGAAGTTTGTCGAAGAAAGAAGAGATCAGCTTCAGCTCGGCCACCATTCGAAATGAAATGTCCGATCTTGAAGAAATGGGTTACTTGGAGAAGACACATACTTCATCGGGAAGAGTCCCTTCAGAGAAGGGCTACCGGTATTATGTCGATCATATGCTTTCCCCGAAAAGCCTGAAAAAGAATGAAGTGAAAATTCTGCGGTCTGTATTTGCCGAGCGTATCTATGAATTGGAGAAAGTCGTGCAGAAGTCAGCCAGGATTCTCTCGGAGCTTACGAATTATACAGCTATCGTGCTTGGCCCGAAGGTGAAGGACAATAAACTGAAACGGATTCAGATTGTCCCGTTAAGCCCGGAAACAGCGATTGCCGTGATCATCACGGATACCGGCCATGTGGAAAACAAAATGATTTCCCTTCCGCCTTCTTTTGATATGGGCGAGATTGAAAAAATGGTCAACATTCTGAATGAGCGGCTTGCCGGTGTCCCGCTGCCTGAATTGAAAAATAAAATTTTCAAAGAAGTGGCGGTCGTGCTTCGCAGGCACATCCATAACTATGGTACGATTGTATCCGCATTGATGGATTCTTTTGCCGTGAACACACCTGAGAAACTGTTTTTCGGCGGCAAGACGAATATGCTGAGTCAGCCCGAATTCCATGATATTGATAAAGTCCGCTCCTTAATGTCCATGATTGAACAGGAAAAGGGCTTTTATGATTTGATGCAGCAAAACCCGTCAGGAATCACCGTGAAAATCGGCCGTGAGAACCAAAATACGGTGCTGGAGAACTGCAGTTTGATTACAGCCACCTACTCGATTGGGGATGAGAAAGTAGGGGCGCTGGCCATCCTTGGCCCGACCCGGATGGAATATTCCCGGGTGATCAGTCTGCTGTCTACATTCTCGAACGATTTGAGCGCACTTTTCACGAAACTGTATCAAAAATAATCCAGCAGGCCATATTGTTAGGGGGCCGCAGACAGTGCGCCCCCCTGGCTTTTGCCTGACTATGTTCAGAAATGAATGATCCTTTTAGGGAGGTGAAATGTATGACAGAACATAACAAAGAATCGGTTACAGAAACAGAAGTTGAAGAAAAGACGGAAGAGACTGAGCAAGTGAACGCAGAAGCGGAAACGGCATCAGAGGAAACCGCTGAAAAGGATGAACTTCAGCTGGCTAAAGAAAAAGTGGCTGAACTTGAAGCGAAAGTCGAAGAAATGGAAAATCGCTATCTGAGGCTTCAGGCTGATTTTGATAATTCAAGACGCCGTGCGAGACTGGATCTTGAAGCGGCCCAAAAATATAGAGTGCAAAGCCTTGCAACTGATCTTGTAGCGGCTTTGGATAACTTCGAAAGAGCCACGAAAATCGAGGCTGATAACGAACAGACGAAATCCTTGCTGCAAGGCATGGACATGGTGTATAAAAGCATCGTGGACGCATTGAAAAAAGAGGGCGTAGAGCCGCTTGAATCAGTCGGAAAGGAATTCGATCCAAACATCCACCAAGCAGTAATGCAGGTGAATGATGAGAATTTCGAATCCAATGTAGTCGTGGAAGAATTCCAAAAAGGCTATATGCTGAAGGACCGTGTCCTTCGTCCGGCAATGGTAAAAGTAAACGAATAAAAGAGACTACATAAACAATCTGGGAGGTCTGTAATATGAGCAAGATCATTGGTATTGACTTAGGTACTACCAACTCATGTGTATCTGTACTGGAAGGCGGAGAACCGAAAGTTATCCCGAATCCGGAGGGGAACCGTACAACTCCATCTGTCGTAGCATTTAAAAATGGGGAAAGACAAGTAGGGGAAGTGGCGAAGCGCCAGGCAATCACAAACCCGAACACAATCATTTCCATCAAACGTCATATGGGAACAAACCATAAAGTATCAGCTGAGGGGAAAGAATATTCTCCGCAAGAAGTTTCAGCGATTATCCTTCAGTATTTAAAATCATATGCTGAAGAATATCTTGGCGAAAAGGTGACGAAAGCTGTTATTACAGTTCCTGCTTACTTCAATGATGCTGAGCGTCAAGCGACAAAAGATGCCGGACAAATTGCCGGTCTTGAAGTAGAGCGTATCATCAACGAACCGACTGCTGCTGCTCTTGCTTACGGATTGGATAAAACAGAAGAAGACCAAACCATTCTGGTATTTGACCTTGGCGGCGGTACATTCGACGTTTCCATCATGGAACTTGGCGACGGTGTATTCGAAGTCCGTTCTACTGCCGGTGACAACCGTCTTGGCGGAGATGACTTTGACCAAGTAATCATTGACTACTTAATCGAAGAATTTAAAAAAGAAAACGGCATTGATCTTGGAAAAGATAAAATGGCGCTTCAGCGTTTGAAAGATGCTGCTGAAAAAGCGAAAAAAGATCTGTCAGGCGTTACATCTACACAGATTTCTCTTCCATTCATCACAGCTGGAGAAGCAGGACCTCTTCACCTTGATGTAACAATGACAAGAGCGAAATTTGATGAGCTTTCATCTGATCTTGTAGAGCGTACAATGGGACCAACCCGTCAGGCTCTGAAAGATGCAGGTCTTTCTGCATCAGAAATTGACAAAGTCATCCTTGTCGGCGGATCTACACGTATTCCTGCTGTTCAGGAAGCGATCAAGAAAGAATTAGGCCAAGAGCCATCTAAAGGCGTAAACCCTGATGAAGTAGTAGCAATGGGTGCAGCGATCCAGGGCGGTGTTTTAACTGGCGACGTGAAAGATGTTGTTCTTCTTGACGTGACTCCGCTGTCACTTGGAATTGAAACAATGGGCGGCGTTTCTACAAAATTGATCGAGCGCAATACAACGATCCCAACAAGCAAGTCACAGGTGTTCTCAACGGCTGCGGATAACCAAACAGCTGTAGATATCCATGTACTTCAAGGGGAACGTCCGATGGCGGCCGACAATAAAACGCTTGGACGTTTCCAATTGACTGACATTCCGCCGGCACCGCGCGGAGTTCCTCAAATCGAAGTAACGTTTGATATCGATAAAAACGGTATCGTAAGCGTTCGTGCGAAGGACCTTGGAACTAACAAAGAGCAGGCCATTACTATCAAATCTTCTTCAGGTCTTTCTGATGAAGAAATCGAGCGTATGGTACGAGAAGCTGAGGAAAATGCAGAAGCTGACGAAAAGCGGAAAGAAGAAGTAGAACTTCGCAACGAGGCGGATCAGCTTGTATTCCAAACCGAGAAAACGTTAAAAGATCTTGAAGGCAAAGTGGATGAAGCAGAAGTTACAAAAGCGAACGAAGCGAAAGATGAATTGAAGGCAGCGATCGAAAAAGGCGAATTGGAAGAAATCCGCACGAAGAAAGATGCTCTTAATGAAATCGTTCAAAACTTGACTATGAAGCTTTACGAAGAAGCGGCAAAAGCCCAGCAGGCTGCCCAAGGCGCTGAAGGTGCTGAAGGTGCAGGCGACGACAATGTTGTGGATGCCGAATATACAGAAGTAAACGATGAAGATAAAAAATAAACAGCGCTTCAATTAGAGCTGAATACAGGGCAGGCAGCTCTGCCCCTGTTCCACAAAAAAGTCAAAGTCAGGTTATCTTGACTTTGGCTTTTTTTGATAAGGGGCGCTTGCTTTTCTTATTGCTTTCTTGCTGAATGAAATGTTAAGATTATTTTTATGTGAAACGATCGGGAGTGGATAAATCATGAGTAAACGCGATTATTACGAGGTGCTTGGACTGTCCAAGAATGCCTCTAAAGAAGAGATAAAAAAAGCGTACCGTAAGCTGTCTAAGCAATATCACCCTGATATTAACAAGGCAGCGGATGCTGCGGATAAATTCAAGGAAATCAAGGAAGCTTATGAAGTACTGAGCGATGAGCAGAAGAAGGCTCATTATGATCAGTTTGGCCATACAGATCCGAACCAGGGCTTCGGCGGCGGAGGAGACTTCGGTGGTTTTGGCGGATTTGAAGATATTTTCAGTACGTTCTTTGGCGGCGGAGGCCGAAGACGGGATCCGAATGCCCCGAGACAAGGGGCTGATCTTCAATATACGATGACGCTTTCTTTTGAAGAGGCGGCCTTCGGCAAGGAGACCGAAATTGAAATTCCCCGTGAAGAAGAATGTGATACATGTCACGGAAGCGGAGCGAAGCCGGGAACCAAAGTTAAAACCTGCAGCCACTGTCACGGAACCGGCCAGCTGAATGTCGAGCAGAACACAGCCTTTGGCCGAATTGTGAACAGAAGAGCCTGCCATCACTGCCGGGGAACAGGTAAAATCATTCCTCAGAAATGTTCAACTTGCGGCGGAGACGGCAAAGTCCAAAAACGTAAGAAAATCCAGGTCAAGGTTCCTGCGGGAATTGACGACGGCCAGCAATTAAGAGTATCCGGCCAAGGGGAGCCAGGCGTTAACGGCGGTCCAGCCGGAGATCTGTATGTTGTATTCCATGTCCGCACCCATGAATTCTTTGAGCGGGACGGGGACGATGTGTACTGTGAGATGCCAATTACCTTCGCGCAGGCAGCTCTGGGAGATGAAATTGAAGTCCCTACCCTGCATGGGAAAGTGAAATTGAAGGTTCCGGCAGGCACACAGACGGGAACAAGGTTCCGCCTGAAAGGAAAGGGTATTGCGAATGTCCGCGGCTATGGACAGGGAGATCAGCATGTAGTGGTTTTAGTTGTGACACCGAAGAAATTAACGGACAGGCAAAAACAGCTTCTTCGTGAATTTTCAGAGATAAGCGGGCAAAATTCTTCTGACGATCAGGACGGATTTTTCTCAAAAGTGAAACGTGCCTTCAAGGGTGAGTAATGGATTAGGAGTTGGTAGAAGATGAAGTGGTCTGAAATTGCCATTCACACAACAAATGAAGCGGTTGAACCTGTTTCGAATATTCTTCATGAGGCAGGTGCCAGTGGAGTTGTCATTGAAGATCCTTTAGAGTTAGTCAAAGAACGGGAAAATGTCTATGGGGAAATCTACCAGCTTGATCCTGATGACTATCCCGATGAAGGGGTTATCGTCAAGGCGTATCTGCCGGTTAACAGCTTCCTTGGCGAGGCAGTCGAAGAAATCAAAGAAGCAATCAACAATCTTCATATGCTTGATATCGATTTGGGCAAAAACGCTGTCACGATCAGTGAAGTCAATGAAGAGGAATGGGCAACAGCCTGGAAAAAGTATTATAATCCTGTTAAAATCTCTGAGAGGTTCACCATTGTGCCGACATGGGAGAATTACACGCCGGTCAGCAGTGATGAATTAATCATTGAATTGGACCCGGGCATGGCATTCGGCACAGGAACGCATCCGACAACGGTCATGTGCATTCAGGCCTTGGAGAGGACTGTCCAAAAAGGCGATTCTGTTGTCGATGTCGGTACAGGATCAGGTATTCTCAGCATAGCTTCCGCCCTTCTTGACGCTGGGAAAGTGACGGCACTGGACCTTGATAAGGTAGCCGTGCAGTCTGCCAAGCTGAACGTGAAGCTGAATAAAGTGCAGGACAGGGTTTCAGTATCACAGGGAAACCTGCTGGACGGTGTGGCTGAACAGGCGGATGTCGTCGTTTCTAACATTCTGGCAGAAATCATTATGAGTTTTACTGAAGATGTAGCGAAGATTGTTAAACCGGGCGGCCGATTTATTTCTTCCGGCATCATCCAGCCGAAAAAGAAAGACGTGAAGGATGCTATCATCCAAGCTGGATTTACAATTGAAGAGACGTTGCAGATGGAGGACTGGGTAGCTTTCATCGCAAGACGCAATGAAGAATAAATGAAGAGGTGGCAGCGTGCAGAGATATTTTTTGAAAAATGATCAATTTAACGGGGGTACCGTATCAATCACGGGAGATGATTTCCATCATATTGCGAGGGTGATGCGGATGGAGCCTGGAGAAACGATTATTACCGTAGATGAAAATGGGAGGGCCGCTGTCACTTCTATTGAAGAAATTACCAATGAAAGAATCATTGGGACGGTTATAGAATGGAAAGATGAAAGAAATGAGCTCCCGCTGAGTATTGCCATTGCGAGCGGTCTGCCCAAAGGGGATAAACTGGATTACATTGTCCAAAAGGGAACGGAAATGGGTGCATCAGGGTTTATCCCTTTTACCGCGGCTCGTTCGGTGGTAAAATGGGACCAAAAAAAAGCCGGTAAAAAAATTGAAAGGCTTCAGAAGATTGCGAAGGAAGCGGCCGAGCAGTCGCACCGGACAGCTGTGCCGGAAGTAGCTGACGTTCAGACGCTGAAACAGCTGGTTGCCTTTGCTGAAGGCTTTGATTATAAACTGGTCGCATTTGAAGAGGAAGCCAAACGCGGCGAGTCTTCTGTTTTTGCGAATGTCTTGAAACAAGCTCAGCCGGGACAGCGAATCTTATTTGTATTCGGTCCGGAGGGCGGTCTCGCTGAACAGGAAATAGAGCAGCTGTCTTCTGCAGGGTTTTTGGCATGCGGGCTTGGGCCCAGGATTTTACGAACAGAAACGGCGCCATTGTATGCCTTGGCGTCCGTTTCATATCATACAGAACTATTGAGGTGATGAAAATGGCAACGGTCGCTTTCCATACATTGGGATGTAAGGTTAACCACTATGAAACAGAAGCCATTTGGCAATTATTTAAGAATGATGGATATGAACGTGTCGAGTATGAAAGCACAGCAGATGTGTATGTAATCAATACGTGTACGGTTACGAATACAGGAGATAAGAAAAGCCGCCAGGTCATCCGCCGTGCCATCCGTCAAAATCCGGATGCAGTCATCGCGGTTACAGGATGCTATGCGCAGACATCGCCTGCTGAAATCATGGCGATACCGGGCGTGGATATCGTCGTTGGAACACAGGACAGGGTGAAAATGCTTGAATATATCGAGCAATTTAAAGAAGAGCGCCAGCCAATCAATGGCGTGGGCAATATCATGAAAAACCGTGTTTATGAAGAGCTTGATGTTCCGGCTTTCACAGACCGGACAAGGGCTTCTCTTAAAATCCAGGAAGGCTGCAATAATTTCTGCACTTTCTGCATCATCCCATGGGCACGCGGACTAATGCGTTCTCGGGATCCTGAGGAAGTTATTCGCCAGGCACAGCAGCTTGTCGACGCGGGCTATAAGGAGATCGTTCTGACCGGAATTCATACAGGCGGATACGGCGAGGATATGAAGGATTACAATCTGGCTATGCTTCTTCGTGATTTGGAGGAAAAAGTAGCCGGCCTGAAACGAATCCGTATTTCCTCTATTGAAGCGAGCCAAATTTCGGATGAAGTGATTGAAGTGCTTGCGAATTCCAAAAAAGTTGTCCGTCACCTGCATATTCCGATTCAGTCTGGTTCCGACACTGTATTAAAGCGGATGAGAAGAAAGTATACGATGGATTTCTTTGCTGACAGACTTGTGAAATTAAAAGAGGCTCTTCCAGGGCTTGCAGTCACATCTGATGTCATTGTCGGTTTCCCTGGCGAAACAGAAGAAGAATTCATGGATACGTATAATTTTATTAAAGAACATAAATTCTCTGAACTTCATGTGTTCCCTTATTCAAAACGGACCGGCACTCCGGCAGCCCGGATGGAGGATCAGATTGATGAAGAAGTGAAAAACGAACGCGTTCACCGCTTAATCAGCCTTTCTGATCAGCTGGCTAAAGAGTATGCTTCCCATTTTGAAGGAGAAGTGCTCGAAGTTATTCCTGAAGTTGAATTGGAGAACGGCTTATTTGAAGGGTATACAGATAACTACCTGAAGGTCCATTTCCCGGCAACGGAAGCGATGATCGGAGAAATCGTCAAAGTTAAATTGACGAAAGCCGGCTATCCTCACAGTGAAGGCCAATTTGTTACTGTTGTGCCTGACATGCCGATGAAGGAAGCAGCGAATATATAAAAATCGCCATCAGTGCAGGATATTGACTGCCGGTTAAGTCCGAAGAATTTTGGGCTTGGCCGGTAGTCTTTTTTACTTAAAAAAGGCTATCTTCGCTACAATTAGGGTAATACATAATAGAGTCGATAAAACGGAAAAACAATGGTATGATGAAGAGGTACGTACAACATTGGATTTGAGTGAAAGGAGATAGAATAATGGCAGTTAATGTAGCGGGTATGATTGATCATACTTTATTAAAAGCAGATACAACCAAAGAACAAATTAAGGTTTTATGTGAGGAAGCGATGGAATATCATTTTGCTTCTGTATGTGTCAACCCGACGTGGGTGAAATATGCAGCAGAACTTCTTCGAGGATCAGATGTAAAGGTTTGCACAGTAATTGGTTTCCCGCTTGGAGCCAATACGCCAGAAACAAAGGCGTTTGAAACAAAAGATGCTATTGAAAACGGTGCGCATGAAGTTGATATGGTCATCAATATTGGCGCTTTGAAAGACAAGGACGATGAGCTTGTTGAGCGGGATATTTGTGCAGTAGTAGCTGCTTCCAAGGGTAAGGCGCTTTCAAAAGTCATTATTGAAACAGCCTTGCTGACAGATGAAGAAAAAGTCCGCGCTTGTGAAATTTCTGTAAAAGCAGGAGCTGACTATGTGAAAACGTCTACTGGCTTTTCTACTGGAGGAGCTACTGTAGAAGATGTGGCTCTTATGAGAAAAACGGTTGGCAGTCAAGTTGGGGTTAAAGCTTCCGGCGGCGTCCGCAGCTCAGCTGATGCTGAAAAAATCATTGAAGCAGGAGCATCCCGAATCGGTGCCAGTGCCGGTGTATCGATTGTAAAGGGTCTGACAGCTGATTCAGATTATTAATTTAGATACAAAAGACCTGCCATTTGAGCATGCGGGTCTTTTGTATCTATTGGCCGTTACTTTCATCATTTTTTTGCTCTGCCACCCGTTTCGCTGCGGGTGGTTTTTTTATTTCAGGGAGCGGACGAACGCATCAGAGGCAGCAAATTCCTGCAGGAGCCATTCAAGTTGAAGGATGGCAGGACGGTCAGCCTTTTGGCTTTTCAGGCTTTTTTTGTCCGTAATTGTTCCTTCTTTTCTCGTCATTCCCGGAGAAAAGCTGAAATCTTGGCTGATATATGTTCCGGTGGGGGCATAGAACCGGATTCCGACAGGTGTTTCTTTGGGGCGGAGCAGACTCGATCCGAAAATCACTTCGTCACACAGCTTTATGCCTGCTGCTTCGGCAACGGTTGGATAGATGTCCATCAAGCCTCCTGCTGTCTCGATGACTTTGCCTTCATTTAAACCGGGAATTCTGATCATAAGCGGTATGTTCAAATGATCGAACAAAGGGTGGTACTCTCTTCCTAAGAGATGACGGATCATATGCCGGTCGGTTTCATCTTTTATTTGAAGTCCGTGATGGTCCCCGTAAACAACAAGAATGGTGTCCTCATACAGCCCTTCCCGTTTGAGCCCTTTCAGCAGCTGTCCAAAAGCATAATCTGCATAGCTGGCTGCAGCTGTATAATTGCCGGCCATCGAGCTCCTGTATTCCTTGGGGATGGGAATGGTATGGGCTGCTTTTTGTTCAGGCAATGTATAAGGAAAATGACTGGACAGGGCGATGATGTGAGAATAGAACTTCTGGTGATTCTGATGGTAGGATGCCAGTTTTCCTACTGTTTTTTCGTATAAAATTTCATCAGAGGATCCGTAAGAGATTTTGTCCGCTTCTCCAAAATAGGATCGGTCATATACTTCCTTAAACCCTAATGATTTGTAAAGTTCTTTTCGATTCCAAAAGGAAACATCGTTCGTATGGAACGTGGCGGTTACAAAGCCTTTACGCTGAAGCATACGCGGCAGGCTTGGTACTTTTTTATGCTGGACGGCAGCTGACATCGGGGTATCTCCCAGGGCGTAAAGGGAGGTATTTACGATAAATTCTGCATCTGATGTATTTCCTTTTCCGACCTGTGTATAAATGTTCGGAAAGTAAAGAGCATCCTTTAGGAAGCGATTCAGGTTCGGTGTGATTTCCCTGCCGTTGATTTGCCGGCTGATCAAGAAATTCTGAAGCGACTCCATTTGCACGAAAATAATATTTTTTCCTTTTCCGATGCCGAAGTATGGACTTTGTTCTGCAGCCGCTGCTTCCGGTTCATTTGAACGCAGCACTGGGTCTTTTTGAAGCATCGGCTTGAGGAGCCCTGCGGCTATATTTACCTGATAGCCGATCATTCCGAGCGCATTGTATTTATGCAGTTCATTAATTGTTCGGTAAGACTGGTGAATTCCCAATGCAATAAAGGCTGCCATGGAGAGAGCAAGGAGCAGGCTGCTTTTGAACCCCATCGTCTTGTCTGCTCTCCCCAGATTGCGTTTTCGGAATCGTTTCCATCCGACTAAAAAAACAAGATCCAAATAAAAGAAGAGATAGTTAAATTGAAAAAGGGCGGTAATCCCGTCTGCCACAATTCCTGCCTGCCTGAACTCCCGCAGCGAGGTAATCGGAAAAATAGCATGGTAATAGGTATAGTACATAAGAGAAGCTACATAAAGGGTGGAAAGGATGAAATTGAAGCCAATGCCCAGGATAGCTGCTGTTCGGGCCCGAAACAGACTGATTCCCAAATAGAGCAGCAAAAGGACAGCGGTTTCGGTCAACATTCCGATGCTGAAAGGGGAGCTGAAGAGGGCCATCCTGACAGCCAGTGACTTGAATATAAGAAAAATGAGTGAAAGAACGAGGACGCTGCTGTACCGAAACTTTATCTTGCCAGACATGTTTTTCACTCCTTTCTGATGTTTTTCCTATTTTAAACAAACTGTCAGCGGAACATGCGGGGGAGTAAAAAATATGCGTATCCATATATTGTATCCGGGACATAGTATTCATAAAGAAGCACCGAAGAAATTCCAGAGAGGTGAATATATGCGAAGATGGATTGCACTGCTGTCTATTCTGGCACTCACGGCAGGATTGGGATATTTAACGGGACCGGAAGCAGCGAATATCGGTTTGTATGCCGTACTGTTTATGATCCAGGGAATCGCCCTTTTATTTGTCGGCTATCAGACTGTCATGGGGTATGCAGGAATGAGGAAGTTTCGGAGAACTGTTTTAAAAGAGCCAAAGAGCAGACTTGCGGTTCTCGTTGCTGCTCACAATGAACAAAAAGTAATCGGGCAAATATGCGAAAACCTGAAGAAAATGGATTATCCAAAAGAGTTATATGATGTATATGTGATTTGTGACAATTGTACCGACCGAACAGCAGAGGAAGTCAGAAAAACAGGCGTTACTGCGATGGAACGGGAGGATCGAAGCAAAAAGGGCAAGGGATTTGGACTTGAATGGATGTTTGAACGGCTGTGGGAGCTGGAGGAAAAAGGGATTTGTTATGACGCAGTTGTCATGTTTGATGCAGATAACCTTGTCAGCAAGGATTTCCTTCAAATTATCAATGCAAAGCTGCTGGATGGGCATGAAGTCATACAAGGCTATCTGGATGCCAAAAATCCTGGTGACTCCTGGGTGACGAAATCCTATTCTTTTGCTTATTGGTCAACCAATCGAATCTATCAGCTGGCCAGAGAAAACCTGGGACTGACCGCACAGCTGGGCGGAACCGGGGTTACCGTTTCGACTAAGGTGCTGAAAGAGCTAGGCTGGGGGGCTACTTCCCTTACAGAAGATCTTGAATTCACCCAGCGTTATATTTTAGAAACGGGCAAAAGGGTGGCATGGGCGCATGATGCGGTCCTATATGATGAAAAGCCGCTTGGCTTCATGCAGTCATTTCACCAGCGGATCCGCTGGATGCAGGGTCATTTTGACTGCATGACCCGCTATGCCCTCCCGCTGATAAAAAAGGGGATAAAAGAACGAAGATTCATGCTGATTGATTCGGCCATCTATTTAATGATGCCCTCCCGGTCGCTCCTTGCTGGCCTTTTGCTTATTTTTGCCTGTCTGTCCTATGCTGGCCTTTATGAAGTAAAAGGATATCTTGGAGACTTCGTCGACCGTTCTGTTTTTTTTGATACATGGCTGTATGCGGTTCTCCTGCTATGCTACTTAGCTTTGCCTGTAACAGCTCTTATTCTCGAAAAAAAGGCAGGGAAGCTGCACTGGCTGGTCATTTCCTACCTTTTTGGATTTTCATGGATTCCGATTTCGTTTCTCGGTTTTCTGAAAAAGAACCAAAGAGAGTGGCGGCATACGGAGCATACAAGGTCTGTTGCCATTGAGGATTTGGAAAGTGCCGGAAAACTGGAAAAAGTAATCAGCAGCCGGCCGACCGTGAAATAGAAAAGAAGGCAGGAAGGATTTGCGGACCTTTCTGCCTTCTTTTATTTTCGGTGATGAATCAGAAGAATCAGCTTTGCGAATGAGCGGGCAAACGGAAGGACAGCCAGGGATGTCCCCAAATTAAAAATAAGGCTGGCGTGAGCGAGCTGAGCCATTTTATCAGCTGTCAGCCATACGGCGAACTCACTGAAGGCATCGATAAATGGAAGGAAAGCAAGCACGCCCAAAATATTAAGCCATATATGGGCATAGGCGGTGAACTTCGCTTCCATGCCTGAACCAATCCCAGCCATATACCCGGTGATACAGGTTCCCACGTTAGAACCGAGCATAATCAGAATGGCAGAAGGAAGCGTGAGGTCTCCGCTCAGCAGCAGGCTCATCGAAATGCCGATGGTTGCCGAACTGGAATGGATAAGAGCGGTGAGAAGGATTCCTGTTAATAGGGCTATAAGTGCATGCCCTTCAATATGCTGAAGCAGGACTTGAACAGCCGGCAAAGCGGTAACCGAGGAAGCGAGCATTTTAAAACCGCCGATTGCAGCAAAGACTGCACTGATTCCAATCAGGGAAATCCCTAAGCTTTTGATCCATGTTTTATAGGAAAAGCTGAGAACAGCGCCAATGATGATCATGGGAAGAATCCAGCGCTCAAGGGTGAAAGTCATGAATTCGACTGTCAGGGCCGACCCGATATTCGTTCCCAAAATGATGCCGATGGATTGGGCGAATGTCATGCTGCCTGATGAAACAAGTCCGACTGTCATCACCATAACCGCTGAACTGCTTTGCAGGATTCCGGTAAACAATGTCCCAGTTAAAAATCCTTTCCAAGGCCTGTCCGTCATCTTTTCGAGGAAGACCTTCAGTTTATCTCCTGATAAATTAAACAGACCGATCCGTAAGACTGCCATACCTGCTAAAAAAAGAAAAATAAATAATGTAAAAAGACAGATTTCCGCCATATCAGCCACCTCTATTTATGCATATGGACGGACACGGACAGACATGCATTCATTCTTCCTGAACAGGAAAATCAGCTGAAGATCAAAAAGATATCTTTTTATTAGTTGACCTAATATAATGTATATATTATAATTGTTTAGTACATGTATAACATGTTGACAACTTGAGTTAGTGTGTTGTTTTCGGAGGGAGGGAAAGAGATGTCTAAAACCGTCGTTCGCAAAAACGAATCGCTTGAAGATGCTCTTCGTCGTTTCAAACGTACTGTATCTAAAGCAGGATCGCTTCAGGAAGCTAGGAAGCGTGAATTTTATGAAAAGCCAAGCGTAAAACGTAAGAAAAAGTCTGAAGCTGCACGTAAACGTAAATACTAAGAGAGGGTGGAAAGATGAGTCTTCTCGAGCGTTTGAATAATGATATGAAACAAGCGATGAAAGACAAACAAAAGGACAAACTATCTGTAATCCGGATGCTTAAGGCTGCTCTTCAAAATGAAGAGCTGAAAAAACAGCAGCCGCTTACAGAAGATGAAGAATTGACAGTGCTCTCTCGCGAATTAAAACAACGCAAAGACTCCCTCCAGGAGTTTGAAAACGCAGGTCGTATCGATCTCGTGGATAAAGTCCGCACCGAAATAGATTACGTTGAGGCATATATGCCGGAGCAACTATCAGAAGAAGAAGTTTCTGAAATCGTCCAAAAGACGATTGAAGAGGTTAACGCCGCTTCTAAAGCGGATATGGGGAGAGTCATGGGAGCTGTGATGCCTAAGTTAAAAGGCAAAGCTGATGGATCTCTAATTAATAAATTAGTGCAGAAACATCTATCTTAATGCTTTACACCCATTGCCGCAGACATAATGTCTGCGGTTTATTTGTGTTTTTAGAAAATGAAAAGATGTTTTCTTTTTTTAATTTTTGAAATGACGAAACTTTTCCCCCATATAAACGTAGATAATAGGGAACCTACTATAACAACGGAAGGAGGAGTTCGCCTGAAAAGTAGGCGTTTGCTTGCCGCAGCCGTATATCTTTGCTTTCTGGCTGTTCTTTGGGTCCTTCCTGAAGCTTCGGCCGAGGAGAAAAAGACTGTATATGTGGTTCCTGTTGAAGAGACCGTTGAAAGAGGCCTGGCTGCTTTTCTAGGAAGGGCTCTTGATACGGCTGAACAAAATGATGCCGATTTGGTCATTTTTGAAGTGGATACACCCGGAGGAGCGGTCAATGCAGCAGAAGAAATTTCTAAGCTGCTGGCAGATACACCTGTAAAAACGGTTGCCTTTGTCAATAATCGGGCATTATCGGCAGGTGCCTATATTTCATTAAGCGCCGATGAAATATATATGGTCCCAAGCGCTTCAATGGGGGCAGCAGCCATTATTGACTCTGCTGGGAATGCTGCTGATAAAAAAGCGCAGTCTTATTGGCTTGCTGCCATGGCCACGGCGGCTGAACAGAATGGCAGGGATCCTGTTTATGCCAGAGCGATGGCGGATGAAACGGTGGATCTTCCGGAATATGGAGCAGAAAAAGGAAAATTGCTTACATTCACAGCGAACCAGGCGAAAAAAGCGGGATACAGCGAAGGGACGGTTTCAGGAAAGGAAGAGCTTTACAGGGTTCTTGACATAGAAAATGCTGATTTTCGCAGTATCGAAGAAAGTTTTCCTGAGAAACTGGCGCGTTTCCTTACGAATCCCTTTGTCATACCGCTTCTTCTGACAATAGCCGGACTGGGAATTGTGATTGAATTATTTTCACCAGGTTTTGGGATCCCCGGATTCATTGGAATTGCTGCATTATTTTTATTCTTTTATGGCCATCTTGTCGCGGGCATAACCGGATATGAAGCCCTTTGGCTGTTCATAGTCGGAGCTGTGCTGCTGATCCTGGAGCTGTTCCTTCCAGGCGGTATTTTAGGTTTCCTTGGCTTTGGGGCCATCATAGGCAGTTTCTTTCTGGCGGCGGAAGACCCGGTACATATGTCGATTTCCCTGCTGATTGCCTTAGCTGGCTGTATACTGGTATCTATCTTATTAGTAAAGGTGTTTGGGAAAAAGATGAGATTCTTTAAAAAACTGATTTTGACGGATTCGACGAAAACTGAATTGGGGTATGTAAGCAGCAAAAAAAGAACGGAATTGATTGGCTTAGAGGGAATTGCGTTAACAGACCTAAGACCTTCAGGAACCGCTGAATTCAATGAGGAAAGAATTGATGTGGTGTCTGAAGGAAGCTTTATCTCGAAAGGCTCAGCATTAAAGATCGTCAAATCGGAAGGTTCAAGGATTGTCGTCCGGGAAATCCCGGAGGATAAACAATAATAGGAGAGGTGGATGTTTTTTGATTACTTCAAGTTCGATTGCAATCATATTGATCGTGATTGCCGCTGTGATTGTCCTGGCTGTCTTTTTTACATTTGTTCCAGTCATGCTTTGGATATCAGCTCTTGCAGCGGGCGTCAGGATCAGCATATTTACATTAGTGGGAATGAGGCTTCGCCGGGTTATCCCGAGCCGTGTCGTCAATCCATTGATTAAAGCGCACAAAGCGGGGCTGAATGTGAAAACGAACCAGCTGGAAAGCCATTACCTTGCAGGAGGTAATGTAGACAGGGTTGTAAACGCACTCATTGCTGCGGAACGGGCCAATATCGAGCTTCCGTTCGAAAGAGGGGCAGCTATCGACCTTGCAGGACGTGACGTGCTGGAAGCGGTGCAAATGAGTGTTAATCCGAAAGTGATTGAAACACCGTTTATTGCCGGCGTGGCCATGGACGGAATCGAAGTAAAGGCGAAAGCCCGGATTACGGTCCGCGCCAATATTGAACGTTTGGTCGGGGGGGCCGGCGAAGAAACGATCATTGCCCGTGTAGGTGAGGGAATTGTTTCTACAATCGGTTCTTCAGACAATCATAAAAAAGTTCTTGAAAATCCAGACATGATTTCCAGAACAGTGCTTTCAAAAGGACTGGATTCCGGAACGGCTTTTGAAATACTCTCGATTGATATTGCAGATGTAGATATCGGCAAAAATATCGGGGCGATCCTGCAGACTGATCAGGCGGATGCGGATAAGAAGATTGCACAGGCAAAAGCAGAAGAACGCCGGGCGATGGCGGTTGCTTTGGAGCAAGAAATGGTAGCACGCGTTCAGGAAATGCGCGCGAAAGTTGTTGAATCTGAAGCAGAGGTTCCGCTTGCTATGGCAGATGCTCTTAAATCAGGCAACCTGGGTGTCATGGATTATATGAATTTCCAAAATATTAATGCAGATACTGATATGCGTGATTCCATCAGCAAAATGTCAGATCAGAAAGACTCCAAGAAAGATTAATGGCCATGTACCGAAAGGAGGCTGTTAAATGATCGAATTTCTTTTTTCCAATCCATTAGTTATCATTATTGTGATTGGAATTATATCTTCTCTATTTAAAAAAGCTGCATCGGGTTCTGAGCAAAAGCCGGCCAAAAAAAGGAAGTGGCAGGATGTGCTCCGTGAACTGCAGGAGCAAAGCAATCCTCAGAAGCCGGAGAAGGGTCCTGTAGCGCCCGCGAACGATCATGCGGACCGTAAGCCTCAGTCGGTGCAAAACGCTGCTGCTGTCCCTGAAGAAAGAAATCCGGAAGATGAACGCCGGATCGCTGAGCTGAAAAAAATGCAGCGGGAACACGACCGCAGGCAAAAAGAGAAGAAGACATTCAGGGAAGAAGAGGTTATTTCAGATGTAAGCAGTCCTGTGTATGAACCGAAGCTTTCTTTTACGAAAGACCAGGTTATTAACGGAGTGATTATGTCAGAAATTCTTGGCCCTCCCAAATCAAAATCGGCGAGGAGCTCCCGCCGCTAAAATTTAGTGCTAGAACCCTCTTTTATTTCATACAAATGAGATGAAAGGGGGTTCTTTTTATGGCTGGGAACTGGGGTCAAAAATTTAAGCGTCTCATGGTCAAAACAATGGACCTTCCGCAAGATGTCATGATGGACCTTCCGCGTATTACGATGATTGGCCAGCTGCATATTTATATTGAGAATCACCGTGGGCTTTTGACGTTTGCAGATAATGAAGTAAGGCTGCTTTTGAAAAACGGCCAGCTGATAATTAAGGGTGAACATTTCGTGATCAAGACCATTCTGCCTGAAGAAATCATGCTTGAGGGGAAAATTGATCAGGTGTTTTTTCTCCCTCCAGCTTAAATGGACTGAGAATTTCTTATTTTAGAGACCCTTCAGCGGACGGGAGGGCGGTTATTTTCTTACGTCATGCGAAAGGGATTGCGAACGGTGAATTCGTTTAATAAATGGAAGGACGGCAAGGGGGGGGAGCCATGAAAAATCAGTGGGTGAGCTTCTATACAGGCCATGTGAAGGTAAAAGCATATGGAGTGGGAACGGAGCGTCTCATCAATCAGCTGATCAGGCGCGGTATTCATGTGTGGGATGTGAAGAGGGCTGGAGAGAACTCGATTATCTTCCATATCAGTCTACGGGAAATAACGCGTCTGAGGCAGACGGTGCGGAAAAGTGATTGTAAGATTGAGTTTATCAGGGGAGAAGGACTTCCGTTCTTATGGAAAAGGGTGTTGAAAAACAGCGGTTTTCTTGTTGGATTTGCTGCTTTTATTCTTTGTATCTTTGTCCTTTCTAATATGGTGTGGGGAATTAAAATCCATGAAGCCGAACCGGAAACAGAACATGCGATTCGGAAAGAACTCGATTCCATGGGCGTGAAAATTGGCAAAATGCAGTTTCTTGTGGATGATGTAGACACGATTCAGCGAAAACTTACCGACCAGGTTGATGAATTAACATGGGTAGGTGTGGAGCTGAAGGGGACGACCTATCATCTCCGGGTTGTGGAGAAGCAGCAGCCGGAGGAACCAGAGAAAACCTCTCCTCAAAATCTGGTAGCAACGAAGAAAGCCGTTGTTACGGACATGTTTATTGAAAAAGGAAATGCAAAAGTGAATGTGAATGATTATGTGAAAAAGGGACAGCTTTTGGTTTCCGGGGTGATTGGAAATGAAAAAAACAAAAAGATTGTCCCGGCCAAAGGGACCATTAAAGGGCAGACCTGGTACCGTGCCACGGCGACAGTTCCTCTGAAAACGCGCTTTTCTGTTTTTGACGGGGAGGAATACAGAACCCATTCTTTAAAAGTAGGATCTCTGTCCATCCCGGTTTGGGGATTCAAAAAACCAGAATATAAAGACAGTGTGACAGAAACATCCGTCCGCCCTTTCCATTTTCTTCAATGGAAGCTGCCGATTGCCTATAAAGTTTCGACGGTGCGGAGTAAAGAGGACATAATAAGGGAATATACAAAAGAAGAGGCAGTCGAGGAAGGAAAGAAAATGGCTGCTCAAAAACTGGAGAAAAGGTTAGGCGGCGAAGCCGAAATCTCAGGCGAAAAAATTTTGCATGAACGTTTGGAGAATGGTAAAGTTAAATTATCAATTCATTACCAAGTTATAGAAGATATTGCAAAAGGACAACCAATCATTCAAGGAGACTAACACATGCCAGAAGACGTAAAAATGGTTAATTTAGAGCTTGAATCAACAAATGAAGCATTTTCCCTGCTTGGAAACGCCGATGCTAATGTTAAGGTCCTTGAACAGGAACTGAAGGTGTCTGTTATTACGCGGGGAGAGGCCATCAGTGTCACAGGTGAGTCTGATCAGGTGATAATGGCCCAGGATATTCTGAAGGCATTGCTTTCGATTGTCAGGAAGGGAATACATATCAGTTCCCGCGATGTAATTTATGCGATAGAACTGGCCAGGAAAGGCACTCTTGAATACTTCAAGGATTTATATAATGAGGAAATTGCCAGGACGGCAAAAGGCAAGCCGATTCGGGTTAAGACCCTTGGACAGAGACATTATATTCAGGCTATTCGGAAAAAGGATCTTGTTTTTGGAATTGGCCCTGCCGGAACGGGAAAAACCTATCTCGCCGTTGTTATGGCCATTAATTCGCTGAAAAGCGGCGATGTCAAACGGATTATTCTGACAAGGCCTGCTGTTGAAGCCGGTGAAAGCCTTGGTTTTCTCCCGGGAGATCTGAAAGAGAAGGTCGATCCCTATTTACGGCCGCTATATGATGCCCTTCATGATTTATTAGGAATGGAACAAACGCAGAGAATGCTTGAGAGGGGAACGATTGAGATTGCCCCGCTTGCCTATATGAGGGGGCGGACACTGGATGATGCCTTCGTTATTCTCGATGAAGCACAGAACACGACAGAAGCACAAATGAAAATGTTTCTGACTCGGCTTGGATTCGGCTCGAAGATGGTCATTACGGGAGACAGGTCTCAGATTGACCTTCCGAAGGGGATGAAGTCGGGATTGCTCAGGGTTGAAGAAATCCTGAAACAAGTGAAAGACCTTTCGTTTATTTATCTGGAACAAAGCGACGTCGTCAGGCACCCGCTTGTGGCCAGAATTATTGAAGCATATGAGCAGGCAAACGACTAAAGAAAATTTGCCATGAAAAACAGAGTACGGCTTTCAGACAAAAGGGATCGATTTCGATCCCTTTTGTTCGTGTGCTATAAATGAGAAGCTAAAACCGATTTCTGCTGCCCCTGTTTGCAGGTTTGTTTCAAGACCCTTCGGCGGGATTGCGTGGCAGGGACAGACAAAGAGTCTTCCTTCAGTCCTCGCGTCAGACGGCGGCTGCCTGAAGGGAAATCCTACGCCTAACGGGAGCGGAGTTTGTCTAAAGTTTGAAATCCGCCAAGAAAACGGCGGATTTTTTCTGTACTTTTTGAAGGGATAGTGAAAATTTACCGAAAAGCTGTTATGATTTTACATAACTAACATAACGATATCAAATTGTTTCTTTTTTCCTAGTAATTGCGTCTTTGTAGAAGGATTTGTCTTTTCCAATGGAAGGAGTGCCAGCATTGAACGGTGTACAGAAATTTTTTGTGAAAATCAAAGGGCTTTTGGCTCATAGAATATTCCAGGTTCTGCTCTTTATTCTTTTAGCTGCTGCTGCCTACGCTCTCATGTTTTCCAATGTAAGGCCTGAACAGATTGAAATTGAATTATTCAAGCCGGCAGAACAGACCATCAGGGCAACTAAAACGATTGAGGATACAGAAAAAACCGAGCAGGAAAAGGAAGAAATCATTAAGCAGGTAGCGGATGTATATACTTTGAAAAAGGAATATGCCCGCAATAAGGTGGACTTGATATCTTCCATCTATGATACGGCCATTGAAGTCCAGCAGGATACCGCCAAGGAGGAAGAGGAAGGCACCGAGAAGACGGTAAATCAAAAGGTCTCGATTCTGAAGGAACAATTAACGGATGAAGTGAATAAGGACATTGAGGACTCGGTTTTTGAAGCCTTGGTACAGGCGGATGAAGAAGACCTGAAAATTGCCAAGGACTTAACCATTACAGCTGTGAATAATGTGATGAGCACAAGAATTGCTTCAAGCGATGTGGAGAATGCGAAAAAGCGCGCGGAAGAAGAGCTGCGGTATACCAGTCTTGACAGAAGCCTGAAAGAAGCTTCCATTTCACTTGCCCGTTCGTCTATTATACAAAATGTCTTTTTTGACAAAGATAAGACGGAAGAGCAGCGCCAGAAGGCAGTGGAAAGCGTGGAACCGGTCCGTATTTTACAAGGGCAGATCATCGTGGAGGAAGGACAGCTGGTTGACAGGGAAGTCTATCGCCAGCTGACATTAGCAGGTTTTATCAATGGCGACTGGAATGTGTTCCCGTATATCGGACTGCTTCTGCTGGTCATTTTATTGTTTTCTGCGGTATATTACTTTTTCTTTAAATCAAAGGCGTCCAGTGAAACGGGATATAATCATCTAGTGATCTTCAGCATTGTCCTCCTTTTCACGATAAGTACAATGAAAGGATTGAGCCTTTTTTCCGGAATGAAGTCGGAATTGGGCTATTTCTTCCCGGTGGCGATGGCAGCGATGCTTGTCAAGATTCTGGTGAATGACCGGCTGGCTGTAGCTATGGCCATTTTGCTTTCTTCCTTTGGCACGATTATCTTTAACGGGGATGTTCCGGGCAATTTGGATTTCTCGATGGGACTGTATTTTCTGTTCAGCGGGCTTTCGGCAGTTATTGTGCTATCCGGAGAAAATTTCAAATCAAAAATTTTGCAGGCTGGGCTAGTCCTTTCCCTTTTGAACCTGGCTTTCATTTTTGCATTGATCTTTATCATGAATGGCAATTATACGAAAGTAGATTTCTTGTTTTATATAGCGGGAGCTCTCGTATCGGGACTGGGCTCAGCGGTTTTGACAATCGGTCTTCTGCCGTTTTTTGAGGCAGCGTTTGGGATTCTTTCTCCGATTAAGCTGCTGGAGCTTTCGAATCCGAATCATCCGCTTCTTAGGAAAATCCTTACGGAAGCACCCGGAACTTATCATCACAGTGTAATGGTCGCCAATCTGGCTGACTCTGCCTGTGAGGCTATCGGGGCCAACGGACTTTTAGCAAGGGTCGGATGTTATTACCATGATATTGGCAAAACGAAGCGGCCGCTGTTTTTTATCGAGAATCAAATCAATCAGGAAAATCCGCATGACAGGCTTGCACCGAATACAAGCAAGGACATTATCATTTCACATGCTTCAGACGGGGCAGAAATTCTCAGGAAACATAAGTTTCCAAAAGAAATCATCGATATTGCGCAGCAGCACCATGGTACGAGCCTGCTCCGCTTTTTCTATCATAAAGCTTGCAAGACACAGGAAAATATCGAGGAAACGGTGTATCGTTATCCTGGGCCGAAGCCGCAGACGAAGGAGATTGCAGTCATCAGCATTGCAGACAGCGTGGAAGCGGCGGTCCGTTCGATGCCTAATCCGACGAAGGAAAAAATCGATGAGCTGGTGGTTAACATCCTGAAAGAACGGGTAAATGACAATCAATTTGATGAATGTGACATTACTATGAGAGAATTAAACATTGTAAAGAATTCATTATGTGAATCCTTGCATGGAATCTTCCACTCCAGGATTGAATATCCGGAGCTGGATAAATAAATACAGAAGGTGAAGAAAATGCTTATAATTGACTTTATTGATGAAACGGATCATGTGGCGGATGAAGCCCAGGAATTGGTAGACAGGCTGCTTCAGTTTGCAGCCGGGAAAATTGGGATTGAAGAGGAGACTGAGCTGTCCGTTACATTTGTCGGGAATGACAGGATTCACGAAATCAATAAGCAATACCGAAATAAGGATGCTGCCACGGATGTGATTTCTTTTGCCTTGGAGGAAATGGGTGAGGGAGAAGTGGAAATCGTCGGTGCGGATATGCCGCGCATGCTTGGCGATATCATAATTTCCATTGACAGGACAAAGGAACAGGCAGAGGAGTATGGCCATTCTTTTGAAAGAGAGCTGGGATTCCTTGCTTTACATGGCTTCCTTCATCTTTTGGGATATGATCATATGACAGAAGAAGATGAAAAAGAGATGTTCACAAAACAAAAGGATATTCTTGAAGCATATGGGCTTTCGAGAGAATCGTGATAAACGATATCCGTTAGTGAAAAGCTTTGGGTTCGCTTTTGCAGGGATTTTTGAAGCGGTCAGGACAGAACGGAATATTCGGATTCATCTCGTCATGCTGGCGGCTGTGGCTGCCTGCGGAGTGTATTTTGAGGCAAGTCGGCTGGAGTGGCTGTTCATTCTGACAGCTGCTGCGGGAACGATTGCATTGGAATTGGTGAATTCTGCCCTTGAAAGAGTCGTCGACTTAGTCACGGCAGACTATCATCCGCTTGCTAAGCAGGCGAAGGATATTGCGGCTGGGGCTGTATTGATTTATGCTATATTTTCAATCATTATTGGATTGATCATTTTTGTACCGAAAATAGGAATATAAAGATGCTTCCTGGGGGGATTTTTTGATGAAAATAGAACAATTAATAGAAGAAGCGAAAAAAGCCCGTGAAAAGGCTTATGTGCCTTATTCTAAGTTCAAGGTCGGAGCAGCTCTGCTGACAGCGGAAGGAAAGGTCTACCATGGCTGCAATATTGAGAATGCGGCATACAGCATGTGCAACTGTGCAGAAAGAACTGCTCTTTTCAGTGCCTATGCTGTCGGTGATAAATCGTTCTCTGCCCTGGCTGTAGTGGCTGATACAGCAAGACCGGTACCCCCATGCGGTGCCTGCAGACAGGTTATTTCTGAACTTTGCAATCAGGATATGACGGTTTACCTGACAAACCTGCAGGGCGACGTACAGGAACTGACAGTGGCAGAATTACTGCCTGGAGCATTTACACAGGAGGATTTACATGGATAAATTATTTGATGAACAAACAAAAGGACATAAATCTGGTTTTATTTCAATCATCGGGCGTCCGAATGTTGGAAAAAGCACATTTCTGAACCGAGTGATTGGTCAGAAGATCGCAATTATGAGCGATAAGCCTCAAACGACCAGAAATAAAGTGCAAGGTGTCCTTACCCAGCAGGATTCCCAGATGATTTTTATTGATACACCAGGGATTCATAAACCGAAACATAAGCTTGGGGACTTTATGATGAAGGTAGCAACAAACACATTGAAAGAAGTCGATTTGATCCTCTTTATGATCAATGCGGCGGAAGGCTATGGACGCGGGGATGAGTTCATTATCGAGAAGCTTCAGTCCGTGAAGACGCCTGTATTCCTTGTTGTGAATAAGATTGATACCGTGCATCCTGACGAGCTGCTTCCGTTGATTGAAGGCTATCAGAATAAGCTTCCATTCGCTTCAGTCGTTCCGATTTCTGCCCTTGAAGGCAATAATGTCGATACGCTGCTTGCGCAGATTAAAGAACATTTGCCGGAGGGACCGCAATTTTATCCGGCGGATCAGGTGACGGATCATCCTGAGCGATTCATTATTTCAGAGCTGATCCGTGAAAAAGTGCTTCATTTGACCAGGGAGGAAATCCCCCATTCCGTTGCGGTTGTAATCGATTCCATCAAAAAAATGGACAACAGCGAGACCATTAATGTTATGGCGACGATCGTAGTGGAGAGAGATTCGCAAAAAGGAATCGTCATTGGCAAGCAGGGGAAAATGCTGAAGGAAGTCGGAAGCCGGGCCCGGACGGACATTGAAAACCTGCTTGGGTCGAAAGTGTTTCTTGAACTGTGGGTGAAAGTGCAGAAGGACTGGCGCAATAAGATGAGCCAGCTGCGGGATTATGGCTTTAACGAAGATGAATATTAATTAGCAAATTTTACGCTTCATGAAAATGGAGAATCAGGTCAAGCTACTTATAAGATAGAAAAATGAAATGACTGCTCAAAAAGAAAGGTGGGCTTTACATGTTGGATTTCACATGGGAAGTTTTTAGTGAAACAGGTAATCTGGACACCTATTTACTTTTTAAAGAGATAGAGGCGGAAAGACTGGAAAGTGCCGATGGATCGCTTGAAGAGCCAGTAGCAGAGAATTTCCCTATTTTATAAGGCAGCTGAACCGGAACCGGGGTGGCGGGTTTATGCTTCAAAAATGCGAAGGCATTGTCATCAGGCGAACTGATTATGGAGAGAATAATAAAATTATAACAATTTATACCCGTGAATTTGGGAAAATTGGGGTAATGGCAAGAGGGGCAAGCAAGCCGAACAGCAGGTTTGCCTCCGCTACCCAGCTTTTCTGTTACGGGTTTTTCCTTGTCACTCCCTCCAGCGGTCTCCGAAGCCTGCAGCAGGCAGAGCTTGCCGATTCGATGAGATATATACGGGAGGACCTTTATGCTACAGCATATGCCTCCTATATCGTTGAACTGCTGGACAGAAGTGTAGAAGACAAGAAGCCGAGCGGCTATTTATTTGAATTGCTCCATCAGACGCTTCATTACATCAATGAAGAATATGATCCGGAAGTGATGAAATTCATTTTTGAAATGAAAATGCTGCCTGTGAACGGAATTAGTCCGACACTCAATCATTGTGCGGTCTGCGGGGAGACGGAAGGTGAATTTTCATTCTCCTTCCGGGAGGGCGGCTTAATCTGCCATCGCTGTCTCGGTAAAGATCCGCGCAATGTGAAGATGTCTGCGGGAGCTGTCAGGCTGCTGCGTGTCTTTTACTACATGGATTTATCAAGACTTGGAACAATCTCAGTGAAGCCGGAGACGAAAAAGGAAATCAAGAAAATTATTGATACCTATTATGAGGAATATTCCGGGCTTCATTTGAAATCAAAGAAGTTTTTGAATCAGCTGGACTCGATGAAAGATTTATTTTGAGGTTGACAAGTACAGATGTCTTGTATAAAATTCTAAACATCAAAATATGTAATGCAATGAAGGAAAAGAGTACCTGACTTTTTTCATAGAAGCGAACCCGGGACGGTGGAAGCCGGGATATGAATAATCAGGGAAGGGCATTCCGGAGCATGCTGATCCTGCCATACGGCAGTTTTGAAAGTGGTCGCCAGTATAGGCGGCAATTAGGGTGGAACCGCGGGTAACTCTCGTCCCTATGCTTTATTAAGGCATAGGGATGGGAGTTTTTTTTGTACATAAATAAGGATTCCCATGTGTAGCGAATGGCTTGAATCAGACCCTATGCAGATCAGGCCTGAAAAATTATTCCGGAGGTGCCAAGCACGATGAATATCCAAAACATGATTTTAACCTTGCAAAAGCATTGGTCAGAGCAGGGATGCATTCTAATGAATGCATATGATGTAGAAAAAGGGGCGGGTACAATGAGCCCTTATACTTTCCTGCGCACAATAGGTCCAGAGCCTTGGAATGTAGCGTATGTAGAGCCGTCACGCCGTCCTGCTGACGGACGTTACGGGGAAAATCCAAACAGGCTTTATCAGCACCATCAGTTCCAGGTGATCATGAAACCGTCACCGGATAATATCCAGGAATTATATCTTGATTCTTTGAAGGCGCTCGGCATCAATCCGCTTGAGCATGATATCCGTTTCGTCGAAGATAACTGGGAAAACCCGTCTCTTGGCTGTGCGGGCCTTGGATGGGAAGTATGGCTGGACGGGATGGAAATCACCCAGTTTACTTATTTCCAGCAGGTGGGAGGACTTGAATGCAAGCCGGTATCTGTGGAAATTACTTATGGAATCGAGCGTCTTGCTTCTTATATCCAGGACAAGGAAAACGTCTTTGACTTGGAATGGACAGACGGTTTCACGGTAAGGGACATTTTCGGCATGCCGGAATATGAACATTCTAAATATACATTCGAGACATCGAATCTCGATATGCTGTTCGAGCTGTTCAATATGTATGAAAAAGAAGCGCATCGCCAAATGGAGGCAGGACTTGTGCATCCGGCTTATGATTACGTGCTGAAGTGCTCTCATGCGTTTAACCTTCTGGATGCAAAAGGGGCAATATCGGTAACGGAACGGACAGGGTATCTGGCGCGCTGCCGGAATCTGGCCCGCAAAGTAGCGAAGACTTTTTATGAAGAACGGGAAAAACTGGGCTTCCCAATGCTGAAGGTGAAGGGGGAGAATACAAATGAGCAAGCGTGACTTATTATTAGAAATCGGCTTAGAAGAAATGCCGGCCCGGTTTGTAACGGGATCCATGAATCAGCTTTCGGAAAAAGTCCAAAAATGGCTGACTGAGAAGGCAATAGAGTTTGGGGAAGTAAAAGCTTACTCAACTCCTAGAAGACTTGCCGTTGTGATCCGCGATGTGGCAGAGGCACAGCAGGATATTGAAGAAGAGGCAAAAGGTCCGGCGAAAAAAATTGCACTTGATGCTGAAGGCAATTGGACAAAGGCAGCTATCGGCTTTACGCGCGGTCAGGGAATGAATGTGGAAGACATTTATTTCAAAGAACTGAACGGTGTGGAATATGTCCATGTCAATAAATTCATTAAAGGCCAGCAGACAAAAGCTCTTCTGCCGGAGCTGGAACATATTATCACAGGGATGACATTCGGCAAGAATATGCGCTGGGCGGAACAAGAGCTGCGGTTTATCCGTCCGATTAAATGGCTGATTGCTTTGTTCGGACAGGAAGTTGTGCCATTCTCGATTACCGGAGTTGAAACAGGGAATGAGACAAAGGGGCATCGGTTCCTTGGCGGGGCAGTAACGATTCAGTCTCCTGCAGACTACGAAGAATCGTTGAAGAATCAGTTTGTCATTGCTGATGCGGACGTGCGCCGGGAAATGATCCTTACTCAGATTCATGATCTTGAAGAGAAACAAGGGTGGGTCATCCCGGTTGATGAAGATCTACTGGAAGAGGTCAACAATCTTGTTGAATATCCTACTGCCCTGTTCGGAAACTTTGAAGAGGAATTTCTTGAGCTTCCAAGTGAGGTATTGATTACTTCCATGAAAGAACATCAGCGTTACTTCCCGGTTAAAGATGCTGAAGGCAGCCTTCTCTCTCATTTTGTAACCGTGCGTAACGGAAATGCTGAGCACCTGGATACCGTATCCCGGGGAAATGAAAAAGTGCTGCGCGCCCGTCTATCAGATGCAGCATTCTTTTACAAAGAAGACCAAAAGAAAGAGATTGCCGATTATCTGGAAAAACTCGATTCCATTGTCTATCATGAGGAAATCGGGACATTGGCAGAAAAAACAGCACGTGTAGCGTCCTTAACAGGCGCATTGACAGATGCCCTTTCACTTGGTGTGGATAAAGAGCTTGCGCTTCGTGCAGCTTCTATTGCAAAGTTTGATTTAGTCAGTCAAATGGTCTATGAATTCCCTGAACTGCAGGGATATATGGGCGAAAAATATGCTCTTCTTAAAGGGGAGGACAAAGCGGTCGCTGCAGCGATTCATGAGCATTACATGCCGAAATCAGCAGACGATAATGTGCCGCCTTCAGACATCGGAGCTATTTTAAGTGTTGCTGAAAAAATCGATACAGTCGCTTCCTTCTTTGCAATTGGAAAGATTCCGACAGGTTCTCAGGATCCATACGCATTAAGACGCCAGGCAAGCGGAATTGTTCAAATTCTGAAAGAGAAGAAATGGAATATTTCACTTGAAGAAATTGTCGGCCTTGCATTGAATCTTATCGAAGAAAGAGGAATTGTGAAGGGCAATGTCGAAGAAGTGAAAGCAGAGATGCTGTCATTCTTCAAAGCGCGGGTTAAGCATATGCTCCAGGAAGAACACATTCAGCATGATTTAATTGACGCTCTTTTAGATGGTTCTATCGGCCGCATTCATTCACTTGCTGAGCGGGCATTGGTACTGGAAAATCATAAATCACAGCAAGGATTTAAAGAGACGCTTGAGGCACTGAGCCGTGTGATGAATATTGCTGTAAAATGTGAAGAACCGGTAAAAGTAAATCCTGAACTGTTTGAAAACGATTTTGAGAAAGCTTTATTCGATAAATACCAATCTGTTTTAGCCGGATATCAGAAGGCGGAACAGGAGGAAGAAAAATTCAGCCAGCTTGCCAGTCTTCAGACAGAGATCGAACAATATTTTGAAAATACAATGGTCATGGCCGAGGATGAAGGGCTGCGCAGAAACCGCCTTTCCCTGATGAAAGAAATCAGCGGGCTTGTAGGAAGCTTTGCATCGGTTAATAAAATTCTAGTATGAAACAAAGATGTCCCGGATGGATGATTCTGATCCGGGACATTTACAAAGAATATGGCTCATAATAGATAGATTTCAATATATGTTCAACTAAACGGTATAGTATATTATAATTGTAGAATAAGTATGCCTGTTTAACTGTAATGTAATACAATATTACTTTTCTCTGCTAAAGCCGTAGGGTGGTGACTAAAATCGAATTAAGTAAGCGCCAAGAGCAAATCTTGGAGATTGTAAAAGAAAATGGTCCGATAACAGGGGAACATATTGCTGAGCGCTTAAACCTGACAAGGGCGACTTTAAGGCCTGATTTAGCGATCCTGACCATGTCTGGTTTTTTGGAAGCAAGACCTAGAGTCGGGTATTTTTATACAGGCCGCTCTGATATGCAAATGCTGAGTGAAAGTCTGAATAAGCTTCGTGTGATGGACTATCAATCCATTCCAGTGGTTGTCGATGAAGGGATTTCCGTTTATGATGCCATTGTGATGATGTTTTTGGAGGATGTCGGGACGATGTTCGTGGTGGACAAGCATGCACTGCTTGTCGGCGTGCTTTCCCGAAAAGATTTGCTGCGGGCAAGCATTGGCAAGCAAGAACTTTCCTCCATTCCCGTCAATATCATTATGACACGAATGCCGAATATAACGATGTGCACGAAAGAAGATTTATTGACCGATGTAGCCAAAAAGCTGATTGAAAAACAAATCGACGCACTTCCGATCGTAAAAGAAACAGATAAAGGCTTTGAGGTAATTGGCAGGATTACGAAAACAAATATTACAAAGGCTTTCGTTGCTTTAGCGAATGAAGGTTATTAGGGGGCTTGCAAAGGGATGACAGGAAATTTGGGTGGATCGATCATTTATGTTGTATCCGATTCGGTCGGAGAAACGGCTGAATTAGTGACAAAGGCTGCAGCAAGCCAGTTTAAGGGATCTTTTGCAATTAAAAGGATTCCTTATGTAGATGATGAGCAAAACATTGACAGTGTAATTTCCTTAGCTAAGATGCACGAAGGCGTGATTGCCTATACATTAATCAAGCCTGATATGCGGGCTTACATGAAGAATGAAGCGGCAAGAGCGGGCATTTTAGCTTATGATATTCTTGGACCTTTAGTAAACATGCTGGAAGAAAAAGCGCAGTCTCAGCCGCTGAATGAGCCAGGGCTTGTCCGGAAGCTGGATGATGATTATTTCAAGAGGGTAGAAGCTATTGAATTCGCTGTGAAATATGATGACGGCCGGGATCCGCGCGGCATTTTGCGTGCGGATATTGTCTTGGTCGGTGTTTCCAGAACCTCTAAAACGCCATTGTCGCAATATTTGGCACATAAACGCTTTAAAGTGGCCAATGTGCCGCTCGTTCCGGAGGTAGAGCCGCCGGAGGAATTATTTCTTGTGCCTCCGGAAAAATGCATCGGGCTGAAAATCAGCCCTGAGAAGCTGAACCATATCCGTAAAGAACGCCTGAAGTCTTTAGGGCTCAATGATCATGCGATTTATGCGAATGTGGAACGGATCCGGGAGGAATTGACGTACTTTGATTCCATCATCTCCAAGCTTGATTGCCCGATTATTGATGTGACTAATAAGGCAGTAGAGGAAACGGCAAACCTGATTATTAACATTTTGCAAAACCGCAGCCAGGATCGAAACGGATCAACTATATAAAAGGATGAAACAGCACCGAAGGCGGGACCAGTTCGGCAAGAGCTGGCTCCCTTTTATATGTTTGGACAGCGGGGAATGCCCCCGTTGTTTTTCCGTGCCTGTAAAACGGCAATCAGGCATGGCACTGTGTTCCCGAAAATCCATCCTGTAAGGCTGGATGCAGCCCTTTATACGCTTTTAAAAAATATTATGTAAAACGCAATCTTATTATTGGCAACTTAGAAGAAAATAGACTATAATAAAAAATTGTGAGAAAAAAGGTTTAGAGTTAAACAATAAGGAATAGAATAAAGATATTGAGAATGTCAAGATTTGTACCGGAAAAATTTCGACATTTGTCCGGGCGGCAAAGAATCGAGGTATAAAAAAGGATTATGCAGAAAGATGTAGAATTACATGTTAGGAAGAATAAGCCCCGCATATACGTCGATGCAGATGCCTGTCCGGTCAAAGCTGGAATCCTGCAGCTCGCCGCGGTACACCAAGTGGAAGCTGTCTTTGTCGCATCCTATAAAAATATGATGAGTGAGCCTGAGGGGAAATGGGTTTACGTGGACGCGGACAAGGAAGCGGCCGATCTATATATAGCCAATGCGGTAAAACGGGGAGATGTCGTGGTGACAGCGGATATTGGATTAGCGGGAACGCTGGTAGCAAAGGGTGTTTATGTTCTTTCCCCGAGGGGAAAGGAGTACAATGACCACAACATTTCCATGCTGTTGGATATGCGCTACCAATCGGCAAAAATGAGAAGACAGGGCAAGCATTCGAAGGGGCCGAAGGCTTTTACGAAAGAAGACAGAGCTTTATTTACTAGAGAGCTTGCAAAGCTTTTGTCGAACTTTGAAGGGAATCAACATTCCATATCGAATTAAAAAATAGCGCCGAAACGTAAGGTGGAAATATGACAAGTGCCCGAATAGATGATGAAAAAATCACTCAAATTCGAGAATCGGTAGATATTGTGGATGTAATCGGTGAATACGTTCAATTGAAAAAACAAGGGCGAAATTATTTCGGCCTTTGTCCTTTTCATGGTGAAAATACCCCTTCATTCTCCGTTTCGGCCGATAAGCAGATCTTTCATTGCTTTGGCTGCGGCGCCGGCGGGAATGTTTTTACATTCTTAATGGATATGGAAGGGTATAATTTTGTAGAAGCGGCAAAAAACCTGGCTGAAAAAGGAAATATCCCTCTGGATGTGGAAATTAATAAGGACCACGGACGTTCGCATGTACCGGCCGGATCGGCTCAGATGCTTGAAGCACATGAGCTGTTAAGAAAATTCTATCATCATTTGCTCATGAATACAAAAGAAGGCCAGGAAGCGCTTGAATATCTAATGAATCGCGGCTTTACTGAAGAGGCCATTGAGAAATTCCAAATTGGCTACTCTCTTGATTCATGGGATTTTGCTGCGAAATTACTTTCAAAACGGGGATTTTCCCCGGAATTGATGGAGCAGGGCGGTTTAATCATCCATAGAGAAAAAGATGGGAAATACTTTGACCGGTTTCGTAATAGGGTCATGTTCCCGATCATGGATCATCAAGGAAATACCATCGCCTTTTCCGGCAGGGCGCTTGGGGAAGACGAGCCTAAATACCTGAACAGTCCCGAGACACCCATTTTTAATAAAAGTAAGGTATTATATAATTTCCAGCTTGCCAGACCCCATATTCGGAAAAAGGAACAGGCAGTCATCTTTGAAGGGTTTGCTGACTGCATATCAGCTGTCCGTGCAGGAGTGGAGAATTCTTTAGCCACAATGGGCACGGCGCTGACCGATCAGCACATTCAGCTGCTGAAACGGAATACAGATCAAATCGTGATCTGTTATGATTCGGACTCTGCAGGACTGAATGCAGCAAACAGGGCAGCCAGCATGCTTCAGGAACATGGCTTCCATCTGAAGGTTGCCTTGATGCCAGATAAACTGGATCCCGATGACTATATCAGAAAGTATGGCGAGAAAAGCTTTGTTTCTGATGTAATAGGGGGCAGTCTTACCTATATGGCATTCAAAATGCACTATCTCCGTCTGGGGAAAAATTTAAATAATGAAGGAGATCGAATTCCATACATTGAAGCTGTATTGAAGGAAATTTCCCACCTGCCCAGCGCGGTAGAGAGAGATCATTATTTAAGGCAGCTGGCCTCCGAATTTTCTTTATCATTGGAGGCACTCGAGCAGCAGCAGCGTCAGACGTTCTTCTCAGAAAGAAAAAAAGGAAATCTTCAGGCTCAGGCTCAGCCGGTCAAGGTGAGCCTGCAATATGAGCACAAGCTAAGACCTGCTTATTATAATGCAGAGACGAAGCTGATTGCACACATGCTTCGCAGCAAGGAGACCGCTTATAAAATTCAGCAGATGCTTGGAAATGCTTCGCTTCATATTGATGAGCATCAGGCAGTCATCACCTATTTATATGGATTTTATGAAGAGGGGCATGAAGCAGATACGAGCCTTTTCCTTACGTATCTGCCAGATCCCAACCTGAGAAGAATAGTCTCTGAAATAGAAATGATGTCAGTGAATGAGGAAGTTTCCGACAAAGAACTGACTGATTATATAAATCAAGTGTTGAAATATGAAAAAGTGTTAAAGATAAAGGAAAAAGAAGCAGAAGAAAAAGAAGCGGTACGCCGCAGCGATCATCTGCGAGCTGCACAGATCGCTATGGAAATCATTCAGATGAGAAAGATGTTATAGCAATGGCAGCAGAGGTGCAAGTTTTGGAAGGAGGGGAACTAATGGCTGAGAAACCAGCACGTTCCAAAGAGGTTGATAATGAATTGAGTCTTGATCAGGTGAAGGAACAATTAGTCGAGCTAGGCAAAAAGAGAGGCTCGTTAACATTAGAGAAAATTGCTGAAAAAATTGGCAGTTTTGAATTAGATTCCGATCACATGGATGAGTTTTATGAGTATCTTGGAGAACATGGCATCGAAGTTCTTACAGACGGAGAAGAGGAAGATGAAGATGATCCGAATGTGAAGGTGCTGGCAAAAGAAGAAGAATTCGATTTAAATGATTTAAGCGTTCCTCCGGGCGTTAAAATTAATGATCCGGTCCGGATGTACTTAAAGGAAATCGGCCGTGTGGACTTATTATCTGCGGAAGAGGAAATTTCCCTTGCAAAGAGAATCGAAGAAGGCGATGAAGAAGCGAAACGCCGCCTTGCAGAAGCAAACCTGCGTCTGGTTGTCAGCATTGCAAAACGCTATGTGGGCCGTGGCATGCTTTTCCTTGATTTAATCCAAGAAGGAAATATGGGTCTGATTAAGGCTGTTGAAAAATTCGATTACCGCAAAGGATATAAATTCAGTACGTATGCAACATGGTGGATCCGTCAGGCCATTACAAGGGCGATTGCCGATCAGGCAAGAACCATCCGGATTCCTGTGCATATGGTCGAAACCATCAATAAACTGATCCGGGTTCAAAGACAGCTTCTTCAGGATCTTGGACGCGAACCGCTTCCGGAAGAGATTGCGGAAGATATGGATTTGACTCCTGAAAAGGTAAGGGAAATCCTGAAAATTGCTCAAGAGCCAGTTTCTTTAGAGACTCCGATTGGGGAAGAGGACGATTCCCACCTTGGAGACTTTATTGAAGACCAAGATGCTACCTCTCCTTCTGAGCATGCAGCGTATGAACTTTTGAAAGAGCAGCTGGAAGATGTCCTGGATACATTAACCGACAGGGAAGAAAACGTTCTGAGACTCCGTTTCGGACTCGATGACGGACGCACACGCACGCTTGAGGAAGTCGGCAAGGTATTTGGCGTAACCCGTGAAAGGATTCGTCAGATTGAAGCGAAGGCGCTTCGGAAGTTAAGGCATCCAAGCCGAAGCAAGCGTCTAAAGGACTTTTTAGAATAGAAAGTTCGGGGCCATTTTGGATTTTTTAATTCAAAATGGCTTTTTTTATGGGCTTTTTCTCAGAGAAGGCAAGCAATGGTGAAACTCTTTTCCATTTCTGCCGATATACTTAGTGAATACATATTAGGACGTGTAGCCATGGAAGAACAACGAAAAAAGATTATTATGCAGGAAATACAATATTGGAAAGAAAGCAAAATGCTTCCCGGCCATTACTGTGATTTTCTGTTTGCCTTATACAGCGGCGGCGACAAGCTGGAAGAGAATGAAGAACAGCCTGAAGACAGACGTACTGCAAAAATGCTTCTTCTTTCAGGAATGGCTGCCTTGCTTCTGGCTAATCTGGTTTTGAATTATTTTACAGAAGTTAACCGCGTATTGCAAATCGGTTTTCCGCTTATTTCTGTTTTGATTATCATCTGGCTTGGTTTTCGGTATTTTAAGAACAGCCTTCTGTTCCAGTTTGCGATGGTCTTTGCTGCTTTGCTCATGCTTGTTTCCTCTGTAAAAATAACAGATATACTGTTCTCTGAATCGTTGTACGCAGCGGATTATATTGTAATGGGGCAGTGTGCTGTCTGGATGATCATTGGGAAAAAATATAAATTTACGTATTTTTTGATTGGCGGTTCGGCCGGAATGCTGCTCGTTCTTTACCAATTAGCCAAGTTATATTTTATCTAGGCATAACGGTCTGGAATCCCTTCTTGTTTTTATGAACAGAAGGGATTATTTTTGTAAAAAAAATGAAAAAATATAAGATGTTTACTTTTTTCTCTTTTCCTTCTATATAATTTACAGTAAAATTATAGGTGCTTGTATATAATATTTGGGATGAATAGGTTTTACATAAGGGGGGTAATTCTTAATGAATCGCAATCCGGTATTGCCGTATATCGTCATCATGATTTTTGGAATCGGGCTGGTGTTCATGCTTTCTTTTAAGGGAATTGGCGATGCAAAAGATATGGCCAAGGAAAAAGAAGGCGGGGAAAAGACGGAGGAGTCTGCAGATACTGCTTCTGCCAGTCCGGAAGAGATTTATAAACAAAACTGTGTAAGCTGTCATGGAGATGCCTATCAGGGCGGAGTCGGGCCTGAATTGAAGGGTGTGGGAGACCGTCTGTCAGTGGATGAAGTGAAAACGACAATCAAAAACGGCAGGGGAGCTATGCCGGCGGGGCTGGTTCCTGAGGATAAGCTCGATGAGATGGCCGAATTTATCCATGGATTAAAATAATCCGTCATCTGATTTGTCAGCAGGATTTAAAATTCCTTTTCTCTGAATCCGTTTTCAAACTAGTTAATAAGGAGGCTCAGGAGGAAATCTCCTGAGTTTTTTTCATTCGGGGACACGGCGGATGTAAAGGTAATGAGGTTTACGGTCTGCTGAAATCCCTTTTATGACTCGCAGAATGTTTCAACACTTGTTATAATTTTAAGGGTATGCTAGAAATAGCGTTAAGAATACATAGTTAGGTGTGTTGATAATATGAATCATGAAAGACTGTCGCTGCGTCTTGAACGTGTAGCTTCTTATATAACGAAGGGCAGTGTACTGGCCGATATAGGCTCAGATCATGCCTATTTGCCTTGTTATGCCGTTGAACAAGGCTTCTGTGAACAGGCCATTGCTGGTGAGGTAGTTGAAGGCCCTTACCAATCTGCCCTGAAGCAGGTAAAGGAAACGGGACTTGCTGACCGGATTGAAGTCCGAAAAGGGAACGGGCTGGAGGTTTTAGAGGAAGACGAGGCCACCTGCATCACGATTGCCGGGATGGGAGGGACCTTGATATCTGATATATTGGAGCGCGGGAAAAGCAAGCTGGGACGGGCAGACAGGCTTGTGCTCCAGCCGAATGTAGGCGAGCGCGCAGTACGAAGCTGGCTGATTGACAATGGCTGGGAACTTATTGCAGAAGAAATCTTGGAAGAAGACAAAAAGATTTATGAAGTGCTGGTCGCTGAAAAAGGGAACCCTCTTACTCCGTATGAAGGGAATAAAGAGAGAAAGCTGACGTTCGGGCCATGGCTGCTGGAACAAAAAAGTCCTGTTTTTAAGAAAAAGTGGTCCTTGGAAAGGCAGCATTTGCTCAAAGTGATTGAGCAGCTTGAAAAAGCCGAACGGCAGGGAGAACAGCTGAAGGAGAAACGGCAGGAGCTCCTTGAGCGGATTTCTGAAATTGAGGAGGTGCTTGACTGATGAAGAAAGTCAACGGTCATCAAATCATTGGGTTATTTGAACAATTTTCTCCGAAGAAGTATGCTGCGATGGAAGGAGATCCCATCGGACTGCAGATAGGCCAATTAAGTAAACCGGTTACGAAGGTTCTTACTGCGTTGGATGTAACGGAGGAAGTGGCGGAAGAAGCGATCGCAAATGGGGCGGAACTAATTATCGCACACCATCCGCTTATTTTCCGTCCGCTGAAAAAGCTGGATTTATCGACGGCTGCGGGAAGAATCATCGAAAAATTGATCAAGCATGATATTGCGGTTTATGCAGCGCATACGAACCTTGATGTGGCAAAAGGAGGAGTGAACGACCTTCTTGCCGAGGCACTTGGGCTAAAACACGCAGAGGTGCTTGTCCCAACGTTCGAAATCGGACTGAAAAAGCTGGCTGTATATGTGCCTAAAGAATCTGAAGCAAAAGTAAGAGCAGCGCTTGGAAGTGCAGGGGCTGGCGCTATAGGAAACTACAGTCATTGTTCCTTTTCAGCGGAAGGGACCGGCCGTTTTATGCCGGAAGAAGGAACCAATCCTTATATCGGAACAAAGGGTGAAATGGAGTCAGTCAATGAAATTCGGATTGAAACCGTGTACCCAGAAGACATAGAAAAACAGATTCTTACAGCTATGATAAAAGCACATCCATATGAAGAAGTGGCTTATGACATTTATAAGCTTGAGAATCAGGGAGAAGTGCTGGGCCTTGGGCGAATTGGCGATTTGCCTGAAGCGATGACTCTTGGCGAATTTGCTGAATACGTCAAGAAGGCACTTGATGTGCCGGCCGTACGGTTTGTCGGTGACTCCAGCGCAAAGGTGAAGAAGGTCGCTGTTTTAGGCGGCGACGGCAATAAATATTTCAAGGCTGCTAAATTTCAAGGGGCAGACGTCTATGTAACAGGGGACATGTATTATCACGTTGCCCACGATGCTATGCAGATCGGCCTGAATATCGTCGATCCCGGACATAATGTAGAAAAAGTCATGAAAGCGGGCGTCGCGCGAGTGTTAGACGGCATGTGCAAGGAAAGAGACTGGGCGGTTGAATTCCTGCCGTCTGAGCTAAATACAGACCCTTTCCAGTTCAGATAAATGGTTTAAAGAATTAGGCAAGGAACCAGGAGAATTCTTTCCCGGTTCTTTTGTCGTTTTAAAAAAATTTGAAAAGGCCAGAAGTTGCAGAGACAAAAAAACGGCAGGAAAGCCCAGATATATCGAGCTTCCCTGCCATCTGTGATTATTTCGGTACCTTGATTTTTGGCAAGATTTTATTTAATGGTGTTTTCTTTTCCGTGTTCCATGTCTCCGGATCGGCCTCATCGTATTTTTCGATGAAGCTGATTACTTCCTTCGTAATCGGAGTAGGAGTAGACGCACCGGAAGTTACGCCAACCACTTTAGCACCTTTAAGCCATTCGAGCTGAAGTTCTGAAATATCGGCAATCCGGTAAGCTTGTGTACCGGCAATTTCTTCCGATACTTGTGCGAGACGGTTGGAGTTGTTGCTTTTGGGGTCTCCTACCACAATGACAACATCTGCTTCACCGGCCTGCTTGGCTACAGCTTCCTGCCTTACCTGTGTAGCCATACAGATTTCTTTGTGGATTTCCGCATTCGGGAAACGCTCTTTGACTTTTTCCATGATGTGAGATACATCCCATTGGCTCATCGTGGTCTGGTTTGTCACGATGATTTTTTCGCCGGTCAGATTCAGCTGATTTACTTCCTCTTCATTTTGAACGAGATGGACGGCGTGGGGAGCGACGCCTACTGCTCCTTCTGGCTCTGGATGTCCTTTTTTTCCAATATAGATGATATGGTAACCCTGTGCTTCCTTTTCCCGGATCAGGTCATGCGTCACAGTTACGTCAGGACAGGTTGCATCCAGCGTAACCAATCCTTTTTTCTTGGCAATTTCCCGGATTTCAGGGGAAACGCCGTGGGCTGTAAAGATAACCGTTCCTGAATCTACTTTTTCAATAATTTCTTTCCGGTTGGAACCGTCTAGGGTAATGATGCCGTCTTCCTCAAATGCGTCTGTAACGTGTTTGTTATGGACGATCATCCCTAAGATATAAATCGGACGGGGCAGTGTTTTATCTAAAGCCGCGTTCCTGGCGATGACCATGGCGTCAACAACACCATAACAATAGCCGCGCGGTGATATTTTAAGTACTTTCATTTGCTGGTCCTCCTTCAAGGCAAGAAACTTCGAATAACTCCATTCTATTATATAAGAGGATGGCTGAGAATACAAAATATCATGCCGAAAGGAGGAAGGGGGTTATATAAATAATTTAGGAGAACTGCCGCCTTCTTTCTTTCTTGAAGCGGAAACTGTCCTTTTTTTAGGCTTCGGCTGATTGCTTATATCGGGCCGGATCGGTTCTTCATTTGTAACGGCTGCGGGTTCCGGGTTCGATGCCGCACGGGCAGGCTCTGTTTCTTTTGAACCTGATCCAAATCCCTTAACGAAATTCCATACGTTCGGGAGGGTCTTGAAAGCAGATCCATATTGCTGAACCATTGGAGTGACTTGTTCTGCTGCCTGAAGAACCTTCTGGGTATTGGCAAGCATGCCATTTAGCGCTTCAGGATTTGTGAGAGTCTGCATGATTCCTCCGCTGCTTCGCTCTTCCTTTTTAGCATGCTGGCTTGAAGGAGGAGGGCTGAATCTGCTGGCCGGCGGAACAGGCGCCTTTTCTTTGTTTTTGCCTAGAAATTTCGATAAAAGACCTTCTTTTTTAGGCTGCTGCGTCTGCGGCCCCTGCCTTCCCGGAATTTGCTTAAAGGCGCTGGGCTGCTGTCTCTGCGGTCCGCGGCCTGTCGGGTTTTGGTTTTGGCTGGGCCGTGCCTGGGGAGGAAAGGGCCTTGGCGGAAGCTGATTTCTGTACATAGGCATAGGCTGCATGTTTCCGGGCTGATTCATTTGGGGAGGAGTCTGCGGTCCGCCCCTTCTGGGGAAATGGCTGCTGTACGGACTGGGAAATTGATTGGGGAACATGAGTTAATCTCCTTTCGAAACATTTTCATTCCTCGTATAAAATATGCAGGAGCAGCGGAAAAGGTTTGATGAAGGGGAAAAGAAGTCTTGGTAATAGTTGTGCTGGCGCGGAAAAGAAGGTAAGATGATTACAATAGTTGTTCGGATTCCTCTTTGCGAGCTGATGTGGATGCTTGCTTTTTTTATGTGTAAAAAGTGTCTGAAGGGATGAGCAGAAGGGCTGCTTGCACATTTTATCCGTCATTTATTATAATAACAGGACATGCTTAATGGCCTGATGAAGTATAAAGGAGTTTTGAGATGAAACAAAACCAATTTGAGCGATTTAATTTGAAGAGCTACATGATAGATGCGGTCAACGCTTTAGGGTTCTATAAGCCGACAGAAATCCAGGAACGGGTCATTCCGTCCATTAAAAACGGAAACAGTATTATCGGTCAGTCGCAGACAGGTACAGGAAAAACACATGCTTACCTGCTTCCGATCATGGACAGGCTCGATGCAGAAAAAAGCGAGGTCCAGGCAATCATTGCGGCCCCAACCCGTGAGCTGGCTAACCAAATCTATAAAGAAGCACTGAAAATTGCTGAACACTTTCCAGAGGACAGGCAAATCCAGGTCCGGATGTTTATTGGCGGTACGGATAAGCAGCGTACGATTGATAAGCTGAAGACACAGCCGCAGCTGATTATCGGAACACCGGGAAGAATTAAGGATCTCGTCGAAGTGCAGGCACTGCAGGTTTTCACTGCCGATACCCTTGTTGTGGATGAGGCTGATTTGATGCTGGATATGGGCTTTATCGAGGATGTGGATAATTTTGCCTCCAGAATGGCAGAGTCCATCCAAATGCTGGTATTCTCAGCGACGATCCCAGAAAAGTTGAAGCCATTTTTAAAGAAATATATGGACAATCCAAAGTATGTTCATGTTAATCCGAAACAGGCAGCTGCAGCAAAAATTGAACATTTGCTGATTCCTTCCAAACATCGTGATAAAATTCAGCTTCTTCATGACATTGCGGTTCGATTTAATCCGTATCTGGGAATTATTTTCACCAATACGAAGAAAATGGCTGACGAGGTAGCCGATGCCCTGATTGCAAAGGGACTTAAGGTGGGACGGATTCATGGCGACCTGTCACCGCGTGACCGGAAACGGATGATGAAGCAGATAGACCAGCTTGATTTCCAATATATTGTAGCCACCGATCTTGCGGCGCGGGGCATTGATATTGAGGGTGTTACACATGTTATTAACTATGAGCTTCCTTCTGATCTTGATTTTTATATTCACCGTACAGGACGGACTGCGCGTGCAGGGAATGACGGAATAGCTGCAACTATTTATGAGACATCCGACGAAGATGCGCTTAATAGGCTTGAGAAGATGGGGATCACATTCCACGATGCAGATATTCAAAAAGGTGACTGGGTGGAAATTGATGATCGCAACAAACGAAAGAACCGTAAAAAGCAAGCGTCATCTGCTGATTTACAGGCAAAAACGAAAGTAAGAAAATCTACAAAGGTAAAGCCTGGATACAAGAAAAAACATGCCAGGGAAGTGGCGGAGTTCAAAAAACGCCAGAGACGGGCGGAAAAAAAGAAAAGATAAGAATAAAAGGGAGAATGAGAGATGCTTAAAATTGGATCACATGTTTCAATGAGCGGTAAAAAAATGCTGCTTGGCGCAAGTGAAGAAGCGGCATCGTACGGCTCAAATACCTTCATGATCTATACGGGTGCTCCGCAAAATACAAGAAGGAAAAAAATCGAGGAACTCAATATTGATGCCGGCCAGCTTCATATGTCGGAAAACGGAATGAGCGATATCATCGTCCATGCCCCTTATATCATCAATATCGGCAATACGACGAACCCAGCTACATTTGAGCTTGGTGTCAACTTCTTGAGAAGCGAAATAGACAGGACGGAGGCAATCGGTGCCAGACAGATTGTCCTTCATCCAGGCGCCCATGTCGGAGCAGGCAGCGAAGTCGGAATCAAGAGAATCATTGAAGGCCTCAATGAAGTGCTCACGAGTGATGACAAAGTTCAAATTGCACTGGAAACGATGGCCGGCAAAGGATCTGAATGCGGAAGGTCTTTTGAAGAATTGGCTATGATCATTGACGGTGTGACGCATAATGAAAAGCTGTCCATATGTATGGATACCTGTCATATACATGATGCAGGCTACAATGTTGTCGAGGATTTCGACGGAGTATTGAATGAATTTGATAAGGTTGTCGGCATTGACCGCATTAAAGTCCTTCATATTAATGACAGCAAAAACGAACGCGGCGCACGTAAGGACAGACATGAAAATATAGGTCTCGGCCATATAGGATTTGATGCGTTAAGCTACGTTGTTCATCATCCGCAATTAATGGACATTCCTAAAATCTTGGAGACACCATTTGTCGGAGAAGACAAGAACAGCAAAAAGCCTCCATACCGTTTTGAAATTGAAATGCTGCGTAACAAAGTCTTTGCAGAGAATCTGCTTGAACAAATCACAAATGGATAAACGGCAAGATCAATAATGAGCAGAATCTTTATTTCTGTTCAGGTTCATGTTGTAAAAGAGAGCATTCGCATAAGATGCTCTCTTTTTGTATGTTGAAATGGACTGAAGAATTCTTTTGAGAGTTAGTTATTGACTTAGCTCGGATTAAGTAGTAAATTAATAAAGCTGCTTCGCGGCAGAGCTAACTGAATAACTTTCTTTGGGAAAACAAATCTCGAGAAGGAAGTTGACTTCCGCGAAATATAATGATATAGTAATAGATGTCGCTGATACGCGGCAGAATCGTTTTCTTCCTTCGATTTCATTCGTTTGAGAGAGGAAAGAAAATAAAAAAAGAAGTTGACTTCTGCGAAACAAGATGATATGATAGATAAAGTCATCACACAGATGAAGTGAACGAAATTGCTCTTTGAAAACTGAACAAAACAAAGCGTAAGCGTACGATATATAGTGAACTAACACTATTTAAAAAAAGTAATGTTGATCATTGATATATGTCAATGCCAGCACTTCTATGAGCAAGTCAAACATTCTTCGGAGAGTTTGATCCTGGCTCAGGACGAACGCTGGCGGCGTGCCTAATACATGCAAGTCGAGCGAATCAAAGGGAGCTTGCTCCCGGAGATTAGCGGCGGACGGGTGAGTAACACGTGGGCAACCTGCCTGTAAGACTGGGATAACTTCGGGAAACCGGAGCTAATACCGGATAGTTTCTTCCCTCTCATGAGGGAAGATGGAAAGACGGTCT
>NZ_LT622356.1:225571-268351 GCF_900098925.1 Bacillus massiliglaciei | reverse complement strand
TTCCCATAGCGCAAGCTAGTAAGACCCCTGAAAGATGATCAGGTTGATAGGTCAGAGGTGGAAGCGTGGCGACACGTGGAGCTGACTGATACTAATCGGTCGAGGACTTAACCACATTGCTTGAAACGATTCATGCCTTCCCATTATCTAGTTTTGAAGGAATAATTCCTTTATCTGTTTGGTGGCGATAGCGAAGAGGTCACACCCGTTCCCATTCCGAACACGGAAGTTAAGCTCTTCAGCGCCGATGGTAGTTGGGGGTTTCCCCCTGTGAGAGTAGGACGCTGCCAAGCAGATTCATTGTATATTTTCCTTACAAAGGATATACTAATGATAGTATCATTTATACCGTCGCGGGGTGGAGCAACAAGCAAAGCATCCGTGAAAAAGCATCGAGTTGTTTCGACGAATTCACTTCATTGATTCAGCTAAAAAGGAAGAAACAGTCTTTACTCAAACTTGGTGCATAAACAAAATAGTATCATTTATACCGTCGCGGGGTGGAGCAGTCCGGTAGCTCGTCGGGCTCATAACCCGAAGGTCGCAGGTTCAAATCCTGCCCCCGCAATCGAGAAAAACGAAACGTTGGTTTCGTTTTTTTTTGCTTTCTTTTAGAAACGATTCATCGATAGGAGGCCAACGGTCCTTCAAAGTAGACGATGTGGGGAATGCGAATATGAAGGGAACGGTCTTCAAGGTTGATTTGGATATGATCGACTGCGACACCTGCCAGAATTCCTTCGATTCTTCCCACGGTGGTCATGACAGCCATTTTCTGTCCTTGATGCCTGCTTAAGTGCTGAACGAAAACAGGGTCCAGCTGCGTGATGTACTGGTTTGGCTGCGGTACGCCCTCTATTGGATAAATCGGCGTATGATGGACCGGCGTCTGATTGAGATAACTTGGCTGGTCAACGGGAAGCTGTTTTATCGGCTGATGTCCCATATGCTGCTGATTCATTGTATCTCCCCTTTATAATGACTCTTTCACTATAGCTATGCAGGAAGGGCACCTTCCATTCTCTTACTGTAAAAGCAGAAGTGAGGGTCATGCCTTTTTTCTTTCTTATTTGTTTCTTGTTTTGAAAAAAGGTAAACTACAAATAGAGCATAATCCTTAGGCTGATCTAAGGTTTTTTTGATTCGGCTTTTGCTAGAAGGCTGGGGAGTGCGAATTATAAGATAAAGGTGATTATATGCAGGAGTTTGAGTGGATCTCCCATAGTGAGGAAGAGACCGTATTATTTGCGGCGAAGCTTGCGGATCAGCTTCACGGCGGGGAAGTGATTACGCTGGAAGGTGATTTGGGTGCTGGCAAGACGGCTTTTTCAAAAGGACTGGCTAAAGCTCTTGGTGTAACCAGGACTGTCAGCAGCCCGACCTTCACGATTATTAAGGAGTATCAGGGGCGGCTCCCGGTTTACCATATGGATGTGTACCGGGTAGGCGATTCGGAAGAGGATTTAGGCTTTGATGAATACTTTGAAGGGTCCGGCGTGACGATTGTGGAGTGGGCGCATTTAATTGAGGAGCAGCTGCCTGAGGAGCGTCTGGCCATTCAGATTTACCGGGTCGGGGATTTCAGCCGCAGACTTGTGATTCAGGCCCGGGGAGAACGGTATTTGAAGATATGTAAGGAGATTATGGAATGAAGGTTTTAGCAATAGATACCTCCAATTTCACATTGGGGATTGCCTTGGCCGATCGGGGACAGGTGGTCGGCGAGTATATTACGAACTTAAAAAAGAACCATTCTGTAAGGGTGATGCCGGCGATTCAGACTTTGCTGAAGGACTGTGATACGAAGCCGGAGGATTTGGACAGGATTGTGGTTGCCAAAGGTCCGGGATCTTATACAGGGGTCCGTATTGGCGTGACGATTGCCAAGACGCTGGCGTGGACGCTGAAGATCCCGCTTTCAGCTGTATCCAGCCTGGAAGTTCTGGCAGCGAATGGCCGACATTTTCAAGGGATGATTTCGCCTTTGTTTGATGCAAGAAGGGGGCAGGTGTATACCGGCCTTTATGCGTTTTCGGAAGATGGCACGATTCAGACAGTGATGGAAGACTGCAATATGTTATCTTCAGAATGGGGAAAGCAGCTTCATGAGCTTGGAAAGCCTGTGCTGTTTGTCGGCCAGGATATGGACTTGCACCGGGAAGCGCTCACGGAAGCGATGGGCGATCAGGCCTTTTTCGCACCTGCTTCTTTATTCAATCCGCGTCCGGGAGAGCTGGCGCTGATCGGCAGTGAGAGACCGGAAGAGGATATTCATCATTTTGTGCCGAATTATATCCGTATGGCGGAAGCCGAGACAAAATGGCTCGAGCAGCAGGCAGAAAAAAATAAATAAATAGAAAGCGAACGATACGATGAGTAAAACGATGACGTTCCGACTGATGAAAGTAGAAGATATAGATCAGGTTCTGGAAGTGGAAAGACATTCGTTCACACTGCCGTGGAGCAAGGATGCCTTTTATAATGAACTGACAAATAATCAATATGCGGTCTATCTGGTCCTTGAAGATGAAGGCAAGATTGCCGGATATTGCGGTGCGTGGATCGTCCTGGATGAGACCCATATCACCAATATCGCGATATTGCCGGAGTATCGGGGAAAGAAGCTTGGGGAAGCCCTGCTGAGGAAAATGATTGAGGTTTCTCTCAGCATGGGATCTATTAAAATGACATTGGAGGTCCGTGTCAGCAATCATGTAGCGATTTCGCTTTATGAAAAGCTTGGCTTTCAAAAGGGCGGCATACGCAAAAATTACTATACGGACAACCGAGAAGATGCATATGTAATGTGGGTGAATTTTACGTGAAAAAAGATCAATTGATATTAGGTATAGAAACAAGCTGCGATGAAACAGCCGCAGCCGTCATTAAGAACGGAAAAGAGATTGTCAGCAATGTAGTCGCATCCCAAATTGAAAGCCATAAGCGGTTTGGCGGCGTGGTGCCGGAGATTGCGTCCAGGCATCATGTGGAGCAGATTACGCTTGTACTGGAAGAAGCCCTGTCCCAGGCCGGAATCGGCTATGAGGATCTTGATGCCGTTGCGGTCACAGAAGGACCGGGACTGGTCGGAGCGCTGCTGATCGGTGTCAATGCAGCCAAGGCGGTGGCGTTCGCGCACGGACTGCCATTGGTCGGGGTGCATCATATTGCCGGGCATATTTATGCGAACCGGCTCATCGAAGAAATTCATTATCCAGCCCTTTCGCTTGTTGTATCCGGAGGCCATACTGAGCTTGTGCTCGTCGAGGCTCCCGGTGTCTTCAAGGTGATTGGCGAAACAAGGGATGATGCTGCCGGGGAAGCTTATGATAAGGTAGCGAGGACATTGAACATGCCTTATCCGGGCGGCCCGCATATTGACCGGCTTGCCCATGAAGGAAGCCCGACGCTTGATCTTCCGCGGGCCTGGCTTGAAGGAAGCTATGATTTCAGCTTCAGCGGCCTGAAGTCGGCGGTCATCAACACACTGCATAATGCGGAGCAAAGAGGAGAGACAATTGAGCCGGCGGACCTTGCCGCAAGTTTTCAGGCGAGCGTCATTGAAGTGCTCGTCACTAAAACGGTTAAGGCTGCCAAAGAATATGGCGTAGAGCAGGTGCTGCTTGCCGGAGGAGTTGCGGCCAATAAGGGACTGCGTACCGCTTTGACGGAGGCTTTTACCGAATTGCCGGATGTGCAGCTCGTGATTCCGCCGCTTTCTCTCTGTACAGATAATGCCGCGATGATTGGAGCGGCCGGCAGCGTCCTGTTTGAAAAAGGAAGAGTATCCGATTTAAGTATGAACGGAAATCCAGGCTTAGACATTGAAACGATGTAAAGGATCCCAGTGGGGGTCCTTTTTTTGTGGATAACTTTATTTTGTTTGAGATGATAGAACATCTTTCTCCGGTCTGTGGATAAAATGACGAATAATAGATAATTTTCTGTTAATAAAGGACTGTTTTGTGGATAACAAAGGATTTATTTGTGGATAATGTGCATAAGTTTAAAAAATACGATAAGAAGGCTGTTTGTTATGTGCATAAAAATGTGGGTAACAGGGATAACGTTGTGTATAACTATCTTTCTCTTTTCCCGTCTAAATACCGCCGCTGTTGATGGATCCTTGCCGCTGCCGAAAAAAACCGGAACAGGTATCTGTTCCGGCTGCATGCATTATTCCGCAAGCTCTGTCCATTCTTCCAGAAGTTCATCAAGCTTGGACTGGGCAAGGTCGAGGCTGGACTGGATTTCAAGCACTTTCTCATGGTCCTGAAAGACATCAGGATCACAGAGAATTTCGTTATAGTCCTTGATTTCGGCTTCCAGTTTTTCCATCGTATTTTCAATTTCTTCAATCCGGCGCTGCCGCTGGCGTTCGGCCTTTTTCGCTTCTTTATCAATTTTATAAGAAGACTTCTCGGCCTGGTCGGCAGCCGGTTTGTCCGGGAGCCCTTTTTCCTGCAGGTCAAAAGCGGCATGCTCGGCCTGTTCCTGTTTCTTCTCTACATAATAGTCATAGTCGCCGAGGAATTCTTCGGTTCCGTCTTTGGAGAGCTCAATGACCTTGGTGGCGATCCGGTTGATGAAATAACGGTCATGGGACACGAAGAGGATCGTTCCCGGATAATCAATCAGCGAATTCTCGAGGACAAGCTTGCTATCGAGATCGAGATGGTTCGTCGGTTCATCGAGAATCAGGAAATTCCCTTTTTGCATCATGATCTTGGAGAGGGCAAGCCGTGCTTTTTCCCCGCCGCTTAATGTATGGACGGTTTTCAGGACATCGTCTCCAGAAAACAGGAAATTGCCAAGCACGGTGCGGATGTCCTTCTCAGGCAGAAGCGGATGCTCGTTCCATAATTCATTCAGCACCCGTTTGTTAGAGACAAGGTTAGCCTGCTCCTGGTCATAATAGCTGACCTGGACATTTGTGCCGAACTGGAAGCTTCCGTCCCGTTTAGGGAGCTTGCCGATGATTGTCTTCAGGAGCGTTGATTTGCCGACTCCGTTCGGACCGACCAAGGCGATGCTCTCGCCCCGAGTGACCCGTGCTGAAATGTTCTGTGAAACGGTTTCGTCCCCGTAGCCGATGGCAAGGTCCTTGACGTTCAGCACTTCATTGCCGCTCTGCTTTTCAATCTGGAAGGAGAAGGAGGCGGATTTCTCATCGCCCTGCGGCCTGTCCATCACATCCATTTTCTCGAGCTGCTTCCGCCTGCTCTGGGCCCGCTTGGTCGTGGAAGCGCGGGTGATATTCTTCTGGACGAAGTCACGCAGCTTTTCCATTTCTTCCTGCTGCTTTTCATAGAGCTTCATGTCCCGCTCATAATCCTCGGCCTTCTTCTCAATATAAGAGCTGTAGTTCCCGTGGTATTTCTTGATCGACTTGCGGGAAACCTCATACACCTGGTTGACGACCTTGTCGAGGAAGTAGCGGTCATGGGACACAATCAGCACGGCTCCCTGGTAGCCCTGCAAATATTGTTCGAGCCAGGAAAGGGTCTCAATATCCAGATGGTTCGTCGGTTCATCGAGAATCAGGATATCCGGACGCTTCAAAAGCAGTTTGCCGAGTGCGAGCCTTGTTTTTTGTCCGCCGCTCAGCGTGGAAATCCGGGTGGAATAGTCGAAATCGCTGAACTGGAGGCCATGCAGGACAGAGCGGATATCCGCTTCATACTGGTAGCCGCCTTTTTCTTTGAACGAAACCTGCAGGGAGTCATATTCCTCAAGGATCCGCTGGTAGACGGCATCATTCTCGAAAACGGCCGGGTCGGCCATGCTTGTCTCCAGCCGGCGCAGTTCTTTTTCCTGGGAGATCAAGTCTTCAAAGACGGTCAGCATCTCATCCCACATCGACAGTTCGGACTCAAGACCCGTGTCCTGGGCCATATAGCCGATGGTTACATCCTTGGGCTTGATGATTTCCCCGCCGTCATGCGACAGCTGCCCGGCGATGATCTTTAACAGGGTGGATTTGCCGGCACCATTCCGGCCGACGAGGGCAATTCGGTCTTTGTTTTGAATTTCAAGCTTCATATTTGATAAAATGAGTTCAGCCCCATAATATTTGGAGAGCTGATTAATTTGTAATAGCATCATTTTGATTCACCTCATAGCGTTATAGACAGTGTACCGTATTAAGGATCTTATCGGCAATCATGTTGAATTCGGAAGAGAAAAACAAGCTGTTACATAAAAAGTAATTATGGTGTATTATTTAGAGGAGGAAAATAGTAATGGATAAACTCACGCATTTTAATGAACAGGGAAGAGCGAAAATGGTTGATGTCAGCGACAAGCCAGAAACCGTCCGCACAGCAACGGCCCAATCCAGCATCCTGGTGAATGAGACCATTTACGGGAAAATCGCCAACAATGAGATGAAAAAAGGAGATGTGCTAGCGGTTGCACAGGTGGCAGGCATCATGGCAGGGAAAAATACCGCCAACATTATTCCGATGTGCCATCCAATCTCCCTTCAAGGAATCAATATTGCTTTTGATTGGGAAAAAGAAGAAGAGGGATACAGACTCAAGATAAAAGTAGATGTCAAGACCAAAGGGAGTACAGGTGTGGAAATGGAAGCGTTAACAGCTGCTTCCGCCGCAGCTCTTACTGTTTATGATATGTGCAAGGCTGTTGATAAGGGAATGATCATCGGGCCAACCTTCCTGGTCGAGAAGACAGGAGGCGTATCCAGTTCAGATTATAAAAGGACTTTCCAGCAAAAAGAAGAATAGATAATAAAAATGGAAAGTCAGCGGGAAGCGGGGAGAAAATATGCACGAACAAATGAAGATTCCGCAGGCAACGGCGAAACGGCTGCCTTTGTATTACCGATTTATTAAAAACCTTCATTCTTCAGGGAAGCAGCGGGTATCCTCTGCTGAATTGAGTGAAGCGGTGAAAGTGGACTCAGCCACCATTCGCAGGGATTTTTCTTATTTTGGAGCATTGGGAAAGAAGGGGTACGGCTATAATGTAAATTATCTGCTCAGCTTCTTCCGAAAGACGCTCGACCAGGACGAACTGACCAAAGTGGCCTTGATAGGGGTAGGGAACTTAGGGACAGCCTTCCTGAACTATAATTTTATTAAAAATAACAATACGAAAATCGAAATGGCCTTTGAGGTAGACGAAGCCAAGGTGGGAACAAAGATTGCCGACGTTCCGATTTATCATATGGAAGAAATCGAAACGAAGATCCGGGAAAACGGGATTACCGTGGCCATTCTGACGGTTCCTGCCCAGGTGGCCCAATCGATTACAGACAGGCTGGTTAAGGCCGATATTAAGGGAATCCTTAACTTCACGCCGGCCCGACTGACCGTTCCGGCGCAAATCCGGATTCATCATATCGATCTGGCTGTGGAGCTGCAGTCATTGATTTATTTCTTAAAGCATTACCCAATTGTCGCCGAAGAGGAGAAATTGGTGAAGGATTAACAGAGTGGGGCCGCTCATGGGCGGAGCCTTTCATCGAAACGTTCCGGGAGCTGATCTCGGGACGTTTTTTTCGTTTTGGTTTGATTAATAGGAGACAGCTTCACATGGGCGGTTCAATTGATTGGCGAATCAGTAGAGGAAACGGGTCAGATTCTCTATAAAATATATTTTCAGAAAAATTAGTCTTTTTTATCAGCGGTATGGTATACTTTCCAAATATAGAGGAGGAATAGTATGGGATTATATGAGTCGGTTGATTCTTTTGTGATGCAGTTAGTCATCGTACCGCTCGTTGTGATTGGATTAGGTGTGTTATCGTCTGTCCTGACGAAAAAGACAGTGATTGGACCATTGATTACATTGGGCCTGAATCTTCTCTATGAAATCGGGTATTCCCTCTATTATTATCCTGGAGAAGAAGTGAGTTTTACAATTTGGAATATCATTTTGACAATCGTTTCATTTTCGATATCTTATATAGCCGTCTCCATTCGGAAGCCGGAAAGCAGTCAGGAGATTCAAGCTTAATGTTCCTTTTGCCACATAGGCAATGAACAGCCCATTCTGCTTTAAATGGACGTTTAATTTCCTCTCCTTCCAACACGCAGGTACCTCCTGATTTTGCCCCTCCATGCACTGCCGGGAAGGCTGTTATACTCATTTGGCAGTCCTTGTACCAGTGCTTTTTGTTTCTTCAAAAATTTCTATTTTACAGGCGGTTCCTTTGATAAGATAGAGTAAAAAAGGAGCAGAGGATGGAAAAAGCATATAAAAAATTCTTACAGGTACTTTGGATCCTGATTGTTCTGTTTGCTTTACTCAGTGTGATTGCTGACTCTTCGATTGCCGCTTTCTTTTTTTTCCTGCTGTGTGCCGTCAGAAGCGGAATCGCTTTATTTATTGCTTTTGCCGAGGAGAAATTCCTGCGGACGATGTTTTTCTTCGCCGTATGCGGCTTTTTCGTCTTGGCGGCCCTGAATCAAATCGTCACTATTGTGAGTTCATTTTTTTAAGGGTTTTCGTTTTTACAGGCAAACAAAAAACGCTGCGGCGTGAACTGCACCCCAATTGTTAGACACATCTAACAATTGGAGGTGCAGTTTTTTATATGGCTAAATTTACAGCACGACAGAAAACACAAGCTGTACACGAACTAAGGGCAGAATGTAACTTAAAGCTACTTCTATCTGTCGCAAATATCGCAAGGAGCACTTATTATTATTGGATAAACGCCTTTCGGCGTCAGGATAAATACGCAGAGATCAAGCCTGTCATTGAAGAAATCTTTCATTCACATAGAGGAAGGTATGGATATCGACGAATTACTTTAGAATTGCGTAATCGGGGGATTAAGTTGAACCATAAAACAGTGCTTCGGTTAATGAATAAGCTGGGGTTAAAATGTATGGTAAGGATGAAGAAATATCGTTCTTACAAAGGCAAGGTGGGAAAGGTTGCACCTAATCTACTCCAAAGGGATTTTAAGGCCACCAAGCCTCATGAAAAATGGGTGACGGACGTGACGGAATTCCATTTATATGGTGAAAAATTGCACCTATTTCCCATCCTTGATTTATTTAATGGAGAAATCATCGCCTACCAAATAGAGTCACGTCCTACCTATTCGTTAGTCCACAAGATGTTGGACCAAGCCATCAAGCATTTAGAATCAGGAGATACACCCATTCTCCATTCAGATCAAGGTTGGCATTATCAAATGAAATCCTATTCCCAATCCTTGAAGACACATGGCATTACACAAAGTATGTCCCGAAAGGGAAATTGTCTCGATAACGCCGTTATAGAAAATTTCTTTGGGCTACTAAAATCTGAATTACTTTATTTACAAGAGTTCGACAGCATGGAGCATTTCAAACAAGAACTAGAGGAGTATATCCATTATTACAATCACCAACGTATTAAAACGAAATTAAAAGGCATGAGCCCGGTTGATTACCGAGTTCATGCCCTCAAGGTTGCCTAACTAAATAAAGTGTCTAACTTTTTGGGTTCACTTCAGGCGGCAGCGTTCTTTTGTTATTTCTTCTGATTCTTTTTAATCGACTTGATTTTGAGGTGCAGCAGAAGCATTCTGATGCCTGAGCCAAAATCAAGTGTAGCAATCACAATAAGCAGGTAGGCGAAGAAGCCCCATCCCGAATTCGAGACCCGCTGGATGGCCATGAACGTGAAAAGCACGCCAAGGCCGACGTAGATCATGCCCATTGTTAAAGGTGACCGTCTCATAAAAAACCTCCGATAAAGGCCGGTGCATGTTCGAGCATTTCTTCAATTTCATCTTTGAATACAACCTGCATAAGAACGACGATTGAATTCATGGCGACGTGCGCAACAATCGAGACCCAGATCCGTTTTGTCCGAACGTACAGAAAAGCGAAGGTCAGACCCATTGCTGTGTATAACAGAAGGTGTTCCAACTCAAAATGCGCCAGCCCGAATATGGCTGAACTGATTAAAGCGGACAGGAAGAAATTGAACCGCTTATATAATGAACCGAAGATGATTTTCCGGAAAATGATTTCTTCCAATATAGGCCCGAATAAAGCGGTGGCCACAATCATCATAGGCGCCTGTTCAATCAGGCTTGTAATGTGCTGGGTATTTTCCGAGCCAGGATCGATGCCGATGGCCTGCTCGATCATCCCGGAAGCCGTCTGTGCGAAGAAGGCAAGAAAAATCCCGGCAATCGCCCAAAACAGAGAAATCCCGATTGGCGCCTGCAGATCCCGCTTCTTCTCCGTCATCTCCTTCCTCAAAAGGAGAAGAGTCAGCAGCACAGCCACAGCGAAGCTTCCAAAGATCCACCAGGCAGTGGCCTGCGCAATGCCCATGTCAAATGCCACCAGCAGAATTGGTACTCCGACAATGCTGGACAGCTGCGCAATGATGTAAACGATCATGACAAACCAATATTCTTTTTTCAATACCGAAATCCCCTTTAAGCTCAATTTCCTAAAGTGCCAAACAATATGCTCTATTAGAATAGGGTACCAAAAATCAGCGGAGAACACCAATTATTGAGAGCGAAAAATCCTATTCCAAAAGCCGTCGATTTATTCCTGAAGCCTGCCTGATTTTTATAAAAAAATCTGCGAAAAAAATGAGGAAGATACTTGCAAAATAGAGACGATTTATTTAATATAATAATTGTGTTAGCACTCGTTGGAGTTGAGTGCTAATAATCATAGCAATTATTTAAACGAAATTTGAGGAGGTCGTTTCACTTGTTAAAACCATTAGGTGATCGCGTTATTATTGAACTAGTTGAATCTGAAGAAAAAACGGCAAGCGGTATTGTTTTACCGGACACAGCGAAAGAAAAGCCGCAAGAAGGCAAAGTGGTCGCAGTCGGTACAGGCCGTGTTCTTGAAAACGGCGAACGTGTTAATTTAGAGGTTGCCCAAGGCGATCGCATTATCTTCTCAAAATATGCAGGTACTGAAGTAAAATATGAAGGTACTGAATACTTAATTCTCCGTGAAAGCGACATTTTGGCTATCATCGGTTAATCTTAACAAATACTTAACTGAACGAAAATTTTATCTAAAATGATTAGGGAGGTACTATATATTATGGCTAAAGAAATTAAATTTAGTGAAGAAGCTCGCCGTTCCATGCTTCGCGGTGTGGACGCTCTTGCAAACGCAGTAAAAGTAACGCTTGGACCAAAAGGACGCAACGTCGTACTTGAAAAGAAATTCGGTTCACCGCTGATCACAAACGACGGTGTAACTATCGCGAAAGAAATCGAGCTTGAAGATGCTTTCGAAAACATGGGTGCGAAATTGGTTGCTGAAGTAGCAAGCAAAACGAACGATGTAGCAGGGGACGGAACAACAACTGCCACTGTTCTTGCACAAGCGATGATCCGCGAAGGATTGAAAAACGTAACTGCCGGTGCGAACCCAATGGGAATCCGCAAAGGAATCGAAAAAGCAGTGAACGCTGCTATCGAAGAATTGAAAGCTATCTCTAAACCAGTTGAAAACAAAGAATCCATCGCACAAGTTGCGGCAATCTCTGCAGCTGACGAAGAAGTCGGTCAATTGATCGCTGAAGCAATGGAGCGCGTAGGCAACGACGGTGTTATCACTATCGAAGAATCTAAAGGATTCACAACTGAGCTTGACGTTGTAGAAGGTATGCAGTTCGACCGCGGATATGCATCTCCTTACATGGTAACTGATTCTGACAAGATGGAAGCTGTCCTAGACAACCCATACATCTTGATCACTGACAAGAAAATCGGCAACATCCAAGAAATCCTTCCTGTTCTTGAGCAAGTGGTTCAGCAAGGCAAGCCGCTATTGATCATCGCTGAAGACGTAGAAGGCGAAGCATTAGCAACACTTGTACTGAACAAACTTCGCGGAACATTCAATGTAGTAGCTGTTAAAGCTCCTGGATTCGGTGACCGCCGTAAAGCAATGCTTGAAGACATCGCAGCACTTACTGGCGGCGAAGTCATCACAGAAGAAGTCGGTCTTGACCTTAAATCTGCAACAATCGATTCTCTTGGACGTGCGGCTAAAATCGTCGTTACTAAAGAGAACACTACAATCGTTGAAGGCGCTGGAGACACAGCTGCTATCCAAGGCCGTGTGAACCAAATCCGCGTTCAAATGGAAGAAACAACTTCTGAATTCGACCGCGAAAAATTACAAGAACGCCTTGCGAAATTGGCTGGCGGCGTAGCGGTAATCAAAGTCGGTGCTGCTACTGAAACAGAATTGAAAGAACGCAAACTCCGCATCGAAGACGCCTTGAACTCAACTCGCGCTGCAGTTGAAGAAGGTATCGTAGCCGGCGGCGGTACTGCGCTTCTTAACGTATACAACAAAGTTGCCGAGCTAACGGCTGAAGGCGACGAAGCAACAGGCGTGAAAATCGTTCTTCGTGCGATCGAAGAGCCAGTCCGCCAAATCGCTCACAACGCAGGCCTTGAAGGATCTGTCATCGTTGAACGCCTTAAAGGCGAAGGCGTCGGCACAGGCTTCAACGCTGCCACTGGCGAATGGGTAAACATGATCGAAGCTGGTATCGTGGATCCAACTAAGGTTACACGCTCTGCCCTTCAAAACGCTGGATCTGTTGCGGCTATGTTCCTGACAACAGAAGCAGTCGTAGCTGACAAGCCAGAAGAAAACGCAGCTCCTGCCGGAATGCCTGACATGGGCGGCATGGGTGGAATGGGCGGCATGATGTAAGACACACTTATAAATGTTGAATTATCAACGTTTATGAGGGTAATTGACTAAATATGTCCTCGTCTTTGTCCTCGTAAATAGACAAAGATCACCCTAATGGAGAAGGCCTTTCATCAGTTTGCTGAACTGGTGGGAGGTCTTTTCTTTTGTGCTTTGGGTAACGTGAGTATAAATAACTGTTGTCGTCTTTGGATCAGTATGTCCCAGACGCTCCATCACTTCTTTAATTGTTGCACCAGCTTCAAACATTAATGATGCATGAGTATGCCGGAACGAGTGAGGAGTTATATTCTTGTGTATTTCCGCTTTTTTTAGCAGACGATGAAGTCTTGTTTCAAATACTTTTCTTAATTGTGGATGGCCATCATCTCGGGCAAAAATAAATCCATTATCTTTGTATATAGGTTTGTTTTTAAGCTTTATTTCCTTTTGTTTGATTTCGTGTTTTTTCAGCATTTTCACCAACATATCATCAATTTCGATTGTGCGTTTCGAACCCACTGTTTTGGGTGTAAGTAGCTGATACTTTTCAAAATTATTAGTTGGGTTATAAATAGTTTTTGTTATACGTAAAGTTGCTTGTTTTGCATTAAAGTCCGTCCATTTTAGAGCTAATAGTTCGCCTATTCTTAATCCGGTATAGGAAAGGACAGTAAAGACTAAATGATCCATTTCCAGGCCATCAGATTGAGCTAACTTAAGGAAATGTGCAAGCTCTTCTTTCTCCAAAAAATTTATTTCCTCTTCTTCTTTCTCAAGTTCTTCAACAGTTTGTTGCTTCTTAGGGAGCCTGAAATTTTCTGTAGGATTGATTTTCATTAACCCTAGTTCTACTGCCTGCCTAAAAATCATTCTTCCACATGCGTGAATGCCATCCATATAATTTTGGCTATAGCGCTCAAATAAATCGAGTATCCTGTCCTGGTACATTTTTTTTGTGATTTTGCTTATAGGGTAGGGACCCCAAACACTTATAAAGTGCTTCATTTCTTTTTCTCGGGCTCTTACGCTGCTTACTTTTACCCCGCTGCGGCTGTATGACTTAAGCCAGTCCTTAGCAAATTCTTCAAATGACATCCGCGACTCTTTAATCAGGGTACCATTTTGTTTTTCTATTTCCACAAGCCGGGCTGCAGCTTGGGCTTCCTTTTTAGTTTTAAATCCACCTTTAGATATTTCCATCCTCTTTTTTGTTAAAGGGTCTATACCTAAATAAATATGATAACTCCAGGATTTTCCTCGTTGTTTAAACTTGGACATTTTTATTCCTCCTTTATTCCTCTTTATTGCGTAACATTATATCTATCATATCTGCGAGTTTTCTTCTATCTTCTTTAGTAAGAATAACTCCTCTATAGTGAATATTTGGTCGAAAAAGGATATTTATGATATCATTTTCAGCATTTTGTATTTTTTGCATTTTTTCTTTTAGTTTTCCATCTTCTAATTTTCTTAATTCTGTTTCAAGTGGGCTTTCCAAATAATCATTTTCTTCCCCCTGAAGATGCCCAGCTTTTATCATTAAATGAACATGATCGACGCCTAATGGTTTAGATAATTTATAAAGTATTTCTGGTGAGGGGATTGCCCTTTTCCCATTTTCAATTTGCGAAAGGTAAGGCTGTGATAAATCTGATAACTTTCCTAGTTCTTCAAGAGTTAACCCTTTTTTCTTTCTAAGATTTCGAAGATGTAAACCAAATTCTTCATTTCCCATTTTATATCGCTCCTTTAGATAACTTTATATAATAAATATAGCAAATTGGAATATTTATTACTATTAGTATTGCAAATTGATATATTTTGATGTAGTATCTAAATATAAATATTGCTATTAGCAATATAAAGGAGGGTAAAGAATGAAAATAAATCCTAAAATTGAAGAAATTCATAGGGCACTTATTAGAAAAGGTTTTACTAAACGCGCTTTGGCAAAAGTTGCTGAAATCGGTGAAGTTACTGCAATTCAAGTTTGTAATGGTAACAGAAAACCAAGTCCTCCAATAGCAAAAAAAATTGTTGATGCTTTAGAAGTCGAGTTTGACGATATTTTCGAAATTGAGGCATCAGTTTGATTAAAAGGAGTGAATTTAATTGATTGACATAAAAGTAAACCAAGAAGAATTGAAAGCTTTATATCTGGATGAAATTCAAAAACGCTTAGATCAAATTGAATTAGAGGCTTTGCTTATGGATACTAAGCAACTTTGCAAAATGCTTTCTTTATCTTGGCCGACTGTTCAGAAGCTTTTCATTTCAGATCCTAATTTCCCTAAATTTCGGGTAGGTGCAAAATGGCTCTTTCATCGCAAACAGGTTGAAGCTTATATCGATCGTTGGTCATCTGAAAAAGAGGGGATGTAAAAAATGTATGAAAATACGATAAAAGGTCGGCTTGATGTTCATTGGGGGGCTAGTAAAGAGGGGATAGTTGTTTTATATCATGAAGTAAAAGGCCGCATTTCTGAAATGCAATTAAACAATCAAGATTTGATTGAAGTGTTTGGTGAACAAGTTACCATTTATGATGTTCTGAATACGATACTCGTTGGCAAAGGCAAATCATACTATCAGGATGCCTTCGTAAAAGTACATCTGAATCATTTTTGTGAAGAGGAAATTGTAGATAAAGAAGATATTATGGAGAGGCTTTTAGCTGAAATAAAATCCAAAAAAATTTCTGGTAATGAAGTTATAAACAGCATTTTGAGCCTCGATACAAAGAGGTTAATAGGCAAGTAGGTGAGGTGATTATGCAAGGATGGATCAAGCTACATCGGAAAATTAGAGATAATCCTATTTTTAATGATCACAAGTTTTTTAGATTGTGGATTATCTGTTTAACTGAAGCCACCCATAAAGAACGAGATCAGGTCGTGGATCGCCAGATGGTTCATTTACTGCCAGGGCAATTTGTAACAGGCAGGTTTACTCTATTCGACATGTACAATAATGGCTTAAAACAGGGAGACAGGGTGAAAGAACCTAAGACCGTTTATAGGTGGCTAGAAAGACTAGAAAAGCTCGGGTATTTGACCATCAATAAAACTACCAAATACAGCGTGGTAACAATAAATAATTGGTCTCGATATCAAGAAGTTGACCAACAAATGACCAACAAAAGACCATCAAATGAACCAACAGTTGACCACAAACAAGAATATAAAGAAGTAAAGAATGAAAAGAAAACACATATACCTTCACAAATTGAAAATTTGCGTCACAGGTATTCTAACAGTCAATTAAAAATCATTGATGATTACTTAGAAATGATTCGACATACCAGAAGTAGTGGGAAGATATCTGATTCTGTCATTTTAAAAATGTATCAAGATTGGGACAAGTATCCTGAAAAGCGTGTGGAGTATGGAGTTAAAACACATCTTGAAAACTCAGCATTTCATTCAAAAAAAGAAAATTATACCTTAGGGATTATTCGAAATATAAAGGTGGATGAGGCTATAAGCAAATTAAATCAGAAGTTGGAAGCGACTGTAAATAAGGATCCAAGAAGTAAAGATATTGAGTTTCAAAGATGGATAGCTGCAGGAGGGGATCCTGAGTCCTTCAATTGGAGTGATTAACAGTAACCAATTAATTCATAATATTTATAAAAAATAATGGGAGTGATATTAAATGGCAAAATCAAAGAAAAAAATTACAGATTATATTCAACTTCGGACGCGTCTAGGAAAGCAATATTCTCCTAAATATGCAGAAAGATTTTTAATCAAACACATATTCAGAGAAGAAAGTAAAAACAGTGATTCAATGTGGGCCTTGTATTTTGTTTATCTTCTGGGGAAGTTGAAGGGGGCTGGTGTGGTTACTCTAAAGGACCTGGATGAAATAGTTAATAGATTAATAGAAGACAAGTCAAGTAATAAAAGAAACACCTCTGCTACGGCAATAGCAAAGGTGTCATTAAAAAAACTTAGTCGAAAGTAATTAATTCTTAATTCACCTAAATTATAACACAAGGGTGAGGGCTATGGAACAGGAACTATATAGCATTAATTGTGGCCAGGAGATTCAGCCAAAGGTTATAAATGATCGCGAATTAAAAAGGATTGTTGCTGAAGAATTGAAGTTCTATAAAGCCTTAAAAGTATTGGTGAAGAATAACAAAGAGCTTAAAGAAACTGGGGTAGGTAGAGTCTTTCCTGAAATGATCAGTAGGGATAGCGTAAAGGAACTAAAGTATAAGCATGTAAATCGAGTTTTAAATGAGGTTTTGGATGACACGCAACGTATGATCCTAGAAAAAAAGTACCTGGGTAATATAGCAGTCAATGATTTAACAATTTGCATGGATTTAGGACTATCCAAAAACCAATTTTATGATCAGAAGAAACAAGCAATCCGGTTATTCGCAACGGCATTAGGAATTATTTAAATTCCCTTGAAAGGAGTGATTCTATGGAATGATGAACATCCCCCCCTAAAAGGTTTCACTGAAATTTTTTAACCCGGGGACCGGGCAGGGGTCTCTACTCCCCAAATTTTTCTGCTTTTCTCACGCGTATAGGGGGGGTTAGGACAGAAAAGTCAATAATGACAAAGTTTTAGAGCTTAGAGAACCTTTCAAATAATGCAATAAAAGGAGGTGAAAAAAACAAAATGACGTACAAAATCGAAGTTAAAGGGCCAATAATTTCAAACGATGAGGCTTGGATTTATGAAATGTTCGAAATGGATGCCACCTGGCCTCGTAAAGTCATACAAGAACTCGAGAATGCAAAAGGTGAAGATGTAATTGTTTCTATCAATAGCCCCGGTGGATACGTGTGGGATGGATCAGAAATTTATACGGCATTAAAAAACTATCCAGGCGATACTGAATCTCAAATTGTAGGGTTAGCAGCAAGCGCAGCATCTTTTATTGCAACAGGTACGAACAAAGTTCGAATTACGCCTACTGGTCAAATTATGGTTCATAATGCTGCCACAGTTGGTTATGGTGATCATCGTGATATGACTAAAACTGCAGAGCGGTTAAAGGTTACAGACAAAACTATCGTAAATGCATATATGCTAAAAACGGGAAAAACAGAAGAGGAATTGCTAGATATGATGGCCGAAGAAACATGGATGGATCCTCAGCAGGCATTAGAGAACGGCTTTGTTGATGAAATCATGTTCATGGATAATACCGTCAAAATCGCTGCTTACAGTGCTATGCCAAGTATGATTCCACAAAAGGTTATTGATGGTATCAGAAATAAAGTTATGAATGAGAAAAAAAGTGAAGAAAAAGCAGGTTTAAGTTCTATCGCAAGAGCGTTTTTAAACAGTTACTCTAATAAACTATAAAAATTCAGGAGTGTGTTAACTATGGTAATGAGATTTAATAATAAAAATGAAATGAACGATGCAAAGAAAAAATTGACAGAAGTATTATCAAACACAGAAAGTACCGAATCACAGCAAACAGAAGCTTTTACAAATTACTTCGATGAACTACAAAGAGAGGTAACAAACAACATACGAAAAGAAGTTCAGGCAGAAATGTATACTGGATCACATGGAGCAAATCAATTATCTGGACAAGAAATAAGGTTTTTCAACGCAGTAATTCAAGAAGGTGGTTTTAAAGACAATGAAACTCTTCCTGTAGAAACACAAGAACGTGTTTTTGAAGATTTACAACAAAGTCATCCATTACTGCAGCAAATTGGGATTCAAAACCTTGGAGCTGTTACCGAATTCATTTATGGTAATCCAGAAGGTGCAGCTGTCTGGGGTCCGATCTTTGGGGATATTAAAGGACAACTAAATGCTACTTTCCGAAAAGAATCTATCAGTCAACTTAAATTGACTGCATTTATTCCCATCTCTAATGATATGTTGAAGCTAGGGCCAGTATGGGTTGAACGTTATGTTCGTACAATGATTGTGGAAGCAATGTCAGTTGGCTTAGAACGTGGTTTTGTCGAAGGAACTGGAGATAATCAACCTATTGGTTTGCTGAAGGATTTAAATGGATCAGTAGAAAATGGGGTAATGGTATACCCTGATAAAACTTCTGCAGGTACTTTAACCTTCAAACCTGGACGCACTACGATCAATGAGCTAAAAGGCGTGGTAGAAAAACTATCTATTCACACTGTGGGAAGCGAGGATCGAGTCAGAAATATTGCCGGAAAAGTTGTAATGGTTACTAATCCATTTGACAGCTTTGGTATTAAAGCAAATTCAACAGTTCAAAATGCTGCAGGATCCTATGTATCCAGCCTTCCATTCAGCCCAATCTTTACGGAATCTATGTTTGTTCCTCAAGGTAAAGTATTATTCTTTGTAAAAGGGGAATACCTCGCGGCAATTGGTGGAGAAATGGAAGTTAAGAAGTTTGATCAAACATTAGCCATGGACGATGCAACCCTATATATCGCCAAACAGTTTGCTACTGGAAAGCCTAAAGATAATCAAGCAGTACAAGTTTATGATTTGGACCTTGCAATTACTGAAGAGCCTGCAGGTGCATAAATAGACAGAGGGGATGGACCAAGTAGTCTGTCCCTTTTTTGAATTGTGGTATGACAATAGAATACTAAAAAACTTTTATCGGGAATCCTGCAGTCAGGATATGTAAAAGCAAAGGTTTAAAATTGCTGCTTTTGTAGGCGGCTTTGTGTTTTTTATTAACCGTTTGCAAATTGACAAATCAGATTAAGGAGGAACATATGTCGGGAGATAAAGTAGTGTTACCTGAAGAGCATCAGGCAGTGTCGGACTTAATAAGAAACAAGTGTGGGGGGATTTCAGATATCGCTCTGGCTATGAATATAGATGAAGAGAAGGCTATGACTTTAATGAATGAGCTTGCAAGTGTTTATGGGCATAACATTGAACTTGATGGAAGGAAATTGTCGAATAGAAAATGGATGATCCAGGAGTATCTAAATACTTTAACTTTCTTTGAAATGAGAAGTGTAAGAGCAGCACGGAATAGAATGCTTAATGAACCAGATGCTTTTAAAGCTTTAAGAGCTGCACCGTATTTTGATAAAGGTTATGTGTTGCAGAAATTTTGGGATAATATTCCCGCCAATAAAAAAGTGAAGTTTCTCACCGAGGCGTGGATAAATGCCGGTTTTGCTATGATTGAAGGTTATCACTTTTGGCTACCTTATTTCAAAGAGGTCGGCTTCTTCTCAAATTGTGGTTTAGAGAGGCCAAAGAATAAAACCGTTTTGTACAGAGGGGCACCCTTTAAAAGCAAAAGAGGTATGCCGTGGACATCTGACTTGGAAACTGCCCTATATTTTAAAAATAAATGGAATGAAGATGGCGATACAGCGATTTATAAGACCATTGCTGATTCAGAGATTATATTGGCCATATTAGAAGCAGACCCATCCTATGGTCCTGTTTCTGAAGAAGTCAATATTGTTGAATATGTATTAGATCCACGTTGTATAGGTGAAATTATTGAAATTGATTAAAGAAGATATTATATGATGCAACATATGTGGATGAAATGAACTAACGTGCCTTGGGAGTAAGGATTTAGATCCTGGTAAGGTAACAGTATAAACAGGATAAAAACCTGAATGCATCGAATTTCTTTTTAAGGGGGAATGAACATGTTATTCAGGTTTTTCTGTGAAGGCAAGATGATTAGGGAAGAGAAGATGTCGTTAAATGAACATCGTATACCGGTCTTTGGTAAAGGGATATATGTAAATGATCAGCTTTATCTTGTGAGAGGTATTTTAACGGCACTGGATGGAAAACGGGGCTTTCTAACAAAAGTGCTGCTGAAAGAGGTATCTTGAAGGGACAAGATTTCTTTTGTCGAATGGTTAGAGCAGAAGGGAGGTTGGCTATGAACATATATGAAAATCATGGCGTTATAATAAACAAGTTGAAGGAAAATTATAAGGATCAAATTGCGATTATGGATTTATTGGATGAAAAAGAAAATCTGTTTCTTTTACCTAAGTTGCAGAAATTGCAAGAAGAAGCAGATGAATTAAGAAAAGTCAGCAGTTACTTTAATACTTAATACAGAGAGAGGAAGCATTCCATTTGGAGTGCTTTTTCTTGCAGGAAACCATCTTCTTTTGTCGAATGAGAGGGACTGAGGGGGGTGAAATAATGGCAAAATTTAATATTTATTATCATCTAAATGATCAAACAGTAAAGCAAAGTGTGGAAGGTAAAGATCCAATAGATGTTAGAGATAATCATGTTATAAAAAATAATCAATGGATAACGGACTCTAATGGGAATCTAGTTTATATCAATTTTGAAAAAATAAATGTTATTAAAGTTACATCTGTAGGAAGAGTATCAGCAGCCAGAGGTTGGTGATACTTAAAGAGCATCCATTAAGTTGGGTGCTTTTTTATGTAAAATAATAGGTTGAAAGTTTCCGATTAAATCCGATATAAATATCGCTTGAAAAAATCGCAAAGGAGAAATAGAAAATGAAACTTTTTGATCCATTTTTGGAGTCAGACTTAAAGAAATTTAAATGTATTCAATTAAGTTATTCTCCGAATATACCTGGTCCTGATGAAATAATTCTCCATTTTGTTTTAGGGAGTCAGGTCCTTGAAACAAAAACAGGTTACTTGTTGTTAATTGATGTTAGAAATTCGGAAACAAATGAAGAATACACATATAGCTTTCCGGATATTCAAGATGTTGAGTTTAACACAAATACTAGGTATCCTGACGGTGCTAAATATTACTTACACTGCCTTCAACGAGAAAATTTAGAGGAAATTAGAAGATTAAAAAAAAGGCTTGCGGCTGGCGAGGAATTATCAGAGGAGGATCTAACATTTCTAGACGACAATAACGAAATCCTTACATATCGACTGATATTCAAAAACTAAATTACGAAGAAAATTTTTAATAAAAGGAGGAAGAACGTTGGTTAATTCATTCCAAAAATTTCAGGATGAAGTAAATAGTGGCCTATTTGAAAATCAGACTTTGACTTATAAAAAGTTTCTCAAAAAAATCACTCATTATATTAACAAGGATAACGTAAGATGGTTCTACGCAAGAAATATATATAATGGAGAAGGAAATAAAGAATTAATTATTTTGTTTGAAAAGCATTTTGCTCTTGTTACTATTGAAAGTAAGGAAATGTACAAGGTTGATACAATTCCTTTTAATCTTGATAGTGTTGAATTATCTTTATCTATTCCTGAATATGATAATGATGGTGTGGACTTTAAAATTTGCAACAACGGAGAAGTTGTATTGAAATTTAATAGTAAGGGAGATTCAAACAATCATTGGAATGATGAATATATAAAGGCGATACAAGATCTTTATCGGATATTGTCAGAGCAAAAGTAACGGCACCTTAGAAGGTGCCTTTTTATTGGATAGATAAAGGATTAGAGGAGGAGGGGAAGGTATGAATTTTATTAAACAAATATTTTCTAAGATTGATATTGTATTAATATTAACTGTAATATCATATGGTATGGTGTTTTCGTTTTATCTAGGTGAATACTTTTATAAAGGTATACCATCTTTCTTTATAGAATTAAATATTACTACTTTATCCAGTGGTCTTATTATATTGGGAGTGTTACTTTTAAACACTAGTAGTTTAGTGATACAAGCATCTGAAGCAATGCTAAAGCAACATAAGATTACTTTGTTGGTTATGATAATAATTTTACTAGTAGTTAGTTGGTTTTTGAAAATCTATATAGGGGCTAATAATTCTAACGCTTTTTTTGGGTCTGTTTGGGGTTTTCTTAGTTCTAAGTAAAAACGAGATAACAAAACAACCAGTATTTTTAATATTTTTTATGCTTGTTGGTCTGACTGCTCCAGGAATAGTTGGATATTGTTTAAGTGATTTCAGTTTAAAGAAGGGTGGCTATCAAACCATATTAAAAACGAATGAGAACCAGTATTGGGTTGTTGCCTTATATAAGGACTATTATATAGTTAGTGAGATAAACACTTCTAATAATACTGTCAAAAAGGAATATGGGTTAATTCCGATTGAACCAAAAGAGGATCAAACTGTACTCATCATGAGAGAAAAATTAAAGATAAATTTTGGTGATTAAGCACCTATGGTGCTTTTTATTTTGCGGAAGTCATCTTTAATAGGAGGCACTACAGGAATAAAATTATCTAGTTTAAAAAAGGAAAAGATTACGGCGAAGTAGAGGGATTGGATTTGAAAATATAAAAGGTGCTTTTTTGAAAATATATAATAAATTCTATAAATAATTCAAATTATTTTGTAAAATAATTTATAAGCGATTTCCATTTACAAAATTTGATAAAAAGAATATATTAATTATAGGTATTAATTAACCGATTACGTTAATACTTTTCATAAATGGGGTATTTGATGAATATATCTTTCAAGAATAAAAAAGTCCAGAAATTGTGCAATGATTATAAAGAAATGAATAAACAATTAGAAAGACAGTCAGCAAAAAAACTTCAGCAGCGACTATTAGAACTTCATGCTGCACCTACTCTTGAGCAGATAAGTCATTTACCCCCTCCCCGGTTACATGAATTATATGGGGACAGAACAGGGCAATTAGCTATCGATTTACATCATCCCTTTAGATTGGTTTTTGAACCTGATCACAGTCCAATTCCCAGAAAAGATGATGGTGGTTTAGACCGTACTTTAGTTACTGCCATAAAAATTTTAGAAGTTGGGGTTGATTATCATGGTAGATAACCAAAACAATGAATTTAATCCAAATTACATTATCCCTCCTGGAGATACTATACAAGAGCTATTGGATCATTATGATATGTCACAAGTTGAACTTGCCGAAAGAACTGGAAGATCAGCGAAGAATATAAATGAAATAATTAAAGGGAAAGCTCCTATTACTCAAGAAACTGCCATAGAGTTTGAAAGTGTTTTTGGTGTTTCAGCTGAATTCTGGAATAATTTAGAAAGTAACTACAGGCATTTACTTGCAAAAAAAAAGCATGAAGACGATCTTAATGATGATATATCTCATTTAAAACAGTTCCCTTTGAAGTTTATGATTCAAAATAACTGGATAAAGGAATGTTCTAATAAGACTTTGCAATTACAAGAAGTATTGAATTTTTTTGGGGTTGCTAGTTTTGAGGCATGGAAAAATGTATGGAAAGAGACGTTTTCCCAACCTGATGCAGCCTTTCGCCAATCCGAAGCTTTTCCTGCGAATGCGGAGTCTGTAGCTGCCTGGTTAAGAAAAGGGGAAATCGAAGCTCTGCAAAAGCAATACCCTCCTTATAATGAAAAATTGTTTAAAGAAACGCTAAAAGAAATCAGAAAACTTACAGATGAAGATCCTGCATTATTTTTACCTAAGTTGACTGATTTATGTGGTAAAGCAGGTGTTGTATTTTTATTGATACCAGATCCGCCTAAAAGTCGTGTTAGTGGGGCTGCTACCTGGGTTGGAAAAAAACCAATAATCCAACTATGTTTTCGGCATGGAACGAATGACCATTTTTGGTTTTCTTTCTTCCATGAAGCTGCTCATATTTTAAAACACAGTAAAAAAACTACCTTTTTAGAATACAGCGATAATCGTGATCAATTGGAAGAAGAGGCAAATGCTTTCGCGGCACAAACTTTAATACCCCAAAGGTCGTATTCGAATTTTACTGCCAAAGAAGATTTTTCTGAATCAGCAATAATTGATTTTTCACATAAAGTTGGCATTTCACCGGGTTGTGTATTAGGCCGTTTGCAACGTGATGGTTATGTTAAATATCCTACAAAATTAAATAAGTTAAAAAAATCTTATAAATGGAATTAAAAAGAGCCTCCCCTTTATTAAGGGGGAGGCTCTTTTTGGCTTAAAGACTAACACGTGTAATAAAACTAACATCCAATTAATAGGGTTATAAAAAGGGGGGGATTTTATGGAATGGATAAAATTAATTCAAGTATCTTTATCGATTATTTGCAGTATACTTGATTTTCTCATCTGAATTTTTGTTCTTTGAAGCGCTACCGGGCGCTTCCTTTTTTATTTTATATGATACAGTGTATGGTCTCTAACTTTTCTTTATAACTAAAATTATATAAAAACGGGTTAATTAGGAGTTATATATAATTTTATTTAATACCCGATATTAACCTTGATTCCATCAGTAGTTAGAGACTTTTTAGTCTCTAACCCTCTTGTTGCAAATGTTAGAAACTGCTCCAAGTTTTGTACCTGAAAGAACTGGACAGAGGAATGCCGCGGTAGATTGTATCTTGTATCCGTAATCAATAAAATTTTAGGAAAGACGTTCTTATGATCTGGTTGCCAGGATTCTTGTTGCCATTCGCAACTTTGAAAGTAAGATACATATCTTGCGAACTTCTCATTCATAACCTTTTCGGAATAGATGGACCGTTGAATTTCCACAAAGAAAGGGGCCCGCTTCCATATCATGAAGGCATCAGGTTCCATATAACCTTTTCCGTACTTTGGCTCAACGATAAATGTGTCTGGACAAGCGTAAACTTTTATACACTTGTAAAATTCAAGGATCTTTACGAAGTGAGGGATTTTTGCTGAGTCTTTTTTTATGGGAGAAGGAGAAGGGAAGTAGATATAAGGCTGCTGGGCTGTGTTCACTTCTATATTGCCGTCTCTTCGTAACCTCTTCAGAACTGTATTACAGCAAGTAACAGGGTTCTTCAGGCCTTGAAAATGCAAATCAATAATGTCATCACGTGTCATGCAGCGGAATCGCTCTAAATCTTTTACAATGGCCAGGTCTCTTTTTCTCATCAGTCTAACACCTCAAATATGGCGTCTATAATCTCAGAGTCTTTTTCAGGTTGTTTAAAGGACTTCTGGTTCGTAGGAGACTTATAGGGAGCCAGTATGCTTTTTGCTTCCTCAATGGACAGATAGGGCGCCTGTATCTCCTTTAATTTCTCTTGCCCTTGCAATTTAAGTAGCATTATTCCATCCCCTTTCAACTTTTCACTACCCGGAGTACCAATGATCTTGGAGTTAATCCGGTCCGCGCATTTAAACCCCATTCGAACAGTCATGTTGTTTTTTAAAGCACCTTCCAGAAGCTTTGAGTCCGGTCTCTGCATGGACAAAATAAGAAAGACACCTAAAGCTCTTCCAATAGAGCTAATCTCTTCCAGAACCTCTAGGAGGGCTTTCTGCTTCTTCAGTAAGGCCACTTCATCTATACAAAGGATGATATAGGGAGGCGGGTCCGGCAGGTCATCAATGTGGGCTACCTCGTAACTATCCAGTAAATCGCCTCTGTTCCGAGTTTCTTCTTGTAGATACAGTAACATCGGGAGGATATCAGCCGGGGATACGTATACCCCTTGGACGTGCTTTATATTTCGAAACACATGAAATTCAGAACGTTTCAAGTCACATAAATACAAGTGTAGTCTTTCGGAAGGCAAGTTCTGAATCAACCCGGTCAAAATTGACCGCAACTGAGTGGACTTTCCGGAACCTGTTTCCCCAGCTATAAGCAGGTGAGGATGACTTACCATGTCATAGGCTACGGTTTTTCCAGTGGAACTTTTGCCGCAAATAATAGGGATAGAACCTTTTAGGAAGGGTTCGAACTTTTCAAAGGAGTAAGGGAGCAGCTTGATAGAATCAGCGGTATAAACGGTCAATGTGAAATGCTTATGATCCCCTTTAAGGTCAATACGTTCCCCAAAAACCTGTTTGAAACAATACTCTTTTTTTAGAACCTCTTTCGGATCCATGCCAGTCGGAAGGGAAAAGACAACATCAAGGGACATTCCAGAGTAATTGAAACGAATGCATAGTATGGAAGGATACACGATACCACTGTTTGAGCTGTAAGAGTAATGGATACCAATCCCTCCATTTCGGAACACTTTCATAACAGAAGCCTTCACACGCTGTTTAGCTAACCAAGTTTTCATCCAATCATCCTTTCTCACAAAAAAGTGAAAAACCATGGTTTATCGGATTTTTCCGAGAAACCTAAGCTATTGGTCTTTTTTGGTTCGGGGCTATAGGTGGGACATTTTTGGGTTACCTTTTTGGTAGGCGAATTAGTTTATCCAAAGGGTAAGACATTTTTGGGCCACCCATGTAAATTAGTTTGAGTCAAAATGACGAAAACTAATTTATTAACAGTTAAGGACAAAAGTGTCTGTCACTACCAGAAGAGAAACTTCAAATCATTGACCAGGTACCAGATAGCCCCTAAGCCAGCTGCAGGAAAAGAGATTCTAAGGAATGCGGATATGAAAGCGGCGATGGAAATGTTCCCAGTATCCGCTAATCCTTTTTCGATTAAGGCCAGCAGGAGAATACCTGCAGCTATCCCTATAAAGACCGGATCAATCATGGCGGCCTGATGAAGGGGGATAAAGGAAAAGAGGGGAAATGGCTTAGAAATTGGTTTTTTCTCCAATTGTTCGTTGTTTATAAAGGAATTAAAAGGGATGACCTCTATTCTGGCACTCTGCATACTCCTGAAGAATTTCATGCTGTTCCTCTCCTTTGTAGTGTGGAATTTTAATTTTACCCCTCTCGCGCTCTCCCCCTATCCACTCGCCTCCCGGCTCCTTCTAAACACTTTTTACTTTCCTTGATATATATAGCGTTATCCATCCATTACCTTGGCAGCTATACCTTGATAGATACTTTGGTCGCAATCTTGATTGCTTTTTGCCAGCTGCCAAATCAGCTACCTTGCTAAAGCCTATGTGCAGCTGCTTGTCCAAGTTTCCTACAAATAAAAAAAAAATTACCTGTAGGATTTTTAGACAGGCGTATAGAAATATTTCGTAATGGTGAGGTGCAGATATGACAGAAAAAGGATTAGGAAAGCCACGTTCCAAATTTGGAAAGTTCATAGATATAAATTCTATATCTCAAAAGGTACTTGCGGATCAGAGTGGAGTTAGTAAAAGTACAATCAGCAGACTGTGTCAACAAGGAGACTATACACCTAATATGAAGAATGGAATTCGACTTGTTAAGGTTTTAAATGAGGCTGGATATAAAGTAAGCTATGAAGATTTTTGGGGTGTATAAAATGATAACAGTTAAAATTAATGAGGATATGGCAGAGCGGCTTTTTTTAGAGGAATTAAGAAAGCACCTTGATCAATTGGATAGACATCTTACATTCTGGGATATGAAAGAACTTTGTAGACAGACTTGTATGAGTGAAAATAACATAAAGGAAAAATTCTTTTATGATGAGAGATTTCCAAAACGAAGGGTAGGAGGGAAGTGGTACTTCCCAGCTCTTGAAACTGAAAATTTTCTCCTAATGTGGATAAAAGAGCAGCCGGCTAATTAAGAAGGCAACATACTATAAACGAAGGAGGAAATGCATGGGTTTTGAAAATTATAAACTGACCGAGGAAACCGTTCTTGCTTTAAAGCCTATTTTTGAAAGCATCCTTTCGAGAAAATATGGGATGGAAATCAAGTACAAGGATTTAACAGCAGGAAATGTGACAATTAATGAGGAAAAGTTTCCTCGTGAGTGGTGATTGTAGTTGAAGAAAAAAGTTGATTTTGATGTTATCGTAACGGGCATTTCCTTAAATGGTTATGAAATACCAGTTCCTCCTGGATTATCTGAACTACTTAACAATGCAGGAGCATGGGTATATGAAGTACCAGGCACAGAAGTGGAAGAAGAGGAGGAGGAAGATCCCTTAAAAGACTATGAAAGAAAAGTCGTTCTTGAAAATGGAAGTTTGCGTATTTATCTTACTTATAAAGGTAAAAAAACACCCAATGAATGAGTGTCATCAAAAATTAAACATTTAAGAAATTAATGCTGAAAAAGATCTTTTTTATTGTCATGATGTACTTATTTTTTATTGTTCAAATAATTCATCCACTGTTGTGTTAAAGTATTTAGCCAATAATTGAGCTTCTGTAAGACTGAAATCACGTTTGCCATTTTCTTTTAGGTAATAGCTTTGAGCAGAAATGTTAATAACAGCAGCTACTTTTTCTTGGGTGAGTCGACTTTCTCTTCTAACAATCAAAAGGTTTTTTCGCAAAAGGTTCACATCTCCATTCTGAAAATAGAACTTAAATATGGAGATTCGTCAATAAAAGTGTAACTCCTTCTCTGTCCTCTTGTTTGTCCTCGTCTTATTTTGATACTGTTTAACATTATTATTAAGCAGATTGCCGAAACCTTATTAAATAAGGATATTTTCAACCAGTTTCTTGCTATTAAATATAAAAATGAATGGGCGGCATGATGTAATCATCGCCACTCCGCAGAAAACCTCTCACCAATTTGGTGGGGGGTTTTTTGTGGGGAGAGCGGAATGATGCCGTGTTTCTTTTCTAAGAGGTTTCTCAAATTGTGGGAAGCCTCTTTTTTCATTTCTTTGATTATGTGGTGGTGTAAGTTTTTCGTAATCTTGATAAAAGAATCAACAAGTAAATCTTCATAATTTTCCTTCGTGTATTCCACTTTCAACGAGGACCTCTTTTAGTCCAAAAATATACATGTTAAAATTTTGCTTGTTTCTAGTCAAATCAAGTATAAGAAGTGTATTTTTCATGCAAACAATTAGTGTATAGAGCCGAAATTATTAAGGGGGTTATAGGGTGATTGTGTGCGGTTACCGGACTAAGGAGGTCGGATTGATTATTAAATAATAGTTTCTAATAAGATGGTGGAATAGGAGTATCTTATCTTATTTATAAAAATCTTATGATTGATTTTTAGCAACTTATGGTTGGTTTTTGACTGCTTATAGGGAGATTTAATATTTTGGAAAATTCTATGTTATATTTTGTTTAAGAATTGGAGGATACTTATGCAAATTAAGCTAAATATCGATGAAAAATACATCGAACCTGAAGTATATATTCATGCAAATGCATATAGCGAGCAAATAGAACAATTCATGAAGTTTTTGAATTCTACCAGTACTGATGTGATTGATGGCTATTTAAAGCAGGATATTTATATGTTGAAGATTGAAGATATTTACTTTGTGTATTCACAAGGAGCTAAGGTATATTTTCAAACGGATGAGAATGAATACGAATCAAAACGTAAGTTATATGAGCTCGAGGAGTTATTAGAGAAAGATTTTGTGCGCCTGAATAAGTCTACACTTGTAAACGTTTCGAAAATTTCATCTATGAAGATGGAAAAAATGGGCATTATGCAAATTTTAATGGATAATGATACAACTGCCCATGCAAGTCGAATGTATTTAAAAGGGTTGAAGAAGCGATTAGGAATTGGGAGAGATACATAATGAAAAATATTATAAAAACTGCACTATTGGGTGCCTCTATTGGTTTAAGCACTTCATATACAATTATTACAATTATTTTATTACAAAATCCAACTCACACAATTAATGGGCAGAAGCTATTATTAGAATTTTTTTTAGCTATTACTCTTGGAGTTGGCTGCGGTGTAGCATTATTGATATTTTACATTGAACGATGGTCAATTGTTACTAAGCTAGGTATTCATTATGTTATTTCTTTAGTACTTGTCTTTATTTGCGGATTAATAGGCAAATGGTATGAGGCTCCACTTGAGAACCCTGGAGCATTTATTGTGTTCTTTGCCATTCATCTGGCTATTTATCTTGTTATATTCGGAGTTATTTATTGGATGACTTTACAGGAAGTAAGGAGCATTAATGATAAATTAAAAGGACGATAGGGAGAATATCATATCGCAGCGAAACTATGCAAAGAAAGGTGTAAGTGAGTTAAAAGTATTTTAAGGAATTATAATCGAACATAAAAAAACATTAGGTGTATTGAATAAAGGATCGAACATCTTTATCGATGATTCTGCTATACATATAAATCTAGCCTGCTGACTATTTATCGAGGTGAAATAAATGTTAGAGGAACAAGTGATTATCAAAGTCACAAATTTGCGAAAAAAATATGGTGAAGTTGAGGCTGTAAAAGGGATATCATTTTCCGTGAAAAAAGGAGAATTGTTTGCTTTTCTGGGGACAAATGGGGCAGGTAAATCTACCACTATTGATATTCTATGTACGCTGCTTAAAAAAACATCGGGAGAGGTTATAATCGATGGTTATACTCTTGGCGAAGGAAAAGGTAACAATAATATCCGAGAAAAGATTGGCGTTGTATTCCAGGAGAGTGTATTAGATGAACGCTTAACGGTCTATGAGAATATTCTTAGTCGGGGCCAATATTATCATTTAAGTAAACATGAAATTCAGGAAAACTATCATTTTGTGTCAGAATATTTAAATCTTTATGATATTAAAGATAAAAGATATGGTGCTTTATCGGGTGGGCAAAAAAGACGGGCGGATATTGCGCGTGCTCTAATCCATAAACCCAGTATCTTATTTCTGGATGAGCCAACAACAGGCTTAGATCCACAAACAAGACTATTTGTTTGGAATGCGATTAAGAGGTTACAAGAAGAAACAAATATGACCATTTTTTTAACAACGCATTATATGGAAGAAGCAGCAGTGGCTGATAATGTCGTGGTGATTAAAGAAGGACGTTTGATTGCAGAAGGGACTCCTAGTCAATTAAAGGATAAGCATGCTTTTGATAGTTTGCATTTAACATTCAAGGGTGCTTTTAATCCGGAGTTGTGGCTTAAAGAGAAAAAATTAACCTATACATTGAAAAACTCCATTTATATCTTGCGTTTAACTTCAACTTTAGATGCATATGATATTTTAAAAGAATTAGAGGGGAAAATAGAATCTTTTGAGGTTATAAAAGGAAATATGGATGACGTCTTTATCAATATTATTGAAAAAGGGAGCACCGCACAGTGAAATCTTTACTTTATTTGGTTAGCAGGAATAATAAAATATACCGTCGTGATCGAACCTTATTGCTTCTGTCATTATTATCTGTGTTTATTGTAATTTTGCTGTATGCAGTGTTTTTGCAGCAAACCCAAATTGATACAATTGAACAGCTTGTCGGCACGACAGATGCATCCAAAGCAATGGTGAACGAATGGATGGTTGCAGGGTTATTATCTATCACTGCTGTAACAACTACCCTAGGTGCATTCGGTATTATGGTTAAGGATAAAGAAAGTAAAAAAACCTATGATTTATTAACAGCTCCATTATCAAGAGCCACGATACAGTTAAGTTATGTTATTAACTCATTTGTGATTGGCCTTATTTTCTCGTTATTAGCATTTGTTGGATGTGAACTGTTTCTTGTCTTAGCAGGCAGTGAAATATTGAGTGGCGCTGATTTGGTAAAAGTGGTAGGCATTATTATTCTCTCAGTTGCCTTATCAAGTTCCATTAACTTATTCTTAGTTCTTTTTATTAACACACAAAATGCCTTTTCGACACTAAGCACAATTGTGGGGACAGCCATTGGATTTTTATGTGGTGTCTATGTCCCTATTGGTGGCGTTCCTAATTTTGTTCAAAATATTATTATGTACTTTCCTGTTAGCCATACGGCTGTTCTATTGAGAAAAGTCTTAATGACGGATTCGGTTCAGACAGCATTTGACCATGCGACACCAGAACAAATCCTGGAATATAAAAAGCACTATGGAATTGTATATGAAATGAACAGTAAGCTTGTCAGCACAACATATAGTATATGGATGATTATCATCACAATGATTGTGTTTACAGCAGGATCCATTATCATCTTTAAAAAACAAAATAAATAAATTTTTTTATTGAAGGATATTATAGGTTTTTAGATACCTGTTTAGCATTTCAAGTTGGAATCGAAAGCTAACTGTCTTTTCCAGAGATATTCTACAAGAATTAGTAATTAAGAACTTAGATATAGGAAAATTTATAAGGATTTTTAAATATCAAATATTTTAAAAGATATTTAAATAGTAGTTAATTCTTATTTCAAGATATATATATAAACCTCTCACCAATATGGTGGGAGGTTTTTGGAATATGAAGAACTATTTAGGGCTAGTATCTTTTCTTGAGATAAGTCTGTTGCTCTGTTTCTAAAGAATAGCGATAATAAAACCAGTTTTTGTTATATTGAATGTAGGATAATATTAAGGGGTTGAGCATATGGCGGTACCAGGATACCAAGATTTTATGTATCCGTTTTTAAAGCAGTTGGAAAATGGGCAAGAGTATCGGTTACAAGATTTATATACAATTCTAGCACGGTATTTCAGTTTGAGTGAAGAGGATACTGCAGAGATGCTTCCTAGCGGTAAACAAACCCTATTGGTTAACCGGGTAGGTTGGGCAAGGACATATCTAAATAAAGCAGGATTGATAAAAACTGTTAGAAGAGCTGTTTTTCAAATAACTGATGAAGGACTAAGAGTACTTAATGATCCAAGTATAACTAAGATCAATCGAAAATTTTTGACTAAATATGAAAGTTTTAATGAATTTATTAATTCTGCTTCTAAAGAAAAGAATGACTCAGATTTTAAAGACACAGAAGAGAAGACACCTTTAGAAATAATTGGGGAGAACTTTAATCTATTAAAAAGTGAAATTCAAGATTTGCTTTTAGAAAAAATACTTAGTTGTTCACCTGGCTTTTTTGAAAGATTAATTGTTGAATTGATTGTATCAATGGGATACGGCGGGTCTGTCAAAGATGCAGGAAGAGCTATTGGGAAAGCTGGAGATGAGGGCATAGACGGTATTATAAAGGAAGATGTTTTAGGGCTGGATATGATATATCTGCAGGCTAAGAGATGGAAAAAAGAATCTACTGTATCGAGACCGGACATTCAAACCTTTGTTGGCAGCCTCGTAGGTAAACAAGCATCAAAAGGTATTTTTATAACTACTGCCAAATTTTCTCAGGGTGCAATTGAGTACGCTATTTCTATTGATAAGCGAGTAATACTGATTGATGGCCAGCAGTTAACGGATTTAATGTTAAAATATAATGTTGGGGTCAGTGATGAAGAAGTTTTCGTTACGAAAAAAATTGATTTGGATTTCTTTGAAGAGTAAATATCGCTTCTTGGGTTACATCTATACTAGGAATTGCCATATGGAAGTAAAGGACAAGTTTCAAGGGATTGCTAATGAAAATGCTTTACTCTCTTTTTAAAAGATATAGTTAATCAGGAGATACGCAGGGGGCTGAAAAGATGAAAACATTTGATTTAAAATCGGGAACAAAAGTAATAATAGATGAAAGTAGAATAGTAATAGAAAGAACTGGCGGGAAAAGTGCCATGAAAGGGCTATTTGCAGGGAGAGCAATGGGGCAAATGACCATAAAAACATCAGCAATCACAGGGATCATTCATTTTGCAGACTATTTAATGATTTGTGCTTCAGGCTTGCCGACTCCCAATGATTTTAAATTATCCAGTGTGGCGGAAATAAAACAATATCCAAACTGTATTGTCGCAAAAGAGGGTGAATTAGAAGAGTTATATCAATTTCTTAATGGATTTATTAAATAAATACTATAAAACGAAGGATCAAAGTAACGAAAAGCCGGCAAGGTTTCTAGGATAAACGCTTCGGAAAACATTGAGCGAATTAACTGCAAAGAATTTGGAGGGAGAGAATGAGCAAAGCCGGCATGATCTTAGGTGTAATCCTTTTTTTATGTGTGTACGGGGGAATAAGTTTTTATATTGGAAGAAAAATCGTTCGATGGACTGCATTCCTTTTCCCCAAGATAAATGGAATAATTATTACCGTCATTTATAGTATTTTCAGCTTGTCGTTGATTATGGCTTTTCTGCCGCTTCCGGCTGCTCTTGAAGGTGTAGTGAGCTGGATTAGCTCATACTGGATGGGGATTTTTATCTATTTGTTCCTTTTCTTTCTCGTTGCGGACTTGGTCCTTTTACTTGGTCGCAGTGTGAAAATGATTCCTTCTCCGATCCCTCGGCGCATTCACTTTTTTGCAGGCTTGGCTGTCATCGTGTTAACGGTCAGTTTTGTCAGTTACGGCATCTATAACGCCACTCAAATCAAAAATGTTTCCTATGATATTGAGACAAAAGCAACAATGGGGGGGATGAAAATCATCCTCATCAGCGATTTGCATTTGGGGGCTGTGAATTCCGAGAAACGCCTTGAAAGCATCGTGGAAAATATAAATAAACAAGAGCCTGATGTTGTTTGTATTGCGGGAGATATTTTTAACGATGATTATAATGATGTAAAAGATCCGGAAAGAGCAGTGCATCTATTGAAAAGTATTTCGGCGACATATGGAGTATATGGCAGCCTTGGAAATCATGATGGCGGAGAAACATTTGACGATATGATTGCCTTTCTCGAGCGAAGCAATATTAAGCTCCTTAATGATGAGTATGCCATGATTGACGGGCGGCTCGTGCTGTTTGGGCGAGTAGACCCTTCTCCTATTGGCGGTTTTGGCGGAATGAAAAGAAAAGATATTACCGAAATTTTGGCTTCACTTGATACGCATTTGCCGATCGTGGTCATGGATCATACACCTGTCAACCTTGAACAGTATGGTAAAGAGGTTGATTTGGTTCTTGGCGGCCATACACACAGAGGGCAGATATTTCCGGGCAGCATCATCACCAATGCCATATTTGATGTTGACTATGGATACTACCGTAAGGATGCAGACAGTCCGAATGTTATCGTGACTTCTGGTGCTGGAACCTGGGGGATGCCGATGCGGGTTGGGTCCCATAATGAAATAGTAAGTATTCTTTTACATTGAGAGATTCAAATGCCTCTTATAAGTCCTGCGATGCAGCAATGATAAGACTTGGATAAATTAATAGAAAATTCAATTAAATCATTTGCCATACAATTCTGTTATTGTATGGTCTTTTTTGTGCGTGTTATGATGGTTTAAATTCATCTGAATGGAGGGGGAATCGGGTGACATAAGGAGGATGTAAAAGGGCTGGCAGCTGATTCCAGCTGTGAAATCGGCATGCAGGAAAAATAGATCGTGCTATAATTTATACAAATAATAAAAAAAGAAGGGTTATAGATGAATGACAAATTTGCGGAGCGAGCTCGTTTAGTAAAAGCTTCTGAAACACGAGAAATCTTAAAAGTAACGGAAAGGCCGGAGGTTATTTCTTTTGCGGGAGGTCTGCCGGCGCCGGAGCTGTTTCCAATTGAGGAACTGAAAACGGTATGCAATGCGGTATTGGAGGAGGATGGAGCGGCCTCGCTGCAATACAGCACGACGGAAGGCTATCGTCCTTTAAGAGAAGCGATTATTCAGAGAATGAAAGGGGTCGGCATCCAAGCGGCTCTGGAGAATGTTCTGATCACAACGGGGTCCCAGCAGGCAATCGATCTTACCGGAAGATTATTTATCGATGAGGGAGATACGATTATTTGTGAAAGTCCGACTTATCTTGCGGCCATTAATGTATTCAAGTCCTATAATGCCAGATTTGCAGAAGTGGCGATGGATGAGGACGGGATGGTGATGGAAGAACTGGAGAGAACGCTGCAAGAGCATCCTGACGCAAAATTCATCTATACGATTCCAGATTTTCAAAACCCGACAGGCCGGACGTTAGCGCTTGAAAGACGAAAAAGAATGATTGAGCTTGCGAATCAATATGATGTCCTGATTGTGGAGGATAATCCTTACGGAGCGGTGCGTTTTGCCGGAGAGGCACTGCCGCCTTTGAAGCACTTTGACACCGAAGGGCGAGTCATTTACCTCAGCACCTTCTCTAAGATTTTCACGCCGGGTCTTCGGATTGGCTGGATCTGTGCAGATCTGCCTTTCATTGAAAAGTATGTGGCTTTTAAGCAAACGGCTGACTTACATACGGACAGTTTTGCTCAAAAAATCACAGCAAAGTATATGGAGCTGTACGATATCGAAACGCACATTCAGACCATTAAAGCGGTGTATAAAGAAAGATGCGCAGTGATGCTTGACTGCATCGAGGCCTATTTTCCGAAAAATATTACCTGCAGCAAGCCGGAAGGCGGATTATTCATTTGGGTGGAGCTCCCCGAGTCTGTGGATTCGAGGGAATTATTCGCAAAATGTCTGGAAAATAATGTGGCGTTTGTGCCCGGCACTCCATTTTTCCCGAACGGCACAAACAACCATGCGTTCCGTTTGAATTACTCGAACATGCCGAAAGACAAAATCAGAGAGGGCATGAAGCGGATTAGTGAAGTGCTGCACCGGACATTAGAAAAAGAAGGCGAACTGTTAGTAAAGGGTGTTTAAATTTTAAAAGGATGGAATCCTGCTATTCATTGAAAAACACCCTTCAATTTGGAGGGTGTTTTTGTCGGCATCTCCGTATAATTCAGGCGCTGCGGTATGGAAAATCTATCGTTTTTTTATTGATAGAATATTTTAATTATATAAATGTTAGAAAAATTCACATTATACTAAAAAATGCTTGGTGTATTTTTCTTTCATAATTTATAATCAAAATAAGTTATAAAAAAAACATTAATAGGGGGGGAATTGATTTTCATGATCGATCAAATTGTAAATACCATTAACGGATGGTTGTGGAGCCCGGTATTGGTTGCGTTCATTGTTTTTTGCGGTCTGTATTTTAGTTTTCGCACTAGGTTCCTGCAAATCCGTCATATTAAAGAGATGGTTAAATTGCTTGCTTCCGGAAAAAGTTCCAATGAGGGAGTTTCTTCGTTCCAGGCATTAGCGATGTCTTTATCCGGCCGTATCGGTGTTGGAAATATTGCCGGAACAGCAACAGGTATTGCCTTTGGGGGACCAGGCTCCGTGTTTTGGATGTGGGTCATTACCTTTGTCGGTGCAGCCTCCGCTTTTGTGGAGTCAACTCTTGCTCAAATCTATAAAGAAAAGCAGGATGGAGAGTATCGGGGAGGTCCGGCATTCTACATAGAAAAGGGGCTTGGCTGGAAATGGTTCGCTGTTGTTTTTGCTATCGCTACCCTGCTTGCCATGTCCGTTTTAATGCCGGGAATACAGGCAAATGCAATTGCAGACGGTATGTATAATGCTTTTGGTATTAACAAAACCATTACTGGTCTAGTCGTTGCAGCCATCATCGGTTTTACGATTTTTGGCGGTGTAAAGCGCATTGCCAGAGTGGCAGAAATTATCGTTCCTTTTATGGCTGCTGGCTATCTGCTAATTGCAATTATAATCGTTCTGATTAATTTTGAAAGAATCCCCGAAGTATTTGGACTTATATTTAAAAGTGCTTTTGGAGCTGAAGAAGTATTTGGCGGCATTATTGGATCAGCCATTATGTGGGGAGTAAAACGCGGTCTTTATGCAAATGAAGCGGGACAGGGTACGGGTGCCCACCCGGCGGCAGCCGCTGAGGTTTCCCATCCTGCAAAGCAAGGACTTGTCCAAGCGTTTTCCATTTATTTAGATGTATTTTTAGTTGTTACATCGACCGCCATGATGATTTTATTTACAACGAAATACAATGTAATAAATGAAAAAACAGGGGCCTTTATAACCGAAAATCTTAAAGGGGTTGAGCCAGGACCTGGCTTCACTCAAGCGGCCGTTGATACAATACTTCCGGGATTCGGACCAGGATTTATTGCTATTGCCCTTTTCTTCTTTGCCTTTACTACAATTTATGCTTATTACTATATTGCAGAAACAAATCTAGCTTATCTAGTACGCGGCAAACACAGAGCAAAGGCTTTTGTTGTATTAAAACTCATCCTGATAGGTGCTACTTTCTACGGATCAGTAAAAACGGCAACTACAGCATGGGCAATGGGGGATATCGGACTCGGCATTATGGTTTGGCTGAACTTAATTGCAATTTTATTGTTATTTAAACCGGCCAGTATTGCCCTAAAAGATTATGAAAATCAGTTGAAGCAAGGGAAAGATCCAGAGTTCAATTCATCTACGTATGAAATTAAGAATGCTGATTTCTGGAAAAATGGATACGAAAAATCCCGGAAAGACAAGGACAAGAACATTTCATAAGAAGAATGTTTGGCTCCCGTTTACAAGACAGGGGGAAGATCACTTCTTCGAAAAACCTCCCGCCCATTAGGCAGGAGGTTTTTTTTATGGCTCCATATGATATTCACTATTGCCTGAATATCTGTATGGCCGTGTCCATCTTTTTTTATGGGCTAATCATTTCGGCCCTGGCCGCCCCAAGATCCCCATTGCGGCCAAGGTCCCTGACCCGGCCAGCCGTGACTGCCGGAGCCAGACCCGCCTTGACCCGGCCAGCCGTGACCGCCAGAGCCAGACCCGCCTTGTCCATGTCCGCCGTGTCCGCCAGAACCAAACCCGCCTTGACCCGGCCAGCCGTGCCCGCCGGAGCGCCGGAGCCAGACCCGCCTTGACCTGGCCAGCCGTGCCCGCCGGAGCCAGACCCGCCTTGACCTGGCCAGCCGTGCCCGCCGGAGCCAAATCCGCCTTGACCCGGCCAGCCGTGCCCACCAGAGCCTTGTCCGCCTGGCCACCATTTTTGTCTGCTTTTCATTTTATCTCTCCTTATACTGATATAGAAATCTATACACTATATGAGCGGAGGACAAATTCTGCTTGGACGTAAAATCTATGAACGATGGCAAGACGATAGAGATGTAAACAAAAAAACCACTTCCTATTCTAAAGGGAGTGGTTTTTGAGAAAGTGCTATTCGTTTAGGTCCGCAGATTCCTTATCTCCCGCTGGACGATAGTTGTCCGATTCATACAAGGCGGAAGCATCTTCGTGAATCCGGATAAAGTTCACGTTGTTTTCCATTTTGGTTTCTAAATAGCCTTTTTTCTCTAGTTTGTAAATGGCTGATTTGTATTCGCTCCACAGTGCTTTTTCACCTGCAGAGAGATAGAAGGCTTCCCGCACATACGGAATCCAATCATCTGTATATTCGTTTTTAGCATATTCATTCACCAGGCGTCCCAGAATGAAAGGGAAGTACATGGAACGTCCCTGCGGACTGAATAAGCGGTAGGGCATAAGCATATTTTCTTCTGGATTTGTATTCTCACAATCCAGATACAATTGTTGAGCCTTTTCAGAGTTAGACATTTTTAAGCCTCCTAGCTTTTGAACAAAAGGGTTGATGCCAAGTTTCTCTTTAATTTTACCATAGTAAACGAACAAATTATTCCTCGGTGCTTTTTGGCTGCGGCTCTGCTTTTGAAAAAATATGTAAGGGATCGGCGAACTGCCTTTTTAATAACAGCACCAACCCCCGAGAGTAACTCCTGGGGGTGTGCGTATTCGGTCAGCACAAAACGATGATTCTATAGGGAGTGGTTTGGGCAGGGATGCTTTTTGTGACAGGTCCATAGATGACAATCAGATTTCGGTTGGCAGGGGTTCTTGAAAAGGGCTGCCCATTGGTTAAAACGATTTGGGTATAGGGAGAGAGATTTAATCGCAATTGTCCATCACTGCTCTCCAGCTGATTATTAAAGTAACTTACTTTTACATTTTGATGTGGGCTTTCTTTGACGATAACAAGTGCTTGAAATTGCGGCGGGTAGATAAGGGGTGCGAATGTATTTCCATCATAATATCCCGTAACCCTGTCGCCTGCTGTTACGATGGAATGGTCGACAAAGTAGGTGGCGGGCGAGATGACGAAATTGACGGTTTCTCCTGAGCTGTTTTGTACAGACATTAATTGATAACAGCCCTCATTTTCTCCGTTTTGCCCGCTGGGAAAATCGCTGATCCTTGTGACTGTGCCGTGAAAAGAAATAAAATTCATCTTGATACCTCCATTGCTTAAAGGCAGACTGCTTTGTATAACAATATGTAGGTAAACACCTACAGGATTGTGCAGGTGCCCATAAAAGAAAAAACTAGAGGCCAGTAATTCGCGGAGGATAAGCTTCATAAAAGAAAGGGTCAACATACTAATATGTTAGAAGTTGATTAAGATAAGGCGGTGTGTTTTTACATGTATTATGAGATGATGCGTCAATTCCCAGACTTTCTAAATCCTTCGCTTCCGGGTCCGCCGGGATTATTCCCGGGTTTCCCAGGCTTTCCAGGTCAGCCGGGATTACCTGGTCCGGGATCTCCAGGGCCAGGATTCCCCGGATCGCCAAATGCGCAGGCCCCGACAGCTCCTCCTCCATCTTTTGTTCCTCAGCAGGCAACGGCTTCGCCCTTTGCTGTAGATCCGGGAGGCATCAGACTGTGCCAGTTCCGTAATACGTATATTTGGCTCAACAATGGCCAAAGCTTTTGGTTTTATCCTATTTTCGTCGGACCAAGGTCTGTTGCCGGGTTCAGATGGAACGGCAGGTTCTGGACGATCTTCGGTATTGATACAAGAAGAATTGCTTCGTTCACCTGTTTTTAACGATGAATCATGGCAGGCAATGCTTGAAAAAGGGCATTGCCTTTTGTGTGCGCCCGGCATGGGTGCAGTCTATAGGGTGAGAGTCCCGAACCATGAAGGCAGTAGTAATGGTTAGCTTAACGCAAGGGTGTCTGTGGTGACGCAGAATCTGAAGGAAGCGAGCGGCAAACCTCCGGTCTGAGGAACACGAACTTCATATAAGGCTAGGTACCATTGGATGAGTTTGCACAACAAAACGAAGTCCTTACTGCCGAAGGTGGTACAGAGTAAATGAAGCAGATAGATGGAGGGAAAGACTGTACTCTTACCCGGGGAGGTCTGATTGGAACGCCAAGTTCCCTTGGTAACCTATCCAGCGATGGACAGCTGAACAATCAGAAGTCAGCCGAGGTCATAGTACCATTCCAACTCGAGATGGAATGGGAAGGACTGAACTATTAGGAAGAACGAGAACTAGGCATATAATTCCTGTATAGAAGCAGACAATCCGAAAGGACTTACTTGAAGGAGGAAGTGGTGAATTCCACAGGGGACTTCATGAGGGTGGAGCAGGAATAACATAATTAGATTTCTACGTTCACGTCGAAAGGAAATATCACATGTTAATGGATCTGATTCTGTCACGGGAAAACTTAATAGAAGCACTTAAACGTGTGGAGAAGAACAAAGGGAGTCACGGCATAGATGGAATGTCCGTAAAATCCCTACGAAGACATCTCTATGAGAACTGGGAAACTCTTTGTGATTCATTAAGGGAAGGTACCTATCAACCTAACCCAGTCCGTCGAGTCGAAATCCCGAAACCGAACGGTGGAGTAAGATTACTAGGAATACCTACCGTGACAGACCGGTTCATTCAACAGGCTATCGCCCAAGTTCTAACCCCACTTCTTGACCCAACCTTCTCAGAACATAGTTATGGGTTTAGACCAAATAGAAGAGGTCATGATGCGGTTCGTAAAGCAAGGGAATATATAAGTGAAGGTTATAGATGGGTGATTGACATGGACTTGGAGAAATTCTTTGATAGAGTCAATCATGATAAGTTAATGGGGATATTAGCAAGTAGAATCCAAGACCGGCTGGTCTTGAAACTTATACGGAAATATCTCCAAGCAGGAATTATGATGAATGGTGTAGTCTATGATGCAGAAGAAGGAACACCACAAGGAGGTCCACTGAGCCCCCTTCTTTCGAATATCCTTTTGGATAAACTTGATAAAGAGTTAGAAAGGAGAGGTCACAAGTTTGTCCGCTACGCCGATGATTGTAATATTTACATGAAATCGAAGAAAGCTGGAGAACGAGTGATGAACTCAATTACATGCTTTATTGAGCAGAAATTAAAGCTCAAAGTAAATAGAGAAAAGTCAGCAGTTGATCGCCCGTGGAAACGAAAGTTTCTTGGCTTTAGCTTTACGGTCAATAAGAAACCGAAGGTTCGAATAGCCAATGAAAGTATTAAAAGGTTTAAGGCTAAAATACGGGAGTTAACCTCCCGTTCTAAACAAATTCCTATGGAAGTTAGAATCGAGAAACTAAATCAATATCTAACGGGATGGTGTGGATATTTTGCATTGGCTGATACACCAAGTAAATTTAAAGAATTTGATGAGTGGATTAGACGGAGACTCCGTATGCTTGAATGGAAACAATGGAAGAAACCGAGGACAAGAGTAAGAAAACTCAAAGGTCTAGGTGTCCCTGACCAAAAGGCATATGAATGGGGAAACTCCAGAAAGAAATATTGGAGAATAGCCTGTAGTCCAATCTTACACAAAACCCTCAATAACTTGTATTGGAGTCACCGAGGGTTGAAAAGTTTATATAATCGATATGAATTTCTGCGTCAAACTTAATGGAACCGCCGTATACCGAACGGTACGTACGGTGGTGTGAGAGGTCG
>NZ_LT622356.1:0-225548 GCF_900098925.1 Bacillus massiliglaciei | reverse complement strand
TGTGTGCGCCCGGCATGGGTGCAGTCTATAGGGTGAGAGTCCCGAACCATGAAGGCAGTAGTAATGGTTAGCTTAACGCAAGGGTGTCTGTGGTGACGCAGAATCTGAAGGAAGCGAGCGGCAAACCTCCGGTCTGAGGAACACGAACTTCATATAAGGCTAGGTACCATTGGATGAGTTTGCACAACAAAACGAAGTCCTTACTGCCGAAGGTGGTACAGAGTAAATGAAGCAGATAGATGGAGGGAAAGACTGTACTCTTACCCGGGGAGGTCTGATTGGAACGCCAAGTTCCCTTGGTAACCTATCCAGCGATGGACAGCTGAACAATCAGAAGTCAGCCGAGGTCATAGTACCATTCCAACTCGAGATGGAATGGGAAGGACTGAACTATTAGGAAGAACGAGAACTAGGCATATAATTCCTGTATAGAAGCAGACAATCCGAAAGGACTTACTTGAAGGAGGAAGTGGTGAATTCCACAGGGGACTTCATGAGGGTGGAGCAGGAATAACATAATTAGATTTCTACGTTCACGTCGAAAGGAAATATCACATGTTAATGGATCTGATTCTGTCACGGGAAAACTTAATAGAAGCACTTAAACGTGTGGAGAAGAACAAAGGGAGTCACGGCATAGATGGAATGTCCGTAAAATCCCTACGAAGACATCTCTATGAGAACTGGGAAACTCTTTGTGATTCATTAAGGGAAGGTACCTATCAACCTAACCCAGTCCGTCGAGTCGAAATCCCGAAACCGAACGGTGGAGTAAGATTACTAGGAATACCTACCGTGACAGACCGGTTCATTCAACAGGCTATCGCCCAAGTTCTAACCCCACTTCTTGACCCAACCTTCTCAGAATATAGTTATGGGTTTAGACCAAATAGAAGAGGTCATGATGCGGTTCGTAAAGCAAGGGAATATATAAGTGAAGGTTATAGATGGGTGATTGACATGGACTTGGAGAAATTCTTTGATAGAGTCAATCATGATAAGTTAATGGGGATATTAGCAAGTAGAATCCAAGACCGGCTGGTCTTGAAACTTATACGGAAGTATCTCCAAGCAGGAATTATGATGAATGGTGTAGTCTATGATGCAGAAGAAGGAACACCACAAGGAGGTCCACTGAGCCCCCTTCTTTCGAATATCCTTTTGGATAAACTTGATAAAGAGTTAGAAAGGAGAGGTCACAAGTTTGTCCGCTACGCCGATGATTGTAATATTTACATGAAATCGAAGAAAGCTGGAGAACGAGTGATGAACTCAATTACATGCTTTATTGAGCAGAAATTAAAGCTCAAAGTAAATAGAGAAAAGTCAGCAGTTGATCGCCCGTGGAAACGAAAGTTTCTTGGCTTTAGCTTTACGGTCAATAAGAAACCGAAGGTTCGAATAGCCAATGAAAGTATTAAAAGGCTTAAGGCTAAAATACGGGAGTTAACCTCCCGTTCTAAACAAATTCCTATGGAAGTTAGAATCGAGAAACTAAATCAATATCTAACGGGATGGTGTGGATATTTTGCATTGGCTGATACACCAAGTAAATTTAAAGAATTTGATGAGTGGATTAGACGGAGACTCCGTATGCTTGAATGGAAACAATGGAAGAAACCGAGGACAAGAGTAAGAAAACTCAAAGGTCTAGGTGTCCCTGACCAAAAGGCATATGAATGGGGAAACTCCAGAAAGAAATATTGGAGAATAGCCTGTAGTCCAATCTTACACAAAACCCTCAATAACTTGTATTGGAGTCACCGAGGGTTGAAAAGTTTATATAATCGATATGAATTTCTGCGTCAAACTTAATGGAACCGCCGTATACCGAACGGTACGTACGGTGGTGTGAGAGGTCGTGGGTTAATCACCCCCTCCTACTCGATTTGATTAACAGGTTCGTGAATTTCATTAGATGCCGTTTTTTTATTGAAGGAAAATCGTTTTTGAGTAAAGAAATATAAAAAGATTATATTCTGGAGGTGAGACCCAAACATTGGTTGTCTTAAACAGTAAAACTTCAGCGTTTTTATCAAGATATAAGCTTTTCGAAACGGATGACGTGCAGCAGGTTCAGCTGCAGCACCGGTTAGCTCTAACGGAAGCATTTAGAGTGAAAAAAGGGATGAGAGTCCTGGAGATTGGCTGCGGGCATGGGACACAACGGTTGCTTTAGCCGATGCCGTAGGGGATAGCGGTCACGTGATTGCGATGGATATGGCAAGCCGGGAGTACGGAGCCCCGCTGACATTGGGACAGGCGGCGGACCGAATCAAGGGTTCGGCATTGGGAGAGCGGATCACCTTTCATTTTGACATGGATTTTGAATCCTATCATTCTAGCGAGTCATTTGATATCGCTATTTTATCTCATTGTTCCTGGTATTTTAAAAGTCCTGAAGTGCTGTCCCGTTATTTTAAAAAGTTGCGGAAGATCACCAAATGCATAGGCTTTGCCGAGTGGGATCTTGAATTCAGTGATCAATCTCAGCGTGCCCATTTTTGTGCAGCGACGATTCTTGCCTTGTATTCAAATTTTGTGAAAAATGATGGGAATATACAAAATGTGTTTCATAAAAAACAAATTCGGGACATGCTGAAACAAGCAGGCTTTCAAATCATGAAAGAAGAGGGAGTGGATGCTTCGTATTTACAGGATGCACAGTGGGAAAAGAGCTATGCCAATAGTATTCGCAGCGAGTTTGTTAACGTTCCGCCCACGATTCAAACCTTGGCTGCCAGCTGCTATGAAATCATGAATGCGTCAAATGGGGATGAACAGTCATTAAATAGTTTTATATTATGCGGGGGATGAGTTGGTTAAGGAATATTGAAGGGTTTGGCTAGCGGATGTTAATAGGCTGCCAATCCATAAATGATAGATTGGAGGTCAGATAAATGAATATTTCTTTACCTGCCATGACGACAGCTATAACACTTTTAGCTACGGTTACCAATGTGATAATAGCGTTTTCTAACTATAAAATGGCCCGCAGCAATTATGCATTATCCAGAGAAAAACAAGAAAAAGAAGCGATGGCCCAGCTTCGATACCAATGTGAACGTGTTAATTTTCGAAATAGGGAATACGATGTGTTTATTTCTAATAATTCACATTCAGCTATATCAAATGTTGTTATAATCATAACCCAAAATAATATAGGGCCAATTTTTGATGACTTACTTGAGTTCCCATGGGAATGTAATAATGTTAAATGGGTTCCTACTATACCTTCTGGGGATTATAAAATAGAATTTGGAGAATTATATCAGAACGGTATGTCTAAATATCCTGTAGTTTCTGCTCTATTTACAGATGTTAATGGTAATGAGTGGTTTTTAAATACTAAAGGCCAAATTTTTGAATGCCCAGGTTATTTTGAAACGATTATCGATAAGGAGAAACTTACACTTCCGATGCGCCCTCATAATTTAGATAGAATTTAGGGGAGTATTCCATTTACCCTTTTCCTATAGGTTATCTGACGGGTATTAATTTCGGCTGATTAGGCGAAAAAATCTGCTCTATTTTGGAGTGGATTTTTTTATATCCCCCGCAAACCCCAAACTTTGTAAATTTCGATTGAAGATATCGTGAATAAAAATAGGTGAAAGGAACCGCCTGAAATCAGGAAAATATTCTGTTGAGCAGCACGTAGCGGTTCTTTTTTTAATGAAAAATATCCCCTGATAGGCCCTGCAAGTATCAGAAACTTGGCTCTGTATCTCTCCCTCTATTTACAAATCCATACAGCCAATTAACAAATTTCCCCTATAATCGACGGCGTGGGCAGGAAATTCAATTCTAAAGGGGAGAAGAAAAAGATGATGAATGAGAGACCGCTTGATGATTTGGTGAGGAAGTATACGGAGGAGAATATGAAGAAGAATGTGGACCGCCGCCGTTTCCTGCAGGGGGCGGGAAAGATTGCCGGCTTGTCTTTGGGTCTTGTGATTGCGAATTCGCTGGGCGGGTTTGAGGTAGAGGCTGCACCGTCTTTCAAGGAATATCCGTTTACGCTTGGTATTGCGTCAGGTGATCCGCTTTCTGACAGTGTGGTTCTTTGGACAAGGCTGGCGGTGGATCCGCTGAATGGCGGGGGAATGCCATCCCGTATTATTCCGGTTCAATGGGAGCTTGCGACAGATGAGCACTTCCGCCATGTGATCAAGCGGGGGACGGAGCACGCTTCACCGGCGCTGGGGCATTCTGTCCATGTGGAAGTGAAAGGCCTGAAGGCGGATTCGGTGTATTATTACCGGTTCAAATGCGGAAAGGAGCGCAGCCCGATCGGCAGGACCAAAACGCTTCCGAAGCCTGGTGCCAGTGTCAGGAGCCTGACGTTTGCGTTTGCTTCCTGCCAGCAGTTTGAGCACGGCTTTTATACAGCGTACAAGCATATGGCGAAAGAGGATCTTGATTTAGTGATCCATCTCGGAGATTACATATATGAATACGGGACAAATGAATATGTAGCGGAAACCGGCAATGTCCGTGCCCATTCCGGCGATGAAATCATGACGGTGGAGGATTACCGCAACCGCTATGCCCAGTACCGTTCCGATGAACATTTGCGGGCGGCCCACGCTGCATTCCCATGGGTGGTTACATGGGATGACCATGAAGTGGAAAATAATTATGCGAGCATTTATCCGGAGAAAGACCAATCGGTGGAGGAGTTCATCAAGCGCCGGGCCGCAGCCTACCAGGTGTACTATGAGCATATGCCGCTCCGCAAATCTATGCTGCCTAAGGATGGAGGCATGCAGTTATACCGTGATTTCAGTTATGGGAATTTGGCTGACTTCTTTGTATTGGATACGCGCCAGTACCGGGATGATCAGGCCAATGGCGACGGCACGAAAGCCCATACAGCAGAATCGCTGGATCCAAATCGGACACTGCTTGGGGCCGACCAGGAAAAATGGCTGCTTGATCGCTTGGATCGCTCGACATCTCACTGGAATGTCCTGGCCCAGCAGATTTTCTTTGCCGAGCGGAAAACAGGAACGGCCGCTGCACCGAAATACAGCATGGATTCGTGGGACGGCTATCCGGCTGCGCGCCAGCATATCACTGATTTTGCAGCCGCTAAAAATATTGACAACATGATTGTGCTGACCGGTGATGTCCATGCGAGCTGGGCTTCCAACCTGACGACGGATTACAGCAATCCGGATGCACCGATATTCGGAGCGGAATTCGTCGGCACTTCGATTACATCCGGAGGGGACGGCTCAGATGTGCGTGCTGATACGGAAAAAACGCTGGCTGACAACCCGCACATCCAATTTTTCAATAATTACCGCGGCTACGTCCGCTGCCAGGTGACGCCGGACCAATGGCGTGCTGATTACCGGGTCGTTCCATTCGTCAGCAAGACCGGAGCCGACATTTCGACAAGGGCTTCCTTCGTATATAAAAAAGACCGGCAAGGGATTGTGGAGGTCGAGGCATCCTCCGTACCGATGGGGATCCAAAAGTCCAATGAGGTGGAGGATGACCGCCATCGCGCCCATGACCGCGCCCATAAGAAGCAAGTGGAGAAAAAACGCAAACGCCATGCCGTTACAAATTAAAAAGGAGATGAACCAGCATGCTTTCGAATATTGGGATTCCAGGACTCATTATCGTGCTTGTAATCGCCCTGATTATTTTCGGGCCTTCCAAGCTGCCGGAAATCGGCCGGGCATTCGGCCGGACATTGCATGAATTTAAAAACGGCGCAAAGGAATTAGTGGGCGATGACAGCGCAGAAGAGGCAAAAAAGCCAGCACTGACGGCTGTGAAAAAAGAACAATAAGCAGAGGAGAGCAGGCGCAGCCGTCTGCTCTCTCTTTATCAAAAGGAGGCTTTAGGAATGGAAAAGAAGGAGCTGCATGTGGCGGACCATCTGGAGGAGCTTCGCCGGCGGATTATCATGACGCTGCTTTCGTTTGCGGCTTTCCTGATCATCAGTTTTATATTTGTCCAGGATTTGTATCAGTGGCTTGTCGCCGATTTGGACGGCAAATTGGCCATCCTTGGGCCGGGCGACATTCTGTGGGTATACATGGTGATTGCCGCCGTATGTGCGATTGCGGCCACGATTCCAATCGCCGCTTATCAGACATGGCGTTTCGTGGCGCCTGCGCTGAAACCGGAGGAAAGCAAGGTCACTTTACGCTTTATCCCGGGACTCTTCCTGCTGTTTATTGCCGGGATTTCTTTCGGCTATTTCGTCCTGTTTCCGATGGTGCTCGGATTTTTGACCAGCCTTTCCGACGGACAGTTTGAAGCGATGTTCACCGCGGAAAAATATTTCCGCTTCATGATCAACCTGACCCTGCCGTTTGGCTTTCTGTTTGAAATGCCGCTTGTCGTCATGTTTCTAACAAGACTGGGAATTTTGAATCCGAACAGGCTGGCCAAGGCGCGGAAGTTTTCTTATTTTGGTCTGATTGTCCTCTCTGTCCTGATCACTCCGCCGGACCTGATTTCTGACATTTTGGTCATCGTGCCGCTGCTTGTGCTGTATGAAGTGAGTGTCACGCTTTCAAGAATTGTCTACCGGAAAAAACTGAAGCTGGAAGCAGCTTTAGGGGAGTCTTACTCCGGGGCGCAGTCTTCGAATGCATAAAAAGAGTGTTATAATGCAAGGGAGACAGCATCTGATTGCAGCGAAGAATGTGGAGGCGTTATGGTGAAACAATATCGAACATTACTATTTGATGTGGATGATACGTTATTGGATTTTGGGGCCGCGGAACATGGCGCATTGATCCAGTTATTCAAAGACCGGGAATTAGCTTTTACACCGGAAATGAAAGAGCAATATAACACGATCAACCGCCGGTTATGGAAAGCATTTGAGGATGGAAAAATCGGTCGGGATGAAGTCGTGAACACCCGCTTTTCCCTGCTGTTTGATCAATATGGCATTCAGGCAGACGGAGCCGCTTTGCAAACGAGCTACCGCAGCTATTTAGCGGAAGGGCATCAGCTGATGGAAGGCGCTATGGAATTGATTAAACAGCTTTCCAAGCAATTTGATTTATATATTGTGACAAACGGGGAATCCCGCACGCAATATAAGCGGCTGAACGATTCGGGCTTACATCCGTATTTTAGAGATGTATTTGTATCTGAAGATGCGCAGTATCAAAAGCCGATGAAGGAATTTTTTGATTATGCCTTTGAACGGATTGAGTGCTTTGACCTCGACCATACGCTGATTGTCGGTGATTCGCTGAGCGCGGACATTACAGGCGGAATGAGAGCGCGGATTGATACATGCTGGGCCAATTTGAAAAATGAGAAGAATGATACGGACATCCTCCCTACCTATGAAATTCATCATCTGAATGAATTATATGACCTGCTGCAGGTAAAAGCTCCTGTGTTAGAGGTATAAGGTGCAAACCAATCCCATTGCGAGAAACGGGGTTGGTTTTTTTGCCTTCTGTCTCCTTTTTAGAAGGCTTCCAAAGCGGTTGTGGAGAATATAAAAAAGGTTGAGGAATTTTTCTCAAACATGCAGCCGTTATTTCTTGAACAGGGGAATGGGTGCAACGATTTGGAAAAAATAAATGAAAAGTGGGAGGAAGAGCGCAATGGCTGAAAAATTGAATGTAGGAATTATTTTAGGCAGTACAAGAGAGGGAAGGGTCAGTCCGCAAGTCGGAGAGTGGATTAAGGAACTTGCCGACCAGCGCGGAGATGCCAACTATGAAATTGTGGATATAGCGGACTATCAGTTGCCGTTCTTAGGAACAACGGATGGAACGGAACCAGGGATTGCTGCCTGGAATGAGAAATTGAACAGCCTGGATGGCTTCGTATTTATCGTTCAGGAATACAATCACAGTATCACTGGGGCGTTAAAAAATGCGATTGATTTAGCCCGTGAAGCCTGGAATAACAAAGCGGCGGGAATCGTCAGCTATGGTTCAACCGGCGGCGCCCGTGCGGCGGAACATCTGCGCGGAATCCTGGGTGAGCTCTTGATTGCCGACGTCCGCGTTCACCCAACACTTTCTCTATTTACGGATTTTGAAAATTTCACGACATTCAAACCGGCTGAATTGCACTTTACGAATGTCAATGCCATGCTGGACCAAGTGCTTGCATGGAGCGGAGCGTTAAAAACGCTAAGAAAATAATCACTTTCTAAGATGGGCCATACGAATATCAGATCCTGCTTCGTGCAGGGTTTGGTATTCGTTTTTCTATGCACAGAGAAAGGGAAGGATTCCCGCCATCATGCAGATTTTGAGAACGGAAAGATTATCGCTCAGACCGTTTCGGGAAGAAGATATCCTTGTGCTTCACGCCATTTTTTCAGATGTCGAAACCATGGCATATTACCCGGCGCCATTTACCTTGGAACAAACGCGAAACTGGGTGAAAAGAAACCAGGAAAGATATGAAAAGGATGGATACGGCTTATGGGGCATATACCTGAAAGAAACGAACGAATTAATAGGCGACTGCGGGCTAGTAAAACAAACAGTGGATGGCAAAGAGGAAGCGGAAATTGGCTACCATGTTCATAAATCATACTGGTCCAAAGGATTGGCCACAAAAGCGGCGAAGGCCTGCCGGAAATATGGCTTTGAGGAGTTAGGTTTACATAAGCTGATCAGCATCATTGACCCTGGAAATCTGCCATCCATCCGTGTGGCCGAGAAACTGGGGTTCACCAAAGAGAAAGAATCCTTCATCTTTGGGAAAAACCATTGGATCTATTCTGAATTCAATAGGAGAAAGAGGCAGCTGGGAGACTCATTCGGCAATCCCTGAAGACCTCTCCCTCCATTATGGAAAGCAAGAAGAGAAGAATTATTATATCCAATATTTCCTTGAAAACTTCACCTTGTACAACTTAGTTAACTTGTACTTACTTATATAAAAACACGCAAAAAGGTTTCTATAGACCCACCCGCTTCTCTCCTGCTATTATAACAAAGCACTTTCTGGAGGGGATGGATCAAGGTGGAGGACCAAAAGTACAGAAACCTCAAATTAGGAGAACGCGGAGCTATGATAAGCATCTCAGCTTACATATGCCTTTCAATAGTAAAGTTAATAGTCGGATATACAAGTAATTCTGCTGCCCTAAAAGCGGACGGATTAAATAACACCACCGATATCATTGCTTCTATTTCAGTACTTATCGGTTTAAGGCTGTCTCAAAGACCGCCTGATAAAGACCATGGGTACGGCCATTGGAAAAGCGAAACGATTGCCTCTATGGTTGCTTCCTTTATTATGATGGTGGTAGGAGTACAGGTATTGATGGACGCAGCAACTGCTTTGTTTCGTGGAGAGAAAGAGACTCCTGATATTATGGCCGCCTATGTAGGGATTTTTTCGGCCGCCGCGATGTACTTTGTTTACCGGTATAATAAAAATTTAGCTAATAAAATTAATAGCAAGTCTGTGATGGCTGCCGCAAAAGATAATATTTCCGATGCGTGGGTGAGTATAGGCACGGCGATCGGAATCTTTGGTTCTCAGCTGGGGATGCCTTGGCTGGATACCGTTACGGCGTTCATTGTCGGGGTCTTGATCTGCAAGACTGCCTGGGAAATCTTCAGGGATGCTTCCCATGATCTATCAGACGGCTTTGATGAAAATAAAATTCAGCAGTATACAGATGAAATTTCAAAAATAGATGGCGTAAAAGGGATCAAGGAAGTTAGGGGCAGGAACTATGGAAATAATGAAGTGATTGATGTAGTCATCCTCGTCAATTCAACGTTGGATATAACAGCAGCCCACAATATTGCGAACCAGGTGGAACAACGGCTGATGACCGAATACGGTGTTTATGATGTCCATGTGCATGTGGAACCCAATTAACCCAGCGGCCAATAAAACGGAGGCGTTTCTGCAATAAGCAGGAATGCTTTTTTATATGGCGCGAAATGAAACAGTGCCTTATAAGGAACGGCCATAGGTAATCTACAGTAATGGTTCGTCTTTATTGCTCAGCTTGATGATGAAAGGGAAAATGACAATAAATAAAAGACTGATATAGCCTATGGTTAAAGTTCTTTGCGATTCGGAAGAAATGTATTGCGTAACCCCGCAGTTCGGACAGCTTTTCCCCTTTTTTGAAAATCCGAGTGACCAAATTTCTTTCACTTTCCATTTGTAATGACAGTTTGTACATTGAGCCATAGATTATCTCTCCAATCTATAAATATAATACAATTAATGCTAATTATAGCGTTAAATTCCTGTAAAAAAGTATGAATGATAGAAGGAATCACAGGGCGGTTTGATGCTTCTGAATATAAATGGTAAACATAGTGCGGTAGTCTATTGAATTAGAGAAGTAAATCTTGAAGATTGGGCTTCCTTCTTGGTGTAATAAAACAGGGAGGCCTTGTCATCAAGGCACAGCAGCCATAGCGGCGGACGAATTTACAATGAAAGAAAAGCAGAAGCTTATATGGAGAAGGCAGGAGAGGGCCTATCATGTTTCCGTATAAGCCCCAGTTAAAAAATCTATACGCTTATAGCATCTTTATGGGGATCAACGGTACAGCCACGCTGTCAACCGTAATCTTTTGGCTCATACCCGAAGATCAGCTTTCAAAAGAATGGGCTCCCTTATCTATTGAGTCTTTTGGACTGTACGGTTCGTGTATAGCAGCTTTAGTTGTCAGGGACTTATTTTTTAAGAAAGAGAAAATTTCCAGTAAGCGATGGATAGAAAATATAAAAGGCATATCTTTATTTAATAAGGAGATTGGGTGATCAAAGTAAAATGTTGATAATAAGAAAAAAAGAGCTGCCGAAGCAGTTCTTTTTCTTTGCGCAAATTTTTGTATAGGAATTTTCGAGTAAAATATACGTAATGTTTTCATGATAATCCTCTATTTAACTAGCAAGATATTTCTCGACAGAATTCCTGACTCCATTTACTTTTGGTCCGTATACGACTTGAATATTTTCACCATTTTTTATGACACCTGCAGCTCCTGTACCTTTTAAGGTAATTTCATCAACTATATTGGGGTCTGTCACTTTGACTCTCAAACGGGAAAAACAATTGTCGACCGTTTCGATATTTTCCTTTCCGCCAAGTCCTTGAACGATGACGGCAGCAAGGTCTGAATCTTTGTCTGCTATAGCCGCTACTTCTCCTAAACCAGCGGCCACCTTTTCTTTGTAATCTTTTTTCGTGAATAATTTAACTTCTTCATCTTCTTCTCGGCCAGGGGTTTTCAGTTTTAATTTTTGAATTAAAAATTTGAAAACAACAAAGTATGTCGCCAGTTGGACGAGCCCGACCAGGACATAGAGCGGCCATTTTGTTCTTTCCATTCCGGCTGGCAGGTTAAAGGATAGAAATTCTATCAGACCTCCGGCTCCATACGTCCGAACTCCGAGTAATACGGTAACAGCTTCAAAGAGACCATCCATAACAGAGTGAACAAGCCATAGAAGAGGAGAGACAAACAAAAAGGTGAATTCTATAGGCTCTGTAATCCCGGCTAAAACGGAAGTGGCTAACGCCGGAATTAAAATGGCCTTTAATCTCTTCTTGTTTTCTGGTCTAGCTGTTTTATAAAAGGCTAGAGCGGCGCCCGCAAGACCAAACATTTTGACCATGCCATATTGTAAATACTTTGTAGATGAATCAAACAGCTTCACAGATGGATCCGCTATTTGAGCCAAGAAGATATTGACTGCTCCGGAATACATTTTGCCGTTGACAGCCAGTTCCCCTCCGATATTAGAATAGGAGAAGGGAGCCCATATTAAGTGATGCAATCCTGTTGGAATTAAGAATCGATTCAAAAATCCATATAAAAAGATTCCGATCGATCCTGATACGTTTATAAAAGTTGTCAAAGCGGAAATGCCGGCTGCTACAAACGGCCAAAAATAACTGAATGCTATTGCTAAAACCAGTAAAATCGGCAGTAAAATAATAAATACGAGTTTCGTATTACCATATACACCAATGGCCCCAGGCAGCTCCTTATTGCAGAATTTATTATGAACAAGGGCAACGACTACGCCAAGGATCATCCCTAAGAAAACACCCATATCAACCACTTGGAAACCTAAGATGACAGTTTGACCCGTACCATATAAATCAGACGAGTCTTTATAAGCGATGAGTTTGCCGGTTAAAGCAAGCCATTGATTGTTTGCCCCCAAAAAAACTAAAAAGGAAAACAAGGCAACAAGTGCTGCTTCTGCTTTCTTTTCTTTCGCAATGCCGAGCGCGATTCCTATACAGAAGATAATGCTTAAGTTCATCAGGATTGGCCAAAGCCCGCTTGCGATAAATTCACCTGCATGGATTAAAATACTTCCTTCTCCTACAATGACTGGATTACTGAGAATAGACGTAAGAGCTAAAATGATCCCTGCAATAGGTAAAAACAATACTGGAGCAACGATAGCCCTTGCAAAAATCTGCATGCTGTTTAACACTTTATCTTTCATTTTAACCCCCCCAATATAGTTAGATGTAAACGCTTTAATTTTTTAATAGGAAATATTTGTTCGAATTTTCGGATATTTTTGTGTGGAAAATGAACTACTTTATGCTGCACTTTAGAAGAGGCTCCTGTGCCAGCACTTCTCCAGCAGAGATTTGCTCTATTCCTTTTAATTTTTCCAAGGTATTGGTAATAATAATGGGAGAAATAATTTCTTTGTTTTTACTTTCCAGAAATTCAATGTCGAAGTTTAATAAGGCATCGCCTTTTTGTATCATTTGTCCTTCTTTGACAAGTTCTTCAAATCCTTCCCCTTTAAGTTCCACAGTATCTAATCCGATATGAAGAAGAATTTCTAAGCCTTTTGTCGATTTAATACCGATGGCGTGTTTAGTAGGGAATACCTGGATAACTTCACCATCTACTGGTGAAACTAGCTTTCCTTCCCTTGGGATGATCGCTGCACCATCACCTAACATTTTCTGGGCAAATACCTGATCAGGAACTTCTGCTAATGGAATAATTTCTCCGGAAAGGGGGGAATAGATTTCTTCTATTGTCGTTTTTGCCTTTTTTTGAAATAAGTTTTGCAGCATAAAATCAGCCCGCTCTCTTTATAGAATTGTATGTTTAAAATAGACAGGTCCGCCAATTCACGATTAATTCTTATCATGCTTATTCTTGTAATTGATGCCGATAATCCACATAGTGCCGAAACAGTGTCTCTGCAATAAAGAAGAAGGAAGAGGAAGAGACGCTTGTAATACCGTCACTTACTGGAATGTCTGAGCTGTTTGCATATAAATTGTAAGGAGTCATTGTAGCTAATCGATTATTTTTCAGGTTTGTAATGGAAACAAAGGGGATTCCTTTTGTTTGCAGCGATTGTACAGTTGGAAATATGACCGGTGTATCTCCTGAAAAGGAAATGATGATGATAAGGTCCTTGATGGTTAAACTTCTGAGTAATATTTCGAATTCTGCCAGTGCTCTTATAACATATAAATGACGCTGCATGCTGAGAAACATTCTTTGCAATTCATCTGCACAGTTTAATTGCAAGCTGCCTGTTCCGTAAATGAAAATTCGCTCAGAACGATCTATTAACTCACATATCTCACTAAAATCTTTTGTTTTTGCATATTTGATTGTTTCTTGTATATCTTCATTTAAACGATCTACACTGCTTTTTTTTTCTTGCTGCACATCTTCTTCATCCTGCCATTTCAAGTAAACACGAAACTCACTGTACCCGCTGAAACCCAGTTTTTGTGCTAAACGAAGAATGGATGAACGGGAAACATTGCATTTATCTGCCAATTGGTTGATTCCAAGACGATAACATGTGCTTTTATTATTAAGCGTATATTTTAAAATATGAAGGTCATTTTCATGAAGCTGATGATAATGTTTATTGATTAATTCTTCGATTTTCATGATTACTACCTACTCCTGTTTCTTTTTATCTTACCATAGGAATTTTAGAATTTTGAACAGGAATAGGGATGGGGAAACAAAAGGCACAACTCATTTAATAGGGTTGTACTTTTTGTTTCGACAGATTGTGTTATCTATTTTATTTACACAGTAGCAAGAGCTTCTTCTTGATCAAGCGCTGGCCAGTAGTCTTTGTTTGCTTCGATTAAATCATCTAAAATTTCCTTCGCTACTTTCGCGCTTGGAACGGTTTTCGATAGAGTTAAAGCTTGCCATAGTTTTTGATAGGACTTTTGTTCCCACGCTTCGACCACTAGTTTCTCTACGGATACCTGCTGCTCCATTAAGCCTTTCTGGAATTGCGGGATTTTTCCGATCGACAGAGGCTCAGGTCCGTTGCTGCCAACGATACAAGGGATTTCTACCATAGCTGTTGAGTCGAAGTTTTCAATGGCACCATTGTTCTCGACAATTAACAGCATTCTCTCGTGCGTGTTATAGGCAATGGCTCTGGCAAGGTCGACAATGTAGGAGGCATGGTCATCAATATGAAGTGCATTGCCTTCTGTTGATTGCTGTTCAATAATTTTTTTGCATTCGCCAAATACGAATTTCTCACGGCCTTCGATGACTTGGTTCGCCCGCGTGTAATTCGGATTGGAGTGATCTACAATGTAATCTGGATAGAAGTAGTATTGAAGGTACGTATTCGGCAGGGTAGTCGGATCAACCGCATATACATCCCTGGCTTTTGCAAAGGTATCACTCCAGCTTGCGTCTCCGTGCTGGTCATTATTTCCTGCGTTCGGTACATAGCCAAATTTGCTGACATGTTCTTTCAGCTTCGGCATCAAATCATTTCCATCTTTGTCACGGATATCTGTCCACCATCCGAAATGGTTCAGTCCATAATAACGGGCAACCATTTCTTTGCGGGATGACAGGCCAACGATCTTCGACATTAAATCTTCAATTCCGATTGGCATATCACAAATATTCAATACCTTAGATTCCGCACGCAGTCTGCGTGTTGCCTCCGCTACAATGGCTGCCGGATTGGAATAGTTCAGCATCCAGGCGTCCGGAGAATATTTCTCCATATAATCAATCAGTTCAAGCACGCCCCCGATGGAACGCATGCCGTAAGCGATTCCGCCCGGCCCGCAAGTTTCCTGGCCGACAACGCCATGTTTGAGTGGAATTTTCTCATCTAATTCACGCATTGCATATTTCCCAACGCGGATATGGGCCATGACAAAATCAACATCTGTGAAGGCTTCTTCCGGGTCAGTCGTCGCGATAAATTCAATATCTGGGGCTTTTTCTCTGACAATCACTTCACAAGCGCCGGCTACTAAATCTTGACGCTGCTGATCATTATCGTAGAACTTTAGTTTGCGAATAGGCAGCTGATCCAGGTTATCTAATAACATTAAGACAATTCCTGGTGTAAAAGTACTTCCTCCGCCTGCAATAACAATGGAAAATTTCTTCATGTGTATTCCTCCTCGATTATTGAATCTATCTACAACACAATTAATAGCATATTCAAAAAATTGGAACAATAAAGTACAGTAATTAAGGGCCCGTTCTCAATTTCTGTTCTTTTTCTCATTTCCTGAGAATTTTCTCACAGGCCTTGTCAGAAGATTGATAGTTGGGAAAAGAGCATGAAATGGAAGGAAATAAAGGATTAATAGGCAAATATGTTTAAGAATAACGGTAGACATTGGCTGGATTGAACAGCCAAGCGGAAAGGGGAATGTTGAAAGGGTGAAATTAAACGAAGACACACAGTATCTGAAAAGACTCAATCTGAAGTCAGAGAATATACCTTCCTACGAGTCTTTTCCTTTTAATCTTCCGGCAATCCGACATTTTGAAGAGCTGGTGTTTCATCCGAATGTGACATATATTGTCGGGGAGAATGGAATGGGGAAATCGACTTTGCTGGAAGGGATTGCGATCAACTTTGGCTTCAATCCAGAGGGCGGAACGCTTAATTTTAATTTTTCCAGTTTTGATTCCCATTCTAATTCGGATGAGTATTTGCGTGTTTCGAAGGGGGCGATTAAGCCGAAGGATCATTTTTTCTTTCGGGCGGAGACGTTTTACAATGTAGCGACCAATATTGAAGAATTGGACCAGACTCCGTCTTTGGGAGGGAGAATTGTCGATTCGTTTGGCGGGACTTCCTTGCATGAACAGTCGCATGGTGAATCTTTTTTTGCGGCGTTCATCCATCGATTTGCAGGGAATGGGCTTTATATTCTCGATGAGCCGGAAGCGGCATTGTCTCCTTTACGGCAGCTGTCGATGCTTTCCCGCATTCATGAACTGGTCCAAGAAGGCTCCCAATTCATTATCTCCACACATTCACCGATCCTGATGGCTTATCCACATTCGAAAATGATTCAGCTCAGTGAGGAAGGAATGGAAGAAACAGTGCTGGAACGGACGGACCATTATGCAATCATGAAGCAATTTTTTGAGGATCGGGAGCGGTTATTGCATCATTTATTTCAATAAGCCTGAAAAGCCAGGCACGGGAACCCAGTCTTCCACATATATGAGTGATATCTGATGTGAACAGGATAAGGGGGATATCATGAAGCCTATACTGCCTTTGGAAACATATTTCGGGAAGCTGGAGCTAGTTTATGCTTTTTACGGGGCAATGCCTACAGGAGTTACGGTTTCGGAAAAGGGCCGTATTTTCATTTGTTTTCCGAAGTGGGGAGACGATGTTACATTCACGGTGGCGGAACTCGCCGGGGATGAATTGCGGCCATATCCGAATGCAGAAACGAACCAAGCAAGCTTTCAGAATGCGGCGGAGACGTTTATCAGTGTCCAAAGTGTTGTAGCGGATGGACGGGGAACGCTTTGGGTCTTGGATACGGCGGCACCAAATTTTTCGGAGCCGGTGATCGGGGGAGCGAAATTAGTCGCTGTTGATTTGAAAACGAATCGTATTAGAAGGGTCTATCCATTTTCAGCGGATGTGGTCCTGCCGACGACGTATTTGAATGATGTCCGCTTTGATTTTCGGGCCGGGAAAGCGGGGTATGCCTATATAACGGATTCTTCTTCTAGGGGACCGGGGGCGATTATCGCAGTCAACCTGGATACTGGCGAGGCGTTCAGGAGACTGAATGGGGCTAAGCCGACTTCACCGGATCCCTATTTCCTGCCAAAGGTGGAGGGAAAGATTTTGATGAATCGAAGCGAGGATGGCACTGTGTCCCCATTAGGGTTTGCGGCTGACGGCATTGCCATTTCTCCCGATGGCAAGGAATTGTTTTTTTGTCCGCTCAGCAGCCGCCATCTGTTCTCGATTTCAACGGATGCCTTAAGAGACCGGACCATATCGGACAGCGATTTATTGTATCGGGTGGAATATTGGGGAGAAAAAGGGGCATCTGACGGGATGATCACGGATGCAGTTGGAAATGTATATGCCGGAGATTACGAGAATAACAGCATTCGGAAAATCCGGCCGAATGGAACAATTGAAACGATTGCCCACGATCCACGGATTTTGTGGCCCGATACCTTTTCAATTGGCCCGGATTGTTATTTATATATGATTGTGAACCAATTGCACCGGCAGGCAAGGTTTCATTACGGCAAAGACTTGCGGGAAAAACCGTATAGCCTGCTGCGGATGAAAATTGACGAAGGACCTGCGCCGACTTTTTAAATGATGCCATCGTCTTTCACTATTCAACATTTCCTGAGAAATAATTTCGCAGAATAAGACAAGAAAGAGATAAATGGTGCAGAATTCACAGGAAACACTGTCGGGGAATGATGGCCCTATCTAGGATGTACATCATAATAAGAAGTCGGGTTAAACCTTCATTCAGTGAATGGCTTTTCATTGAATGAAGGTTTTTTATGTGGTTTGAAGCAATGGAGAAGGATATTAATTCATTTTATTAAAAAAGTATTTAGAGGAAATAAAACGATCTATAAATATACAACATTATGAGATTTTATAATGCTTTATAACTAGTAGTCGTGTTAGGATAAAGTGATTAATATATTATATTGGTATAGGGAGAGATCGTTTTGTTCAATTTTTTAGCCATTGTAGGCTTTATTGGTTTTATCGTTTTTATAGTCTTGGGGATTATTGCTCTTATCAAAAGAAATAAAAAAGCTAAAAAGAGATTCGGTATTGCGATTGTCTTATTCGTACTCTTTTTAATTGGTGTGATTAATGCACCTTCTGCAAATACGGAAGATGATGTTAAAGATGAAGTTACTGAAAAACCGGCAAAAGAAGAAAAGAAGGAAGCAGCAAAACCCGCTGCAACCATTTCAGAAGTTAAGGCAGCTATTACAAAGGGCATATCAGATGCAGATTTCAAAAAAGCTAAGGAAGAACTGAATGTTGAACATCCAAAAAGTATTTCTATTGGTGATGGAAATGTAGGATACGTTCTGCAAGCGACCGATGGAATTCTAGTCGCTAATACTGATGGGAAAAAGATATTCGAAGTAAATGAGTTTAAAACAATGGACGAAGTAGACAAGTATGAAAGCGATGCAGTGGCAAAGGCAAAAGCGGAAGCCAAAGAACGTGCGAAAAAAGAATATGAAGATTCGAAAATACCTGTTAGCGGGTCAGGAGATACTGCAACAGATGCTGTTAAATTAAAGTCTGGTTTTGCCATTTTTGACGGTGCTCATACTGGGGGTTCAAATTTTGCGGTGAAACTCCAAGATGAAAATGGAAATGATATGGAGTTGTTAGTGAATACGATTGGGAATTATAAAGGAAAGACATTTGCTGAGATTCCTGCCGATGGAGATTATTACTTGAATGTTACAGCAGATGGAAAATGGAACTTTAACATTTATCAATCACCGCCTGCAGAAGTGAAAGATGCTCCTCTTACAATAACCGGTACGGGTGATGATGTCGTTTTCTTTAACACAGCCTCTGGTAATCATAAGTTTACTTTTAGTCATTCAGGTTCCAGTAACTTTGCTGTTTTATTAAACGGTTCTGATTTGATGGTAAATGAAATAGGAAATTACCAAGGTTCCACTAGAAAACAATTAGCAACAGATGGTGTTTATGGCTTAGTTATTACGGCTGACGGCAAATGGTCTGTTAAAGTAGATAAGTAAGCTGAGAACCAGTTAGTTCAAATATCAATAGGCAGCAATAAAAGCAAAATGCTGATCGGGCATTTTGCTTTTTCTTTAGCTAAAGCTAAGGAAAGAGGTCTCTAACTATGGAGAAGATGCTGTTGTTTGATTGTTCAATGATCTGGTCTGTCATGGATGTTCACAATCATCCTATGTAAGAGAAAGAGATAATTACAGAATATCCAGTTTTAGGATAAACAGGCAGGGTAGTGATAAGTAAGGGGTTTATAAACAGCCACGGAGAAAAAAAGAAAGAAGGGAATGCGATGAGGAAGTTATGGATGCTCACGTTTGCTGCAGTGGTGATGACAGGCTGCGGAAATCATGACGAAGCGGAACAAACCCAGCCATCTCAACAGACAGCGGACGAAATGAAAACGGATACCGGCCAGAAGGAAGCAGCAAGTGAAACGAGTGCGGAAGGAAGGGAAAACAGTACAAAGGAATCGGATTTCAACAGCGAGATTTCGAATGACTGGAATGTGACCCTGCCAATCAATTTCCCGGTGTCGGAAGGGAAGTTTTTAACAGCTGTCACTTCAAAAGAGCAGGATGAGATCACGTTTGATTTTTATGAAACAGATAAAAAACTGGAAATCAACGATTCGGCGATCAAAGATTCTGGGCAATATGTTGGCCAATTAGCCGTTACTAATTACGAAACAGAAGAAATGGCAAGTGAACAAATCGACCAAACGAAGTTCTCCCAAGGGGAAAAGGTTGATTTAGGGCATGGCATAACCGGATATCAGGATGCGGGAGCTGGCTCCCAATTCACAAGCTGGAATGAAGGACGCTGGGCGCTTGTAGCACGCTCAACGACAGAAAAATCCGAAGAAAGTGCAGCAACGGCAAAAGAAACGGTGGATTATCTGGAGACGCATTCCCTGCCGATTCCTAAACCGTATGGACAGCTGCATATGGATGCAGAAGGCGACAGCAGCCTGGCCAAATGGCAAAAGCAAAACATTGTGTATACCATGACGGACTTTGGCGATCAAACCCTTGACTGGCTGGTTACGTTTAAATAAAAACTAAAAGCAAAATGCTGATCAGCATTTTGCTTTTTTTACTTTCTAAAAAGGCTCTTTCGATAAGTTTAGGGCAGGTGTACTATTTTTTTGATCCAGACCATCTAATAAATAAGTAAGGAGGGTTTCTATGAAGAAAAACACATGGGCATCCATAGCCTCTATTCTATTGGTGATGGGACTGGGAGCTTGCAGCGGAGATCAAGACGGAGAAGCGGAGTCTTCGAGTCCTAATCAAAAGGAAGAGCCTGCAGCATCGAATTCTAAGGGAAATTCAACTGAAACAGATTCTAGTGAAAACCCGGCAAAAGATCGGCCAAAAGAGAAATCCGATACGATTCAGCTTGAGGGCATTGAAGAATCTTTTCAATTTATACTGCATGACAGTCCAAGATTGGGATTTTCAACCTACATCGTTCAGGATCTGCTGGTGGAAGAGGAGAGTTCTGAGGAAGGTAACACGATGAATGTGTATGCCAATTTTGCGGGGCAGAAAAATAAGGATGCCAGGGTGCAGATATTTGCTAAAAGTGCTGGAACTAATTTGACAGCAGAGGAACAGACAGAGTTAGCAAAAGAGGCAGTGAAAAGTGACGGTTTTAAGATTGAAGAACGGACCGACAATAGGCCGAATCGGTTCAGCTGGTCAGAGTCTGAATTTGATATTGCCAAAGAAAACAGCAATGAACATACTATTGTAGGTACTGTATCGATTTTTCAACATAGCGGCCGCTATTATTATGCCATTGTCCACTATCCAGTGGAGTTTGAAGAGGGCTTTATACCGCGGATTGTAAAAATGTTTGAAGAGATGGAGTGGTATGAGACAGAGTAGTAATTTTGAAAATGGCCACCATTATAAATAAAAGAAGATTGCAGAACTTGTTTTGAGTCATCTCGACTCAAAGCAGGTTCTTTTATTTTTGTAAAAAATGCCGAAGGATTAAAAGAAGGTAACATTTTCTTTTCAGTCTTTGCACTTTTCATCCAATAGAGGAATGAGTATGGTAATATAAAAAAATAGAATCCTATATCGGCGATACGCCCGCTGGAATCAGCATGGGCGTTAGGACTCTTGCCAAAAAACAAGAGACCCGCCATATTGGACAGGGGGAGGTGCGATATGCGACATGATATACAGCCGAATGAACGGGCTTTCTCTTCAAAGGAAGTGGCCGCTGAACTGGGAATTGCGACTCCTACGGTCCGAAAGTATGGACAAATCTTAGAGCGCAATGGCTACGAGTTTTTAAAGGATGGAGACCGGCGGATTTTTGTCCAGGCGGACATTCAAGCGCTTATAGCGCTGCGCGATACAGACAAGCCTTTGGATGATACGGCAAAGGATTTGGTCATCCAGCAGAAAGATAGATTAGAAGAATCGAATGGAACGGAAATAGCGACAGGCGATACATACAGCAATCTGCCGCAAGACCCGGAACAATTGAAAGAAGTCTTACTGTTTGTCGTCAATGAGCTTGCAGCTGCACGGGAAATGAATATCCAGCTGACAAACGATATGGCCCAGCTTAAAACAACGGTGGCCCAGCTTCAGCAGGATCATCATGTGATCAGTTCGAGCATTGGCAATGCCTCGCAAAGAATGACGGGGAAAATTGAAAAATTAAGCGAACAGCAAAAGGAACAGTATGAAGCACTGCTGGAGCAGGAAAGAGAAAGAAGCGAATTCCTGCAGCAAGAATTGCAAAGTATACGGGATGAACAGAAAAAAGAGTGGGATTCACAAAGTGAATTCAATCGGCAGTTAGAAGTGGTCATCCAAAAACGCGATTCGAAATGGGACTGGCTGCTCTCTTTATTCCGCAAATAGGCGGCCTGTTTAGGGTCTTTTGGTTTCATTATGCCACATCAAAAAACCTCTTATATCGCCCCGTGATACGGAAAACCTCAGGGAATCTCGTGAACAAAGAGTGCTGTTTTGCTGCATACCATTCATTTATTCAATATCCAACACGATAACCCGATATGTGTCAGACAAGGTCCGTTTCCTGTCTCACTGTCTTCATCTTTTTTCGATTTCGGCTATTTCCCGAGAAATAATGACAAAGATGATGGGGCTGTCGACAAAATGGGCTTCTCCTGCCAATATGGGGAAGCTCTTTTTTAGTCAGCTGAAACGGACATTTTGATTTGTGGTAAAATAAGGATAGAGAAAGACGGATTAAATGGGGGTGAAGTGAGTGCGGGTCATGTTGGAATTAGTGAGGATTGCGGCTATCCTTTTTATTGGAGGGCTGCTGCTTACTGAATTGATAAAGGCATTTTATGCGAGCTTTGGAGTGGACCTGGATTACACGAATGGAGGTCTGCTGATCGGGATCGCTGTTCTTCTTTCGCTCTTCGTCCTGTATCGGAATAAGCTTCAGTTTTCTGGTTTTTACAAAGGGGAAGGAAAGGTGAAACTGCCGAGATATGTTAGTTTCAGCCTCCTTTGCTGTTCGGTGCTTATGGTTGTTATCGCTCCGTTTATGCAGTAAAACCTGAAAGACTCTTCCAATGGACGGGTCTTTTTTGAATTCACCTACTTCTCAGGAATGGAATACGTTGGCGTTCCGTTCAGCGATAACAGGCAATTTTTATCAAACGTATTACAACCAATCTTGTAAAAATGTCCTGTATTATTAAAAAATGTAAAAAAATAAAAACGCCCGAGATTCTTAAACCATTCTATGGTAAAATTTAACACGTTGGGTTTTGGAGTGAGGGAAATGAAGGGTCCATGTTTAAGCAAGACAAAGAGTCATATATGTTTATAGACTCATAGGTATGTTCTTTAGCTTCAGGTAAAGAGTGAGGGGCTAAGGGGAATGGAATGACGGAAGGGAGAGGATGCAGTATATGGCAAAACATGCACTGGAAGTACAGTCCTTAACGAAGAGGATTAAAAGCAAGACGATTGTGGATGATGTGAGCTTTGCGGTGGAGAAGGGTGAAATTTTCGGATTGCTTGGTCCGAATGGCGCCGGTAAGACGACGATCATCCGAATGATTGTCAGCCTTCAAAGCAGATCGCATGGAAATGTAATTGTGAATGGATTTAGCTTAGATAAGCAATTTAAAGAAACGATGAGCGAAATTGGGGCGATTGTAGAGAACCCGGAATTTTATAAGTATATGAGCGGCTATAAGAACTTGAAGCATTATGTGAATATGGCCAGAACTCCGATTTCAGAGGAACGGATTAATGAAGTGATTCAATTAGTCGGCCTTGAAGAGGCGATTCATCAAAAGGTGAAGACATATTCGCTTGGGATGCGTCAGCGTTTAGGTGTGGCGCAGGCCTTATTACATAGCCCTTCTCTTCTCATACTCGATGAACCCACAAATGGATTGGACCCGCAAGGAATCAGGGATCTAAGGGATTACTTGCGTTCTTTAACGAAAGATGGGATTTCCGTTGTCGTTTCCTCTCATTTACTCTCAGAAATGGAATTGATGTGCGACCGGTTTGCGATTATTGAAAAAGGTAAATTAATTCATGTTTCTTCCATGCATGAATCGGCTGATGAAGAGGCTGAACTGAAGCCTGTCATTTTTGAAGTCAGCAATGCAGAGGAAGCGATAAAGCTTCTTGGGGAAAAGCAAATCAGTCAAGAACTGAAGAAACTGAATGCCCAGCAGTTTTCCGTACAGGTCGATCGGGACACGATTGCGGCTGTGAATCAGCTGCTGGTGGAACACAGCGTGAGTGTATTCAGAATACAACAAGTGACGACAACGCTTGAAGACCGATTCTTAGAATTGACTGGCAAAGGCGATCAGGAGGTGAAGGCGAATGCTGTCTCTCATTAAGAACGAGATGGGAAAGATTTTTGGAAAAAAGGCAAGTTTGGTTTATATGATTATCCTTGTTTTAGCGGTTATTGCCGGAGGCTTTATTCAGCAGAAAATCCAGGGGGATCCCAATGAGAATTGGCGTGAAGATACACAGGCCGAGATTACGCGATTGCAAACAGATTTGAAGAGTGCGCCTGAAGAGGATAAAGAGTTTATTCAGGAACAGATTAGTGAGCAGCAAAAATATTTGGATGAAAATGTGAATCCTGATGCATACAGCAACTGGCATTTCATGAATGGAACGGTTGTCGGGCTGGTGGTGCTGGTTACGCTGTTTTCCGTGATTGTCAGCAGTGCCAGTGTGTCATCGGAGTTTGCGGATGGCACGATTAAGCAGTTATTAATTCGGCCGCATCAAAGGTGGGCAATCCTGCTGTCGAAATACATCTCCAACCTGATTTATTCTGCCATCTTATTATTGGTTATTCTCGCCGCAGGCTATCTTGTCGGGACGCTTCTGTTTGGGAATGGAGACTTTCATGCGAAGCTTTTTGAATTCGGTTTGGAGGGAGGAGAAAAAGTGGCTGAGGTCGGCCCTCAGTTCCTGTTAAAGGTTCTTTACTATTTGCCGAGCCTTTTAGTCACGATCACGATTTCCTTCATGCTGTCCACGCTGTTCAAAAGTCAGGCATTGGCAGTGGGGATTGGGATCTTTGTGCTCTTCCTGTCTTCTTCACTTGGCGGCGTCATCGTCTTATTGGCAGAGAAATTTTCATGGGCAAAGTTCTTAATCTTCCCGCACATGGACCTCACCATCTATGCATTACAGGATAAGATTCTGGACGGCGTGACCCTGCCGGTTTCATTAGCCATTTTGGCCGTGTATTATGTCATATTCATGGTGTTAACGTTCACCTTTTTCCAAAAACGGGATATTAGTTTCTGATGATTCAAAAACAGCGAAAAGGATCTGATCCTTTTCGCTGTTTTTTTGTTTTATACAAGCTCTCTTATCATACCGGCCAGTCGGCGCAGGCCGTCTTCCAGATCTGTCAGAGAGGCGTAGGAATAGGAAATGCGCAGGGACTGCTCGGCCTGTTTATCATAGACATTTCCAGGGTTGAGCAGGATTCCCTCGGCCAGTGCGGTTTCGAACAGCTGCCGAATCGAGATGGCCGGCCGGATGCGGAGCCATACATAAAAGCCTCCGCTTGGGGTTTCCCAGTCTGCCAGATCCGAAAAATGCTGCTGTAACAGCTTCAAGGTGAAATCTCTCCGCTGTGTAAGCTGTGCCCGGATTTCTGTAAGGTGCTTTTCATACATTCCGCTTGCGAACCATTCGGCTGCGGCCCATTGGGAAAGGGAGCTGGAACCGTAATCGGTCTGCATTTTAATGTCCGCCAAATGGTCAATGACCGGTTCCGGACCGACTGCCCAGCCGATCCGGAGTCCGGGGCTCACGGTTTTTGATAAGCTGCCCAGGTAGAGGACGAGCCCATGCTGATCGGAGGCTTTCAGCGGTTCGGGCGGTTTCTCATCGAACCATAGTTCCCGGTAGACATCGTCCTCAATCAAGGGCAGCTGCTCCTGCTGGCAGATGTCCAGCAATTCCTTGCGCCGCCTTGCGGTCATTAAGGTACCGGTCGGATTATGAAAGGTAGGGATGGTGTACAGCAAGGCCCCTCTCTGCTGTTTCTTATAGTCCGGAATCTGTTTCGCCTGTATGCCTTCCTTGTCCATTGGGAGGCCGGATAAACGTATTCCGGCAGATTGAAAGACATGCAGGGACTGAAGGTAGGACGGCTTTTCTGTAAAAACAGCGGCGCCTTTATGCAGAAGTCCCACGCTGATGAGCTGCAGGGCCTGAAGGGCGCCGGAAACGATTAAGATGGACGAAGGGGAAGCCTGAATGCCGATCGTCTGCAAATAGGTGCTGATTTCTTTCCTTAACGTCCATAATCCCTTCGGTTCTTCGTAGCCATAGGAAAGGTCTTTGGCCGACAGTCTTGCAAAAATTTCTTTCATTGCACCGCCGGGCAGCAGGTCAGGAGACAGTTCCCCGGTTCCGAGCCGGATGATGCCCGGAACGAACTCGGCCTGATTGATTTCCTGTATCGTTGGCAGGTTGGGTTTGTGAATCCCTGATCGGACATAGGAGGACCAATCGGGCGGGGGAGCTGATGCGAGCAAGTTCCATGTAGTATTCGCGACCCGCGTGCCGCTCCCGCGTCTGCCTTCAATCAGTCCTTCTGCCGTCAGCTCATCATAGGCGGAGCCGACTGTACTTCGATTGACGTTAAAGGCTTTGGCGAGCTGACGCTGCGGCGGAAGTCTATAGCCGATCGTCCACTCGCCGCCAGCTATTTTTCCTTTTATAAACTCGGTGATCTGCTGATGCAGGGGGACGGGGGAAGACTTATTTGGCTTCCAGTCGATTGAAACCATCAGAGGGCATCTCCTTTTTGAATCATTTTCATCAGTATATAACTTGGCTGGGTTCAAATCCATCCAATTGGCTGGAGACAGGGAAGAGGAACCCGCTTACAATGAGTATGGGAAGGGGGACTTATTATGACTGCAGCCTTTATTCATGGCTTGATTCTCGCTCTTGGGCTCATTTTGCCTCTCGGCGTTCAAAATATTTTTGTTTTTAACCAGGGGGCGCTTCAGCCGCGTTTGCTTCGGGCTTTGCCGGTGGTGCTGACGGCATCTCTGTGTGATACCTTTTTGATTTTGGTATCTGTGCTCGGTGTGTCCCTGTTGATTTTGAGTTCGGTGTGGATGCAGATGATCCTTGCCGGAGGCGGCATGCTCTTTTTGCTGTATATGGGCTGGACGACATGGAACAGCCAGCCGGATCAGGAAAAGGAAGAGGTGTCCAAGCGGTTTTCGGTGAAAAAGCAGGTGATGTTTGCGGCCTCGGTTTCCTTATTGAATCCGCATGCGATCATGGATACAGCCGGCGTGATCGGGCCGAGCTCGATTCGGTACGAAGGGGAGGAGAAAATCTTGTTTACGGCTGCCTGCATTCTCGTTTCATGGCTGTGGTTTCTGGGCCTTGCCGTCATGGGGCGGATGAGCGGCAGACTCGATCCGTCCGGCCGGTTTATGCGGGTTTTGAATAAAATCTCGGCCCTGGTCATGTGGGGAGCGGCCGTCTACCTTGGATTTTCTTTTTTTCATCAGTAAGCAGGCATTTTTGACGATCTTGGAGAATGTGAACCAGGGATGATAGGATAGAGGAGACAGAACACAGGAGGGAAGGGAAAATGAAGATAGAAGATGTGATGCAGGAACTGGAAGCGCTGGGCACGGAGCGGACAAAAAAGCGTTATCTCAACAGCGGTGCCCATGAGCCGCTGTTTGGCACGCCAACCGGAGCGATGAAGCCGCTTGCGAAGAAAATCAAGAAGGACCAGGCTTTGGCCGAGGAGCTTTATGCCACCGGGAACTATGATGCCATGTATTTTGCCGGGGTCATTGCAGATCCAAAAATCATGACGGAGGAAGACTTCGGGCGCTGGATCGACGGAGCGTATTTTTATATGCTGTCTGACTATGTGGTGGCGGTTACTTTGTCGGAAACCGATATCGCCCAGGAGGTGGCGGATAAGTGGATTGCAAGCGGCGATGAACTGAAAATGTCGGCGGGCTGGAGCTGTTACTGCTGGCTGCTGGGCAGCCGGCCGGATGAGGAATTCAGCAGGACCAAGCTTGCCGGTATGCTGGAGCAGGTAAAAGAGACGATACAGGATGCACCGGAGCGGGTGAAGTCTTCGATGAATAATTTCATCTATACGGTTGCGATTTCCTATGTGCCGCTCCACGAAAAGGCCGTGGAAACGGCTGAGGAAATAGGCCCGGTGGAAATGAAGACTGGCACGAAGAAAACCAGTGTGCTGAAGGCGTCTGAAACGATCCAAAAGGAAGTGGACAGAGGCAGGCTTGGCTTCAAACGTAAATATGTCAGATGTTAGCCATCACGGAATCCAGACTTCCATTTAAATACCCCCTCCTATACGGAAGGGGTTTTTGCTGTCTCTTTTTTCTCTGTAATGACAAATAACACACCGGTAAGGATGAGGACGGAACCGATCCAAAACATGAGGCCGAGCTTTTCCCCTAACATCAGCCAGCCAAGGGGTGCTGTATAGTGCAGTCTCGGAGCCTTCTTTGTTTTTTGGCCATGTCAGCAAAAAACAGCTGTCAGAACCAATCCCTTTTGATGAACTGATCGGACTCACGGAAAGCAAGCTCTATTATCATTTTGAGTCGCTTGCCAAGCAGGGATTAATTGAGGTGGTTGAGGTCATTCGGGAAGAGCACCGGCCGGATAAGCAGGTGTTCGCCATTACGGAGAAGGGCCGGGAAGCGCTGCCGAAAAAAATCTATAAATCCTTTGAAAGTTCTGAAACGATCAGCGAGATGACGGTCGGAATCATGAATCTGCACTATGTGGACAGGGATAAAGTCCTTGCGTTCTTGAAAAGAAGCTGCAAAAATATAAAGAACGCTGGGAGTACGTTACGAATTTCAAAGAGGCTGTCCAGGTCGATGAAACGAAAGAAAAATTCGTGGATTTCATGAGCGGATACTCCATGCAAAAGGCCGAGTTTACCGTCTATTGGCTGGAGGAATTGATCAAGCGTATTGAGCAAGGGGACATCTAATAAGCAAATCAAACAGGCGGAGAGTATAATCTCCGCCTGTTTTTTTAGGTTTGCAGACACAGGGCAAATACAAAAGGGGTGAACAGATTCGGTCAATGAGAACTGTTCATCCTTTTCTTTCTTTTTTCCGTAAGCTGATATTTAAAAACTTATAAAGGACGAAGAGCAGCCAAAACCCGCAGGCGTAAGATGCTTTTGTACTTCACTTGTTTAAGGGAAAAAAACATGTCTTACTCACTCCTTATAAAAAACGGCGGACCATTTCCGAAATGCTTGTCCAATCGGTCTTCATTTGCTGAAGCTGATCAGTTCCGATTTCGGTAACATGGTAGTATTTTCTCTTGCTGCCCTGACTTTCCTTGCCCCAGTAAGCTTCAATAAATCCCTGTTTTTCGAGCCTTTTCAGTGCCAAATAGAGAGTCGCTTCCTGGATTTCGAACATGCCGTCCGTCCGTTCCTTGATTTCCTTTGAAATTTCATACCCATAATTATCCGCAGCAGATAAGGTCGAAAGAATCAATAAATCGATCGTCCCCTTTAACATCTCTTTATTCATATGCATCATGCCTTTACAGTCTTTTCTCTTATCTTACGCAAATCTGTTCCCTATTCCAATTTAAATCTGCGTGTTTCCCGAACTTCCGGACAGGCGGTTGTACTTCTGAATCACCGCTGTAAGCATTTTGGAACGGATTACGAGCGGATATAAAAGAACGGATGCGAGAATCCCGATAGCCGCGCCTGCTGCAACATCGACAGGATAGTGGACGCCGACCCAGATGCGGGACAGGCCGACAAGCACGGCTGCAATCAGATAGATGATCCTTTTATTGGATGTGCTTCCCAAGAAAAGCATCATGCAAATACTGAAAAATAAAAGCGTATGGTCGCTTGGAAAGGAATTATCAACTTCGTGTGCGACTAACTGATTGACATGGGACAGCGAAGCAAATGGCTGGGGGTGGGAAATAAAATGCCCGATCCCTTTTGCGAGTACTTCCCCGCACAAAAAGGAGAGAATGGCTCCTGCCAGCACAAGCCGAGTGCGGATTTTTTCTTTCGTAAATATCCATTTTGCAATCATCCACAATGCCAGGACAAACAAAGCATATTCTGCCAGAAAGAAGGCAATTGGATTCAAAAATGTAAGATCAAAGCCTAAATCGTTAATCGTTCTGAATAGAAAAAGATTTATATCGTTCATGTATCATTCCCGCCTTTTTGTACTTAATATTATTGAGTAATTTTGACTACCTAATAATATAAAGTAATGTGGGTGAAAAGACAAGGCAATATTTTAAGAGAGGGGCGGCTACCCAATCGCGGTAGGCATTTTCGGCATATTCTTTTATTGTATTAAAAATATAGAGGAGGAATTACCTTGAATTACGATTATCAATGGATTACACCGCCGTACGGATATGGGCAGCAGGATTTCATCAATATGAGTGACCAGCGTATCCGTCCGGGCTTCGGCAGGCGGCCAGGCTTCGGAAGACCAGGGTTTGGACGCCCGGGCTTTGGCAGGCCTGGATTTGGATGGGGACCGGGCTTCGGCTTCGGCGGAGGTGTCGGACTTGGATTCTTAGGCGGTCTTGCGACAGGCGCATTGCTCACTCCAGGATTTGGATGGGGACCAGGCTTCGGCTTTGGCTACCCAGTCTTTTTCTAAACGGATGATGGGAATATAAGCAAAATATACCATGATCAATCATTCTCCCGCAGTGCTTTTAAGCTGAGGGAGTTTTCTTGTGTTCTGGGAAATTTTATACATAAAAAGGACGTGATTTCCAAAGGATAAAGTGAAAATAGAGAAGGAAGGTTGATAAGATGAATGCATTAAAATCATTGGAATGGACAGGGTTTATGGTGACGCTGATTCTTCTTGGCGGGTTTATGGCAGCACCGCATTATATTGATTTAAATTCGGGATCTTTTCGCCATGCATTCATCTTGGGAGTGGCTGTTTCCGCCCTCGCTTTTACGGCAAGAAAAGTCTTTTGGAAAAGAAGCTGAAACCAGGCATGGCCAAAGCTTGCCGGACCGGCAGATGATGAGCAGCCAAAGAAAGGGGCTCCGCTATTCCCTTGAGTTTTGGATGGGTAAACACCATGCTGCAAGTTTACTAGGTTCATGGCAGGAGATGCTCTTTCTGTCGTCAGAATAGTTTGAAGGGTCTGGGCCATTTGTGGTACGATGAAATCGATTAATAGATTTGCAGGGGGACGCGATTTAGGCGTTGAGAAGGTAAAACCTGACCCTTAGAACCTGTTCGTTAAGACGAGCGTAGGGAGCAAAGTACATAAGCATCGAAGCGGATGCGTTTCCTTTGTACAGAGCTCTCCTATGATGGAGAGTTTTTTTTATTGTATCCATTGCCTCGTGAACTGGCAGCGAAGGCTGCTGCAGCCGCCTTCATGCGAGCTTTTTTTCATCTTGGCCGGTCTGGGAAAAAGGAGGAGCTGTATGACATTTTGCAGGGAAATACGGAAGGAAACGGATCTGTATTGGGAGCGGAGTTTTCAGCATCCTTTTGTGAAGGGGATAGCGGATGGTTCACTGCCAATGGGGAAGTTCAAGTTTTATATGATGCAGGACGCCTATTATCTAAAAGCGTATACGAAGGTGCTTTCGATTATGGCGTCCAAGGCAGAGACGAATGAGGAGATTGCCTATTTCCTGGAGAAGGCCCATTCGGTCCATGAAGCGGAGCTTGGCCTTCACCGCACGGTCTTCCGGCAGCTGGGGGTCACGGAGGCGGACCTGAAGGACTTTGAGCCGGCTCCGTCCGCATATAATTATGTAAGCCATCTGTACAGCACGGCTTATAACGGGGATCTGGCGGAGGCGTTTGCGGCGGTTTTGCCGTGCCCGTGGCTGTACCAGGAAATTGGTGAACGATACCGCAAGGCCAAGCCCGGCGTCCGTCTGTATGAAGAATGGATTGCGATGTACAGCTCAGCGGATTTTAAGGAAACGATCGAGCGCGAGAAAGTGATGATGAACCGGTATGCGGAACAGAACCCTAAGAAGGTCCGCCAGCTGAAAAGCCATTTTGAAAAAAGCTGCTATTATGAATGGAAGTTCTGGGAAATGCCTTGGACCCTGGAAAATTGGAAAGGAAAAGTGAATGATTATGTCTCTATCTAAAATTAGGAAGAAACAGCCGCTTGTCCACAGCATTACCAACTATGTCGTCGCCAATTTCACGGCGAACGGACTGCTTGCCATCGGGGCTTCGCCTGTGATGGCGGATGAGGCGGAGGAAGTGGAGGAAATGGTATCAATCGCCAGTTCCCTCCTGATCAATATCGGCACGATCAATACGCGGACGAAGGAAGCGATGCTGCTTGCCGGAAAACGGGCGAATGAGCTTGGCATTCCAGTTGTGCTTGATCCGGTCGGAGTTGGGGCGACATCCTTCCGAAAGCAAGCCGTCCGTGAGCTGCTGGATGGGGTTCAGTTTACCTTAATCCGCTGCAATGCCGGGGAGCTTGCGACCATTGCCGGCGTCCAGTGGGAAGCTAAGGGCGTCGACAGCGGGGAAGGCGAGATGGATGTGGCGGCCGTCGCTAAGCAGGTGGCTGAACAGCATCATTGCCTGGTGATTGTGACCGGGCCTTCGGATTACCTGACAGACGGACATTGGGAGTTCTTTGTGGCGGGCGGCAATGAACGCATGACCGAAGTGACGGGGACAGGCTGTCTGCTGAGCGCAATCTGTGCGGCGGCTTTAAGCTTAGACGGAGAAACAATCGCCAATCTCCGCGATGTGCTTGCTGATTATAAACAGGTGGCCGAATGGGCGGTTCAGGCTGAGCATCTTGGGTCGTTCCAGGCAGAAGTGCTGAATGGATTACATCGATTATCACTGGAGGGAGAGCGATGAATACGGTATTGACGATTGCGGGATCGGACAGCGGTGGCGGCGCCGGCATCCAGGCGGATTTGAAGACATTTCAGGAGCTGGGCACATTCGGCACCTCTGTCATCACGGCGCTGACGGCACAGAACACGATGGGGGTACATGGGATTTACCCGGCAACGCCGGCTTTCGTGGAACAGCAGCTGAAGGCTGTTTTAGATGATTTTAACGTAAAGGCTGCGAAAACGGGGATGCTGTTTTCGGCCGAGATTATCGAAACGGTCAGCCGCAAGCTCGAGGCAGGCGGAATGGAGCTTGTCATCGATCCGGTGATGATTGCCAAGGGCGGTGCCAGCCTGCTGCAGGAGGAAGCGGTCCAGGCTATGAAAGAGTCGCTTTTGCCGCTTGCCACAGTGCTGACTCCGAATATTCCGGAGGCGGAAGTCATCAGCGGAATCCAGATTGAGACGGCTGAGGACATTGAAAAAGCAGCCAAGATCATCCTGGATATGGGCGTCAGCTGTGTCGTAATGAAGGGCGGCCATTTAGATGAAAAGGAAACGGCAACAGACCGGGTCTATTTCGCGGACGGCGGATCTCTTTCCCTGCAAACCGCCCGAATCGATACGAAGGATACACATGGGACAGGCTGTACATACTCATCGGCGATTACGGCCTTTTTAGGACAGGGGCTTGCACTTCGCGAGGCGGTTATCGAAGCGAAGAAGTTCGTGCAGCTGGCCATTGCGAACCCGCTCCACATCGGTCACGGACATGGACCGACCAACCATTTTGCTTATAAAAAACAGAATGGCGCATGTGAGGTGAAGATCGTTGAAACGAAGTGATTTAGCGGTTTACTTTATCATGGGGACGGCGGACTGCCTGGAAGAGCCGCTCGCTGTTTTGGAGGATGCTTTGAAGGCCGGGGTTTCCTGTTTTCAGCTACGGGAAAAAGGAGAGTCGCCGCTTGAAGGGGAAGAACTGGAACGATTTGCCCGGGAATGCCAGACGCTGTGCAGGCAGTATGGCGTCCCGTTCATCATCAATGATGACATAGAACTGGCTTTGAAACTGGAGGCGGACGGCGTCCATGTCGGCCAGGATGATACGTCACTTGCAGAGATCCGCGAGACATTTGCCGGAAAAATCATTGGCGTTTCCGTCCATACAGCGGAGGAAATGACCGCGGCTGTTCAGGGCGGCGCCGATTATGTCGGAATCGGGCCGATCTTTGCGACCCGTTCTAAAGCCGATGCCAAGCCGCCGGCAGGCATTGCTTTTTTAAGCGAGGCGCGAAAACAATACCCGGATTTCCCGATTGTGGCGATCGGCGGCATCACAGCGGATAATGCAGGCGTGCCTCTTCAGGCCGGAGCGGACGGAGTTTCCGTCATCTCCGCAATTTGCCGGTCTGCATCCCGTGCGGAGACGGTAAAGAAACTGCGCATGGCATGAAAACAGGAAGGGATTCTGATGGATGATTCATCGGGATCCCTTTTTAAACCTGGGATTGCCTGGCTGTGAATCAGGTGTATTTTTTCCTGAATACAGACAGTTATATCTGGCTGCTGGATTATGATAAGGTTGAAGAAAATGAACTGTATGTTCTGCCGCTGCTGATCCATGATTTCAATCGTTTAATCTTTTAAATCGTGATGGATTACTTTAAAAATTAGTGTAAGGATGATTGTATTGAAGAAAGTTATTGGCTATGGGGCTGGGATCATTTTCTTAACCATACTGGCCTCCATGCTGCTTGGTGTTGATGTACCGCTGCCAACCAGTTATGTGTGGCTCATTTTATTCGTAAATAGCTTGTTTGCCTTATTCTCTATATTTTTGCCAAGGCCTATCCTCTATCTCTATGAAATGAATGCATTCGAGGAAAAAGATAGCGTAATGTCTTATTTCTTTAAAGTGACTGCCATGGCTTTTTCCGGCTTGAACTATTACGCACAGAATGCGATCTACAGAGTGCCTTTTGTCTTAAGCAGGCTGCTCAGCATTGGCTTCTTTGCCTTCCTGCTTTGGCAGATGATCCTGTTAACCATGGTTCTGGGCTAATACATATACCATGGTTTTTGCGGGATTGCATACATAATTGTAAGGAAAGGAGGCCATAAATTGAAGACACAATTGAAATCAGAAAGCACCGCTCTAACACTTCAAGCCAGTCCTCTATCTTTCTTTATAAAAGGGAATATAGGCATCATAATCCTGCTCTGTTTACTGCTGGTCAATATAAACCGCTGGAGCGACGATGCGTGGTTTGCCATTTTACTTATGGTATTAGGATTCGAGCTAGTCACGTTAATGACTGTATTAATAGTAAAGATAAAACCCGCGAAAAAACATTAAACAGGCAAGGAGAAAGGCTATGTCCTTATTTCAAAGATGGTTCAGCAAACCTAAATTAGAAAATGATGAGCTATTAGAAAAACTTATAAGCAGTGGCAGGGATTTAGGGATCGATGAGCTTATCCTTCAAAAAGCCAATCCCTTTTTTAAAGAGAAAGCAGGTCAGTCTGCCCCGCGTGAATTCCACCCCTGGATGAATGAGTGGCATTACTCGCCGCAGCTGCTTGAGTTTGTCCATACTCATTTCACCCGTGAGGAACTTTCCCGATTGGCCAGGGAAAAGTCGGGTAATTATGATTACTATGCTGCAGAAGCAATGAGTGAAGCATTGATTGAAGAGGAAAAATACCCGGCGGAAGTGGATCAATTCGAACCAGAACAGAGGAGTGCTTATTTTGTGACCGCCCTAATGATCAGGGATATTGTGGCGAATTCACTTCCATATTAGGCTGTTAATAAGACACTGGGGTTTGGTTCATAGCAGTTATCCTGACACTTGAGTTAATTCCAGAAAGCGAAAAACCCATAAAAAATCAGTTTGGGGGCCTCAATGTCTTTTTTACAGAAATTATTTAGTAAAAAGAAGATGGATGACGAAGAACTCCTCAACAAGATGAAGCAGGAGTGCAAGGATTATCAAAAACATCCTATTATTCTTAGAAAGATCATTCCTTTCTTTGAGGAAAAAGCAGCCGGGCTGGGTCCTCGGGAATTTCATCCCTGGATAGAGGAATGGAATTATCACCTGATTTCCTCGTACAAGCACCATCTTCATACAGCTGCTTAAACCAGCCCTTCTGCTTCAGCCAATCTAGATGTCTGTCGATTTTCTTCGTATTCGGCCGGCGTTTCCAGAAATCCAGCAGGTCTGCCAGTCCGTCAAATACCGCTGCTAATACATCCAATACAAATTCCGCCATGTATAACGCCCCATTCTATGTAAAATCAATCCATATCTTAATGGGAATTATTCTATATACTTTGAACTACTCACCACTTAACACCCTTACGGGTTGTTTGAAGTGGGAGATTCTTGGGAACAGAGCATACTTGTTAGCGTATTTCTTTACCAACAGAGGTTTCTCTTATTAACCAAGCTATCCCCGTAGATTCCTACGGTTCTATATTTTATCTAAGCCAAAGCTAATGTTCTCAATCCTTCGGCCAATATGTTTTTACTAGCATTTATGTCTCTGTCATGATGAGCATGACAAATAGGACAAGCCCAATCCCTTATTTCAAGAGATTTCTTGCTGTCTTGATGTCCACAATCGGAACATATTTGACTGGATGGAAACCATCTGCTTATTTTTACGATTGTTTTACCGTACCATTTGGCTTTGTATTCTAATTTTGATACAAAAGCAGACCATGATACATCAGAGATAGATTTAGCTAACTTATGATTACGCAACATTCCTTTTGTATTCAAATCTTCGATACAGATCATATCGTGGTTTTTGATGATGTCTGTACTCAACTTGTTAAGGAAATCGTCACGTTGGTTCATGACTCTTTCGTGCAATCTAGCCACTTTTCGTTTTTGTTTCTGATAGTTTTTGGCATCAAGAAGGTCGATGCCATTATTCTTAGCACTTAATGCTCGTCTTGATAATTTACGCTGTTCACGTTGCAGCTTCTTCTTCATTTTGGACGTGAACTTATTATTATCAACTTTACGACCATCAGAAAAGATGGCAAAGTCAGTAATGCCTAAGTCTATGCCAATAGATGATCCAGTTTTCTTCAACGGTTGTACTTCTGTTTCTGCAAGAATGGACACAAAATATCTGCCACTTGGATTTCGCCTAACAGTAGCATTCAGAATACGACCTTTAACTTCTTGACTTTTGGCAAATCGAACAAGCCCAAGTTTAGGAAACTTGATTTTGTTACTTACAATGGCAATGTTATTGTTTGTTTCTTTAGTCGTGTAGGATTGTACCTTATTCTTTTTAGACTTGAAGCGTGGTGCTTTGTTCTGTTTCTTAAAAAAACGCGTATATGAATCAGCAAGGTTTTTCAGTGAGGATTGAAGGGCAATGCTATCAACTTCTTTTAGCCATACGAATTCCTTTTTCATTTGAGTTAGTTCAGCAGAACAGGCATTGTACGTTAATCCTTTGCCAGTCTCTTTGTATGTGTCATTCCATTGTCCTAAAAAGCGATTGAATACGAAACGACAGCATCCGATTGTTTTAGTAATGAGAGTTTCCTGTTCTTTGGTTGGATAGATACGGAATTTGTATGCCTTGTTAACTAACATTGTTTCCACCTCACTTCATTTCTTGATTTTCAATATATTTCTCAATTACATTGATGGGAGAACCGCCAGTAGTTAGTAAGCAAAAACTTCTTGACCAAAACATTTCTTTCCATAGCTTTTTTCTTATTTGTGGAAAGTCACGTTTTATTAGACGGGAACTTGCACTTTTGTATGCATTGATGAACTTTGATAATTCAGTGTTAGGGTGTGCTTTGAACAAGATGTGAATATGGTCTTTATCATGATTCCACTCAACTAGAGAGATATTGTATTTCTCGCCTAGCTTTACAAACATATCCTTAGCATAGTCAGATACTTTGTCATCAAAGACTTCTCTGCGATATTTCACAACTAGCACAAGATGATAATACATTAAGAACACTGAATGATTGTTACTGTCTAATTTCATTGTAATATCAGCCTTTCCTTTATATAAGACTGATTATATCAATAAGGTATGGAGTGAGCAACAAAAAGCCTTTAGGCTGTCGCCTAACTGACATTCATCTCCCGCCTATCGTTGGGCTTCACCCTTCACACGATTGAGGAGGGAGTCTTCTGTCTGAAAATGATAAAGAAGAATCCAGAGAAGAAGGAGAAAAGCCAACAGTGAATAAAATGAAAATATACCAAGGGATCGTTGCGGCTGTAAGCATACTCGCCATAGGCATAACAAAAATGAGTTCCTTATTATATGTGATGGCCGTCTTGATCTTTTTACCCAGCTTTTTTCAGAAGACCGATCAAAAAGGAAGGTGGAAAACGGCCATAGAATTTGGCATCGCCTGTGCGGGACTCTTTTTTATCCTTAAGTATTTATTTTGATTTTACCATGTTTTTCCTTTGTTTAATATTCTATAATATAGACAAAAAGACGGGGTGACAATAGATGAGTACAATTGCTGCAATAACGTATAAAGTGAATGAAGCGATACGGCCAGAGGATTCTTCTGAGATTTTCAAGGGGTCTGGCATCAAGAGGCCGGCTGATGACCTGGACAGGCTGAAGCGGATGATGGAACATTCGAATCTTTTGATTACGGCTTGGGAGCAGGAGAGGCCCATCGGTGTGGCGAGGGCTGTGACGGACTATGCTTATTGCTGTTATCTATCAGACTTGGCTGTCGACAGAGCTTATCAAAAACAAGGAATAGGGAAGGAATTGGTGAGGCTGGTGCAAGAGCAGATTGGTGAAGAGACTGCTCTCATTTTGCTGGCATCTCCTGCAGCCATGGATTATTATCCGAACATCGGATTCGATAAAATTGAAAATGGATATAAGATTCCGAGACTAAGATAATCAAGGAAATGCGGCAGCTGAGCCATTTTATAAGGTGGAAACGTTCAGCTGCCGAATGGTTCTGTCAGTCATGCAATCCTTTGCCGTTGAGAATGTGCTGCCTGTACTTTTCGACTCTGGATGTTCGGGTTTTGGCTTGCTTGGCTGATGAAAAGTAGAGGAGGTATGCCCGCTGACGTCCGGGAGTCAAGGCTTCAAACGCTGTTTTCAAGGCGGGGTCTTCCTCTAATTCGCTTTGGAATTCCACAGGGATGGCATACTCGGTATGCTTTTTAAATTCTACGTTCAGCCCTGCTTTTTCCACTTCGATTGCCTCATGTATATAGTCTTTCAGCAGAGGTTCTATGGCATCTATTTCTTGGACATGGGTGAAGCGGATTTGGCGTCCTGCCTGGACATTCTCCGACTGTTTGATCAAGATGCCGTGAGGATCCTGCAGCAGAGCGCCTTTGAAAAACAGCAAGGCACAGTATTCTTTGAAGCCGTGCATTAACACGATGTTCTTTTTGTGGGCCGTGTAACAGGGGGTGCCCCACTTCAATTCCTCCGTTACCGGACAGTCCAGGATGATCGATCTCAATCTCTCGAATTCTTCCTTCCACTTCTCCGTTTTGCTTAGAAATTCATCCACCTTCGGATTGATTTGCCTGTTCTCCATGAAAAATGCTCCTCTTCTATTGAATGATTACTGCATATCCAATTCTAAATATTCCCCGGTTTCTGTAAACCCAAATTTCTTATACACCGGCCGGCCCATTTCAGAGGCCCCAAGCCACATTTTCGAAACGCCCGCGCTCTTTGCTTCATCGGCTAATTTGGACAGCAGGTTAGTGGCAATTCCCTGCCCGCGGTATGCGGGTGCCGTGTACATGTTGGTGATATACGCCTTTTTTCCGGTTCGGTTTGTGAAGCTTGGCGGAAAGTCATGGAACAGGACAGCCCCGCAGGCAATCACTTCCTGCCCATCCTCTGCCAGCCATTGGAGAAGTGTCCCGTCGCTTAGCTTATTTTGAAAAAAAGTGAACAGCTCCTGATCGATATTGATGGGTTCCAGTCCTTCATCGGCTAATTGCTTTTTTCTTACCTGAATCAACGTGCCGATGTCATGCAGAGTTGCTTTCCGGTATTGCAGCATCCTGATCACTCCTGTGTCTTGTTACGTCTATTGTACAAATTTTTCCTGCAAACTCAAATCAATTTTATAAAGACAGCGGCTTGGTCCGGCTGCTTAGATCCATGGTCCGGAGATCCCGGTCGAGAAGGGGAAACAGCGCCCACATCAGGATCCAGGTACCAGACAGGATATAGACGAGCCCGACGCTGAAATGATCGCTCAAATATCCGCCTAAAAGGGAGACCAGCGGGACGACGACGGCCGAGATGGCGATGGCCAGGGACATCATTCTTCCGCGGAACCGGTCTTCCACACACAGGATCATGAAGGATTGGAACGTGATGCGCAGAACAGAGCCGGAAGCGAAAACGAGCATGTTGAGCAGAATCCCCCCTATCATCCAATCCGTGATGCCCATCATCAGGGTGGCAGCTCCATTCAGCAGCAATCCAGACGTCAGCAGAGTTCTGGCGTTCAGCCTGGAAGTTAAGGGAGTGATGGCCAATCCTATCAAAATAGAACTGAGCACGCCGAACATGGTGAATAAACCGAAAGCGGCAGAGGAACCGTGATAATGGCTGCTTACCAGCACGACTAACAAAGAAGCATTCAGCATGGAAATATTCAGGACAGACGACAGAATGATGAATTTACCTAAAGGCCGGTTCGTTTTTATTAATTTCAGGCTGTCCAGCAGATCCTGAAAGAAGCTGGGCCGATCCGCGGATTCAGCGGGCTTCTCCCCGGAAGCGGAAGGCTCCGCCTGTTTCGCGTTTACTAAAAACAGCAAGAGCAACCCGGCCAGGAAATAGAACCCCGAATGAATGAGCATGACGCTGGTTAAGGACAGAACGGCTAAAAGGGCTCCGCCGAAGCTGCTGCCGAGGAGTTCCGCCAGATTGCCGGCTGAAGAAAGATAGCCGTTTGTTTTAATAATGTTTTGAGGGCCTGTAAAAAGCGGAATCAGCCGAGTCTTGGAAGAGGTTTCAAACATCATGCAGCACGTATGGATGATGACCGCGGTGTAAATGTAGATGATGGTGAAAGATTCAGATAGGAAGTGAAAAGGGACGAACAGAATGCCGATGGAACCTAATAAAAGAAAAGACAGTAAGATCGAGCGTTTAGGCTGGAGACGGTCTGCAAACACACCGATGATGGGTGCGGCAAAGATCTGGATGGTAAAACTGATGGCCGTAACCAATGACGCGCTGAGGGCGGAACCGGTCTGATGATAGATATACCAAAAGAGCACGATCTGAAAGATGCTGTCCGCCATATTCGTCAGAAACTGATTGACTGTAAGAATCGAGAGGTTTCTATTCATTTTTTCTCTCGTGCTCACGGGTCATACTGATTAACGTTTGAACTTTTTCGATTTCACCAATCACGATAAACCGGGCGGTCTGTCTTTTTTCGATATATTGATAGGAAAAATTACGGACGCCTGTTTCTTGATGGGCGTTCACGAAAGCGAGCATATCCTGTGCGAGCGGCTCGATGGCTGTTTGATCGGAAGCAGAGACATCCATGACGGTACACATTTCCGTTTCTGTTGGGGAGCCGGTTTGCTCAAGAAATTCGAGAACGGCCTGGTTTTGCGCATCCGTAACATCTTTTTTGGCGTCAGCATCTGAAAATAAGGCTTCAATATTTTCTTCGGTAAATCTCCATTGAACACCAATTTTCTTTCCTTTGATCTTGCCGTCTCGGATGTAGTTGTGAATGGTGCGGCTTGTCAGACCGGTCATTTTGGCCACTTCCTCCACCGTGTATAAAGGCTTAACCATTTTCGTCACCCTTTCTTTATTTTCTAATAATTTCATTTGTTTTCATTATATTTCAATCAATTTCATATGTAAATCCTATTTTTTACATATGGACCGATGCAGTTCTGATTAATCGAAAGAATCATATTCAGAAGATTTTAATCATTGACACAACTTAAAATTTAGTTATAATTATTTACATATGTATGTCAGGAAATCTAACAAAAGGTGAGGAACATGAAAAAAATTGAAGCGATTATTCGGCCGGAGAAAATTACGGAAACGATTAAGGGATTAAAACATATTGGGGTTACAGGTTTTACCGTCTCGCAGGTGGTTGGCAGGGGGAAACAGAAGGATACAGAAGGTGTGTATCGCGGGAAAAGCTACAAGGTCACTCTGCATCCGAAAGTAAAGCTGGAAATTATTTTGTCGGATTATATGGTGGAACCGACGATTCATACCATTATCAAAACAGCCCATACGGGGGAAGACGGGGACGGGAAGATTTTTGTCTATCCAATTTTGGAGGCCTATAATATCCGTACAGGCCTGCCGGACATCGAGATTGATGATCTCAAGCAGGGAGGCGCAAGCTGATGGAAGTCATCCATTTAAATACAATCTGGGTCGTTATTGCGGCGGCTATGGTGCTGTTTATGGAAGGCGGCTTCAGCTTATTGGAAGCGGGTTTTGTGCGGACGAAAAATGCTGTCAATGTGACGATGAAGATTTTTGTTGATTTGACAATCGGTGCACTGGCCTTTTGGGTGATCGGTTTCGCCATTATGTATGGAAAAGATGCATTCGGCCTGATTGGGACAAGCCTGTTTGGCGGGCCGGAACATATTGCACTTTCTGTTGATCTGCCGAGTGCGGCGTATGTGCTGTTCCAGATGGGCTTTGCGGTTGCCTGCGTATCGATTGTATCGGGAGCGGTAGCCGAGCGGATGAGCTTTAAAGCGTATATTGTCACGGTGCTGGCGATCTGCGTGCTGGTGTACCCGCTGTCCGGCCATTGGATTTGGAACAGTGAAGGCTGGCTGGCGCAGCTTGGCATGAAGGACTTTGCCGGTTCTGCGGCGATTCATGCGCTCGGCGGCTTTGCGGCCTTTGCGATGGCAAGGCGCCTCGGAGCGAGAAAGGGGCGGTTTAATTCGGACGGAAGCGCGAATGTCTTTGCACCGAGCAACATTCCGCTCGCTTCCGCCGGTACATTCATTTTATGGTTCGGCTGGTTTGGATTCAATGCGGGAAGCACGCTCGATGCAACCGACGCTTCCTTGGGAGCCATTGCCCTGCATACGATGCTGGCCGGTGCGGGCGGCGGAACGGCAGCGCTTTTGCTGACGATGAGCAAGTTCGGGAAAGCGGATCCGAGTATGACGATGAACGGCGTGCTGGCCGGTCTTGTCGCCGTAACAGCCGGCTGTGCTTTTGTGGAAAGCTGGAGCGCAATCGTCATTGGGATTCTGGCTGGGATCATTGTGATTTATGCTACATTGCTTGTCGACCGCCTGAAAGTGGATGACCCTGTCGGGGCGGTGGCCGTTCATGGGTTCAACGGGGTCTTCGGAACCATTGCCGTTGGTTTGTTTGATACCACTGAAGGGCTTTTCACCACAGGGGATGCAAAGCTGCTCGGCGTTCAGGCGCTCGGAGCGGTCACGGTTGTAGTCTGGGGACTTGCGGCCGGTCATGTGCTGGCAGTCCTTTGTGAAAAAACGGTCGGTCTCCGAGTGAGCGAGCGGGAGGAAGAGGAAGGGCTCGATATGTCTTTCCACGGAATTCCGGCGTACAACGAGCTTGAACGGTTTACCGATATGCCAAGCAATCTGTACGATTTTGAAGAAACAACCGGGATTACGGTAGCGCCACTCCCTGAAAAGAAAGCGGCGGCTAAATAGATTCTATATGGTATTGGGGCTGCTGATGAAAATCGGCAGCTTTTTTATTGGGAGATTGTTTTCCCTCAACTTTAAATTCTGGACAAATCAGCGGAGATTTTCCAGAATGATAGAGACAGTGAATTGGTTTTCCAGACGATAAAGGAGGAGATCGGATGAAGAAATCACTTATCTATTCTTTGTTTGCGGCAATCATCCTTGTGCTTGGTGCCTGTTCCAGCGATGGCGGGGAAAGCACGGGAAGCGAGAAGGAAATGGATCACAGTGAAATGGACCACAGCGAGATGGAGCATACCCAGTCGGGTGAGGTTCCTGAAGGACTGAAAGAAGCGGAGAATCCCAAATATGAAGTAGGAAGCGAAGTAATCCTGAAGGAAGGGCATATGAAGGGGATGAAGGGGGCAAAGGCTAAAGTGACCGGGGCCTATGATACCGCCGCCTATATTGTTTCGTATGAACCGACAACCGGAGGAGAAAGGGTAACGGATCATAAATGGGTGATCCAGGAGGAAATCAAGGAGGCTGGTGATACAGTTTTGGAGGCGGGGACGAAAGTAACTCTGGAGGCAGACCATATGGAGGGGATGAAAGGGGCTGCCGCTGAGATTGAATCCGGTGAACAGACCGTCGTTTATATGGTGGATTACACGCCGACGGACGGCGGGGAAGAAGTGAAAAATCATAAGTGGGTAACGGAAGACGAATTAGAAGCCGCCGAATGAGGGCGGCTTTTTCATTGTTTGAGTTTGTCAGATCAGCAGATTCGCTGTGATCAGTCCGGCCGTATACAGACCATACAGCGTCCAGGCCAGCATCTTATTCGCAGCAGGTGCCTCCTTGATTCGAATCGCTTGGATGAACTTGTATGTGATGAGCAGGAAAGCAATCACAGAAAATGCGAGGATTTGATCCATACCCACACTCCTTCCCTATGATTTTCCTAATTTCGGAATCAGTAAATAGTAGATCTTATGTTTCCGGTCTATATGGGGAGTTAGGCCGTTGTCTGTTTCTGTCTCGATCCTTATTTTTTTCGAATCAGCTGCACCGGCATAGAGTGTGTATCGATTCCCTGAAGGTGTTGTAACGTCGCCTGAAAGATTGGTGCTCTGCTGATTTTTAGAGTTGGAGATCACGAGATCGGCACCATTTTTCTCCCACACCACTTTGGCGTCTTTATACGTTAACGTTCCCGTGCCCACACCTGTCTCGTGCTCATGCTGAAACGTGTAGAGGACCACTTTTTCGTGATTGGTGATCTTTGTCTCGCCGATGATTTCTTCCATATAGGGGTTTTTCTTTTTCGCGTACTTTAGTGCTTCTTGCTCTGAATCGAATTGTTTTTCGGCTTCTTTTGTTTCCCGGGTTTTCTGGTTATCAGCCAGGACAACTCCTGAAATGGAAACAATCGCTATGATGAAAAGCAGGCTGTAGATCATCCATTTCTTCAGCATGAACACCCTCCGTTTTCCCGTACATCTATGTAAAAGGTAACACAGTTTCTTGTCTCCATAAACCTATTTTTTCCAAATGAAAAGTAATAAAAGCTTGAAGGTTCTGTCAGAGTCTGGAATAATTCCTATAAAGAAAAAGGCGGATAACTAGAGCCGTCAGATAGGAAGTATGAGAATGAAACAGTTGTTTTTCTTCGGAATTGAACAGGCGAAGTCCTGTATCTTTCCGGTTGTGATCTTTTTGAGTCTCGCCATTACAAAGCTGGCGGATGTCCCGTATATCGCCCGCTATGATTTAATTCTTTTGATTTGCCTGCTGACCCAGGTGCTGATGGTTGCCTGTAAGTTTGAGACGATGGATGAAGTGAAGGTAATCGGGGTATTTCACCTGATCGGCCTTGGGTTGGAACTGTTCAAGGTCCATATGGGGTCATGGAGTTATCCGGAGGAGGCGGTGAGCAAGGTGTGGGGTGTCCCTTTGTACAGCGGCTTCATGTATGCAAGTGTGGCGAGCTATATGTGCCAGGCATGGAGGCGGCTGAGCCTGCGCCTGACGAATTGGCCGCCGACCTGGATAGTGGCCGCCTTGAGTGCAGCCATCTATTTCAATTTCTTCACACACCATGTCATCTATGATTTCCGCTGGGTTCTGAAGGTGCTGACCCTGCTGATCTTCTTTAAGACATTTGTCCATTTCTCCATCAGGGGACGCAGCTATAAGATGCCGCTTGCCTTATCATTTGTTCTGATCGGGTTCTTCATCTGGGTCGCGGAAAATATCGCGACATTCTTCGGGGCCTGGCAGTATCCGGGGCAGGAGCAGCACTGGCAGCTCGTCCATGTTGGGAAAATCAGCTCCTGGCTGCTGCTTGTCATCGTCAGCTTCCTGATTGTCGCCCTGCTTAAGCTTATCAAGGGGAACCGGATGACTAGCGGCATAAACCAGAAGCCGAATTTGAGGATAGATTAAAAGAATATTTATTTGATATTTTTAAAGAATTCCTCAACATTATCAACTTTTGAGACCAGCTTTGGGATATCTCTAAATGAGAGATTGTTTAAAGCACTTTTTAAGAAGTAGGTTTTATCATTTGTGTTTTTATTGGTTCTAAAGCTGAGACGCGCATTGATGAAGCCGGTTTGTTTAACTACTGGGTTTTCATGAAGGAATTTGGCAATTTCATTCGACCTTACTGTATACAGTGTTGTATCTCGAAGCTGATTGGAATATTGCCCAATTAAGTACCCAGTAATAACATTACCTTGTATCAGAACAGAGGATACAAAAAAGTTGCTCAAAGGGTTGCCTTTTTCTACTGAGTATTCTTCTGTTGAGATTTTCAGTAAACTTTTATAGGAGTCTGGATTAGGGAGGAACACATGAATTCCTTCAAACTCTTCAAAGGTACCCAGTGATTCAAGTTCTTCCGCTGTGTAATACACTTTTTTCTCTTCCTGCTGTATAGGTTCTAAATCAGCTGCAATCTCTTGAGTTTCCTGGTAATTGGCCGCTACATCAAATTTTTCACTGATGATCTCCGTCAAGGTCTCTTGAATACATTTTTGAACTAAAGGCCGGGAAGTATTAATGAATTGCTGAGTCACCTTGAAGCTGAACCGTTCTTTTATGACGAATTTTATAAAGTCATCATTTGGGCTTTCAAAGATTTCTTTGATGACAGATTTAAAAGATTGATAATACATCAGAGTTTCTGCCAGCTTTTTAATCGTTTCATAATCATAGAGATTTTTGGAAAACTTGACTAGGTTATTAAATTCTTCTTCGTTATAATTCTGGATATTAAAAATGAAGAAAGGCTTAGAATCCATGATGTTTGCGTTATTGAGATCTGTAAAGAAGTGATACTCTATTCCGTTGGTTAATATTCCTAATCGAACACTGGGGAAGGTGCTGAAATATCTGCTTAGCTGAGGGGCGCTTTTAGTGATTGGCTGGTTCATAGGTTTGGCTTCGACAAATATACTGGGGGTGTTGTTCAAAAAGATCGCATAGTCCACTTTTTCCTTTTTTTTAAGAAAGTCAGCTGTGAATTCAGGAGTGACTTCCTGTGGGCTGTAAGTATCATATCCTAATCCGCGCAGTAGCGGTAAGATTAAAAATTGTTTAGTTGATTCTTCGTTTTTGATTAAATCTCGGCTGTCGCTTATTACTTTGTTTAACATTTCCAGCGTGTCTTTCAAGTTCATCTTGTCATCTCCCTATAGTAATATATATAAATTGTATTGGGTCGGAAATAACTCCTAATAGTTACACTATAATACAATTACTAGACAAATGGTTATAAATATGGAAATTGATACTTGTTTATGTAGACTAAAAACCCCCCGCGCAATAGCGGCAGGGGGTTCTTTAATAAATAGATTAAGCAGCCATTTCTCTGCAATGCTTGGCACAGCGGAAGCAGGCCTCGGCACATTTTTGACAGTGGTCATGGTCATGCTTCTGGCATTCATATCCGCAGGCTTCGCAAATATCGGCGCACAGCTGACAAACTTTCTTGGCAACCGGGCTGTTTGTCTGCATGGATTTGACGGCGAAGGCACAGATGTCTGCACATTCCCGGTCGAGGCGGATACAGCCGGCCATCATTTTGATGTCTTCTTCTCCTAAACAAGCGTCATAGCAGTGGTTACAGGCTTCCATGCATTCGAGGCAGGCCTGAATGCATTCTTTATATGTGTTCATGGGAAATCCTCCTTGAAAATCAGTCTCCTTTATCTGTACCCGGCTTCTTCTTTTTATAACGTGTAATAAGTAGAGTTCCTAAGCAAATTAGTATACTTTTTTAAAAGAGGAGGGTAACCTATATACAGTTAAATGTACATATGAAGAGGAGAGATGATGAATGCAGAATATTAAAGGGAAAACAGCCCTCATTACGGGCGCCGGCCGCGGAATCGGACGGGCTGCAGCGATTGCGTTTGCGAAGGAAGGGATTCATGTCGGATTGCTTGCACGTTCAGTTGAAAACCTGGAAAAGGTGGCTGCTGAGTTAAAGGAATTCGGAGTGAAGGTTTCCATCGCTGCTGCTGATGTATCTGATATGGAATCTGTGAACAAAGCGGTTGCCAAAATCCGTGAAGAACTTGGCTCTATTGAAATCTTGGTCAACAATGCCGGTATCTCTAAATTCGGCCATTTCCTTGAAGTGGATCCCGAGGATTGGGCGCGTATTATTCAAGTGAATGTTATGGGCGTTTATTATGTAACAAGAGCGGTATTGCCTGAAATGATCGAACGTCAATCAGGGGAAATCATCAACATTTCTTCTACAGCCGGACAAAAAGGCGCACCGGTGACAAGTGCTTACAGCGCCTCAAAAGCGGCGGTTATTGCCTTGAGCGAATCGTTGATGCTGGAAGTCCGCAAACAGAACATCCGCGTGACTACATTGACACCAAGCACAACCGCTACAGATATGGCGATCGAACTGAACTTGACTGACGGCAATCCGGAAAAAGTCCTGCAGCCGGAAGATTTGGCAGACTTCATGGTAGCCCAGTTGAAAATGAACCAGCGCGTTCTTCTGAAATCAGCTGGATTATGGTCTACTAATCCATAAAAAAGGGGCTATCCTTAAGCCAGATGAGAAAGAGTTTTCTCTTCTCATCTGGTTTTTTGTTTGGCTATGGATTTTTTCTTTTCGGGGACATGGCTTGGGTCTCCAGTCTCTTCTTTGTGCTATGCCTCAGGAGTCAGCCGTCCACTGTGTTTATAAAGGATCCATTTCTGTCCTTGCCTTGTTTTTACGGGCTGATTACGGGGAGAGAATATGAATGCATAAAAAAGGGAAGCCCACTTATTGGGCATTCCCTTTTTGCAATAAGTTTTCCTCTTGGAATCAAAAATAGGTGCTAGTTAAAATTTAATCGTGACACTCCCGGTTGGCTAAGCCTTGTGCCCGGCCTCTTTCTTCATGGCGGAGCCGATTCTTCGCTTGCGGATGGTCAGGATGACACCAAAGGCAAACCCAGTGAAGGACAGCGCCGAAATAACGAAGTAAAAGATATGTCCGCCGAATCCTTTATAAAGGTAGCCGCCGATGTAGGAGGCAAGGATGCTGGACAGCCCGAAAAAGAGCAGGGCGAGTACTGTCTGGCCGGTGGCACGCCATTCTTTCGGGACGATTCGGTATAAGTACTGAATAGCCGCCGTATAGAAGACCGGAAAGGTGAGCATCTGCAAAATCTGCAAAAGGGTCAGAGCCATGGGGCTGGTGACGAAGCCAGATGCAAAGAAGCGCAGGAAGTACACGAATGTCGCGACCGTAATGATCTCGAGCTCCCGGCCTTTTCTCAGCCACCAAAAGCTTAAGGCGAAGATGACGATTTCGCTGATGGCCGAGATGAAGAAGGCGATGCCGACCAGGGATGTGTCCCCGCCGAGGGAACGGATATGAATGCCTAAAAAGGTATCGTTCATCCTGGCCGGAACCGAGCTGATGAATACGAGAATCAGAAACAGCAGCATTTCCCGGTTGGCGAGGACGCTCTTCAGTCCTTTCATTGTGACAGGTTCGCTTGAGGCCTGCACATCGGGCATGAGCCAAATCACTCCGAAGGAAATCAGGCCCAATAGGACAAAGAGAATCGAGACACTGCTCATGCCGAAATAATCCATCGCAAAGCCGACAATCAGGGAGAGGACGGCATAGCCAAGGGCACCGTATGTACGGACTGATCCATAGCTGATGCCGGCCATTTCCGAGACCGTGAAGTTCAGGCTTTCGGTCAGCGGGTCAAGCGGCATTAAAAAGAAATAAACGAGCAGCGCGAAAAGGACGAGTAAAAGGAAGCTGTCCACGCTGAACAGGAAATAGCCGAACACCGCTGTCAGGCAGACGAGGAGCAGCATGACCTTGCGGATCGTCTTTGTTTTATCGCTTATGAATCCCCATAACGGCTGGGCCAGCAAGGTGACGAATCCCCCTGTTCCGACAATGAGGCCGATTTCGCTGGCCGACAGTCCCTGTTCTTCCAGGTAGACTGGCAGAAAGGGAATGAAAAGGGCCAAGAGACCAAAAAATAAAAAATTATACCCCTTTAATAACACGTGTGGTTTCAAAAGACTTTCTCCTTCCCGGAAGTCTGTCATGTGCTGTATGTAACTTTCCTTATTGTAAATGATTTTTGGGGGAGTGAACACCTAAGATTTGGAACTGGCGGAAAAGATCATAAAAGCCGCTTTCCATGTGCGAAAGCGGCTCCTTTTGTTTGTATTGTTGACCTTCGTTCGGGAAGGGAAAATACGGTTATGTAGTTTGGACTGGCGGTTTTTCAGTTCATTTTCATTTTGCATTTCGGACATGTAACGTCCTTTTCATGCATGAATTTAATGCTTCTGAGTTCCGTTCTGGTGATGTTCGGGAACAGGTTGTGCTTGGCGCCGCATTCGCAGCTTTGCTTGTCTTTCACGATGTGTCTGGTGTGATCGACAGCTGAATAAATAGTAGGGAGAATCATCGTATACCTTCTTTTTGCAAAATTTAGGCAAATGAGAAAGGACGTAATCATCATCCGTATCATTAGCAGAAAATAGATCCTGGCGGCTCGGCTGCCGTGTCAGTCCGCTGACTGATTTAGGCCCGTGGCTTTGCGTCTTTTATTTTCATAAAATTTGCCCAGGGATAATCTTACCATAAATGGTTAGGAATATTGGTGAAGTTCACAAAACCTTCACAAAAAAACAGTATTTTGACCGATATACAAAAAATGTTCAAGAGACTGTTACAACAGGTCTCTTTAGCCGTTCAATGCGGCAAAGAGACGATAAAAAGCATGCTGAACAGCATTGGCCCCGCCTTCGCCAATACCATGACGGCCACGCGTGCCGTCCTCCTGATTTCAGTATAAGCGGACAATGTTAGGCTGATGTTGATGCTTTGTGAAGAATTGTGAATGCCGTATGAAAAAGTCCGCCCTGGATATCCTATCCCTAAAAGGAGGGCGGACGATGAAGAAGGAAGAACAAAACGCCCAGGAACCGACCATTGCAGAAGGAATCAATACGGAGGACATCCTGAACCGCAAGGCAACACCTGAAGAGATTGCCAAAGGGGATTATACGAAAGTGACGACCTTATCTCTTGATGAAAACGACCCGACATGAAAAATCAGCAGCCTGACAAGGGTCTGCTGATTTTTTGAGTTAAAGGGCGCTTCCGATTTTCAGTCCGAGAAATGCGAGCAGGATCCCGAATGTATAGCTGATTCCGAGATACAGGACTAAGAGTTTCCAGTGCCGTTCAGCGTGGAGCTGGATGTTCTCCAGTTTGAAGGTGGAGAAGGTCGTGAAGGCTCCTAAAAATCCGGTGCCAAAAAGCAGTTCCCAAGACGATCCCGGATGGGCCCCGAGCAGCAGGCCCAATAAAAAGGACCCGGTCAAGTTGACGAAAAGCGTGGCGTATGGGAACCGGGACGGGTACTTCCGTTTAATCCAGCCGCTTGCCCCGAAACGGGAAATGGCGCCAAAGAATCCGCCAATGACAACGAGGAGAAGGGATATCATGAAGATTTCACCTCTTCCTTAGCCTGTCCGAGCCGAAAGCCTGCCCAGGAGAACAGGAGGCCTCCCCAAAGGCTGAGAAGCACATACAGAAGGGCCGTTCCCCAAGCCCCGTCCTTCAGCAGCCGAACTGTTTCGATGCTGAAGGTGGAGAAGGTCGTGAATGAGCCGACCAGACCTGTTCCGAGTGCTGTAACAAGATGGGGATGCAGCGCCTTCACGCGCGGCAGGAAGACTGTGAACCAGCCCAGGATAAAACTTCCGGCTATATTTGCGGTGAAAGTGGCGGCGGGAAAGCCATGCACCCACCATTGATTGAAAAAGACGCCAAGCAGATAGCGCAGAGAAGCGCCAATCATTCCCGCAATCCCCACTAATACATAAACCAAACCATTCACCTCTCCCTTCAACATAAACAGACTCCTACCAGTTCTTCTGGTAGGAGTCATTAGCTTTTCAGCGGTTATGGCGAACTCCATCGCCGGTTTTATTTCGATACCCGTATCTTACCAAAACTCCGGTTATCGGGCAACCGAAGGAAAAAAGAGGCGGGGAAAATCCGGAATATCAGTGCTCCTTGGTTACTTGTACAAGCACGCTTGCTATTTTTTCATATAACATAATGAGGTGATTCATTATGGCTGTAAAACTGGAGACGTTGTTAGAAAGATCTGTGAAGAACATGGGAAGCGGCATCCATCCAGTTGTGAAAGAATCGGCTCTTGAAATGATCAGACGGGCATATGCAGAAGGGATTTATGTACAAATCAGCGCAGGATACCGTTCCATGACAGAACAGGCCAGGCTGTATGGCCAGGGAAGACTTGGATACACATATCAGGGCGTAAACTACAGCAATATGGCAAAGCCTATTGTTACGAACGCGGAACCGGGAGAGTCTTATCATAATTTTGGACTGGCCGTCGACTTCTTTATCGTCAGCGATGACGGCAGAAGCGCCATCTGGACGGTGGACAGCAGGTGGCGGCGGGTTGCTGCAATCGGCAAGGAACTCGGATTTGCCTGGGGCGGGGATTGGACAAGTTTCAAAGACTATCCTCACTTGGAAATGACAGGCGGATTAACCTACAGGCAGCTGCAGGCCGGACAAAAGCCGGCATTGAAGCTGAACTTCAATAATGCCGGCGAGAGTCCGCTGAGCCCGGCGAATCCAGTTCAAAATGATGACAAGCCGCAGAATGCGCCGCAAGGCAATTCTGTCATCAAAGGAATCCAGCTCAAACTGAACAGCAGATACAAAACAAATCTAACAGTGGACGGACTCTATGGCCCCCAAACAAAAAAAGCCCTAGTTACAGGTTTCCAGACTGAGTTGAATAAACAGTACAATGCCAAGTTATCGGTGGACGGCATATGGGGACCAAAAACAAAGGCGGCTGTAAGAAATGTCAGAAAAGGGGCAAAAGGCAACATCACCTACATTCTGCAAGCTGCACTCTATATGAATAGCTTCAATCCCGGAAATATCGACGGCATATTCGGTCCTGACACCGAACAGGCACTGAAATCGTTCCAAAAAGCAAGGGGCCTTCGTGCGGATGGGATTGCTGGGAAAGAGACATTTGAAGAGCTGTTCCAATAAAGGCTGCCATCTAGATGCTTTTGATCTAGATGGCTTACATACGATCAATGTTCTTTTGTGAAATTATACGTATCATGATTCAAAGGGGCATTTTTGATGGATTCCTCACGATTCGGCTGAACGGCTTTTCCTGTATTGCCGCTGTAGCCCTCTTCAGGGGAATCTGGATACGAATAAGTGCCGTCATTGGCTTCAGAGACGGTCTTATCATTTTTGAAAGAATGGCGGTCTGTCATGGATTTTCCTCCTCGAAGTGGTGTCTTTGGTAGTATAGGGAGTTTTGGATCAGTTATTCATGGGAGGTCTTCTTAGGGAAGGAAAAACTTGCTTGAGTCAATGGAATGGTCCTTCAGTTTCCGATACAGGGTACTTCGTGAAATGCCGAGTAATTGAGCTGCATGTGTCAGACTTGATGCAGCCACTAACGCTTTATGGATCGCCTGCTTCTCGGCCTCCTGAAGAGAAAAGCCCGTATCTGCTGCAAACTGTTTCCTGCCGGTCAGTTCCTTTGGAAGGTGCCTGCTTTTAATGAAGCGGTCACCGTCCCGAAGAGAGAGGATGAAGGCCCGTTCGATACAGTTCTTTAATTCACGGATATTCCCCGGCCAAGAGTGAAGCTTAAGCAGCTTAAGTGCTTCCTTGGATATAGAGCAGGGACCTGATTGATATTCTTCCCGGAGCTGGGAAATGAAGGGCTGCACAAGCAGGTCAATATCAGCGATGCATTCTCTTAACGGCGGAATATGAATGCTGATGACGTTCAGGCGGTAAAACAGGTCGGAACGGAAAGAGCCCTGAAAGGCGATTTCCTCTTTCAAATCCCGGTTGGTGGCCGCAATGATTCGAACATCAATTTTTCGTTCCCGATGATCCCCCAGGCGAGTGACCGTTCTTGTTTCAAGAATGCGTAGCAGGGCGACCTGCAAATCTGGAGGCATTTCCCCGATTTCATCGAGGAAGAGTGTCCCTTGGTGGGCCTGCTCGAATTTGCCGGCTGAACCTCCCTTTTTCGCGCCTGTAAAAGCGCCGTCTGCAAAACCAAACAGCTCGCTTGAAATCAGTTCCCTGGGAATCGCCCCGGTATTGACCGAGATAAACGGGCCATCCTTCCTCAGGCTTTGATGATGGATGGCCCGGGCAAGCACTTCCTTGCCGGAGCCCGTTTCGCCAAGCAGCAAAATGTTAGCGCGGGATTTCGCTGCAGCCTGGGCGGTTTTCAATTCCTCTTGGAATACGGGGGTCCTAGTGCGAATTCGGTCAAAGGAATAAGGGGCGGGCTCGAACTCTTTCTTTTCGAAGTTCATTACGGTATATCCAGCAGTGTCGAGTTTCTTTTCGGTTATCGCAAAATGCTGATCCCACCGGTTCAGATCATCGGATTCCGGACGGTCCCCTTCAAAAACGCCGAGCTGCTCATTCACGCTGTCCGTTGTATAGACGACTTCCTGTTTCGCGTTCATCACCAGTAAACCATCCTTTTCCGGCAGGAGGGGGATATGAGAATCAATCGGTGAATGCTTCATCCGGAGGAAAGGATCCGGGGTGATGAGTTCTTTCGAGTCCCATACAATCTCAAACTGCCCGTCCGGCTTTATTTTCCCGATGCGGATTGGACGGGAAAGATGCCGGCTGTCTCCGTCGATTTGAACGGTGCCGCAGGGAGTTGGAAACCTTTTGCCTTTTAAGGCATCCCGGATGTCCCGGCTGTCTGCTGTGTGGAGAGACTGTAAGGTGTCGAGCAGAAGGAAGACACCAAGATAGGTATTGAACATGACGGAGGACACAACGGTCCGGCTTCCAAAACGCTGTTTGAAATCCCGGATGAATTGCAGGTTCTCAGCAGAATCAAGTGACTGAAAATAGCTGCCGCTGCTGTAATGGCCTGCTGCAGCCTGCGGTCCGGCTGCCTGGATCTCTGTTTCTTTGGTGATGGGACTGAAAATTGGGAGCGAATCTGCTTGGAAGCCTGATTCGGCAAAGGAGCGATAGAAATGAACAAGGCTGGTCCCCACAAGGGTGGAAACGATTGCATCTGCGCCATTTCGGATGATTTCCTGAAAAATGCTGTCGAAATTCGCATGGCCGAAAGGGACATACTGTTCACCGCAAACCGTTCCGCCTAATAACCGCCAATATTCACGGGCGTCCTGATTGGTCGATCTGGGGTAGATGTAATCTGTCCCAAGAAGATACACTTTTGAGCCAATATGCCGGCGGATATATTTTAACAGAGGATAGACCTGCTGATTGGGTACTTCTCCTGTGTAGAGGACATGGGGATGGGATTCATTGCCCTCATACAAAGTCGGATAGATCAGCAGGCCATTGTATGTCTCAAGGATGGGGAGGATGGCCTGGCGGCAGGCCGAAGTATAAGTTCCGACAAACAGCCTGACGCCATTTTTGGCAAGATCCTCTGCCTGTCTGTATGCCTCGGAGGGATCAGATTGAATATCCCGGACAATCCAGTCGATTTCCTTCCCCGTTTTTTCCTGGAATTTTTCGAAGGCTAATAAAGCGGCCCGGTATTGACCGGTTTCCGTAAGAGAAGTCGTTCCGGTCAAGGAAAAGAGAATTCCGATTTTCACATTGATTCCTCCTGCTGGATGGTTTTTGCCCTGTATCATTTTGAAACAAAAGGGGCTTGTTCTTCCAGTATAGCGGGAAATGATTATTTTGAAAATTCTAATTAATATTATGTTCTAAAATGGGACAATTTTTTGGATGAGATTTTTCATCCTTCTGCGGGATTCCTCATTTTATGCGGTTGGCATAGAACTTGCATTTTCTTTCTTGCAGCAAAAGTCTTTTGCGAAAATACGGAAGCGGAGAGGAGAATGTGAAATGAGACATGGAGATATCAGCAGCAGTAACGATACGGTGGGGGTAGCGGTTGTCAATTATAAGATGCCCCGGTTACATACGAAAGAGGATGTCATGAAGAACTGCCATAACATTGCCAGCATGCTGGAGGGGATGAAGACAGGACTTCCTGGCATGGACCTTGTCATTTTTCCGGAATACAGTACACAGGGAATTATGTATGATGAGCAGGAAATGTACGATACAGCCACAACCATTCCGGGACCTGAGACAGAGATCTTTTCAGCGGCCTGCAAAAGAGCCAACGTATGGGGAGTCTTCTCCATTACCGGTGAGCAGCATGAGGACCATCCGAATAAAACGCCTTATAATACACTCGTCTTAATTAACAACCAGGGGGAAATTGTGCAGAAGTACCGAAAGATCCTGCCGTGGAATCCAATTGAACCTTGGTATCCGGGCGACACGACACATGTGGTCGAAGGTCCGAAAGGGATGAAGGTCAGCCTGATCATCTGTGATGACGGCAACTATCCCGAAATCTGGAGGGACTGTGCGATGAAGGGTGCAGAGCTGATTGTCCGTTGCCAAGGCTACATGTATCCGTCGAAAGAGCAGCAGATCATGGTGGCGAAGACGATGGCCTGGATGAATACCTCCTACGTTGCTGTAGCCAATGCGACTGGTTTTGACGGAGTTTATTCCTATTTCGGCCATTCCAGTATTGTCGGTTTTGACGGAAGCACATTGGGTGAATGCGGCACTGAGGAGTATGGCATCCAGTATGCAGAACTGTCAGTCTCCCAGATTCGGGATGCACGGAAAAATTGGCAGTCGCAGAATCATTTGTTCAAGCTGCTCCACCGGGGCTATACGGGAACTATTCAGTCAGGTGACGGAGATAAAGGTGTGGCCGACTGTCCGTTTGACTTTTACCGGACATGGGTGCTCGATGCGGAGAAGGCGAGAGAAAACGTGGAAGCTCTTACTCGGAAACATGCCGGTACGGCGGAATGCCCGATTGAAGGAATCCCGCATGAAGAGCTGGAAAAGGAAGCCGGCGTAAAATAACAGACATAGAAGCCGGGACAAGTTCCCGGTTTCATTTATTTATATAGGAAAGGGGAAAAGGAGATGCCCTTTGTGAATGACAAACTGAATGACTATCGAAACCGGCAGGAAGGGGAAGGACAAAGAAAAACACTTTCCCGCTATACCTTTGATCCAGAAGAAGTGATGGGGAGCTTAAAACGAGCCATCTTCGGACAGGAAGAGGTGCTGGAACGTCTGGAAGGGATGCTGAACCTTGTGCATGCGGATATCTCTGAACCGGACCGTCCGCTGTATGTGGCCATGTTTCTCGGTCCTACCGGCGTCGGAAAAACGGAGACCATCCGAATACTCTCAGAAGCGATTTATGGCGAGAAGGACCGCTTTTGCCGAATCGACATGAACACTTTGACACAGGAGCATTATGCAGCTGCCATTACCGGGGCGCCGCCCGGCTATGTGGGGAGCAAAGAAGGGCACACATTGTTTGACGAAGAAAAGATCGCCGGCTCTTTCAGCAAACCGGGAATTGTTTTATTTGATGAAATGGAAAAAGCGGATGATGGTGTGATTCAAACGCTGCTCAATATTTTCGATAATGGAAAATTAGTTGTCTCATCGGGTGGGAGAACCATCGATTTCAGAAATTCACTGATTTTCATGACGAGCAATCTCGGCTCCAGACAAGTGTCTGACTTTTTCTCAAAAGAAAAGAAATCGCCTTGGAAGCGTCTGAAACAGCAGCTGAAGCCCGGAATTCGGGAGGAGGAGCTGGAAAGTTTGATTCAGACCGAACTGGAAAAGAAATACACGCCGGAGTTTTTGAACCGGATTGATGACATATGCATTTTTAAAGATTTACAGGGCGATATTGGACTTTCTATTATCGATAAGCAGATTTCAGGGCTGAATGGACGGCTGAGAAAGCATGGGATTCAGATTGAACTCGATGAGAGCGCAAAGACCTATCTGATTGAAAAGGGATTCAGCCGGCAATATGGGGCGAGGTCCGTCAAGAGAGCCATTCGCCAATTTATTGAAATACCGGTGGCCCGGCTGCTGCAAGATTCGGAGGGAATAGGCTGTCTTCAGGTGACAGCGGAAAAGGAAGGCCTTGTATGGGCAAAGGGTCTTGACCGGGAACTGCAGGCAAACTAAAAGGGCCTCCTGTGAAGGAGGTCCTTCCTTGGCGGATTCCCGCTCATCATCGATAAACAAGACCGCCATCCGTTATGATTGCTTGACCCGTTATATAATCTGAATCATCAGAAGCTAAGAAGGAAACTAAGTTAGCGACATCCTCGGGGACCTGATATCGTTTAAGGGCAATTCCTGAAGAAAACTCTTCAAACGCTTCTCCTGGTTTTAAATGATCGCTGTGTTTCACCATTTCTTCATCAATTCTGTCCCACATTTTTGTCTTCGCCACACCGGGGCAATAAGCATTGACTGTTATTTTATGGGGGGCCAGTTCTTTCGCAGATGAGTGTGTAAAGGATCTCACCGCATGCTTGGTAGCGGAGTATGTGCCAAGCATTTCATAGGACTCATGGCCTGCTATACTGCATGCATTAATGATTTTGCCCTTTGTTTTTTGTTTCATGTATTGCGCTGCGGCAGCCTGGGTTCCAAATACCACCCCATTTACGTTAATGCTGAAAAGTTGAGTAAGCTGTTCTTCGGTGATTTCCAAAAATGGAGCAACAGATTCGACACCTGCATTATTGACGAAAACATCTAAATGGCCAAATGCATCGACTGCTTCCTGGACTAAGGAAAATTGGTCCTCCCGTTTAGATGCATCTCCTCTGACACCGATTACAGAAAAGTCTTTTTCTTTGAATTCGGAAACTGTTTCGTTAAGTAACGCTTCATTTATATCATGAAGCACAACATGAAAGCCGTCCTGACACAACCTCTCAGCAATGCCTTTCCCTAATCCGCCGGCAGAACCGGTAACGATCGCTACTTTGCTCATAATCATTCTCCTTTTTTGAAAAAATAATAATCTGACACTATGATCATTTTCTTTTCCCGGCCTTCATCCCTAAACGCCGGCAAGAATGCTGTTGAGACAATGGTGTGTCCTCCGTTCAAATGGAGACGGGTCTATTATAACAGATAATGGAAATTTTTTGTTCTTGAAACGCTTATATATAGAGACGAAATAAACGGAATGAGGGGAAGAAGCGAGATTTTGCTCTCTTTATAATGTAATATATATATTGAATTATGGAATATATATGTTACAGTTGGATGGAGAGGGGATATCATATTTGAAGAATAACGTGAAAATCGCCCGGGTTCAGGCGGGACTGACACAGCAGCAGCTCGCGGAAAAGATCGGGGTTACCCGCCAAACGATCAGTTTGATTGAGAAGGGGAAATATAATCCATCGCTAAAACTATGCCTGGAGGTTTGTTATGCCGTTAATAAAACATTAGATGAAGTATTCTGGCAGGAAAAGGAGGGGTAAGGATGATTAAAAAAGTGACCGATGAACGTTTAGTTGTGCAAAATTTAAAAAATATCCGCATTGCCTACATCATCCAAACGGTCGGCATTCTTGGAATTTTAGGATATGACTATGCAACCAAAGGAATCGACGGAATGAGGGAAAATCCTCTCTGGCTTGTGTTTATCATCACGACCGTCGTTTCTGCCTATTTATCCATGAATAGCAGTGTAGATTACGAAAAAACTGTCCATCCACAAAAAAGGCTGACTGCTTCCCTGATTGGGCTTCTTTTGGTTTCAGCGGTTATCGGCTATTTTGTTTCACGCACGGGTGGCTTTACGGTAATGAATGGGGTCATCACAGGGGGTATCGTATTGATTTGCGGTCTCGTTCCAATCCTGTATATCTATAAATTAAGAACGGATCGTCAAGATGAAAATACAGAAGAGTAAAAGGACCTAATGAACCGGCATATATCCTAAGTTTGACGAAAGGTTTTGCCGTGCCATAGAATAGGGTAATGAATACTCTGGAGTTATGCGAACGCATGACCAATTTGTTGAAGGAGTCTGCTTATGCCTAATTTAATCAATCGATTGATTAACAAAATAGATAAAGAAGACAGCTGCCATATCTTTTATCACTATAAGAGTGAAGAAAGCTACATTGATCTTGCTGTTTCCTACATTGTTACAGCGATAAAAGACGGACGTCATGTGGTGCTGCTGGAAAATGACCGGCATATGATAAAAATCAAACAGCAATTGAAGGAGAAGCTGAGCGAGGATGAATTTGCGAAGCTGCATGTCACCAATAATTATGATTTTTACTATTCACATGGGAATTTTCATCCACAGACAGTTCTGAGATATTTCCTGAATGAAATTGAGCCGTTATTGAAAGCTGGTTTTTCCCTCAGCACATGGGGGCTGGTTGAGTGGGGGGACGAACAGGAATTCACTGAGCTCATCGGGCAATACGAAAGAGAAGTGGATCAAATTATCAGGGAAAAAGGCTTGATTTCGGTTTGTGCGTACAGCGCCAAGCGGACTACGGAGTCCATTCTGAACGTGCTGAAGAGATGCCATGACATCATGCTGACGGATGAAAAAATCACGCCGCTGACAAACCGTCTGCGGTCCTGATGTTTCTCTTGGAAGGGTGCCTGCTGCGGCGCCCTTTTTTATGTGCGGGACCATTTTCCTAAAACGAAAATGCAGATTGACAGAGGGCAGCCGGCATAATACGATATGTACCACATAATATTTTTACATAAATGTTAAAACCTGGTTTTATATTATCAAACTCATCGGATATGCCTCCTTGTTTTCACAGATGTGCAATTTGTAAGCGTTGTCATTTTGGCGTTTTATCGAATGAAGGAGGGAAATGGGAATGGAAGCAAGAATTGAAACAAAGCAAGGGAAACCGCTGAACATTGCTCGCAAGTTTCGCTGGACGGTCGTGATCTGGCTCCTGATCGGGGGAATCATCAATTATCTCGACCGGGCCAACCTGTCCATTGCTGCACCGGAAATGATGAAGGAGCTCGGCCTGACCGTTACGCAAATCGGTCTTCTCGGCACTTTCTTTTCTTGGAGCTACGCGCTGATGCAGCTGCCCGCAGGCTGGCTGATCGACCGGTTTGGAACGAAAAAAGTGTATACCATCGCATTAATTTGGTGGAGCGGAGCGACCATGCTGACGGGGGCGGTCCATAAGATGGGCTCCTTTATTGCCGCCCGGATTCTGCTTGGTGTGGGGGAAGCGCCGTGTTTTCCGACGATGGCGAAAATCACCGCCAACTGGTTCCCGAAGAAGGAGAGAGGCCTGGCGACCGGTATTTGGGATTCTTCGTCCAAATGGGGTCCGGCTCTTGCGCCGCCGCTGCTTGTGTTCATCATGGTGACGTTTGGCTGGAGGGCGCTGTTTTATATTACCGGCCTGATGGGCATCATTTTTGCGATTGGATTCATGATTTTTTATAAAAATCCGGAACAAAGCAAGCGGCTCACGAAGGAAGAGTTCGACTACATCAAATCGGAAGGCGGCGGGGCCGAGCAGGGCATCCAGTCGTCCAAGATCAAGTGGGGCGCCTTATTTAAATACCGCAGCATGTGGGGGATGATCCTCGGCTTTTTCTGTACGATCTGGATTTGGAACATCTTCCTTGTCTTCCTGCCGCTGTACCTGGTTGATGTCCACCATGTCTCCCTGACGGAAATGGGCATCTATGCAGGGATTCCGTGGCTCGGCGGGATTTTCGGAAATATTTTCGGAGGGTATCTGACGAAGAAATGGGTGGATACCGGGAAGACGACGCCGGTAAAAGCGAAGCGGATCCTGATCAGTGTCGCCGCCATTATGACGACCATTGTGGTCTGTGCTGTGCCGCTCGTGAAAGGTCTTGCCATCACCATCGCTCTTTTGACACTTGCCCTCTGCTTTATTTCATCGATTACCGGAAGTGCCTGGGCGCTTGCGGGTGATATCGCACCGCCTTCGATGGTCGCTTCTGTCGGGGCTATTCAGAACTTCGGAGGGTATTTCGGAGGGGCATTCTCTCCGGTTGTCGCAGGGCTGATTGTGGATGCTACGGGCTCCTACTCGCTGGCCTTTATCTCCGGCGGTCTCATTGCAGGGGGTGCGGCCATCTGTTATTGGTTTATTGTAAAAGATCCGATTAAAGAAGAATAGTGTGATGAAGGGGGAATTCATTCATGGCGAAAGTATATGTAGCAAGGCCGATACCGCCCGAAGCGGAAGCCTATATTGCAGAGCATTGCGAATATGAAAAATGGGAGGGCGACGGGCAGATTACGAGAGAAGAACTGATGCGCAGCCTGTCTGATGCGGATGGATTGCTGATCACCGGTGAACGGATTGATGATGAATTCCTGGACCATGCTCCGAAATTGAAGGCCGTCAGCAACATCTCCGTCGGCTACAATAACTTTGACCTCGAGGCGATGAAACGGAGGGGCGTCATCGGCACGAACACGCCGGATGTCCTCAATGAAACCGTTGCGGATCTGGCGCTTGCCCTCATGCTGTCAGCAGCGCGCCGCGTTCCGGAACTCGACAGGATGGTCAAGGAAGGCAAATGGGAGAAGGGCGATGAGGAGCCGCTCTACGGAGTCGACGTTCACGGCAAAACGCTCGGCATCATCGGGATGGGCCGGATCGGCGAAGCCATTGCAAGAAGGGCGAGACTCGGCTTCAATATGAAAATCCAGTACTATAACCGGCGCCGGAAGCCGGAGATGGAAGGGACGCTTGGTGCTGTCTATGCGCCGTTCGATGATTTGCTCCAGACGTCCGACTTCGTTCTGCTGATGGTTCCGTTCACGCCGGAAACGCGGCGGCTGATGGGGCGGGAGCAGTTCCGAATGATGAAGAAGTCGGCGATTTTCATCAACACTTCCCGCGGCCAGACGGTTGACGAGGAGGCGCTCACCGAAGCGCTTCAAACAAAGGAAATCCTTGCGGCCGGGCTTGATGTCTTCGAGCAGGAGCCTGTATCAAAGGATAATCCGCTTCTCAAGCTTCCGAATGTGGTGACGCTGCCGCATATCGGTTCGGCGACCCATCAAACCCGGTCGGCCATGGCGCTGCTTGCAGCGAAAAACCTCGTCGCGGCGGTAACCGGCGAAGAGCCGCCAAATGTCGTCCCGGAACTGAAGGGGCAGCAGAGTATTAAGCAGTGACCGATTTCATTCGAAAGGCTATCCGCTTGCGGGTAGCTTTTTTCTTTTGCCTCTCTCGTCAGAAGCTGTCCTTCTTCGTTAATAGGGTGATTCGGTGCTTTCTTTTACGGAATTGGGCTGAACAGACGGAGCGGCAGCGAGTTTTATGCTAAAATGGGGACGAATGTCAGATATAAATGAAATCATCATTAAATCAAGGTTAGGAGTTAAAGCAATCTATGAAGCCATTTATAAAATCGGTCAGCATAGAAGATTTTTCACATCAGGTCTGGGAGAAGAAGGATTTTATGGTCCTGCTGCTCATCCCGATTATCTTTCTTGCGGGCTTGATCAGTCAGCACTTTTCAGCAGGCACGGTTTGGCCTGTCATTATTGATACAAGCGTGCGCTTAATCATGTTTATCTTTCTTATCGCAATGTATCGCCCGATGCTCCGCAAACACTGGAACCGCTTTGCACGGGCCTGGAAACGCTCGGTGCTCGTAATCCTGGGCGGTGCTGTCGTCCTGCAGGTGATGATCAGTGCCATTCGCTCATTCCTTCCGAATCAGGGAAACGGTGCGGAAACAGACGCCCCCTCTTTAATCGATCCTTTATCGGCAAGCCCTGAGATGTTTGCTCTGTTGTTTTACATCGCGTTGGGTCCTATTGTGACGTCATTGATTGAGGATACGATATTCCGCTATACGCTGCTTGGCAAGATATTCCGGGGCGGTTTTTTCAGAAAGGCATGCATTGTGCTTTTGAATGCCATCCTGTTCGGTCTTGTTCATTATTATAATTTTGGCAGTGTGATGGGCACAGTTCCGTACATGTTTGCCGGACTGTTCCTGAATCTGATGTATCTCTGGACAAGGAACATCTGGCATGTCCTGTTGATCCATGCTGTCAACAATACGGTTCTGACGATCGGCGGGCTGTTGATCATCGCCTTAATGAGGATGCTGGGTCTAACCGAATAAATAGATGAAAGGCGCCTGGTCACTCATCCGGGTGCCTTTTGTCTTCTATCAAGTAAAATTCATCATTCTCTTATCCTGCTTTTCTCCGTCAAACATTGATGGGAAAATGCGGAGCTGAATCCAATTTTAGGACAAATCAAGGAAGAATGTATGTTAGAATTTGGATAATGCGAGAGAGTGGGGGGGGTAACAGGAATAGGCCGATGTTTTACGTTCCGGCAGGAATGGAGGTGATAGCTTTTTAACCGGGATTGGAAAAGAAGGTCATCGAACAGAAAAGCTCTTTCTTCAACGATTGTACATAATAAGCGGCGGATTTAATAGGAAGCAAGAACCTTTTCCTGGTGGCTGTTACAGCTCATGATGTAAAGAAATATAACGTTTGTGCGGAAGAATATATACAGAATATTCAAAATGACCTATAATATATAGTCAAAAAGTACCTTATTTAAGTTGTTTCAATTTTACAAAAAAAGAAAAAAGAGGGATAATTATAGGTGTTCGTTACATAGGTGAAAGAAGTCTTGATGAAGGAGGCATGGGGAATGCGGAAATGAACAAGATAGGAAAACCCTCAGGTGACTGGGTCCGGGAAGACTTCATCTGAGGGCTTTGCGAGCAGGAGTATGCCTGACTCTAGTTCAGTATACTCCTATTAGATAAAAATGAAAATTAAATAATAGGGGGAATGCGGGATGGAAATGCTGAACAGTTATTTGATCAATCCGGAAACGGTGGCGCTGCTTGTCGCCTACGATTCAGAGGGCAATGAGCAGACGCTGGTGCTTGAGGGAAAGGTGTCCTTTTATGTTTCGAAAAAACCGCTGGAGATCATGAATGATACGCTGAAATATTTTGGTTCTGATGTGGAAGGGGCGCTGACGGGAGCGAAGGCGGTTCTTGGAGAAGGCTACATGCTGCCAATCTGTATCTGTGCCTATCAGAAAATGGCCTGGTTTTCCTGCAGCTCTTTCCGGAAAAATGGAGTCATGTTCTCCTATCTTCATGTGGACAAGTTCGAACGGATTACCAAAACGGAAACGATGGTCCATACGAGGTACGGCCATGCATTGCCGGTTCCCCTGAGCCAGAACAAATTGATTTATAAAAGAAACCAAACGGCTTTTCTCCTGAACACCCTCCATGAGCGGACGACCGGCAAGAAATTGTTCTTTTATGAACGAAAAAGCGGGATTACCCTTTGCCGGGAGCCGGGCGACCTGCAATACAGGGTGATGCAGGAAGAGGAATAAACGGCTGGACATAAAAAAAGGAACCCGGATCAAACCGGGCTCCTTTATCTATTAATCTATGACTTTTACTTTCACTTGCTTTTTCCCCCATACAAGGGCATTCGATTCATTGGCGATGAAGACATCGATTCGGTTTCCTTTGATTGCCCCGCCGGTATCAGCGGCAATGGCCCGTCCGTAGCCTTCGACTTCAACTGTAGAGCCGAGCGGAATCACGTTTGGGTCAACGGCAATTACTTTGCCGTCCGGATATTTCTTTAAGTCCACGCCCATTTTGGTTACACCGGAGCAGCCTTCGCAGCTCGCTGTATATGCTGTGCTGTCCACTGTCAATTCCTTTACAGGGGAGGCTGCTGTTGCTGTCGCATTCAGCTTGCTGAATGTATGGGCTCCGGCGATGCCGTCAGCCCCAAGTCCTTTTTGTCTCTGGAAACTCTCGACTGCCTGTGCGGTTCCGCTTCCGTAGATGCCGTCAACGGTTGAAGAGTAGACGCCAGATGCTTTTAGCAGTCTTTGGAGATGGGCGACTGGTTTCCCTATATCCCCTTTTCGCAAGGTTTTGATTTTGTTGCTTGTCTGCGCTCCGACTATTCCGTCCGCTGCCAGTCTGGATTCAGCTTGGAATGTTTTCACCGATTCTTGGGTAATCGGGCCGAAATAGCCCGTCGCTTCATGGTAAGGGAACAGACCCTTTGCCATTAATAATTCCTGCAATTCTTTTACATCACTATTGCTCATGCCTCTTGTCAGGGTCCGGTCGCCGACTGCGGCTTCACTGGCCGCTGGAAGAAGGACGGCGATTAAGAAAAGGGCCGTCAGCATGCTGCATACGAATTTCTTCATTATGTATGTACCTCCTAAAATGTTTTTCCAGTCATACCATTCGGCTGCTTGCTCGCTTTTACAGGAGAAAACGGAGAAAACAATCAGAATGGACCGGTTTATTGTCAAAATCAGGAGGTGCTGGAAGGGATTTATATGAATATGGATGTGCAGGGCAATAGGAAGAAAAGCCTGAAAAGGGCAGCAAAGACCATATCGCGGTTTCGTACAGAAAAGAGGAGATGCAGGAAAAGAAATGATACGATAGAATAAATTCAGAAAATTCAACCAGAAAGAAGGAGTGGCAATGGATCAGAATCCGAGCATCATCCAGCTTGCGGAGATCGGCTGGAAGAGGAAGGGGAAAATGATTTTAGACGGTGTTTCATGGGAGGTTAAAAAAGGGGAGCATTGGGCCCTGCTTGGTTTGAACGGTTCGGGCAAAACGTCTTTGCTGAAAATGGTGACAGGCTATCAATGGCCGAATGCAGGGAAAGTGTCGGTGCTGGGACATGAGTTTGGGAAAGTGAATATCCCCGAGCTGCGCAAGTCGATTGGCTGGGTGAGTACGTCGCTGGACCAGGATTACCAGGATCGTGCCCATGATACAGCGCTTCAGGCGGTGCTGAGCGGCAAGTTCGCCTCAATCGGGCTGTATGAAGAAATTACGGAGGAAGATGTGAAGAAAGCATCGGATTTGCTCCGTCAATTCAAGATTGAATATTTGTCCAGCCAGTTTCTCCATACGCTCTCACAGGGGGAGCGGAGGAAGGTAATGATTGCGAGGGCGCTTATGGCTTCGCCTAAGCTATTGATTTTAGACGAGCCATGCAACGGGCTGGATATCTACTCGAAGGAAGAACTGCTTGGAATGATTGAACAGCTCGCAGCCGAACCGGCCGGGCCGACCATCATCTATGTCACACACCATATCGAGGAAATCGTTCCTTCCATCTCCCATGCCTTGCTTATTAAGGGAGGGAAGGCGGTGGCAGGCGGCGAAAAACGGGAAACCCTGACGGAAGAGCTGCTGGGGGAAACCTTCCAAGTGCCGGTGGCGATGGAATGGGAGAACGGCCGTCCGTGGATCCGGGTAAGGGAACGGGTGGAGAAGGGGTAAGCGGACTTTTGTGTCTAAGCGTACATAAAGTATTGAAGCGGATGGTTTTTAGGGAGGATTTGTTTTTTGCCGTTCTCATTCTTTCGCTTTTGTTAAAGAAGACCGCCAAACCGGCATATCTGGGGTACCTTATCGGATTAGCACCATCTCTGCAGCCTTAAAACGGTCAAAGGGTTTGAAGGCGAGCTGTACCTGCTGACAGGTCTTACCGTCATGATAGAGTCTTTCATTATTAAGGTCAGGCTGCCGGCGAAGCGGAATTGTAAATGAAAGAGGGATTGCTCATGAAAAAAGTCTCTTGGCAGGCATTTTTAAAGGCCTATATTGAATTAGAACTGATCATGTTATTCTTTTCCTTCATCCTCGGGCCTTCTGAAGATACATCGATTCCTGTGCTTATACTTGTCGGTTTACCAATAACAGCCATCATGCTTTTTACAGGCTGGGATGAAAAGCTAAAGAAGTATTTTCCGTAAAACGATCTTGTCACGATCCCTGGGATTCGCCGTATTTGGCCATGCAGGGGTTTTTGTTTGGAGAAAATACTCGTGTGACAGGCAGCCTTTCTATTTATCAAAATATTAAAATAAATGGTAAAATGAGATATCAATGAAATGAGCAGAAATGAGGGGTTTGTGACGATGAAGTATCGTGAGTTAGGAAATACCGGTTTGCAGATCAGCGAGGTCAGTTTTGGGACATGGGCCATTGGGGGTTCTTGGGGGAAGACGAGCGATGCAGAAGCGCTTAAATCACTTGATTATGCCATTGGCCAGGGTGTGAATTTTTTTGATACGGCTGATGTGTACGGCGACGGCCACAGTGAAGAGCTTTTAGCGAAGGCGACAAAAGGGCGGGAAGATCAGATCCATATTGCCACTAAATTTTGCCGCCAGGGGGATATTTCGGACCCGAAGAATTACACCTATGAAACGGTGCGGGCCTATTGCGAAGACAGTCTTCGCCGTTTGAACAGGGAAGCCATCGACTTATATCAAATTCATTGTCCGGCTACTGAGATCTTACGGGATGGCGAAGTGTTTGCGGTGCTTGACCGGCTGCAGCGCGAAGGGAAAATCCGCCATTACGGCGTAAGCGTGGAGACGGCGGAGGAAGGGCTTATTTGTTTAGAGCATCCGAATGTGAAGAGCCTGCAAATCATTTTTAATCTATTTCGCCAGAAGCCATTAGAACAGCTAATCCCTGAAGCTTATAAAAAAGGGGTCGGCCTGCTGGTCAGACTGCCGCTTGCAAGCGGACTGCTAACAGGAAAATTCACCAGTGACCATGTCTTTGAAGAAGACGATCATCGCCGTTTTAATGAAAATGGCGAGGCTTTTAATGTAGGGGAAACCTTTGCCGGACTGGGATTTCAAAAAGGGGTTGAGTTAGCCGATCAGCTGACATGGATAGCAGAAGGCAGAGGCACCATGGCGAGCGCCGCCCTTCGCTGGATTTTAGATCACCGGGAAATCACGTGCATTATCCCTGGATTTAAGAATCTGAAACAAGTGGAGCAAAATCTGGCGGCATTAGAGACCGCGCCTTTTACGGAAGAGGAGCGGCAGCGGCTTGCAGTCTTTTATCAGGAAAAAGTAAAGGATTCGATTCGGGGCGCCTATTAACTGAGATGAGGCGTAAGACGGCTGAAAACGGGTAAACCTTCTAATAAGGAGCCCGGAGTCTGTACATAATCCTTCCGGGTTTAGGGACCCTAACTTCTGGAGGTGATAGGATGGATCAGCCATTATTCGGAAACTGTGAAGAGAGCAAGGAGAAAAAAGACCACAAGCTTGCGAGCTATCTTGTCGGCGGCATTGCCTCGGAAGAACAGATTCTTAGCGGACAGATGGAGGAAGAGCGTACTGACGGAAAAGCGGATCAATAAGATGTAAAAAGGACTGCAGAAGAATCACAGGGATTCGCTGCAGTCCTTTTCTGTATTAGTTCACTCGTTTGATTCTTCCTTCTGCCTTGTACTCAAATGGTGACGGAAGGGATTTTACATAGTCTGCCGTGGCATCGAGATCGACCGGTCCGACTTCCATGTTTTCAGAAAGGGCGCCGATGCTTGCATCGATATTGCCGTACATGTAGTTATTCACGACAACGGAATATTCCTTCGATTTGTCGATCTTGCTTCCGTCCGGAAGGAAGATGTCGGCCACTTTTCCGGCTTTGGCCGCGTCGTCATAGGTGTATGTGTAGGTGAAGCCTGCGATATGGTAATCGAGTCCTTTGGCTGTAATCTGTTCGTTCAGGACTGTTTCCAGATCGGCGCCGCTCAGCATCACTTTGTTCAGGACATTTCCGAATGGCTGGATCGCGAATAGGTCGCCAAATGTCACATCGCCTGCATCAAGCGGGGCGCGGACACCACCGCCGTTCATAAGGGCGAAGTCGGAATCCATCGCAGCCTTCATGCCGTCGGCAATCAGGTTGCCAAGGGCAAAGTCGCCGAATTCAGTGGCTGTTGTCGGATAGCCTTTCGGAAGGGCAGCTGCGGATTTGCCCACGACTTCTGCTTTGATCGGTTCAATCTGATCGCTGTATTTCTTCAGGATGTCCGACACTTCCGGATCCGGTGTATAGTCTTTTTGGAAGACGGTCTTGATTTCACCTGATTTCTTGACGATATCGCCTGTCTCCGGGTCAATTTCGATATCGACGTCAGAGAAAGCGGAGCCGTATGAGTAGGCTTGGACAATCAATTTATCGTCGACAACCCGGTCCATCATCACATGGTTGTGGGCGGCGAAGATGACATCGACTTCATCATCGGCCTGTTCGGCGATTTTGCTGACATCAAAAGCATCTGTATAGCCCGTTTGGGTTCCGGGGTTATGGGCAAGGACGACGATGGCCTCAATCCCTTGGTCCTTCAGCTCTTCTGTGTACGTATTGATTGCTTCGGTTTCGTCGGTGATTTTCAGTGATTCATTGCCTTTTTGGACAATTTGAGATGGCGTTTCCTGGGTGACGACCCCGATGACACCGATTTTCTGGCCGCCTGCGCTCAAGACTGTGTATGGATCGGCAATCAGTTTGCCGTCCCTTGTGTCATAAGCGTTCGCTGCGACAACCGGGAAGTCCATTCCGTCATAGCCTTTTGTTCCGTTTGGATGCTCGCCGCCGCGGATCATCCGCTGCAGCTCGTCGATGCCTTCATCGAATTCATGGTTGCCGAGCGTTCCGGCATCGAACCCGATGGATTCCATCACTTCAACGGTCGGTTCATCCTGGAAAAGCGCCGAGATCAGCGGACTGCCGCCGATCATATCGCCGGAATGAAGCACAAGCGTGTTCGGATTTGTCGCCTCTTCTTTTCTGAGAGCAGCGGCCGTGTATTCAATGCCGCCGGCCGGCTGTCCGTTCACCTGGGTGATGGTGTCCAGCTGTCCGTGAAGGTCATTGATGCCTAAGAGCTGGACTTTCACGTTTTCTTTTTCCTTATTCAGATTCATTTTGAAAATGCCAAAGCCTTTGCTGTCCGTTTTTCCTGTGTAAGAGAACGGGCCGTCTTCTTTCACGTATGCTTCCGCTTTCGGGGAAGTCGTGAACGTCACATCTGCATTTCCGGAAATCGGAGCGATCGACCAGTTATTGTCGGCAGTCGGCGTGATTTCCTTCTCTTCGGAAATGTAGTCCATTAAGACTTGACGGTTTTCATCCGCAGAATCGACAACCAATTCGCTGCCTTTCAAGCCTGGGAAGTTTCCTCCGCCGCCGGCGCGGTAATTATTCGTAACCACGACGAATTCCTGATCTGGGTCAATCGCTTTTCCGTTGTACTGAAGGTTGATGACACGGCTTGAATCTGGATTGATCAATTTGCCGTCCGTTCCGTAACGGGCCGGTTTCGTCACATCGATTTGGTACTCGACGCCGTCGATTACGTCAAAGTTATAAACAGGGAATGAAGGGTTCAGCAGTTCCTGTTCGCCTGCTTTGTCCGGGTCGATCGTGTTGAACTTTCCGGCAGACATTTCAATCCATTCCTTCACATCGGAGCCTTTCAGCTTAACCGCTTTAAGTGTGTTGTCATACAGGTACAGGTCTCCGGCGCTCCGGATGGTCAGGCCGCCTTTTTTGATTTCCGTATATTCATCCACTCCGTTGCGTCCTGCCTTGAAAGGGGCGCCCACAGACAGAATCGGCAGGTCCTTCAGCTCCGGCTTATTCAGTGCGATGTATTGTTCGACATACCACTTCTGGGCATTGGTGACCACCTGAATGGATGGGTCATCCTGCACAAGGCTGAAATTGCTGTGGATATCGTCTGTCGTCGTGCCAATCGGCGTATTGACATAGTCAAGCGTTGCTTCGTGTTCGGCTTTGACTGCGTTTGCAACGGCCTTGTCCGGCTGAACGGCATTGATTTCCCTTGTTTCGGACTGGGAGTCCGCCACAGACCATTTGCCGGTGACCTTTTCTAAAGTCAGGTCGATGATGCCAAGGGAACCGCCGCCGTAACCCGCCTGTACAGCAGGAACGCCGTTGATCGTTCCTTTTTCATTGTCCACGCCGGGAAGGGGCTTGCCGTCCGCATCTTTAAACAGGGCATCGAGGCTTGTTTCGTCCTTGGCCGGGAATGTTTTATGGGTATGAGAGAAGGTGATGGCATCAATGCCGGGCACTTTGCTCAAAGAATAAACTGTGTCTTCCGTATTGGCCTCATTGCCGTTGAATCCGGAGTGGGCCATGGCGATGATCACGTTGGCGCCCTTCTTTTTCATCTCTGGCACATATTTTTCCGCTGATTTAATAATATCCTTCGTAATCACCTTGCCGTCGAGATTGGCCTTGTCCCATTCATTGATCTGAGGGGGAACGAATCCGATATAGCCGACTTTGATGACGTTCGTCTTGCCGGACTCATCCTTCACCTTTTTATTGACGATTTGATAAGGCGTAAATTGATTCTTGTCGTTGTTCGGATTGTCATCATGATCATCTGCGTACACGTTTGCATTGACAACAGGGAAGTTCGCGTCATCATAGACTTCATCGAGGAAATCAAGCCCATAATTGAACTCGTGGTTCCCGAGGGTCGCCATGTCATAGCCAAGCAGGTTCATGGCTTTGATGGCCGGATGCACTTCTCCGTCTTTCAGAGGGTCGATCTTTGCTTTGTAGGTAGCGAGAGGGGTTCCTTGAATCAAATCGCCATTATCCACAAGGACAGAGTTCTCTGCTTCAGCCTTTGCTTTTTTGATCAGTGCTGCCGTTTTGGAGAATCCGAGGTTCGGCGCCGTACTATTCTTGTAATAGTCGAAGTCGAGCAGATTGCTGTGAATGTCCGTCGTTTCCATTAAACGAAGCTCCACTGTTGACTGAATCTTCTTCTTTGGCGCGGCTGCATCGGCATCCCCGGCGCCAGAAGCTGTTCCAAGCAGGATTACGGCCAATGAACTGGCCAATACTTTATAACCCATGAATTTACCCGGCATTTTCATTCCATCCTTATTATGTGATTTTAGAAGTTTTGCAAACTCCTAATTTATGATAACAGGATTTATTTCAGAATAGTATAAAGTATCTAATAATGAGGAATATTAACTATTTAGTCAGCAAAATGGAAAAAATCCAGGATTTTCAGGGGAATCAGCGCCAGTTTTTAGAGCTGCGAAAGGACGGCTGTTCAAAAAATACGGAAAAATACCTAGTTTAGCAGAAGGGAAAGACCCGTTTGCGGCGAATAAAAGGAGAAGGAAACCGTGGGGAGGGCCATTATACTAGAAACATATTAAGAATCATGCCAGCTCCGGACAGGGGGGCATGCTTATCCTGTATAATGAAGAAAAACCCACCTTTATCAAGAATTCGGGCGATGTCCTGAGTTCTCGCTGAAGGTGTTTTTTATCAAAGAGATCTGGAAGGTGTACAGAGTTGAATAAACGTGATTACTTAATCAAGACGTTTTCCCGGACAAAAAGGAAAGATTACGAGAATTATATTTTAACGGCTATCTGGCATAAACTGGACAGCCTGGACATCAAACCGGTCAGCCAGCAATACGTGAAACGCCCAAATGGCACATATGCATTGATTGATCTCTATTTCCCGCAGCTCCATATTGGCATCGAAGTCGATGAAGCTTACCATCGCGGCCGGCAAACAGAGGACCAGCTCCGCATGGATGATATCATCTCTGCAGTTAACGAGGAGGCAATCCAAGATTTTCAATGCATTCGAATCGACGCAGCCCAATCGATTGAAGAAATCCATACATCCATCGAGGCAGCTGCAGCCCTTATAAAAGAGAAGGCTTCCAAGACGGAATTGGAATGGGGGACCTATGAGGAAGAACTTCTGCAGCTGAAGGAACAGGGGCATTTATCCATCTATGACAATTTTTCCTTCATGTATATCAAGGATATTGCGAACACTGTATTTGGAAAGAACGCCAAAGGGTATCAGCGAAGCTTTTTCAATATAATCGGGCATACGTGGCTTTGGTGTCCGAAACTGTCGATTATGATAGATGGGACCGGCAAATCCGCAGCAGGGGGCTGGCTGAACTTCCTGGCAGAGGACTGGTCTTATATTGATGAATCCCATGAAGACGGCACCGTCGTGGAAGAACGAAAGCGACGCTATATGGAAGAACTGAACCTCGGCCGGAAGCGGGCGGTCTTTGCGAAGTACCAGGACAGCCTCGGGTTTAACCGATATCGATTCGTTGGCATGTTCCAGGTTTCCGGCATCTCTCCTGAAAATGAGAACTGCATTCGCTATGTGCGCATCGATGATAAAGTGGACATTATAAAGAAATAAAGCAAAAGGGACGCTTCCGATGAGCCGTCCCTTTTTACTCTTTCAAGTTAATGGGCCTGATAGCTGCCGGTGTAAATGTCCGGCGAAAACGCTCGGAATCTCTCCATATCGAACTCTATGTTTCTGATAAAAGAAGTGAGGGAGAATGTTAATAAAAATTGCTAATAATCCCAATATTTGCTATATTGAATGTGACAGCTAAATACGTGTAGAATCAGGTGCAGACGATCCGCGGATCCTCTGCTTAATAGGGAAGACCGGTTGGAGTCCGGCGCTGTCCCGCAACTGTATTTGGGAGCGATTCGAAATGGCCACTGTTTTCAGCGACATGAAGATGGGAAGGTTCGAAGAGCGATGACCATAAGCCAGGAGACCTGCCTGTTTCAGCACACATCAATACCTACGAGGATAGGGGGTGTTAAGTGCGGGCGATGAAGGCATGTTTTTTCATGGAATAAGAACATGTTTATTTACGTATCGATTCGGAATCTTAACAACTTCTTTTCAGGGGAGTTGTTTTTTTCATGGTTTTTTTAGGCAGAAAACATTTGAGGTGGACTGATTTGTTTGGAACTGTTGAGTATTTTACCGATTGTTTTAAAGCGTGCGTAATGAATAACTTCATGGCCGAAAAGTCGGTGCCCTTGATTTCCTGTTATGCCCGTCAGGTGAGTGACATTATGCTGCGGACAGAGAAGGACGAGGAAAGGGATATTTTTTTGCTTCATCTTGAAAAGGCTTACAATGGAGATGGGGGGATGAAGGGCGTGAAAGCAAAAGATCAGTATTCGCCGGGGTTAGACGGTGTGGTGGCGGCGGAAACGAAAATTTCCTTTTTGGATACGGTGCAGAGTGAAATTGTGATCCAGGGCTATGATTTGATTAAACTGTCCAAGTCAAAAGGGTATCTCGATATGATCCATCTGCTGCTGGAGGAAAAATTGCCGGATCCTCCAGAAAAGGAGGCGCTGGAACAGAGGCTGAAAGCGGAATATGACATCCCGGCGGACCTCGAGGAACTGTTTGCGCTTCTCCCGGAGAATACGCACCCGATGGACGGTCTCCGCACCGGAATCTCGGCGCTCTCGGGCTATGACAGCGTCCTGGATGAACGCTCGCTTCCGGTGAATAAGAACCGAGCATATCAATTGCTTGGGAAAGTGCCGAACATTGCGGCCAACAGCTATCGGGTCATCCAGCGGATGGAGCCGGTCCGACCTGACGAAAGCCTTTCTTACAGTGCCAACTTCTTTTATATGATCACCGGCCGGGCGCCGTCGCCGTTGGAGGAAAAAATCTTTGACCGTTCCTTGGTCCTGTACAGTGAGCATGAAATGCCGAACTCGACGTTCACGGCAAGGGTCATCGCCTCGACACAGTCGGACCTGTACGGGGCCTTGACCGGTGCGGCGGCTTCCTTAAAAGGCAGCCTGCACGGAGGGGCCAATGAGGCGGTCATGTATATGCTTCATGAAGCGGGCAGTGCCGAGAGATTTGAAGAGATGCTGGCGGCGAAGCTGGACAAAAAAGAAAAGATCATGGGGTTCGGCCACAGGGTTTATATGAAGAAAATGGATCCAAGGGCCTTGATGATGAAGGAAGCGCTGAAGGAGCTGTGCGATATGAAAGGAGATTATACCTTATTGGATATGTGCGAAGCGGGTGAAAGGGTCATGGAGAGGGAGAAAGGGCTCTATCCGAATCTCGATTATTATGCGGCTCCTGTCTATTGGATGCTGGGCATCCCGATTCCGCTTTATACCCCGATCTTTTTCAGTGCCAGGACGGTCGGGCTTTGCGCGCATGTGATTGAGCAGCATGCCCATAACCGGATTTTCCGTCCGCGCGTGCATTATACAGGAGGGCGGCGCGCCCTGCATGAAACAACTGGGGAGTTGTAGAAGGCGCCCGCCGGAAATATCAGGATATTTTGGCGAATATCCCTGTCTATCATAATCAACTTTTACTGGAAAAGGAAGGTGTCCCATGCTGAAAACGAATGAGAACACGAAGACCGATGTATTGTTGGAAGAAATCGCCGATTATGTTCTGGACAAAAAAATCACGAGCGCGGAGGCGTACAGGACCGCGCATTATGTCCTGCTGGATACGCTCGGTTGCGGGATTCTTGCCTTGCAGTATCCGGAGTGCACGAAGCTGTTGGGACCGGTCGTTCCGGGGACGTTCGTGCCGAATGGAACACGGGTGCCCGGAACTCCGCATGTGCTCGATCCGGTCAAAGGGGCCTTCGATATCGGCTGCATCATCCGCTGGCTCGATTATAACGATACATGGCTTGCGGCAGAATGGGGCCACCCTTCTGATAACCTTGGCGGGATCCTGGCTGCGGCAGATTATATCAGCCGGGCAAATCTTGCGGCAGGGAAGGAGCCCCTGCATGTCCGGGATGTCCTGGAGATGATGATCAAAGCCCATGAGATCCAGGGTGTGCTCGCATTGGAAAACAGCCTGAACCGTGTCGGTCTCGATCATGTCCTGTTTGTGAAAATTGCCACCGCTGCCGTTGTGACGAAGATGCTCGGCGGGACACACCAGGAAATCGTGAACGCTCTTTCCAATGCCTGGCTCGATAATTCATCACTGCGAACTTACCGGCATGCGCCGAATACGGGATCGCGCAAATCATGGGCAGCCGGCGATGCGACGAGCAGAGGCGTCCGCCTGGCGATGATGGCTGTCCAAGGGGAAATGGGCTATCCGACGGCCTTAACGGCACCGGGCTGGGGCTTCCAGGATGTCCTTTTTAAAGGGAAAGAATTGGTGCTCGGCCGTCCGCTTGATTCATATGTGATGGAGCATGTCCTCTTCAAAGTATCGTATCCGGCGGAATTCCATGCCCAGACGGCGGCAGAATGCGCCGTAAGGCTTCACCCCCAAGTGGCGGACCGGCTGGATGAAATCGCCGAGATCAAGATTACGACCCACGAATCGGCCATCCGGATCATCGATAAAACCGGGCCGCTCCATAACCCGGCGGACCGCGACCATTGCCTGCAGTACATCACGGCGATTGGGCTGTTAAAAGGCGATATTAAAGCGGAAGATTACGAGAACGAGGCGGCGCTCGACCCAAGAATCGATGCTCTGCGCGGCAAGATGACAGTCGCGGAAAACAAAGCCTACAGTGAAGATTACCTCGATTCGAGCAAGCGCTCAATCGCCAATAGCATCCAAATCCGTTTCAGCGATGGGACGGCGACGGAAACCGAAGAGGCTGAATACCCGTTGGGCCACCGTTTCCGCCGGGACGAAGCGATTCCGAAGATCAAGGACAAATTCATCGCGAATATCAAGACCCGCTTTTCAGCAAAACAGCAGCAGGCCATACAGGCCGTCTGCTTTGACCAGGATCAAACAGAAAAGATGAGCGTTCCTGAATTCATCGATTTATTCATTTAAAAAGGAGGCGGTTCCATGGTGTGGATTGTAGATCAGCCGTCAACACAGGAAGAGCTGGCGGCTCGATTTCGGAAACTCATGACAGGGGAAGAGATTTTGCAGATGCCGGGCGCCCATGACGCGATGGCGGCCCTTGTTGCCAAACAGGCGGGATTCTCCGCCCTTTACTTATCCGGGGCTGCGTATACGGCGAGCCGGGGGCTTCCGGATCTTGGACTGATCCATTCAACGGAAGTGGCAGAGCGCGCGAGGGATCTTGTGCGCGCCGCCGATCTGCCGGTTCTCGCGGATATTGATACGGGATACGGGGGCTACCTGAATGCGGCCCGAACCGCGAGGGAAATGGTGGAAGCGCATGTTGCCGCAGTCCAATTGGAGGACCAGCAGCTCCCGAAAAAATGCGGCCATCTGAATGGGAAGCAGGTCATTCCGGCAGACGAGATGGTCCAGAAAATCAAGGTGATCAAAGAGGCGGCGCCTTCCTTGGTTGTTGTGGCCCGGACGGACGCGCGCAGCATCGAAGGGCTGGACGGCGCCGTCAAAAGGGCGGCTGCCTATGCGGAGGCCGGAGCGGACGCCATTTTCCCGGAGGCGCTGGAATCGGAGGAAGAATTCCGCCAGTTCCGGAGCCGGGTTCAGGTTCCGCTGCTTGCCAACATGACCGAATTCGGCAAGACGCCTTACTATACCGCAGAACAATTCCAGGACATGGGCTTCCAGATGGTCATCTACCCGGTGACCTCCCTGAGGGCGGCGGCCAAGGCCTATGAACGGGTCTTTGGGCTGATCAAAAAGGAAGGCACGCAAAAGGCGGCCTTACAGGATATGCAGACGAGAAGCGAACTCTATGAAACAATTTCCTACTATGATTTTGAAAACCTCGATCAAGAAATGGCGAAAACGGTTTTGACCGAAGAACATAAATCGTAAGCGGCAATGGGCAGGCAAGGAAAGCCGGATGCATGCCCTGCTGACAGGGATGAAGGAACGGAGGAGGAATGTCATGGGTGAAGCAGAACTTCAGCAGGATCAAACTTTTATGTCAGGTGACACGAAGGGATCCGGGGTGTTTACGCCGGAGGATTTTAACGGGGATGATCAGCTTGTCGCCAAGACGGCCGAACTATTTGTCAAAAACGAAGTGATGCCGCTTTTGGACGCCATCGACCGGCATGACCGCGAAAGCGCAAAGACCTTATTTGAAGAAGCGGGGGAGCTTGGCTTGCTCAGTGTCGAGGTCCCCGAAGAATACGGCGGACTGTCCCTCAATAAGAAGCTTTCCGGTCTGGTGGCCGAGAAAATGGGGGCGGGCGGTTCCTTCAGCGTCTCCTTCAATATTCATGCAGGCGTGGGGACCTTGCCGTACATCTATTACGGCACAGAGAAGCAAAAGAAAAACTACCTGCCGAAGCTGGCATCGGGAAAATGGGTCGGGGCATATGCCCTGACGGAGCCCGGCGCAGGCTCGGACGCCCTGAATGCCAAAACAGCGGCCGTCATGAATGAAGAGGGGACGGCCTGGATCCTCAACGGGGAAAAACAGTGGATTACGAACGCCCATATCGCGGATGTGTATGTCGTCTTCGCCAGGACAAGTGAGGGCATGACGGCTTTTATCGTGGAACGGTCGTTTCCTGGAGTGTCCGTCGGTCCTGAAGAGAAGAAGATGGGCATTAAAGGGTCATCGACAGCGGCCTTGATCCTGGAAGAGGTCCGCGTCCCGGCCGGGAATGTGCTGGGGACCGTCGGGGAAGGGCATCGCGTCGCCTTGAATATTTTGAACATGGCGCGGCTGAAACTGGCCTTCTCGAACATCGGGACATCGAAGCAGGCGCTGGGCCTTGCCGTGAATTATGCCAAACAGCGCAAACAATTCGGGCGGCCGGTCATCCGCTTCACCATGATTCAGGAAAAGATTGCGGATATGGCGATTGCGGTTTACGGGGCGGAAAGTGCCGCTTACAGGACGGCAGACAGGCTGGATCAAATCGTGGATTCCGCCGCCGCGGAAGATGAAAAATGGAGAAGGCTCGCCGCCTGTGCGGCTGAATGTGCCATCAATAAAATATACTGCTCCGAGGTACTCGGGCGGATTGTGGATGAGGCTGTCCAGATCCATGGCGGCTGCGGGTATATGCAGGAATATGAAGTGGAACGATTGTATCGCGATGCCCGGATCAGCCGGATTTTTGAAGGGACCAATGAGATCAACCGCCTGACGGTCGCCAAAGGGCTCATGAAAAGCGCCGGCCAAACGGACGGCATGGGTGCGGAACGGACGGCAGGTCACGGAAGCCGGAATCAGGCCTTCATCCAGTACGCCTATCAGCTGCTCCGGCAGTCTCTGAAAACCGTGAACCAGTCCGGCCTGGATGTCCAGCAGGAGCAGGAATATGCGCGTTTGCTTGCGGATATCAAGATGGACCTCTATGTGATGGAATCGGCTGTGATGCGGACCGAGAAGGCGATCCGGAAGCGGGGCAGGGAAAAAGAGGGATTGAAAGAGCGAATGACGAACGTTATGTGTGAAGAAGGCTTCCGCAGAATCGAAAAGATGGCGGCGGCCGTGATATCAGGGGCTGTCTCAGAAGAAACAGAAAGAAAGCAAGCCTTGGAGGAGGCTCGCCGCCTCCCTGTCCCTCTCTTCGGGAACCTGTTCACGCAAAAGCGGGAAATTGCCTTACAGATTGCCGAACAGGAAAAATAACATGTGAACGGAGTGGTCATGTGAAAAAAATCGGGTTTATCGGTTTGGGCAATATGGGTCTTCCTATGTCGCAAAATTTACTTCGGTCAAACTTCACTGTATATGGGATGGACCTGAACAAAGAAGCGGAAATGTCCTTTCACCAGGCAGGGGGGACAATCGGTTTGTCCATGGGGGAAATGGCGGAGCAGTGCGATGCCATCCTGACAAGCCTTCCTTCATCAGAGGCGGCGGAGGAGGTGTATCTGGGAGAAAAGGGGCTCGTCCACGCTGAACCGGGGATTGTGCTGATTGATACGAGCACCGTCGCTCCCGGGCTGAATCTTCGGATTGAGGAAGCGGCCGGGAAAAAAGGCATCGATTTTCTGGCGGCGCCGGTCAGCGGCGGGGTGATCGGGGCGGTGAACCGGACCCTTACTTTTATGGTTGGCGGTTCGAAGTCCGTTTTCGATCGGGTGCTTCCGGTTTTGAACGCGATGGGCGAGAATATTTTTCACGTGAACGAGAATGTCGACAGCGGGACGAAGACGAAGCTGATCAACAACCTGCTGATCGGGTTTTATACGGCAGGCGTCAGTGAAGCGCTCCATCTGGCCAAAAGCAGCGGGCTGGACCTTGATAAATTGTTCGGGATGCTGAACGTCAGCTATGGCCAGAGCCGGATCTATGAGCGCAATTATAAAAGTTTCATAGCGGATGAAAACTATGAACCCGGCTTTTCCCTGAAACTGCTCAGGAAGGACCTTGGATTCGCGATGGATCTGGCGGAAAGTAGCGGCGCGGAACTGCCGGTGAGCAAGATCCTCTTTGATCTGTATCGGGAGGCGGAGCAGGATGGATACGGCGACAGGGACATGTCTGTTTTATACAAAAAAATAGAGGACCAGGCGGCTGCTATTTTAAACGAAGGGGCGGGGGAGCGATGATTACAACGAACCGTAAAAAAATGCAGAACAGCATTAATGGAGAATGGGTCGATTCTCAGGGGACCGAAACCGAGGAAGTGGTCAATCCGGCAGACGGGAAAGTGATCGCCTATGTGCCGCTGTCGACGAAAGCGGATGTGGACCGTGCCGTACAGGCGGCCGAAACTGCATACCAGACCTGGTCACTGTTGCCGGTTCCGAACCGGGCCAGATACTTATACAAATACCTGCAGCTGCTTCAGGAACAGAAAGAGCAGCTGGCGGAAATCATTACAATGGAAAATGGCAAAACCTTAAAGGACGCCCGCGGCGAAGTGCAGCGGGGAATCGAAGTCGTGGAGCTTGCGACGGCAGCGCCGACATTAATGATGGGAGAGGCCCTTCCCCGGATTGCGGACGGGATCGACGGCTCGATTTGGCGCTATCCGCTCGGGGTCGCGGCCGGTATTACGCCGTTTAACTTTCCGATGATGGTGCCGCTCTGGATGTTCCCGCTCGCCATCGCCTGCGGAAACACCTTCGTCCTGAAAGTGTCGGAGAGAACCCCGATTCTGGCTGAGAAGCTTGTGGAGCTTTTCTATCAATCCGGTTTTCCGAAAGGCGTCCTGAACCTTGTGCACGGATCGAAGGATGTCGTGAACGGGCTGCTGGAGAATAAAGACATCAAAGCCATTTCCTTCGTTGGCTCAGAGCCTGTGGCGAGATATGTGTATCAAACAGGCACAGCGAACGGGAAACGCGTTCAGGCACTGGCCGGCGCGAAAAACCATGCCGTCGTCCTCGCAGACTGCCATCTTGAAAAAACGGTCCAGGGCATCATCGGCGCGGCATTCGGCAGCAGCGGCGAACGCTGTATGGCCTGCTCGGTCGCAGCGGTCGCCGAGGAGATTGCAGAGGAATTCATGGCACTCCTTATCTCCGAAACCCGCAAACTGAAAACAGGGGACGGCCGGTCCGAGAATCATTTTGTCGGCCCGCTGATCCGGGAAGTCCATAAGAACCGCGTCCTTGATTATATCGAAAGCGGCATAAGGGAAGGAGCGGCATTGGTCGCAGACGGCCGCCGTCCGGAGGTTCAGGAAGGATACTATGTGGGCGCGACCATTTTCGATCATGTGACCCCGGACATGAAAATCTGGCAGGACGAAATCTTCGCACCGGTTCTAAGCGTTGTGCGCGTCAAAGACCTGGAAGAAGGCATCGACCTGACGAATCAGTCCAAATTCGCCAACGGAGCGGTCATCTACACATCCAGCGGCAAAAGCGCCCAGCGGTTCCGCGACAGAATCGACGCCGGGATGATCGGCGTCAATGTCAATGTGCCGGCCCCGATGGCCTTCTTCTCTTTCGCAGGGAACAAAGCTTCTTTCTATGGGGACCTGGGGACAAACGGAAAAGACGGCGTCCAATTTTACACCCGTAAAAAAGTCGTGACGGAACGCTGGTTCTGACGGGAGGGATGATTCATGAACTGCGCATCGGTTGAAAAAGAAGAGCATATAGCGACGGTTACACTGAACAACCCGCCTGCGAACGTCCTGTCTGCAGCCTGTATCGCGGAGCTGCGGTCCATATTTCAGGAACTCGGCCGGGATGAAGGAACAAGGGCGATTATCCTTACTGGAAAGGGCCGCTTCTTTGCGGCCGGGGCGGACATCAAAGAATTCGTGCCCAAATTAGGGGAGCGGGAGCAGGGGCTGTCCCTTGCTGAAGGCGGCCAGAAGCTCTGTGATGAAATTGAGTCCATGAAAAAACCAGTCATTGCAGCCATCAATGGACCGGCACTCGGCGGAGGGCTTGAACTGGCATTGGGGTGTCATTTTCGGATGATCGCCGAAGAGGCAGCGGTCGGCCTGCCGGAACTGAAGCTCGGCCTGATTCCGGCATTTGGCGGCACACAGCGGCTGAGCAGACTGACGGATACGGCGACAGCGCTTGATCTGATCCTCACAGGCCGAACCGTTTCTGCGCATGAGGCCGTGAAGCTTGGGATTGCGCAGTGTGCGGTGAAGGAAGAAGACCTTCTGGAGACGGCGGCGGGTGTGGCGCAGTCCTTTGTCGAAGGCAAAAGCATGACAAGTGTCATGCGGGCAGTGGAATGCATTATCGAAGGCGGCAAGGAAAGCCTGGAACAAGGACTGGAAAGAGAACGGCAGAGGTTCGCTGAACTGTTCCTGACCGCCGATGCCAAAGAAGGAATCCAGGCATTCATAGAAAAACGAAAACCAAACTTTATCCATTCATAGAAAGGAGGAGAAGAGATGTCTGATGAGGTTTTGTTTTCCGTCCATCCGAATGGCATCGCTTCCATTACACTGAACCGCCCGAAAGCCCTTAATTCGCTTTCAGATACGATGATTCGGCTGATCGGTGAAAAATTACGAGAATGGGAGACCGATGAGGCGGTGGCTGTCGTCATCATGAAAGGAGCAGGTCCTAAGGGATTCTGTGCCGGCGGCGATATTAAGGCGCTCTACAAGGCCCGTTCTTCTGAGGCGGATTTACAGGCGGCCGGGCGTTTCTTCGAGGAAGAATACGAGGTTGACATGGCCGTCTATTCATTTCCGAAGCCGATCATTGCCTGCTTAGACGGCATCGTGATGGGCGGAGGGGCCGGCCTGACGTACGGGGCCAGCCACCGCATTGTCACGGAGAGGACGAAATGGTCGATGCCAGAGCTGGATATCGGCTTCTTCCCGGATGTCGGGGCGGCTTACTTCTTAAATCAAGCCCCCGGCTATCTCGGCCGTTATCTTGCCTTAACGGCATCAGTCATCCCGGCTGCCGATGTGTTGTATATGAACGGCGCCGACCTTTATATGGAGAGCGGGGCATTAGAGCGGTTCATCGAAAAAGCGGAACAAACCGAATGGGATCCTGCGAAAGCGGCCGAACAGCTGGACCGGCTCGCCGATCTATTCCGGTCGGAGCCGCCTGAAAAGAGCAGGCTTGCACCGTATCAATCTGAGATTGACCGGCATTTCCGGTTTGATACCGCAGAAGACATTATCCGGTCGCTGGACAGCGGGGGAAGTGAATTCAGCCGGAAGACAAAGGAACAGCTCCTTTCCAAGTCCCCTTTTTCCCTGAAGGTCACCTTAAAACAGTTGGCAGACGGAAAGCATAAAACGATGCAGGAATGCTTTGCGGTGGATCTGCTGCTGGCGCGGAACTTTTTGAGGCATCCCGATTTCTATGAAGGCGTGCGGTCAGTGCTGATCGATCGGGATCAATCGCCGAACTATATGTATCAGAATCTATCAGATGTCACGGATGAAGCCGTCCATCAGTTCTTCGATCCCGCAGCATCGGTTCGTTCCTAGGAATTCGGGAGGGGAAAGAAGGCAGGGACAGAAGTGGAAATTTGGTTGGAATAATAGGGTAAGAATGGATGAGAGTGGGGGCGGCTCCTTTGGAAACAGCACGAGGGAGAGACTGCAGGCTTGAGCCGTGCCCCTGGTACGGAAATTCATACAGAATCAGCCAAAATATCAAATTTCTCTTGGGAAATTTGATATTTTTTATGTGCACCTGCACGCTGGCATCTGCACTCATATGGATCCGGCCACCGAAATCGTGCCAGTTTCACTTTGTTTGCAAAAATGCAAAAATAATGATTGACGGCTTGACATAACAGGGTTTATATTGATGATGATAATCATTATCAATTGATGGCGGTGAAACGCACAATCAATTGGACATCTAAAAAAATTATAGAATAGGCAGGTAGGGGTACATATGAAGAACAAAAAATCATTTTCACTGCTGTTATTGCTGGCGTCGATTATGGCGATTTTTGCATTGGCGGGCTGTTCCGGCCAGTCTTCAAAGGATGAGACAGAAGAAAAAGGGTCATCCGCTTCAGAGAAAGCCGGATCGGAATATCCGATTAAGATCAAACATGCTTTTGGGGAAACAGTCATAAATAGCAAGCCGAAAAGAGTGGTTACCATTCAATGGGCGAACCAAGATGTTCCGTTGGCACTGGGTGTAGTGCCTGCAGGATTCTCAGCAGCAAACTACGGGGTGCAGGATGACAGCGGCCTGCTGCCATGGACAAAAGAAAAATTAGATGAACTGGGCGCAGAGAAACCAACCATCTTCCAAGACACAGATGGATTGGATTTTGAAGCGATCGCCGATGCGAAACCGGATGTCATCCTTGCGGCGTACTCAGGAATTACACAGGAAGACTATGATACATTATCTCAAATTGCACCAGTGGTTGCTTATCCGAAAGCACCGTGGACCACAACATGGCGCGACCAGATTAAATACGATTCAATGGGCATGGGCATGGAAAAAGAAGGCGAAAAGCTGATTGCCGATACAGAAAAATTAATCCAAGATAAAGTAAAAAAATATCCTGAAATTCATGGGAAGAAAGCAGCATTCGCGATGTTCAATGCAAGCGACCTGTCCAAGTTCTTCATTTATACACCGGCAGATCCGCGCGGAGGATTCCTTGAAGAACTGGGCATGGAGTATCCGGAAGGCATTAAAAAGCAAATTAAAGACCCAAACAGCTTCTATATCGAGTTAAGTGCTGAAAATGCGGATGCACTGAACGATGTGGACATGTTCATCGCTTACGGAAATGACAAAACATTAAAAGCCCTTCAGGCTGACCCGATCTTAGGAAAAGTGCCTGCCATTAAAAACGGTTCCGTTGTCATCATTGGCGACAACACTCCGCTGGCTGCAGCCGGAACTCCAAGTCCGCTATCGATTGAATACACCATCGATGAGTACTTATCTTTAATCTCCGATGTTGCGAAAAAGCAGAAGTAACATGAACCATGTAACGGCGGCAGAAAAAAAGCAGCTGCATATTCCGCGTCATTTCACACGGGCGGCTATCACGCTGCTTATCTTACTCGGTGTGTGTATAGCAGCTTCGCTTGCATTTGGCTCGCGGATGGTCGGCTGGACGGATCTGATGGATGGATTTTTCCATCCGGACGTCCAGTCCCATGAGGCCAATGTGGTCAGACAACGAATGGCAAGAACGGTTTTTAGTATGATGTGCGGTGCGGCATTGGGCGTGTCCGGTGCGCTTATGCAATCGGTCACCCGAAATCCCATCGCAGATCCAAGCATCTTAGGGGTGAATACAGGCGCCTCGCTGTTTGTCGTCTGCGGGATCGCCTTTTTCCATATCGGTTCGGCCGATCAATATATTTGGCTGGCCATCGCAGGCGCCTTCCTTACCTCGCTGTTTGTTTTTGGAATCGGGTCCATGGGGCGAGGCGGGGCCACGCCTCTTAAACTTATTTTGGCAGGGGCCGCCACGAGTGCGATCTTATCGTCCTTGGTCATGGCGGTCATGCTGCCCCGGACGAATGTCATGGACCAATTCCGATTTTGGCAGGTGGGCAGTGTCGGGGCAGGAAACTGGGACTCGATTACAACCTTTGTTCCGTTTTTGCTTATCGGCCTGCTTATCGCGATTTTCACGGGGCCGGCATTGAACGCGCTCGCACTGGGAGACGAAGCCGCCTCTGGGCTTGGCGTGCGGCCGGGAGTGCTGCGGGGAGCGGCCATTTTCGGAAGCGTGATTCTATGCGGGGTCACGACTGCCTTGGCGGGTCCAATCGGGTTCATTGGCATTATGGCCACCCATGCAATGCGGTTAATTATCGGACCGGACCTGCGTTTCCTGCTTCCTATGTCAGGATTGGCAGGAGCCATCATCTTAACCATTTCTGATGTGGCAGGCAGGCTGATCGGAAGCCCCGGGGAGCTTGAAGTGGGTGTCATTACGGCCTTTATTGGTGCACCCATCCTCATCTTATTAGCCAAGAAATCGAAGGTGAGGTCATTATGAGAGAAACAAATCGAATTTTGGAAGGCATGCGCAAAAGGAGGCGGCGCTGGATTTTCGCGACTTCCTTATTAGGAATCGCGGCGATTCTCCTCTGCGGGGCGATGCTCATCTTAGGTAACACCATCTACCCGGTAAGTGCCGTGTGGAGCGTATTAATGGGCGAGGACGTCCCGGGAGCCAGTTTTGCGGTGAACACGCTGCGCCTGCCCCGTATGCTGACGGGCTTGTTTGCGGGATTCGCCTTTGGGGCGGCTGGGTATATTTTTCAGACGATGCTGCGCAATCCGCTGGCGAACCCGAATATTCTGGGGATCACCTCCGGCTCCAGCGCCGCCGCCGTGTTTTGTATCACGGTCCTGCATACAAGCTATGCGGGGGTATCCATTGCCGCCGTCATGGGGGGATTGGCGACCGTCATCGTCATGTACTTTTTAGCCCGCGGCCGCTCCTTCTCGATCGGCCGGATTATCATTATCGGGATCGGCATGCAGGCGATGCTGGATGCGGTGATTTCGTATTTAATTTTGAAAAGCGGCCAGCAGGACATTGCCGGAGCACTCAGGTGGCTGAGCGGCAGTCTGAACGGTTCCAAAATGAGCGATGCCTATCCGCTGATGCTCATTGTCGCAGTATGCACGCCGATCCTGCTCATCCTTGGCAGGCAGTTAAGCATGCTGGAACTCGGGGACCAAATGGCGACATCCCTTGGGGTGCCGACCGATAAAATGCGGATGATCTTAATCCTTAGTTCCGTCATCATGATTGCCATTGCCACCGCCACCACGGGTCCGATTGCCTTTATTTCATTTTTGGCCGGCCCGATCGCCAACCGGCTGGCCGGTGCCAGTGCGCAAAATATTCTCCCGGCCGGTTTAACGGGGGCCATTCTCGTATTATTCGCAGATTTAATCGGACAATTTGCCTTTGAATACAGATTCCCGGTGGGAGTGATCACGGGGATACTCGGAGCGCCCTATTTAATCTTCCTACTCATCCGAATGAACCGAAAAGGAGAATTGTAATGAGCAACTCACATGACTTCCGGGTCCATAACCTCGTTTCTGGCTATGACCATAAAACGATCATTCATGGAATCGACCTGAAAATTCCAAAGAATAAAATCAGTGTCATTATCGGCGCCAATGGCTGCGGGAAATCGACCCTTTTAAAAACGATGGCCAAACTGATCAAGCCTGAAGAAGGCGAAATCACGCTGGACGGCAAGGCGATTCACCAATACCCGTCAAAGCAATTGGCGCGCATGCTGGGGCTTTTACCCCAGTCACCTGTGATTCCAGAGGGGATTACGGTGGCGGATTTAGTCGGCAGGGGCCGTTTTCCGCACCAATCCCTCTTCAGCGGATGGTCGAAAAAGGACCATGAGGCGGTGGAAGAAGCGATGGAATTCATGAACATCATCGAATTCGCGAACCGTGACATTGACGAGCTTTCAGGCGGACAAAGGCAGCGCGTCTGGATTGCGATGGCACTTGCCCAGCAGACGGACATTTTATTTCTCGATGAACCGACCACCTTTTTAGACATCACCTATCAGGTGGAAATCTTGGACCTGCTCACCCATTTAAACCGTACACACGGCACAACGATTGTGATGGTCTTGCATGACATTAATTTATCGGCGCGGTATGCAGACCATATCATTGCCGTGAAGGAAGGGAAACTGATCGCGGAAGGTCAGCCTGTGGAAGTCCTCACAAGCGATTTGGTCAAAACGGTATTCGATTTAGATTGTACCGTCATTCCCGACCCGATTTCAGATACGCCCCTGATCATCCCTAAAGGGCGGTATCACGTGAAAAGTGATTTTCAAATAAAGAGAGGAGCCAAATGAATGGCTCCTCTTCTTCTTAACGGCGATGCTCGACAAGGTCAATGACGCCCAGCACCACGTGCGCCAAGCCAAACCCGAAAACGGTATTGGCAATCATCTGATTGGACCTTTGCCTTTGTTTCAGCGCATATCCGGCAGCCGTTACAGCCGTACCCAGTGCAGTCGGTATCATTCCTTCACGAACATTCATCGTAAAATCCCCCCGCATCGCCAGTAGTCGGTGTTTCACCGCCATTTTTAGTGTGGCCTTCCCTTTTGTCTGTCATTCAATGACCTTACGTGAAATATTCCAATTTCGCATGGGGGAAGAACTTCTCCATATAGCTGTACAGGTGTTTTTTGATGTCCTCTTCTTCTTCCTTCTGGTAAATATATTTTCCGATTCCATACCTTCCCCACTTGTATCTTCTTTTTTCTTCTTCTAATTCCAATTTCGTCATGGGGTAATTTTTCTCGATGACTCTTTTTGCAGGCTTCGTGAAACGATGCTGGATAAACTCAAAGGTAAGGTCTTTTTTGGCTTCAGGAGGCAATTCGGCATCCAAACGTTCAAACATCTGATAGTATCCGTCCTGCCACCCTTCATGAAGGTAAATGGGGGCGACGATGAACCCGAGCGGATAGTTGGCTCTGGCCACTTTTCCTGCCGCCTCAATCCGTTTCGCCAAAGGGGAAGTCCCCGGCTCGAAATTCTTAATGACATAGTCGGCGTTCACGCTGAAACGAAATCTTGTCTTCCCGTTATGCTTGGCATCCAGCAGGTGGTCGACATGGTGGAATTTTGTCACGAATCGTAATTGGCCCAGCCCGGACTGCCCGAAATGCTCGATGGCCCTTTTCAGTGTGTGGGTCAAATGGTCAATGCCTACAATATCGGATGTACAGGAGGCTTCAAATCTTGTGATTTCGGGGGCCCTCTCCTCCATATACTGGTCGGCCGCCTCGAGGATTTCATCGACATTCACATATGTACGGATATACGGCTTGCTGCCCATGGTGGTCTGCAAGTAGCAGTAATGGCAGTGGCCCATACAGCCGGTCGCAAAAGGGATGGCATACTCGGCGGAAGGCTTGGACGTGTCGAATTTAAGCGTTTTTCTGATTCCCACGACAAGGGTCGATTTCGCCACGCGATACTTTTTGAAGTCGGTATCGCCGGGAAGGTTCCGTACCTGATTGTGGGAAGTGGTCTCCCGAATTTCGATGTCCATCTTTTTGAATTTCTCATACAGTTCTTGGCCTAAAGGGTAATCCAGTGCAGCAGGTTCGAAGTACACCAGTTTCGGTGTGAAGGGATTATTCATTCCAAGATCCCGTCTGATTCTGTCCCGTAATAATAGCAGTAGGCCTGGTTCGCCTCTTCTTCTGTTGCATAGACAGCCATCTCATCAGACAGGGGATAATACGTTTCATACAGGAACAAGGCCAATTCATCCGCCTGATCGGGGCTGTTGACCACGGCCGCCGCCTGGACATTCGCCACATCCTGGGTATGCGGATTCCGGTAAAAAACATAGACAATGTCTCCGGCCTGGTAAATCTGGTTTTCCATTCCATCACCTACATTTCATCAGTCATTATTACCATTATTCCTTCCCGCTCCAAAATTATAATTTCTTGATTATGGCAGGGGATAAATAAAGGGTCGCTGATTGGTCCATACTACATGTTGCTTTGAAAAAAATGCAGGAGTGATTGTAAATTGAAAATGAATGATGGAAATTTCACTGAAGCGGCACGGATAAAATATAAAGAAGGCATAGGCAGGTTTAATGAAAAACTCCCCGGGTTTGTCAGTCAGTTTAATGCATTTACGGAAGAGTGCTTTAAAGAAGGGGCATTGACCCAAAAACAAAAACAGTTAATCGCATTAGGAATTAGTATTCATGCCCAAGACGAATATTGCATCATCTATCATGCGAAGGGGTGTCTTGAACAGGGCTGCTCAGAGCAGGAAATACTTGAAGCTGTATGTGTAACGGCCGCATTAGGCGGCGGCGCCTCGGTAAGCCAGGGCGTTACGCTTGTCCAGGACTGCCTGAATGAGATGAATTAGCGGGCACTGCAGGAAATGCAGGCCTTATAAAAAGCTTCCATAGGGATAAACGGAGGGATGAAATCGTAAAAGGTTTCATCCTTTTCCTTTATGCTCTGTAACAAAGGCATGCAATACATATGACACGGCTTTCTGCCAAGCCTGTCCTGAACGATTGCTAAAAGAGCGGGCATCCACTTTAAGGATATGGATTCCTTATGATCATGCTCCAATCCTTCTTCTATATTTCTTCTGTTCCATTTCCGTTCGAAAGTTATCCGCGGTTCCTGTCTTTTCATCTTTGCGCCAATGGAAAGGTTTGCAGCCTGAAAAAGGGATGCATTCACCGGGCGGATGGCATATACTTGAGGTGTGAAGGAAATATTCGGTCATTCCTTTAAAACGGGGGATATTTCCAAGGACTGACATGTGATTTTATGTTAAAATAAACCAAGGTGGATCTTTAAGGAGAAGCCGTTCAGAATATTCCTGCTGAACTAAGAGGAAGGTTCTGAATCAATTATTCAGGTTTTACGGACGATTTAATATTTTTCACCAGAATTCGACTAGTTTCTACTGTTCTTCGTGCAATAGGCATTTTATTATGTAAATAATTGTGATAATTTATAATTGGGACAGAAAAGATGTGTTCGTTGGTTGCGCTTTTGCTTGTGGGACACATGGCGGAAGCGCCAGCATCTCTTTTGCAAATCTAGGGGATAAGGATGGTTATCATGAGCAACATACAGAAGCAAACAGACGTTATTTTAATTGGCGCTGGAGTTATGAGTGCAACATTGGGGTCATTGCTTAAAGAATTAGCACCGGATTGGGAAATTACCGTGTTTGAAAAGCTCGCGAAAGCCGGAGAGGAAAGCTCTAACGAATGGAACAATGCAGGGACAGGGCACTCAGCGCTTTGCGAACTGAACTACACAGTCGAACAGCCGGACGGATCGATAAATATTACGAAAGCTATCAAGGTGAATGAACAGTTCCAGCTATCCAGACAGTTCTGGTCTTACCTTGTGAAAAGCAAACTGATCAGCAACCCGCATGACTTTATCATGCCGCTGCCGCATACAAGCATGGTTCAAGGGGAAAAGAACGTAGCCTTTTTGCAGAAGCGTTTTAAAGCGCTGTCAAACAATCCATTATTCCAAGGGATGGAATACTCAGAAGATCCTGCGAAACTGAAGGAATGGATTCCATTGATCATGGAAGGGCGTACATCTGACGAGCCGATCGCCGCAACGAAAATCGACTCTGGTACGGATGTCAACTTTGGGGCGTTGACTCGTATGCTGTTTGAACACCTGGAGAAGAAAGACGTTGTGATGAACTACAACCACGGCGTAGAAGATATCAAGCGTACAGCGGACGGCCTGTGGGAACTGAAGGTGCGTGACATCGAGAACGGAAGAATCGAATACCATACAGCCAAGTTCGTCTTCATCGGCGGAGGCGGCGGAAGCCTGCACCTGCTTCAGAAATCAGGCATTCCTGAAGGAAAAGGCATCGGCGGCTTCCCTGTAAGCGGACTGTTCATGGTTTGTAAGAACCCAGAAGTCATCGCGAAGCACCATGCAAAAGTGTACGGAAAAGCGAAGGTCGGCGCTCCGCCAATGTCCGTGCCGCATCTGGATACACGCTTCATCGACAACAAGAAATCCTTGCTGTTCGGACCATTCGCCGGATTCTCACCGAAGTTCCTGAAGACCGGTTCCATGATGGACCTGATCACTTCTGTGAAACCGAGCAACGTCCTAACAATGCTTGCTGCAGGGGTCAAAGAAATTCCATTGACCAAGTACTTGATCGAGCAAGTCATGCTGTCACACGAAAAACGCATGGAAGAACTGCGTGAATTCATCCCGAACGCGAAGAGCGAAGACTGGGACATCGTCGTAGCAGGCCAGCGCGTTCAGGTCATCAAAGATACCGAAGCCGGCGGCAAAGGAACCCTTCAATTCGGTACAGAAGTTGTCAGCGCAGCAGACGGCTCCATCGCCTGCCTGCTTGGAGCATCACCAGGCGCTTCTACTGCCGTACACGTTATGCTGGATGTCATCAACCGGTGCTTCCCGCAGCATATCAAGGAATGGGAGCCTAAAATCAAAGAAATGGTCCCTACGTACGGCATATCCTTGATGGAACACCCAGACCTTTTCCATGAAGTCCATGCAGCTACCGCTGAAACACTGGGCCTGACTGAAACCAAGCAGCAACTGGTTAATTCCTAATTGCCAGTAACGAAGGGTTTAGTGAAAGAGCTCACGTGGTTTTTGGCAGAGAATAATAATGAAATAGAAAAAGAACCCTCAATCTGGGACTGACCCCTTAGGTTGAGACAAATAAAAAACACCTTCAAGGTTGAAAACGGATGATTGTTATCCGAAATAAGACTTGGAGGTGTTTTTTTATGGGGACAAGAGTGAGCTATCCAGTGGAAATAAAACAGAAGGCAGTAGAAATGAGACTGGCAGGGGTGTCCGTAAAAGAGATAATGCACGAGTTAAATATCAAGAATAAAACACAGATTCAAACCTGGGTTAGATGGTATAAAGCTGGAGAAATCAATCGGTTTGAACAGCCTGTTGGTAAGCAATATACGTTCGGGAAAGGGCCCTTTTACTCTTCAGAGATGGAAAAATTACAAGCAGAGAATCGCTTTTTAAGACAACAAAATGAAGTTTTAAAAAAGTACAAGGAATTGGAAAGGATGTTGATAGAGAAACGACAATCCAGCTTGTAGAGGAATTACGTGAGACGATGAGTGTCAAGGATATTTGTCTTCATCTAGGGGTTTCCAGAGCTACCTATTATCGTTGGAAGGCAAACAGGAATACCTACCATGAGAAACGTGAATTTGAATCTCAGATCGGCGCGTTGTGTAAAGCACATAAATTTCGATATGGATATCGGAAGATTACAGCGGTACTAAATCAGGAAAAGTGCATTAATCGTAAAGCGGTGCAGCGTATTATGCAGGAGAATGGCTGGCAGTGCAGAGTGAAAGAGAAGAAGCGAACGAACACAGGCCAACCTTATGCCGTCGCAGAAAACATATTAGATCGGAACTTCCAGTCCGATCGTCCACTCGAAAAACTTGTGACAGACATAACTTATTTGCCTTATGGGCAGAAACAATTGTATCTTTCCAGTATATTAGACTTGTACAACGGACAAGTCATTGCTTTAACGATTGGAGATAGACAGAATACAGCCTTCGTATTAGATACACTCGATCAGCTCCCGGCCTTACCGGAGAATTGTGTATTACATAGTGATCAGGGTTCTGTTTATACTTCATACGAATATCAACAGGCGGTTAAAGCAAAAGGCATTACCATGAGCATGTCCCGGAAAGGAACGCCCGCTGATAATGCCCCTATCGAATCGTTTCATTCCTCACTAAAGTCTGAAACGTTCAACCTCGACAGCGTGAACCGAACTACGACGGCAATCGTAGAGCGAACTGTCGAAGAATACATTTATTATTATAACAACATTCGTATTCAAACAAAACTAAACAACCAATCACCGATACAATATCGGCAATTGGCTGATTGAAGGTGTTTTGATCCCTGTCTCACTAACGGGGGTCAGTCCCTCTTAGGATTGGGGGTTCTTTTTTATGGAAAGAAGGGATCAACCTTAAAAGTGGTTGTCTGTCATTTTTTGTGAAAAATATGGTATATTATTCTTATATAATGTATCTACCAATTCATCAAAATGATTAGGAGTTAACATGTCTGTTGAGAAAAAATTAATTGTGAACTCAGATAAAGGGAATTTGTTAAATGAACTTGTTTCTTCCATTCAACAATGTAAAAAATTCTATTTCAGTGTGGCTTTTATCAATTTTAGTGGACTGCAGTTGTTATTGGATTCTTTTAAGGAAGCAGAGAAAAGAGGCGTAGAAGGAAAGATTATTACGTCAACCTATTTGAACTTTACAGAAACAAAGGCACTCAAGAAGGTTAATGAGTTTGAAAATATACAACTGAAAATTTTTGATACAGAAAAAGAAATTGGTTTTCACACGAAAGCCTATATTTTTGAGTATGAAGAAAATTATAAGGTGATAATCGGTTCTTCTAATATTACTCAAAGTGCACTTAAAAGTAATGTCGAATGGAATGTAGGGATTATCGCAAAACAGGATGCTTATTTTCTTCAAGATGTTTTAAAGGAATATGAGACCCTTTGGAATAGCAGTGTACAAGCAGATGAAATTTTTATTCGAAAGTATGAGGAGTTTTTATCCAAATTAAGTGGCTATAAGAATACGCAGCAATTTATTTATGAGAGCTCTGATTATGTTGTTCCGAATGCAATGCAAAGACGTGCTGTTGAAAATTTGGAACGAATTCGTTCATTTGGAGAAACGAAAGCATTGGTGATCGCAGCAACCGGTACAGGTAAAACGTATATGTCAGCTTTCGACGTCAAAGCCGTTAAGCCGAAACGATTGCTGTTTATTGTTCATAGAGAGGAAATTTTAAAAAAGGCAAAAGAGACCTTTGCAAAGTTGATTCTAAATGAAGGGTTGACCTTTGGCTTGTTAACAGGGAATCAAAAGCAAAGAAATGCAGACTATATATTCTCGACGATTCAGACCATATCGAACAGCTATCACGAATTTAGTCCTAATGAATTTGATTATATAATCTTTGATGAGGCACATCATGCGACGAGCCCAAGCTATCAAGCGATATTTGATTATTTCCAACCAAGCTTTACGTTAGGAATGACGGCTACTCCAGAAAGAAGCGATCATCAAAATGTCTTTGACCTGTTTGATAATAATGTAGCTTTGGAAGTAAGATTGCATGAGGCTCTAGAGGATGAGTTAGTAATTCCATTTCATTATTTTGGTATAACAGATATTGAAGGAATTGATTTAAGTGATGTAGATATTGATGATGTTGCGGAAATCACCAAGCGTTTAAAAGTAAATGAACGAGTAGATTTTATCATCGGAAATATGAACTTTTATGGACATGACGGAGAAAAGAGGAAGGGTCTGGGTTTCTGTGTAACGGTGGAACATGCAAGATACATGGCAGACGAATTTAATAAAAGAGGCTATAAAAGTATCTGCTTATCTGGAGAGAATTCAGTTGATCAAAGAGCGCACTATATTCATAGGCTTGAAGACGACAATGATGAATTAGAGTTTATTTTCTCTGTCGATATTTTTAATGAAGGCGTCGATATTCCATCGGTTAATACGGTTTTAATGCTACGACCTACCAATTCCCCCATCGTCTTTATTCAACAGCTTGGACGGGGATTGCGCAAACATAAGGATAAGACTTTTTTAACCGTCCTTGATTTTATCGGGAACCATAGTAAAACTTTCTTAATTGCGATCGCTTTAAATGGAAGCCGCTATTATGATAAGGAAAGCTTGAAAGTAGCCATTGCGACAGGCTTTGCAAACATTCCCGGTGCAACTCACATTCAAATGGATAAAATCTCAGTTGAACGGATTCTTTCCCAAATTGATAAGGAGAATTTTAATTCCTTAAAATATTTGAAAGAAGAGTATTTTGAATTTAAGAAAATGAACAATGGCCATATTCCTTTGTACTTAATGGATTATATAAAGTTTGATGGGGCACCTGATCCGATTAAGTTTATTAACCGGGATAAAAGTTATCTTCAGTTTGTGGCGAAGGTAGAGAAGGATGATCATTTAAAGGGTCTTTTATTAAACGAAAACTTTGAAGGAGCACTAAAGGAACTATCAGGTAAATTACCACTTAAAAGAGTCTATGAGTTTGTGATTGCAAAGTACTTACTAGAGCATGAGCAGATTTCATTAGATATTGCTAAGCAGGAAATTTTGAAGCTTGTAAAAGAAGTGGATGAAGATAGCGTCCGCCATGCTATGGAATGCTGGAACCAAGACTACTATGATCCAGGTCAGAAGAAACGGAATTTCAAACTGTTTTCTTTAATGGACGGGTACCTAACGAAAACACCTTCTTATCAAAAGCTACTTGAGAATGAAGATTTTCGAAAGTTTATCGAGGATATTATCCTTTATGGGATTTTCCGCTATGAAAAGGAATTTAAAGAAGATTACTATGGGGTACCGCACTTTAAGTTATATGAGCAATATCAAATGGCGGATGCGGCGTTACTTTCAAACTATCGGAAAAGCCATAGCGCCTTTAGAGGATCTGGTTTACTCTCCAATGGGAAGGACTACTTCTTGTTCATTGATCTTCATAAAGAAGCGGATATAAAGGAAAGTATTAATTATCATGATGAATTTATCAACGAACGATTTTTTCAATGGCAAACGCCCAATAGTACAGCGCCTACTTCGGAACGAGGAAAGAATATCGTATACAATAAAGATAGGGGAATTGCTCTTCATTTATTTATACGAAAGTATAAAGAGATTGATGGAAAAACAGAACCTTATATTTATATAGGGAAGGGAAATACAGTGGAATTCCGTGGAGAAAAGCCGATTACCGTTAAGATGGAATTAGAGCATGAGATTCCGGCTACCCTTTATACAGAGTTTACGAAAAAAGTGTAGTCTTCTCATTTTGAGAAGACTATTTCTTTTCCTCTATCAATTGTTCAACAGCCGGTATATCGGCTGGAGCCCATTTTAGTGAGCTTAAATTATCACGTTTAAGCCAAATAAGTTTGGAATGTTCACTTGCTGTAGGAGATCCTCCCACAATCCTGCATTTGATTGAAAGTAGATTAATGATAAACGTATCGTATTCGTGGGTGTTATCATTAAATAGTCCTTCTGTTTCAATCTCACACCCTAGTTCTTCTTGTATTTCCCTCTTCAGAGCAGTGAACATATCTTCACCGATTTCTACCTTCCCACCTGGGAACTCCCACATATTTGGGATACTCATCTCTGGTGAACGTAAGGCACATAAAATTTCATTCTTTTCATTTTCTATGATGGCTGCGACTACTTTAACTGACTTTTTCATGAGGGCCTCCTAAACACACTTTCTATAGATATCATATCATTCCTATAAAAGTTGAGTAAGAAAAAAAGTATAAAATAAGGTTCATGTTTTATTTAAGATATTATAGTAATATATGCAATCTTTTATAGCACTAGGAGTAAGCTTGTATCAGAAAAATCATTAATAAAGGAGTAATCTGGATGAAGAAAACTGGTGAAGAATGATTTCTGATTGGAAATACAGAGACTGATATGCATTTTTAGAATTTAAGCAGTGAAATCAATCGGCTCTTTTGGCAAACTCGCGAAGTTTATTGTAGCAAAAGCAGTAAATGCAACTAATATAATGAGGGTTGAGTGGGATGCCTATGACCTTTTAACACCGGAGGGTATTAAAAAAATTGAAGTTAAGTCAGCTGCTTATGTTCAGTCATGGCAGCAGGTAAAAAGTTCATCCATTACTTTTGGAATTGCCCCTACAATGGGATGGGAATCTAGCACGAATACATATTTTACAGAAATAAAGAGGAGTGCAGACGTATATGTCTTTTGTTTACTAAAAGAACAAGATCGAAATGTTGTAAATCCGTTAAATCTTGATCAATGGGAGTTCTTTGTTCTAACAACTGAGCAGATTAATCGAGGAAAAGGAATCAGAAGACAATTGGTTTAAATAGTCTTTTAAAAATGAATCCGGCCATAACAGGATTTTTGGGTCTTGCAGAAGCGGTGCAAGAGGCATCAAAGGAAAAATGAAAATCTCTTTTTTGCTGAAGTTTTCTGCATCAATCGGTATACAATCGATGATAAAATAAAAGGACATCTACAAGAGTAATAGGAGGTCCACTATGCCAATCCATAACAAATTAGTCCGTGACCGGATTCCGGAAATTATCGAGAGGACCGGCAAGAAGTTCACGACACGGGTACTCGATGATCAGGAGTACATACAAGAGTTAAAGAAAAAGAGCTTTGAAGAGTTGCAGGAGTATATGGAGACGGAAACAAAGGAAGACGCGATGGAAGAGCTTGCGGATGTGCTGGAAATCATCCATGCGCTGGCTGAGTATCATGGGAGCTCTATGGATGAAGTGGAGAAAATCCGCCAAGAAAAGGCGGCAAAGCGCGGAGGATTTAAGGAGAAGATTTACTTGATTGAGGTAGAAGATGAGTAAGGTTCAGCTGATCACTCGAAAGCTGGGAACGCATTTGTTGAAGCAGATGGATACTGCTTCGTCTATTTGTATTCTCACTTCCTTTGTTATGAAGTCAGGAGTTCAGTATTTACGGAAGTCCTTGCAGGAAGCGGCTGAGCGTGGAGCAGATATTAAGGTATGTACAGGAGACTATTTATTTGTCACCCAGCCGGAGGCGCTGCGTATGCTGATGGAGATCAGTCCGCAAATGGAAGTTCGCTTATGGAAAAGCAATGGGGTGTCCTTTCATCCGAAAGCGTATTTGTTTCAGGATGAGCATCAGGATTGCCTGTTTGTGGGTTCCTCCAATCTTTCTAGGTCGGCTTTGAATCACGGGGTGGAATGGAGCATTTCGGTTAGTGAGGATGAAGAGGTCTTTAATGAAGGGCTGCATCTCTTTTTGGAAACCTTTTATGCGGATCAGACGGTACCTTTGAATGAAGAAACGTTAAAGGAATACGAGGAACGGTACAATCAGTATCATGTTTCAAGTCCAAGCCTTGGCCGCGAATGGGCAGCGGCAGAGGAATTGGATCTTATGCTGCCTGAAGAAACGGGACATGCTCCGCATCCAAGTACCATTTTGGAACAACCGGAAGCTTATGGGGAGATTCAGCCTAGGTTTGCCCAGATTGAGGCGTTGGAAGAGCTTGATAAAACGCTGGAAGAAGACTATGACAAAGCGCTTGTCATCATGGCGACGGGGCTTGGGAAAACGTATTTGGCCGGTTTTTTTGCAAAGAAATTTAAACGCGTACTCTTTATTGCCCATTTGGAAGAAATCCTGCATCAGGGGAAAAAGTCGTTCCAGACGGTCATGCCGGAAGAGACATTTTCGATTTATAACGGCAAGCTAAAGGAAAAAGGAGGACATACGATTTTTGCTTCCATCTATACTTTAAGCATGCAGCGCCATCTTCAAAGCTTTGATCCTGAGGAATTTGATTTGATCATTGTCGATGAATTCCATCACGCAGCAGCCGCGACCTATAAGAGGGTGTTAGACTATTTTCAGCCAAAGTTCCTGCTTGGGATAACGGCCACCCCCGACCGGAATGATAACAAGGATGTGTATGCGCTTTGCGGAGGAAATGTGGCCTTTCGGCTGGATTTCTTGGAGGCGATTGAGCGGAACTGGCTGGCTCCTTTTCAGTATCACGGGGTGTATGATGACACGGATTACAGTCAGATTAGCTGGCTAGGGAACCGCTATGATGAACAGCAGCTCTTGCAGGCTCAACTGCGGGACGAACTGGCAGAAAGAATTCTCAATGCTTGGCAGGAGAAAAAGCAGACCCGTACGATTGGTTTCTGCTCTTCTATTAAACAAGCAGATTTTCTTTCCACTCATTTTAACAAGTCTGGTTTTCAAACGGTCAGCTTGCACTCTAAGACAGATGTCCAAAGAGAGGAAGCGATAAGCCAGCTTGAAAGCGGGGAGATTGATGCGGTTTTCACGGTGAACCTGTTTAATGAAGGGGTGGATATTCCGGCTGTCGATACACTTCTGTTTGTAAGGCCGACGGAATCATTAACGATTTTTACCCAGCAGATTGGCAGGGGACTTAGGCTTCATGATGGAAAGGATCATTGTGTGATTATTGACCTGATCGGGAATTACCGCCATGCCGATGTGAAGCTGAGCGTTTTTGATACACGAGGGAATGGCGAGAAAAAAGCGGCAACGGAACCGCTGCTGCCTGACTCATGCAAGGTGGAGCTGGATATGAAGGTCATTAATCTGTTAAAGGAAATGGCCCGGAAGAGGCAGCCTCGCAGAGAAAAGCTGTTGAATGATTATCAAGAGCTGAAGCGGGAATTGGGCAGAAGGCCTTCGTATTTGGAGCTGCATCTTCAGGGGACTTCAGAATCCCCGCAATACCGTCAGGAGTTTGGCTCGTACCTTGGCTTTCTGGATTGGGCGGAAGAGCTTACGGGAAAAGAGAGTGAAGTGTTCGAGCGTTTCCAGCCATGGATAAAAGAAGTAGAGAAAACCGGTATGGCGAAAAGCTATAAAATGGTTGTCCTGCTGGCGATGCTCGAAAGGGGAGCGGATCACTGGTTCGATCCAATTACATCGAAAGAAGCTGCTCCGTTTTTCCATCAATATCTAACGGAAACGGAGTACCGGAAGCAAATCGATTTCTCTGACAAAGGCGCGAAAAAACTGTGGGAATATGATGAGGATGGAGTCGGAAAACTCATTTCGACTATGCCCATGACAAAGTGGAGCGGCAGTTCGAAAGGATTAATCGCTTATGATAACGATACATTTAAGATAAATCTTGAACTTGCGGAAGAAGACAAGCAGTTGTTATTTCAAATGACTAGGGAGATATGCGAGTACCGCCTGCATTATCACTTTGAACGGAAAGTGAAATAGAGGGAATAAAAAGGAGGAGCAATGATGAATCAGGAAGCGGCCATTGTCCATAGAAGTGATGTCGAGCGGATCATTTTAGCAATGAAGAGAGGGGAAGATGTGAAGGCGGAAATCCTGTTTGAATACTCTTTGCTAACGAAAGCGGAGTATCTGGAATTACAAGACAGATATAAACCGTCCTCTTCTGAACCGCCTGTTTTGTCAGCGAATAAGGAACAGTCTACTAATCCAAAAGAGACTGCCGATTCTGATTCGCTATGGGACCAGGTGTTATTGAGGATTTCTAGTAAGATCTCTAAGCCTTCCTACGAAACATGGTTCTCGAAAACGACCTGAAGTATCGTTGATCAAAAATTAGTTATACAAACTCCGGATGAATTTAATCGTGACTGGCTAAATGAGCGTTATGCGGAACTGATTAAGGAAACGGCGAGAAAGATTTGTGAGCAGGATTATGAAGTGGTGATTCGATAGGTATGTATCTATGAAAAAAAGTCTGGGTGACTGGCCCAGACTTTTTTTTACTAACTAATAGCCACTCCTGCACTGGCATACCCGACAATGGCCGTAGCTAGAGGGAGTCCGCCTGCTGTGTCAACGGAAAATACCATCAATAAGCGGTCGCCGGCCGCTACAGGGATTGATAAATCATCGATAACGCCTGAGGCTGTTTCGCCAATGCCTATTATTCCGGTAAAGGAAGGAGCTAATGTAACCCTCAGCTCCGGGAATTGCCGTGAATGTGTTAGGATCCGGTCCTGCCTGCGGGGCGCTGAATAATTGAGCGGTGATCGTGGCTGTTTCCCCTAATAAGGAAACGGCGGCCGTTGAGCTGAAGTAAGCGGCAATGGACGTGATGACCCCGGCGCGCGGTGCAGAAAAGGCCATATTGAGCAGCGTTCCGGCTGCACCTGTCAGATCTACAGTGGTGTCTCCGATAAGTACCGTGTTAGCCGAGTTTCCAAATCCAATCAGTCCGACTGTATCCACGGCATCGAGAACGGTTCCTAAAGCAACGGGAAGACCTGATGCAAACGGAATGATGGCGCCAATCCCTGCCGGTCCTGCTGGTCCCGCTGGTCCCGCTGGTCCTGCCGGTCCTGTTGGCCCTGTTGGTCCTGCCGGTCCTGTTGGCCCTGTTGGTCCTGTTGGCCCCGCTGGTCCTGTCGGTCCTATTGGTCCTGCTGGTCCCGCCGGTCCTGCTGGTCCTGCCGGTCCGCCTGCCGGCCCCGCCGGTCCTGCTGGTCCTGCCGCCGGTCCTGCTGGTCCTGCCGGTCCCGCTGGCCCCGCTGGTCCTGAGAGTCCGGTCGGTCCCGCTGGTCCCGGTGCTCCTGCCGGTCCTGCCGGCCCCGCTGGTCCCGGTGCTCCTGTCGCCCCTGCCGGCCCCGGAGGTCCCGGAGGCCCTGGTGGACCGATATAAATATTTTTACATGTACACTTATATTTTTTGCATTTACTGCATTTATGTCTCATCCTTTTATCCCCTTATCAGAAAACTAACGCTTTTCCTTTTAGGCTATGTACATCATGGATAAAAGGGTGGGCGAAAACCTAATGGAAGTAAAAATACTAAATGCACGTCGGCATTTAGTATTATTTACTGGCTATATATAAGGTAGATGAGAGCAGAAGGGAGTCTGTCCAAGTGATCCTCTTAATAGGACCGTACTGGAGAAATAAGTTGGAAATAAGAAGCATTATTAATAGGTTCAATTAATACCGGCCTCATTGAACCATTAAAACTTAGATATATCTCTTGCTCTTTTATCCCTCTTAGAGCATCGATTAAAAAAGTTCCATCAAGTGAGATTCTTAAATGAGTCTCACCCTGAATTTCCTTAATCTTTTGTGTTTCTTCTATTTTACCTATTTCTGAAGAGGCAGAGGAGATTTTTAGTTTTTTACCGTCTATTATTTCTAACAGGACAGTGCTATTTTTTCCTTCACTCGAAAATAAGCAGGATCTATCGATCGCTTGTAAAAACGGCTGCGTGCTGAGGATGATTTTTGTCTTTAAGTCTGTGGGGAATAATCCTGAGGTGTTAGGGTAATTCCCTTCAATTAATCTTGAATATAGTGAGGCAGTATTTGATTTGAAAACCATAAAGCTGTCCGTGACAAATATGTTAATGACCCCTGCTTCATTAGTGATTAACTTAGCAAGTTCTTGAAGGCTTACACTTGGAACATTGAAAGAACCCTTTACATTTGATTCTGCATGGATCTTTCTCGAAGCCAAACGTTGTGAATTTGTTGCAGTACACGAAAGCTGATTTTCCCTGAATGACATATTCACTCCTGTCAGAATAGGCCTCGATTCACTCCTTGATGCTGCAAATGCTGTTTGTTTTATTATTTCTATTAGTTTATTACGATTAATTTGAATACACTTCGCTTCGTCGATTTGAGGAAGTCTTGGGTACTCTTCAGAATTAAAACCGTGCAGGGCAGTCTTGATCTCATTAGATTGAATCATAACTAGTTGGTTTTCTTTTACTTTTAAGTGTATCTTATGGGGTAATTTTTTTACGACTTCATTTACATATTTTGCTGATACAACGACACTCCCTGTTTCATAAACCTCCAGAATCTTTTCGCCGTCCATTGTGATGGGAATGAATTTTTCAATCATGATATCCGAGTTACTGCCCACAAGTTTTAAGCCGCTATCATCAACCGTCATTTTTATTCCTGTCAAAATGGGGAAGGGGGTTTTTACCGATACAGCTTTACTTACATCCGATATAGCTTTGTAAAAGTATTCTTTTTGTATTATAAATTCCATGAATAGCCCGCCTTATTATTGGTAGTTAACCCATTCGACGAAATATATATAAATCCCTGTTTTTGTTCCATAAACTATCAGGTTCATTTAAGCTTTTGACGGAATATGGAATATTGATGCGAAGCAAAAATGCCATTTAAGGATAAGCTGTCCGTAAGAAAAATTTTATAAAAAATATTTTATGATGTCTGAATTCTGCTCCACAATTAAAAAGGTTACGCTAAGAGGGCTTCTAGTCATTATCCAAGTATCTTATAAGTTATTGGTAAGATTGTCCCTTAGCTCATCCAGCATAGCGACGATTCTCGCGGACAGCTCTGCAGGCTGGATGTCTTCTAATAATGTTCCGTATGAAAGCAGGTACTGGTCGAGCCAGCGGCCTGCGGGAAATCGGCAGTGGATGGTGAAAGAGCCGCCTTCGTTCTTTGTGATCATGCTGTCATCAAACTCGTCATAAACCCTGTAGGCGCCTTTGGATGAGATCCGGAGCGTAATTGGGATGGACGTGTCGGCCATCTGTTTTTCGGCCTGTTCGATTGCGGCAGGAGGGGTCTTCGGGATGAATGTTTCGCCTGTAAGGGTGACGTCTCTCATCCGGCTGATTTTGAATACCCGACTATCCATTTTCGAGAGGCAGAAACCGGAAAGGTACCAGGCGTTCTGCTTGAAGAGCAGCTGGATGGGTTCCGCCCGGCGTTCGCTTATCTCTCCTTCTGCATTGAAGTACCGGAAGCGGATGACTGCATGCTGGGTGACCGCCTCCCGCAGCAGGGAGAAAAGCTGTTTGTTTTTCGGCCCGCTTCCCCAGGGGGAGAAGTCGACGTCAATCCAGCTGGCAGCCTCTTTTTTAAATAACCGGGCAAGCTTCGGCAATACGGAATCCGCATTCGGAAAGTCGGTCGCTGCGAGTGCCTGCAGCCCAATCAGGATCTCTTCCTGTTCCTTGTTCGTCAGCAGGGAGGTGTTGAGGGAATATCCCTCCAGCAGGGAAATCCCTCCGCCTTTTCCTTTGGTGGCATACACGGGAATGCCGGCTCCGCTCAAGGCGTCGATATCCCGGTAGATGGTCCGTGTGGAAACCTCGAAGTGTTCGGCCAATTCTTTGGCCGTCACGGTCTTTCTGTCCAATAAGAGATAAATGATTTCAAAATACCTGTTCACGCTCATAAGACATCCTCCTGATCAGCATCACCCGAGCTGCTTTTCTTTTTGCTCCAAGAACTGTTTCAATGATTGTCCACTGTCGATTCCCATCCGTTCCGCTAACACGATCAGCCACCAGATGGATTCGCCGATTTTGTGCCTGAGTTCCGGTTCAGGGCTGCTGCCGGTCGGCCATCTTTCTTGCTGGGCCATCGTGAGCCGCCCGACCAAGGCCGCATCGGTCAGGAAGGCGAGGGCATCCTCCTCGATCGACCACTCCTTGCCATGGTGTTTTTTCTCGAGCTGATGATAGAGTTCCCTGATTTTTACCGAACGGCCTGCTGCTTCCTTAATGTCCATATTATCGCTCCGCTCCCGGTGAATTGGACGTGTGATACGGGCATGTTTTCACATGGTCATCGACCATCCCGATGGCCTGCATAAACGAATACATCGTAACGGGGCCGACGAATTTGAAACCGCGTTTCTTCAAATCCTTGCTCAGCTGCTTCGACAGGGGTGTTTCTGCGGGCATCTGTCCGTCTGCTTCCCACTCGTTGACGATCGGCTTGAAGTCCGCATACCGCCATAAAAAATCAGAAAAGCTGCCGAATTCCGTTTGGATATTCAATACTGCTTGGGCGTTGCTTCGGACGGACTGCAGCTTGGCCATATGTTTAATGACGCCGCAATTTTCCTTGATATTTTCCAGGTCTGCATCTGTAAGCGCAGCGCAATAGGCAATGTCAAAATTGTGGAACGCCTCTTTGTAGCTGTCTCGTCTGGACAGGACAATGCTCCACGACAGCCCGGACTGGGCGCCTTCTAACGTCAGCATTTCAAATAGATAGCGATCATCATGGTTGGGCACGCACCATTCCTGATCGTGATAGGCTTGCATCATTTCACTGCTTCCCGGCCATAAACATGTCATTTCTTATCCCTCATTTCAAATCGATTGCCTTCACTTTACCATGTATAATAAGACAGCAGTATGTCATATTTCCGTTCGCTGAGCAACTTATTGTGGAGCATGCATGAAGGGGGAACTGTACAAGTCATCGTTCGCTATTAGTAAAGAAAAGCAGGGTTATTCTTTGTAGAACAACTCTGCTTGGGAAAATAACGTATGTACACAAGCTTAGAACTGCATAGTAAACAAAAGCGTCCGATTGATGAACCGTATTCGTTCACTCGCCCAGACTCAATAACCATTTACGCAGCTTTGCCTTCGGGTAATAGACTTTGCCGTTAATCATAATATGGGGTATGTCAGCATGCTCCTGAATGAGAGACTTTGCATCTTCTTTCGATATCCCCATAAAATAATGCACATTACTTTCTTTAATCAGTTCGTGTTCATCATCATCTTCTAAGGAATCCATTAGGCCCTTGGCATTTGGATTTTTAAAATTCTTTAATCCATCTCCAATAAAATATCCTGCTGCTCCAATCCCTATGGCTAATATAAAATCCCACTCCATTCTTACCCCTCCATAAAACGAACGATTCATCCTGCCTGCGATTCAAAGACGGAATGCCTCATTTATTTTACCATAAAAACCCAACGTTTAATTTCCGTGATTTACAGAATGATTCAATATATTTTCCGTAAAAAAGGGGCACTCCCTATTAAAGAAGTGCGCCCGCTGCCATTATAATTCTTTTATATACCAAGTGTCACAGGCACTGTGCTCGGTTTCGTCCAGTGCCCGATCGAGCTGCCGGAAGCCGAATTTGACGTACAGCCGGTTGGCGGTCCGGAGCTTCTCGAACGTTTCCAGGTAACAGTGCGTGAAATGCTCTTTTGCGAAGCCGAGGGTTGTGTTCATCAGTTCTTTGGAGAGGCCCTTGCCTTGGGCTTCAGGAGCGATATAGAGCTTTTGCAGTTCGCAAATCCTGCCCGTTTGCCCGAATGGGGCGATGCCCGCGCCGCCGATTGCTTCATCCCATTCATTCACGGCCACCCAGTATTTTGCCTGGGGCTGCGGGTCATAATAATGGGAGAGGCTGCCCAGCTGGGGGTCGAAATAAGCAGTCCCCGGTATGTTTAACTCGAACGATTCCAGTGAGCTCTTAATGATTTGTTCCATTTTCAGGTTGTCTTTTTCTTCGATTTCACGAATCCGCATAATTTCATCCCCATCTCTGCATTCAAGTGATTTTCAGATTTTGTCCCCCTTAGTTTACGGGCTTCCATTCACCGGTTTCAACCATTATTTCATCATGGGGAAAACGAGTATTTTGCTCAAAAATCAAAAAAAGTCATATTTATGTCCCTTTATTCGTTATAATTAGTTATAATGAATTATATTTAGATATAACTAGTTATAAGGAGAGTAAAGAAATGAGAAAATTATACGGCTTAGTATTCGCTGTAATGGTTCTGTTTTTGGCCCTTGCCGGCTGTTCAGCGAATGAAACAAAGAAATCTGAGGAGACAAAGCAAACAGATTCTAAAGAGAAAACGGCATTGACGGTATCGGCGGCTGCAAGCCTGCAGGATGCGCTGACCGAAATTAAGGCAGACTTTGAGAAGGAACATCCCGATGTTCAAGTGAATTTTAACTTTGGCGGTTCAGGTGCCCTTCAGCAGCAAATTTCGCAGGGAGCGCCTGTTGACCTGTTCTTTTCTGCTGCCCAGGATAAGTTCCAGGCTTTGGTCGATGACGGGCATATTGACAAGAAAAATGGCATCGATTTGGTCGGAAATGACCTTGTATTGGTCGTGCCAAAAGGGTCAGACAAAGGAATTCAATCATTTGAAGATTTGACAAAAGCCGATAAAATCGCACTCGGCACACCGGAATCTGTGCCGGCAGGGGAGTATGGGCAGCAAACACTGAAAAATACAGATGTCTGGAAAGAAATCGAAGACAAAGTGGTATACGGGAAAGATGTCCGCCAGGTCCTTACATATGCAGAGACGAAAAATGTGGATGCGGGCATTGTTTATAAGACAGATGCTTTGACCTCCGACAAGGTGGAGATTGCAGCGGCTGCGGAGGACAGCACCCATGACCCGATCATTTATCCAGTCGGCATCATAAAGAACAGCGCCCATGTGAAAGAAGCTCAATTATTCTATGACTATCTGCAAGGTGAGAAGGCGATGCAGGTGTTAGAAAAGTATGGATTTAAAGACCTTACGTAATCATCATGGATACTAGTTTTTGGAAACCGGTTGTCCTGTCGGTAGAGATTGCTTCTGTATCTTCCGTTTGTGTCCTGCTGTTGGGGCTGTTTTTTGGGAGGCTGATGGCGAATCGGGAATTTAAAGGAAAAGTGCTGGTTGATACCCTTTTCCTGTTGCCGCTCGTTTTGCCGCCTACCGTTGTTGGATTTTTGCTAATCATGATTTTCGGGCGGAACAGTCCGGCGGGACAGCTGATTGAGTGGATCTTTCAGCAGCCTGTGATGTTCACATGGTGGGCCGCTTTGATTGCGTCGTCTGTCGTTGCATTTCCGCTCATGTATCAGTCTTCAAGAGTGGGATTCGAAGCGATCGACCGGGATATTGAAAATGCCGCACGCGTAGACGGGGCCAATGAATGGAAAATCCTGCTGTTTATTTCGATTCCGCTTGCCCTTAAAGCGATCATTTCCGGGGCCATCCTCAGTTTTGCAAGAGCGCTTGGCGAGTTTGGCGCCACCCTGATGTTTGCCGGAAACATTCCGGGAAAAACACAGACCATTCCCACCGCCATCTATGTAGCCATTGATTCGGGCAATATGGAATTGGCCTGGCTGTGGGTGATCAGTATGATTGTCATTTCCTTTCTCATGCTGATCAGTGTGCATTTAATCAGAACGTAATTTTCACCGAGGCATCCTTTTTGAGAAGGATGTCTTTTTTTATTGGCCAAAAACCTTTTTTAAAAACGTTGCTACTTTCCCCTTTGCGAAATGGATATATAAGACGAAAGCGAAAGGGGGTGAGACACATGGCCAGCCAAGTTATCTTAACAAGCGCATTGCGGCTCGATTTCGAAGCCGGCGTGAACGAGAAGGGAGAAGCGGTTTACAAACGCAAATCCTTTGCGAACATCAAGACGAATGCAACGCCGGATCAGCTGTTTGCGACTGCCGGCGCGATCGCAGGCCTTCAAGGCTATCCGCTGAGCGAGGTTTCCCGTCAGGACACACACGCCCTGATCAACTAAGATCCGTCAGGCGGTGAAGGAAGGAGGTGAAAGGAATGGCGAAGACACTTGAAATGGTGTTTGTGACAGAAGAAGGGAAATCAGCAACGATCGCCCTCGACAACCCGATTGAACCGGTTGATGCAGGAATGGTCAAGCAGGCGATGGAGGAAATCCTGACCCAGAACATCTTCACCTCTTCTTCAGGAGATTACGTCAGTGCGAAAAGCGCGCGTCTCGTGGAACGGAATGTGGAGGACGTGGAAATCGTCTAATCAATGAAGGCAGGCTTCTTGTTTGGAGGGATCATTCCTGAAGAGCGGGGAGCCTGCTTTTTTCAAAAAAATGAGGAGGTGACTGAAGTGGATCAAATCCTGCCATTTATCAGCGATATCGGGTTTCCGATCATTGTGACCCTGTATTTGCTTCACCGGATTGAAACAAAGCTGGACACATTGAATCAGACCATCGTTGAGCTGCCGGATCGCTTGAGAGACGGACTTCAGCAATAGCCGAAAAGAGAAGCATTGTGAATGGAATCATTCACGATGCTTTTTTGTGTGCGCCCGGCATGGGTGCAGTCTATAGGGTGAGAGTCCCGAACCATGAAGGCAGTAGTAATGGTTAGCTTAACGCAAGGGTGTCTGTGGTGACGCAGAATCTGAAGGAAGCGAGCGGCAAACCTCCGGTCTGAGGAACACGAACTTCATATAAGGCTAGGTACCATTGGATGAGTTTGCACAACAAAACGAAGTCCTTACTGCCGAAGGTGGTACAGAGTAAATGAAGCAGATAGATGGAGGGAAAGACTGTACTCTTACCCGGGGAGGTCTGATTGGAACGCCAAGTTCCCTTGGTAACCTATCCAGCGATGGACAGCTGAACAATCAGAAGTCAGCCGAGGTCATAGTACCATTCCAACTCGAGATGGAATGGGAAGGACTGAACTATTAGGAAGAACGAGAACTAGGCATATAATTCCTGTATAGAAGCAGACAATCCGAAAGGACTTACTTGAAGGAGGAAGTGGTGAATTCCACAGGGGACTTCATGAGGGTGGAGCAGGAATAACATAATTAGATTTCTACGTTCACGTCGAAAGGAAATATCACATGTTAATGGATCTGATTCTGTCACGGGAAAACTTAATAGAAGCACTTAAACGTGTGGAGAAGAACAAAGGGAGTCACGGCATAGATGGAATGTCCGTAAAATCCCTACGAAGACATCTCTATGAGAACTGGGAAACTCTTTGTGATTCATTAAGGGAAGGTACCTATCAACCTAACCCAGTCCGTCGAGTCGAAATCCCGAAACCGAACGGTGGAGTAAGATTACTAGGAATACCTACCGTGACAGACCGGTTCATTCAACAGGCTATCGCCCAAGTTCTAACCCCACTTCTTGACCCAACCTTCTCAGAACATAGTTATGGGTTTAGACCAAATAGAAGAGGTCATGATGCGGTTCGTAAAGCAAGGGAATATATAAGTGAAGGTTATAGATGGGTGATTGACATGGACTTGGAGAAATTCTTTGATAGAGTCAATCATGATAAGTTAATGGGGATATTAGCAAGTAGAATCCAAGACCGGCAGGTCTTGAAACTTATACGGAAATATCTCCAAGCAGGAATTATGATGAATGGTGTAGTCTATGATGCAGAAGAAGGAACACCACAAGGAGGTCCACTGAGCCCCCTTCTTTCGAATATCCTTTTGGATAAACTTGATAAAGAGTTAGAAAGGAGAGGTCACAAGTTTGTCCGCTACGCCGATGATTGTAATATTTACATGAAATCGAAGAAAGCTGGAGAACGAGTGATGAACTCAATTACATGCTTTATTGAGCAGAAATTAAAGCTCAAAGTAAATAGAGAAAAGTCAGCAGTTGATCGCCCGTGGAAACGAAAGTTTCTTGGCTTTAGCTTTACGGTCAATAAGAAACCGAAGGTTCGAATAGCCAATGAAAGTATTAAAAGGCTTAAGGCTAAAATACGGGAGTTAACCTCCCGTTCTAAACAAATTCCTATGGAAGTTAGAATCGAGAAACTAAATCAATATCTAACGGGATGGTGTGGATATTTTGCATTGGCTGATACACCAAGTAAATGTAAAGAATTTGATGAGTGGATTAGACGGAGACTCCGTATGCTTGAATGGAAACAATGGAAGAAACCGAGGACAAGAGTAAGAAAACTCAAAGGTCTAGGTGTCCCTGACCAAAAGGCATATGAATGGGGAAACTCCAGAAAGAAATATTGGAGAATAGCCTGTAGTCCAATCTTACACAAAACCCTCAATAACTTGTATTGGAGTCACCGAGGGTTGAAAAGTTTATATAATCGATATGAATTTCTGCGTCAAACTTAATGGAACCGCCGTATACCGAACGGTACGTACGGTGGTGTGAGAGGTCGGGGGTTAATCACCCCCTCCTACTCGATTTNGCCCGGCATGGGTGCAGTCTATAGGGTGAGAGTCCCGAACCATGAAGGCAGTAGTAATGGTTAGCTTAACGCAAGGGTGTCTGTGGTGACGCAGAATCTGAAGGAAGCGAGCGGCAAACCTCCGGTCTGAGGAACACGAACTTCATATAAGGCTAGGTACCATTGGATGAGTTTGCACAACAAAACGAAGTCCTTACTGCCGAAGGTGGTACAGAGTAAATGAAGCAGATAGATGGAGGGAAAGACTGTACTCTTACCCGGGGAGGTCTGATTGGAACGCCAAGTTCCCTTGGTAACCTATCCAGCGATGGACAGCTGAACAATCAGAAGTCAGCCGAGGTCATAGTACCATTCCAACTCGAGATGGAATGGGAAGGACTGAACTATTAGGAAGAACGAGAACTAGGCATATAATTCCTGTATAGAAGCAGACAATCCGAAAGGACTTACTTGAAGGAGGAAGTGGTGAATTCCACAGGGGACTTCATGAGGGTGGAGCAGGAATAACATAATTAGATTTCTACGTTCACGTCGAAAGGAAATATCACATGTTAATGGATCTGATTCTGTCACGGGAAAACTTAATAGAAGCACTTAAACGTGTGGAGAAGAACAAAGGGAGTCACGGCATAGATGGAATGTCCGTAAAATCCCTACGAAGACATCTCTATGAGAACTGGGAAACTCTTTGTGATTCATTAAGGGAAGGTACCTATCAACCTAACCCAGTCCGTCGAGTCGAAATCCCGAAACCGAACGGTGGAGTAAGATTACTAGGAATACCTACCGTGACAGACCGGTTCATTCAACAGGCTATCGCCCAAGTTCTAACCCCACTTCTTGACCCAACCTTCTCAGAACATAGTTATGGGTTTAGACCAAATAGAAGAGGTCATGATGCGGTTCGTAAAGCAAGGGAATATATAAGTGAAGGTTATAGATGGGTGATTGACATGGACTTGGAGAAATTCTTTGATAGAGTCAATCATGATAAGTTAATGGGGATATTAGCAAGTAGAATCCAAGACCGGCTGGTCTTGAAACTTATACGGAAATATCTCCAAGCAGGAATTATGATGAATGGTGTAGTCTATGATGCAGAAGAAGGAACACCACAAGGAGGTCCACTGAGCCCCCTTCTTTCGAATATCCTTTTGGATAAACTTGATAAAGAGTTAGAAAGGAGAGGTCACAAGTTTGTCCGCTACGCCGATGATTGTAATATTTACATGAAATCGAAGAAAGCTGGAGAACGAGTGATGAACTCAATTACATGCTTTATTGAGCAGAAATTAAAGCTCAAAGTAAATAGAGAAAAGTCAGCAGTTGATCGCCCGTGGAAACGAAAGTTTCTTGGCTTTAGCTTTACGGTCAATAAGAAACCGAAGGTTCGAATAGCCAATGAAAGTATTAAAAGGCTTAAGGCTAAAATACGGGAGTTAACCTCCCGTTCTAAACAAATTCCTATGGAAGTTAGAATCGAGAAACTAAATCAATATCTAACGGGATGGTGTGGATATTTTGCATTGGCTGATACACCAAGTAAATTTAAAGAATTTGATGAGTGGATTAGACGGAGACTCCGTATGCTTGAATGGAAACAATGGAAGAAACCGAGGACAAGAGTAAGAAAACTCAAAGGTCTAGGTGTCCCTGACCAAAAGGCATATGAATGGGGAAACTCCAGAAAGAAATATTGGAGAATAGCCTGTAGTCCAATCTTACACAAAACCCTCAATAACTTGTATTGGAGTCACCGAGGGTTGAAAAGTTTATATAATCGATATGAATTTCTGCGTCAAACTTAATGGAACCGCCGTATACCGAACGGTACGTACGGTGGTGTGAGAGGTCGGGGGTTAATCACCCCCTCCTACTCGATTTGGATCAGGAAATAGGCAAAAAATGTGTCAGAGATCCTGACAAGCCAATGGATTTGACGAAGTGGATTTGATACTCTTTTGACAAGATTTCTCGATGTGCTTCAGGGATATATTCTTTACATACGGAAGCGAGTCGGACAGGAGAAGTGAAGCTGGCCTGTTAAAAATGAGGAGGTTTTTTGTATGGAACAGACGAAAGAAACGATCCAGCAAATTAAACAGCCGGGAGCGCACAGCTATGTGTTCAGCAAGTACCTGGAGCCGATTGCCCGTGTGAAGCCGGGGGAAACGGTGGAGATTTTCACGAAAGATGCCTTTGAGAACCGGATCACGAGCGAGCAGGATATCCCTTCCGAAATCTTGGGCCATTATCTGAATCCGCAAACAGGTCCGATTTATATTGAAGGGGCGGAGCCTGGGGACACGCTCGTTGCCCATATTGTGGATATTGAACCGACCCGGGACTGGGCGGTCAGCCTGCAGAAGGAGAATTTCGGCGGACTGACAGCTACGGAACTGACACGGACGCTGAATGAGCCGCTGCCGGAAAAAGTCTGGATCTACAAGATGGAGAACGGGATGCTGCGCCATAATGAGCGCCTGAACTTCCCTTGGCGCCCGTTCCTCGGAACCATTGGGACCGCCCCTGAAATTGAGGCCGTGTCGGCCCTGACGCCGGCAGATCATGGCGGGAATATGGACTGTCCGGACACGAAGCCGGGAAACACAGTCTATCTTCCGGTGCGTACGGAGGGCGCCTATTTCTTCACGGGAGATGTCCATGCCGGCCAGGGGGATGGGGAGCTGTGCGGCGTTGCACTTGAGATTACCGCGAAGGTGACAATTACATTCGAGCTCATCAAAGGCAAGGAGATCAGATGGCCCCGCATTGAAAGCCCGACGGAATATATGGTTGTCGGCAGCGCCCGCCCGATGGAGGATGCCGCCCGAATTGCTTACGCGGAGCTGATTGACTGGATGGAGGAAATGGGCTGGGAGAAATTTGAGGCGTACCAGGCGCTGTCCCAAATCGGCAAGCTGCATGTAGGGAATATGGTTGACACCAATTATTCGCTTGTCGCGAAAATTGAGAAGAAGTATGCCCAGCCCGAAATGGATTGACGGATGAAAGAAAAAACACCTGTATGCATGTCGGGGATGCCCGGAGCATACAGGTGCTTTTTGGATGACCTGCTTGATTTTTGTATATCGTTTTTCCTTTTGCCCATAATAATTTTGAGGTGATTGGATGGAACGCTTTATCGATGTTGTCACCGCGCCGCTGCTGTACTTAATCATTATTGTCGGGCTGACTCTCTGGGCGCAGTTTTTTATAATGAAACGGATCATTAAGAACAAAGGGATTCTCCTGCTTTGGGTGTATGCCTTTTATGCGACCATTTTTCTGTCGATCTTTCTGTTAAATATGGCCTACAATTTTTTTCAGTAATATGTTCTGTTCACGGCAGATTAACCTGCCGGGAGACCCCGATTCCAGCCGAACTTTTGGATGAGCCTTCAGCACGTGAATTTCTCATTTTTGTCCGAAACCTACAAACATCCTCTTCTTATTTGACTTCCTCATGAAAGGTCCTTAATCTGTTTGGTCAGTTCTCTGAATTTCTCGTCAAGCTCCGCGTATTCCTTCATGCCTGGGGAGAGAAAACTGAGCTTTCCGAGCACCGCCTGTCTTTCTGTTTCAAGCGTCAGGCGAAGTTCTTCTTTGCTGTCCTGTGAACGTACGGCTTCTTTCGCCTGCTTTTGAATGCGCTGATTTGAGAGGATGAGCCGGCTGTCTGTCGTTTTCTCGAGAAAATAGCGGTCATGCGAAACGACGAGCAGTGTTCCGCCATACTGGGACAGCGTCTCTTCCAGCTGTTCGCGGGAAGGGAGATCGAGGTGGTTCGTCGGTTCATCCAAAAGGAGCGCGTCGGTTTCCTCCAGCATATAGCCCATCAGCTTCAGCTTTACCCGCTCGCCCATGCTCATGTCCCGGATAGGGGCGGTCCAGTGAGAGGACGTGAACCCCAGCTGCTTCATCAGTGTCTGGACTTTGCCCCTTGCGGCGAAGGTTTCCTGATGGAAGAGCTGCGCAGGGGTTTCTTCGAGCGGAAGGTCGAACACCTCCTGCGTCAGATAGCCGATTTTGGCAGAAGGTGACACCCATACCTCGCCCCAAGCCGTTTCTTCTCCCATCAGTATGTTCAAAAGCGTCGTCTTGCCGCTTCCGTTCGGACCGGTGATGGCGATTTTCTCCCCGTGCTGGACCGTAAAGGAAACATTCTGGAATAAGCTCCGCCCGTCAAACGCCTTGGTGAGCTTCTTCACCTCTAACAACCGTTTTCTGGTTTTGCCGGCGGCCTCCATGGAAAAGTGTACCGTATGCTCCGGCTCGACCGCTTCTGTTTTCGACTTCTCTGCTTCTTTTTCCAGCCGTTTTTGTTTCGATTTGATCTGGGCGTCCGTCCGCTTGGCTTTGACACGCCAGTATTCTTTGGTGCCTTCCTTTTTCGTCGATTGGGCATGGGCCTTGTTCGACCAGGAGGTGAGTTCCTTCATCTGGTTCTCGATCCGCTCAGTCCGTTTCTGCTGCTTTTCATATTCCCGCTCCTGCGTCAGCCGTTTCAGCCTGCGGGCCTCCATGTAACTCGTATAGTTTCCCTTATGCTCGATCAGCTTTTTCCCTTCGATCGACCAAATCTTTGTGGCCGTTTCATCTAAGAAGTGACGGTCATGGGAAACGAAGACAATCGTTCCGCGGTACTTCTTGATCTGCTCTTTGAGGAGGGACAGGCTCGGTTCATCGAGATGGTTCGTCGGTTCATCAAGCAGCAATACATCGGCTTCTTTGGAAAAGCCGAGGGCAAGCCGGGCCTTCAGCTTCTCGCCGCCGCTTAAGCGGGAATAATCCTGGTCTGGCACTTTCCACTTTTCGAGCAATTGGGCTTCGGCAGGGGAAGTGCCATCAGGGGTGTACGATTCGGTCTCCTGTTCGACCATCGTTATGTTCAGGTCTTGCTGCAGCCTTAGGATCTGGCCTTCTGACGGCTGGATATCCTGGTGGAGGAGATGCATCAGGGTGGATTTCCCGGCGCCGTTCTGGCCGATGATCCCGATGACTTCTCCCTGCCGGACGCTTGCCTTCACCTGTTCAAAAATGGGTTGCTCGGCGGTTTCATAGCTGATATTCGATAATTTCATCAGTTCTTTCATACTCGATCCCTCTCTTTTCAGGGAGAACAAAAAATCCTCCCCATGTAGTGGAAGGATTAGCCGTACCGTAAATAAGCTATCGAGATGAATAACTCAGGGAGTTATAGAAAAATGGGCAGACTAATCCTATTTTGTATGATTTGAAATATGGAATTTCAAATGTTGAAAATAAGATTAGTTAATCATCGTCCACCCATCATTCCTTTCCGTTCTTAGTCGGCGCCCGAAGACCGCCTTTATGACAATCAGTATAGCATATATGCAACCGATAGCACTCGGAATATTGCAGGAAACGGTGCTTTTTTCACAGAATTTGGTTTTATTTTTGAAAAAAATGGATAATGTGTATATAATATCATTCAATAGCAGCAGAGTGTACACATGTCTGTCTATGAAAAAGGAGAGAACCATGCCGCCCAAAACCTCCCAGCAATCCATTGTTCGCCAGATTGATTCCTTACGACACCAGCTGATCACGACAGGCCTGACGAAAGGGCTCACCCACCCCGATACGATAAAAACAAGCAAAGAGCTCGACCGGTGGCTTTATAAATATCAAATCAAGAATTCCAAGTAACGATTCCCATGTTGCCTTTTTAGGAATACATACGTTTTTTCCAAAAATCAGGATGTTAATAGAATGGACATAATTTAGCAGGAAAAACAGTCCGTCCTCTTGTTATAATGGGAGGGATACAGCCATTTCATAGTAACGGAGAGATGAAACATGACGATAACTGTTTTGATTGTAACGATTGTGCTCAGTCTCATAAAGCTTTTGGCGACATGCCTTCCGACCGATGTGGTGAATTGGATTCTCAGAAAGTTTGAACTGCATGCCGAGCTTCATGCAGAAGAGACCCAAATCACGATGGAGGGGAAACTCCTGGACGGGGACGAGAAGACCCGTGTCATTGATTCTTTTAACGAAGCGATCTTTTTAAAGCAAAAACATATATTTCCTGGAAACGAGTCCATGTTTTTAGAGCCGGAGGACGGCGGGACTCCGATCATCATTGATACGAAGCAAGGCAAAAAGGATATTCGGCTGACGATGTTCATCTACAGCGACCGCGTGGATGTAGTCAAACAGTACAAGAAGAAAGTGCTGGCGTACAGCCTGCTTTCCGACAGCCTTCAAGAACGCTTCATGCCTGCGGGAGCGGGGCAGGAAATGGTATTGAACTGATAAAAAAGATACACGATTAAAAATAACAACTTCCTTACAGGGAAAGTTGTTATTTTTTTTGTTTATGCTGCATGGATTCCGTTCCAGGGACGCTTTCCGGGGGCACGGCTCGAGCCTGCAGTCTCTCCCTCGTGCTATTCCCCCAGGAGTCGCCCCTCCACTCTCATCCATTTATAAACGGAACGGCTTGATATAGATGTTTGCCTCGAAGAATTTTCTCCCAGCTTTTGTTTTTTCTTATTCATACTTTAAGGCTTCGGCTGCTTTCATCCTGGAGGCTCTGAAGGCAGGAATGAAGGAGGCCGCTGCGCCTAACAGTCCGCTGAACACAATGATGATCAGCATTTGATTTATATCAAATTGAAAGAGCTGCAGATTGGGCTTTTCAAACCCAGCTTTGATAATGAAATTCGCCAGTTTTCCGATTGCCATCGATCCGGCGGCTCCGAAAAGACCGCCCAGCATGCCAATCATGAACCCCTCTGTGACAAAGATGCGTCTAATATCCGATCTATAGGCGCCAATGGCTTTTAAGGTGCCGATTTCTTTCGTTCTTTCTAAGACGCTCACATACAGGACGATTCCAATCATGATGGAAGATACGATTAAAGAGATAGCGGACAATAGACCGACTGCGACACCCGCCATGGTCACATAGTTAGAAAGTTCTTCCCCGCTGTCACCTTCTGTCTCTGCTTTGTACCCTTTAGACTGCAGGCTTTTTATGACGGAATCGGCTTTATCGGGAGAAGAAGGAATCGCTGTATACTGTAAAGCTGTCTGTTTCGTCTGTGGATTGTCGTTTGTAACTGACAAAGCTAAAGGATAAGAAAAACCGACTGAATCCAATAACGGAATTGCGCCGTTTTTGGAAATTCCTGTGATTGCAGCCTCGGTTTTCACAGTTTGATAGACGTCTTTTAATGACATGAGCTGTGCGATTATGGTCACTTGCTGACCGATTGCCTGTTTGGTGTTAGACCCGAACAGTTTTTGAGCGAGTCTTTCGGGAATCACCACTTCATGATTCTTTGAAGGATAGTCCCCCTCAGTTATATAAGATTTACCGTATATCGATTGATGGGAAGCGGGGACTAAGGTATCGGCTGAACTGGTTTCCCTTTTTCCTTCCTTTGTTGTGATGCTGATGGTGAATGGATTGTATGTATAAACGGCTTCGATGTTTTCCGTTTTCTCCAGGTCATGGATCATCGTGTTCGGCAGTAATTCTGTATCTTCTTTATAAACCGCTATTGATGAATGAGCGACTGTCCCATCCACTGTGCTGGTTATCTTTTCTTTTACACCATTTCCTAATGCTCCGATCAGGATGATTCCGAAAATCCCTATGGAGGCACCGATGGCGGTCAGTGTACTGCGCCATTTTTTATTTCTTAGGTTTCGGACGGCTAATTTGAGTGTGGTTGCCCAATTTATTTTTTTGCCCTTATGTGAGAGGGCTGAGTCGATGGCTGGATGTTCATGCTTTTGTGCAGCTGTCTGTTCAATCTTGGTAATCGTGCCGTCTTTCATATGGATGATTCGATCTGCATAGTGAAGGAACTCTTGGGAATGGGTCACAACCAATACAATTTTCCCTTGGTTCGCCACCTGTTTGAGCAGGCTCATGATTTGTTTGGAATTTTCGGAATCAAGTGCTCCTGTAGGCTCATCCGCCAAGATAATGTCAGGATTGTTGGCCAGGGATCGGGCAATCGCTACCCGCTGTTTCTGTCCGCCGCTCAGCTGTTTGGGGAGGTGGAACGCCCTGTCTTTTAGACCGACTGACTCGAGTAATTCCTTTGCCCGGCCTCTTCTCTCGGTTTTCGGGAGCCCTTCTAAGATCATGCTCATTTCTACATTTTCGATGGCTGTTAAGTGGGGGACAAGATTGAAGTTCTGAAACACGAATCCGATTTTTTTCCGCCTGAAGAAGGCCCAGTCTTTTTCGCTGAAACCTGTGACATTTTTATCGTGAAAAAAATATTCTCCTTCGGTGGCTTCATCTATCCCGCCGATAATATTCAATAATGTTGATTTCCCGCATCCCGACTCTCCGAATAAATACGACAATTGGCCAGGGTTCAGTTCCAAATCAACCTCTTTCAGTACGGGAACCGTTTCATCCGCCAATTTATAGTGCTTCTCGATGGATTTTAATGAAATCATTCTATTCTTCCTTTCTCTTGGTGTAACGTCTTTTTACCTAGTTTAGAAGTATACTTGAAAAGTATAAACACAATTTTTCAATATTGGAAATATGTACATATATGCAGATTAATAGAGAAAAAATGAGAAAAGAAGAGATAATAGAAAGAAATGGCAGGAAAATAAGAAGAGGAATTTTTCTATCTTTTTACCTAGCTGTTAAAATACAAGAAAGACTGTTTAGGAGGAGAGAGAAGAGGAAGGGGAACGAGATTTCCCCTTGTATGGTAATCACCAGAAGTGCTACAATTTGTAAGAAAGGTAACACGATTTAAGCGAGCGGGGAAATGGTCAGTTTTCCATACAGAACCCCTTTTAATGTGATCAGTTTGTCACTGAGTTCCTGCAGGTCGCTCATGATTCCTTTAACGACAATCAGCTCCAGGCAATTGTGATGGTCGATATGGAGATGGGTGGTGGCAAGGATGTTGTCATGATAGCCATGCTGGATGCTCATCATTTCATTGACGAGATTGTTCTGGTGATGGTTATAGAATAGCAGGATGGCACCGGCTAAATTTTCAGTATTGTTTGAAGATTTATGCTGGACGATGAAGTCGCGGATTAAGTCGCGTACGGCTTCGGAACGGTTCTGATAGCCTTTGTTGTGAATGATTTGGTCGAAGCTTTCTAGTAATTTCTCATCCATTGAAACACCAAATCTAGTTAATTTATTATTTTCCAAAACCATTCAGCTCCTTGTTAGATACATATGAGGCGGAATCTCTTTCAAAAATTCGGATGATTCCCTCAATTATTGTAAAGCATTTGAAAGGATAAAAAAAGATGTCTCCACACTCCAAGCGTTTTCTGGGAATACGTACGATTTTCAATCGGGATGAACCGAATATGAAGGTGGTTCTCCTGCTGCTGCTGGCGGCAAGTGCTGTATCTATTATTCTGGCAATCGGAATCGGGCCGGTTTTGGTTGATCCTTTGACCGCGGCGAAGGTCATTGCCGGCAAGCTGCCGTTTTTCTCTGGCAGCATTCCCCATGACTGGACCCTGTTAGAAGAAAATATTGTCTGGAGACTGAGGCTGCCGAGGGTGCTGCTCGGAATGATTGTCGGGGCGTCGCTTGCGGTCTGCGGTGTGGCGATGCAGGCGTTGGTGCGCAATCATTTGGCCGATCCGTTCATCCTTGGCGTTTCATCCGGAGCTTCGGCGACAGCGACCTTGGGGATGCTGTTCGGCGTCTTTTCGTTTTTCGGAACCTATGCGCTTTCAATCAGCGCTTTCCTTGGTGCAGCGGTCACGATTCTTATTGTCTACACGCTCTCCAGGGTCAAGGGACGGATCAATGTCACCCAGCTGCTGCTTTCGGGGGTGGCTCTGGCGATGATTATGGATGCGCTTACGAATGTCATCACCTTAAGCGCTCCGAATGCCTTGGGTCTCCATAATGCCGCCTTCTGGATGTCCGGCAGCCTGGCCGGGGCGAAATGGGGCTATTTGAAGCTTCCGCTTGCCGTTATGGTGATCTGCCTGGCGGTGCTGATGATCCATCATCGGGCCCTGAATGCCTTGCTGATGGGCGAAGAGGCGGCGGGGACGCTCGGCACCGATGTTCGGCGGATGCAGAAGATTCTTGTGCTGGTCGCCTCGCTCTTAGCCGGTGTGACGATTGCGGTGAGCGGTTCTATCGGGTTTATTGGGCTGATGGTGCCGCATATGACCCGCCTGCTGATCGGTTCGGACCACCGGCGGGTCCTTCCGGTAAGCGCGCTGCTCGGCGGGATATTGGTCATCTGGACGGATGTGGCCGCAAGGATGGTCATCGCTCCGGAGGAACTGCCGATCGGGATTTTGACGGCTTTGATCGGCGGTCCGTTCTTTATTTGGCTTCTGAAGAAAAATTCACGGGCGTGAGGGGGAATTTGATGCGGCTCCAGGTCAAACATCTATATTTTTCATACGAAGAAAAAGCGATCCTTGAAGACATTTCCCTTCATGTATCCAAAGGGGAATTTGTCGGGATCATCGGGCCGAACGGAAGCGGGAAATCGACGGTCCTGAAAAATGTATACAGGGCCCTGAAGCCGGATGCCGGGGCGGTCCTGCTGGACGGGGAGGACCTGTACCGGATGAATGTCAAAAAGGCGGCGCGGTCCATGGGCGTTGTCGGGCAGGAAAACGCCGTCCCGTTCGATTTTAAAGTAGAGGAAATCGTGGCGATGGGACGGAATCCGCATAAACGGCTGTTTGACACAGATACGCAGGCGGACCGGGAAATCGTGGCGGATGCCTTGAGGCAGACCGGAATGGAGCACATGGCCAAAAGGGATTATGTCCGGCTGTCCGGCGGGGAAAAGCAGCGGGTGATCATCGCCCGCGTGCTTGCCCAGCAGACGGACTTCCTGCTTTTGGACGAGCCGACGAACCACTTGGACATCCACTACCAGCTGCAGATGTTTGACCTGGTCAAGGGCTTGGGTGTGACGGTTCTGTCCGCGATTCATGACCTGAATATTGCGGCCTTGTACTGCGACCGGCTGTATGTCCTGAAAGAAGGGCGCCTGTATCAGGCAGGCACACCGGAGGAAGTGCTGACACCGGAATTGATTTCTGCGGTCTACGGAATCCGGGCGGATGTGATTGTCCATCCGATTACGAATAAAGTTTCGATCACCTATTTGCCAAATAGCCTGAACCTGCAGAGGGGGAAATGAGATGAAGAAGAAAACGTTAGGGGCCTTATTCGGCGCGGTATTTCTGGCGGCCGCACTGGCCGGCTGCTCGGGGGAGAAAGAATCTGCCGGGGAGGCAAAAGAAGCACAGGCATCTGAATATAAAAAGCAGACGTTTGACAATTACGGCAGGGAAGTCACGGTGTCCAAGAAGCCGGAAAAAGTACTGACCCTGGGTCCGAATGCTACTGAATTGTTCATCGCCTTGGGCCTTGGCGATTATGTGATCGGCAACAGCCTGGATAATCACAGCCGGGGCGCTTTACCGGAATACAAGGAAGCCTATGCGAAAATTCCGGAATTGACCTACGGATCGGCGACCCGGGAAGCGGTGACGACGAGCGGCGCCGATTTCATCTACGGGATCGACTGGGAATTCGGCGAGGAAGGCCTTGATATCAAGGAGCTGGAGGACTTCGGAATCACGACTTACATGAACAAAGCCTCCAACTTTGAAGAGATTTATAAGGAAATCACGGATATCGGTAAAATTTTCCACGTTGAAAAGAAAGCCGAAGCCTATGTAGCGGATCAAAAAGACCGCATTGCCGCCGTTCAGAAGAAAGTAAAGGACGAGGAACCGGTCAATGTGCTCGTGTATGACAGCGGCGGTGACGGCGTCTTCACAGCCGGCGGCACCAACTTTGAGACTTTGCTGCTGGAGCAGGCCGGCGGGAAGAATATTTTTGATGACAGGACGGAAAAGCAGTGGCTGACCGTCAGCTATGAGGAAGTGCTGAAACGGGAGCCGGATGTCATTGTGATTCATGATTATGATGCCCCTTCACTGGAACAGAAAATCAAGGACATTAAACAGGATCCGGTACTGTCCAAGCTGGACTGCGTGAAGGAGGAGCGCTTCGTTCCGATTACACTGGAGAGCGTTCTGCCTGGCGACCGGATGGCCTATACGGTGGAAACTTTGGCTAAAGGCTTCTATCCGGACTCGTTTTAACAAGGTTCCCCTGACTTAGGCACGAGAAAAAGTGTCTATTGTCAGGGGTTTTATGTTTCAATAGAGGAAAAGCACTGAGGAGGGATCTATATGGAAGTTTTTGCGGAATATATAGCGAAGATTGAAAATCAGGAGCACCGGACGCGGATGGAAGAGATGCTGAAATGGGCGGCGGCGACATTTCCGGACCTGGAGCCGAGAGTGGCCTGGAACCAGCCGATGTTCACCGATCACGGGACTTTTATCATTGGATTCAGCACAGCCAAGCAGCATATGGCCGTTGCGCCCGAAAAGGCAGGGATTGATCATTTTTCAGAGGAAATCGTAAAGGCGGGCTATGACCATACGAAGCAGCTGATGCGGATCAAGTGGAATCTGCCGGTCGATTACTCGCTGCTGAAGCGAATGATCGAGTTTAATAGGCTCGACAAGGCGGACTGTTCAACTTTTTGGAGGAAATAAAGAGAAGGTCAGTTTAAAGATAGGAATGAATTATATTGTCATGTTTACGTAAGCCGGCCAGCCGGCGTGTACATTATTTTCTGGCGGTGCTGCTGACAATGCTGCTCGGCCTGTTCTCGAGACGGTTTGGCGGGCTGCTGCCTGCAGCGGTCGCCGAGCATGCCGGGGACATGCTCTGGGCGATGATGGTCTATTTCGGTTTTCGTGCTTTGCTTGCTGCGAAGAGCCTGAGGACGGTGATTGGACTGAGTCTTTTATTCAGCTTTGGCATCGAGTTCAGCCAGCTCTATCAGGCGGAGTGGATCAATGATATCCGCGGGACGGTGCTGGGGGCGCTGATTCTTGGGCATGGATTCCTCTGGGCAGATTTGGTCCGGTATGCCGGCGGGATTTTGATTGGGGCGGTTCTGGATCGGTGGGGAATGTCGAAATGGATGAGGCTCTGAGCAGTCGCGTTTTAAAAGGGGAATATGCATGTTTGATAAACTAACAGCTTTGGCGATCGTTTCTTTATTTGTCCTTCTTTCTGTTCTTCTTCTATTATTGGTTCCTTTCTTCGGCTTTTATGGATTTGTCAGTATTCTTGGCAGATTGTGGGGGGAGTCGCTTTTTTCGGTAGATTTCTTTGAAAGTCATGTTATGAATTTTGGTTATATTCTTTTGGTTTTGGGTTCTGTTTATCTATTGATTTCGCTTTTGGAACTGCTATTTATCATTCTGAAAAAGAGAGAGATTTTGCAACTCTCTCACAAATTCCACAAACTGCTTGCGTTTCTTATGCTGGTTTTCTGCAGTTTCCTGCTGACGAAAACCGTCATTCTGACTATTTTTCAAAGATTTCATTCCTCGGATCTTTTCTTGCTGTTTGTTTTCTTCGCTGTTTATTTGGGTTTGTTCATTTGCAGCGACACGTATAAAAAGCAGGATACCATTTTCTGAACGAAAAAGAGGATGAGGCTAAAATGAAAAACATCCAATTCTCACAGAGAACTGGATGTTTTTGGTTATTCTGAATGCCTTAATTTACGATACAGGCTTTTTCGCCACATTCCCGACAGGTGCCGGGGAATGGACCTTGATCAGCAGGGACAGCAGGAAGCCTGCAAGCAAGATTCCGCTCAGCATGTCAAAGGCGAGTTTGTAATGCTCGGTTCTCGTTAAACCGATGACAAGGTTCGGCCCTGCGCTCGCCCCAAGGAATAGGACGAAGGCATTGAAGGAGATGCCGCTTCCGCGTGCGTTTCCAGCGAGCTGGCCGACAAGCGTGATCATGACAGGTGTTACGACCGCAATGCCGGCCACGAATACGATGCTTGCTAAGACGAGCAGCGGCAGGGTCGGGCTGATGCCGATACATAGCAGTCCGACGGCAGCGAGAATTAGTCCGCCTCTTAGGACAGCTGCCCTGCCGATTCTGCCGGCGATTCGGCCCGCGAAAGGCGACAGCAGCATGCCGACAATGCCGGCGCCGCGTACAGCGAGAATTTGATGGGCGTTAAGCCCGAATTTGTCCGAGCTTAAATAGCTTCCGAGCACGGTATACATGCCGACAAGGGAGAGCAGCAGCAGGAAGGTGATCGAGAAGGTGAACACCAATTGCGGCCGTTTCAGCAGGCCGGACATTTGCTGGAATTTGCTCAGGACACTGTCGTCTGACTTCGCTGTCTGTTCCTTTGGCAGCCTGAAAATCACGACAAGGGCGGTCAGGAAGTAAACCGCACCTAAGATGAAGAAGATCGCCCGCCATCCGAAGGTTTCCGCGATGAATCCGCTGAACACCTGGCCGACGACACTTGCCATCAATAGGCCGGAACTGATGAAACCGATGGCGGTCAGCCTTCTGTTCGGCGGGAACAGCTCCCCGGCATAAACGAGTGAAATTGGGGCGAACGCTGCTGCGATCAGTCCCTGGATTCCCCTTAAGACAATCATGGCAGCATAGCTGTCGGCAAAACCGATGGCGATGGTGACAATCGTTAAGAGGACCATGCTGACGGTCAAAAAGATTTTACGGCCGTATTTATCAGAAAACGGGCCGTAAAGCAGGCAGCCTAGGGCATAGCACAAAGAAAAAGAGCTGCCGATCCAGGCGGTTTGCGCCGCTGTGATGTGAAAAGCCTCCGTGAAAGTCGCTGTCAATGGAATGGTAATGTACATGCTGCTGAGCAGAACAAGGCCGCACCAGAATAACAGGACGGTAATGAAGGAATAATGGGGCTGTGTTGGATGATGATTCACGATAATTCCCTTTCTTTCCTGAGTCTGGATACATCCGGACTCTCTATAATAGGTATCCGATTTTTTTCGGTTAGGTAATAGAATATACCCCGCATTTGGCTGATTGGCAAGTACAATGCTCAGTCCTCCTTCAGCCATATTATGCTTGGACTTGAGTCACCATGCCCAATCCTTCCACATAAGGATGGTAGAGGAATATTAGGTAGGTCAGGACGATGAGGAGGGATAGGGATGGCGAAGTCCGGGTTTGTCCCAGATAACAGGAACATTAAGAAATCAAGCGGGACTCCCAATCTTTTTTTTGACTCGAGGGACAGTGTATTTTTTGAAAGAGACCGTGACAATATTGCCTACAAGGTATCTTCGACCCAGATGCCGGCCATGCTCGGCGGTGCTTTTGTGGACCTGTATCTGACGAAGGGACATATTCGGGAGCCGCACTGGCATCCGAATGCCTGGGAGCTGGATGTCATCGTTTCCGGTGAAGCGGCCGTCTCGATTGTCGATCCGGATACGAACCGGCTGCATGAGTACCGGGCGAAAGCCGGCCAGGTCGTCTTCATTCCGATGGCGTGGTGGCATTGGATCCGGCCGGTGTCCGATAAATTGCATCTGCATCTCTTTTTTAACAATGACCAGTTCGAGTCGGCGGAAGGTTCCAGCATGCTCCGGCATACGCCGCCGGAGGTGTTCCAGCTCGCCTATGGCGTGGAGGCTGGAAAAATCGCCGATGCGCTTGCGCCCATTCAGGAACAGGTCGTCATCGGTCCTCCTGAAAAGGCAAAAGGGACACGTCCGGCTCCAAAGCAAGACCGGAAAAGCGACGAGATTTCAGTCACCATTAATCACAAACGGCTCAATGGCTGAGGCATGGGAAACCATGCCGGTTTTTTTTAAGATCCCGCTTTTCCTGTCATTTTCCCTCGAAACATGGACTCTGTTATTCTATTTTGTCATTATTTTCAAACAATTTATGTGATTTTCCTCTTTATTAGTTCTTAATCATCATTTTTTGCTGAATTTTTTCATGTATTATTGAAAAAAAGGGATATAAAAGGGACTTGATACCTCCGTATAAGTTTTGCCAATTCGAAAAGGGTGTTTGCCTGTGCAAAGCGCATCTTCAGAGTGAAGGAGATGAACCGGTATGTCAGATAATCTGCGAAACATGCTTGAAACCTTAAAAACCTTTCATACATGCGATATCACGTTTCGATTCACTCATAACGAGCAGCCGATCATTGTAGGGTATAAAGAAGATTCCTTTCAAATTGTGCACGGCGATGAAATCGAATATAGGAAAGATATTGAATCCGCGATGGAGGCGATTGCGGAAATGGACCAAACGTAAGGCACAAAAAACCCCTTCAAGTGAGAAGGGGGAAGGCTATGCGTTATGCAATTCAACGGCGGCGTACTCCATATAATAGCCTTTATGGGGGACGGAATGAATGGAGAAATGGCCTTTCAGGCGTTTCCGGACCCGGTACAGAAGGGAGGTGATTTCTTCTGCTGAGACGATATGCTGCGGGTCGCCTGTCCTCTCCGGCCAGACATTCAGGATGATTTCTTCCTTAGTGGTCAGGTTTCCAAGTCTTGCGTACAGCAATTGAAAGCAGGTGAATTCTTTGGCCGGCATTTTAATCAGTGTGCCGTGGACGAGAACCGTCTGCAGATGCTCATTGACAGAAATGGTCTGAAGGAGCTGCAGGGTCAGCGACGTAAGGTCGCGCGTCACGTCATCGTCCGCTGTAACGTACAGCCGGACCAGGCCGTTGACCAGTGTAAGGGCGTCTCCCGGCTGAATGGGACAGGGTGTTTCGGGCACGAGCGTAACACCGTTAACGGCGGTTCCGTGTTTGCTGTTCAAATCTTCTATATAAAGCGTTTCGTCTTGGATATACATTCGGCAATGTTCCCTGGAGACGAAGTCATTGTACAGGGCAAGGTCAGCCTGTGAATGACGGCTGGCCCGCCCGATCAGGATGCTTCTTCCTTCAGAGACATAGACAAAGTCATCAAACGGTTCCTTTTGTGCGGTCTGTACTCCAATTTTATAGGCGGTGATGCTCATGTATTCCTAATCTCCTTGCAGCAAAAGTCTGAATAGTAGGACTCTTGTGATGTACTTATCATTTCCATTACATGGCTTCATTGGCAATTCAATTTTATAATTATAAATTATCATAAGCGTGTACGCTATGAAAGTTATGAAGATGAGACAAAAAGCCCATTCAAGGGAGGGATGGTCCGTGAAGAAAGGAATGTTTCTTCTGCTGACCGTATTCATTGTCCTGCTATGGCATGTCCATACGGCATACCGGCCGGCGCCGGAAGAGACGATTGATCAGCTGCCGGGACAGGACTATGAGAAGATGCTTCCATTAATCTCAGAGGGAGAATTGATGAATTAGCACCATGAAAAAGATGTTTTACAGATGATGGAAGAGGAATATATAACCTATGCGGATATTTAACAGGATCCGGAAAAATACTAAGAAGGGAAGTGATTGCAGGGTGAGTAAGTGGAGAGAAAGGATGAGCGGCATCAGCGTCCTGCTCGTGATTTTCAGCAGTATGCTGTGCATTATTTTTCCTCAGCCCCTTACACTCAGTTTATTTTGCCTATTGGGCATTGCCTGTGTTGGCCTGACGGTGCGAAGCTAGCCGGCTGAAATGGAAGCGGAGGGAAGGAACGTTGGAGGAAAGACAGAAGGTTAAAAAGAAAAAGCGGGTGCTGTCCGCCCGGCTGAAGATCATGATTGGCTTCATTTTCGTTTTATTCGTTGTCCTGCTCCTGAGACTTGCCTATATTCAGCTGTATGAAGGGCCGTCCTATGATGAAGAGAAGACGGACATCTCCGCAGCTGTTTCGGAATTTGGCCCCTGAGATGACGAAACGGAATACATAAAAGCTTCCTTGGCACAGGACTGCAGCGGCAGTCTTTTTTTTATGATCAGACACCTCCTTTCTATAAATAGTATAATGATGGAAAAGGAGGCGGGGATGTTGGTTATAGTAAGGACGGTATTCGGTCTCATTGCATCGGCTTTAGCTATTTATGCGTTATTGACGGAATCGTTTGAAGTTCTGCCCATAATGATTCTCTTTTTAGGGGCCATGTTCATGGTGATGGGGATTTCTGAACTGCAGGAAAAAGGAAAGGCAGCCGCTTATCCAATTTTTCTTATCTCCGGGTTCAGCCTGTTTATTTCGATTTATCTTTTTTTCTGAAGCTGAACTATAAGCTGCCTTTAGTTTCTTTTAAGAGACAAGCTTCAACCCTATGGCACCGGCCAGCACCATGACGATAAAGATGACCCTTTTCCAGTCCTTTGATTCCCCGTAAAGCATCATTCCCAATAGGGCGCCGCCTGATGCGCCGATTCCTGTCCAAACGGCATATGCTGTCCCCATGGGAAGGGATTCCATCGCATAGGAAAGAAACAAGAAGCTTCCCCCAAATCCGGCCATGAGTAAAAGGAAAGACAGCCCATTCCGTTCGATATGCCATTTATTGATCATCGCAACGCCGAACATCTCGCATATGCCCGCCGCAATTAAAGTGAGCCAGGCCATTAGGACGCATCCCCTTTCTGTGCTTCCTCATTTGTGACGAATTTCAGTCCGATGACTCCCACTAAGATCAGGAGGACAAAGAACAGTTTGCTTGGTTTCACCGGTTCCCCGAAAAAGAGAATTTCTGAGAGAACGGTTCCCGCTGTCCCCAGTCCGACAAAAACGGCATACACCGTTCCGACGGGCAATTTTCGTCCGGCCATGACCATGACATAGAAGCTGATGAGAATAGCGATCACCGTTCCCGTCCATGTCCAAACATCATGGGCGTGCTTCAGCCCGATGACCCACAGCACTTCAAAAACAGATGCCGCCAATACGGCAATCCAATTTACATTCATAAAGACACCTCCCATTTATTATCAGGCAGCCAAAAAAAGCCCGGGCTGACTGTAAACAGTTCCTCCCAGGCTTTTATCCTTCCGTGACACAGTAAAACTGTGAGTTTTCTCTCGGACCAGACCAGCTTTGACGGCTGCGGAACCCTAGAAAACCTTTTGTATGCAATTACCAACTAGTATAGTGATTTTTAACAAAGAGTCAAGGGGAGGGGGTTTTCTCTTAGGTGATTTTTCATCAGGAATTTTAAGCCATTATTTTCAGAAAAAAGGGATTTTATTACCAATTTGTGTTAAAATGATAGTAATTGAATCACAGAGGACGAGAAGGAAAAGGAGGGACTGCATGATTAAGCAATCTATCAGGATGCCTATCCTTTATTTTATCATGCATCGATCGTACAGTCCGGCGGGGGCAAAGAGATTCGCTGGGGCGAAAATCTGCTCCTCTGTTTGTTTATCTTCTTATTTACACTGCTTATTGAATGGGCGAAGACACCGTATAACTGGAAAAAGGAAAGCGGGAATAAATAGTTTGAGAATTGTTTGAAATTTCAGCAGATAACCAAACGGCTATGATGTATAATTAATATGAATATTTTACTAGAAAGAGGAGATTTTTGGATGGAAGGGGAAGTCTTTCTGCACTTAAGGCCTGCTTTTTATTTAATCCTGGTCTTTATTGTGCTTAATACTCTTTATTTGAAGTTTATGAAAAATACAGCGAACAGCGGGTACTGTTGATTTAAATTAAAGTTCGATAATTTATAAAAAAGATTGATAATTTCTAATAAAGTTTGATTAAAAGTCCTGTATGATATGCAGGATTTTTTGTTTCGCAATCGGGCCATTTTATTGGATAACATTCTTTTTTGAAATGTTACCAAACGACGCTTTGGGAACTTTTATCTACTTTATTTCAAATCGTTAAATATTTTTTGCAAAGTTCATAATAATAATTTTATTTATAGTATACTGGGATTCTGTTACAAACATATACATAAGGAGCTTAGCAATGGAAAAGTGGGATTTATATGATAAGCATCGTAATAAAATAGAGAAACAAATAACTCGTGGAGATGAAATGACACCAGACGAGTTTCATTTAGTAGTACACGTATGTATATTTAATTCAAAAGGTGAGATGCTCATTCAGCAGCGTCAGCCCTTTAAGCAAGGATGGCCGAACCTTTGGGATATCACTTGTGGTGGTAGTGCGGTTGCAGGCGATACAAGTCAACAGGCTGCTTCAAGAGAGTTATTCGAGGAGTTGGGGATTCATTATAACTTTGAAAAAATACGTCCACAATTTACTATTAACTTTGAACGTGGCTTTGATGATTATTATTTAATAGAATATGACTTTGATTTGAATGAATTGAGGTTACAGACTGAAGAGGTACAAGCAGCCAAATGGGCTTCTAAAGAGGAAATCTTAAAGCTAATCGAACTAAAAAAATTTATACCTTATTATGAGAGTATAATTGCGTTTCTTTTTGATGGTCGACACCATTATGGCTCTATTCGTCTTTAAATGAAACGTGCAAGGAATCAAACATATTCATTCAATAAAACGTTCCCAAATGCAAGTTTGGGTACACACCTAAAAGCTATAAACGTGTTATATCAGTATTTGTGGCATTCTTAGGGTTGCATATATAGACAATTTATTAACACTTTAAATCTGTGTTTTTTAATCGGTCCCTCAACTTTAAAGGGGCTTTAATTGAATAACGATCTTCAATAATCGGGCGCGATTGTAGAGCAACACCGGTAGAAAATGATCAAACTTTTTTATAAAATCGAGACTTATAATTGCTAGATAAGAATCCATTTTGATCAATCTTTTTTTCAAAATGGATTCTTTGTATTTAACGTAAAATACGGGTTTGTGAGGTGTTTTTGTTCAAACTTTGTTTCAAAGCAACAGGTACATCATTCTTAATTCTTTTTTCTTGATTGTGCTTGCTTTTACGCTTTTGTTTCAAGAGGGAATCATCGTGGATGAGCTTAATTTGGGGGGCGATTCCATTTCTTTCACGGTAACGGCGATTGCCGCTGTGATTTTCTTTTTGGGTTCTGTGATCCTGACCATCAAACAAAAAGATTCATTTTGAATCTCTCATGCTGTACAGTTTAACTAAGAATAGTAAAAAAGGAAGGAGTTATTATGTTTGGATTTTGGCTTCAAATTGCGCTGGCCCTTGGCTTGTTTTTGTTTGCCAGCGCCTGTGCTTTATATGAGGGAAGTGCCATTGTGAATAATCCATGGGAATGGAAGTATTCGACCCCCTTTTCAGAATGGCTGTATGGGAGCGTATCCAGCAGCCATGACCATATCTCGCAGCTGGACTATTTCATTTATGCCTTTAAATTCCAGCCAACCTATCCAATTCTTATGGTATTGAGCGGATTATATGCGGTCCTTCTAATTGGGTACCGGCTGTCCAAGCGGCGGACTAAATGGTTTTCCTATTATTTGCTGTTGCTCAGTGCAGGCTTGTTGGGATGCAGTTTACTGATTTCGGGTTCCCCTACATTCGGCGGCCATGTCTTTTTCTTTATTTGGACAGTGAGCGGTCTGCTGTGCATGTCAGCAGCTTTTCTTCTCCAATCATCGGTCTTCAGCCGCTTCAAAGGAAAAATCATCAAGTAGATACAAAAAAAGCTGTCCCCGGCCGGGATTTTCCGGTTTCGGGACAGCTTTTGTTTTATCGTTCTCCGCGTTCTTCCTCGGTGAATACCCGCGAGCGGATCAAAAAGTGGCGGTCCTCCACGCTGTCGAGCGAGAATTCAGGGCCGCGTCCGTCGGCAGCATCCAGGATGAGCTGGGTATGTTTCCAATAGTCGTATTGGCTGCGGTGCATATAGAAGGGGATTTCCCCAACGGTCCCGAGCTTAAGATCGGAATCGCCAAGACGGAAATCCTCCGTTCTGTAGCACATCGGCGCCGAGCCGTCGCAGCAGCCGCCGGATTGATAGAACAGAATGGATCCGTGGGTCTTTTTCATCCGTTCAATCAATTCGAGCGCTTCGTCTGTAGCCAGAACCCGTTCCATCATGATCCGGCTCAGAAGAATCCTTGCGGGTTTTTGTCATAGCTGACAAGCAGACATTTCGTTTGCTGATAATGCTCGAGCATCATCGCATGGTTTTCACGGCCGATGCCGGACATTTTGTATCCGCCGAATGCCGCTCCTGCCGGATACTGGTGGTACGTATTGGTCCAGACACGCCCGGCCTGGATGCCGCGTCCGGCACGGTAGGCAAGGTCGCCGCTGCGTGACCAGACCCCTGCGCCTAAGCCGTAAAGAGTGTCATTGGCGATGTCCATTGCTTCATCAAAGTCTTTGAATGTTGTCACCGCAAGGACAGGCCCGAAGATTTCTTCTTGGAAAATCCTCATTTTATTATGTCCTTTGAAGACGGTCGGCTTAATGTAGTTGCCGTTTTCCAGGCCGTCGATCGTGTTGGCTTCGCCGCCGATCAAACATTCTGCGCCTTCTTCTTTGCCGAGCTGGATGTAGGACAGGATTTTGTCCTTTTGCTCATTGGAAGCCTGGGCACCCATCATCACTTCTGTATCAAGCGGATTTCCAATTTTAATCGCTTTGACGCGTTCCAGGGCGCGTTCCATGAATTTGTCGTAGATGGATTCCTGGATTAGGGCGCGGGAAGGGCAGGTACAGACTTCGCCGGAGTTCAGGGCGAACATCACAAGGCCTTCAATGGCTTTATCCAAGAAGGAATCGTCTTTGTCCATGACATCTTCGAAGAAGACGTTAGGAGACTTTCCGCCAAGCTCCAATGTCACCGGAATGATGTTTTCCGTTGCATACTGCATGATTTGACGGCCGACAGCAGTTGAACCGGTGAAGGCAATTTTCGCAATGCGTTTATTCGTCGCAAGCGGCTTGCCGACTTCCACCCCAAAGCCGTTGACAACGTTCAAAACGCCGGCAGGAAGCAGGTCCTGGATTAACTCAATCACGACCATAATGGAAGCTGGAGTCTGTTCAGCCGGTTTCAGCACGATGCAGTTGCCTGCAGCAAGGGCCGGAGCGATTTTCCAGACAGCCATCAGGATTGGGAAGTTCCAAGGAATGATCTGTCCGACCACGCCGAGCGGCTCATGGAAGTGGTAAGCGACGGTATCGTGATCCAGCTGGGTCGTGCGTCCTTCCTGGGCGCGGATGGTGCTGGCAAAATAACGGAAGTGGTCAATTGCTAACGGAATATCGGCATTCAGCGTCTCGCGGACGGCCTTTCCGTTATCCCAAGTTTCTGCAACCGCAATCATTTCAAGATTCTCTTCAAGACGGTCTGCAATTCTATTTAATAGAAGGGCGCGCTCTGCTGCGGAAGTTTTTCCCCACGCTTCCTTTGCAGCATGGGCGGCATCTAAAGCAAGCTCGATATCTTCAGCAGAAGACCGTGCCGCTTTTGTGAAGACTTCGCCCGTTACTGGTGATTTATTATCAAAGTATTGGCCGTTAACAGGTGCAACCCATTTTCCGCCGATAAAGTTATCGTATTTTTCCTTAAAGTGGATTAAGGCACCTTCAGTGTTTGGATTCGCATAAATCATTGTTGTTTCTCCCCTTTTATCCGAATTGAAAGCAGAACTTGCATGATTGCGCTTACATTGTTGCTGTCAGCGAAATTCAAGCAAGTTAGGTTTCTATCTCTATCATGTTCCTAATTGCTGAAAAATGCAAGAAAATCTTTGCGAGATTGAGAGAATGATGGCAGCCTCTGTCGAAGCATAAAAAAGACTGCGCATACTTTAGCGCAGTCTGGAAGAAATCAATTAGACAGCATTTCGATGCTCTGGGTATCCTGGCTGAAAAAATGCTGAATGGAAAAGGCGGCCACGCCAAGAGCTGCGGAATGGGTGGACAGCTCGGAAAAACCGATATCCAGGTTTTCGTATGGCGACCACTGTGTCTGGTTTTCCAGCCGTTTTTTCATAGGATCGGCGAGCCACTTCCCGGCGGAGGCCATTCGGTTCCCGATGATGACCTGCTCGGGATCGAAGATATGGATAATATTATGTATGCCGGCTCCTAAATAGCCGCCAATTTCTTCAAACAAAAGAATGGCATCCGCGTTTCCGGCTTCGGCAAGCGCGGTTAAGCTCTCCAGGGAAAGAGGCTCATTTGGGGAAGAAGGGATGCCCCGGCGTTCTGCCTTCTCCAGCAGCGCTTTTTCAGAGGCGTACAGTTCCCAGCAGCCGACATTGCCGCATCGGCATTGGGCTCCGTGAATGTCGATTGTCATATGGCCCATTTCTCCGGACAGGCCGTTGTTTCCTCTATATAACTGGCCGTTCAGCAGGATGCCGACGCCAATCCCGATGCCGACACTGACATAAATGATATGCTGGGCATTCTGTCCCGCCCCAAACCGTTTCTCTCCGTAAGCCCCGGCATTTGCCTCATTTTCTACCGTGACAGGCAGCTGATATTTCTCTTCCATCCTCGCCTGCAAATCGACGTTTTTCCACCCGAGGTTCGGTGCCAAGAGGACTTTGCCGTCTTTGCTGACCGTTCCGGGCACCCCGATGCCGATGCCGACCACTCCATATGGGCTGGGCGGGGCGGATGCCATCAGATGATCGATGATGCCGCTGAGTTTGTTCTCGATTTCTTCGAAGGACAAGGGAGGGAACTGGATTGTTTTTTCACAGACAATATTCCCTTGGAGATCGGTCAGGACTCCGAGCAGATAATTGACGCCAAGGTCGATGCCGATGGAAAAGCCGGCCGCCTGATTAAACAGCAGCATGACCGGTCTGCGGCCGCCGCTTGATTCGCCGGGACCGGATTCAGTGATGAACTGTTCTTCCAATAATTCACCGACAAGGGAAGAGACGGTGCCTTTATTCAGGCCGGTCACATTGGCAATTTCCGCTCTCGAGATCGGGGACTTGCTTTTAATCGTTTCTAACACTAAGGATTTATTGCCTTCTTTCACCACGTGCTGGTTCCATGTTTTATTCACTCTGATTCTCACCTTCAACTTATACGTATTTTTCCAAAGTCACGGAGACGTGTTTTTCTGAATAAAGCCATTATAAACTTTGTTCGGCGGATAAACAAACCTTGTTTTTGCTGGGATGAATAACAGGAAAAAATCGAATTCAAATTGTATTGCTTAGGATGGAAACGGAAGGTCGAGAATCTTGTCTTTATGGCTTTATTCCCAGACAATAGAAAATACAAGTATAAAAAGATATCTTTTTTTAGGTACAGAGAGACATGATAGAAAAGGCGCATAATCCAAACTTGTGATTCGCTATTCTCAATATCATGGAGGATGTGTATTTGAAAACGCTATACATTTTATACAGTGGAGGATAAACTGAGAGTACTTGAATATATGGATTTACAAGAGAGGTCTCTGCGCGATTGATACGATTTTTAATATTCTGCACTTTCTACCTAACATGTTGGTAAAACAATATGAAGCGAGAGGAGAAAAAGGGACCTGCATCCATAAAAAGGATAACAAAAACTGTCATGGACAACTTTTTCGGTTATTTCTGAATGGCTTTAAGAAAATCGGCAATATGGAGCATTTCAATAAGAACTACGAAGAATATCTCCATTATTACAACCGCATCGATTAAAGGCAAAATTAAAATGGATGAACTAGGTTTTAAGATTTCCTAACTGCTTAATAAAATGTCCAACTTTTGGTTTACCTCATAAAGGAGATAAAAAAGCCTTATAATAAATGGTAAGTTTAAGATGGGTGGATAACTTTAGTGATTTTTTGTATATTTATATTGAATTCTGTGAAAAGAGGAATAAATATGTATGAGAATCTTTTAAATATATCAGATGCTGCAAAGTTACTGGGGGTTTCTCCCAGCACATTACGGCGGTTAGAGAAGAATGGAAATATTGAAGAGTATGGGTTAAAGGTTATATATACTCCTGGAGGTCAAAGAAGGTATATTCAAGATGATATACAGCAGCTTTACTCCAACCAAGGGTTTTCTGAACAAATAGGATTTGGAAAAAAACCTGCTGTTTTAATTCGTGATTTAACTATAGCCTTTACTGATCCGCCTTCCCAATTATCTATTAAACTCGAAAATCAAATTTCTGCTACACAACAACTTATAGAAGAGGCTCTTTTACACAAAATACCGATTATCTTTAGTATCACCATATATAAATCAGAAAATTTAGTATCTAGATTATGGAGTGGGAAATTTCCGTTACTTCAGATTTTAGACCGTGAAAGTACGTGGGTTAACATTCATCCTGAATTAAGTGAATATCCGTATGATATGATCAATCATTCAGTATATATTACAAGCTTATATGACAATCAGGTAGATGATTTTTTGAAAAAACATGGAATTGATACAATAATATTGGCTGGTGCTACAACAAGTGGAAGTATAAGAGCAACTGCGGTTGAAGCCCTTCAAAAAGGTTACAGAGTGATTATCCCTAAAGAGGCTGTAGGTGATCGCAACAAAACTCTACAAACTTCGACGTTATTAGACTTAAACGCAAGATACGCAGATGTAATGACCCTGGATAAAGTTCTAAAAGGTATGAAGCCATAATTATTAAAAGGAAATTTATCGAAAACCTATGGAGAGACCCAAGGAAGCACACCCCCTAAATCATATTTAAACAATATGATTTTTAGGAGAGTGTGTTTTTTCATGAGGATAAACAGTTCATTTAGAAATAAGGATGAGCAAACACAGACAAACCTTACTGCTCTATATTAGCCATAATCGACTTATCAGGTCAGTTCAATTAGTTTATGTTTTTTTGTGAAATAAATTAATATTCAGAATATTGACACTGTTTTAAGGATAGGATAAAATAAATTTATGAAAGCTTTGATAAGTTTAGTGAAAGGAGGTAGCTTTTAAATAACTATATAGGTTTGATAACTCTATTTAATGAGTGGAAAGGGATACTCAAATATATTAAGGGGGAGAAAAAATGGAAAATACTCAGGTCATATCAAAGTATTTGAAAACAGGTGAGATGTATAAGGAAAGTCTTCGGGATGAACGAACCGTTTACTATAAGGGAGAATTAATCCCAGATGTAACATCTCATCCGGCTACTAGCGGTGGTATTAATATTATGGCTAAGATCTTTGATGCGCAGCATAGCCCGGAAACTCAAGATAAACTTACTTATATCAACCCAGACCTGGGGGAGAGAGTAAGCAAAGCCTGGATGGTTCCAAGAACAAAGGAAGATCTTAAGAGCCGACGAGAAGTAACCGACTATATTGCACAGGAAACCTTCGGGGTGTTTGGCCGGCCTTTCGATTTGGCGCCGCTTGTGCCTGTAGGCATGGCAGCTCATCTTTCCCAATTCCGCAATAAAAGACCTGAATATGCAGACAATGTTCTTCATTATATCGACTATGCACAGAAAAATAATTTGATGGGACCTGAAGTATTGGTCGATCCTCAAAATGACCGTTCCAAAGCCGCCGCAGCAGGTGCCCGCCTGTTCGATGAAGAATTAGGAAACAAAATCAAAGGGGGAGATTCTACTCCTGCCCTGTTGAGGGTAGTGAAAGAGACAGAAGAAGGAATCTATATTAGCGGAGCGAAGGCGGTAGGTTCTATTTCTGCCCAAGGCAATGAAATGATCCTTTCTAACTTAATGCGCCCGGGTTTGTTAGCTGAAGAATCACTCTGGCTCTCTGTTCCAATCAATGCACCGGGCGTCCACATAGTCTGCCGCGAAACAGTCTCTACAGATCCTTCCCTTTCTTTTGATCATCCCGTTAAATCACGCGGAGAAGAAATGGATTCCTTTTTGATCTTTGATAATGTCTTTGTAGAAAAATGGAGAATTTTCAATTATGGAGTTCCAGAACTTAATGAATTGTATGGAGGCGTTGTATTAGGAGCTCACTGGCATGTACTCTCCCGTTTAGCCACCAAGGCTGAAATGTATGCCGGGGCAGCTCAACTTATAGTAGATACACTGGGAACAGGAAAAATCCCGGGAGTTCGTTCCATTGTATCCGAGGTCATCCAATATGCTCAAACGTTAAGAGCATATGTATTAGCTTCTGAAGAGTTAGCAAAACCGACTCAAGATGAAGTCATGTGGCCGGATGTCAATATGCTTACTGCCGGACGTCTCTATGGAATCACGCATTATCCTCAAATTATCCATCACCTCCAAGAATTATGCGGACAAGGCCTCGTTATGAGATTCTCCGAAAAAGACTATGATCACCCTTTTATTGGCGGAAAGTTAGAAGAGCTTCTATTTGGCCGGGAAATGACATCGAAGCAGAAGAACTTATTGATGAATTTTATTTGGGATATCACCACTGATTCCCATGCGGGACGCATCGGTCTATTCGAGAATGTGAATGCCCTGCCAGCACCATTACTCCGCGAGCGTCTGTACCATGAATACGACAGAGCCCCGTTTATGAACCATATTCGCAAATCGATTGGACTTCCTTTGTAGTTATGAACGGTCTTTAAGTAAGATTTATCCAGGAGGCGTGAAATTTGAAAAAAAACTATCGAATAGGACTCGTTGTACCTAGTTCAAATACCACAATGGAAACAGAGATACCGGCTATGCTTCGTAAGAAAGAACAAGTCGATCCAGAATTATCGTTTACATTTCATTCAAGCAGGATGCGAATGAAAAATGTTACAAAAGAGGAATTGAAAGCGATGGATATAGAAAGTGATCGCTGTGCGGTAGAACTTTCAGATGCCAGATGCGATGTTCTTGCCTATGCATGTCTTGTTGCTATTATGTGCCAAGGGCCTGGGTATCATATGAAATCAGAGCAACGCCTATTCAGAGCGACTAAACAAAACGGGGCACCAACTCCAGTTATCAGCAGCGCAGGTGCTCTTGTAGAGGGAATTAAAACATTAGGAGCAAAAAGAATCGCAATGATTACACCTTATATGAAGCCGCTAACGAATCAAGTCATTGACTATATAGAGGCTAGTGATATACAAGTGACAGATTCTATTAGCTTGGAAATCGCGGATAATTTGGAAGTTGGACGTCAAGATCCTATGCGTTTGGTCGAGATTGCTAAAAATTTAGATGTTAGCCAAGCCGATGCTGTTGTATTATCTGCTTGCGTTCAGATGCCCTCATTAGAAGCTATTCAGCAGGTTGAAAATGAAATAGGGAAACCGGTGCTTTCAGCTGCTGGCGCAACAGTTTATAACATTCTTAAAGCGCTTAACTTAAACCCTTATGTACCTAATGCAGGGAAATTATTGTCAGGAGATATGGTGTCCAAAGAAGTTCCTGGTCAGGAGGGGAATTATAATGAATGAAGTCAAAGATAGATTCCTTGAATCGATGGGCCGGCTGGCTACCGGTGTAACAATTGTAATGACAGAGATAGAAGGGCGGCCTTGGGGATTAACCGTAAGTGCATGCTGTTCAATATCCATGGAGCCTCCTCTTATTTTAGTAAGCCTGGCAACTAAAGCGGCCAGCACTCAAGCCATTGTTCATAATAATCGTTTTAGCGTAAGTGTACTGGCAGAGGACCAAGCTGAAGTAGCAATATCAGGCTCTAGAGCAGGGGTACCAAAGTTTTTTGAGGATTTTGCAGAAAGCAAAGATAACATTCATTATGAAGTCAAAAATGCATTAGCAAATATTCATTGTAAAGTTGAAAATATAGTGGTGGCGGGTGATCATACTATTTTTATTGGGCTGGTTGAACATGTAGAACTAGGTGAATCGAAATCTCCACTACTGCACTTTAATAGACAGTTTGGTGAGTTTAGTACTGGTGTAAAGAGCTAAAAAACAAATGAGCGGCTTCCAAGATTGGCTGTACTCCAATCTTGGAAGTTAAGGGGGAGTTATAGTAGTGCAAGGTAAAGCTGATGAGGTTTTCTTTGAAGAAAGAGGATTTGGAAAATTATTAGGGTTCGGCCAGAAACCAGGTTTGATAGTAGTAGATATGATCCAAGGGTTCACAGATCCGAGCATGCCTATGGGTTCTGATTTAACATTTCAAATTGAAAAGGTAAATAAGGTTTTGAAAACTATGCATGCCATGGACCTTCCGGTATTCTTTACCACTATTTCTTATGATGATGACACATTTGCTGATTCAGGAATATGGTACAAAAAAATGGAGGGATTAAAAACATTAAAGGCTGGTACAGATGCTGTTGATCTCGATCCTCGATTAGATTTTCGATTGGGTGACGGCCTGCTTATTAAGAAATATGCCTCTGCTTTTTTTGGAACAGATTTAATAGCACGCCTCAATGCAAATAATATTGATACTGTCATAATAGTTGGATGTACTACATGTGGCTGTGTGCGTGCTACAGCTGTAGACGCCTTGCAATATGGATACAGGCCGATTGTAGTTGAAGATGCTGTAGGTGATCGTTCAGCGGCATCTCATGAACAAAGTCTATTTGATCTACGCCAAAAATATGCGGATGTATTAAAAACGGATGAAGTAATCAAAACTGTTTCGAATAAATATTTTTCATGTTCATTAAAAACGTTAATAAATGAATAACTCTATGAATGATAAAAGAGACTAGATGTCAGCCTGGGGGGAACATGAGAATGAAACGAATGGAATAGGTGGGGTGATTATATTTGAAGTATTATAAGGATTTATTCAACCCGGCATTAAGCGAATTGGAGCATGGTTCATATATAACGATCGGTACTTTTGATGGTGTTCATAAAGGCCACCAAGAATTGATTTCAAATGTTGTAAGAGATGGCAAAGAAAATAACTGTACAACTATTGTAATTACATTTGACCCGTTGCCGAAAACATTTTTCGGTAACGGGGATACAGAGTCTTTCCGTTTAACAAGTCCGTATACGAGGGCTGAGCGAATAGGAGCAAACGGAATTGACATTCTGATTGAATATACCTTTGATCAACGTTTTTCAAAAATCAGTGCAGATGAATTTATTAATGAAATACTTGTTGGCCTAAACCCAAAAAAAATATTTATTGGGGAAGACTTTAGATTTGGATTTAAGGGATCAGGCAATTCCGCGGTTTTAAAACAGGCAGGTCAGATATTGGGATTTGAGACAAAAATAGTAGAATTCATCGAAGAAGGGAAAGAGCGTATCTCGAGTACCAGGGTGCGTCATGCCATTAAAGACGGCAATCTTCAGCTGGCGACAGATCTTATGGGAAAACAACATGAAATCAGTGGAAAGATTGTTCAGACAGTGAATGAATGTATTGTATCCTTTATACCAAATTATGACGTTATTCTGCCGCCTGCAGGGGAATATTCAGTCGAAATTGCACATTATAATGATAAACTTTCTGCTAATGCTGTCATTTCGAAATCAATAGATCTTATCGTATCAAAGCCCATGATTTATCGTTTTTCTCATGTTTATGTTATTTTAAGGTTTTTACAGCTAAGGTCAATTATAAAAAATAAAGAAACTAAATTAAAAACATATAAGAATCATCTCACTGCTAGATCAATGATTTGAAGTCCTTAACCTATGAAATACTACAAAAATGCACTCCTCACTCTCCTATATTAACTTCGGGATGATTACTTATGTAAATTTAAAAAAACTTGAAAACTGCTCTTTTTTCTTAATACAAACGATTGCACCCAATAAGAATTATTCATAAAAAATGCAGCACACTTGTTTGGAAGCCGGCTTATTTTTTTGATCTCCATTTATCAATCCCACCTTCACTTCTATTGGGTCGACAATATTCAGAAAATTGACGTAATTGTGAAATTGAAGTAAAATAAATATATGGAAACTTTGGTAAGTTTGGTTTTTATTGTAGGTTTTTGATAAAATTGAAACTATGCTAACTTTGCTATGTGAGCAGTGAAATTTAACTAATATGTTCGAAAGGAGGGAAAAAGAATGGGAAATAATTTGGGAATATCAAAGAATTTGAATACAGGGGAGATGGTTCTTGGAATGAAGGAAGATTTTAAGAGCCGCCGCAGCAGATGCCCGCCTGTTCGTAGAGAATAGAAATCAAATCAAGGGAATTTCCGCTTTTGTCCCGCGCCGAGACTGCGGAATATTATGGCTTTCTGTTCCAAACCATGTACTTGGAGCCGCACTGTCTTCGGAGAAACAGTTTCTATATCCCAATCTTTCTTTGATTACGGCGTCTATATCAAGAATCAGAGTCTCTCCCCCTTCATGAACCATATACAAACATCGATTGATCTTCCTCTAGATTAAATATTTTCATGGAACTTGGAGCTCCTATCAAGCGTTTCATCCAACTTTTTAATAAAGTCCACATCTTTCTGCTAAGTTAATAACTATAATGCGAACCAATCAGATCGAAATTTAAAAAGTTTTAGATTTTCCACTTCGTTACATCATGTTCAAATGGGATGGAAGATGCGGATATGTTCTTTATGCAAATGATTCTAATAGGCCTGGTGTAAATACACAAAGATGAGAATGTAATGATTTAAGAAATTATGATGGGGTCTTGATGATTGTTTGAATTTTTGAGGGTTTTTGTTGGAAGGAGTAAACAGGAATGAATCAAGAGCATACTTTTGAGGACTTATTTGTAAAGGGAATAAATGCAAGAATCCATCTTATTACTAAGGGGGATAAAGGCGGTATCCCAGTTATCTTCTTACATGGGATCACCAGTTATAGTTATTCCTTTGTAAAAATCTTAAATATGATGCCGGAAAATTACTATACATTGTCGATGGATATAAGAGGAAGGGGGCTTTCCGATTCTCCTAAACAAGGTTATTTATTAAGAGATTATACCGAAGATCTGTTGAATGTAGTCAATGCATTAGCAGAGAATGCCGTGTCCCCAATTTTGGTCGGGCACTCCATGGGAGCTAGAATTGCTGCTGCTTTTGGCAGCCAATATCCTTCTCTTGTATCCGGTATGGTATTAATTGATCCTCCGATTAACGGTCCCGGTCAGAGAGAGGTATATCCTAATCCGCTCTCCATGTTTTTAAAACAAAAGGAAGCGGTTGATCAGAGAGAAATGGAATTATTCCGAAGTTTTTTCCCTACTTTCACTGAAGAACAGGTAGCTGAAAGAGCTGAAGAGTATCGTAATAACAGTCCGGAAGCGATAATTGAATCTTACATGTCATTGTTAAGAGAGCCTTTTCAAGTATATATGAAAATGCTAACTGTACCATCCATGCTATTAGCTGCCGAACATGGAGATACCATCCGTGAAAGTGAACTGCAGGTGCTGAAAACAATAAACCCCTCAATGGAAGTGAAAAGAGTAAAAGGAGTCGGGCACATGGTGTATAAAGATGCCCCTGAACAGACAGCTGATTATATTATGTCCTTTATTGAAAAACAAAAAAATTAATATAGAAGGGTTGTTTATAAATGACTATTGAATTCGATGAAATGGTTGCTCTTTTTAAAAAAGAACTTGAATTATGTCAGTTAAATCCATCTGAAACCATGGCTGTATTAACCTCGGGTGAACTTAGAGAGGATTATGCAAAAGCATTTTTAACAGCTGCTTCCCAAATTGGGGCGAATGCTTTTGAACTGAAACTGCCGCCAGCTAAAAAAGGGAGTGCAGGATCGTTTGGTGTCACTCCTTTAACGGATAATCGAGTCGCTGTGGAATGTTTAAAAAAGGCGGATTTAGTCATTGACCTAGTACTTCTCTTATTTTCAAAAGAACAGCTTGAACTTCAAGAAGCAGGAGTAAGAATATTATTAGTGGTGGAACCTTTTGATGTGATTAAAAGAATGTTTCCAAAAGAAAGCGATAAAGAGAGGGTGCTATATGCTACCAATCTGTTAAAAAATGCAAAAGAACTGAGAGTGACCAATAAAGCAGGAACAGATGTCACTTATCAGTTAGGGCAATATCCAATCCTTACTGAGTATGGATTTGCTGATGAACGAGGAAGATGGGATCACTTGCCCAGCTGTTTTTCTGCAGCGACTTCCAACGATGGCGGAGTCGATGGGATTGTTGTTATGGACAGAGGGGATATTTTCTTCCCTTTTAACCGGTATTTACAAGACCCGATACAATTAACCATAAAAGATGGTTATGTCACAAACATAGAAGGTGGGTTTGATGCTATGCTAATGAAGGATTATATAGAGAGCTTTAATGATCCTCAAGCATATGCAATATCCCACATTGGCTGGGGACTGAATGAAAGGGCACAATGGTATAGTTTGGCGTTTGACGATCAAGTATTTGGTATGGATGGGCGTGCATTCTATGGAAATGTCTTATTCTCCTTAGGACCGAATTCTGAATTAGGCGGATCCAACGATACCCCTTGCCATCTTGATTTACCAATGAAGAATTGTACTTTATACCTTGATGGTAAGTTAATTGTAAAAGATGGGGATATTGTAATTGACGAGATGAAACCTGTACAAAAGCAGCGGGTGATCTGACCCAAAAAGTTAGACAAATAAATTAAACAGCTTCTAAGATCTGGATCCGGTATTGTACTGGACTCAGATCTTTTAATTTTGCCTTCATACGTTCATGGTTGTAGTAATGAATATAATCGTCTAATTCTTTTTCGAAGTGTGAAATATTTTCAAATTCTTGTAGATAAAGCAATCTAGACTTTAATAAACCAAAGAAATTCTCCATAACTGCGTTATCTAAGCAATTTCCCTCACGGGACATACTTTGGGTAATACCATGTTTCTGTAATGTTCTTCGATATCTCTTCATTTGATAATGCCAGCCTTGATCTGAATGGAGGATGACCCGGTCTTCTAGTTTTAAACGTTTAACTGCTTGATCCAGCATGTTATCTACCAGTTGATAGACGGGGCGTTCCATTACTTTATAGGCGATGATTTCTCCATTGCATAAATCAAGAATAGGAGATAAATAGCGATTCTCTCCAAATAAATGAAATTCTATTACATCTGTCACCCATTTTTGATTCATTTTTTCCGCCTTAAAGTCCCGCTGAATAATGTTTGGAGCAATACGCCCAACGTTTCCTTTGTATGAACGATACTTTTTCAAACGGACAAGGCATTTTAACCCCATTTCATTCATAAGGCGATTGATGGTCTTGGGATCATGAGCAAATCCGAGTTTCTTTAATTCTTTGGTGATACGGCGATATCAATATCGCCCTTTATGTGCCTGATAGATGGATTGTATCGCTGTCTTTACTGTAGAGTATTTATCTTCCTTGTTTAAACGTTTTTCCCAATAATAATAGGTACTATGTGGAATATCAGCGACTTTGATAAGGGATACCACATCATAGATTGCCTTTAGTTCATGAATTACTTGCGCTTTGATTTTGGACGTAATTCTTCCTGCATTTGAACTAAGGCATTTAACTTTTTTAAATAGGCGTTCTCCATTTCCAGCTGTTTAATCCGTTTTTCAAGCGCTTCAGTTGAACCTTCGGTTTTCTTTTCCCTTTTTGATCCTTTCATGGATATCTGCCCCTTCTTCTTAGGAATAAGGGCATCAAATCCACCAGCTCTAAATAACTATGTTTTCCCTCAAGGTAAAGACGAGCAATGAAAATTTTTTCTTCCGGCGTAAAATTAGCGGCAGTTCACTTTTTTTATTTTTAAATCTAGCGTTAGACGTACCATATGTCTTTTAAATCGCATGACTAAAAGAATATAAAAATATTAATTTTAAAAAAACTTAGTTTATTCATTGTACAAACTAAGTAGACTTGTTATAATGATTTTTGTAAGCAGTTACATTTCGAAAATTTCAGAACAGAATTTTAGGAGGTAATACGATGGCTTATTTCAATAATATTCAGCAGATAAAATATGAGGGTGCGGCTTCAACAAACCCGAATGCATTTAAATTTTATAATCCAGCAGAAAAAATCGGCGATAAAACGATGGAAGAGTACCTTCGTTTCGGTGTTGCCTACTGGCATACATTCGTCGCTGACGGAACGGATCCTTTCGGTGCAGGCACAATGGTCCGCCCTTGGGATAAATTCACGGGAATGGATCAGGCAAAAGCCCGCGTAGAGGCTGCCTTTGAATTCTTTGAAAAATTGAATGTTCCGTTTTTCTGTTTCCATGATGTCGATATCGCACCTGAAGGAGACACACTGAGAGAAACCTATCAAAACCTTGATACCATTGTGGCAATGATTAAGGACTATATGAAAGACAGCAAGACAAAACTGCTTTGGAATACCGTGAACAACTTCACGAATCCGCGTTTCGTTCACGGTGCAGCCACCTCCAACAACGCAGACATCTTTGCCTATTCCGCTGCGAAAGTGAAGAAAGGCCTGGAAGTCGGTAAGGAACTCGGCGCAGAAAACTATGTATTCTGGGGCGGCCGTGAAGGCTATGAAACCCTTTTGAATACAGATATGAAGCTTGAGATGGACAATCTTGGCCGTTTCATGCATATGGCTGTGGATTATGCGAAGGAAATCAATTTCGATGCGCAATTCCTGATCGAGCCAAAACCAAAAGAGCCGACTACCCATCAATATGATTTCGATGTGGCGACAGGCTATGCGTTCTTGCAAAATTACGGTCTTCAGGATCACTTCAAATTCAATATTGAAGCGAACCATGCCACACTTGCGGGCCATACATTCGAACACGAGCTTCGCTATGCGCGTGTGAACGGCATGCTTGGTTCGGTGGATGCCAACCAAGGGGATCCGCTGATCGGATGGGATACAGATGAATTTCCGACAGACTTGTATGCTACGACTCTGGCTATGTATGAAATCATCAAAAACGGAGGTCTTGGCCGCGGCGGCCTGAACTTCGACGCGAAAGTGCGCCGCGGATCATTTGAAACGGATGATTTGTTCCATGCGCATATCGCCGGAATGGACAGCTTTGCCATCGGTCTGAAGGTTGCCAATAAGCTTATTGAGGACCAAGTATTCGAAAATATCCTGGATGACCGCTACAGCAGCTACAAAGAAGGAATCGGCCTGGATATCGTAGAAGGAAAAACAGATTTTCATAAATTAGAAGATTATGCGCTCGGCTTAACTAACATCGAAAATAAATCCGGACGCCTGGAAAAAATCAAAGCAACCGTCAACCAGTATTTATTAAGAACTTTTGCAGGAGAATAAGAACCAAAAAACATCATGGGCATTTGTCCATGATGTTTTTTGGTTAGTGTGGGTAAGGGCGCTGGCTGATTTCTGCTCCAGGCTAGAGCCTCACCCGCGGAAATCAATCCCTGAAACGGAAATCCGTAAAGATAAGCACAAAAAACAAACTTCTCTGGGAGAAATTTGTTTTTTTGCTTTTTCTTGTTTTTACAGGGTATCTTGAGCAATGGTTTCTGTTTCAGGCTTCTTCTTGAATAAAGAAAGGGCCAGGACGATGACGCCTCCGATGGCGACGCAGGTCAAAACGGCGGTCGGATGATTCCAGTTCCATTCCTTGCTGAAGAAGAACAGATCACGCAGACCGTCTGTCATAAAGCGCATTGGCAGCCAAGAAAAGATCCAGTCCTGATAGAAGACCGGCATAAATTCCGGAGCCATGGCCAGAAGCGGGCCGCCAAAGAACAGCAGCAAGATGAAGATCGGCATTCCGGCCAGCCCGATCCATGAAAGGACCGCTAAAATCATCAGGATAAAGGTGAAGCAGGCAAGAGCTAAGAAGAGTGCTGTATCTGTAAACGCCGGAATATCGAAGCCAAGCATGCTGCCGGCAAGCCACGCAAGGCCGAAACCGACAAGGATGGCAGCAGCTGCAGCGGTCAGTACCTGTACGGCAAGGATCGTTGCTTTATTATGCCGTTTTTTCTTCATGGCATTCCATAGGATCAGGGCCGCGGAGATGCTTCCCATCCAAAGCGGCTGAAACAGGGAAGCGGGGGCATTGCCCTGTGTGCCTGTTTCATGGACATTGTGGATTTCTTTGCTGATCGGCGAAGCAATCAAAGCCGCCTGATCAGCCGTCAGCACAGCGTTTTGCTTTTTCAGTCCTTCGACAAGGTGGGCGCTCGCCTTTTCATTGATGGCATCCGCGGCGCCATTCAAAATCTGTGTAACAGCATTGGCGGCAATCTGGTTCATTCCTTGATTCACATACGCCTGGATGACAGGCGCAGAAGGATTGGGTGTTTGAAGGGATGCCTGTTTTTGGCTGAAATCCTTTGGAATCACAATTGCGCCAAAGTATTGTTGATTGTCCATCCCGTCCATCGCCTTCTCTGCGCTTGAGACGCTGATCCATTTTACGGCAGGGTCTTCATTTCCTTCGGTTTTCTTGGTTGAAGCTTCCAGGTTTGCTGCAATGGTTTCGCCCATGTTGGCATGGCCTTGATTCGGGATTTCCACTCCGGTGTCTTCGTTGACAAGCGCAATCGGCAGATTTTTCGGCCCTTGCTTAGCGGACGGAATCTGGGTCAGTGACAATAGGGACATGACAAGTATGGCGATAATGGGTGCCAGAAGCAGCCATTTGTTTTTCAATATTTTCATGCAGTGACCTCCAATATTTTAATAGACACATAGTTGATAAATGCCCATGCTGTAAATTATAATCTGGATGATAAGAAATACAATGAACAATCTATTCATGGGTGATTAATACTCAACACCATGCCGTGAACTGTTCAATAATTTATAAAAAATTGGAGGACAAACCGGTGCCAGAGTCAAAAACGGACAGAAGGATCCTCAAAACGAAAAAAGGGATCAGGGATGCGCTGACGAAATTAATGGAGGAAAAAGGGTTTGAAGCGATTACGGTGAAGGATTTGACCGAAAAAGCAGATATCAACCGCGGCACCTTCTATTTGCACTATCAGGATAAATACGATCTGCTCGAGCAAAGTGAAGCAGACGTGCTGGCCCAGCTCAGTCAGATTGGCAAAGCTGCTTCCAGCGTCGATCTGGAAGACTTCCGCAGGTACGTCATCCACAATATCCCTTTGCCCTTTGTCATTACTTTATTTGAGTGCATCCAGGAAAATGCCCCATTCATGAAAGCTGCACTGGGGCCGAAGGGAGACCCGTCCTTCCAGGCCAAAATAAAAGAGATGATTAAGAGGCACCTTGTGGAGAACATTTTGCGAAAGCTGGAAAAAAGAGAAGCGGGTGTCCCGGTTGATTTATTTTCCGCCTATATCACCTCTGCCCATCTCGGGGTCATCCAGCAATGGCTGGCAGGGGGCATGACGCAGGAGCCGAAGGAGATGGCCTTGATTTTATTGAGCATGACCTTCAAGGGTCCGGCGGCGGCAATTGGCCTTGCTTCCTTCTAAAACGGCCGCAGAGAACTATTTTAGGGAAAGAGGGAGGGAACAGAATGAGGAAAAAATTATGGATGGCTTTAGCCGTTTTTATTCTCTTGATTGGCATTCCATTTGCTTATGTTCAATATAAACTGAGAAGCGCTCAAAAAAGCGTGACGGAGTATTTGCAGACTGCAGAGCCTCAAAAAGATATTATTTATAATGAAGCCTTTATCGCGAATTTAAGAGGAAATGCCAACTGGATGGTAGCGATTAAATGTAAAAACGATGATCGAACCTATTATTATTTCAAAGATCATCAGGCTATTGTTTTAGAATCATATACAGAGGATGGGGAGGAAGAGGTGCTGTATAAGGTCATGAATAAACAGCATTGAAAACAAACGGGCGGGCTGCGATGTATGGGCAGGCTCCGCCCTTAAGTCTTCCTATTCGAGCGTTTTCGATGAGTCCGGAGCAATCATCACCGGACATTCCACTGCTTTTTCATATTTAAAGAGCAGCAGCTTAGGTGTCAGCGCAGTCTCTTTTTCTTGGTAAAGCCGGATTTTTCATAAAAATGATGGTTCCGAAAACTTAAAGAAGGCGTATACAGCGACCATCGCTGGGCATCCGGAAATTGGTTCTTAAGGAATTCCATCGCAGCGGTACCTGCGCCTTTATTTTGATAGGACGGGGCAATAAACAGTTTATCGATGTGTCTATGCTCCTGATGGCCTCTTACATCAATCGCGCCAATAATCGTTTCGCCGTCTAAAATCGTGAAATGATGATAGGTATGGATGTTTTCTTCCAGCTTCTCAGGCGTTTCACAAGCTGGGCTGGTTTCAAAGTCTTCATATTTTTCCAGGTCTTCCTGAAACGCTGCCTGCTGTATGGCCAGCAGCGCTGTGATGTCTTCCAGTGTGGATGTTCTAAAAATGAATGGCATCTTTATCCTCCGGTATTTATCTTCTGTTTTAGTTAAGGTGCATCCCCTCTTATATTTTTCAATAAAGAAATGAACAAAGAATTTACGGACGGCCAAAATGGCGGAAAACATAACGTAAGAAACCATCTCTGCCATTGGGGGTTTTCCCTCCAAATTGGATGATCAGCAAGATAATGATGGCAAGCCATACATATTGAAGGGATTCTTGCATTGCGATTTCAATGGCATGCACTTCTGTTTTCCATAATTATACTGATGATTCAGGAAATCTACAATTCTTCTTTTGGATGTTTATTCAGTTTCTGGGGACTTCTTCTTTGTATATTCATCCAATAAAAGGGCATTTTCCAGTTCTTTTTTTAAACATTCATCCATAGTTTTCGAGAATGAACTCTACTACAATGAAGGCAAGATGAAGAAGATAACTCGATGGATGGGATGTGGAGCGATGATTGCGAATGAACTGAAAGAAAGCTTGATGCAACTAGTCGGAAGAGAGAATGTGGAGGATTCGAAAGTGAGCTGCTACGCCTATTCCTATGACGCGACCCCGCAGTTCCAGGCGATGCCGGACGCGGTCGTATCACCGCGGAGCACAGAGGAAGTCGCTGAAGTGCTGAAACTTTGCAGTGAGCATCAGGTACCGATTGTCCCAAGAGGATCGGGAACAAACCTGAGCGCGGGCACGTGTCCGGTCCAGGGCGGGATTGTCCTGCTGTTTAAGCATATGAATAAAATCGTGGAGATCGATGAAGAGAATTTAACGGTAACGGTGCAGCCTGGACTTGTCACGCAGGATTTGATCCAGGCAGTCGAGATGAGGGGGCTTTTTTATCCGCCTGATCCTGGTTCTATGAAAATATCGACCATCGGCGGCAATATCAGCGAGAATTCCGGCGGTCTTAGGGGATTGAAGTATGGGGTGACCCGTGACTATGTGCTGGGCCTGACGGTCGTTATGGCCAATGGAGATATCATCCGCACCGGCGGCAAGCTTGCGAAGGACGTGGCCGGATATGATTTGACGAGGCTGATGGTCGGATCGGAAGGAACGCTCGGTGTTGTGACAGAGGCGATTCTGAAGCTCATTCCTAAGCCAAAGATGAAGATGACGGCATTGGCGCTTTATCAGGACTTGGAGGAGGCCGCCCGTTCGGTATCCCGGATCATTAAAAATCAGATTATTCCGTCAACATTGGAGTTCTTGGATCAGCCGACACTGCGGGTTGTCGAGGATTATGCCCAGATCGGCCTGCCGACGGATGTGGCAGCCGTGCTGTTGATTGAACAGGACGGGGAGGCGGAACAGGTCAAGCGGGACATGGAGAGCATCAATGCGATCTGCCTTGAGAACGGGGCCCTTTCCATGGAAGTCGCCCAGTCAGCCCAGGAGGCCGAGGCGCTGACGGCTGCAAGGAGAACGGCTCTGTCGGCATTGGCGCGGCTGAAGCCGACGACCATTTTGGAGGATGCGACCGTGCCCCGTTCGGAAATTGCGACGATGGTTGTGGCCATTAATGAAATCGCCCAAAAGTACAAGCTTTCCATCTGTACGTTTGGCCATGCGGGTGACGGCAATCTCCATCCGACCTGTCCGACCGATGCGCGGAATAAAGAGGAGATTGAGCGGGTGGAACAGGCCTTTGAGGAGATTTTTAAAAAGGCAGTCGAGCTTGGCGGCACCATTACCGGCGAGCATGGGGTCGGCGCGATGAAGGCTCCGTATCTGGAGATGAAAATGGGAAAAGAAGGCGTTCTTGTGATGAAACAGATTAAGCAGGCCCTGGATCCGCATAATCTTTTAAATCCGGGGAAAATCTTTGCCGGCGATGTCCGGAAACGGGTGGTGGTGACTTCATGACGAGTGTTGAAGAGCGGAAAAGCATTGAGCAATCGTTTCAGGAACGGATGGATCAGGATCAGCTGCTTAACTGCATGAAATGCGGCTTTTGTCTGCCGAGCTGTCCTACCTATCTTGAATCGGGTTATCAGGAAGCCCATTCCCCTCGGGGCCGGATCGCCTTGATGAAGGGAGTCGTCGACGGGGTCATCGAGCCGGATGAAGAAGTGGAGCGGAGTCTGGAGCTTTGTTTGGGATGCCGGGCGTGCGAGCCGGTCTGTCCTTCGGGCGTCACATACGGCCATTTGCTGGAGGAGGCAAGGGACATCATCAATCAGAACAAGAAGGCGCCGCTTCCGGCCAGGATGATGAAGCGCGCTGTGTTTAAGGGGATGTTCCCGCATCCAAAGCGGATGAGGACCATGGTCGGCCTGCTTCATATGTACCAGAATACGGGCCTGAAAACGGCCGTAAATAAAATGGGGGTCATGAAGCTCTTCCCGGAATCTCTTGCGGCGATGGAAAAAATCCTGCCGCAGGTGCCTTCGCTGAAGGAGATGAAGAACCGTCCGCGGGAACTGGAGAGCAAGCAGGAAACGAAAGCGAAAGCCGCCTTTTTTTCAGGCTGCCTCATGGATACGATGTTCCTGCCGACCAATCAGGCGACGACAGAACTGCTCCAGCTGGCAGGCTGCGAGATTGTCATCCCAAAACAGCAGACATGCTGCGGCGCCCTGCACGGACACAGCGGCGAGAAGGATCTGGCCAAGGATTTGGCCAAGCGGAACATTGCGGCCTTCGAACAGACCGGAGCCGATTATATTATCACGAATGCCGGGGGCTGCGGCGCTTATTTAATCGACTACGGCTACTTATTGAAGGAGGAGCCGGAATGGAAGGAGCGGGCAGAAGCTTTCGTCGGAAAGATCAAAGATATCAGCGAAATCCTCGTAGAGCTGGAGTTTCATGAACAGCCGCTTTCGCTTGATTCCCAGACGGTCACTTACCAGGATTCCTGCCACCTCCGGAATGTCATGAAGGTGGGAAGCGAGCCGCGGCGCCTTCTTCAGGCCATCGAGGGGATTGAATTCCGAGAGATGAAGGACAGTGACCGCTGCTGCGGATCCGCCGGCATCTATAATATCGTGGAAAGCGACATGTCAATGCAGATTCTTGACAGGAAGATGGAACAGGCGAAAGCGGCCGAAGCGGCAACGATTGTAACCGGAAATCCGGGCTGCCTGCTTCAGATGAAGCTGGGCATTGAGCGGGAGGGGCTTACGGGGCAGGTACGGGCTGTACATCTGGCCGATTTGCTTTTGGAAGCACACAAGAATGGAAAAAATAGTAAAAAGGAATCTGTTTCGGTAAACCGCACTCTAGTATAATAATAGACAACTAGAGTGCAGTGCTTTGGGTGAACATCCAAAATTTTACATCAATTGGACATCCATTTTTAGAGAAACACACCTATTAAACCAATTCCCTGTATCTTATAATCTACTTGAATAAGCAGAGTATACAGTCACCTATTTGGAGAAAATGACAGCGTTTTCAATAAAGGAGGATGAACATGTATAAGACGAAGGACGGGGAAGAGATTTTTATCATTGATGCGCATATTGCCTTATGGGACGGGAGCAAGGAAAATCAGCTGAATATTCACGGGGAGCAGTTCATAAGCTGTTTTTATGATTACCATACCAATTTGAGCCCGAAAGAGTATCTGTGGGATAAGGATGAATTCGTCAAGTATTCTCCCGAGCGGTTGGTGAGGGATGTCATTGAAAACGGCTATGCCGATATGGCGATTTTCCAGCCGGTGTATTTACGGGAGTTTTATCGAAACGGATTCGGGGATTTCGAAGCTAATGACCGGATGGCCAAACAGTATCCGGGACGGTTCATCTGCAATGGAACATTTGATCCAAGGCATGGCGAGCGGGGGCTGGAGAGGCTCGAGGAAATGCATGAGCGCTATAAGTGGCAGGGAATCAAGCTTTATACAGCTGACTGGCACGGCGATTCCAAAGGGTACAAGCTGTCTGATGACTCAGCCAAACGCTACCTGGAGAAATGCCAGCAGCTCGGAATTAAGAATATTCATGTGCATAAAGGACCGACCGTTACCCCGCTGAACCGGGATGCCTTCGATGTAGCGGATGTGGATGATGCGGCAAGCTGTTTCCCGGAATTGAACTTCATCGTAGAGCATGTCGGCCTGCCGCGCCTGGAGGATTTTTGCTGGATTGCCACACAGGAAAAGAATGTGTATGCAGGACTGGCTGTAGCAAATGCCCTGATCCATACGCGGCCGCGCTACTTTGCTGAAATCATCGGCGAGCTCCTGTACTGGCTTGATGAAGACCGAATCCTATTCGGAAGCGACTATGCCATTTGGGAGCCGAAATGGCTGATTGAAAAATTCATGGAATTTGAGCTGCCAAAAGACATTGAGGAAGAAATGGGCGTCACCCTCAGCCTGCCGGTCAAAAAGAAAATCATGGCTGAAAACGCCGCAAGGCTTTATAACGTGGATCTGGAGGCCATGAAGCGCAAGTTTCATTCCGATTCAGCCTCAGCTCCGATCATGTAAAAACAGGAGGTGGATAGTCCTTGAACAAGATTGAAGAAGTCAATGCACAGCTGGAGAAGGTATATGATCCGGAACTGGATCAGTCTTTGCCGGAACTGGGGTTCATTGAAGGGATCGTCATTTCAAAAGGAAAAGTCAAGGTGATATTCCGTCTGCCTACGTATTGGTGTTCCCCGAATTTCGCTTATATTATGGCGGAGGATATCCAGGCTGCGATTACGGAGCTGGATTGGGTGCAGGAAGTGGAAGTGAACCTGATCGATCACTGCGCTTCCGAAGAAATCAATAAGGGCGCCAATGCCGGTGTGAGTTTCAGTGAGTCTTTTAAAAAACTTACCGACGGCAATCTGGGCGAGCTGAGAAAGACATTCAATATTAAGGCTTATTATGCCAGGCAGGAAAAGCTGATGCGCTATCTGATGAAAACCGGCATGACCCGGCGCCGCATTATTGAGTTGACAGTAAATCAGCTGGAGGCAATGACACTGGACGCAGAAGGCAGGGAAGTGAGGGAACGCTATCTGGAGAAAAAAGAGCGGCTGAACCATACAAGCGGCATCGCCGTCACCACTCCCGAGGACAAGCCTCTCAGTGAGGAGGAGTTCATGGATTACCTTCACGGGGCTAAGCGGACCAGGATGAACATGGAATTTAACGCCTACTATTGCAGGGGGCTCCTTGAAGCAAGGTACGGGCTTGAGCCAAAGAACAGCAATACTGTGCCATTGGCATAAAAAAATAAATGGAAATGGGGTATCGGAATGAGTAAAAAGGTATTGATTGTAACCGGTGATGCAGTCGAGGCGTTGGAAGTCTTCTATCCGTATTACCGCTGTATCGAAGAAGAAATCGAGTGTACCATTGCTTCGCCTGTGAAAAAGAAGCTGCAGACCGTTGTGCATGATTTTCTTCCGGAAATGGACACGTTCACGGAAAAATGGGGATATAAAATCGAAGCGCATGCCGCCGTCGATGATATCAATCCGGCAGACTTTGACGGCCTGATCATCCCGGGAGGACGGGCCCCGGAATACATCCGGATGAATCAAAAGATCCGGGATATCACCGCCCATTTTCTGAAAGAAGACAAACCGCTTGGCGTCATCTGCCATGGCCAGCTTGTTCTGACGACGGTACGTGAGCACATCCAGGGCAGAGAAATGACCGCCTATTCCGCCTGCCGGCCAGAAGTGGAAGCGGCGGGTGCTACCTATGTAGAAAAGATGCTCCATGTCGACGGCAATATCGTTTCAGGGCATGCATGGCCGGATCTGCCGGGCTTCATGAAGGAATTTTTCAAGCTGCTGAATGTGAAAAAGGAAGCAGCAGTTTAATAAAAAGGGGCAGGGCTTATGCACATGGATGCATAGGTCCTGTTTTCGATCACCCGGAGAGGAGGGGAGCATCATTGAACTTACTGCCGGAATTAGCAGGGAAAATCGTCCAGGAAGTCTGCCAGGTGCTGAAGGAAGACCTCATTGTCGTCGATCAGCATTCCATGATTATCGCCTCGACCCAGGAAGATCGGATCGGCACCTATCATGAGGGCGCAAATCGGGTGCTGGACACAAAGAAAAGGCTTCATATCGATGAAACAATGGTACATACATTGAAAGGTGTCAGGGAAGGAATCAATATGCCGGTCATGCTCGGAACGTCGATTGTCGGGGTGATTGGGATTACCGGCAGACCCAAAACGGTCGAGCCTTATGCCGAGGTCATCCGGAAAATGACCGAGCTGATCATCCGGGAAGCCTATATGACTGAACAGCTGGAATGGAAGATGAGATCGCTTGAGTCCTATTGCTATGAATGGGTGAATGAAAAAGCCATCGATGAGGAATTCATTGAGCGGGGGAGACTGCTTGGCATCCCGATGGATCATCGGCATGTCTGCTGTATGCTCCAGCTGGATATCAGCCATGTGCAGGAAAGTGAGGCCAACTGGATTCAAAAGGATATGTTCGAATTGTTCGCCAGGCATTTTTCCTCGGATCACACGTTTATTGTCCGCTGGGGGCAGGGGAAGTACCTGATTGTCAAAAGTTTTGAAACGAGCTTCAGCCGAAAGGAATTCGAGATTCAATTGAAGGAAATCCAGCAAAATTACCTGTTCCGCTATAACATGAAGGTGTTTGCGGGAATCGGCAGGGCGGCCCAATCGAATGTGATTCAGCCATCCTTTACTGAAGCCAAGAAGGCGCTGAAAATTGCGGAAAAACGGCAGGAAGCCGTGTTCTATGAAGACCTGATGCTTGATGTGATTTTAGAAGAAATCCCTTCTCAAATCCAGGAGGAGTTCATGAAGCGGACGCTGTGCACCTTGCTGGAATCACATGACTTATTGGAAACGCTCCAGACCTTCCTTGAGCAGAACCTTTCGATTAAAGACACGGCGAAAGCGATGCATCTGCACATTAACTCGCTTCATTACCGCCTGAAGCAAATTAAGGAGCTGACAGGCATTGATCCGAGAAAGACAGAAGGGATTGCCTTTTTTTATCTGGCAGTCCACTTTTATCATAACCAAAAACATGTGAGCGGGGAAAAGGGGGAGTATTCCGTCCGGACTCTCACCAGGCAAAAATAAAATCCCCGCCGTACAGGACAGCGGGGGTTTTTTATAAGTTCTTATTTCCACACAGACTCAGCAATGCTGACGACATGGCGGACTTTGTTCCATTGGTCTTCCTCTGTGATAAGGTTGCCTTCCTCGGTGGAGGCGAAGCCGCATTGAGGGCTCAGGCAAAGCTGATCCAGGCTGACATATTCGCTTGCTTCACGAATTCTTTCCCGGATGCGCTCAGGGTCCTCAAGGTCAGCGAACTTGGATGTGACAAGCCCGAGAACGATTTGTAAATCATCGCGGTTCACATGCTTCAATGGTTCGAACCCGCCGGAACGCTCATCATCAAATTCAAGAAACAGCCCGTCCACATTCAATTGGCCGAAAATGACTTCTGAAACATTGTCATATCCGCCCCTTGATGTAAAGGTTGACTGGAAGTTTCCTCGGCAGATATGCATTGTGATGACCATATCCTCCGGCTTGTACTTGATTGACTCATTAATCGCTCTTGCTGACAGCTGGGCCAATTCATCCGGATCTTCTCCGCGGGCCTTGATCTTGTCCAGGCTTTCCTGTGAAAAGAATTGCGCCCACGACGTATCATCCAGCTGCAGGTAGCGGCATCCCGCTTCATAGAAAGCCTGAATTGCTTTTTGATAAGCGGCTGTTAGGTCATGGAATAATTCTTCCTTATCTTCATAAACGCCTTCTTCAAATTTTGCCCGGTATAACAGCATGTTCGGACTTGGAATCGGGTATTTGGCCACATGGTCACCGGCGATGCTTTGAAGGAATTTGAAATCTTCAATCACCGGATGGTCCTTGAAATCAATCTTTCCGGTCACCTTAATGCCGTCAGCCTTCGTTTCTACGCCATTGAACTTGATGCCCGATTCTGCTTGGTACATCTCCACGCCGACAAGGTCAGACAGAAAGTCGAAATGCCACCATGACCGTCTGAATTCGCCATCCGTCACAGCCTGCAGTCCGGCCTCTTTTTGTTTTTCGACAAGCTTCCGGATTTCTTCATCCTCTATGGCACGCAGCTGTTCTGCTGTTATTGTGCCCGCCTTTTTCTGCGCACGTGCTTCCTTAAGCGCTTTGGGGCGTAAAAAACTTCCGACATGATCTGCACGGAAAGGTCCTGTAGTTACAATCGTTGTCATATGCTGTACACTCCTCTTCATCGATATTACACCTATTATATCGGAAATAGGACATAATACGAGATAAATTATTAAAAAATTCATATTATTGAAGAAAAAAGTTTTAGTGCGTAAGGGTTGCAAATAAGAATGATTTCGATTTATAATAGTGGGCGAGCAGTTTTATAGTCAGGCAGCTATCTGACTTAAATCAGAATCATTTCGTTTTATTGATGAGTCATATGGATGTGTACAAAGGATTGGAGCGGAAGGTGCGAGACTCCTGCGGAATTAGCGGGCCGGGTGAGACCCCGGAGGTGCCTGCGCCGAGAAGGCTCACCGCACGTTCCGCGAAAAGCGGGCATCCTGCAGCGGAAATCGGTTTTAACATGAATATAATCAAGCTCGAGATAAAAGGAGGAAAAGAAGATGAGAGTGAAAATTACACTGGCATGCACGGAAACAGGGGACCGGAATTACATTACAACGAAAAACAAACGAACAAACCCGGACCGTATTGAACTGATGAAATATTGCCCGCGGCTGAAAAAGCGCACTTTGCACAGGGAAACAAAATAATTCATTTACACGTTAAATCGTAATCAATTCGATTAAGGAGGAACAGGAACATGGCAAAAAAGTCGAAAGTCGTGAAAGAAAAGAAACGGGAGCAAATGGTTGCCAAATATGCGGAACTTCGAAGAGAGCTGAAGGAAAAAGGAGATTATGAAGCACTTCGAAAACTTCCGAGGGATTCATCGCCAACCCGGCTGAAAAACCGCTGTGAAGTAACCGGAAGACCAAGAGGCTATTTGCGTAAATTCAAAATGTCCCGGATTGCCTTCAGGGAATATGCCCATAAAGGACAAGTGCCTGGAGTAAAAAAAGCTAGCTGGTAAGCTGTCAGGGAGGTGCCGTATGAATCCAATCTTACTTGAATTTATGCTTCGAAGCGCGGTTGAGGGCCTGCCGCCTCAAATGAGGGAAATCTACCAGTTCATCGAAAGAAAGGAAAATCAGCTGGAGGAAATCGCAGCCGACCCGCAGCACTTCATGCGGCTGATGCAGGAAGATTCACCTTACAGGGCGGCTGCCGTCCATTTTGGCCTTGAACTGGCCGACATTCAAAAAGTGATGGATGAGGCACAGACGGAAATCGAACGGTCCATCAGAGAAAGGGAAAGCAGAATGAAATGGGTGGACTGTTCGGATATTCATCAGGGAGAAGACACCGGCCACCGTGCCTATCTCTTTATGTGCTGATTCTGGTATAAACCGAAAAAAGTAAGGGCCGATAAGGTCCTTGCTTTTTTTATTGCAGATGGTTTCTCTCTGCATTGGCCGGTCTGCATTAACAAAAGCCCTTCGTAAGCTGGTTCCGAATGATTCGGAGGGTTATGTATGTTTCGGAACCCCCTTTTGAATCATATAAAAAAGTAAGGAGACGTAAGCCCCTTACTTTTTAATATTGCCGATATACATATGGATCATCCGGTTCGCTCGTCTTTTCATAGGAAGTGACTTTGAGCAGCGGAATCGTTTTTTTGAACGGCTGGTAATAGACCGTTTCCAGCTCGCCGGTTACCGTAAACCATTCATCGTTGGCGGGCTTGGCTTCTTTCGGCCAATCAATCAGCATCCCGAAGGCTCCTGAATCGGCGACACAGTGAATGATTCCGAACCGGAACAGGAAGGACTGATTTTTCGCCAGGTCATCGGAATGATAGGAAAACCCGGTTAAGGTGACCTTTTTGCCGGTAAATTCCCCTGGGTAGTAATAGATCGTTTCCAGATCTGTCAGGTAATTGTCGTCCTTCAGCTGAAGCTCCTTCTTCTTATCCAAGCCTTTAAGCGATTTATCGATCATGTTCAGATAGGCTTCCTTATCATAATAAAGGCTTGTGTCAGGCTGAAGGAACTGCGTCTGGCTGTATTCATCCTGTTCGTCATAGACCGGGAAATGGAATCCTTTCTTATCGACGATATTGGAATCCATCGTGGCCACGGGAAGGAACAGGCCTGTAAAGATCGGAATCAAAAATAAAACCTGGGTGGAGAATTTATTCCAGCCCTTGTTGTCATGGGAATGGTCATGGCCGCAATGGCAATCTTCTTCCTCATGGCCGTCGCCTTTGATATACAGATAAAACTGGATGATCGTAAAGACAGCCAGAATGTAGATGGCGATCTTGGACACATACGCATATTCCATATTGATGTATTTTGAAATATTTCCGGAGGCGTGCAGATGCATAAACAAAAATGTGAGCCCGATTAAAATAACTAAACGAATCATGTAAAGCACCTCCCTTTTTAAGAAATGAATAATAAGGTCAGAATCAGAACGGCAAGGAAAATATAAAGCATCAGGAAGAAGACAAATTTCTTCTTGAAGGTTCCAAGCATCATGATGGTATTTTTAATATCAAACATCGCTCCAAATACAAGGAATGCGGTCAGTGATGAAATGGAGAACGTACTCCGGAAAGAACTGGCCACAAAGGCATCTGCCTGAGAGCAAAGCGACATCACATAGGACAGCCCCATCATCACGATATGGCCCGATACATTTCCCTGTCCGATTTCAAGCAGCAGGGACGTTTTTAAGAACGTCTGAATGCCGGCTGCCAATAAAGCACCGATAATTAAATATTTCCCCACAGAAAAGAATTCTTCAATGGAATGCTTCAGCGTACCTGAAATTTTTTGCTTGAAGGTCTGCGGGTGGTCATGGTCATGATCATGGACGATCTTTTCAGGGCGCAGCTGCGATGTTTTGAATTGCAGGGAGATGATCCAGGCAATCAAAAGAACGGTCAGCAAAGCCGTTCCGCCGCGGTAGAGTACCATGCTCCAGCTGTTTCCAAAGGCGATATAGGTTGAAAACAGCACGATTGGATTCAGAATGGGAGCGGATAGCATGAAGGCCATTGCAGCCGGAAGCGGCACGCCCTTTGCAATCAGGCGCCGGGTAATCGGGATAATTCCGCACTCACATGCCAGAAAGAAAACCCCGGCTCCGATGGCGGATAAAACAGCCAGGAAGGGGTTCTTCGGAATGATTCTCGCCAGCATTTCTTCTGATATGAACATTTGTATGATACCGGATATAAGGACTCCCACTAAAATAAAAGGGAGAGATTCGATTAAAAGGCTGATAAATATCGTGTTCATTTGCAGCAAACTTTGATAGCTGATGATAAACACCTCCTAATTCACTGATTCATCTATAGTAGGATTGGCACGGCTGGAAGTCAATTTTTTATTACTGGAACGACTGGAAATCCAATCGAAATGATTGGCGGCACAGGGAGGAATCTTGTAGAATTTCCCCGGAAATATCCGCCCTTCCTTTTTGTCGAAAATCTCTTTACGTCGCCTTCATCATTCTCCAGGCCTCCAGCTGGTTTAGGATGGCTTCCCGCCGCTCCGCAATAGACCGATGGGCAGACTTCTCCATAGGAGGATGAGGGGTTTCCCTCGTTTTCATCCAATCCGGAACAGGCTCCTGTCTCATGATTCTTTTCTGAGGGGAGAGGGCATTTTGGACAGATTTCCGCAAATATTTGTCAAAGCAGAGAATTTGTCCCGCTTTGCGGCTGATATCCTGAAGGATTTTCCGGAAGACAGGGAGGGAAAGCCGGTGGCTGAAGTCGTGAAAGACTGACTGAATCGTCTCCGTCCAATCGTTCTTCAGTCCGTACGGAAAGGTTTCCTGGATCAGAAGCTGGATGCTCTCGGAAGCAGGCTTAGCGTCATTGGCCTCTCTTGATTCGATTGGATATCTGTCCGTTGTTTCTGAAGTACTTTCTGAAGTGCTTTCTGGTAATGCTGGTGTCAAAGGACTGTCACCAGGCAGTTCTTCTGAACCGTCCGATGGCTCAGCCTGACCGGACGGGAAGCTGTCTGTGCTGTCCTCGTGCAGCTTTTCATAATTAATCGTATACCATTTCGTTTTGTCGAGCTTCAGCCGGTTGTAATTGGCTGACAGCAAATACCCGTTCTTCTCCAGTCCCCGGATCGTCCGTTTGATCGTTTCCGCCGATAGAAAGGGAAGCTGCTCATGCCAGCCTTGATAGGTGTTATACACCCATGTCCTGCCGTCGATATGGTGCTTGCTTCTCTCAAGCCAATAGTGGATTGCCTGCAGGATGATCGCTTCCTTCAGGCCTAGCTTTGCTGCAAGCTGCGGATAAACAATGATCATTTTATTTTCATGGACAAGATTCTTCATTCCAATATTCCCCCTTGGCGGCTGATGAATTTTACAGTCATCATCAGCTTTTTCTTCCATAATCCAAACTCAGCCAGGAAAAGTAGCATCCATCGGTTCGATTTCTTTTTCAGGACAGGGGAAATAGACCAGTGGCTAATATTCGTTTTAGACTTATGTGAGTCTTAAATGACTTAACAGGCCGCTTGTTTCTGTGCAAATTTCCTGTTTTTCAGACATTTCAAGTTGGCACGTTTTTTGCATTGATATAGTAACAAACCAACCTGAAAGGAAGAGACGAATATGACAGATCAGTTTGCAAACATAACCACCCCATTACCAGGAAGCCAGTCTGAAAAATTGCTGGAAAGAAGAAATAACATTGTGCCAAAGGGAGTCAGCTATGGAATCCCGGCATTTGTCGATACAGCAAAAGGCGCGCTGGTGCGTGACGTGGACGGAAATACATTTATTGATTTTGTAGGGGCGATCGGCACGATTAATGTCGGCCACGGCCATCCTAAAGTAAAACAGGCGATACATGACCAGACGGAGCGATATATCCATACCGGATTCAATGTGGTGATGTATGAGCCATATATCGAATTGGCGGAAAAGCTGGCAGCGATTGCGCCGGGCAGCCATGATAAGAAAGTGATGTTTTTAAACAGCGGTGCCGAAGCGGTGGAAAATGCCGTAAAAATTGCCCGCAAGTATACAAAGCGCCCCGGGGTCATTTCCTTTAACCGCGGCTTCCATGGCCGGACGCTGATGACAATGACGATGACGAGCAAAGTGAAACCTTATAAATATGAATTCGGCCCATTTGCGCCGGAGGTTTATAAAGCGCCGTATCCATATGCGTATCGCAGGCCGATACAGGTATCGGAAACCGAGTATGAGGATCTGATTATTCAAGAGTTCCGCGACTGCTTTGTGAATGATGTAGCCCCCGAAACGATTGCGGCGGTCGTCATGGAGCCGGTACAGGGCGAAGGCGGGTTCATTGTGCCGTCGAAGCGATTTGTTCAGGCTGTTTACGAAGAATGTCAAAAGCATGGAATCCTGTTTGTTTCTGATGAAATCCAGGCGGGCTTTGGCCGGACAGGCAAATATTTCGGCATTGAGCATTTTGATGTCGTTCCAGACTTAATTACGGTTTCTAAATCGCTCGGAGCGGGCGTGCCAATCAGCGGTGTAATCGGACGAAGCGAAGTGATGGATGCGGCTTCTCCGGGTGAATTGGGCGGCACATATGCGGGAAGCCCGCTTGGATGTGCGGCAGCGCTTGCGGTTCTGGACATAATTGAGGAAGAAAAATTAAATGAGCGTGCTGAGAAGCTGGGCCGTATCGTAATGGACCGCTTCCGTCAGCTTCAGACCAAGTACTCTTTTATCGGAGATGTACGCGGACTCGGTTCGATGTGTGCGATGGAGCTTGTGAAAGACCTGGAAACGAAGGAGCCGAATAAAGCCTTAACGAACCAAATCATTCATGAGGCCAATCAGCGCGGATTGCTTCTTTTGAGTGCGGGTGCCTATGGAAATGTTCTGCGGATCTTAATGCCGCTTGTAATTACGGAGGATCAATTAGAAGAAGGCCTTGATATTATTGAAGCATCCATTAAAGAGGCAATTGGCGGAGCGATTCCGGCCGTTTAATTTTTCAAAATATGGAACCCCCTCCTAAGAGACAGAAATTTCTGATATAATTCATTCAAGTGAATCTGTCTGGAGGGAGGTTTTCTATGAATCTGTCACTCGGTTCTGTGGAAGAAGAATTGCTGGATATTTTTGAATCATCATTTGACGAAATCATTTTGACTGATGCAGAAGGAATCGTCCTTCTTGTGAATTCGGCATGTGAGCGGAACTATGGAATGCCATCCGGTCATTTAGTTGGGAAGCATGTGAAGGATTTAGAGAGAATGGGAATTTTTTATCCGTCGGCAACACTGCAGGTGATCGAAAAAAAGACGCCGATCGAATTGTTTCAGACAACGAATGCAGGACGCACTCTCCATGTGCGTACGCAGCCCGTGTTTAATAAGGCCGGGGAATTAAAAAGCGTCATCAGCTATTCCCGCGACTTAACGGAGCTGAGCCGTCTGCGTAATAAAATAGAAGAAATGGAAGATCAGTTGGCTTCCTATAAAAAAGAGTTTCATGAGCCTGTCGAAGTAGAAGGATTGATATCGAAAAGTGAAAAGATGGAGCATGTACTCTCAACCATCAGAAAGGTGGCTAAGGTGGATACGACGGTCCTGCTGCTGGGTGAAACCGGTGTAGGCAAAAGCAAAATCGTCCGGGCCATTCATGCCCTAAGCCATCGGAAAGAGCAAGTATTAAATGAAATAAACTGCGCAGCCCTGCCCGACCAGCTGATCGAGTCGGAACTGTTTGGGTACGAAGCCGGCGCTTTTACGGGTGCCTCCCGGACGGGAAGAAAGGGCTTAATTGAACTTTCCAATCACGGGACGCTGTTTCTGGATGAAGTGGGTGAGCTTTCGCTGCAGGCGCAGAGCAAGCTGCTTCATGTATTGCAGGAAAAGCAGATCAGGCCTCTTGGAGGGAAAAAACCAATTTCCCTGAATCTCCGCATTATTGCCGCAACAAATAAAAACCTGGAGCAGATGGTGGAGGAAGGTACTTTTCGCCGCGACCTATATTATCGGCTGAATGTTGTTCCCATCTTTATTCCGCCTTTGCGTGAACGAAAAGAGGATATCGCTCCTCTTGTCTATCATTTTCTCGATCATTTTAACAAAACCTATGGCCGGAATGTCCGGTTTTCTCCAAAAGTCCTGCAAAGCTTCATCGATTTTGAGTGGAAAGGCAATATCCGTGAGCTTGGCAATATGGTTGAGCGTCTTGTTGTCACCAATGAAAGGTCAGTCATGGAAAGTGAGCTGCCGTCAGAAATGCAGCATGGGAGTCTTGGAAAAGAAGGACGCACGCTGCCTGAAGTGCTGGAAGAAGTGGAAAAATCGATGATCAGAAAGGCATATGATCAATACGGCTCTTCTTATAAAGCAGCTGAAGCTCTTGGCATAAGCCAATCATCGGCAATACGGAAAATAAAAAAGTATCTGGATTGAAGGGATGAAGCGGATGAATCATGAGATGGAAAATAAGAAGTTCAAAAAAGTCCTGTCAAAAGTAGATGTACTGTTTTTATCGATTGGGGCCATGCTTGGCTGGGGCTGGGTTGTCCTTTCCGGAAACTGGATTGACTCGGCGGGATCGATGGGGGCACTGGTTGCCTTTGTCATCGGAGGATTGCTGGTTACCTTTGTCGGCCTGACGTATGCGGAACTCGCCTCGGCGATGCCGAATGTGGGAGGGGAACATCATTACATAGAACGCGCTATGGGAAGAAAAGCAGCCTTTATCGGTTCCTGGGCCATCACACTCGGGTATGTATCGGTTGTGACCTTTGAGGCGGTTGCTCTCCCGACCGTCATGGACTATATCATTCCGGATTATCAAACGGGGTATTTGTGGACCATCAGCGGCTGGGATGTTTATCTGACATGGGTGCTGATCGGTTCTGGCGGAGCGGTCTTGCTGACGGCGCTCAATTATTTTGGATTAAAGCCCGCAGCCTTCATGCAGGGCGTGCTGACGATATTCATTGTCGGGATTGGCCTGTTCCTTGTGTTCGGCTCATCGATCAACGGAGATGCCCAGAATCTTCAGCCGTTCTTTAACGGAGGGGCCGGAGGGGTTATGGCCGTGCTTATCATGGTGCCTTTCCTGTTTGTCGGGTTCGATGTCATTCCGCAGGTGGCGGAGGAAGCGAACATGCCGCCAAGGGAAATCGGCAAGATTCTGATTTTTTCTGTTGCCTGTGCCGTGATCTTTTATCTGGCCATCGCTTTTGGGGTTTCCATGGCTTTAGGCCATGAAGCATTATCGGCTTCTGAATTGGCAACGGCTGATGCGATGGCTGCTGTCTTTGGATCTAAAATTTTCGCAAATATCTTAATATTCGGAGGAGTCTGCGGCATTGTGACGAGCTGGAATGCCTTCATCATTGGCGGAAGCCGCATCATTTATGCCATGGCTGACTCTGGTATGCTGCCAAAATGGTTCAGCTATTTGCATCCGAAATATAAAACCCCTTCGCATGCCATTCTTTTCCTCGGTGCACTTGCAGTTTTGGCGCCGCTGTTAGGACGGCCTGCGCTTGTATGGATTGTGGATGCAGGGGGACTTGGCATTGTGGTGGCGTACTTTCTTGTCGCATTATCTTTCATTCTTTTACGTAAAAAAGAGCCCAATATGGCCCGCCCGTTCAAGGCAGGAAAGCAAAATGCGATTGGCTGGATTGCGCTTGTTTTAAGCCTTGGGTTCATTACGCTGTATATGCCCGGAATGCCGGCAGCCCTGGTTTGGCCGTATGAGTGGATCATGGTAGGCATATGGATGTTAATTGGCGCGTATTTCTATTATCATATGAATAAAGGAAAATATGAGTCACATATAGAAGAAAAACAAGTGCCAGTACAAAATGCAAAGGGAGTGCTCGAAGATGAAACAATGGAAAATGTACGTTGACGGCGAATGGATCGATACACCGGAAAAAATTGAAGTCGTGAATCCAGCAACAAATGAAGTATTTGCAACGGTCCCTAACGGCGGTGCGGCAGAAGCGGAAAAAGCCGTTGATGCAGCGTATGAAGCGTTCAAAACATGGTCTGTTTTAACAGCTGCAGAACGCGGAGCCTATTTGATGAGATGGCATGAGCTTATTGATCAGGCAAAAGAAGAAATCGGAGAGCTTATGACAACAGAACAGGGAAAACCGCTGAAAGAGGCAATTGGCGAAGTGAATTATGCCAACAGCTTCATCTCCTGGTATGCTGAGGAAGGAAAGCGTGTCTACGGGGAAACGATTCCTGCATCTGCAAAAAATAAACGAATCCTTGTTCAGAAGCAGCCAGTTGGGGTTATGGCTGCCATCACGCCATGGAACTTCCCGGCAGCGATGATTACAAGAAAAGTGGCCCCTGCTTTGGCAGCGGGATGTACAGCAGTCATCAAGCCGGCAGAGCTTACACCGCTGACAGCGTTTAGATTGGTGGAACTGGCAGAGGAGGCAGGCATTCCGAAGGGTGTCATTAATATCGTTACAGGAGACGCCAAATCAATTGGGGAAACATGGATGAAGGACGGCCGTGTCCGGAAGATTTCCTTTACCGGATCAACGCCAGTCGGCAAACTGCTGATGCGCCAAGCGGCAGATACCGTGAAAAAGGTTTCTCTTGAACTTGGAGGACATGCACCATTTATCGTGACGGCCAATGCGGATATTGAAAAAGCGGCTCAAGGCTTAATTGCTTCTAAATACCGCAATGCCGGCCAAACCTGTGTATGCGCCAACCGCGTATATGTCCATGAAACGGTGAAAGATGCCTTTGTTGATGCATTTACGAAAGCGGTCGCTGAATTTAAAGTCGGCAACGGTTTGGAAGAAGGCGTGGATATCGGGCCGCTGATCGATGACCGTGCCGTGAAGAAAGTGTCTAATCAATTGGAAGACGCTGAGAAAAAAGGCGCAAGAATCGCAATCGGCGGAGGCAAGCTCGATCATCTGAACGGATTCTTTGTGGAACCGACCGTTCTTGTCGATGTGACAGACGATATGCTCTGCATGAATGAAGAAACATTTGGCCCGCTTGCTCCAATCGCTACATACCAGACAACGGAAGAAGTGATTGAGCGCGCCAATAACTCTCCATATGGATTGGCAGCCTATGTATTCAGTGAAAACATCAGTGAAGCCGTTCAAATTTCCGAAGGACTTGAATACGGAATTGTCGGATTGAATGACGGACTTCCATCCGTGGCACAGGCGCCATTCGGCGGTTTCAAAGAAAGCGGACTCGGACGCGAAGGAAGCCACCTGGGCATTGACGAGTACTTAGAAGTGAAATTTATTTCAATCGGACTGTAATTCTCTTTGTAAGAAAGTGACTAAACAATAAGTGTGGAACCAATAAAAGTTAGATGTTTTATTTAGTTAGGCAATCGAGGGCATGAACCTGGAAATCATACGGGGTCATGCCTTTTATTTTTTCATTAATTTGATGGAGATTATAATGGTGGGTATATTATCCTAATTCTGTTGGGGATGCTCCATACTGTCAAACTTCTGTAAATAAAGCAATTCAGATTTTATTAAGCCAAAGAGGTTTTTTATGCCAGCCTTGACCCTTCCACTTCCCGTCGTTTAGGGCTTCTCTGAAAGCTGGAACATAATCTTGTAAAACGCCTCCCACCTTTAGAAAAAAAAGGTATTATAGTGAGTCCTTGGTATTTAGATATTTTTAACCATATCATTTCCAATTCATTCGTTTATAATATATATGTATGTAAAAATTTAACATGAGAGGGAGGGAACGGTTTGAATCATAAGACTCAGTTAAAGGCACTGGCTATGCAAAAAATAGCTCAAATCATGGACTCCTTATCAGATGAATCAAAAGGCAGATACCGTGCGGCAATCCAGGAGTTCGCTGATTTATACCTGGAGGATGAGCTCGTATTTCAGGAACTTTATTTTGCTTTCAAGCAAGGGTTCTCTTCCTGCGATATAAAAAGCACAAATGGGGAAGCAATTTATTATAGAAAAGAGAATGATGAACATGTAGTTCAGTTTAAACGGACCCATTATTGTTTACATGAAACTCTTTTCTTCCCTTTCGTTACTTCCTGCATTGAAATTATGAGAGAAGTGCTGCCGTTAGGGTCAGTGGTGGAGCTGAACCCGCTTTACTTTCTTCCGGAGCAGCAAACTTCCTCACCGCCAAAATTGTCATCACCAAACGTTTTACAGTGCCAACAGGCTATCAAACGTTTTTTCCGTACGGCGGTGTGGTGTACCCTGTAGGGGAAATGAAGAAGGATGCCATCCTCTATTTTACAGAGCCCTTGATTACAAATGTGATCCATACGGGTTTTAAAGATGAAATGGAAGAAGCGTTTGAGCTGCTTATGAAAGAAGAGCTGATTGTAGAAAAAAATATGACTTCAATTGAGTTTTCCGCACAGGATATGCAATCCCTTCAGATGGAAATGGAAAAAGCGGGTGAAAGATAATGGCAAACTATACGTCCGGTTTTTGTTATAGCGTAGCATCCAATATGATCTCCTCTTTGGAAGATGCCAAATATGGGATACAGAAGAATTTCGAGCAAATGGACTTAGAAAATGCTTCTGTGGAAGAAGAAATGCGCGAAAAAACGGAAGAAATGATCACTGAACTGAATCGGCTGATCGCCGCCATTGAATCCGTTCATTTTAGATGAGAAAATAGCAGAGAGGAGTGTAGAATTGGGAACCGAACATATCAAGATGGATATCCGCGAGCTGCAGGCCACTTTACAAACCCTGCAATCCAGTATCGACGAGTTTAGCAGTTACACAGACACCTTTCGTACGGGGACAAGAAATCAGCTGAAAAGCTTTCATTCTGATTTATAGAAAAAGTGGATGCGATTCTGGATCATATGAATAATGATATGAATACGGATTTAGTAAAAAACATGAATGACGTCTATGCAGCCGGTAAAGGAATATTGGAAGAAATGAAAAAGGCAGACGAAGAAGTGGGCAGGGCGATTCGGAGCGGGCAGTCATGAAACGGGACATCCAAATCAACTATGGAACGCTGGACCAGATCATTGAAAAGCTTCATACATATAGGCATGCCCTGCATCAGATGCAGAGTTCTCTCAACACAATAGCGGTCTACGCAGAGAGGAATGCAGGAAAGAGCCTGGAAGCCTGGGACGATCTCATGCAGCAATCCAAGAAAAATATCCAAAGCTATCAGACGCAAATTGAGGATTTATTGACATTGTTTGAAAGCTATGTGGCCGATACAACAGCTTATATCACACCTATTTCCAGAAACAGCATGATGAGAGTCGACCGGAACGATATTTGGGGGAATCTCTCACAGATTGAATGGGGAGTAACGAACAGCCTTACCCGTGCAATCTTGGAAGCCAATCGGTCCCCAAGCCTTCTGTCTAGTCTGTTGGACGATGCAGATCCGGAAGAAAAAGAGCGCAGCAGATCTAATCAACAGAAGCTGGCAAGCCTTCGAAACGACATGGAATCCGCTCAATCCAGGCTTAAACATAAAATGGAGGAGCTGTGGGACCTCTATGAGTCAAAAGTAAAAAAGTTTGAAAACACAGATGACGAATATGCAAACAAGGCCGCGGCGGTCCAAGATCGCTATATGAATTTTTATGAAAAGATAAGCGATGCGGTTTCTGTAACGACTGGTGGAATCAGGGATTTTAGAGATGGGGTAGAGGATACAATTCTGGAGATACTGAAAGGCGTTGTTACGCTTGTTATCGATGCTGGCATCATTGCCGTATCAGACCTGATTCCAGATAGTATAGAACCGGATTTTCTAAAAAAAGCTTCCGATAAAAGGATAGAGAGTGCTGCGGAAACGCTCGAACTGATTATAGAAGATCCGGTCATTATCCTTGAATCGATGGCTCAATCCATATCAGACACCGCTGAAAAAGAAGGAATCATGTACGCATCGGGAAGTGCAGCCACTTCCTTCATCCCATACGCCGGCAAAGCCAAATACCTCAAGCTGTTAAAAGTGGAAAAAAGTATCAATAAAGCCAGCGGAACCCGCTCAGCCATCTCCAAAAAGCCAACAGAATCCGTTCAAGGCTTGGGCGGAATCAAGAAAGAAAACGCCGCATGGCTGAGCCATATAAAAAATGGCAGCCAACAATACATCCAGGATGTCACCCAGTTCTTTAGACAAACCTTAATGCCCAATCCGCCCTTTCAGCTAAGTGCGGCGAATCAAGCACCCATCAATATGATGAACAGAACTATGATCGAAAATCGGATGGATTCGATTGTTTCTGCTTCTCCTGGGAAGGTTGAGGGGAAGGGAGCTGGGGGTGGTGTTACTAAGGATATAGATAATGTTAAGCAAGGAGATAAAAGTTCTCTAGCCCCTGGTGGTGGATTAGCTGCTCATGAGTTAAAAGGTGGGCATTTAATAGATAGGCATGTCGGAAAAACGGATGAACAATTATTGGAGAGATTGAAAAATAATCCTAAAATTACTGGTTCTTCTACTTTTAAGGATAGAATGACAGCTGAAAAAGTTGCTGATACAGTTCTTAGAGAACCTAAGAATATCGAGAAAATCCAAAAATGGATATCAGACCCAAATAGTAGACCTACCTTACCTTTAAAATTCAAAGGTGATGGGAAAATAATTGGTAGAAGTGCTACTAGAAATTCAGAAGTAATCGAGAATGTTACAAACGCAAAAATAATACTTAAAAAGGATAGTAATGATAGTTTTATTTTAACAGGATATCCTGTTAAATAGAAAGAAGGGATAGTTTATGGATGAAACTTATGATTACTTAGAGGAGCTGGAAGATTTTTTAGGAGGAACATTTCATCAAGACATCAGTTCTCCAGAACAAGCATTAGATGAGTTTATAAACGAAGCTAGCATAGAATGTCTGCTGTCTACAATAAAGGATTGTGAGAAGTTTTTGAATAGTAATTTAACAAAACAGGAGAAAGAAAATATTATTCAAAATAATGCTGAAGTTTATTTTCCAGCTATTGAATTAAACCCTCTACAGTGGCTAAATAATTTAGTAGAGAAAATGAAAGAAGGAGTGAAAACAAAATAAAAAAAATTAAAAGATAATCTTGATTGGCTAATGCCTTTCAAGGTTTCTTTTTTTATGGGGGCGATCTAGTGCCGAATGAACCGCCAGTTATTTATAGAATATAGATAGCCCATATAAGCCCTATATGATGTTTTAACGAATTATAAAGTACGCACACACCTTTAAAATGTATGCCCTATCTACTCTTTATTTTATTAAGCAAATAACCATAATATCATCAGCTACCACCATTTCAATTCTTCAAAACCTTACCTTCGCTTTCTCACTGCCTTTTAAATTTTTTCGCAACTTTTACGTACATAGAACGATTACTATAGTAAGAGGACTACTCCACCTCGATTAATTCCTGAATGTCGATGTCTAACACTTTGCATACTGTTTCTAATGTTGATAGATAAACCCTGTCCACATTGTCTGAACAGAGATGGCTGATAGTATTTGGTCGCAGACCTGTCATTCGTGCCAATTCACGTTGTGAAAGGTCACGTTCTTTAAGAATTTCCTTTAATTTGATTGATATTGGCATGGTAATTCCCTTCCTCTTTCTTATGCTACCTTTACGATACACAATAAATTTGTATCGGTAAAGGGGTTGATTGTATCGCTAAAGCCGCATACAATGAATTTATATTAAATATAGCGGCTAAGCGTTACGTTAATCCAGATTAGCGTAACGGAGGGGGAAGATATCATGAATGTTATCGGATATATTCGAGTATCTACACAAGGACAAGCAAGGGATGGTTACAGCCTTGCTTACCAGGAAGATGAAATTAAGGTATACTGTCAGACCCATCAAGATGGAAAAACAATGATTCTTGTGGATAAAGATATTCATAGGGAATTTACTTATGCTGGAGGAGTATCAATTGTTAATGGAAAATAATTTGAGAGGGGTATTTTAATATGGTGAAAATTGAAAACTCACATAAGAAACTTTCTATGGAAGAGATTGAGCTGTTTGAAATAGAAAATGGTGTGAAATTAACAAGAAAAATATAAGAAATTTTTACTTCAATGGAATGGTGGATACCCAGAACTTAGTATATTTAATATTTCTGATGAACTTGGGAAAAGTGTTTTGAATGTATTTAATGGAATTGGAGATATGTATGATAATTTAGAGAAGGTTATAGATATATATGAGTTTAGGCTTGCAAAGGGCTTTACCAATTGCAGATGATTCAGCAGGTGATGTTATATGCATAGGTACTGAAGAGCCATATTATGAAAAAATTTATTTTTGGGATCATGAGCAAGAACCAGAAGATTCCTGATATATGAGTAATATGTATTTTTTAGCAAATGATATTGATGAATTCTTGGATAATTTATATGAGAACACCGAAGAATAAAAAAGTATTAGCAATGAATTACATTATAAAGCTAAACTATAAAGCTAACTATAAAGCACTTGATTGCCTATTAGGTAACAGGTGTTTTTCGTTTTTTAATGAGACATTTATGCTTTGGATAACATGAATTTTGCTTTACTGAAATTCATAACTCATGAAGGTTGTACCATCATGGAGTATTGTTTTAATACTTGGATGAACTGAACGAAAACGAGAAATGGACGAGATGACAATTTAAATGGCAGGGGTAGTTATGACAGGGAATGGCTAAAAAACTAACGAGAATGACAAAGCTCGTGACGATAAAAGGTAGGTTACGTAAAAAAATTTTCTTACTGGCTTCCCTCCTTACTAGATTCAGTACAGAACGAATCTATTTTTCCACAGAATCCACAAACAAATTGAAACCGGTTGGCTAAAGAAAAACTTATCCACACCGAAGCAATTGTGGATAAGTTAGGGCCTCTCAGCTGGTCCTTGCGATAAAATATAGAAAAAATAAATGGAGATTTTATGGGTATGATGATACTGGCAGCCGGTCTTTATGCGCTGCTTCACCTGTTAGCGGGAATCATGCAAGTCAGGAAAAGGAAAGTTCCTCTTAAAAATGCGCTTCTTTTCATTGTGGGCAGTATCGTGCTGCTGCTGACACCCTTCACGTATGAAAACACCTATACAACGGGAATTCTTCTTGTTGCCGGATTTATTCTTATCCAAATTGCGGCCATCCTGAATGGATTTCATCTCCATGGAAAGATAACTGTCAGTCATCAATTGGTGCGCTTGCTCCTTTTCCTGCTCATATTATCTCTTTATCTAGTATTCAGCGAATAACGAAGGCACTCAGTTTGAGTCTGTTTGCACTTAGGCTCAGGAGGATACCAGATTGAAAGAGTATATATACTGCAGACATTTTCGGCCGGCTATAGCTGGCTTTTTTACTTTGTATTCAGTTTTGAGCAGCGTTGGGTCAATTTTGACTTATTTTCCATACAGGCGGGAGCTGTTGGGTCCCGTCTTGCAGCCTGAAATGCCTGAAAATTGTGGATATGTTGAAAAATAGGGGATTTTGGCATGGATTTTGCATTGGTATACATGTAGATAAGTGAGCATAAAAAGGGGGAATGAACATGGCAGAACAAATAGAAACCGCAATCAGGTATGAGCATGGCGGAGATGAATTTGTGTTTGTGGAATTGTCTGAGGCGATGTCCTTGGAAGCAATGTTTACAGGCATGGCCATTACGAAAAAACTGGCAGAGCAGCAATTGCCCGGCATTATTGATATTTGTCCGGGAAACGCTTCATATATGATCCGGGTCAACCCGGATGTACTGCACCCAAAGGTCTTAATTCAGGAATTGAAACGGATAGAAGAGTCTGTGTCGGATTTGGAGGATATTCACATCCATTCCCGGCTAGTGGATGTTCCGATCCTGTTTGAAGATCCGTGGACACATGAAGCGCTGATGAGATTCCGCGGCAACCATCAGGATCCTGATTCAACGGACTTAGAATATTCGGCCCGCGTCAACGGGTTTGCATCAAAAGAAGAGCTGATCCAAACTATTGTCAATTATCCCTTTTTAGTGTCCATGGTCGGTTTTGTTCCTGGCCTGCCGTTTTCCTTCCAATTAACTTCCCAAGACAAACAAATTGAAGTGCCGAAATATGAGCGGCCGCGCACTTTCACACCTGAACGGGCTTTTGGATTTGGCGGGGCTTTTGCGGTGATTTATCCTGTTCAGGGTGCCGGCGGATACCAGTTATTCGGAGTGGCGGCCGCACCCATATTAGATGTTGAACAGAAGCTCCCTGATTTCCAGGAATCGATGGTTTATTTCCGGCAGGGGGATATTTTGCGCTACCGGGACGTGACCATGGAGGAGTATCAGTCCATTCGGGAGCAGGTAGAAAGAGGGGAATTCAAGTACCACACAGAGGAATTGGTCTTTACGCCGAAAGAAGTGCTGGAGGATCCAGAATGGTTTGCGGGGAAAGTGATGAGGAGGTTATACCATGATTAAAGTCATTGAGCCTGGCTTGGAAACAACCGTCCAGGATAACGGCCGGATCGGCTATTATGCGTTAGGAATGCCGCCTTCAGGAGCGATGGACAAGTATGCCTTCACCGTGGCCAATTTATTAGTCGGGAATGAAGAGAATGCGGCGGTTTTGGAAGCGACATATTTGGGGCCGGTATTGGAGTTTCAGGCAGATGCCGTCATCGCGATCACAGGCGGAGAGATGCAGCCGAAGCTTAATGGCGAGCCGATTCCGCAGTGGAGCTCCGTTTCTGTTAAAAGAGGAGATGTACTTTCCTTTGATTTTATCAAAAGCGGAGCGAGAATTTATATTGCGGCGGCCGGCGGCATTGATGTGCCGGTCAAAATGGGATCGCGTTCTACGTACACGCTTTGCGGCATCGGCGGGCTCGAAGGTCGTTCGCTCAAAAAAGGAGACATCCTTCCAATTGGAGATGCCGTGGCCCGAGCGGCCCGTGCAGAGCCATCTTCTATCCCAGAAGAACTGCTTCCGGTCTATCAACGGGAGCATGAAATTCGGGTGATGATGGGCCTTTGCAGTTATCGGCTGACGGAAGAAAGCAAACGGCGCTTTTTTGAGATTGAGTGGAAGGTTACCCCGGATGCGAACCGTGTCGGCTACCGATTCAAAGGGGAACCGCTTGATTTCATTGAGCGGGAGCAGCCGTTTGGAGCGGGCAGCAATCCTTCGAATGTGACGGATCTTGGCTACCCGATCGGCTCCATCCAAATTCCTTCCGGCATCGAACCGATCGCTTTGCTGAATGATGCTGTAACAGGAGGCGGATATGCGACAATTGCGACGATCATCAGTACCGACCTCTATAAGATGGGACAGATTAAATCTAATGAAAAAGTGAAATTCATCCCTGTGACCTTGGAGGAAGCGTTGGAAGCCCGCAAGGAACTGGATGAAAACTTAGAAAAAATAAAGGCCGTTTTATAAGAAAATAAACATACGGAGGTAAGGGAAATGGCAGAGACAAAAACGATTTTATCAGGCATACCAGGCGTGTTTTACCGGAAACCGGCACCAGATAAAGAGGTCTATGTAAAAGAAGGCGATTATGTAAAGGCAGGGGACATTATAGGACTGGTCGAAGTGATGAAAAACTTCTTTGAAGTGAAGGCGGAGGAAGAGGGCATTCTCGAATCCTTTAGAGTGGAACATGAAGATTTTGTCGATGCCGGCCAGGAAGTCGCGGTGTTAAGCATAGCGAATAAAGAAACATCCTTATGAAAAAGGAGCGGATGGAATGAGTTATTTCAAAAAAATCGTCATCGCCAATCGGGGAGAAATTGCAAGAAGGATTATCAGAACGTGTAACAAGATGGGGATTCAGACGGTAGCTGTCTACTCTGATGCAGATCAGGATGCCTGTTTTGTCAGAGAAGCGGACGAAGCGGTACATATTGGCCCATCACAGGCAAAACACAGTTATTTACAGATCGAGAAAATCATCGCTGCGGCCAAACAGACTGGAGCAGATGCCATTCATCCCGGCTATGGTTTTGTGTCTGAAAATTCCGGTTTTTCGAGAAGGTGTGCGGAAGAGGAGATTACGTTTATCGGACCGTCCCCGGAAGTGATTGACATGATGGGAAGCAAGATTGAAGCCCGCAAGCAAATGGAGGCGGCAGGTGTGCCGATTGTTCCCGGTTATAACGGAAAAATCGAATCCGAACAGCAAGCGCTGGAAATTGCTGAAGAAATCGGCTATCCGGTGATGCTGAAGGCAAGCGCAGGCGGCGGGGGAATTGGCATGGAGCTGATTCGGGACCGGGATCAGCTGCGCCAGGTTTTTTCCTCCACCATGCAAAAAGCGGATTCCTTTTTCGGGGACGGCAGCCTTTTTTTAGAAAAGCTAATTGAAAATCCGCGCCATATTGAAGTCCAGGTTGTGTGCGACCAATTCGGACAGGCGATTCATCTGTTTGAGCGGGAATGCTCCATCCAGCGGCGGAATCAGAAAATTGTCGAAGAGAGCCCTTCGCCGTTTTTGGATGAAGAGCTGCGGCAGAAATTATGCGAGACGGCGATCCGCGGTGTGAAAAAGATTAATTATACAAATGTCGGAACGATGGAATTTATTTTTGATGAGCAGAAAAACTTTTACTTTTTAGAGATGAATACAAGGCTTCAGGTGGAGCATCCGGTCACAGAAGAGGTGACAGGCCTGGACCTGGTGGAACTGCAAATCAAAATCGCGGCCGGTGAGAAGCTTGCATTGAATCAAACGGATGTCAGCCAGAACGGGCATGCCATTGAGGTCCGTCTCTGTGCAGAGGATCCGAAAACCTTCTTCCCGTCGCCAGGAAAAATTACATCCTTCATTCTGCCGGAAGAGATCAGACTTGACTTGGCCGTCGAAGAAGGGTCAGTCGTCTCTCCTTTTTATGATCCGATGATCGGGAAAATAATTTCCTATGGAGAAACGAGAGGGCAGGCGATTGCCAAAATGGAAGCCGCTTTAAAGATGATGCGTGTGGCAGGCATTACAACCAATCTTGAATTGCTGCAGGATATTGTCGGGGACCGCCTGTTCCAAGAAGGTCAGTTTACGACAAAATATATTGAAAACCGGTTAAAGTCGAATAATCTCGTTTTATAGAATGGGAGGGAGCGCATTGCTGAAAGTGGATTTGAACTGTGATATGGGAGAAAGCTTTGGCTTATATGAACTGGGCCGGGATGAAGAAATGATGCAATATATTACGTCTGCCAATATTGCCTGCGGCTATCATGCAGGAGACCCGCAGATCATGGGGAAGACCGTTGCAATGGCTAAGGAGCATCAGGTAGCCATCGGCGCCCATCCATCCTTTCCGGATTTATTAGGATTCGGCCGAAGAAGAATGAATGCGACACCCGCTGAAATCAAAGACTATGTAATCTATCAATTGGGAGCGCTCCAGGCTTTTGCCAAGCTGCATGGAGTGAAGGTCCAGCATTGTAAGCCGCATGGAGCCTTATACATGATGGCGATGGAGGAAGAGGATGTGGCAAAGGCCATTTTAGAAGGACTCTATCAAATCAATCCGGACATCGCCGTATTTGCGATGAATCGATCTGCTGTGGAGGAAGTCGGCAGCCGCATGGGCATGAGGATTGTGAAAGAGGTCTATTCCGACCGCGAACATACAAAGAGCGGCTCCATCGTATTAACAAGGAAAGGGCCTCTGATTGAAGATTATGAGGCGCTTGCCCAGCGCGTAGTCCGCATGGTGAAAGACGGGAAAGTGCGGACGGATTCCGGAGAAGACACAGACCTCACCGCCGAAACGGTCTGTATCCATGGCGATACCCCGGGTGCCGTCCAGCTTGCCAAAGCGATCAGAAAAGCGTTGGCAGAAAATGATATTCTTGTAAGTTCCATTCATGGCCGCTCAGAAGAAACGATAGGCCGCTGAGCTTTAAGGGAAAAAGCGGAGAAAAGGAGTGACTTCTCTGCTTTTTTACTATGCCAGAACCGACCGCCCCAAAAAGCCGATGAAATTTTACAAAGTGTAAAATTTCACCGGCTTTACTTATTTTGAATAAAAATAAGGACCGCTTGAGATAAAATATGAGAAAATCTTAGTCAGTAAAAAAATACATATCATGGGGTGAAAAATCGATGAACAGGGCCTTAAAAAAATCAATTCAAGCGTTTAATCGTCGGACTCATTGTAATAGTTATTCTGAAAACAGGGGGAGCCATTGATTCAAGTGTCACTCCCTATGTCCTTGTAGTAGTTGTAGGAGCAATCATCAACTATATTGGATATTCCTTTGTTGATAAAAAGAATCATAGATAGGAAAGCAGAGGATGGAAAAGAACAGGCTGCAAGAAATGGAGTTGCTCGATGGTCCAGAACAAAAATAATCCCAGGACATAAGTGATTGTCCTGGGATTATTTTTGTGGATGCATTTAGACGTTTTCTGTGATCTCCTCCAATTCTGGTTTTTTATGTTGAGTTGGATTTGTCCGTTCGAAAGCATAGGCTGCTTTAAGGATTGTTTGTTCATCAAAGGCGTTCCCGATGAATTGGATCCCGGCTGGCATGTTTTCGCTGAAGCCGCACGGGACAGAGATGCTCGGGAATCCTGTCAAATTGGCAGGAGACTGCAGACGAACCAGTTCGTCGGCAGTGCTTAATTGCTGATTGTTCAGCATGGATATTTCTTGTCCGATATATGGCGCGGTAAATGGAAGGGTAGGGGCGACGATGGTATCGACCGTCTTGAAAATTTCTTGGAATTCATTTTTCATTTGATAGCGGATTTGCTGGGCCTGTACATATTCCACGGCACTTGGCAGTTCGCCAAGCTCCAATGACAGACGGACGTCTTTTCCGAAGTCCTCGGGCCGGGTTTTTAAATTGTTATGATGAATCGCACTGGCCTCAGCTAATATGGTGATCATTTCAGCGTAGAAAGAGTTTTGGAGACTTGGAAGTTTAACTGGCTTTATAACCGCACCTAGATCTTTTAATGTTTCAATAGCTTGATAGAATAAACTTTCTACTCCGGGCTGGATGTTTTGTAAATAAAAATCTTCTTCGATACCGATAACCATGCCCTTAATGTCATCGGTGAGTAAAGTGCTGTATGGCAGAACTGTTTTCTGGATGGTAGTGGGATCATTTTGGTCGAAGCCGGCAATTGCTTCAAGAAGGATGGCTGCATCCTGAACCGTTTTGGTCATGGGACCAACATGGTCCAAACTGAATCCTAAAGGAAAAACGCCATGCTTGCTGACTCTTCCATGTGTTGGTTTTAATCCGACGATCCCGCAGACAGAAGCCGGGATTCGGACTGATCCGCCTGTATCAGTGCCGAGAGATGCAATGGTTAAATCAGCGATCACCGCCGCACCGGATCCTCCGCTTGATCCGCCTGGGATTTTTTCCAGGTTCCATGGATTTCTGCACGGCCCGTAGTGAGGATTATTGGTCGTGCCTCCCCAGGCATATTCATGCATGTTCAATGTACCTGTGAATACGGCTCCTGCCTCTGCTAATTTCTGTACGACTGTCGCATCGTAACTTGGGATGAAATCCTTATGGATTTTGGATCCCATCGTCACAATTTTACCTTTTGTATAAAAGATATCCTTGAGCGCCATTGGGATTCCATGCAGTTTTCCCTTATAAATTCCTTTCATGATTTCATTTTCCGCAAGCTTGGCTGATTTTCTGGCATCCTCAGCATCTACACGTATGTAGGAGTTGATTTTACCGTCGTATTGCTCAACCCGATATAAGACGGATTCTGTAATTTCTACTGGGGACAGCTGCTTGGATTGAATTAATGGGGCCAATTCTCCAATTGATTTCTTTGCCAGTTCCTGATTCAAATGATTTCCCCTCCATTCGGAATATTGGTCAGAGCCATATTGCATTCGTTAAGCTGGGCTTCATCCACTGAAACTCTTAAATTCTCTAAGACTGTCATTCTCGCTTCTAATACTTCGTAATCTTCCTCCGAAATCGATAGGCCTTTCAATTGATTGGTGAGATAAATAAAGTCTTTCATTTTTTCTCCTCCTCTTTCAATTTATAAAACCTTGATGTGATAAAACTTTACGTTGTAAATCCTAATCTACAATAAGGTTCGGAAAATTACAATAATTTAGTCGATGAATTTACAAGAAAAGTAAAAAAAGAAGCGGTTTACGAAAATTAATGTGAAGAAATCTGACAAAAAACTGGATACTGTATAAATTTGGTGATATATTGTGCAGCATAAAAGATTTGAAAATTCTGATAATTTTGAGAGGAGGATTATTTTTGAAATTAAAGTATTTTAAGCTGCTTTTCGTTTGTATCATTTCCATTTACCTCACTGGCTGCGGAATTGCAGAATCAGCAGAAGACAGGAAAACACTTATTATCGGAATTGAATCAGAAACCGATGTACTCGATCCCCACAGAGCGGGGGGCTGGGTGACATTCCGGGTGAATTATCAAATGCATGAATCTTTGGTTACAGAAGATTTATCCACGAATGCTGAGAAGACACCGCCGCTGAAAGCGGGGCTGGCTGAAAAATGGTCTGTTTCAGACGATGGACTGATTTATACATTTCATTTAAGAAAAGGAGTTACGTTCCATGACGGCACGTCTTTTGACGCAAAGGATGTAGAATTTAACATCAGGCGTGTCTGGGATAAAGACTTTAAGTATTATGATGCCCTTTCGGCAGGACAGGTGGCGGCTACATATGCAAATCTGGAAAAAATTAACATCATCGATGATTATACAATCCAGCTTGTCATGGATCAGCCATTTGCCCCTTTCTTGCGCATGCTGGCTCAGGGAGGACTGGGCTCTTCAGGAATCATCAGCCCGGACGCTTTAAAAAAGTGGGGGAATGACGGTTATGCCGAACATCCGTCGGGAACAGGACCGTTCAAGTTCGTGGAACGCGTTCGGGGCGAAAAAATTGTCCTTGATAAAAATGAAAAGTATTGGGGAAAGAAGCCAAACATCGACAGGGTAATCTTCCGGCCGATCCCAGATGCTTCATCAAGGGTGCTTGCACTTGAAAGCGGGGGTGTGGATATCATTTCCGTCCCGCCGCCGGACAGTGTAAAAGGACTGAAGGAGAAGGGGTTCAAAGTAGTAGAAGGAGCAGCCCCGCATGTATGGTATCTGTCGATGAATTTTAACAATAAAGAAATGCAGGACAAGAAGGTAAGGGAAGCAATCAGCCTTGCGATTGACCGGGAGGGAATGACCAAAGAGCTGCTGCAGAATACGGTTACCCCGGCGAAGAGTGTACTGTCCCCGGCAAATGAAGCCTATGATGACAAGTATGATGGCTATGAATACAATCCTGAGAAGGCCAAAAAACTGCTGAAGGAGGCAGGGTATGAGGAAGGATTCGATACAGTCTTCAGAACATCTGTTGACGGATCCGGCCAATTGATTCCCGTTCAGATGGCAGAATGGATCCAGCGGGATCTTGCGAAAATAGGAATCAAAGTCAAAATCGAGACGTATGAATGGATTTCATATTTAGGTGTCTATTACCAGGAAGCTCCGGAGGAAATCGGCTTTTCGCAGATGTCTTGGGGGATGAGCACTCCTTATATTCTGTCCATCATGTCTCAATCAGAAAGTAATTCAAATGTAGGAAAATACAAAAATGCTGACGCAGATGCGCTGATGGCGAAGGCCACTGCAGAAACTGACACTGAGAGATCCAATGGCTACTGGAGATCGGCGAATGAGAAGGTGACAGAGGATATGGGGATTATTGGGGTTGTGAATGATAAAGCGCCATATGCCATGTCTGATAAGGTAGAAGGCTTCATTGTTCCGAATGAGGAATGGTTCAGCCTGACGGACGTCAAATTAAAATAATTCAGTAAGTCATTGAATATGGAAAGGATGGTGTGTGAAGTATGCTTTCATATGCGATAAAGCGAATTTTGGCGATTATTCCAATTTTGTTTGGTGTCTCATTTTTGGTGTTTTCCATCGTGTATCTGATTCCGGGGGATCCGGCTGTGAAAATATTAGGACAGGCTGCTACCGAGGAATCCGTGGCTGCACTGAGACAGGATTTAGGCCTGGATAAACCGTTTTTCACACAGTATGGAATATGGCTGGGGCATATGCTGACAGGAGACCTTGGAACCTCAATCACGATGAGGGTGCCCGTTGATACAGTCCTGCTGCCAAAATTGCTCAATACGCTGATCCTAACGGCAGGAAGCCTGGCAGTATGTATCATTGGAGGAGTGTTAATCGGCCTGTTCGCCGGATTAAAACCGTATTCCTGGTTTGATCGCGTCTCTATGTTCTTCGCGCAATTTGGCGCGAATGTACCTGTCTTTTGGCTGGCGATCATGCTTATGTGGATCTTCTCGATTCAATTTGGCTGGCTTCCGGCATTTGGCATGTACGATATGAGAACAGACGGGAGTATCCTTAGTGTGCTTCAGCATCTTATCCTGCCTTCGATTGCAGCGGCGACGGTTTCACTCGCTGTCATTGCCCGACTGACGAGGAGCAGTTTAATCGATGCTTTCAATTCGGATTATATTAAAACATTCAGGGCTTATGGAATTTCAGAAAAGAAAATTGTCGTGAAGCATGCGTTTCGCAACATCTTATCACCAATCATCAATATGACAGGACTGCAGGTTGGCTCACTGCTGGGCGGTGCCTTATTTGTAGAAGTAGTATTTTCCTGGCCGGGACTTGGGAGCCAGCTGTATGCATCTATTACAGGACAGGATCTGCCAATGGTCCAAGCCGGCGTTCTTTTTATTGCCATTAGTTTTGTACTGGTCAATCTGATCAATGATTTATTGGTTGCGGCTCTCAATCCACGCCTCAAACATTAATAGGAAGGAGAATGAATCAAATGGAAAAATTAGAACCCGTTTTGGAAACTGAGCAAGTCCTAGACCATCAGCCTGCCATTCAGAAGGAAAACAAGGTCAGCCAGCTATGGAATATTTTTAAAAAAGATAAGCTGGCGGTAGCCGGTCTCTTTATCATCCTCTTGGTGACAGCCGTTTCTTTGCTTGCCCCGTTTATTGCTCCTTATGATCCCAATATGGCGCACGGATCTAAGCGGCTGTTAGGTATCGGCACACCGGGGCATATATTGGGAGTGGATGAACAGGGGAGAGATATTTTGAGCCGGCTGATCTGGGGCGGGAGAACTTCCTTACTAACAGCGGTTGTGCCGATTGTTCTAGTGTTCGGTATCAGTTTGATGCTCGGACTGTTCGCAGGCTATTGGGGAGGGAAAACCGGGGAAGTAATCATGCGGCTGCTGGACGTGCTGTTTGCCTTTCCGATGGTGCTTCTGGCCATTGTCATTTCAGCCATTATCGGGGCAGGCATTTTAACAATCATGACCTCCTGCTGTCTGGTCATGCTCCCATATATGACGAGAGTCGTTTATACCTCAACGGTCAATGAGAAAATGAAGGAATATGTGGAAGCCTCCAAAATTTTAGGGGCCAGTAAGGTTCAGATTGCTTTCAAAGAAGTACTGCCCAATGTCATTTCTGATCTCATCGTATATTCGACTACATTAATTGGGGTAGCGATGGTATTCGGGGCCGGTCTTAGCTTTTTGGGACTTGGTGTTCAGCCGCCGGATGCCGATTGGGGAAAAATGACGTCCGACGGAATGAAGGTGCTGACACAGGGAGCCCCCCATATTGCGACCATTCCGGGATTGGTTATTCTAATTGTGGCTACTGCTTTCAACTGGCTGGGAGACGGAATCAGGGATATTTTTGATCCGTATAAGCGCACTCAATAATATCGAAGGAGAGAGGGGAAAAAGTTATGACATTACTGGAAGTTTCCAATTTAAAAACACATTTTCATACAGCCAGGGGGAAGGTGAAAGCGGTGAATGGTGTTTCTTTTTCCATTGCTAAAGGAGAGATCATGGCTCTTGTCGGCGAATCGGGATCTGGAAAAAGTATTACAGGTTTATCCATTTTAGGACTGGTGCCTCAGCCAAACGGAAAAATTGAAGATGGTCATATACTTTTTAATGGAGAGAATCTTGTTGGGAAAAGCACGAAGGAATACCGAAGAATACAAGGAGAAGAGATTGCGATGATCTTCCAAAATCCATTAACGGCCATGGATCCCTCTTATACGATTGGCAATCAAATGCTTGAAATCATCCGTTCCCGTAAAAAAATCAAGAAAAAGGAAGCAAACGCAGAAGCTCTTCACTTACTGGAATTGGTGGGCATCCATGAGCCGGAACGAGTCCTTGCCGCTTATCCCCATGCTTTAAGCGGAGGGATGAGGCAAAGGGTCATGATTGCAATGGCTTTAAGTTGTAATCCAAAACTATTAATAGCAGATGAACCGACGACTGCGCTTGATGCTACCATTCAAAAACAAATCCTGGATTTATTAAAAAAAATCAATAAGGAAATGGGAACGGCCATCCTGATCATCACCCATGATTTTGGAGTGGTGGCCAATTTATGTGATACGGTGGCAGTGATGTATGCCGGAAGGATTGTGGAATATGGTGAGACTTCGGAAATCCTGATTAAACCAACGCATCCGTATACTAAAGGGCTGATGGGCGCCATGCCAGAATATCAAGAATTGGAGGGGGCTGGCGCGAAAAGGCTTGCCCAAATTGACGGGACACCGCCGGATTTAATTCATCTGCCGTCTGGCTGCAGTTTCTTCGACCGCTGCCAGTATGGCACCGGACTATGCAAGCAGGCCTTTCCGGAAGCAACCTATCCCAACAAAGCAGCCTCTCAATTTGTGCATTGCTATCATGCTAAGGAGGTAATCTGAACATGACTGCATTATTAGAAATCCAGCACCTTCATAAACGGTTCCCGAAAAAAAATAATAAACTATTCCGCAAAAAAGAATTCTTTAAAGCCATTGATGATGTGAACTTAGAGATAAAAAAAGGAGAAATCCTTGGGTTAATCGGTGAATCTGGATCAGGTAAATCTACTCTGGGCCGGATGATTATGGGTCTTTCGAATCCAAGCAGCGGTTCCATAAAATTTAACGGCGAAGAAATCAGCCAATTGACAGATAAAGAAAAAACCCCCTATTACCTTAAGATGCAGATGATCTTTCAGGACAGCACCTCTTCGTTAAACCCAAGAAAAACAATCGGCGAGCAAATTACGGCGCCGATGCTGCGGCTCGGTGTAGCCGAAAATAAATATGAAGCAGAGCGGGATGCTATGCAGCTATTAAAAAGAGTCGGGTTAAAGCCCGAACACTTCTATCGGTTTCCACATGAGTTTTCCGGCGGGCAGCGCCAGCGGATCGGAATAGCGAGGGCCTTGGCTTTGAAGCCTGAATTTCTTGTGCTGGATGAACCGACTTCAGCGCTTGATGTCTCCATTCAGGCGCAAATCCTAAACCTGCTGTTAGACCTCCAAGAAGAATTTAACCTCACTTATTTATTTATTGGCCATAACTTAAGTGTCATAAAGTTTTTTTGCCATAGAGTTGCTGTGCTTTATAAAGGGAAAATTGTCGAGGCGGCAGAAGTGGATGACCTCTATGCAAAGCCGTATCATCCGATTTCGGAAATGCTGCTTGAATCCGTTTTGACACTGGAAAAACGGGATGACTCTTCGGAATTCAAAGAAGTCTATCCGTCAGGGTCCTCGAACAAGAGCTCGGGCTGCTCGTTTGCAGGGGTATGCAGCTATGCAACGCCTGCCTGCTTTGAAGCTCATCCGCCTATGAGTGTACAAAACGATGGGAGTGAACGTTCCTACGCCTGTTTCCATCCATTGAATCAGGAAACAGAAGAATTAGAGGCAGTATTATTGCGATAATAATTTCTTTAATAGAAGGGGTGTAAATATGATACAAGAAAATAATGAAGCGGCAGTAAAAAGTGTATGGAATGAAGACGGACTGGACATCACAGAACTGTCGGTTAAGGAACTGCAAAATGCCATGGAACAGGGATTGGTCACTTCAGAGGAATTAACAGTGAAATATTTAGAGAGAATCAAAAAATATGATAAGGAAGGACCAGCCATTAATTCGCTTGTATACGTGAATGAAAGGGCCATCCTGACTGCCCGTGAATTGGACAGGGAGAGGGAGGAACAGGGAATCAGGGGATGGCTGCATGGAATACCGATTGTTCTGAAGGATAATTACGATACATTTGATATGCTCACAACAGCTTCCTCTCTTGTATTGAAAAATTCTTATCCGCTGCAGGATTCTTTTATGGTGCAGCAATTAAAGGAAGCCGGCGCAGTCATCATTGGCAAGTCCAACATGCATGAGTTTGCGTATGGGATTTCCACTCATAGCTCTCTGGGCGGGCAAACATTGAATCCATATAAGCTGGAGAGGCATCCAGGAGGATCGAGCGGCGGAACGGCGGCTGCTGTAGCAGCAAATTTTGCAGCCGTTGGATTAGGAACTGATACAGGATGCTCCATCCGCAACCCGGCGGCGCATAATAATTTGGTAGGTTTGCGGCCTACTCAAGGGTTAACGAGCAGATCTGGAATCATCCCTATCTCATTCACCCAGGATACAGGAGGGCCTATTGGCAGAAATGTGGAGGATGTCGCCCTTGTCATGGACATCCTGGCAGGAAAATTTGATGAGAGAGATCCGAGTACAAAAGCAGGAGAAGACAGACAGCCGGAAAGCTATCTGGCCTATCTGCAGTCAAATCAATTGAAGAAAGTGAAAATAGGAATTTTAATTGATAGATTTGGCGGAAACAAAGACTCTGAGCCTGTCAATAAAGTCTTGCTGAAGGCTATTTCGGATATGGAAAGCAACGGAGCGGAAATGCTAGAAATCAGGCTGCAGGAATTGCTGGATTTCGATGCACTCAGTATTCCAAAATTTGAATTTAAGACAGCCATTGAAGAGTATTTGAATTCTTTAGGGGAAAGCCGTCCGGTATCCACATTAGAAGAGATTATCGAATCTGGTCTGTGCAGCCCGACTATCATGGGAGATTTAACAGAAGCGTCGTTAATGTCGCTGGAAGACCCGATTTATAAAAAGCGATTAGATGAAAGAGAACAATATCGGGAAACAATCATCAAGAAGATGAATGACTTAGAGTTGGATGCCATTTTGTATCCTACCTTCCAATCCCCGGCACCTTATCTATCTGAACAAAAATGGGAGGACAATAATGGGGATCTAAGCGCCTATTCCGGTCTGCCGGCAGTCAGCGTCCCTGCTGGATTTACAGAAGAAGGCATCCCGGTTGGTTTGGAGCTTTTAGCCCGGCCGTTTGAAGAGGGAACCCTGCTTGGAATTGCGTATTCATTCGAACAGAAAACCAAACATCGGAAACTGCCGGTTCATACGCCGAGGTAAGTGTTATGCGGTAAGAGGGAGAGACTGAAGGCTTGAGCCAGGCCCCCCGGAAAGCGTTCCTGCACCGGAAGTCGATGCAGCAACATTTACCCCTCATCAAATTTCTCAAAGGAAATTGATGGGGGGATTTTTGCACTAAAAAGCCGACTGGCTTGAATCAAACCAATCGGCTATGAAAGAGTCTGCGTTTATTTAATTTTACGGCTCCTGTTTTACGGTTTGCTTTTCATGCAGTTTTTTCATAGCAAATCTCGCAATAGGCTGTGCGATGACCAGTTCAATCCAAAAGGCAACACCGAAGTTTCTAAACCATTTGGGAAAGAAGTTCTGAATAGGATCAAGGCTAATTTGTTTCGTGCCCACCCAAGTTCCGATAATGGTCAGAAGGATCGATAACACGGTTACGTTTAATACAATCGTTAATAACACCCGTGCATTAAATCCATCCTGTTGTCCGGTGAATTTTGGCATTGCTTTTCCCGCTAACGGTCCGGCCACTAATGTGACTAATAAAACAACGATCACCCACATAACCGGCATAATCTTGAGCGTTTCAAGATAATTTTCTTTACTGAAACCACGTTCCATCCCCATAATAATCGGGGCGATCGTATTGACTGAAATAATGGAAATAATCAGTAGAAATAGGATTCCTTCTTTTGGATTTTGCGGCAGCCGAGCTTCCTTGTACATCATTTTTACCCTCCGAAGATGAAAATTTCAGATGGCAGACGTATCTTGCGACATGTATTTTTGGCCAGTCTCTTGACCAATATCTCTACACACTGATTTGCTTATTTTAACACGCTGTTAAATGAATTCCAGTCTTGTTTTATTCAGCCGGCTGTGAGCAAAGGGACAGCGATTCTTCTGTTGGGGGAGATGGCAAAAGGGGAAGAATCGAGTGTGTTTCAGACCAATAAGAAATGCCTGGTGCCACTAGGATCCAGGCATTTTTGAATGGGGACTTACAAACTTTCGGCATTAAAGGTGTCGCCGTCTTCAATTGTTCCGGATTGGAAACCTTTGCTGAACCAGCGCTGTCTTTGGGCGGATGTGCCGTGGGTGAAGGTTTCAGGGACGACGTAGCCCCTTGCCTGTTTCTGCAGGGTGTCATCGCCGACGGCACTGGCGGCTGTGATGGCTTCATCCAGGTCTCCTTCTTCCAAAAGGTTCATTTCCTGGGCGTAGTGGGCCCAGACGCCGGCGTAATAGTCGGCCTGCAGTTCGAGTCTTACTTGATATTTGTTATATTCTGTTTCACTTAGCCTGCTGCGGAGGGACTGGATCTTTTCCATGGTGCCGAGCTGGTTTTGGACGTGGTGCCCGACTTCATGGGCGATGACATAGGCCATGGCAAAGTCTCCGGGAGCATGCAATTGCTGCTCAAGCTCGTCATAAAAGCTCAGGTCGATATACAGTTTCTCATCTCCGGGACAATAGAACGGTCCGGCGGAAGCCCCGGCTGTCCCGCAGGCGGATTGGACGCTTCCGGTAAACAGGACGAGTGTCGGCTTTTCATAGGTCAGGCCTTCCTTTTTAAAGATCTCGGTCCAGACTTCTTCTGTATCGGCCAATACGACTGAAACAAACTCGGCTGCTTCCATTTCCTCTTCGGTTTCTGTATAGGGAACGCTGCTGACCGTCCCGGTGTCCTGGAAGCTGCTGAGAAGTTCAGAAGGATTGCCGCCGAGGAGCGTGACAATCAGGATGACAACGAGGCCGATTCCGCCCCCGAACATCGTTTTCCCGCCGACACTGCTTCCTCTGCGGTCTTCTACATTCGTGCTTCCTTGTCTGCCTTTCCACTTCATTATGTACCCTCCTTAATCTCCATCTCTGTTACGGCTGCTTCTTACTGGCTATATACCCCGTGAATAGAAGGGTTAGACAAAAATGTTCCACGTGGAAACAAAACGGATGCATGAAAAGGGAGAGGTGCTTGCTTAAGAAGGGGGTTCCGAATTTCCCGCACCCTATAAGCTGCGGTTCCGAAGTGTTCGGAGGGGTCTTTCGAAAGGGAAGCTGCGACTTCTTTTTACCTACTAATATGGAATCAAAAACACATTATTTCCTTTATATTCCTTTAACAGGTTTATTTTACTAGATATATAGGTAAATAGGATAAGAGTTCCAAATTTATAAAAAGGAAATCTAAGAATATATATCCATTTTTCCCTCAAATTCGGAATCCTTATGGCAAAAAATGTATGATTCACTTAAAATGTAACTACATTCACAATTTTAAGGAGGAGTTATTTATGTCAGGAATTATTCGCGTAACACCAGCTGAGTTAGTAGAAGTAGCCAGACAGTACCAGAACGAAAGCAGCAATGTATCAGAGCAGATTGTCCGGCTGGATAATATGATCAGCCATTTGGTCAGTATTTGGGAAGGGGCGTCCAGTGAAGCGTTCGCTGCTCAGTATGAGGAATTGAAGCCTTCTTTTAACGAGATGGCCCGCCTTCTTACAGAGGTTTCCCAGCAATTGGAAAAATCTGCTCAGATTCTAGAAGATACAGACAGGGATATCGCCAGCCAAATTCGCGGGTAACCGGTTATAAAGAGAGAAAATCTTGGTTCAATGAGGAAGCGCCGCGAATCGATAGGGATGAGGGCGCTTTTTTCTTTGCGAACACAGGATGGATTTTGTTTTTTTTTAGAGGTGATGGCGTGTATATTCAATTGACAATTGATCTGAATCGATATACCGGGGAAGTATTCGATCTCCAGGTTTCTGATCTTCGGTCCATTAAGAAAGTGATTGAGATTGTCTGGCAGGTCAAAGGGATCGAGGCTGTCCCGCGTGAAGGCTATTGGGTCAGAGTGCAAAACAAGGATCGGGTCTGTCCGGGATATGAAACCCTTCAGGACAGCGGCATCACGGCGGGAGACCGGATTGAGGTGCTGTAGCCGGCTTATCTATGTGTAAAAAATAGGAAATTAGTCTGTGAGCCCTTAAGCGAGGGAAATTAGAAGGAGCAAGCATTTATGGAAAAGAATCCATCATATTTGGAAAATCAGACAGGAGCAGAGATTCGGTCTGATGACGGCTGTGTCATGGTTTTTCAGCGGGCGAATCTGGCGATGCAGCATCCGTTAGAGCTGGAGTTAATCAAGGAAATCGACCCCGGAATTCACAAGGAGATTGAAGTAACGGAAAACGAAGTGCGGATCACTTATACGCCGCCTTCCTCTTTGTCTGCCTATAAAAAAATGGGTCAAAAAGCAGAGCTGACTAAATGGTATGCGGCCCATCAGCTGGTGAAAAAGGTGAAAGAGCATCGGTTTTCCCGGCTGAATCTGCTTGTCTGTCCTGAAAATATTCTATTCGATTCGAGTGCTTTTCCGTATTTCTTCCATTATGGGATCAGGGAAAGCCTGCCGCCTTATGAGGATGATCAGGAGAGGGTGCTGAAGGAGACGAAGGCTTCTGTCGCCGGGCTTGTGGACGGGCAGTTTGATTTTGAACAGTATTTGTTATATTACGAGACACTTAAACTGTCTCCAAAGGCGAAGGAGATTATGGAGGCGAAAAGCTTTGATTCCCTTTCGGCTTTGATTGCTGCAGAGATTAATAGTCTGGAAGAAAAAGAGAAGGCGTTTATCCATATTCCTGAGAAGAAGTGGCGGGTGCAGCGCTACCTATTTTGGGGGACGGCAGCCGTTCTTGTGCCGGTTCTTGTCTATGCGGTCTATTCTCTCCTTTTTTCACATCCAAGGCAGGAAGCGTACGTTCAAAGCAATGAGAATTTCCTGAAGCAGAAATACAGTGAGGTCATCGAAGGGCTTGAGCCATATAAACCGGAAAAGATGCCGTATGTCGTTCAATATGAGCTGGCCAAGTCGTATGTCCCATACATTGCGCTGGCGGATGAACAGCGGAAGAATGTCGACAAGAGCCTGACGCTTCAGACTGACAGCCAGTTTTTCCAGTACTGGATCCATATCGGCAGGGGCGAAAGCGAGGAGGCACTAAGCGTTGCCCGGTCTCTGGAGGCACGGGACATGATTATGTACGCGCTGTATCAGCGCCAGGAGGAGATCAAGGCTGACTCCAAGCTTTCTGATGACGAAAAGAAAGAAGAGATGAACAGCATCGAAACGGAATTGGAAGAGTACAAGCAGGAAATCGAAGAGTATGAGAGACAGCTGGAGGAAGACGGAGAGGCAGAAGAGCCGGCTTCCGATGCAGCCTCTGGTACAGGGCAGCCTGATGGGGAGCTTCAGCAGGAAGAAGGAAAACCAGCAGAGGGAGAAGCGAACGATGGCGCGAATGAGGAGAACAAGGATAAGGAAGCGGCCAAAGAAGAACCAAAAGAAAAATGACCAGCTGAAGACCAGGAATTGGCCGGCTGCGGGAGTTGAGAATCATGAGTCGATTATGGATTTTTTATAAAGGAACGTTTCAGCTCTTTCAGCTGAAGGACAGCCGGACCGGCACGATTGTCATCGGCCGGGAGGAGAAGGATGACCTTACGATCCGTTCACTTCCAAGGGAAGAAGGCAAGGTTGAACTGCAGAAGAATGGCGATTCTTTCACGGTCCATCATAGCGGAGGTACAAGCATCCTCAGGCCGGAGGAACGGCTTGAGCTGAAAGCGGGCGCGGAGCCCCTGTCCATCTTTTATACACCGGAAGCATGGCAGGAACATCTTTATTACATAGGAGCTGAAGAGGAACTCGTTTTTTCCGGCGGAAATGAGGCAGATGTACAGCAGCCGGGGAGCCGGGGATCCTTTTCCCTATTGAGACAAAACGGGGGCTGGCATCTGATTCCTTCTGCGGACAGCTCCCTTTATCTGAATGGGATGGAAGTGAAAGAGGCCGTCAGACTGCAAAACGGAGACATCGTATGCTGGCCGTATATGCTGCTATCCATTGTCGAAGGCGATTTGCTGCAGATCGCAAGTGCGGGCCCGTTTGAAACCCGGCTGTCCGAAACGATGCAGCCGATTTCCGAAATGAAGAAGAACTATCCGGAATATCGCCGGACTCCAAGGATGATTTATGATCTCCCTGAAGAGAAGGTGCAGATTTCGTTCCCGAGCCAGGAACAGGATGATAACCAGCGGGGACTTTGGCTGATTATCCTGCCGCCTTTGCTGATGCTGACTGCGATGGGAGTCATCGCCCTGATCCAGCCGCGCGGTCTGTTTATTATTATTTCGATGGTCATGTTCACGGCAACCCTCTTCACTTCGAGTGTCCAGTATTTTCGGGAAAAGAAAAACCGCAAGAAACGGGAGGAAAGAAGGCTCCGGGTGTATACCCGTTATTTGCAGCAAAAGCGTGAAGAACTGCAGGCTTTGTCGGATAAGCAAAAACAGGTTCTTTTCTATCATTACCCGTCCTTTGAGCGGATGAAGGTGATGGCTGGCACGATCAGCGACCGGATTTGGGAACGGACGCTGGAGAGTGAGGATTTCCTCACATTCCGGCTCGGCACGGCGAAAATTCCGGCAACCTATGAGGTGGCCGTCGCAAGCAATGATATGTCGAATAGGGATATCGATGATTTGCTGGAGCAGTCTCAGGAGCTTGTCGAAGTGTATAAGAATGTGGAGGATGTGCCGCTGACGGCGGAGCTTCCAAGCGGTTCAATGGGACTTGTCGGCAAGGAAACGATTGTGAAGCATGAACTGCAGCAGCTGATCGGACAGATTGCCTTTTTCCATAGCTACCATGATGTCCGGTTTGTCGCAATTTTTCCGGAAAAGAATTATCAGGAATGGGAATGGATGAAATGGCTGCCGCATTTCCAGCTGCCCCATTCATATGCTAAAGGGCTGATCTACAATGAGCGGACCCGTGACCAGCTGCTGTCATCCCTTTACCAGATGGTGAGGGAGAGGGATCTGGATGAGAACAAGGGGAAGCGGTATTTCTCTCCCCATGTGGTGTTCATCGTTACGGACCGCAATTTGATTGAAGACCATGTCATTATGGAGTATCTGGAAGGAAAAGACAGCGAGCTCGGCATTTCGGCCATTTTTGCGGCGGATGCGAAGGAAAGCCTGTCTGAGCACGTTCACACGCTTGTAAAGTACATCAATGAGCAGGAAGGGGAAGTGCTGATTGAACAGGGCAAGGCCGTCCATACGCCATTCCGGCTGGACCGGCATGGAGCAGAAGGCAATGAAAGATATGCCCGGCTGCTGCGTTCGCTCGATCATCAGAAGGGGATGAATAATTCCATTCCTGACATGGTTTCGTTCATGGAAATGCTCGATGTGAAGGAGACGGAGGATTTGCCGATTCGGACGAATTGGCTGACAAACCAATCTTCTCAGTCGCTTGCCGTCCCGATCGGGCTGAAGGGCAAGAATGACCGTGCGGAGCTCAATCTTCATGAAAAAGCGCATGGTCCGCACGGGCTTGTGGCCGGGACAACGGGATCAGGGAAAAGTGAAATGCTGCAGACGTATATCCTGTCGCTTGCCGTGCATTACCATCCGCATGAAGTGGCTTTCCTGTTAATTGACTATAAAGGCGGGGGGATGGCACAGCCGTTCAAAAATATCCCCCATCTGCTCGGGGTCATTACGAATATTGAAGGCAGCAAGAACTTCAGTGCCCGGGCGCTCGCTTCTATCAACAGCGAGCTGAAGAAGCGGCAAAGGCTGTTCGACAAATATGAAGTGAATCATATCAACGATTACACGGATTTGTATAAAGCGGGAAAAGCAGAGAAGCCGCTGCCGCATTTATTCCTGATTTCGGATGAGTTCGCTGAATTGAAGAATGAGGAGCCGGAATTTATCCGGGAATTGGTCAGCACAGCCCGAATCGGACGGAGTCTGGGCGTACACCTGATCCTGGCGACGCAAAAGCCGGGCGGCGTGATCGACAACCAAATTTGGAGCAACGCAAGGTTCCGGATTGCACTGAAGGTACAGGATGAGAGCGACAGTAAGGAAATCTTGAAAAATGGAGATGCCGCCAATATTACAGGCATCGGCCGCGGGTATTTGCAGGTCGGCAACAATGAGGTATATGAACTGTTCCAGTCAGCGTGGAGCGGGGCTCCTTATAATGAGGACACCCTGGGAGCGGAAGAAGAAGTGGCCTTGGTCACGGACCTTGGGCTTGTCCGGATTTCAGAAGTGAATGAACAGAAGCGGGCGGCGAAGGAGAAGGTGAGCGAAATCGAAGCCGTCGTCAGGAAGGTTGTCCAGACGCAAAAAGAGATGCAGCTTGAAAAACTGGAAAGCCCATGGCTGCCGCCGCTTGAGGAGCGCCTGGCACGCAGGCAGGCACCGAACCGCAAAGAGAACGTTTTTTACATAGGATTGAAGGATGAGCCGGAGCTGCAAAGCCAGACTCCATACGAATATACCTGGATTGAAGACGGAAACATCGGGATTTTCGGTTCATCGGGCTACGGGAAATCGAATACAGTGCTGACACTGCTGATGAGTTTTGCCGAAGGCCTCACGCCTGAAGAACTTCATTATTACATTTTCGATTTTGGGAACAGCGCACTGCTGCCGCTTCGCCAGCTTCCGCATACCGGCGATTATTTCCGGTTTGACGAGCAGCGGAAGATCGAGAAATTCATGACTTTCATGAAGACGGAAATGGAGAAACGAAAACAGCTGTTTTCCGAGAAGGAAGTAAGCAGCATCAGCATGTATAATGCCCTTTCAGAAGAAAAGCTTCCGGTCATTTTTATCGCTGTCGATAACTATGACCTCGTCAAAGACGAAATGCAGGAAGCAGAAATTCAGTTCACCCAGTTTGCGAGGGATGGCCAGTCACTTGGCATTTTCATGATTTTGGCGGCGACAAGGATCAATGCGGTCCGGCTGCCGCTGATGAATACGTTGAAGACGAAGATTGTCCATTACCTGCTGGACAGCTCGGAGCAATATTCCGTCCTCGGGCGCACCCCGTATGAGAATGAACCGGTGCCGGGCCGGGCTTTGATCAAGACGGATCAGACAAGCCTTGTGCAGCTGTACCTGCCGGGAGAGGGCAAGGATGACATTGAAGTTCTGGAAGCGCTGAAGCAGGAAATCAGCGGGCAGAAGAGCAGACATCAGGACGCAAAAAGACCGCCGGCCATTCCGATGCTGCCGAAAATGCTGGACGCTGAAATCCTTAGCCGGTATGTGCCGGAGAACAGGCTGCCGGGTCTTATCCCGATCGGTCTGTCAGAGGAAAGCGTGACACCGGTTTATCTTGATCTTACAGCCAATCCTCAGCTGCTGATCCTCGGACAGTCGCGTAAAGGAAAGACGAATATGATGAAAATCATCCTGAATGAGCTTATGAAGCTGCCGGAAGCTGATATCGGTGTGTTTGACGGCGTTGATCGGGGTCTTTCCCGATATGCAGCAAAGGAACAGGTTCACTATATGGACTCCAAAGACAAAATTGCAGCATGGCTCGACCGGTGTATGGACATCTTCGGAGAAAGGGAGCGGCAATATATGGAGGCGCTTGAACAAGGGGCCACCCAGCCTGAATTTTCTCCATTGCTTCTCGCCATCGACGGCATTTCAAGATTCCAGCAGTCCATCGACAGCAAAATCCAGGATCGGATCAGCCTGTTTATCAAGCAGTACAGCCACCTTGGCTTTACCCTGATCGTCTCGGGCAATGCCAATGAATTCACAAAAGGCTACGACACCCTGACAACAGAACTGAAACAGATCCATCAGGCAGTGCTGCTGCTGAAGAAATCTGAGCAAAGCCTCTACAACCTTGCGTATTCCCGGAAAGAAGCGGAAATCCAGCCAGGGTTCGGATATTTCGTGCTGAATGGCCGTGAAAGCAAAATGCAAATACCATTATATAAGTAGAAAGAGGGAGAGTGTATGGCGGGAAAGGGAAAGGCCTTATCCTTATTAGTCAAAATCCTGATCATTATAGTCATGCCAATCGCTTTCTTTTCCTATATCGGACAAAATCCGATGAAAAGGACGGACCCGGCAACGCGTGAAATTGCCATTGTCAATGAAGATAACGGGGCGGTTATGGATGATAAGGAAATTGAGTTTGGGAAGGAAGTCGCCGGAATCTTCGGCACCAATTCGGAATATAATTGGTATGTCGTGAACCGGAGCACTGCAGAGAACGGGCTCGCGGGCAAGAGATATGACGCCGTTGTATACCTGCCTTCCGACTTTTCCAGCAACATTCTGACTTTCAACGAGGACCGTCCGGTAAAGGCCGGCGTCCAATATGAAATTCAGCCTGACCTGAATGCGGAGAACGTGGAAAAGGTCCAGAAAGAGCTGGAAAAAACGAAAAACAAGATGAATAAGTCGGTTTCGACGATGTACTGGAGCTATGTGTCCCAGTCTGTCGATGACATCCGCAAGAAATTCGACAATATTCTGGAGAAGGAAATAGCTTTCCAGACGACGATGTATCAATTCTATACCCCGAGCTCCGAAAAACTGGCCGGGGAAATCGAACAGCATAAAAAAATGCTGGAAGGCGCCTTTGCCTCCACTAAGCAAGCCGGAAGCACAAGCCAGCAGACATTGGGGGAAATGGACCAAATTAAAGCCGATGTATCTCAGTTTGTCGACAGTGTCGAAGCCTTCCAGAAATATCAGCAGACACAAAGCGACATGTTCCAATTGACCTCTGCGGAAAACAAGCAGCTTCTGCAAAACAGCATGAAGCAGTATACCGATATCTTGAACAGCGGCGCTTCGGCTGTCCCGCAATTTCAGCAAAATACGATTCCGACCTATAGCTATCAGCAGGAAGGGAGCGGTCGGAGCCTGTCCCTCAATGAGAAAGTATCGCTGATGAAAAACGGGATCCGGCAAAGCAGCCAAAATTTGAGCATGTTCTCGGACCAGCTGAAAGCCACGCAAAACCAAAAAATCAGCGAAATTTCCGAGAACCAGAGACAGGCGATGGCCAGTACGACCCAATTCGAGACGGATAACTTGAATGTGTTCCAGGCGATGCTTGCTGAAAACAGAAAAAATGTGGAGGTGCCGCCGGATCCTCCAAAGACTGACGATCCTCAGACAGACCCTGAGAATGGGGAAGAACCGGAAGGAAACAAACCGGGCATGGATCCAGGAGAAGCGCCGGATGACAAAGAGGTGAGCGGGTTTAACTCCGATGAACTGCTGGCTAAGATCGCCAGTCTGAAAGAGGAGCTCAGCGCTCTGACTCCGCCTGCCCCTGCTCCTGGAGAAAACGATCACCCAGGAGAGAATGAAGGGGAAGAAGAAGCGGGTGATGCGGGAGATGGCGAAGCAGGAGACGGAACAGAACCAGGAGCAGAACCAGAAATTGAGCCAGACCAGCCGTCTGTCCCGAATCCGTTTTTAGGTATTATCGGTTCGCTCAATGAGCTGTCCGAGAGAATCTCTGAAATGACCAATGATCATTCAGCTGCCTACCAAAGCTTGGCAGGAGAGTACAACGAACTGAATGAAAAATACCGTACATTGCTTGAGGAATATGATCTCCTTTCCTCAGAATATGACAAACTGGACGGAAGGTATACAAAAGAAAAAGAAGAAGCTAAAAAGGCAGCGGAAGAAGCTGCAGCAAAAATCGAAGACTTGCAGACGATGCAAAAAATGACGATTGATGAAATGGTCGAAAAAATAGAGGGCAAGGAAGCGGAAGTGTTAGCGGCTGCCGAAGGCCCCCGGAGAGAGCAGCTTCAAAATCTCTTCAGCCATCCTATCCTGACAAGGGATTCAGAGAAATTGATCGACTATTACGGAATGTTATCTTCTTATGGCGAAATGAAGGATAACGTAAAACAATCTCAGGAAAAAAGGAATGAGCTTTTTGCGGCAAGCTTTGCGGCAATCGAAAAATATCAGGCTGATTTCCCGGGCTTTGTCGACAATGGTGTGGGCCCGGTGAAGGACGGGATTTCTGCGAATGAACAGGACTTTGAAACATTTGCAGGCTCTGTCTCCGATTTCATCAGCCTCTATGATCAAAATGTGCAGAAAGAGCATCAGGCCATTATGGATGAACTGAATGCCATCACATCAGGAATTGATGAAGTTTCTGCTAATCTGATGACAAATACGAAGGATCCAGAAACCGATCCAGCGCCGGTTGATGGCTTGGACGGCAGTCTGTTTGTTTCCATGCAGGACAGCACAGCGGCAAGCGTAAGCCATATATCTGAAATGGTCGCATCTGTCGGAGAACGGCAGGACCAGGTCACAGAATACACCGGTGAGCTGCAAACAAAGGTTGGAACCGTGCAGCAGCGGGCAGACCAGCTGAATGCCAATTGGGCCCAGAATGTAGATTCGACGAAAAAAGTCAAAACCGATGTTTACAGTGTCCTGCATAACACGGTTGTTGACGATCAGCAAAATGATTATGTGTATGACTACCTGGCGAATCCGGTTCAGCTGAGCGGGGATGTGCTGCAAGAGGAATCGGTCAACCTGCCGCCGATCGTCATGCTGGTTATTGTACTGATCAGCGGGCTATTGATTGGATTCTTCCTGCATCATTACTCCGCTGTTCCTGTACTGGTTCACAGTGCATTGTTCCTTCTGCTGAACCTGATTGTGGGCTTGATCATCAGCATCTATGGATTGAAGATTTATCCGCTGGAAGACATTCAGGCGATTAAGTGGACGGTATTCACCACGGTTCTCCTGTTCTTCTGCTCAGCGGTTACACGCCTGGCCTTCTATATAGGGCCGTTTATCGGATCCTTGCTGGTTATTGCCATGATAGCCTTCTTTACGATGCCGCTTCTGGACTTGATTCTGCCGAACTTCAGTGTGGATCATCCAATTGCGGATATGTATATGGACATTCAATTTAACACGGCCTCCTCTTATGCAGCCGTCACGGCTGGCCTTGCAGCAGCAGCCATTCTTGCCGGCGTGCTGCCATACATTCTCGGCCGTCTGGAAGGAAAACGGGAATCGGCCCATGAAGCGGAATAAATATAAGCTGCTTCCGGCTTTTATCTTGGCCTTCCTTATCCTGCCCATCGATGCCGAGGCTGAGGAGGGCGACACAGTGGAGCCGAATTCCTATGAAGAAAAGGACGTGGACATCCGGACCGATTACTTTCATGAGGAATCACTGTTCCAGCAGAAAAAGCAGCTTTCAGAAGAGCAAAGAAAACTTACTTTTGATGAAGAAACGATTCCTCTTCGGGAACAAATCAAACCGTTCCTGTTTCAAACGATCGGAGCGGGAGAGAATCATACGGTGATTGCCAAGGCTGAGCAAGTGGGGTTATTTTCTTCAGATGAACCTTATCAGACGCAGGCGGCGGTTGAAGAGACAGACCAAAAAAACTTCCAGTTTTCCTTTGACCTGCCCATCCTGCTTGGCGTCATCGCAGCCATCGCAGCCTTCCTTCTCTTCTTCCTATTGATACCGAAGATGGGGGAAAGTGCAAAAAAATGACCTAAGGCATTCCTGGACGAAAGCATGCAAGTCTGGGAATGCCTTTTTTTAAAAAAACTGCAGGGAGATGAAAAAATGAATAAGCTGAAAACATTCATCGCATTAGCACTGTTTTCCATCCTATTGAGCGGGTGCGGTGCCTCGAATGAAGAGAAGGCTTCAGGGGATGAAAAACAGGAAAATAAGCAGGAGGAGAACGGGAAAAAGGAAAATGCGGAAAAGAAAGATGATCCAACTAAGGTGGCAGGCTCGATAGAAGAAATCGCAGCCGAAAAACCAGGAGAATATCCGGGGACGAAGTATAACAAGGCGATCGTTCACCGCGAACTGGATGACACAGCATTTGCCGATAAAGACAGTTTTGAAGTCTATCAGGCTTTACTGAAGCTGATAAGGGAAGGAAGCAATTATAAAGCGGAATATGATTTTATGGAGTCCTTTGATCCTTCCATTCAGACCGCGCTGACGGAAATGCCCGGAGGAATCAAGATTGATGACAGCGGGGAAGTCGGCGTGGAGGCCAATATCGCGGTTCTGCTGGATGCGAGCGGAAGCATGGCTCAAAAAGTGAACGGGAAAACGAAAATGGAGCTTGCCAAACAGGCAGTCGATGAATTCGTGGCCACGATGCCAGAAGGCGCGAATGTTATGCTTCGGGTATACGGACATGAAGGCAGCAATGAGGATGCCGATAAGGAAGTGTCCTGTAAAAGCTCGGAAGTCGTTTATGATCTGGCACCCTATGATTCAGGCAGTTTCAAAGACTCTCTTGGAAAGTTTCAGCCGACCGGCTGGACGCCTATAGCAAAAGCGATCGCAGATACGAAAAAAGACTTTGAAGCAGCAGGGACAGACGGGCAGAACATTATATATGTCGTCAGCGACGGAATTGAAACCTGTGACGGAGATCCGGTCAAAGCCGCCAAGGACCTCCATGATTCCAATATCGATGCCATGGTCAATATCATCGGATTTAATGTCGATAATAAAGGACAAAAGCAGCTGAGGGATGTAGCCGAAGCGGGCGGCGGAGAATTCAAGACGGTCAACAGCGCAGAAGACTTCAATAAAATTTGGGAAGCGGAACGCAGCAGGCTCTGGAACGAATGGTGGAACTGGGGCAACAAGAACTGGAGCGCTGTCTGGACAGAGCAGAACAAAAAAACCAGTGAGCTGATTGAGCAGAGAAATGCTTTTTCAAGGAAAGCCTCTGATGAACACAATCGCCTAACGGAAGCGGCAAACTATCTGGTAAACAAAGAGCAAATCAATTATGACACCTACTCGGAGGTCAACAGCCTGAGCCAGCAGCGCCAGGACATCATTAAAGAGTATTATGATCAGAAATATGAGGAACTGAAAGAAACCGTCACAGAAGAAGGGGAAAACTTAAAGACGAAGATCAGAGACAAAGAAGAAGAGATGAAAGAAAAGTATTCGAAAGACTAAGGCTGGAAGGGGACTCCCGCTTGTGAGTCTGTCTCCTCAGATTGTCGAAAAAAGGCATTGAGAGGCCCCTGAACTGCCCTCTCGGTGTCTTTTGTTATTTTGGATGAAATTGCTGTTAAAATCCGTTGATTTCTGCCCCGCCCGCGGAAAGCGTCCACCCGGAAAGGAAATCAACCTACGCTATTACATATATTTATTTTAAAAGAAAAAAGTGTGTAGACTCTCATTACATATCCCCTTCGATTAAATCCATTATTCACTCATGATTCTGACCGCCCAAAATATTTTGCGAGATGTTTTTATTAGTTTAGCAAAAAATAGAAAGGGGAAACCAAATAGGAAAGGCCTGGTTCTGTAATAAGAACCTTCGGCTTAGTGCGTGTATAACCCAATTTGATGAAGGAGTGTTTGTGATGGCTGAATCAAAAAATCCATTGACCCAATACTTTAATGAGGACTTTCCGAAACAGTATCAGGAACCGCCGGCAGTCCAGCAAAAGATGGAGCCGCTTCCGGACTGCGGGGAAACCAGCTACAAAGGAACAGGAAGACTGAAAGGGAAGAAAGCACTCGTAACGGGCGGAGATTCAGGAATCGGCCGGGCGGCAGCGATTGCTTATGCAAGAGAGGGTGCCGATATTGCGCTGAACTATCTGCCTGAAGAACAGGCGGATGCGGATGAAGTGAAAAAGCTGATTGAAGCAGAGGGGCAGAAGGCAGTTCTCCTGCCGGGCGACTTGAGCGATGAGGCGTTTTGCCGGGATTTGGTGGAACGGGCCCATGCTGAATTGGGCGGATTGGATGTCCTGGCCCTTGTTGCCGGTATGCAGCAGTCGGTTGCAGACATCGCTGACCTGTCCACGGAGCAGCTGCGCAAGACATTTGAAATCAATGTCTTCTCCCTTTATTGGACGGTTCAGGCCGCCCTGCCGCATCTAAATCCAGGAGCTTCGATTATCACGACATCTTCTGTACAAGGCTATAATCCGAGCGCGCATCTGCTGGATTATGCTGCGACCAAGTTTGCCATTAACGGCTTTACCCGCGGATTGGCCAAACAGCTGGCACCAAAAGGAATCCGCGTCAATTCTGTTGCACCCGGTCCAATCTGGACGCCGCTGCAAATTTGCGGAGGCCAGCCGAGCGATGCCATCCCTTCATTCGGTCAGAATGTACCATTGGAGCGTGCCGGCCAGCCGGTGGAACTGTCCAGTGTGTATGTGTTCCTCGCTTCTGATGAAGCAAGCTACGTGACTGCACAGATCTACGGGGTTACCGGCGGAATTGAACTGGCTTAACCCGAGAAAAAGCAATCAGCCCGATTTCTGGTTGGCTGATTGTTTTTTTGCTTTATTTCATCCGCTCTCTTATTTTTTCAGGAATCATGATGACTTCTGTGTTCAAATCAACAGGCTTAAAGGTCTCATCGATGCATTCTCTCCAATACGCTAGATGCTTTTGATCAATCCAATGCTCAGAATCCTGCACGTCTTGACCTCCTGAACCTTGGATGGAATACCAATACAAATACTCTTCGCCGTTCAGGTGCTCTCGGAAAATTGTTTCCACATACATTTTTTCGTTCTCAAGTGTGATGAGCACGTCTTTCATGTGTTGATTTAAAAAACTGAGCCATTCATCGACGCGGACCGATTTGCCCTCTTTCACTCTGAATCTCGTTAATTCTACCTTCATTTACTATCACTCGCTTCTGATTTCATATTTTATAAAAAGGAAGCTGTACCAACCGTTTGTTAAGTCTCTGCCATATCTAATGCCTTTTTGAGCGCCTCAGGGTTTCTTGTTCCAATCAGCACAGTGTTCCCCGATGCTAATCTTAATTCGATCCCTTCATTTCCCGCTATATTATAAAGGCGTCTTCCATCCAGATTTATGCGGATTCCCCATCCGCCAAACTCTTTCAGTGAATGAAAAGTGACTTTTTTATACTCGCGGATTCTTCGATAGGGAAAGTGCCGGTATGTAAAATGAAAGGGGATAAATTTTAGATAAATCCCATCATTGCGCACTTCCGTTATCATTTTCACCTGGAAGGCTAACAGTGGCAGCAATACACCGAGTAAAAACAATCCTGTATTCGGCATCGGCTTATTTCCGAATGGAATTCCAACTATCGCCTGCTGGATGAACCCCCACCAGAAAATGCCTGAGATCAAAATGCTCACGAGGATATATAAGAAATGTCTTGGTTTTTGAACTTCGCGATATAAAACAGAATCATGGTTATTGCTCAGCTCTATTCACTCCTTTCTTCGGTTGAGGATCTATACAAATTTTAACAGAAAATGGTATAGTAAAGAGAAAAAATCCATTCAGGAAGAACGGAAATGACTGATCTGGTCATCGTGAATATAAAGCCTGCAAGAAAGATCGGTATAAAATTCAGAATATTTGTAATATTAGATTGACAGTCTAACAGGTTGTATTAAAATGAAAGAGGACAGTTCACCGCGGCAGTCCCAAAAAGGAACACAGAAATATGAAAGCGTTTTAAAAAATGAAAGGGAGGGACGGAGAGGAAGGCTGCGTGGGACGCACAGTATGAAAAATGAACAGGCATTTGGGAGGGGGAAACAAAATGAAGAAAAGCCGGATTCTTTTTGCGAGCGTAGCTGGTTCGGTTATTGAATGGTATGATTTTTATTTATATGGAACGGCAACTGGCCTTATATTTTCCACTCTCTTTTTTCCTAATCATGACCCGACCGATTCCATCCTGATTGCCTTTGCGACTTTCGGGGCCGGTTATGCGGCAAGGCCGATCGGCAGTGTGCTGTTTGGGCATATGGGGGACCGGATCGGTCGGAAGGCTTCCTTGATGCTGACGCTGATTGGCATGGGCGGCAGCTCCTTTCTGATTGGGACGCTGCCGACATATGAACAGGTAGGACTGCTTGCCCCGGCACTTCTCGTTCTGCTCAGGCTGATTCAAGGACTGGCCCTTGGCGGGGAATGGGGCGGAGCGGTTCTTCTGGCAACGGAATATGCCCCTAAAGGGATTCGCGGATTGTACGGTTCCATCCCGCAGCTGGGTGTACCGATCGGACTTGTGGCCGGGACGTTCAGTTTTACCTTGATCAGTTCGCTGACAACGGATGCCCAGTTCATGGCGTGGGGATGGAGGATTCCTTTTCTGCTCAGCGGGGTTTTGATTGTGCTGGCCCTATGGATCCGGAGCGGAATTGAAGAGACACCGGCTTTCCGGGAACAGCAGGAGAAAGGAGAGCTTGTGAAGGTTCCGATCGTCGAGACGTTTCGCTCCAATTGGAAAAACGTCTTGCACTTGATCGGCTTAAAAGTGGGGGATGGACTGTTTAACGTCTTTATCATGTCTTTTATTCTTGTCTACGCCACTACTTATATCGGCTATTCGAGGGATTTGGCCTTAACCGCCGTGACGGTCAGCTGTGCGGTAATGCTGGTGACGATTCCGCTGGCAGGCTATCTGTCTGATTATATTGGCCGAAAAACGATTTATATCGGCGGCTTGATTGCAATGCTGCTGCTGGCTGTTCCGTATTTTACCATGATTGGAAAAGGAACAGTCTGGTTCTTTGTCATGCAGACTGCAATGCTCGGCATCATCTGGGGAGCCATCTTTTCGACACAGGGAACGTTTTTCTCGGAGCTGTTTCCGGCGAAGGTGCGCTATACCGGCCTTTCGGTAGGCTATCAGATTGCGGCAGCGATTGCCGGCTTCGGACCGATGGCCTGGACGGCGATGGCCGATTCTTATGGCGCCTCACCTTATGTATTCGGCGGGTTTATGATCGCCGTGCTGGCTATTTCTCTGATTCTCTCGTTCATTGCACCTGATACGAGAAAGGTTTCCTCCTATGAGGAGCAGGCGGAAACGGCTGATCAGACAAAGAGTCTCCCGTTATAAACAAGGTATGCCGGTTTCTCCGTTAAGGAGGGGCCGGTTTTTTTGATGCTGCAGTCTTTGCCCCTCAGTTCCTTTTGATTTCTTCTCTCCTGATTTTTTATAAAATATAGGCCATCCCCGCAGCCGCTAAAAAAAGAAGCCCTATCACACCGAATATCATGCCGATCCGTGTTCTGAATTTCCGATGTTCGTTTGTTTCGGAATGGAAATGGCCTCTTTCCCGCTGTCCGCCCGTCCAGGCCCCTATAAAAATACCAGAAATGAGTATGCTGATGGCTCCGGCCAAAATGAATAGTTTAACCATATATAATCCCGCCTCTCTAGTAAAGATACGTTTCAGGCGCTTCCTTTGTTTCAAAAAAAAGATTTTTCTGTTTATATGATGTGAGGATATGTGAGATTGTTTGACATACTAATAGATTTTTCCCATTTTTCTGATAGTATCTAAGAATAAATAAGTGATTTTCTCCTTTTATGTAAATTCATCTCACATTTATTGTCCCTTTTTAGTCATTTATGAATACTGCTTACCATTTTTGATTAAGGAAAAAGGACGAGAAAGCTGTGATTGTGTCTCAGACAGGACGAAAGAGTTGGCATGCTGTTTGCAAGTATAAAGGGAAAGGACTAAAGGGGGAAAATGATATGACAGTCAAATATCAGCCGGTGAATGCTCAGGAATCGCCTCGCTTCAGCGGGATTAAAACGTTTATGAGGCTTCCTTATGAAAAAACGGCAGAGGATGTCGACTTCGTGGTAGCTGGGGTGCCGTTTGATACAGGCGGAACATTTGCGGTGGGCACGCGCTTTGGCCCGGAGGCGGTCCGGTCGGTGTCTTCACTTTTGAAGCCTTACAATCCGGGACTGGACGTCGATATATTTGCCTATTGCTCGGGGGTTGATTATGGGGACCTGGATGTGAATCCCGGGTATATTGAGGATTCTTATGACAGGATCGCAAATCAGCTGAAGCCGATATTGGATCAGGCGATTGTACCGATCCTGATTGGCGGCGATCATTCGGTCTCACTTCCTCATTTGCGGGCCATGGCCAAGCGGTATGGAAAGATCAGCCTTGTTCATTTCGATTCGCATGGCGATACATGGGATACCTACTTTGGGAAGAAATTTTCCCATGGCACGATGTTCAGGAGGGCTGTGGAAGAAGAGCTCGTCGACCCTTCTGCCTCTATCCAGATTGGCATGAGGGGAGGCTTGTACGGTCCGGATGATCTCCGTGATGCGGAGGGTCTCGGCTATCAGGTTATTCCGGCCGACCGGCTGAAGAAAATGAGCGCTGAGGAATTGGGAGATGCCATTCGCAGCAGGGTCGGGTGCCAGCCGGTGTTTGTTACCTTTGATGTGGATTTTCTGGATCCTTCGTTTGCACCGGGGACAGGCACCCCGGAAATTGGCGGCTTCAGCACGTATGAAGCGCAGCAGTTTGTCAGGGAGCTCAAGGGCTTGAACCTCAAGGGATTTGATATCGTGGAGGTGCTGCCGGACCGGGATCCGACGAAAATTACCGCTCTTGCAGCGGCGGGCATTGGCTATGAATTCATTTCGCTCATTGCCTGGAATAAGCGGGAAAAAGAAGCGGAAGTAAGAGCGGTTTTAAATCGCAGGCGATAAAAAGCGGAAATAAAATTCGGAATATTCATGATATTTAAAGGGGGAAGGGAAATGGCGTTTCTTGATTTAGGGATTGTGATGGTGTATTTTCTTATGCTGATTGGTGTCGGGGTGTACAGTTCCAGAAGGGTCGGGAGTCAGAGTGACTTCCTTGTGGCCGGGAAACGGCTGGGCTATGGCCTCTATATTCCGGCGATGACGGCGGTCGTGCTCGGCGGAGCGTCCACATTCGGAAGTGCGGCCTTGGGGTATCAATACGGATTATCCGGATTATGGCTTGTAGCGATGATCGGACTCGGCATCCTGGGGATGGGCCTCTTTTTATCGAAAAAAATAAGCAAGCTTTCCGTTTTCAGTGTAAGCGAACTGCTTGGAAAGCGGTTTGGCGAAAGCAGCCGTTTTATTAGCGGACTGGTCATGGCTGTCTATGACATCATGGTGTCGGTTACCTCGATGGTGGCCATCGGTGTGATGTTTTCCGCTTTATTCGGCTGGAGCAGCATCACGTCCATCCTTGTCGGCGGGCTGATCGTTGTGCTTTATACGATGCTTGGCGGTATGTGGGCCGTCACCATGACGGATGTCATCCAGTTCTGGGTGATGTTCATTGGCATCATCCTGATTTTGCTGCCAGTCGGCATTTTCCATGCGGGCGGAGTATCCGGAATTGAAAGCCAGGTGAGCGAAGAATTCCTCAGCTTAACCCATATCGGAGGCAGCCAGATTTTCAGCTATTTCCTTCTGTATTTCTTTGGCGTCATGATCGGGCAGGATATATGGCAGCGGGCTTTTACTGCAAAGAATGAGAAAGTTCTTCGGAAAGGGACCATCTCCGCGGGAATCCTGTGCATTGTCTATGGAATCGCAGGAGCCGTGATCGGGATGACAGCAAGTGTCGTTCTTCCGGGACTGGCGGATCCGCAGCAGGCACTTCCTCAGCTGGTAATGGAAATCCTGCCGACAGGTGTCATCGGACTTTTGATTGCTGCGGTCTCTTCGGCGGTGATGTCGACGGCTTCCGGTACGATCATCGCTTCTTCCACAGTGATTGTGAATGATTTCGTTCTTTTGAAAAGTAAGAAGGAGCGGACGGACAAGCAATTGATCACGCTGAACCGGATCGTTACATTTCTTGTTGGCTGTGCGGCCATCTTCATCGCCCTTATGCTTCAGGATATCATCGTGGCTTTGGATGTGGCTTATGCGCTTCTGTCCGGCAGCATTTTCCTTCCGGTTCTGGCGGCCTTGTTCTGGAAGAAAATTTCTGCCAAGGTAGTCATGTCCTCTATGGTGGTCAGCGCCATCGTGGTGATTGTCGATTTGGTCATTGAGGGTGTCACGTCATTAAATGCCATTCTTTGGGGACTGGCGGCGTCTGCTGTCATCATGGGTATCGGCGCTTTGGTGCCAAAGAAAGAAACCATTGTGGTAGGGGAGATGAAAGAAGAAATGTAAAAAATGGCGGCTGTGAGGGACGGAAATCCTATTTTGTAAAAAGTAAAAAGGGGCACCCCGCAAGACGATGATTGTCTTGCAGGATGCCCCTTTTTCTTACAAAACAAGCATTCCGACGAGTCCGCTGATGATTCCGATCAGCGTGACAGATCCCATGACAAAGTACATGACTTTCTTAGGGAAGGATTTTGCTACGATCAACAGCGACGGCAGGCTGATGGCAGGCAGCGTAATAAGAAGGGCTGCTGCCGGGCCTCCGCCAAGACCGACGGACATGAATGTCTGGATGATCGGGATTTCGGCTGCAGTCGGGATGACGAACAGCATTCCGGCTACAGCAAAAATAATGATGGCGATCAGACTATTCGCAGCAGATTCGCTCATATGCGGGAAAAGCCAGACCCGTCCTGCGCCAAGAAGAAGAACGGACAGGACGTAGGCAGGCACAATATAGAGAAGCATGCTTCCCATTGCCTTCAGCCATCTGGAGATAAAGGAACCTTTAGGCTCTGCTTCAGCGGCCATTTCCTCTATTTCAACAGGCTCTTCGTTTTTAACAAAACGATTGGCGAGATAGCTGACACCGAATGTCAGGATCAGCCCGAAAATCAGGCGGATCAGCGTAAATTTCCAGGACAGCACAAAGGTCATGAAAATCAGTGTTGCCGGATTGATGGTCGGGTTGCCAATCCAGAAAGCAAGCGCCGCTCCGACAGATACTTTCTTTTTGCGTAGCCCGACGGCCATCGGCGCTGCACAGCAGGTGCACATCATGCCCGGCATAGAAGCGAGTCCGGCGATAGCGGTGCTTCCGAAAGACGTTTTTCCCAGCCATTTCAGCAGCCATTGTGCCGGCAATAGCACCTGAATGAGGGAACCGAGCAGAATGCCGAGAATCGCGGCTTTCCAGATTGATGAAAAGTAAACAACGGCATATTCCCAAGCGGCATTCCAAGAAGGGGAGGCATCGGACATGTTTCCGAGAATGGAGTCCCCAATGGAGTGTGTGCCTGCAGCGAGCAGGGTTTTATGGTAATATGGCCACCATTTGACATAAAGAAGTCCGGCAGCGGCAATCAGAAGAAAAGCGGCAATGAACCAGAGCGCTTTCCGGTTGGATGAGTGCCCGTGCCGGGATGGTTCGGCTAATTGTGACATGGTAACCTCCTATATGAATAGAAATATATTTTTTTCGACAAATCATTATACCATAAATTTGAAATCTGTTAGGATCTGGCGATTGGATTTTTGAAGCATGTTTATGTATTTATTTGTAAAGTAGTCTATAATGGAGATATAAAGTGTAAAAGAAGGGTTGTTTCTCATGACAGATATGAATGATATAAAATTAACATCCATGACAACAAAAGGGGGCTGCGGCTGTAAAATCGGGCCTGCGGATCTGGCACAGGTTCTGAGAGGCCTGCCGGCTGCGGTGCCGAATCCGGATTTGCTTGTCGGTCTTGATACAAGCGATGATGCCGGTGTTTACCGCCTGACGGATGACCTGGCGATGGTTCAGACCGTGGATTTCTTTACGCCGATTGTGGATGATCCATATTCTTTTGGCCAAATTGCGGCGACGAATGCGATCAGCGATATTTATGCAATGGGCGGCAAGCCGCTGACTGCGCTGAACATCGTGGCATTCCCGATTTCCAAACTGGATAAGAGCATCCTGACGGAAATTCTGCGCGGTGCGGGCGATAAATTGAAAGAAGCGGGCGTTACGCTCGTTGGCGGCCATTCTATTGATGACAATGAGCCGAAATTCGGTTTAGCGGTTACCGGCATTGTCCATCCTGATAAGGTACGGACGAATGCAGGAGCGAAACCGGGCGATAAACTGATTTTGACGAAGCCGATCGGAGTCGGCATTTTGACCACATCAATCAAGCGCGGCCTTTTGACTGAGGAGGAAATTTCCCGCGTGACGAAAGTGATGGCAACGCTGAATAAAACAGCTGCAGAGACAATGGATGCCTATGAAGTCCATTCCTCTACGGACGTGACTGGTTTCGGCCTGCTTGGACATGCTTCTGAAATGGCGAAAGGAAGCGGAACCGGTCTGCGGATCTATGAGAACCAGGTTCCTGTCCTGCCAAGAGTAAGGGAACTTGCAGAGGGCGGGGCTGTGCCTGGCGGAACCAAGAATAACTTTGCCCATCTTGAAGGGGATGTGACTTTCCCTGAATCAATGGATCAAATTGGCCAATGGATTTTATGTGATGCGGTTACTTCAGGCGGCCTTTTGATTTCGGTGACAGACGGACAGGCAGAAGAGCTGCTCGCGGACCTCAAGAAAGCAGGAGTGGAAGCGGCGATTATCGGTGAGGTTACAGAAGAGAATCCAGGGCATATTACTGTATTGTAAGAACATCTTGGGTAAAGGGAAAATCGGCTGAAAGGCCGGTTTTTTCAGTGGTGCACAATAGAAAGGTGGAAACACGAGTGTTTCAAGATATATCTGTTGAGAGATTACTTTCGTTAAAAGAGCAAAAAGAGCTTACGATCATTGATGTGCGGTCAGAGTCTGAATATAAAGATTCCACAATCCCCGGCAGTATCAATATTCCGTTCTTCACGGACGAGGAGCGGGCTGAGGTCGGGACTTTGTATAAACAAGTCAGTGTCCAGGCGGCCAAGGAGCGGGGGCTGGAAATCGCTTCTGCCAAACTGCCGGAATTTGTTAAGAAATTCTCAAGCCTGAATGGGGAGAAGGCGGTCTTTTGCTGGCGCGGCGGCATGCGCAGCCGGACAACAGCGACAGTCCTTTCCTTGATGGGCATCCGGGCGTTCCGTCTGGAAGGCGGCTACCGGGCCTACCGGAATTATGTAACCGACCAGCTGGGTTCTTTTGAGATGAAACCCCGGGCGATTGTGCTGAACGGCAATACGGGGTCAGGAAAGACAATCATTCTCAGAAAACTTGCGGATGAAGGCTATCCGGTCTTGGATCTGGAAGGAATGGCGAACCACCGCGGGTCTATTTTTGGACAAATCGGGCTGGAACCGCATAACCAGAAGAAATTCGATTCCCTGCTGCTTAAGGATCTGCAGCGTGTCAGTGATTCTCCTTATGTGGTCTTTGAGGGGGAAAGCAAGCGGGTCGGCAAAGCGATGGTTCCTGACTTTCTTTTAGATAAAAAAGAGAAGGGGCTGCAATTGTTCATCGATATGCCCATCGAAGAACGGGTGCGCCACATTTTAGAGGATTATCAGCCGACAGAGCATGCTGCGGAATGTTTGGAGGCCTTCTCGCGCATCAAACGAAGGATTCATACACCGGCGGCCAATCAGATTCAGAAAGATTTGGAGACCGGGGAATATGCTTCAGCTGTCCAGCTGCTGCTGGAATATTATTATGATCCGCTCTATGAACATACGACCAGCCATTTTCCGCAGAGCCAGATTATCAGGCTCGAAGTCCGGAATATTGACGAAGCGATTGTACGTGTCCGAGACTATTTGAATACGGCTGGGGAACCTCAGACCGTGTAAGAAAGAAAAGCGCCGTGAATGCATATTCCGGCGCTTTTTTTGCGTTTATTCGATGGTCCCTGTCTGAATGATATCGACTTCGGCTTTGACATGGATGGGCATTTCAGGATACATTTCCTGCCATTTTTTTTCGGTCAGGTTCTTGTTTTGGGCATGTACTCTTTTTTTCATTCCAAATGGGTCGATATTCTTTTTCTGTAACTTGCTGATGAGCTGCTCACTTTCTTTGGCCAGGTGCTTTTCTAAGATTTTCTCAATTTTGACCGTTTCCGTTTTATTCAGTCTTTTCTTCGCTGTGACTTCTTTCAGTTCTCCTTTGATTTTAATCGTAATATGAACGGCAGGCTTGCCGGCTTTTTTCTTCACGGAGTAGGTGGAGCCTCCAACGATATTTTCGAGCACGATGTTTTTAAATTCCTTTGTCTGCAAATAATAGAATCCTCGTTTATGTCTTTCAATCAGGGATTTGAAGACGAACATTTTATCGGTCGGAATACGGCCGACGATCCGTTCTTTTTCGAAAAGGACGATGCCTGAAACACCGATTTCGCCTTTTTCCTTCTTAATAACGGGGAGATATCCGTTTCCATTGTCTTCTAAGTTATCTTTCGTGAAAATTTGGAGATTGATCTTTGGGCCGTTCCCGACCTTTGATTGCTGATTGATGGTGTCTGAGACATAGACGCCGATATTAAGGTTGGACTCCTTAAATTTTGTATATAGAATCTCGTGAACGCTTCCCTTCACGATCGCAACGTTTACCCGGCTTCCTACGCTCGGATCCCGGTTCAGGAAATCCAGCAAATGATGAATTCCCTTTTCTTGGACGACGTCTTCGCTTAATAGCACCACTCGGGTCTGCCCAAGCACAATAGGCCTCGGCGCTTTCTTGGAGACTTCTACCTGGGCATCGCTTGCCGATTTGGAGAAACTCTCAACGATTCGGTATTTTCCTTGCTCCTCTTTTTTAAACAGGGGGATGACAAACATTCCCTTAATTTCCCCCTCTTCGGCTAAATCGAAGCCAATCGCTTGTGCTAAATCCAAATCATCGACTACCCGCGTGTTTCCGCAGGCGGTCAGAAGCAGGAAGGATACGATCAGAATCACGGCCTTTTTCATGTCTGTTTCCCCCGTTTCTTTTTCCAATAAACGATCCCCAGCAATACAGGCAGATACATAAAGAGCAGCGCCGGACCAAATTGATTCACGGCTTTCTCATAGATAACGAACATGTCTTTATCAAGAACGAAGATTTGAGAGAGAAGAATCAGGACAAACATGGCGAGCAATGGATAAATCTGCTTCACGCTGAACACTTTTTTGACAATCCGGCTGGCTGCCCATAAAGGAATGGTCATATTGGGGATGATGACAAGAGCCCACCAGGAAATTTGGATATATTCAAACCGCTGGATGAAAGGCAGCTCGATAATGCTGGACAGTGACAGCGTCGGCCAGATGACTTCCACCAATTCTTTTGGCGAATAATAAATGATGGAAACCAGATAGATCGTCATTGCAAGCAGGGTGGTTGTTAAGGCGCCCAGATGAGCAGATTTTTGTGATGTTTCCGGATGTTGTAAAAATGGATAAAAGACCAGAAGGGTTTCAAAACCGAGCATGGTCAAAGAGGAATCCTGAATTCCCATGATGATGTCTTTGATCGGGTGATCAAACATGGGGAGCAGATTGGCGAATTCCGAGAAAAACAGGTCGTAAAACAGGATGAATACCAGCCAGTACACGAGAATGACGCTGATAAAGGTGATGCCGGTTACGGCGCGGAACCCTCCGGCGATTATATAATAAATCAAGGCCATAAAAACAATAGCAAAAGCCCATGAAGGAACTTGAGCAAACATCCACACATGCACGACATTGATATAGGTGGTCATGACGGCCGCGCTCATCAAAAAGAAATAGACGGCAAAAAGCAGGCTGAAGAAGTGGCCGGCGTATTTCCCAATGGCATGCTTATTGACGGACACAATGTCTCCGGGTGCCATGCTGAAAATTTTATAGATGACGGCGATAAACAAATGGACCATCATGCCCGCTAACAGGATGGAAATCCAGCCGTCTGTTCCAGCTCTCTTGACTAAAAACTTTTGAAACGACAGGACACTGATTCCTGTCTGCATGGCATGAATCAAAAAGAATGCGTAAAAAGGGGAAACTTGATTTTTAACATTTACTTCACAGTTATTCATAGCAGCCCCCATCCTTTTTATTCATAAAAATCATTCTTTCCTTTATTATCTTTTTTCTCGGTTGCATGAAACCTGTTTGCTTTTTTAGGCTTCATATTCGAAGGCCGTTTCTGAAAAAAGTTAAACGGGAGTTTGACAATCCCGTCTTTCCAGTCTTGAAATCGGAATGGATAGATCGGTTCCAGATACGGTCTCCCGAGAGATGTCAGCCGAACCAAGTGAGTCAGGGTAAACATCGTCACAATCATGATGCCCAGGCCCCCCCAGACTTGAGCTCCGAGCAGGAATGGGAAACGCAGGAGCCTGATGGCGTTGCCCATTTTGTAAATCGGCGTCACAAATGAAGCCAGTGCGGAAGCCGCTACGATAATTAAGAGGATATTGCTTGTCAGGCCGGCTTCGACGGATGCCTGCCCGATGACAATCCCTCCTACGATACCAAGGGTTTGGCCGACCTTGGTCGGGAGCCGGGCTGCAGCTTCCCTTAAAAGCTCAATGGCGATCTCAAGGAACAGGGCCTCGATAAGCGGCGGAAAGGGAATGAGAATTCTCGATGAGATAATCGTCTCCAGCAAATCTTTCGGAATCAGTTCGTAGTGAAAGGTCAGAATTGCTACATAAAGCGGTGTGCCGTAAATGGAGAAGACAACCGCAAACACCCGAAGCAGACGAAAGAAGGAGCCGGGAATCCAGGACATGTTATAGTCTTCCATCGTCGCAAAATACTCCAGAAGCGTGGTTGGCGCAAGAATGACTAATGGCGACCGGTCAACGGCAATGATGATTTTCCCTTCATTCAGGGCGCCGGCGACACGGTCCGGCCTCTCTGTATATAAAAACAGCGGAAAAATGGTATTGGAGTCGTCATAGATCATTTGGATCAAGTTTGTGGTATCTAATACCTCATCATAATCAAGGTCATTAATTCTCTGAGTGACTGTTTCGACATTCGTAGTATCCGCAATGTCCTCGATGTAAAGAATCGCCACACGTGATTTGGATCGCGATCCTACGACGGTTTCTTTCACCCTCAGGTTTGGAGTCGGCAGCCGCCTCCTAATTAAGTTCAGGTTGGTGTCAATATCTTCAACAAAGGCCTCCTGTGGGCTGATGGTGCCAAATTCCAGTTCGGGGATGTTGACCTGCCTTCCTTTTTGCGCGGGAACGCTGATTAAAAGCACTTCATCGGGCTTTGAGGCGAGGCGCAGGGCCATATCTCCTCTCAGAATTCTTTCTTTGATGACCTCAGGGGAATCGGTGATCACCATATTTTCGACAGGGATGACTTCTTTGAAGCTTTGCAGGCTGACTTCGGGTACTTTTTGGATGGCAGAGAGCACAATTTGATGAAGTTCCTGCGCATCTATTAACGTCCCGATAAAAGAGACGTTGTAGGGCACACCGTTCAGGATATTTTGATAGTCTATAAAATCATGGGATGCAGCAAACTCCTGAAATAAGTTCGTAACCGTTTCTTCACGAGGAGAAAGGTTTTCCGTCTCTTCTTTTTTTCTTCTTCCGAATTTCTTTTTCCGCAGCATGTGATCACCTCGATTGAAAGCATTTCTTAGGTTTAATATGACTAGATTTCTGAAGAATATCCATTGCCGGCCGGTTTTGAAAAAATACGCCATTTGCCGCTCCTGAATTCTTCAGAAATTGGAAGAGTTGTTTTATTTTACATTTGGCGGTTATCTTGTAAACTTGTATGAAAGAGAAAGTTTTTTGGTCGTCGGCTTGTGAAAGTTTGAGGAGGAGGAGTGGCATGGAATATATGAGGAATGCGAAGCTGGAAGAAGTTCTCGTTAATATAGAAAAGGTCATCATTGGGAAAAGAGAGGTCGCGGAATTAAGTTTGGTGGCTCTGCTTGCGGACGGACATGTCCTCCTGGAGGATGTCCCGGGTGTCGGCAAGACGGTTATGGTCAGGGCATTGGCGAAATCGATCGGAGCGGAGTTCAAACGTATTCAGTTCACCCCGGATTTATTGCCGTCCGATGTGACGGGCGTTTCCGTCTATAATCCGAAAGAACAGGAGTTTATCTTCCGGGCCGGACCGGTGATGGGGCATATTATCTTGGCGGATGAGATTAACCGAACCTCACCGAAAACGCAGTCTGCCCTGCTGGAGGCGATGGAAGAGGCGAGCGTGACGGTGGACGGAGTGACGAGGAAGCTGGGCAGGCCATTCTTTGTCATGGCGACTCAGAATCCGATCGAGTATGAAGGAACCTATCCGCTTCCAGAGGCACAGCTGGATCGGTTTTTGCTCAAAATGCAAATGGGCTATCCGACGGCAGAGGAGGAAATGGAAATCCTCAGCCGTTCTCAGTTTGTGCTGCCGCTTGAAGAGCTGCGGTCTGTCATAACCTTGGAGGAGCTTGTCGGACTGCAGGAAGAAGTGAAGACCGTCCGTGTGGAAGAAACGGTGAAATGGTATATCGTGGACGTGGTTAACCGGACAAGGGCTCATAATCAAGTGTATTTGGGTGCCAGTCCTCGCGGGACAATTGCCCTGATGAAGGCGGCGCAGGCGTACGCCTTTCTGAATGGACGGGATTATGTGCTGCCGGATGATGTGCAGTTCCTTGCCCCTTATGTGCTGTCACACAGGCTGATTTTAAAATCTGAAGCGAAATATAACGGTCTTGAATCAGAAGCCGTTGTCCGGGAAATTCTTTCTTCCGTGCCGGTTCCGGTGAAAAGGGCTGTGAATTAATGAAAAAAGGATTCCTGTATGCAAAGAAATACGGGAGGCTGGCCGGACTGCTTGTGCTGCTGGCCGCCGCCTTTTCGTTTGCGATGTTTCAAGGCGGGTTTGTCAGCTGGTTTTTGTTCTATACATTCCTGCCTTTTGCGTGTTATGCCATCTTGGTATTTTTCTATCCAATTAAGCAGTTTGAGGCAGAGAGAGGGCTTGAGAAACGTGAATTTCGCCAAGGCGATGAGCTTTCGGTCAAGCTGAGCCTTTCCCGGAAAAACCGATTTCCCCTGCTGTACCTGGTCGTTGAGGACTGGCTGCCGGATTCATTGGCCGGCGTGTCTTCAAGGACAAGAAAGTCTATTGTATTCCCCGGTTTCAGAGATTCCTTCACGCTGGACTATCAGCTTGGCCCCCTGCCGCGCGGGGAGCATGCGTTTCAGGCCATCCGGATTCAAACGGGTGATTTCCTCGGCTTATTTGAAAAAGAAGCCCAGTTTGACCTTGCGGGACGGATTGTCGTCTATCCGGCCTATTATGAATTATCCTACCGTCAGCTCGAAGGACTGTTTCAGTTTGGGCAGGCTGGGTCCGCCAAAAAAATGCAGCGTGAACAGTCGGTTGTTTCAGGGATCCGCGAATATGAACCGGGCGATCAGTTTTCCTGGATTAATTGGAAAGCAACGGCCCGGACGAATGAAATTATGACCAAGGAATTTGAAGATCAAAGAAGCCAGGACCTGTTTCTTTTACTTGACGAGAGCGATTCTGCTTCTTTTGAGGAAGCGGTGATGCTTGCGGCTTCTTTTGCCCATGCGGCCATTAAAAGGGGCGTTCAGCTTGGATTTGCGGGCACTCATTCTGCTTCAATCCTTCCTGTTCAGGGAGGATCCGTCCAAAGACAGAAGATTTTCAGTGAATTGGCCCGGGTGAAAGCGATGCCTGACAGCGAGGCGGAACTGAAAGGGAGAATTCCGCAATCCGCCCGGGTGATCCTGGTGACAGGCAGCCTGGATTTTGATAAAGCGGACGCCTTCCCTCTCTTGGGGACGAATCAGAAGCCTGTTCTTTTGGTTGCTAAAAGCAGCAGCGAACTGACAGAAGAGGAGAAGGGAGCCAGGGAAGCCATGCAGCTGAAGGGAATCCAGGTCCGTTATCTTGGCGAAGGTGCCTTGGGGAAAGAGAATACAGGGGGAATGATGGTATGAAGACCGAGAAGGGACTTGAACTGGCGATCCATATCATATTGTACGGTTTTGGGATTTTGCTGATCACGGAATGGCTTCGTCCGGTCAATGAACTGACGGATACTCATAATATTTCAGTTTTTGTCGTGTTTGTCGTCCTTTCGTTGGTGCTCCATTATTTCGGGGTGCATTGGGTGCTCCGCTTTGTGATATTAAATCTTTATTTGATGCTGTCAATCCAGCTTCTCTACAGCAATACTCCGCTATTTGCATTAAGCTGGATCGGCGATTATTTCCAGCATGTATTCGAGAATTTCGGACTGATTTGGAATGGAGGGCTTTCAGAAATATCCAATTCATTCCGGACCTTCCTGTTTTTCGTCCTTCTTTGGCTTGTAACGTATTTGATTCATTATTGGGTAATGGTGAAGCGGAGCATTTTCTTCTTTTTCCTGCTGACTGTTCTATTTTTGGCCACACTTGATACGTTCACTCCCTATGATGCTGAAATGCCGATACTAAGGCTGGTCTTAGTCGGGTTTGGCGTTCTGGGGCTGCTCACTATGCTCCGTTTGTCTATTCGCGAACAGCTGCCGCTTTCGGGGAAAATGATGCGTAAGTGGGGAATCCCGCTTGGCGTTATGCTTTGTGTGAGCATATTGATTGGCTTCAGCGGCCCGAAGCTGGATGCGCAGTGGGCCGATCCGGTGCCCTTCATCACCACTTATTCAGATAAATTTACTGGTAAGGAAGGGGGGGGCGAAGGCGTCAATCGGGTCGGCTACGGGGAAGATGACTCCCGTCTCGGCGGAAGCATTGAGCCGGATGACTCGGTCGTCTTCTACAGCAATTCTGTGACAGGCCATTATTGGAAGGTGGAGAGCAAAAATATCTATACCGGAAAAGGCTGGGAGTCCAAGGGCATTCAGGATTTTTATTATTTCAATGAAGGCGAGGACCTGTCTGGGACGGCAGGATATCAGATTCCTGAAGGCGTCAGGATCGAGGAGATGGAGGCCGACCTGGTCATCGAAGAACGCCATGATCATGTCCCATACCCTGCTTCCGGCTATGTGAAAAAAGTGGAAGGCGGTCAGGTGTACCGCTATAACCGCGATATCGAAAAGATTACCATTCAAGGAGAGAACGGGAGGCCGATGCTGCCGGACAGCCTTTCACTTGAATACAGTCTTCCTTCCTTTGATATCGCTAAGCTAAGGGAAGCCGACGGTCCGGACGGAAATATGCAGGAACTTATGGCATCGAACACAGAGCTTCCTCTGACAGTGACAGATCGGACAAAGCAGCTGGCAGCTGAGCTGACGGAAGGGAAGGACAACTGGTATGATCAGGCGAAAGCCATTGAAAATTATCTCCATGGGCCGGATTTCATTTATTCTAAAAGTGATATCACGTATCCGAGGGAAAACCAGGATTATGTTGATCAGTTTCTGTTTGAAACCCAAATGGGCTATTGCGATAACTTTTCCACCTCAATGGTCGTCATGCTCCGTTCCATCGGGATACCGGCCAGATGGGTGAAGGGCTATACAGAAGGGGAAAAGACCCTATATAAAGGAAAAAGTGTATATGAAGTGACGAATAACCAGGCCCACTCCTGGGCAGAAGCGTACTTTCCGGGTGTTGGCTGGGTGCCGTTCGAGCCGACTAAGGGTTTTTCAGGACAGGCTGAATTTTATAATTCCGATTTGAATACAGACGGAGCTGCAGCCGAGGAAAGAGAAGCTTCTCCGGCAGCAGAACCTGAGGAAGAGAAGCCGGCAGCGGAGAAAAAAGCGGAAGAACAGAAGAAGCTGGATGAGCAGAGCGGTGCCGCTTCAAACGAATCGGATTCCGGTTCCGTTTGGACAGGCATCTTGATTGCTGCAGCTGCCGTTTTGGTCCTTGCCGTTCTGCTGTATCTCAGCCGGCGGAAATGGCTGCCGCGTTTCTGGATTGCCCAGGTGAAAAAGAATCACAGTTATGAATTCAACAGCGCGTTCAGCCTTTTGCTGAAGCAGCTGGAAAGAGCGGGATTGAAACGCCCAAAAGGTCAGACGCTGAGAGAATATGCTAAATATGTCGACGAGATCTACGGGACGGTTGAAATGAGGGAAATAACAAGCTATTATGAGAAAGTGATCTATCGTGGGGAAGAAGAGACATCATGGGATGAACTTCGGGAACCATGGGAAACGATAATGAGAAAAACTGCCGCTTGACCGCTTTTCCTATCTGTTGTTACAATATTTTAGAAAAATAATATATATTCCTTCGTATATCCTCGATAATATGGATCGAAAGTCTCTACCGAATCACCGTAAATGATTTGACTATGAAGGCAGATGATATCAGGAAACCGGAAATCTGCCTTTTTTTGTATGGATATACAAGGGAGATTTCTGGTTTTTTTTTCTTATATGATACCAATTTTAGGCGAAAGCTAAGAAGCAAGCGTTCTGCGTCCGAATAAGGACGGAAGATGAATTTATATTAATTGAGGTGACTGTAGTGCCGGGGAAAAAAGAATTGCAAAACCAAGAAATGATCGTAGTGCTCGATTTCGGAAGCCAGTATAACCAGCTGATCACACGCCGGATCCGTGAATTCGGAGTGTACAGTGAATTGCATCCGCATACGATTACTGTCGAAGAAATCAAGGAAATGAATCCAAGCGGAATCATTTTCTCAGGAGGCCCGAACAGCGTATATGATGCAGCTGCTTTTGGCTGTGACGAGCGCATCTTTGATTTAGGCCTGCCTATTTTCGGCATTTGTTACGGAATGCAGCTGATGAGCAAGCATTTGGGCGGAAAAGTAGAGCCTGCGAAAAACCGTGAATACGGAAAAGCAACATTGAAAATCGAGCACCAATCCAAATTGTTCAGCGAACTGCCGGAAGAGCAGGTCGTATGGATGAGCCATGGCGACTTAGTCGTGGAAGCGCCAGAAGGGTTTACTGTCGATGCGACCAATCCATCATGCCCGATTTCAGCCATGAGTGATGAATCCCGCGGCTTCTATGCTGTGCAATTCCACCCGGAAGTGCGTCACTCCGTTTATGGAAATGAAATTCTAAAGAATTTTGTCTTTCATGTATGCGGCTGTAAAGGCGACTGGTCTATGGACAACTTTATTGAAATTGAAATGGAGAAAATCCGCCAGACTGTCGGAGACAAAAAAGTCCTTTGTGCTTTAAGCGGCGGTGTGGATTCATCCGTTGTTGCCGTATTGATCCACAAAGCAATCGGCGATCAGCTTACATGTATCTTTGTTGACCACGGCCTGCTCCGCAAAGGCGAAGCAGAAAGCGTCATGAAAACATTCAGCGAAGGCTTTAACATGAATGTCATTAAAGTTGATGCAAAAGAACGTTTTATGAAGAAACTTGCCGGAGTTTCTGATCCTGAGCAAAAACGTAAAATCATCGGTAACGAATTCATTTATGTATTCGACGATGAATCAGCTAAACTGGAAGGTATTAAATTCCTGGCCCAAGGAACGCTTTATACAGACATTATCGAGAGCGGTACGGCTACGGCTCAAACAATCAAATCTCACCATAATGTCGGCGGGCTTCCGGAAGACATGGACTTCACACTGATCGAACCATTGAACACTCTATTCAAAGACGAAGTCCGCGCACTTGGAACAGAACTGGGCATTCCGGACGAAATCGTCTGGCGCCAGCCTTTCCCTGGACCAGGCCTTGGTATCCGTGTACTTGGAGAAATCACCGAAGAAGGACTGGAAATCGTCCGCGAATCAGACTACATCCTTCGCGAAGAAATCCGCAAAGCCGGACTTGAACGGGAAGTATGGCAATACTTCACATGTCTGCCAAACATCCGCAGCGTAGGTGTTATGGGAGACGGACGTACGTATGACCACACAGTCGGCATCCGTGCCGTCACATCCATCGACGGCATGACTTCTGACTGGGCAAGGATCCCTTGGGATGTCCTCGAAGTCATCTCTACAAGGATCGTCAACGAAGTGCCGCATGTAAACCGCGTTGTGTATGACATCACATCCAAGCCGCCTGCAACGATCGAGTGGGAATAAGACTATTCTCTAAGCAGGTCAGTCATCACTAAATCAATTAAACCCTCTTTTAGTTATTTATAACGAGTAACTAGAAGAGGGCTTTTATTATGGTCAAAATGAGCGAATGGATGGATGGAATCAGCACTTCAATGTCGGCAAAGATAAGCAGAATGAATCCCATTACGGATACAAGGTTAAGCAGTACACTAATAAAGTAAAAAGGTTTACTTCAGTCAAATAAGGTATAGTATATGTGTTGAATAGATTCTCTTTAAAGAAAAGTAGGTGAACAACATGGGAAAATATCAATTGGATTCCAAAGGTAAGCTAGCCGTGGCAAAGTATCATGAAAAACAAAAGCCTGCCAAATTTGATAAAAAGCAACAACTTGAAAAACTACGTGCGGAGTATTTGAAAAAGAAGCAAATACAATCAGATAAATAATAGGACAGAAAACATAGGAAGAACAAAATTCCCCTATGTTTTTTGTTGAGGTTTGGAGATTGCAGGACAGGCTGCGGAAGTGGCATGTCCATATTTTATTAAGCATAGGTGTAAGGAGGATAAACAACCCCAGTCTATTTTTAGGAGGATGGGCATCCTTTCATTCAGAAACAACAAATCCATAGGATAGAAATTTCAGGTGCAGCTGGAGCGATTGTTTCAGGATCCAAGAAGATGGATCTTAAAAGTTAGTTAACATGCCGGATAAGTATGAGAAAGAATAAGTTGAAAATACTTGTTGACTTCGGACTGGATACGTAGTAAATTAATAAAGCTGCTTCGCGGCAGAGCTAACTGAATAACTTTCTTCGGGAAAACAAATCTTGAAAAAGAAGTTGACTTCCGCGAAATAGAATGATATAGTATTATATGTTGCTGATATGCGACACAGACGTTTTCTTCTTTTCTTTCAAGGAATTGAGAGAGAAAAGAAAATAAAAAAGAAGTTGACTTCTGCGAAACAAGATGATATGATAGATAAAGTCATCACACAGATGAAGTAAACGAAATTGCTCTTTGAAAACTGAACAAAACAAAGCGTAAGCGTACGATATATAGTGAACTAACACTATTTTAAAAAAGTAATGTTGACCATTGATTGATATCAATGCCAGCACTTCTATGAGCAAGTCAAACATTCTTCGGAGAGTTTGATCCTGGCTCAGGACGAACGCTGGCGGCGTGCCTAATACATGCAAGTCGAGCGAATCAAAGGGAGCTTGCTCCCGGAGATTAGCGGCGGACGGGTGAGTAACACGTGGGCAACCTGCCTGTAAGACTGGGATAACTTCGGGAAACCGGAGCTAATACCGGATAGTTTCTTCCCTCTCATGAGGGAAGATGGAAAGACGGTCT
>NZ_LT622355.1:64646-104836 GCF_900098925.1 Bacillus massiliglaciei | reverse complement strand
AGACCGTCTTTCCATCTTCCCTCATGAGAGGGAAGAAACTATCCGGTATTAGCTCCGGTTTCCCGAAGTTATCCCAGTCTTACAGGCAGGTTGCCCACGTGTTACTCACCCGTCCGCCGCTAATCTCCGGGAGCAAGCTCCCTTTGATTCGCTCGACTTGCATGTATTAGGCACGCCGCCAGCGTTCGTCCTGAGCCAGGATCAAACTCTCCGAAGAATGTTTGACTTGCTCATAGAAGTGCTGGCATTAACATACGTTAATGGTCAACATTACTTTTTTGAATAGTGTTAGTTCACTATATATCGTACGCTTACGCTTTGTTTTGTTCAGTTTTCAAAGAGCAACCAGCTGCTTCATCAGCAACTTTTAAAGTATAACACGATACCGATTAGTTGTCAACTTCTACGAAGTTGTTATACTAATTTTAAAATCACTTGTTTTAAAAGCAACCATTTCATCTTATCATTTTCAATATAAGAAGTCAATAGTTTTTTTAAAAACAATTTCTTGTAAAAGAGATGATTTCGTGTACCTCGTTAATACTTTATCTATGTTACCTGCATATGGACAATTAGTCAATCCTTTTTCAAAAATACTTTTAATGAATTTTCAGGGCGTCTTTCTCTTATTTCATTTGACCTTCTTTAAGAAACCATGATACATTATAACCAAGTAAACTAATCAGAATAATAATGTTTGTGGTTCCATTCTTAAAAAGCAGAAAGAGGAGATAATATGTCGTTATACCCGATTTTGCAAGGCGCTGAACCTATTTTTCTATCAGGCAATTCAATTGGCATCCTCATCTGCCACGGGTTCAACGGAACCCCTCAAAGCATGAAATATCTTGGGACACGTTTCGCTGAACAGGGCTTCACAGTATCAGTTCCACGTCTCAGAGGCCACGGCACAGATGTATTGGATATGGAGAAAGCTTCTTATAAGGATTGGATTGCAGATTTACTGACTGCTTATGAAGAACTGAAGAAAACATGCAGCGAAGTGTACATCCTCGGACAGTCCATGGGAGGTGCTTTAGCACTGGAAATCGCATCAAAGACAGCATGTGATGGAATTATGACGATCAATGCAGCTCTACAGGTCCCTGAATACGAAAAATATAAAGGGTCGTTAACTCCAAGATTTTTGTCTGAGGGAGAGCCTGATATTCATAATAAAGAAGCAGAAGAACTAACGTATGATCAAGTGCCGCTGAAAGCAGTCAGGGAACTGCTGAAATTGATGGAAAGAGTTAAAGGAAAATTGAGTCAGGTGAACTGTCCGGTTTTGGTCCTTTATTCTCCTGAAGACCATGTCGTTCCGGCAAGCTGTTCTCTGGAATTGTATGATTCTGTTTCTTCCAAGGAGAAAGCTTTAATCAAATTGGACAGATCCTATCATGTCGCTTCCCTTGATTTTGATCAAGACAAGATTGTGGACGAGGCAGCCCGGTTCATTGTCCAGGTGTCTAAGGAGCTCAGGGTTTCTTAATCTCCCCCTCTCCTCGTTTATTCCTATTACAAGCGGGTATAAAGGTAAGAAGACATGACAAAGGAGAGGATTTTAATGGGTGATTTATCTGATAAGCTAAAAAGCACTGTCAATAAAGTCAAAGGCGAAGTGAAGGACCAGGCCGGCAATGCCCAAAATGATCCTGAACTGCAGGCAGAAGGCAAGAAAGATAAATTAAAAGGCAAGCTCCAAGACGGCATCAGCCGGTTAAAAGACTGATCCTGTCAAAAAAGAAGCCTCTGTTCTCAAACAGGGGCTTCTTCATGTCTTTACTATGAAAGAGAACGTATCAGTCGGCTTTAATCATGACGACACACATATCATCCGGCTGGTCCTTCTGCATGTCTTTCGGAAGCACATAATCTATTGGCTGCTGATCCTGGCGGCATTCCCAATAGTTCGAAGCAACTTCCCTCAATCGTTCGAGTCCCTCATTGGCATCCGAATCCAACGCTTCCATGACACCGTCTGTAAATAATAAAATTTGAATGTTATTTTGATATTCTATAATAGATTTGCTGATTTTCATTTCAGGGAAAAGTCCAACAGGGGTGCAGCCTTTATCCATTTCGATCATCTGGCCGTCATCAAGACGGGCATAGCCCGGCGGATGGCCGGCATTCACATATTCCACGGTCTTTTTATTTGTATCAATGATCAGATAAACGGCCGTAAAATAATAGTGAACCAGATTTTCAGATTTGTTCAGCAAATTCATCCATCTGTTCAGCTCCGTGATCACCGAAACCGGATCCGTATGGATTCGAATAGCATCACGCAGGACAGAGGAAATAAACATGCACACCAAGGAAGCTGTAATCCCATGTCCCATCATATCCAGCAGAATGATTCCATATCGATTTTGATCAATTTTATGCCAATAATACATATCACCGGCCAGTTTATTGGCCGGGAGATGGGAAGCATTTATGAAAAAATGGTCATTTACTATCGGTTCACTGAGCAGGCTGGTTTGGACCTGCATCGATAAATCCAGCTCATTGCGGATTTTTTCATCCTGCATTTTATGCCAGTCTTTTTCATATTTAAGCCGCAGGCCCACCCGGATCCTCGCCAGCAAGTCGATTTTATTAATCGGTTTCATAATATAATCGATTCCGCCGACATCGAGCGCTTCGGCCACTTTGTTGGAATCTTCCAGGGCTGTGACAAATATGACCGGTATATCCCGGAGGTGCGGAATATTTTGCAGACGCCGGCACGCCTCGATTCCATCGATTTCAGGCATCATGATATCCAGCAAGATAATATCCACCGATGTTTCGACCGGTTTTTCGCTGTCCACCTGTAAATAATCAAACATTTCTTTTGCTGAATTCAATGAAACGAAGTCTGTGTATCCCGCCCGTTTTAATATTTTCTCTATAACGAAAAGGTTGACCTTGTTATCATCTACGATTAATATTGTCATTCTCTACTTCCCCTTTTGGCTTATATCGAGCGACTTTATCTATCTTATGTATTATATATGTCGTATCAACCGTATTCTGTTTATTTCTCTTAAATCCTTTATCAACCATCCTTTAATTCATCGGTTAAAAAATTGTTTAGCATGACCTTATTTAATACCCGCTATCCTTCTATCTTAAACCTTCTTTTTTAAACTTTCTTCTATAAGGCTCTCAAAATACCCGTTTCTGCTTTCAGCCAGATCCCAGACTCATTTCCATCCTGATTCAAGAAAAAGAGGATTGCCGCATCGGCAATCCCCTCTTTTATTTCTTTCTGTAAATCTTTTCTGTACTGTCGAATTCAAGATAATTATCGGTAAACGGCGTGGAGCGAAGGGTCTCCTTGCTTCCGATTCCTATGAAGCCTCCTGTGCATAGGCTGTCATAAAATAATTGGTTCACCTTTGTCTGCAATTCCCCTGTGAAATAAATCATGACATTCCGGCACATTATGATATGAAATTCATTAATGGAACCATCCGTTACCAAATTATGCTGAAAGAAGACGATATTCTTTAGAATTTCTTCGTTCAGATAAGCATTTTCATAGTCTGTCGAATAATACTCCGAAAATTCCCGGTCTCCGCCAGCCTGAATATAATTCTTCGTATAGGACTGCATCCTGTTCAGCGGCAATATGCCCTTCTCCGCCTGTTTCAGAACGTTCTCATTCATATCGGTGGCGTATATTTTGGCTTTATCGTATAAGCCTTCCTCATAGAGAAGGATGGCCATGGAAAAAGCCTCCTCCCCCGTTGAGCAGCCCGCATGCCAAATCCTGATTTCAGGCAGTTCGCGCAGATGAGGAATCACAGTATGGCGAAACGCTCTGAAAAAATCAGGATCACGGAACATCTCGGTCACATTAATCGAGAAATCATTCAGCAATTTTTCCACAAAGCCTTTTTCATGGAGAACTTTTTCAACCATCGTGCTGATCCGTCTGATCCGGTCCATCCTCATCCTGTTTTCAATCCTTCTTTTGATGGAAGAACGCATATAGCTTCGGAAATCAAAACCAGACAATCGATACACAGCTTCAAGCAATAAATCAATTTCTATATTTTCTTTTTCTTCTTGCGTTAATGTGTCTTTCATTCAAGGACCTTCCTTACCCGTTCCGTTTAATTCGTTAGCCAGACACGAAGGACCGATAATAACTGGTCAATCTTCAGCGGTTTGCTGACATAGTCTGATGCGCCTGCCTTTAAGCATTTTTCTCGGTCGCCCTTCATCGCTTTCGCTGTCAGCGCAATAATCGGCAGTTCCTCAAAACGGGGTTCCCTGCGGATTCTTGTCATCGTTTCATACCCGTCCATTCCAGGCATCATGATATCCATCAGAACGGCGTCTATATCATTCTCCTGTTCCATGATTTCTAAACATTCGAATCCGTCTTTTGCCGTTATAATCTGCATGCCTTCTTGCTTTAAGGCCTTTTCCAGAGCATATATATTGCGGTGGTCATCATCGACTACGAGAACCTTCTTCTTGCAGAAAGGATTAGAAGATTGCTCCTCTTCTTCCGCAGCCAGAATTTCCTCTTCCGGATCCTCCAAAGTTTCTGGTTCATTTTGCGAAGCTGCTACTTCCGGAATGGCTCCAAGAGATTGGTCAATGGCCTGCTGCTGCCCGTTCGGAAGGCTTGGCACAAAGAATGTGAACGTGCTGCCTTTGCCTTCTTCACTGTCGACTACAACCCAGCCGCCAAGCAGTTTGGCAAACTCCCGGCAGATGGAAAGTCCGAGGCCTGTACCGCCATATTTGCGGACGGTCGCTCCGTCTCCCTGCTGGAAGGCTTCAAAGATAATCTTCTGTTTCTCTTTTGAAATACCGATTCCGGTATCGCTCACTTTAATTTCAAGCCATGTATCTGAAAGCTCGGTATTAATCCACTGAGCAACATACTCTTCTTCTGCCTTTTTAACAGAAACCTTAACCGATCCTTCTTCAGTAAACTTGAAAGCATTGGATAAAAGGTTTTTCAAAATTTGTTGAAAGCGCTGTTCATCCGTAAAGATAATATCCGGGACAGCCGGGTCTTTCACGACTTTGAATTCGATTCCTTTTTTCTTAGCGACATGGTCAAAATTTCGGTGCAGCTGGTCTGGAACTGTACTCAAATTCATTTCATCAAACGAAACTTCAAGTTTTCCGACCTCAACCTTTGATAAGTCAAGAATGTCATTGATCAAGTTCAGCAGATCCTGTCCGGAAGAGTTAATCACCCGGGCGAATTCCTGCTGTTCTTCTGTCAGCTGGGAGTCTTCAGAATCTGACAGCATTTCAGATAATATCAGAATACTGTTTAATGGCGTCCTTAATTCATGGGACATATTGGCCATGAATTCTGATTTGTATTTCGAGCTTAGTTTAAGTTCTTCAGCCTGCTGTTCCAAGTTGGACTTGGCTTCCTGCAGCAAGCGGGATTTTTCTTCTGCTTCCCGGTTTCGTTCTTCAAGCTGTTCATTAATCATTCTCAGCTCTTCAGCCTGTGTCTGCAGTTCTTCTGACTGGGCCTGCATTTCCTCAGACTGGGATTGCAATTCTTCAGATTGAGCCTGTAATTCTTCTGTTTGGGCCTGTGATTCTTTCAGCAGGCGCTCGATTTCCATTCTTCCTTCGACATTGTTGATGGTAATGCCGAGCGTTTCTAATACACGTGCCAAGAAGGTCTGCTCTAAGTCTGTGAATGGTTTCAGGCTTGCCAGCTCGACCATGGCCACAACCTCATCCTCAAAAACGACCGGAGCCATCAAAATGCTTTTTGGTTTTACTTCGCCGAGACCTGTTGTAACCAGCTGATATTCATCCGGGATATCGTGAATGATCTGAGAACGTTTCTCCAAAGCCGCTTGGCCGATCATCCCTTCGCCCATTTTGAATTCCCGTCTTCCTGCTCCGTCCCCTTCGCCGGCAAAATCAGCAAGCTTCACGAATCTCGAATCCTTGCCTGTGCCTCTGCGAACATAAAACGCGCCGTAAGTAGCACCGATCATCGGTGCCAGACGGGTCATAAAACGGTCCGCCAGCACTTCCATATCTACAATCCGCTGATACATAGTCGCAATATCCGCCAAACGGGTTTGAATCCAGTTCTGTTCACTGATCTTTGTAGTGAACTCTCTTTCTTTTCGGCTGTACGTTTCCAAAGAACTAGCCATTTCATTGAATGACTTGGCAATCTCGCCGATTTCATCTTCAGTTCTCACCTTAATACGGGGAAGCTCCGTTAAATCGCTGTAATCAATATTCTGGATGACGCCTGTAATAGAACGCAGGTCTCTGGACGTGCTGCGCATCATCCAAAGAATAATTGCAGAAATGATAACAATGCTGAACAGAACGGTAATTGCCGTGAAGAGCATTAAGTTGCTGTACGATTTCTCAGAGTCTGCAAGCGTCTCATTCATGATATTTTCCTGATAATCTTTGAAGTTCTCCAAAGCTTCGATGACCTTGGTCCGCTTATCTTTCTGTTCATTCATGAGAGCGGATAAATCACCGCTTTCTTCATTCGATTGAATGCTTTGAATGATAGCCGACTGGGTGATTCCATAAGTCGTATATTGGGTTTCGAACTCCTTCAGCAGCTTATCCGCCTGCTGTGTGTTGATAATACTTGATAATTGTGCGATGTCCTCTTCTATCACTCTCTGATTCTCATTAATAGTCTGGATACTTTCTTCCGCTTCCTTCTTATTGGCTTCATTCGCGGCAAATAAGATTTCACGGTCAGATTGAGAGAATAACTGACGGACTTCCATGGCAAGCTGCACTTTGACATACCGATCTTTCACAATTTCGGTCATATTGCTCTTCATGGTGTTGAGCGAATAGACTAAAATCGTCAGCAAGAACGTCAGTAAGATCAAAATCATGCCAAAACCGAGTAACTGCTTCTTCTTAAAGCTCATTGATCACTCCTGCTTTCTATTAATGGGATTTATATATGGGAAGATGGATGATTGATTAGAAACTGTCTTCATTCATTCTATAACTTTGTCATCAATGATACCAATCACCATTTTACCATTTTTAATAGGAAAATAAGAGTTTCCAGCTTTTAATCTTGCTTTGCCCTATTAAAAAAATATGGAAGATTCCCCATATTGAGCAAAAAACCGAAAGGCATAAGCTCTCGGTTTTTTTGGTGTTATATTTTTTTTGCCTCAACGTATAGAATATGGTGTCCGTCCATTTCCGTCACGGTAAATTCGCAGCCCTCGAATTCTGCTTTGTCTCCTACCGATACATCGAATTTTCCGGTCAGCATCCAGCCGCCTAACGTATCGATATCATCTTCCGGCAGGTGAATTCCGAGTGTATCATTGACATCCTCAATCAAAGTCTTTGCATCGAAAATGTACTGCCCTTCTTTCACCTTTTGAATTTGCGGGCGTTCATCCTGGTCAAATTCATCCCGGATTTCTCCGACGATTTCCTCAAGGATGTCCTCAACAGTCACGATTCCCGCCGTGCCGCCGTATTCGTCCGTTAAGACCGCCATATGGATTCGTTCCTTCTGCATCTTAAGCAGCAAATCATGAATCGGAATCGTTTCCAGAACACGGATGATTGGGGTAATGAAAGAATCTACTGTCAGGGTGGAAACATTCGCTTCCGTAATGGTCGCCGTATACAGCCGCTTCACGTTAACCATCCCGACGACATTATCTTTATCTCCGTCGATAACTGGATAGCGTGTATATTGCTCTTCCTGTATCGTTTCAATCACTTCCAGCAGGGACGTCCCTGTTTCAATCACTGTCATCTCGGTGCGGGGCACCATGATTTCATTGGCAATCCGTTCATCAAATTCAAAAATCTGATTTACATATTTATATTCAGATTGGTTGATTTCCCCGCTCTTGAAGCTTTCGGACAAGATAATACGCAGTTCTTCTTCCGAATGCGCTTCCTCTGATTCGGATGCCGGTTTTAATCCAAAGATACCGACCAGCAGCCTTGCCGATCCGTTCAAAATCCAAATGAACGGGAACATGATCCGGTAAAACCAAATCAAAGGCTTTGAGAACAAAAGCGTAATCTGCTCGGCCTTCTGAATCGCAACGGTTTTAGGAGCAAGCTCCCCGATTACCACATGAAGGAAGGTAACGGCTGAAAAGGCAATTAAGAAAGAAATAATATGAGAAACGGCTTCATCTAAACCGATCTTTTCAAACAGCGGAAGAAGAATCGCTTCTACCGTCGGTTCTCCGAGCCAGCCCAGTCCCAAGGCTGTCACAGTGATTCCCAGCTGACAGGCCGACAAATATTCATCCAGATGGCTGACGACCCGTTTTGCCGCGAGTGCATTCTTATGTCCTTCCTCAATTAGCTGATTAATTCTTGAACTTCTTACCTTTACGATGGCAAATTCCGATGCCACAAAAAATGCGGTCAGAGCAATCAACACGGCGACTGCCAATAATTTAATCGTTATATCAAATGTATCCAATATGTATGGGTTATTCTGAAACAGCCAAACCAGCTGTTTTAAAATAATGTCCCAAACACCTCCTGCTTCATAAAATTTTCTTCTTCGAATTTAGTTCCCTTTATCTTTCTCTTAAACAGTCCTGTTTATTGGCTTTCGTAAAAAAACATCCTCAGCTAAGCAAAACAAGCAGAGACTGAAGCAAGACGGCACTTTCGTGGGATAATTGCTTTTTCAGCCGTTTTTCCTTGCTCTCATCCTTTTCAATAAGATAGATCGCCTTCTGCAGTTCTTCATTCAGTCCATGCATCCGGTCATTTAACTGCCTGCCTGTATCGTCCAGTTCTGCTGCTTCCCTGTCAGCCTGAAGAATCGTCTTAATCTCTTCAAGTGAAAAATGATTTTGTTTGAATTCAACAATCCGGTGCAGTTTCTCCAATTCACCCACCTGGTAGATTCGGTAATTGGAAGGTGAACGTTCTGCCTGCAATAAACCAATATTGGTGTAATAATCGACGGTCCGCTTTGTCACGCCCGCCATCTGGGCTAATTCTCCAATTTTCAAATACACATTCCCAATGTCATCCCTCCCAAACTGTCACGTGATGGTTTTAGGAAATAAAGACACATCTTCTCTTTAAATGTACTGCAAGATGGTACAAAGCACAAATTTTCATTACCTCTTTATACCCGCTTCTGGAAAAGAGTAAGCGTTCATTTCCTTTCCATAAAAAAAATCGGGCGCTAAGTCCCGATTCCGTTTCTATATGATGTTAAACTGCTCTCTTTTTATTTTTAACTGTTAAATGATCTGTCAGAAGTCTTGGCCCGCAATTGCACAGGACGGAATGTTTTAACTTTTTCATGGGCGCTCCGCAGGTTTTACAAATATTCACTGGCATATTAAACGCCTCCTTGGAATCTTTCATGTATTCTATAATTCTATACAAACATTATACTAAATTGATAATAATAATCAATACTAAATTATAATAATTATAATTTAATCTCGAGCATGATTTCTTTTCAAAATAAGAAAACCAGGATAAAATGAAGAAAATAATTCTTATAAGGAAAGTTGGTTTTATGATGAACTCCATTCCCCGCCCGCTCGTACGGACCAATCAATGGGTGATATTCCTAAGCGCTCTCATCACCTTGGTTTTCGGACAGTATTGGATCCTTGCCATTCCTTTGGCCGCCGGTCTGCTCGGACTTTTTTTCAACTTTAATCCGGTGATGCGCTTTGCCAAACTGTTCTTACAAAAGCCTGTGAATCAATATATTCCGGAGGATGCGCAGCAGCAAAAATTCAATCAGCTGATCGCCGTAACCTGCCTTGGTCTTGGTCTGATCAGCTTTTCGCTCAGCTGGGAAATAGCAGGCATTGTGTTCACCGCTTTGGTCGGGATTGCCTCCTTTGTCGCCATTCTCGGATTTTGTATCGGCTGTTTTATCCATTTTCAATGGAAGCAATATATGTATCGCCGTTCCGTCCGCATGAAAAAGTAACCATATCAAGATAACTAAGCAGAACCTTATTGGGCGGATGTGAAACCATCCGCGGCAACCCCTTTGAATTCCGGCTATTTTTTTTGAAAGATCGATTATATTGCCGAGCGCCGTGGTAAAACCTAAAATAAGGATATAAGTAACGTGAAGAGGTGAGCAGCATGAAAATCGTTTGTTTCGGGGACAGTTTAACAAGAGGAATCTCCTTTGTGAGGGGCAGAATGAGGATCATTAAAGATAACTATCCCGCCGCCCTGTCTAAACTGGCCGAATCCCTGCCTTTTGTGGAGGTGTTAAATAAAGGAGTTTTTAATGATAATTCAGATCTTCTTGTCAGCCGTCTGGAAAAAGACGTACTGTCCGAACAGCCCGATATTGTGCTGATTGAAGTCGGCGGGAATGACTGTAATTTTAAATGGGAGGAAGTTGCTGAGAACCCGGCACACAAGCATGAGCCGATTGTGCCGATTGACCGCTATCTGGAGAATATCACCCTGCTTGTCAAAAGTTTTCAGGAAAAGCACATTACCCCTTTCCTTTTGACGCTGCCTCCGCTTGACCCGGCCAGATATTATGGAAATATTGCCGGGAAATTCGGCCCTTCCCTCGGCCATTTCATTTCCTGTGTCGGAGGAATTGAGCATTGGCATGGAATGTATAACCGCAGGCTAAAAACGCTTGCACATGAATTAAAGGTGCCGTTGATTGATGTTCGGACCCATATTAAATCAGCAGGGGATCTCCGCCAGCTGATCAGTGATGACGGCATTCACCTGACTTCGGAAGGGTACGGCCAAATGAGCCGAATTGTCTTTGAAAGCCTGCAGAATCATCTCCAGCTGAACCGTGCTTCTCAATAAGAACTGGGAGGCTGGGACATAACTAAAAATATTCATCACTAAATACGAATATTTAGGATCGAAAAAGTTCTTTTATAGAAAAAAACCGAACTATTCAACATTCTTATTATCGAATGATGAATCCCAGTTCGGTTTTTTTCTTTGGCTGAAATGCTTTTGTTCCAGCCTCTTTCCTTAGGTCCGTTTTCATCCAGCCCTCCAAGATTCTTAAAGGCTGTTAATTTCCACATTTTCCGGCAGCTTGAATGGGTTGGTCTGATTGATGCGGTCATAAAACATAACCCCATTCAAATGATCGAATTCATGCTGAAAGACAATCGCCGCAAACCCTCGGAGGCGCACTGTAAATTCTTCTCCATTTTCATCAAAGGCTTTCGCTTTAATTCGTTCATAGCGGGGAACATATCCTTTAATATCCCGGTCAACAGAGAGACAGCCTTCACTTTGAGGCAGGTAAATCATCGCCGTGGAATGGCTGATGATCTTCGGGTTCACCACTGCCCTTTCGTGAAGCTTTCCTTTTTCATCTGTAAAATACATAACAAACATCCGTTTGTCGAGGCCAATTTGGTTTGCGGATAAACCGACACCCTCCCTAAGATTGTACTTCCTTGCCAACTTCGGGTCTTGGCTGTTTTTCAAATACTGCATCATGCATGCAAGAGTGTCTCTGTCCTCTTCTGATACAGGCAGAGGAACCTCCGCCGTTTCCTTCCGCAGAATCGGGTCTCCTTCTCTCACAATATCCTTCATCGTAATAATGTAGTCTTTTGTAAATTTACTCATATTGATCACACTCAGCTATCTTTATTTTTTTGGTAAATTCACTGTAGCATTTCACCTGCAAAATGTCTATTTAGACGGGCGGATATTCGCTCAGGAATCCCGATTTTTCTATGCCAATCCTCCAAGATCCTTCACATAAAAAAGAATACTCTGTGCCTGAGCTCCTAAAAACAAGAAGAGTCATTTTTATTTGAAAGAAGATGGTTACAAAGTTATACTGTCTTTTAAAGATAGGCGGATTATTCCGGAATTATGGATAAACCAGCTATCTATTACATTATTTACCTGTAATTTTAAAGTCTTTTTACCTATTAAAATAGGTTTAAAAATTTTATACTGTATATATATTTTAAAAGGAGATGGAGAATTGAAGTCGAACTCAAAATTTGTTTCGAAGCTGCTGCCGTTACTTACGGCGTTCATTGTGATAACCGCTGGGATTACATGGTTTGTGATTGAGCAATCCAAAGTGACAGCCATCCCCTTTTCTTCCGTTGAGAAGACGATTCAGGCCCAAAACGGGGCTGCCGTTAAAATAGAAGAAAGCAAAAACGGGAAGCTGCATATCACGACACCAAGCGGTGAGTTTGTTACTAACGTCCCGCCTAACAGCCAAATGGTCAATAAACTTGTCGAAACTTATAATGTTCAGTACTCTTTTTCATCCGCGAACCAAATGGGCCTGTGGATTCTGACCGGTTTCCTTTTAACAGTAATCGGCTCAGCATTCTGGATCCATAAAAAGTCCGGCGGAGCAGCTGCGGTCGGCAAGAAAAAACAAAGCCTTTCCACAGCCCGTCCTCTTCCAAACATTACCTTGAACGATGTAGGCGGAATGCAGGCAGAAATTAAGCAAGAAATCCTGCAGACCCTTTCCATCCTAAAAGAACCGGAGCGTTCAGCCAAAATTGGCATTAAACCGCCGCAGGGACTTCTTTTATACGGCCCTCCCGGCACCGGAAAAACCCTCCTTGCCCAAGCGATTGCCAAGGAGCTCGATGCGAATTTCTTTTCAGCCAGCGGATCTGCCTTTAATGAAATGTTCGTCGGCGTCGGCGCATCCCGTGTACGAAGCCTTTTCCAAAACGCCCGCAAGCAGAAGCCGGCTGTCATCTTCATCGACGAAGTGGATGCATTGGCAGGCAGAAGGAAACCGCAGGGCGGGGAAGAAGCAGAAAAAACACTGACAGAGCTGCTTGTACAGCTGGATGGAGGCCATTCAAATGACGGTATCCTGTTCGTTGCAGCAACCAACCGAAAAGATATGCTCGATGAAGCCTTCCTGCGTCCAGGCCGGATTGATTTTTCCTTCCTGGTTCCCCTTCCCGATACGAAGGGAAGAAGGGAAATTATCGACATCCATGCCAAAGGAAAAAAGCTGGCTGCTGATGTTGCGGACTCACTTGATGAACTGGCAGAAAGCACTTCTGGATTTTCCGGAGCGGATTTAAGTTCCTTATTTGAAACAGCTTCCAGGCATGCCCTTCGAAACGGCCAGGAAATGATTGAAAAAGTGGATTTAGACTATGCAATAGACCGGACGATTCTCGGAGCCACATCCCGGACAATGAGCGATCCGGCAACCAAGCACAGGGTGGCCATCCACGAAAGCGGCCATGCTCTTATCGCAGCCATCACGAAACCTGGTTCAGTCCGGAAAGCAACCATTATTCCGCGCGGCGAAGCACTTGGCTACGTCGCCCCGATTCAAAAAGAGCTTCACCTCTCAACAGCAAGCGAGCTGCTTGACCAAGTCAAAATGATCCTTGCCGGCGGTGTTGCAGAAAGAATGTATTTGGGTGAGCACAGCATCGGTGTCAGCGGTGATGTCAAACAAGCGAAGCATGTCCTTGAACAGATGGTCGAAACCGGCGTACTGCAGGACGGATTCACCCTGACATTCAGCAAAGCGGATAAAGAAAAGAAAATGCAGGAACTCTTCCATGAAGCCATTCTGGAAACCGAAAAAATCATTGATGCCAATCGGGTTCAATTTGAAGAATTGGTCGAAGCCCTGCTGAAGAAAGAAACATTAGAAGGTTCCGAAGTCGAAGAAATTGCACGGCGTGAAGCACCGGAGCTTGTCTTAGTCTAAAAGACATTCAGCACAACGCTATAAACTGTTTCATTAAAAACAGGCTGAGACAGAAGCAGAAAATTCTTAGAATGAATAAGAATCTATCGTGAGAAACGGATCTTTTATAAATGGATTGGAGTGGAGGGGCGACTCCTGGAGGAACAGCACGAGGGAGAGACTGCAGGCTCGAGCCGTGCCCCCGGAAAAGCGTCCCTAAAACGGAAATCCATGCAGCATAAGTGAAAAATATCAAATTTCTCTGTGAGGAATTTGATATTTTTTTGTCCCAGACTCTTTCCATCTGACTGGATCCTATTTTCTTCACAAATAAGGAGAGGCCAAAAGCACGGCCTCTCCTTACTTTTATCCTCCAGCAACATTTAGTTCACAAACTGAACTATTCAATGTTTCAACGATAAAACGCCGTCTATGAATCTGTCAATATCTAGTAAATCGATTCTTCCCTTGTTTAAACTCCTGCTGATTCGGGAAAAAGCAGGATAAGCACACAAACCACTATTCGAGGAGGAATAAATCATGGCCCAACAAACAATGGATACCGAAAAGAACAGCAAACTGTTAAAAGGGATTTTGATTGGAGGAATTGTCGGCGGTGCCATCACTCTGCTCGACTCCACTACTCGTAATAAGGTCAAGCAATCTGCCGTCATGTTAAAGAATAATTCCAAGGATATTGTCAGCCAGGTGAAAGAAGATCCATCCGGCGTGAAGGAGCAAATGGTCTCTGGCGTTAAAGAAGCGACAAATACAATCAAGGAAGTCGTCAATGACGCCGAAGCCCTCTATGAATCTGTCAATGAAGATGTCATGGATAAAGTGGACCAAGTGAAGGAAATCGCTCAAGATACAATGTCCACTGCCCAGGATGCCAAAGGCGAGGTCAAGGATCTCGGCGGAAAAATGGCAGAAGCCGGAACCAAGCTGAAGGCCGTGCCGGATTCATTAAAAACAGACTCTCCTTCTGATCTAGATCCAGAAACTGGGATCGAGCCAAGCTCACAGTTCTCTTCTAAACCGCCGGTAAATAATCATTAAAAAGCTGAGACATAACTAAAATGTTCATCACTAAATACGAATATTCAGGGTCAAAAAAGTCCTTTCATAGAAAAAATCCGAACTATTCACCATTCTTTTTCTCGAATGATGAATCCCAGTTCGGATTTTTCTTTGGCTAGAATCCTTTTGTCTCAGCCTCTTGGTTGTATAACAATTTATTATTCTAAAAATTCCCGTTTTTGCTTCTGTACGAGGTTCTTTCTAACAGATTAAAGGGTGAACTGGCTTTCATACAATCTTGAATAATATCCTCTCTTCGCCAAAAGATCAGCGTGCGTTCCCGCCTCGATTATTTCCCCGCCGTCAATGACAAGAATTTGATCTGCATGCTCAATCGTTTTTAGACGGTGGGCAATGACAAAGCTCGTTCTGCCTTCCATCAAACGGTCGAGTCCTTTCTGAATCTCCATTTCTGTCCGGGTATCCACACTCGATGTGGCTTCATCCAAAATTAAAATGTCGGAACCGGCCAAAATCGCTCTGGCAATCGCCAAAAGCTGGCGCTGGCCCTGACTCAGATTGGAGCCGCCGGAAGCGACAGCCGTCTGGTACTGGTCTGGCAGATGCTTGATGAATCGATGGGCAGAAGCTGTTTTCGCTGCCTGTATCACTTCCTCATCCGTTGCATCCAGCCGCCCGTACCGGATATTGTCCATGATAGAACCGGAAAACAAGAAGGTATCCTGCAAGACAATTCCAATGTTCTTCCTAAGCTCCCTCAATTGATACTCTTTAATCTCTCGTCCGTCAATTCGAATATTCCCGGAATCTGTATCATAAAACCGCATCAGCAAGTTAATGATCGTCGTCTTCCCAGATCCCGTTTTTCCGACCAGCGCAATCTTCTCGCCTGCTTTTGCAGAAAAAGTGATGTTCTTCAACACAGGCTTCCCCGCATCATAGCTGAAATGCACTTGCTCAAACTTCACATCCCCGCGAAAGGCGGAAACCGGAAGCGCTTCTTTGCGGTCCTCCAGTTCCGGAGCTTCATCCATTACCTCAAATGCCCGTTCCGCTCCGGCAATCGCCGACTGGAAAGTATTCAGCAGATTGGAAAGCTGATTAATCGGACGGAAGAACTGCCGGGAATACGTCACAAAGGCCGCGATAATCCCGACGCTTGCCATTCCCTGTACTGTCATGACTGCACCGACCCCGATGACCAATCCTAGTCCCAAGTTGTTAATAAAGTTATTAATCGGGCCAAGGAAGCCGGAAACCGTATCGGCCGACATAGCGGAATGACGAAGCCGCTCATTCACCTCAGAAAACTTGCCGTACATCTGTTTCTCTTTACTGAACAGAGTCACGACCTCAAGCCCTGAAATGGATTCCTCTACACAGCCGTTCAATTCCCCTAAATCCCGCTGCCTTTTAATGAAAAAATGGCTGCTGTACTTGATGATCTTCTTCGTGGTAAACATCATCAATGGAATAACAAGGAGAACAGTCAAAGCCATGATCCAATTCATAGAAAACATCGCAATGGCTACCCCCGTCACCATCAGCAGCGTGGAGAAAATCTGAATCACACTCTGGCTCAGCGCATTGTTCAGGCTTTCCACATCATTGGTCACCCGGCTCATCAGATCCCCGTGCGCCCGCTTGTCAAAAAACCTTAAGGAGAGGACCTGGAATTGATCAAATAAATCCTGGCGCAGCTGACGAATCGTATGGAGGGAAACTCGGACCATCATATAGTTCTGCAGCCAGGTAAACACAGACATCAGCGTATAAACGGCAGCCAAAATACCAAGCAGGCGGAACGTGCCGAACGTATCCTTTGGAATAATATATTGGTCTACCGTTACCCCAATTAAATAAGGGCCCAGCAGGCCAAGCAAGGTGGAGAGAATCACAAAAAAGATCGAACCGGCAAGCGGTGCCTTCTGTTTTTCCATGTAGCGCCAAATTCGTTTGATTGTCCCTTTTCGGTCTTTGGCCTTAACGACCGGGCCGCCAAAACCGCGCGGACCCCGGGCCCTCCTCATCGCATCGGCTGCCGGTTTTGCCATTGGCTGATTCATGGTGTCTTCACTTCCTTTCCGCTCTGAGCCGTATAAATATCCGTGTAAATCTGGCTTCGTCCCAGCAATTCCTCATGTTTTCCCTGTGCAGCAAGAGCGCCGTCCTCCATAACGAGGATTTGGTCGGCATCCCGGACGGAAGAGATTTTAGAAGAAATGATAAACACGGTAGACCCTTCAAATCTTTCCTTCAAGGAACTTTGGACGGCGGCTTCTGACAAGGCATCAATGGCTGAAGTCGAGTCATCAAGAATCAAAATCTTCGGATTCCTGATGAAGGCCCTCGCCATCGACAGTCTTTGCTTCTGTCCGCCAGACAGATTCACTGCCCCCTGCATGACCTCATATCTGAATCTTCCTTCAAGTTTTTCGATAAACTCCATCGCTGCAGCCTGTTCAGCAGCGTCTTCCAGCTCAGCGTCGGTTGCATCCTCTTTACCGAACCTCAGGTTTTCATCAATCGGACCGGCAAATAATGTCGCCTTCTGCGGCACAAAACCAATGCTGCTGCGCAGCTGTTCTACTGAATAGTCCCGAATATCCTTTCCATCCAGAAGAATAACTCCTGAATCGGCAGCATACAGACGCGGAATAAGCTTGGCAAGCGTCGATTTTCCGCTCCCGGTCGTCCCAATGATCCCAATCGTCTCCCCTGGTTTGGCTCGGAATGAGATATCCTTCAGGACATACTCGCCATTTTTGCTGTAGCTGTAGGATACATTCCGGAATTCCACTTCGCCGGCAGCAGCCGGGACATGAACAGGACTTTCAGGTTCCTGAATATCTGCTTCTGTATCAAGCACCTGCCGAATCCTTTCCGCAGAAGGGAAGGAACGCGTAATCTGCATCAACACATGGCTGCTCGAAACAAGTCCGTTCATAATAATGTTTAAATAATTGATAAACGCAAGAATCATTCCGATCTGGATCGTTCCGGCACTGACCTTAATCACGCCCAGCCATAGACCGGCTACTACTCCAAGATTCACAATAAACAGCATGATCGGCATTAACGTCAGGATGACCTGCTCCGCTGACATCGTTCGTTTCGTCAGCTTGTCATTCACTTTCCTAAACTGGCCCTTTTCATAATCCTGGCGGTCGAAAGCCTTTATAACCCGGATGCCGGCCAATGTTTCCTGCAGCTTGGTATTGACCTGATCCAGCGCTTTCTGAACCTTGCCAAAGAGCTTACCGGATTTGGCAGAAAAGAAATAAATAATCACCATTAACACCGGGATCACGACGAACAGAACCGGGAACAGCGGGCGTGCCGTGAACCAAACAATAATCACACTGCCGATAAACAACAGCGGACCCCTGACAAAAATCCTCAAGGTCATCATCAAGGACTGCTGAACAGCGGCAATATCATTTGTCACAATCGTAATCAGCTTTCCAGCCCCGAAAGCATCCGTATTGGAGCTGGAAAACTGCTCGATTTTCCAAAATACATCCCGGCGGACATCCGCTGCAAAATGGACTGCCGCCTTCGTACTGCAGAGGGAGCTCCCCGCTCCGCCGATGAGACCGATTACAGCGGCCAGAAGCATAAGCAGGCCAAGCTTCAGCACATATCCCCGGTCATCATTGGCAATCCCCGTATCGATAATATGCTGCATAATAGCCGGCTGCAGCAAATCCATTCCTACCTCGATACACATCAGAAGCGGTCCTAAAACGGCAAACAGTGTATATGGCTTTACATAGGCAAGCAATCGCTTCAAAGACTGCATGAAGTTACCCCCTTATTTTCCCGTTCTTCAGGCGGTCTGTAACAGTATTCAGAAACACAGCTAATTCTTTCGCTTTCTCCTGACTGCCCCGCGCCTCTTTGACTGCCTTTTTCAGCTCTTCTTCCCAGCTCATCATGGAAGCTCTCAATTCCGTGAATTCTTCTGAATTCCGCCAAATCATCTTTGCTTTCCATTCTTGCCAAAAGTCCGTTTCCTCTTTAGTCCGCCATTCCTCCACCTTCTCTTTACCGGTCCCTGTAATGCGGTAGATTTTTTTATCTGCATCATCCAATTCAATCAGCCATTGATCCGTAAGTTCCTGCAAAGCAGGATACACCGTACCGGCACTCGCAGCATAATGCCCTTCCGACCGCACCTCCAGCTCTTTCATAATCTGATATCCATTCAATGGTTCATCCTTCAGCACATGCAAAATGGCCAGCCGGACAAATCCCCGCCGTTTTCTCATATCGATTCCTCCTCACTATATATCGATAATATTAAACGATATATCGGAATATATCAATCGATATACATAAAAAAAACCCCGCTTCCTTTCTGAAGGCGGGGATTCCTCTTTTGAATCAATTGATTGATTTAAGACCGGAGCCAGCTCCAGGCCTCTTCCGTTTCGTCCATGTTGAAGTGTTTAGCTTCAATTCCCGGAAGAAGGTTTCCGACTGAAGCAGCCGCTTTAATCCAATTTTTATCACCGACCACCGCAAACTTTTGGAATTGCTTCCATTTTTTTGCGTCGAATTTCATACCTTCCACTAATCCCTTCAGTGTCGAGCCGTCCACATCCCGGATAACGGCGAGGACGTTAAATTCCCGGTCCCCAAACTTTTCATTAACATGGGCATCGAGAACAGCCGCATCTTCGCCTGCAGCCTTCCCGTCAAACTCCACCGCAAGCACTCGTTCATCTTTGGATGGCATAATACGCAGCATGCAAATCCCTCCCTTTTTACCCTTAACATAACCCGGCAGAGAAAGAATCAAACATGCCGGAGAGCAGGCCCGAATTTCAGGATTCCAATTTATTCACAATATCATGCTCTTTTTTCTTTTCTTCCAGCCAGGCTGAGTATTCGGTTTGGATTTTTTCTGCCAGCAGGGCATCCTTTATTTCTTCTTTACTGTCTTCTAAATTAGGCTCCTTCGCTTCCTGAATATCCGTCACCTTAATAACATGATAGCCATAATCCGTTTTAACCGGTTCGCTGACTTCATTCACTTTCAGGTTAAAGGCTGCCTTCTCAAATTCCTCAGTCATGTCTCCTTTGCCAAAGTAGCCAAGGTCCCCGCCCTTTTCCTTATTATCCGTATCCGTTGAATATTCCTTGGCAAGCTTCGCAAAATCTTCGCCTGCCTTCAGCTTCTTCTCCACTTCTTCAGCTGTTTTCTTATCCTTTGTTAGAATATGGCTGGCCTTCACCTGTTCCTCATTCGCAAAGGACTCTTTATTTTCATCAAAATAGTTACTGATTTCTTCATCTGTTATCTCAATTCTCGGCTCAAGCAATTTTTTTGTTTTCACATACACGGCGATTTCCTTTTTTAATTCCGCCATGGAAGAGCCGCTTGCTTCCAACTGTGAAACAAGGGTATCCTCGTCTCCGTATGTCTCCAATAAACGATCGATCTCCTTCTGAATGTCGGAGTCCTTTACCTGCACCTTTTCTTTCTTGGCCTCCAGATCGACAATTTTATCCGCGATCATCTGCTCCAGCATATCGCTTCCATATTGCTCAGCCAGCTTATCGTAAAGCTCTTGTTTTTTAATTTTCTCCCCGTCAATGCTTGCCAAAGTATCCTTTTCACCCATCAGCACAAAGCACAGCACAACCGCCGCTGCCAATAAGACACTTCCTGCCCATATATACGTTTTCGAATTCATGAATAGGTTTCTCATCATTCTCTCCCTTTGCTTTTTTTATCAAGGCTACCGGAAGATTATTAAGAAAACCTTAAGACAGGCCAAGGCTGGTTTCCGGCTCAGGGCCAAAACAGCATGAGAGGAGAAAGGGCTGCCCCGGTCAATCGCCTTTCGCTTGGGCAACCTTATTCTCAAGAACACCGATTTTATCGATTTCAATCCGGACGGTATCGCCGTCTTTCAAGAACGTTTGAGGATCACGCGCAAACCCGACACCCCCAGGAGTTCCGGTCAAAATGAGATCGCCCGGCTCCAATGTCATCAGATTGGATAAAAACTCAACCAGATAGCCGACATTAAATACTAAGTTTTCCGTATTCGATTTCTGCCGTTCCTCCCCGTTGACGGTCAAGCGGACCTCAAGACCTGATGGATCGGACAATTCATCTGACGTTACAATCCATGGTCCCAGCGGCACGCTTCCATCCACCGCTTTTCCTTGCAGCCACTGCAATGTGCGGCGCTGAATGTCCCTGTATGTAACATCATTGGCAATCGTATAGCCGGCCACATAGCGAAGCGCCTCTTCCTTCTCTACATTCTTTGCCCTTTTTCCCATGACAAAAGCAAATTCCGCCTCATAATCCAGCTGCTCAGAAATCGGGTAAAACGGAATGTCATCATGCGGCCCGATGACCGCGTTGGCAAATTTAGCGAAAACAACTGGGAAAGGCGGCATCTCACGTCCCATCTCCGCAATATGCTCCCGGTAATTCTGTCCGACACAGATAATTTTCCCCGGCTTCTGAACCGGGGCCTCTATTTTCACATCTTCCAGCCGGTGAATAAGAGGGTGCCGGAAAGACTCCCTGTTCGCCAAAGCAAAACGGACTGATTCCTCTGCCATGGAAAGACTCTCGTCTCCGCCCTGCAAAAACCCTTCCATATCCGCCGGCACAAACGCTTCTGCAATGAATTCGAAGCGAAGCTTCCCCTCTGATTCCAGCTTAGCCTGGCATGCATAATTCAAATCGATCACTTGTTGGTCCTGCACCGCTCCGATTCTTGTATATCCTTCACGTCTAAAAGTCACTAGTTTCATGTATGGCCAATCTCCTTTTAACAAAAGTATTCTTTGACAGAATCCAGCTGCCCGACCCGCATTCGCGAATAATATAGCATAATTTTCAGAAAATAAGTAAAGTTTTTGTCCAATTAAAAAAATCCGGCAGGGATGAATGCACTTCACCCCAAACCGGTCTTCATTTCCGATGCATCTTAAATTCTAGGAACAGCTCATTGTAATAGGCTAAATTCTTCTTCCCAACGTTCTCGTACACCTCAAGCTTCTTTGTCAGATCAGGTGACGGATAAAAGCGTTCGTCTTCCGTCATTTCCTTTGGCATATACTTCAAGGCCGCTTTATTCGGTGTCGAATAGCTGACATACTCTGTATTCTGTGCCGCAATCTTTGCATCCAAAATGAAATTGATGAACTGATGTGCTCCTTCAATATTTTTGGCTGTCTTTGGGATGACCATATTGTCAAACCACAGATTCGAGCCTTCTTCCGGAACGGCATATTCCAGGTCTTCATTTTCATACATAATTTCAGAAGCGACACCTGACCAAACAAGGCCGATGGACGCTTCCCCATTTTCCAGAAGCATCCGGTTTTCATCCCCGACAATCGCCTTGATGTTCGGGGTGAGCGTATCAAGCTTTGCCTTTGTTTCCTTGAGGTGTTCCGGATTTGTATCATTCAGGGAATAATTCAGGCTGTTCAGCCCCATCCCCATGACTTCCCGGGCCCCGTCTATCAACAGAATCTGATTTTTCAAATCAGGATCCCATAAGTCATTCCAGCTGGTAAAATCTTGATCGACGAGCTTTTTATTATACACAATGCCTACGGTTCCCCAAAAATAAGGAACAGAATATTTATTATCCGGATCAAACGGCAAATCCATGAAACGATCATCAATATTCTTTAAATTTGGCAGTTTCGAATGATCAAGAGGGATGAGCAGGTCTTCCTGAATCATTTTATCAATCATATATTCCGACGGCACAGCCACATCGTAAGCCGTACCGCCCTGTTCAATCTTCGTCATCATCGCTTCATTTGAATCAAATGTTTCATAGACGACTTTTATCCCAGTCTCTTTTTCAAATTCATCAATCAGGGCACTGTCAATATAGTCTCCCCAGTTATACACCGTCAGCGTATTGCCTCCGGAATATCCTTGAGACGAGTTCAGGCTTGAAATAACATACAGCAGAATAGCGGACACTATGGCTATCGCTGCAAACATACGGACCAGCTGTTTCATTTTTTGCCCCCCATTCCTGCAGGCCTGTGATGGCGCTGTGCAATAAAGTAATACACAATGACAAGCACCAATGTGAAGAGGAATAACAGCGTAGAAAGGGCATTGATATTAAGGGAGATACCCCTTCTTGCCAAGGAATAAATTTCAACAGAAAGCGTTGAAAATCCGTTGCCCGTTACGAAAAATGTGACGGCAAAGTCATCCAGAGAATACGTCAGCGCCATGAAGAATCCAGCGAAAATGCCCGGCGTGATATAAGGAAGAATAACCTTCGTAAGCACATTCCAGCGGCTGGCGCCCAAATCCCGGGCCGCGTCCACAAGCGTTGGGCTCATTTCCTGCAGCTTAGGCAGCACGAGCAGCACGACGATCGGAACACTGAACGCTATATGAGACAGCAGGACCGAATAGAACCCAAGCCTGATTCCTGCCATCGTGAACAGGATCAGGAAAGAAGCTCCGATAATGACATCCGGACTGACAATCAGCACATTGTTTAAAGAGAGCAAGGTATTCTGCCTTTTCCGGCTCCGCACATTATGGATCCAAAGGGCCCCCAGCACCCCGATAATCGTCGAGAGAAGCGAAGAAAGCAGCGCGATGACCAGTGTATTCAGAACAATGATAAGCAGTCTGGTATCCCCAAAAAGCTCTTTATACCAATCCAGCGTGAAGCCTTCAAACTCGTACATATTGCCGGCACTGTTAAATGAGTAAAAAATCAAAAAGAAAATCGGCGTATATAAAATCAGGAAAATCAGCAGGATAAACAGCTTCGATAGAGGCGAAAGCTTTTTTTGCAACCTACACACCCCTCTTTCTGCTGCCCGTTAAGAGCATAATGACAAACATAATAATGACCAGGAACACAGCAATGGTGGAACCCATGCCCCAATCCTGGGTAACAAGGAAATTCTGTTCAATGGCCGTTCCCAATGTAATCACCCGGTTTCCCGCAATCAGCCTTGTCAGCATGAATAAGGACAGTGCCGGAATAAAAACAACCTGGCAGCCGGCTTTCACCCCGTCCAATGTCAGCGGAAAGATGACCCGGCGGAATGTTGTCCAGCGGGACGCCCCCAGATCGCTTGCCGCATCGAGCAGCGTTGGATTTAATTCATCCAGCGCATTAAAGATCGGCAAGATCATAAATGGGATGAAAATATAAACCGACACAAAAACAAAACTGAAATCCGTAAACAGCAGCTGCCGGGCGCCGACCCCGATCACTTCCAAAAAGCTGTTGGCCATCCCGTATGTTCCAAAGATGCCAAGGAACGCATATGCCTTCAGCAGCAGATTGATCCAGGAAGGAACGATGATCAAAAGAAGCCATAACTGCTTATGCCTTGTTTTCGTCAGCAAATAGGCCGTTGGATAGGCAATAAGCAAGGAAATCGCTGTAATCAGGAATGCATACCAGAAGGAGCTCAGTGTCATCATCAAATAAACCGGTGTGAAGAATTTCCGGTAATTAACGAGTGATGCATTGCCTTCAATATCAAAAAATGAATAATACAGAATTAGCAAAAGCGGTGCAACAACAAAAAGGACGATCCATAAACCGTACGGCAGGAAATACAGATTGCGGGTCAGCTTATTCTTCATCATTTTCACCGTCATGGTAGGACTCTAAGCGGCGGTCAAATTCCTCTTCCGTTTCACCAAGACGCATAACGTGGATGGCCTCCGGGTCAAAGTAAAGCCCGATTTCTTCACCGACTGTCGCCTTTTTCGTCGAATGGACGAGCCACTCATTCCCATCGCTGTCATACCCGCTGATTTCATAATGAACCCCGCGGAACAGCTGAGAATCAACTTTCAAATGAAGCTTGCCCCGGTCTACCGCCGTAATTTCCAAGTCTTCCGGGCGAATGACAATCTCGACTGATTCATTCGGATTCAGCCCCTGATCCACGCACTCATACTCTCGTCCGAGGAATTCCACCTTATAATCCTCAATCATTCTGCCCTCAACAATGTTGGATTCCCCGATGAAATCCGCTACAAAACGGTTAATCGGCTCATCATATATGTCAATCGGCGTTCCGCTCTGTTCAATGCTTCCGGCATTCAGGACAAAGATTTCATCCGACATGGCCAGGGCCTCTTCCTGGTCATGTGTGACGAAAATGAACGTGATGCCGAGACGCTGCTGCAATTCCCGAAGCTCATACTGCATTTCAGTCCGAAGCTTAAGATCTAGAGCAGACAGCGGTTCATCGAGCAGGATCACTTCCGGCTCATTCACAATCGCCCTGGCGATCGCGACACGCTGCCGCTGTCCTCCAGACATCTCCTTAATTTCCCGTGTCTCATAGCCGGTCAGATTGACAAAGCTTAACGCTTCCTTCACCTTCGCCTCTACTTCTGCATTTTTCATTTTCTTGATTCGCAGGCCAAACGCTACATTTTCAAAGACATTCAAATGGGGGAAAAGCGCATAATCCTGGAAGACGGTGTTAACCTGGCGCTTGTTGGCCGGCACATCGTTGATTCTTTCCCCTTTAAAATAAATATCGCCAGATGTCGCTTCCGTGAACCCTGCAATCAGGCGGAGTATCGTCGTTTTTCCGCATCCAGACGGTCCCAGCAAAGTATAAAACTTGCCCCGTTCAATCTCAAAGCTGACATCATCCAATACAGGCGGATCTTCGTCATACTGTTTTGTTACATGTTCAAAGCGAATAATGGTCTCGTTCGTCATAGGGACCTCCTTTTAGTTCTTTATTCTGCACGTCCTATGGAAGGATACTTGGATGGCTTTTATAATCCGCACAATGACTTCAGCTTCTCATGCTTTTTATCTACATGCACGGTGCAATGGAATACCCACTATTATACCGTTTTCTGCAACATCCTGTATGATTTTACAGACAAATTTCTCACATTAATTTCTCCGGAACATTTTCCAGAGAGGCTTACGATCCAGCATTCTGGGCCTGTTTGAACTATTTAATCAATCGTTTGATTAAATAGCAGGCTCTGCGTCAGGCAAAAATTTTGACGGAATCCGGAATGCAGGGGTAAGCTATCATTCATACTAAGCTACATAACAGATATGAGGAGGAAATGAAATGGAAGACCAAGCAAAAAGCTTATCAGCAGTCATGCATAACCGTCATTCGGTACGCAAATATGACCCAGAATTCAAAATCCAAAGAAGTGAAATAGAGGAAATACTCACCGAAGCAGCCACCGCTCCTTCTTCCAGCAACCTGCAGCCCTGGAGATTCCTTGTCATTGAAGATCAGGAAGTTAAAAAAGAGCTGCGTGCCATTGCCAATAACCAAGAACAGGTCGAAACGGCATCAGCCATTATCGCGGTAATCGGAAATCTGGAAATGTATAAGGATGCAGAAAAGATTTACGGCATGAATGTAGAAGCAGGGTTTATGGATGAAGCCACCAAAAATCAGATTGTCGGCAATATCAGCAACGTCTATCCAAAAGCCCCCCGCGCGGAATTGAAAAGTGTCGCCGCCTTTGACGCCGGCCTTATATCCATGCAGCTGATGCTGATTGCCAAAGCCAGAGGCTATGATACGGTTACGATGGGCGGATTCGATAAAGCCAAGTTCACAGAACGCTTCGAATTGCCGGAGAACCAGACACCGTTCGTCCTGATTGCTCTTGGGAAAGCAGCATCCCCTTCATACAAAACGACAAGGCTGCCTCTTTCCGATATTACAACTTTCATCTAAGCCTTACACACAGAAGGACGCCGTAAAAGGCGTCCTTCTTTTTATCCTAATTTCTCCATGATCTGCTTGGCCGTCTTCTCTCCATTGGCGATGCAGTCCGGAATGCCTACTCCGTAATAGGAAGCTCCTGCCAGCAGGACCCCTGGATAGGATGCACCCAATTTCTCCTCGAGCGCCTTCACCAGCTGATGATGGGCAATGTGATAATTCGGCATATTCTCATGCCATTTAGTTACTTCGCTCACCACAGGCTCAGCCTGAATCCCCAGACTCTTTTCGATATCCATAAGAGCGGTCTTTGTCAGTTCCTCTTCAGACATCTTCTGCAGGGAGTCATACGACTCCAGTGTACTTTTATAAAAAAGTCTCACAAGCAGGCGGTTTTGCCTGGACGTATGCTCCCACTTCCGGCTTGTCCATGTACAGGCATTGCACAGCAGGCTGCTGCTGCCCGCTTTAATAAAGCCGGTTCCGTCAGCAGGCAGCTCTTCATCTGAAATGTCGAACCCAAGGTAAATGCTAATCAGCGAGCTATTCTTCAGCTGGCTGAAATCCTCCTGAAGCGCTTCATCCTCCAGCAGCTGCTGCGCTGTTTGATGCGGCGTGCTAAGTATGACGAAATCGGCCTTTACAGCCGGATACCCCATCAGCATCAGTTCATAGCCTTCCTCCGTTTTTTCCAGACTTTGGGCTTTGGCTCCTTTAATGATTTCCACATCTTCCAAAAGCTCCTCCAGCCGGTCAATGATCCGGCCCAAGCCTGTTTGAAACGAGAGAAACTTCTTATCTCCTTTGCTCAGATATTTCTCTTTGTTTGCATGCAAGCCGCGGAGAATGCTGCCATATTCATTTTTATAATCAAGCAAATATGGCAGGGTAGACGCAATCGTCAAATCATACAGGTTTCCGGAATACACACCGGACAGAACAGGGGCGATTTGCTTTTCAACCAGTTCTCTTCCAAGGAAAGCCTCAAGAAAACGGCCGATCGAATCATCCTTTGTAAAAGATGTGTTAGGCGTATACAGATCTTTCAGCGCTTCTACCTTTCCTTCCGCAGACACCAGTTCACTTTCAGCAAGCGATTGAATCGAGAGCGGAATGCCGAAAAGAGCTTCTGACGGAATTGGTTTCAGCTGTCCATCCGCATGAATATAAGACTTACCGGTCGTGTTATAGACGGCCTCATCTGAAAGACCGATTTCTTTAAGAAATGGAGCGACATTTGCCTTCCTGGAAACGATAGAATCTGCGCCGCCTTCAATGATAAACGGATCTTCATGAATTGTTTTAATTTTCCCGCCGAGCTGCTCATTCTGCTCTACTAAAACTAAACGGACGTCCAGGCCGTCCGCCTTCACTGCTTTTTGTAAATAATACATGGCCGTCAAGCCTGTTATGCCCCCGCCAATCACTGCCACTGTTTTCACATTAGTACACCTCTGTTTTCTTTTCCTCATTCATGATTAAAGTGTAACACAGGCGGTCTTTATTTTAAAAAACAACGCAACGCTGTCAACAGGTGTTCATATTTTCAGTCCTCACTGGATAAACGCAATTCCATTATATCCATCCAGCCGCTTCTTCCGTGCTTTTTCTTTCCAGTATAAACAAAGCCCGCTCTTTCATACAGCCTTCTGGCCGCTTCGTTCTTTTCATTAACGGCCAAGACAATCGCTTCTTTGTCCGGATAATGTTTCTTAGCCACTTCTGAAAGCAAGTCCATTGTCCTTCCGGCATATTTTCTTCCTTGCTGCTGGTAATCAATCAAGAATCCCCTCAGAAGGATTGCATCCGGATTTGCTGTATAGGGGCGAATTTCCACTCCGTCGTGGAGGACAAAAAATCCGACAGGCTGGCTGCCTGCTAAGATGACGAAAGGTCTCCGCCCCTTCTCCCTTTTTGCGAGCTCCAGGGACTCCTCAGGCAATGCGGTAAAGCGTTTCTGTTCCTCGGGTAAATAAAAGGTATGTAGGGCATGGAGGTACTGCTCTTGATATTCCGTAATCAGAATCGTTTCCGTTTTAGCATCGTGTTGATTCATAGCCTTCTTCTCCTTCTTTTGTGTTTCCTACTGTATTCCCTAAAACGGCCGCCAGTACCTGCATCCAGCAAAAAAAAGACAGGCGGTGCTCCTTCCTGTCTGCTTCACTCTGTTCACGCTTCTGTGAGCGGGTCTTCTCTTCCCTTTGAGACAAATACATCCAAATGTCCGGGCATTACTTGCGCTCTGAATGGAAGCGGCACGCCTTCATCTCCATCAATATTGACAGCAGACTCCTTTTCAGACTGAACATTCAGGAAGGAAGTTTTGATATATTCGACGGCGTCATGTTCCTTCAATTCTCCCCTGACCAATTTGAACAGAATTTGCATCACAAGAGGTACAGACAAATCTTTGATAATGAAGACGTGTAATGTACCGTCATTCACCTTTGCTTCCGGTGCCATTTTCTCAAACCCGCCTACAGAATTCGTCATCGCCGCAATCAGAAGGTAACTTTGCCCAATCCATCTTCCTTGATCGTGCTCCACCATCAGAGGAAAAGGCGTTTTATGAATCAGCGTTTTTGTGCCTTCAAATAGATAAGCAAGCGGGCCGAATCTCGATTTTTGTTCAGTACTGACTTTATAGGCAGCTTCAGCAATCTCTCCCACAGCCAGGACATTCATGAAAAATCGATCATTGATTTTGCCAAGATCGGAGCTTTTCACAAACTGCTGTTGCAAAATGCCAATGGCCTCTAGGGGGTCGAGCGGAATGCCAAGGGCACGTGCAAAGTCATTCACCGTCCCAAGAGGGATCACGCCGAAGGATGGCCGCCTGCGATATTCCGCAAGACCGTTCACTGCCTCATTTACCGTCCCGTCTCCTCCCATTGCAATCACAGCATCAAAAGCCTCCTGACAGGCACGCCCGGCAAATGCCGCAGCATCCCCTTCCTTTTCTGTCTGACACACAATCACTTGATCATACAGCTGCTGAAGCACACTCTCAGCATGCGGTCCCAATGCAGGAGCATGATCTTTTCCTGCTGTTGGATTTATAATCAGCATCGCTTTCTTCATGGCCATCCCTCCGATTAAATAGGATCTCATTCCCTTGCCCTTTTCCTTTTCCGGCACGTACTAAACCTGACTGTTAACAATTCTAATCGGGAAGTGTTTCTAAGCCTGAGTCTGGGAGAGGAACATACGCGGAAGACGGCTATCCTGAAGCAAAAATTTGCTCTCTTTTCTACTTAAAAAAGGATTACAAGAAGAGAGAGAGTAAAAAAATCGAAAAATTTTAAATTTTTCTGAAAATAACCTATACATTTTGGAAAACGGGGTATATACTGTATTATAACAACAAGTAATAAAAAATATCTGTACTATAAAAAGGAGGAGCGAACAATGCAAACAAATCAAATGATGGAAAGCATGTCAACTTTACCAGGAACACACTGTCCAGAGTGCGGCGAAGCGGTGGAACAGCAAGTTGAATCTTATTTAATGGAATGTGACCGCTGCCTCAGAAAGCGGGAGGAATAGCCTGTCCCGATCAGTAACTAAAGCCCCGGTACCGCTTAAGCGGTTAACTATACGAACTCATTAATTAATAGGAGGAATAAAGTATGCAAACTAAAAATCCAATGGAATTCTTCAGAACTCTGCCTGCCAAACAATGTGCCGAATGCGGACAGCATATGGAGGAACAAGCTGAATCTTATTCAATGGAATGTGAGCGCTGTCTTTCCAAAAGAGATGAATACTGAACAGAAGGTTCGGCAAACAAATAAACCCCAGGTTTGAATGAATTCAAACCTGGGGTTTTGCTTAGTATGTGGCCTGTATATGATCCTTGCGTGGAAAGCCGTTCAAATATTCATAAGCGAAGATCATGAATTCTATGGCTAAGCGGCTGTTGGCTTCCATAAAATTCGGTCCGAGCAGCCGTTCTAATTTTTCCAGCCGATGATACAGCGTCTGTCTTACAATGAATAGCTGTTTAGACGTCTCCTGTTTGGAGCCATTACAGGCAAGATACGTCTTTAAGGTCGGCATCAATTCCCCATTATATTTACGATCATGTTCTATAACAGGAGCAAGATACTCATAGACCATTTCATTTAGATTACTGTGTTTATCCAGAATGGAAAGCATGCGGTACATATGGAGATCCTGATAGAAACAGCTCAAGTTTTCTCCTTTCATCGTATGCTTCAGCTGCATCGTTTCCCGTGCAGTGGCATAGCTTTTATCCATATCAGCCAACCGTGTGACATACTTTCCAACAGCCACAGATAGGTTACTGATCCTGCTCCGTCCGGAAATATCCATCTTTTTGATTCGGTCTAAAGCGGCCGATATCCTTTCTTTCGTATCTCCGGCAGAACGCAGATTTCCAAGGATACACACCATTTGGTGCTGGACCGCAAAAGGATAAACCCGAAATCCATATTGTTCAAAGACGGTCCGAAACAAGATTTTAAAATAGGGGCCGTCCATTTTGGCTGTCTTCTGCACCCCCGGAGGCAGCTTACAAATAAGCACAGCTCCTCCAGTAAGCCGAATGGAGGGATCCATATAGGAAAGCCGCTCGATAATTTCCTCTTCTGAAAATTCCCCTTCTGTCCACCCTGTCAGCCACTTGCTTTCTTCGGTGATTTTTCTTTCTTCTATATATAAATCTCGCAAAAAATGCTGAGCCAATGCTGTTGCCGTTCGATCCATAATCAGATAGTCAAATTCAGTGAGGACTCTTTCAGAACTATAGATCATTAATTCCGCATAATCTTCTCCCAGTACCTGAATCCATTGTCTTGCATGGTGAGAGCCTTTCACCACGTTAAGCTTAAGGACGTCTTTTAAAATGGAATGCTCGGTGCAATCTTTAAGTTTAGGAATACTGACGATATCTGTTTCATTGAAAGAGAGGAAGACTTGAACATGTAAATAGCTGCTTAACAACTTTAAAATGGGTTCAAACTGTTCAATTTCGAGGAGCTTTTTGTTTAATTGCCTGGAGTAGTTTTCTAGGTTGGAGAGCAATTGATATTGCTTATTAATAATCAGTGAATGGATGTCCTGTGTGATTTCCACAAAAGGAACTTCCTGATGAAACAAGATGATAGGAAAGCCATATTCATTGGCCAGGTCTATGACTTTCTGGGGGATATTCGTTGTATAGGTACCCATTTCGAGGCATAAACCTGAGGCCTCGGAAGCCAGAAGCTGTTCAAAGAAGGAGAGGAATGCCTCCTCGGAGTCCTTCCAGCCAAGACCTGTTGTCAGAATCAGCTCGCGGCCATTCAAAAGATGGCTGATTTGGATAACTTCCGCACAATGAACCCACTTCACATACCGATGGACGCCAGCAGCCCCCGCTAGAACCTCAGCTTGATCGAAATATTTCCTTTTTAATATGTCTTCTACCGTGATAGATGTTTCCATAGCCCCACCACCTTTAATAGAGTTATCTTATCCCCTATTATATAGCTAGTCCCTACGATTCTCCACATCTATGTAACAAAATCTAACGTCATAATCCGGCAAATAAATACTTCATTCATCAAAAAAAGAGGGATTCCAAAAAGCAGAAAGCCTGTTGGATATCCCTCTTTTTCGAAGCTCTGCTTATCCAGCCGTCAAAGCTTTCCATCTCTACCCTCTTTTTAGAAAAAAGGCGGAAAAATACTTTCTGCCCTCAGGCGTCTTGATGTTCAGCTGTTTGACTTCCTGAACCGTCCCGTTCACCAGTTCAAAATCCAAAAAGGCTCCGCTCAGATTCTCTGAAACACTTGTGATTCGGTATCCCTGTTCAAGCAAAAATTCAATTTGCTCTCTTTCAATCAAATATTCCTGATGCTCTGTCATTCGCATTCCCCTTTCCCCTGAATTTTCATCAATTTTCAAGATGACAGGTCTGCTCTATCCTCAAACCGCTTCTGTATCAACATCTTTCTTATCTTTGATTTCCCAGTCCCTTCCGACTGTGATTCCAAGATATTTATCATCACTTGGATTCGTGATTTCCGCCTGCTCATACTTCTTGAACCACCAGTATTTCGCCAAGACATAATAGCATGCACAGCCTAAGACAAATCCTACGATAAACGAATAATTCGTGAAAAGATAAGAACCGACTCCGGCAATAAGCCAGGAAATCACTCCAGCCCAGTTCACGCCGCCCATATATTTATATTGGCCTTCGCTTTCATATAAATCAGGGACGTTCACGCGCCGCTTTCTCAATAAGTAATAATCCGAAATCAAGATGCCGACAATACCGGCCAGGATGCCTCCGACAACTAACAGTGCCGGAACAATTACTTCAAACAGGCTCCAAGGCTGGGATACAACCCCAATGATCCCCGCGACGGCCACTCCTACCCAAAACGGAACCTTCGGACCGCCGATATTGGAAAAGATGGTTGCGGCTGGAATCACATTGGCAGAAGTATTGGTCGACCATTGGGCCAGTACAATCATCAGCAGCAAGATACCAAGTGCAATGCCTTCCGCTGACCCTTGCAGGGCGACAACAGGATCATAATTGGAAACAGCCATATACGAGACCGCTCCGATGATCACCATGAATACCTGCGTAATCGGATACGTAATGACATTGCCGATGATCTGCCCCTTATTTCGCTTAAACCAATTCCGTTCATGTTTCGGTGCCTTAATATGCCTGGATAATGTCGGCATATCCGCAGCCAGGGTGCCCCAGAATCCCATATTGGCCATGATGACAACCATGAAGGCTGTAAAGGCAGCTCCGCCTGATGCCGGACTTTCAATCCATGTCCAAACTTCCCGTCCCTCGGCAATCGCCGCATCGGAAAGCCGAAAATACATCCACCCTGAAATCAGAATGATGATCGGCGCAGCTAAGTCAGCAAACCGTTCAATCGATTTGATTCCCAGTGCCGTATTAAGAAGCTGAAGGACCGCAAATACAATAAAACAAACGAACCAATTATCAAACCCAGCGGCCGTTGCCAAGATAGCATTCATCGCGGACGCTCCGAAATAGGTATTGAGCCCAAACCAGCAGGAAGCAACAAATCCTCTTACAATGGAGGGAAAATGAGTGCCGAGTGTCCCGAATGGAGCTCTTAAATAAACCGGAAAGGACAAGCCATGCTCCACCCCGATATCACCGGTCATCGTCATGAGGAGCCCCAAAACCACACAGGCAATTGCGGTGGCAAGCACCACCATCGGCAAGGATAATTGGACCACGCCATTCCCGCCGATCGCAAAGGCGGCCAGCACAACCGCCATTCCGACCCAGATAAAGCCGAACCCGGCTGCGCTTATGCTTCTTTGTCCAGATGGAATAGGCAGCAAATCGGGAGACTTTAAATAATCCTTCTTTTCTTCCATGTTTAAATCTCCCCTTTTATTTGTCCATTTTATGACCTTTCCGAAAGGATACTATCAGACGGTCAGCCCTGCTTCAGAGTCCGTTTTCAAATCTGTATTATACGCGGACCGCTTCAAAAACTTCCCTTTCCCTGCCTCCCCTACAAATTGTTTTTCACGGATGACGTAGCTTCCGCGCGATAACACAGTAATCGGTTCGCCTATCACCTTCATTCCTTCAAATGCACTGTAGTCTACCGCCATATGATGAGTTTCCGCAGAAATCGTCCGCTCTGCCGCCGGGTCGAAAATGACTAAATCTGCATCTGAACCCACAGCGATTGTCCCTTTTTTCGGGAACAATCCAAAAAGCTTGGCTGCCCTGGTAGACGTGATATCCACAAATTGATTAAGGCTGATCCGATCCTCCAGCACTCCTTCCGAGAACAGGATGCTCATGCGGTCTTCAATGATCGGGCCGCCGTTCGGGATCTTCGTGAAATCATCCCGCCCAAGCTCTTTCTGTCCCTTGAAGTCAAAAGAACATTGATCCGAACCAATCGTTTGCAGCTGTCCTGTTTTTAATGCGTTCCAAAGCACCTCTTTATGGCGCTCCTCCCGAAGAGGCGGCGACCAGACATATTTCGCTCCCTCGAAGTTCGGTTTTTCCATATAGGATTGATCCAGAACCAAATATTGCGGACAGGTTTCTCCCCATACTTCCACCCCTTTATTGCGGGCCTCTGTAATTTTCTCTACTGCATCTTCACAAGTGACATGGACGACATATAACTGCGAATTTGCCATTTCAGTCAGCTTGGCTGCGCGTCCCGTTGCTTCTCCTTCCAGCTCCGGAGGTCTCGTAAGTGCATGATAAATTGGATCTGTCTTTCCTTCCTTGAGTGCCTGCTCCGTTAAATACTCGATCACATCCCCGTTTTCCGCATGGACCATGACAAGGGCTCCCAGTTCTTTTGCTTTGAGCAGCGTCCGATACAGGGTCGCATCATCCGCCTGGAAAACATTTTTATAAGCCATAAATACTTTGAAAGAGGTAATCCCTTCGTTCTCGATGACAGATGGAAGCTCCGCCAGCACATCCTCATTGATTTCTCCAATCATCAAATGAAAGCTGTAATCGATCGCCGCTTTGTCTTTTGATTTTTCATGCCATGTACGGATGGCATTTTTCAGCGGTTCCCCCTTGTTCGTCAAACAGAAGTCAATAACGGTTGTCGTGCCTCCGTATGCAGCCGCAATCGTCCCTGTCTCAAAATCATCCTTAGTAACCGTTCCGCCGAAAGGCATATCAAGATGTGTATGCGGGTCAATGCCTCCAGGGAAAATATAGGCGCCATTCGCATCAATAACTTCTGCACCTTCTGCGTGCAGGTCTCTGCCGATGCTGGTAATGACTTCATTTTCTATCAAAATATCTGCTTCATACGTATCAGCTGCTGTCACAATGGTTCCGTTCTTAATAATTTTCTTCATCTTTTCACCCTCCATTATTTTACAAAATCGATATTTTCTCTTCCCATTAAGCCCAGCGCTGCCTGTCTTTCATTCCAGGTCATCGGCGGAAGGTCGCTTGGGATTTCAATCATGTCAATGGCTCCGTCCGCCGGACATACAATTGAACAAAGATTGCATCCTACGCAATCTTCCTCCCGAACCCGCAAGAAGGAATTGCCTGCCGTGTCCTTGAGCATATCAATACACTGATGGGACGTGTCTTCGCAGGCAATATGGCATTTATTGCAGTTAATGCACACTTCATTATTAATGCGGGCAACCACTTTATAATTTAGATCAAGATTGCCCCAGTCCGAATAGCGCGGTACGGATTTCCCGACAATATCCATAACTGAATCAATCCCTTTTTCATCCAAATAATTGGAAAGGCCGTCAATCATATCTTCTACAATCCTAAAACCATGGTGCATGGCCGCTGTGCAAACCTGAACACCTGTCGCTCCCATAAGCAGGAATTCAACTGCATCCTGCCAATTTGAAATTCCGCCGATACCGGAGATCGGCACATTGATATAATCCTTCCGGGCACATTCCGCCACCATATTCAGTGCAATCGGTTTTACCGCTGGCCCGCAGTATCCCCCGTGCGCCCCTTTTCCCCCTACATGAGGAATCGTATTCCAGGAATGAATATCGACGCCCGCCAGACTGTTGATTGTATTAATCATGCTGATAGCATCAGCCCCGCCCTGGACGGCTGCTTCTGCCGTGACGGTAATATCCGTAATGTTCGGAGTCAGTTTAACGATGACTGGTTTCGTCGCCGCCTCCTTCGCCCAATACGTTTGCTTTTCAACCAATTCTGGAACCTGGCCGGAAGCAGCTCCCATTCCGCGTTCAGCCATTCCATGCGGACAGCCGAAGTTTAATTCGTAGCCGTCCACTCCAACATCCTCAATCCGTTTAATGATTTCATGCCATTTTTCCTGTTGAGGTTCAACCATCACGGAAGCAATGATGGCATGGTTCGGAAATCGTTTCTTTGTTTCGTAGATTTCCTTCAAATTGACCTCTAAAGGGCGGTCAGTGATCAGCTCGATATTATTGAATCCAGCCACTCTCTGCCCATTGAAGTTCACAGCCGCAAAACGGGAGGAAACATTCAAGATTGGATCGCCCAGCGTCTTCCAGACAGCTCCTCCCCATCCTGCTTCAAAAGCCCGCTGCACCTGATAGCCCGAATTGGTAGGCGGAGCAGATGCCAGCCAAAAAGGATTTGGAGATTTGATACCTGCCAGATTAATCGATAAGTCAGCCATTTAAATTCCCCCTCTTCATCTCAGAATCTATGCGATTTCTTCTGTTTCTCCTATCAGCTTTTGGTCGATTTCATAAGCAGTCAGTTTCCCCTGCTGAGCTGCTGAAACCACCATCGCTTCTCCCTGGCCTTTACCGAACATGACATCACCGCAGGCATACACTTTTTCATTGGAAGTCTGATAGGATTCAGTGGCAAGCTTGACGACTCCTTCATCATGCTCAATACCAAACTGTTCAATCAGGTCCACGTACCGTGACTGGCCGATCGCGCGGATGACGGCATCCACCGGCATGACGAATTCGGATCCCTGAATCGGCACAGGGCGCCTCCTTCCGTCTTCCCCCGGCTCACTCAGCCGCATCTTAACGCATTCCATTCCGCTTACATTCCCTTCTTCATCAGCCAAAATGCGCACAGGGTTTGTAAGCCATTGAAAGCCGACTCCCTCTTGTTTCGCAAATTCATATTCAAAATCATAGGCCGTCATTTCAGCAGCCGTCCGGCGATAAACGATGTTTACCTGTTCGGCTCCAAGGCGCACAGAACAGGTCGCTGCATCAATCGCCGTATTTCCTGCTCCGATCACTGCGACACGCTTTCCGATGAATTGATCTGTCAGAGGCTTCGTTTTCGTCGCTTTGACAAAATCAATCGCATCAAACACTCCGTTCAGTTCCTCCCCTTCTATCCCAAGCTTCGGCACAGAAGACATGCCAATTGCCAGGACGACTGCATCGTATTCTTCCATTAACTCCGCCGTCGAAATATCGCTTCCCACTCTTGTATTCGTGCGAATTTCAACATCCAGGCCCTTGACCTGGTCCACTTCCCAGAATGAAACAGCCTGGGGCAGACGGAAAGATACAATTCCATATGTATTTAAACCGCCCGGCTTGTCCTCCGCTTCAAAAATGGTGACTGAATATCCAAGACGCGCCAGCTCCCTGGCTGAAGAAAGCCCCGCAGGACCGCTTCCGATCACAGCCACTTTTTTTCCGTTTTTCTTACCTGCTGAAAAGAGCACCTGTTTATTTTGCATTGCCCAATCAGTCGCATAACGCTGAAGATTGCCGATCATGATCGGCTTTGTGGAATGATTTAAAACACAGGCTCCTTCGCAGAGTTCCTCTGTCGGACAGACCCTTGAGCAGCTTGCGCCTACAGGATTCGCCATCATGATCGTCCTTGCGGAACCTTTTACATTTCCTGAAGCAATTTTTTTTATAAAGGATGGGATGTCAATCCCTGTGGGACATGCTTGAATGCATGGGGCATCATAACAATAGAGGCAGCGGTTCGACTCCTCCAGAGCTTCCCTCGCTGTTAGCGGCGGCTCGACCTCTTGAAAATTGCCGGCCAGATCTAATTCCGTGATATTTCCTGAGTACATCTGCATTTCCCCTTTCATTTAGAAAATTGTTCATGCCAAAAGGGACGGATCAATCATAACGTTCTTCTCCATTTCCGCTTGAAACTGAGCTGGGCAGCTTATCGACCGGTTCTCTCTTTTTTACCGCGCTTCTTATCCCAGACCCATTATTCTGAATATTCTTTAATTTTATAGGGATACCGATCGAGATACATTATACAAAGTGTAACAACCTGTCCATCGTTCTCTGTGCAAAGTGTAAGATTTATGTAATATCATCTGACATATTTCTTCTTACTTCCTCGAAGGATGTCAGATTTACGCTCAAAATCTTTGTTATGATTTTGGCTGAAAATATCTGCCTAAATCGAGTAGGAGGGGGTGATTAACCCCCGACCTCTCACACCACCGTACGTACCGTTCGGTATACGGCGGTTCCATTAAGTTTGACGCAGAAATTCATATCGATTATATAAACTTTTCAACCCTCGGTGACTCCAATACAAGTTATTGAGGGTTTTGTGTAAGATTGGACTACAGGCTATTCTCCAATATTTCTTTCTGGAGTTTCCCCATTCATATGCCTTTTGGTCAGGGACACCTAGACCTTTGAGTTTTCTTACTCTTGTCCTCGGTTTCTTCCATTGTTTCCATTCAAGCATACGGAGTCTCCGTCTAATCCACTCATCAAATTCTTTAAATTTACTTGGTGTATCAGCCAATGCAAAATATCCACACCATCCCGTTAGATATTGATTTAGTTTCTCGATTCTAACTTCCATAGGAATTTGTTTAGAACGGGAGGTTAACTCCCGTATTTTAGCCTTAAACCTTTTAATACTTTCATTGGCTATTCGAACCTTCGGTTTCTTATTGACCGTAAAGCTAAAGCCAAGAAACTTTCGTTTCCACGGGCGATCAACTGCTGACTTTTCTCTATTTACTTTGAGCTTTAATTTCTGCTCAATAAAGCATGTAATTGAGTTCATCACTCGTTCTCCAGCTTTCTTCGATTTCATGTAAATATTACAATCATCGGCGTAGCGGACAAACTTGTGACCTCTCCTTTCTAACTCTTTATCAAGTTTATCCAAAAGGATATTCGAAAGAAGGGGGCTCAGTGGACCTCCTTGTGGTGTTCCTTCTTCTGCATCATAGACTACACCATTCATCATAATTCCTGCTTGGAGATATTTCCGTATAAGTTTCAAGACCAGCCGGTCTTGGATTCTACTTGCTAATATCCCCATTAACTTATCATGATTGACTCTATCAAAGAATTTCTCCAAGTCCATGTCAATCACCCATCTATAACCTTCACTTATATATTCCCTTGCTTTACGAACCGCATCATGACCTCTTCTATTTGGTCTAAACCCATAACTATGTTCTGAGAAGGTTGGGTCAAGAAGTGGGGTTAGAACTTGGGCGATAGCCTGTTGAATGAACCGGTCTGTCACGGTAGGTATTCCTAGTAATCTTACTCCACCGTTCGGTTTCGGGATTTCGACTCGACGGACTGGGTTAGGTTGATAGGTACCTTCCCTTAATGAATCACAAAGAGTTTCCCAGTTCTCATAGAGATGTCTTCGTAGGGATTTTACGGACATTCCATCTATGCCGTGACTCCCTTTGTTCTTCTCCACACGTTTAAGTGCTTCTATTAAGTTTTCCCGTGACAGAATCAGATCCATTAACATGTGATATTTCCTTTCGACGTGAACGTAGAAATCTAATTATGTTATTCCTGCTCCACCCTCATGAAGTCCCCTGTGGAATTCACCACTTCCTCCTTCAAGTAAGTCCTTTCGGATTGTCTGCTTCTATACAGGAATTATATGCCTAGTTCTCGTTCTTCCTAATAGTTCAGTCCTTCCCATTCCATCTCGAGTTGGAATGGTACTATGACCTCGGCTGACTTCTGATTGTTCAGCTGTCCATCGCTGGATAGGTTACCAAGGGAACTTGGCGTTCCAATCAGACCTCCCCGGGTAAGAGTACAGTCTTTCCCTCCATCTATCTGCTTCATTTACTCTGTACCACCTTCGGCAGTAAGGACTTCGTTTTGTTGTGCAAACTCATCCAATGGTACCTAGCCTTATATGAAGTTCGTGTTCCTCAGACCGGAGGTTTGCCGCTCGCTTCCTTCAGATTCTGCGTCACCACAGACACCCTTGCGTTAAGCTAACCATTACTACTGCCTTCATGGTTCGGGACTCTCACCCTATAGACTGCACCCATGCCGGGCGCACACA
>NZ_LT622355.1:23139-64623 GCF_900098925.1 Bacillus massiliglaciei | reverse complement strand
CGACCTCTCACACCACCGTACGTACCGTTCGGTATACGGCGGTTCCATTAAGTTTGACGCAGAAATTCATATCGATTATATAAACTTTTCAACCCTCGGTGACTCCAATACAAGTTATTGAGGGTTTTGTGTAAGATTGGACTACAGGCTATTCTCCAATATTTCTTTCTGGAGTTTCCCCATTCATATGCCTTTTGGTCAGGGACACCTAGACCTTTGAGTTTTCTTACTCTTGTCCTCGGTTTCTTCCATTGTTTCCATTCAAGCATACGGAGTCTCCGTCTAATCCACTCATCAAATTCTTTAAATTTACTTGGTGTATCAGCCAATGCAAAATATCCACACCATCCCGTTAGATATTGATTTAGTTTCTCGATTCTAACTTCCATAGGAATTTGTTTAGAACGGGAGGTTAACTCCCGTATTTTAGCCTTAAACCTTTTAATACTTTCATTGGCTATTCGAACCTTCGGTTTCTTATTGACCGTAAAGCTAAAGCCAAGAAACTTTCGTTTCCACGGGCGATCAACTGCTGACTTTTCTCTATTTACTTTGAGCTTTAATTTCTGCTCAATAAAGCATGTAATTGAGTTCATCACTCGTTCTCCAGCTTTCTTCGATTTCATGTAAATATTACAATCATCGGCGTAGCGGACAAACTTGTGACCTCTCCTTTCTAACTCTTTATCAAGTTTATCCAAAAGGATATTCGAAAGAAGGGGGCTCAGTGGACCTCCTTGTGGTGTTCCTTCTTCTGCATCATAGACTACACCATTCATCATAATTCCTGCTTGGAGATATTTCCGTATAAGTTTCAAGACCAGCCGGTCTTGGATTCTACTTGCTAATATCCCCATTAACTTATCATGATTGACTCTATCAAAGAATTTCTCCAAGTCCATGTCAATCACCCATCTATAACCTTCACTTATATATTCCCTTGCTTTACGAACCGCATCATGACCTCTTCTATTTGGTCTAAACCCATAACTATGTTCTGAGAAGGTTGGGTCAAGAAGTGGGGTTAGAACTTGGGCGATAGCCTGTTGAATGAACCGGTCTGTCACGGTAGGTATTCCTAGTAATCTTACTCCACCGTTCGGTTTCGGGATTTCGACTCGACGGACTGGGTTAGGTTGATAGGTACCTTCCCTTAATGAATCACAAAGAGTTTCCCAGTTCTCATAGAGATGTCTTCGTAGGGATTTTACGGACATTCCATCTATGCCGTGACTCCCTTTGTTCTTCTCCACACGTTTAAGTGCTTCTATTAAGTTTTCCCGTGACAGAATCAGATCCATTAACATGTGATATTTCCTTTCGACGTGAACGTAGAAATCTAATTATGTTATTCCTGCTCCACCCTCATGAAGTCCCCTGTGGAATTCACCACTTCCTCCTTCAAGTAAGTCCTTTCGGATTGTCTGCTTCTATACAGGAATTATATGCCTAGTTCTCGTTCTTCCTAATAGTTCAGTCCTTCCCATTCCATCTCGAGTTGGAATGGTACTATGACCTCGGCTGACTTCTGATTGTTCAGCTGTCCATCGCTGGATAGGTTACCAAGGGAACTTGGCGTTCCAATCAGACCTCCCCGGGTAAGAGTACAGTCTTTCCCTCCATCTATCTGCTTCATTTACTCTGTACCACCTTCGGCAGTAAGGACTTCGTTTTGTTGTGCAAACTCATCCAATGGTACCTAGCCTTATATGAAGTTCGTGTTCCTCAGACCGGAGGTTTGCCGCTCGCTTCCTTCAGATTCTGCGTCACCACAGACACCCTTGCGTTAAGCTAACCATTACTACTGCCTTCATGGTTCGGGACTCTCACCCTATAGACTGCACCCATGCCGGGCGCACACAAAAAATATCCAACTTCTCCGCGAGAAATTGGATATCTTTCCTATTGTCCTGCCTTGAAAAAGGACTTATACACAAGTTATGCACATGTTATTAAGTTACCAACAAGTTATTCACATTATCGATTTTTATCAACAGTTTTTCCACAGAACATGTAACTAGTCTTCATTGATCAACAGCTCTTTATACCGTTCACAATCAGATTGTCTGCATTCCACTTTGATTTTTGTGCCTTCTTCTATATATTCCGTGGATAAAATATTAGCCTGTTCATTAAAATAGGAAAGAATGTCCCCCTTATCATAAGGAATAAGCATTTCACATTTTGTATATTCTTTGAAGATTTCTTTTTTAATTAAGGCAATCAGCTCATCTACGCCTATTTCCTGCCGGGCAGACATATATACGGCTTCATTTTGCACCTTTGGAATTTCCATCTCGGTTAAATCCGCTTTATTGTAGGCAAAAAGCATAGGAATCTCTTTGATTCCAATCTCACTCAGCGTTTGTTCGGTAATCTCCATCAAGTGCTGATAATTAGGATTGGAAAAATCCACTACATGAATCAGCAAGTCGGCTTCCGTGACTTCTTCCAGGGTAGATCGAAATGCCTTTATAAGATGATGGGGCAATTTGGAGACAAATCCTACCGTGTCCGTCAGCAAAAATTGCTTTTTGTCCGGCAATTCTATATTCCGGACGGATGTTTCCAATGTGGCAAAAAGCATATCCTTCTCAAATACCTGCTTTTCAGCTCCCCCTTGGAATCGATGGAGCAAAGCGTTCATTATCGTTGATTTCCCGGCATTCGTATAGCCTACTAATGCTGCTGTAGGAAGGCCCTTCTTCTTCCGCTGTTTTCTCTGTGTCTGCCGATGGGAAACCAATTCTTCCAGTTCTTTATTTAATACGCTGATTCTTTCTTCAATTCGTCGGCGGTCCAGCTCCAGCTGCTTTTCACCGGAACCTTTATTGCTTGTTCCGACTCCCCCGCTTTGTCTTCCAAGAGAAGCCCGCAGCCCTACTAATCGGGGCAGCATATATTGCAGCTGGGCGACTTCCACCTGTAATTGAGCTTCCTTTGTTTTCGCCCTTTTATTGAATATATCTAAAATCAAAATGGTTCTGTCGATTACCTTGCAATCCAAATCTTGCTCCAGATTTCGAATTTGAGACGGAGAAAGCTCATCATTGAAAATGACTAAATTGGCATCGTGATAATCTAACAGTGCCTTCACTTCCTCAATTTTTCCTGTTCCTATATAATGGGAAGGATTCACCCGCTTCAAGTTCTGGGTAATCACGCCGGCCACTTCAACCTCACAGGCTGCCGTAAGATTCGCAAGCTCCTCCATCGAATAGTCAAAATCGAATTGATTGTTAATGTTCACGCCGGCCAATACCGCCTTCTGTTCCAATTCCTCCATGGTCATTCCTCCTTATTCTTCAGTCTGTCCGCCAATCTCTTTTCATATTGCATTCAGCCTGTAATTTCTTTGACGGCCATCTGGTAAGCAAATCACGCACTGACTGCTTTCTCCCACCATACCCATTTTTAGAAAACAAAAAGCACAGGCCGTCACCTGTGCTTTAAGCAATGCAGCCAATCCTCGGAATCATGCAGAGTTAACACGTCCATGAATGTCAGCAACATTGTAGCATATTTAGGATCTTATTCAAAACATCCCACCATTTTGATGTACCGCCTAAACCTTCCATCCGCTAAAATGTTTCACATGGAACGTTTACTTGGACAAATCTCGCTGTTCTTCTGCCTTGAGAAGTCTCAGGCTGTTTAAAGTCACGATCAGTGTAGCCCCCATGTCCGCAAAGATTGCCAGCCATAGGGTCAGCCAGCCGGGCGCTATCATAATCAATGCCAAAAGCTTAATGGCCAAGGAAAATGAAATATTTTGTTTGATGATTCTTATCGTCTTCCTGCTCAGCTTCACAGTGAAGGGAAGTTTTTGCAAATCATCAGCCATTAATGCGATATCCGCCGTTTCCAGAGCTGTGTCCGTGCCCGCTCCCCCCATCGCTATCCCAACTGTGGATGCAGCAAGAGCAGGTGCATCATTCACACCGTCCCCGACCATCGCCACTTTTTGATGCGAAATTTTTTCCTGCTTGATGAATGTCAGCTTATCCTCCGGAAGCAGCTCTGACTCAATGGCATGGACACCGGCTTTTCGGCCAATCGTCTGGGCCGTTCCTTCATTATCGCCAGTCAGCATAATCGTTTTTTGTATTCCGAGATCATGCAATTTCCGGATAGCTTCTTTACTGCTTTCCCTTATTTCATCTGCTACTGCGATGACCGCTTTCAGGCTCTCTTCGGTCCCAATCGCAATGACTGTCTTTCCTTCTTTCTGAAGCCTGCTAATATGCTCATCTGCTTCATCCGTTACATGGAATAGTTTAGGACTTCCGACAAAGTAAACCATTCCATCTATTTCGCCCCGTATCCCTTTTCCGGTCAGGGATTGGAAGTAATCGGCTTTAATAGACCGATAGTCCGTCCCCCGCCTGTCGGCCTCCCGCAGTATAGCTGAGGCCAAAGGATGATCTGAATTTTTCTCTAATGCGGCTGCAGCCGCCAGCCACTTTTCCTGATTTTCCTGTTCGGCTATCATCAGAAAATCCGTTACTTGCGGAACCCCTTTGGTCAGTGTTCCGGTTTTGTCGAAAGCAATGGCGCTGATGGAACCAAGCTCTTCTAAATAAACGCCTCCCTTAATGAGGACGCCGTTTTTCGCAGCATTTCCAATCGCCGTTACAATCGCAACCGGAGTTGATATAACAAGCGCACACGGACAGCCGACAACAAGTACAGCCAAGCCCCGGTAAATCCACTCACTCCAGTCCCCGTTCAGAAACACAGGCGGAATCAGCCCAATCCCCAGCGCGATTAATATAATGGCCGGTGTATAGTATTTTGCAAACTTATCCACAAATGCCTGGGATGGGGCTCTCTCGGCCTGCGCCTCCTCGACAAGATGTATAATCTTCGAAAGGGTTGTATCCTTGACCAGTTTGGTTACCAGAACCTCTAACAGCCCTTCGCCATTTAGGGTTCCGGCAAATACTTCATCCGCTTCCGTTTTAGGGACAGGCATGGATTCCCCGGTAATCGCCGCTTGATTCACGGTGGATGTTCCCCGAACTACCACACCGTCCATCGCCAGTTTTTTCCCTGGCTTCACAATCATAATGTCTTCTGTCCGAATATCAGCAACAGCCATGACCGATTCCACGCCGTCCCTGCGGATAAGCGCCTCTTTTGGTGCAATGTCCATCAATGAGCCGATGGAACGCCGAGCCTTATCCATTGAGTATTTCTCTAATGCTTCACTGATGGCAAACAGGATCACAACCGCAGCTCCTTCTGCCCATTCTCCTAAAAAAGCCGCCCCGATAATCGCCACTGTCATCAGCGTATGCATATCAAAGCGAAATCGAACAAGATTTTGAATGCCCGTGATAAAAAGGGAATAGCCGCCGGCCAAAATGGCGGCCGCATAACCGGCAGCAGACAGCCATCCATCCGCCTCTCCCTTGCTCAAAAACCAGCTAAAGACAAGCAGAATGGCGGAAATCAACACCTTGATATTTGCTTTTTGTTTCCAGAAGGGTTCCGGCTTGGAGACTCTGGCGTCCTCATCTCGGATTTTCAGGTTTTCAAAGGCCCCTGCCTTTTCTAAATCTGCAATGGTCGCCGCTCCCTGTACCGAAATTTTAGAGGCGCCAAAATTTAATTTTGCATCTTCCACGCCTTGCAGCTCTTTTACATTTTTTTCGAATTTCGCAGCACAGTTTGCGCAGGACAGCCCTTCAATTCGATAGATCTTCAGCTGAGGCTCACCCATGCTCCTTTACCTCCTGCTGATGCTCAAGCGCAATCAGCATCAGTTCCTTAATATGTTGGTCATCCAGTGAATAGAAAGCAAGCTTTCCTTCCTTACGAAACTTTACAATCTTATTTTTATAAAGGGTTCTCAGATGATGAGAGGCAGTGGCTGTACTGGCTTCAATAATGTTAGCCAAATCACAGACACAGAGCTCTTCATCCTTACAGAGCGCATAAGCGATTTTCGCCCGGTTTTCATCCCCGATTACTTTAAAAAATTTGGAAACACTCGTAAAATCAACGCCGCGCAAATCCTCTTGAATTCGGTTTACTTTGCTTTCATCAAAACTATAAATCTCACAAGTATCTTTATATTTTTCCATGAATCCACCTCATTCAAATATCTATTTGATTATAGTCTAACATGTAAGGAATTATATTCAAACAATTATTTGAATGTTCTTGAAATCTCTGTCCAGTTCTCTTTATTTTGCGGACGACAATTGTCGCATTTAGTCATACTATGCTATACTTACTACTAGCCTTAAGCGTTATTACTTTACTTGAACCATTTATTCCCCAATTCTTCGGAATGGGGTTTTTTTTATATCCATTTTTTCTGCAACACAAAAAGGCAGACCCGTTAAAGGAACTGCCTTTTTTTATCGAAAGCTTATATTAAGCTTTTTGAACGTTAGATGCTTGAGGTCCGCGTTGACCTTCTTCAACTTCAAAAGTTACTTCTTGACCTTCGTCAAGAGTTTTGAAGCCTTCGCTTTGGATAGCTGAAAAGTGAACGAATACGTCGTCTCCATTTTCACGTTCGATGAAACCGAAACCTTTTTCTGCATTAAACCATTTTACTTTACCTTGTTCCATTGTTGTTGCCTCCTAGTGCATTTGCACAAATATTACTATCCTTGCTCCAGGTTTTCATCGAAACGAAAAGTTACACTTTTAGAATCCCAAATACCGAACAAAAATAATTCTTCTTTATAATAACAGGATTTTACAAACATTGCAAATGAATGATTTTTCTTTTCATCTGTCAGGCTTCCGCATTTCCTCCCTCTTCCCTGCTGCCAGATGGATTGAACCGTTAAAAAGAAGGGAATAACTTCGGAAATAGGTTTTTCAAAAGGAGGATTGTTATGTACGTAACCATTACCATCAAGCTAGTGCTGGGACTGATTGCCCTGCTTGCTGTCACCAGGCTTCTCGGCAAAAAAGAACTATCACAGATTACACCTTTTGACTTTATCTATGCTCTAGTACTCGGCGGGATTTTAGAAGAATCACTTTATGATACAAAAGTGAATATCGGCCATCTTCTGTATTCTCTGTTTCTTTGGTCAGCCATGATTTGGTTCATTGAAATAGTTGTTCAAAAGTCCGATTTCTTAAGAACGGCCTTGAAAGGACGGCCATCGATCCTGATTAATAATGGAGAACTGGATATCAAATCCCTGAAAAAAAATCATTTAGAAATGGAACAGCTTGTTACCATGTTAAGGTTGAATGGCATCTTTTCTATAAAAGAGTGAAATATGCCATACTTGAACCAAGCGGGGATCTCAGTGTGATGAAGTTTCCTGACCAATCTCCTGCAACTGCAGAGATGCTTCATCTAAAACCCGAGGATACCAGCCTTTCTTATATTGTCATCGATGAAGGACAGGCCCAGCATGAAGAGTTAAAAAGAATCGGCAAGGATATCCACTGGCTGTATGCGGAACTCGAAGAGCTTGGCTATCCAAGAGTGGAGGATATATTCTATGCAGAGTGGTCCAAACACCAAGGATTTTTCATCAAGGAATACAAACAGGAAGGCAGGCACGAACAACAAAAGGCGTAAACTTAAGTCTTTACTGTGCTCAGAAACCCTGGGCGGCCTTTAAGATATGCCGGTAGTAGTTCTCCTCATGCGGACACAAATCCCGCTTTGACAAAAGAAAGGATTTCCCGGAAAGCACAGATTCCGCTTTAATTTCCTTTTTCTCGCCTGTTATCAGCTTTTCCAATTCGCTGAGCAGAACCCTTGCAGCATCCTGAACTTCTTCACCAGGTTTCAAATCAAGGGGAGCAGCTGTCTTGTAAAAAAAGAGACGGCAAAACTCATTATCTTTCAGCGAACCAATGTGTATAGAATCCTTAATATATCCGGCAGCATGTAAATCTTCCGGCTCAAGGAGCAGGCCTATTTCCTCCCTGATTTCTCTTAGTGCCGCCGTTTCGATGTCTTCCCCTGCTTCAACATGACCGGCAGCGCTGATATCAAACAGGCTCGGGAATTCTTTTTTGTCTGCCGCTCTCTGCTGCAGACAGATCCATGTCCCTGCTGCTGACTGTACGATTATCCAGCAATGGACTGTTTGATGCCAAAGCCCTTTCCGATGTACTTCCTCACGATCCTCTGTACCAATTTTATGATAATTCTCATCAAAAACATCCAGGATTTCCTTCATCGTATCGTTCCTTTCTGGAAGGGAAGAAGAATGGTGAACACGGCTCCCTTCCTTCCATTGCAAACTTCAATCGTGCCTTTATGGTATTCGATGATTTTTCTGGACACCGACAGCCCGAGCCCGGTTCCCTCTTCTTTCGTCGTAAAGTATGGGTCGAAGATGCCGTCCATGTTCTTTGCTTCAATTCCTCCGCCGTTGTCGCAAAACTGAATTTTCAATTTGACATCACTGATATCTATCTGAATTTTGATCTTCAAGGCACAGGATTGATTGGCTTCTAAAGCATTGCGGTACAAATTCATAAACACCTGAAGAAGAGCTTCCCGGTCTCCTTCTATCCAACACCCGGCTGCTTCATTACTGATTTCATAGTTCATTTCTGCTTTGGACAGCAGCATTTCTCCTGCCAAAAAATTGCCCAGATAGTTCCGGAAAAATTCCCCCACCTGGAAGCATTCAGTCTTTTGAACATTCGGTTTGGATATGGTGAGAAAATCATTGATGACTTTACTGGCACGATCGATTTCCGGGATCAGCAGGCTGTGAAACAAATCCGAAATGTGGGGATCTACGCTGTCTTCAAAAAATTGAAGATACCCCCGTACGGTTGTCAGCGGATTGCGGACTTCATGGGCCATGCCTGCTGCAATCCTGCTTGACAGGGCAAATTTCTCCGCGTCGCGGGATCGGTTCAAAAAGTCAAAAATCCCTATGACCCGGCTAATGGAACCGTCCAAATTATAAATGATCTTTGTATTAATGATTCCATAATTTGAATCCCATACCTCGTAATTTTGGTACTCTTTTTTCGTTTTCAAGGTTTGAAGAACTAAGATCTCTTCTTCCGGAAGATTCAGGAGCTCCTGGATAGGCCTTCCGATAATTTCGTCTTGTTCCATTTGAAAGTCCTTCGCTGTCTGCTTATTACAGACCCGGACCACTCCTTTTGGATCAATCACTGTAATGTGATGGGGAATGCAGTCCGCAATCTCTGAGAAGAACTGTTCAAAAGGTTCAAATTCTGGAAATATCGTGAACTCTTCCTCTTGAAATGCACCATTCGTCCGGGTTTCCCCCCCTGCTTCTTCGTCCGGAATCTCCTTATGTATAAAGGAAAATGAAAGCTTAGACAGGAGTGCTTTATACTTTTCATTTTCTGCTTTGACTGCATCCAATTCCCTCTTCAATTCTTCCATGGCAAATCCCTCAAATCCAAAAAACTTTTCCGATCATTACATACAAATTCTCTTTATATATAAATAAGGACTTATTTATCAGTCCATTCTCTTATAAAAGTTACATATTTTAGAATAATAGTATCAAAATCTGTAAATGAGGACAAGCGTTGTTCAAACAGAAGGTTCATTTTTGACTTTTTTGCAAAAAAAATCCCCCATGGCCATTCCGGCATGGAGGATTTTGAAACTCTAATTATTTATAAACTGGAATATCCAGCATAAGCTCATATGAATCTAGCAAGCTGTATAAGTTATAAACTTGGTTAACCTGCTTGGATGCCCAGCCGATGTCTGTTGCATATTGATGGGTTGCCTGTTTGTTATTAGCTGCTCCTTCAGGGTTCCATCTCATTTTATATAAAGTATCCTGCCCTTTAGAGATATAGCCTTTAGCAATAAATTCAGCTCCGCCAATGATGGCCGCTTCCGGTGTGAACCAGCCGGCATTATAAGCATATTGCGCTCCGCTGCTTACAGCTGATGAATCATATGCACCGATTCCATACATATTGTAGACGGTTTTCCCATTGATTTGGACTCCATTGGCAAGCTCGGATTTACCATTGCCTGTCTCAAGAAGCGCGTGGGAAATCAGATAGATTTCATTAATTCCAAATTGATCTCCTGCCGCTTTAAAGGAGGAAGCTTTGCCTGCAAGGATACCCTTACCTGCAAGGATTCTAGAATTGACGTCAGCCACATTCAATGTTGTGGATTTTGACAAGTTCAAGAATTGGAAGGACTTTACCGGATCGTTGACAAAATTATTAGCATCAACGTAATATTTCACATCTTCCGGACTTGCATTCACCCATTGTTTATTATAAGCCACTTCATACCAATAATAGCCGTCAGACCCAAGTTTCTTGGATTTGATCGTAAGGGTTTGATTGTTGCTTACTGTTCCGATCAGTGAATAATTCGTTCCCGCGTCACTTCTTAATCTCCAGCCGGAACCGTCCACTGTTCCTTTAGTCGAACTGATCAAGTTCAGTGCATCTTCACGGATATAGGCCTTATACGTATCTGTCTGAGCGTTTGCTGCTACCTGGTAATTAACCATTTGATCGAGCGTCAGATTATAGTTTGTATAGTCTTTCGTTACTTTTATTCCAGCCGGTTCAGCTGAAGTTAAATAACTGGTACTTACATAACCTGATTTTCCATTTGCCGTAACTCTCGCCCAGCCGTTTTCTTCCGAATAGACCGTGACAGCCGTCTGATTCGCAAGCTTTGTTACAATTGAAGAAGAAGCTGAAGGCTCAGAACGCATATTCAGACTGGAACCGTCGCTGACTTTGACGAATTTCATCACAGTCGCTGACTCTTGTTCTGCTGCCGGTGCAGAATCAGATCCTGAAGTTTCCGGTATGGAGACAGCAGGATTTGTATCAGACAGGTAAGCGGAAGATACATACCCTTCTCCATTGTACACCTTCACATGTGACCAGCCGTCTGACTCAGAAAGAACCTGAACTTCCACACCTTTGGCCAAGCCTGTGATTATAGAACCACTGTTTGAAGGCTTATTTCGCAAATTAAGCTTGCCGGATGATACATTTACATACTTTGTTACAGTTTTTTCTTCAGCAGGCTTAGGTGCCGCAGGTTTTGTTGTTGTGCCCGGTTTTGTTGTTGACAGGTAAGCAGTGCTTACATAGCCCTCTTTCCCGTTGGCTGTGATTTTTGCCCAGCCATTTGATTCAGAATACACCGTTACCGCTGTGCCTTTTGATAAGGTTGTGACAATTGCTGCGCTCCCCGCTGCACTCTTTCTCACATTAAGAGAACCGCTGTTTACGTTTACGTATTTCGTTGTCGTCTTCACTTCAGCCGGCTTCGTTGCTGCCGGAGCTGTTGTCGTTCCCGGCTTGCTCGCTGACAAATACTTCGTGCTGACATATCCGTCTTTTCCGTCTGCTTTCACTTTTGCCCAGCCGTTTGATTCAGAATAAACCGTCACCGCTGTGCCTTTTTTAAGTGACGCTACGATTGCTGCACGTGCGGATCCGCTCTTTCTCATGTTCAGCGAACCGCTGCTTACATTCACGTATTTCGTTGTAGTTTTCACTTCAGCCGGCTTCGTCGCTGCTGGTTTTGTAGTTGTTCCCGGCTTGCTCGCTGACAAATACTTTGTACTTACATATCCGTCTTTTCCGTTTGCTTTCACTTTTGCCCAGCCATTTGATTCAGAATACACCGTTACCGCTGTGCCTTTTTTAAGTGACGCTACGATTGCTGCACGTGCGGATCCGCTCTTTCTCATGTTCAGTGAGCCGCTGCTTACGTTCACATATTTTGTGGTTGTTTTCACTTCAGCCGGCTTCGTCGCTGCCGGTTTTGTTGTTGTTCCCGGTTTGGCCGCAGTCAAATACTTCGTGCTGACATATCCGTCTTTTCCGTTTGCTTTCACTTTTGCCCAGCCGTTTGATTCGGAATAAACCGTTACCGCCGTGCCTTTTTTAAGCGATAAAACGATTGCTGCACTTGTCGATCCGCTCTTTCTCATGTTCAAAGAACCGCTGCTCACATTCACATATTTCGTGGTTGTTTTCGCTGTTGCAGCTGGTTTTGCCACAGACGCCTGAGTTGCCTTTGATCCTGATTTGGATGCTGACAAATACTTCGTGCTGACATATCCGTCTTTTCCGTTCGCTTTTACTTTTGCCCAGCCGTTTGATTCGGAATAAACCGTTACCGCCGTGCCTTTTTTAAGATTGGCTACGATTGCTGCGCTTGTGGACCCGCTTTTGCGCATATTGAGGGACCCCGTGCTTACATTCACGTACTTGGTCTTTGTAGTTGCAGAAGTAGTTTTAGAAGTTAAATAGTTAGAACTTACATAGCCTTTTTTTCCATTAATTTGGATTTGAGACCACCCATTAGACTCACTGTAGACGATTACCTTTTCATCGTTAGAAAGTTTCCCAATGATTGTTCCAGTTGTTGAGGCATTGCTGCGAACATTCAGGNACGATTGCTGCACTTGTCGATCCGCTCTTTCTCATGTTCAAAGAACCGCTGCTCACATTCACATATTTCGTGGTTGTTTTCGCTGTTGCAGCTGGTTTTGCCACAGACGCCTGAGTTGCCTTTGATCCTGATTTGGATGCTGACAAATACTTCGTGCTGACATATCCGTCTTTTCCGTTCGCTTTTACTTTTGCCCAGCCGTTTGATTCGGAATAAACCGTTACCGCCGTGCCTTTTTTAAGATTGGCTACGATTGCTGCGCTTGTGGACCCGCTTTTGCGCATATTGAGGGACCCCGTGCTTACATTCACGTACTTGGTCTTTGTAGTTGCAGAAGTAGTTTTAGAAGTTAAATAGTTAGAACTTACATAGCCTTTTTTTCCATTAATTTGGATTTGAGACCACCCATTAGACTCACTGTAGACGATTACCTTTTCATCGTTAGAAAGTTTCCCAATGATTGTTCCAGTTGTTGAGGCATTGCTGCGAACATTCAGGCTGGACCCCTTGCTTACATGTACATACTTTACGCTTGTCGCTTGCTGTTGAGTAGATGCTGGAGTTGCCGCTGAAATGCTTTCTTCAAAAGCAATTGTGGATAGTACTGCAAAACAGAAACTTGGAATAATCATTTTTTTCTTCATTTCGATCTCCCTACTATTGTATTATATTAATTTATGTTTCTTACATAAATGGTATCAACTTCAAATCCAATAGGGCTTACCTATTACGATTCTAATAATATATTAAAAGGGTACCAGATTTAATAGGTAAATGGTATTGTTTATAGAAAAAAATCTACCTTTTTGACTGTTTTTTCCTCGCTGTCTTACTTCTAGAATACTTTTTCACGCATCACCTGCCCTATTCAGAAATAATATAGCGGAACAGAATACGCTTTCGAAGCCGATACTGTTTCTATCGGACGAATTTCCGCTTCTTAAAGTGCCAACCTTCTTATTTCCATACCCGAACGTTTTGGCCCTATTCCAAATTCTGTTTTTTAAATAGCGTTTTCCTTAATTTAGAACTTAATACACAGATAGGAGTCTGGGACGGGATACTCCTATTTTCAAAAGCCGCAGTCTGTTATTCTCCGTAACTTACAATCGGAGAAATAAGTGAAAAGAAAAGGGAATGAGCGCGCCAATAAAAAAGAGCCCCTTCCTTTTCTAAAAGGATTGGAGCTCATTTACGTTTATCGCGCTTTTTTACCCATATGCCTTTGCATAAATTAATCATTGGAAAAATCAGCAGTTGGACACTCCCAAGGATGTACAGGCAAACACGTTCCACCTGCATCGAGTCGACAAAAAAGAATAGGCTTCCCAGCAAGAACCAAATACCGGCCAGAACATTGTTGAGGGTGTAAAACATATCATAGCTTCGCTTCATGCATATTTCATACTTCCCGATATGCCAGTAAATATATTTACGGTTTTTGTGCTTTGAAGCCATTTCCATCCTCCTTTTGCATAAGTATAGGAAGACGTTTTTTTAACCGTCTATGATGCTGATTCCCCGGTCACACTAGATAAAACCGCTTTTTCCCTATGGAAAGAATTACATGTACAAAAGGTTATACAGCCAAGTACCTTTGGAGCGTTTCTTCGCTGATTTCACTCCCTTTGCCGCTTACCATCATTTTGCCTTTATCGAGTATATATACCACATCTGCACAGGAAAGAACGGCATCCAAATTATGCTCAACAAGCAGGACGGCAATCCCTCTCTCTTTCGAAATTTGGACAAGCACCTCTTCGATCAATTGGACAATCGAAGGCTGAATCCCCTCCATAGGTTCATCAAGAAGCAGGAGCTTTGGATTTGAAATAATCGCACGGGCGATGGCAAGCTGCTGCTGCTGGCCTCCGCTCAAGTCTCCCCCTTTTCGATTCCTCATCTCCTTCAAAACCGGGAACCACCGGTAAATGTCCTCCGGAATCTCCGAGAAGCGTTTTGATTTCGGCAAGGCCTCCATTCCCAGCAGGAGGTTTTCCCGGACGGTTATATCTGAAAAGATTTCCCTCCCTTGCGGCACATATGCCATCCCAGATCTTGCCCGATACTCCGGACGCTCCTTCTTCCATTCCTCACCATTAAAGCGGATCTTCCCTCCCATCACCGGAATCAGACCCATCAGCGCCTTAACAAGCGTAGTCTTCCCCACACCATTCCTGCCCAGAAGCCCGACAATTTGCCCCTCCTGAATGTCAAGGTGAATGTCCCTTAAAATCATCGTTTCTCCGTAGCCTGCTTTTAAATTGGATACATTCAGCATATTATCCGCGCCTCCCAAGATAGACATTTTTCACTTCTTCATTTTCCTGAATTTCTCCCATGGTTCCTTCGCACAGAACTTTCCCTTCATGCATAACGACTACTTTGGTTGAAAATTTCCTGACAAAGTCCATATCGTGCTCTACAATCAAAACCGAACAGCTTTCTGCAATTTCCCTGATAAGCTCTCCTGTTTTATCCCGTTCATCCCCCGACATGCCGGCGATTGGCTCATCCAGCAGCAGAAGTTTAGGCTCCTGAATCAGCTGCATCCCAATTTCCAGCCATTGTTTTTGGCCATGGGACAGGGAATGGGCAGGACGGTCCTTTACCTCGAAAAGCCCGATGCGTCTGAGCGTGGATTCGATTTTTCCTTTTTGAATATCCGACATTCTGGCCAAGAGAATGGAAAACAGCCCTTTCTTTTGCTTCATGGCGATTTCCAAATTATCAAAAGGAGTTAATTCAAGGAAAACACTCGGCGCCTGGAACTTGCGTGCAACGCCTTCATGGACAATCTTCTGTTCAGCCAATTTAGTCAGTGAAACACGGCCATCAAACAAAACTTCGCCATTTGCGGAGCGAGTTTTTCCGCAGATCACATCAAGCAATGTTGTTTTGCCCGCACCATTCGGGCCGATGAGAAACAGAATCTCACCTTGCCCTACATCCAGATCAACCCCTTGCAGCGCTTTAAACCCAGAAAAATCGACCATCACATCATGACACGAGAGTATCGGCTGCATTCTCCTTTTCCTCCTTTTTTCTTCTTTTCTTAAAGCGACCCTTCAGATCTGCCAGCAAGCCGGTCAGGCCATTCGGCAAATACAGCACAACAAGGAGAAATAGCCCGCCGAGGAAAAAAGTCCACATTTCCGGATAAGATTCGCTCAAAAAGCTTTTCGCACTGTTCGTTAAAATGGCTCCGATTGCTGCCCCCAATATCGAATGCCTGCCGCCAATGGCAGCCCACAGCACCATTTCGATGGATGGGACAATCCCCATCATTTCCGGTGAGATGATACCCACCTGCAGAACAAACAACGCTCCTGCCACACCTGCAAATGCCGCTGATAAAGAGTAAATAAACGATTTAAAAACAGCCGGATTGTATCCTAAAAAACGGAGCCTGTTTTCCCCATCCCGTATCGCAACCATCAATTTGCCGAATCGGGTTTTCGTCAGCAGCAAAGAAATCAGCATAATCGCTGCAAGCAATCCAACTGTTAAGAAATATAAGAACGTTTTTGTCCCCGGATCAGAGAGAGGAATCTGGAAGATCGTATAAAAATTCGTCAGGCCGCTCGTTCCGCCCGTTATTTTCTGCCCGCCGATAAACAGCGTCACACATACCACTACAACCGCTTGAGAAATAAGGGAAAAGAAAACGCCTTTGATCCGGTTTTTAAAGGTGAAATACCCGATGATCCAGGCGAGGACCGCCGGCAAAACCACGGCAGCTCCCAAAGCAATCAGGGGGTTTTCGAAAATCCTCCAAATGAAAGGTAGCTCCGTGATTCCGTTCCATTCCATAAAATCAGGAATGCCGCTGGGGGAGCCTTCAAGTTTTAAATACATTGCCATACAATAAGCGCCAAGCCCGAAAAAGACTGCGTGTCCCAAACTCAGTATTCCTGTGTATCCCCATATGAGACTGATGCCTGCAGCGATAATGGCAAAGCAAAGGAATTTTGCCAGCAGCCCGATTCTGAAATCCGATAATACAAAAGGTGCTATAAGGAGCAGCAGGAAAAAGAAGCCATAATAATACCCTTGTTTCTTGAACATAAAGAGCACCTCCTGTTAGTCTAAAGCTCTCACTTTCGTGCCTGCAATGCCGGTAGGCTTCCACTGCAGGAATAAAATGATGAATGCAAAAACAATAACCTTTGCAATGGTGGCACTTGTAGAAAGCTCAACAAAAGTACTGAGGACTCCAAGCAATAATGCTGCCAGAATGGTGCCTTTGAGCTTGCCTATGCCGCCCAGGATAACAATCATAAATGCATCTACAATATACGCCGTTCCAAGACTGGGCCCGATTGACCCAAGCAAAGTGAGCGAGCATCCGGCCACTCCTGCAAATCCGCTTCCGAGAGCGAAAGCCAAGCTGTCCACCCTTCTTGTTGATACTCCGAGACAAGAAGCCATATCACGGTTAAGTGTCACGGCTTTCATCCGTCTGCCTGATGGGGTTTTATATAAATAGATAAAGAGAAAAGCAATGCTGACGAGGACTAATGCAATAATAAACAGACGTTTATAAGGAAACGTTGCCCCCGCAATTGTCAGCCCTCCATTCAGCCATCCAGGGGCTGTTACGGCTACATTCGGAGCACCGAAAACCGAACGCGCTGCCTGCTGCAGGATCAAACTGATTCCCCATGTCGCCAAAAGACTGTCCAAAGGCCTTTCATACAGGAACCGGATCACGCTTTTCTCCATAATGAATCCAATGAGTGCCGCTACAAGAAACGAGACCGGAATCGCAGCAAGAAAATAGATGCCAAAGGATGACTCCGGCAGATAGTCCATAAAGATATTTTGAAGCATATAGGTGGTATATGCTCCCATCATAATGAATTCTCCATGTGCCATATTAATGATATTCATCTGTCCAAACGTGATCGCCAGACCTAAAGCAATCAATAATAAGACGGAGCCCAGGCTGATTCCATTAAAAAGCTGTGTAATGATAAGCGACATACAGATGACCCTCCTTTTAAATCCAGCCGGGACTGTCCTTTTACCAGGATAGTCCCGATCAGCCTTATTGACTTAAGCCAGATGCCCACTTATATGTTTTTAAATACGGATCTGGCTTGACCTGCTCTCCTGAATTCCAGACCTCTTTAAATTGTCCGTCCTCCTGCACTTCACCGATGCGGACGGTTTTATAAATATGCTGTGTTTCCCCATCAATTTTTACCGTTCCTTCCGGTGCCTTATACTCTACTCCGTCAGCAGCGGCTTTTACCTTATCTACATCAAAGGATCCTGCCTTTTCAGCAGCGGCCGCCCAAAGGTGTACAGCTGTATAAGCCGCTTCAATCGGATCGCCCGTTACACGGTCTTCCCCGTATTTAGCTTTGTATTTTTCAACGAACGTCTTATTTTCAGGTGTGTCTGTTGTTTGGAAATAGTTCCAGGCTGCATAATGGCCCTTCAGCACATCCGCGCCGATTCCCCTGATTTCTTCCTCTGCTACACTGACAGAAACAACCGGAATATCTTCAGCTGAAATGCCTGCATCCTGAAGCTGCTTGAAGAAGGCTACATTGCTGTCCCCATTTAACGTATTAAAGATGACATCCGGCTTTTTAGACTTAATTTTATTTATGACTGTGTTATAGTCCGTATGGCCAAGCGGTGTATATTCCTCGGCAACTGCCTTGCCGCCGTTCGCCTTCAGCTGTGCCTTGACGATTTTATTGGCTGTGCGCGGGAACACATAATCCGAACCAAGCAAGAAAATGTTCTTCCCTTGGTTTTCCATCATCCACTCCACAGCGGGCACAATTTGCTGATTGGTCGTTGCCCCTGTATAGAAAATATTCGGTGACTGTTCCATGCCTTCATACTGCACAGGGTACCAAAGCAATCCTTTATTTTGTTCCACTACCGGAAGCATCGCCTTACGGCTGGCTGACGTCCACCCTCCAAAAATAGCGGCCACCTGATCCTGCTGAAGAAGTTTTTTAGCCTTCTCAGCGAAGGTAGGCCAGTCAGAAGCCCCGTCTTCCACTACCGGTTCAATTTTCTTTCCGAGCACTCCCCCGGCTTCATTGATTTCTTCAATGGCCATTAATTCCGCATCCCTTAGAGATACCTCACTGATAGCCATTGTCCCGCTTAATGAATGTAAAATACCGACTTGGACCGTATCTCCATCTGCCTTTTCTTTCGAGGACACTTCTGAAGTGGTTTCACTCTGCTTTTGGCTGCAAGCGCTCAGCATTAGAACAGCCATAACTAATAACAGCAAACTTTTTTTCAATGAATACACCCCTTTTATTTACAAACTATGTAATTGTTATATTCTTTTACTTATAATGTAAGAAGATATAACATATCTCTGATTATACTGATTATTCATTAAGTTTCAATATATTTTTAGAAAATTTAAATAATTAAGTTTGCCATTTAGGAACATTCTTTCTGTTGCAAAGAAGATTGTTCGCCCCGCCTCCTGAAAAGCCCCATAAAAAAACTTCCTGCCGAATCTGAGACAAGAAGTTTGTAAATCCCACTGCATTGAGCTGTATCACAAAATGTTAAACAATGCACTGAACATTTTTCTAAGCATATGATGAGAGCGTGATTAAATAAGTATGTACTTCACTTCCTCCTTATAGGAGAAGTTTTTTGAAAATAAAAACACGAAACATCAGAGCCAGCAAATCTAAAATATAACAAAAATAAAAAATATCAAATTCCTCATGGGTAATTTGATATTACTTCAATTTATGTTGCATTGATTTCTGTTTCAGAGACTCTTTTCGGGAGCACGGCTTGAGCCTGCAGTGTTTTCCTCATTCTGTTTGTTCCCTGGGGGTCTCCCCCCCATCGATTCATATCGGATCTATTTGTTACGGTAGATTCTTATTTATACTAGGAATTTTCTTCTGTCCCGCCCTTTGATAACTGGCTGAAATTATGGAATCATCCTTCCATCTGCATCGCTTCTGCTTTTGTATGGTGCACTGTACCAAATGGGTGGTTTGGAGGAGCATAAATAGAATAAAGTTTCAAAGGTATTCTCCCAGTGTTAGTAACATTGTGCCATATACCGGCCGGAATTATAATTGCATCATCGTCTTTAGCAATTCTTTGGAAGGTAAGATTATGCTTGCTTTTCCCCATTTGAACAAATCCTTGCCCCTGTTCAATACGTAGAAATTGGTCTACATTCGGATGAGCTTCTAATCCTATATCTTCTCCTGGATTGATACTCATGAGAGTCACTTGCAGATGTTTTCCTGTCCATATAGCACTTCTATAATTGTTGTTGCGCTTAGATGCTTCGTTAATATTGACTACAAGCGGCTGTCCGCCGTAATCTCGAAAATACTTTTGTTCCCGTGAATAATGAGGATAGCTGTACTCCTGCTGAAGCGGAGCCTGCATTTGATAATTCCTATAATCCGATTGTGTTCTATGATGGCTGTATCTATTAAAATGCAGCCCAAAGTTATCATAAAATGAGTGGTTCAACTATTTCTCCCCTTTCTTTTCCGTAACATCTTATGCAATAGAAAAGTGTTGGTGCCTATACAATTCTTTAACATAAAACTCGGTAAGGTCATCAATGGCCTGGCTGAAGCATCGAAACTGCCGCCCCTCAAAGAGAAACTCAGCACTCATGCATCTATTTCCTCCTCCTTATTTTTCCATTTATCACTTTTATTGTTTCTTTATGGTAATATGGAAAAGGAAACGAAAGAACTGGTCAAAATTCATAGAAATATAGGTGAACAATATGATTGAAGTTAAGACGTCCGCTTTAAGTGATGGAGAATATAATAGAGGGGTTTTCGCCACACGCGATATTAAAAAAGGGGAGCTTCTCCATGAAGCGCCAGTCATTCCCTACCCAAATGAAGAGCATCAATATTTAGAAAAGACCATTCTTGGCGATTACGCTTTTGAATACGGAATCAACCACTCTGCAATCCTTTTAGGATATGGGATGCTTTTTAATCATTCGTATACACCAAATGCCACCTATGATATCAATTTCGATAATCATACCTTTGACTTCTATGCCTATAGCGATATTAAAGCCGGCGAAGAGATTCTGATTAACTATAATGGAGAAGTAGATAATCAAGATCCTTTATGGTTTAACGAAGAAAAAGAGGATTAATCAATCGTTTGATTAAAAAAGAAACAGCAGGCTTAAACCATAGAAAAACCCTATCATGCAAAAGAAAAAGCTCAGAGCTATAAAACTCTGAGCTTTTCGTGCAGCAGCTTAATCCGCCGATCGTTATTTTTATTTTCCCTTTCGTGAAAGGGCGAGAGGCACGGCGAGCAGAGACAGGCTTGCTGCGGCCCATATCCAATTTCCGCCTCGCTTTTTTTGATTATTGCGGTGAGAGGGAATGCTTGACGTATACACTCTTTCTCCCGTTGACTTATTATGTGCCTGAGCATCATCATTATAGTGAACCTCTTGTTCTTCAGGCATTTGGGTTGTCCGTTCAAGCTCTGACTGATCCTCACCCAGCCCTTTAAGGAAGGCCACCATCAGGCTCATAGCTGTTTTGATATTCGGATCTCTCAGGGAGCGAAGCAAGGAGAAGTAACCGGTCTTCGCATCTTCTCCCGCTTTATCCAGTTCTGCCATTCTGGCAATACCCGTGTTCACTTTCAGAATAAGAGGTTCCAGCTGCTGGACATTTAACGTTCCCAGCGCGCCGAGCATAAGCAGCATATTCTTCAAAGTGTTGGCAGTTTCCGGAGTGTCCGCTGTTTTAACAAGAATATCAAGCACCTTGTCTCCTTGGCCCAATAAACTTCCCGCAAAATCAAGCGCTCCCCTTTCCTTCATATAATGAAGGATTTTAAAAACCTTTTCTACTGCCTCTTTATTATCGAGCAGCAGGGTTTCGATGTTTTCCAGTTCCAGCTTTCGCTTTTCTTCCTCACTCAATTCAAGACGATGAATCTTTCTGGTCGCTTTAGCCATTACGCTTTGCCTCCTTTTTCACAAGATCCCCTGGGAAAATGTAATCCTTTCTGGCCCATTTCTTCTGGACCTGCACGCCGAGCTGCGGCTGAGGGTTCCCATTTCGGTGATTGATCTTAGGAAGCGGGTTTTCGCCTTTCGCTTTCAGGATTTCCATTTTCGCACTGGTTTCCTTATAGGCTGGCGTATCCGTATCTTTATCTGCATAGCTGCTTGTCAGATAATTGATGGATCCTTCGCCTGAATCATTCATTGGCAGATAGACTACTTTTCCTTTGACTCGGTCTGTAATCAGGCAAGGAACCTTCACACTGCCGTATGGGGACGTCAGTCTTACTACCGTACCGTCTTCAAGACCTCTTTCCTCTGCCAGTTCAGGTGAGACCTCCAGGAAGACATTCGGCGTCTTGGAACTGATGCCTTTCGCCTTATATGTCAGGTTTCCTTCATGGAAGTGTTCGAGCAAACGGCCGTTATTGACATGAATATCATACTCTTCCTCATATTGAACAGGCTTGGTCCATTTGACAGGGAACAGACGGGCCTTTTTGTCAGGGAATGGGAATCCATCCGTGAACAAGAGCGGAGTGTCTGTGCCATCTTTCGCAACAGGCCATTGCAGGCTGTTATAGCCTTCAAGGCGGTCATAGGATACTCCCGCATAAATTGGGGACAGAGATGCCGCTTCATCCATGATTTCACTTGGATGGCTGTAGTTCCAGCCAGCCCCCAGTCTATTAGCGACTTCCATAATGATCTGCCAGTCCGGCTTGGATTCGCCCAGCGGTTCAAATACCTGATACAGACGCTGAATTCTGCGCTCTGTATTCGTAAAGGTTCCTTCTTTTTCAAAACTTGGGCTTGCAGGAAGAACAACATCTGCAAATTCCGCTGTTTTTGAAAGGAAGACATCTTGTACAACGAAGAAGTCCAGCTTTTCGAATGCCTGGTGAACATGGTTAATATTTGAATCTACCAGTCCCATATCTTCGCCTTTTAAATACATCGCTTTTAGCTCTCCAGCATGGATGGCTTCTACCATTTCATGGTTGTTAAGACCTTTTTTAGAAGGAACTTTCACGCCCCATGTTTTTTCGTATTTTCTTCGGACTGCTTCATCTGCCACCATTTCATATCCAGGCAGACGGTCCGGCATGCTGCCAAAGTCACTTGCGCCCTGTACATTGTTATGACCGCGCAATGGATAGCTTCCTGCACCCGGTCTTGCAAAGTTTCCAGTTATCAGCAGCAAATTAGAAATGGCAGTGCTTGTATCACTTCCGCCCATATGCTGAGTGACACCCATCGCATACAAGACACAGACCCCGTCAGCCTTCACGATTTCCTTCGCAATCTTTTTCAGTACACTTTTAGAGATGCCTGTTACTTCTTCCGCATACTCCAGTGTAAAAGGCGCAAGCGATTTAATATATTCCTCCACTCCATTCACTTTGTTACGAAGGAATTCCTTATCAGCCCAGCCTTTGTCCACAATATATTTCGTGATGGCTGAAAGCCAGATTAAATCGGTTCCCTGTTTCGGATGGATGAAAATATCTGCCCGCTGTGCCACTTCGTTTTTACGCAAGTCAGCAACAATCAGCTTTTGGCCGTTCAATTTATGAGAACGTTTCACGCGGGTAGAAAGAACCGGATGAGATTCAGATGTGTTGGAGCCGACAATCAGGACAAGTCCCGCTTTCTCGATATCTTTAATGCCGCCGGAGTCTCCTCCATATCCAACCGTCCTGAACAGTCCCACTGTCGCCGGGCTCTGACAGTATCTTGAACAGTTGTCTACATTGTTCGTGCCGATAATGCCGCGGGCCAATTTTTGCATTAAGTACGATTCTTCATTTGTACACTTAGATGACGTAATGAAGGAAAGCGCATCTGGGCCATGCTGATCTTTAATTTCAGTGAATTTATGCTGAATCAGATCAAGCGCTTCCTCCCATTCCGCCTCCCTGAATCCATCGCCTTCACGGATCAGCGGCTTTGTCAGTCTTTCTTCGCTATTAACGAAATCCCAGCCGAATTTCCCTTTGACACAAGTTGAAATGCCATTAGCCGGCGCTTCTTTTTGCGGTTCGATTTTGAGAATTTTACGGTCTTTTGTCCAAACATCAAAACTGCAGCCGACACCGCAGTATGTGCAGACGGTCTTCGTTTTCTTGATCCGTTCATCCCGCATTGCAGATTCCATATCAGAAATCGCCAGGATTGAACCATACCCTGTCTCTACATTTTTCGTGATTTCAATCATTGGCCGAAGGGTTTGCTTGGCAATCCCTGTCAGGAAGCCTGCTTCTCCTTCCATTCCTTTTTCCAGCATCGCATTACAAGGGCAGACGGTTGAACAATGTCCGCATGATACGCAAGAAGATTCATTGATCGGACGGTTGTCATCCCAAATAACACGCGGTTTTTTCAATGTCCAGTCAATTGTCAGCGTTTCTGTAACCTGCACGTCCTGACAGGCCTCTACACAGCGGCCGCACAGGATGCACTGATCCGGGTCATATCGATAATAAGGATGCGAGTCATCTATTTCATACGGTTTTTCAGCAAAAGGAACACTTTGATGATTGATCTTCATCTCCTTTACCGTATTATGTATCTCACATCCCCCATTGTTATAGTCACAAACGGTACAATACAGCTCATGATTCGTTAAAATTCGGTCCATTCCAATGACACGGGCCTGCTTCGCATCATCCGTTTCCGTTTTTATGACATCCCCCTCCTGAATGTCAGTGGAACAAGAACGGACAAGCTCTCCATTCACTTCAACGATACACGTATCACATGTTTCTATCGGTCCGAGACTTTCGTGATAACAGACATGAGGGACCTCTATTTGGCTGTCCATCAAGGCCTGCAGTACTGTCTTATCTTCTGTAAGTGTTACCTCCTGGCCATTAATTGTAACGTGTTTTACTTCCTGCAATCGGAACACTCCTCTTTTTTCATGATTTTTCCCCTAATATGTACTGTTTTCTACCCCTCCTGAAAAAAGAACAAACTAATTTTTTTCACATGTTCCACATTTAGGCCTATACAATCATTTATTTGGAAAAAAATTTTTAAAAAAAGGAAAAAAGTCCCCATCCTGAAGCCTGAACACAAAAAAAGACTGCTGACCCGGTCAACAGCCTCAGCGGCCTCTTCAGCCGCCAATATAGGACATTTCAATTTTGGAACGGTTTCTCGCCGTTTCCTCTGTTCTTTCATCTGAATAACGGTCTACTCTAGCTCCCCAAATGCCTGCGAGAGCTTCCCGGATTTCTTCCGCCGATTTTCCATTTTTTAAAATAGGTTTAAGATTATGGCCCTTGGTGGCAAAAAGACAGGTATACAGCTTCCCATCCGCCGATATTCTTGCCCTGGTGCAAGTGGAGCAAAAGGAGTCCGAAACGGAAGAGATGATTCCTATTTCACCGGAACCGTCTGTATAGCGGTATCGGCTGGCAACTTCCCCGTAATAGGCCCCTTCCGCCACCTCTATTGAAAAACGCTTGCTCAGCATCTCAATCATTTCTTTTTTGGTGACAACCGAAGACATTTTCCAGCCATTGGAACTTCCGACATCCATGAATTCGATAAATCTAAGGCTGATACCCTCCTTCTTAAAATGCTCCGCCATCGGGATAATCTGGTCATCATTGACAGCCTTTTGCACGACCATATTGATCTTTACCTTAAGCCCTGCTTCCCGAGCCGCAGCAATGCCCTTCAGAACCGGTTTTACACCGACATTCCGGCCGTTCATTTTTTTAAATACCGCATCATCGATTGCGTCCATGCTGATATTCACCCTTTGAAGACCCGCAGCCTTTAATTCAGCCGCATACTTCGGAAGGTACACCGCATTCGTTGTCAGGGCAATGTCTTTTATCTTTTCAATTCCGGCCAGTATTTGGACCAGCTGGGGAAGGTCTTTTCGTAATAAAGGTTCTCCGCCTGTGAGACGAACTTTCTCCACACCGATTTCAGCTGCTGCGCGGGCCAGGGCGCCGATTTCCTCAAAGCTTAAATACTCCTCTTTTGGCAGGAAGGGATAATCCGGTCCAAATATTTCCTTCGGCATGCAATACGCACAGCGGAAATTGCATTGATCGATGACGGAAATCCGTATATCCCGCAATGGACGGGCATATTGGTCAGTAACTGGCTTCATGCCTGACCCTCCTTTCACTTTTCGTGATTTTGCGGCAGTTTCCGATATTCGTCCCGGTCATTAATATTTTGAAAAGAGGTATCGTCTTCACCAAGTTCTTGCTCTGTAATATATTTCGTTTTGATACGGTCCAGAAAATGAATCATTCGGTAATTTCCTGATTCAAGCTGTTCTTTTAATGGAAGGAATGCACTGAATTCGTAAACAGCGGCAAGCGGCTGAATTCGGCCCCCAATAAGGGGAACCACCGCATCTGCGCCTTCTTCCCTTGCTGCGAGGATTTTCCCGGCTGTCTCTGCACTAAACCGGGGCATGTCGCAGGCAAGCAGAAAATAGGACTGTCCCGGTTCCTCCTTCATCGCGGAGTACAGGCCGGCCAAGGGCCCCTTCCCCTGGAATTCCGGGGCATCTTCCAGGATCATTCCCTGCGTTTCTTTTTTAAAACGGTCGGTCAGCGAAGGATGGCTGATGACCATGGTCTGATCGGCGTGGGGGGACAGGGCCTCCAGTGCCAGCTCATAGAAAGGACGTTTTCCATATTCGGCAAAGGCTTTAGGTGAGCGAAACCTTCTTGATTCCCCTCCGGCTAGGATTACTCCGATTCTTTTTCCTTTCTTTCGTTCCATCACGCATTCTCCTGACTGTGCTTCAAATTTGTTTCCTAGTATACGGTTAAACGATTCGATTTTCAAAAATTCCGGATTCATGACGATCAAATTAATCGAAATGTTTTCATTTATATCATAATTCCAACAATAACAAAACATCTTGGATATTCCTCAAAATCACGTTATACTGATATCTATTCCTATGTAACATTTAATATCCTTGTATAATATCAGTGTAAATGGTCTGATAGTTTCTACCCCGCAGCCGAATCAAGTGCAGGACTACAAGGAAGCATGCAGCAAAAGAAGATGATCAATCTGCAGTCCTGTACAAACCAATGGTTTTCCCGGAGGCTCCCAGATTATTTCCTAATACAGGCTCTTATTTTTCCATGCTTTCTGTCCTTTGGCTGAAAGTGGAAAAATAAGGGCTTTTTCTATATTAAAAATATTATCGGGAATAATAATTCTGAGGAGGTCATCCGTTTGTATTTTTTATTGAATGCCATTGGTGTTTTGGTGGTCATCGGTCTTATTTATGTATGCTCGCCAAATAAAAAAAATGTAAAGTGGAAATTCGTTCTAATCTTATTGATTGTCGAATTCCTTATGACTTGGTTCATGCTGTCGACCAAAGTGGGAACTTGGATCATTAATCAAATTGCCGCCTTCTTCACATGGCTGATTGCCTGTGCAAACGAAGGGATTTCTTTTGTCTTTCCTTCGGCTATGGCCAATCCAACCGTTGATTTCTTTTTCAGCTCATTAATGCCGATCATTTTCATTATCACCTTCTTTGATATACTGTCTTACTTTGGAATTTTGACATGGATCATCGACAAAGTCGGCTGGCTGATTTCTAAAGTGTCCGGATTGCCTAAACTGGAGAGTTTCTTCTCCATCCAAATGATGTTTCTCGGGAACACAGAAGCACTTGCGGTTCTTCGCCAGCAGTTTGCCGTACTGAGCCAGCAAAGACTGCTTACATTCGGAATCATGAGTATGAGCAGTATAAGCGGATCCATCATTGGTGCCTATCTTTCTATGGTCCCGGCTACCTATGTATTTGCAGCAATTCCGCTGAACTGTTTAAATGCCTTGCTTATTGCCAGCATGTTAAACCCAATTGACGTAAGCAAAGAAGAGGATATTGTCTATGTTCCGGATAAGTCGGAACGCAAGGACTTCTTCACAACCATCTCAAACAGTATGTTGATCGGAATCAAGATGGTTATCGTCATTGCAGCCATGGTTATCGGGTATGTGGCTCTTACGGCCTGTCTTAACGGATTCTTAGGATTCTTTGTGGACGGACTGACCATTCAGAAGATTTTCTCTTATATCTTCAGCCCTTTTGCCTTCCTATTAGGTTTGCCGGCTGCAGACGCCATGTACGTCGCTCAATTAATGGGAATCAAACTCGCTACGAATGAATTTGTAGCTATGCTTGATTTGAAGGATACAATTGGTACGCTTGCTCCGCATACAGTCGCTGTTGCAGCAACATTCCTTACTTCATTTGCTAACTTCAGTACGGTCGGCATGATTTACGGGGCGTTCAATTCCCTTGTCAGTCCAGATAAGGCACAAATTATCGGAAAGAACGTTTGGAAGCTGCTCGTCAGCGGAATGGGCGTTTCCTTATTAAGTGCCATGATCGTCGGATTGTTTGTATGGTAGTAGACTAAAGACATAATAACAGGCAGAGAATTCTTTTCTCCGCCTGTTTTTTTATGGTTAAACACTTAAGAGACTATACCTTTTACAAAGGTTTATAAGGGTTTTCATTTTCAATTAAAAAGGACTGAGATAAAATAAAGAGAGGAGGGATACATATGACAGAGGAACTGTCCTATACGATCGAAGAAGTAGCCAAGCTTCTAAAAGTTTCGAAACTGACCGTTTATGATCTAGTAAAAAAAGGTCAGCTTCCTATATTCCGTGTCGGCAGGCAAATGCGCATGGACGCAAAAGATCTGGAACGCTATATTTTGCAAAACAAATCCCATCCCTCTGCTTCTCAGGATCGCCCATCGCCCAAACTTGAGCAGGCGCGGCCCCTTCATAAAGTAATCAGCGGACAGGACATGGCCCTCGACATTCTTGGAAAACAAATCGAGAAACAGTCTTCCTATAAAGTATTACGTTCTTACACCGGGAGCCTAAACAGCTTAATTTCCATGTACAGCGGGGAATGCGATATCGTCAGTCTCCATTTATTCGACGGAGAGACAGGTGAATATAATCTTCCATATGTAAAAAAGATTTTGGTCAGCCGTCCTTACCTGCTGATTCGGCTTATATCAAGGCTTGCCGGACTGTTTGTTCCTGAAGGAAACCCCATGAACATCTCTTCCTGGGAAGATTTAAAGCGGAAGGACATTACTATCATGAACCGGGAAAAAGGTTCAGGGGCACGCGTCTTATTGGACGAACAGCTGCGAATACACGGCATCTCCTCATCCGCCATCCAAGGATATGACCAAGAGGAATCCAGCCACCTAAGCGTAGCCTCTGCCATTTCTAACGGGCACGCCAACCTTGGCGTCGGAATTGAAAAAGCAGCCAGAATTGTCGGAGTTGATTTTATCCCGCTGATCACTGAACAATACGATTTAGTCATATTGAAGTCACCTGAAAATGAAGAGTTGATTGAAACCGTTAAGCGAATCCTGACCTCTCCTTCTTTTCAGGCGGAAATTCAATCTCTCGGCGGCTATGATCTTACCCAGACCGGCAAGGTTCTTCATGAAACATTTTAAGAGACAAACTTAAAAAGCGGCCGGAACCAAATATCAAATTTCTCTGTGAGAAATTTGATATTTTTATGTTTCAGGGTTCCCTGGGACACAGACCGGTCCGCAGCCAAATCCTGCTTCCGGGAACGCACATCCTCTCAGCTGAAGTCTCCCGCTTTATATTTCCCGTATAATTTATTCTCTACAAACTCCCGGCATCCCGGTGACAGGACTGTCCTTTCAGGATGGATCACATCTCCGTTCAGCATGCCGTTCGTAAACCGGACCTCCCCGTTAAACTCCCGTCCTGTATCTGCATCCACTCCAGCAATGATCACATGACAGCTCCTGCTGCTGACCTGTATAAAATCGATAATCATCATCGTATGCTGCTGTTTTTCCATTTTCACCCCTCCCCCCCAAACATCTTTTGTTATTTACCTTACAGGGAAAATCCATTTTCTGTTAAAGAAAAAAGACGTAACGGAACCTCAGTCCCGCTGCGCCTTCCTTTTTAAAAATCTATTAAGGCACGTTCTTGGCCAACCACAGCGATATGTTTCTCGATGTACTCAGCGACTTGTTTTGTATTCGTAAGAGGCAAATAATGATAGCCGTTTTCTACGATTTCTACTTTGGCAGCCGGATGCGTCAGCTTGAAATCAGCCAGTTTTTCATTGCTGAATGCATCTAAACTGCTGTCTGCAATCAGCAAATGCAAAGGGACAGGAACAGGATCTTGTAAACAGTAATTGACCGTCGCTACCTCTCTGCTTAGCTGATTATACGCTTCCTGATTACTGTGGTGCTTATAATAGCCATTCGAATAGATGTAATTTTCAAGAAGATAGTTTTTGAATCTCGAAAACGCCTCCTCCTCTAATTCCTCCATGGAGCAAGCAAGCTCGTGAATGGCCTCTTTTATATCCTCAATCTGTTCAACAGCAGCCAATGTTACCTCTTCGTCCATTTCTAGCCAATCACCGAGAAAATAATATCCGCCGTCTAAAAGGGTCAATGACAAAACAGTCTCCGGATCGTTCGAATAGAGGGCTTGAATAATCCACGCACCTAAGGAATTTCCCATAAAGTGTGCGGCCGGAACCTGCAAGGATCTCAATGTTTCCCGTACCGTTGCTATATAACTTGATATAGAATTATCATCCATGAAAAACTGATTATGGCCTGGCAAATCAAAGGCAATGATTTTAATATCCTTCAACAGATTTCCGAGCTCCTTGTATATGTCCTTGCGCTCGCCGAGTGCTGGCAATGCCACGATAATCTGGCTGCTTTCTTGATTTCCGTATATTTCATAATGCATGCGCCATGAACCTCCTATGCTTTTAAAACTCCTTTGTTCCAATTCGGCATTCCTTCCCCACATTCCTTTAAAGGATTAACGTAACCTGCAACAAGTATAATAATTTCCGTTCCAAAATGCTCGTACCAGCTCTTTTTTGGAAGCTGTCAGTTTTTGATTATCAGTACCTTGCAATAAACAATAGTAAATGATATCTTATATATTGTAATGTACTGTTTAATATATAGTAGCTAGCAAGCATAAAATGAGGTGAGCAAATAGTGAATGTCCAATTTAAAAAAGGAGTCCTGGAACTGTGTGTCCTTGTCCTGCTTGATAAAAAAGACCGCTATGGATATGAATTAGTCCAGAAAATTTCCAGCCAGATTGAAATATCAGAGGGTTCGGTTTATCCGCTCCTCCGCCGTCTGACAAAAGAAGAATACTTTACAACATACCTGCAGGAGTCCACAGAAGGCCCTTCCCGTAAATACTACAGACTTACAGACAAAGGCCGGATGTATTTATACGAGCTCATGGAGGAATGGAATGAATTCTCCCAAGGTGTGAATCAATTAATTAAGGAAGGTGCGGACCATGAAGAAAGATAATTTTTTACAGCAGCTTGACCAATCCTTGAGAATTTTGCCTGCGTCGGAACGCGCAGATATTCTGCAAGACTATGAAGAACATTTTACTTTAGGCAGGGAAGAAGGAAAGTCTGAAGACGAAATAGCAGCAGCCTTAGGTTCTCCGGTTCAAATCGCCAAAGAGCTATTGGCCGATTACCATCTTGAAAAGGTAACATCCCGTACAACAGCAGGAAATGTTTTTCGGGCCATTTGGGCCGTCATCGGATTAGGCTTTTTCAATTTGGTTATTGTCCTTGGACCGGCCATCGCTTTAGCCTCCCTCATTTTTTCAGGTTGGGTTGCCGGAATCTCCTTTGTCGTATCGCCGCTCCTTGTCCTTCTGGATGCCATCACTCACCCGCAGGCCTTTGAGTTCTTTAATCTCTTTGTCTCATTAGCGATATGCGGCATTGGCTATTTCATCATCCTTGGCATGATCTTTTTAACAAAACTTATAGTAAAAGGCTTTGTACGTTATCTCCAGTTCAATGTAAACCTTGTGAAAGGAGGTTTAAAGCATGAGCAATAAGAAAAAACTTTCAATTCTTGCCGGAATTTTCATCATTGTCGGTGTAATAGGCAGCCTGCTTACTGTCCGGTCCCATGGCACTTCCCCCATTTCTGAGGAAAAGACGGTGGCCAGTAAGTACGTTTCCAATATTCAAGCCGCGACGGACAATGCCCGTGTCCATATAAAGCCAGCGGCAGATGACCAAATCAGAGTGACACTGGATGGGAAATCTTCTTCTAATATAAAACGGGAACTGACGACTGACGTAAAGGACTCAACCCTTTTGATTACATTTAAAGAACAGCAGCTCTCCTGGTTCAATTTTCATTTTGTCGATTTATTTTTCGACATAACCATCTATCTTCCGGAAAAACAGTATCATTCTATTGCGGTTACCAGCGATAACGGCTATATTTCCGCAGAACAGCTAAACACAGACAAAATTCAGGCAGAGGCGGACAATGGCCGGATTGAGTTAAAACAGGTGATGGCTAAAGAGGTAGCTGTACAATCGGATAATGGGAGAATCTCCCTTGATCATGTAGAGGGTAAAATTAAAGGCAGAACGAATAACGGAAGACTTTCCCTTATCACTGAAAAACTGGATCGCAACATTCAGCTTGAATCCGATAATGGAAAAATCCAAATTGAAACCGAAAAAGAGCCCACAAATGTGAGGTTCGATGTTTCAACCGACAACGGCAGCATTGACATTCTTCATAAATATCAAGGAAGCACAGTCATCGGAAAAGGCGAAAATCTGATCAGGCTCAAAACGAATAATGGAAGAATTGAAATAAAGTAACATTCAACACAAATCTAGCCTGATTAACCATTCATCTTCCTTCCCCTATAAAAAAAGGGGCTGGATTTCCGCTTCTGAATGCTCGCTCCAACCAATCTATGTTTGCGAAGATTCTCATACTTCTTTTTAAGAACAGTCTAAAATAAAACAAGCGGAGAAAAGGAATCCCTTTCTCCGCTTGTTTTATGTTTATTCAATCGTTTCTAACACATCATCGATAATTTGCTCATTGGCAATCACACCAGTGTACAGCCAGCTTGATGAAGCCGGGAATTCAGCAACATGGTTGTTTTTCACTGCAGGGATGTTCTTCCAAACATCTTCGTCCAATGTGCTTGCACCCGATTTGTCACTGTTCACAAGGAAAATATAATCCGCATCCAGATCAGCCAATTTCTCCAAAGAGATGGGATTCCAGTTATTCTCTGATTTCGCAGAGATTTCTTCCACCACTTTTGGAGTCTCTAATTTCAAGTCATTGTATAGAACATCGCCGCTTGAAAGATTCTTAGATGAAATGAATAGTTCGTTATTCACAAGCCAAATAGCCGCTGCTGAAGGAACATCTTTCTGATCCGTTAATTCAGCTTGGGCATCTTTCACTTTTTGATCATACTCATCAAGCAGTTTCTGTGCATCATTTTCCTTGTTCAACACTTTCCCTACTTCTTTCAATTCCTCGCGCCAGTCATTATTTTTATCCTTGCCGACTACATAAGTAGGAGCAATTTTGTTATACTGATTATATTTGCCGCCTTCAACCATATCAGCTGAATCCATAAGAATTAAATCCGGCTGTGTCTTCTGGACCGCTTCAAATGGCAAATCATATGAGATGGTCGGTACGTCTTTTAAGTCATCTTTTAAATAGTCTTGCACGCCATTGGCAACAGACCATTGTGCGACAGGAGTCACCCCTAAAGCTACAAGCGGGTCTTCAAGATACGAACCTAGCACTCGTTTGGGATTTTCGGGAACTTCTACTTTATTGCCAATTGCATCAGTCAGCTGACGCTTTTCAGGCTGTTTTTCAGAAGTATCGTCACTTTGGCAGGCAGCCAGTCCAACGGATAATAAGCCGACACTGAAAATCTGTAAAAATCTTTTTATTTTCAAACCATTGCTCATGTTAATCCCCCTATAACTATGCTAAAATGATATCTGTCTTATCGTTTGATAATGATTATCAGTATTAATTAAAGCGGATTACTCACAGAATGTCAACGTTTATTATGAATCGCTCGCATACTTTTATAGATGGATGAATCAAGATTCTTGAATACGTCTGGTTTCGCATGCAGGAGGAAAGAATTATATGAATAAAGTAAACAAAGAGAAACCGGCTCCTGACAGAAAGAATAAGATCGGGACGGCAATTATTCTCTTCGGCTGGATTGCTATCTTGCTATCCGTTATTTTTTCCATTCATTTCGGTGCAGCCCATGTTACCTATCGCACCGTTTGGGAAGGTTTATTTTTTTACAATAGCAATGATCCGACACATGTCATCATTCATAACTTACGTTTGCCCCGGGCATTAGCAGCTGTTTTTGTAGGTGCTGCTTTGGCTGTTGCGGGATCTCTCATGCAAGGGATGACAAGGAACCCTCTGGCCTCTCCTGAAATATTGGGAGTAACAGCGGGCGCCTCCTTTTTTATGGCCCTTGCCTTCGCTTTTGTTACAGGTCTTACGCAGGTGAAGCTCATCCTATTTTCTTTTTTAGGAGCAGGCTTCACCACTGCAATCGTATTCGCGATTACCGCGGTCGCAAAAGGACCGAATAATCCGGTCAAATTAGCACTGGCCGGTGCAGCTATCAGCTCGTTATTCACCTCTTTATCAACAGCTGTCGGCCTTAAATTTAATGTCGCAAAGGAAATGAGCTTCTGGTATGCCGGCGGTGTATCCGGCATTCAAATGGATCAGCTCAAATATGTGATTCCCATCATTATAGCCGGGATCATTCTTTCCCTTTTTCTTTCCCGTTCCATTACCATCCTCAGCCTTGGGGATGAAGTCTCTACAGGCCTTGGACAAAATGTCCGGGTTGTGAGAACCGTCGGGATGATCTCGGTATTACTATTAACCGGTGCAGCGGTTTCCATTGCGGGAACGATTGGATTCATAGGGTTGGTCATTCCCCATATCACCCGTTTTATAGTAGGGATTGACTATAGATATATTATCCCTTGTTCCGCTGTCATTGGGGCTGTGTTCCTGCTTTTTGCAGATGTGATCGGAAGGATGATCAACGCGCCGTTTGAAACACCGGTTGGTGCCGTTACTGCACTCATTGGTGTTCCCTTCTTCCTATATTTAGCCCGCAAAGAAGGGAGAGGTTTGTAATGTCTCAATTCATACGCAAAAGGAAATATGGGTTTCCATTATTATGTTTGATATTGGCTGTCCTGCTGTTCGTTCTCTTTATCGTCAGTATTAATGCAGGATTTATCAAAATTCCCCTTGCGGAAGTATGGTCGGCCTTTTTTGGCAGTGACATAGGCGATCAAAGAATCATTATCTTCGATTTCCGGCTTCCCCGTATTATTCTCGCTATGTTAATTGGAGCGGGAATCGCTGTCTCCGGCGCTATTATGCAAAGCATTTCCCGAAACGAACTGGCTGATCCGGGAATCTTAGGAATTAATGCCGGAGCCAGTTTTTCGATTGTATTTTATATGTTTGTTTTCCATGGATCTACCTTTTTAACAGGGATGCTGTCGATCTTCGTCATGCCTTTCACAGCTTTATTGGGTGCATTCATAGCGGCTGTTCTGATTTATTCGATTTCCCGCAAGAATGGAAAGGTCACGCCGATTCGGCTGATTTTGGTGGGGATTGGAATCAATGCCGCATTTGCTTCAGGGACACTTGCCCTGCAAATGAAAATGGAGCCGCAGGATTTCCTGAAAACCTTAACGTGGATATCCGGCAGTATTTGGGGAACCAATTGGCAATTTGTCCTGTCGACCTTGATCTGGCTGATTATTTTAATCCCGCTTGCCGTCTATAAATCCCGGTTCCTTGATGTATTAGGCTTTGGGGACGAGGTTTCCGTCGGCCTAGGCGTATCGATTGAAAAGGAGCGCTTGAAGTTATTATTAATCGGCGTGGCATTAGCCGGTGTCTGTGTATCAGTCGGAGGCGGCATTACCTTCCTAGGCCTCATTGCCCCTCATATCGCCCGGGCGCTGATTGGCTATAATCATAAAAAAGTCTTGCCGCTGTCAGCCCTTATCGGTGCGTTAATCCTGCTTGGAGCCGATACTGCCGGACGCGTGATTATGGCGCCGATGGAAATGCCTGTAGGGATTTTAGTATCCATACTCGGCGCTCCGTACTTTATATATTTATTAATGAAAAAATAATGCACGTTACTGAACAGAATCAGGAAAAAATGAAGAGTAATATACAGTTTGCGATTTATTGTAAATTGTATATTACTCTTTTTGTGTTACGTTTTTTATATTGGAAATAAGATGGAAGTTCTCAGCGGCCGGTTTCACCAGTTGCCGCCATATATGGTGACTGTACTATATAACTCTATTAACGAACCGGGAGGGAATAGTATGTCAGAAGAAATTATAGCTATAGCGAAAATTACCAAACTCCGATCAGCAACAATAAGGAAACCAATTCTTGGAATGTCTTTCGATATGATGATGTCAAAAGAGTGTTAAGCGATTATGAATACTTTTCAAGCGCAGCTTTGTCAGTGCGTGTGTATTTTAATTAACGCTAAACAACCTCTTCCGCAGTTGGAAGAGGTTGTTCATTATGCTCGAAAAGACGTTAATAAACAACAGACTGATTGAAGCGAAAATCGATCGCCCTTTTAACTATTTATAGAGCTTCCGGCAGATAACGTTTATACATGTCTATTGCATCTGTATGTTTCAATAACACGGCTATTGTTTTTGGGTGAGGATCTGCATATATGAGCGGATAATCCTTTTCATCGTGTTCCGGTTGAACTGCAAAGGCCAGTTTCTCCATCTCCATAGAAAATTGAGCATTAATTCCTTGCTTGTTCCCTCTTGCATCCAGTCTTACCCATTTGCCAGCCGTTTGTAAAAATACAGCGTTCAAAGCATGAATACAGTATCCTTTTTCCGGGGCATCAAAGAGCATTAAACGCTGATAACAAAAGCCAGTCGGGATTCCCTGCGAACGGAGCAATGCGGCTAATAGATTTGTTTTTGCATAGCAAATCCCCTCGCCCCAAGCCAAAACTTCAGATGCCCGGCAAGTAACACGGCTTCCCTGAATATCCCAAGAATGAGCTATTTCATCCCGCACAAATTCAAAAGCAGTTTTTACTTTTTCCACTTCCGTTTGCGAAGGCTTAAATAGCTGACGAATGATTGATTGACATAAGGGATGAGAATAATTTACTTCCTTCAATTCCAGCAGGTAAAGATCTAACTTTTCGGTTTCACAAATCAATTGCATCATCTTCCCTCCTATCAATATCCCAAATATGAGTTTTCTCCCATTTTTGTTCATCCTATACTATAAAGGCATCCCATTTCATTCATTATCGTCTATACTTGTAGTAGATTTGAAAATTCTTCATCGGAGATGGGGAAAGGAGCGTAGATGATGTTCAAAAAAATTGCAGTTTGTGCCATTTTATCAGGTTTCTTATTTTCTAGTTTCAGCCCGGCAGCCCCCTTGCTTTCAGACCGCAGCGGAATGACTAAAGCGGAGGCTGCTTCTGTGACTTATACAACAACAGCGAATCTAAATGTCCGCAGTGGATCCAGCACCAAATATAAAATTCTCGGCACTGTCAAAAAAGGATCATCTCTCAATGTGCAGTCCAAGCTGAGCAATGGCTGGTACAAAATTAAATACCGCAGCAAAACCGGCTATGTCAGCGGATCTTATGTCAAGGCCTCAACAAAGACTGCGGCCAAGGCTAAACCAGCTTCCACTTCATCATCAGCCGTCTATACGGCTACGGCAAATCTTAATGTCCGCAGCGGATCCAGCACCAAATATAAAATTCTCGGCACTGTGAAAAAAGGATCGGCCCTAAGTGTGCAGTCCAAGCTGAGCAACGGCTGGTACAAAATTAAATATGGCAGCAAAACCGGCTATGTCAGCGGATCTTATGTCAAGGCTTCAACAAAGACTGCGGCCAAATTGGACGTTGAAAAAATGAGCAAACTGGGAAAAGCCCAGCAGGTCATTCTAGTGAAAAACACGAAAGCCGGTTCCCGGGCGGCAACCATTCAGGCTTTTGAAAAAACAAACGGGAAATGGAAACGCACCTACTCGATGTCAGGCGTGGTTGGCAAGTACGGCATGACCGGCTCCAAAAAAGAGGGAGACGGGAAAACACCGACAGGCAAGTACACAATCGGTACAGCCTTTTACCGGGGGACCATGCCCAAAACCAAATTGCCTGTAAAGAAAATCACCTCTGATTCTGTTTGGGTGGATGACAGCAAAAGTGCTTTGTACAATACATGGCAATCCAAATCCAAAACAAAGGGCAAATGGTCTTCTGCCGAAAACTTGAATATTCCGCAATATGACCGGGGATTTGTGATTAATTACAACACAGCCAGAACACCGTATAAAGGGTCGGCGATCTTTTTCCACGTAGCCGGCAGCTCCGGTTATACAGCGGGATGTGTTGCCACTTCCAAAACGAACGTACAAAATATCTTAGCCTGGGTAAACCCTGCCAAGAATCCTGTAATCATTATGACACCGGAAGCTGAAATCACTAAATACTAATTCACGTACAAATCAAGCACAGGCTAAGATAGCTTGTGCTTGATCCTTTTTGTATCACTATGCCTGGAAGAAGGCATTTCTCTCTTCTGTAATCCACTTTTCCAACTGATCCTGGCTGCGGCGGACTAACCGGTTCACCAGCACATCATGCCATACATAGTCTTCCAGCAGATAAATATGGACTGGATCATCTGTATAAAAAGCCATACTTCGCTCCGCAATCGACGGTCCGTAAATCATCTCTTTGGAATCAATCGATAATATAAACCATTGTCCTGTAGACAGACTTTCCGTAAAAGGCGTAATCCGGTGGGTCTCCAGATTCCCTATCGGCTGTTCAACATGCAGGGTGATGCCCTGTACGGCTGCATATTCCGCTGCCTGAACCAGTTCTTCCTTCAGCTCCTCATACATCTCATCCCACATCGAAAGCACAATCCGCTTCTCTGCTTTTTTCAATAACGTTTGACAATAGCTGATAATCGTTTGGCGGTCCTTTAACGTGATGACCCGATTGTCGGCTTTTTCTCCGGCTGTCTCTAACTCTCTTAACGAATCACTGATCGTCGAATATGTCGATTTCCACTCAGTCTGCGCCTTCTGTAAAAAGATTTCAACAGGCAGCGGGGAATAGCGGGTCAGATTATTCATTTCTTCTTTCAGGGCCACCCCCTTTTCAGTCAGACTGCTTAACACGTCATATACGCGCGCCCTCGGAACTCCGGATTCCTTACTGACTTGATAAGCGGTAGCCGTCCCTTGTTTGACAAGTGCTAAATAGGCTTTGGCTTCATATTCGCTGAACCCCAATTTTTTGAGCTGCTGCACCGTCTCCTCCATGTTTTCGCCTCCCATGAATGTTTCTCTTATCAATAACGTACAATACCTATTTACATTTCGCAATTCATTAGTTACTATTTCAGTAGTCACTATCAGGAAGGTTGATTGTATGGATTTTCAATTAGATCCCTCGTTAATCGCAATTTTAATTATCTTTGGATTTCTAGCGGCATTTGTGGATTCCGTCGTGGGCGGCGGCGGGCTTATCGCGCTGCCGGTATTATTATTTGCCGGTCTCAGTCCTGCCGGTGCAGTAGCCACCAACAAACTGGCAGGAACAGTCGGTTCACTGACCAGTACATATATGTTTTACCGGTCTGGCAAGCTAGATATAAAATCCGTGCTAAAGTTTTTTCCGCTCACTTTTATCGGGGCGATCCTTGGGGCGTGGACCGTTCATTTAATGAATCCCGAACTGTTGAAGCCGATTATGCTTCTCATGCTCGCAGCGGTTGCCATTTATACGATTTGCAAGAAAGATTGGGGAAGTATTTCTACACCAAAAAAACTGTCCGTCCGCCACTTCCTTCTGTTTATCATGGCCATCTTCGCGATTGGTTTCTATGATGGATTTCTTGGACCCGGAACTGGTTCCTTTCTCATTTTCGCTTTTCTATTGGTCGGATTTGACTTCTTAAAGGCGGCCGGCAACGCGAAACTATTAAACTTCGGCAGTAACATTGCCGCATTATTGATGTTCATGGCCCTAGGTCAAGTGCATTATGCGTATGGTTTAATCATGGGAGCTGCCCAGCTGGCCGGTGCGGTTTGCGGCTCACAATTTGCAATAAGAAGAGGCACCGGCTACGTTCGGGCCATGTTTATTGCAGTAACGATTCTATTGTTAGCTAAAAATGTGTATGACTACCTCACATAATCGAGTAGGAGGGGGTGATTAACCCCCGACCTCTCACACCACCGTACGTACCGTTCGGTATACGGCGGTTCCATTAAGTTTGACGCAGAAATTCATATCGATTATATAAACTTTTCAACCCTCGGTGACTCCAATACAAGTTATTGAGGGTTTTGTGTAAGATTGGACTACAGGCTATTCTCCAATATTTCTTTCTGGAGTTTCCCCATTCATATGCCTTTTGGTCAGGGACACCTAGACCTTTGAGTTTTCTTACTCTTGTCCTCGGTTTCTTCCATTGTTTCCATTCAAGCATACGGAGTCTCCGTCTAATCCACTCATCAAATTCTTTAAATTTACTTGGTGTATCAGCCAATGCAAAATATCCACACCATCCCGTTAGATATTGATTTAGTTTCTCGATTCTAACTTCCATAGGAATTTGTTTAGAACGGGAGGTTAACTCCCGTATTTTAGCCTTAAACCTTTTAATACTTTCATTGGCTATTCGAACCTTCGGTTTCTTATTGACCGTAAAGCTAAAGCCAAGAAACTTTCGTTTCCACGGGCGATCAACTGCTGACTTTTCTCTATTTACTTTGAGCTTTAATTTCTGCTCAATAAAGCATGTAATTGAGTTCATCACTCGTTCTCCAGCTTTCTTCGATTTCATGTAAATATTACAATCATCGGCGTAGCGGACAAACTTGTGACCTCTCCTTTCTAACTCTTTATCAAGTTTATCCAAAAGGATATTCGAAAGAAGGGGGCTCAGTGGACCTCCTTGTGGTGTTCCTTCTTCTGCATCATAGACTACACCATTCATCATAATTCCTGCTTGGAGATATTTCCGTATAAGTTTCAAGACCAGCCGGTCTTGGATTCTACTTGCTAATATCCCCATTAACTTATCATGATTGACTCTATCAAAGAATTTCTCCAAGTCCATGTCAATCACCCATCTATAACCTTCACTTATATATTCCCTTGCTTTACGAACCGCATCATGACCTCTTCTATTTGGTCTAAACCCATAACTATGTTCTGAGAAGGTTGGGTCAAGAAGTGGGGTTAGAACTTGGGCGATAGCCTGTTGAATGAACCGGTCTGTCACGGTAGGTATTCCTAGTAATCTTACTCCACCGTTCGGTTTCGGGATTTCGACTCGACGGACTGGGTTAGGTTGATAGGTACCTTCCCTTAATGAATCACAAAGAGTTTCCCAGTTCTCATAGAGATGTCTTCGTAGGGATTTTACGGACATTCCATCTATGCCGTGACTCCCTTTGTTCTTCTCCACACGTTTAAGTGCTTCTATTAAGTTTTCCCGTGACAGAATCAGATCCATTAACATGTGATATTTCCTTTCGACGTGAACGTAGAAATCTAATTATGTTATTCCTGCTCCACCCTCATGAAGTCCCCTGTGGAATTCACCACTTCCTCCTTCAAGTAAGTCCTTTCGGATTGTCTGCTTCTATACAGGAATTATATGCCTAGTTCTCGTTCTTCCTAATAGTTCAGTCCTTCCCATTCCATCTCGAGTTGGAATGGTACTATGACCTCGGCTGACTTCTGATTGTTCAGCTGTCCATCGCTGGATAGGTTACCAAGGGAACTTGGCGTTCCAATCAGACCTCCCCGGGTAAGAGTACAGTCTTTCCCTCCATCTATCTGCTTCATTTACTCTGTACCACCTTCGGCAGTAAGGACTTCGTTTTGTTGTGCAAACTCATCCAATGGTACCTAGCCTTATATGAAGTTCGTGTTCCTCAGACCGGAGGTTTGCCGCTCGCTTCCTTCAGATTCTGCGTCACCACAGACACCCTTGCGTTAAGCTAACCATTACTACTGCCTTCATGGTTCGGGACTCTCACCCTATAGACTGCACCCATGCCGGGCGCACACA
>NZ_LT622355.1:0-23116 GCF_900098925.1 Bacillus massiliglaciei | reverse complement strand
CGACCTCTCACACCACCGTACGTACCGTTCGGTATACGGCGGTTCCATTAAGTTTGACGCAGAAATTCATATCGATTATATAAACTTTTCAACCCTCGGTGACTCCAATACAAGTTATTGAGGGTTTTGTGTAAGATTGGACTACAGGCTATTCTCCAATATTTCTTTCTGGAGTTTCCCCATTCATATGCCTTTTGGTCAGGGACACCTAGACCTTTGAGTTTTCTTACTCTTGTCCTCGGTTTCTTCCATTGTTTCCATTCAAGCATACGGAGTCTCCGTCTAATCCACTCATCAAATTCTTTAAATTTACTTGGTGTATCAGCCAATGCAAAATATCCACACCATCCCGTTAGATATTGATTTAGTTTCTCGATTCTAACTTCCATAGGAATTTGTTTAGAACGGGAGGTTAACTCCCGTATTTTAGCCTTAAACCTTTTAATACTTTCATTGGCTATTCGAACCTTCGGTTTCTTATTGACCGTAAAGCTAAAGCCAAGAAACTTTCGTTTCCACGGGCGATCAACTGCTGACTTTTCTCTATTTACTTTGAGCTTTAATTTCTGCTCAATAAAGCATGTAATTGAGTTCATCACTCGTTCTCCAGCTTTCTTCGATTTCATGTAAATATTACAATCATCGGCGTAGCGGACAAACTTGTGACCTCTCCTTTCTAACTCTTTATCAAGTTTATCCAAAAGGATATTCGAAAGAAGGGGGCTCAGTGGACCTCCTTGTGGTGTTCCTTCTTCTGCATCATAGACTACACCATTCATCATAATTCCTGCTTGGAGATATTTCCGTATAAGTTTCAAGACCAGCCGGTCTTGGATTCTACTTGCTAATATCCCCATTAACTTATCATGATTGACTCTATCAAAGAATTTCTCCAAGTCCATGTCAATCACCCATCTATAACCTTCACTTATATATTCCCTTGCTTTACGAACCGCATCATGACCTCTTCTATTTGGTCTAAACCCATAACTATGTTCTGAGAAGGTTGGGTCAAGAAGTGGGGTTAGAACTTGGGCGATAGCCTGTTGAATGAACCGGTCTGTCACGGTAGGTATTCCTAGTAATCTTACTCCACCGTTCGGTTTCGGGATTTCGACTCGACGGACTGGGTTAGGTTGATAGGTACCTTCCCTTAATGAATCACAAAGAGTTTCCCAGTTCTCATAGAGATGTCTTCGTAGGGATTTTACGGACATTCCATCTATGCCGTGACTCCCTTTGTTCTTCTCCACACGTTTAAGTGCTTCTATTAAGTTTTCCCGTGACAGAATCAGATCCATTAACATGTGATATTTCCTTTCGACGTGAACGTAGAAATCTAATTATGTTATTCCTGCTCCACCCTCATGAAGTCCCCTGTGGAATTCACCACTTCCTCCTTCAAGTAAGTCCTTTCGGATTGTCTGCTTCTATACAGGAATTATATGCCTAGTTCTCGTTCTTCCTAATAGTTCAGTCCTTCCCATTCCATCTCGAGTTGGAATGGTACTATGACCTCGGCTGACTTCTGATTGTTCAGCTGTCCATCGCTGGATAGGTTACCAAGGGAACTTGGCGTTCCAATCAGACCTCCCCGGGTAAGAGTACAGTCTTTCCCTCCATCTATCTGCTTCATTTACTCTGTACCACCTTCGGCAGTAAGGACTTCGTTTTGTTGTGCAAACTCATCCAATGGTACCTAGCCTTATATGAAGTTCGTGTTCCTCAGACCGGAGGTTTGCCGCTCGCTTCCTTCAGATTCTGCGTCACCACAGACACCCTTGCGTTAAGCTAACCATTACTACTGCCTTCATGGTTCGGGACTCTCACCCTATAGACTGCACCCATGCCGGGCGCACACAGAAAAAGCCGTAAACCCACACCGGGATTTACGGCCTTTTTTATACGGCTTTTTTGGCAGACAATGCCTCATGATTCTTTTTGCCGGCCTTTCTTCCGTAAAGCAGATAATAAAGGCCAATCGATAAGAATGCGAGAACCGAGCACGCCAGATAAATCGCTGAATAGCTCATATACGTAGCAAGCTTACCTAATAGGAACGAGCCAAGGGCAAACCCTGCATCAAACAGAACAAAGAAAGTGGCAGTGGCTGTGCCGCTTCGCTTAGGCGGAGCAGCCTGAATCGCAACAGACTGCAGGCTGGATAAAAGGGTTCCGAAGCCAAGCCCAATCAGTCCTCCTGATAACAGAAGCATCCATCCTGAACTTGCCTGGCTCAGCACCCAGATGCCTGCTGCGAATATCAGAATACATGGATAGATGACCCGATTCGCCCCATGCCGGTCAAACCATCTTCCTGTAAAAGGTCTGGACGATAACAAAAACACGGCATACACAACAAAGAAATAGCTCGCTGTCTTCACAAGGTCCAGCTCAACCGCATAAACAGAAATAAAGGAAAGCACGCCTGAATAAGCAATCGATAAGGCAAAAGCGACAAATGCAATCGGAATCGTCTTTCTTTCAAAGAGATCGGACAGCTTCATTTTTTCTTTTGACGAATTCGCGCTCGCCCTTTCCATTTTCTTTTCAGGAACTTTCAGCAATAGCGAACATCCCAAAGCGAATACCGAAAAGACGGCACACAGGATAAACAAAGTATCAGAGCCTAAAGAATGAATGACAGAAAGACCTAAGAACGGACCAATGACCATCGCAAGGTTCATGAAGGTCGCGTAATAGCCCATTCCTTCTCCGCTCCGTTCCTTCGGGATAACAGTCGCCACAATTCCTCCTGTGGCTGTAGTGGCAATCCCAAAGCCAACCCCGTGCAGAATTCTGACGAGCAATAACATCACAATAGAATCTGCACTAAAATATAAGAACGAGCCCAATAAAAAGATGGCCGCGCCTATTAATAAAATCTTCCTTTGTCCCATGGAAGACAGCCACCTGCCCGCAAAAGGACGCAGTATAATAGCCGCCACCACAAATGCGGTGACAGCAAGACCGATATCCTGAGCATTCCCCTCAAGCTGTTCAGACACATAAATCGGCAGGGTCACCGTCAGCATATAAAAGATCAGAAAAATAAAAAAACTGGCCAAAGAGATACTTAAAAAGTCCTTGGTCCATAACTTGCTCTTCTCCACTCTCGTTCACACTCTTTCTCTCAAAAAAATTAGATAACCTAATCATTTTATCAGGTTATCTAATCCTTTAAAGTTCTATTTTATTTTTTCATTTCCTTTATTCTGGGATATAAGCAAGCTCTTTGTTGACAGGAATATTGATAACATGTGTATCCGTATAAGCAAGAAGGCCTTCTTTACCGTATTCACGGCCAATTCCTGACTGTTTCACACCGCCAAATGGGAATTGTACATTCAATCCCTGAACAGCTGCTGTATTAATCATCGTTGTACCAGCCTGGATATGCTTCGCTACTTCCACAGCATGCTTTTCTTCTCCCCATACGGAGCTAGTAAGACCATAAATGCTGTCATTGGCTAATTCAATCGCATGCTCATCATTGTCAAACGGCAAGATTGCTAAAGTTGGTCCAAATTGCTCTTCGACTACGATGCGGTCTTGATAATCAGCGCCCAAAACAAGTGTCGGCTGCAAGAAGTATCCTTCGTTAAACAAATCCTCATCCAATACTTTACCAAGTTTAATCACTTCAGCACCTTTGCTTTGTGCATCGTCAATCAAGCTTTGTACATAATCAGCCTGTCTCTTATTATTTACAGGTCCAATCGTTACATCTTTATTGAATGGGTCTCCTACACGGATCCATTTGTTTGCTGCTTCAATATATTTAGGAACAAATTGATCATAGATTTCTCGGTCCACATAGACACGTTTTGCAATCATGCAGATTTGTCCGCCTGTTAAGAAGTTGGAGATGACTAGACGGCGCATCGCTCTTTCATCATTCACATCAAAATCTTTCAAAATCAGCGCTGCATCGTTTCCGCCCAATTCAAGTGTCATATTTTTAATTGTATCAGCGGCAGCTTTCATAATATGTTTTGCTGTTTCAGTTCCGCCGGTAAAGGCAATTTTCGCTACTTTTGGATTAGATGTTAATTCCACGCCCACATCACTTGCACCGTGAACCAGGTTAAGAACGCCGTTCGGGAATTCATCAGCAATGATTTCCACTACCTTGCTTACCGCTAAAGGCGCCAACGGACTTGGCTTCAATACCATCGTGTTCCCTGCCAATAAGGCCGGAGCAATTTTGATTGTAGACAGAGACAATGGATAATTCCAAGGAGTAATCGCGGATACAACTCCCAGAGCGTCTCTCGCAATGATTGTTTTTCCGTTGTCATGCTCTTTCACTTCATCGCTTAATACTTCCAAAGCATTATCGCAGGCATACTCCATCCATGCCAAGGAAACACCGATTTCCCCTTGTGAATCATACAATGCTTTACCATGCTCTTTTGACAGAAGCTCAGCAATCTCCGGTGCAGCCTCTTTAATTTTTTGAATCGCTTTTCTCATGCGTTCCATTCGTTCCTCGATAGATGTCTTGGACCAACTTGCAAACACGCTGTCTGCAGAGTCAATGGCACGGATTGCTTCCTCACGTGTATTGACTGGCGCATACCCGACAATTTCACTTGGACGCGCAGGGTTTTCCCTAGGTTCTTGCTTTTCTGTATTTATTTTCTCACCATTGATAATGGCTTTAATGACTACTGGGTTGTTTGACATAGGTATTCTCCTTTTGTGCTTGAGATTTTGATCGTGCATCTCAGGGATTTGTCCTTACAACAAACAAAATGTCCATACATGGATTATGCTAAATGTTTTCATTTATTTATTCTTTATTAACCCCAAATCCCCTTACTTTTTATATTTTCTATTATAAAAAGTATATTTATTATCGCCCAGAAAAACCATTTAAGCAATTAACTTGCTCACGCATTCTAAAACTTTTAAATATATCAGGAACCATCCTTATAAAATCAGGATAAAGGGGGCATTTTCCCTGGAGTCTCAACACGCCCGCAGTACCTTTTTTTGATAATAATAATTATTTCGAAAGCAATAACCCCCGTCAATTGATTGGTCACTTTAGAGGAAGTAACATACATCTCCCCTTCACCAACCATATACATCAGAGCTTTCTTCTCCTTCCTCTCCAAGCCATAAATGGATCGCATGAGTAGGCTGCCTGACATCATAATCGGGTTTCTCTCCATTGATATCTGTTTTCTGCTTAACAGCTGTTTTTATCGCGTTCTCAAACACTTTAATAGATGAACGGTCCTGAATGGAAAGGGACACATCCGGATACATCTCACCGGCTCCATTTGATTTGAATGCAGAAGCAAAGCGTACAATACTAATAAAAATTAGAACGGTAGAAAAGGCGTCTCCGCCCCTTGCAGAAACGCCTGGCCTCTCTCTTTTTATCTGGTATCCGGGAAAACTCCCTTTGTAATTTTGTGCGCCAGACGATTTAAAACAGTTATAGCAAGCCACAAAATAAGGATGACTGCTGTAACTCGAATGATTCCAAGGAATAATCCATTTTCTATATTATCAGCCAGCATCGCCCCGCCATAATAAATTGACAATCCAGCCGCCAGAGAAATCCCAGCATATGATACGAAAAGACCCACTTTTTGCATCTTGATGAGTTTTGCAAACCTGTCGCGATAGCAGATCAAAGTGGATGACTGCTCCCGCACAGCCAATCAGCGCATACAGATCACTCATTCGATCCTCTCCCATCTTGAAATTTCATCAAAATATGGCAATACTCTCAATCACTCAAAAGTTCATGGGAGAAAAATCCCCCTTTAGGAGAAAGGGCGATTAGGCATTTATTGGTTTTACCGTTGAACAAAAGCAGGAACAGCAGGATTCAGATATTCATTCTTCTATAGACAGCATTCAAAACTGCATAATTCAGCAAAAAGAGGGCAAGGACAAAAATATTTTAGCCAAAGAAAAAAATCCGAACTGCGATTCAATATTCTACAATTTAGAATGTTGAATTAGTTCGGTTTTTTCTATTAAAGGACTTTTTTCAACCCAAAATATTCGTATTTAGAGATGGGCATTTTAGTTATGCCCCCAGCCTCTTCAAGTTAATTTTATTTTGTTTGTGAAATTGCATTAACAAGTTGGGTCAGTGCTTCGTTGATTGGCGTAACTGGACGACCAAGAACTTTCTCAAAGTCATTGCTTTCAACTTCTAGTGAACCATTCCGAATGCTTTCTTGAATTCCTACTACAATCGGAATCACAAAATCAGGTAAACCTAAGCCTTTCATGATATCAGCATATTTTCCGTCATTAACTTGTTGTACAGGTACTTCTTTACCCAATACATTACCAAGAGCAGATACCAATTCTTCTTGAGATAAAAGAGGACCAGAAAGTTCATACACTGTATTTTCGTGACCGTTTCCAATAAGAACCGCTGCCGCTGCATCTGCGTAATCTTGTTGCAGTGCCCAGCCTACTTTACCTTCTCCTGCAGAAGTTACCCATGGAGCTCCTGCCATAGCACCTTGAATGCTTCCAATTTCATTTTCCAAATACCAATTGTTACGCAAGAAAGAATATGGGATACCCGTTTTAATGATGGCTGCTTCTGTCGAAACATGAGGCGGAGCCATTAAATTTTTGCTTTCTGTTGCATTTGCTAAACTTGTGTAAGCAATAAATTTTACCCCTGCACGCTCAGCTGCTTGGACAGCATTAGTATGTTGACGAATTCTTGTTTCATTATCACCGTCTGCAGAAATAATTAATAAGCGATCAATCCCTTTAAAAGCATTATCTAATGTTTCTGGATGGTCAAAATCTCCTTGACGAACTTCTACTCCGCGAGCACGAAGTCCTTCTGCTTTCTCTGGATTTCGAACACTCACTGCCAGCTCACTTGCAGGTAAAGATTTTAATAATGATTCTACAACCTTTGAACCTAATTTCCCTGTTGCTCCTGTTACTAATATTTTCATTTTTATTCCTCCATTCGATTTACACTTGTAACAATAATGATTACTTGTATTTATTTTAGTTACATGTGATCAATTTGTCAACATGTAAAATACTATTTATTATTTTGATCATCATTTGATATAATAAACTTGTAATCAAATTAATTACATGATGAAGAAATAAAATTAAATAACGGAATAGTTAATAGGGGCGGTGACTGAACATGTCTATCAGCAGCCGATTCGCTGTGGGAATTCATATATTGACTCTAATTGAATTAAATAAAGAAGGAGTAACATCTTCTGAATTTTTAGCTTCAAGTGTTAACACGAACCCGGCCGTGATAAGAAAACTAATGGGAATGCTAAAAAAAGCTGATTTGATAGAGGTACATCCAGGTATTGCAGGGGCTAAACTCGCAAAGGAATTATCTGATATCACACTGTTCGACGTTTATAAGGCAGTGAATGTTGTACAGGAGAAAGAATTGTTTAGCATACATGAAAATCCTCATCCTGAATGTCCCGTAGGCAGAAACATCCAGAATACAATTGAACCATTATTCACAGCAGCACAATTGGCAATGGAAAAAGTTTTAAGAAATGTTACTTTAGAAGATGTTGTGAAGGATATTGCTACTAAAGAAAATATCTGTTAAAAAAGGCATTCCAAAAGGGATGTCTTTTCTCTTTGTTCTTCTGAATCCAATGAGAAAATGAGCCGCAATTTGGAGAAATCAATATTCTGTGATTCACGGATGAGGAGCATGTACGTTCAGACACATTAATGATTGCTCATTACAATCAGAACACCATAGCATGAAAATCGCATCCATATTGTCCCGACTTCTTTGCTATGCACTTAAAACAGCTACTAACTACAAGTTCGTTCAACTTTTGCAGTCTAATGAAAATGGATAGCAAAAAGGTAGCACCTGCACACCGACTTTCATCTAATAACAACAATAATATAATAAAAAACAATAATAATTTATTGTAAAACGATAAGCCGTGTGTTAAATTCATTTTATTATTAAATCAGTGAGGTGCTTTAAATGAGTGTTAAAAAAGGTTCAACCACTTTCTTAAAAGTAATTATTTTTCTAATTGGAATCGCAATGTTAACTTTATGTATCTTTCTTCCTGGGATAGCGATTAAAGATGGAAAGGCACACCCAGAAACAGCATATTTCCTAATCCCCTTTTTAGTATGTGCATATGGATTCTGTATTACGTTTTCTGTTGCGCTGTACCAAGCATTTAAACTATTGACCTATATCGAAAAGAACAACGCTATCTCCGAGTTATCACTTAAACCTTTAAAGGTCATAAAGAAATGTGCTTTTACTGTTATTTTTCTTATTCTGTTAGGAATAGCAAGCTTAATGGTGCTTGCTAAAGTTACAGGTGATGATGCAGCAGGTCCAATTTCACTAAGTCTAATAGCCATAATGGCAACAAGTATTATTGCAGCCATTATGGACGTACTCCAAAAGCCATTAAAAAATTCCTTAGATAAAAAATAAAAAAGAGGTTTTATAAATGAAAAATTCAGCCACATTGTTTTTAAAATTAGTGGTTATTCTCATGGGAATTGCAATTCTTGCGTTATGTATATTTTTAGTGCCCAAGTTCGGTAATTTTGCCGGAGACAGATATTGTTTATATGAAATATCTCGTTTTCCTCGTGACGTACAGAGCAGCTGTGCCTTTTTACTTTGCTCTCGATCAGGCTTTCCTCCTTTTACGGTACATTGACAAGAAGACAGCGTTCTCAGATTTATCTGTAAAGGCGTTAAAGAAAATAAAGTACTGTGCGATTACGATCAGTGGTTTGTATGTATTAGGTTTGCCACTGTTTCATTTTATAGCGAAGAAAATAGACCCCCCTATTGGATCAGTAGGACTCATCATCATTTTTGCTGCGTTGGTTATCGCCGTTTTTGCTGCTATCCTCCAACGGCTTCTACAAGAAGCAATTAATATAAAGTCAGAAAATGATTTAACGATTTGAGGTGGAGGATATGGCAATTATTATTAATATTGATGTGATATTAGCAAAACGAAAAATGAGCGTAACGGAACTTTCGGAGAGGGCTGGGATTAGTATGGATAATATTTCCATTATGATGGTAAAGCCAAAGCGGTCGTTTTTCAACACTAAAAGCGATATGAAAGACTTTGGATTGTCAGCCAGGTGATGTTATGGAGTATAAAAGCGATGAAGCGGACAAACAGTAAGGAAGTCCACTAATATTTTTAATGTAATATATAGCCCTTAATAACGTATTTGCCAACTTTTAATTAATTTCTGTAATGCTCAATCAATATCTTTTTCTTTTTGTCGGGAGTTAACTTTATGAGACAGAGGGCTTGAATTTTAATTAACATCTGTTATATTTCCCATTTAAAGTCCCGTGTAAAGCCACATTTGTGGTTCATCTCAAAAATAAATCTCTCCAGTTTAATCCTTGTTTATCTTTTCGGGCATAAAGAAGCGCCTCTGATCCTCATTTGTTCCAAAGCATATAAATAAGAATTAAGATTTTGAAATGAAATCTTGATTGTCTTTTTATTAAGAAACTTCTCTAGTTGAGTCCTTAAATATTAATATGGTACTATTACCCTGCCTTTTAGTTCTTCCCTCCCTCTCACTCTCGTCAAACCCTTGCAGCTCTAAGACCAATCCCTTTTATCTTGCCTTTTTTCTTCCCTCCATTATGTTATTAAGTTCTTCCCGAAAATGACCCGAAATCAGCCTTCTGGCTTGCATAGAATATTCAGATAATGTAATGAGTTGGCTACCGATAATGGAGAGAAGAATCAAGAGAAAAGACTGACATTGTAGTGATTTGAGGCGGCGTTACAGTTAGGAAACATACTGAATAGAGATTGAAAATCCTACGGGTTTACGGATTGGGAAAACGACTGAAACCCTGATTGGACAAGGGATTGAACAGATATTTGGCATAAGAAAAAGACTGGACCCGTATTGGATCCAGCCTCGAATTTTGATTGATTATTGATTAAATACATATTGTTTACCTACTCTTTTTTCCTCTCTCTTCCTTCCGCTCTGGATACCAACTATTTAGCAGTAGGTACCGACTTTTTAGCTTGGGGAAGAGGAAAGAGGCAGGGATATAGGAAAGAGACAGGAGATAGGTACTCATAAGAAGTCTTTTCAAAAAAAGCATAATCATTCTCACTCATATTTTTTATTGTCTCAATTAAGTTATTTACATAATTAGTATGCATAAACTGTTATTATTCCTTCCTAAAAAAGGATCCAAACTAGTTAAGTTTGGATCCTGATGTTGTAATGATATTTTTTTAATGCAACTTATTTGAATATTGTCAATGACTTTTATCCGTATAAAGAGTCACACTAGGAAAACCCAAAGTCAGTTCTCGACTTTTTTGTCATTTAATATCATTGGTAATTAACCGTTATTCCTTCTTACTCAACTGTAACACTTTTTGCAAGGTTACGCGGCTTATCAACATCGCAGTCGCGGTGAAGGGCAGCATAGTACGCAATAAGCTGGAATGGTACGACAGAAACAAGCGGTGACAGCAATTCATGAACGGCTGGAATCACATAACGGTCATCTTCTTCTTCCAGGCCTTTCATAGAAATGACACATGGATGAGCGCCGCGGGCAGCCACTTCCTTCACGTTACCGCGGATGCTTAGGTTAACGCCCTCTTGCGTAGCCAAAGCAACCACAGGAGTGCCTTCTTCGATCAAAGCAATTGTACCATGCTTCAATTCGCCGCCGGCAAATCCTTCCGCTTGAATATAAGAAATCTCTTTCAGCTTCAAAGCGCCTTCCAAGCCTACATAGTAGTCCATGGAACGGCCGATGAAGAAGCAGTTGCGTGTAACAGACATGTATTCTGTTGCGATTTCTTCCATTTCTTCTTTTGCATCGACTAATGTTTCCATTGCGTTTGCCACGATTCCCAATTCTTTAATCAGGTCCAAATCGACAGTCAGATTGCGGAAGTTCGCCACAACATTTGCCAAAATCGCAAGAACTGCTACCTGAGCTGTGTATGCTTTTGTAGAAGCTACAGCGATTTCAGGACCGGCATGCAGAAGCAAAGTATGGTCCGCTTCACGGGATAATGTGGATCCCGGTACGTTTGTGATCGTTAATGCTTTATGTCCAAGCTCTTTCACGGCTACAAGCACAGCGCGGCTGTCTGCTGTTTCCCCGCTTTGAGACAGGAAGATGAACAAAGGTTTCTCAGACAATAGTGGCATGTTATACGTGAATTCTGAAGCCACATGCACTTCTACTGGGATTTTCGCCATTTTTTCGATGAACTGCTTACCGATTAATCCGGCATGGTAGCTAGTTCCGCAGGCTACAATATAAATCCGGTCTGCCTCGCTGACAGCCTCAGATATATTGAAATCAATGGCAAGCTTGCCTTCTTCATTTTGGTAAGCCTGAATGATTTTACGCATAACCGCAGGCTGCTCGTCGATTTCCTTAAGCATGTAGTGCGGATATGTGCCTTTTTCGATATCACTTGCATCAAGCTCAGCTGTATAAGGCGCACGGAAAACTTCTTCTCCGTCCAATGTTTTGATGGTTACTTTATCCTGCGTTACGATCACCATTTCCTTATCCATCAGTTCAAGGAATTGATCCGTAACTTGAAGCATAGCCATCGCATCAGATGCGACAACATTAAAGTCTGAACCTACTCCGATTAAGAGCGGGCTTTTATTTTTCGCAACAAAAATAACTTCCGTGTTTTCTTTATCAAGAAGAGAAAGGGCATATGAACCTTTCAAAAGGGTCAAAGTATGGCGGAAGGCTTCCTCTGTATCCATGCCTTCGTTAGAAAACTTCTCGATTAACTGAACGATAACTTCTGTATCTGTTTCACTTTTGAATACCGCATCACTCAGATATTCCCTTTTTAAAATGGCATAGTTTTCAATGACACCGTTATGCACGAGCGTGAAACGCCCGGATGTGCTTTGGTGAGGATGCGCGTTATCATGGCTTGGCACGCCATGGGTTGCCCAGCGTGTATGGCCAATTCCTGTAGTCGCCATTACATCCATATTCACCACATTGCGAAGATCGGCAATACGGCCTTTCTCCTTAAAGACAGTAATGCCTTCTTTATTTTGCACAGCGATACCGGCAGAATCATATCCTCTATATTCTAATTTTTCAAGGCCTTTAAGCAAGATTTCCTTTGAATCTTCAAGACCGATATAACCAACTATTCCACACATAATACTGTTCCTCCAAACCGAGGGAGAGAACAGGAATGGCGCAGGGGCACACTCCTGCCCCCTCGTCTCTTCTTTTAGTTTCCCGAATACACTATTCTTTCGGGTTTTCATTTTTATGTGTGTATTTCCATCCCTTTGTGCAGCTGGTTGCCCAGCTGTTTTAAGGACAGAATTGTTGCGGCTGTACACGTTCAGCCGGGAGGCATCCGCCGAAAATTCGATAAACCTCCTCCTCGTCAACTAAATCTGCTACCGTCCGAGATTTAGTCCAGGCGCTTTTCAATCATGATTTCTCTTCCTTCGATCCACCTTTCTCCTCCTTGAATTATCCTATTATTTACAAAAGGATCAGAAGTCTGGTTAAGCATACCCTATTCTTATCGGTGAGTCAATCTTTTATTCCAGCCTTTATTTCCATAAAAAAGTCCCTGATATAAAAATATGCATAAGAGACAAAATCGTGTCCCTTATGCATGTATATAGGCTTTATTCAGCCGCTAATCCCATCTCTGCTTTAACGGTTTCCACAATCCGATTCACATAGCTGACACATTCCTCTTCAGTAGGCGCTTCTGCCATAACCCGAACAAGAGGCTCTGTTCCGGACGGACGGACAAGAATTCTGCCGTTACCGTTCATTTCTGCTTCCACCTCGTCGATGACCGCTTTAATCTTCTCATTCTCCGTTACACCGTGCTTATCGGTTACCCTTACATTCACAAGCTTTTGCGGGTATTTCTTCATCTCAGCTGCAAGCTCTGATAATGGTTTCTTCGTTTCACTCATAATATTAATTAACTGCAGGCCGGAAAGAAGTCCGTCGCCAGTTGTAATATAATCCATGAAAATAATGTGGCCGGACTGTTCTCCGCCTAAATTATAGCCGTTCTTTTTCATTTCCTCGACCACATAGCGGTCTCCGACTGCGGTTGGGACACTTTGAATGCCATATGCTTCCAGACCCTTGTAAAAGCCAAGGTTGCTCATGACTGTAGAAACGACCGTCCCCTTTTTCAGGCGGTTATTTTCCATCATATGCTTAGCGCAGATATACATGATCTGGTCCCCGTCAACAATATTGCCATTTTCATCAATTGCAATGATCCGGTCACCGTCACCGTCAAAAGCAAGACCGACATCCGCTTCTTTTTCCTTCACAAATGCTGCCAGCGCTTCCGGATGAGTGGAACCGACGCCTTCATTAATATTCAGTCCGTCCGGCTGAGCGCCCATTGTGGATACATCTGCATCCAGATCCGCAAATAGATGAGTAGCCAGTGAAGAAGTCGCCCCATGTGCGCAGTCCAAAGCAATATGAATGCCAGTAAACTCTTCATCAACAGTCTGCTTCAAATATTGAAGATATTTCTGTCCGCCTTCAAAGTAATCATTTACATGGCCTAAACCGCTTCCTACAGGACGCGGAAGTTCATCCTTTTCCCGGTCAAGCAGGATTTCAATCTCTGCTTCTTGGGCATCTGACAGCTTAAATCCATCCGGGCCAAAGAACTTGATGCCATTATCTGCTACAGGATTATGGGAAGCGGAAATCATGACGCCTGCCTCTGCACTTAATGCCTTCGTTAAATAAGCTACACCCGGGGTAGAAATAACACCGAGGCGCATGACTTCGGCACCGATGGATAATAGGCCCGCCACGAGAGCGCCTTCCAGCATATGTCCGGAAATTCTTGTATCGCGGCCAATTAATATTTTTGGCTTTTCTGTATTTCTTGTTAGCACATATCCGCCAAAACGGCCAAGCTTAAATGCCAATTCGGGTGTAAGCTCACTATTGGCTACACCTCTTACACCGTCAGTTCCAAAATATTTACCCATTTTATCTATCTCTCCTTCTTCAGCTGGTTTCTGGAAATGATATTTACACGTTTTCCTTACGATTCTTCTTTCTTCTCGATGGTCACTTCTGCTTGATCGGCTGATAACTCCCATTCTGTATTTTCAGGTGAGTTTACTGAAATCTCCACCGTATGGGTTCCTTCATCAAGTTCGCTTGCATCCACCGTAAGCGAAATATCACTCTTCGAAACCTTCTCCATATCCTCTTCTTTTCCCGTTAAAGTCACATTGACCGTCTCAGGTTCGATTTGAACCTCTTGGTCATTCTGTATTCCAACAGCCTTAATAGGTATGCCTTCGAAAGTCTTTGATTGAACGGAAGCTGCTGTTTCGGTTTCCTCTTCAGGCTCTTCTTCCTTCTTCGGGGCTGATGTTTCGGTTTCTGTCTCTGTTTCTGTCTTTTCTTCCTCCGGTGTATCTTTTGCCGGTTTTTCTGTCAAAACGGTCACTTTCAACTTTTGGACCGACATTCTTCGAACCTTATCCGGCTGTGGGATATCTACTTCCATATCCGTATCCCCATCGACTTTGCTCACATCCACCGGCACATCGATTCCCTCGATATCATCCAGCACGGATTCACTCCCAAAAAGCGTCACACTGCCCGGATCAATATTTATACTCTTGATTTTCAGCCCATCTTTGGGTTTCCCGGTTGGAGAGGCAGATAAGGAAACAGATTTAGAAGGAATGCTTATCTTTAGACCAACTTGAACTTTTGCCGGTTCGATGGTTACATCCAGTTTATTCAAATCCCGGTCCAATGCCCGCACTGTCGCCTCTCCATTTACTGAATCCTCAACACCGCTGTCCAGTCCAATAGTGGCTTTTACATATGAAATCTGGTCAATCACGTCTTTTGCTCCCGTAATTTTGACCGTCTGCGGGTCCACTGTAGGGTTCTCCGCTATATAACCATCTTCAAGCAGCGCTTTATTATATTCAGGCTCGACACTAAACTCTTTTGTCACCCGCTCCTGCACATCGACATTGGCGGATTCCGGCTCAATGGTTGCCTTAAGCTTCTCATTCAGGCCGCTGATTTTATAGGATACTGTCCTTGTTCCCATGGTAATCTCCGGGTCGGATAAATCCAAATACACTTTAAACTCACGCTGATTTTTCGCTGCGATTAACAGGCTTTTCGCCCCGCTCAAAGTGACATCCACCGTATCCGGAACACCCGACACAACGAGGTTTTCCCGGTCATAATACACTTCAACAGGCACATTTTCTATCGTTTCAGTATCATATTCAGGCGCTGTCGATAAGCCCATGGACTTCTTGTCTGCCTCCATTTCAAAATTCACCGAAATGAATAAAAGGGCAGCCAATGCAAAAGATACAATCCTTGTAAACCATATCGAATTCGTGAATTTATCCATTGTTTTTCTTCCCCTTCCAATTCCAGATTCCTGAGGAAGCAGGCTTCAACGTATCTACCACAAGTTCTTTCGTAAGGAGTTCCTGGAAGGACTCCTGCTTTAAGTCACGGAACAGCTCGCCGTTCTTCGTAACAGAGATGCCGCCCGTTTCTTCAGAGACAACAATCGTCAGGCTGTCGGTAACTTCACTCATACCAATAGCTGCACGGTGCCTTGTACCCAGCTCCTTCGAGATAAAAGGGCTCTCTGATAATGGCAGATAGCAGGCTGCGGCAGCAACCTGATTATTTTTCAAAATGACCGCTCCATCGTGCAGCGGCGTATTTGGGATAAAAATATTGATGAGCAATTCAGATGATATATGCGAGCCAAGCGGTATGCCCGTTTCTATGTAATCATCCAGCTCTGTTTCCTTTTCAATGGAAATCAGGGCGCCAATCCTCCGTTTAGCCATATATGCTGCGGCTTTGGAAATGGCTTCCACAAGCCGTTCCTGTTCATTTTCTTCCTGAACATTGCTTCTTGAAAATAACTTACCCCGTCCCAGCTGCTCCAGGGCTCTTCTCAGCTCAGGCTGAAAAATGATCAAGATGGCCAGTACCCCCCAGTCAATGACCTGCTGTGTCAGCCAGCCTAGGGTATTAAACCCAAGCAGGGTACTCAAGGCTTTTACAAGTACAATAACGAAAATTCCTTTTATTAATTGAATGGCTTTTGTGCCTCGAATAATGACCAATAATTTATATACAAGGAACCAAACAAGGAGAATATCAATTGTACTGACAACATAATCCCAGAAATCAAAATTGGATAATGACATTTTGTTTCCTCCAGTCGGTAATGCTCAAAAGCAAGTTGAAATAGTAACTTTTATAGTATACCATTTTTCAACTGATACATCTAAAACAAGTTCGCGAAAAAAGCCAGAGGCAAAATCACCATCCAGCTTTTTCCCGCAAACCTGTTTTACTTGTCTTTTTCGCCGTCCGAAACGACAGACTGGGCAGTATTCTTGATCTTAAACCACATCCATTCGAAAGCCTGGTCAATTTCCTTGATATTTCCGGTCACACTTCCTGCAGACGCTGTATACTCATGCCCATTGATGACCGTAACGTCCCCTTCGACTTTCCCTTCAATCCGGATGTCCCCGTTTCTCACAACAACATCCCCTTTTACCGTTTCATGCTCAGGGACAATGACGGTCTCTCCTTCGACTACAAGGTTTGGCTGCTTCGAAACAGAAAAATGATCTTCCTGATTATAAGTGGAGAAAACCGATCCTGTCATTAAAAGAAGAAAAACGGCAGCCGCTGTCATCAAGGGGTGATTCTTGAACCAGCGCCGCGCCCCGGCCTTCTTATTCTCTTTAGGCAGCTTGGCTAACACATTAGCAGTGAAGCCTTCCGGAGCCTTCACATGCGAAGTGCTTTGAACCAAAGCCACCGCTTTTTTCATCTCATGAAAATATTCACGGCAGCCCTCACAACCAAGCAGATGATCCTTCAGGAGCATGCGATGTTCTTCACTAATGTCGTCATCCAAATAATCATGCATATATTCAATGAAATCTTCATGCATATTAATCACCTTTTCTTCAAATATGTCGTAGCTGCTTTCGCAAAGCTTCCCTGCCGCGATGTATTCTTGTCTTTACAGTGCCGACCGGTAAATTCAAGATGTCACTGATCTCTTTTAGCGGCAATTCTTCCATATATTTTAGGACAATCACAGAACGATACTTCTCTGGCAGTTTCATGATCTCCTTTTGAATCGTTTCTTGAAGCTCCAAGGATTCTACTTCTTCCTCGGGCAGGGTATTCTCTGACGGAATTTGTGAATACATATTGAGCCCGTCCGTCCCCTTTACTTCCGCATCCAGATAGTAATCCGGCTTTTTCTTTCGGATTCTGTCGATACATAGATTCGTCGCAATCCGGTACAGCCATGTCGAAAACTTAAGCTGGATATTAAAGCTCCTGATATTCACATAAGCTCTGACAAAGGCCTCCTGGGCCAAATCTTCAGCTTCATGCCTGTTCCCGATCATTCGATAGCAAATTTGGTATACCTGATCCTTGTACAGTTCTACAATCTCCCCGAAGGCATTCTGGTCTCCCTTTATAACTTGATCTATTCTCTCTTTGATAAGTGCATCCATTTTCTTTTTTACCCCCGCTCAAGCGGCTATACGATAACTACGGAATCGCAAGCTGAAAGGTTTCATAAAGTTTATTAAATTTAGTTTAACAAAATTTTGTAAAGTGTGTTTTAAAAAAAATAATTTGGGTAGAAAAAGTAATAAATTGTAAACCGGAGAAAGGGTGATCAGGGTGACAGCGGAACAACTGTTAAGCCATATCGAGGATTATAGAGCAAAGATGATAAAATTAGCCGGCCGTTCTTCTATGGTGGACCATAAAGTTGTCGAAGTCAGCAATAAATTGGATGGCCTTCTTATGCAATATTTCCATATGACACAAAAACAGTAACCTGACATACGGTTACTGTTTTTCAGCATATTAATTGAATATTCTATATTTTTATCCGAACTACAGCAATTTTTCTCCCAATAAGGAGCCCATCAGTGCTACCGCCACAATGGCCGTTTTGTTGCATTCATCCAAAATCGGATTAACCTCGACAAATTCCGCTGAAGTGACAATTCCTGACTCAGCCAGCATTTCCATCGCCAGATGACTTTCCCTGTAGCTTATTCCGCCATTTACCGGCGTACCTACTCCCGGTGCATCTGTCGGATCAAGCCCGTCCAAATCCAGTGAAAGATGAACGCCATCCGTCTTTTCTTTTAAATAATGAATGCATTCCTCCATCACCTTTGCCATACCAAGCCTGTCAATTTCATGCATCGTAAACACTTTCATCCCCTGCCTGTGAATGAGCTCCTTCTCACCTTCATCCAAAGACCGCGCTCCTACTATTACAATGTTCTCCGGCTTGACCTTAGGTGCGTACCCTTTCAAATTCACTAAATCGGGGTGTCCAATTCCTAAACTGACAGCAAGCGGCATACCATGAATATTTCCCGAAGGTGAGGTGTCCTCTGTATTCAGGTCCCCATGTGCATCAAACCAGATTACTCCTAACTTCTCATAATGCCCCGCTATTCCGGCCAATGTACCGATGGCAATAGAATGATCTCCTCCCAGCACCAAAGGAAAGGCGTTATTTTTTATAATTTCATCTACTTTTTCTGCCAACAACTGATTCCCTTTTGTCACAAGCTGCAGGTTCTTAAGATTCGATTCAGGATCAGTTATCACCTTTTCTCTGCCAATTACAATATCCCCTAAATCATGTACCTTATAATCGAGGCCTTCCAGCCTTTCCACAATACCGGCGTAACGGATTGCGCTCGGACCCATATCCACACCCCGTCTGGTCTGTCCTAAATCCATCGGAAGCCCGATAATCGAGATTTTTTTCAAAGCCATACCCTCATCCCCCTTTTCCTTATTGTAGCCCTGAATGGAAATATGGTTCAACTGATCAAAATTTTGTATGTTTATTCATTATTTTACAGTTCAAAAACATAAAAAAGTCTTAAGCTGTACAGCTTAAGACGAAATGTTGGTGTATGTAGTTAATGGTGGAGCCTAGCGGGATCGAACCGCTGACCTCCTGCGTGCAAAGCAGGCGCTCTCCCAGCTGAGCTAAGGCCCCAATCATATAAATAAAGAAGTAGAGCGGAAGACGGGATTCGAACCCGCGACCCCAACCTTGGCAAGGTTGTATTCTACCACTGAACTACTTCCGCAAGTATGGCTGGGCTAGAAGGATTCGAACCTTCGCGTGACGGAATCAAAATCCGCTGCCTTACCGCTTGGCTATAGCCCAATATTATGAGAAATAAAAAATAGCGGTAATCATATCTTCCTTCTTAAAGGATAATATAACCAGTCCACTTATTAAAAACATGGTGGAGGGGGGCAGATTCGAACTGCCGAACCCGAAGGAGCGGATTTACAGTCCGCCGCGTTTAGCCACTTCGCTACCCCTCCGCAAATATAAAAGAAAACGTGGTGCCGGCAAGAGGACTTGAACCCCCAACCTACTGATTACAAGTCAGTTGCTCTACCAGTTGAGCTACACCGGCATATATGGTGGAGGATGACGGGATCGAACCGCCGACCCTCTGCTTGTAAGGCAGATGCTCTCCCAGCTGAGCTAATCCTCCAAATTTAAATGGTGACCCCTACGGGATTCGAACCCGTGTTACCGCCGTGAAAGGGCGGTGTCTTAACCGCTTGACCAAGGGGCCAGAATATAATTTCTGTTTCGATCAGGTAAGCTCCCAAGCGGGCTCGAACCGCTGACCTCTTCCTTACCATGGAAGTGCTCTACCTGCTGAGCTATGGAAGCATGGCTCCGCAGGTAGGACTCGAACCTACGACCGTTCGGTTAACAGCCGAATGCTCTACCACTGAGCTACTGCGGAATAATATAATGTTTCCTAAAACTCTTAATTTAAAATGTTCTGCTTGGCAGCGTCCTACTCTCACAGGGGGAAACCCCCAACTACCATCGGCGCTGAAGAGCTTAACTTCCGTGTTCGGCATGGGAACGGGTGTGACCTCTTCGCTATCGCCACCAAACAGTTCTTTTACAGACATTTATTATTATAATGCCGTTTCAGAAATTATGCAAGAAGAATTTTTCATTCCTTCAAAACTAGATAATGGGAAGGCAAGAATTATTTCAAGCAATGTGGTTAAGTCCTCGACCGATTAGTATCAGTCAGCTCCACGTGTCACCACGCTTCCACCTCTGACCTATCAACCTGATCATCTTTCAGGGGTCTTACTAGCTTGCGCTATGGGAAATCTCATCTTGAGGGGGGCTTCATGCTTAGATGCTTTCAGCACTTATCCCGTCCGCACGTAGCTACCCAGCGATGCTCTTGGCAGAACAACTGGTACACCAGCGGTGCGTCCATCCCGGTCCTCTCGTACTAAGGACAGCTCCTCTCAAATTTCCTGCGCCCACGACGGATAGGGACCGAACTGTCTCACGACGTTCTGAACCCAGCTCGCGTACCGCTTTAATGGGCGAACAGCCCAACCCTTGGGACCGACTACAGCCCCAGGATGCGATGAGCCGACATCGAGGTGCCAAACCTCCCCGTCGATGTGGACTCTTGGGGGAGATAAGCCTGTTATCCCCGGGGTAGCTTTTATCCGTTGAGCGATGGCCCTTCCATGCGGAACCACCGGATCACTAAGCCCGACTTTCGTCCCTGCTCGACTTGTAGGTCTCGCAGTCAAGCTCCCTTGTGCCTTTACACTCTGCGAATGATTTCCAACCATTCTGAGGGAACCTTTGGGCGCCTCCGTTACATTTTAGGAGGCGACCGCCCCAGTCAAACTGCCCGCCTGACACTGTCTCCCGCCCCGATAAGGGGCGCGGGTTAGAATTTCAATACAGCCAGGGTAGTATCCCACCAACGCCTCCGCCGAAGCTGGCGCTCCGGCTTCACAGGCTCCTACCTATCCTGTACAAGCTGTACCAAAATTCAATATCAGGCTGCAGTAAAGCTCCACGGGGTCTTTCCGTCCTGTCGCGGGTAACCTGCATCTTCACAGGTACTATAATTTCACCGAGTCTCTCGTTGAGACAGTGCCCAGATCGTTACACCTTTCGTGCGGGTCGGAACTTACCCGACAAGGAATTTCGCTACCTTAGGACCGTTATAGTTACGGCCGCCGTTTACTGGGGCTTCGGTTCAAAGCTTCGCTTGCGCTAACCTCTCCCCTTAACCTTCCAGCACCGGGCAGGTGTCAGCCCCTATACTTCGCCTTGCGGCTTCGCAGAGACCTGTGTTTTTGCTAAACAGTCGCCTGGGCCTATTCACTGCGGCTTTTCCGGGCTATTCACCCTAAAAAGCACCCCTTCTCCCGAAGTTACGGGGTCATTTTGCCGAGTTCCTTAACGAGAGTTCTCTCGCACACCTTAGGATTCTCTCCTCGCCTACCTGTGTCGGTTTGCGGTACGGGCACCTAACATCTCACTAGAGGCTTTTCTTGGCAGTGTGGAATCAGGAACTTCGGTACTTTATTTCCCTCGCCATCACAGCTCAGCCTTCACGGAAACGGGATTTGCCTCGTTTCCAGCCTAACTGCTTGGACGCGCATATCCAACAGCGCGCTTACCCTATCCTCCTGCGTCCCCCCATCATTCAAACGATGCTTGGTGGTACAGGAATATCAACCTGTTATCCATCGCCTACGCCTTTCGGCCTCGGCTTAGGTCCCGACTAACCCTGAGCGGACGAGCCTTCCTCAGGAAACCTTAGGCATTCGGTGGAAGGGATTCTCACCCTTCTTTCGCTACTCATACCGGCATTCTCACTTCTAAGCGCTCCACCAGTCCTTCCGGTCTGACTTCAACGCCCTTAGAACGCTCTCCTACCACGGACATCTGAGATGTCCATCCACAGCTTCGGTGTTATGTTTAGCCCCGGTACATTTTCGGCGCGGGGTCACTCGACCAGTGAGCTATTACGCACTCTTTAAATGGTGGCTGCTTCTAAGCCAACATCCTGGTTGTCTAAGCAACCCCACATCCTTTTCCACTTAACATAAACTTGGGGACCTTAGCTGGTGGTCTGGGCTGTTTCCCTTTTGACTACGGATCTTATCACTCGCAGTCTGACTCCCGAGTATAAGTATTTGGCATTCGGAGTTTGACTGAATTCGGTAACCCGATAGGGGCCCCTAGTCCAATCAGTGCTCTACCTCCAATACTCTCAAACTCGAGGCTAGCCCTAAAGCTATTTCGGAGAGAACCAGCTATCTCCAGGTTCGATTGGAATTTCTCCGCTACCCACACCTCATCCCCGCACTTTTCAACGTGCGTGGGTTCGGGCCTCCATTCAGTGTTACCTGAACTTCACCCTGGACATGGGTAGATCACCTGGTTTCGGGTCTACGACCTCATACTCAAAACGCCCTATTCAGACTCGCTTTCGCTGCGGCTCCGTCTCATCAACTTAACCTTGCATGAAATCGTAACTCGCCGGTTCATTCTACAAAAGGCACGCCATTACCCATGAACGGGCTCTGACTACTTGTAGGCACACGGTTTCAGGTTCTCTTTCACTCCCCTTCCGGGGTGCTTTTCACCTTTCCCTCACGGTACTGGTTCACTATCGGTCACTAGGGAGTATTTAGCCTTGGGAGATGGTCCTCCCAGCTTCCGACGGGATTTCTCGTGTCCCGCCGTACTCAGGATCCACTCTGGAGGGAACGAAGTTTCAGCTACAGGGTTTTTACCTTCTCTGACGGACCTTTCCAGGTCGCTTCACTTACTTCGTTCCTTTGTAACTCCGTATAGAGTGTCCTACAACCCCAAGAGGCAAGCCTCTTGGTTTGGGCTATCTTCCGTTTCGCTCGCCGCTACTCAGGAAATCGCGTTTGCTTTCTCTTCCTCCGGGTACTTAGATGTTTCAGTTCCCCGGGTCTACCTTCCATACCCTATGAATTCAGGTAAGGATACTGTTCCATTACGAACAGTGGGTTCCCCCATTCGGAAATCTCCGGATCAAAGCTTACTTACAGCTCCCCGAAGCATATCGGTGTTAGTCCCGTCCTTCATCGGCTCCTAGTGCCAAGGCATTCACCGTGCGCCCTTTCTAACTTAACCATGTTGGTTTGTTT
>NZ_LT622354.1 GCF_900098925.1 Bacillus massiliglaciei | reverse complement strand
AGACCGTCTTTCCATCTTCCCTCATGAGAGGGAAGAAACTATCCGGTATTAGCTCCGGTTTCCCGAAGTTATCCCAGTCTTACAGGCAGGTTGCCCACGTGTTACTCACCCGTCCGCCGCTAATCTCCGGGAGCAAGCTCCCTTTGATTCGCTCGACTTGCATGTATTAGGCACGCCGCCAGCGTTCGTCCTGAGCCAGGATCAAACTCTCCGAAGAATGTTTGACTTGCTCATAGAAGTGCTGGCATTGATATGAATCAATGGTCAACATTACTTTTTTTAAAAATAGTGTTAGTTCACTATATATCGTACGCTTACGCTTTGTTTTGTTCAGTTTTCAAAGAGCAATTTCGATGCCGTTCCTTTCAGAAGCGACCCTTTGATCTTAACACGTTTCATTAGTTTGTGTCAACATCTTTTTTTATTTTTCTTAGTGATCCGTTGATCACTCCGCCGCTGTGAAAGCTTATGTCCCTCAGCGACGTATATTAATATAACATCTAATTTTTGAATCGTCAACAACTAAAATGAATTTTTTTCATTATTTTTTTAAACTGTATAATAACGATGATAAATTCCCTTTCCTTTTGTTTCCTCTTTTACGATATGAATGACATTCTTTTCTATAAGATATTCAATCAGGACTCCCATATCCACCGCATAATAGGAAAGCTCAGGATGTTCCATCAATTCAGCAATTGTCCAGCAGCCTTCCTTCTGGCCCATAATTTCCACGATATGCTGGGAACCAATCTCTGTTCGTGAATAAATAAGAAACTCACTGGCCAAAAATAAAAGTTCCAGTCTCTTCTCCAGTGTCTCCTCACTGCTTACCAGCTCTTCATATAGCTTATAGATTTCCGGCTCGATGTGTTTCACCTGATTCCAAACGGTCACTTCCGGATAAAAACCCTGATCGATCATTTCAAGCCTCGCTAAATGATGCAAAGAATGAACAACATGATTATAGGCATCTAAATAATGTCCTGTTTCAAAGAATGATTTCCCGTCCATATAGCGCCTTATCAGCTTTGCAAATTCAATCCCCATCTTCAGCTTCCGCCCATAAAAAGGAAACTCTCTGATTTCCGTCTTCAGCTTTTCCAGATATTCATTACGGTCAAACAGGATTTTTCCTTGATGAATCCACTCGATTACTTTTCGGTTGTTCCCGAGCAGAATCCATTCCTGCAATTGGGCCTCTGTAACGATATGCAGGGCAGCTTTTTTGTCCTGGTATGTATAATGCTTTAGAAAAAATGCATCTTCCGCTTCCTTAACCACTACAAACAGAATGTAATCAAATGTATCTGTTACAGAACTGGCATGTTCGTTTTTCTCAATAAGAAGGATGCCGAGTGTTGATTGCGAACTGGCACGTTCCTGATAAATCGGACGAAGGATATCCTCCATTTTTAACTCCTCCAAAACGATAGATTTAGTATGTAATTCGACAAAACTCACCCTTTATCCTCCTAAAGTTAAAAATGGAAAATATTTTTCCGGTATCCATTTTTTGTGATATAGTTAGAGAAATTAGGAGGGACATGCATGGCGAAATATTCTAGTAAAATAAACAAAATTCGTACTTTTGCTTTGAGTTTGATTTTTATAGGCTTTGTCGTTATGTACCTTGGTATCTTCTTTAAATCCCATCCGGTGGTCATGACAATTTTTATGCTGTTGGGATTGCTGTCTATCATCGCAAGCACTGTCGTTTATTTCTGGATTGGCATGCTTTCCGCCAAAACCATTCAGGTTGTCTGTCCAAATTGCCAGAAACCCACGAAAATCCTCGGGCGTGTGGATATTTGCATGCACTGTAATGATCCCCTCACCTTGGATAAAAAACTAGAAGGCATGGAATTCGATGAAAAATATAATAAAAAAGGGCGTCATGGATTTACCGATATGTAGAATCAGCTGGTCCAGCGTACGCAATAAAAAAGTTCCAACCATGTCAGGCGGAACTTTTTTTTTAATGCGCTTCTTTTTTCGCACAATCCGGACAGTCTCCATAGATCTCAAGACGATGGTGGCTGACATTGAAGCCTGTCACCTGTGCTGCGAAATGCTCCACTTCATCTAAAGCAGGATAATGGAAATCCACGATTTTCCCGCAGCTTTCACAAATGACATGATAATGATTGGTAGTTACGAAATCGAAACGTGCTGATGAATCTCCATAGGTTAATTCCTTTACAAGCCCGACTTCACGGAATACACGCAAATTGTTATATACAGTGGCAACACTCATATTAGGAAACTTGCCTTCCAACGCTTTATAGATTTCATCTGCTGTCGGATGGGACATTGAGTTAATTAGATATTCCAGGATTGCATGCCGTTGAGGAGTTATTCTGACACCGGTATCTTTCAACGAATGCAAAGCTTCTTGTAATTGATCATTAGACACCGTTACGCACCTCGTTTTCTATTTAAAATGCATTCTTATATTATAATGTTTATAAATAGTTTACCTTGATACCAGTGAATTTGTCAATCTTTCTGCTGTACAGATAAGGGATTTCCCTTTCTTTATTATAAGCATTTGCCGGCATGTACGCCAGCAAATGCTTAAATATGGTCAGTACCCTTTTTCTAAATCAATTCGGTTGATATAGTTTTCCCCGCCGGTTGTATATTCTTTAAAGTTTTCTTCAAAGATGCGGAAACTCCGCGGAAGATATTGATCCGTTTTACTGGAAACATGGGGAGTCACAGTTACATTATCCATGGTCCAAAAAGGATGATCCGGCTTTAGAGGTTCTTGGTCAAAAACATCCAAAAAAGCATGGGCGATTTCGCCTTTTTGCAGCGCATCCATCAGGTCCTCGCTTTTTACAAGGTCCCCGCGGCCCAGGTTGACAAAGACGGCCGATTTTTTCATTCTTTTAAAATGCTCAGGCTGCAGCAGATGCCGTGTCTCAGGTGTGCTTGGGAGAATGGACACCACATAATCGGCTTCTGCGAGAACTGCATCCAATTCCTCCATTCTGTACATCCGGTCCACATGCTCGACAGACCGGCCGCTTCTGTTCACTCCGATTGTTTCCATTCGAAAGGCCTTCGCCAGTCTGGCAATTTCTCCGCCAATCGCTCCGGTTCCTAAGACGGCCATCTTTTTACCGGCCAGTTCGCCCATCATCAGCTTTCTGTCCCAAACCCCTTTCTCTTCTTGAGCAATCAGCCTTTTCAGACGCTTTTCATATTGGAGCAATACACCTATTGTGTATTCAGCCATTTGGATCTTATGTATTCCCCTTGCATTGGTGACTAGAATGTTTTGAGCCGCAATAGTGCTGAGCGGCATTTTTTCCAAACCGGCGCTCATCACCATGATCCATTTCAGCTGGCCCGCCTTTTGAATCTCAGCCTCTGTAAGATCTTCTCCATACGTAATGAGAATTTCCGCTTTTGATAAATAGTCTTCATCCCATCCTTTTCTATATACAAACTGTTCATTTGGAAATTTGCGTTCCATTTCTTTTTGAATGGCTTGCGGCGGTATTATTGTAGATAAAATGAGCATCTTGATTCTCCCTCCCTTGTTATATGTAAAATTTTATCATGAATCATTGGGCGTTATGAAAAAATACAAAAAAAACACGGGTCATTACAACCCGTGCCACCATTTTTTTGAGGAGGTATTCCCTTACTAAAGCATATTCGGATATGCCTTTTCGGAAGTGGACAAAAGCCTTCCTTCCAGAAAATAGGCTTGCATTCCGATGAATTACTTCTTTATCCCCTTGATATATTCCAGCGCTTCCTCTACATGGCCTTTCACTTTCACCTTGCGCCATTCCTTGATCAGATTGCCGTCTTCATCAATCAAGAAGGTAGAACGCTCAATTCCCATGTATTCTTTGCCGAAGTTTTTCTTCAGCTTCCATACATCATACGCTTCAGCTGCTTCATGGTTTTCATCTGCAAGCAGCAGGAAAGGCAGACCGTGCTTTTCGATGAACTTTTCATGCCGTGCTGCAGGATCGGGACTGACTCCGAGAATGACAGTATTCAATTCCTCAAAATTTGCATGCTGATCACGGAAATCGCATGCCTCTGTCGTACAGCCCGGTGTCATGTCTTTCGGATAAAAGTACAGCACTACATATTTGCCGCGAAAGTCACTCAAAGATACCTCTTTCCCATCTTGGGCAGGCAATGTGAAATCCGGGGCTTTTTCGCCAATTATACCAGTCATATTCGTCACTCCAATCGTATTCCATTACCGTAAGAGTACCGAATACTCCCTCCAAACTCAACTCTCATGCTTTCACTCGCCCGGGGTTCCCCGATCAATAAATGTTCGGATGACAAAAGCCGCCGGCAGTGTATAGCCAATAAACGCCTGGATAGTGGCAATTAAGCGCCCAGCTGCTATCGGACTTACATCGCCATACCCGACCGAGAACATGGTCATCGCACTGAAATAGAAGGAGGTCCTCAGCTGATCCGTAAAACCTCCTTCTATACGGTTGCCAGTATCCAAAATAACTGAGTGGTTCTTCAGCTCAAATACAAGGTAAATCAGGGCAAACCCGATTAAAATTGTGGCATATAAATTCCCCAGCCAATATAAATCCTTTACGGAAAATCGCTTTTCAGCAGAGTCTGCTATAAATAATGTCCGGATACTCATCGTCATGCAAAAGATACTTGCCGCCACTACAAGATATAATGTCATCGGCACTCCCCGCTTCATTAAACACCTTTCTCTTATAAATACTCCCTGTCCTTCCATAAAAGAACAGCAGAGAATCGGCGCTTTATAGCGGGCGGCTTTTTATCAGTTCCCTGCTCCCCTGTATTTCTTCACACCCTGATTCCAAATTAGAACGGCAATCACAAAGAAGATTACACCGATCAGCGGGGTGGCAAAAGAAAGGTAATACCATTCCTGTTTTCCAAGGAAATAGGAAGCCGGATAAACGCCGACAAAAGCAAATGGAATGATCCAGGTTAAAATAAACCGAATGACCTTATTATAGATATCCACTGGATAGCGGCCATAGTTCCCGATATTGTACATCATCGGCATGATGGATGTTTTGGAATCAGACCAGAAGCCAATGCTTGCAATCATCACAAAGATGGCTGCATAGGCGAGCGCTCCCCCAATGGCAAATAGGACGAAAATGAACGGATCATACCAAGCTATCTGCAGATCCAGAGAAATGCCTGCATAGAAAACGATAATCAGCCCGGTAATCAGTCCGAAGAGAGATTCGAGTTCCATCCTCTCTAAAACCACCTGAAAGAGACTGTGAATCGGCCTCGTCAGGATCCGGTCCATCTCCCCTTTCACAATATAGCGGTCATTGAAGTCCCATATATTAAAAAACGTTGAAAACAGGGCATACGGGACAAGGAAAAAACCATAAATAAAGATAATTTCCTCACGGGTCCAGCCGCTCAGCAGCTGTGTATGGCCAAATACGACCAGGATAAACACAAGGTTCACCGCCTGGTTCATCAAGTCTGAAAAAATCTCAATGATTAAATCAGCCCGGTATTGCATTCTGGTTTTCATATATTGGCTGATATATTGAAAAAACATCGACAGATAAAACACTTCTTCACCCTCCCTGAATGATCAGCTGTTTCTTAGCGAGCACCCACAGAAGCTGAATCGGAATAAGTAAAATCAACACCCAGACGAATTGCTGCAGTAGGGCAGCAAACGTTTCTCCGCCTGTAAATCCATTGCTGTAAATCATGCTTGGAATATAGCTGATTCCCTGAAACGGCAAATATTTCATGACATCCTGTGCCCAAAGCGGATAAAAACTGATCGGCAGCAGCAAACCTGAAAACAAATCGATAATGACCCGCTTCGCCCGAATGAGCCCATTTCCGTTATAAATGAAAAAAGTGATCAAGCCGGTCAGCAAATTGATTTGAGTATTTATGATAAAACTAAACAACAGGGATAGTGCAAAAAATCCCCAAATTTGCGGATCTGCCGGAAGCTGTACAGGGAAAATGAGCGAGACGATCACCATCCCCGGTATGGAGAAGAAAAAGAAACGAAAAATCCCTTCCCCCAGCCCCTGCATGGTTTTCATGCCCAAGTAATTATAAGGACGGATTAATTCGACCGCTACCTTGCCATCCTTGATTTCAGTGGCAATTTCCCGGTCAATGTTATTAAAATAAAAAGCACGGGCCATCCAGGCGATGGCTACATATGTAGTCATCTGTGCTCCGGACATTCCTTCAATCGAACTCTTATCCCCATAAATGGCTCCCCATAAGAAGTAATAGGCGCCAATGTTAATGCTGTAAATTAATATGCCTGTGTAATAATCGGTCCGATATGCGAGCATCATTAAAAAGCGCATCCGGATCATCTCAAGATACTTGTCCAACTCTACAGTCTCCCTCCTATGCTAACTGCCCCTTCAAGGGAGTCAGACTGCTCCTTTTTCATAAATGCCGCGCACAATTTCCTCAATGCTCGTTTCATGGATTTTAACATCCTTGATTTTATAATGGGAAACAACCGCGGATATCAGCTGAGAAATCTGATCGCCCTCATCCTTGATAACCGCCTTAAAGGTGTGGTGCTTTTCATCCAGTTCCCATGTAATCGGAAACGGCAACGGCAGTGATTCCAATTCTTGAAGCGGGGCCGGATCAATCAGCTGAAACTGAACTTCTTTTTCCTCCAGCCAGTCGTCCTTCAGCTTCTGGAGCTGCCCGTCATAAATCACTTTTCCCTCATCCAGCATAATGACGCGGTCGCAAAGCGCTTCAATATCGCCCAGATCATGCGTCGTTAAAAGAATCGTTGTATTATATTTCTCATTAATTTCTTTTAGGAACTCCCGAATCTTTAATTTAACAAGTACATCCAGCCCGATGGTCGGCTCGTCCAAAAATAACAGCGGCGGATTATGTATCAAAGCAGCCGCCAGCTCACAGCGCATTCTTTGGCCGAGAGAAAGCTTTCTGACAGGCTTGTCCAGAAGCGGCCCGATATCAAGCGTCCGGATTACATGCTCCATATGCTCGTTATACTGTTCATCGCTCACCTTGTACACTTTTTTTAAAAGCCGGAAGGATTCCTGTACGGCAATATCCCACCAGAGCTGTGAACGCTGGCCGAATACGACTCCGATCGTCCGGGTAAAACGCTCCCGTTCCTTATGCGGATTCATTCCATTAACCATGATTTCACCAGAGGTCGGCGTTAATATACCGGTAAGCATTTTAATCGTTGTCGATTTCCCTGCTCCATTTTCCCCAATATAAGCTACCATCTCTCCTTTTTTTACAGTAAAATTAATATCGTTCACAGCTGAAACGACTTTATAGTTTCTTACTAGCAGATCCCGAAAAGCCCCTTTCAGACCAGCTCTGCTCGTATACGATTTAAAATCCTTCCGCAGCTGTCTTACTTCGATTGCATTACTCATTCGATTCCTTCCTCCACATATGATCAGTCCTAATCAATTAGTTTAGCCAACTGCAGCTTATTAAACAATAATAATGCTTAAAAATAAAGGAGCGGTAAATATGAATGAAAACCAAAGTCTGGAGCATCTGATTCTCTCTCAGACAGAAAAGATTGCAGCCTCCCAGCAGCTTGATTTTTTGTATGAAAATGAATACAACGAAGTGCTTGGCCAAATTGTTCAAAGAGATGAAGGAGGCTCCATTGCAGAGACCTTGCTTATGTTCCGGCTTGAGATCAATGAAACAAAAGGAACAGGCGAAATCATCTATTATCAATCAAGCGGGGAATTCAAACGCCAGAAATTTGATGTGGAGGATGCCCAGACCATCCTCGCTGTCCTGACATTTATCAAAGAATATATTGCAGTTTAAGGAATATGGCTGTTTTCAGCACATCCCTCCATATTCCGAACAAAAAGTGCTATGATGGATAAGGATATGCGTATTTATAGAGGAGGAATACAAGTGGAATTCAAAAACTCTGAATTGCTACATAAAGAAGCACTTGAACATATCGTTGGCGGTGTAAACAGCCCGTCACGTTCTTATAAGGCCGTCGGAGGCGGATCACCAGTTGCGATGGAACGCGGAGAAGGCGCTTATTTCTGGGATGTGGACGGCAACAAATACATTGATTATCTCGCAGCCTACGGTCCAATCATTACCGGACATGCCCATCCGCACATCACCAAAGCGATTACACATGCAGCGGAAACAGGTGTCCTCTACGGAACACCGACCAAACATGAAGTGACATTCGCTAAAATGCTGAAAGAAGCAATGCCCAACCTTGATAAGGTCCGTTTCGTCAATTCCGGCACAGAAGCGGTCATGACAACAATTCGGGTCGCACGGGCTTACACCGGCCGAAACAAAGTCATTAAATTCGCAGGATGCTATCACGGCCATTCCGATTTAGTCCTAGTGGCTGCCGGATCAGGCCCTTCTACACTCGGCACCCCGGATTCAGCCGGCGTTCCGCAAAGCATCGCTCAGGAAGTCATTACGGTGCCGTTCAACGATATTGAACCATTTAAGGAAGCATTGGCTAAGTGGGGCAATGAGATCGCAGGCGTTCTTGTTGAACCGATTGTCGGCAATTTTGGAATTGTGGAGCCAAAACCGGGATTCCTGGAAGATGTCATTGAACTGTCTCATGAAGCAGGGGCACTTGTTATTTTTGATGAAGTTATTACCGCTTTCCGTTTCATGTACGGCGGAGCACAGGACATGCTTGGCTTAAAGCCTGACCTTACGGCTATGGGCAAGGTCATTGGCGGCGGACTTCCAATCGGTGCTTATGGCGGCAAAAAAGAAATTATGGAAACTGTTGCTCCCCTCGGACCTGCTTATCAGGCAGGAACCATGGCCGGCAACCCTGCTTCCATGCTTTCCGGAATCGCCTGTCTTGAAGTGCTTAAACAAGAAGGTGTCTACGACGAACTTGACCGTTTGGGAGGAATCCTTGAAAAAGGTATTTTGGAGGCGGCTGCCGAACATGGCGTGACGATTACGATCAATCGCTTAAAAGGTGCGCTCACCGTTTACTTTACGGATGAGAAAGTCACGAATTATGAGCAGGCTCAAAATACAGACGGCGAGAAATTCGGCAGATTCTTCAAATTGATGCTTGCGGAAGGCGTGAACCTGGCCCCTTCCAAGTATGAAGCATGGTTCTTAACTACAGCTCATACAGAAGCTGACATTCAAGAAACGCTTAAAGCTGTAAACCGGGCCTTCAAACAGCTTGGCAATGAATAAAAACGAATACCAGCCTAAAAAACCTGTGACCTTCCGTCACAGGTTTTTTCTATCTCCGGCTTCCGTACTGTTCCCATCCAAGTGGGCTGACTCCCTCACAGCAGGCGCTTTTCTTCCTTTTTCTTCGGTTATTAGATAAAATAACCTAAATATCATATTAATAGTTGAAATGAAGTACAATAGGTTGTATATTTCTTTTTGTTTACTTTTTCCCGAATTAGTGTAAATTTTAAATGTAAAGCATGGATGCTGTTTAATTTAATTTTAAAAACAAGAAAGGAACTTTTACTATATGAAGCTAGGTGCCCGCATATTAAAAACGGGAATAGCCATTGTTTTGGCCTTATATTTATCAGAGCTTTTAAATATGCCAGCTCCCGTCTTAGCAGGAATTGCGGCCATATTTGCGATTCAGCCAACGATATACCGTTCCTATCAAACGGTTCTTGAGCAGATTCAAGGAAATATTATCGGTGCGATTGTTGCTGTCACGTTTGTCCTTTTGTTCGGCAACCATCTATTCATTGTAGGCCTTGCCGTTATCATCGTCATTTCCATCAACCTAAGATTGAAAATGGAGAAGACCATCGTCCTTTCCATTGTTACGGTTATCGCCTTAATGGAAAGCCAACAGGGCGAGTTTTTGCACTTTGCCTTTATCCGTTTTTCTTCCGTACTGCTGGGTATTCTATCATCCTTTGTAGTAAATCTTGTCTTTATACCGCCTAAATATGAAACTAGGTTATATAATCGGATAAACGAAGCTACGGAAGATATCATTAAGTGGATTCGGATTAGTACAAGACACGCTTCTGAGCACACCTTTTTGAAAAAGGACATCGACAGACTGAAGGACGATCTCATGAAGATCGAACAAACCTACTCGATGTTCAAAGAAGAAAGAGATTACTTCAAAAGGAACAGGCTTGCCACTGCAAGGAAATTGGTTGTCTATAGGCAGATCATTACAACGACAAAGAAAGCTTTTGAAACGTTAAAAAGGCTGCATAAGTTTGAAAATGAAATTCATCATATGCCAGAGACCTTCCAAAAGGATGTTTTCATGCATATCGATCAATTAATTTTGAAGCACGAACGCCTGCTGCTCCAGCATATTGATAAAATCAAATCAATCGGGGCCATCAGCGATCCGAAAGAAGAATTTTTCCATCGTCAGGAGCTGCTCACTCTCTTCTTTGAGCAGCAGAAACATCTGGATGATGCGGATTGCAACATCACCCACTTTTCAGCCAGGATTGTTCCGCTGATTTCGGCGATCATCGAATATGAAGAACAGCTGGAACACCTGGAAAAATTAATCTCAAGCTTCCAGTCCTATCACCAGGGAGTCAATGAGATTTCTGTTCAACAGGATACGGACTAAAAAAGGCTGCAGGATTTCCTGCAGCCTACAGTCTTTTTTCTTTTAAGAAATAGTGTTAGTTAATTTTCGTTTCGGCGGACGCTTTCCGCGGGCGTGGCCCAATCCTCCTCGTCGCTTTGCTCCTGCGGGGTATCGGCCTTCACGCTTTTCCCGCAGGAGTCGCCGCCTGCACTACAATCTACTCCTTTCTAAATAAATCCTCTGAGGTGAATGGATATGATGACAAAAAATCAAATAAGTGAACGTGATCAAATGGAAATGATTACAATAGAGCAACTTGTACCACAGGATCATTTGGTCAGAAAGCTTGAATCAGCTATTGATTTTTCTTTCATCTATCCACTAGTTGAATCACTGTATTTAACACTAGGTCGACCTAGTGTTGATCCAGTCGTATTAATTAAAATGACATTTGTTCAATATGTATTTGGAATTCGTTCAATGCGTCAAACAATAAGAGAAATTGAAAAAAATATGGCGTATCGTTGGTTTTTAGGGTTTGGATTTCATTCAGAAGTACCGCACTTTTCTACCTTCGGTAAAAATTATGAACGTCGTTTCCAAGATACGGATATCTTCGAACAGATTTTCTATCGAATTCTTAAAGAAATTGCAGATAAAGGACTACTAAGTGCTGACCATGTCTTCATCGATTCAACACATGTTAAAGCAAGTGCGAATAAACGTAAATTCGAAAAGAAGATAGTTCGTAAAGAGACTCGGGCATATGAAGCTAAACTTCAAGAAGAATTGAATCAGGATCGAGTTGATCATGGGAAGAAACCATTCCCATCAGATAAATTTGAAAAAGAAGAAGTTAAGGAGATTAAAGAGAGTACAACAGATCCTGAAAGTGGCTATTATGTAAAAGATGAAAGAACGAAACAGTTTGCTTATTCATTCCATGCGGCTGCGGACCGGTATGGGTTTATACTTGGGGCGGTTGTGACACCTGGAAATGTTCATGATAGTCATATGCTTCAGCCACTTGTTGAAAAGGTTATGGAAAAAGTGAAGAAGCCACTTGCTGTTGCTGCCGATGCTGCTTATAAAACTCCTGCGATTACTAAATTCTTATTTGAACATGAGATTCAACCAGTACTTCCTTATACAAGGTACAAAACGAAAGATGGGTTTTTACGCAAGCACCATTATGTATATGACGAGTACTATGATTGCTACCTATGTCCGGAAGGACAGGTTCTAAAATATTCAACTACCACCAAAGAAGGCAAACGCCAATACAAGTCGAACCCAGTTCAATGTGCCAATTGTCCTTTACTCGCTCAATGTACAAATAGTAAGGAGCACAGAAAAATGATTGAACGTCATATTTGGGCGCAGTATGTGGAGGAAGCAGATCATCTTCGTCATCAAAAAAAATATCAAACAAATATATGCAAGACGCAAAGAAACGATTGAACGTGTCTTTGCGACTTCGAGGGATTAAAAAATTGTCCATGCAGGCGATGCTTACTTTTGCTGCTATGAATTTAAAGAAGCTTGCCAATTGGACATGGCAAGCTTCGGCTATGGTCTAAAATAGAATACCGAAGAGCATTTTGCTTAAAATCAGACCATAAAATACCTAAGAAAATCTCAAAAAGACAAAAGGCTGCAGGATTTCCTGCAGCCCCTTTTTATGCTTATTTTAAATTGAAGATTGCGGCGGAAGTCCATCGAGAATTTTATCTGCGACATTTTCTAGTTTTTGAAGTTCAGCCAACAGCTTCTCAAGCTCCTCCAATGAAAAGAAGTCAATATGGCGTTCAAAAAGCTCATTATGGTCTGCCATGATGTGCACGAGTGCCTCTTTCCCCTTTTTGCTCAGCTCCAGCTCCGTTACTCTCCTGTCTAATCGGGAAGGATGTCTGTCCACATATTCCAGTTCTGCCAGCCTGTCAATCAGTACCGTAATGGCGCTCGGTTTAACATTTAACAACTCGGCAAGCTGGGTGGACCTTACGGAGCCCTTTCTTTTGATCAGCATCAAAATATAAAATTGGGAGGTCGTTATCCCGTACGGCGCGATATTAATTTCGACAATCTTCTTCAATTTCTTCCTGACCCTGAATACACTCAATTCAATACTGTTCATGATTTCTGTTGTGATATCCAGCCTGTTTCTCCCCCTTATTTCCTATCTTCTATTAACTCTAAAGAATCTGAAAAGAACTGTCAAAAAAAGAGGCAAATAATGATAGATTGACAATCTTGGAAAATGAAATTATTCTAGTATATATCTTTAAACTCAAGCTCTGTTTGAGAGACGAAATTTTAAGAGGCTTCGCCTTTTTTCGTTCGTCACTTGTCTGTTCATGACAAGTGGCGTTTTTTATGTTTTACATCTTTTTTCTGAGCGGATCGTCAGAGAACTGTATTTACTTTTAAGGGAGGTTTATGATGAATCTTTTTAAATATTCACTCATGATTATAATAGGTGCCATCTCCTACGGAACGTTGTCCACCATTATAAAAATAGGATTTCATGCAGGTTTTACTTCCGGAGAATTGGTTGGAGGGCAATATTTGCTTGGCTGGATCCTCATCAGCTTACTGTTTTTATTCTCATTCCGCTATTCCATCTCGGGTAAGAATGCTTTTTTGCTGTTATTGACAGGCATGCTGACGACCCTTGTCGGTAAAACCTATTCGCTGTCGATCGAGGAATTGCCGGCATCGATTGCTGTTGTCTTCTTGTTTCAATTTACATGGATCGGCGTTTTTCTCGAAAGTCTAGTGACCCGGAAATTGCCAAGCCGGAACAAACTTCTGGCAGTCATCTTGTTATTTGCCGGAACTTTATTTGCAGGCTCCTTTTTCGGACAGCCCTTGGCCGGACTCAGTCTAAAAGGAATCGGATTTGGTTTATTGGCAGCTCTGTTCTTTTCCCTGTATATATTCTGCAATTCCAGAGTTGCCACCCATGAACCTACTGCCAAGCGGCTGTTTTATATCGGGACAGGAGCCATGCTGACCGCCGTTTGCACAACAAATCCAATACAGCTGGTCACTAGGCTTGCTACAACGGAACTTTGGCAGTATGGACTGCTGCTCGCCGTTCTTGGCGTAATTATTCCATTCTTCATGTTTGCAGTCGCTTTCCCGAAAGTCGGCTTAGGGCTTGGCGGAATACTGTGTGCGGCCGAATTGCCTTCCGCTACCGTCATCTCCATCCTTTTATTACATGAGACCGTCTCTCCCCTTCAGTGGCTCGGACTAAGCTTAATCGTAATCGGCATCATTTTGCCGGAGCTGCTGACCATCGTCAAACTCAAATACTTCCGGCTTTCGAAGGAAATTGTGTAAGAGACTGAATAAAAATAAATAACTCAACAACAGGCATTGAAAGGACCCCCTCTCGATGCCTGTTATATTTTCTATATCTTCGGATCGAATACATAGGAACACCCTGCGTTCCCATCAGCTCACACTCTGACATATCAAATTTCATAGAGATTTTTTTGCTGATGTACAAAGATTACAAAAGCGGAACAGTAATCCTATTCTACGACTGTTCCGCTTTTTCCCCAGACTCTTATCAATGCTGTTTATTTGGCAGTTTATCACTTTGTGTGCCTTTGCTTTGCCGTTTCTTATTCTTTTCCGCTTTTTTCTGATTTTCGTTTATTTCTTCCACAAATTCATTCGTATCCTTCATTGTTCTGTCTCTCCTTCTCATGTCATTTCTTCTTTATTTTGTCCGATTGATGTAAAAACATCCTTTTTAAGAAGAGATTCATGACATATCCGGATCATATAAAAAAAGCATCGAAAAAAAATCGATGCTTTAGTAACGGTCATGCTTGATCCAGCTGCTGGACATTATACAGCTCCCAATACCTTCCGTGCTTTTTCATTAATTCGCTGTGTGTTCCCATCTCTGTGATTTTTCCATGCTCAACCATTACAATCCGGTCAGCATGAGTAATTGTCGACAAACGATGGGCGACAATGAAGGTGGTTCTGTTTTTCGCCAGCGTATCCAGCGCTTCCTGGATAAATTGTTCGCTCTCCAAGTCAAGCGCAGATGTTGCTTCGTCCAAGATCAAAATCCTCGGGTTCTTTAAAAAGACACGGGCAATCGCCACTCTCTGTCTCTGGCCGCCCGATAATTTAACCCCGCGTTCCCCCACCTTTGTATCATATCCATTCGGCAGGTTTCGAATAAACTCATCCGCATTGGCTGCCCTTGCTGCTGCATAAACTTCTTCATCACTGGCATCCGGCTTTCCCATCAGGATATTTGCTTTAACAGAATCACTGAAAAGAATATTGTCCTGCAGCACCATCCCGATATTATCACGGAGGCTTCTGACGTTAAACTCTCTGATATCTGTCCCATCCAGGTATATCGTTCCGCCTGTCACATCATAAAACCGGGGAATCAGGCTGACCAGTGAGGATTTTCCGCCCCCGCTCATGCCTGCGAACGCAATGGTTTCCCCTTCCTTCACGTCCAGATTGATATCTTTCAGAATCTCTTCATCCTCTGAATCATAAGCAAAGCTGACATGGTCAAACTGGATGTGGCCTTTGATATTTCGGGCTTCCTTTGCATTCTGGCGGTCCACGATATCATACTTCTCGTCGATGAATTCAAAAACCCGGTCCATAGAAGCAAGCGTCTGTGTCATTGTAGTCGACGAATTGACAAGACGGCGAAGCGGATTGTACAGCCTGTCAATAAAGCCGATAAAAGCCACCATTGTTCCAATGGACATATCCCCCTGAATGACCTGATAGCCTGCATAGGCAATCACCACCAAAGGGGCAATATCGGTAATTGTATTAACTACGGCAAATGACTTTGCATTCCAGCTTGTATGCGTCAGTGCTTTATCAAGAAAATTTGCATTTTGCTTTTTAAATTGTTCGTGCTCATAGTCCTCGATGGCAAAGCTTTTGATGACAGCCATGCCTTGAACCCTTTCCTGCAGATGACTTTGCAGGTCGGCCAGGGCTTGTGAGCGTACACGTGTATAGATCCGCAGCTTCCCGAAAAAATGCTTCACCGAAAAAGCATAGAAAGGCAGCATGATCAAAGAGACAATTGTCAAGGGAACATCCATCGTAAACATAATGGTGATCGCAATGATAATTGTAGCAATATCAAGCCACAGATTCATCAGACCGGTAATGACAAAGTTTTTCGTCTGCTCTACATCCGTGATGACCCTTGAAATGACTTCCCCGACACGATGGTTCGAGTAATATTTAAAGCTGAGCTTTTGAATATGAGTAAAAAGCTGATTTCGAATGTCAAACAGGATCTTGGTTCCTGTCCATTGGGCGAAATACTGTCTGAAATATTCAATCGGCGGCCTCAGGACGACAAAAATAAACAGCATAATGCCGATTACCCACCAAAGCCTGTCCAATTTTTCATCAACAGCCATACTGGTATTCCCAATAATATCATCAACTACATATTTACTGAGCAAAGGGATTAACAAGGGGATGCCGAACTTCAAAAGCCCTATAATCACAGTGCCAATGATGGGCCACTTATATGGTTTTACAAATGTTAAATATCTCTTTACGCTGTCCAACTGGCTCCTCCAACTATTATAAATTTAATTACTCTATACCCATTATACCCTAAAGCAATTCCATTCCCTGCGAATCTGCCTTCAAGTTTTGCCATTAACTCTGAAAACAGAAAAAAGACCCTGCTATTATACAGGGCCTGTCCTTATCGGTACGTCAGAAATCTCTCATACCACGAATCAATGAACTCGGCGGAAAAAGGACCTTTCCGCTGGCGGATCATATAAATCAAATAATCGACATTGCGTTTTAAAATCCCATCAATAGCATCCGGGTAGTTCATTTCCTTCCGGTGCCTTTCATATTCATCCTCATCCAATAAATTAAACGTCATATCCGGAAATACTTTAATATCAAGATCATAATCGATATATTTTAGTGCTTCCTCATCACATGTAAACGGAGAACTGATATTACAATAATAATAGACCCCATCTTCTCTTAACATCCCAATTACGTTAAACCAGTATTTTGAATGGAAATAACAAATCGCCGGTTCCCGTGTGATCCATGTTCTTCCGTCTGATTCCGTTACCATGGTCCGGTCGTTCGCGGCTATAACAATATTTTGCGTCCCCTTCAACACGGTCGTTTCTTCCCAGATTCTGTGAATATGTCCGTTGTGTTTGTAGCTTTGGATTTGGATTTTTCCGCCTTCAGCAGGAACAATCCCCATGTTTTCTCTCCCTACTTTCTCTAGGCAGCAGGAAAAATGCAGCGGCGTTCTCTTCTTTTTTCCTTTCTGCCTATATGCAATCTGCCCTTTGTAATCCCTTTCTGAAACATTTTCTTTGAACAATTCATTTTCTGAGGGTCCCCAAATAAATTGTTTTTTCATGCGAAATTTATATACGAGTGAATATGAAACAAGTATCCATTTTCTTATTCCTTTATTATAGCGATTTATTCCTAAATTTAAAACAAAAGTAGCTAATCCTTCAGCAAAAATGTGCAAAAAAGTCGAAAATTTCAATCAGGATTCTCCGACTTCCTTATTCACCTTGCTTCAAATTAGCTACTGAATATTGTAAGATGGCATTTTTTACTTAAGAATCGAGGCTTGGCTCTTTTGAAAATAGCGGATAACTTCCTCTGTCTGCTTTTCAAACATGTCATGAATTGCTTGCAGCTCTGATTGTTTTTTTGAAATTTCATCCTTTACTGTATCCGCTTTGCTCATTTCCTGCAATGCACTCAATTGGCTTTCGATGTCCTGGCATCTTTCGATTTCAGATTGCAAAAATAAAAGCTTGTCCATTGTCTGTAATTGCTTCTGTATGAGCTGATCGAATTCTTCCATATCCTGCACCTGCCTTAAGTGATTTTTCCTCTGAATGGTATATTCGTTTCACGCGGCCTAATCTCCTTTAGCTTAATATGTAAACGGGTCAGAAACTTTGTCGAAAAGATTTAAAAAACGAAAAGGAGCACTCTGTTAAGAGCGCTCCTTTTTTGTATGAAAGGTAAATTATTTTCTCTTTCTGTTTTCAGCTTGCTGATTTTGCTGTTTTACTTCTTGTACGTTTGTTTCGCTGCCAAATTCTGTTCCGAATTGACCGCTTTGACCTGCGTTTTGCTGTTTCACTTGTTCTACATCAGTTCCTGTTTGAGTTTTCTTCGCCATCTGAATCACCTCCACAAGTAATAACATAACCATTATGAAAAAGGAGTATCCGGCTTATTTTTTCTCAATTTTTACCAGTTCAAGCATTCGTTTTAGCAGCTGTATCTGTCCATACACGTTAAACAAGGAGTGAAATTCCGCCGTCGACAATGACTGTCTGTCCCCGTATCATGGATGCTCCGTCAGAGAGCAGGAACATAATGGTATGAACCATGTCCTCCATCTCGACCATCCTTCCTGCCGGGGTCTGTTCCGCTGCTTCTTGAAGCATTTGCTCTCGGTTTGGGAAACTCTTCAGGGCATCCGTATCAATTACACCGCCTGATACTGCATTGACAACAATATTCTTCTTGGCAAGTTCTACTGCTAAATAACGGGTCAATGCTTCAAGTGCTGCTTTAGAAACGCCCACTGCTGTATAGTTTTCCAGATAGCGGATTGATCCAAGAGAACTGATGCTGACGATTTTTCCGCCGCCGTTTTTTTCCATTAGCTTCGCTGCTTCCTGGGCACAAAACAGCAGGGCTTTTACATTAATGTCCATCGTCCAGTTCCAATGAGTTTCCTCCAGCTCCATTAGCGGACGCTGAACACCGGAAGCGGCATTGTTCACTAATATATCCAGCCTTCCATAATGTTCATCGATTTCTGCAAACATCGCTTTTACCTTAGAGACATCCCCAACGTTCGCTTTAATCACCAAGGCTTTCCGGCCTAATGCCTCAATTTCTGCAGCCACTTCAAGCGCTTTAGATTTACTCCGGGCATAGTTAATTACGAGATCATAGCCTTCCTTTGCCAGCCTGATGGCAGTTTGGCGTCCCAGGCCTTTACTGCTTCCTGTTACAAGTGCAACTTTCTGTTCCATAGTTTATACATCCTTTCATTGTGGAAAAACAGTATAAATAATCATTTAAGTAAGAAAAATAGTGGAAAAGGGGTGATACTTATGTACGTTGGCCGAGATATGACCGAGCTTTCCATGCTGCCTAAATCAGAATGGGATAAAAGTGAACTAGCTTATTTCCATCACTCCCTCCAGCAAATGGTACCTTATTTGAACCTAGAAGGACAGACCATTCATCGTGAAATTATCGAAGAAATCGAAAACCGGGGAGGAATCGGCACAGAAGAGGCTGATTATACACACGGAACTCAACTCAAGTATGACTGAATTTGTTGAAACACGGAGGAATTCTTCTCCGTGTTTCGGCATTTCCCGGGCAATACCGTCTATATTTACTCTTCTTCTCTTTCTACGTACGCCTTCAGCATTTTTTGATTTGAAACAGGAAAAGCATACTCTTCAAGATCTTGAAGACTTGCCCATCTCAACTGATTGGCCTGCATGACTTCTTCATCCAGCGGGCTATCCATACAGCCTGTATATGTGTCGACTTTCCAGACCAAATGGGAAAAGATATGCTCAATTTTCACAAGATGATCGCCCATCAATGGTTTTGCCCCATAAGCTTCCAAGAAACGACCTGCATAAAAATCTCTTTTCGGCTGCAGTGTAGTCTGCATTTCAAAATTAGGAAATTCCCATAAATTCGCGAGAAGACCGGAAGACGGCCGTTTGTGAATCAGGATTTCTCCTTTTTCATTCGTCAGGATGGCCGAAACGAGCGGTACATCTCTTGATTTCTTTTTCTGAATTTTAATAGGAAGCTCACTTTGAATGCCCGCTTCAAAAGCCTGACAATGATTTCGTACAGGGCAAAGCAGACAGGCGGGTTTTCCCGGTGTACAGATAAGAGCGCCAAGCTCCATCAGCCCCTGATTGAACGATGATGGGTCCTCATGGGAAATCAAAGCCCTCACTGCTTCTTCAAATGTTTTTCTTGTCTTTGGTTTCGCGATATCTTCCCTGATAAGCAAGATCCGTGACAGCACCCGCATCACGTTACCGTCCACTGCCGGCTCCGGCTTTCCATAAGCAATGCTCAAAATGGCTCCGGCTGTATACGGACCGACCCCTTTCAGGGCAGAAATCCCCTTTGGATCATCCGGCACAGCTCCGCCGTAGCTTTCCTTCACTTCTTTCACAGCCGTATGAAGGTTGCGAACCCTTGAATAATACCCCAGGCCCTCCCACGCTTTCAGCATTTTTTCCTCATCCGCCTCTGCAAAAGCATCAAGTGTAGGGAACCATTCCATAAACCGGTTAAAGTACGGAATGACCGTATCCACCCTTGTCTGCTGAAGCATGATTTCAGAAACCCATACACGGTAAGGATCTTTATTTTCTCTCCAAGGAAGGCTCCTTTGCTCTTCCTTAAACCAGGTGATCAAGTCATTCTGAAATCCATCTATATCTGTCTGTTCTAGCGACAGCTGCAAATCATTATTCAATTTCATGCCTCCGAAAATGTTAAAGTCTCATATTATTTGGGAATAGGTAAGTAATACTAACATTATACGCATTCTCCCAAGGGGGATAAAGTGAAACTTCCTTCAGGGTGATTTTCCCTGAAGGTTAGCTGAACCAATCGGGGATTTACTGGCTGTCCCTTACTTCATAGCTTCCCGTGTACAGCCAGTTAATTCGGGATAAAGTGAAACTTCCTTCAGGGTGATTTTCCCTGAAGGTTAGCTGAACCAATCGGGATTTTACTGGCTGTTTACTCATCTTTGGATGCTTCACTGTACAGCCAGTTAATTCGGGATAAAGTGAAGCTTCCTTCAGGGTGATTTTCCCTGAAGGTTAGCTGAACCAATCGGGGATTTACTGGCTGTTTACTCATCTTTGGATGCTCTTCACTGTACAGCCAGTTAATTCGGGGTAAAGTGAAACTTCCTTCATTCATGATGGTTAGTTGAACCAATTGGGATTTTACTGGCTGTTTACTCATCTTTGGATGCTCTTCACTGTACAGCCAGTTAATTCGGGATAAAGTGAAACTTCCATCATTCATGATGGTTAGGTTGAACCAATCGGGATTTTACTGGCTGTTTACTCATCTTTGGATGCTCTTCACTGTACAGCCAGTTAATTCGGGATAAAGTGAAACTTCCTTCAGGGTGATTTTCCCTGAAGGTTAGCTGAACCAATCGGGGATCGTGTAGGATCCAATCATTTTATCAGGACTTATTTTCCTTAGAAGTGAAAAGAAACAATATTTCTTTGGTGGATGAGATAAAATAAGGTAAACTATAGAAAAACCATTACATTTATCACATTTTCCCGGCGGTTATCATACATTTTTAGAAAAACGGAAATTTTGGAAGTTCAAGGAGGTCTCTTATTTGGATACAGGTACTCACTTTGTTATGGGTATTGCACTTGGGGGGCTGGCAACCTTGGACCCTGTTGTAGCTGATGGATCCATTACGGCTCAGGCAGTCTTAGCCGGTACGATTATAGGATCACAGGCACCTGATATTGATACCATACTCAAATTAAGAAATAATGCAGTATATATAAGGAACCACCGCGGCATTACCCACTCGATTCCGGCCGTGCTGCTGTGGCCGATCTTGATTACAGGGTCTATTTTTGCTTTCGCCCCTGAGGCCAATCTGCTGCATTTATGGCTGTGGACATTTTTGGCCGTTTTCCTGCATGTGTTTGTTGATATATTCAATGCCTATGGCACACAGGCGATCAGGCCGATTTCCTCAAAATGGGTGGCACTGGGCATTATCAATACATTTGATCCGTTCATTTTTGGCATTCATGCAGCCGGATTGATTTTATGGGGATTTGGTTTTCCTCCCGGCTATTTGTTCCTGGCCATTTATGGTGTGCTGATAATTTATTATCTCGCCAGATTCAGGGAGCAAAAATACATTAAACGTCTGGTGAAAATGAAAATTCCGGATGCCCGAAAAATCATTTTATCACCGACTATGCGCTATCATCGATGGAAAATAGCGGTGATTACAGAAAAGCATTATCATGTGGCTCGTGCCGAAAATGGCATTGTTACTGTCTTGGATACATTTAAACGCCTTCCTCTGCCTGAGAGCAAAGTATTAGAAGCAGCTAAGTCAGATAAAAACCTTGCTGCCTTTCTCTCCTTTTCCCCTGTTTATCGGTGGGAAATCGAGGAGATTAACGGCATTCACGAAGTCCGCTTTATTGATCTCAGGTACCGAACCAATGGATATTATCCTTTTGTCGCCGTCGTTCACTTGGATCAAGATTTGAATATTCTCAACTCGTTTACAGGGTGGATCTTCAGTGAAGCCAAACTGCAAAAGAAGTTAAATTTAATCCTGTAATACAAAAAAGCTGATTCTGAGGAATCAGCTTCAGATTGTCGACAAAAGGCCTTCAGAATGGTCTCATTCTGAAGGCCTTTTGTCTTTTTGAGATTTTCTTAGGTATTTTATGGTCTGATTTTAAGCAAAATGCTCTTCGAGTATTCTATTTTAGACCATAGCCGAAGCTTGCCATGTCCAATTGGCAAGCTTCTTTAAATTCATAGCAGCAAAAGTAAGCATCGCCTGCATGGACAATTTTTTAATCCCTCGAAGGGTTGTCCATCGCATACCATGCTTTTCTTTCGCATCCGCAAAGACACGTTCAATCGTTTCTTTGCGTCTTGCATATATTTGTTTGATATCGTTTTGATGACGAAGATGATCTGCTTCCTCCACATACTGCGCCCAAATATGACGTTCAATCATTTTTCTGTGCTCCTTACTATTTGTACATTGAGCGAGTAAAGGACAATTGGCACATTGAACTGGGTTCGACTTGTATTGGCGTTTGCCTTCTTTGGTGGTAGTTGAATATTTTAGAACCTGTCCTTCCGGACATAGGTAGCAATCATAGTACTCGTCATATACATAATCGTGCTTGCGTAAAAACCCATCTTTCGTTTTGGGTCTTGTATAAGGAAGTACTGGTTGAATCTCATGTTCAAATAAGAATTTAGTAATCGCAGGAGTTTTATAAGCAGCATCGGCAGCAACAGCAAGTGGCTTCTTCACTTTTTCCATAACCTTTTCAACAAGTGGCTGAAGCATATGACTATCATGAACATTTCCAGGTGTCACAACCGCCCCAAGTATAAACCCATACCGGTCCGCAGCCGCATGGAATGAATAAGCAAACTGTTTCGTTCTTTCATCTTTTACATAATAGCCACTTTCAGGATCTGTTGTACTCTCTTTAATCTCCTTAACTTCTTCTTTTTCAAATTTATCTGATGGGAATGGTTTCTTCCCATGATCAACTCGATCCTGATTCAATTCTTCTTGAAGTTTAGCTTCATATGCCCGAGTCTCTTTACGAACTATCTTCTTTTCGAATTTACGTTTATTCGCACTTGCTTTAACATGTGTTGAATCGATGAAGACATGGTCAGCACTTAGTAGTCCTTTATCTGCAATTTCTTTAAGAATTCGATAGAAAATCTGTTCGAAGATATCCGTATCTTGGAAACGACGTTCATAATTTTTACCGAAGGTAGAAAAGTGCGGTACTTCTGAATGAAATCCAAACCCTAAAAACCAACGATACGCCATATTTGTTTCAATTTCTCTTATTGTTTGACGCATTGAACGAATTCCAAATACATATTGAACAAATGTCATTTTAATTAATACGACTGGATCAACACTAGGTCGACCTAGTGTTGAATAAAGTGATTCAACTAGTGGATAGATGAAAGAAAAATCAATCGCTGATTCAAGCTTTCTGACCAAATGATCCTGTGGTACAAGTTGCTCTATTGTAATCATTTCCATTTGATCACGTTCACTTATTTGATTTTTTGTCATCATATCCATTCACCTCAGACATTTATTTAGAAAGGAGTTGATTGTAGTGCAGGCGGCGACTCCTGCGGGAAAAGCGTGAAGGCCGATACCCCGCAGGAGCAAAGCGACGAGGAGGATTGGGCCACGCCCGCGGAAGCGTCCGCCGAAACGAAAATCAACTAACACTATTTCAAAAACTATTACTATTATTTTAAAAGAAAAAAGACTGTAGGCAAACTCGAATTTCGAGTTTGTCTACAGTCTGAAGGGGCTGTCCAGAAAGTCGGTTTATCTGACTTGCCGGCGCCCCTTTTTAATTTCTATAAAAAAGCACAAAAAAATCGTCTCTTCCTGTAAAATGAAAGTTATCCACACCAACATTCGAGAAAGGACGATTTTTATGAGCAATCAAATGATTACTACCGAAAATTATACCACTCAAATGACACTTCTTCCAGAGACAGAGGAGAAAATGGCCCCTAAAAGATCATTAGCCCCTACTTTTAAACCCTACGACAATCGCCAAATTCAAATGATCTTGGATGTTGAAGCCCTTATACCGGAACATCACGTCGCACGTGTGGTAGACGAAATGGTGGAAGCCGTACCGGATGAGCAATTGTTTTCTCATTATAAAGGGGGTGGCCGAAGTCCCTTCCATCCCAAAATGATGCTTAAAATCATTCTATTTGGTTATTCCCAAAAGGTTTATTCCTGCCGAGGAATCGAAAAGCTAATAAAAGAAAACATCCCAGCCATGTGGTTAGCTGCGATGCAACAACCAGATTTCCGTACGATCAACGAGTTTCGTGGGGAACGGATGAAAGTCTTGATGGATGAGTTATTTGAAGCCATGATTCTGAAATTGATTGAAGAAAAATACATCACGATGGAAAACTACTTTTTGGATGGCACCAAGATCGAAGCCAATGCCAATAAGTATTCTTTCGTGTGGAAAAAAGCAACGGCGAAATTTGAAGCCAAGCTAAAAGAGAAAATACAGGAAACCCTGCAACAAATCCACGAATTAACCCAATTAGAAGCTGGAACGGGAGAAAAGGAAACCGAACAAAATGCAGAGATCACCGAACATCATCTAGAGACAGTCGCTAAGGAAATAGAAGAAAAAGCAGGAACGCTAACAGAGGAAATTGAAAAGGAAACAGATGCAAAGATTCGTAAGGAGAAGCGACAAGAACGCAGTAAATGGAAGAAACCTTTAAAGCTGATTCGGGAAAATTTCTTACCGCGACTAGCGAAATACAAGGAACAGAACGAAATCTTTGGCGACCGTAACAGCTATTCCAAAACGGACAAAGACGCAACCTTTATGCGCATGAAGGAAGATCATATGAAAAACGGTCAGCTTAAGCCGGGGTATAACGTGCAAATGGGGACGGAGAACCAATTTATCTTGTTTTATACCATTCATCAACGGCCTACAGACACGCGTTGTTTTATCCCGCATTTGGAGAAACTGGCGTCTACTTCTTTACCGATGCCCCAAACAGTCATCGCGGATGCAGGATATGGCAGTGAAGAAAACTACGTATATGCGGTGGGTGATGAGAAAGAGCCTCGATTTGATTTTCTCATTCCTTATGGATCCTATGTACAAGAACAGACACGCAAATACAAAAAGGACATCAAAAACGCGAAAAACTGGACCTACTGTGAGCAAGATGATTGTTTTATTTGCCCGAATGGAAGGAAAGTTACGCTTAAAAAATACCAAAACAAAAAGAATCAGTCTGGTTATGAGCAAAGCTTCAAAATATACGAATGTGAAGATTGTACAGATTGCCCATTGAAAGAGAAATGCACGAAAGCGAAGGGAAATCGTCAAGTACACTGGAATACCGTCTTCGAGGAAATGAAAGCGAAGGCAAAAACAGCCCTTGAATGTGAAGAGAAAGCCACCATCTACGCTCGGCGGAAAGTCGAAGTAGAAAGTGTGTTCGGTCACATCAAGGGCAATCGGTCGTTCCGCAGATTTTCTTTGCGGGGTCTCGACAAGGTACATGTCGAGTTTGGGATTGTGGCATTAGCCCACAATATACTGAAAGTAGCAGGCATCCGCCAGCTACTTTCAGAGAAAAATCGAAAACATACAAAAGCACGTGGAGAAAAACGGCTGGTTTTTCTCCACGTGCTTTATTTTAGGGACTTATCAGACAGCCCCTTTTTTTTAATGATAACGCTGCTGGTTTGCAAAAAAATCCTTATATTTAGGATTTTGAGCGACAAATTCATGCAGGCGCTCTCCATAATTATCAATCCACGTATTGACCACCCGCATGGTCATTTCTTCACCGGCGTACTCATGTCCGGCTTTTGCGTAGGTGGACTCAAAATCCTCCCATAATAACTCTACCCAGGTCAAGGCTTCTCCATAGGAGATTAAGTCATTTTTTTCAAGCAATTTCCTCGCTAATTTTTCGTGGTAATCGTTCATTACAACCACCTCATTACCCATATTTTCGCAGCATTAATCTCGGTGTTCTATACCCATACTAGTAATACGCGGAAACGCGTAAAAAATAAGAGGAAGTGGCCAAATGCGGAATAAAGCAAAAGGATTTCCTAATCAAGCAAATAATAAGTTCCAGGGTGAACCCCGAGCTAAAGCCGAATTTGCATCAAAACGTGCAGATGGTTCGATTAACTCCCATCCGCAGGAACGGATGAAAGCTTCAAACCAACGCGGTTAAATGTAGTCAGGGATTAAGCGGCTGCTTAATTCCCTGATTCCCCTTTCAGCATGGATATCGGCAAAGCTTCTTCTTTTCCATTTCCGCCTAAACGATATCCCCAGGCAAATACCCCATTCATATAATCAATTTTGAAATAGACCCCCGGATCCCCTTCAATTTCATATATTTTCCCTGGCTTAAAATTTTTTGGATCCAGTAAATATGCTTTAGCCATGGCAGCTTTTCGCTCGAGAACGGAAAACTCGCTTACCATCCCTAATTGCTCTGCTTTTCTGGCCTTTTCCTTTAAGGCAGCAATCTCTTGATTGAGCTCATATTCTGTCATGGTGCTGTATCTAGCGTCAGCCATGTTCTACACCCCAAATTCGTTAGTTTGCATTTTCACTTATATAGTACCTAAAATAATGATTTTTGGCTATTCCTCTTTATCTGCATCCAAGTAACGGTCAATCAATTCGATTGGGAAGCCTTTTCGAAATAAAGCCTGCTTCATTTTTTGTTCATATTCAAAGCCTTCATAGCCGGAGTATCGGCGGCTGGCCTTTTCTGCCTGATAGCATAAAGCCTCCCATTGTTCATCCTGCTCTTTTTCAAGGGACACTTCCATAAGCACCTCTTGGATGACCTGACTGCTGAAGCCCTTTCTGGCAAGCGTTTGATTGATTTTCTGTTCAAGAGCCCGTTCAGACAGCTTTTTCTCCTTCTGGATGGCTTTCTCCGCCAATTTTATAGCATGTTCCAGCTGAAGCTCGAATGGATATTCGTCCATCGCCTGATCAATCAAAGCTTCACTTACTCCCTTTTCCTTCAGTTCGAGTCTTGTCGTAATCGGCCCTTTCGCTCCATTATTAGCCTTTGTCTGTACAAAGGCTTTTGCAAAATCAAGGTCATTCAGATAATTATACTGATAAAGCTTGTGAATGGCTTCTTTAATAACAGGATCCTCTATTCCTTTTTGTTTTAGGTGCTTCCGGACTTCTGATTCTGAACGCATCCGGAAGGAAAGGTAATTCAAGGCATCATTAAACGCTTTCTGAATTTCATCCACATACTGTATTTGTGATAAAAGAAGGGAATCCACTTCTTTTCCCTTTTTCAATTCGTATTTCAGTAAAATCTCTTCATCGACACTAAAAGCATACTGATCATCAATGAAGATATTATAACGGTCACTTCTTTTTTTCTGCACTGTCACTTTCGAGATCACCGGCAATCTGCTCACCCCCACTCTACTTTACCACAATTTTTGCCCCCTTACGTTTTCTCTCCAAAACCCATCCATGATAAAGTAAAGACAAGAAACCGCCCTATGCCTGGGAGAGGTTCATAAACTAAAAGCAAGGGGGCAGCAGTCCATGAAAATTGCGATAGCCGGCGGAAGCGGTTTTGTAGGCCGAGAGCTTATCAGACAGCTTTCAGATGAGCATTTCCTTTATATTCTGACAAGAAATCCAGACAGGTTTCAAAATAAGCAAAATGTTACATATATCGGCTGGCTCCAAGAAGGAACAGCTCCTGAAGACTACTTGCGTGATATTGACGCTTTCATAAATCTGGCCGGAACCTCTCTGAACAGCGGCCGCTGGACCCAGCCGCGCAAAAGAGAGATCGTTGAAAGCAGACTTGAAGCCGCCAAGGAGATGAACCGGATTCTCTCCCAACTCGATGAAAAGATATCTGTTGTAATCAATGCAAGTGCGATCGGCTTTTACGGAACTTCAGAAGAACAGGTTTTTGATGAAAGCAGCGAGTCCTCCGGGGATGATTTTCTTGCAAAAACAGTCAAGCTTTGGGAAGCAGAGGCATCCAAATCCCGCGCTTACAGCAGAAGAGTCGTCCTGACGCGTTTTGGCGTCATTCTTGGGAAAGAAGAAGGGGCTTTGCCTTCCATCCTTCTTCCTTACCGATTGTTCGCAGGCGGAACAGTCGGCAATGGCAGACAGTGGCTGTCATGGATCCATATTGAAGATACGGCGGCAGCCATTCATTTTTGCCTGACACATCCGAATATTGAAGGTCCTGTCAATCTAACCTCTCCTTCTCCATCAAGAATGAAGGATTTTGGAAAGACAGCAGGGAGAATTTTGCGGCGTCCGCATTGGCTTCCTGTACCTTCACCGGCTTTGAAAGCGGCACTCGGAGAAAAAAGCATACTAGTCTTGAAAGGACAAAAAGTGCTGCCGAAGAAGCTGCTGGATGCGCAGTTTCCTTTTAGGTACCCTGATTTAGACAGCGCCTTAAAGAATCTCTTAAAAAAAGAGGTATGAGCCTTAATTTATAGGGGGAGGATAGAAATAAATGGATAGGAGCTGAAGAAATATGTCTAAAAATAAACAGGTAAAACTTAAAAGCAATCTGACAACTACCCAAGCTGTGCTATATGCCCATGAATTCAAAAAGGCTGACCGGGCAGGCGGGTTTACGGAAAAAAGGTCCGACCGTTAACTTTTTGCTGAGAGCGTGCATGAAGAGGGGAGCACTGACGCAGACTAAGCCAGAAGTGGTTTTGACTTTAACCATTTCCAGATTAGCTTGGGAGGCGTTTCGAATGGGCAGGAACAGCATACACAAAAATCGTGATAAAAATAAGCAATATCTTCCTCAAGTGCCTCAAAACATGAAAAGTGACGGCCGTGATATTGAATTTTCCGCTGAACTTGCCGATCATGACGATCTAGTTGCCCAAAAAAGATCAGCAGAAGCAGACCGCCGGGCAAAAAAAGGCTAACATAATGGAGAGAAGGATGGGAAATAGCCCATCCTTCTCTTGTTTTACACACAGGTTTATCCACGGATGTGGATAAATATCAGTATTTTCTGAAAAATTAACCTGTAATTGTATCCAACCGTTTGCGCAGAAGAAACTTTTGAATTTTGCCGCTTGCATTCCGCGGCAATTCATCGCAGAAAATGTACGTTCTCGGCCGCTTATAATTGGCAAGTTTCCTGCTGTTTTTACACCACTGCTCCAGCTCTTCCTCCGTGAGACCCGGCTTCTTGGCTACAATAAAGGCTGTTACCCGTTCTCCCCACTTTTCATCCGGCTGGCCAATTACTGCACAATCCAAGATCCCTTGATGCTCATATAACGTATCTTCGACCTCCCGCGGATAGATATTTTCCCCGCCGGAGATAATCATGTCATCCACCCGGTCCTTCACCCACAGGTACCCTTCTTCGTCCAGGAAACCAATATCTCCTGAATGATACCACCCTTTGTACAGTGCCTTTTCCGTTACTTCCTCCAGCTGGAAGTATCCCTGCATCAAACATGGTCCCTTGACAAGAATTTCTCCTGCTTCTCCTGGCTCCATCCTGTCATCAGGATCCGACGGCCCGTCTTCACTCGGTCTGGCAATGATGATTTCATGCTCCCTGCAGGCCTTTCCCGCTGAGCCGGATTTCCTGATTTGATCTTCTTCTGAGAGCAGCGTTATCGCCGGCCCCATTTCCGTCATTCCATATGCCTGAATAAGCCGGACGCCGAGCTTCTCCTGACAGGCAGTAACAAGGGCCGGAGCCATAGGGGCTGCTCCATACAAGCCAAGATGCAGGCTTGAGAGGTCAAAGTCCGCCAATTTCTCCTGCAGCAGCATATTCCACATGGCCGGGGCCGCAAAAAGCTTAGTAATCCGCTCGTTTTCAATGAGTTCCAGCACTTTCTTCGCCTGAAACTGATGCAGGACGACATTCCTGGCACCTGCCTGCACCCGGGGCAGAAAAGCGCAATGCAGTTCGGCACAATGAAACATCGGAGCTGTGATCAGCCCGACATCCTCGCTTTCCAATTTCATTGCCTCCATCAATATATCGCTTTGGATGGCCATTTCCCGATGAGAGTGGAGGACACCCTTCGGACGCCCCGTTGTCCCGCTTGTATACATGATTGCATACAGGTCGTCCTCCGTGATTTCCTCCTTCCATTCCGGTGAAGGGGCTGAGTCTATTTTTTCCTGAAAGCTTTTAGCATAGGACGGCGGCTGTTCATCAATGTACCAAAAGGCCATTTCTGGATGCCTCCATTCAACAGCCGTAATGACAGGCTCCAGAGCCTTTTCAAATAAGACAATCTTCGGTCCTGCATCCTTAAGAATGTACGCTAACTCCTCTGCCGCAAGTCTAAAATTAATCGGATTGAAAACAGCCCCCATTTTGGCACAGGCAAAATAAACGGCCGCCAATTCCTCATTGTTATACAAATAGGCGGATACCCGGTCCCCTTTCTTTACTCCTTCGGCCTGAAGGGCTCCGACAATCCTGTCAATTCTGTCAGCCCACTGTCCGTACGTATATCTCCGGTTTCGCCGCACATCATAAATCGCTTCTTTTTCACTGAATTTTTCCGCCGCTGCCTCAAATATCCTGCCGACCGTCCATGTCATTTTATTTCCCCCCTTTAGTTAATCAAGCTTTTCAATAATTGTTGCATTCGCCATCCCGTGTCCTTCACACATAGTTTGCAGCCCATATCGCCCGCCTGTTCGTTCCAGTTCATGCATCATGGTCACCATGAGCCGCGCACCGCTCGCCCCTAATGGATGGCCAAGTGCGATAGCACCGCCGTTCGGATTCAGTTTCTTAGGATCGGCACCTGTCTCTTTCAGCCAGGCCAGCGGTACAGATGCAAAAGCCTCATTCACCTCAAAAACATCGATGTCTTCAACTGAAAGGCCTCCCTTTTGAAGCACTTTTTCCGTTGCTGGAATCGGTCCTGTCAGCATCAAGGTCGGATCTGAGCCAACAACAATTCTCGTATGAATTTTGAAACGCGGTTTCAAGCCAAGTTCTTCTGCTTTTGTCCGTTCCATAATCAGAAGAGCTGCCGCACCGTCACTGATCTGGCTTGAATTTCCTGCATGGATTTGGCCATTCTCCATGAAGGAAGCTTTCAAGCCTGACAGCACTTCTGGAGTTGTTCCTTCACGCGGCCCTGAATCTTCCCTTACGATGATCTGGTGCCCTTCTTTATCTATCCCGCTGACCGGGATGATTTCCCGCTCGAAAAAACCTGATTTTTGGGCATGCAATGCGCGCTTATGGCTCTCTGCTGAATAATAGTCTAATTCAGCGCGGCTGATGCCCCATTTTTGAGCGATTCGTTCCGCCGAAAGGCCTTGATGAATAATTTCATATTTTTCAGCGTATTTTGGACTTGGCTTGGCCCCTTGAAAATTAGACCCCATTGGGACACGGCTCATATTTTCCACTCCTCCTGCCGCCACAATATCCATATCTCCCGCAAGAATTGCCTGGGCAGCAAAGTGAACAGCCTGCTGGCTGGAACCGCATTGACGGTCAATTGTCGTTCCGGGGACTTTGGCTGGAAATCCAGCAATGAGGGCTGCTGCACGCGCTATATCTCCCGCCTGTTCTCCTGACTGGGAAACACACCCCAAGATCACATCCTCCACTAAACCAGGGTCAATCCCTGTACGTTCCACAAGGCTTTTCAGCACAAGCGCTGCAAGCTCATCAGGACGAAACTCCCTGAATACCCCATTCCTCCTGCCAACCGGTGTCCGGACTCCTTCCACAATGACAGCCTCTCGCATACTATCCTCCCCTTTCAGCTATAACCCAAGATTTTTGGCAATGATCTTCTTCATGATTTCGTTCGTGCCCGCATAAATACTTGCTACAGGAATATCCCTGTACCTTCTGGCAATCTTGTATTCTTCCATATATCCGTATCCGCCATGCAGCTGCATACATTCCATTGAGATTTTGCGGGCTGTATCCGTCAGACGCCACTTCGCCATGGATACTTCTGTCACAATATCCTGTCCGGCCATATGTCTGGCAATCAGCTGGTCAAGAAAAACTCTGCCCATTTTCACCTCGGTGGCCATCTCTGCCAGTTTGAACTGCGTATTTTGAAACTGGCTGACCGGCCTGCCAAAGGCTTCCCTGCTCTTCACATATTCCAGCGTTTCAGAAAGCATATCCTCTGATGCAGTTTGCGCACTGATGGCAACGACCAGGCGTTCCTGCTGAAGTTTCTCCATCAGATAAGCAAAACCCTTCCCCTCTTCGCCTATGAGATTCTCCTTTGGTACCTTGCAGTCGTCAAAGATTAATTCTGCTGTATCCTGGCAATGAAGACCTACCTTATTCAGCTTCCGTCCGCGGGAAAAGCCGGGTGTATCTCTTTCAATTGCCAGGAGGCTGATACCTTTATGCTTTGGGACAGCATTTGGATCAGTTTTGCAGGCAATAATAATTAAATCTCCATGAATTCCATTTGTAATAAAGGTCTTTTCCCCATTGACCAGATAATGTCCGTCTTTAAGTACCGCTGTCGTTTTAATATTCGCTAGATCTGATCCCGCCCCAGGCTCGGTCATGGCAATGGCTGTGATCATTTCTCCAGATGCACATTTTGGGAGCCACTTTTTCTTTTGCTCCTCCGTTCCGTAAGAGGCAATGTACGGGACAACGATATCACTGTGAAGCCCTATGCCGACCATTCCTGAACCAACCTTCTCCAGTTCTTCATTGATAACCACAGAGAAACCCCAGTCCGCCTCTGATCCGCCATACATCTCTTTCAAACCCGGGCAAAGAAAACCCTGTTCCCCAAGTTTTTTCCAAAACGCTCTTGGAATGATGCGGTCCGTCTCCCATTGTTCATAATGGGGCTCCGCCTCTTTTTCCAAAAACTTTCTTAAAGCCATTCGAAATATCTGATGCTCCTCCGTTAAATAAGAAGGATGCATACCATCACGCCCTCTCTTACACGACAGCTTAATTGTTAGCGCTTTCAAAAAGAAAATGATATTGCCAGAATATTCAAGTTCATATATACATATTAACCCATCCTGAATAGTTATTCATTATTTTTATGTGAATTTTCATTCTAACGGAGCCGATCCTCCTGATTGACTGTATTCAATAAACGTTCAATTTTCAGGAAAGTCTATCCATTAAATAAATGCTATAATAAGGGTGTGCAATTCATACCTATTAATGAAAGGTTTGTGATTGAGATGATCTGTTCAAAAATTCTTGTAGCTTTTGATGACTCCGAGCTTGCAGCAAAAGCCCTCCAAAAGGCCGTTGACATTGCCCGGACAAATCCTGAGATTGAAGTGGACGTGCTCTATTCCATTACGTTCCCTATCCATCCCAATATGTATGGAAATGCGTATACAGAGCTTGAAGATTCTCTAAAAGAATACGGAGAAACCATCGTCAAAAAAGCGGAAAACCTTTTGACGGATCTTCCCAATAAATGCAGCGTGCATTTGCTCGAAGGGGCTCCTACCCAAACAATTCTGGAGCATGTGACAAATAACGGCTGCGACTTGATAATTATGGGAAGTAGAGGCTTGAGCGGGCTGAAGGAATTCCTCGGAAGTGTCAGTCATTACATCGTTCAAAAATCACCTGTACCAGTCTTTTTAGTAAAATAGATGGACCCAATTTATAACTATGGTAAGCTTGTGATCCGCTGCAGGGCGGATCTTTTTTTATGGGGAATGTATTGTTTTACTTTTCCTGCGGACAGAAGGTAAAATGGTAGCAGTGAAAGCGGGTGGCAAAATGGATATTAAACATCTTCAATATTTTATAGAAGTAACCAAATATAATAGTTTCACAAAAGCCGCTGAAAGGCTCTATATTACCCAGCCGACCATCAGTAAAATGATTAAAAACCTGGAAACTGAACTGGGCGTGGAACTTTTTGACCGTTCGAGAAAGCAGCTGACATTGACGGATGCAGGGCAGGTCGTATTAGAACAGGCCAAATTGATCAATAATGCCTTCCACAATCTCGAAATAGAGATGGATAACCTGCTCGGACTGAAAACAGGGCATATTCGAATTGGGCTCCCGCCTATCCTGAAAGCTTCTTTCTTTCCGGAAATGATTGGCAAATTTCATAAGAAATATCCGAAGATCACTTTTCAATTAGTAGAGGATGGCTCTAAGAAGATTGAAGAATATGTAGAGAAGGATCAATTGGACCTCGGAGTGATGGTTCTGCCGGCTAATGGCACATTCTATAGCCATTTTCCCATCATTAAAGAAGATATTATGATGATCCTTCACCCATCACATCCTTATGCAAAAAATGAAGTGATGGATCTTGCCGACTTCAAGGAAGAACCCTTCATTCTATTTAACAAGGATTTTACTCTCCATGATCTCGTACTCTCTTCTTGCAGGGAGGCAGGTTTCACCCCTCATATTATCACCGAAAGTTCAAGATGGGACTTCATTGAAGAAATGGTAGCCGGCGGACTCGGTGTCGCCCTTCTGCCTGAAAGCCTTTGCCGGACAGAAAGAGTAAGTGCTGTCCGTCTTAAAAATCCTTCTATCAGCTGGGAGCTGGGGGTCTTTTGGATGAAGGACCGCTACCTTTCCTATGCAGCGAAAGAATGGATTCAGTTCATCAAAACGTCGCTTTCCCTAGAAGGACCTCAGGGAAATCAGTCTCAGGTTTGAAAGCGATATCATAGACAAGGACTATAGATTCAATAAAAAACTTCCATTGTACATTCTTTTCCAATGAGCGTACACTGAAAGCATCGTAAGCACTACATATTCTGCGAAAGGGGCAGACAGCATGATTGCATTATCCAGTATGAATGAGCTGAAGGAGACAGAAGAAAGAGTTGTTTCCCTTAAAGACTCCTACCCCGAATTATTTAAGAAGCTCCTTCATGTCGTTGGTCTAACCAGAGCTTTTCAATTTAAATACCAGTACATGGGATCTTTGATTATGGGAGATGCGGCAAATCCACATACCCCTGAATTTGTGATGCCTTCCATTCTCAGCCTGTATGTACGTGAAGTTGAACAGCTGAAATGTGATCCTGATATTACCGTTCTGCAGCAGCTTTTTACAGAATGTGAAAATATAGGTTACGCAAAAATCTGTATGCTAGTGCTTGGAAATACCCCTGAATCACTACTTGGAACATCTTATATCAAATAACTCCTTATCAAAAAACCCTTCCCGCCCAGGAAGGGTTTTTTCATTGAGCACTTTATAATACCTTGCTTAGAAAAGCTTTTGTTCTGTCCTGCTGCGGGTTCGCAAACAGCTCGGAAGGTCTGTTCTGTTCGATAATGTAGCCTTCATCCATAAAGATGACCCGGTCCCCTACCTCTTTTGCAAATCCCATTTCATGGGTTACAACAACCATCGTCATCCCTTCCTTGGCAAGCTGCTTCATGACCTCCAGCACTTCCCCAACCATTTCAGGATCGAGTGCCGACGTCGGTTCATCAAAAAGCATGATTTTAGGTTCCATCGCCAGCGCCCGGGCAATAGCCACCCTTTGTTTCTGGCCTCCTGACAGGGAATCAGGGTAGGCATTCTCTTTCTCAGAAAGCCCGACCTTTCTCAGTAACTCTCTTCCCTTCTCTGCCGCCTGCTGCTTCGCCGCTTTTCGTACTTTAAGGGGAGCAAGCATGATATTCTCCAGAACCGTTTTATGCGGAAACAGATTGAAGTGCTGAAAGACCATCCCTACCTCTGTCCGAACCTGATTGATATTCACCTTTTTATCCGTCGTATCCAGCCCTTCAATTAGAATGGTTCCTGAAGTGACCGTTTCCAGCTGATTAATGCACCGGAGGAAGGTTGATTTTCCAGATCCGGAAGGGCCGATCACGACGACCACTTCTTTTGGATCCACTGTCACATTAATATCTTTCAAAACTTCATTTGATCCAAATGACTTTTTTAGATTTTCGACTTTGATCATTCTGTTTTCATCCTTCTTTCGAGAAGATTTAGCAGATAACTGAGGACAAGCGTCAATATCAAGTAGATGAATGCACTGGCCAGGTAAGGCTCCCATACTTTAAAGTATTGGCCTCCCATTGCCCTTCCCCAATACATAAGCTCAGGTGCCGCAATGACAGAAAGAAGTGAAGAATCCTTCAGCAATACGATGAATTCATTTCCTAGCGGCGGAATCATCCGTTTGAAAGCCTGCGGCAAAATAACATAGCGCATCGACTGGCCATGGGTAAGGCCGAGTGAGCGGGCCCCTTCCATTTGACCGCGGTCGATTGATTGGATCCCGGCACGAAAAATCTCCGCAATATAGGCAGCTGCGTTTAATGATAAGGCAATGACCCCTGCCGTAATGGCGTTGGTCTCTCCTAAGAAGAGCGGCACTGCTCCAAAATGAATCAAAAAGATTTGAACTAATAATGGCGTTCCTCTAAAAACCGTTACATATACTAAAAAAGGAAAGGCAAGCACCTTATTTCTCATCGTCCGTCCGAGGCCAATCAACAGACCCAAAATGGTCCCAAGCAGGATGGATCCGATGGAAAAGCCAACGGTAAGCAGCGTTCCTTTCAGCAAGTAAGGCATGTATTCTATAATAATATCCCACCGAAAATTCATAGTCTTCCTCCTTGTCAGAATGAAAGCAGAGCGGATTCTTGCAACTAGAAGGCTGACAGGTTTTATGCCAACGGTTTCCCTGCCTGAAAAAAAATGGCGTAACTTTATTTACATAAAGTTACGCAAATAAGTCAGACTGGCAGATCTACTGCTGTGCCTTCAGCGTTTCTAAGTCAGGCTCTGAGCCGAACCACTCTTTGTAGATTTCTTCATATTTTCCATTATCGAAGACCGTGTTGATTGCTTCGTCAAATTCAGTTTTCAGCTTGCTTCCTTTCGGGAACATTAACCCATAGAACTCTTGCTCAAAACTGTCACTGTCCTCTACTACCTTAAGCTTTTGATCCGGGTTATTCTTCACATACTCTTCCACGACTGTATTATCAGCCACGACTGCATCTGCTCCTCCCTGAAGAAGCTCTTGGATGGCCAAGTTATTATTCTCGAACTTTTTAATATCTTTATGATTTTTTCCAAGCAGTGCCTCGGTCGCTTCCTGACCCGTTGTAGATGTTTGAACAGCTACGGTTTTCCCTTTTAAATCCTCCCCTGACTGAATATCACTGGATTCTGGAACAAGGATTTTGTTGGTTGACAGAAAATAGTTTCTTGAGAAATCATAGGACTCCTTTCTTTCATCATTAACCGTAATCGCCGAAATCGCCAAATCCGCTCTCTTTGATTCAATTTCAACAAAGATTGGATCCCAGCCTACATGTTCAATCTTCACATCGTACCCTGCTTCTTTTGCAACGGCATTAATAAAGTCCACATCAAACCCGACGACCTTGTCACCTTTCATGTATTCAAAAGGTGCATAGGCTGCATCCGTGACCACACGAAGTTCCTTTTTCTCTCCTGAGTCTTCGCCCTCATTCGTGGTGGATGCCTCTTCCCCGCCGCATGCGGCCAAAATCAGCATACAGACAGAAACCAGCATTGCCGCAAACCAAGATCTTTTTTTCATAAATTCTCCCCTTTTCACTATGTATTCATTTTCACAAATCCAAATAAGGAATATTCAGTATTTTAAAAATATTATACTTTTTTTTGTTATATTAGGCAATAAAGTCTAGGAAGTTTTGTTTATCTTCGTTATTCTGCGAAGAAATTCCCACACAGAACATACCAATCTGACTAAATGGCAGCTGTCTTTTAAAACAGGGTTGTAACGAATCCAAAAGGATGTTACAGTAATTGGAAATATATGAGGTGATAACATGCTGACATACATACCGCTCTCTTCTCTTTTCCAACATCATCATACATGATAGCCTTGCTATTCGATTAAAAAAATCGTATTAGGAAGGCTATTTCCCATTAAACCGCATGGATTAAGTTGAAACAACTTACTCTGAGCGGTTTTTTATTTTACAAAACCTTGGAGGCAAACCGAATGAAAAAAATGAAAGATCAAAATGTTAAAGGCACACAGGATTATTTACCGGAGGCAGAATTGGTCAGAAGAGACATTCGGAGAACCTTAGAGGAGGTCTTCAGTCTATACGGATGCAAGCCATTAGAGACGCCAATTTTGCATTATACAGAGCTGCTTGCTTCTAAATATGGGGGAGGTTCAGAAATTTTAAAAGAAATGTACACACTGACTGACAGGGGAAATAGAGATTTATCTCTTCGTTATGATCTCACAATTCCTTTTGCCAAAGTCGTGGCCATGAATCCCGCAATCAGACTGCCCTTTAAGAGATACGAAATTGGCAAAGTGTTTAGAGACGGTCCCATTAAGACCGGACGGCTCCGTGAATTTACTCAGTGTGATGTAGACATTGCAGGCGTCGATTCGGTTCTTGCAGAAGCCGAATTAATGAAAATGGCTGCAGATGTTTTTCAGAGGTTAGACCTTGACGTGAAGATTCAGCTGAATAACCGCAAATTATTAACGGGACTTTTAGAAGACTTTGAAATTCCGATGGAGAAACGCAATCCTGTTATTCTCATCTTAGATAAACTTGAAAAGGCCGGCAGACAAGGGGTAACGAAAGAATTGGAAGAACTGGGCCTGACAGATTCGGCTGCAGAATCGATCACTCACTTTTTAAACGCCGGGAGCTTTAATTACTTTCTGCCCTTTGCCGAGCAAAATGATCAAATCAAACAGGGATTAGAGGAGATGAAAGAACTTGAAACCTATTTATCTGTCTTGGGCATAAAGGAACAGTGTGTGTTTAATCCCTATCTGGCCAGAGGGCTGGACATCTATACGGGTACCATTTATGAAATCTTTCTGGCCGATCGAACCATCACTTCAAGCATTGGCAGCGGCGGCAGATATGATCAGGCCATTGGCGGTCTCTTGGGAACTTCTCAAACCTTTTCTACTGTCGGAATCTCCTTTGGGCTTGATGTTATTTTCAATGCCGTCCAACAAAAGAAGGAGCTCTCTTCAGCCGCATCTTATATAGATTATTATATAATTCCGATTGGGACACGGAAAGAAGCATTTGCAGCAGCCGCTGATCTGCGAGATAAAGGATTTAAAGTTGAAATGGAAATGAGACCTAAAAAGCTTGCGAAATCCCTGGATTATGCAAACAAAGCAAACGTGCGAAATGTAGTCATCATAGGCGAAGAAGAAGTGAAGAACAGCTATTTCAAGGTGAAAGATATGATGACCGGCGAAGAAAGAAACGTAAGCTTCTCTTTTACCAGTCTGTAACATATAAAAAAGCCAGAAACCAAACTTCACGCTGCAGTTTGGTTTCTGGCTGATAGGAAGAAGGCCAATCAGGTAATGGTCTTCTTTTTCTGGATACCTGGCATCGGTTCGTCCACCTCCAGCATATCCAAAAGGAAAATGAAAATAGGAATCCCGATAATCAGCCCCCATATACCAAGGAAATGCTCGGAAAACAGGAGAATCATAAAGGTGAAAAATGTCGGAAGGTTCGTCTTCGCTGACATGAATTTCGGGTTAAGGATATAGCTTTCCAGAGCATGGATCACAACGACCATGATCAGTACAGCGATGACTTTAGAAAGCCCGCCAATACTGTAGGCAATCATACTGAGCGGAACCAGCGAGATAATGACGCCGGCGACAGGGATTAAACCAAGGAAGAAAATCATAATTCCCAGTCCGATCAGCTGCGGGAAACCTAAAATCCATAGTAAAGCAACTGACAGAATCGCATTGGTTGTAGCAATCAAGAACTGTACTTCGATGACTTTACCAAAGGTGTTGATAAACTTCTGTCCAAAATGCCCAAGATTGATAAAGAAGCTGCTGAATTTTCCTTTTGTGAATCTTCCTGCGAACCGAAAGATCTTATCTTTTTCCAATAAGAAAAATAGGCTCAATAAGATGGAAAGGAAGATTTGCAAAGTAAGATGTCCAATATCTGCAATATACAGATAAAGCATGTTGACTTGCTTTTGGAAATCAAGCGGTGTCTCCATATCATTCAGATAACCTGAGATGTACTGGATCACCCGGTTGTCTGGGGGATGCTGAAAGAATACGACAATCTGGGATATAAGAGCCGTCATTTGTGCGGTAATCACCGGCAAATACTTATAAAGAACAATCGCCAGACTTGAAAACAGAATGATATACAAGATGATGGTTACAAGCTTCGAGCTTACCGGGATGAACTTCCGAAGCTGTTCGGTTACAAACTGTTCGAGCCTGCCCATCAAAAAGGTAAAAATGAAGGTGAATAACAATAGATGAATCATATCGCCTATGCTGATCAGCAGAACAATCAGCACAATCAAAGTTATCAGCTTTGAAAATCCTTCACTTTGAATGTATTCTTTAAACAATTCACTATCCCCTAACTAACAATTTGCTTTTCAAGACTCTATCTTTTATTTTACACATAATATGTTCAATGTACTACCATTACTATTTTTTTGTTCATTTCCTTAACCTTTTTATACCAAAGCATCGGCAAAAAAAGAATCTGCCTTATCCAGGCAGACATTAATCTTCATCTTTTATGTCGATATCTTCCGGTATGGGTTCGTTATAATACTCCGCAAGCTGCTTTCGGTATTTCTCCATTTGTTCAAGATGGGCATTAAATTGTTCTTTATAAATCAAGCATTGTTCCCCATCGTCCACTGTACGAATCTTATTCTGAAGCACGAGGCTTTCAATATAGGATTCCGGCAATGATAGATATTCTGCTGTTTCTTTTATAGTCATGTACATACACCATCACCTCTAATCATTACTATACTAAATTCTCGTTTGCATTTCATCTGTTTGGCTTTCTGACGGAATCAGCATTTTTTTATGAAGAGAGCCCTTTAGACCATTATGGACTAAAAGGGCTCTCAAAAATTTGATCATTCTGTTGTTTCAAGCTTCGGATTCACCAGCAGACTGATGATATACCCTAACAGAGCACCGATGATCGCAGGCAGAAGCCAGCCAAGCCCCTCTTCATACAGCGGCAGGATGGACATGAAGAAATCCGAAAGAGCGGACCATTCATAACCCGCTGCTTTCAATCCATCAAACAGGCTGACGATAAAGGTAAATAAAAGGGACATGCGATATACAGCAGCTCTGCCTTTGAACCATGAATGAGTGAATGTTAAAGCGATGAGCACAATCGCCAATGGATAAATGGCTGTTAAGATTGGAACAGAAATCGAAATTAATTGATTCAATCCTATATTTGCTACTACTGCACTGAACGCAGATAAAATAATAGCCAATGCTTTATAGGACAATCTAGGGAATAGCTTATGAAAGTAAGCGGCACATGCAGTTACCAGGCCGATACTCGTCGTCAGGCAGGCAGCCGTTACAATTAAACCTAACAGGACACCGCCAAAACCGCCGAAGTAATAATGGGAAATACCGGCCAGAACAGCTCCGCCATTATCTAAATAGCCAAGCGGCTCAATACTTAGCGCCCCCATATAAGTAAGCGACGTATAAATGACAGCCAACAGGAGTGCGGCAATCAGACCAGCTTTCGTACAAATGATCATCAGCTGCTTCTTTCCTGTAACTCCTTTTTCCCGAATGGCATTGATGACAATAATTCCAAATACAAACGATGCCAGTGTATCCATCGTTAAGTATCCTTCCTGGAACCCTTTAAAGAACGGATGGGAAACATATGGACCTGTTGCCTCCCCAAACTCACCCATTGGCTTGAAAATCACCGTAAAAATGAGAATTGCGATGAAAATCAGCAATAAAGGTGTCAGCCATTTGCCCACGACATCCACAATACGGGCAGGATTAAGAGAGAAAAAGCAAGTCACCGCAAAGAAAAGAACCGTAAACAGCAACAAAGGCAAAAAGCCGGGATCTCCTGACAAAAATGGTTTGACCGCTATTTCATAAGAAACACTGCCTGTACGCGGCAATGCAAAAAACGGACCAATCGCCAAATATAAAACGACTGTAAAGATTAATCCAAATGCAGGATGAACACGGCTGGCAAGAGAGTGTAAATCACCCTTTCCAGAAAAGCCAAAGGCCATTACACCAAGGAGCGGCAAACCGACACCCGTCACAATAAAACCGGCGTTAGCTTCCCATATATTTGATCCCGAGGCTTGACCAAGCATGGCCGGGAAAATTAAGTTTCCTGCCCCGAAAAATAAAGCAAAGAGCATAAAGCCCACAACAATAATAAAAGATGATGGAACATTTTTCGACACAAACAGGACCTCCAAAATTCATTTAAACTTCCAATAATTCTGAATTTTCTTTTCAATGATTCAATATCAGAATTAACACTGTCGATTACGTATCTTAACATAAAGACGTACGGCTTTGAACCTAATTATCGCAAAAAAATATAAAATTTCAGTTTTTTAGACAATTTTTTTGTAAAAAAAGGGATTATTGTCATTCATTCGCTTGTATTTTCCCTTTCATTTACATTTTTCATACATTTACTTCTCCTCCATTAGATAACGAACCCACCATGCCTTTTCCCGCAGCAAAAAGGATCGAGAAAGTTTCTCGATCCCTTTTGAAAGAACAGACAGTACTATTTTATCTGCGGTTCATAGAGGAAGATGTTTCCCTGTCACTCTCCCTAAATAGTTCCTTGTCATTCTCTTCATCCACATGCGCATCTTCTTTTTTCAGTGTCTCGGAAATATGTTCGGTGTCCTGAACTTTACGTTTTCCGATCACAACTTCTTCAGTTACGACAGGTTTCTTTGTCACTTCCACCTGCTCTTCAACAATCGGCACCTTGATGGTTTCATTTCCATCCACCGGTTCAGTTGTTCCATCTTCTTCGTTTACCGGACGCCGCTCGACATACACCTCGTCACGGGAAACAGGAACATCGATATTCTTTTCCTCTGTCGTCACTTCTTTCTCTACGCGGACTTCACCTGTCTTCACTTGGTCCTTATCCACATCCAAAACTTCCTCGCGAAGTTTCATTGAGTTTTCCTCTACTGTATCAAGGTTGGCATTATCACTTTCCAGTGGATTGCCGGCCCGCGTCTCCGTCACGCCATAATCACCCACTGAAGTATCCGCCTCACCTGCTGTTCCGGATACGCCGGTTAACGGGGTGCTTCCTCTTTCATCAAGACCGCTGCGTCCTCCATAAAGGCCAGATGCTCCAGTCGTATCATTGCCAATTTGATCAATATCAGACGCTTGAGCTGCTGTGTCAACAGCCAGCAAATATTTTCCCTCATCTAAATCTGTCATATAGGCATCCAGTTCACCCTCAGGAACATCAACCCCCTGGAATCGATTGGCTGCCGTATCATCCATCACAAAGAATTCCTTTAGTTTATCCCAAAAAGAGTCTGGTTCATTCGCCGTTCCGGCATGTGCCACATCTGCACCTGTTCGATTTTCTACATAATTCGTATCGTTCCGATTGGTAATGACTGCAATATTATCCGAATTGTATCCTTTAGAAGTCAAGCCTTCAATTGCCGCTACCGTTTCTTGTGGTGTTTCATATACTCCGATGATTTTTTTAGCCATTTCAACTTCCTCCTCTGGATTCATTTTTGCTTTTGTCAATGTTAATTGTTGCTACACCCTACTTTTACCCGCTCTGGTCCCCCCTAAACAAGCCCGCTGGAATTGGATAAAAAACCCTTTACTTAAAAAGGCGTGAGAAAATAAAAAAAGCCCATTTCATAGAGAAATCAGCTGTTTAAGAGTGTAGGTCAAACTCCACTTCGGATAACGCATTCTGCGGGCAGGGCAGAGCCGCTTTTCCCGCTGGAGCCGCCGCCCTCCGTACCAATCGATTTTCATTACTTTATAGCAGCAGCCCGCCGAGTAAGACAATGACCGGAACCGTTACTAATACGGCCAAATTTGTCACCAGTGTCTGCATGACCCCATAATCTTCATCCGCCTGATAGAGTCCGAAAATGACCGATGCGCTTGTAACCGTAGGCATAGCCATTTCAATCATCATCAATTGCCCCATATCCGCCGGCAGGTTCATGGCGGAAATCACCAGGATTCCTAAAATAGGAAAGGCGATAAGCTTGAGTGAAAGCGGCATCATAATTAATTTGGCCGGCACTTTCCTTTTTTCTTTAATAATGGTCATCGTCAGCATCCCTATGTAAAACATCGCAAGCGGGCTTGCGATAGCCGATACTGAAGCCGTTACATCCTTGACAAAAAAAACCATATCCAGCTTAAAAACGGTTACAATCAATCCAATAAAGACGGCGGCATTCGGAGCCGAAATCATTGCCTTCATATTCTTCGCCGAAATCTCTTTGCTTCCCTGGATAAAAAGCACCCCGAGCGTCCAGAGGGTCAGTGACATACCGGCATCAAATACGGCCGCGAGCACTGCTCCTTTTGCTCCGAAAATAGAAGCGCATAAGGGGATTCCAATAAGCCCGGTATTTCCAAAGGCAGATAAAAAAGCCGTCTCCCTTGCCTTAAGCGCTCCAAGTCCGATTCCCCTTGAGACACCCCACGCTAAAAGCAGCCCTGCAGCATTGAAAGAAATAGAAAAGAGAAACACAAAAATCATCTGTTTCATTAACTCATCTGTAATTTCAATTTGAAAGAATCCATTAAGAATAATGGCGGGCAGTGCCAGATTAATCAGCAAAAAAATCAGAAATCCTCTGACATCCTTTGTGACAGAAACCTTCCTTGTCAGCCACATTCCAATCCCCAATAAAACCGCCAGTCTTAAAATCGTGCTTATGAGAACAAAATAGTCCATCCCATCCCCCCTCACCCCGTGTCTTCTTTAGCAAAATTCCTTTTTTTATGGAAGATTAGCTTTATAAATCGTAAATCATTTAGAATATTCAGTCAATAAAACACTTAGGTTTTCCGCCATTAAAAAACAGACAAAGAAAAAGATTTCTCTGTCTGTTTTTACAGATCACTGCTTACCATGCGTATTTTCACTTTCCCGCACTATTCCCTTTTCCTTCTCGAAAACAGCTTTCAAATCATCCCGTACACTGCTGTTTGTCAATTCTACATTCGTCCGGTAGGACACTCTGCAGATAAGATGAGCTGCCACGGGAGCAGTAAGGAAGACAAACAAAATGCCGAGAATCAGCCGGATACTGAAGTATCCTTCAGAGAAAATAAAGTAAAGCAGGGTGCCCAGCAGAATGCATAAAACACCCAGCGTGGCACTTTTAGAAGCCGCATGTGACCGAGTATATACATCTGGAAGTCTGATGAGCCCAATGGCACTCAAAAACGTGAGCACGGATCCGGCAAGAACAAACAAAGCGCCCAGAATTTCACCTACGTCTTTTATACTCAATGACAATCCCCCTTTCAAGATACCGGGCAAGCGCAATTGTGCCGACAAACGACAGAATTCCGATCAAAAGGATGATTTCCAAATAGGCGTACGTTCTGAATATAATAGAGAAAATCGCTACACCTGCAACCAAATTAATCGCTATAAAATCCAGTGCCTGGACTCTGTCCGGTATCGACGGGCCCTTGATGAGCCGGTATAAGGCAGCCAGTATAGAAAGCGTGAGAAAGAATAATGCAGTTGATAAAATAAACGAAAACATTATTTCCGGGTCACCTCCTTAATGGCAGCCTCGAAACGGGCCTGGGCTTTAAACACGGCATCACTCGATTCCGGAATATTCAGCGCATGAATATAAAACACTTTGTTATCCGGTGTAATTTCAAGCACAACCGATCCCGGAGTAAGGCTCAGCAATAAAGCAAGCATGGTAATCTCCAGTTCCCCTTCCAGGTCTGTTTCCAAAGCGAAAATGCCAGGCGTGATATTGACTTTCGGCTGAATCACCTCACGAGTGACCAGGATGCTTGATGTAATCAACTCACTAATGAAAACAAGAATAAGCTTGATAACCGAAAATAACTTCCTGAAATATAATTCGGTAGGAAAAAAACGGCGGATCATGAACAAAACGATAATACCGACAAAGTATCCGCTTATGAAGGACAGAACGCTCCATTCGTCCTGCAGAAACATCCACAGGAAGGCAATGATTAAATGAACTAATACTTGGATGGGCAAAGGGCTGCACCCCCTTTCATATAAGGCTAACTACAGATTCACTTTCCTAAAACGGCTTTAATATATTGAGCGGGATCAAGCAATTCATCTGCTGCCTGGCCAGCATACGCCATAATCCCTTCCGCACCAATGCCAAGGAGGACGGTCAAGGCTGTCAGAATGCCAATCGGCAGGGCAACTGCTGCGCCTTTGGCCTCTTTATCTGAGCCGAGCGAGCCCCCTCCCCAAAAGCTATTCATGAAAATCTTCATCACCGAATACAGGATCATTAAGCTCGTCAAGAGGCCAATGGCCCCCAGCCAATAATGCCCGGCTTCGAATGTTCCTTCCGTAATAAACACTTTCCCAAGAAAACCGCTTAAAGGCGGAATACCGGAAAGGGACAGGGCACCGATAAAAAAGGACCAGCCGAGATAAGGATGGGTGGAGATTAGCCCCCCCATTTCCTTCAGCCTGCTTGTGCCTGTTAATAAGATAATCACTCCGCCGATCATGAACAGCAAGGCCTTAATGATGATGTCATGGATCAGGTAATACAGGGCGCCGAGCAGGGCATCATGATTAAATGCCGCCAGTCCCGCCGCGATAAACCCGGCTCCGATAATGACGTTATAAGTAAGGATTTTCCGGATATCTCCATAGGCTACTGCGCCAAATGCCCCCAGAAGCATGGTCAGGGCCGCCATGATCCCAATAATAAGATGAGTAACCTGCGGCTCATGATAAAAGATAAGAGTAAACAATCGGAAGATCGCATAAAGCCCTACCTTTGTCAGCAGCGCCGAGAAAAGAGCTGCAATCGCACTTGGTGCAGACCCATACGAATCCGGAAGCCAAAAGAAGAGAAGCAGGGCTGCTTTTATACTAAAAACAATCAGAAACAAGAGAGATATGGCTGTCAGCAATCCATCCTGTCCCGCCTCTTCCACCCTTACAGACAAGTGGGCGAAATTCAACGTTCCCAAAGCGGAGTATAAATAGGCCACAGCTATAAGGAAGAGGAAAGAGGAAAGCAGATTGATCAAGATATATTTTAAAGAACCGCGAAGCTGCCTCCTTGTTCCTCCGAGCGCAAGCAGCACATACGAAGAAATCAGCATAACTTCAAAACAGACAAACAGATTAAAGATATCCCCGGTCAAAAATGAACCATTGACACCTGCGATGAGAAACAAGAACAAGGGGTAGTAATAATGCCTTTCCCGTTCACTTCCAATCGTCTTAAAAGAAAAAATATAACAGCATAAAGCAACAATATTTGCCGTCAGTAACAGCAAGGCGGAAAACATATCTGCGGCAAAACTGATTCCATAAGGAGCCTTCCAGCCTCCTGCATGGAGGACCAGGATGCCTTCGGTATGGATCGTTCTGATCAAAATGACAGAAACTGCACTGACGAGAACCAGTCCCAGAATCCCGGCCAACCGCTGCAGCTTAATCCGCTTCTGAAAAATAAGCATCACGATTCCGCACAACAGCGGAATTACTATAGGCAGTATAATCAAATTATTCATCTTCATTTCCCCTCAGCTGCTTCATATCGTCCGAACCCAGCACCTTATTCGCCCTGTAGCTTAATACAAGAAACAAAGCGGTCGTCCCAAAATTAATGACAATCGCTGTTAATATCAGCGCCTGGGGAAGCGGGTCTGTATAACTGCTGCTTTTAAAACCTAAAAGCGGCGGCCCGCCTGTTTTCAGCCCGCCCATCGTAAGAATAAGGATATGGACGCCATGGCTGATAATAGAGGTCCCCAGAATGATTCGTAGTAATTGCCTGGACAGAATTAAATAAGTTCCGATCATGAAAAACAGACCAGCCAAGATTGACAATAAAGTTTCCATGCTTATCGATCCTCACTTATCGTTAATATAATAGTGACTGCCGTACCGATTACGGCCATGGCCACCCCCAGGTCAAAAATCAAGGCAGTCGCCAATTCCGTTTCTCCAAATACCGGAAGATCAAAGTAATTGAACGCCTGGCTTAAAAATGGTTCCCCAAAAAGAAAGGAGCCTCCCCCGGTCAACAGGGCCAGCAGCAGGCCGACTGCCGTAAAAATCTTGAAGTCCACATTCATGTTTTCGGTCACCGTTTCTACATCAAAAGAAAGGAAAAGCAGGGTCAGTGCTGAAGCGATGCTCAATCCTCCGATAAAGCCTCCCCCGGGATTATGGTGACCGGAATAAAAAAGGTCAATGGAAAAGGTCAGAATGATGACAACCGCAATTTTGGTAACGGAATGCAGGATTAAATCATTAGGTTCCTTCATTCATCCCCGCCTCCTGACATGCGTATTTTAATTAAGGTGTATACGCCCAGACTGGCAATACATAAAACAAAAATCTCCAGCATCGTGTCCAGCCCCCTGAAGTCAACCAGGATGCTGTTCACTATATTTTTCGCTCCGGCCAGTTCATATGAATTTTTATAATATCCCGAAATCGAATCGAACAATTTATGGCCATTTGCAGCAAGAGCTGTCAGTGTAACTAGCGCCCCAACTCCAACGGAAATCAACATGTTCACCCACTTGAAAGGAAGCTTTTCCTTCCAAAGCTCCGGCAGATGGCGGAAGCAGAGCAGAAATAAGGTGACTGTCACGGTTTCTACGACGATTTGAGTCAGAGCCAAATCCGGCGCACTCATGACGACAAACAGCATAGATAAGAGATAGCCTACTGCCCCTACTGCTACGAGCGAAACCAAACGCGTCTTCGAAAAGAGTACCGTCAAAGCAGCAATAAACATGCCTAAGACCAGTCCCCCCTCATAAAACCGGATAGGAGCATCCTTGCTGAAATCAAACGAGACACCGTCCAGCAGCCATAAAGCGCCGCCTACCAGAATGATCATGAAAAGGAAAATATAGCGGAGATAATCCCGGCTGTAGCCTGTCATATATCCTCCAGTTAAACCGCGGGAGAACCCTTCTATCCCTTCAAGGCCGGCATCATACAGATGATTGAGCGTTAAAGCCTGCGGATACAGACGATACAGTCTCACCCATTTCCATAAATAGATGTACATCAGCACACCGAATGCCACGACCCCGAACGTCATGAATAATTCCGGTGTAAATCCATGCCACGCACTGATCTTTAATGCAAGCCCGCCATTTGCAGCAATCTCCGGGAGAATCACATTCAGGGCAGGATGGAGTAAATAGTCTGCGAGCGTATTCGGGAAAAAGAAAATTAAGACAACCAATCCAGCCAGGATAAGCGGAGCAATCAGCATCCCTATTGGCGCTTCATGGGCCTCTTTCTCCAGCTTTAAAGGTTCATACTCCCCTGTAAACGTCTTGAAGACCAAGATCATACAATAGATAAAAGTAAAGACACTGGCGACCCAGGCAACAACGAGAAATGCCGTGCCAAAATGATCCATTCCGAACAGCTGCAGTTTCGATGCATGCAGAACGCCCGTGAAAAACATTTCCTTACTCAAGAATCCATTAAAAGGCGGCAATCCAGCCATCGAAAAACTGCCAATCACGGCAACCGTGAAAGAAAGAGGCATGAGAGCCATCAGACCGCCAAGTCTCCGAATATCACGTGTACCGGTTTCATGGTCAATGATTCCGACAACCATGAACAGACTGCCTTTGAACGTGGAGTGATTAACTAAATGGAAGAGTGCAGCAAATACTGCTACCGCATAAAACGACGATTCTTCGCCGCCTCCGAAATACACAGAAGCTGAACCAAGTCCCAGCAGGCTCATAATTAAGCCAAGCTGACTGATTGTTGAAAAAGCCAACAGTCCTTTTAAATCTTTTTGCTTAACGGCATTCAATGACCCATACAGCAGAGTAATCATTCCGATTCCAGAAACGAGCCAGAACCATTCACCTGTACCTCCGAAGATGGGTGTCAGCCTCGCCACTAAATAAATACCGGCCTTGACCATTGTCGCTGAATGCAGGTAAGCACTGATCGGCGTCGGCGCTTCCATGGCATCCGGCAGCCAGATACTGAAAGGGAACTGCGCAGACTTTGTAAAAGCTCCGGTCAGAATCAATAGCATTGCAGGAAGGAACAGCGGACTTTCCTGAATCGTACTGATCTGTTTAAACTGTTCTCGAATGCTGTAGGTATCAGCCATCATGGACAGCAGGATGAAACCAGCCAGCATGCACAGTCCGCCCATCACTGTAATCAATAATGATTTCTGGGCTCCGTAGCGGGATTTCCCCCGCTGATACCAATAAGCAATCAATAGGAAGGAAGCAACACTCGTCATCTCCCAGAATACATACAAAACAAGAATATTATCAGAAAAGACAACGCCTAGCATCGCCCCCATGAATAGAAGCAAATACACATAAAAATTGTGCAGGGCTTCCCGTTTCTTGGATAGATAATAGATGGAATAAAGCACAACAAGCGCGCCGACTCCTGTAATTAACAGACCAAAAATAAGACTTAAGCCGTCTGCGTAAACCGAATAATTAATTCCCACAGAAGGAATCCAGGCGGCAGTATAGGATGGCACATTCCCTTTAGCGATTTCCGGTATCAAACTAAGAAAGTAGAGAAAGATCACAAGCGGGACTGCCATCACGAACCATCCTGTATGTATAGATGAAACGAAGCGTTTATACAGAAAAGGAACCAATATGGCAAAAACAAACGGAAGCAAAAGCATGATTACTAGCAAAATATCCACCCCTCCTAACTCGTTAAAACATAAAACTCTTTTTTACTGTTTCAATAAAATGATGTAAATGATCAATCCGTTTGCGAGAAGAGACATTTTTCAATAAGATGAAAAACACGGTCGAGATCAAAAACATAAGGCATTCTTTCCGTATTCAACGGTCCTTTTTATTTAGTATTTTCATCGATTTTGGACAAGGTTCACCTGCGCTGTCGTATGATTTTTCATAAATCTCATTGACTCACGTAGTAGCATAAGCTATAGTCATACATAGTTTGGGTGAACAACACCAAAAATATCAATATTCCCATCGATCATGAGGTGAGAAAGATGAAGAAAGCAAAAGGACGCATGGACGAAAGCATTCTCGTTTGCGTATATTATGGACCTAATGGGGAACGTCTCATTAAAAGAGGCTGTAAAATCGCCGGAATGCTTGACTGCCCTCTATATATATTAACGATCGATCCCAAGCCATTTGATGAAATGGATGCTGAAAAATCATTTTATATCACAAGATGGAAACAGCTTGCAGAAGAACATAATGCAGAGGAATTCATCATAAAAGATGACGAAAAGCGTCCGGTTACTAAAGTAATAGCAGAGGTAGCCAGAGAAAAGCACATCACCCAAATTATTCTTGGCCAAACCGCCCAAAGCCGCTGGGAACAGATTGCCAAAGGGTCGATCATTAACTCTCTGCTGCGGGAAATTCCCTTCATCGATCTTCATATCATTTCAGTGGCGCGTGCATTGAAAGGCGAAGAAGGCCAATATGAAAAGGGTGTTCGGGCTTACTTGATTCCGGAAGGGGACCATTATCGCCTGACCTTCAAATACACCAAAGACGTGGAATATGAAGGAATCTTCTTTAAGGATTATGGAACTGATTTCAATAACGGTATTTTTAAATTCATGCGCAACAAGGAAACGCTGCAAGTCATAGTAACGGATGACCTTGTTAAAGAATTAACCAATGTTGACATGAACAGTACCATTGAAACGTATAATGATGATAAATAATTGGAAGACAGGCCTCCGCTCCTAAGCGGGGGCTTTTTTTGTCCGCTTCTTTCTATTACAGATTGACATCCACCCTAATGGCCTGCTGGTCATTTTTTTCAATCCCAATGTACCGTAACGTCTCTCCCCTTGAGTGGTGATTATAGATGGACATAAGGATAGAAATGGCAATTCCTTTGCGATAAGCATGGTAGCCAAAAGTCTTTCGAAGGGTATGGGTACCGATTTTCCCCGGAATGCCTACATCTCTTGCCGCCTGGTTGATAATCCGGTAGGCTTGCTGCCTTGTGATCGGAAGGTCATTTTTTTTGGATTTAAATAGATAATCAGAACCCTTAAATGAAATGGAAGCCAAGTATTCTTCTAAAGCTTTTTTTACATTTCCATTGAGATAAAAAGCCTTTTTCTCTTCCCCGTCTTCCCATTTCATAAACTCCCTGATTTTTCCGTCATCCCATACATCCTCTATTTTCAAGGAAAGTAAATCACTGACCCGGATGCCCGTATTGATCCCCAGGACGAAAAGAAGATAATCCCGTTTCGAGTGGTTATAGAGATTTTCCTTAATATCATTAATGCTTTCAATCTCCCTAATGGGCTCAACATACTCCACCAGAATTCCTCCTAATGTTACTTAATTTAATGGTATCATAATTTAAGTTACATAACAAAGAAACCGCCCACTTTTTTCTGAATTTTTTCTCAGACAGGAAAATCAGTTCCTGCTAACAGTCAGCTCTTAACCAAAAAAACTCCCTGCCAATCGGCAGGGAGCAAACTCTTAGCAGTCAGCGTGAAAACCAATCTGCTTTTTCATCTATATGTACAAACGGAATATCCGTTGCAATTTGTCCTTGAATCGTGTCCGCCTTCAGATTCTCTCCTGAAAGCCAGCTGCCAAAATCGACTTCTGCAGGCTTCTGGTCCCCGCCAAGTGCCATCCAGGCTTTCAATTCCTTCGGAAAATAACCAGAGGTATGAATCGTTCCTGCCCAGCTGCTGTACAGATCAGAAAAGACGCCCCGGCCTGTATCATTCATGAGGCGGAATGCTTCATATGCGGGCAGATTCTGCTTTTCTTTGATCACACTAAGCCTTCGATTGGAATCCGCCAGATGCCGTCTGTTTTCATGTGTCATGATTTCAAAATGATTGGTGCAGGCATTGGTTTCACGAATTTCTACTCCTCTTGGGGAGGTTTCCGCTGCATAGGTCTTGCCGGTGCGGTCATATACAACGTATGTAAACGAATGACGATGCGGTATTTCTTTCAGCAAATCGACAGCATCCTCTGCATTGCCGCAGCATTCCAAAATCAGCCTGCCGATCATATTGCAGACAAAACCTTCTCCCGGATTTTTTCGGTTCATGAAGTTGTATCCCATCGCAAGTCCTTTTTCATTCATTCCATCCATCCGGCCGGTAATCTTCTGGCTCGGCCCAACCATCGCATATCCCCCATCTGTCGGCTGAAAAAGCATATAACGGCCATCATAGGTTTTCGGATGATAGTCATAATTCCGAATCAGGTAATCGCCGCCTGTCATAATGGAACAGCCTGATTTGACATAATTGACCCGGTACCCCCCGAATTCCATTAAGATCTTCTCCATCGGCCACTTCAAGGCATCCTGCAGTCCGAGGAATTCCTCCCATATGCCGGGTGCCAAAGAAGTGATCGCCTGCCTGATCTCCTGTTCCGGCACCTCAAAGCGCGGCTGCCTGACCTTCCATTGGTTCTCACGGTTCCGAACGGTCAGGGAGTCCTTCAGCTTCTCCCCTTCCATAAAGCCAAAATCATAATGTGTGCCCCGAAACTGAATCACATCGATGTATATGTCTCTCAATCTCCATCCCTCTTTTTTCATAGTCTTGTCCACTTAAGGATACGGGAAGGTTTCCCAAAAATAAAGAATGGCTTTCTAAGAAGAAAAAAACAGGCTGTAAATGGAAAACTTATCTGACGGATCATGCTCCGTCAGTCCAGGTACAGCAATTTCCTGCAGCAATTCAAACGGTGTCTGATTTTCCAAATAAAATAGATAGTCAGCAGAACTATAATATAAAACGAGCCGGATGTTCCTTGGTTTATTCTCTGCAGACCGCAGAATGTTCCTGACTACTTTCATGAAAATCTGGACGGAAAAAGGATTGAAGAAATAGAAAACCGTATCCGCATCCTGAACGTGGTACTCCTCCGCCAGACAGCATTCAAATTGGATATCCGCACCGGCCCGGCCTGTTTTTTCAAGATAGCTTTCGCGGTTCTCTATCGCTTCTTCAACAAATCTCCGGTTCATCTCAATTCCCAAAACGGGCATTCCCAGCCAATAATCTGCAAAAAAACCAAGTCTTCCCTTTCCGCATCCAATATCAATCAACCGGTCTGTCTCCTCTGCATCCCAATGCTCAAACAGCACTTCTAACGCTTGATAAGGGGTGGGTTCATAACGGTTATAATGAAGAGAATCGTAAAACGATTTCTGAATGGCTCCAGTGTTAATATGCAGGAATGCTTCATAATCCTTCTTTTTCATATTTCTCTCCTATTTTAAAGATGTTTTCATTGTTACCATAAACCTCCCCGCCCTCCATTGCAAAAGAAAAAAGCCTTCTTCAGGCTTTAAAGTCAGACAGCGCTATTTGTTTTTTTTATCCGGCTCCACTATGACTGGGTTAGGGAGGCTTTTATCCGAGCTGTAATATTCAGGAACTTCTCCAGGGAAAAACATGTCACCGACCTTCGTCTGGTTTTCAATGGTATATGTATCTTTATAAAATGGAATGACAATTTGCACATTCACTTTGAAATAGACAAATAGTTCAAGGAAGGTATTATTAATGCCTGATGAGGTGACCTTTGTTTCAAATCTTGGCTCTACATTTTGCACCAATGAAAGCTGCACTGGGATTTTCGGTCCAAAATTGGAAAGAAGCGAGTTGCCGGTAACCACACCCAGAGGGATATCATAGACAATGGATTGCATCTCCTCATCCATGACATCATTGAAATTAGAGCTCGGTGATTCCTTCTGGCTGATGTTTAATCTTTTTTCGATATCCTTTGTTGTTTCCAGCAAAAAGGTATTGTACACTTTTGAATCAAAACTCCACGTCGTCGGCCCGTCTTCCCCATTTTTTTGGAGAAGGATCAAATCCTTTACATCTAATTTCTTTGTTATATTTTCATATATGGAGTCATTAATAGACTGCGTCGCAATCCGTCTTGTTTCGGCTTTGGCAATATTTTTGATGACCGGCTCAATCGATCGATCCACCAGCCAGATTGTCAGTAAATTCGTAACCGCAAAAAACAAAAGAGTATAGATAAAGGTTTTCTTCCATGAGAAAGGCCGTTTCAGCTGCTTCATTCTAGGACGGAATCGTTTCCTGAACATAGATTCAACTCCTTTCTATCAATCTATGCAGGAAATCCAAGATTTTTCGTCCCATGAACAGGTGAAAGCACATTATTTCCTTTTAACCAGCTGCCAGCCGCGCTGGCGTCTCCTTGATTTCTTCTCTCCTTTATATTCAACGGTAACCGTATACGGATCAAGTTCCGGCAATTTTTCTCCCTGCTTCACTTCCACACGGCGTCCGCCCTTCACTCTGCCTCCGCCATGCCCCACTTCCGCATATATGCCTGACAAGACGGCCACTTCTCCTGATTTACATACTGACATATGCCCTTCATCCCTTTCCTTTATCCGTTTTTCCATTCCATTCATATTATGATTGTTTCCCTAAACTATACGCCTTCCCGCTTATAACAGAAAAAACAGAGGGATTTCGTTAAGGTTTCAATGTTTCCGTCATTTTACATTCCTGTTAATAGTCTGGAATTGCGTTTTTCTCTTAAAATAGGCGGGTACCGTTAGAACATGCCTGGAAGATCAGGCAAATACTTCTTGAGGAGAGATGCAGATTATGAAATTGAAATCAGTCAAAAAACTTACAGCAGGAGCGATTTTAGCATCATCGTTTGGATTAGCCGTCCCCGCCATGGCAGATGAACCAACTCATAATGATCGAAATCAAGATGTAAAAGCCGAACACTTTGGACATAAAGGACATTGGGGTAAGCACCAATTTAACCCGCTTGAAAAACTCAAAGAAGGGGACCAGTTTGCAGGATTGACTGTTGCCTCTGTTACAGAAGAAAATGATACAAAAACGGTCGGACTCAGTGGGTCAATCACTGTAAAAGGATTTTATGATGAAGAAGACGGAACACTTAAAGTAATTCCGCCAGTTCACAAATATTATCACCATAAAGGATTCAAATCTCCTAAACCGGTAGAAGTGGCAATCAATAATCCAGAAGCCCTGACTGGCACACAAACAGAAGGAGAAGAGGATGCACCTGAATTCGTCACCCTTTCCAACATTACCGTTGTCTACAGCAATGGCGACTATTCAGCAACAGCTGATGCCGCTGCTGCCGGAGAAACAAAATAATACAAGCCGGATTGCTTAAACAGCATCCCATAAAAAAAGGATAAAGGAACGGCATCAGCCGTCCTTTATCCTTTTTGCTGTTTTACTTAGAAAGCTTGTCTTCCTGACGCACATGAAGCGGTGTCCTGTTACCCATTTTCAGCATGAAAAAGCTTGCGGTAACGAGTAAAAGGAATACGATGCCGACAATCAGAGAAAGCCGGGTGCTCGGATTAAACCACATTCCGACGAGCACGATTAATAAAAAGACAATCGTTGCATAATTGCTGAAAGGAGCAAACGGCATTTTGAACGGATGATCTTCCATTTCATCCGCTTTTATCTTTCTGAACCGAAGCTCACTGATCAGCAGGGCGAACCATGGAACCATCCCAGGCAGAACACTGGCACTGTACACATAGACAAACAGCTGCGGCGGTGCAAGATAATTCAGGATAACCCCAATTCCTAACCCGAGAAGAACAGCAATCGTACAGTAAGCAGGGATGCCATTTTTTGATACTTTTGCAAAGATTTTTGGAGCCTGCCCATTCAGAGCCAGCGTATACAGCATTCTGCCGGAACTGAAAATTCCGCTGTTGCAGCCAGACATGGCAGCTGTAATCACGACAAAGTTAATGATCCCTGCTGCTGCCGTAATTCCGATTTTGGCAAAAGTTGAAACAAACGGACTCCCCACTTCATCAAGCTGATTCCACGGAAAGACGGTCACAATGACAAAAATCGCACCAATATAAAAGACAAGAATACGCCAAATAATCGTTTGGATGGCCTTTGTTAAGGTCCTCTTTGGATCCTTGGCTTCACCAGCTGTAATGCCGATCAGCTCGACCCCTTGGTAAGCGCCGATAACCAGTGCCAGAGCAAAGAAGAACCCCTGCCATCCTCCAGTAAAAAAGCCGCCATTTTCCCAAAGGTTAGACAGCCCAATAGCATTGCCGCCGTTTCCAAAACCGAAGAAAATTAACCCAAGACCCGCTATAATCATCACAATAATCGTCACAATCTTAATTAAAGCAAACCAAAATTCGAATTCCCCGAAAGATTTAACGGAAATCAGGTTTGCCGCTCCGAGAATGACCATGGCAATCAGTCCCGGCACCCAGGCAGGCAAGTCTGGAAACCAGTACTGCATATACATGCCTACAGCAATAATTTCGGACATTCCGACGATAACCCATTGGAACCAGTTGCTCCAGGCTGTTAAATAACCGGCCAAAGGATGAATATATTGGCTCGCAAACGTTGCAAACGAACCAGTGGAAGGTTCCAAATACAGCATTTCTCCCATCGAACGCATAATGAAGAAAATAAACAGCCCTGCAATCGCATAGGCTAACATAACCGATGGACCCGTCCATTTGATTGTACTTGCTGATCCCATAAATAAGCCCACACCGATCGTGCCTCCGAGAGCAATCATTTGAATGTGGCGTGACTCAAGCCCGCGGTTTAACTCTTTGTTTGACATTCCTAACTCCCCCAGATGCTATAGCCATGGCTGTATACAAAAAATAGATGATTTCTTGATAAAGGACCTAAAGCTAAATTTTTTATTCTTATTTTATAATAATAAATATTCTGTTAAAAAACAAATGTATTTTTAGGAAAAACACTCAATCTAAAATGTTCTGCCGCCCAGTATGGCAGGCTTGGGACATAAATCGAGTAGGAGGGGGTGATTAACCCCCGACCTCTCACACCACCGTACGTACCGTTCGGTATACGGCGGTTCCATTAAGTTTGACGCAGAAATTCATATCGATTATATAAACTTTTCAACCCTCGGTGACTCCAATACAAGTTATTGAGGGTTTTGTGTAAGATTGGACTACAGGCTATTCTCCAATATTTCTTTCTGGAGTTTCCCCATTCATATGCCTTTTGGTCAGGGACACCTAGACCTTTGAGTTTTCTTACTCTTGTCCTCGGTTTCTTCCATTGTTTCCATTCAAGCATACGGAGTCTCCGTCTAATCCACTCATCAAATTCTTTAAATTTACTTGGTGTATCAGCCAATGCAAAATATCCACACCATCCCGTTAGATATTGATTTAGTTTCTCGATTCTAACTTCCATAGGAATTTGTTTAGAACGGGAGGTTAACTCCCGTATTTTAGCCTTAAGCCTTTTAATACTTTCATTGGCTATTCGAACCTTCGGTTTCTTATTGACCGTAAAGCTAAAGCCAAGAAACTTTCGTTTCCACGGGCGATCAACTGCTGACTTTTCTCTATTTACTTTGAGCTTTAATTTCTGCTCAATAAAGCATGTAATTGAGTTCATCACTCGTTCTCCAGCTTTCTTCGATTTCATGTAAATATTACAATCATCGGCGTAGCGGACAAACTTGTGACCTCTCCTTTCTAACTCTTTATCAAGTTTATCCAAAAGGATATTCGAAAGAAGGGGGCTCAGTGGACCTCCTTGTGGTGTTCCTTCTTCTGCATCATAGACTACACCATTCATCATAATTCCTGCTTGGAGATATTTCCGTATAAGTTTCAAGACCAGCCGGTCTTGGATTCTACTTGCTAATATCCCCATTAACTTATCATGATTGACTCTATCAAAGAATTTCTCCAAGTCCATGTCAATCACCCATCTATAACCTTCACTTATATATTCCCTTGCTTTACGAACCGCATCATGACCTCTTCTATTTGGTCTAAACCCATAACTATGTTCTGAGAAGGTTGGGTCAAGAAGTGGGGTTAGAACTTGGGCGATAGCCTGTTGAATGAACCGGTCTGTCACGGTAGGTATTCCTAGTAATCTTACTCCACCGTTCGGTTTCGGGATTTCGACTCGACGGACTGGGTTAGGTTGATAGGTACCTTCCCTTAATGAATCACAAAGAGTTTCCCAGTTCTCATAGAGATGTCTTCGTAGGGATTTTACGGACATTCCATCTATGCCGTGACTCCCTTTGTTCTTCTCCACACGTTTAAGTGCTTCTATTAAGTTTTCCCGTGACAGAATCAGATCCATTAACATGTGATATTTCCTTTCGACGTGAACGTAGAAATCTAATTATGTTATTCCTGCTCCACCCTCATGAAGTCCCCTGTGGAATTCACCACTTCCTCCTTCAAGTAAGTCCTTTCGGATTGTCTGCTTCTATACAGGAATTATATGCCTAGTTCTCGTTCTTCCTAATAGTTCAGTCCTTCCCATTCCATCTCGAGTTGGAATGGTACTATGACCTCGGCTGACTTCTGATTGTTCAGCTGTCCATCGCTGGATAGGTTACCAAGGGAACTTGGCGTTCCAATCAGACCTCCCCGGGTAAGAGTACAGTCTTTCCCTCCATCTATCTGCTTCATTTACTCTGTACCACCTTCGGCAGTAAGGACTTCGTTTTGTTGTGCAAACTCATCCAATGGTACCTAGCCTTATATGAAGTTCGTGTTCCTCAGACCGGAGGTTTGCCGCTCGCTTCCTTCAGATTCTGCGTCACCACAGACACCCTTGCGTTAAGCTAACCATTACTACTGCCTTCATGGTTCGGGACTCTCACCCTATAGACTGCACCCATGCCGGGCGNAATCGAGTAGGAGGGGGTGATTAACCCCCGACCTCTCACACCACCGTACGTACCGTTCGGTATACGGCGGTTCCATTAAGTTTGACGCAGAAATTCATATCGATTATATAAACTTTTCAACCCTCGGTGACTCCAATACAAGTTATTGAGGGTTTTGTGTAGGATTGGACTACAGGCTATTCTCCAATATTTCTTTCTGGAGTTTCCCCATTCATATGCCTTTTGGTCAGGGACACCTAGACCTTTGAGTTTTCTTACTCTTGTCCTCGGTTTCTTCCATTGTTTCCATTCAAGCATACGGAGTCTCCGTCTAATCCACTCATCAAATTCTTTAAATTTACTTGGTGTATCAGCCAATGCAAAATATCCACACCATCCCGTTAGATATTGATTTAGTTTCTCGATTCTAACTTCCATAGGAATTTGTTTAGAACGGGAGGTTAACTCCCGTATTTTAGCCTTAAGCCTTTTAATACTTTCATTGGCTATTCGAACCTTCGGTTTCTTATTGACCGTAAAGCTAAAGCCAAGAAACTTTCGTTTCCACGGGCGATCAACTGCTGACTTTTCTCTATTTACTTTGAGCTTTAATTTCTGCTCAATAAAGCATGTAATTGAGTTCATCACTCGTTCTCCAGCTTTCTTCGATTTCATGTAAATATTACAATCATCGGCGTAGCGGACAAACTTGTGACCTCTCCTTTCTAACTCTTTATCAAGTTTATCCAAAAGGATATTCGAAAGAAGGGGGCTCAGTGGACCTCCTTGTGGTGTTCCTTCTTCTGCATCATAGACTACACCATTCATCATAATTCCTGCTTGGAGATATTTCCGTATAAGTTTCAAGACCTGCCGGTCTTGGATTCTACTTGCTAATATCCCCATTAACTTATCATGATTGACTCTATCAAAGAATTTCTCCAAGTCCATGTCAATCACCCATCTATAACCTTCACTTATATATTCCCTTGCTTTACGAACCGCATCATGACCTCTTCTATTTGGTCTAAACCCATAACTATGTTCTGAGAAGGTTGGGTCAAGAAGTGGGGTTAGAACTTGGGCGATAGCCTGTTGAATGAACCGGTCTGTCACGGTAGGTATTCCTAGTAATCTTACTCCACCGTTCGGTTTCGGGATTTCGACTCGACGGACTGGGTTAGGTTGATAGGTACCTTCCCTTAATGAATCACAAAGAGTTTCCCAGTTCTCATAGAGATGTCTTCGTAGGGATTTTACGGACATTCCATCTATGCCGTGACTCCCTTTGTTCTTCTCCACACGTTTAAGTGCTTCTATTAAGTTTTCCCGTGACAGAATCAGATCCATTAACATGTGATATTTCCTTTCGACGTGAACGTAGAAATCTAATTATGTTATTCCTGCTCCACCCTCATGAAGTCCCCTGTGGAATTCACCACTTCCTCCTTCAAGTAAGTCCTTTCGGATTGTCTGCTTCTATACAGGAATTATATGCCTAGTTCTCGTTCTTCCTAATAGTTCAGTCCTTCCCATTCCATCTCGAGTTGGAATGGTACTATGACCTCGGCTGACTTCTGATTGTTCAGCTGTCCATCGCTGGATAGGTTACCAAGGGAACTTGGCGTTCCAATCAGACCTCCCCGGGTAAGAGTACAGTCTTTCCCTCCATCTATCTGCTTCATTTACTCTGTACCACCTTCGGCAGTAAGGACTTCGTTTTGTTGTGCAAACTCATCCAATGGTACCTAGCCTTATATGAAGTTCGTGTTCCTCAGACCGGAGGTTTGCCGCTCGCTTCCTTCAGATTCTGCGTCACCACAGACACCCTTGCGTTAAGCTAACCATTACTACTGCCTTCATGGTTCGGGACTCTCACCCTATAGACTGCACCCATGCCGGGCGCACACAAATAAATCAAATTTCTCACAGAGAAATTTGATTTATTGTTTGCACTTTATGAATTTCCGTTTCAGGGACGCGTTCCGGGGCCACAGCTCGGGCCTTCAGTCTCTCCCGCGTGCTGTGCCCAGGAGTTGCCTCTCCGCTCTCAATCCTAACATCCCCAGTTTCTCACCTATAATTCCAAGCATTTTGCTTATTCTTAAAACCGCTTCAGTTCCGGCTTTGTTCCCTTTGTTTTTTACTGACTGATCACTTCTTTATTGATATATGTGTTATTTTTTTCAAGGAAGCTTGACCAATTTTCGGTTGCTTCATATGCTTCGGCGGCATTCAGCAATAATCCATCTGAATATGGCCTGCTGATCATTTGGAGCCCCGCCGGCAGATTGGCCTCAGTAAATCCGCACGGAACAGAGATGGACGGAAACCCTAAAAAATTCCCAATTGGCGTCCTTCCAAGCGAAAAGATGTTATTCAGAGACTCCTCCGGTTTCACGCTCCCAATTTCAAACGGGGGAATCACATGTGTAGGGGATAAAAGAATATCGAAGTTTTGTCTGTCCATAGATTCTAACACATACTGGATAAAACGCTCTCTCTCACGCTTAGCGTGAATATATTGGCTCGCGGAAACCTCACGTCCCAAAGTCAGGCGGTACCTAGTATCTTTCCCATACAGATCCGGTGTTTCTGTAAAGGATGTCTCGTGAACGGCATACGCTTCTGATTTGGAGATGATCTTTTGAGCTTCTAACGCTTCTTCGATTCCGGTCAGCTGCACATCAACGATTTCAGCACCTAGATCTTTCAATCGATCGATTGCTTTAAAGACTACCCGGCCGATTTCAGCATCCATATTTTCAAAGAAGTACTTTTCTGAAATGCCGATTCTGAGTCCCTTCATCTGATTCCTTCTTGCTTCAAAATCTATTTTAGCCAATTGTTCCGATTCGCCTATAGCCTTAAACAAAGTTCGGCTGTCTGCAACCGTCCTGGTCATAGGTCCCATATGATCCAAGGTCCAGCTCAGCGGAGTGCATCCTTCTCTGCTGACCGTATCATACGTCGGTTTAAAGCCAACGATGCCGCATAAAGAAGCAGGGAGACGGATAGATCCGCCGGTATCAGTGCCAATCGCACCGAATGCGGTGCCAGATGCCACTGCAGCGGCTGAGCCTCCGCTCGAACCTCCCGGAATCTTCTTCAAATCCCATGGATTGCGAGTCGGTCCATAATGAGGATTTTCAGTAGTTGCACCCATGGCAAATTCATGTAGATTGGTTCTTCCGATGATAATAGCGCCCGCTTCTTTTAATTTTTTCACAAGGTCTGCATCCTCTAGCGAAATATGGTTTTCAAATACTTTTGAGCCTGATGTATTTCTCGTATTTTTCATTTCAAAAATATCTTTAATCGCGATTGGAACACCATGCAGCGGCCCGCGGTCTTTCCCCTCATACAGCTCTCTTTCCAGCAATTCTGCCTGCTCCATCGCTTCCTCACGGAGAACGGTTATATAGGCATTTAAGGAAGCTTCGGATTGGTCAATCCGCTCCAGCTGCTGTTTTGTCACCTCAACCGGCGATATTTCTTTATTTTTTATTAAACGTGAGAGTGTTTCGATATCTTTGAAAAATAATTCATTCATTTCTTCCTTCCCCCTTATTTAAATTGCAGATTTGTTATAGACTCCGCCTAAATCGCCGTCCAGCGTTAAAATAGAGCTTAAAAGTTTTTTCGTCACGTCCTGTTTCGGGTTTCTGAATAACTCTTTGGCGGTCGCCGTCTCAACCATCCTTCCCTTCGACAGCACCCCTACCCGGTCACAGAAATAAGCGACCAAATCCAAGTTATGGGCAATAAATAAATAAGTCAGGTTAAATTCTTTTTGCAAATCCAGCAATAGATTAATAATCTGGGCTTTTACGGACACATCCAAAGCGGAAACCGGTTCATCCAGCACGAGAAATTTCGGCTTCAGAATGAGGGCGCGGGCAATTCCGGCTCTCTGCCTTTGTCCGCCTGACAGTTCATGGGGATATCTGTGAAAGAAATCTGCTCTCAACCCCACTACCTCCAGCATGTGTATGACTTGATCATGGATTGAAAGCGAATCAGCGGTATTTCCAATTTTTTTTAATGGGTGGGCTATTTGCTCGCCAATTGTCATCCGTGGATTGAATGCAGAACCTGAATCTTGAAAAACAATTTGGATTTCACTGCGGAGTGCATTCATCTCCTTTTTCGATAAATCCAGCAGCGGCCGTCCATTATACAGGATCGTTCCGCTTGATGGCTGAATCAGTCTCAGCATCATCCGGCCGATTGTCGTTTTACCTGAACCAGATTCCCCAATTAATCCAAAAGTTTCCCCTTCCTTAATGGAAAAATGGACATCCTCGACTGCCGTAAAGCTTTTGGCGGGGAACAGCAGACTTTTCCTGCCGGCATATACCTTTCCCAGCCCTTTAACCTCGATAAGCGCATCACTGTTCATGATTACAGGCTCCCTTCCGCTAATTTACAGCGTACAGCATGATGAATGCCATGCTGCCTGACTGGTTTTAACAAAGGCTTTGTATTGTGGCAAATGTCCTGCGCGGCATGGCACCGGCCCGCAAAGCGGCATCCTTCTGGCAGATCTAATAAATTCGGCGGCTCTCCTTTGATTTGCCATAATGGTTTTTTCCCCTGATTATCATCAAAGATCCAATCAAGATTCGGAATACATTTTATTAAGCTTTGTGTATACGGATGCTGCGGATGGAAAATCACCTCCTCAGTGGCTCCTTTCTCAACGATTTGCCCCGCATACATGACCGCTACTGTGTCAGCAATCCGGGAGACTACACCAAAATCATGCGTGATGATCAAAATTGCGGTTCCAAATTTCCGATTGATTTCCTGGAATAGATCAAGCACCTGAAGCTGTACGGTTGGATCGAGGGCCGATGTCGGTTCATCAGCAATAATCAAGTCAGGATCACAGGCTAGAGACATGGCGATCACCACCCTTTGCCTTAATCCCCCGCTTAATTGGTGCGGATAGGACTGAAAGACCCGTTCTGGCTCCTCCACACCCATTTGCTCTAACAAAGAAAGAGCCTTTTTCTTTGCTGACCTTTTGTCTGTGCTAGTTTTCGCGAGCATGATTTCTACGATTTGCTTCCCTACCCGGTAGGAAGGATCCAGGGAGGTCATGGCATTTTGAGCAACAAGGGAAATTTTCTTCCCCCTGATTTCCTGCATGTCCTTTTCTCCAATCTGAATCAGATCCTCCCCTTCTACTTCTACTCTCCCCGAGTAGCTCTCCAAAAGCGTGTCAGGCAAAAGCTGCAATATAGAAGTAATGGTCATCGTTTTTCCTGAACCCGATTCTCCGACAATCGCGAGAATTTCTCCTTTTTTCATGGTCAGGTTAACATCTTCAAGAACGGTCAGTACCCCATCCGGCGTGCGGATCTTCGTAGACAGGTTTTCAATTACTAACAGGTTGTCTTCCTTAACGGCTGACTGGACATTCATCTAACCACCCCTTCCTTCTTCCTCGACAGGACCAGCTATTATTAAGCTGCATTCCGGGCCATTTCATTTCTTCTTTTCTTCTTTTCTTTTACTTTTGAACGCTCATGAGGATCCAGAGCATTTCTGATGCCGTCGCCAATCATGCTGAAGGCAAAAGACAAAATCAGAATAGCAATTCCCGGGATGAAGGTGACATAGGCATGCCCCTGCATTAAGACTTTGCTTCCGTCGCTCGCCATTCTTCCCCAGTCTGCCGCCGGGGGCTGAACACCAAGGCCGATGAAGCTTAAACCGGCAACCGTTACAATCGTCACGCCTGCCAAAGTAGTCCCATAAGCGATTAATGAGGGCAGGACATTGGGAACAATCTGTTTAAACATAATTTCCAAATCGCTGATTCCAAATGCTTTCGCAGCTTCCACATACTCCTTCTGGCTTTCCTGAAGCGTATCAGTGTACACGACGCGGGTCATATACGGAACCCGGACAATAATCATAGCGATAATTACATTAAGCAGACCAGGTCCTAAGATGGCTGCAATGGCGATGGCCAGCAGCACAGCCGGAAAAGCAAAGAATACATCCATCAGACGCATGATCGCACTTCCGATAAACCCTTGAAAGTATCCGGCCGTTATACCCAGAACTACACTGACAGCCGCTGCAATAATGATGGGAATGACAGCAGAGATAAGCGAGTTTTGCGTACCAAAAATCACCCGGCTTAATATATCCCGTCCCTGCTGATCCGTACCGAGCAGATGCCCTTCAGAACCAGGAGGCATCAGCCGGGAGCTCCCCTCTGCTACTGTATTTGGATCATACGGAGCAATCCATGAAGCAAAAAGGGCAAGTCCGAGAGATAAAAGAATGATCAGCGCTCCGGCAACCGCTACCTTATCACTTAAAAATGCCCTCCAGGATAACATCCATTTATTCGCCATCTTCTCCCTCCTATCGTGCCTTAATGGCATCTTGTAATTTAGGGCTCAGCCATACATTTATTAAATCCACCGCCAGATTCACAATGACAAACGTCAAGGCAATCAGCAGAATTCCAGCCTGAATCGTCGTATAATCATTGGATGTGACCGCCACATACAGCGCCTGGCCAATCCCCGGCCAGTTAAACACGACTTCACTGAATAGTGCGCCGCCCATAATGTATCCCACTTGCAGTCCGGAAATATTGATGATTGGAGGCAGCGAGTTTCTCATTACATGGACAAGGTTGATCTTCGATTTTGATAGACCAAATGAATGGAAGTATTTCACGTAATCCTTCTGCAGCACATCGATAACCGTGCTTCTCGTCAGCCTTGCGATGACTGCAAGAGAAACGGTAGCCGTAGCAAAGGCTGGAAGCACTAGGTGATGAAGCAGATCCGGCATTCCTCCCGGGTTCCGCATATTATACATTCCGCTGACAGGGAACCATTGGGTCTGAATGGAAAATAGCCACATGAGCATTAAGGCAATCCAGAATACCGGCATGCTTGCCCCTACTAAAGCCATGGCCATGCTTGCTTTGTCGACAAACTTTCCTTTTCGCAAAGCACTGATCAGGCCGAGTGCAACACCGAGAATAATACAAATCAGAAGACTCGCCACAGTCAAGATCAAGCTATTGATAAAGCGCGGCGCCAGTTCCTCAATAATCGGAGTATGGAGAGTGTATGAGTAGCCCAAATCCCCTTTTAACAGCTGGGACATCCAGGAGCCATATTGAACGAGCAGCGGGTCATTTAAGCCCAGTTCATTTCTAAGCGACTCTACCGCTTGCGGGGTTGCATCGCCGCCAAGAATGGATTTGGCGGGATCGCCGGGAATCAGCCTGATCAGCAGAAATACGACAATGGTTACCCCGAAAAGAACAGGGATGGTAGATAGAATTCTTGAAACAATGTATCGGAACATGAGCTCTCCTCCCAACTTATAGTCCGATCCCTCTAAAGGGATCAGACCTTTTTATATGGTTCACTGTACCCGGTTCAGTTCTCAACAGTTACATTTGTCAGTGAGTACCACTCCTCTGAAGGGACAATAAACCCTTTCACACGGGAGTTCACAACGTATGGCGCTGAATCATTGACAATCGGCGCAAAGGCAGCATCTTCCATGACAAGGCGTTCTGCTTCCTTCCATGTTTTATTAGCTTCCTCTTCATTGACCGAGGTAGAAGCTTGGTCCAGCAGAGCATCCAAGTCCTTATTGACATATTTACCGGAGTTGAAGCCGCCCGGAGCCACAAATTCTGAATGAGCTACCATGGAAAGGAAATATGGCGAGGTCCGCCCTGAAGACATTTGGTTCATTCCAACATCGCTGTCCATTCCATCGCTATACTTAGAGTAATACGTAATCCATTCCTGAGTATCCAGCTTCAAATCGATCCCAATCTCTTTTAAGTCCCGCTGAATCCATTCAGCGATATCAACCGGCACTAGTTGTCCTGAACCGTCGACAGATGTTTGCAAGGTCGTTTGGAACCCATTTTCCAGTCCAGCCTCTTTCATCAGTTCCTTGGCTTTTTCAGGATCGTACTTGTACCATTTTTGTTCCGGATCAAAAACAGAGGATCCAGGAGAGAACATGGTGTAAGCAGGATGTACGGTGTCCTTCAGCAGTTCGCTGGCAATCCCTTCCCGATTGATCGCGTAATTAATCGCCTGTCTCACCTTTTCATTTTTCATATATTCATTGTCAAAATTGAATGTCAGATACCAGACATGCGGAGGTGTTCCTGAAACAACCTCAAACCCTTGCTCCTTCAGGTTTTCAATAGAATCTGCCGGCGGCACAGCAATAATATCGACTTCATCATTTTGGATGGCGAGAACCCTGCTGGCAGGATCAGACAATGGCCTGAAGATAACTTTATCCAGCTTGGCTTTTTCGCCCCAATAGTCATCATTCCGGACAATGGTAATGTTTTCGCCGCGTTTTCTGTCACTGAATTTAAATGGACCTGTTCCGACCGGGTTTTCTCCCATGCTGTCATTCCCATCTTTCTTGATGGCTTCCGGGCTTACAATCTGCAGGGAATTAACCTGTGCCAGCATTCTCGGGAATTCGGAGAAAGGCTTGCTCAGATGAATAGCAATCGTATAATCATCAATGATTTCACTGCTTTCGAAAAACTTCCATGTACGGAACGTTCGTCCCGCTCCTGTATTATCGTAGTATTCAAATTTCTCATCAGTCAGCCGCTTGATATTAAAGTCTACTGCCTCTGCATTAAAGTCTGTTCCGTCATGGAACTTTACACCTTCTCTTAAATGGAACGTATACGTTTTCCCATCCTCTGATACATCCCAGCTTTCTGCCAATACCGGAATAAGGTCCGGTACAGCTGCCTCATCCGATGATTTGCTCAAGTCCTCCCCGATCAAAGGTTCAAACATTTGATTGGTAATCCTCATTGTGACCCATCCGCCTGCCCGGTGGGGATCCAAGACATCCGCCTCTGATTCCATGCCAATGATTAACTCTCCTCCTTTTCCTCCCTTCCCTTCGCTTCCTCCGCTTGTACTCGTGCTGCATGCGGCAAGAAGCAAAAACAGACTCATCAGTAATATGAAAGACAGCAGTTTACGTTTCATCCTATTTCCCCCTATGGCTTATCGATTCATTACTATATTTGACTTGACTTGTTCCAGCATTTTCAATAAGGTGCCATACATCACATCCGTGCCTTCTGCTAAATCTTCATAAGAAGCAAATTCTGCCGGGTTATGGCTGATTCCGTCTTTGCATCTGACAAAAATCATCCCGTAATCACAGGCATAGGACATTAATAATGCATCATGGAAAGGCCCGCTCATCAGTTCAGGCGCTTCCAGTCCCTTCTCTTTGCATGAATCCTTTATGCAGTTTTTGATCCATGCCGAACAATAGCGCGGCTCCTCTCTGATTTCTTCTCTTATCTCTACTGATAAGTCTCTCTTCTCTGCTGTAATTTGGAGACATTCCCGAATTTGAGCTTCATACATATCCCTGCGATCTTGATCTATATCACGAAGATCGATCGTAAACTCCACTTGTTCCGGGATGACATTTCTGGAGTTAGGCTGGACCAATAGCTGCCCAACAGTGCCAACGGCAGGTACATCTGGATTTTGCCTGGCTATTTCATGAATGATAACGACCATTTCAGCTGCGCCTGCCAATGCATCCTGACGGCTGTTCATTGGAACAGATCCGGCATGTCCCGCAAATCCTTTCACAATGACGGTCAGCCATAATGGCCCTGAAATTCCTGAAACGACTCCCACAGGCTTATCCATTTTTTCCAGAATCGGTCCCTGTTCAATATGCAATTCAAGGTAAGCAGCCACCTGTCCGGGAGGGTATACGGATTCTGCTAATCGCTCGGGGTCACAGCCAAACGCCCTCAAAGCCTGTTCTCTTGTAATGCCTTCTTGATCTTCTTTGAACAGCTCCCCTTCCTCTAACCGGCCATTAATCCCTCTTGAACCAAATAAGCCTTTGTTAAATCTCCAGCCCTCTTCATCTGCAAAAGAGACAACCTCAATCGGCCTGTCAGGCACGACTCCGTTTTCCGTCAGCGCTGTGACCGTTTCAATCGCAGCCAAGACACCTGCCGTTCCGTCAAATCTTCCGCCATTTGGCTGTGAGTCAAGGTGAGAGCCAAGCATAATCACCGGTTTCTCCGGATTTTTGCCTTCCAATCGGCCGATTAAATTACCGAAATGATCGATTCTTACCTTCATCCCAGCTTCTTCCATCCAGCCGCCTGCTAATGTGAAAGCTTCTTTTTCAAGCTTTGACATCGTCGGACGGCATACTCCTGTCTCTCCAAATCTGCCAATCCTGCTCATTTGTTCAAAGTGATTTCTTAATCGATCCGCATTTATTCTCAACTTGACAGCCGCCTCCTCTACTTTGAATATGTCAGCAAAGAAATCATTGCGTTTGTTCCTTCACAAGCTTCTTTAAAAAGGGGTGAGCCCCCCAGAGAAATCTCCCGCCTTTCTGACAAACCATGAGATAATTCTTCACTTGATATAGAAAATTTTATAATAATATTCAGAATAATCAAACTTATTGTTAAATTATCTTACATAGAATATTTTTTCTTCCATCTTTTAGAAACAGTTTTCTTTTTCTTCTATACTAATGTTGAATGATTAAAAAGAGAAAGACCTGCTATAACAAAGGGTTTTTCTCTTCGGCCAAACCTTTAACAGCCCCGCTTTGAGCTTTCCTTAGAAAGATCCTTCCCAAATGATGCCTTGACCTAATGTCCAATCAATGTTAGTATTCTACTATTATTTTTCAAGCCTATTAAATGGCTTACAACCAAATAGCAAGCGATGAATGCTATGGATCACACTATAGCAGGAGCAGCTTCTGGAGAGACTGTACAATGTACAGCGCCGAAGGATTCACAATCTCAGGCAAAAGGACAGAAGGGTAACAAGAAGCAAATGTTATTCTTATCCTTTATGAGATTGGTATCAGCCAATCTCTTTTTTTATGTCAAAAAAACATACACGGGAGGCGGTTATTCTTTAACGAAATGCACTGGAAGAACAAGCATACTGAACAACTATGGAGGCGCAGGAAATTGGAATTAAAAAGAGAGTTAAAAAACCGCCATGTACAGCTCATTGCCATCGGCGGCACAATTGGAACCGGATTATTTTTAGGTTCCGGAAAAGCCATACATCTGGCAGGACCATCCATTATCTTTGCTTATATGATTATTGGGATTGCCTTATTTTTTGTGATGAGGGCATTGGGGGAACTGCTTTTATCCAACGCAGGCTACAAGTCCTTTACAGATTTTGCAGCCGAATACATGGGCCCTTGGGCAGGATTTGTGACCGGATGGACCTATTGGTTCTGCTGGATTATGACAGCTATGGCCGATATCATCGCAGTCGGCGTTTATATACAATACTGGTTTGACATTCCGCAGTGGGTGCCGGCCTTGGCCTGTCTCGTCATCCTGCTGGGGCTGAATTTATTGACGGTCAAGCTATTCGGAGAATTGGAATTTTGGTTTTCCCTTATTAAGGTTATCACGATTATCGCCTTGATTGTCATTGGCATAATCTTAATTATCATCGGGTTTCAAACCAATACAGGTACCGTGTCTCTCTCTAACCTTTGGAGTCATGGAGGTATGTTTCCGAATGGTATATCGGGATTCCTGCTTTCCTTCCAGCTGGTCGTTTTCTCCTTTGTCGGTGTCGAGCTGATCGGTGTTTCTGCAGCCGAAACCGCTGATCCCAGGAAAAACATTCCTTCGGCCATCAATAAGATTCCTGCCCGGATTTTACTGTTCTATGTAGGGGCCATTGCGGTCATCCTGACGGTCAATCCTTGGACAGAGCTGAATGAATCAAGCAGTCCGTTCGTTGAAGTCTTTGCTTTAATCGGTATCCCGGTAGCTGCAGGAATTATTAATTTTGTCGTCCTGACATCGGCCGCTTCTGCAGGAAACAGCGGATTATTTTCGACAAGCAGAATGCTGTATATGCTAAGCAGCCGTAAAGAAGCTCCAGTCTCCTTAAGCAGACTGAATCAAAATGCCGTGCCGTCCAATGCTCTTATTACGTCAGCGATTGTCGTTTCTGTCGGGGCATTGCTGAGCAAAGTGATTCCCGACCAGGCTTTTACAGTGGTGACCACCATCAGCGCCATCTGTTTCATCTGGGTATGGAGCATCATATTGATTTCCCATATCCGATACATGAAGCGGCGTCCTGAGCTAAGGGCTCAATCTGCCTTTAAAGCACCGCTTACGCCATTTATCAATTATGTTATTTTAGCCTTATTTCTCTTTATCCTGATTGTCATGCTGTTTGCGGAGGCCACCCGGCTTTCGTTACTGATGACGCCAATCTGGTTCCTGTTTTTAGGCTGGCTGTATAAATATAAGAGAAAAGCGAATGGATGTTTATAACAATCTTTATTTCCTTAGGATCGAGTTGGGATATAACACGAATCCCTATGGTACTAAATCTTATACACTTACTCTTCTCTCTATATAAAGGAGAATGATCAAGCAAAACAGCCCTTTCTTTTAGCTTTAACCGCTATTAAGAAAGGGCTACCTTACTTTCACCGCCATTTTTTAATTTTCTTTTATATTCCGCTCAATTTTCTCCGCCCATTTTTGAAAGTCTTTTAGATACACACTCATTCTTAATGAAATCCCTGATTCTGTCCCCATTTTAGAAGCAGCATGACCGCTATCTAGATTAAGAGGCTCTCTCGTTTTATTTCTCCTAATATGAAAATTGAGAGAGCCGGTTCCATTATAGAAATCTATTGAGCTCTGAATCAACATCCAAATGATTTAATTGATTCCTTAATATTTCCATATTCCATCTTCTTCATATGATTGCCTGCCTTTTATTTCTGCACTTACCAGAACTTTGCTTTGATCATAACTTACGTCTTTTAGGATAAACACTTTACCCCTCCGGTTTAGATATCATTTTGTCATTTTGTTTAGATGAAATTTTGTTTTACAGCTTTTAAGCTAAAAAGAAGTCTATAGAATCATAAGGAACAACGCCCTCATACCTTAACTCCCTATCGGTGTCATCGAAAAGCAGAATTATTCACCTTTAGATTAATCTCCCTTCGATATTCGTCTGTCTATTTAAAAATTTTGCTGAGATAATAAGCATTTTTATATACAATAAGAATCAGGTGCTATATAGTAGCTATATTTGCTAAAACTAACTGCATCATTATTTTTTGAGAACGGAGAGGTTCATTTGTGAGGATATTATACATTTTGTCTCTCGTGCCTTTCATAGGCATATTGGGGTTTCTCCCATTTGTAAATAAAGTGGAGCCCTACGTATTGGGAATGCCATTCTATATGTTCTGGATGGCCATGTGGGTCGTGCTCACTTCGGTCATTTTAGGAGTCATGTATAAGCTTGATCCAAGGAATCGGGACGGTGACGAGGGATGAACATTGCACTTATTATTATTTTAGGGTTTTTACTGGCAGCGATCTTCCTCGGAATCCGGGCGACCAAAGGGAAAGACATGAACCTGGAGCAATGGACGGTCGGCGGCCGCGGTTTCGGAGCGATCTTCGTCTTCTTGCTGATGGCCGGGGAAATTTATACGACCTTTTCTTTTCTTGGAGGGAGCGGATGGGCATACGGCAAAGGGGCTCCTGCCCTTTATGTTCTGATATATATCACATTATCGTATGTCCTGTCTTACTGGCTGCTTCCCGCCATATGGAAGTATGCGAAAGAACATCAGCTTGTCTCGCAATCTGATTTCTTTGTAAGCAAATATAAGAGTCCTGGATTGGGAATCCTGGCCGCGTTTGTCGGCGTCATCTCCATGATCCCCGTTATTGTCGTACAGCTGAAGGGGCTTGGCATCATTGTATCTGAAGCTTCTTATGGAGCTATTTCAATGAGTGCAGCCGTGTGGATGGGGGCTGTCAGTCTGACGATCTATGTGATGATTTCGGGTATTCACGGCTCCGCCTGGACGGCCGTTATCAAGGATATCATGATGATCATTGTCATTATGTTCTTAGGAATTTATTTGCCCTTTCATTATTATGGCGGCTATCAGCCCATGTTCGAAGCCATCCATGAAGCCCGGCCCGGATTCCTGACACTTCCTGATCAGGGACTGAGCGTATCCTGGTTTATCTCAACCGTCATATTGCTCGTATTTGGCTTCTATATGTGGCCGCAGGTGTTTGCTGCCACTTATTCCGCACGAAGCGGGAAGGTGTTCCGAAAGAACGCAATCATCAGCCCTTTATACACCTTGATGCTGCTGTTTGTCTTTTTTGTCGGGTTTGCGGCTATTTTGAAAGTGCCCGGACTGAAAGGTGCGGATGGCGACCTGTCATTATTAAGGCTGTCCATCGAAACGTTTGATCCGTGGTTCATCGGTGTTATTGGCGGGGCCGGCTTGCTGACCGCCCTTGTGCCGGGATCGATGCTGTTAATGAGCGTATCCAGTATGCTTGCAAAAAATGTCTATAAAGTATTCAGGCCGGAAGCGACCGATCGAAATGTCATGAGATTAGCTAAATGGCTTGTCCCTGCTGTTGCCCTTATTTCCGTCTATTTTACGTTAAATGGCAGTGACACGATGTCTAACTTAATTATCATGGGGTACAGCCTGATTACACAGCTGTTTCCTCCTCTGCTTTTCAGTTTGAAGAAGAACAATATCGTCAATAAATACGGCGCCGTCACCGGAATCATTTCGGGGCTCGCCGTTGTCACTTATATTACATTAAGCGGCACAACGATCGGCACCCTCTTCCCATCCTTGCCGCAGGCGGCGAAAGATTTGAATGTCGGCATCATTGCTTTAGCAGTCAACATCCTTGTCATGCTGGCCGTGAGCCTCCTTTTCAGGAAGAAAGCACAGCCTATAATAGAATAATTGCCGGAACAGCAGATACAAATCAAGAATTTGTATCTGCTGTTTTTTTATGCTTCAGAGAGCCTTCCGCCCTTTATTCTCCAAAGGACCTTTTTACTATTTTCTGTAAAATTAGTGTTTTTTTGTGTAACCAGGGGTAAAAGTTGACTATGAATCTATATTTTTATGCAGTCAAATTTAAAAGAAAGTTGGTGAGGAAAATGGGAGAGCTGCTTTCGATTAATGATTTATCCAACTCTCTGTGGGCAAGCGGCCACCAAATTCGAAAATGGATTTTACATCTGGACTTACCTGCTTTTCGGCGGAAAGTCGGGGACCGAACCTATTTATTCGTGGATTCAGAAGACTTTTGGAAATGGGGAAAGGACCATGTTACGTTAATTAAGCCGGAAACCATCACTCCCAACTCCATCCCCAATGAACCAGAATGGGTTCGTCAATACCGCACCAAAACTCTTCATGAAGACAGCCAATACAGCCGTATGAATGCCCGAAAAAGGAAAATTTGATAAGCAGATGACCCTTTGAACATGGATTGACTGCGAAAGAGCCCAAATTCCTTACATAGGAGTCTGGGCTTTTTATTAAACCATTATGAATCAGTATTCTTCCGTTCTTTAGCATGTTTTGATAGAAAAAGAGCGAAACATACACTTACAATAAGATAATAGATCGCGATAACGGATAAGAAATCTGGTAAAATGCGCCATGTATTATGTCTTTGGATCAGCACCCGCCATAAGACAAAGCTTATCATCAGCATAATGGGAAAAATAGAAAATATCCCCCGAAATAGACTCTTATTTTACTCATTCAATTCCCAGCTGTTTGTCCTATTTGATTGATATTGCTTAACTAACACAGTCCAAGTGCTTTCCGACAATGCATCTGCGGCTAACACTTTTTCCAGCTTTTCTTTATGATATCGATCAAAAAACTTCACTTGATTAACAAGAGCCACTGAAACCTGCTCGGGATCAGCCCCTTCTAAAACTAAGGCATCATTCGGCCTCACATATCCCTCTTTCAATACACGAAAAAGGAAACCAGTATAGCCGGTATCCCTCATTCGGACCGCCATATCCGGAACTTCATATTTTGCAGCGAGTTTATAACAGGGATTCCGGGGCTCTGAAACCTGTATAAGTGCTTCGCCCCAAGAGAAAACATCGCCGATATGGGCATTTTTTTCGGTTAATCCCTTCACTGTTATATTCTCTCCGAATAAGGCTGTTTCACTAAAGTTATGTAATAGCTCTTTCCAATATGCATAATAGTCATATGGATATAAACACACTGCTTTATCTTCTCCGCCGTGATGTTCATAGGCATGCTCATCATTTAATAATCCGGTTTTGCTCAGAAAGATAGGTTCCTGAACAGCTGTCTTCCTAATCGCCGATTCAAATGTTCTATTCCCGTAAGTAACAGTTTCCACTTTCCCTGCATTCAAAGATATCACTGGATACGTTTGTGTTCCCATGTGAACCCTCCTGTATGTATGGGTAATTTATTATCCATCGTATCATCAGATGGTTTTGTCCGAACCCCCCGGACAGGAGGGTTTGTATAAAAGACTCATATATAAGCTTTACATTTTCAAATCAGCCCCAATTAATTCGGTCCCATATGAGTTATCAATGACACATATCCATTGAAAAGTCGGAGTCCCTTTTATCTGCAGCTAACAGTGTCTGGGATAAAACTAAAGCCGTATCCCCCGCTTCTAAAATAATCATCTCTCCTTGTGCAGGTACAATACTGTTATTGAAATATTTTGCTATAACGATAAATGCTTTTTTGACTTTCTTCTTTTCCATGTGCAATCTTGCCAGGTTTTACAACTAATATTGCATCATCCGTATAGTAATCCATCAATCTATCAAAGTCTTCTCGCTGGATTGCAAGGTCACACTCTTTAATCATTTCCTTTAATTTGTGCTCCATATGCTCCTTATCATCTCTGCTTTACTGGTTATTCCCTAAAGGACTTCTGCATACGCCGAGACCTTTTATCATCATCTTCAGATTCACTAAAGGCGAGCCAGTGAATATTTGCTTTATCATCCTGGCCGCTTCTTCTTCTTCCGATCCAGTCAGAGCTTGATCCATCAGCAGTTTATGGAACCATGATTTAATCTCTTTTGGATAGACATTCCCTGAAATCGACGATAACCGGGTAAAGCCCAGCTCTATTTTCGCAGCCAAATCCATTTCTCCTCCTGCATAAAAAAAGAATGGATCATCCGGTATTTCTCTTCTCAACGTTATGACCCTTTCTTTCTCACCGGCTTCCTTTAACCCGATAACAAAGTCCAGCCGGCTTAACTGAATCATGCTTTCGATAGATAAATGGAAGCCCGTTCGCAGCGGATTATTATAAAGAATCGTCGGCTTTTCTGTCAGCTCGATTAGCTTTTCCGCATAGACCAAAGCCTCTGCCTGAGTCGGCAGCACATACGGCGGAAATCCGAGCAGAACACCGGCAATGTTTGTAGAACGAATCTGCTTGGCCAGTTCTTCTGCCTCTTTCTGTCTGATGGAAGACAGTCCGAAAATGATTTCCATATTGGTCATAAGTTCGTCTTCCGCTTCTAACGCCTGAAGGATTTCAAGCTTCTCGTTTAGTGTTAAGCTATGCTGCTCTCCGGTTGATCCGCAGACGAGCACAGACCGAACCCCTTGCCGGTACAGGTTTTTAATATGCTGTACCGTACCTTGGATATTCAGAGATTCATCTTCAAAAAAAGCCGTTGGAACGGCCACATGGAAATCTTCCTTTAGCACAAAAAATCCCCCTTCTATTAACGCCATAAGTTTCTCTCTTTCGTTCCATGCTTGATTCGGATATTCACATAAGACACACTTCCGCTTTCTATCGGATTCTCGATATTCGATACATCTATATCCGACTCGATTCTTACCGTTTTTCTTTCATGTCCGCTTAATTTCACCTGGTATGGACCATTTCTGTTTAAAAGAGAAACCATTGGTTCTCCGTCTTCTCCTTGGAAATTTTCATAAAACTCAAGAGTGAATGGCACATCGTCACTGCTGTAATTTTCGAAAGGAAGTTCACACTCACCATGAAGGGTTGCTTCATCAGTCTTTTCAAAATTACATTTACTCGAATTGCTTTTGTACGAAACAGCATAAATATCTGCAGCAATGGTTTTCTGAAATGCGCTCACTGCCATCGCAGGGCCAAAACTCGCCGCTATCACAGTAAGCACGACCGCTGCTGCATAGTACTTTTTAACCGATTTGGCGAGGAGAAATAAACATACAACCAATAGCATTCCTATGACTTGCAGCCCGTTACCCGTGTAAACAAGTACATTTAATACGGATAAGCCGGCATCTCCATGTATATTTTCATGGAATAAGTGAAAACTCAGCGCCATATATCCAACAAAAAAGAATATGGCAAGCACAAGCAGTTTTTTGTTTTTTATCATTCATATACATCCTGTTTCCTAATTAAAAAAATAGATTTTATTTCCATTTTTCAATTATTCAAATTATATATCATATCACCCTTTTTATCTTCTAAAATTAGAAATCCCATCATAAAAAAGCCGGATCCATTGGACCCGGCTTTGCATTCAGTTCGGTATAAAAGCCGAACCTTTTTATATGGTTCTTCCATACAGCTGCTGTACTGCTGGAAGCATCAGATTAATGAATGTCTCTCTTTTTGAAATTTCCGCCTTTGACTTCTGAAACATCATAGATGGCAACAAAGGCTTTTGGATCAATTTCATAAATAATCTCTTTCATTTTGCTTTCTTCCAAACGGTTAATGACACATGTAATTTCCTTGAATTCTTCATTCGTATAGCCGCCAAGCGCCAGTGTATAGGTTGCACCGCGCCCTAATCGGTCCCGGATTGTTTCAACCATTAGTTCAGGATCGGCTGTAATGATTTTAAAGGTTTTCGACCCGCTTAAACCTTCTTCCACAATGTGGATCACTTTCGATGCGATGAAGTAGGCAATTCCTGATAAAATGGCGCCTTGGAGACCGAAGACACTTGAGACGATAATGAAAACAAATAAATTCAAAAATAAAATTAAATCACTTGTTCCAAAGGGAAGTTTTTTCGACAGCAGAACAGCCAGCATATCAATGCCGTCTAATGCTCCGCCATTACGTAAAGCTAAACCCATTCCAAACCCGAGAATGACCCCGCCGACAACGGTAACCAATAAGGTATCTCCATCGATAATCGGCGCCACATGATGCATCAGGAGGGTACCGGCCGAAAGGGAAACAATGCCAATAATTGAATATATTGCAAAACTTTTCCCAATTTGTTTGTAGCCTAAAAAAATGAAAGGAATATTTAGAGCCGCAATGAAAATACTCAGCGGCAAATCCGTAAACTGTGAAGCGACAATGCTTAATCCTGTCACGCCTCCATCTGATACGTTATTCGGGATCAATACTGTTTCCAGTCCATAAGCAGCCAAAAATCCCCCGATAATTACTAATATTGCCCGTCCTATCAATATCAGTTTATTGCGTCTTTTTGCTGTGATCGTGTTCAATGTTATTTCCTCTTTTCAATCTTATTGAACCAGACCAATTTTTTGGCATAGCTCTTTTCACTATTCACCATTTTAGCATAGTTATCCATTGAAATAAAAAAACCCGCTTTGAAAATCCATCTATCCAAATTCTGGTTTTCGATTATACTTAAAGCAGGAAGTGCAAAGGCACACTTTATTAACCGATGGCTTATCTTTATTTTCAAAGGAGTGAGAGGAAATGGCAGAAGACTTTTTCATTAAAGAATTAGAAACAGAGCAGGAATGGAAGGAAGCCTATCCTGTGATGAAGCAATTAAGGACGAAATTGGACGAGGAAAGCTATCTCCAATTGGTACAGGAAGCGGTCGAAAAAGAGCATTATAAAATGGCTGCATTATATAAGGATCAAGAAATAGTTGCGGTCACTGGCTTTATGCCAATGATCACTTTATACAACGGAAAGTTTATCTGGGTCTGTGATCTTGTGACGGATTCAGCCCAACGCTCAAAAGGATATGGGGAGGCTCTTCTGAATTATGTACATAAATGGTCTGAAGATCATGGCTATCCTATTGTCTCGCTCTCATCCGGACTGCAGCGGACCGATGCCCACCGCTTTTATGAAGAGAAAATGGAGTATGACAAAGTAAGCTATGTCTTTTTAAAGAGGCTCTAAAATAGGAAAGTACGGAGCAGGTAACCCCTTAAAATGGCTTTAAGAATCTTACCTCCCGCTGCTCTGAATCAGCATGATTGCAAACGATGGTATTAAAATCCCCCTAAGGCAGCGGCCCTCTCCCCCTTTCCCGATAAAGCTTCATAAGAACAGCAGTTCAGCAATCACCTTCCTCGAACATGTCCCTTAAATCCCACATTGCCTAGCTCCTGCCTCAAACTGATGGTTAAAGAGAATTCGAAAGAGAATAGAAACAAATAGTTCCCTAAAACACTCACACACCAACAAACAAATATTAGTTTTGTTTGACTTAATACAAACAAAGTTATAATATGTTTATTATAAAGTAAACTTTCTAACGTTTTGTTGGCCTAAAGAAGACAGAAAGGATTGTGACCATGGAGCTATCGAGTATGTTTTGGGAGTCCTCTTTGGAAGAAATGAAACAGGGCTATATCCAAGAGGGAGATTCATTTTTTTGCCTGCTGTGCGGTGAAAAGATTGAAAAGGGCATTATTTACCCTTATAAAGACAGGCTTTACGAAGCAGAAAGATTTATCAGAGTCCATATAGAAAGCACGCATGAATCCGTTTTCACGTATTTACTTAAGATGGACAAAAAGCTGACCGGTCTTACCGATCATCAAAAAAGTCTTTTGCAGCTCTTTTATCAAGGAAAAAGCGACAAAGAAATCCAAAATGATTTAGATGTTGGAAGCACCTCAACAATCCGTCATCACCGCTTTGCCTTAAAAGAAAAGGAACGGCAGGCAAAGACTTTTTTAGCTATGATGGAATTACTCAAGGAAAAAGACCGCTATGCCCCGGCTTTCCTGCCTGTGCATAAAACGGCCACAATGGTCGATGAACGATACAATGTTACACAAGAAGAACAAAAGCAGATTATCAATCGTTACTTTTCAGAAGGGTCTTTAACTAGATTCCCGCCAAAGGAAAAGCAAAGGCTGGTTGTTCTTCGCGAAATTGCAAACCAATTAACGATCGGTCGTATATATGATGAGAAAGAACTGAATCAATCATTAAAGGCCTTTTATGAAGATTATGTTTTGATAAGAAGATATTTGATTGAATATGGACTGATCGATCGAAAACCAGATGGAAGCGAATATTGGGTGAAAAAATAATCAATAACAATAGGAGAACGCTATGGGTCGAAAAAAGGAATTAAAACAACAATTCAAAGAAACAGCCATTGAAGCAGGGATTTACCAAATCAAAAATGTAAAAAACAATAAAATATTTATAGGCAGTACCCGCAATTTTAAAACATTAAATGGCGTTGCCTTCATGCTGGAAACAAACACCTATACCACCAATAAAGAACTTCAGAATGAATGGAATCAGTATGGAAAAGACGCGTTCAGCTTTGAAATCTTAGAGAAATTAGAAAAGAAAGACAGCCCTTTTTTTAACGAGAAAGAGGCTTTAGCAAAGCTGGAAGAAAAATGGGCAGAAAAACTGCAGCCTCATGGAGTCCTTGGATATAAAAAACCAAACATCTAGTAAAGACACAGCACAGTCTCTTCCTGTCAGCATTTTGGAAAGAGGGGGTGCTGTACTCCTTTTAGGCCTTCCCCTTTCTCAGTTTAAAAACGATGAAATCCGCACATCTGAAATCCTCTCTGAATGAAGGATATTTGGCCAGCATTTCTTCTGATGGCTTTGGCTCTTCCAAGGCTTCTAAGCTAAAACCTGTCTGAAGCAATGCGGTGATATAACTCGTTAAGGTTCGATGGAAAATCAGCATTTTCTCTTGATCGCCCAATCTTTGTTCATAGGCGCCTTCGTAAAAATAGCGATCTACCTTCCAATTCAGCTTTTCCCCGTCCTCCGTCTTTCAGCAGCCTGTACATTTCCTGAAACGCGCTTTCATAATCAGCAAGGTCCTGAATCACCATGTTGGAAACAATGACATCAAACGCCTCACCGTCTAAAAAAGAGACATCTTCACAATTCCCCTGTTTATACTTGATTTCCAAATCATGCGGCGTTCTATCCTTCGCAATTTCTATCATTCTCGGTGAATAATCCACAGCTGTCACATTGGCTCCGAAGCTTGCTAATATCCGGCTTAAATATCCTTCCCCGCATCCGGCGTCCAAGACGGTTTTACCTGTTACTGATCCCATCAGCGAGAACAATACCGGGTTTAGCAAAACCTCTTTATGAAGATCTCCCTGTTCTCCATGATGAGCGGAATATGTATCTGCAAAACGGTCCCATCTTTTCATAGATTCCTCTGAACCCAAATTCAGTTTCATACTCGTCCCCCCTATTATCTTTTCATACAAAAAATCGGCTTGAGATGTTATGTATGTAAACTAACAACCTTCAAGCCGATGTGAACTGCCTTTATTTTCTTTCCATCTCCGTGTATTCAGTACAACTAGTTTTCTCCTTATAAAATGGCTCAGTTCCCTTCCCTCCCCCTTTTTTTCTCTTTAGCATTCCCACGATAGCCCCTTAGTGTAAAAATAAGAAAAATAATAGCTTTAAATATGATTGAACCGCTCTGTAAACCGGTTACAGGCTGTATAAATGATCACTTCGCGTTCCGTCTGCTGTCCAGTCTTTTGGAAACATACAAACAGATTAAACCAATGCTCAGAACTAAGCAGAATGGAATAAACGCAAATAAAGGCATGATAATTGTCCAGAAAAATAAATATGCACTCATAACAAATATAAGCCAGCTTGTTATAAGGAGAAAGCTGGAAAGAAAATCTTTCATACTGATATCCTTTCGTAAGAAGGACCATATTGATTTTATATGCAGATGCACTGTTTTGGAAGTAATTTGCTTACAGAAAAACAGCACCATTATTTTAAGGGGTACAGATTATGAAAAATGGTATTTTCTTTGCAGGAAAACAGAATCCCAAAACCAGTAAATGACAGCAGCTGCAAAACTTACACTGTAAAAATCCGGACTTACGAAAAGGGTAGTTTCTTCTTTAAAAATCAGTGCTTCCACTAAAAAAACAGCCGCTATGGACAGAATGGTGTATGCCAGCAGATACCCTATATGGAATCTTCGCGGGCGTTTATTAAAGAGGACCTGCAAGGGGACTGCAAACACCAGATATGGGATGACCGTGTAAAAAGAATACACAATTATCATCCCGAAAGAGAGGAGCCCGACGCTGACTGCCAGAGAGATTGAAAAAGAGACACAGGAAAGGACCAAACATCCAAAATAATACGGGATGACATCGCTAAGTTTTGATAAGCTTTCACTCAGTTTATCCGCATTCAATTTTCTCCCTCCACAGACGTTTAAAAGATTTCAAAAAGCCTTTTTGCATCCACGACTATTCTATGGCCGGCAGAAGTGATGACTTCCAGGGGGAATACAGCGGACTCTTTATCTGAGAAAATCCACCTTCTTCCGGGCTGATTCAGGATGATAAAGATTCCCTTCGATTTGTCGCCCATAAAATTCAGCGTGACGGTACTTAATTCTTCATTATCCCGTTCACGAATCCCCTTACGAATCAGTTTCCCCCCTGCCTGCACGGCATCATCCACCGTAACCCCGATTTCGCTGATATTCAATACCTCTTTTGCTGAGAAAGGATTTCCGCTTTCTTCTGAAACGGTATGCCTTGAAATGAATTCCACTATATTACCGGCAGAATCATAAAAATAGAAGGCATGCGCGGACATATGGGCAAAATCCGCCTCATCCACCCCATCCTCTGTATTTAAGTGAACCCTTTCTTGGACCCATGATTTGGCTTCATTATATTTATTGGCCGGGATATTCAATGCAAAGTGATAATACGGGCTGCCTGTAACCTGTTTAGAGGTAAACTCTAATTCACCGTTCCCAACTGCAATTCGGAAGCTTTCTGCTTCTTCTTTTATAAGCGGAAAACCAAAAAGGTCTGTATAAAATGATTTCAGTTCTTTGTGTCTGTCCGTTTGTAAGGTTACAGATTTAATCTCCATAATTTCCCCCTTGTCTATTAAAAGCATGTCCCTATCGCGGAGACAAAAAGACACTGATCCAAAGAGGACCGCCTTCATTGGCAGCCCTCTTTCATTTGTTTTAAAGCAATGATTCTATAACGCGGCATGATCAGATTCATCCTTTTAAGCCTCAACTAGCAGTTTCTCTTTTTTGGGGAGATTTCCTGTATAGACTTTATAAAAAACCTCAAGACTTCTTATTTCAAATCATAAAGTATCTAATTCTTTTTGTCTCTTGGCCTTTACATACTCCCTGCCGCTGTACCATTCCGCCAGAAGAAAAATCAGCCCCAATAAGAGGAGAAGTATGAACTTAAGTGCACCTTCTATCTGATTGGCCGCAAACATCCAAGATAGTCAGACCGTAAAACCTGCCGGAATCACCGCTCCCCAATAGACACTGTTTCGCGCAGAAAAAAAGTATTGGACCACCGCCAAAACACCGGCAGCTATGAACACTCCATAAAAATCGTTCATTTTTTCTCCTCCCTTTCCTGCTTGTATTTTTCGATAATCAATGCTGCATCCTTCAGGCTGATCCGGTCATCAATGGTAAGGTTCTTAATAAATGTAATAAATTCCTCGTGCTATTCCGCATCATTTGCTTTGATTTTCTCTATCAGCCGATCCAACTTAAGCCTTACGGCTGGATAAGAAACCTCGTAGAGCTTTGCTATTTCTTTTAAAGAACCTGAGTTTAAAACAAATTTCTTAATGAACTCCAGATCCTCCTTTTCGAGAGCCAAAATCCAATTCGGCACCTTCTTCAGATCCACCATATTCCCCCTCCCCTTCCATTTCAGATCACCATGTCTTTTAATAAAATTAAACCTATCTTATATATTTATAAGAAAATGATTCGTAAAAAAGAAATCCATGCAGCTTAAGCAAAAAAAATATCAAATTTCCCTTTTGAGAAATTTGATATTTATCCCAGAAACCATTTAATTTGAATAACTGCCAAAGTTTACTCGACCATTTTTGCATTCACGTAAATTGCCAGCAAAAGATAGAATATGACAATTAGCGGCATGAGGATTTCCAGCTGAATGATCTTCACAAAGCCGGAGATGACTAAAGTGATTCCAAAAACGAAGCTGGACCATCCTACCATTTCAGCCAGTTTCTTTTTATCCCTGACACGGTGCTGGTTGAAGCCCGTCAGAAACTGCGTCTGTTTTTTTACTCCGACCACATAGGCGAGCAGCAGCATGATCACTCCGATTATCAGTACCTTTATATCCATCATTTCCTCCATTTCATTTACTTTATCACTGAACAAACCGTTTTTTGATATAGAACGTAAAAAGCAAAACCAAAAGAACAATCATGCCAATGATATATTCTGCTTTAATAAAATTTCCGAGCAGGATAAGCAGCCCTGCCAGCAACAAATACCAGCCGCCCAGAACGGACACCTTCTGGCTGTTCGTAATCCGGTGCTGGCTGTGTTTGATAATAAAGAATCCCCATATTGTCTTTTTAGTAAATACAAGGTAAGCAAAAATGAAAAACAGCAAGGCTAAAGGAAGACTCCCGCTCTTTGGAAAGAGGAAAGGTATCACTAAGAATACAGAGACCGCTCCAAGCAAATACCAGCGGCTTTTGTTCTCAGAACCATGTTCCTTTGATTCACTAATGAATTCCTTCGCCAATTCCCCTGCCGGCAAAAATTCCTCCCGGATCTTCTGGACAATTTCAGACTGTGAATAGCCTTGCTCCATTTGATCTTTTACAAAAAGGGTCATATGATCTTCGACCTCAGCTAAATGATTGCTGCGCTGGGTTTCCGAAAGACTGTCCAAAGACCCGGAGAGTTCTTTTATATATTCATGAATGGTCTCCTCCGTTTTTCTCATGGCTTCCCTCTCCTAAATATACTAAGACATCATACATTTCCCGATACTGAGACAAACGGCTTTTCAACACAGTTTCACCTTTAATGGTAATTTGGTAATACTTCCTCCTTGGACCATCGACTGGATCCTGCCAGTAAGAAGATATCCACTCTTTTGCAGCCATCCTTTTTAAGATCGGGTATATTGCTCCTTCTGAGATGGATAAAACAGGAAATACCCTAAGAAACTTGGATATTTCGTATCCGTACATATTCTGAGATTTTAATAAAGAAAGAATGGCTAACTCATAGATTCCCTTCCTCAGCTGAACAATCCACTTATCGTCTTTTGAATGTATTTCCATATTTAAAGTATACATAAAAACGAACTATATATCAATCACATATAGTGACTGCAAATAAGGCCTGATTCCGCAAAAGACCGGCGAAATCAAGACCTCCTTATCCATCTCCATATACGTTAAATTCCTGTTCGCTTCCATAAAAGACATTCACATCAATGAATTTTTCTTTGCCGCTGTATCCTACTAATTTCTTACGGTCCGTATACTGCCAAAAGCTCCACTCCCTTTTATCCGGCAATGAGGGGGAGGTGAAAACATCCCGTATCCATATATCGCATTGGTCAAAACTATTTTCTATATATAAGTCGTACGCTTTATTCGTCGTATAAATGATCACGCGTTTCCCGTAGCGGTCTTCCAGCATGTTCACCATAGTTTGCAGCTCTTCCTCTGCCTGGTCCCGGGAAGGGGGATTTTTCTCTTTATCACCATAAAACTCCACATCAATGACCGGAGGCAATGATTGCTCACGGACAGGCACATTATTTATAAAATTTTGAGCCTGTGTTTCCCCTTTGCTGTCATAGCTAAAGAAATGATAGGCCCCTGTCCTCAACGTGGTTTCATCGGCCGCTTCCCAGTTCTTTTTGAACATCTTATCAACAAAGCCGCTTCCTTCAGTGGCTTTTATGAAGGCAAAAGCAAGCCCCTGCTTCTCCAGCTTCAACCAATCTATTTCTCCCTGATAAGCGGATACATCCACCCCTTTAACCGGGTACGGGTCAGCACGGAACTCATTTGGGATGAAGATTCCCTGAAACCATAAAAAGGCTGCCAAAAGCAAGCCTAAGCCAAGAAGGAACATACCTGTCACAATGACTTTTTGTCTTGTCGTTTTCTTACGTACGTTCATGATTTCCACTCCTTGGCATTTCTTTCTATTTTTTCACTATAAAATAAAAACAGCCCGGCTACAACGTAATAGAAGCATTACTTTTGTAACCAGGCTTATTTAGTCAGCTATATTTCTTTTTATACTGGGCCAGACACCATTCTTTCGTTTCTTCGTCAGTGAAGGCTGCTTCCACACTGTTCACATAAATTTGTCTGTAATCCTCTTCGCTTAAGTGAAAGGCTTCGTTTACTAAACCGATTTCTTTTTGCATCGTTGTATCCGAGACTGTTCGGTTATCTGTATTGATGGTCACTTTGATTCCATCTTTATGGAAGGTATAAATCGGATGTTCAGAAAATTGCTGAACCGCCTTTGTCTGAATATTGCTTGTCGGGCACATTTCCAGCACGACTCCTGTTTCTTTTACTTTCCGATAGGCCTCCGTATCATCTTTGATAAAAACCCCGTGCCCGATCCTCTCTGCACCCAATAATTCAACGGCTTCGAGAACATTTTTGCCGATCCCTGTTTCCCCGGCATGAATGGTGACCCTGTAGCCATACTCTCTGGCAAGGGCAATCGGTTCTGCAAATTTTTCAGAAAAACCAGCCTGCTCTGCGGCACATAAATCTATGGCGACTACACCTTTCCCAAGGAATTCCCTTCCTTTCTCCACCACTTCAAAGGCACTTTCAACGGACATGGATCTCAGGCAGGACAGGATGATATTGCCTTTAATTTCATACTGGCTTTCCGCTTCCCTCATCCCGTCAATCACGCTTTGAATTACTTCTTCCAGACTCAGTCCTTTCACGGTGTGAAGCTGCGGCCCAAACCGAACCTCCATGTATTTTACATTTTCCTTGGCCGCATCCTCGAAAAGTTCAAATGTAATTCTTCTCAGGCTCTCCCTGGACTGCATGACCGAATTGGGAAGAAAAAACCGTTTTAAATATTCATCAAGGGACTCGCATTCCAAAGGAGCAACCAGCTCTTTTTTCAGTTCTTCCTGATTATAAGCGGGTAACGGAACCCCTTCTTTTTCCGCAATATCTATAACCGTTTCTACCCTCAGGCTGCCATCCAAATGACAGTGAAGTTCTATTTTGGGCAATCCTAAAAAGTTCATGACGTGACCTCCAGCTAAAGTTTTTTTCTAGTAAAATAAAAAAATTCCTGACCACAAAGAAAATACAGAACGTGTACTTTCTTCGTAATCAGGAATTTCGGTTCCTGGTAGAGACCCCCAAACCATATTATTGGAGTTATACGAAAACGTATTTGATTATCTTGCTTTAAAGGATAAGAAAAAAAAGATAGATTGTCAATATGGTGTTTTCTCATGTTATGTAAAAAGCTTTTCAAAAGTCTGAATCGTATAAGGTTCGACAAGCAAATCCGCTGTTGTTTCTTTAAAGCGGGCAAAGTGAGCTGTTTCACGGTGCTTCAGCTGATCTTCCTGCGATCGATATACTTCAATCATTCGGAATTGGGAAGACTGTTCGCGGTCTTGGAACAGATCAAACTGCAGAACCCCTTCTTCCTTTAAGCTATTTCTTCGATTTTCTTCTGCGGCAGCTATAAAATCATTTATTGCTTCTTCTTTCGCCTTTATGGATACATGAACAATATACACAGTAAGACCTCCCGCTTTCTTTTTTTCGAAATCGAAAAATGCCCCGCACGTATGAGGCATTTTTCCTTTCTTCAGGACAGCATTTCCTTTATTATTTATTTCGCTTTTCCAGTGCTTTAACCAATTCTTCACCCATTCGTTCAGATGAAAATGGATCCCGGCTGGTAATGATTTGATCATCTGCCCAAACAGCATGGCCCGTTTGGCTTAAATCGCCCTTCTCGTATTGGGCAATTTTCGTCATTTCCTGTTCAAGACTGAATGGAAGGATATCAAGCAAGCCTTCCGGTTCAATTTCGTCCGGATAGCCCGTTACTTTCTTTCCTTCTATAATACTCTTCCCATCATGCCTTGTGGTCCAAATAAGCGGGGCGGGACCATGGCATTCCGCAGCGACGATTCCTCCATTATCATAAATGGCGTTGATAATTCCATGCAAATCCTCATTTTTGGCAAGGTCATACATGGCCCCATGCCCCCCAACCACTAATACCACATCATACTCTTTTGGGTTTATATCAGCCAGTTTCTGTGTACTGTCAGCCCTTCCTGTTTCATAGAGGGACTTATATGTTCCTTCTGGATCATATTCAGGCAAAAAGCTCGTTTCATCCACATCTGGTTTTCCTCCGAGCGGTGAAGCCAGGTCCACCTGATGGCCTGCTTTTTCTAATGCTTCCAGCGGAGCAAACAGCTCTTCTCCCCACCAGCCTGTGGAATAATTATTTTCCTCATCTTTATATCCGCTTGATAAAACGGCTAATACTTTTGCCATCACTATTCCCTCCAGTTGTTATGCGGCCTCTATCATATTTTAAGAAATGGAAGCCGGTAAGATATCGTAAAAATCTAAAGTCCGCTTTTTTCCGTTTACCGAGAGTGTCGGCACCTTTTCTATTCCCTGCCGTTTGTATATATAATCATTGTCGGGAGAACGACTGTCTAATTTCTATATCATAAGATTCACATGGACAGGAAATCTTATACTTGTCCATGAAAAAATGGATAAAAATAGTTGGAAAATAATTCATTTTTCTGAAACAATCAGCATGAATACATGGTATGATATAAATAGAACTTTAGACTGATGATAGGTGAGGGAATTATGAAATATACTGGCAGAATCTTTGGTAGTTTATGTGTTTTTTTATTTCACTCTGTTTATATTGTCTACTATTTTCTTCGTGACGGGAAAGCAGAACCTTTTGATTTATATTCATATCCGTTTTTAATTTGGTTTGGTTACTGGGCTGGCAAACAATATGACAAAGTGAGGTTTATGTCTGAGAAAGACGAACTTACAGGCATATATAATCGGCGGTTTATTTTAACCGCTTTCAAAAATATTACAGCTCTAGCGGAACAGTCCAACAGTAAGTTATTTATATTAGTTGTAGATTGCGATAATTTCAAAACGATCAATGATAATTATGGGCATCATCAAGGTGACATGATTTTAACAAGAATTAGCGAAACACTTGCTGAAACTACAAGAAATAGTGATATAGTGGCTCGATGGGGCGGCGATGAATTCTTGGTGATTGGCCATTACAATAACGAGAAAGGGTTGCAAGCTGTTCTTCAAAGAATAGAAGAGAGATTGGAGGATCTTTCAGAACAAACGCAAATTCCCATTTCAATTTCTGCAGGTTCAGCCATCTATCCAACTCACAGTAAAAACTTATTTGAATTAATAAAGATCGCAGATGAAAAAATGTATCGCAGTAAGAAATCAAAGAAAACATCAGAGCATTCCGATCCCTTAACAAAACATAGCGGCGGCCCTGCCTATAACACAATGTCTCTTGATCAATAAGTGGGGGCAGCTATACCATTTAAGTCTTATTAGTTTTCCGATAATTACATATTCTTTTAAAAGATCATTTGTTAAAATGGAGAACACTATACGATAAATTCCGGGATTTCAAGAAACTCGAGACTTACACTCTTCTATGAAATCCCTGTGTCTTCCATAATTCGCCCATCTGCAAAGAAATTCTGCGGGTTTAAGTCTTTCATTTCACTCTTATACTGTAATATCTCATTGCTTTTAAACTGCCTGTTTTCTCAAAAACACCCATTTCTATCAGCTTTCTCAGCCGATATTCTAGGAAGTCATCCCCTACATACTGATTTAAATGCCCGATTACTTCCCCAATCAGCCTTGCTGATTTCATAAACGGTTCGGATTCTTGTTCTCTTTCTCGCTCCAGCTGCAGTTTTTTCGTCATATTTATCATAAATGAATCATAATAATCCTCATTCACACTCTTTATTTTTTCATTTTTCCAGATGCGCAAAGTCTCCTTTGTATCCGCAAGAGCTTCCCACTCTGTTTCCATTTTCCCTCTTTCATCCATCGACATAGAAGCGAATCTATCTTCCTTATACATCATTGTCCACTTTTCTGGCGGAATTTCTCCTGTATGTAACATGGAATACTCAATCTCCGGCGGCTTGAAGTATTTTGCGTGTAATTTAGTTGTATTCATCACTTTGATACCATTCGTTTTATTTCGCAATAAATAGAGAACAAACCGCAGTCCTGTCTGTTCATCTGCATTATCAGCCGCCCAGATCGTAATCGGCACATCCCCAGGGATAGAATCTATCTCATGGACGGTCTGAAAGAACCTCTGCTGCTGTTCCTTAAAATCACCATGCTCATCAGTGATTCTGCTCTTCAGCCATTCCATTCTCGCTTCTTGTCCTGCCTTGCTATGCAGCGCCCAGATTGGTCCAACCGATAATATATCCCAAAGGCAAATAACTTTTTCCGCAGAATCGGCTCCCATTTTCTTCAATGACATGTTCAACGAGCCAGCACTTGCTGCCCCAAACAGGATATGTACCTTTTGAAAATTCGCTTTCTCCTCTTTTGACTTTTCATTTGATAGTTTGAATACCATATCGTATACATTTTCCACTTCTTTATAATGAGCGATTTCTGGATCATTCGTTTTTCCCACAAGCTTCAGCCGCAGCAGTATTTGAAGAAGCAGAGACTTCGCGTCTTTTTCTGACAGTCCGGCAATGGCCTTTTTCCATTCTTCTAGTTCCTGTATTTTGTCCATACGCAACTCCTTATTTGATTTAAAAAGAGAGTTATCTGACCTCACTTGTTCACTTCTTTATAAACCTATATTATTTCCAATTCAACTTTTTTGGGGAAATCCGCCCTTCTCTCCCATCAAGTTAAGATCGTTATCCATACTGATATCCCAATAACTCAAGCAGTCAACTGAGAGCTGCTGATAAAAAAAGCGGGAATAACTCCGGTTCTCTGCCGAATTCATTCCCGCTTCTCTCTTATAAGATGCCCTGTTTAATTGTCCTTTTAACTATTCATCCATTGTTTCAAGATTCTTTGCCTCAAAACGGTCAAGCATGGCACGCACTTCATCTGTTGACTCTGTGCTCATTAATTGATTCCTTAATTCACCCGCGCCCCGGAATCCGCGAACATATATTTTAAAGAAACGATGAAGAGCCTTAAATGAACGCAGCTCCAGTTCTGAATATTGATCATGAAGATCCAGATGCAGCCTTAAGAGATCAAGCAATTCCTTACTGCTGTGCTCTTTCGGTTCCTTTTCAAAGGCAAATGGATTGGTGAAAATCCCGCGTCCGATCATCACTCCGTCGATTCCGTATTCTTGAGCGAGCTTTAAGCCAGTCTCACGGTCAGGGATATCCCCATTGATGGTCAAAAGTGTATCCGGCGCCACTTCGTCCCGAAGTTTCTTAATCTCCGGAATCAGTTCCCAATGGGCATCCACTTTGCTCATCTCATTTCTTGTCCGGAGATGAATGGACAAGTTCACAATGTCCTGTTTCAAGATATGCGTCAGCCAGTCACGCCATTCCTCTACTTCCGCAAAGCCGAGCCTGGTCTTGACGCTTACAGGCAATCCGCCTGCTTTAGCCGCCTGAATTAATTCAGCCGCTACGTCCGGACGGCGGATCAGTCCGCTCCCCTTTCCATGCTGTGCCACATTAGGGACAGGACAGCCCATATTGATATCCAGCCCTTTAAATCCAAGCTCCGCCATTCCGATGCTCATTTGCCGAAAATATTCTGGCTTATCCCCCCAAATATGGGCTACCATCGGCTGTTCGTCCTCTGTAAACGTCAAGCGTCCGCGCACACTGTTGCGTCCTTCTGGATGACAATAGCTCTCCGAGTTCGTGAACTCTGTAAAAAACACATCAGGCCTGCCTGCTTCACTCACAACATGCCGAAACACAACATCTGTTACATCTTCCATTGGTGCCAATATAAAAAATGGCCGTGGTAAATCACGCCAAAAATTCTCTTTCATAATTCTGCTTCCAATCCTTTCATGCAGGGATGATAAAACAGTCCCTTATCTAAAGCTTCTTTTACACTTATACCATGCTTTCGCCCTTTTTATCAAACAGATTGGAAATGTTAATTTTTACGAAATGGCAGGCTGGATTGAAAAATGGACTTGGCTCAGCAGGGATTCTAAGGTCCAGCCTTCAATTTAAGTTTAGAAACTCTATTGTTAATTAAATAAATTCCTGAAAATAACCGCCTCCATTCCAAATTCCAGCACTCAAGTTTAATAAAGAACTCTTCGAAAGAGTAATCAAGAACAAAGCAAAGAATGCCCATAAAAATAAGACCTATCAATCGGAACAGCTGCCGATTGATAGGTCTTTCAAGAAACAGTTGGGTTACATCTTCAATTCTAAATCCGTTACGACTTCCACATGACTCGTCTGAGGGAACATGTCGACAGGCTGCATGGATTTTACTTTATACAGCTTGCTCAGTTCTTTCAGATCTTTCGCCAGTGTAGATGGGTTGCAGGATACGTAGACGATTTTTTTTGGCTTGGCTTTGATGATGGTGCTGAGCAGAGCCTGGTCGCAGCCGGTTCTTGGCGGGTCAACGACAACGACGTCTGGTTTCCAGCCTTCTTTTACCCAGCGGGGCATGACTTGCTCTGCCTTGCCTACTTCATATTTGACGTTCTGGCGTTTATGGCGCTTGGCATTTTTCCGGGCATCGTCAATGGATTCTCTGATGACGTCCATGCCGCGGACTTCTTTCGCGCTTTCTGACAGCCAGAGACCGATTGTACCGACACCGCAGTAGGCGTCCACGACGTTTTCTTTTCCCGTGAGCGCTGCTGCCTTTTTGACTTCATCATACAGGCGGACGGTTTGAATCGGGTTCAGCTGGAAGAAGGTCCGGGCAGACAGCTCATAGGAGAGATCGCCGAGCGTTTCGTTAATAATTTGCTCGCCTGCCAGATGAATCGTTTTGTCGCCGAAGATAAGCGATGTTTTTTTGTTGTTCACGTTCTGTACAAGTGATTTCACTTCCGGAAGCTGGTCTTTAATTTGCTTGATCAGCTTGTCCTTGTTCGGAATGTCTGCAGATCCGGTTACAAGGACGACCTGCACTTCTCCTGTTTCGAAACCGACCCGTGTGATGACAGTGCGGATGACCCCTTTCCGCTTTCTTTCGTTATAGATCGGGATATTGAGGTTTTTCAGGATTTTCTTTACTGTACGTGTGACCTTGTTGCTGGCAGGATGCTGGACAAGACAGTTCGGAATATCAATCAAGGAATGTGAGTTGATGCCATACAGTCCCGCAATCAGCTTGCCTTCCTTTTGACCGACCTGGAACTGGCTCTTATTCCGGTAGTTCCAAGGGTCTTCCATGCCAATGGTTTCTTTGATATTCAACGATTCAACAGGCACTCTTAAATAGCGTTCCGCTGCCTGGACGACCATATCACGTTTCTGAACGAGCTGCTGGCTGTAAGCAAGGTGCTGGAGCTGGCAGCCGCCGCATTCTTCATAGATTGGACACGGCGGGGCAATCCGGTGCGGAGAGGCTTTCCGGATTTTTTTGATTTTGGCTTCTGAGAATTTCGGTTCAACCTTCGTGAGGGTTGCGACAATTTCCTCGCCTGGAAGGGCGCCCGGAACAAAGACTACCTTCTTTTTAAAATAGCCGACTCCCTCTCCGTTAATGCCGAGACGTTTGATGGTCAGCGGGAATTCTTTATTCAGTTCTACTACTTGGTTTGTCATTTCTTTTCACTCCGTTTTTCGATGCTTCTCCATAAGTAGAGGGAAGCGTAGCTTAGAAAGGGAGACCAGGCTTTGCTGTATGTCTCCATTTCTTCCTCGGTTGGCTTTTGGGGCAGTCTGTATAATTGCTTTAAGGCATTTTGGATGCCAATATCCGCTTTTGGAAACAGGTTGGGCCGGCCAAGTCCGAACAGCAGGAAGTTTTCCGCTGTCCAGCGGCCGATTCCCCGTATTTTTACTAGTCTATCCATAATTTCCTGATCTGATTTATGAGAAAGACCTTCCAGATCCAAATTACCTGAAAGTATTTCTTTTGAAAGGCCGATGACATACTCTGCTTTCCTGCCGCTGAACTGCAGTGCCTTCAGCTCTTCTGCTGTTAGCGCTGCCGTCCTTTCCGGAGCTGGATAGTACCAGGCCCCTTTCACATTCGTTCCGTAAGTCTTTACGAACCGTTCGGTCAATGTATGAGCGAATGAAAGATTCAGCTGCTGATGGATTATGCACTTGGCCAGACAGGAAAAATAATCAAAATCGAGCACAATCGGCGTTCCGTGATGTTCTTCAAAGACCGGCTGCAAATCCGTTCTGGAAAAATGTTCAGAGATATCTGCAAGCGGCATATGCCAGTGAAAGATTTTTTTCAATTTATCCAGAGACGGTCCTTTCTCTCCTTCAGTCAGGGCTGTCACATGAAAAACCGGTTCAGCTGTACTTCCGGCTGCCTGAACATGGAGAACGGTCCGCTGATTGCCGATCATCAGCGGGACAAGCACTGTTTTTTCTTGGAAATTAACTGCCTGAAGCGGATCCATTGATAAGCGTTCAAGTACTAAGTCAAAATTATAAGGTCCTTGAATCGAAACGGTTTCCGTCCACACGGGCCATCCATCCTTTTGCCGTTTATTCCACGTATTATAGCACGTTTTCCCTGAAAATACTTTACTCTTGCCCGCTTTGGACTGACGCCTCCGCATGGCCTGGACCAAACAGATTCAGAACAATGACGCCGACGATAATCAGCGCAATGCCGATCACACTGCCTATATTGACCTTTTCTTTCCAGATTAAGACCGAGATGATAACCGTTGCCACAGTCCCGATTCCTGACCAGATGGCATAAGCGGCATTCAGCGGAACGGTTTTGAGTGACAATGATAAGAAGAAGAACGACAAGCCAAAGCCAGCCACGGTTCCGAGTACCGGCCACAGTTTGGTGAAGGATTCTGATGCCTTAAGCATCGAGGTGCCAATCAGTTCGCCAATGATTGAAATCATTAAAAACAGATAACCCATATGACCGCCTTCCTAAAAACATTTACCTTCACCATATCATGCCATAAGGTCATTCGCCTACCCATAAGCAAAAAGCATCGCTGCAGGCAGGATGCTTTTCAGATAAATCAATATTTCATAAAGTCAGGAAGTTCTTTTTCAGCCATCATGTCATCCAGGCTTTTAAATGTATAGCCTTTTTTCTTCAGATCGGTAATGATGGAATCCAAAGCCTCAGCATTATCCTTCGATACTGTGTGCAGCAAAAGGATTGCGCCCGGATGGATTTGCTTCATGACTTCCCGGTAAGAATAATCGGAGCCTTTTTGCTGATCGACGATCCAGTCTTTAAAGGCCAGTGACCAAAAGATGTGATAATAGCCTTCTTCCTTGGCAACTTTCATGGTTCGCTCGTTAAATACTCCCCGCGGCGGTCTCAGATAGTTCATCGTTTGAACGCCGGTCAGGCGCTCTGTTTCCTCCTTGACCTTCAGCAGTTCCTTGCGAATGACTTCATTTGTCTTTTTCGTCATATCCGGGTGGGACCAGGAATGGTTGCCTACGATATGGCCTTCATTTGCCATCCGTTTCACCAGCTCCGGTGCTGTTTTCAAATAGTGCCCGGTGACAAAGAAGGTCGCAGGAACCTGCTGTTTTTTCAGCACATTCAGGATTCCCTCGGTATAGCCGTTTTCATAGCCATTATCAAATGTAAGGTAAATATCCTTCTTGCTTGTGTCCCCTTTATAAACAGCCTCATACTTGGGAAGCATCTCATCAAACTCGGCACCCGCTTCTGCCGGTTTCCCGTTTTTCCCTTTCATGAATCCCCAATTATAAGACGCATTGGATTGAGCAGAAACATTTCCGGCAAATGCCAGCAGAAAAAAGAAAGTCAAGCCCAAGACAGATAATTTCTTCATTCACACACCTCCTGTTCTATTCTTTTTAGTGTTCAACATATACGTTTTAATATGCAAAAAAGAAGGCACCTTGAATAGGCACCTTCCACTAAAAAGCAAACGCTTACATATATAGAGTAAGACAACCCTTTACATGAAACGGACTGCAGCCTGGAGACACCCCTCCTTCAGGTGTCTCCTTCAACCGTGACTGACCTAGCGGCTAAAGACGGCCCGCAATGCTTGCCAAACAATAACCACTGCAAAGACGATGACAATAATAATTCCTAGGATATCGAAGAACTCGCCCAATGACTCTAAGAACGTTCCTTCAACTGGAAGGCGGATGAACGCAAAGCCGGATAAAAGCGCCGCAAACAACAAGAAAACGTTATTTGACATGTTGTATCCCCCCTTTCCCTTTCAATATATGCAGTTTATTTTTGAAAATGTGGGAATTTCATATCTGAAGAACATATATTTTTAGTAAAGGGGGACTTCATTATGGAAGAACTTTGGGCAATATCGCTTCTGTTCATCGCCTTGGTGTCGATGGGCGGAGGCGTGTTCATCTTCTTTATCAATCAGGGGCTGGAGCAGCATGAGGCCGGCCGGGCAGACCCTTTTCCAGACACGGATGAAAACGAGCTAGAAAGCCAGACAGAATCCAGCTGAACGCTAAAAGGATGCCCAAGTAAAAAAGGCATCCTTCTTTATTATTTTTTTGAAACTTTTTCCTTTTTCATCCGTAGAAATATGCAGGGAAGAACTATAAAGCGGTTCCGGTTACAGTCCTTTTTTCAGCCTTAACATTCCTTTGATAATTCCTTTTTCGATTTAAAGACAATGACCAGAACGCATCCGGCCAGCACTGTTGCAGACAGAATCGCCATAAGAGAACTGTGGTTCATGAGAACTTTTCCGAATAAAGAATACAAAAGAATCAGCGGGATATACCCGATCAGGACTATTCCGATGTAATAGAGATATTTCATCCGCAGAGCCGATGCGAGCAAGCAGGCAAAGTCAGTCGGGGCTGCAGGCAGGGCTATGACAGAAAACAAATAAATATATTTCTTCCGGTTCATTTTTCCATATAGCTTAGGATACTTTTCTGCTATAAGAGTAATCACGCGCGCCCTGTTCAAATACCGTCCATAGAAATAAATCAGGCTTTCCGTAATGAACATGCTTAGAAGGGCAAAAATCAGGTTTTCCCAGACCGAAAAAAGCATGCTCCCGGTCAGAATGAATACAGAGCTTGGTATAAAAAGCAGGATTCTCAAGGAAAAAAACAGAACAAATAAAAAGCCTATACTCTCCTCAGCCTGATTCAGCAGCGCCTTCAGTTCATTCAGATTCATACTCAGGAGGCCATAATGGCAGCCAGCCGCGGCAATGGAGATCCAAATAAGGACAGAGATTACCAACAGATATTTTTTCAAAAAAACTCCCCCTGTCTTGCGCCGCAAAAATACATAGTTTCCCTTTACCCCGAACAGCAAATACATAGACATTATTTCCGTTATTTGTTGGCCCTTATTTACTTATCGTATTTTTTTCCCTGTAAAAAGGTGAAAAGCAGCTGTTCGAAAGACTTTTTTAGGAGGTGCCAAATTGGCGTTACAAATTAAAGATGTAACAAAGAAGTTCGGTGATTTTACTGCAGTAAACAATCTCAACCTGACAATTCCTGAGAATGAAATGTTTGGTTTTTTGGGCGGGAATGGAGCCGGAAAAACAACTACATTCCGTATGATTCTCGGCCTTCTCGAACCGACAGAAGGAAGCATTGCCTGGAATGGAGAGAAAATTGATTATTCCACAAGCGCTTCGATCGGATATCTGCCTGAGGAACGCGGATTGTATCCGAAGCTGAAGGTCCGTGACCAAATCGTTTATCTGGCCAGGCTGCGGGGCATGAATAAGCAGGATGCCCTCACAGAATTGGAATACTGGCTGGATCGGTTTAAAGTTCCGGAATACTTAGAGAAACGCGTCGAAGAATTATCGAAAGGAAACCAGCAAAAGATTCAGCTGATCAGTGCCATGATCCACAAGCCGAAGCTTCTGATTTTGGACGAGCCGTTCAGCGGACTGGATCCTCTCAATGTAGAGATGCTGAAAAAAGCCGTGATTGATCTCCGGGATGCCGGAACAACAATCGTCTTTTCCAGCCACCGCATGGAGCATGTCGAGGAAATGTGTGAGCATTTATGCATTATGCATCGCGGTGCCCCTGTTGTAGCCGGGAAACTGAAGGATATTAAACGCTCCTTCGGGAAAAAGAATGTGTCCATCCGTGCCGATTTCGATTTATCCTTTTTGGATACCTATCCCGGTGTAACCAAAGTGAAAACAACGCCGGAAGGCAAGCTTCTTCAGGTGACCGGAGAAGATGTGGCAGCCAGTATCATTCAGGATTTAGTTCCGCGCGGATTTGTCCGGAAATTTGAACTGGAAGAGCCTTCATTGAATGACATATTCATTGAGAAAGTAGGTGCGGCATATGAATAAGTTCTGGATTGTCCTGTCACATACCTACATGTCCAAGCTAAAAACAAAATCGTTCATTATCTCAACAGCCATTATTCTTGCTCTTATTCTTGTCATGAGCAATATTTCCAAACTGATTGATTCCTTCGGCGGTGATGATGAAACGAAAATTGCTGTCATCGACCATAGCGGAGAAAATTTATTCGCGGCCTATCAAGCAGAAGCCAATGCAATGAAAACAGAGACAGAGCTGCTTCAAGCTGCTTCTGAAAAAGAAGCGGAAAAGCTGATCAGAGATGAAAAGATTGACGGTTACCTGCTGATGGAAGGCAATGCGGAAGAAGGCATCCGCGGCACATACAAAGCGAATCAAATTTCCGATACAACGACGAGTGATGAGCTGCTTCTCGTTCTGACTCAGCTGAAAAGCAGAATGGCAGCTGAAAAAATGAATCTCACTTCTGAACAAATGGCTGAATTGAACACGCCTCCTGCATTTCAAACAGTCGCCTTAGAAAAGAATGCGAAAACGGAAGAAGATCTAAATCAAGCCCGCGGGCTTGTCTATGTGCTCCTCTTCGTCATTTACTTTGGGGTGTTAATGTACGCTTCTATGATTGCGATGGAGGTTGCAACGGAGAAGACCTCCAGAGTGATGGAAATCCTTATTTCCAGCGTACCGCCTATCACTCAAATGTTTGCGAAGATTATCGGAATCGCCCTGCTCAGTCTTACCCAGATGATTTTGTTTTTTGCTGTCGGCTATTTTTCCATCAGGTCAAATCTCAGCGACATGAATGAAGGTTTCTTCTCCTTTTTCGGTTTCGGAAGTACGAACGCCTCTACCATTGTGTATGCGATTGTCTTTTCTTTGCTGGGCTATTTCCTTTATGCCACCCTTGCTGCCTGCCTCGGATCGGTTGTCAGCCGGATTGAAGATGTACAGCAGATGATATCGCCGATGACCATGCTTGTGGTTGTTGCCTTCATGCTCGCCATGTTTGGCCTGAGCAACCCATCGGCTCCTTATATTACGGTAACATCGTTCATTCCATTCTTCAGTCCGATGATCATGTTCATGCGTGTCGGCATGCTGCAGGTCCCATTCTGGGAAGTTGCTTTAAGTATCGGTATCCTGCTTGCAACGATTATTCTTCTTGGCATAATTGGTGCACGGGTTTACCGCGGCGGTGTACTTATGTATGGAAGCGCCAAAACATTCAAGAGTCTGAAAAGAGCTTTACAGCTTTCTAAAAAAGACCGTTAATAAATTGCCCCATCTTGCTCATATCCACAAACAAATTCCGGAAAGCCCCTCCTCTGATATGGAGGGGCTCAGACTGTAGACAAACTCGAAATTCGAGTTTGCCTACAGTCTTTTTTCTTTTAAAATAATAGTAATAGTTTTTGAAATAGTGTTAGTTGATTTTCGTTTCGGCGGTCGCTTTCCGCGGGCGTGGCCCAATCCTCCTCGTCGCTTTGCTCCTGCGGGGTATCGGCCTTCACGCTTTCCCCGCAGGAGTCGCCGCCTACACTACAATCTACTCCTTTCTAAATAAATGTCTGAGGTGAATGGATATGATAACAAAAAATCAAATAAGTGAACGTGATCAAATGGAAATGATTACAATAGAGCAACTTGTACCACAGGATCATTAAAAAATTGTCCATGCAGGCGATGCTTACTTTTGCTGCTATGAATTTAAAGAAGCTTGCCAATTGAACATGGCAAGCTTCGGCTATGGTCTAAAATAGAATACTCGAAGAGCATTTTGCTTAAAATCAGACCATAAAATACCTAAGAAAATCTCAAAAAGACAAAAGGCCTTCAGAATGAGACCATTCTGAAGGCCTTTTGTCGACAATCTGAGCCCCTCCGCTGATAGGAGGGGCTTTTTTGGGGAAACAGACTTATTTCAGACGAAAAAAATGTCTTGGGCGGGGTTTTCTGGGATCCCGGTAGCCTCCATTGATTTGATGCCCTACAGAGAGAGCAATAACCACGGCTGCAAATAACAAGATCAGTTTCTTCACTTCTATCTCTTCTTTCTAAAAAATATATACGATCGTACACCTGAAAGACTGCTGTATCAAGGGATTTATAAAGATGTCGAAAAATTGTCACATTAACAGACAGTCTTCAGAGGAGCCTTAGTTGTTTCTGCTCAGCAGCTTATAATACCCGAAGCAAAGCACCAAGAGTCCCGCTCCTAACAGGATGCTTCCACAAGCTAGAAAACTATTCGTATATCCACTGATGACCTTTATATAAAGGGAAGTATCCGCCTCTCCTTCTCTGCTTAGCCAATTCTCTCCAAGTGATATCCCGAACCGCACACTAAAAAACAGGAGAAATACGCCAAGCAAACTTTTTAATAAACCTACTGTCATGAATAATCGTGCATTCTCTTTTGTCACAAACGGTTCTCCTTCCATGTTCCATTACATCCGGATTCCTCAATTGGAATAATCTCCTATCTAAAGTTTACCACAGGGGACAAGATTGGCTGAGAAGAAAAAAAAGGAAGAACCGACGGCGTCAGCTCTTCCTTTTCATAGTTTGCCAGTTACATTCTTTTTTATTTAAAAACAGGTTCTTTAAATTGTGCCAGCTTTTCAAGTGAACTCTGCTGTACATCCTGGTGAAGGCTGTTTCCATGAGAATCCATAGTGACAACAGCTGTGAAGCCTTCAACATTCAAATGCCACATGGCTTCCGGAATGCCAAACTCAGTGAAATTCACACCATCGACAGATTTAATACAGTCCGCATAATATTGAGCTGCACCGCCGATCGCATTCAGGTAAACACCGCCATGCTCTTCCAGGGCCGCAAGCGTTTTAGGACCCATGCCGCCTTTGCCAATCACAGCCCTGATTCCAAAACGCTTCATGATGTCGCCTTGGTATGGTTCTTCACGGATACTGGTTGTCGGACCAGCCGCTTTGACATACCATTTGCCCTCTTCATCCTTCAGCATGACCGGTCCGCAGTGATAAATAATTTGTCCGTCAAGATCGATCGGTGCATCATGTTCAGACAAATGCTTATGAATGGCATCACGGCCTGTATACATTCTTCCGTTAATATGGACAACGTCGCCGACCTTCAATTCACGGATTTGTTCTTCCGTAATGGGTGCCTGAAGCACGACTTCACGAGGCGCTTCCGCTTCCGCTTCGCTTTCAATAGCTGCTGCAATTTCAGCCTTCGCCTTTGCTTCTTTTGCTGCTTCCAAAGCAAAATCAATCTTCTCGCCTTCCTGATACAGCCATTCCTGTATCGCGCCTGTTTCAGGATCGATTTTCACGCCAAGACGGCGGAATGACCAGCAATTGTAGGCAACCGATACGAAGAAACTCGCAGGAATCCGGTGCATGACCCCAATTTTACAGCCAAGAAGCGTTGTTTCCCCGCCAAAGCCCATTGTGCCGATGCCAAGTTCGTTCGCATGCTCCATAATATATTCTTCAAGCTTGCGAAGATCTTCATTCGGGTTCACATCTTCACTATTGCGGAAAAGCTGTTCTTTCGCTAGATCATACCCGGAAGAACGGTCTCCCCCAATTCCGACACCAATGAAACCGGCGCTGCAGCCCTGTCCCTGTGCCTGATAGACAGAATGAAGAATACATTTGCGCACGCCATCCAAATCACGCCCGGCTTTTCCGAGACCTTCAAGCTCTGTCGGCAGACTGTATTGGATGTTTTTATTCTCACAGCCGCCGCCTTTTAAAATTAACCGTACATCTATATAGTCTTTTTCCCATTGTTCGAATTTCATGACCGGAAGTCCGACGCCCAGGTTATCCCCGCTGTTTACCCCTGTTAAGGAATCAACAGCATTTGGACGGAGTTTGCCGCCTTTTGTTGCCAGTATGATCGCATTGCGGATAGCCTCTTTCATTTCCAGTTGGTTGACGCCAACAGGTGTCTTGATCTTAAAAGTAGGCAGTCCTGTATCCTGACAGATTGGCGAAACATTGTCATCAGCCATTGTGATATTATTCGTGATGGTAGCCAGGCTCAGTGCTGAACGAGTTCCCGCATTTTCCCGTGCTTTCGCCCCCTTGATCGCACGGCGCACATCCTTCGGCAAATTCGTAGAAGTCTCCACAACTAAGCTGTACATACTCTCCTGGAATTTTGCAATATCCATGATTTCTCCCCCTCTTATTCCCTGGTGATTCTCTGGCATGATGCCTTTATCCCTTAAGCACTGCCGTCCCTTTTATCGGCTTTCCTGCTTGGCACATTGCCTTCATTTAATACTGGTTAATGCTCCTATAATCTTTTTAAAAAATTCAAAAAAGACTAGCTCAATCATTATACATCTATACCACGCATTCGAAAAGTACCATATATTTCTTCCTTAAAAAGGAAAATGCTTTGGATTCCTGTTCCAAACTGGATACTGCTGAAGAAAATGAATACTTTTCCTCATAAAAAAAGCCCCCGGTTCACTGGGAGCCCTGTTTGCAGGGAAGATGGCACCTTGCATTCATCTCGCTTAAGACCTAAATCATCTGCTTATCTTTCGGATCGGAAATGCCTTCTGCTTTCTTCTTAGGCTTTTTTTGAAAGAAAATTTCCCGAATGGAAGCCGCTGCAATAAAAAGCATTCCCGCTCCGCACCAAATGAATGTCAGCCAATGATAAAATTGAAACGCCGGCAAATGACATATGGCTGTCCCCCTCTATAAATGTTGTACAGTATGATCCGGCTGATATTCCTTCAGCTGTGAGAAATTATATTTCTTCTTGGTAAATGGCAAACCGAGCAAGATCACAGCAAAGGGCAAGGCAAGGGATAATATATTCCCGATAAACCAATTGAGTTCATCGTCTGTAATCATAAAGTATGCTGTTAATCCTCCCGCTAACATAATAAAGCCACCTTTTGATTCAGCCTTGGCGACCACAGACCGAAAATAAGAGAAGCGGTCGGCGCCGCGAACAGGATTCCGCTGAGTCCGTACCTCCAGCCTGCAGGTCCGAAAAAGTTTAATGCATCCGGGTTATGCTGCGGATGGCTCGTATCTGTCACCGCATTCAGCATTCCTTCATACATATTTTCTAACCCAATTGCTTTCACAATCAATGGAATCGTTACAAAAATGACAATCATAATGACAAAAAATTGAAAAACTGAATTATAAATGGACCCTTTTAATCCGGCCATGGCAATAAAGCTTGAAAAGAGAATCGCAGACAGGAAGGCCACGATTTTATAATGTAAATAAAACGTATATTCAAACGCATACGCCATTCCGACCGCCAGCATGACACATACAACAACACCGAACACCAGATAAATATTGGCCGAACCGCTCACGAATAAACTCCACGAAGGTTTTCGTCTTCGGCATAATTTTCCGGAGCCTCAGTGCAATCGGAATAAAAATGATAAACGGCACAACAGCGCCCCATGCATAATTGAAGCCGCCATTGATTCCGTACCAGACACTTGCTTCAGAAGAGGCCATGATCGTTCCGGTCCAAATCCAGGCGACACAAACACTCGCGGCTACCAGCCCAAACGGCACCTTCCGGCCGGCTGTTAATAAGTCATCCACATTTTGTGCCGAATCCTTTTTATTAATGACCGCCGATATCAAAGTCAGTATGATGGTAAAACCAATAATGCCATACCCCATAAGCGCACTGTTCATTTTGCGGATGGCTCCTCTCGTCCTTCGAGCTGGTATAATCGCGAATCACGGCGGTCATTTAAGTAATAAAAGGCTGCTCTCGCTTCCTTGATTTGATTCAAATCAATGTCCGTATAATACTGGCCCTCTTCTCCATCGCCAAAGATCAGCAATTCCCCAAATGGGCTGGATGCCGCACTTTCCCCGAAAAAATGGGTTTGTTCTTCTATGCCGATTCGATTGGCAGTTGCTACAAAAATTTGGTTTTCTAACGCACGGCTTTGTATGTATATTTTTTGAGAATGCTCAAGCGGCGTCATATTGGCGGTAGGAGCCAGGATAATTTCAGCGCCTTTTCGAGCCAGTGTCCTGGCCGTTTCCGGAAATTCTGTATCATAGCAAATCATGATCCCTATCATGCCAAGCTCTGTTTTCCAGACAGGAAAATTGTCCCCCGGTGTAAAATACTTATTCTCTTCATCCCAAAGATGCACCTTTTGATAAGTGCCAAGCACTTCCCCGTGACGGTCAATCAAGACTGCCGAATTATAAATCCTTCCATCTTTCTTCTCAGGAAAGCCGGCGGCGATCATTATATTATATTGTTTAGCCCATCCCTTCAGTCTGGAAATGCTTTCGCCGTGCAGATCTTCGGCCATTTCAAGCGTATTCTCTCTTGTGAAATAACCCGTTAACGCGAGTTCCGGAAATAAAATGATGTCACAGTTTTTGGCGGATGCTTCCTTTATATATCTGTACATAGATTTTAAGTTTTCCTCTTTGTTTAAAAGCACCGGCTGGAATTGCGCTAATGACAGCTTCATGACTGCTCCCCCTCAGAAAGTATTAGACCTATTTTACAGAATAGTTTGTCATTTAGGTATAGACATACTGTCTAACAGTCATAAAACAGCCTGGACATTATGTAAAAAAGCCCGCAGCCATATCGGCGCGGACTTCTATTTTCCCGTTCTTTTTCATATCCTGATCAGGACTCGCTTCTTTTTTTAAACTGTTCTACCTTCACTTCAATGTCATCAATCATCTCGATCAGCCTGTCGATATCTTCTAGTTCCGCTGTTTCAGGCTCGATTCGGTCGATGACCTCCATAAATAATGTCAGGCGGTCCTTCAGATAGGTTAATTGATCGTCTTTATTTTGGATGGATTTGCCCATGATGCACGCTCCCTTTTCATTCTATTTACAAGGGTACCGAATAAACGGAAGTTATGCAATGTTCAAATTCCCTTCATTGCATTATTTGTCCCTTTTGTTCATAATGGGTTAATGCAAGTATTAGTAAGGAGTCTTTTACAATGATAAATGAACAAACCATAACACCTATCAGTCCCAAACACGACCCTTGGGAAGCATATATGGACGTCGAACAATATGGAAAAATGACACTGACCAATGTCGAATTCACTACAACCACTCTTTGTAACATGCGCTGCGAACATTGTGCGGTTGGTTATACCCTGCAACCGAAAGATCCAGATGCACTGCCATTGGAGCTGCTGACACAGCGCCTTGATGAAATCCCGCATCTTCGTTCACTGAGCATCACGGGCGGAGAACCGATGCTGTCCAGGAAATCGGTTAAAAATTATGTACTGCCCCTGCTCAAGTATGCCCGGAGCCGCGGCGTCCGCACTCAGATCAATTCCAATCTGACACTGGACCTGGAACGATATGAAGAGATTATCCCCTATCTGGATGTTCTTCACATTTCTCATAACTGGGGAACCATTGATGAATTCATCGATACAGGATTTGCAATGATGGAAAGAAAACCGACCCGCGAACAAAGAAGAAAGTTATTCGACCGGATCATTGAGAATTCCCGGGCCTTAACGGCCGCCGGCGTATTGGTTTCCGCAGAAACGATGCTGAACAAGCGGACATTGCCCCATCTTGCTCATATCCACAAACAAATTGTGGAGGAAATGGGCTGTCAGCGGCACGAGGTGCACCCGATGTACCCGTCCGATTTTGCATCAGCCTTGGAAACTCTCTCACTGGAGCAGATGCGGAAGGCGATCCACGATCTCCTCGATATTAGAGATCAAAATGTCTGGATGCTGTTCGGCACCCTTCCATTTTATCCATGCAGCAATAATGCGGAGGATCTGGCTCTGTTAAAAAGGCTTCGCACCGAAAAGAATGTGACCGTCCGCAACGACCCGGACGGCCGCTCCCGGTTGAATGTCAATATTTTCACAGGGGACGTTATCGTTACAGACTTTGGTGATGCTCCTTCTCTCGGGAACATCAAAGAACGTCCTTTGACCGATTCCTATCAGACATGGATGGACTCACGCCTTGCTAAAGAGCTGAACTGCCATTGTCCTTCTGTCAAATGTCTCGGACCCAATGTCCTTGTAAAAAATGCGTACTATCCAAATACCGATTTCCAGATTCGAAAAACAAACATCTAAAGAAAAACTCGCCGCTTTGGCGAGTTTTTTTCGTTTCCCAGTCGGCTCTTTCCTTTTTCCGGTAAGCCTTATCTCGGCAGCTGGGATGTCGTAAAGCTGAATGCCAGGTGATCCTGCACAGGAATCCAGGCTCCAATGCCTTGGGATGTGACATTTTTTATTAAAAGAGCGCGCTTGGAACCGCGCAGGTTCAAGTAAACTTCTCCATATGTGACTTTGCCTTTCTCATTGACGGCAGAGGCATAGCTGTAAAGATACCCAAGCCGTTTCGGCGGAATATTGTAGACCTGATCTTTCTTTGTGCCGCTGCCGACTATTGTTTCAAAGGCAAGCGGCAAATTTGTTTTTTCAGTGGCTTTAAGCAGCATCATTTTCTGGACATCATCGGCCGCTGGAATTTTGGCAGTCAGTCCGCCGCGGACGGTTTTTTGACTTTCCTGTACATAGTGAAGCTTATGCGGAGAAATGCCTCCCCGATTATCAAAGAAATTGGTGTTTATTTTTTGATATTCCCAGTTTGGGGCTGTCTCTGTCGATTCGTAATTCAGTGCCCAATGCCCAAGATAAATCGTTGCTTTATTGCCCAGGAAAGAAAGGGGCGACTTCGAAATCGCCGATTCATTCAGCATATGAACCAATTCAGGGTTTTCGATTTTAATGTCTGCCGTTTCAAGCAGCTGCTTGGCAAGCTTGCTTGGCTGAAGCAGCGGCAGATCTTGAGTTGGGTTTGGATACGTATTCTCTTTTGCTATATTCAGGACAGACGGCGGCACCGTCATTTTGGCTGAAGTTACTTTTTCCTGAACAGACTTGGCTGACAGGACATTTTCAGAATGAAGGAGAGATAAAACAAGAATAACACTAACCATAAATAGACGTTTCATGCTGTTGGCTCCTTTCAGAAAAAACATCATTTTTTTATAGATTCTGTTAAGCCCCCCTTTTCTATTCATGGCAGAAAAGAGAAGCAGAGCCGAATTTTGTAACTATTTTGTAAATATCTGAATATTTACAAAACTTATTATTTGTTATATACTTCAGATATCCACTTTAAAAGGAGGCGAAATCGTTCACCGTTTTATCATTATAAGGGGGTATGCGTATAAGCCCAGCCAGACGGACAAACGGAAAAAGGATGACCGAAATCGCTGACACGGCCTATCAATGGAAAGGATGTGACATTCTCTAGAATTAATTTCTTCAATTTCAAGTAAAACTGCTTCTTTTAAAATAGTTAAAATTGTAAAATTGATGATTAATTTTGGATTAACGTGTATGCAAAATAATAAAGCCAAATAAAAATGACTCTGCATCATTCAGAAGCAGAGTCATTTTTTATGCCTTATAAGAGATAGAACCCAATTCCCATAATAAAGTAGGCAGCAAGCAGTGTGAGTCCTTCAAACCAGTTCGTTTCCCCATCATTCGAAATCATGACCATCAGGAAGACAGCCGTCACCATGGAGATCAGCTCCGGAAGTGTGAACACAAGCGGCATGGAAACCGGGAAGAACAAGGATACCAGCACAAGTACCGGCGCTACGAACATCGCGACTTGCAAGGTAGACCCGATTGCAATTTCAACCGCAACATCCATTTTATTTTTGTAGGCCATGATGATGGCAGATGCATGCTCGGCTGCATTACCGACGATGGCAACGATGATGACCCCGATGAACAGCTCAGACCACCCAAGAGTCTCACCCACTTCATGAAAGGTATGGACGAGTTTTTCCGATACATAAGCAACAGCAAGTGTAGCCCCTGCCAGAACGGCCATTGCCTTCTTCTTTCCCCATTCCGGCACTTCTTCTTCATGTGGATTCTCCGCATCCGCTGCAGGCTGATAAACCCCGCGATGTGTTACAAGCTTAAAGAACAGAGCAGCTAAGTATAGGATAATCATGATAATGGAGATGCCGATGCTCAAAGACATGGTGGACGTTTCGGCCATATTCTGTGTGAACACTTCCGGTATGACGAAGGCGACCACTACCGCGAATATGAGCAGCCCAGCGTTATGCCTGGCATCATAGACGTTGAATTTCTGACGTTTGTATTTAGTCCCTCCTATGAAAAAGGACAGCCCCGCTACAAGCAGCAGGTTACCTAGTACCGATCCGGTTAAGGACGCAAGCACAACGCCGATCAAACCGGCCTGTAATGAGAAGATGGCAATGATCAGCTCGACTGCGTTTCCGAATGTTGCATTCAGAAGTCCGCCAATTCTCGGTCCCATAACAACAGCCAAACTTTCAGTTGCCCTTCCCATGAAACTCGATAACGCAATAATGGTTAAGCAGTAAATGGCAAACATCAGAATGCCTGACCAATGAAGGAATGAGCCAATGACAGACAAAGGAATTCCTATAATTACAAGTGCCAAGAATATTTTATTGGCCATGTTTCCTCACCTTTCTATATAGAGCATCTGAACTCATGCTCCTTTAAAATAATATGTATACAGCAATGTTTATTTTACGGCGCAGCGGCTAAATACACAAGCTGTAAAATGCCTATCATTTCCCGCCCCCTTCCTTTTCAAACTTTCCCCAAATACTTCTTGCCTAATCCTTCCTGCCCCATTTACTATAAAAAGGTATGGCTCCAGACCTTCACACTTTACCCTGCTTTTACATCATTTAATGCATTAATAGGAGAAAATCATGAATCAAAAATGGCTGATAGGAATTTTAGTTTGCCTCGTCGGTATTTCCGGCTTTTCGCAAGGAATGCTTCTGCCGGTTATCGCCGTCATATTCGAACATGACGGAATCAGTTCTTCATTAAACGGACTGCATGCCACATCGATCTATTTAGGGGTCCTGATTGCCTCCCCTTTAATGGAAGCCCCGCTCCGCAAATTCGGCTATAAACCGATGATCTTAATAGGCGGCTTGACCGTTATCATTGCACTGGCGTTATTCCCCATAGGAAAATCCTTCTGGTTTTGGTTTGTCCTCCGGCTGCTGATCGGAATCGGCGACCATATGCTGCACTTCTCAACCCAGACATGGATTACCGCCGCCACTCCTTTGTCAAAACGGGGGCGGAATATTGCCATTTACGGATTATTTTTCAGCATGGGCTTCATGGCAGGTCCATTGATGACAAAGCTGCTGGAAGTGAATGAAGCACTTCCCTTTTTTATGACCTCAGCACTCAGCCTGATCATGTGGATGACGATTCTTTTTCTAAAAAATGAAAGACCGGCGGCGGAATTGGATGCACCGAAGGATTCCCTCTCCCAAACGCTGAAACGATTCAAGAGAGCAAGCCGCTATGCCTGGGCTGCCTTCCTCCCTCCGTTCGCCTACGGTGTGCTGGAAGCTTCCCTGAACAGTAACTTTCCGGTTCTTGCCCTGCGGTCGGGATTGGAACTGACGGCTGTATCCATCATTCTTCCCGCTTTTTCCTTCGGAACCTTATTCACACAAATACCGCTGGGGATGCTGAGTGACAAATATGGACGGCGCAACATTTTGCTTTTCGTTCTTACTGCAGGGATGCTTATATTTACAGGTGCCGGCTTTCTCCATTCTTCATCCATCGGCCTGTTTATCTGCTTTCTGTTAGCCGGGGCAATGGTCGGTTCTACCTTTTCTCTCGGAATCAGCTATATGGCTGACCTGCTTCCAGACTCCCTGCTTCCGTCTGGAAACCTGTTATGCGGGATTTTCTTCAGTCTTGGGAGCATTATTGGCCCATTCTTAGGCGGGCTGGCCATCCAATATCTGAATGGCGGCAGTATGTTCTTTATGATTGGGATCTTGCTGCTGCTGATTATCTTCGCCCTCCTATCTTTTAAAGAAAAGAAACTTCAGGCATCCCTTTAAAACGGATGCCCATCTCAATTTAAAATTTTTACTAGATTAGAATCATTATTGTTTAAAAAGAATACAATATGTGGTATTATTTAAACATGAACAAAAGGTAGAAAAAATCAATAGCAATCATACTTGTTTTCATCGCTGTCACTTCATTCAAGTGGCAGCTTTACAAATTTTATGGGGAATGAAGATGAGTATCTTTCTCAATTAGATAAGGTTTAATTGATAATGGATATCAATAGGAGGGAAAACGAATGGCAACAGATACAAAACAAATGAGACAGGCAGCCCCTGCCTTTGAAGCTACTTTCTTTGAAAAAATAAAACCGCATATCGAATTAATTGCAGCCTTGCTGAGCGGGGTTTTGATCCTGGCAGGCTGGCTCCTTGACAAGAACGGCTTGGGTACTGCTTCGATCATCATCTATATAAGCGCTTTTGTGATCGGCGGTTTCGCCAAGGCAAAAGAAGGAATCGAGGATACGATAGAAGATAAACAGCTGAACGTAGAAATGCTGATGATTTTAGCAGCGATCGGGTCAGCGATCATCGGCTATTGGACAGAGGGCGCAGTCCTGATCTTCATCTTTGCTCTCAGCGGAGCGCTTGAAACCTATACAATGAACAAAAGCCATAAAGAGATTTCTGCGCTGATGAACCTTCAGCCGGAAGAGGCTCTCAGAATAACGAACGGCTATGAAGAAACAGTGCCGGTATCCCAGCTTATCGTCGGAGATACCATTTTGGTCAAACCGGGAGAACGCGTCCCATCTGACGGAACGATTACAGAAGGACAGACAACACTCGACCAGGCTGCAATCACCGGTGAATCTCTTCCTGTCAGCAAGACCGCAGGTGATGAAGTGTTTGCCGGAACTGTTAACTTACGGGGCACGATTTCAGTTGAAATCACGAAGCCGAACAGTGAAACGCTTTTCCAAAAAATTATTACACTCGTGCAATCCGCACAAAGTGAAAGGTCCCCTTCCCAGCTGTTCATTGAACGGTTTGAAGGAATGTATGTCAAGATTGTATTAGCTGTGGTGGCGCTGATGATGTTTGTGCCGCACTTTGTCCTCGGCTGGAGCTGGACAGAGACCTTTTACCGGGCCATGATCCTGCTCGTTGTCGCTTCACCGTGTGCCCTTGTCGCTTCGATTATGCCGGCGACATTGTCGGCCATTTCCAACGGAGCACGCCGCGGGATCTTGTTTAAAGGCGGCGTCCATCTTGAAAACCTTGGGAACTTGGAAGCTATTGCTCTGGATAAAACTGGGACCCTGACAAAAGGAAAACCTGAAGTAACCGATGTAATCATCCGGAAAGATCTATCAGAAGAAGAATTTCTTTTTCATATTGCATCTGTGGAAAACTATTCGAACCACCCATTGGCCTCTGCCATTGTCCGGTATGCCAAAACTAAGCTGGACCGCAATCTGATCAAACCTCAAGACATGGAGGATATTTCCGGTTTCGGTGTCAGAGCTCTATTCGGTGGAATGGAGTGGAAAGTAGGCAGGGCCGAATTCGTCGGCCAGGAGGATGCTCAACAATTTATGGGCGGGATTGCTTCTTCCTTAGCCGCTGAAGGCAAAACCATTGTATATGCACGCGATGAAAAAGGAATTGCCGGTCTTCTCACCCTTAAAGATGTGATTCGCCAGGAAACGATTGGAGCCATCGAAGCTTTGAAAAAGGAAGGCATTTATACAGTGATGCTGACCGGTGACGGAGAACGCACAGCTAATTCCATTGCCGCACAAAGCCATATCGATGCCTATATTGCGGAGTGTCTCCCTGAAACAAAAGTCGAAGAAATAAAAAAGCTGAAAGAAAAATTTGGGACAGTCGCGATGGTTGGCGACGGCATCAATGATGCACCTGCCCTGGCGACAGCATCTGTCGGCATTGCAATGGGAGAAGGAACCGATGTGGCCTTGGAAACAGCCGATGTTGTTCTTATGAAGAACAATCTGCCGCGGATTGCCGAAGCAGTCAAACTGTCGAAGAAAATGAACCGGATTATCAAACAGAATGTCATCTTCTCGATTGCCGTTATCATGATTTTGATTTGTTCCAACTTCCTGCAATTTCTTGATCTGCCATTTGGCGTGATCGGACATGAAGGAAGTACCATTCTTGTCATCCTTAACAGTCTTCGCCTGCTAAGAGGCTGAATCTAAAAAAGCGGATCACATTTACTGTGATCCGCTTCAGACTGTAGACAAACTCGAAATTTCGAGTTTGCCTACAGTCTTTTTTCTTTTAAAATAATAGTAATAGTTTTTAAAATAGTGTTAGTTGATTTTCGTTTCGGCGGACGCTTTCCGCGGGCGTGGCCCAATCCTCCTCGTCGCTTTGCTCCTGTGGGGTATCGGCCTTCACGCTTTTCCCACAGGAGTCGCCGCCTACTCTACAATCAACTCCTTCTAAATAAATGTCTGAGGTGAATGGATATGATGTCGAGAAATCAAATAAGTGAACGTGATCAAATTGAAATGATTACAATAGAACAACTTGTACCACAGGATCATCTGGTCAGAAAGCTTGAATCAGCTATTGATTTTTCTTTCATCTATCCACTAGTTGAATCACTGTATTCAACACTAGGTCGACCTAGCGTTGATCCAGTCGTATTAATTAAAATGACATTTATTCAATATGTATTTGGAATTCGTTCAATGCGTCAAACCATAAGAGAAATTGAAACGAATATGGCCTATCGCTGGTTTTTAGGGTTTGGATTTCATTCAGAAGTACCGCACTTTTCCACCTTCGGTAAAAATTATGAACGTCGTTTCCAAGATACTGATATCTTTGAACAGATTTTCTATCGAATTCTTAAAGAAATTGCAGATAAAGGACTACTAAGTGCTGACCATGTCTTCATCGATTCAACACATGTTAAAGCAAGCGCGAATAAACGTAAATTCGAAAAGAAGATAGTTCGTAAAGAGACTCGGGCATATGAAGCTAAACTTCAAGAAGAATTGAATCAAGATCGAGTTGATCATGGGAAGAAACCATTCCCACCAGATAAATTTGAAAAAGAAGAAGTTAAGGAGATTAAAGAGAGTACAACAGATCCTGAAAGTGGCTATTATGTAAAAGATGAAAGAACGAAACAGTTTGCTTATTCATTCCATGCGGCTGCGGACCG
>NZ_LT622353.1:11635-36202 GCF_900098925.1 Bacillus massiliglaciei | reverse complement strand
AGACCGTCTTTCCATCTTCCCTCATGAGAGGGAAGAAACTATCCGGTATTAGCTCCGGTTTCCCGAAGTTATCCCAGTCTTACAGGCAGGTTGCCCACGTGTTACTCACCCGTCCGCCGCTAATCTCCGGGAGCAAGCTCCCTTTGATTCGCTCGACTTGCATGTATTAGGCACGCCGCCAGCGTTCGTCCTGAGCCAGGATCAAACTCTCCGAAGAATGTTTGACTTGCTCATAGAAGTGCTGGCATTGATATCAATCAATGGTCAACATTACTTTTTTTGAATAGTGTTAGTTCACTATATATCGTACGCTTACGCTTTGTTTTGTTCAGTTTTCAAAGAGCAATAAAATTGGAGCGGGTGAAGGGAATCGAACCCTCATCATCAGCTTGGAAGGCTGAGGTTTTACCACTAAACTACACCCGCATATTATTTTAAGGGAATGGTCGGGAAGACAGGATTCGAACCTGCGACCCCTTGGTCCCAAACCAAGTGCTCTACCAAGCTGAGCTACTTCCCGTAAATATGGTGCGCCCGGCGGGAGTCGAACCTACAACCTTCTGATTCGTAGTCAGATGCTCTATCCAATTGAGCTACGGGCGCATATTATATATGAAATTACTTGGTGCGGCCGAGAGGACTTGAACCTCCACGGGGTTATCCCCCACTAGGCCCTCAACCTAGCGCGTCTGCCATTCCGCCACGACCGCGTAAGCGACTTGACTATTGTAACACCATTAATTCATTCTGTCAAGAAAAAATTAATGCGGGTGAAGGGACTTGAACCCCCACGCCTTGCGGCGCCAGATCCTAAGTCTGGTGCGTCTGCCAATTCCGCCACACCCGCGATAATGGTGAGTCATGCAGGATTCGAACCTGCGACCCTCTGATTAAAAGTCAGATGCTCTACCAACTGAGCTAATGACTCGAATAAATGGCTGGGCTAGAAGGATTCGAACCTTCGCGTGACGGAATCAAAATCCGCTGCCTTACCGCTTGGCTATAGCCCAATATTGTTTTAACAACAGAATCTTATCTTACCATATCTTTCTTACCAAGTCAACGACTTTTTAAAAAATGGCGGTCCCGACGGGAATCGAACCCGCGATCTCCTGCGTGACAGGCAGGCATGTTAACCGCTACACCACGGGACCATAATAGAAAGTGCTATGTAAAGTGACCCCTACGGGATTCGAACCCGTGTTACCGCCGTGAAAGGGCGGTGTCTTAACCGCTTGACCAAGGGGCCATATAATAAAAATGTTATGGCGGAGAAGGAGGGATTTGAACCCTCGCGCCGGTTGCCCGACCTACACCCTTAGCAGGGGCGCCTCTTCAGCCTCTTGAGTACTTCCCCAAAAATGGCTCCGCAGGTAGGATTCGAACCTACGACCGCTCGGTTAACAGCCGAGTGCTCTACCACTGAGCTACTGCGGAATAATAAGAATGGGTTGCCTTTTCAAACTCAAGGACCTCATGTTGACAAGCTGTTATCTTGTCGACTCTTATGATTATATAGAGCTTGTAATACAAAGTCAACATGTTTTTTACATTTTTTTAATCAAGTTTATATCTTCCCTAATTCCCCGATAAATATAAGCTTCCCTTTACATTTTCCGCATACATAGCGCTCGGTATTGATCCTTCTTCTTCTCATATATCGTGTACCGCATGTTTTACACCGATATTCCAGACGTTTCACCGGTTTTGCCTGGGGGCGGGAAGCCAGCGGCCGGCAAAATCTAGGAGCGCCGACTTTTTGAAGCAGCTCCCGGAAATCTGCATCCCGGTGCTGGTACCCCTTCCCTTCCAAATGAAGATGGTAATGACAAAGCTCATGCTTGATGATTCCGGCCAGTTCTTCCAGTCCCTGTTCCTCATAATACTTCTTATTAATTTCAATATCATGGGAGCTTAACAGATATCTGCCTCCGGTTGTACGAAGCCTCGGGTTGAAATAGGCCTGATGAAGGAAAGGTTTATGAAAGTAGATGAAAGATAATTCCTCAGTCAATGCCTGCAGCTGCTGCTGTTCCATTCTTCTCTCCCTTTCTGCGTAACATGACAACCCATTATAACATATACTGTAAATGAGCGCGTCAAATGAGGAGGGCTGTTCATGCCGAAATGGTTCGAAAACCAAATCAGAAAGGCATTTTACGAGAAGGACTGCCATCAAGTGAAGCTGCTGAATCAATGCTGGTTTTCCTATATGCAGAATGAAAGTATCCGGCTGGATCAAGATGACCATTATTATTAAAAAAAACACCTCCTATAAAAGAAGGTGCCTTTTTTATGAAAGTTGACGGGCTGGTTCGAGCATGGTCAGAGAAACCCTCTGTTTCTTTGAATCCACCTGCTCTACCCATACAGTGACTACGTCTCCAACGGAAACAATATCAAGAGGGTGCTTGACATAGTTTTTGCTGAGCTTGGAAATATGGACTAATCCGTCCTGTTTCACACCAATATCCACAAATGCCCCAAAATCGACCACATTCCGGACAGTCCCCTGCAATTCCATTCCGGCCTGTAGGTCTTCCATCTTCAGAACATCCTGTTTCAATAAAGGCTTCGCCAATTCATCACGCGGATCACGTCCGGGCTTCATTAAATCAGCAACGATATCCTTCAGCGTGATCTGCCCTATGCCTAATTCTTCTGCCATACCTTCTATATGAAGGCCGGCAAGCTTGTCGATCAGGTCTTTGCTGCCGAGATCTTCTGTTGTGAACCCTATCTTCTTCAGCAGCTGTTTGACAGAACCATAATTCTCCGGATGGATGGCTGTCCGGTCCAGCGGTTCGTCTCCGTTTCCAATCCTCAGAAATCCGATACACTGTTCATACGTCTTTGAACCAAGTCTAGGAATCTTCTTCAGCTGCTTCCGGTTTGTGAACTTGCCTTCTTCTTCGCGCTTCTTCACGATGTTTTGGGCCACTGTTTTCGAGAGGCCGGCTACATATTGCAGCAAGGAAGGTGATGCGGTGTTCACATTGACTCCAACCTGGTTAACCGCCGTCTCAACGACAAACGTAAGGGATTCCGTCAATTTCTTTTGTGAGACATCATGCTGGTACTGGCCGACCCCGACGGATTTCGGATCGATTTTCACAAGTTCCGCAAGCGGGTCCTGCAGTCTGCGGCCAATGGAGACCGCGCTCCTTTCTTCAACCTGGAAGTTCGGGAATTCCTCACGGGCAATATCAGATGCGGAGTAGACGCTGGCCCCGGCCTCATTGACGATAATGTAGGAAATGTCCCTGTCTGTTTCTTTCAGGATGTCCGCAATAAACTGTTCTGTTTCACGGGATGCCGTACCATTGCCGATAGCCACGATTTCAACCTGAAATGATGCAAGAAGAGCGAGAGTCTTTTGTTTGGCGTCTGCCTTTTTCGCCACAGGCGGATGCGGATAAATGACGCTGATCTCAAGCACCTTCCCTGTCTCATCAATTACGGCAAGCTTGCAGCCTGTCCTGTATGCCGGGTCTACGGCCAAAACGACTCTCCCTTTAAGAGGCGGCTGAAGAAGCAGATTCCGCAGATTCTCCGAGAAAATATGGATGGCCTGGTCCTCTGCTTTTTCTGTGAGCTCCTTCCTGATTTCCCGCTCCACGGAAGGGACAATCAAACGCTTGAGACTGTCCTCCATCGCTTCTTTCAGCAGTCCTGCTGAAGATGCATGGCGGTTCTTGATAAACTTTCTCTCCATATAGGAAAGAATCCGTTCCGTATGCGGCTGGACAGAAATTCGCAGCACCTCTTCCTTCTCCCCGCGATTGAGCGCCAGAATCCGGTGGGGCACAATTTTTTGGACAGGCTCTTCATATGCATAGTACATTTCGAAAATGTTTTTCTCATCTTTCTCTTCATTCTTCACAGCTGAAACGATTTTCCCGGATTTCATGAATTCTTCTCTGATCCATTTTCGCAGCTCGGCATCATCCGAGATACGTTCCGCTAAGATATCCTTGGCGCCGGCAAGCGCTTCTTCCGCCGTATGCACTTCTTTTTCCTCTGAAATGAATTCTGCCGCCTTCTCTTCAGGGCTCTCGTTGCCGGCCGCTTCCATCAGCCAATCCGCCAGCGGTTCCAGGCCTTTTTCCTTGGCGACGGTCGCTTTCGTTCTCCTTTTTTGCTTATAAGGACGATACAGATCCTCCACTTCCTGAAGTTTGACCGCCTTCTCAATCTGTTTCGCCAGATCCGGTGTCATTTTCCCCTGTTCTTCGATGCTGCGGGTTACTTCTTCCTTACGGCTGGCCAAATGGTCCAGGTAATGGGAACGTTCCATGATCGTTCTGATCTGGACTTCATCGAGTGAACCTGTCATCTCCTTCCGGTAGCGCGCTATGAATGGAACCGTGTTTCCTTCATCCAATAGCTTGATCACATTTTGAACCTGTCCGATTTTCAAGGATAATTCATGGCTAATTTGCTTGATTTTATTCATCGCTTCAGTCAACGTTCTTCCTCCAACCTTTAAGAATCTTACTTACAGTCTAGCAAAACGGCTGACAACTTGCGAATTTATTCCATCTAAATCCATTCATGCTAAAAAGCCTATTTCCGCGGTATTTAGGGAAATAGGCTTCCTATAATCAAGGTGGTATCGTCAGATGTAATCGGATTATCATCCAATATTTGATAAGCCATTTGCTCGAGCGTAAGTTTCTTGCTTAAAATCGATTTTGCACCCTGGAGTCTTACTCCATCGGAATGAAGAAGAAATTTCGCTCCTTTTTCAAAGGTGAAGCTTCTTGTCCGGTAATTTTGCCTCCGTCCGGAAAGATACCCAGTCACCGGCACTGGAAAGGTGATTTGGTCTTTCTCCGGATTATACAAAAAGAACCGGATGTTCCCGACTGAACTGTAAATGAACTCCCTCGTTTCAAAAAACACTTTTAAAATCGAAACGGCCGCTCCGCGCTTGCTCAGCAGCGACTGGTTGCAGAGGGCCATGAGTTCTTCTACATCCATATCAGGATTGGCCTTTACTTCTTCAATAACCGAATGGGACGATTCATAGGCAAACTCCCCGCTGCCAAGACCGTCAGCCAGAACACAAAGAAAGAAGTCATCTTTCAATAGAAAAAAATAATCATCCCCGCAAAAGGACATATTATTCTTGGAAGACTGGGAAACAAGCAAATCGATCCTTTCACTTTTCAAGCGGTCTTTAATCATTGGACGTACTCTGAATTCTCCGCATGGATTGCTTCCTGGAGCTTTTTAATCGCCCGGCGCTGCAGCCTTGATACATGCATTTGCGAGATGCCCAATTTGTCGCCCGCTTCCTTCTGGCTCAAGTTCTCCAGATACGTATAGTGGATGATTTTCTTTTCCCTGTCACTCAGTACATGGAGAACCTTCTCCAAGACGAGCCGCTGGTTCACTTTTTCAAATCCTTCGTCTACATTTCCGAAAATATCAAGAAGCGTCACGGTGCCGCCGTCGGAATCTGCTTCGATGGAATGATCGACAGAAAGAGCCTGGTAGCTCTTTCCCATCTCCATCGCTTCCAGCACTTCCTCTTCCGCTACCTCAAGGTATTCGGCAATTTCGTCGATTCTCGGCGAGCGGTGCAGCGTCGTTGTTAATTCTTCCACAGCGACCCGGATTTTCGGTCCGAGCTCCTTGATTCTTCTTGGAACATGGACACTCCATGTTTTATCACGCAAGAAACGCTTGATTTCTCCAATGATGGTGGGAACCGCAAAGGCCTCAAAGCTTTTCCCGAACGATTCATCGTACCGGCGGATGGCTCCCAGCAGGCCAATCATGCCAACCTGTGAAATGTCCTCCTGAAAAGCCTTGCCTTTTGAATATTTCCTAGCGATGGTTTCCACTAGGCTTTGATAATGCAGAACAAGCTGGTTTTGAGCTTCTTCATCCTGGTCCTGTTGATAGGCCCGGATCCATTCGTTTACTTGTTCTCTCGTTGCCTGATTAGGTTGAGAGTGTCTTTGCATCCATCTCCACCTGCTCTCCCTCTAAGAACTTAGTCATAAACACAGTAACCCCATCATTTTGGTGAATATTCACCTTGTCCATCAGCGTTTCAATCAGATAGAGACCTAAGCCTCCTTCTCTGAGAAATTCAACCCGCTGGCCTTCCTGATACGGTCCCAGACCTTGGCGGACTTCATCGAAATTGCAGCTTTCTCCACTGTCAGATACCATGACTTCCAAACGGTCGGGATACAAACCGAAACTAATCTTCACTTCGCCTTTTTCATCTTCCTTGTAGGCATGCTGCACGGCATTCGTACACGCTTCACTTGTGGCAATTTTCAAATCTTCAATTTCATCGTAGGTAAAGCCCATTCGGCTTCCGATTCCAGAAAGGGTTAAGCGGATGATGCCGATAAATTCCGGTTTTGCAGGTATCTTCATTTCGATGTAATCGTATCCTTGCTTCATTCTAACCCACCCTCTGCATTACTTTTAATATCAATAATCTCAGCCAAACCAGTAATATCAAAAAGGCGGCGCAAACGCTCTGACAAACCGACTAACACGAATTCACCGTTATTCGCCTTGATATTCTTAAACAAACCGACAAATACTCCAAGTCCAGTGCTGTCCATATAGGAAACATCAGTAAGATCGACGGTGATCGTGCAATTTTCCTGCTCAGAAAGAGGAAACAGCGACTCTCTCAGCTTTGGAGCAGTATAGGCATCAATTTCACCTTTAAGCTTCACTGCATATTCTGTATTATTTTCTTTAACATCTACTGCAAAATTCATCTGTAAGACCCACCTCTTTATTTACAATATCCATTCTTAAATACCCAGTTACCGAACTTCTTAAACCGCACATTTCAAAATAATTAATGTAAAATCATCCCGAAGCTGAAAGTTCTGCATTTTTTCCAGTTTCTTATAAATGTTGTACACGATTTGCTGAGGACTTAAATGAATATTTTCACTGATCAGTTCAATTAACGTTTCTCTTTCAATAAACCCTTCGCTTGTACGGCATTCAGTTACCCCGTCCGATAACAGAATGATCATGTCGCCAGGTTCGACCTTCTTTTCATATTGGCAATACTTCGTTTTTTTATCGACGCCGAGCAGCAGGCCTTTCGCTTCCAAATCGCAAAATGTCCCATTGGCTGCATCATAATAAAAACCTGGTTCATGCCCTGCTGCCGAATAAGAAAACAGATGCTTCTGTGTGTCATACAGCCCGTAGAACATCGTGATGAACATGCTTGGATCCACATTGTGTTCCACTACCCTGTTCAGGCTTTCCAGCACAGTGCTTGGATCATTCCGATGCTCAGGAAGACTGTCCATCGCGTATTTAATCATCGACATGCAGAGGGCTGCCGGGATTCCTTTGCCGATGACATCGGCAATCGCTACCCCTACACAGTTGTTTTCATCCTGAACAAAGTGATAATAATCACCGTTCATCTGTCTTGCCGGCACACTGATTGCCCCGATTTCCAGCCCCTCTATTTCAGGGACGGTTGTTTCCAGGAGCGTATGCTGGACACTGGCGGCAATTTCAATCTCCGACTTCAGCTCCTGCTGCTGATGCCGCAGACTTAGGTTTTCCCGATAAGCCATTCCATATCCCATCATGACCTCCAGCAGAAAGTCAAAGGAATCCAGAACTTTGGCAGGCGTATCCGGACATAATTCCATCAGAATGTTTTTATGCATGCTGATGACCTCTTCCGGATAAATATCATTTTCGATATTCTGCCGGCTGATTTTCTGTCCTTGATATAAGGCTTGCTCCGTCTGGTCATTCAAATATTTGGATAATGTCTCCCGATACCGCTGTTCGATAGTCTTCCGCATATCCATCTCTCTTTCTCCCCTAACGCAGCCATTTGGTTATCGTGATTTTCGTTCCCTTTCCTGGTATGGATTCTATATCAAATTCATCCATTAAGCGCTTGGCTCCCGGCAGGCCGGCTCCAAGTCCGCCGGAGGTTGTAAAACCATCTTCCAGGACCTTTCTGATATCTTTGATGCCCGGGCCCTGATCTTCGGCAATGATTCTCAAGCCCGCTTTGCCGTTGTTATAGATCTTTTCAATACTGACAGATCCTTCGCCGGCATATAAATAAATATTTCTGGCAAGTTCACTGATTGCAGTAGTAATCCTGGCTTGGTCGACGACACCAAAGCCCTGTTCTTTGGCAAAGTTTCTGCCAAGCTGCCGAGCAGCGACAATATCCCATTCATTTATTATTTTTACACAGGATTGGAACTCCATAAAATTAATCCCCCAGTTCCTGTTGTAATTTCTCCAGGCCTTTCTCTAGGTCTAAAGCTGTCATTACATCGTCAAGACTGATTCCAAGTTCAATCAGCGTAATGGCAACCGCAGGCTGGATTCCGGTAATTACAACTTTTGCCCCCATCAGCTTGGACATGCTGAACACATCGCCCAAAACCTTTGCAATGAAGGAATCGATGAAATCGATGGAAGTTATATCTATGACCACCCCATTTGCGCTGGTTTCATGAATCTTATGCAGCAAGTCTTCCTGAAATTGAAGAGCTGTGACGTCATCAAGCTCCCATTGAATGGAGACGAGCAAGCAGTCATACAGTTTTAAAATCGGAATTCTCATTCTCACGACTATCCTCCACCTTCACGATATTTCTGTCTGTCAGTTCTAAGGCGGCTTCTATGCCTTTTTTGAGTGTATTCTTCGTAATGACTTCATTTAAGTTAATCCCTAAATTCACGATGGTCTGGGCGATTTCCGGCCTGATTCCGCACAGCATGCATTTGGCTCCGACCAATCGGACAGCTTCCGCCGCCTGAATGATATGATGGGCCACCATTGTATCCACAATCGGCACACCTGTAATATCAATCAGAACAACCTCTGACCGGTGCTTCACCACTCCATTCAGAAGGTTTTCCATGATTTGCTTGGCTCTCTCCGTATCGATCGTTCCGACAAGCGGCATGACCGTAATTCCATCCAAAACGGGAATTAATGGGGCAGAAAGCTCCTGAAGGGCCATCTTCTGCATGGACACCGTTCTTTCCCATGTTTGGGAATAAATATGGACAATCTCATTGCTCATCGGCGTCGACCATTCGTCCAGCTCATTGAGCAGGTCCACCGGATCCACCTCATAGCCGCTTGCAGCCATGCCATTGATAACAATTAAGTTGAATTTATGAAGTCCTTCATTGACAAAAGTGAGCGGCCAGCCAAGCTGGACCACCTTTTCTGCAAAATCTGAAAGGCGGGTAGCGAAATCATGGTTATTATCCGCATTAGAGACAATCATATCAATGAACTCACTGCTCGTCTGAGTAAACATATGCTCTGAGACTACCTTAATCAAACGCTCATCGGTACTTTCCTTCATTACCTGCATCCATTCTGTAAGAATAGAATCTTGATTATTTTTTATATAATGGTGTATCTGCTGATTCATGATATCCTCCCATTCCAACACAGTAGCCAAGAACAACCGTTTCCGTCATCTGTTGTTATAAAAACGCAAGGAAAGAGTTGGAGAGGCGTCTTATCGATTCGTTGGCTGACCGCCATTTCACCAAAAGTGTACAGCCTTATGCCCCGTCGCCATTATTTTCTCCTCAAAGATTTCCTATACCCTTTTTCCCTGTGACGTAAACCTTTTTTCGTTCTTCTTCGCTATTGCGGCAAAGTTATCGTATAGTCGTGTATTTCGCCAAATCTTGCGGACAATCCTTCCCCGCACGGTCAAAAGTGCTGAAAATAACGGAACTGCCATTCCAGCGCTGCCGTTACTTTGAAAAGGTGCGCCCCGCAAATAAAAAAGGCGATTCCGGAAAGGAACCGCCGCTATAAAACGTCAATGGATAGTGTATAGTATTACGCCAAATATCTTCTATCTAGAATTCGATCAGCCCAAGACTAATCTGCAATGCCTCGTTGACCTTCAGCATCATCGGTTCGTCCAGATGGGTAATCTTATCCGTTAAACGCTGCTTATCAATGGTCCGAATCTGTTCCAAAAGAATGACGGAGTCTCTTTCAAAACCATATTTTTTTGCATTAATCTCAACATGCGTCGGTAATTTTGCTTTCTGGATTTGGGCCGTAATGGCTGCCACTATGACAGTGGGGCTAAACCGATTCCCAATATCATTCTGAAGAATAAGTACCGGCCGGGTCCCGCCTTGCTCTGAACCGACTACCGGGGAAAGGTCTGCGAAGTATACGTCACCACGCTTAACAACAATCAATGGCTCAGCCTCCGCTAGCTAATCGGTCTACACAGTGCTCAGCCTCAAATTCCGCCTGAAACGCTTCAGAAGCAATCGTTAGGTTAATGGCTGCCATCTCAATATAGCCGCGTTTCATCCGTTCACGAAACTCTCTTTTTTTGCGTTCGCGAAGGTACATTTTTGCGGCACGGTAAATAAATTCACTGCGATTCACATTCTCTTCACTCGCATACCCATCTAGCTCAGTCAATAAATTTTGAGGCAATCGAATTAATATCTCTCTCGTTGCGCTGGATTCAGACACAAACATACACCTCCACCATCACTACACACCATTTTTTATATTTTTCTTTTTCATATTACCATTAAAATAACAGTCTGCAAAGAGTATATTCCCTGGTATCTACTATTATCAGCAAAAAGCAACTCTTTCCATTCAAAATTCATGATAATTTTTTACAATCCGGATTACTTTCCAAGCGGATTGGTCACCCGGACCCGTTTTCCGCCTTCAATATAGACTCTCGGCACACGGGAACTGATCATGCAGGTTACCTCATAATTGATGGTCTCGAGTCTTTTTGCAATCTCATCGACGGTTATCTGTTTGCCGCCGTCCTCACCAATCAGCGTCACTTCCGTCCCCTCTTCGATATATTCCGGAAGCCGGATCATGCACTGATCCATGCAGACTCTGCCGATAATCGGAACTCTTATGCCGTTGACCAGCACTTCCTGCCCCTGCAGTTTCCGGATCCATCCATCCGCATAGCCGATCGGAAGCGTGGCCACCCACTCTTTCCCGCTTGCCGTATAGACGGCTCCGTAGCTGACGCTTTCCCCAGCCTCAAGCTGTTTGACAAACACAATCTTCGTTTTCAGCGAAAGAGCCTGTTTCAGCTCAAACGGAAGCTCCGGCTTTATTTCCGGGGAAGGGCTCAGTCCGTACATGGAAATCCCATAACGAATCGCATTAAAATCCGGATCCAAGAAGCGGAGAGACGCAGCGCTGTTGGCCGAATGGACAAGCGGCGGGCGTTCAGACAGACTGGCGAGAAGCTCTTTAAACCGGGACAGCTGCTTTTCGTAATATCCTGTATTTAATTCATCCGCCGTCGCAAAATGGGTGAAAATCCCTTCAAAAAAGAAGCAGTCAGACTGTCGCAGCTCTGCCTCGATTTCAGCCAGTTCTTCAGGGCGGCGAACTCCAAGTCTGCCCATGCCTGTATCACATTTCACCTGCACCGGCAAGGCCTGTCCAGCTGACAAATGGCCTTTCGCCCGCATCAGCCAGTCGCGTGAACTGACTGTCAGGGAAATTCCTTCTTCAGCTGCAAGACCTGCATCCTCCGGCCTTGACGCTCCAAGCACAAGAATCGGCACCTTAATCCCTTTCTTCCTCAGAGACAGCGCTTCATCCAAAAAGGCGACACATAAGCTGTCAGCTCCTGCATCCAATGCAGTCCTTGCCGTTTCATAATCTCCATGTCCATAAGCGTTCGCTTTCACGACTGCATACATTTTCATATGGGCAGGCATCCTGCTCCTCATCGCGGCCACATTGCTGCGAATCCGGTCTAAATCCACTTCTGCCCAGGTATCTCTATGGTATCCTTGCGTATCCAAAAACAGTACCTTCCTTCTGAATTGCCTTCAAAAATTCTTGCATTAGTGCTATTCTATTACGTTTCCTTCAAAAGAGAAAGGGGACCCCGGCATATTTAGCTGGAAACTTCATCTTAAAGAAAGAAATCGGGGAAGCACTCCTGTGCCGCCCCCGTCATTCCTCTGGCTATTTTACCGCCTGCTCACCCACTGAACGGGCCACTTCGATCATTTCTTCCTGCTCCATATCCTTCGAGGCCAATGTATACTGCACCCCTTCGAACGTCCAGCTGACGGAATTTGCCGTTACAGCCCCCATCGTAAAGCCCAAATCAACCGGGTCGCCGTTTACATTTTTAGATACCATCGAGGTCTGTACCACTCCGGCTTTTTCCTCTACTAACGTAAAGTTCTTTTCGCCTTCATAAGTCAGCATGACCCGTTCGCCGTCCTCTGTGCTGATTTTCTTTTCATCAGCCAGGCTCACTCCGTCCATCTCCGCCGGGTATTTGACCGAGAAGTTTTCATCCTTCACATCGGCCATCACTGGAAAATCAAGCTGGGCGCTCGTCATATTCTTTTTCATGTCAAATGCATCTTTGTCAAATTTCGTATCGAATTTCACTTTGGAGAATTCCACCGTCATCAGCGCATTTTTATCCGAGTCCATCACCTTCACACTTTTTGGAGTCAGGCTCTTCTTATCAAAAGCAATCTCTTGATACGGAAGCATTTTATTGTTTTGATAGCGCGTTTTGGTTTCAAAGACATATTGGTTTTCGACTTCCTTGAATTCAGCGGTCTTGTCTTCCGTGATATCTTTGACAAGTGATTCGAACAGATAAGCCTGGCTGCTGTTTTCCGGCCATTCGCTCTGGAACTTGAAGCTTTTGTTCAAGGCCGGCGTCAAAACATATACACCGTCTTCATTGCGGAGAATCATCTGGCTCTGGTCTTTTTCCTCATTCTTTAAATTGACCCGATAGAAGGAAGGATTTTTATGCCAGATTTCCACATTGTACACTTGCGGATCCGTGCCCATCTTCAATGTCATTTTCGCATTTGCTTTATATCCCTTCATCGTTCCGACTTTATCATTCAGGTCGTTCACCACATCGTCCTGTGATTTCTGGCCGCAGGCGGTCAGTGCAAACAGCAGAGTAATCCCAGCAAAAAGCATTAAGATTTTTCTCATCTTTTCAACCCCTTTAGTTATTTGAACGTAAAAGGGAGAGGAAAAGGCAGGATACGGACATGGGCGCTTGTCTAGATGACTTGGTTCCTCCCTATTCTTCTTTTATTAAGCCATCCAGGTTTATCCCTGTGCCTTTTACCGGGCCTTGTCTCCCTATAGCATTACAAATATATGAGACAGCCCTGCTGTTTATGTCCAAGAAATAGGACAGCTAGTCAGTTTCCTCGATTACGACCTGTGCCACGGCATATTCCCTGCTGTGGCTGATGGACAGATGGACTCCTGCCGAAAACGGCTGCACGATTGCCGGCTTTCCGCTCGGCTCAGCGCCAATTTCGATATCCAAAAAGGACAGCTCTTTCCCGATTCCGGTTCCCATCGCCTTGGAAAACGCTTCTTTGGCCGCAAATCGCCCCGCCAGAAACTCGATGCGCCTTCTGCCGCGGAGGCTTGCCAGCACGGCGAGCTCCGGTTCTGTCAAAACCCGCTCAGCAAACCGGGGCTGCCGCTCGGCTACCTGCTGAACTCTGGCCAATTCTGCAATATCGATGCCAATTCCTTTTATCATGCAAGCAACTCCTTCTATAATGAAAATTAGATACATAGTTATAAAGACAGTTCTTTCTTATAAAAAGCTCGTTTCCTTCGCTGCTATGTAATCATCCGCTCAGTCTGTTAAAACTACTATTTGAAACCTAAGGAGGAGCCATGTTTATTCGAACAGAGAATTTCCAAGCCTATATCCGCAGTTTTCCGGCAGTCTCCGGCCTGATCTTATTCTTTGTCCTCATCTTTGTGCTGACGCTTTTTCCCGGTCCGCTCGGCCAATTTATTTATATCAACGGAACAGGGGTCAATCTGTATATTGAGAACGGCCAGTGGTGGCGCCTCGCCACTCCGATCTTTCTTCACGGTTCCTTTACCCACCTGCTGTTGAACAGCTTCTCCCTGGCGATCTTCGGTCCAGGCCTGGAAAAGTTGATTGGCAGCGCCCGGTTCATCCTCTTTTTCCTGACGGCCGGCATTTTGGCAAGTGCCGCCACGTACCTGTTTCATCCGCTGACGTACAGCCATGTAGGCGCAAGCGGAGCTATTTTTGGAGTTCTCGGCTTCTATGTCTATTTGGCTGCGTTCAAAAAAAGCCTGTTCACGGCCAATGAAGTGAATACCATTTACACACTGACGGTCATCGGGGTCATCATGACATTCATCCAGCCTCAGATTAATGCAACCGGCCACATCGCCGGACTGGCAGCCGGTTTTATCACGGCCCGACTCTTTTGGAACAAGCGCTAGGAAAAAAGGCCGGCATATCTCCGGCCTTATCCAGTCTTGCCCGATTAACGCGAAAACCACTCCCATATTTTTGCCGCATGTTCCTCTTTAATATGAACAGCATTCCCGGCCCTCGGCCCAGGCCCTGATTTTATGACAGCCTGAACAGTCGAGAGCTTCCTTCGTTTCTGCATAAAGCTCTGTTTTACTTTAAAAGATTGGATCCGATTTTTTTGAATGACAAGTGTCTGTACTGAAAGCACGCGCCTTCTCAGCTGCAGCTGCTCCCTTTGAAAGTTCCAGCCTGACTCCCTGTAAACCAAGTAAGCCCACAGAAAAGCAGCCGGGATCAGCGCCAGGGACACATATCCCCAAGGGCGCAGGAACCACAGGCAGACCGCAGCGAGAAGCACAGCAACAGGCAAAAAGCGGAGCAGATAGCTTGAATAGGCAGACCCTGGAACCTGTTGGAACTCTTCCTGCACATCATATTCAGGCAGAAAGCGCTGCAGCAGCTCCTTCAGTTCCGCCTTTTTAATCAGCGGAAAGAGCATCACGTTCGTGGATTCCTTATCTTTCAGCGATCCCCCGGCATATTCCACATATACACTTGCATAGCCAATCGGCTGGCGCACCAGATTTTCCGCAATGCGGATGCCCTGAATTTTCCTGAGCGGAATCGTCAAAGACCGTTTCTCCAGCAGGCCCCTGGTAATCACAAGCTCCTCCTCTGCTTTTCTTACGGTAAAGAAAGCATATTTAAGCATGATGACCGCTGTTGCCAGAACATATGCAAAGAGAAGCATCACAAACGTAACGATACTGATCAAAAGCGCCCCTCTCTCAAACAGACTCATAAATTGATCGGAATACCGCTCAAAGGGGATAAAGTCATCCACCTGGGAAATAAGGGCGGCAGCCCCCGAGAATATAACCCCGACGCCGCCGGACGTCACAGCCATGATCAAAAGCCTCGGGAACCCCTGCTCAAACACAGGCCCCCTCTCTCTTAAGGTCTCTTCTCCATCTTCAGGCTCCCGGTCCGACGCCCCTTTTCGCTTGCTTTCCGCATAGGCCTCTGTAATCCCTTTCGCTTCCTGTTTCCTGACCGCTGATAAAACAGCGTCCGCCTGACTGCCGCCTGCCGTTTCAATCCGGATTTTAACCAGGCCAAAAAGGCGCTGGAGAATCCCTTCGGACACATCCATGCTTTGGATCCGGCTCAGGGGAATGAAACTCTTCGTTTTAATAAATAGGCCGGACTCGATTTTCACTTCGCCGTCTTCAATCCGATATGTATAACGAAGCCACCCGAGAAAGGAAAGAAGGATAACCATGGCAACTCCTGCCGCCGCCAGCCAGTATCCAAGCCCTCCAAGTTCCAGGTCAATGTCTGAGAAAAGGAAGATAAGGATCGGGAAGATAATCCCTTTAATCACCTGAAAAATATTGGTCAGAACAGCAATCGGATGCAGCCTTCTCGGTTCAGACATCTTCTTCCTCCACACTTGCCATCCGGGAAATATATTGTCTTAGCTCATCTGCTTCCGACAAATTCAAGGATGGAATTTCATGGACATCGGCGGCTGTTGAAATTTGAATGGTTGCCAGGTCATGCTTTCTCAAGAGAGGTCCCTGGGCCGTCTCTACATGCTGCACCCGAATCATCGGGATTAACGTCCTGGTAACGATGAAAATTCCTCTTTGGATGTCGATTTCTGTCTCCCGAACTTCATAACGCCAGCGTTTCCAGCGCAAAGAAGGAAAGAAAAAAATCGAGAAATAAGGCTGTATCACAGACAGTCCCAGCAAAATGCCCACAATCCAGAAGGGCCAGTCGAAAATCAGGGTAAGAACCAGCACAGCGGCCGTAATCACCCACGTGACCACGCATTCAATAAGCCCTTGGATCCGCCAGACCGACAGCCCCTTTTCCGAAATTCTCATTCTTGGTTCCATAATCCTCTCCCCCATATGTTTCCTATTTTTCTAACTCTCTCTTTTCTTCAGTATACTATAATTGCAGCCGGCAGGAGACGGGAATGGTGACACTTCCAACTGCATTTACCAAAAAAAGCCAGGCTGCCCTTATGAAGGACTGCCTGGCTTTTATATTCCTAAACCTATTATTAACGGTTAGCTTTTTCGCGCTGGCTTGAGCTGCGGTTGCCATAGCCATTAGACTTGCGGTTGTTAGGGCGTTTGTTGCCGTAATCTTTTCTTCCGCCTGAAGGTCCGCGTCCGTTGCGCTGTCTGTTTCCTCCGCCTCCGCGATTGCGGTCGCGGCGAGGCATTGGCGCTTCTTCTGTCAATTTAACAGGAGTTTGATCCGGTTCTTTTGTCAGGTTTTTCAGCATAGCAGCAACCAAGTTAGACGCACCGTGCTTTTGAAGCAATTCGTCGGCCTGCTCTAAATACAAGGACAAATCATCATTTTCGATTGTCGCAGTGATTTTTTCAGTTACAGCCTTTTGCTGACCTTCCAATGCTTCCGTCAATGTCGGCTTTTGCATTCTGGTCATGCGCTTTTTAGTTGTATGCTCTACAGCATGCAATTGTCCTCTTTCACGAGGGTTTACGAAAGTGATGGCCACTCCGTGTTTTCCGGCACGGCCCGTACGGCCGATACGGTGAACGTAGCTTTCTGGATCTTGTGGGATATCAAAGTTGTATACGTGTGTAACGCCTGAAATATCCAATCCGCGAGCAGCAACATCTGTCGCAACAAGAACATCAATGCTTCCGTCTTTGAACTTCTTCAATACAGAAAGACGTTTCGCCTGGCTAAGGTCACCGTGGATTCCTTCAGCCATATATCCGCGGATATTCAATGCAGAGGAAAGTTCATCTACACGGCGCTTAGTACGTCCGAATACAATCGCAAGCTCCGGTGTTTGAATATCAAGCAGGCGGGCCAATGTATCAAACTTTTCATTTTCGCGCAATTCAAGGTAATATTGCTCAATCCGGTCTACTGTCATTTCTTTTGCTTTTACCCTTACGATAGTAGGGTCTTGCATGAAAGTTTCAGCGATTTTACGGATTGGGTCCGGCATTGTTGCTGAGAACAGCAAAGTCTGTCTCTCATCCGGCACAGTAGAAAGGATGGATTCGATATCTTCGATGAATCCCATGTTCAGCATTTCGTCCGCTTCATCAAGAACCACTGTATGAACATTGCCTAAGCGGATGTTCTTCCGTTTGATATGGTCTAACAGACGGCCCGGTGTACCGACGATAATATGCGGCTTCTTCTTAAGCGCGCGGATTTGTCGGTCGATGTCCTGTCCGCCGTATACAGCAAGAACACGGGCGCGTTTGCCGTAACCAAGCTTATAAAGCTCTTCAGAAACCTGAATCGCAAGCTCACGTGTAGGAGCAATAACGATTCCCTGTACGTTCTCATCTTGGATATTAATGTTTTCAATCAAAGGAATACCAAAAGCAGCTGTTTTACCAGTACCTGTTTGTGCTTGTCCAATGATGTCTTTCCCTTCAAGCGCCAAAGGAATTGTCTGTGCTTGGATCGGGCTTGCTTCTTCAAATCCCATTTTTTCAATAGATTTCATAGAGGTTCTATCTAGACCTAATTCGCTAAACAATGTCAATGTGTTCGTGCTCCTTTTTAAATCAGTTATTTATGGCGTCAGACGGCTGCCTGCACCCTATTTTGCTTCAGGCCATCATGGATGGCTGAAGGTACAATCATTTATCTCTTATGAAAAAGTTTTCTCATTATCACCTAAAAGAATGACTGCCTTTTAGTGTTAATGAACCTCAAGCATGAATGAATGAAAAGAAATACCAGCATTCATAGAATTCATACTGGTTCAGCGGGCTATCATCTTTCTTTTGTTTCACTAAAAAACAAATACATTCAAAAACGGAAAAGTCCAAGTAGTTAACGGCATAAACCGTCCAGTTAGGTGAGGGCTGGTGCACCTTATTCTTTTTGCGGCCGATGAACAGCAGCTCACATATTTCAGCTAAGCGCCAACATATGATACAAAAAACAGGCCCGGTGCGTTGAGGGAGTGCAGAAGTGGAAATAGCTGTCATCCAGCTGCCTTTCCTAATGAGCAACGAAAGTGCCGGATATCGGTCACTTTTCATATATGATCAAGACGCGCGGCCTATTTAATCGATAAGTACATGATGCATCAAGCATATCATGGAAATGAAAGTTCTTTTACATAAATTAATTCAAGCTAAACTGCTCATCATGATTATACCACCATGACCAGACATTTAAACTCATACTGTATATTACCATTTTCCAACTGTTATTGCAATAAAGGAATCCGCTCCCTTATATTGGTTCCAGCCTGTTATATAGCTATGGACCTACAGGGAGAATGTTTTTTTATATTTTCTATTCCCGTTATCTTATGCAGCATGGCGCAAATGGTTTTCCGGACCGGCAGACACAAATGGCAAAAATGAAAAGGACCGGGAGCAATCCCATTCTCCCGATCCCTTTCAAGCTGTCCTTACGCTTCCTGCAGCGCCTTCACAACTTCTTCCAGCTTCATGCCCCGTGACGCTTTTACCAGAATCAGATCATTGGCGCCGGCATGTTTTTTCAAAGATGAGATCAATTCCTGTTTATCCATAAAGGATAAGACCCGTTCCGAACTAAAAGATGAAGCAGCTCCTTCAGCGATATACTTGCCAAGCGCTCCGTAAGTGAAGATCCAATCGATTTCCTCAGGAGAAATATGCTCGCCGATTTTCAGATGGAAATTCTTCTCATGCGGTCCCAGCTCCAGCATATCACCTAATACCAGAATCTTTTTCGAAAATCCGGACATCCCTTCAATCAGCTCAATGGCAGCTTTCATGGAAGTCGGACTTGCATTATAGGCATCATTAATGATTTTTTCGCCGTGGGCGCCAGCCACCATTTCCATCCGCATATTCGTGATGGAAATCGTTGAAAGGCCGGACTGCATATGCTCTTCATCCACGCCAAGCTCTCTGGCAACAAGCATTGCAGCGAGTGCATTCAAGACGTTATGGCGGCCAAGGACCGGAATCACATACTTCTCCTCCCTGCCTGAAACAGTGAAGGATGTTGAATTCTGGTCTTGTGAAATCTCAAGCGGATAGATATCATTTTCGTCATTGCGGCCAAAGCACAGAGATCTGAAAGCATCTTTTCTCTTTGCAATGCGCTCAATCAGCAGCGGTTCATCTCCGTGATAAATGAGAAGACCTCCTTTAGCCAGTCCGTCGACAATTTCGAGCTTGGCATTCGCAATTTCTTCTCTTGACCCTAAATCCAAGAGATGAGATTCCCCGATATTCGTAATCACAGCGATATCAGGCCTTGCCATTTTGGATAGGAATTCAATCTCACCTCTGCTGCTCATGCCCATTTCAAGTACGGCCGCTTCTGTATCCTCCGGCATCGAAAGGAGCGTCAGCGGAAGGCCAAGATGGTTATTGTAATTCCCGCTCGTCTTATGCACTTTGTATTTGGTTGCAAGCAGGGCAGCAATCATGTCTTTTGTAGTCGTCTTTCCGTTGCTTCCCGTTACACCGACCACTTTCACATCGAGCTGATCGCGATAGGCTTTGGCAAGCCGCTGCAGCGCCTGTTCCGGATCTTCCACGATGATGACCGGCTGATGTTCAGGAGGGTTTGGCACATCTTTTTTCCAAAATGCAGCTGCGGCCCCATTTTCCAATGCCCCCTGTACATACTTATGCCCATCTGTTTGCTCCCCAGTCAGCGGAACAAATAAATTTCCTTCTGTGAGGGTGCGGGAATTAATCGAAACACCCTTTACCTCTATCGTTTCAAACCCACTTATATTATTTAATCCATTCACCATCTCATGGATTTTTTTAAGCGTCCTTTTTATCATGCATTTGCTCCTCCTAGAGTTATGTACCTGAAATTCAACCCCTGCAGTGCCCTTAGACTGTTCTCTGAATAGGAAAACAGAAGCTCTCTGCACTTGCCCGTAGCTTCTGTTCCCCGTTACCGGTATTTTTTCTATTTATAGAATACCGAATTGCTGCTGCATTATTTATTACATGGTGAATTTAATTTGCTGTTTTTCCTGATGGCGTTCAATGGCCAGGCTGACAAGCCTTTCAATCAGCTCTGGATATTCGACACCGGTATGCTTCCATAATAGCGGGAACATGCTGAATGGCGTGAAGCCCGGCATCGTATTCACTTCATTGATATACACTTTTCCGTCCTTTGTCAAAAAGAAATCAGCACGCACCAAGCCTGAGCAATCCAGCGCCTTGAACGCCTCGATTGCCATCGTTCTCAGACTGCTTTCCTCTGAAGCAGAAAGTTCTGCAGGAATGACCAGCGCTGTATCGCCATCCGTATACTTCGCCTTATAATCATAAAAAGCTGTTTTCGGGATGATTTCTCCGGCAACAGAACTTTCCGGCCAGTCATTCCCTAAGACGCCTACCTCAATTTCACGGGCTGTTACGCCTTCTTCAATGATAATCTTCCTGTCAAACTGGAACGCTTCCTCAAAAGCCGCTTCCAGTTCAGAAGCATCCGTACACCGGCTGATGCCGACGCTTGAGCCAAGATTGGCCGGCTTCACAAAACATGGATAGCCGAGCTTCTCCTCAACCTTCTGATACGCGCTTTTTCTGTCCGCTTCCCACTCAGAGCGAAGCATCCAAGTATAATTCACCTGCGGCAGACCGGCTTGGGCAAAAATGTTCTTCATGATCACTTTATCCATTCCGGCAGAAGAAGCAAGCACTCCGTTTCCTACATACGGAAGGTTCAGCAATTCAAGCATCCCCTGCACAGTGCCGTCTTCCCCATTCGGTCCGTGAAGCAGCGGGAAGATCACATCATACCCCGCTTCTTCTCCATCCGACGCCGTCTGCAAAGCAAGCGGCGAAACCTGCGCACCTTCTGTGAAAGTCAGTTTTTCTATGTTCTCAGCAGGCGCCTTTAGCTGAGGTCCTTTGACCCAGGCCCCTTCCTTCGTAATATATATAGGATGTATATCAAATTTTTTTAAGTCCAGCGCTTTAATAACGGCTAAAGCTGTTTGCAGAGAAACCTCATGTTCAGCTGATTTTCCGCCATACAGCAGTCCGAGTTTGGTTTTCATCAATGTTACCTCCAATATTCATTTCAACACAATACATTGTATCACTTTCGGCCGCCGCCGATATAACTTCTTTTCAACAATTTTTGCTTAAATCAGCGAATCTTTTCTTCCATATATCCACATCAATATATTATTAGTGTTTTATTTACATTATGTAGGGGCAGAACTGGGTAAAAATGACGGATTCTCCATCATTTTTCCGTATACAGAACAATTCCCCTGTTATCACAGGGGAACCTCATTGCGGGACTTGTTCTTTGCTACGGTCCAGTCTTTGCTCTTTTTCTGAAAGATCAGCCATACGTCCGGCTCTCTGATGCTGGCCTGCTGGTACTCTTCCATCATTTCATCGAAATTCATGAAATCACCGACGAGATACAGAGGAATCTCTATTTTGATCCTCGATTTCCGCATTTGCCGCATCGAAAATACCACCCCTTCTGAGAGCAGCGGAGCAATGAGTCTTACTGCCTCTTGAGGAACGGGAAGAAGCTCGCAATTCCTCTTCCTGAAAATCCAGCTTCGTCCGGATTCCTGCGCTTCCGCTTTAAGCGAAATCAGCTTGCCCAGCTGGCAGAAATATTCATCCAAGGAACGGTAATACACCTTGCTCAGCAAAGAATCCTCGATGGAAAGATACGCGAATCGATTATTCAATTTCCTGAAAAAAGGAGAATTAAGATGATTTTTCGTATGCCCCATATACAGCAATTCCGCTATTTCCTGTCCTTCTAACTCATCGAGACAGGCGGGATCCTCAAAATCAACCCAGCAGAAATCTCCTGCCGGTTTCCATTCCTTTCTGATAAAATCCTGTATATATTCAGGCGGAACAAAGTCCATCAATACATTCAGATTAAATTCCGTCTCTTCCAGTTGGTGCTTTAAGAGAAGCGTATAGGGCAAAGGGTCCGGCAATGAACTCACAAATTCACAAAAACTCACCCCGTTCGACACAACAAACCGCTCGGAGGCTTGCAAATGCATATACACTAAATCATTCATTTCGTTTTTCATTCCCCCACTCCCTCACCAAACTGCAGGTACAATTACCTAACTCATCTACTCTCTACCATTTTATCAAAAAATGTAAAAAAAAGCGTTAGATTATTCCTTATTTCCTTAGGTTTACAGGCTGAATATTCATCCGAATTTATATATTTTCATTAGCTTTTCCAAATCGAAAAACAATTTACCCTGTTGAAGGTTCGGCATTCCTCTGTAATACAAGAAGATATTCTCCCTCAATAGTATACAGGTATAATAGTCCATTCATCACTCTTTTAGGAAAATCGAGTAGGAGGGGGTGATTAACCCCCGACCTCTCACACCACCGTACGTACCGTTCGGTATACGGCTGTTCCATTAAGTTTGACGCAGAAATTCATATCGATTATATAAACTTTTCAACCCTCGGTGACTCCAATACAAGTTATTGAGGGTTTTGTGTAAGATTGGACTACAGGCTATTCTCCAATATTTCTTTCTGGAGTTTCCCCATTCATATGCCTTTTGGTCAGGGACACCTAGACCTTTGAGTTTTCTTACTCTTGTCCTCGGTTTCTTCCATTGTTTCCATTCAAGCATACGGAGTCTCCGTCTAATCCACTCATCAAATTCTTTAAATTTACTTGGTGTATCAGCCAATGCAAAATATCCACACCATCCCGTTAGATATTGATTTAGTTTCTCGATTCTAACTTCCATAGGAATTTGTTTAGAACGGGAGGTTAACTCCCGTATTTTAGCCTTAAGCCTTTTAATACTTTCATTGGCTATTCGAACCTTCGGTTTCTTATTGACCGTAAAGCTAAAGCCAAGAAACTTTCGTTTCCACGGGCGATCAACTGCTGACTTTTCTCTATTTACTTTGAGCTTTAATTTCTGCTCAATAAAGCATGTAATTGAGTTCATCACTCGTTCTCCAGCTTTCTTCGATTTCATGTAAATATTACAATCATCGGCGTAGCGGACAAACTTGTGACCTCTCCTTTCTAACTCTTTATCAAGTTTATCCAAAAGGATATTCGAAAGAAGGGGGCTCAGTGGACCTCCTTGTGGTGTTCCTTCTTCTGCATCATAGACTACACCATTCATCATAATTCCTGCTTGGAGATATTTCCGTATAAGTTTCAAGACCAGCCGGTCTTGGATTCTACTTGCTAATATCCCCATTAACTTATCATGATTGACTCTATCAAAGAATTTCTCCAAGTCCATGTCAATCACCCATCTATAACCTTCACTTATATATTCCCTTGCTTTACGAACCGCATCATGACCTCTTCTATTTGGTCTAAACCCATAACTATGTTCTGAGAAGGTTGGGTCAAGAAGTGGGGTTAGAACTTGGGCGATAGCCTGTTGAATGAACCGGTCTGTCACGGTAGGTATTCCTAGTAATCTTACTCCACCGTTCGGTTTCGGGATTTCGACTCGACGGACTGGGTTAGGTTGATAGGTACCTTCCCTTAATGAATCACAAAGAGTTTCCCCGTTCTCATAGAGATGTCTTCGTAGGGATTTTACGGACATTCCATCTATGCCGTGACTCCCTTTGTTCTTCTCCACACGTTTAAGTGCTTCTATTAAGTTTTCCCGTGACAGAATCAGATCCATTAACATGTGATATTTCCTTTCGACGTGAACGTAGAAATCTAATTATGTTATTCCTGCTCCACCCTCATGAAGTCCCCTGTGGAATTCACCACTTCCTCCTTCAAGTAAGTCCTTTCGGATTGTCTGCTTCTATACAGGAATTATATGCCTAGTTCTCGTTCTTCCTAATAGTTCAGTCCTTCCCATTCCATCTCGAGTTGGAATGGTACTATGACCTCGGCTGACTTCTGATTGTTCAGCTGTCCATCGCTGGATAGGTTACCAAGGGAACTTGGCGTTCCAATCAGACCTCCCCGGGTAAGAGTACAGTCTTTCCCTCCATCTATCTGCTTCATTTACTCTGTACCACCTTCGGCAGTAAGGACTTCGTTTTGTTGTGCAAACTCATCCAATGGTACCTAGCCTTATATGAAGTTCGTGTTCCTCAGACCGGAGGTTTGCCGCTCGCTTCCTTCAGATTCTGCGTCACCACAGACACCCTTGCGTTAAGCTAACCATTACTACTGCCTTCATGGTTCGGGACTCTCACCCTATAGACTGCACCCATGCCGGGCGCACGCA
>NZ_LT622353.1:0-11612 GCF_900098925.1 Bacillus massiliglaciei | reverse complement strand
CGACCTCTCACACCACCGTACGTACCGTTCGGTATACGGCGGTTCCATTAAGTTTGACGCAGAAATTCATATCGATTATATAAACTTTTCAACCCTCGGTGACTCCAATACAAGTTATTGAGGGTTTTGTGTAAGATTGGACTACAGGCTATTCTCCAATATTTCTTTCTGGAGTTTCCCCATTCATATGCCTTTTGGTCAGGGACACCTAGACCTTTGAGTTTTCTTACTCTTGTCCTCGGTTTCTTCCATTGTTTCCATTCAAGCATACGGAGTCTCCGTCTAATCCACTCATCAAATTCTTTAAATTTACTTGGTGTATCAGCCAATGCAAAATATCCACACCATCCCGTTAGATATTGATTTAGTTTCTCGATTCTAACTTCCATAGGAATTTGTTTAGAACGGGAGGTTAACTCCCGTATTTTAGCCTTAAACCTTTTAATACTTTCATTGGCTATTCGAACCTTCGGTTTCTTATTGACCGTAAAGCTAAAGCCAAGAAACTTTCGTTTCCACGGGCGATCAACTGCTGACTTTTCTCTATTTACTTTGAGCTTTAATTTCTGCTCAATAAAGCATGTAATTGAGTTCATCACTCGTTCTCCAGCTTTCTTCGATTTCATGTAAATATTACAATCATCGGCGTAGCGGACAAACTTGTGACCTCTCCTTTCTAACTCTTTATCAAGTTTATCCAAAAGGATATTCGAAAGAAGGGGGCTCAGTGGACCTCCTTGTGGTGTTCCTTCTTCTGCATCATAGACTACACCATTCATCATAATTCCTGCTTGGAGATATTTCCGTATAAGTTTCAAGACCAGCCGGTCTTGGATTCTACTTGCTAATATCCCCATTAACTTATCATGATTGACTCTATCAAAGAATTTCTCCAAGTCCATGTCAATCACCCATCTATAACCTTCACTTATATATTCCCTTGCTTTACGAACCGCATCATGACCTCTTCTATTTGGTCTAAACCCATAACTATGTTCTGAGAAGGTTGGGTCAAGAAGTGGGGTTAGAACTTGGGCGATAGCCTGTTGAATGAACCGGTCTGTCACGGTAGGTATTCCTAGTAATCTTACTCCACCGTTCGGTTTCGGGATTTCGACTCGACGGACTGGGTTAGGTTGATAGGTACCTTCCCTTAATGAATCACAAAGAGTTTCCCAGTTCTCATAGAGATGTCTTCGTAGGGATTTTACGGACATTCCATCTATGCCGTGACTCCCTTTGTTCTTCTCCACACGTTTAAGTGCTTCTATTAAGTTTTCCCGTGACAGAATCAGATCCATTAACATGTGATATTTCCTTTCGACGTGAACGTAGAAATCTAATTATGTTATTCCTGCTCCACCCTCATGAAGTCCCCTGTGGAATTCACCACTTCCTCCTTCAAGTAAGTCCTTTCGGATTGTCTGCTTCTATACAGGAATTATATGCCTAGTTCTCGTTCTTCCTAATAGTTCAGTCCTTCCCATTCCATCTCGAGTTGGAATGGTACTATGACCTCGGCTGACTTCTGATTGTTCAGCTGTCCATCGCTGGATAGGTTACCAAGGGAACTTGGCGTTCCAATCAGACCTCCCCGGGTAAGAGTACAGTCTTTCCCTCCATCTATCTGCTTCATTTACTCTGTACCACCTTCGGCAGTAAGGACTTCGTTTTGTTGTGCAAACTCATCCAATGGTACCTAGCCTTATATGAAGTTCGTGTTCCTCAGACCGGAGGTTTGCCGCTCGCTTCCTTCAGATTCTGCGTCACCACAGACACCCTTGCGTTAAGCTAACCATTACTACTGCCTTCATGGTTCGGGACTCTCACCCTATAGACTGCACCCATGCCGGGCGCACGCAAAAAGGCCCAAATCCCGATATTCGGACTTGGACCTTTTGATGGATTAAGATGCCTGAGAAGCTTCTGTTTCTGCTGGCGGGTTAAATTGCCCTTCCCATTTGGAAATGACAATCGCTGCAAGAGCATTCCCTACTACGTTCACTGCCGTACGTCCCATATCAAGGATACGGTCAATACCGGCGATAAATGCTAATCCTTCAAGCGGAATTCCTACCGTTCCCAATGTTGCTAATAATACAACGAAGGAGACGCCTGGCACACCTGCAATACCTTTGGATGTGACCATCAATACGAGCATAAGCGTAATCTGTGTACCGATGCTCAAATCAATGCCGTACATTTGAGCAATGAAAATGGCCGCTAATGCCTGATAAAGGGTGGAGCCATCCAGGTTGAAAGAATAACCGGTCGGGATAACAAATGTGGCGATATGTTTCGGGCATCCCGCTTTTTCCATTTTATCCATAATTCTTGGAAGCACCGTTTCTGAACTTGCTGTTGAGAAAGCCAGAATCAATTCTTCCTTGATCAGCTTGATCAATTTAATAATGCCAAAACCTGCAAACTTAGCGATAATGCCAAGCACAACAAGTACGAAGAAAATCATCGTTCCGTAAACCGTAAGAACCAGCTTCAGCAGCGGCCAAAGTGAACTTAGGCCAAACTTTGAGATAGTGACCCCAATAAGCGCGAATACACCGATTGGAGCAAACTTCATGATCATGTTGGTGACATAGAACATAGCCGACGCCATGCCCTGGAAAAACTTAAGGACAGGCTCGCCTTTTTCGCCGATTGCGGCAATACCCAGTCCAAACATAACCGAGAAGAAGATAACAGCAAGCATGTCCCCTTCTACAAGTGCCTGGAATGGATTAGATGGTACGATATGCACAATTGTTTCAACAAAGGACTTTCCGCCCTCTTCTTGATGCTCAGCTGTATCCACATAGCTGCTGATATCCGTCTGGGTAAGCTCACTCATATTGAGCCCTGCTCCCGGTTTGATCACATTGGCTGAGACCAAGCCGACCGCAATGGCGATCATCGTTACGACAACAAAGTATGAGATGGATTTTCCGCCTAACTTACCGACAGATTTCAAATCTCCGACACCGGCAATGGCAACGATAATGCTTGCCATAACAATCGGCACAACGATCATTTTAATCATGCGGAGGAAAATATCTCCGAGAGGCTGAAGATAGCCTTGGGCCGTTTCGCTGCCGAAGAAGATCGCACCGACGATAATCCCTATTATTAAGCCGATGAAAATTTGGCTGGCTAAACTTAATTTAAACTTTTTCATTTCATTCCTCACCTTCCGTCTATGATGTATAACAGTTTGGTCTGGCAAGGGAAACATACTGGTCTGATAGACAAGCACATACTCTTGGGCTGAAAAAAAAGACACTGTAAAGGTGCCCCTCCTAGCCTGAACATTCAATTGTTCCCTCTAAGACGCTGACGAGGTTAGCTGTCGGGTTAGGACTCGGAAACCTGATGCCCTTTCAATCGAAAATTGAATTCACCCCTAGCGGCAGGCCGCAAAATTGGGTCCCCCGTTCTTTAAAGAAATAAGATTAAGCGAGATGTTGCTAACAAAATATTATCTTAAAAACATTAATATGTAAATATATTTTTAACACACACTCCGAAATCTTCTGCATAATGCTTTATTCTTCTGCCTAATCTTATATTCTTCTAGGTGAATCAAGCTAGCCATCTTTTCTGTTTATATTTTATAAGTATATCATAATTGAGAAAATTCTAATAATGAAAAATTTTCCTGAACACCTCTTCTCAGGCGCGCCGCTCAAGGTTGGAAGCATGCCTCATTTTTCAAGCAGGCCGATCAGAAAGTATCTCCATCTTTTCTTAGGCGTCAGCTGCTTAAAGGCCGACATTCCTGCTTTCTCTGTTTTTACCCTTGTTATAAATTTTGAATCGTTCATTGGAATTTTTTTTGGTTCCTGAAGAATGACCGTCCCGGCTCCGGGTCCCTCTTTCAGTTCCTGCCTGCCTTTGGCAGCAAGGCCTTCCTGGATATTTTCCCTTGACACTTTCCCTTGATGATTGAGGGTATAGACAAACGGCCTGTCCTTATGGCGGACCGTATCTTTCCTGATAAACGGAACATTCTTAGCCTCATCTGTAATGATGGTCACATCCGCCTTTGCTCCGGCTGGCAGCCCATTGTCTTCCGCTTCAGACGGAGGATGGACCGTTTCGTTCTCTTCCTTCACGGCAGGCTCACTGTTTTCCTGATCAGCCGTCTTCTCTCCTGATCCGGTTTGGTCCATGGCTGCCTCAAAGGCATAAGTACCTTCTGTTTCCAAATTCGGTTCTTTCTCCGGATAGGCCTGAATCTTCTCGATTGTCCCTGAAACAGGCTTCTTTAAATAAGGAGAGATAATTTGAACCGCCATGCCCGTTTCGGCTTTCTTCAGCTGCCCAACCGTGAGAATCCCCTCAATGAGAGTTTCCCCCTCCGCTATGGTGATGACCGGATTCTTCAAGGAAGGGTTCACATCCTTAATGATACCGTCCGTTTCACTTTCCGCTTGTCCAGCCTGGCTCTTTTCCTCAATCGCGGTAAGCTCGGCATCAATCGATTTCACTTTTTCCGCAAGCTTGCCGGCCTCCATCTCCTGTTTGTATATTTCCTGCTGCATCAGGTCTTCCGAGGAATCCGGGGGTTCCGGTGAAACTGATGCCTCTGCATCCAGTCCTTCATGAAATGCCCCGGCTGTTTCCTCAGCAGGAAAAGAAGATCCATCCGAATTGCTGCCCGTATGGCCTTCCAGCTTGCTGATATACCGCTCGATTTCCGCTATTTCACCTTCTGTCAGGCTTTTTTCCCTTTCAAGCTCTTTTCTCTCTGCATCCAATGCAGGTGTTTCGTATGTATACAGCGGGGTTCCTTCGCTTACTTGATCGCCTTCCTTAACAAGGAAACTGCCGAACTTCCCTTCCTTCTCATCAAAATAAACATAACGCTCGCCGGCAGGCCTGGCCACACCCTTCACCTGAAAGGATTCCGTAACCGTCCCCTTTTTCACCCGCTCCCATTTTTTCACAAAAACAGTGCGGTCAACCTTGCTGTCCTTCTGTTCGACCAAATATAGATTGACGGCTACAAGCGCTGCTGACAGGCTGAGCCCCGTCCATACTTTCCACTTCTTCACTTCGACATCACCTCATAGTAAGATGCTGATTTCCAAATAAGCTAAGAAAGCCTTCACAACCCAGGATAATAAATAGAACGAGACAACAATGAACAGGATGAACCACTTGTTCGTTTGTACAGCCAGCTGCTTCAAATAGAAATACTGAAGCAGGATGACGATGAACTGGAAAATCGTCCATTCGCTGAAAAAGTGGATAAAAAATTCATTTTTCATTACATATTGGCTGATGATGCCTAATGAAAAAGGATTTGCATCAGCATTCAAATCGAGCAGCACCAAAAACGGAAGGGTAACGGCCTTTTCAAACATCAGAAGCAAAAAAAGGAACATTTGCACAATGACACACTTTATGTAAGAAACATCAAAAGCAATCCAAAACACCAATGAACCGAGAAATAAAAATAAAACAGGATAAACCGCTCCTGCCGCAAGATTCCCGGCCAAGACCAGCAGCCTGCCCATCTGGTATTCACGGTCCGTCAGATTGGCCAATTCCTTCGAAAAGGACTCTGAACCGACTCCGAAATAGCCATACAGGGCGAATACAAGCATACTGATCAGTAAAGTTGCCGCAAGCTTCCAGCCAAACCGAGTGACTTCCTCCGCCCTCACCAGCTGAAAACCGCTGCTTTTTGGTTCTAAAATCCCCTTCAACAGCCGTACTTGATATGTCATGCATAATCCTCCATCGATGAGTTATGTACATATTTATTTTATCTTATCATGTAAAAAAGTGCAGGATTATTCACTTTAAAATTTAAAAAACAAAAAAGAAAGAGCCTCCCTCAGGAAAGCTCTTTCTGGTTTAAAACCTTTCTTAATTTTACCGTGAGCATTCGAAGGAAAGAATGCCGCTGTGCCTGCTGTTCCAAAAACAGCAAAAGACTCTCCAAGATAACCGCATTCGGTTCCTGCTTGGAAAATTCCGTCTTAAGCATTCTCAAGGACTCCGCCGCCTTTTCGCCCTTTTCCGCCTTTTCCGCATTCTCTGCCGCCTCCTCGATTAAATCCAGGACAGCTTCTTCAGAAAGACTCGTTTCCCGAAGGAATTCATGATAAAAACCCGCCTTTAATAAGGGCTCGTCTGTTTCTTGGAGGCCGCGGACCACCGCATCCATCCGATTCAAAATATAAGAAGGAATCCGGCTTTGATCCAAAGAATCCGGTTTCAGGAACAGAAAGGAAATATACCCATTGAACAGCGAATCCAGGATGATAGTACAGTCCGGAATGAACTGTGCGGGAAGGTCGGGGTAAATTTCGGCTATCCGCTCATTGCTCCTTTTAAGGGAAAGGTAATGAACATGCTGCAGAAATTGATCCAGCTCCTCGTTGATATACATCATTTGTTCTCTCAACATCATCTTAATCCAATCGCTGTGCATCTCCAGCTGGTTGATTTGGAACTTCATCTGCTTAATCAATTTCTCCCTGCCGTCCAAATCTGTCCTTGCTTCAATCTCCGCAAAAACTTCCCTATATTCATTTACATAATACTTAAAAATGGAAACAACTAACTCTTCTTTTGATTTAAAATAATTATAAAAAGAACCTTTGGCCATTCCGCAGCGTTCAGCAATTTCCTGAACAGAAGTGGCATGATAGCCTTTCGTTCCGAATAATTTGACCGCTTCATTAATAATCAATTTTTTCTTATCCAGCATCTCATTTCATCCCCTCATCAATTCGTTGACCAATGAGTCACCGGTTTATTCTATCCTATAATCCAGAAGAGAACAACCTGAAAGATCAAAGCTACTTATTATTGCAATGCAATATGATATCCGCTATATTTAAAAACATGACCAATCAGTCATAAAAACAAAAAATTGGAGGGCAAAAGCTTGAATTCGATTATTAACTTTTCGCTGAAAAATAAACTGGCGATCTGGCTCTTGACGATTATCATTGTCGCTGCCGGTTTATATTCGGGGCTTAATATGAAGCAGGAAACGCTTCCGAATATTTCAACCCCGGTCATCATGATTAATACTACTTATCCCGGAGCCGCTCCGGAAGATGTAGAAGAGAAACTGACAAAGCCAATTGAACAGCACGTCACCAATTTGGCTGGAGTAGATACGGTCAGCTCATCCTCCATGGCCAACGTATCTTCCATTCAATTAGAATATGATTACAGCACCGATATGAAGGAAGCTGTAAGCGAAGTAAAAGATGCCTTAGGCAGTCTGGACCTTCCAGAGCAGGCCCAGGAGCCGGATGTCTCCAGGATGTCCTTGAACTCCTTTCCGGTCATCGCCCTCAGCGCAGCCAGTGATAAAACAGACCTAAAACAGCTGACTAAGGATGTCGAAGAGCTGCTCGTTCCTGAGCTCGAAGGCATTGACGGCGTTTCCTCTGTAACGATTTCCGGACAGCAGTTCGAAGAGGGAACCATCCATTTTGATCAGGAAAAAATGGCCCAATATGGTCTTGATGAAGAAACAGTCAAAGGAATCGTCCAAGGCTCCAATGTTTCATCGCCTCTTGGTATTTTCAACTTTAGTGATAAAGAAAAAACCATTGTCGTCGATGGAAATATTACCACTTTGAAAGACCTTAGAAATATCGAAATACCAGTAACAGGCGGCAGCCCTGCAGCAGCCCAGGGCATGGACCAGGCTGCCCAGCAGGCACCACAGCAAGGCAGTGCCCAAATGCCGGCAGCACAGGCGCCGCAGCCGCAAAAAGTGAAGCTTTCAGACATTGCTGATATTGACATTCAGGAAACGACTGAATCCATCGCTAAAACGAACGGTAAAGATTCTATCGGCATTCAGGTAACAAAATCGCCGGACGCCAACACTGTCGATGTTGTTAACGATGTAAAAGACAGCATAGCGGATTTCGAAAAGGATGTCGACGGAGCAGAGGTCTTCACAACACTGGACCAAGGCCAGCCGATTGAAGATTCCGTTGAGACGATGCTTAGCAAAGCCCTTTTCGGCTGTTTATTTGCGATCATTGTCATCCTGCTTTTCCTAAGAAACATCCGTACAACATTAATTTCCGTTATCTCCATCCCGCTTTCATTATTGATTGCGATTCTGTTGATTAAACAAATGGATATTACACTGAACATCATGACACTCGGAGCCATGACCGTAGCAATCGGCCGTGTTGTCGATGACTCAATCGTCGTTATTGAAAATATCTACAGACGAATGTCCTTGAAAAACGAGGCATTACAAGGACGCGATTTAATCCGATCGGCAACGAAAGAAATGTTCATCCCGATCTTCTCATCCACTGTCGTAACAGCAGCCGTTTATCTGCCTCTTGCAGCGGTGACAGGACCTGTCGGCGAATTATTTACCCCATTCGCTCTGACCATGGTATTCTCTTTGTTCGCTTCCCTGCTTGTGGCCATTACGCTTGTTCCGGCTTTAGCCCACCAGTTCTTCAAGAAAGGGCTGAAAGGAAAAGGCGGCAAGGAGCATGAAGAAAAACCAGGCAAAATCGCAGGCTACTATAAGCGCGTTCTGAACTGGTCCTTGAACCATAAGCTTGTTACCTTTATCATTGCTACCCTGATCCTTGTCGGAAGCTTGTTCCTTCTTCCAAAAATCGGATTCAGTTTCATTCCGGAAGAAGAAGAGAAAACCGTCATGATCACCTACACTCCTGCACCAGGTGAACTGAAAGAAGATGTAGAGAAAGAAACGGCAAAAGCAGAAAGTTATCTAATGGATCAAAAAGATATCGACACCGTTCAATACACAGTCGGTGAAAGCATGATGGGAATGGGATCAGGATCAGATAACTCAGCCCTGTTCTACCTCATCTATGATGAAGATACGAAAAACTTCGGTACGAAAAAAGAAGATGTTCTCAAACATTTCAATAACCTGGATTCCAAAGGCACTTGGAAAGAACAGAATTTCACCGGAACAGGTTCCAACGCCATGACCCTTTATGTCTACGGGGATACGCAAGAAAAGATCGAACCAGTCGTAGATCAAATCAAAGCCATTATGCAGAAACATAAAGAACTGAAAGATGTAGATACCAGTCTTTCTGAAACTTATGATCAGTACACGTTAATCGCTGACCAGGAAAAACTGAGCGACTTAGGACTGACTGCCGGTCAAGTTGCCATGTCTCTCTCCAATACAGGTTCGGAAGAAGAACTGACAACCATTAAAAATGACGGCAAAGAAATCAAAGTCTATATCGAAAAAGAAACAGACACATACAAAGATAAAAACGACCTGGAAAACAAAAAAATCGCCACTCCAATGGGTTCAGAAGTTCCATTAGAGGATCTTGTCAAAATTGAAGAAGGCGAATCATCGAACACGATCTCAAAACGTGACGGAAAGATTTATGCTGACGTATCCGGCACCATCACCGTCGATGACGTCTCCAAAGTAACAGCAGACGTTCAAAAAGAAGTAGACAAAATTGACCTTCCTGCAGGCGTGACTGTCGACTTTGGCGGTGTAACGGAACAAATGAATGAATCCTTTACACAGCTCGGTCTTGCGATGCTCGCAGCGATTGCGATTGTATACTTTGTTCTCGTCGTGACTTTCCATGGCGGATTGGCTCCGATTGCCATTCTGTTCTCCCTTCCATATACCGTGATTGGTGCATTGGTGGGCTTATGGATTGCCGGAGAAACATTGAGCGTATCCTCTCTCATGGGAGTCTTGATGCTCATTGGTATCGTCGTCACAAATGCCATCGTCTTGATTGACCGTGTTATCAAGAAAGAAGAAGAAGGCATTCCTACCCGCGAAGCCTTGCTTGAAGCAGGTGCTACACGGATCCGTCCAATTCTGATGACTGCACTGGCCACAATCGGTGCCCTGATTCCTCTTGCCATCGGCGCAGAAGGAAGCGGCCTGATTTCCAAAGGTCTCGGCATCACCGTTATCGGCGGACTGGCCAGCTCCACATTGCTGACACTATTAATTGTTCCCGTTGTCTATGAATTCATCATGAAATTCAGCAGAAAGAACAGGAATAAAGAGTCAGTCGAATAATAGGCAGAAAGAAAGCAGGGATTCTCAGGATCCCTGCTTTTTCTATGTTTAAAAACTTGCTATAGAAATGATGGCGCCCTCTAACACAACTTCTTCTTCATCCCTCCTTTTTTTATACTTTTCTCCGGAAAGATATTTTGATTTTGGAATAAAGCGATTTACGCTGCAGGGGGTTCGCTTTCCGCGGGCGGTCAGGAAGCCTCCTCGTCGCAGCTTCCGCGCTCCTGCGGGGTCTTCCTTTGACCCGCTATTCCCGCAGGAGTCTCACCCCTTCCGCTCCAATCCAATCGATATAGTTTGGCAATTAACCCGTCATACCCCACTGTCAAAAATTGCGAATCACTTAGACTAAAGTCATTAGCAGTTAAAGATTCCCTTGAAGAAGTTGCTAGAAAATTTGGCATTACTGAACCACCTATGATTCTTAATTGGTTGAGAAAATGGCAAAATGAAGGTATTGAAGGGCTCTCTAAATCAAAGGGGCGTCCATCAATGTCCAACAAGCCGAAGAAAAATAAAAATGAAAAGAAAATGACGAAGGAAGAACAATTATTAAAAGAAATAGAATTACTACGTGCGGAGAATGCCTATTTAAAAAAGCTCCGAGCTTCAGGGATAAATATTCCGAGCCGACTGCTAAAACAGAATCCAGGGTCATCCACGAACTCAGAAAAGAATTCAAATTAGCTGTTATCCTTGAAGCGACAGGTTTTCCAAAGGCAACTTATATGTATTGGCAAAAACGATTTGATGACTCCAATCCAGATGAAGAGATTGAAAAGATTATCCAAGAGATTGTAAACAAACATAATGGAAATTATGGATATCGTCGAATTGATATGGAATTACGTAAGAGAGGTTATATCGTAAATCACAAAAAAATCCTACGGATTACCAATAAACTTGGTATTACTTGTACATCATTCACACGTAAATCTCGTAAATACAGCACTTACAAAGGAACTGTAGGCAAGATATCGAAAAACCTTGTAAACCGTAGATTCCATACAAGCATTCCACATCAAAAATTAACAACTGATACATCTGAATTCAAATACTATACGACCGATTCTAATGGGAAGATAATCATTAAGAAGGCTTATTTAGATGCATTTCTAGATATGTTTAATGGTGAAATTTTATCTTTTCGGTTCTCAGAACGGCCAAACGCTCAAGCTATTATGGATGCTTTAGATGAAGCAATTGAAATAACAAAAGACTGCCCCTATCGAACGACTATACACACTGATCAAGGCTGGGGCTATCAAATGAAAAGATATGTAAGGAAACTAAAAGATAACGGTATATTTCAAAGTATGTCCCGAAAGGGAAACTGTCTGGATAATTCACCAATGGAAAATTCCTTTGGGATAATGAAACAGGAAATGTATTACGGTAGAGTTTATAAGTCATTTGAAGAGCTTAAACAAGCAGTAACGGATTATATTTTTTACTATAACAATGAACGGATAAAAGCAAAATTGACTGGCATGAGCCCGGTGGAATACCGTCTTTATACCAGTCAACAAGCTGCATAAATATTTTGGTCTAACTTTTAGGGTTCAGCACA
>NZ_LT622352.1 GCF_900098925.1 Bacillus massiliglaciei | reverse complement strand
TAGATATCCTGCCTAATCGCTATAAGAATACGATTAAACACTATCTTCAAAAGTATGGGGACCAGGTTCAGGTGGTGATCATGGACATGAGCCATTCTTTTAAATCGGCGGTTCAAAGTGCCTTAGGCCGCCCTGTGATTGTGGCCGATCGCTTTCATTTCTGCCGGTATATCTATTGGGCGCTGGACGGTGTCCGAAGAAGGGTACAGAAAGAGTTTCATCCGTATGACCGCAAGAAGTGCAAACGTATGAAGTATGTCTTTCACAAGGCCTCCGACCGCCTGACAGAAGAAGACAGATGGCATTTGAATCGGTATTTGGATATGTCGGAAAAGCTTAAAAAAGCATACGAATTAAAGGAAACCTATCGTGGCTGGTTTGTTCAGGCGAAGGAATCAGAAGCGGAAGATGCAGGGAAGGTCAAACAGGGGCTGAGAGACTTTTATCGACGGGTCCAGGATTCTGGCATTCCTGAAATGGAGAAAGCCATTACACGCTCCAAAACTGGCAGACAGAAATCTTAAACAGCTTTGTTTATGGCTATTCGAATGGTTTTTTAGAAGGGATCAACAATTCAACGAAGGTTCTTAAGCGAAATGCGTATGGATTCAGGAATTTCAGTCGTTTTCGAGCAAAAATATTATTAACCCATCAGTTTAAAGGAATTGGGATACATATTGGTTAGGGATGGCGATCAGTCGCCACCCCAACATTTGACGGAGAACCATTTTAAACGCCTCACCCGGAATGGGGAGGGACAAGAAGATCAAGGAAGCAGGGGAGCGAGGACCGGAGTGTACAGCGTACATGAGGACCGGAGCGGAGGAAGCTGACGCAGAGATTCGCCGTCCATCGCCGTTCCGGAGCTCGAGCGCCCATCTTTTTTATAGAATAAAGACTGCAGGTCAAAAAGATACTAAAAACTCCTCGCCAGAGGTGTAATAAGTAACAAGAAGCCATTCGAATTCAGGCTTGGCCGAGTATGTTCAACCCTTGTAAGATCAGTTGAAGAGCTGGTCTCTTTTTATGAAGTTCTAAAGAGCTTTGAATTCGCTTAGTCATCTGATATTACCTCGAAAGTGCCTAGAATGAAACGCTTTTTATCTATAGAAAAGACTCGATTTTCTCTTTATTTAACTGCAACCGATTAAGTAGTTATATGGATCGCTATCCAGATCTATGTGTAAAATGGAAGATTAATTGACAGCTATATAGAATTGGAGTGGATGGGGTGAGACTCCTGCGGGAAAAGCGCGTCAAAGGAAGACCCCGCAGGAGCGCGACAACAGCGACGAGGAGGCTTCCTGACCGCCCGCGGAAAGCGAATCCCTGAAGCGGAAATTCCTTCCATCCACCTTTTTAAATAGTCATCCAGCAAACAAGTTCAAAAAAATGAAACTTTCCAGTTATTAGAAACGTAGAAGAAATATAGAAAACTTTTAAAATAAGGAGAATTTTAAAAATGCCTACTTGTCAGTGCTGCGGTAAAAAATGGTCCTGGGCGGAATCGATGAAGAAGTTAGTCACATTCCGAAAAGAAATGAAATGCCCATATTGCGGAGAAGCTCAATATCAAAGTACAGCATCAAGGAACACGATCGTACTGTTATCTTTGATACCTGTTATTATCCTCCCTCTTTCAGTCTTGTTTCAGCTGCCGCTGGTTACCATGATATGTCTGGATGCAGTCCTTTTGCTCTTGATCTGGATGCTCATGCCAATTTTCTTGAAAATAACGGATAAAGACGAGCCATTATGGTAATCCCAGCAAAACAGCCAGAAAACCTCTGAACTGGTCTTCTGGCTGCGCTATTTCTCTGTCAATTCCACTCACTCTCAAGAAGGCCGTAAACAATATGGTCCACATAATGGTCATACAGCCATTCTGCCTCCCGGACTCTGCCTTCCTCCGTAAATCCCAGTCTCTCCGGAATGGATCGGCTCTTTTTGTTCTCTGCTGCAGCACGAATCTCAATCCGATGAAGGTCAAGTTCCTGGAAACCATAATCAATTAATGCTTTACATGCTTTGGTCATGACTCCTTTTCCTTGAAACTCTTCGCCAAGCCAGTAGCCAATCGTTCCGGCTCTATTGACCTTATCAATGGTATTGAAACTGATCGTACCGGCAATTTTCCCTTGATACAGAATTGCAAAAGACTTGGGATGCCCGCCATTTTCTGCGAACTCCTGAAGTCCCGCCTTAATATGCTGGGCCGTATCCGCTGCACTTTTTGTATGCTCCAGCCATCCGAGCCATTTTTTCAGATAGGCTTTTGACCGAATCGTCAGTGCGTAAAATTCCTCAGCATCTGCCTCATTAAAAAGCCGTAGAGAAACATCTTCATCAATTTTATGTATAAGCAAATCCATCTACCCCCTTGTTGACAGTTTACCAGAAAATCACAAGGAATCGCATATATTCCAGAAACCGAGGCTTTCCGAGGATGAATTGACTTCAGGAGGATCATTCTATATGGTAGGGATGTATAAATCGCCGAAAGGATAGATTAGATGAAGAACAGTAAGATGAAATTTGAAGTGGCCGAGGGAGAAACGATTGATGCCTGCCTGGACCGCATAAAAGCCGAAGGATATTTTCCTGTGAGACGGACAGAGGAGCCCATATTTGCTGAGAAAATGGTGGATGGAAAGCTTCAATATGAGCCGATTGCGAGGAAAATCGTCTTTGAAGCCAAAAAAATGGATTAAAAACCGAACATTATAAGTAATACTTGAAAATATTATTCGATTTTACCTTGACATGTTTTTAGCTGAAAGGTAAGATGGGGTTAACAAGTTTTATACCTCTCATATAATCATGGGGATATGGCCCAAAAGTTTCTACCCAATGACCGTAAATCATTGGACTATGAGAAAAGCAGCTGCTTATTCGGATACAGCTGAGTCTTTTTTAGAGATGAGACTTAACGCCGGACAGATGCTTTCTCTGTAAGTAGAGGAAGCCTGTCCGGCTTTTTTACTTTAAAATAGATAGAATTTTAGATAGTGATTTGGAGGGAATGGGATGAAGCCGCAAGTGGGCGTGATAATGGGAAGCGTTTCGGATTGGGAAACGATGAAATATGCATGCGAGACATTGGAGCAGCTCGAAGTCCCTTTTGAGAAACGGGTCGTATCGGCACATCGGACACCCGATCTATTATTTGAATATGCAGAGACAGCGAAGGACCGGGGAATCAAGGTCATTATCGCCGGTGCCGGCGGAGCAGCTCATCTTCCGGGCATGACAGCGGCAAAGACGGTTGTGCCGGTCATTGGGGTGCCTGTGCAATCCAAGGCTCTGAAGGGAATGGATTCATTGCTGTCCATCGTCCAGATGCCGGGCGGAGTTCCAGTGGCGACTGTCGCCATTGGCAAGGCGGGAGCAATCAATGCAGGTCTTTTGGCAGCCCAGATTTTGGGGACGGCCGATCAGGAGCTGTTTCATAGATTGGAAGAACAGCGCTATGAAACTAGAGAAAAGGTGTTGCAGAGCAGTGAACAGCTTAAATAACCGTATCATTTTACCAGGACAGACAATCGGGATTATCGGAGGCGGGCAGCTTGGACGTATGATGGCGTTGTCCGCGAAGGCTTCAGGCTTTAAAATTGCGGTGCTGGAACCGGGAAAAAACGGACCTTGCGCCCAAGTGGCCGATTACGAAATCAATGGGGCATACGATGACCTTGAAGCTTTACAGCAGCTTGCGGAAGTCAGCGATATCATCACGTATGAATTTGAAAACATCAGCTCAGAGGCTCTTGATTGGCTGAAGGAGCATGCGTATTTGCCACAAGGCTCAGAGCTTCTCAAAGTGACGCAGGACCGGCTGACAGAGAAACAGGCGATTGAGAAGGCCGGCGTTGAAGTGGCTCCTTACCGTGAAATCCGAGATTTTGCAGATATTGAGGCGGCAATTGAAGATTTAGGCTATCCAGCGGTGTTAAAAACGGCCCGGGGCGGTTATGATGGAAAAGGGCAGCTTGTCATCAAAGGCAGGTCTGATCTTCAGCATGCCGATAAGCTGCTCCGGCAAGGCGTATGTGTCATGGAAGCGTGGATCCCTTTTACAAAAGAGATCTCCGTGATTGTGACACGGAGCACAAACGGCGAGATTCGTCATTTTCCGCCGGCTGAAAATATCCATGTGGACAATATCTTACATAAAAGCATTGTCCCTGCACGCATCAGCGGAAAAGCAGCAGAAAGGGCCATTGCCCAGGCGTACCGTCTGGCTGAGGAAATGGGTCTTGTCGGAACTTTGGCTGTGGAAATGTTCCTGACAGAAGGGGACGGCATCCTGATTAATGAATTGGCGCCAAGGCCGCATAATTCCGGACACTACACGATGGAAGCCTGCGAGACATCCCAGTTCGAGCAGCATGTCCGGGCTGTCTGCAGCTGGCCGCTTGGCAATACGGAATTGCTGAAGCCTGTTGTGATGGTGAACATACTCGGCGAGCATCTGAAGCCGCTGCTTGCGGAAATTCCGGAGCGGAAGGATTGGAAAGTCCATTTATACGGCAAGGCGGAAGCAAAGCTGAAACGGAAAATGGGCCATGTGAATATTTTACGGCCGACGGCGGAAGAGGCTCTTCAGGAGAGCGAACAAAGCCGGATTTGGAAACAACAGGTTGAAACGGAGGATGTATTATGATTGAACGGTATACCCGCCCTGAAATGGGAGCGATTTGGACAGAGGAAAACAGATTTAAAGCCTGGCTGGAAGTGGAGATTTTAGCCTGTGAGGCTTGGGCGGAGCTTGGCGCTATCCCGAAGGAGGATGTGCAGGTCATTCGCGAGAAGGCAACCTTCGATGTGGATCGCATTAAGGAAATTGAAGCGGAAACCCGCCATGATGTCGTGGCTTTCACCCGTGCTGTGTCTGAAACGCTTGGGGAAGAGCGCAAATGGGTCCATTACGGGCTTACGTCTACGGATGTAGTCGACACAGCGCTTTCTTACTTAATTAAACAGGCCAATGAGATCCTTGCTAAGGACTTGAACAACTTCGTAGAAATTTTGAAAAACAAAGCGAAGGAACATAAATATACCGTCATGATGGGACGTACGCACGGCGTTCACGCTGAGCCTACAACGTTCGGACTGAAGCTTGGCCTATGGTACCAGGAAATGAAGCGGAATGTGGAGCGTTTTGAAGCGGCCCGCAAAATGATTGAAGTCGGCAAGATGTCCGGTGCTGTCGGAACATATGCCAACATCGACCCATTCGTGGAAAGCTTTGTCTGTGAAAAGCTTGGCCTGGAAGCAGCGCCGATCTCCACACAGACCCTTCAGCGCGACCGCCATGCCCACTACTTCAGCACGCTGGCACTGATTGCAACATCCATCGAGAAGTTTGCAACAGAAGTCCGCGGACTTCAAAAGAGTGAAACGCGCGAAGTGGAGGAGTTCTTTGCAAAAGGTCAAAAGGGATCATCAGCAATGCCGCATAAACGCAATCCGATCGGATCTGAAAATATGACCGGAATGGCACGTGTTATCCGCGGTTATATGATGACTGCCTATGAAAATGTTGCCCTTTGGCATGAGCGCGATATTTCTCACTCTTCTGCAGAACGGGTCATTCTCCCGGATGCAACGATCGCGCTGAACTACATGCTGAACCGCTTCGGCAACATCGTCAAGAATCTGACGGTATATCCGGAAAACATGAAGCGCAACATGGACCGCACCTTGGGATTGATTTTCTCCCAGCGCGTGCTGCTGGCTTTGATTGACAAAGGCCTTGTCCGTGAAGAGGCTTATGATACCGTTCAGCCGAAAGCAATGGAGGCTTGGGAGCAGCAGGTTCCTTTCCGCAGCCTGCTTGAAAAGGACGATAAAATTACAAGCCTGCTGACAAAAGAAGAACTCGATGACTGCTTCGATCCTTCTTACCATCTAAAAAATGTGGATGTCATTTTTGACAGACTTGGACTGTAAGAACTAAGCAGGGCAGGCGCTTCGAAAGGAGCGTCTGCCAATTCATCAAATCCTGCACCTTTTAAAGATGGAAAATTCCTAATATTCCTAATACGGAGGCCTGACACAAATGGAAAAACGAGAAATGCTCTATGAAGGAAAAGCGAAACGGATTTATGCGACCGATTCAACGGAAACTGTCTGGGTCCAATACAAAGACTCGGCTACAGCCTTCAACGGAGAGAAGAAGTCGGAAATCAGCGGCAAAGGTACGCTAAATAATAAAATTACGAGTTTGCTATTTTCAAAGCTTCATCAGGAAAATATTCCATCACACTTTATTGAAAAGCTGTCTGATACAGAGCAGCTGGTCAAAAAAGTCTCCATCATTCCTCTAGAGGTAGTTGTCCGGAATACGGCTGCCGGCAGTTTCTCAAAACGGACCGGTATCCCTGAAGGAACCCCGCTAAAACGAACGCTCGTGGAATTTTATTATAAAGATGATGATTTAGGCGATCCATTGCTGACGGAAGACCATATCGAGGAGCTTGCGCTTGCAAGTGAAGCGGAAGTGGCTGATCTAAAGAAGCGCGCACGTAAGGTCAATGACGTTCTATCCGCATTTTTTAAGGAATTAGGAATCCATCTTGTGGACTTTAAATTGGAATTTGGCAAGACGAAGGACGGCGATATCCTGCTGGCAGATGAAATATCGCCCGATACATGCAGACTTTGGGATGCAGCAACAAATGAGAAAATGGATAAGGACGTGTTCCGCAGGGACTTGGGCAGTCTGACGGAAGCTTACGGAAAAATACTGGAAAAGCTGGAGGGCATACAACATGTATAAGGTTAAAGTATTTATCACACTTAGAGAAAGCGTGCTGGATCCTCAGGGGGCAGCTGTCAAACAATCGCTTCACAGCATGGATTATCCGGAAGTGAGCGATGTGCGTATCGGGAAGTATATTGAACTGTCCATCGAAAAGACGGACCGCGATCTGGATCAGCAAGTGAAGGAAATGTGTGAAAAGTTATTGGCCAATACAGTGATTGAGGCATACCGCTATGAAGTTGAGGAGGTTGTCGCCCTATGAAGTTTGCGGTCATCGTATTCCCGGGTTCGAACTGTGATATCGACATGTATCATGCAGTGAAGGATGCACTGGGAGAAGAAGCGGAGTATGTCTGGCATACGGCTGAAAATTTGGAAGGCTACGACGGGATTCTTCTTCCCGGAGGGTTTTCTTATGGAGATTACCTCCGCACAGGAGCTATTGCCCGCTTTTCCAATGTTATGGCAGAAGTGATTAAGGCTGCAGAAGCTGGTAAACCGGTTCTTGGTGTCTGCAACGGATTTCAAATCCTGCTCGAAGCCGGTCTTCTTCCGGGAGCGATGCGCCGGAATGACAGCTTGAAGTTTATCTGCCGCAATGTCGGACTGAAGGTTGAGAATGCAACTACCCTGTTCACTTCAGCCTACGAAGCCGGAGAGACGATTACGGTGCCGATTGCTCACGGCGAAGGAAACTATTATTGCGACGAAGAAACACTGCAGGAGCTGAAGCGGGAAAACCGGATCCTGTTTACGTATGAAGGATCGAACCCGAACGGAAGCCTTGAGAATATTGCCGGCATTATGAACGCCAAAGGAAATGTCCTTGGGATGATGCCGCATCCTGAACGCGCAGTCGATGCTTTGCTTGGCAGCACAGACGGCTTAAAGATTTTTCAATCCATCGTGAAAAACTGGAGGGAATCACATGTTGTTACAGCTTGAACCAAATCCGGAGCAAATTAAACAAGACCGTCTGTACGCAGAAATGGGTCTGTCCGATGATGAATTTGCCATGGTGGAAAAGATTCTGGGCAGATTGCCGAACTACACAGAAACCGGGTTATTCTCGGTTATGTGGTCCGAGCATTGCTCCTATAAAAATTCAAAGCCTGTCCTGAAAAAATTCCCGGTTACAGGGGAACGCGTGCTGCAGGGGCCTGGCGAGGGCGCAGGAATTGTTGATATTGGCGATGAACAGGCGGTTGTGTTCAAAATCGAAAGCCATAATCATCCGTCTGCGATTGAACCCTACCAGGGAGCGGCCACAGGCGTCGGCGGCATCATCCGTGATGTCTTCTCAATGGGAGCCCGTCCGATTGCTTTATTGAATTCCCTTCGCTTCGGCGAGCTGGATAACCCAAGAGTGAAATATCTGTTCAAGGAAATCGTGGCAGGGATTGCCGGGTACGGCAACTGTATCGGCATCCCGACAGTCGGAGGCGAAATTCAGTTTGACCCTTCATATGCAGGCAACCCGCTTGTGAATGCAATGTGTGTTGGACTGATCGACCATAAGGATATTAAAAAAGGCCAGGCGCACGGTGTCGGCAATACGGTGATGTATGTCGGCGCAAAAACAGGCCGTGACGGTATCCACGGAGCGACTTTCGCTTCTGAAGAGCTTTCTGAATCCTCTGATGAAAAGCGTCCGGCGGTGCAGGTCGGCGATCCGTTTATGGAGAAGCTGCTGATTGAAGCATGTCTGGAGCTGATCCAGTCCGATGCGCTTGTCGGTATTCAGGATATGGGTGCGGCCGGACTGACCAGTTCTTCTGCCGAAATGGCGAGTAAAGCCGGATCCGGAATCAAGATGGACTTGGATTTAGTGCCGCAGCGTGAAACCGGAATGACAGCCTATGAAATGATGCTGTCTGAATCCCAGGAGCGGATGCTGATTGTCGTCAAAAAGGGACGTGAACAGGAAATCGTTGATTTGTTCACAAAATACGGCCTTGAAGCGGTATCTGTCGGTGAAGTGACAGAAGATAAAAAACTTACATTGACCCATCACGGTGAGACGGTTGCTTCTGTACCGGTTGATGCGCTGGCAGAAGAAGCGCCGATTTATCATAAGCCTTCTGCAGAGCCTCAGTACTTCCGTGATTTCCAAAGCATGCAGGCGGAAGTGCCGGCTGTCGCAGACTATAAGGATGCACTTCTGAACCTGCTTCAGCAGCCGACGATTGCAAGCAAGGAATGGGTGTATGACCAGTATGACCATATGGTGCGGACGAATACAGTCGTTGCTCCCGGCTCCGATGCAGCAGTCATCCGTGTGCGCGGAACGAATAAAGCATTGGCGATGACAACGGACTGCAACTCCCGTTATTTGTATCTGGATCCGGAAACAGGCGGAAAAATTGCTGTTGCGGAAGCAGCGCGCAATATCATCTGTTCAGGCGGAGAGCCGCTTGCGATCACGGACTGTCTGAATTTCGGCAATCCGGAAAAACCGGAGATCTTCTGGCAGCTTGAAAAGGCGGCGGACGGCATGAGCGAAGCCTGCCGGGATTTAAGCACACCGGTTATCGGCGGAAATGTTTCCCTGTATAACGAAAATAACGGAGAAGCCGTTTATCCGACACCGGTTGTCGGCATGGTCGGACTTGTCCATGATGTCAAAGATATTACCACTCAGACTTTCAAGGCTGACGGCGATTTGATTTATGTCATCGGCGAAGCGGAAGCGGAATTCGGCGGAAGCGAGCTTCAGAAAATGACGGAAGGCAAGATTTTCGGACGCGCGCCTAAGATCGATTTAGCGCTGGAACAGGCCCGTCAGCAGCAAGTGCTGAACGCCATCCAGTCCGGTCTTGTGGCCTCTGCGCATGACCTTGCCGAAGGCGGCCTTGCCGTTGCCTTGGCGGAAGCTTTATTCGGTACAGAATTCGGAGCGGACATTTCCCTGAATGGCGAAGCGGTAACGGCTTTGTTCAGCGAAACACAGTCCAGATTTCTGATCTCTGTTAAGCCGGAAAACCAAACGGCGTTTGAAGCAGCAGTCAAGGACGCAGTCTGGATCGGCACAGTGAATACAAGCCAAGAACTGCATATCAATCTGAATGATGGAGCAGGCAAACTGGAAGCAGAAGTAGCAGAACTCCAGTCTGCCTGGAAAGGAGCCATTCCATGCTTGCTGAAATAAAAGGATTGAATGAGGAATGCGGAGTTGTTGCGGTTTGGAATCACCCGGAAGCAGCCCAGCTGTCCTATTACGGACTGCACAGCCTGCAGCACAGGGGCCAGGAAGGTGCCGGGATCGTGACAACGGACGGCACATCCCTTTCCCTTTGCAAAGGCGAAGGACTTGTGACGGAGATTTTCACGGCAGATAAGATGGAAGAGCTGGCGGACAGCGGAAAAGCGGCCATCGGCCATGTGCGCTATGCGACAGCAGGAGGCGGCGGATATCAGAATGTCCAGCCGTTCCTCTTCAACTCCCATACCGGAGGCCTGGCGCTGGCGCATAACGGAAACATCGTCAATGCCAATCAGCTAAAGGCCCAGCTCGAATCCCAGGGGAGCATTTTCCAGACGACTTCAGATACAGAGGTTTTGGCACACTTGATTAAGCGTTCAGGCTACCCGGTGCTGAAGGATTCCGTAAAAAGCAGTCTGGGCATGCTGAAAGGTGCGTATGCCTTTGTCGTTCTGACGGAAAAAGAACTGATTTTGGCGCGTGATCCGCACGGTCTTCGTCCGCTTTCTCTTGGGAAAATCGGCGATGCCTATGTGGCTGCGTCTGAAACCTGTGCTCTCGACATTATCGGCGCGGAGTTTGTCCGTGATATCCTTCCTGGTGAACTCGTGGTCATCAACGACGAAGGGATTACGGCCGAAATGTTCGCCAAATCGACCCAGCAGGCGATGTGCATGATGGAGTATGTCTATTTTTCCCGGCCGGACAGCAATATTGACGGGATCAATGTCCATACGGCCCGCAAAAACCTCGGCAAAAAACTGGCTGAAGAGGCGATGATCGATGCAGATGTCGTCACAGGTGTTCCTGATTCCAGTATTTCAGCGGCGATTGGCTATGCAGAAGCATCAGGCATTCCTTATGAAATGGGAATGATCAAGAATAAATATGTCGGCCGTACGTTCATTCAGCCTTCCCAGAGCCTTCGGGAGCAGGGGGTTAAAATGAAGCTGTCTGCGGTGCGGGGGGTTGTGGAAGGAAAGCGCGTGGTCATGGTGGATGATTCCATTGTCCGCGGCACGACAAGCAGAAGGATTGTCCGGATGCTGAAGGAAGCGGGTGCGCTTGAGGTTCATGTGCTTATCAGCTCGCCACCAATTAAAAATCCATGTTTCTACGGAATTGATACATCGAAAAAGGAAGAGCTGATTGCAAGTTCGAAATCGGTTGAGGAAATCCGTGAAATCATTGGTGCAGATTCCCTGACATTCCTGAGTGCAGAAGGGATGGTCGAGGCGATCGGCCGCCCGTTCCCTGGCGAAACAAGAGGCTCCTGTCTTGCCTGTTTCACCGGCAATTACCCGACAGAAATATATGAAGAAGCGCTTGAAGCGGTGAAATGTTAAGCAGCGATGAATGCAAAGCGATGTTCTGAGGAGGAAATAGAATGGCAAATGCTTATAAGCAGGCCGGCGTTGATATCGAAGCTGGCTATGAATCGGTCAATCGGATGAAAAAGCATGTCCAGCGCACCATGCGCCCTGAAGTAATGAGCGGACTCGGCGGTTTTGGTGGCATGTTCGATCTGTCCGCCCTTAACCTGAAGGAGCCTGTTCTCATTTCAGGAACGGACGGGGTCGGTACCAAACTATTGCTTGCGCTGATGCTCGATCAGCATGATACAATCGGAGTAGATTGTGTAGCCATGTGCGTCAACGATATTGTCGTTCAGGGAGCTTCACCTTTATACTTTTTAGATTATATTGCATGCGGCAAAGCGGTTCCTGAACGGATTGAATCGATTGTGAAGGGGATTGCGGACGGATGTGAGCAGGCTGGATGTGCGCTGATCGGCGGCGAAACAGCAGAAATGCCTGGCATGTATTCTCCGGAGGAATACGATGTAGCCGGCTTTGCGGCCGGGGCAGTCGAAAAACAGCAGTTGATCACCGGGAAGAACATAGCAGCAGGGGATGTCCTGATCGGCCTTGCTTCAAGCGGCATTCACAGCAATGGGTATTCTTTGGTCCGCAAGGTACTGCTGGAAGACAGCGGAATGGATCTTCAAGCGGCCGTTCCTGCACTTGGCAAGACATTGGGCGAGGAATTGATGACACCGACTAAGATCTATGTCAAACCAATTCTCTCTGCCCTTGAAAAATTTGAAGTAAAAGGCCTTGCCCATATCACAGGCGGCGGCTTCATTGAGAATATTCCAAGAATGCTGCCGGAAGGTCTCGGCGTGCAGATCACCCGCGGCAGCTGGACCATCCCGGCCATCTTCTCTTTACTTGAGGAAAAAGGCCGGATCCCGCATGAAGAAATGTTTAACATTTTTAATATGGGCATCGGTATGACCGCTGTCGTCCGCCAGGAGGATGCGGAAGCGTTCCTTGCCCACCTGGAGTCCTGCGGTGAACAGGCCTGGATCATTGGCACTGTGGAAAAAGGCGAAGGGGTTGCCTTTTCCGGATGAAACGGATTGCGGTCTTCGCCTCAGGAAACGGAAGCAATTTTCAGGCCATTTGTGACGCGGCGAAGGAAGGACGGCTGGATGCGGAGCCCGTTCTTGTCGTTTGCGATAAAGCCGGGGCCTTTGTATTGGAGAGGGCTGCGGCAGAAGGGGTGGATGCTTTCACCTTTTCGGCCAAAGACTATCCGGACAAAGCGTCCTATGAACAGGAAATCCTTCGCAGGCTGAACGAATACCGCGTGGACTTTATCATTCTTGCCGGGTATATGAGATTGATCGGGCCAACGCTGATTCAGCCTTATGCCGAGCGGATTGTAAATATACATCCTTCCCTTTTGCCTGCTTTTCCAGGCAAGGACGCGGTAGGACAGTCCCTTCAGGCTGGCGTAAAAGTCACCGGCCTGACGATTCATTATGTCGATGAAGGAATGGACACCGGACCGATTCTCGCCCAGCAGGCTGTGCCTGTTTTGGACGGGGATACAAGGGATTCGCTCCAGGAACGGATCCAGAAAAAAGAACATGAACTATATCCAGAAGTACTGCAGCAGCTTTTTCGAAAAAAGCAGCATACATATTAGGGGGACTAACAGACATGACGAAACGCGCGTTAATCAGTGTATCGGATAAAACAGGAATCGTAGAATTCGCAAAAGGCTTGACGGAAGCCGGATTTGAGATCATCTCAACAGGCGGCACAAGCAAGAAGCTGAAGGAAAATGGCATCGATGTGATCGGAATCAGTGAAGTGACAGGTTTTCCGGAAATTTTGGACGGACGTGTGAAAACCCTGCATCCAAATGTACACGGAGCCGTATTGGCCAAGCATGGCGATCCGGATCATATCGCCCAGCTCGAGAAGCATCAAATCGAGCCGATTCAGCTTGTTTGCGTGAACTTGTATCCATTTCAGGCAACCATCGCAAAGCCCGATGTGACCGTTGAAGATGCGATTGAAAACATTGATATCGGCGGACCGACCATGCTTCGTTCTTCTGCCAAAAACCATGAATACGTAACAGTCATCGTAGATGCGGCTGATTATCCGGCCGTTCTGGAAGAAATTAAATCCGAAGGCAAGGTATCCAAAGAAACAAACCGCCGTCTGGCTGCGAAGGTATTCCGCCATACAGCCGCTTATGACGCTGTCATTGCCGAATATATGACAGAGCTTGCGGGAGAAGAAAATCCAGAAACACTGACAGTGACCTATGAATTGAAACAGCCGCTCAGATACGGGGAAAACCCGCATCAAAAAGCAGCCTTTTACAAGAAGCCGCTTGGCTCTGCCTTTTCGATTGCGGAAGCAAAGCAGCTTCACGGCAAAGAGCTATCTTATAACAACATCAATGATGCAGATGCGGCCCTGCAGATTGTGCGTGAATTCGAAGAGCCGGCTGCGGTTGCGGTTAAGCATATGAACCCATGCGGCGTCGGTGTCGGGGAAACGATTTTAGAAGCATACGAAAAAGCGTATGCAGCTGATTCAACTTCGATCTTCGGCGGAATTATTGCGCTGAACCGCGAAGTCGATAAGGCGACAGCGGAAAAGCTGCATGAAATCTTCCTTGAAATCATTATTGCCCCTGCTTTTTCCGAAGAAGCATTGGAAATCCTGACAGGCAAAAAGAACATCCGCCTGTTAACGGTTGATTTCCAACAGACAGATAAAGCGGAGCGCAAACTGACTGCGGTGGAAGGCGGAGCCCTTGTTCAGGACCGCGATGCTTTCAGCCTGAAAGACGCTGATATCAAAGTGGCAACGAAACGGATTCCGACAGAAGAAGAGTGGAGTGCGCTTGAGCTTGGCTGGAAAATTGTGAAGCATGTTAAATCCAATGCGATCGTTCTGACCAACGATAAGATGACACTTGGTGTCGGAGCCGGACAAATGAACCGGGTAGGCGCAGCGAAAATTGCTTTGGAACAGGCCGGTCCAAAAGCGGCGGGCAGCGCCCTTGCTTCCGATGCGTTTTTCCCGATGGATGATACCGTTGAAGCAGCAGCCAAAGCCGGAGTAACGGCCATTATCCAGCCAGGAGGATCTGTTAAGGATGAAGATTCCATCAAGAAGGCGGATGAATACGGAATTGCAATGGTCTTTACAGGAGTAAGACATTTCAAACATTAATTAAAAATGAGGTGCTGTATGAATGTAATGGTGATTGGCCGGGGCGGCCGTGAACACGCGATTGCCCGCAAGCTGTCCGAAAGCAGCCGGGTAAGCAAAGTATTTGTAGCGCCGGGGAATCCGGGAATGGAAGATGTGGCAGAGCTTATCTCCATTCAGGAACAGGAGCATGGCAAATTGGTTTCCTTTGCGAAGGAAAACGGTGTGGAACTGACGGTGATCGGTCCGGAAATTCCTTTATTGGAAGGGCTGGCTGATGCGTTCCACGCTGAAGGTCTGAAGGTATTCGGTCCGGACAGCCGGGCTGCCGTCATTGAAGGCAGTAAATCATTTGCCAAGGATTTAATGAAGAAATATAAGATCCCGACTGCTGACTATGAAACGTTCACCGATTATGAAAGCGCGGAAGCTTATATTAGAAAATCAGGGGCACCGATTGTCATTAAAGCTGACGGACTGGCAGCCGGCAAAGGAGTCGTCGTGGCGATGACGGAAGAGGAGGCGCTTCAGGCTGTGCATGAAATGCTGGTGGATTCCCGTTTTGGCGAGGCTTCTTCTAAGGTGGTGGTCGAGGAATTTTTGGCCGGAGAAGAATTTTCGCTGATGGCGTTCGTCAATGGCCGCAAAGTCTATCCGATGGTCATTGCCCAGGATCATAAGCGCGCCTTGGATGGCGACCAAGGTCCGAATACAGGCGGGATGGGAGCCTATTCTCCTGTGCCGCAAATTTCGGATGAAACAGTGGACGGAGCTGTGGAGACCATCCTGCAGCCGACCGTCGAAGCGATGATTTCCGAAGGGCGCAGCTTTACCGGCATTTTGTACGCAGGATTGATTGCGACCGCTAAAGGAGTCAAGGTCATCGAGTTCAACGCCCGCTTCGGCGATCCGGAAACACAGGTTGTTCTGCCGCGGCTTAAGACCGATTTTGCCGATGTATTGGAAGCTGTGCTGAAGGGTGATGACTTAGAGCTTGAATGGCATCCTGAAGCAGTGCTTGGCATTGTGGCCGCTGCTTCCGGATATCCGGCCCAGTACGATAAGGGCACAGTCATTAAAGGACTGGAAGGTGTCGGAGAAGAAGCGTATGTATTCCATGCGGGAACGGGCAAGAATGAAGCAGGGGAATATATTACGAATGGCGGCCGTGTGCTGCTTGTCGCAGCGAAGGGAGCAAACCTCTCGCAGGCTCAGGAAAAAGCGTATAAGGAGCTTGCTTCGATATCGAAAGAAGGTTTATTTTGGCGTTCGGATATTGGCCATCGGGCCATCCAGTATATCTAAAAAGTAAGGAGAAAGGCTATCCAGGAAGCCTTTCTCCTTCTTTTTTTGCAAAAATCCTCTTTATGTTAGAAAAAATAACATGAAAAAGAAGGATATTCCTCATTTACCTCGAATAGTGTTAAAGAAGGGAAGAAATTTCACATACTCAGCTCTCTTTTTTCATGAAATCTTCCATTTGTTTGCCCAATGAGTCAGCCAGGTCGTCTCCGTGGCTCATCTTTTGCGACTTGCCTCCGCTTTCCATCGCATCTGTCAGCGGGCAGTAGCGAAGGATTCCTTCACCAATTTTCATAGCAGAAAGGGCGGCGATCAGTATATACGAATCTTTGTGAGACTTCCTTGCCATTTTGGCCGTTGTGCAGGCAAGCATGGTGAAACCGCAAGTCATCCGGACGAGTGCATTCATTGTGCTGATATTTTGTTTAAATTGCATGGCGTTCCTTCCTTTCACAAATATTTAACAAATATTCACAGAACTTTGCTGGGTTAATGGAATAAATTATGTTAATATAAAATAAAATTTGAAAAATCACACATCGTGTTACATATATAGAGGGGGATGTACATGCTTGAACAGCGTTACAGATGGAAAAACAAGCATCTCCGAGAACATGTAGATGTTCTGGATGGCAGCCGGGCTCCAACCATCCTGCTGCAGAATGCTGTATATTTAAACCAAGTCTTGCGAAAATGGATGGCCGCGAACATCTGGGTGTACGAAGACAGGATCATCTATGTCGGCGATAAGCTGCCGGACATGCTTGATGACTGCGAAATCGTTGACTGCCAAGGGCAATTCCTCGTCCCGGGCTATATCGAGCCGCATTCACATCCTTTTCAGTTATATAATCCCCATACAATCTCGAGCTATGCATCTCAATCCGGAACGACGACTCTCATTAATGACAATTTGCGGCTTGTTTTGCATCAAGATAAAAAGAAAGCGTTTTCTTTGTTAAAAGAGCTGAATGATGGACCGGCTTCGATGTATTGGTGGTGCCGCTTTGATTCCCAAACGGAGCTTGGTGAAGAAGAGCAGGTTTTCTCGCATGCCTCCGTGAAATCCTGGCTGGAGCATGAATCGGTGCTTCAAGGTGGAGAACTGACCGGGTGGCCGCGCCTTCTTGCCGGCGATGATATGATGCTCCACTGGATCCAAGAGGCGAAACGTATGCGCAAGAAAATTGAAGGACATTTTCCGGGAGCTTCGGAAAAGACACTTGCCAAGATGGCTCTTTTGGGAGCAGACAGCGACCATGAGGCCATGACAGGGGAGGAAGTGCTCGCGAGGCTGATGCAGGGGTTGAAGGTCCCGCTCCGGCATTCCTCCATCCGGCCGGATCTTCCGCGGATTTTAGAGGATATTCAGCGGCTGGAGATCGGCTGCTATGAACAGTTCTTTTTAACAACAGACGGTTCGCCGCCTTCCTTTTACGAAAATGGTTTTATTGATGCGTTAATCAAAATTGCCATTGATAAGGGGGTTCCAGTCATTGATGCCTACAATATGGCCACAATCAACATTGCCCGTTATTACAATATGGAACACCTTCATGGCACAATTGCCGCAGGCCGCGTCGCCAGCCTAAATTTCCTGAGCGATCCGGCGGAACCTGCACCGGTTTCAGTTTTAGCGAAAGGAAAATGGGTCAAGCGGGACGGAGAAGCCGTGGAGGAAGAGCGGGAGATTGATTGGTGCAAGTATGGCTTCCATTCCTTGGAGCTGGATTGGGACCTGGATTTGAACGAGGATTTTGAGTTTTCCATGCCATTTGGGATTGAAATGGTGAATGATGTTATTACAAAGCCCTATTCCCTTTCGAATGACGTGTCAGAAGATGAACTTCCGTTTGACGAAGAGGATGAATGCTTCTTCATGATGGTGGACCGCAAGGGAAAATGGCGCATCAATACGCTCTTAAAAGGCTTTGCCAACAATCTGTGCGGCTTTGCCGGTTCGTATACAAATTCAGGGGATATTATTTTAATCGGCAAGCGAAAAAAGGATATGCTGCTGGCATTTGAAAGAATGAAAAGCATCGGGGGAGGGATGGTGCTCGTCGAACATGGCGAAATCATCGGTGAAATCCCGCTCAGGCTTCAGGGGGTTATGTCGGAAAAGCCTATTCCTGAATTGATCCAGGAAGAAAACAAGATGAAGAGGCTGCTGCAGGAACGGGGCTACCGCTTTACAGATCCGATGTATACCCTTTCATTTTTTTCAACGACCCATCTGCCGTATATCCGAATTACACAGCGGGGAATGTACGACGTGATGAATAAAACTGTACTCTTTCCTACTATAATGCGCTAAAATATAAAAGGGAGCATGTTGAATGCACCCAGCCGTTTTGAAAAACAGACAAGCGCCTAAGAATGGGAGCGTGGGGAAATGAAATTTAAATTTCTGCTTATTCTGACTGTGATGCTGTTGCTTGCGGCAGGCTGTGCGAAGAAGGAAGACGTGAAGGAAGAAACAAGCCGGGAATCGGAGCCGCAGACGGGAACTGAACAGGATGAAACGCCGGTTTACCCGCTCAGCGGCACGGAAGCCGACGGAGAGACCGACCGACGTGCGGTGGCGGTGATGGTGAATAACCATACGCAGGCCAGGCCGCAGACGGGATTGTCAAAGGCGGATGTTGTATACGAAATGCTGGCTGAAGGAGAAATCACACGGTTTCTCGCTGTTTTCCAAAGCGAGGTCCCGGATCAGGTTGGTCCGGTTCGAAGCGCCAGGGATTATTACATCGAAATTGCCAAAGGATTGGATGCGATTTTTGTTACCCATGGAAACAGTCCGGAAGCGAAACAGCTCATGGACAGCGGATATATTGATTCGGTGAACGGATTGCAGTATGACGGCACACTCTTCCAGCGGTCGGATGACAGAAAAGCGCCCCATAATTCTTACACCACATATGACAATATTATGAAAGCATCAAAGGAAAAGGGGTATGAGCAAACGTCTGAGCTTGCCCCCTTGAAATTCCTTTCAGATGATGAGGAAGCAGAACTTGAAGGGGAAGCGGCCGCTGACGTCAGGGTGAACTACGGGAAGGCTGCCTATAATGTTCAGTATACGTACAATAAAACGGAGCAGAAGTACGCACGCTCCTCCAACGGGGTTCAGACGAAAGATCAGGCTGCGGATCAGCCGATATGGCTGGATAATGTGTTCATTATTGAAGCGCCCCACAAGGTTACGGATAAGAAAGGCCGGCGCGATATTGATTTGAAAAGCGGCGGAAAAGGCTATTTGCTTCAAAAAGGTATAATGAATGAAGTAGAATGGGAAAACAGAGAAGGACGAATCGTTCCTGTGAAGAATGGTGAAGAAGCAAGGATGGTACCGGGGAAAACATGGGTAAATATTGTACCGGATCAGCCAGGACTTTCAGGAGAGGTTTCTTTCGAGGATTGATAGAAGAGGGGGAAAACATCCATGCAAATCGATAAACTGCGAGGCAAGGAGCTTGATCAGCTGTTTAAGTCGATTCTTTCATTGCGGGATTTAGAAGAATGCTATCGTTTCTTCGATGATTTATGTACGGTCAATGAAATCCAGTCTTTGGCCCAGCGGCTTGAAGTGGCCCGGATGCTGGAAGAGGGGAAGACGTATCATAAAATCGAGACGGAAACGGGAGCCAGCACGGCGACGATTTCACGCGTGAAGCGCTGCCTCAATTATGGAAATGATGCGTACTCCATGGCATTGAGCCGTGTAAAGGAAACTGCTGAAGAGACAAACGAGTCTTGATAGAAAAGAAATGAAAGCCATGGAGAAATCCTGGCTTTATTTTTTTGCATTAGCACTGTCTTTGGCTTTCGGCTGGTTTCCGCTGCGGGCATTCGCTTCAATCAGCCTAACAGTATAATTAAAAGGATTGCATAGTCCGGCAATAAAACAAGGCCGCCCGATTTTTTCTGGCGGCCTGTGTCTGTTCCGCTTCAATCTTACCAAGCTCTGTCGTATTGGACAGGAGGTTCGATTTCGGCTTTTAATTCTTGTGCGGCAGTGCGGGGCCAGTAAGGATCTCTTAACAATTCGCGGGCAAGCAATACAAGGTCGGCCCGGTCGTTTTGCAGGATTTCTTCTGCCTGGATGCCGGTTGTGATCAGTCCTACAGCACCTGTGTCGATATCAGCGCCATGCTTGATGGTATCGCTGAATGGAACCTGGTAGCCAGGGAACACTTTGATTTTTGCCGGGGCAACGGCTCCTGAGCTGACATCAATCAAGTCAGCGCCGTCTTCTTTCATCCATTTGGCCATTTCAATGTATTGTTCTGGATCCATTCCGCCTTCTAGGTAATCATTAGCGGAGATGCGGACGAATAAAGGTCCTTCCCATACTTCTTTTACAGCAGCGATGGTTTCTTTAACGATGCGGTAGCGGTTTTCTGCAGATCCGCCGTATTCGTCGGTGCGCTTGTTGCTGATTGGGGAAAGGAATTCGTTTAACAGGTAGCCGTGGGCTGCGTGGATTTCGATTACGTCAAATCCAGCTTCCTTCGCGCGTCGTGCTCCGTCGCGGAAAGCGGCAACAGTTTCCTGGATGTCTTCTTTTGTCATTTCTTTTGGAACAGAATAGCTGTCATCAAAAGCAATGGCAGACGGTGCATAGATTTCGCCTTCAAGCTCGGCTTTGCGTCCTGCGTGGGCGATTTGAATGCCGGCAGCTGTGCCTTGCTCTTTCATTAGGCTCACAAGTTCGCGAAGGCCTTCTTTCTGTTCATCGTTCCAGATGCCTAGGTCGCGGGAAGAGATGCGTCCTTGAGGCTGGACGGCCGTTGCTTCAACAATGATAAGGCCGACTCCGCCGACTGCGCGGCTTGTGTAATGAGTTTTGTGCCAGTTTTGGACGAGCCCGTCTTCCTCATAGCAGGAGTACATGCACATTGGAGACATGACGATCCTGTTTTTGAGCGTTACATCTTTAATCGTATATGGCGTGAATAGTTTTGGATTTCTTTTTGACAACATGTACAGCTCCCTTCTTGTTTATCGTTTCACATTATAGCAATTGGGCAAGGGATTCGCTAAGAATCTGCTTCTCCCTGTTTCCCAGTCCGAGGCTGAAGCGAAAAGTTTGGGCAATCCGGTCAGAATAGAAGGCGCCTTTTTAAACTGGAAAACATTTTAGTATTATTCTCTTTTTTAATAAAAATTCTTAGTGCTATAATGGTGTAATGGAATAGTGTTGAATGGAGGATTAGGATGTACGATTTTCGCGAGTGGAAACATGTTTTCAAACTCGATCCCAATAAGGAAATTTCAGATGAGGCATTGGAGCGGGCCTGTGAATCCGGCACGGATGCGATCATTATCGGCGGCACGGATGGTGTCACGCTGGAGAATGTACTGCATTTAATGGCCCGCGTCCGCCGCTATACGGTGCCGTGTGTGCTTGAGATCTCGTCCTTGGAGACGGTGACGCCCGGTTTTGATTTATATTTTATCCCGAGTGTTTTGAACAGCTCGGACCCTGACTGGATTACGAAGCTTCATCAGAAGGCGGTCAAGGAATTCGGCCTGATCATGAACTGGGATGAGATTTTTGTAGAAGGATACTGCATTTTGAACCCGGACTGCAAGGCGGCGAGGCTGACGGAAGCAGAGACGGACTTGGATACAGATGATGTCGGCGCGTATGCGATGATGGCGGACAAGATGTTCAGCCTGCCGATTTTTTATATGGAATACAGCGGAACATACGGCGATGTTTCTGCAGTGAAAGCCGCACAGGAAAGCCTGGAAGGGTCGGAAACCGTGCTGTTTTACGGCGGGGGCATCACAACAGAGGAACAGGCGCGTGAGATGGCGGAGTATGCAGATGTAGTCGTGGTCGGCAATGTGATTTATGAAAATGTGGAGGCAGCCCTGAAAACGGTGGCTGCCGTGAAATAATCAGTACAATGGCCTTTGGATATAGTATAATAAAGGAACAAATGTTCGGTGAGGCGGTGTTTTCATGCAATATTTAGCAGAAAAATTATTAAAAGGCCTGAATAAAGAGCAGCAGGACGCGGTGAAGGCAACAGACGGCCCGCTGTTGATCATGGCAGGAGCAGGCAGTGGGAAGACAAGGGTTTTGACTCACCGGATTGCATACTTGATGGTGGAAAAAGAAGTAGCGCCATGGAACATTCTGGCGATCACATTTACGAATAAAGCAGCACGGGAAATGAAGGAGCGGATTCGGCAGATTCTGGGCGGCGCTTCGGATGAAATCTGGATCTCCACTTTTCACTCGATGTGTGTGCGGATTTTACGCCGTGATATCGACCGGATCGGCTACAGCCGGAATTTCTCCATCCTGGATACGACCGATCAGCAGTCCGTCATTAAGCAAATCCTGAAAGAGAAAAATTTGGATCCGAAAAAATACGATTACCGCGGGATTCTCGGCAAAATCAGTTCAGCGAAAAATGAACTCGTGAGCCCGGAGGAATATGCGAAAACAGCAGGCGGGGACCATTTTGCAGATATCACATCACAGGTCTATACAGAATATCAGAAACGGCTGCGCCGGAATTCTGCGCTTGATTTCGATGACCTGATCATGATGACGATTGATCTCTTCCGTCTCGTTCCGGAAGTCCTTGAATATTATCAGCGGAAATTCCAATATATCCATGTGGATGAATACCAGGATACGAACCGTGCGCAATATATGCTTGTAAAGCTGCTTGCCTCCCGGTTCCGCAATCTGTGTGTCGTCGGGGACTCTGACCAGTCCATCTATCGCTGGAGGGGAGCGGATATCGCCAACATCCTGTCCTTTGAGAAGGATTACCCGAATGCGACGCTGATCATGCTCGAGCAAAACTATCGTTCAACGAAGAAAATTCTTCAGGCGGCAAATAAGGTTATTGATAACAATATGAACCGGAAGCCGAAAAACCTGTGGACGGAGAACGATGAGGGCAGCAAAATCTTTTATTACCGTGCAGACAGTGAGCAGGGAGAAGCCCAGTTCGTGGCCGGCAAAATCAATGAGCTGATCAGAAACGGCAAGAGCCTTTCAGATATTGCGATTCTGTACCGTACGAATGCGCAGTCACGGGTAATGGAGGAAGTGCTGCTTAAATCGAACTTGAACTATACTATTGTCGGCGGCACGAAGTTCTATGACAGGAAAGAAATCAAGGACCTGCTTGCCTACTTGCGCCTGATTGCCAATCCGGATGATGATATCAGTCTCCGCCGGATCATCAATGTGCCGAAGCGGGGCATTGGGGCGACTTCGATGGACAAGGTGGCGGATTATGCGGCCCAGTATGACCTGTCGATTTACAATGCACTGGAAGCGGAGATGATCGGAATCAGCGGGAAAGCAACAAAGGCGGCCCGTGATTTCCATACGATGATTACGAATTATACGAACCAGCAGCTATACCTGTCTGTAACGGAGCTTGTGGAGGAAGTCATCGACAAGACCGGCTACCGCGAGATGCTGCAGGCCGAGAAGACGATTGAAGCGCAGAGCCGCCTGGAGAATATCGATGAATTCCTGTCTGTTACGAAGGCATTTGAGGATAACAGTGAGGATAAGTCGCTTGTCGGCTTCCTGACCGATCTCGCTTTGGTTGCGGATATCGACCAGCTGGACGAAAGCAAGGAAGAGACCGAAGAAGGCATCACGCTGATGACGCTCCATTCGGCTAAAGGACTGGAGTTCCCGGTTGTCTTCCTGCTTGGATTAGAGGAGGGCGTCTTCCCTCACAGCCGTTCCTTGATGGAAGAGGACGAGATGGAAGAAGAACGGCGTCTTGCCTATGTGGGGATCACCCGTGCCGAACAGGAACTGTACCTGACCAATGCTCAGATGAGGACATTGTTCGGACGCACGAACATGAATCCGGTATCCCGGTTCATTAAGGAAATTCCGGAAGAGCTGATTGAAGATCTTAAACCGGCGCCAAAAGGCAGGCCGGCCGGATCATCAGCCTCAAGAAGCAGCGGTTATTCTTCCCCATCAGCGGCGAGAAGGACAGCCCCTTCGTTCGGCCGTCCGGTTTCGGCTCCGTCTGCAACCGGCGGGGAAGAGATCGGCTGGGCTGTAGGCGACAAGGCTTCCCATAAGAAGTGGGGGGTCGGAACCGTTGTCAGCGTCAAGGGAGAGGGAGAAGGCAAGGAACTCGATATCGCCTTCCCGAGCCCGACTGGTATTAAGCGCCTGCTGGCGAAGTTTGCGCCGATTGAAAAAGTGTAAAGGTAGGTACGTTTGATGGAAATCCAAGAGGCGAAGAAAAAAGCAGAAGAGCTGCAAACTCTTTTAAATCAATATAGTTATGAATATTATGTGCTCGATCAGCCGTCTGTGCCGGATTCAGAATATGACCGGCTTCTTCATGAGCTCATTGAGCTGGAGGAGCAATTCCCGGAAGTCAGAACGCCGGATTCTCCCACACAGCGAGTCGGCGGCGACATCTTGGACATGTTCGTCAAGGTAGAGCATTCATTGCCGATGCTCAGCCTTGGCAATGCGTTTAATGAAGAAGATCTGCGTGACTTTGACAGAAAGGTGCGCCAGGCAGTCGGCGAATCCTTTATGTATGTATGTGAACTGAAAATTGACGGGCTTGCGGTCACGCTGCAGTATGAAAATGGCTATTTCAAAAGAGGGGCCACACGCGGGGACGGAACGATCGGCGAAGATATCACGGAAAACTTGAAAACAATCAAATCGATTCCGCTGAAAATCAAGGAACCGATCACGATTGAAGTGCGCGGCGAAGCATTCATGCCTAAAAAATCGTTCGAAGCTTTAAATGCCGGAAAGCTAAAACGGGGCGAGGAGCCTTTTGCCAATCCGCGCAATGCAGCAGCAGGTTCATTAAGACAGCTTGATCCGAAGCTTGCAGCAAAGCGGAATCTGGACATCTTCCTGTATTCGATCGCTGATTTCGGCGAGACAGGCGTACGCTCGCACAGCGAAGGCCTGGATATGCTGGACCGGATCGGCTTCAAGACGAATAAAGAAAGAAGACGGTGCGCGACCATTGACGATGTTCTCGCCTATATTGAAGAATGGACAGAAAAGCGCCAGGATTTAGCGTATGATATAGACGGGATTGTCATTAAAGTCGACTCCCTCGATCAGCAGGAGGAGCTTGGCTTTACGGCAAAAAGTCCGCGCTGGGCGATTGCTTATAAGTTCCCGGCTGAAGAGGTTGTTACAACATTGAAGGACATTGAATTGAGCATCGGAAGGACCGGTGTTCTGACACCGACGGCTCTGCTTGAGCCAGTCAGGGTTGCAGGAACAACGGTTCAGCGGGCATCCCTTCATAATGAAGACCTGATCCGTGAAAAAGACATCCGGATCGGCGACCAGGTCGTTGTCAAAAAAGCCGGCGATATCATCCCTGAAGTTGTCAATGTCCTGCCGGAGCGCCGGACAGGGGAAGAAAAGGAATTTGTGATGCCGACGGAATGTCCGGAATGCGGCAGCGAACTTGTCCGTCTGGACGGCGAGGTGGCCCTGCGATGCATCAATCCGAAGTGCCCGGCCCAAATACGGGAGGGACTGATTCATTTCGTTTCCCGGACCGCTATGAATATTGACGGACTTGGGGAAAAGGTGATTTCCCAGCTGTTCCAGGAAAAACTGATCCAGGACGTAGCTGATATATACAAGCTGACCTATGATCAGCTGATTAAGCTGGAGCGGATGGGAGACAAGTCGGTCAATAATCTGCTTGCTGCCATCGAGGCATCGAAGGAGAATTCATTGGAGAGGCTTCTGTTCGGTCTCGGAATCCGCCATGTTGGATCAAAGGCGGCGAAGACGCTTGCCCAGGAATTCGGCACGATGGACGCCTTACGCAAGGCATCCCGAGAGGAACTGACAGCCATTAATGAAATCGGCGAGAAAATGGCCGATTCTATCGCTACGTATTTTGAATTGGAAGAGGCAGCCGCCCTGCTTGAGGAACTGAAGACGGCTGGTGTCAATATGGATTACAAAGGGGCGAAGCCAGTCCGAGCCGAAGACATTGATTCTTTCTTTGCAGGCAAAACGGTGGTGCTGACAGGAAAGTTACAGCAGCTTACCCGCAATGAAGCGAAAGAACAGCTGGAAAGTTTAGGCGCAAACGTCTCAGGAAGCGTCAGCAAGAAAACAGACTTGGTTATAGCCGGGGAGGATGCCGGTTCGAAGCTGGATAAAGCCGAAAGCTTAGGAGTTCCTGTCTGGAATGAGGAGAAACTGATTGAGGAACTAAATAAATAAGAGGTGTAAACATGATAAGGAAGAGTTGGGTGCTCGCCCTTTCACTGATTTTCCTGCTGGCCGGCTGTGCGCCGAGCTTTAACAAAGAGCAGGAAATCAAACAGGATGGAAAATCGGAGAGCAAAGAAGAAACGGCCATTATTCCAAAGTACAAGATTTCGGACGATTACTATCAGACGATTTTGCCATTTGAGCCTTCCAAGGCACGGGGATTGGTCGTGTCCAATCTGAATACGCGTTATGATATTGAAGAATTTGAGAATGGGCTGATGAGAATGGCCCAAACTCAATTCGACCCTGATGAGTATCTATTCCAGGAAGGTCAGATTTTGGACGGAACCACCATCAGCAAATGGCTGCGCAGAGAATACACGAAAGAGCAGCTGAAGGAAAATAAGGTAGAGGCCAAGGATAATATCGGACTGAATCCAGTTGATCCGGGAAAAGGGGATATCAAAGAGCGTAATGAGAAAAACCCGATTTACCTGGCACATATCCTCGAGCATGACTATTTGAAAAAAGACGGCGACAAAGTGAGCCTTGCCGGTGTCACAATCGGCCTTGCGCTGAATTCGGTTCACTATTACCAGAAAGAGCAATACGGAGCTACTTATGAAAAGAAAATAGATAAAAAGAAAATGGAAGAAGAGGGCAAGAAGATTGCCGCTGAAGTGTTAAAAAGGCTGCGGCAGATGGATCAGCTGAAAAATGTGCCTATTACGATTGCCCTTTTTGAACAAAAAGAAAAATCCTCTGTCGTGCCGGGCAATTTCATCTCCTATACGAATGTAGGGGAAAATGCCAACAGCATCGGCAAGTGGAATGAACTGGATGAGCATTACTATCTCTTCCCAACTTCTTCTGAAGCGAAGGAAAAGTACCGGGATGACGTAACAGCTTTTACGAACTTCAAGGAAGATGTCGAGGAGTTTTTCCCGAACTTTAACGGCGTTATCGGACGGGCCCTGTATGCCAATGGCGAAATGCAGAGCCTGAATATCGACATTCCGATTCAATTCTACGGAAATTCAGAAGCGGTAGCCTTCACCCAGTATGTGACGGGGCTTGTAATGGAACGCTTTCCGAAATATATTGCGCTTCAGGTGTCCATTACCTCGGTAAACGGACCGGAAGCCCTGATTGTCCGCGAAGCAGATGCCGGAGAACCGCAAGTCCATATTTATGAATAAACCGTCAGGAAGCAGAGGCTGAGGCAAAAAATCAAATTTCTCACAGAGAAATTTGGTTTTTTTTTGTTTTTGCTGTGCTGCATGTCAGGAGCCGCCCCTCCACTCCAATCTTACTCCCATTCAGCAACTTTCTGCTTTTGTTTTATGATGTAAGAACGGTTTCCTGTTAGGCTACATCGAAGCAATCCCGATCATCAAAGCATAAAAACGCCCATTGTGGTACTGATAAAAACACTTAAGAGAGGGAGGTTCTTATTTTTCTTAAAATGCACGATACCGAAAATAAAGCCGCAAAGCACCGTTCTCCAACATATGTCTCCTGCAGAATTCGATCCGTTTCGGGGATGGCTGGTTTCATCACCTCTATTTCCCGGAAAATAGTCGGCGTTCGACAGGAACCGTATGGATTCTCTTATTGCTTTACTTCGTAAAAGTTTGATATGATTTAAAGGATGATTATTGATAGAAAGCGGTGTTTTTCGCCGTTTTGCAAGATAAATCCGGATATCTTTCCCGAAAGGTCCCGGGCTTATATCATATGGAGGTGAAGACATGTCACGAATCACAAAAGAACAGGTTAAGCACGTTGCACACCTTGCGAGATTAGGGATTACAGAGGATGAAGCCGAAATGTTCCAGCATCAGCTGGATGAAATGATTTCATTTGCTGAACAGCTGAATGAACTGGATACGGATCAGGTGGAGCCGACTTATCATGTGCTCGATATGAAGAACGTGATGCGGGAAGATACTGCAGGAAAAGGCCTGCCAGTAGAAGAAGTGGTGAAGAACGCGCCGGACAGCAAGGATGGATATATCCGCGTTCCGGCGATTATGGATTAAGGAGGAAACAGGATGTCGTTGTTCGAGCAAAAGGTATCTGAATTGCATGAACGTTTACATAAGAAAGATCTTGCCGTTTCCGACCTGGTAGAAGAATCGTATCAGCGAATCGGACAGGTGGAAGACCAAGTGAAGGCGTTTTTGACGTTGGATGAAGAAAAAGCACGGGAGCAGGCGAAACAGCTGGATGACAAGCAGGCAGGCAATCCGCTGTTCGGTCTTCCAATCGGGATTAAAGACAATATCGTCACCCAAAACCTGCGCACGACCTGTGCCAGCAAAATTTTAGAAAACTTTGACCCGATCTATGATGCGACGGTCGTTCAAAAGCTGAAAGAGAAAGAAACGGTTACCATCGGAAAACTGAACATGGATGAATTTGCGATGGGTTCATCCAATGAAAATTCTGCTTTCCAGGCGACACGCAACCCTTGGAATACGGACTATGTTCCGGGCGGATCATCAGGCGGATCGGCCGCTTCTGTTGCTGCCGGTGAAGTATTATTCTCCCTTGGATCCGATACAGGCGGTTCGATCCGTCAGCCGGCTGCCTACTGCGGCGTTGTCGGACTGAAGCCCACGTATGGACGGGTGTCCCGCTTCGGCTTAGTGGCTTTTGCGTCCTCACTGGATCAGATTGGCCCTGTAACGAGAACTGTCGAAGATAATGCTTACTTGCTCGAAGCCATCTCCGGTGCAGACCAAATGGATTCCACATCCGCCAATCTGGATGTGCCAAGCTTTGTTCAGTCACTGAGCGGAGATGTGCGCGGCTTGAAAATTGCTGTACCGAAGGAGTATTTAGGGGAAGGTGTCGGCGAAGAAGCGAAGAATTCTGTGCTTGCAGCCCTTAAGGTATTAGAAGGACTTGGTGCTGAATGGGAAGAGGTTTCCCTGCCGTACTCTAAATATGCGCTTGCCGCGTATTACCTGCTTTCTTCATCAGAAGCATCCGCCAACCTGGCCCGCTTCGACGGAGTCCGTTATGGCTACCGTACGGATAATGCCGAGAATTTAATTGACATGTACAAGCAGACACGTGCCGAAGGATTTGGCGCAGAAGTAAAGCGCCGGATCATGCTTGGAACATTCTCTTTAAGCTCCGGTTACTATGATGCGTATTATAAAAAAGCACAAAAGGTACGGACCCTGATCAAGAAGGATTTTGAAGATGTCTTCCAAAAATACGATGTCATTATCGGACCGACAACTCCGACACCTGCGTTCAAAATCGGTGAAAAAGTGGACGATCCATTGACGATGTATGCCAACGATATTCTGACGATCCCGATGAACCTGGCCGGCGTTCCGGCAATTTCCATTCCATGCGGATTCTCCAAAGACGGACTGCCGCTTGGCCTGCAGATCATCGGTAAGCATTTTGACGAAAGCACGGTGTACCGCACTGCCCATGCATTTGAGCAGGCAACAAACTATCACAAACAATTTCCGAAGCTGTAAGGGGTGAAAAAATAGATGGAATTTGAAACGGTAATTGGACTCGAAGTGCACGTAGAATTAAAAACAGAATCAAAGATTTTTTCTGAAAGCCCCAACCATTTCGGGGCGGCGCCGAATACGAATACAACGGTCATTGACCTTGGATACCCGGGCGTGCTGCCTGTCGTGAACAAAAAGGCGGTCGATTATGCGATGAAGGCCGCAATGGCGTTGAATTGTGAAATCGCTCCGATCACGAAGTTTGACAGGAAAAACTATTTTTACCCGGATAATCCGAAAGCTTACCAGATTTCACAATTTGACCAGCCAATCGGCGAACATGGCTGGATCGAAATCGAGGTCGGCGGCAAGAAAAAGAAAATCGGCATTACCCGCATCCATATGGAAGAGGATGCCGGTAAGCTGACACATACGGGCGATGGTTATTCCCTCTGTGATTACAACCGTCAGGGAACGCCGCTTGTGGAGATTGTTTCCGAGCCGGACATTACGTCTCCTGAAGAAGCGTATGCGTACCTGGAAAAATTGAAATCGATCATCCAATACACAGGCGTATCCGACTGCAAGATGGAGGAAGGATCCCTTCGCTGTGATGCGAACATCTCGCTTCGCCCTGTCGGCCAGAAGGAATTCGGCACAAAGACCGAACTGAAAAACCTGAACTCCTTCAACTTTGTCCGCAAAGGCCTTGAGCACGAAGAAATCCGCCAGGCTGAAGTATTGAATGCAGGCGGAATCATCGAGCAGGAAACCCGCCGCTTTGATGAAGCGACAGGCAAAACGATCCTGATGCGTGTCAAAGAAGGATCCGATGATTACCGGTACTTCCCTGAACCGGATCTGCTTACCATCCATATTGATGAAGAGTGGAAAGCAAGAATTGCATCCGAAATCCCTGAGCTTCCGGATGCCCGCAAGAAGCGCTACACAGAAGAACTTGGTCTTTCCGACTATGATGCAGCCGTTCTGACTGTTACGAAGGAAACGGCAGATTTCTTTGAAGAAGCCGTTGCCAAAGGGGCGGATGCCAAGCAGGCGTCCAACTGGATCATGGGAGAGCTTTCCGCTTACCTGAATGCAGAAGGCAAGGAACTGCATGAAGTGGCACTTACTCCTGAATCCTTGGCCGGCATGATCAAGCTGATCGTCGATGGCACGATTTCTTCAAAAATCGCCAAAAAGGTATTCAAGGAACTGATCGAAAAAGGCGGCGATGCCGAAATCATCGTCAAAGAAAAAGGACTCGTCCAAATTTCTGACGAAGGCGCCCTGCGTGCGGCTGTCGAAGAAGCATTGAACAACAACCCGCAATCAATTGAAGACTTCAAGGCCGGCAAAAAGAAAGCCACTGGCTTCCTTGTCGGACAAATCATGAAGGCAACCAAAGGACAGGCCAACCCGCAGCTGGTCAACAAAATCCTGATGGAAGAGATTGTGAAGCGATAAATCTATAAGTAAAGCGTGACTCTCAGCTGGATTTCCCGGTACAGAGAGTCACGCTTTTTTTATTTAGAGATAATTACTTTTTTTAACAAATTTGATTGTTTCTTCTTACTTTATGGTACAGTTATTTTATAAAATGATTTGGTAGTAAGAGCTTTTATTTCGAGTGCGAACGTGAAGTATACATAGATTCACTGACTCATTCGCACCATTTTTTTAGGGGAATTCTATATAAGTAATTCTACATGTTGAATAATTACATATTTTTTCTGACAAGAACATCTGATATTTGTCAAAATACTATATATTTCTCTATAGATATAACCAAATATCGCTGTCACATCCTATATGGATGTGTGGGTTGAAATTAAATTAGCGGAATACCTACAAAAAGGAACACTGGTCACATCCTATATGGATGTGTGGGTTGAAATACGTGGCCCATCAATACACTGCCATCATCGCTTGAGTCACATCCTATATGGATGTGTGGGTTGAAATAAAGGCTGGGGAAAAGCAACGGATGCAGACAATGTCACATCCTATATGGATGTGTGGGTTGAAATTTCAAAGAAGTAAGAAAAACAATCGATGATGCTTTGTCACATCCTATATGGATGTGTGGGTTGAAATTACTGCCTTTTTATCATCTGCCAGATCTGCAGCTGTCACATCCTATATGGATGTGTGGGTTGAAATATTTATGCATTATTTTATGCATTTTTGGGCTGTTGTCACATCCTATATGGATGTGTGGGTTGAAATCCACCGAATAAGGGCGTAGTCAGGGACGGCAAAGGTCACATCCTATATGGATGTGTGGGTTGAAATAATGAAGGAATGAAGGATAACATCCCCTGGCAGGAGTCACATCCTATATGGATGTGTGGGTTGAAATCTCTTGAAATCACTGAATTAGCAGCAGAAACAACGTCACATCCTATATGGATGTGTGGGTTGAAATAGGCCGTCAAATGGTCGCAAATGAATTGGACAAACGTCACATCCTATATGGATGTGTGGGTTGAAATCTTGAATTGTTGCTCTAATGACGTTTTGGGAGCCGTCACATCCTATATGGATGTGTGGGTTGAAATAAAAAATCGCTGACTTCTTTAATGTTGAATTATGTCACATCCTATATGGATGTGTGGGTTGAAATTTCCAGTTCTATATTCAGGCTGGCGTGATCAACAGGTCACATCCTATATGGATGTGTGGGTTGAAATTACTCAAATTTCTGTCTTTAAAGTCGAGCACGCGTCACATCCTATATGGATGTGTGGGTTGAAATTTTTTCGGGTGGTGAATACGAATGGCGGAATACAGTCACATCCTATATGGATGTGTGGGTTGAAATAATAAAGAACGGCGTGCTCCGGAATTTACAATAGTCACATCCTATATGGATGTGTGGGTTGAAATGCTACTCAATAAAATCCACTCCTTCGTCTATTCTTGTCACATCCTATATGGATGTGTGGGTTGAAATCTCCGTTGGTTTGTCGACGCGTCGCGCGTCAGTGTCACATCCTATATGGATGTGTGGGTTGAAATTAAAATCATGCTGGAAGTCGAAGCGGTTGCAACGCGTCACATCCTATATGGATGTGTGGGTTGAAATATCGCCATACTGGCGGTAGTTGGGCAGCATAAAAGTCACATCCTATATGGATGTGTGGGTTGAAATAGTTTCCCCCTAAACTATTAATCTAATTCGCTGAGTCACATCCTATATGGATGTGTGGGTTGAAATCGGTCCCCAGCATCGTTATGACAATCACCTTGTTCGTCACATCCTATATGGATGTGTGGGTTGAAATAATTGCTGGCCAGGTGGAAGCTGCTAAACAGGATACAGTCACATCCTATATGGATGTGTGGGTTGAAATATGAAAGACCGACTTGGAGATATGGGAGGTTTCGGGTCACATCCTATATGGATGTGTGGGTTGAAATCAACCACGCCTGGATCTTTATCTGATCAATCCTTGTTACATCCTATATGGATGTGTGGGTTGAAATATGAATCGCTCCTCAAAAACATGCCCTTTTGCTCGTCACCTCCTATATGGATATGTGGAACGCTGTCTGTTGGATTCAAATGCTAGGCTTTGAAGTTTAGAATGATAGTTTAATAATTTTGAGATCCATTGTTCATTTATAAGAAAGGATGGGATAGAGAATTGGAGTATATTGCACATATCCGTGAAAGTGATCAACAAATTCAAACTGTTCGGGAGCATTTATTGGAAGTTAAAGAGTTAGCAGAGTCATTTGGAGAAAAGATTGGTATCCCGCATATAACAGGATTAGCCGGACTGCTTCATGATATGGGGAAATATACAAATGAGTTTAAGGAATACATATTAGAGGCTGTGAATAATCCATCTCCATCATCACCAAAGCGGGGAAGTGTTGATCACTCGACTGCTGGAGGGAAATTGTTATATGAATTTTTTCATTCACCTAAAAAGAATAGCCGTTATCATATCATATTATCTGAAATTGTAGGAAATGCGATCATATCACACCATTCCTACCTGCAGGATTTTTTGGGACCTAACTTAGAATCCAATTATTTAAGAAGAGTAGAGAATAAAGAACTTAAGGAGTATGAACAAACGAAACAGTACTTTTTTAATGAAGTAATTAGTGAACGGAATTTTTATGAATATGTTGATCTGGCAGCTACAGAACTCGAAACTTTTATAAAAAAAGCCCCCCTTCCTCAGCTTGAAAATAATTTGATGTTTTTAACTAAATTTATTTTTAGCACTTTGATTGACGGAGATCGTACCAATACTAGGCAATTTGAAGAAAATAAGTATGAAGATCCAAATACTCCGTATCCCCAATTATTTAATAGGTATTATGAGAAACTGATGGAGAAGATTAATTCCTTTTCTAATGATAATGCGACTCCTATAAATCTCCTTAGAAGACAAATGTCTGAACAGTGTGAACGGTTTGCGGATGAGCCCTCTGGTATTTATACCTTATCGATTCCGACAGGTGGAGGTAAAACGCTGGCAAGCCTCCGATATGCTCTTAAGCATGCCATTCTCCATCATAAAAAGCGAATTATTTACGTAGTTCCTTTTACCACCATTATTGAGCAAAATGCAGAAGAAATTCGCAAGATTCTAGCAGATGATGCAAATATTTTAGAACATCATTCAAATGTCATTGATGATTCGGATGATAATGATGAAAATCAAGACGGCTATACAGATATACAGCAGAAACTAAAATTAGCAAAAGACAATTGGGATTCTCCCATTATTTTCACTACGATGGTTCAGTTTTTGAACGCTTTTTATGCAAAAGGCAGCAGGAATGCAAGGCGGCTGCATAATCTTAGCGAAGCTGTTATCGTTTTTGATGAGGTTCAAAAGGTTCCTATTAAATGTGTGTCCTTATTTAATCTTGCATTGAATTTTTTAAAAAATTATGGCAAAGTCAGTGCAGTTCTTTGTACGGCTACTCAGCCAGCTTTGGATTTTGTTGAACAAAAACTTTTAATGGATCCTGACGGTGAAATGATTGAAAATTTGGATGAAGTAATTCAAGCCTTCAAGAGGGTTGAATTGATTGATAAAGCAACGGGTGAAACCTTTGATAATGAGAAATTGACCGCCTTTATTAAGCAAAGGACAGAGAAAGTTCAAAGTGTCTTAGTGATTTTAAATACAAAATCTGTTGTAAAAGAGTTATATACAAGACTGCTTGATGAAGAGATGGATGTTCCAGTATATCACTTAAGCACTTCTATGTGTGCTGCTCATAGAAATGAAATTTTGGATAAGGTTAGGCATGAACTTAAAAACGGAAATAAATGCATTTGTGTCAGTACCCAATTGATTGAGGCGGGGGTAGATGTCAGTTTTGAATGTGTAATCCGTTCCCTCGCTGGTTTAGATTCCATTGCCCAGGCAGCCGGCCGCTGCAATCGTCATGGAGAGAAACCTATGCAAAGTGTTTACGTCATTGATCACGAAGAAGAAAATTTAAGTCATTTAAAGGAGATCAGAGATGGTAAGCATGTAGCAAAAGGGATTTTAATAGATTTAAAACATAATCCTGAAAAATGGGGAGGATCCGTTCTATCAAAAAAAGCAATGAATCGTTATTTTCAAGAGTATTATCAACAATTAGAATCGGATTTACATTATTATATACCGAAGTTGAGAAAGAACATGACAGAGTTATTAACTGTATCTAGAGGGCAAAATGAATATCGAAACGCATATAAGTTTAAGCATGAGAGGGAGATTCCTTTATTTCTAGTAAACAGTTACAAGACAGCAGCAGAACAGTTTCAAGTGATCGATCATTTAACGACATCGGTCATTGTTCCATTTGGAGAAGGTGAAGATATTATTGCTGAATTAAACAGTTTTGGATCGATAGAAAATTTAGGAAACCTGTTAAAAAAAGCACAGAAATATACCGTGAATTTATACAGCTATGAAAGGGATCAATTAATAAAAAATGACGGACTGGCTTCCTTATGGGACGGAAAGATTTTAGTCTTGAAAGAGGGCGCTTATAACAAGGAATATGGAGTGGATATTCAGAGAGAAAGCAACCTGGGATTCAACCTATTTTAAAGGGGCTGTCCAGAAAGTCGGTTTATCTGACTTGCCGGCGCCCCTTTTTAATTTCTATAAAAAAGCACAAAAAAATCGTCTCTTCCTGTAAAATGAAAGTTATCCACACCAACATTCGAGAAAGGACGATTTTTATGAGCAATCAAATGATTACTACCGAAAATTATACCACTCAAATGACACTTCTTCCAGAGACAGAGGAGAAAATGGCCCCTAAAAGATCATTAGCCCCTACTTTTAAACCCTACGACAATCGCCAAATTCAAATGATCTTGGATGTTGAAGCCCTTATACCGGAACATCACGTCGCACGTGTGGTAGACGAAATGGTGGAAGCCGTACCGGATGAGCAATTGTTTTCTCATTATAAAGGGGGTGGCCGAAGTCCCTTCCATCCCAAAATGATGCTTAAAATCATTCTATTTGGTTATTCCCAAAAGGTTTATTCCTGCCGAGGAATCGAAAAGCTAATAAAAGAAAACATCCCAGCCATGTGGTTAGCTGCGATGCAACAACCAGATTTCCGTACGATCAACGAGTTTCGTGGGGAACGGATGAAAGTCTTGATGGATGAGTTATTTGAAGCCATGATTCTGAAATTGATTGAAGAAAAATACATCACGATGGAAAACTACTTTTTGGATGGCACCAAGATCGAAGCCAATGCCAATAAGTATTCTTTCGTGTGGAAAAAAGCAACGGCGAAATTTGAAGCCAAGCTAAAAGAGAAAATACAGGAAACCCTGCAACAAATCCACGAATTAACCCAATTAGAAGCTGGAACGGGAGAAAAGGAAACCGAACAAAATGCAGAGATCACCGAACATCATCTAGAGACAGTCGCTAAGGAAATAGAAGAAAAAGCAGGAACGCTAACAGAGGAAATTGAAAAGGAAACAGATGCAAAGATTCGTAAGGAGAAGCGACAAGAACGCAGTAAATGGAAGAAACCTTTAAAGCTGATTCGGGAAAATTTCTTACCGCGACTAGCGAAATACAAGGAACAGAACGAAATCTTTGGCGACCGTAACAGCTATTCCAAAACGGACAAAGACGCAACCTTTATGCGCATGAAGGAAGATCATATGAAAAACGGTCAGCTTAAGCCGGGGTATAACGTGCAAATGGGGACGGAGAACCAATTTATCTTGTTTTATACCATTCATCAACGGCCTACAGACACGCGTTGTTTTATCCCGCATTTGGAGAAACTGGCGTCTACTTCTTTACCGATGCCCCAAACAGTCATCGCGGATGCAGGATATGGCAGTGAAGAAAACTACGTATATGCGGTGGGTGATGAGAAAGAGCCTCGATTTGATTTTCTCATTCCTTATGGATCCTATGTACAAGAACAGACACGCAAATACAAAAAGGACATCAAAAACGCGAAAAACTGGACCTACTGTGAGCAAGATGATTGTTTTATTTGCCCGAATGGAAGGAAAGTTACGCTTAAAAAATACCAAAACAAAAAGAATCAGTCTGGTTATGAGCAAAGCTTCAAAATATACGAATGTGAAGATTGTACAGATTGCCCATTGAAAGAGAAATGCACGAAAGCGAAGGGAAATCGTCAAGTACACTGGAATACCGTCTTCGAGGAAATGAAAGCGAAGGCAAAAACAGCCCTTGAATGTGAAGAGAAAGCCACCATCTACGCTCGGCGGAAAGTCGAAGTAGAAAGTGTGTTCGGTCACATCAAGGGCAATCGGTCGTTCCGCAGATTTTCTTTGCGGGGTCTCGACAAGGTACATGTCGAGTTTGGGATTGTGGCATTAGCCCACAATATACTGAAAGTAGCAGGCATCCGCCAGCTACTTTCAGAGAAAAATCGAAAACATACAAAAGCACGTGGAGAAAAACGGCTGGTTTTTCTCCACGTGCTTTATTTTAGGGACTTATCAGACAGCCCCTTTAGTGTTGTACTATATATTTCAATCCGCGTTAATTCTAACGACAATTTAATTATACCATACAGAAACGATTCTCTTTCATATAATAAAACACTAAAATAGTTGTTATATTATGAACAATGTGATAATTTAAGTGTACTAGTTAAATTTTCCAATATATTTATATTAAAGACAACTTTCAACTGAATATATTGAACTAATTTTTCTGAAGGATTTGGAATAAACATTCTTCCTTATTCCAAGTCCTTTAGAAATCAGGAAAGACAAGGGGGCTTACTAGTTTACAGATTGCGAGGTGATAACCATGAGAAATTCAATCGAATTTGAGGTATTTGGCGACTATGCTCTTTTTACAGATCCGCTTATGAAGCTCGGCGGGGAGAAAATGACGTACCAAGTACCAACCTACCAAGCGTTAAAAGGAATTACAGAAAGTATATATTGGAAACCAACATTGATTATGGTTGTTGATGCGGTCCGTATCATGAAAGCGATAAAAATGGAGTCTAAAGGAATACGTCCGATTGAATATGGGGGAGGCAATACGCTGGCCTATTATACATATTTGAAGGATGTACATTATCAGGTAAGGGCTCATTTTGAATTCAATCAATATCGTCCTGATTTAGCTTTTGATCGTAATGAAAATAAGCATCACAATATCTTGAAGCGTTCCCTTAAGGCAGGAGGAAGAAGGGATATTTTTCTTGGAACCAGAGAGTGCCAAGCATACGTGGAGCCTTGCCAATTTGGCGAAGGGGAAGGTTTTTATGATGGGTACGGCGACATTCACCTTGGAACCATGGTGCATGGCATTAACTATCCGGATGAAACGGGGAGAAATGAGATGGAAATCCGTCTCTGGAATCCAGTTATGAATGATGGCGTAATTCAATTCATTAGACCTGAACAGTGCAGAGCTGTTCGGAAGGTTTCCAAAATGGAGGCGAAACCTTTTAATTCTGCTAATATTGAGGCGGTGGAAGAATTATTTGCAAAGATAGGAGGAAGTGAAGAATAAATGAGCTGGCTGTTAAACTTATATGAAACCTACCAATCTAATTTAGACAGGGTCGGAGTTATTGAGAAGAAATACAATGGTCAGGAATATACCTTGCTTCCCGTTTCCCATACGACACAGACTGCTCATATTGAAGTGGTGGTTACGGAAGAAGGTGAATTTCACTCTGCCTCGGTTTTGGATAAAAGTGATAGGATTACATTGATTCCCAGCACAGAAGAATCGGCAAGCAGAGCTGGATCAAAAATAGCACCTTATCCGCTTCATGATAAATTAAGCTATGTCGCAGGAGATTTCGCAGCATACGGTGGGAAAATAAAAAAAGAGGAACCGTTTTCCTATTATATCAGTCAATTAAGGGATTGGGCAGAATCACCATATGCAACAGATAAAGTGAAAAGCATTTACCAGTACCTGAGCAAGCGAAGACTTATTAAAGATTTGACAAATGTCTCCAATCCTATCTTATATTTAGATTCTGATGGAAATTTAATCGGTGCATGGAATAAAGAATATGAAAAACTGATTGGAGAAAAGCCACCCATTTTCACTGTCATTTCGGGAGAGCAAGAGAGTGCATTCATCCGATTTGATGTCCGGTCGTCAGAGAAGGTTTTAACCAAGGTATGGAAAGATCCAAACATGTATGAATCCTTTGTCCAATATTATAAAGAGTTATTAAAGGATGAAGATCTATGCTATGTAACGGGTGAGATGATGCCCAGTACAGATAAACATGCAAATAAAATTAGGCATGCAGGAGATAAAGCAAAATTAATTTCTGCTAATGACTCGAGCGGTTTTACTTTTCGCGGAAGATTTAATAAGCCGACAGAAGCGGCGAATATCAGCTATGATGTTTCCCAAAAAGCACATAATGCGCTCAAATGGCTGATAAATAAGCAGGGGAAGATCATTGATCAAAGGGTCTTTTTAGTTTGGGGTAATGAAGAGGTTTTAGATTACAATGAGGACAGTTTTGACTTATTCAACATGGCAGGAGAAATGAAATCTGATACGCACGAACTTTATGCTCATGAGGTAGCTAAAGCGATTGATGGGTTCAAAAATAGTTTAGATACAACAGCAAAAATCAATATCATGCTGCTTGATTCAGCCACAACTGGAAGATTATCTGTGCTTTATTATCGAAACATTCAAAAAGAACTATATTTAAATAGGCTTAAAGATTGGCATGCTTCTTGTGTTTGGCTGCATCGATATCGCAAAAACACTGAAAATCAATTTGTGGAGTTTTATGGTGCCCCTTCCTTAAAGGATATCGCATTTGCTGCATATGGTCCAAAGGCTAGTGATAAGGTGATAAAAGGAACGATGGAACGGCTTCTTCCTTGTGTGATTGACCGGCGTCCATTACCAAATGATCTTGTTAGGAATGCCATTCAGCGCGCATCTAATCCTGTTGCAATGGAGAACTGGGAATGGGAAAAAACTTTAAGTATTGCCTGCGCTTTGTGTAATAAAAAGGAGGAATACACAGTGAGCCTTAATAAGGAAATTGATGATCGAAGCTATTTATTTGGCCGCTTACTGGCAATTGCGGATGTACTGGAAAGAAATGCACTGGATTCAAGTGATAAAAGAGCGACGAACGCCAGAAGGTACATGAATACTTTCTCGCAGCATCCCGAAAGAACATGGAGAACGATCCAAAGTGCATTGCAGCCATACCAGGCTCGCTTAGGAGAGAAGGTTGGGTATTATAACAGGTTGATTGATGAAGTTGGTTCAATGTTTAAAGCGGAAGATTTTAATAATAAGCCGCTTACAGGTAAATATCTATTGGGATTTTATAGCCAACGATTTGATTTTTACCAAAAAAAAGAAACGGAGACATCCAATAAGGAGGAAATGGAAAAATGACAAATTTAGATCATAAGATTGATTTTGCCGTTGTTTTATCTGTAACAAAAGCGAATGCAAATGGAGATCCGCTGAATGGGAATCGCCCGCGGCAAAATTATGATGGGTATGGGGAAATTTCAGATGTTGCCATTAAAAGAAAAATAAGAAATCGCCTTCAGGATATGGGTGAATCAATTTTTGTTCAATCAAATGATAAAAAGGTGGATGAGTTCAACAGTTTAAGAGAAAGAGCAGAGGCGAATGAAGAACTAGTGAAATCCTTGAAGCTGAAAGAAAAAGCAAGTGAAAAGTTTACAGAGATTGCTTGCCGGGAGTGGATTGATGTACGAAGCTTTGGACAAGTTTTTGCTTTTAAAGGCGGATCAGTCGGAAAAGGTGTATCTGTGGGAGTAAGGGGACCTGTTTCAATCCACACTGCGACAAGTATTGATCCAATTGATATTACCAGCATGCAGATTACCAAAAGTGTAAACTCTGAGCCAGGTAAGGAGAGGGGATCTGATACGATGGGCATGAAGCATCGGGTGGATTTTGGCGTCTACGTTTTTTATGGGAGTATTAATACACAATTGGCTGAAAAAACGGGCTTTACACATGAAGATGCTGAGAAAATGAAGTCTGCGTTAATGACATTATTTGAAAATGATGCTTCTGCTGCTCGGCCAGAAGGGAGTATGGAAGTACATAAAGTGTGTTGGTGGGAGCATACATCGCAGTTAGGACAATATTCTTCTGCTAAAGTTCATCGTTTATTGAAGGTGAAAGCAAAAGTAGAGGAGCCTAAGAATATGGATCATTATGCTATTGAGGTCGGAGAACTAGAAGGACTGAAGGCAGAGATTTTAGATGGAATATAATGAAGAGGCTGAATATCTTATGCTTTCTGGAATTCAGCATTTTCAATTCTGCAAGCGGCAGTGGGCGCTTATACACATTGAACAACAGTGGGAAGAAAATGTTAAAACAATAGAAGGCCAGTACCTTCATCGTAATGCTGACCAGCCTTTTATCAGGGAAAAAAGAGGAGAAAAACTCATTGTACGGGCTATGCCTGTCAAATCAAATGATCTTGGTATCACAGGTGTTTGTGACGTAGTCGAATTTATCAAAGATGAGCAAGGCGTTGAGATTCAGGGGGCAGAAGGGAAATTTGTAGCTTATCCTGTTGAATATAAACGTGGAAAACCAAAGGTGAATGACGCAGATATCCTTCAATTAACTGCACAGGCAATCTGCTTGGAAGAAATGCTTCTTTGCGAAATAGATAAGGGATTTCTTTTTTACAATGAAATTAAACATAGAGTTGAAATCATATTGACAAGAGAATACAAAGATAAAGTCAGATTCATAGTAAAAGAAATGCAGGAATACTACAAGAGAAGATATACACCTAAGGTTAAAACGGGGTCATTTTGTAAAAATTGTTCCCTTCAAAATATTTGCCTGCCGCTTTTAATGAATAAACGGTCAGTGAAAAGTTATATTGAAGGGAAGGTCTATGAATGAAGAGACTTTTGAATACGCTATATATTACACAGCCCGATGTGTATTTATCTTTAGATGGCGATAATATTGTCTTGCTAAAAGAGAAGGAGAGGCTCGGAAGACTTCCGCTTCATAATCTGGAATCGATTATTACATTTGGATATACAGGAGCAAGCCCAGCATTGATGGGTTACTGTGCTGAAAAAAATTTATCCATTGTCTTTTTAACTAAGAATGGCAGGTTCCTTGCGCGGGTGATCGGAAAAAGCAGAGGAAATGTTGTTTTAAGAAAAAAGCAATACCGTATTTCAGATAATGAGACGGCGTCTGCAAAGATGGCAAGAAACTTTATTTTAGCTAAAATTTTCAACAGTAAGTGGATAATTGAAAGGATGACTAGAGATTACCCATTAAGAATAGATATTGAAGAATTTAAAAAAACATCCAAACATTTATCTAAAATCCTCTTAGACATCAGAGAATGTGAAGATTTAGAGGTATTAAGAGGTTTGGAGGGACAGGCTGCTATCGCCTATAATCGATTATTTAATCAGATGATTCTGCAGCAAAAAGAGGATTTTTACTTTTCAATCCGCTCTAGAAGACCTCCTTTAGATAATGTAAATGCTCTGCTATCTTTCGCGTATACTTTACTGGCTAATGATATGGCAGCGGCATTAGAAGGTGTTGGTCTGGATGCGTATGTTGGCTTTCTGCATCGCGATCGTCCAGGCAGAGTCTCTTTAGCGTTAGATGTTATGGAAGAATTAAGAGGCGTCTATGCAGACAAATTTGTGCTCTCATTGATAAATAAAAAAGTGCTCAATAAATCTGATTTCTTAAAGAAAGAAAATGGATCAGTTATAATGACTGATCAAGCCAGAAAAAAATTTCTGTCTGCTTGGCAAGACAAGAAACAGGAGAAACTGACACATCCATATTTAGGAGAGAAAATCACGTGGGGGCTGGTTCCTCATGTACAAGCCTTATTATTAGCCCGTTATTTAAGAGATGACTTAGATGATTATCCACCTTTTTTATGGAAGTAGGTGTATGATGTGCTGGTATTAATTACTTATGACGTCAGTACTGTTACTGGAGCCGGCCAAAGAAGACTACGTAAGGTTTCAAAGGTATGTCAAAACTATGGCCAAAGAGTACAAAATTCTGTTTTTGAATGTATTGTAGATGCAGCTCAATTCGCCAGTTTGAAATTTGAATTAGCTGATATTATTGATGAACAAGCTGATAGTCTACGATTTTATCAGCTTGGGAAAAATTATAAAACGAAGGTAGAACATATTGGTGTAAAAGAATCTATAGATTTAGAGGGCCCGCTGCTTTTTTAGTGCGAATCTGTAGTGCCCATAAAAACCTAGAAGGATTCGCACCTTATTTTGTTCCATATTTTTGTTGAACTTCTTCTGTTTTGGGCTTTTTTCACTTTTATCTCGCAGAAAAAAACATTTTTAGACAAAATTATGTAGCTTTCTACATAATCACAACCTGAAATCGCAGTCGCATCCTATATGGATGCGTGGATTGAAATTCGTCCATCGGCTGTTGGGAAGGAAAGCATTTTTGTCGCATCCTATATGGATGCGTGGATTGAAATTAAATTAGCGGAATACCTACAAAAAGGAACACTGGTCGCATCCTATATGGATGCGTGGATTGAAATACTCCTTTTGAGTATATACTATTGACATATACTTAGTCGCATCCTATATGGATGCGTGGATTGAAATCTTATTGTTTTTATCCAGAGTTTTAATGGAGAAGGTCGCATCCTATATGGATGCGTGGATTGAAATGGCTCTTTGCATCCAATACCAATCCCACTTCCGGGTCGCATCCTATATGGATGCGTGGATTGAAATAAATTAGTAAGACAGAATGGTCAAGTCTACGACAGTCGCATCCTATATGGATGCGTGGATTGAAATAATACGCCGGGGATCAAATCCATGGCGCAGGGCGGAGTCGCATCCTATATGGATGCGTGGATTGAAATATCTGCGGGTAACTTGATGTCTGGCATGGTTTCCGTCGCATCCTATATGGATGCGTGGATTGAAATTTAAAACATACGCATCTAATATTTCCCCTTTATGTCGCATCCTATATGGATGCGTGGATTGAAATCGTTGATTTATCTGTGTTTTGACTCCGAAATACCGTCGCATCCTATATGGATGCGTGGATTGAAATATTGGCGGTGTTGTGGATGATGGTGTATATGCACGTCGCATCCTATATGGATGCGTGGATTGAAATCATTATATACAGTTAGTAAATGCAACAAATAACCGGTCGCATCCTATATGGATGCGTGGATTGAAATGAATTATAAAAGTAAGATTGCGGAAGGTATCAATTGTCGCATCCTATATGGATGCGTGGATTGAAATCTATCTTGATGGATGCATCACCGAGAATCACTATGTCGCATCCTATATGGATGCGTGGATTGAAATAGAACGCAACAGCTTTGCCAAGAAACACGGTCTGTGTCGCATCCTATATGGATGCGTGGATTGAAATGGAAAAGTGTATGCTTTTTGGCAAGAAAACGGCGTCGCATCCTATATGGATGCGTGGATTGAAATACATAATAAAGATAGGCGACATTACAAGACCCATAGTCGCATCCTATATGGATGCGTGGATTGAAATCAATAGGAACTTGGTCTTTATCATAAAAAATATTGTCGCATCCTATATGGATGCGTGGATTGAAATATTTATGCATTATTTTATGCATTTTTGGGCTGTGTCGCATCCTATATGGATGCGTGGATTGAAATATGTCTGCAACACCCCTTACAGGATGTTTATGCGTCGCATCCTATATGGATGCGTGGATTGAAATGCCTGGGATATTACGGAGGACGTACAGAAGTATTTGTCGCATCCTATATGGATGCGTGGATTGAAATAACTGGCTAATGTAAATGAACCGAAAGCAACATCGTCGCATCCTATATGGATGCGTGGATTGAAATCCGTCGACGATGGCAAGGTTTTGCACTCAGGAATGTCGCATCCTATATGGATGCGTGGATTGAAATAATAAATATTCCGGGTGAAGACAAGCCCGCAGCAGTCGCATCCTATATGGATGCGTGGATTGAAATTAAATACACCAATGGATGCGCATATGGCATTGAGTCGCATCCTATATGGATGCGTGGATTGAAATCAACAGTTACCGGATTCTGAAACGGATAACTTTATCGTCGCATCCTATATGGATGCGTGGATTGAAATTCTATATAATAGGAAGAAACTCGAAAAAGCAGATGTCGCATCCTATATGGATGCGTGGATTGAAATTATTGTCTCCTGAATCCATACATACTCATATATGTCGCATCCTATATGGATGCGTGGATTGAAATTTAACAGCGCCTTTGATGATACGGCCGGCAGATAGTCGCATCCTATATGGATGCGTGGATTGAAATCTCCAAGACAGGGAGAATGATCAGATGCCGGACGTCGCATCCTATATGGATGCGTGGATTGAAATAATACAACATATTCCAATATGTTTATCCAAACTTGTCGCATCCTATATGGATGCGTGGATTGAAATTAAATACACCAATGGATGCGCATATGGCATTGAGTCGCATCCTATATGGATGCGTGGATTGAAATTATTTTCGGCGGTGCAACCATGATAGAAACCACGTCGCATCCTATATGGATGCGTGGATTGAAATTCTATATAATAGGAAGAAACTCGAAAAAGCAGATGTCGCATCCTATATGGATGCGTGGATTGAAATATATCGTATAAGTCTTCTATATCTCTATGTAGCGTCGCATCCTATATGGATGCGTGGATTGAAATTGACAAAGATTGGATATTTACCGGCATCCACGAAGGTCGCATCCTATATGGATGCGTGGATTGAAATGTATCAGGGAATGCAGAATACGCTGAAAGATCTTAGTCGCATCCTATATGGATGCGTGGATTGAAATAAGATAACTATTGTGAAGGAGTAGAATTTATGAAGTCGCATCCTATATGGATGCGTGGATTGAAATTAAGAGCCAGAATAACGGTGGAAACACCCAACCAGTCGCATCCTATATGGATGCGTGGATTGAAATTGAGCGTCTTTGTGGGCCTTTTAATCGGGTTGGTCGTCGCATCCTATATGGATGCGTGGATTGAAATAGTCCTTATTTGCGTCATCTGAACCTTTACCATTGTCGCATCCTATATGGATGCGTGGATTGAAATTATTAAACAATTTGAGGAAATGACCAACGTTGAAGTCGCATCCTATATGGATGCGTGGATTGAAATCAGCCATGCTGGTGAGTCGGTCAATCGGCAGAGGTCGCATCCTATATGGATGCGTGGATTGAAATTCCTAAGCACACGAGGGAGGAAGTTGACTTTACGTCGCATCCTATATGGATGCGTGGATTGAAATACGAAACCTATCCATCTCGAATCTAACCACGAACGGTCGCATCCTATATGGATGCGTGGATTGAAATAAGTAATGATTTTACACGTTGTCATGATACCATCCTGTCGCATCCTATATGGATGCGTGGATTGAAATGGTAGAAGTAATTCTTCTAGTTTTAATCGCCCGTTGTCGCATCCTATATGGATGCGTGGATTGAAATCCCAACTATTGCAGCCAGCGCTCAATTATTCTGCGTCGCATCCTATATGGATGCGTGGATTGAAATAGTAAGTAACCCCCTCCATTTCCGGAGGGTTTTTGTCGCATCCTATATGGATGCGTGGATTGAAATTACAGCTCCACGGAGAATGCAGTGCTGACTGAATTTGTCGCATCCTATATGGATGCGTGGATTGAAATGTTAATTTAGACGGAGACTACGCAGGCTGCTGGGGGTCGCATCCTATATGGATGCGTGGATTGAAATATCGAATCTCCTCCAAGTATACTGTAGTGTAATTAGTCGCATCCTATATGGATGCGTGGATTGAAATAAAGGACGTCAGGCGGAAGTATTCGAGAGGGCGAGTCGCATCCTATATGGATGCGTGGATTGAAATTTAACAGAGTTGAAGTGGACGGAAGGCTATATGAGTCGCATCCTATATGGATGCGTGGATTGAAATTCGAAAGGGAAATAGAAACGCCACGCTTTATGGTCGCATCCTATATGGATGCGTGGATTGAAATATTGATTAGGCGGAGGTGAGTCCGCTATGTACGTCGCATCCTATATGGATGCGTGGATTGAAATAATTTGTGGACGATGTAGAAGCCAGTTATATTCGTCGCATCCTATATGGATGCGTGGATTGAAATGCCCCTAGCTTGCAGGAATGCGTGAAGATTCGGCGGTCGCATCCTATATGGATGCGTGGATTGAAATAAATTTACGAAGAACGCCTTGTGAAGGAGCGCGAGTCGCATCCTATATGGATGCGTGGATTGAAATGTCATTTATCTTCGTCCTCTCTGTACTCAATGTCGTCGCATCCTATATGGATGCGTGGATTGAAATAATGCGATGAAGCGCGACTTGATTATACGGTCGCGTCGCATCCTATATGGATGCGTGGATTGAAATCTATATCTTCCGCCTCCTCTTGCTATTTTCGCTTGTCGCATCCTATATGGATGCGTGGATTGAAATACTTATAGTATACGACGACGCACATCGTAAAACCGTCGCATCCTATATGGATGCGTGGATTGAAATCTAGAAGATAGCGTCATTAGCGAAATACTTCAAGGTCGCATCCTATATGGATGCGTGGATTGAAATCGTATCCACTGACCAACATCCTGCTTGACCCAGATGTCGCATCCTATATGGATGCGTGGATTGAAATGTAAATGGCCGCAATCTTGCGCAGGGCGACCTTTACGTCGCATCCTATATGGATGCGTGGATTGAAATCGGACAGCAAGACCCGTCGCGGTAGAGTTGGAAAAGTCGCATCCTATATGGATGCGTGGATTGAAATCGTCTGACGGAATTCTTGGCGTGAGCGCCTGCCACGTCGCATCCTATATGGATGCGTGGATTGAAATTTTGAGCCAATGCCCATATGCTCACATCTTTACGTCGCATCCTATATGGATGCGTGGATTGAAATAGAAATAGCTGTAACTTTACCAGCTTTAGTTGTGTCGCATCCTATATGGATGCGTGGATTGAAATTAAAACTGGTGTGACTTGCATAGATTTAAATGTAACGTCGCATCCTATATGGATGCGTGGATTGAAATTCCTTTAAACTATAAATACGAACTGTATGTATAATGTCGCATCCTATATGGATGCGTGGATTGAAATAGAAAATAAAGAGTTGCATCAGGATATTAATGTATGTCGCATCCTATATGGATGCGTGGATTGAAATACTTATAGTATACGACGACGCACATCGTAAAACCGTCGCATCCTATATGGATGCGTGGATTGAAATCCTGCCCGCCCCCAGTAGTGGAAGATCCCGCGCCTAGTCGCATCCTATATGGATGCGTGGATTGAAATGGTAATAGGAATTGAACGGAACTATTTTCTGCTGTCGCATCCTATATGGATGCGTGGATTGAAATTAAAATCATGCTGGAAGTCGAAGCGGTTGCAACGCGTCGCATCCTATATGGATGCGTGGATTGAAATCATTATAGAGGGGGTAAATAAATGTCAGCTTTGAGTCGCATCCTATATGGATGCGTGGATTGAAATTTCCGCTTTAGGAGCAGGAATGGACTGGCCTGCCAGTCGCATCCTATATGGATGCGTGGATTGAAATCTCTGGTACAGGTAGTGGTCTGCTGTGCAGTTGCGTCGCATCCTATATGGATGCGTGGATTGAAATTTATATTTTTTCATGAATGCTACAAATTGTTCGTGTCGCATCCTATATGGATGCGTGGATTGAAATTTGAAAAATCGTCGTGATGATGCAGAAGATCTTGATGTCGCATCCTATATGGATGCGTGGATTGAAATTTATGTTTTCTGAGGGAATTGTCCTCAATATTCCAGTCGCATCCTATATGGATGCGTGGATTGAAATGTACTGATCAGCAAACAATTCTTTGACCATTCCCTCGTCGCATCCTATATGGATGCGTGGATTGAAATCGGAAGGTTGGATCTATTAAAAGCGATTGTATAGTGTCGCATCCTATATGGATGCGTGGATTGAAATACGATCCATATAACAGGTTCCCAAAACTGAAGAAAGTCGCATCCTATATGGATGCGTGGATTGAAATAATCTGAATGTCTACTGAAGCATTACTCTTTCCGTCGCATCCTATATGGATGCGTGGATTGAAATCTTGATTATCGAACATGATTTCATCGATCAATCCGTCGCATCCTATATGGATGCGTGGATTGAAATAAGAATTCGAAGGTAGAAGCGCGGGGGATTTATTAGTCGCATCCTATATGGATGCGTGGATTGAAATTCCGCTGACACTTCTGTTCTGACAGTTAATATACCAATAGGACTGCCCTTATGAATCTATATCATTTGTCATTCTCTTCTTTGCTTTAGCAGCAGGCCTGTTCACACAAGATATGAAATACATATTCGCTGGAGCCATTTTTTTGTAGCTGTATTTACACGCGAGAAAAAAAGCTGACAGCTCAAAATGGAAACGAAAAATGAACAGCGGAACACAAAAAGCCGGCACTGCATCAGCAGTACCGGCTTCTTTTAGATTATCCGAAAAAAGTTTGATATAAGAGAAATAGATTAAGAATAATAATTCCGACAGAGATGGCCCATGCAATAATAGTCGTAATTTTTTTATTCACCAGGCCGCCCATCAGTTTCCGGTCGCTCGTGAAGAGGACCAATGGAACGAGGGCAAAGGCGATGCCGAATGATAATATGACCTGGCTCATGACCAGCGCCTTGGTTGGATTGATGCCCATGGCGATGATGATAATCGGAGGCGTGATGGTGATCAGCCTTCGCAAATAAATCGGTATTCTTCTTCTGATGAATCCCTGCATGATGACGTCTCCCGACATGGTGCCGACAGTGGAGCTGGATAAGCCGGCTGCAAGCAGGCCGATTCCGAACAGGATAGCCGCGAATGGACCAATCAAGGTTCCGAGCTGGTCAAAGGCTACGTCCAGGTCTTCGACAAACAGTCCGTTCTTAAAGAACAGGGAGGCAGCGACGATCAGCATGCTGGCGTTGATGGCTCCTGCGATTACCATGGCAATCAGAATATCAATGAATTCGAAGCGGAAGATTTTTTTGCGTTCTTCCTCATTTTTGGCAACTACACGTTTTTGGGTAAGGGCCGAATGCAGGTAAATCGCATGCGGCATGACGGTTGCACCGAGAATTCCGGCTGCCAGCAATACGCTGTTTACGCCGTCAAACTGCGGAACGAGCAATCCATTCAGAAGCGGGCCCATTTCCGGCTTGGCATAAAAGACCTGAATTCCGAATGCCAGGACGACAATGAAGACGAACCCGGTGATGCCTGCTTCCAATGAGCGTACGCCGCGCCGCTGAAGCTCAAGGATGGCGAATGAACCGACGGCGGCTATCAGTGCGGAAGGAAGGAGCGGAATCCCAAACAGCAGGTAGATTCCGAGCGCTGCCCCGATGAATTCCGCCAGATCCGTGGCCATGACAACAAGTTCTCCCTGGATCCAGAGGCCGTATGAGACAGGTTTCGGGAATCTTTCCCGTGCGACTTCCGGCAGGTTCTTCCCGGTGGCGATCCCGAGTTTGGCTGACATGGATTGGATCAGCACGGCCATGATATTGGATACGAGAACCACCCAGAGCAGCATATACCCGTACTGCGAGCCAGCGGCGATGTTGGTGGCGAAATTTCCGGGATCAATGTAGGCCACTGCGGCAATAAAAGCAGGTCCCAGGAAAGGAAGAAGCCGTCTGAATCCCTTTGTGCGGCCGCTCAGCACATCTTCTGCCTTCGTAAAGAATGTATGTTGTGCCAAGATAATTCCTCCTTTATATACTAAATAATCGAATACTTTTCCTCTTTTAAAAATGTTGCCTATGGCCAAATTATATTCCGATGTTCAATCATTTGCAACCGCCTTGCTTATTTTTTATTTTGTCCGCCTTCCGAATCTTTTTGCGCATAAAAAAAACAGAGGCAATTAAGCCTCTGCTTTGCTTACATGGACCGGGCTGTCAGCCAGTCCTTGAGAAAGGAAGGAATTGAGTGTAATAAACCAGCAGCATGTCCGCTGTTCTGGAGCGTATACGTTACATCCGCGGATTTTAATTTTTTCAAAACCGGTTTGATGAATTCCTCTGGGACGAGATTGTCCTGTTTGTTCGCAACGATAAGGACGTTGGAGCGGATATTTGCCAGATTGGCTCTTTTTCCCTGGATTCGGAGTGTTCCGCTGATCAGCCGGTTATGAACGATGAAATCATCGAGCATCTGCTTGATGACTCCGCCAGTCAGCGGGACATGGCCTTTTGTCCAGGCGTTAAGCCGCCTCCAATTCTCCACATATTGCGGATCGTCTGCGCGGTTCAGCAAAGATAGATAAGGGGAGTAATAGACAGGAGACGTCATCAGGCGGATTCCGGCTTCGACCTCTCTCGCGGGAATGGTGCGCTGAACATCCAAGTATTCATTAAGCTGGGACTGCCCGTCTTTAACCGCTTGTTTGATGCTGTCAAAATAGGAGGCAGGACTGAAATCAAAAGGAGCTACGGTTAAAATTAAATTTCTGATCGGCTCTTCGGCAGTGGCGGCATACATGGCGGCCATCGTTCCGCCGAGACAGAACCCGAGTACTGTGATTTCCTGGGCTCCTGCATGCAGGAGGGCCCGCTGAACACCGCGTCTGACATAGTCTGTGATATAGTCATTGATGGTCATGCTGCCGTCTTCATAGCCTGGACTGCCAAAATCAAGCAGGAAGACATCAAAGCCGGCAAGGGTAAAGGACTCAATCAGGCTATTCCCAGGCCCTAAATCGAGAATGACGGGCTTGTTGATAAGCGAATAAATCATAAAGACCGGGATGCTGTATTTTTTTTTCGGTGCCGGGTAATACCAGAGAGAGCTTTTGTTTTTTCTCCAGATTTCCACTCTGGGGGTGGCGCCCATAATGGGCATTGGCCGGTTAGGAATATCCAGGAAATTGCTCCATTTGGAGGCCCTGTCTCGATTGCGGCCGGTCTCAGCCATTTTTTTTCACCAGAAGGCTGGAAGGGACAGAAGACATATTGGATAAGGCTTTCAGAACCCGCTCTGAATTGATCGCCTTCATGAAGCGCTCGGCACGATCATTTCCCGCAGCAGCGGTTCCGTTCTGAGGGTTCACAGCAGTTTGCATGGCCTGAAGCGCCGTAATGAAGAAATCCTCCAGCTCATCCATTTTTTCCTCCAGCTGAACGATTAGCTGCTTCAACTCCGTATAGTCGTTCTTGGTCGGAACGTTTGTCAGGAAGGAAAGCCTATCCGCCTGTTCCTGGATTCTCCTGATTTGCGAAGCTGCCTGCCGGGAGTAGTTGAGGGCAGAGGAAGCCAGGTTTTCATTCAGAAGGCCGCTTTTGATCACCCCATTTACCCGCTGTTCAGTCTGAGTGCCTAAGGTTTTTAATAGATTATAAAATTCAGGGTTTATATTGAACATATCTGTTCTTCCTTTCTTGTTCATAATAATGAGGACAGGCTACACGACGGCTGTCAGGCCACCGTCTACGATCAGGGTCTGGCCTGTGATATAGTCGGAGGCCTTTGAAGCGAGCAGAAGAGCCGCGCCTTTCAGGTCCTCTTCGTCCCCGAAGCGGGCAAGGGGGACTTTTTGCAGAATCCGTGCAGCAGAAGCTCCGAGCACATTCTGGGTGATCTTGCTTGGGAACAGCCCCGGAGCGATGGCATTGGCTTGGATGCCGTAGCGGGCAAGCTTCACCGCGAGATCCTTCGTCAGGGTAATGAGTGCGCCCTTGCTTGTATTATAGGCAACCGTGTCCAAGACTTCCGGAGGGGTGCCGCCGAAGGCCATGATGGAAGAGATGTTAATGATCTTCCCGGATTTCTGTTTCTTCATATACGGCAGAACGGCCTGTGTAAATAAAAAAGGACCTTTCACGTTCACACCGAATACCTTGTCCCATTTGTCCTCAGGGGTGTCTTCAATGGACGCCGTCCAGGAGGTGCCGCTGTTATTCACAAGAATATCAATCGTTCCGAACTGGTCGACAGCGGCCGATACGGCTTCTTCGATATCGCGCTTTTTGCTGATGTCGCATTCAATGGTCAGGTAGCCGGCACCGAGGTCTTCCAATTGTTCGATAATGGAATCTTCATAGGCCTTGATATTCCTAGAGGCGATGACGACATTAGCCCCGGCCTCCGCAAGCGCCAAGGTGATCTGCTGGCCGAGTCCTCTTCCGCCGCCTGTAATGATGGCGGTCTTATTCGTCAGATCGAACAGAGATGAATGGATCACATTTCATGCCTCCTTAGAATATTCTTTCAACCTCTTTTCTTATATCCAATGATGGAGGAGAAGGTTCTCTATAGTATAGACAAGCAGGCGGACAGCGGTGCAAAAAATGGTAGGATGCCGCTGCCTATTTTCAGGGTAGATTTGGCTAGAAATAAAGAACCATCTGCTATATAATTTTCATGGAGCCGAATCGGCTCGATTAGCGGCGTACACGCTCATTGCTTTTTCTCTATAAAAAAGATAATATGAAATTTATGGAATCAACATATTTTAACTTTAGGATGATGATGGGAAATGAAAAGAGCAAGGTTAATATATAATCCGACATCTGGAAGGGAAGCCATCAAGAAAAGCCTGCCGATCATTCTTCAGAAGATGGAAGCGGCTGGATATGAGACTTCTGCCCATGCGACGACAGGTGCCGGAGATGCCACAAAGGCAGCACAAATTGCGATCGAACGCGGATACGATATCGTAATTGCAGCCGGCGGTGACGGTACCATTTATGAGGTTGTCAACGGGCTTGCAGATGCGGAAAAACGCCCGAAGCTTGGCATCATTCCAACTGGTACCACGAATGATTTTGCGCGTGCCCTGCACCTGCCAAAATCAATCGAAGCAGCAGCGGATATCATTGCCGGAGGGCACTCCATGCCTGTCGATATCGGCAAGATGAACGAAAAATATTTTATCAATATTGCCGGCGGCGGACGGCTGACCGAGCTGACCTATGATGTGCCGATTAAATTGAAGACGATGCTCGGGCAGCTTGCTTACTATATAAAAGGAATCGAAATGCTTCCATCCATTAAAGCGACGGAAGTAACGATTGAATATGATGGAAAGATTTTTGAAGGCGAAATCATGCTGTTCTTGGTCGCTAACACCAATTCAGTCGGCGGCTTCGAGAAGCTGGCGCCTGACGCTTCGCTGAACGACGGCATGTTCACCCTCCTGATCCTGAAGAAAGCGAACCTGGCGGACTTTGTCCGAATCGCTTCGCTTGCCATGCGCGGGGAACATATCCGGGATAAAAACGTGATTTACGTAAAAGCGAACCGGATCAAGATTACATCGAAAAAAGAAATGATGCTTAATCTGGATGGAGAATTCGGCGGCCTCGCACCGGCAGAATTCGTCAACCAATACCGTCATTTCGACGTATTCATCCCAAGGGACACCTTAGCGGATGATCCGGAAAATAAAAATAATAAGCATTAGTAAAAAGCGCCTCTGATTGTTATGGAACAGTCAGAGGTGTTTTTTTATGGGGAACTAGCATTTATTCCTGTCCTATTTTATAAACAGGCTCATAAAATAATGATGGAGAAACCGTCTGGAGGGGAATTATGTTTATTGCAATTGAAAAAGCCGTACTTTTAATGGGACTCATTCGTTTGCTATCAGGGAGTTTAGAGATATTTGCCGCATTGCTTATGTTAAAATTTAATGATATCGAAAAAGCATTGATGGTGAATAGTTCCCTGGCATTAATCGGTCCTTTCGTTCTTATGAGCACGACCGCAATAGGGCTGGTGGGAGTGACGGAAAAGCTTTCCCTGTTTAAACTTCTGTGTATTATGATTGGAGTCACGATTGTGTTTATTGGAATAAAAAGCAAATGAGCATACGGCGAGCCTATCCTAATTGCCAGTGACAGGGAGGTGCAATAAAAAGAATAACGACTGTTGATTAGCTGATAGGTTCAAAGTAGCCTGGCTTTACTTGATTAACTTTGTATGTTCAGCTTCCGGGGAACGTTAGAATGCCTGTATACATATGTAAAGGCAATCATGCAGGGAGTGGAATGGCATTCTTTCTTTTTATAGATACGTCATTTTTTTAATCGTTATTTTGCCAATTAACTTGATCTAAAGCATAGTTTATGTTTTTCTTCGCCTCACTGATATCCATTTCTATATCTCTAATTGCTTGGATATATTGAGAATAAAAAGCAAAATAGTTCTCCATAGCAGTTAAAAAAGCCTCGATTCCTTTACCAGACTTCCATGAGGCTACATATTCTAACTTTTCCTTGATGGCCGCTAAATCTACTTCAAGAAAATCCCCGAGATTGGTATTTGTCCTATCTAACAAGTTAAGGTCTGCCATTCCGTCCAATAGTTTTTTTTTTTCATAAACTCTAAATCTATCATGTTAGTCCTTAAATCCTCCTAAGCTCTTAGATTCTCTTGGAGTATCTGCTGCCATACTTGTCAGCACTTTCATTAAGTGCAGTTGTTAAGTCATGCGTCGCTTCTCCAAACCATTTCTGGAAGTTATTAAGGGTATGGAGTACTTTATTTTGCACCCCTGCATTGATAACTATTGAATTTAGTTGATTAATTTTTGTCCGGTTTTCATCACATAATGCATCCACACGTTTATATATTTCCTGAAGTTCGTCAGCAAGAGCTGTTAAATCATTTGGTGTGACCTCAATGGATACAGTATCAGCAGAAACAAAGTTGGGTGATTGCCAAAGCCTTTCTCCAGTTTCAACATTCGTTAACTCAGGAACAGAAAGGTTGCCTAATTCATCAAACTTGTAATGCTGTAAACCGTGCCAATATTCTTGATCAGATTTTTTATCTCCTGTTATGGAAGCGAGGAACCTGGGAAATATGGCCTTATTTTTATAGTTTTCGAACTCAAAGTTATAACCTATATAAAAACTGGAGCCAATATGACGTTCCCACTCTCTAATTCCTCCAGCGCCTATGGAGTCTTTAGGATGTATATAATTCACAATGACCTTATTATATTTTCCAGCTTTAACATCCTTTTGTAAATCAGCCGGGAGTAAATGAACAACGTTAGGTGCGCTAAAGGTGACGGCTTTGACCTTATTAATGGCAGCAGAGTATCCTGCCTCTGCTCCGCCTAAGGAGTGTCCTGTTGTACTTATCCTTATATTTGGCTGGGTGCTGTATTTTTCTTTTACTTGTTTGACTAACCTTTCAGATTGAGCAAATTGATTTGTTTTAACTTTCTTTTTCCCATACCAGTCAGACCTATCTGTTCCATACTCAGGTATTATTTCTTCTGTGGAAACGCCTCCAACTACATATTTTATATCTACTCCTAGATCTGTTAGGTTTTTTGTTCCTCCGAATGCAACAACCACGTTATTTCCTTTTTTATATACTGCAGCATCCAAACCAGTGTTAGGATCGTATGTTTTTAAATCTTTATCTATAATAAGTGTCCACTTTTGCTTAAGACCATTTCCTTTAATTATATAAGTTTTTGGGATGTCATTATAGTAAGCGAGGGAACTGAGTTTTTGGTATTCTTTATCTGATACTTTATTTACCATAATTGATACCTATTTCCATAAAGACTATAATAAAATTATAAACGGCCGATTAGAAAGAGGCGAGAGAGATACATAAGTTTTTTTGGGTTTTTTTAAAAATAATAATAGTTTTGGTAGCAGGATGTAATAAGGAGGCCGGCGTGGATCGAGAGGATATTGAGAGAAAAGCAATAATAGCGACGAAAGAATATTTTATAGTAGAAGAAGATATAGAGTTTGTAGTAGATCATACACAAATAGAGGATGAAGATGTAGGGATTGTTTTCGTTTCCGGGTTTAATAAGAAAGATAAAGATGAAAAGATTTATGCTATGGTAAATTACATGAATGAATTCACTGTCGATGGAACCGGAGAATGGGAAGAAAGAGAAGAGTAGGCTCATTATTTGATTTGAATGTTCTCTTTGCTGCTGTAGATTATTTGGATGGTTTCAAAGTAAGCAGTTACGGAAAGGTGAAAAATGAAGAGTAGTTAAACTAAAATTAGGGTCAGGTATCTGTTACTTTAATGTTTAAATGCATCTATATCTATTTCAACAACAAATGGTTTCACATTTTGTAAGTATTCAGAAATGGAAGGACGGCATCAAAAGATATAACTTCTTGTCCTTTTATCGCAGGCTGTGCCATAAAAAGAAAATAAAGCCCACGTCAAAAAAGGCTCTTCCTTATTAAAAGAGCCTTTTTGTACGATTGGATCTACCGTTACATCTGCGTTCCGTTCATGTTCGCCCAGTCTTCATATTTGCCGCTGCCGTTGCAACCCGGGCAATCGTAAATGTCCGAGAAATGATATTCTGTCGGAACAAACGGGCTGTATCCCCGGCCGTTACAGTCCGGACAAAATCCCCTTTCCTCCATTTTTACACGATGTTTTTCTGCCCGGGCTGCATTCCACGCCGATATGCTGCTGAATAAACCCATTACTTCCACCTTCCTTTTTTCCTTATTTTTCATCTCCTTGCCATTTTTTATGCATGTCCGTTTCAAAATTTTTTCCTGCTATATTGTATGAGAAAGGATTCAGATGGTGAGGGTTTTTGTGAGAAAGGAACGGTTTATGGTACAATGACTGCTAGATTGAATAAGAAAAGGGAAGATGATATGAAAAAAACAGCCCCAGTTGCAAAGAACGATTATATAGAAGTACAGGTGGAGGACTTGACCCATGACGGGGCAGGGGTTGCCAAGGTAGACGGCTACCCGCTCTTCATTCCAAATGCTCTGCCGGGGGAAAAGGCCAAAATCAAGGTCCTGAAGGCCAATAAAGGCTACGGCTTCGCAAGACTGATGGAAGTTGTTGAACCAAGCCCGTACCGGACGGCGATTCTTCCGGAGGACGTTTCAAAATATGGCGGCTGCCAGCTCCAGCATATGAGCTATGAAGGCCAGCTCCATTTCAAGGAAAAGCAGGTGCGGGAAGTGCTGAAGCGGATCGGGAATCTCAGTGACGTCAAGGTGCACCCTATCATCGGAATGGACGAGCCCTTCCATTATCGGAATAAGGCCCAGGTGCCTGTCGGGGAGAAGGACGGCAAGCTGATTGCCGGATTCTTCAAGCCGCGCAGCCATGAAATCGTCGATGCGGACGAAAGCCTGATCCAGCATCCTGCCATCAATGAAGCGGTCAGAGCGGTGAAAAAGATTGTAAGTGATCTTGGAATTCCAGCGTATGATGAAGAAAAGCATAAGGGCGTCATCCGCCATATCATGGCTCGGTACGGCAAGCAGACGGGCGAGCTGATGATCGTGATCGTGACGAGAACGAAAGAATTGCCGTTCAAGGAAAAAATCGTCCAGGAGCTGATCAGCCAGCTGCCGCATGTAAAGTCGATCGTCCAAAACGTCAATTCGAAAAAAACGAACGTCATCCTTGGCGAGCAGACTAATCTGCTGTGGGGAAATGAAGTCATTTATGACTACATCGGAAACGTGAAATTTGCAATTTCGCCGCTTTCCTTTTACCAGGTCAATCCAGACCAGACAAAGGTGCTGTACGAAAAAGCGCTTGAATATGCAGGCCTGACCGGCGAGGAATCAGTCATTGATGCGTATTGCGGCATCGGGACGATTTCCCTTTTCCTGGCGCAGAAGGCGAAGAAGGTCTTCGGAGTTGAAATCGTGAAGGAAGCGATTGAAGACGCCCGCCGCAACGCCGAACTGAACAGCATCGATAACGCTGAATTTGCCGTTGGGGAAGCAGAAACCGTCATCCCGGACTGGTATGCCAAAGGCAACCGGGCAGATGTCCTCGTCGTCGATCCGCCGCGAAAAGGCTGCGACGAAGCCCTGCTCAACACCATCATCGAAATGAAACCAAAAAAAGTCGTCTACGTCTCCTGCAACCCGGCAACACTGGCAAGGGACCTAAAGATCTTGGAAGCAGGCGGATACCAAACCGTTGAAGTGCAGCCGGTTGATATGTTTCCGATGACGACACATGTGGAGTGCTGTGCGTTGATAAAATTAAAAGTGTAACTCCATAATAAACGCCTGTCATAATCAAAATAAAGTTCTGATATGCCTGTGGAGAACATGTGGACACAGGCCAGGAAGAAAAAGCAGGAAAAAGAAGGGGGGAATAGGAATCCCATCCTTTTTACATGATTGAAAAGAGGCTCTATACTATTTGTAGGGGTATCTGTACAATTCGTTTGCATAAAAAATACACGCAAACATCCAATTCCTTTATACTTGAATTGACGAGAAACAAGTAGAGAACGGAGTTGCGTGCATATAAATTTTACCATGAATATTCCCGGTTTAAAAGGAGTTATCATTTCTAAAGTGAAACAAGTGGAGGATATCGTGAGAGTGTATGTGGAGATGGAACAAAAACTCCTCCTGTGTCCCACCTGCGGAGTACGAACCTCCCGTGTTCATGACTATCGGATGCAAAAAATCAAGCACTTAAAGTGGTTCAAAAGGAAGACCAAGATTTTTTATAAACGCAGGCGTTATACCTGTGAATGCGGGAAGCGTTTTTCAGAACAAAACTCGTTTGTTCAGCGTTATCAGCGTGCATCGATTGAGTGGAAGCAGGCAGTGACCATACGGGCGATTAAGGAAAGACGTTCAAGGAAACAGGGGAAAACCTACGGTCCCTCTTCCTCCACCATTGTCCGCCTGTTTAACCGTTTGTCCCGAAGTGAAATACGTCCCATGGAAAAGCTGCTTTCTTTCATCGCGATTGATGAGTATAAAGGAGATACACGGGAGGGAAAATACCAACTCATCATTGCCGATGGAATTACAAAAAAACCATTGGATATCCTTCCGAACCGTTATAAAAACACCATAAAGTTAGAGTTTATATTATGCAGCTGGTCGGCTGGTTTGAGTTCGGTATTGCACTGGACTTAAGCCAGCCAATTTTTGCTTAATCCGTATGTTGTTATAATAATCTATGTACTCTGCTATTTTTTTCTTAAGCTCACCGTACGACATGAGTTCTTCTCCGTAATACATTTCCTGTTTCAGAATCCCAAAGAAATTCTCCATAGCTGCGTTATCTGCACATTTGGCTTTTCGGGACATACTTTGAAAAATTTTGTTGATCTTTAGTGCCTTCACCCATTTATTATGTTGATGCTGCCAGCCTTGGTCTGAATGAATCGTTGTGCGATAGCCGGCTTCATTTTTAACAAGATCTATTGCTTGGTCCAATGGGGCTAAAACCAAATCCAATGTGGGTCTGTTAGAAATCCCGAAAGAGATAATTTCACTGTTATGAAGGTCTAATATCGGACTTAAATACAGTTTTTCATTTCCTGTAGATTTAAACTCTGTCACATCTGTTACTAATTTTTGGTAAGGTGCAGTAAACCGACGGTTCCAACGTTTTTTAACCACTTTTCCCACTTTCCCTTTGTAAGAATTATAACGGAATTTTACGTGTGAATTTTCCACATTTTAAGTCTAACACCCTCATAATACGCTGCACTTTTTTATGATTGATGACATGAACTTGTGCTTTTAATTCTGAATGAATCCGGCGGTATCCGTATCGTCCTTTATGTTTTTTAAACAATTCTTGAATGATATCTTTCCATTTTTGATCAGGATCTTCTTTCTTACATTGTTGGATGTGATCATGATACGTCGCTTCAGGAATACCTATTACTTCAAGGACATCGGGTACCGTAATTCTGACGGCTGTTTTGGAAAATTCCAATGATGTGAGACGTAATGTCGTCTTCCGAAGGCCTTTCTTTCGATTCGTAGTAATAAGTGCTTCTTGGAATCTGCAGAACTTTGCACATTGCTGATATCAAGTATTTGTGCTGGTTATTCTTGATTAATTTACTTTCGTCCTAGTATCAGCGCGGCTAGCTTTAAAATATCATTCTCCATTTCCAATTGCTTATTTCTCTTTCGAAGTTTAAACAGTTCTTTCTGTTCATCTGACATCTGGTCCTTTTCTTTAAATGAACCAGATGTTTCACTCTGTTTGACCCACTTAGTGAAGAAGGGGTGGTGAGATCATACTCTCGAATTATTTCTTTTCTAGGTTTTCCATGTTGGTACAACTGCACCATCTGTTTCTTAAAGTCTTCAGTAAAGGTCCGGCGTTCTTTTTAGTCATTGTAGATTCTCCTCTAGTATGGTATCTGTAGTCTACTTGACCTTGATTTTCTGTCCAACTAAGTTTAGCCTATCCAAACAAGATAAACTACTGTTCAAATTTTTACACAATAGCTTTTTCTATGGATAGCTTGATTTCATGAAGGGCAAGGCTCGGTAACTAGATAGTTCTCTTAGTCTTTTTAGTCTTGAGGAATACAATCTCTGAATTACAAATTTAAGCCTAGGTTTTTTAAGAATAGTCGCCAAAAATTAATAAAATTGGAGTCATAATTATGATTATTAATATTGCCCCGATAACAATTAAAGACATCTTTTTTAACAAACTATTCTCTTCTGATTCAATTCCACATAATGTTGCTCCTAATGCTATCCTAGAAGGACAAGCCATTGTTGCGTGAGAAGAACTTGCATTTTGAATACTAGCAACTAAATTTAATGGTAAGCCAGTTTTAGTGGCAGTTTGAACTTGTAATTGGGTAAACATAGCATTTGACCCTGTGTTACTACCTGTAAGGAAGCCCCCTATTCCCCCAATAAAAGGAGATATATATATAAATATAGTGCCAAACATTAATCCAGCAGCGTTAGCAATAACAACGGTCATATTGGATGCTGTCATTAGTTGGGAAATAGCTACAAATGCAGTAGTAGAAATTACAAAAGGAACCCATTGTTTTATAGTAGTTTTAATAGAAATCCATACTATACTCTTAGAAATTCTAAAAATGAATATAGTATACAAACATGTAATAAAAAGCCAGAACCCTGGCGAATAAAGTAAAGCTAATGAAAAAGAAAAAGTAGGTAAATTAATGACAAGGTTTGATTCCAAAAATTCTTTAAATAAAGGTATAAGTCTTGTAGCGAAAATTGAGAAAGTCAAAAATAAGTAGGGGCTCATAACTTTAATGAGGCTAATACTTTCGTCAGTTTTTTTAGATGTAGAAGTTTCCTCAATACTTTTATTTGTTATTTTAAGTTGAGAAGAATTTTTTATCCTGATTATGATTAAACCAATACTACTACTAGCTAAGGAACTAAGAACACCAGCTAGCTCTACACTTACAAAAATATTAAACAGAATCATAGTAAGGGAAAAAACAATTGAAATTGATAAAATTTCTTTCCATTTATGCCCTATTGCCTTTCTCCCTCCAGCTAAGTAAATAGCAATTACTAAAAAATATATAAATATAGGAACACTTATGATGGCGGTTCCTGTCCCTACTTCCTTGAGAGGAATTCCTCCAATTTGTGCACCTATTACAGTTCCAGTAGATAAAGCCCCCCATGGAACCGCAAGTAAACTGACAAGCCCGATAGAAGCTGCTTTAATAGGGGTAAACCCCAATGCAATTAAGATTGGTGCTACAATCATAAATGCTATTCCAAAACCACTCGTTGATTCTAAAAGAGGGGAGAGTCCCATGACTAATAATATAACTTGTAAAAGCTGATCATTTGTTGCACCTGAAATAAAGGCAGCAATGGTTTGAATCCCTCCAATATTATTAATTAAGTGAAAAAAGAGTATACCAAAAAACAAAACATAAGCTGCTACAAAAGAAATTAAAAAACCTTTGATGGAAGCATTTAGGATTCCTTCTATGGCTATATGGTAATTAGGGTAAATCAAAATGACAAATAAGGTAGCAGTGTAAGATAGGAGTCCTGACTTCAACGACGTTTGTTTTAATATAAATAAAAATACAAACACACACACAAATGGTAATAATGCTATTATTGTATTCATAATTAATTTTCCTTTCGAAGGATAAAACGTTTACGCTATTGTATATAACGTAAACGTTTTTAATTTATCAAATATCACTATATAAAGATTGTAATATTGATTGAGCACTTGCAAATAGTGAAAATAAAATTCTATCTGGCGGAGTAGAAACATAATTTAATCCATGAGGAGCTGCATGTTTAGATAACCATTTGACTGACTGCCAAGAACCGGCTATCTCTCCCCCTAAACCCATTAAGTATTCTCTTCCATTTGAGTATTTTAAAAGTTTGGTTCTTCTCAATCCTTGTACAATCGCTTTTCCAACAATTTGTTCATTAATAATTTGGAATGGGCTACTAGGCATTATGTTTAACTTAACGTACTCAGGAATAATAGATTTGGCTGAATCTGCTCTATTCATATTGAGACAAGCTGCAGTAAAATCATTCCCACCAAATAAGGCACCATGATGTTAGACTCAAAAGTAGACACAGTTTATTATTAAAATAACTAATAATAAGAGGTGTCCAAATGAGCAGACAAACATTTGATGAAGATTTCAAAAGAAGCACAGTCCAAATGATGATTGAACAAAACAAATCAGTTGCCCAGACGGCCAGGGATCTGGATATCAACCCAAATACTATTCACAATTGGAAAAAGAAATACGGTGAAGAGTTTATAGAAGCTGCCCTTCCAAACATGACGGAAAACCAACAATTAAAAGCCATGCAAAAACGTCTCCGTGATTTGGAAGAGGAGAATGCCATCTTAAAAAAGGCTATGCACTTCTTCGCGAAAGACCATCGGTAATTTTCTCATTTATCTTCGAGAATCGCTTCAAGTTCCGTGTGGAGAAGATGTGCAACGTTATGAATGTTTCACGAAGCGGATATCATAAATGGGTGGACCGCCCTGAAAGTGAAAAAACCAAACGCCATAAGACCCTGGTTAAGCATGTTCATAAATCCTATTTGGAAGTCCGAAGATAGCGAAAGACCTTGAGAAAAAAGGGATACCGGTTTGTCAAAGAACAGTAGCTCGAATCATGAAAGAAGAGGATCTTCGATTAAAGACTGTAAAAAAATATAAAGCGACGACGAACTCAAAACACACACTCCCAGTCTATTTAAAACATGGTATGTCTACACTAAACTAGACAATTTTTTTAAGGTGTCTATGCTTGTAATCAATTGGGCTTTCATATCCAAGGGTTCCATGAATTCGTATGTTATTAAACCAGTGAACATAGTCTTGTAATTCCCTTGTTAATTCTACTAAACTATTAAAATGTCTTCCTTTCACAAACTCTGTTTTGATGATTTTAAATGTTGCTTCGGCTACTGCATTATCATATGGGCAGCCCTTTATACTTAAGGATCGTTGGATAGTAAATGTTTTCAAAGCATCATCAATCAATTTGTTTTTAAACTCATTTCCACGATCGGTATGGAATAGCTGTATTTTATTAAGATCGACCTTAATAGAAGCTATTGCACGATAAACGAGTAATGCATCTTTATTTGGCCCTGTACTAAAACCGATGATTTCTCGATTAAAGAGATCGACAAAGACACATACGTAGTTCCATTTTTGATTAACCCTTACGTATGTTAAATCGCTTACGATTGCGGTCATTTCTTGTTCCTGGGTAAACGCACGATTAAGTTCATTCTTCTGTTCTGATTCATTACAGGATTTCGCATGCGGTTTAAATTGAGTAATTGTATAGGAAGAAACAAGGCCCTGTACCTGCATTATGCGCCCGATTCTTCGCCTGGAAACGATCAGACCGCGCTTTTTTAATTCTACTTTGATTTTACGTGTCCATAGTTTTGACGCTACATCAGAGACAACGGGATCCTCTGCAATTCTTTCTTTTACTTCATAATAATAGACAATTCTAGGGAGTTGTAGGACTTTGCACATTGCTGATATCGAGTATTTGTGTTGGTTATTCTTGATTACATTTACTTTCGTCCTAGTATCAGCGCGGCTTGCTTTAAAATGTCATTTTCCATTTCTAGCTGCATATTTCTTTTTCGGAGTTCCATCAATTCTTTTTGCTCATCTGTTAAATTGTCTTTCTCCTTAAAAGAACCTGACTTTTGACTCTGACTCACCCACTTATCTAAAGATGAAGGAGTAAGGTCATACTCACGAATAATCTCTTTTCTTGGTTTTCCATTTTGGTACAGCTGCACGATCTGTTGCTTGAAATCTTCAGTAAATGTTCGGCGTTCTCTTTTGGCCATGTAGATTCTCCTCAAATGTATTATTTGTAGTCTACTTGACCTTAAAAATTCTGTCCAACTAAGTGTAGCCTATCCAACAAGCTCAATCAAGAGTTTAAAGTTGATGAGCCAAATAAAGTGTGGGTGGCTGATATCACTTATGTTCCCACATCAGAAGGATGGCTTTATCTGGCGAGTGTAATGGATTTGTTTTCCCGTAAAATTGTAGGCTGGTCCGTCGATAAAATAATGACAAAAGACTTGGTTATCAACGCCTTGGACCGGGCTTATAATCGCCAGCAACTGCCGCTCGGATCTGTTCTTCATCATTCAGACTGTGGACGCCAATATTGTTCGAAAGATTACCAAAAGCAATTAGCCGCCTACAAGATCGATGTAAGCATGAGCAGAAAAGGAAAATGTTACGACAACGCTTGTATTGAATCTTTTCACAGTGTATTGAAGAAAGAACGAATTTATTTGACTAAATACAAGACTAGAAAACAAGCGAAAAAGGAAATCTATGAATATATCGAGATATTCTATAACTCAAAAAGAATACACTCTGCAAATGGTTATTTTTCTCCACCCGAATACGAACGTATGTACTTTAATAAGATTGCGAATTAAGCCAAAATTCAACTTTTCCTCTTCCTTCAAGGACAGAATGCATTCTGTCCTTGAAGGAAGAGGCCACCAAGCGTAAGCGCGCGGTAGGTGAAATAAATCTAAAAAATTGTGTTTACTTTATTGACCTAATACCACAATCTGTTAAACGAGAATATTTGGTCGGATCGGGTAGGGGGGTATAAACATGATGGTAGGAATCGATACTTTAAAATACGGACAGGGAAAAACGTAGAGAAACAACAAATGCCATGTACTTCGGGCAAGAAAGCTAAATAGTGAAAACGTAAATCGGCTCTAGATTTTAGAGCTGTTTTTTTTTTTTTTTTTTTTTTTTTTTTTTTAAAAAAAAAAAAAAATAATAATTGGTTTTTTTTTTTTTTTTTTTTTTTTTTTTTTTTGAAAAAAATAAAAAAATAATAATTGAAATTGAAAAATTTATAATTTATTATGTGGTTAAATGAAAATTTTGAATTTTTAAAGGAGAATGAGTTCCGTGAAACAGGTTGAAGAAGTCCCGCTAAATTTGGATGAACTAGATATCAACATCATTAAAAGGTTACAAACGGATGGTAGAACTTCCTATACTGACATTTCAGAGGAACTAGGTATTACTGTCGGTACCGTAAGAAACAGAGTTCAAAGACTTATAGAAAACCAAATTCTTAAAATTGTAGGTGTAGTCAACCCATTTAAGACAGGAAGTCCTAGTGTGACCATCTTTGGAATGAAGGTGCGTCACCAGAAATTAGACTATGTTATAAAAAAACTAGTTGAGATCCCAGAGATCCGCTTTGTAGCAGCCGCAACAGGTGTCTATGACTTATATGTGGAAGTAATTACGTCCTCGAATGAGGAACTTTATGGGGTTATGAAGAATGGCATTAGCCCAATCGATGGTATTGAATCGGTAGAGTCTTCTTTGATTTTGGAAATCTTTAAGCAGAGCTATGATTGGGGAGTTGGTTCACAATCTTCTCGATAATTAGAATCAGAAAAGGGGGCTACTATGAACGAGTTCTTCGAAATTCTAAAGGGAAATCAAGCACAGATGCTTGAGACTTTAAAACAAATAGTAGAAAAAGAATCACCTACTCGTGATAAAGAATTAGCAGATGAACTGGCGATTTTCATTGCTGAATTATTTGAAGAATTAACTTCCGGGAAATCATCCATTATTCAAAATGAGCTTTACGGTAATCATGTCAGAGGGGAATTTGGACATGGCAACGAACAAATTATGCTCTTGGCACACTATGATACTGTTTGGCAAAAAGGGGATATTATAGAAAAAATCCCTTATAAAATTAAAGGTGATATTGCCTATGGACCAGGAGTCTTTGATATGAAAGCAGGTATTGTACAGGGGTTATATGCACTGCAAGCACTAAAAGATACAAATGCAAAATTAAACAAAAAGGTCGTTTTTCTATGTACATCTGATGAAGAGTTGGGAAGCCCATCCTCTCAAAAACTAATAGAAGAAGAAGCAAAAAAAAGTAAATACGTGTTGGTATTAGAACCAGCAATATCGAGGCATGGCGCATTAAAGACTGCTAGAAAAGGTGTAGGAATATTTAAACTAAATGTTAAAGGTAGAGCAGCCCATGCCGGAGTGGAACCTGAAAAAGGAATAAGCGCTATTCTTGAATTAAGTAAACAAGTAACTTATTTATATGAATTAACTGATTATAGCAAAGGTACCACCATCAATGTAGGCAAAATCACAGGTGGAACAACAGTGAATGTGATTGCAGCAGAAGCGGAAGCAGATATCGATTTACGAGTAAAAACGAAAGCGGAATTTGACCGGATCATACCAATCATCATAAATCTTAAGCCAAGTACCGCTGGTGTTGAAGTTAGTGTAGCCGGCGGCATTAATCGACCTCCATTTGAAAGAACAGATCAAGTTATTTCACTTTTTAACAAGGCAAAGAAAGTGGCCCAGGAAAATCTGGGTTTTGAATTGGAAGAGAAAGAAACAGGTGGAGGAAGTGACGGAAACTTTACAGCACCGTTTGCTCCAACCCTGGATGGTTTAGGTGCGGTTGGTGGCGGGGCACATGCTCTTAATGAACATATCATTATTTCTCAAATGCCGAAAAGAAGTGCATTATTAGCTTTATTGATTAAGGGATTAGCAAATTAACCAATAGGGGGATTTTTGATGAAGGTCAATTTAGAATCTATTAAAAGCCAAATGCTTGTGGAAGTAAATCAGAATCTATTAATGGAATATACTCAAAACGTTGCTTCAGAAATTCGTCTATCAGGAACTGAAGAAGAACTACGTGCCTTTTATTATGTAAAATCAAAGCTTGAAGAATTTGGCTTAACAACAGAGTTAACGTTAAATGATGCTTACATTAGTCTTCCAGGAAAAACAGAGCTAAAGCTTAACGGTAAAAGCTTTCCTGCCATTACCCATTCAATGGCCGTTTCTACTGATGACACAGGGTTAGAAGCAGAAATTGTGTATTCAGGTAAGTCAGTAAGTGTAGACTATCAAAAAAATCCAGTTAGCGGAAAAATAGTCCTGCTGGATGGTCTCGCTATTCCAGGAGCGGTACTTCAGGCTCAGCAAGCAGGAGCAAAAGCAATTATCTTTATAAATGCTGAATATACACATGAGATGATCGTTTCACCAGTATGGGGAAGCCCAACACCTCATACTTATGGCAATTTGCCAAAGATTCCAGTTGTATCAGTCAATTTTCATGACGGACAAAAGATGAAAGGTATTGTAAAAAATTTCCCCAATTGTCAAGGGTGGCTAAAAGCTAAGGTTGATACTGGATGGAGAAAAATTCCCACTTTAACTGCTGAGATTCCAGGTAGTGACGAGAATAATCATTTTGTATTATTTAGCGGTCATATTGATTCATGGCATTATGGGGTAATGGATAATGGAACAGCAAATGCAACGATGTTGGAAGTTGCACGAATACTTGCCCTATATAAAGACAATCTTAGTCGCGGCTTAAGGCTTGCCTTCTGGTCAGGCCACTCGCATGGCCGTTATGCAGGTTCTGCTTTGTATTGTGATGAATATTGGGAAGACCTTCACGAAAATTGTGTTCTTCATATTAATATTGATTCAGTTGGCGGCAAAGGAGCGACGATATTAACAGAGGCTAATTGTATGGCAGAGACTAGGCATCTTGCAAAACGGTCTATTAAGGAACTAATTGGAGATGAGTTTGAAGGATCGCGATTTGGCAGAGCGGGGGATCAATCATTCTGGGGCCCCGGTGTTCCGTCACTTTTTATGGGGTTATCTGAACAGCCTCAGTCCAATAATCCAGCATCAGAAGCATTTTCTCAATTATTTGGAGCAGGAAAAGCCGGCGGATTTGGCTGGTGGTGGCATACAACAGAAGATAAACTTGACAAGATTTCTCCAGAAAATCTTGCCCGTGATTGCAAAATATATTTATCTATCGTGTATGAAGCATGTACTACTGAAATTTTGCCTATTAACCAATTGGCAGCGGTCGAAGAATTGGAAACATGCCTGAAGGACTATAAAAGCAAAGTAAATGGCCGCCTTAATTTTAGTATTACAAATAACCGGATCGAGAAATTGAAAAATAACATAACACTGTTTGGCAGTTTGCTAGCGACACTTACAGACACACAAGTTACTCATGCTAACAAAACATTAAAACAACTTTCCAATATTTTAGTTCCCCTTAATTATGTAAAAGGGGACAAATTCAACCATGATACAGCATTAAAGCAGCCTCCAATCCCGTTACTAGCGAATTGTGAGAAATTAGCAGACTTAGAGGTAGGAAGTCATCAATATCATTTAGTTCTAACTGGATTAAAACGCAATCTCAATAAAGTAAACTATGCCCTGTTAGAAGCAATCCGGACCGTTAATCTCGCCGTTGAGCAAATAAATAAGTAAATATTGATATAAAAAGGGAGAATGGTCGACCCATTTCTCCCTATTTACAAAGTTATTTTTAACTTTTCATTATTTTGTACGGCGACCATTCCAAGGATTATTTTTAAACCCGCCAATAGTAACAAGATGGTTACCGTTACAATCACATACCACCCTAAACACTCCCTAAGACATAACTCCCCAGGCTTCCTCCTGCATAATAAAAAAATAAGTAGAGAGGGGAGGCACTTCCTTTTGCCTCTTTCGCCAGGATACTTCCCCAGTTTGTTGCAACTGCATGTACGAAGAAAAAACCAAAAACAGACAATCATAAGACCGATTATAATCATTAAAAGCAAACTAAAAAACGTTAGCAAAACACCTACTAATATAATGAGGAGACCTGCACACATCCGATTAGGAATACTCATAACGGCATCCAGTTTCCCGGAAATGTCGAGCTAAATGTTCCAGCAAGGTAGGATAGAAATAATAGACCGATTATGCTGGAAGAGAAATGATAAGGTGCCCCGTGTAGATGGTAGGATAAATAATTAAACACCACTATGAAAATAAAAAAGATGATTCAAGCAATATAATACGCCGATCTTAGTTCGTAATTCTTTAGATGGATATTAAGATGCCCTAAAACTTCCTTAAGCACCAAAGAGTTGGGGGATGTTTTGATGTAGGTAAATAAAAAACAAATAACAGAAAACAGAAAATACCTATCACCCCCATTGTTAGATAGGTGTATCGCCATCCCCATAAATCAGACGTGAATCCACCGATGATTCTCCTGCCCATTCTCCCAATGGTGTTTCCGCTAATATAAAGCCCGTTTGCAACTCCTGTAGCTCTTTTTTCAAACTCTTCTGTGGCATAAGCAATAGACGGTAAACAAGCTAATGTGACCGCTTGAGTGTTCGTGCAATTAGAAGGTACCAGAAGTCCGAAACAAAAAAGATCGCAAGTGAAAATAAAGATGATGACAATAGCCCGAAAGACATTAAGTTTTTTCGGCCGATATGGTTAGAAAAAGGGGCCAGCTAATAGTTAAAACAAACTCAATGACAATGTTACAAGGGAAACAGTTAAAAACTTGCCATTGCAGGAGAAAACTTCAAATTCTCTGGATTTAAGGGAAGTACGGCTGTGTAAAATGTAAATTTGAAAATAAGAGGAAAGAACCGAAACTTAGTGCAATAGTGGTCTTCCAGAATTGGCTTGTTTTTTCCTTGATATAGAAATTGAGATCTTGTTTCATCATGCTTCACAACCTTTGTATTTCTACGGTTCATTAAATTACAATGCGATTTTTATGCCAATCAAACTTGATGCCTAAAACTGGCATAGAACTTGCAGGTATTACTAACGAGAACGAATAAAGGAGGAATGACTATGAAAATAGTTTATGTACTGCCAGGACCGATAAGTAGGACGGAACCAGGACTTCAAGAAATGGAGAGAAGATTAGAAATCCTGCGCTCCTATGCAGCGCCTGGTACACATGTTGATATCGTCGATGTAGATGAAGGCCCCGCATCCATTGAATCTCTTTATGAGGAATACCTAAGTATACCAAATACTGTAGATCTTATGTTGGAGATGGAGAAAAAAGGGTATGATGCAGCCATTTTAGGTTGTTATGGAGACCCAGGTTTAGATGCTGTTAGAGAAGTAACGGAAAAAATGGTGGTAGTGGGACCAGGTGAAGCGGGTGTAATGACAGCGGCAATGTGTGGTTACCAGTTTTCAATCATAACCGTTACAAATAGTATTATTAATCCACTGCATCACCTAGTGGAAAAAGCAGGGGTTGGTAAGAAGCTAGCTTCCGTACGTGCCATAAATACACCTGTTCTCGAACTTGCCAACAATCGTGAAAGAACGATCCAAAAGCTAGTCGAAGAGGGGAAGAAAGCGATTCATGAAGACCGGGCAGATACGTTGGTATTAGGCTGTATGTCAATGGGCTTCCTTAATGTTGCAGAAGAAATGTCTAATGTACTAGGTGTGCCTGTTATCAATCCTGGCAAAACCTCATTAAAGATGGCGGAAGCATTGGTTGGAGCAGGGCTATCACACTCCAAGCTTGCCTATCTTACACCGCCGAAAATTTCAACTGGAACAGTTACTTCTTCTAAAGGCTTGCTTGTGAAGAAAAACAAAATCGTCCAATAATGGAATACCCATATTTAAGAGAAAGGTTCGTGTTGAAAAGTCTAATCAACCCAAACACAACCTAATGCACCAAAGTAAAAGATCATGATTTTGCATTTTCCATTTTTAAGGAAGGAGGGAGCTTTTTGTACATTACAAAGGTAGAGGCAAAAATCGTACGAACACCTTTTAAGATCCCTTTTAAAATGACATATGGGAAAATGCCTCCATATCAATCCCATCTTATAGTTCGAATCACCACCAACACAGGATTGACAGGTCTTGGGGAAGCATCCGAATTACCTTTTTTCACTGGAGAGACTGTTGAAACAATGAAGGAGTTAGTGGAAAAAAAACTTGGCCCTGCCATTATTGGAAAACCGGTTTATTCGGTAAGAGAAATACATCATTCAATGGGAATCATTCTCGGGAATGCTACTGGTGCAAAGTCTGCTATTGATATGGCTTTATGGGATGTTCAAGGAAAAAGGTTGAAAACTCCCGTATATGAGCTTTTAGGTGGTGAGAGGAAACAGCCTGTCAGGGTGGCCTACGTATTAGGGGATGAATTCCCGGAGGAAATGGCAAGAGCTGCAAAAGAAATGGCGGAAGCTGGTTTTAATACGCTGAAAATTAAAATTGGCAGCGACTTTCGAAAAGATATTGAAGCCATTTCTCAAATTCGGCAGGCAATAGGTCCAGCCATTCATTTAAGAATTGATGCAAATCAGGGATATAAAGTAAAAACGGCCATCCAGGTGATTAAAGAAATCGAACCATATAAGATTGATTACATTGAACAACCGGTCCCCGGATGGAATCATGATGGATTAAGACAAATTAGAAGTGCAACATCTATTCCTATCATGGCCGACGAGAGTGCCCATACGTTAAAGGATGTGTATGAGCTTGCAAAAAAGGAAGCCATCGACCTGATCGGTATTAAGCTAATCAAATGCGGCGGTATCACACCAGCTGTTCAAATCGCACAGTTTTCAGAAGCAATAGGTCTTCAATGTGTGTTAATTAGTCCATGGGATACTCTGCTTGGAACCAATGCAAGTCTCCATCTTTCCACTATTTTGCCTGGGAATTACTCACATGAAATGGTTGGTCCTTATTATTTAAAGGATGACCCTTTTGGAGTGGTAGAGATTAAGGGAGTGATGGATATACCTAAGGGTATTGGATTCGGCATGGAAGATATTTTCGATGAGATTATGGAGGAGTAGTATCATGAATAAATTTCAATGGTTCATGGTCTGTTTCGTCAGTTTTATTCATTTTTTAGCTCTATCTCATCGAATGGAAGTCGTTCCTTTTCTGGTCGATCTAAAAGATATATATCATGTAGGATTTACTGAAGTAGGAGGGCTTTTATCTTCCTTTTTGCTTGGATACGCCATTTTCCAAATCCCTGCAGGAACTCTGGCAGACCGATATTCTCCTGTATCGTTAGTCGTTCTAGGATTGTCTTTAATGATGATTTCATCGATAATCTTTTCAATGACGCATTCACTTTATCTTGCCCTTATTTTAAGGTTTATTATGGGGGCTTCTGCAGCCATGATCTTTTCTCCAGCTATAAAACTAATTTCAATCCATAGCCCTAGAGAAAAACGGGGATTAAGCATTGGCGTACTAGAGGGTGCCGCAGCTGCTGGATCGTTATTAACTTTAACTGTTTTTCCGATTCTATCAATCTATGTAGAATGGAACACATTATTTCTTATGTTATCTATTCTCCTTTTGCCAACATTGCTGCTATTCCTAAAGGTGCCAATGGGTAAAAATACAACAGAAATACAGGAAAAGAATGAAGTCCAGCCTAGGGTTTTTTTGAATTTGTTCAAAGATAAAAAAATCCACCGTCTTTTGGGAATTTCCTTTTTTGGCTTATTTGGACTTTATGGCATTCTGGCTTGGATGCCCACCTATTTGGAAGCAGCTATGGGATATACGAAGCAAGAGACCGGTCTGATCATGGCGATTATGATGATCGCACAAATCATCGGAGCCCCTCTTTCAGGTAAACTTTCTGATATAGCAGGGCAAAGAAAGTCTACTCTCATCATCGGTTCTATCTTAGCGGCAGGATGTTGTTTATGGTTGATATTCCTAAACGACACGGCGATATATTGTACAGCTTTTGTGATTGGCATCGCTATTTCATGGTCTTTAGCCCCGATGCTGACTCTCGCCACTGAAATGGTACATATTAGTAGCGCGGGATCGCTTATTAGTATCATGAACACGGTTGGTCAATTAGGATCAGCGATTTCTGGATATGTGTTTGGTATGCTATATGATTTGTTCGGAAGTTTCCAAATAATCTGGATTGTCAGTTTTATTGCTTGTCTGATTCGAATTATGTTCAGTTTCGGTGAGCTTGAAAATCATCAAGTCATAGAATCAGAGAAAGAAATTAATATTTAATTATTTAGAATTTGTTTCCAGATAATTCATAACTAACAGAATATGGTGTCAAGGAAAGATACTAGGATGCTTGAAACCATCAAAAGCGAAATGAAGGGGGAAAGTGAAATGAAAAGAATAATCATGTTGCTATTTAGCGTGATGCTGCTTTCAATTAATACCGTTTCGGCAGAAGAAGCAGCGCCGGTTTTAAAAAGCGCCAACCTTGAAGTTATGTATGAAGATGTTATCAAAGTAACGGAAAAAATAACGATTGCCAACTCCGAAGCAATCCCTGAGGGAACATTAGAGCATATCGTAACCAAAATCGGGGGTGCGCATTTTGAAGATTTAGTGATTAATGGAGAGGATCAAGAGCTTACCTATGAGTTAAACGAAGGAAATTCTGTTAATAGAGTACTAGTATCTCTACCTGAAGGCAGTAAAGGAGAATTTACGTATACAGTAAGTTATCAATTTACAGATACAAAAAATGAGAAAATCCCATTTGTCGTACCGGCAGTTAATACAGCTGGAGATGGTAATGTAGTCTCATTAAATGTCAATCTCCCAAAAGGGAAATATCTGCATGAATCATTTCCTATCATTGATTCTGGAGATTCGGGGATGGTCAAAGAGGATATGATGAACATTCCAAGTTACGTAAATCTTGAAACAGGTTCATCGCCTGCAGGGTTATTTAAAACTTCAAATCTATATACCATTTTCGGATTGGCTGTCATCTTGGGAATTATTTTGGCTTGGATTATTGGTGAAAGAAAAAGTAAGGGTGGTGAAGTAGTAAATGTTTAATCTAGGTGCTCCCTTTACCTTTTTTGTCCTCTATACCATTGTTTGGATTGCTGGGTATTTCCTATGGGCTGTTAAAAGTGAAAAAAATAAATAAAAGGAGGGGATTGTGAATGTTTGAAGTAAGTACAACGTTTTATGTGGTGTTGGTTTTATATTTTGCCGTCATTCTTGGTATCGGAATCTGGTCGGGAACAAAGAACAAAGGAACAGAGGATTTCTTGGTAGCAGGAAGATCCATTGGGCCATTAGTGGGTGGTGCCGCATTTGCAGCTACACAAATGAGTGCAGGTACATTTGTAGGAACACTTGGTATACATTACTTAACTGGCGGGAGCTTCCTTTGGATTTGGGCTGGACTTTGGTTCGGCTGGTTAATTGCAGCTACCCTGGTCGGCCCTAAGTTTCAATCTTTTAAAGGGTTAACGGTACCGGACTACGTAGGTACTAGATTTAATAGTAAAGCGGCTCGGGGAATATCAGCGCTTTTAATATTAGTAGCATATACCGTTTACCTAACTGCACAGTACCAAGCAGGAGGAAATATTTTTCAGACACTATTCGGAATTCCGTTCATCTGGGGAGCGATCATAACCGTTGGGATCACTTTACTTTATACGATGATTGGCGGAATGAGAGCTACAGCTTATAGTGATTTCGTTCAGGCGATTATTATGGCCGGCTGCTTTTTTGCTGCCATTCCATTGCTCTTTAATCAAGCAGGTGGAACAGAGTTTGTCGGGAATTTCTTAGCCGAATTTAGTCCTAATATGTTAAGCTGGCATTTCGGTTTTAAGGAGTTGCTTGGTTTTGGTGCAGCCTTTGGGTTTGCAATGGCTGCAGCGCCATATGAGTTAGCAAGAATGTATACATTAAAGGATAGGAAGACCGTTAAATTAGCAATCGGCTTTTCATTTATGTTCCAAGCAGTTGTTGGTATTTCTGTAGCAGCAGCAGGCATGGCCATTCGAGCACTCTTCCCATATATGCCTACACCTGATATTGCTTCTACCATCATGGCCATAAATATACTTCCGCCAGTGGTGGGGTCCTTGATTATTTTAGCAATTCTCTCAGCGATAATGAGTACAGTTTCCGGCATTATGATGGTATCTGCTTCCGCGTTTTCACATGATTTCTATGCCACGATGATCAAGCCTAACGCCAGTGACAGTGAAAAAATGAAGGTAAACCGAATTGCGGTACTAATACTAGGAATTATCCCTATTTTCTTGGCGTTAAGACAGTTGGACATTGTCCAATTCATAGTCATTCTCCAGGCATCCTTAACAGCGAGCTTTTTCTTTGCAACGGTGATTCTTGGCCTTAACTGGAAAAGAGGTACAGCTGTGGGAGCCATTGTTTCGATGATCGGCGGCTTCTTCACAGCATTGTTCTGGTATTTAGCAGGTAATCCGTTGGGGATTAATGAGGTTATACCTGGAGTCATGGTCAGTTTAGTCTCATTTATTGTTGTTAGTCTAGTAACGAAACCTGTGCCAAAAGAAGCGCTTCAGCCATTCTTTGAGGATGTGAAGTAAATGATCAAGATCAAGGGGGGAGATTTATTCCTTCCCCTTTTTTAATTGTCACTTGAAACAACTATAAGTTCGTTTAGGTTAAAAAGTAGGCGGTGTATCCTCACCTAAATGAACCTAATTCCTATCGGAAATTGAATATATAATATTAAAAACCTTGTTAACAGGATGGCACAGAACTTGCATTAATATTGTTGTAAAGAGAAAGGGGTGCAGCCATGAATGTAGCAATTGAAAAAATAGTAGATTCGATGGGTAATGAAATCGTATCTCTATTGCAAAAAATGATTCAAATTCCTAGTGAAAATCCACCAGGAAACTATGAGGAAATTGGTGACTTTCTAGAAAAGGAACTCTTATCTTTAGACTTTGAGGTAAAGGTAGTCAATGTACCTGAGGAAGAGACGAGGAAATTAAATCTGCAAACACCTCGGAAAAATGTTATTGCTGTCATGAAGGGGAATGGAGGAGGGAAAAATTTAATTTTTAACTCTCATATTGATACGGTTCCAGCAGGAGACTTGGAACAATGGACCTACCCGCCTTTTTCAGGAGCCATTGCTAATGGCAAGGTATATGGAAGAGGTGCAACAGACTCCAAAGGGCGCTTAACCGCTTATATTATGGCTGCTGTGGCGTTAAAGAAGTCCGGAATTCCTTTTTACGGTGATATTGTAATCACAGCTACTTGTGATGAAGAAACTGGCGGTGTTCTAGGAGCAGGTTATGTCACTGGTCAAGGATTAGTTTCCGGTGATATGGTGGTTGTGGAAGGCTACAGCAATCATATCGTTCGCGCTATGGCAGGAGTTCTTCAGTTAAGAATTAAATCTACAGGCCGTCCTGCTCATGCAGCCTTCAAATGGAAGGGAATAAATGCCGTTGAAAAAATGGCAAAAGTCATACTGGAACTAACTAACCTGCAAGAACAATTAAAAAATGAACCTTCAGAAGTTGAGGGAATGAGTTATACTACCGTCAATGTTGGAGTTATCAATGGGGGAACCAAGGTGAATGTTGTCCCTGGCACCTGTGAGATTGAGGTGGACTTTCGGGTGATTCCAGAACAAGCCCTTGATGATATTTATAATCGGGTATCTACTATGATCGAAAGGCTTCAGATGGAAGATCAAGAGATGAACATCCAGATAGAGCGAGTGCCGGATTTTCAAACCAATCCAACCGTAACAGAAGCGAATTCACCTCTAATCGAGGAATTGCAATCGGCCATTCAAGAAGTATCAGGAACCACACTTCCTGTCGTAGGTATGTTAGGACAATCAGATACACGTTGGTTTATCCAAAATGGAATCCCAGGTATTAATTTTGGTCCTGGCACAAATAACAATAATCTCCATGGTTATGATGAGTTTATGGAAATTGAGGATTTAATACAGACGACCAAAATATTAACTGTTCTTATTAAAAATTTCTGTGGAACAAAAGAATTTGTCACAGAATAATAGATTTATTATATTCTCGTTATTCGGAAAATAAAATAATTTTAAAAAGGGGTTAGAGAAGAATGGGTACTTTTCTGGGATTATCAGCAGCAAATTGGATGATTTGGATTTCTATGGTTGTATTCATTATCGCCTATTTTATTATCACCGAAGCAATCAATAAAAAGGAGGGGGATAAATAATGGCTATCGCTGTTCTTATCATTTATATGCTTACTGTCATTGGGATTGGATATTACATGAAATCCCGTATTCAAAATGAGCTGGATTTTTTAGCTGCTGGAGGGAAATTAGGGGTCTGGGTTGGAGGTATGACACTTGCAGCCACTCAGATGAGTGCAGGTACTGCGATTGGAACGGTAGGTTTCCACTATCAAGTAGGCTATAATTTTGCTTGGATTTGGCTCGCGATTTGGGCTTCATGGGTCATCATGGCCATCTTTATTGCACCTAAAATGAAAGCATTCTTTAATTCAAATAAGGCTTTAACCATTCCTGATCTATTAGGTACCCGCTATGAAAGTAATGCCATCCGATTGATTTCTGTAATTATTTTATTAGTTTGTTACGGGATGACAGTAGTAGCTGAATTAGTTGGGGGATCTTATTTATTAAATGTGGTTTTCGATATCCCTATCCCATGGGGTGTATTAATTATTGCATTTATCTTTATTGCTTACACTGTTATGGGCGGGTTATTTGCTATTGCCTATACAGACGTACTTCAAATGCTCGTCTTTGCTTTAGGATTTGCTATTGCAGTGCCTATTGCAGTATCAAAGGCAGGAGGCTTTAGTAAATTAAATGAAACCTTATCTTCTATTGATCCGAATCTAGTTGCAAATGGTATGCCTTCATCAGCCTTAACGGCAGTTGCACTATCATTCTTTATCATGATGATCGGATATCCGATTATTGCTGTTCGTTTTTATTCAATAAAAGATAATAAAACGATCCGTCGTGCTGTAGGTGTATCTTTTATTTTTCAAGCTATTGTAGCTGTTTCTATCGCCATTCTGGGAGTCAGTGCAAGAGTTCTATATCCTAATTTAACTTCACCTGATTTAGCCAGCACTACAATCGCCATGGATCTATTGCCGCCAGTATTGGGTGGATTACTTTTAGCAGCAATTTTAGCAGCGATTCAGTCAACTGTAAGTGCCGTTTTGTTGATGCTTGGAAGTTCAATCTCTCATGATATTATGAAAAATGTAATGAAGAAAAAATTAAGCGATAAACAACAATTAAAGATTACGAGAATAGTGGTATTGATAATGGGAATTATACCAATTCCATTTGCGTTAAACCCCCTGCCATTAATTCAGCAAATTTGGATAAATGCAGCTGCCCTAATTGGTTCATCCTTCGCAGTTTCAATTTTGTTAGGGTTGTACTGGAAACGTGCAACAAAAGCTGGTGCTATTACTTCCATGGTTGGCGGAATAGGCAGCGCTATACTTTGGTTATCACTTGGGAACCCATTTGGATTGGATCCTGTTTACATCAGTGTACCGGTAAGTCTATTAGGAATGGTGGTTGTCAGCTTACTAACCAAACCGGTGTCAAAACAAGCATTAAAACCATTTTTTAAAGATGTCCAAGCATCAGAGTCTGGAAACACAATTGCAGGATAAAAAGGAGGAAATTCCATTGCCTTCAACAGATATGAAGCAACTGCTTTATAAGTCAATTGAAGAAATCAGTACATTATACAGAAATAAAGAGGTATCTCCGGTCGAGATTACGGAAGCAACTTTAGACCGCTTACAGGAATTGGAGCCAAGGCTAAATGCATTTGTTACGGTCCTTGGTGAGCAAGCTTTAGCGAAAGCAAGAAAGGCTGAAGCGGTTTTCGTAAAAGGGGAAAATGTCAGTAAGTTATTTGGGATACCTGTTTCATTGAAGGATATTTTTATGACAAAAGGGATTCGTACTTCACTCGGATCAAGAATTATGAAGGACTTTGTTCCAGAAGAAGACGCTTTTGTTTATCATGCATTACAGGATAATGGTGCCATCATCATTGGGAAAAATAATATGCTTGAATTTGCTTACGGGTCCGTACACCCAGATTATGGTCAATGCAATAATCCGTGGAATGTAAGCCGTACAGCTGGTGGATCTAGTACTGGGTCTGGCGCGTCAGTTGCCGTAGGGATTGGATATGCCTCAATCGGAACCGATACAGGGTGCTCCATCCGCGTTCCATCTTCCTTTTGCGGTATTGTTGGGCTGAAGCCAACCTATGAAACGGTTTCACGACAAGGGTTGTTCCCTTTATCTCATTCTTTAGACCATATCGGGCCGCTAACTAGGACTGTCCGAGATAATGCAATTGTTCTGGAACACATTTCTTCCCGCCGCTTTAATTTCGATTCCTGGGGAGAGATTCGCGGGATAAAAGTCGGCGTCATCCGATCATTAACAGATTCTATTATGAATCCGGAAGTATCTGCGTTAATGGTATCTGCCATTCAGCAACTTAAGGAATTAGGTGCTCAGCTTTACAGTGTAGAGATTCCAGGAATTGAATCAATCGAAGAAGCTGCCATGCCTATTGTCCTTGCGGAAGCTTCGACGTATCATCAAAAATGGTTTGATTCGAGGGAAAAAGATTATTCTCCAAACACCTATGCCAACCTAAGAGAAGGCTATAAGGTTACAGCAGTAAGCTATTTGGTAGCCTTAGAGAAGAAAAAGGCTTTCACAGAAGCAGTTGATCAAGTATTAAAACAGGTGGATGTACTGATTTGTCCAACGGTCCCATATCCAGCTACTGAAAAGGACCCTTCCTTTGAGGATGGAAATATCGATATTTCTCAGCGAACGATTCCATTTAATATGAGTGGACATCCGGCTCTATCTCTGTCAGCAGGAAATACTGGTTCAGAAAATCTGCCGGTGGGGCTGCAAGTCATTGGACAATACTTTGATGAAGAAACCATATATCGTATAGGTGATGCCTTCCATCAATCTACAGGCGGCTACAAGAAGCCACCGCTTTAAATGAGAGAAATGGATAAGGCGGAAGGAGGGGATATCATGTTAAAAAACGATTCAATTAATACGACAAAACCTAACCATGTTCCTGATACCATGACAGCTGTTGTCATTAGGGAACATGGTGGACCGGAAGTACTAAAGTATGAATCAATCGAAACTCCCGTGCCGGGGCCTGGAGAGGTATTGCTTAAAGTTGAGGCAACTGCATTAAATCACCTAGACATTTTTGCAAGAGAGGGCTTAAAAGGACCTGGGGTCCCAGAAATCACATTACCGCATATATCGGGTGTAGATATTGTCGGAACCGTTGAATATTATGGGCAAGGGCTCTCTGGACAAAAAGGCGGACCTGCCATAGGAGAAAGAGTTATTATCAATCCTGCTATCGGTTGTAATGAATGCCGCTTTTGCCGACGTGGAGAACCAAGTATGTGCCATGACTATCGAATATTGGGAGAACATTTTTGGGGCGGTTTGGCTGAATATGTAGTTGCCCCTGCACGCAATATTATAGCTGTGCCTGCTCACATTCCATCTGAGGTAGCTGCAACTGCTCCAGTTGTTTACACTACTGCATGGAGAGCTGTTATGACGGTTGCCCAGGTAAAACCGTCAGACGTGGTCCTTGTAGTTGGGGCATCTGGAGGTCTGGGATCGGCTCAGGTGGAAATTGCCGCAGCAGTAGGCGCTACTGTAATCGGAATTGCGAGTACCGAGGACAAACGCCAAAAAGCACGTAATAAAGGCGCTGTCGCCATGTTTGATTCAAATAGTGATTGGGAAGCAGAAGTAATGGAATGGACTAATGGCGAGGGTGTAAGTGCCGCTTTTGATGCGGTAGGAGCTCCTACCTTTAGGAAAAGTTTGCGGTGTTTGGATATGTGTGGGAAACTGGTCCTATCCGGAGCAACCGCTGGTGATTCGCCTAATTTAAGTATAAGAGAAATCTATCAGCGTCACCGCCAAATACTAGGCGCTCCGATGGGAAATTGGGAGGATTTCTTACAGGTGACGAACCTGATCTGGAAAGGAAAATTACAGCCCACTATTCATAAAGTATATCCATTCGGAAAAATTGCTGAGGCACAACAAGAATTAGAAGAAAGAAATCATTTTGGAAAAATAGTGATAAAAATAAGTGAAGAAAAGTTGCACTGATAAATAAAAACAGCCTTTTGTCTTTTTGAGATTTTCTTAGGTATTTTATGGTCTGATTTTAAGCAAAATGCTCTTCGAGTATTCTATTTTAGACCATAGCCGAAGCTTGCCATGTCCAATTGGCAAGCTTCTTTAAATTCATAGCAGCAAAAGTAAGCATCGCCTGCATGGACAATTTTTTAATCCCTCGAAGGGTTGTCCATCGCATACCATGCTTTTCTTTCGCATCCGCAAAGACACGTTCAATCGTTTCTTTGCGTCTTGCATATATTTGTTTGATATCGTTTTGATGACGAAGATGATCTGCTTCCTCCACATACTGCGCCCAAATATGACGTTCAATCATTTTTCTGTGATCCTTACTATTTGTACATTGAGCGAGTAAAGGACAATTTGCACATTGAACTGGGTTCGACTTGTATTGGCGTTTGCCTTCTTTGGTGGTAGTTGAATATTTTAGAACCTGTCCTTCCGGACATAGGTAGCAATCATAGTACTCGTCATATACATAATCGTGCTTGCGTAAAAACCCATCTTTCGTTTTGGGTCTTGTATAAGGAAGTACTGGTTGAATCTCATGTTCAAATAAGAATTTAGTAATCGCAGGAGTTTTATAAGCAGCATCGGCAGCAACAGCAAGTGGCTTCTTCACTTTTTCCATAACCTTTTCAACAAGTGGCTGAAGCATATGACTATCATGAACATTTCCAGGTGTCACAACCGCCCCAAGTATAAACCCATACCGGTCCGCAGCCGCATGGAATGAATAAGCAAACTGTTTCGTTCTTTCATCTTTTACATAATAGCCACTTTCAGGATCTGTTGTACTCTCTTTAATCTCCTTAACTTCTTCTTTTTCAAATTTATCTGATGGGAATGGTTTCTTCCCATGATCAACTCGATCCTGATTCAATTCTTCTTGAAGTTTAGCTTCATATGCCCGAGTCTCTTTACGAACTATCTTCTTTTCGAATTTACGTTTATTCGCACTTGCTTTAACATGTGTTGAATCGATGAAGACATGGTCAGCACTTAGTAGTCCTTTATCTGCAATTTCTTTAAGAATTCGATAGAAAATCTGTTCGAAGATATCCGTATCTTGGAAACGACGTTCATAATTTTTACCGAAGGTAGAAAAGTGCGGTACTTCTGAATGAAATCCAAACCCTAAAAACCAACGATACGCCATATTTGTTTCAATTTCTCTTATTGTTTGACGCATTGAACGAATTCCAAATACATATTGAACAAATGTCATTTTAATTAATACGACTGGATCAACACTAGGTCGACCTAGTGTTGAATACAGTGATTCAACTAGTGGATAGATGAAAGAAAAATCAATCGCTGATTCAAGCTTTCTGACCAAATGATCCTGTGGTACAAGTTGCTCTATTGTAATCATTTCCATTTGATCACGTTCACTTATTTGATTTTTTGTCATCATATCCATTCACCTCAGACATTTATTTAGAAAGGAGTTGATTGTAGTGCAGGCGGCGACTCCTGCGGGAAAAGCGTGAAGGCCGATACCCCGCAGGAGCAAAGCGACGAGGAGGATTGGGCCACGCCCGCGGAAAGCGTCCGCCGAAACGAAAATCAACTAACACTATTTCAAAAACTATTACTATTATTTTAAAAGAAAAAAGACTGTAGGCAAACTCGAATTTCGAGTTTGTCTACAGTCTGAAACAGCCTTTTGGCTGTTTTATTTTTTTGGCTCTGTTAAAGTTAGTTGTTGAAAATTGATTTATAGGAACAAATGTTCTAAAATTAAGTTAACTATATTAGAGTTGGTGATGATTGTGAGAGCGACTGAAATTCTTAAAGCTATTCAAAAACTAAATCCAGCAGAGAAACATCGATTACGTGAATATTTAATCGATGCACTGACTGCATCAAGTTCGACTGGAACCGTTCTTCACGAAATATCTGAACGTAAAAATAAGAATGGTTATCAATGTCCAGACTGTGAATCGGAACATATTGTACGTTTCGGTAACTACACAACAATCGTTGATGGTGAAGAAGTTAAAAAGCAACGCTATCGCTGTAAGGCTTGTAAAAAAACATTTACCGACCTCACAAATACAGTGCTTTATCGAACTCGTCACCTTAACCAGTGGATTAAATTTGTTGAATGTATGATAGAAGGTTACTCTCTTCGTAAGTCTGCTGATTTAATTGGGAACATAACTCACGTCACACTATTTTATTGGAGACACAAACTATTGTCCTCATTAAAACAAATTGAAATATCAAAATTCGAAGGTATCGTTGAAATGGACGAGACCTATTTCCTGTATTCTGAAAAAGGACAAAGAAAAATTAAAGGTCGGAAACCTCGTAAGCGTGGAGGCTCTGCAAAGAAGCGAGGAATAAGTAAAGAACAAGTATGTGTATTGGTTGCGAGGGACAGAGATAAGACCACTTTTTCAGAGATTTTAGGAATGGGTAGAATAACGAAAAACCAATTAGACAAAGCTATTGGGCATAAACTTTCTAATAGAAACATATTATGCACAGATTCTTGGCGTGCATTCAAAACATATGCCGATGAAAAGGGTATGGATATATATCAATTCAAGTCCGATGGTAAAGTTCGTACAAAGGGACTTTATCACATTCAGAACGTTAATAATTACCACCGAAGACTTAAAGGGTGGATGCAACGTTTTAACGGAGTTGCCACAAAATATTTAAACAATTACCTCGCTTGGTTCCAAGTATTAGAAACCATTCAACATCAAAGAAATGAAGTCACGATGAAAGACTTGATTATTAGAGGGAATTTGATACAAAATATGGAAACATATGATACACTCAGATTAACTAAATTCGCCGTATAAATACTGATACTTATTCAACTAACGACGCAGAATAGTTGAATAAAATGATTGAATTTCTCATTAAATTTTTTTGAGGGAGGGATTATTTGAACATAAACATTGACTCACTCGTAACTTTCCTAATTATGTGGGGAACACCTACAATTATGATGCTTATAGCCTATCTGAAAATGAGTAAAGAGGATAAAAATGATGTGAAAAAAGATTTTAGTTCTGCACGTTTTATTTTCACTTTTGGTTTCTTGGCAACAGGTTATTTTCTTGCTTCTTTAGGAAATTTATTGACTTTAAACGTGCTGAGGTTACTGGGAATTCCCTTAATGATTATTGCGGGGATTATCATAGCGATGAATATATGGAAGAAAAACAAAGTAAGAAGTGTTTCTATACCTTTGCTTATTTTATTTCTAATAGTCATAATTATGAGGTAAAAATATTTTATGTTATCTGTTGTACTAACTATGGTCTTTCGTTGAAGAAGACATTATTAAAATCAGACCTTCCAATGTGCGGAGGTTCTGACTTTTTCATATAAACAACAATAACCTTTAACAGAGCCATTTTTTTAAATCGTCATCATTGACTGAAAAATCAAAAAACTTTACAATGTTGCATTAAGATAGGTCGATTTAGGGGGGGGATTAGGTTGCCTAAAATTTTAGCAGTCACGAAGGATAATCGTACTTATAATTTGTTTTTAAATCAAATTTTAGATTTTTTTAATGGAAAAGTGACAATTTTATCAAGCGAGCAATGTCATGATTATGAAGATGTTGATATCATATTGCTCTCTAATAAAGAGCTCGAAGAACACCAGTACCCCGCAGAAAAAGTTTTAATTGCTAGAAGGACGATTAGCATTGCAAAATTAGAAGAATTACTCTCTTTGCCGGCAGGAGCCAAATGCCTAGTAGTAAATAACTTAGCCTCAACAGCCTCTGAAACCATTGAAATTTTGGAAAACCTCGGATTTGAATTAAAGTTCTATCCCTATTACCCTGGAATCAAAACGTATCAAAAAGTAGAGGTGGCCATTATTCCCGAAGCACTTGAAATGGTTCCAAAAGGGATAAAAAGAATGATCGATATCGGGTTGCGCCCATTAGATTTTTCAACCCTCATTGAACTTTCACTTAAGTTAAACATCAATATCGATCGAGCCAATATTCAGTCAGCCAGATACATTCAAGAAATCATAAAATTAAGCAGAAACCTTTCACACTCCTTTAAAGAGGTTGCCCATCTCAATCATCAATTAGATGCAATTTTAAACACTGTACATGATGGAATTCTTGCGACAGATGCCGAAAAGAAGATTATAAAAATAAATAGATCAGCAAAATCAATGCTCGGTATGCATCATTCAGAGAATGATATCATTGGAAAGAAAATTTCGGAAATACTTCCAAAATTGAAGCTGAATTCCTATATAAATGATGATTTATCGCAAAAAAACCATGTTATATCCTTTAACGAAAGAAAATTAATTATCAACAATAGTTCCATTGTAGTGGATCAAAAAAATAGTGGAGATGTAACAGCTTTTCAGGATGTAACACGGATTCAGGCTTTGGAGCAGGAAATCAGAAAGAAGATACAAAAAAAGGGGTTTTCTTCAAGGTATTCGATATCAGATATCATTGGTAAAAGCCAGCGAATGAAGGACATCTTGCATATTATCAACAAGCTGGCTAAAACAGACCGGACTGTATTAATATTAGGGGAAAATGGAACTGGAAAGGAATTGTTTGCTCATTCTATTCATCAACTATCATCCCGTCATAACGGTCCTTTTATTCCCGTGAATTTTGCCGGGCTACCTGAATCATTAGCGGAAAGTGAACTTTTTGGATATGAAGAAGGGACATTTACTGGCGGAGTAAAAGGTGGTAAACAAGGACTTTTTGAATTAGCACATAATGGTACCATCTTCCTTGATGAACTTGGGGACGCTTCTAAAAATCTGCAAACTCTGCTCTTACGTGTTTTACAAGAGAAACAAGTGATGCGGGTTGGGGGGAGAAGTATTATCCCAGTCAATGTCCGTGTGATTGCCGCAACAAATAAGGACCTAAAAAAGATGGTGGAAGAAGGAAGCTTTCGCGAGGATCTCTATTATCGGTTATTTGTATTGCCGCTGCGCATACCGCCTCTTCGAGATCGAAAAGAGGATATTCCGGAATTAATCACTCATTTTTTTAAAGAGTTTTGTCCCACTATTCCCGCTATATCGGATGATGCCTTGAATGAGTTAGTCAATTATAATTGGCCAGGAAACGTAAGAGAGTTGGCAAGTGTTGTTCAATACATGATTACGGTGATGGAAAATAACGTTATCACTTTTCTTGATTTACCGGAACAGTTTCACCGGACAGGACCAACTGTTGTAATAGATGATGCCTTATTGCAGTTGACTAAAGAAGGGGATTTGGTAGACTTTCATACAATACTATGTAGTTTACTTGAAGCCATGCAGGAGAGGAAGAGCATAGGCAGAGGGAAAATCGTTTCGTATGCTAAGGAAAAAGGAGTCCTCCTAACGGATCAACAAGTTCGGCGCAGAATGGAAACGTTGAGGGATCTGGGATTTATTCAATCTGGAACAAAAGGCCAGGGTAGCAGATTAACCCAAATGGGTATGAATACCATGAAACAAATGGAAAGATTGATAAATGAAAACGAAAAAGTTATGAAAAGGCTGTCCGAATAGGACAGCCTTTTTTAGCCTAATAGACCCTAAATAGGCAGCCTTTGTCGCAGATGTTGTCTTTATTTCTAGTCTTTAAGTAATTTCGTAAATTGGCACAATACTTGCATTAATAGTATATGAAACCATGTATACAAGAAAGGGGATAGAATCAATGTCAACTGTTACAAATATTGCTCTTGAGAAAAACTTACTTGATGAAATTAGTATGGAGGTTCCCAAAGCCGTCCTGGAGAGATTCTGCACGTTAATTCGTGAATCTGGTAGTGAAGATGAAAGAATTGCTGCAGACTTCTTAACGAATTATTTACAAGAATGGGGTGTACCGCATAAGGTCCATCACCCTGAATTATATTTAAGCGTTCCAAAAAAGGCTTATCTAAAAGTAACGGCTCCCTTTGAAAAAGAATTTCGAGTTAAAACACCTTCTTTCTCAGTTGCAACTGGTGATGATTCAGTCAGTGGTGAGCTTGTTTATATAGCTACTGGATATGCAAAAGGCATTAATGATATTTTCGGAACGGCAGTAGATGGCGACTTAGGAGATTTACAAGGAAAAATCGTCCTTACTGAAGGGTATGCGATGCCAGGAAAGGTAAGGGAATTTGCCGAAAAGGGAGTAAATGCGATGATTTTCATCAACCCTGGCAAAAACATTCACGAGGGTATATGTACACCAATCTGGGGAGCACCGGATTTAGAAAACATGAATAACGAACCAACCATCCCGGTTCTTGCGATCAATAAAAACGATGGCGATGAGTTAAAAGCATTAATTGAAAAAGAAAGCGTAACGATTGAATTCAAGACATATCTTGAAAAAAGCTGGATGGAGTGTCCCGTAATCGATATTTTTATAGAAGGAACAGAAGAACCAGAAAAATATGTTCTTCTACATGGCCATTTAGATTCTTGGCATGAAGGAATCGGAGATAATGCTACCGGGAATGCTGCATTACTAGAAATGGCACGGATTATTTATATGCACCGCGACCAGTTAAAGAGAAGTGTACGAATTGCAGTTTGGACAGGTCATTCAACGGGCAGATATGCGGGTTCGAGCTGGTTCGTTGACCAATTCGGTTTAGATTTAGATAAAAATTGTATTGCACAAGTGAATTGTGACTCTCCAGGATGCCGCTGGGCAACCTCTTATGAGTATATGATGTGGACGAGCGAAGTTGATGAATTCTGTACAGATGTTATTACCGATGCTGTCAATCTCCCTTCAAAAGGATCAAGACCACTTCGTGCAGGTGATTATTCATTTAACAACATTGGTATTACTTCCTTCTTTATGCTTTCTTCCAGCATTCCAGAGGAGCTTCTAAAAGAAAAAGGCTACTATCCTGTAGGCGGGTGTGGAGCAAACATTGAATGGCACACTGAAGAAGATTTAATGCATGTAGCGGATCTAGATATCCTTTTAAAGGACATTAAAGTATATATTACTGGGGTGTTACGTGCAGCTAATAGCACGGTTCATCCATTTAATTTTGTGAAGACCGCGGATGAGTTTGAGAATACGATTAAATCCTATCAGGACGCAGCAGGCTCCAATTTTGATTTTACTCAAGCATTAAATGAAGTGTCTGCACTTCGTGAAGATTTACTAGCATTCTATGACAAAACAAACACATTTAAAGATTTGGAAATCAGCAACCCTGTAGTGAAACAAGCAAATGAAGTCATTGAAAAATTAGCGAGAATCTTGGTTCCAATTAACTTCACTAAGCGTGGGAAATTTTGGCATGATCCTGCTCTTAATGTTCCAGCCCTGCCAGACATTGCACCTGCCTTAAACTTTAAACAGGTACAAGAAGGAACTCATGAGTATAAGGTTTTAAAAACACATTTAACTCGCGGCCAAAACCGTGTCATTTGGGCCCTTCAACAAGCACGGGAATTACTGTCTTAAGAGTGTCTGCTGCTGGGAGTGTCAGGGGCTTGCTGACACTCCTTTTACCGAGAAAGAATGAAGCATTAAAGGCTCGACCAGACCAGACTGACAAATGGAGGAGAAACTGACCATGGCCATATCAAGTGCAAAAGATTTACTATTTAAGACAATTGATGAAATTGGAACGTTGTATCGCTGTAAGGAGATATCACCGGTTGAAGTAACAAAAGCAACTCTGGAACGTTTGGATGAACTCGAGCCGAAGTTAAATGCTTTTATTACAGTGATGGCTGAAGAGGCTCTTCAGAAAGCTAAGGAAGCAGAAGCAGTATTCCTAAAGGAAGAAGCAGTCGGTAAATTGTTCGGTGTGCCTGTTTCTATAAAAGATATTTTTAATACACGGGGAATCAAAACGACATTAGGCTCAAGAATTTTACAAAACTATGTTCCTGATGAGGATTCCTACCTATATACAGCGCTACAATCTTCTGGTGCAATTATTTTTGGTAAAAACAATATGCTTGAATTTGCTTACGGTTCTGTACATCCTGATTATGGTCAGTGTAATAACCCCTGGGATGTCAATAGAACTTCCGGAGGCTCAAGTACAGGTTCAGCATCATCCGTAGCAGCCGGAATTGGGTTCGCCTCGATTGGAACCGATACAGGGGGCTCAATCCGCCTGCCATCCTCATTTTGTGGGGTTGTCGGTTTAAAGCCTACCTATGATAGAGTTCCACGTGAGGGATTATTCCATTTATCCCACTCATTGGACCATATTGGGCCGTTAACGAGAACGGTTCGCGACAATGCAATTGTATTGGAATGTATTTCTTCTATCCCAGTAAACTTTAATTCTATTTTTACCGGTTCGATTAAAGGTATGAAAGTAGGAGTTATCCGTTCTTTAATCGACATATCTGCAGTTCATCCAGAGGTAAGAGAACTGGTGAATGCAGGGATTAATCAGCTTGCTGAACTGGGGGCTGAAGTCATGGACATTGAAATACCTGAAATTGCAAATATAGGCGAAATCGCTCTTCCAATATTGATGTCAGAAGGATCCTTCCATCATAAGAAGTGGTATCCAGAACGTGCAGTCGATTACGCGGAAGGAACCAAGATCGTTTTGGCAGAAGGATCCAAAATACCAGCGACAAGTTATTTAGAAGCACTTGCTAAGAAAATAAAGTTTGCTGAAAAAATCGACAGTCTATTCGTTCATTTCGATGTACTTGTATGCCCAACCTCACCAAGTCCTGCAACGGAAAGTGATCCCTCATTGGAAGATACCACCTATGACTATCTTCAACGAACCATTCCGTTTAACATTGCCGGTAATCCTGCATTAACGGTTTCCGCCGGACTTACGGTATCTGAAAACTTACCTGTAGGTCTTCAGTTCATCGGGCGTCACCATGATGAAGCAACCATTTATCGTATAGCCGATACATTTCAAACAGCCAATGGAGGATATAAACGCCCGCTTATTTAAGGGCCATTTTTCAAAAATAAACATTGGGGGTTGTCCATATGTCATCAATCACTATTGCTGCTGTAGGTGATATTACTCTTTCGCAGAAAGTTGGAAAGGAATTATTTAGAGGGGTATGGGATGCTGCGGATATTCGAATTGGAAATTTGGAGTCGCCAATCATGCATACACCGGGTGATCCCGCTGATAAGCAATTTCGATTGCAACAGCCAATTGAAGCAGGGGAATGGCTGAAAGAGTTGAATCCTACAGCCGTTTCGATTGCAAATAATCACACGATGGACTGGGGTCCAGAGGGACTTTTTCAGACACAAGAAGAACTGGATCGAATTGGTGTAAGCTATGCTGGAGGAGGCCGGAATCTAGAAGAAGCTATCAAACCTGTGTATTTTCAAGCAGGCGATCATAGAATTGCATTCTTATCTTGGGCCACTACGCTGTCACCAGGATTCCAAGCTATGCATAATCGTCCAGGTATAGCAGGTGTAAGGGTTACATCCTTCTATGAATTAGGACCAAGTCTTGATTTGGAGCAGCCTGGAACAGCTCCGTATATTAAATCAGTTCCGTTTGAGGAAGATTTAGTATTACTCGAAAAAGTGATTGAGGAGGCGAATAGGGGAGCAGATTTCGTTATATTAGCTCTTCATTGGGGTGTACCGCCTCAGTGGTGTGTTCCATATCAAGGTGTGATTGCCGAATATCAACCAATCATTGCGCAGCGTGCAGCCAATGCTGGTGTCGATATTATACTTGGGCACCATGCACATGCTCCATATGGAATGGAAACATTCAAAGGCAAAGATGAAAAAGAAGTACCTGTGCTTTACAGTCTAGGAAACTACATTTCTCATTATGAATACTCAGGAGTAGGACTGGATATGTCTTCCTGTACAATTAAATTTCCTCCTAAACTTCCAGAAAACCGCCAAAGCTGTATTGCGGCTATAAAACTAACTACTTCTAATAAAAGACTTATTGTTGAACAGGTTACGATCCATCCAGCGATAATCAGTGAAATTGGTGAAGCAATTGAAACTAGTAACCAAGATTGTTCAGACATTGCCAATCGATTAAATGAGTTTAATAATCAGCGAGGTACGGCAACAGTAATCGAAGATAGAAAAGTTGTGTGGAATAGCATAGCAATAATTAAAAACACTGCCTAAAAATTTGAATGCATGATTTCTAATATAAAAAAAACCGACTAATGATTTGAAGAGGACCGGATAAATGAGACAAGGATCAAACACCCCCTGAATCGTATTTGTACAATATGATTCAGGGGGTGTTTTTCTATAAGCACGTGAGTACATTACCCAGTAGAATAAAGTGGGAAGAGATTAAGGTCCGTAGTGAATAACCGGTGTGCCGTCTTTCTTTTACATCAACCCAATTGATATGTCGATGTAAAATTTCGGTCGTTAATTCATCATAGTTAAGAAGTTCACCTCCCATATAAAAATAATATTTCTTTCATTTTCTGTGGTAAAATATAACTTTGTGCCTGGCAAGAATGCAACTTATGTGAAACTAATATAGGAGAGTCCTAACATGATAAAGAAAAAGAATTATGTCATCGTATTTTTAATGGCCATCTTTATGGCTGGCTGTACCAACGCAGCAGATACATCGAGTACAGATTTAGAAACAAATCCAAAAGAAGCAACCACGGCTGAAATAAATCAAAAAAGCGAAAAAGAAGAAATAACTGCGCCGGCTGCTGAGGAACCAGCTACAGAGGAAACAACCACACAATCAAATAATGAACGGTTCTCAGGGTACAAACTCATTAAAGTGGATGGCGGTGATTTGTCTGGATCTCGTGAACCTAACGCCGTCGTTGACATTGGCTATGGGGACCGTGAATATTGGGCATTTACTAATGAATACGGGCAGCTGGTACGTGTCATTGCGGACGAAATCGTTCTGCAAGATGACAGTAAAGAGCCTGTAACATCATCTGGCAGATACTATCCGGATGAGGCGAAGGTTCCTGGCGTCGAAAGTGCCGTTTTAGATGAAGGGCATATCATTGCTGATTCTCTCGGAGGGGTATCGAATGCTTATAATATTACCCCGCAAGATAGTACGCTCAACCGGCATGGTGATCAAGCTTATCTAGAAGACGCGATTCGCAAGGCAGGCGGAGCTGAAAATTTTGAAGCCATTATCACCTATCCGAATACGGAAACACAGATTCCTTCGAGTTATCAATATACTTATACATTAAGAGGGAACAAAGTCGTGGATACATTTGACAATGTGAATCCGGATGAAGTAAACGCATCACTCGGTTTAACAGACAATGAATCATCTGAGTCAACTAGTTCAAACACAAACGACGATGTTTCTAAAGTTGATACAAACGGGAATGGACAAGTGACGATAAAAGAAGCAAAAGAAGCAGGGTTTAGTATGCCGATAACGAGTGATCATTGGTTATACCCCTATATGCAAGATAATGATAAGGACGGTATGGTAGGGGAGTAAGTCTCTGGAGCTTTGATGGGGAATTTGTTTTTTATTGTGATTTGCAATTAATTTTTTTAAATGAATTTAATATGGGACGGAAAATTAAGATAGCAGCGAGTTTAGCTCCCTGCTATCTGTTTGCATTTACATGCTAATTGTATCTGATTTTTCTTTTTTGAAAGACTGATGTTCAATGATTTTTGCAATTGGTTTTTTGTAGTTAATCCACATTTCAACTAGTTCCATACCGTTGATTAAATCGATGTTTAAACCATCTGCATATAAACGGGCGTTATCGTTAAAGCCAGCTGTCGAAACGACATAACCCTTTGTTGCACTTTGTTTGACCATATTGGAATGAAGAATAGCAATTATTCATAACCTATATCTTCCCGATAGCATTTTACTTGTCCCAATACCTTGTCCTCATTTGTTCCATGTTCTATATCTATACCGAAGTCACCAGAACTCTTGGTTACAAAGGACTCAAATCCGTACTTGTGTTTTAACACGTCTGCAATAAAATGTTCAAAGTCAAAGGGGTAATTTTTCAAAAAAATGGGAGAATACTTTTTTTCCTCTACTTCTTTGCAAAATCTCTGATAAAGTCCTAAAGCAATAGTTCTTTTAAATTCATCTGTCACTGTGATTTGTTTATAATCTTCTTCTTCTGAAAAACTGCGTTGTTTTTTCCATTGAAAAATCAACAGACCCAAAAGAACTGCGATTATTAAATACTCCATATATTTCACCTCTATTTTAAGGATTATCAATACAATCAATTACTATACTGAATATTGAGTAAATAATACCGATTTGAAATCAATTTAGACTTTGTATTCACGATCATATGGAATTTTTTTATTTGCACATTAAAAAGAGAGTTGGAACCCCAACTCTCTTTTTCATTATATTTTTAATTCAATTAACGGACGGGTGTATTTTTGAATCACATAATTCCCGAGCAGCAAACAAATTCCCAAAGAAAAGGCTGTCAGCGTGACATAATGAGTAGACAGGCTGTCCAGTGTATCGTCAGAAACGACGGTCTGGATCGTTTTAATGATGAATCCGTGCAGAAGGTAGATATATAAGGTTCTTTGTCCAATTACGGTCATTTTAAATCCAGTCTTCGGCACAATGGCTAGGAATCCGAAAATCACAACGGCTGTAAATCCATATTGGACAGCGCGTATAAGTCCGTCCGTTAGTTGCATGACTCCCATATCAGCATAGGATGTGTCGCCAAGCAGCCATGGGACAGCTTCTTTCGGAAAGTATGCAGTGAATAGCAGCAGGGTGCTTAGGAGAATCATGGCACCAATTGCAGGCGCATATTTGATATTTTTTACCATTTGCAGATGTTTTGATTCCAATAAAAAACCTAATAAAAAGTAAGGGAAAAACACAAACGTTCTCGATAGGGATAAAAAACTGCCGGCATAATCGAGATAGCCGATTCCAATGCCGATCCCAACCGCAATGGCTAATCCTGCCCATTTTAATTTACCGAACACATAAAGCAGCAGGTTCCAGCTAAATAGACTCAGTAAGAACCATAATGTCCAATGGGGCTGGAGAAGATTGAATTCGAGACTCGAATAATCACCATTCCAATAATAAAAAACAGAGTAAATGATTTGGAAGATTAAATAGGGCAATATAATCTTCTTAATAATCTTTACGAAATACCCCTTCTTCTGAAACCCTTTCGAAAAGTAACCGGAAATGAGAATGAAGGCAGGCATATGAAAAAGAAAGATCATCGAGTATAAGGAAAATAAGAAATCATCATTGCTTTTTAAAGGACTGATAACATGTCCAAAAACCACTAAAAAAATCAAAATTAATCGTGCGTTGTCGAAGTAAAATATTCTTCCCGATGCTGGAGACAAGTTAACACCACCTAGATAAATTTATCTTTGAATGTAGTTATAGATAATTTCTTTACTATACTATAGAGATATTACAAAGATATGAAAAATAATTTAAAAATAAAAGAAATCATTCTTCATTTCAAGATTCTTGAAACCTTCTGAATGTACCTTCTGTGTAAAAGGGTGATGTTAGATATGTTAATAGAGTTGAGTAAGGTTATCAATGAAGAAGGAGAGGAAAGAGAGGAAGGAGAAGGAAATGAAAAAAATTATACTTGTATTTGCCTTTTTGATGATGGTTGTTTCGGGCTGCGGAAAAGCGAGTGAGGAATCGTCCGTCCCTTCTTCAGAAAACCCGGAAACAAAAGCAGAAGAGTCAAAATCCCAAAAATTCCCCAAAAACCAAGAAAGTCAAGAATCTCAAGAATCTCAAGGCACCCCTGAAGCGCCAAAGACCCGAGAGGCGAGTGTGAAGGCCGAGGGCATTTGGAGGGCAGCAGGGAAAGAGGATGGAGTGACCAGCACATGGTTCTTTCAGGATGGCCATCTGGTCGTGAATCATGTGAATGATTTTTCCTATACGGTTGCTGAAAATAAAGATGCAAAGGGATACACAGCGGTCACGATAGAAAATCAACAGGGCAGGAAGCACGCCTTGCTGTTCAAAGAAAATGGAGCCCATTTGGAAGGAATCACAGCTGAGGATGAGGCATATGATCAGTACCTTGCTGACGGTACTGTGCCGGATGGACAGGTGATCGAATTTACGCCTCAACCGAACGGTTGGGGCAGTATGGACGAAGCAATCGATTTCTGGGAGAAAACGTATAAGAATCCCGATAATAAGATTTCCGAGTCAATACTATGGGGAAATTACCGAAGAAATCTGTGGAGTTTAGTGGAGGGTGGAACGTCAGAGAATACGATGACACTGCATTTTGCCAATATCAGCGGTGCCGGCGGAAGCTATGTGGAGCTTATCAAAAACGAGGAATTTACTGTCATCACCGACTTTGATGGCAATGCGTCATATCCCCATGATCCGAGCATGAGGTATACGGTTCAGCAAAAAAATCATAAAGTAATCAAGACTGAAGAATTATGGAAGCAATAGGCTTAGCATGGTGTCCCTCCTTGATGGGAGGGTCTTTTTTTGTCCGATTTTTCCCTTAATGCCCTGTTCGACATTCACTAGTATTTTATACCTGCTCCTATCTGTTTATTTTGCTTCTATTTCCTCCTATTAAATAAATTCAAATAATTCTAAATATTCATGTTATTTATTTGTTATCACTCTATAATGAAGTGAATGGAAAATGGAGGGGGAATAGAAATTTGAAGAAAAGGTTGATTGTACCTGTTATTTTGTCGTCTGCACTGATGGCCAGTGCGATTCCTGGCAGCAATGTGTTTGCGCAACCGGTTGAAAAGCAAGCGATTCAGAAGTGGAATGAGAAAGCGAGTGTGCCTTTGTTTGTGAAGGAGCGTGCCGCTGAGAAGTTCTCTTCCAGCAGCACGTCCAATGCGTTGAAGTATTTGGAGAAAAAAGAAGAGAAAACGGGGATTAAAAACCCGGGGAAAGAGTTGAAAGTGAAAAAGGTCGAGAAAGATGAACTGGGAATGACACATGTCCGTTTTAATCAATCCGTAAACGGCGTGCCTGTAGAGGGATCTGAAGTGATTGTCCATTTTGATAAGAATGACAAAGCGGTATCCGTAAACGGACGGGTGAACGAGACGGTGGAGGAGGCATCTGTGGATACGAATGCGTCTGTGAGCAGTGACACAGCACTGGATAAGGCCTTGGCTTCTGTTAAAGCGCCTGAGGAGCTGACCTATGAGCCGACTTCTGAGCTGGTTGTGTACCCTTTTGAAGGGAAAAATCATACTGCTTATAAAGTGAATGTGAACTTCATGGGTGACGCTCCTGGAAACTGGTTTGTCTTTGTTGATGCCAAAACAGGGGAGGTCATCGACCAGTATAACGGGATAATGGATGCGGCTGAGTCGAAAACCCAGAAAGGTGTCGGAAAAGGTGTTCACGGCGATATCCGGGAATTACATATAACGAAAGTAAAGGAACCGAAAACGGGTACAAAGTTTGCCTTAGCGGATTACCTTCATGAGAATCTTGGCGGAATCGAGACGTATGATGCAAAAAATGATAACACGGCAAGCAATGATACCCTCTATGTCGGGAATTCTGCTTCGTTTATGAGCGACTATGACCGTGCAGCTGTGGACGCCCATTATAATTCTGAAAAAGTCTATGAATATTATTTGAATGAACATGGCCGTAATTCTCTTGACGGGGAAGGGATGGCGATCATTTCGAAGGTTCACTACGGTACGAATTACAACAATGCTTCCTGGAATGGACGCTGGATGACATACGGCGACGGGGACGGCGAATTCATGACTTCGCTTGCGGCAGGCCTTGATGTGGCGGCGCATGAAATGACACACGGGGTCATCACACATTCTGCGAATCTAGTCTATCGCAATCAATCCGGAGCCCTGAATGAATCGTTCGCGGATGTCTTTGGTGCCATCATTGACGACAGCGACTGGGAAATGGGTGAAGATATTATGGCGCCGGCTGCTAAAGCGGACGGTGTCACCGTATTGCGCAGCTTGAGCAATCCAAACAGCGTAGTCGTCAGCAATGCCGACAGACGCGCCTATAGCACAAATGGGGGAGTCTACCCAGACCATATGGATGAATTTTATAACATGCCAGAGTCAGTGGACGGCGGCGGAGTTCATGTTAACTCTTCCATTACGAACCATGCGGCATACTTGATCGGTACAGAGCTGGGAAGGGAAAAACTAGGGAAGATCTACTACAGGGCTATAACGGTTTATCTGACTTCCAATTCCGATTTCAGCGACGCGCGTAAAGGAATCGTCCAATCTGCGATCGACCTGTACGGCGAAGGCAGCGAGGAAGTGACCGTAACGAATTCGGCTTTTGATTCAGTGGGAATCTATTAAACGGCACACAAAAAGCACTTAGCTTTTGCCAGGTGCTTTTTGTGTGCCGTTCGCTGGGAGAGTGCCTTAATAACTGTCTGAAAATTCCCGGTGAGAAAGTACTGTTCTAATTCTTCCTTAATTAAGGAACTGGCAAAAGGAAATAAGCGGAGATTTTCCCGTTATGTGAAGAATGAAGCTCTTTTTTGGGGAAATAAGGGGAGAATTTCCGGTTATACAGTGTAAAATCCCCGATTTTCACGTTTTTCTAGTCGATAGGCGAAATTGCTCCGTCTATTTAGGCTCTTTTTTAACTTATTTTCTGATTAAGCGGAATTACTCCGTCTATTTAAGTTCTCTATTTTCTCATACGATATCTAGCCACAGAAAAAAGGATTTGCCCCATCAAATGATGAATAATCTATGATCGGAGGGACCATTCATATGATATTAAATATTTTTTCGGTATTTTTAATTGCGGAGCAATAGTGGGTTTAACGTTACTTGGTATGATTCATGTCCCTCTGATTTATCCGTACGCAGGCATCCTAATCAGTTCGGCGATTATGGTAGTGATCATTTTAAAAAATAGAAATGCTGCGGCCAAGTGTGATCGGTAATCAAGCAAAAGGAAAACCTCCCTCGAAATCAGAGGGAGGTTTTTCCGTTGTCTTTCATGATGCTTTGGATAGTGCTTGTTCTATAAATATATTTGATCGCTGCTTTGATGCTTTGGAACGTTTCCCCTTTGAAATCGCTTTGGGCCAGATCCTGGGCAAGCTTTGGACCGATGCCGACCACATAGCAGGCGGTGCCGATGAGTTTCAGCATTTCCGTTATTTTGTGGATTCCGTCTAGCCCGGCCTCTGATAATTTCGAAATGCCGCTCACGTCAATGAGGAAATAATCCGCGTTGTTTTGTGAACAGACATCCAGGATGGAGTGAGTCAGATATTCCATCCGCTCAAAACTTACCTCGCCGATGATGGGAACCGCATAGATATGATCCCAGATATTGAGGACCGGGACCGAGAGCTGTTCGATGAGCTGGTCCTTCTTTTCTTCTTCTTTCACTTGGGCTGTCACATCGAGCAGCATCAGCAAGTAAGCCTGCTTATGCCCTTGTTCATCAAAGACCGGCGTAATCACCGTGTCCCCGATATACAGGTCTTTAATATTGATCGTCACTCTGAATGTTGAATCCAGGGTATCCATAATCCGCCGGCTTGTCTCCGGGTGGGTATGGAAGAAATCCATGCTTCTCCCGATCATCGCCTCAGCGTTAGGAATTCCATATAATGGGGCGATTACATCCATGATTTTGGCCGCTGTTGGATTCATCCAGGTGACGGTATAATCTAAGTCAGCTAAGATGATGATTTCATCAATACTGACGAAAACGTCATGGCTATTTAAATTAGCGGGCATTGTTCCAATCTCTTTCATTGTGTGCTCCTTTTACTGAGTTCATTTTATGAAAATGAAATGGTGCTCTGGTATTAAATCATACCACATCAAAAATGGACGAACAAATCTCATGACTGTGCAAAGAAGCTCGTCTCGTGCATCCCCGGCATCAAAGAATGCATGAAAAAAAGACAGTGCCTTTTTTCAAGGGACACTGTCTTTTCTATCTTATTTGATAGTAGATGTTTGTCGATCCAGAACCATTTCTTCTTCTTTTTTTTCTTCAGGAGAAGAAGCCTGGTTTGTAGTGCGAAGCGGAATTTCTTTTAAGAAAAATACTAATAAAAAGGCAACTGCTAAGACGATTGTGCCGGTTAAGAATACCGTAGATAACGTATCGCCGAGCGCATCCCGAATGCCTTCAATCATTTTCTGGAAGAGTGGCTGCACATCTGCAGGCAGGCTGGCTTCCGTCTGCTCAAGTAACGGCTTGTTCATCAGCGCCTGCGGATTGGCAAAGGCAACCATTTGTTCTGTCACTTTAGGATCTAAAGCGGCCATTTCCTTGACGGCCGATGAGTGCTGCATGGTCTCTTCCAAGTTTGTTTGTAAGTTATTGGCCATAACCGTTCCCATTACGGCGATTCCAATTGTACCGCCTAAGTTACGGAATAATTGGGTAGAAGCTGTGGCTACTCCCAATTCTTTATGGGAAACCGCATTTTGGGTGGCAATTGAAAAGACAGGCATACCCATACCAAGTCCCAGGCCGAATACAGCCATACTTAAAACGGCCATTGGAATACTGTTCATGAAGATCATAATTGCCATCCCGGCCATCATGATAGGCACACCGATAAGGGCATAGTGTTTATATTTCCCCGTTTTTGAAATCGCCTGACCAATGAATGTGCTGGCAATTACCATGACAATCGACATCGGCATGGTTACATAGCCTGCATGAGTAGGAGTGATGCCCAGTACCCCTTGAACAAAGAAGGAAATATAAATCATGGCACCCATCATCCCGAAGTTCATAATGAATCCAATTAAATTAGAGACGGTCACAATCTTATTTTTAAATAAATGTAATGGCAAAATTGGATTTTTTGCTTTTGTCTCCACGAATACAAAGACGATGGCAAAAACGATGCTGGCGGCAATTAATCCAAGAATTTGTGCAGATCCCCATGCATACTCTGTACCTGCCCATGAAAACGCAAGGAGCAATGGAACGATGGAAATCGTCATAAAGAAGGAGCCTAAATAATCAATACTTTGTTTGGCCTTTCGATCCACTTTCGGAAATAGTGCCAGGATCATGACGAAGGCTACGATACCAATCGGCAGGAAGATCCAGAAAATCCAGTGCCAATCTAAATGATCGACTAAATATCCGCCAAGAAGAGGCCCTAACACACTGGAGAAACCGAATACAGCTGTTAATAAGCCCATCCATTTCCCGCGCTCGCGAGGAGGGAATAAGTCACCAACCGCTGTAAAAGCAGATGATTGAATAATACCGGCACCAATTCCCTGGATCCCGCGGTAAGCAATAAATTGGAATACATCATTAGACGTACCGGTTAAAAAAGCACCAGCCATAAATAGTAAAATCCCGACTAACAAGAAAGGCTTACGCCCGTACATATCCGACAGCTTTCCAACTAAAACAGTAGAAATCGTCGATGTAAGCAAATAAATATTGATGGTCCATGTGTAATAATCCATCCCGTCCAGGATCGAAATAATTTTTGGCATGGCCGTGCTGACAATAGTCTGGTTTATCGCAGCAAAAAACATAGCTGCCATAATAGCGACCATAATCGACATTTTTTTCTTTTGTGATAAATGTTCCATTGCATTCTCTCTTTTCTCTTATAAATTATTGAAAATTCTCATTTAACAACTTGAAAATCCGTTTTAAATGCTGAATATCTTCCTCTGTTAACTTGCGGAAATGCTCATTCATTTTAAGCATCTGTTCCTTCTTGACCTGTCTTACCAGTTCCGTTCCCTTATCTGTAATGGCAATCGTCACAACCCTGCGATCCTTCTTGGAACGATCCTTTGTGATATAGTCATTCGCCAGTAATTGATCCGTAATATTGGTAACAGCAGCATTTGTAATATCAGCGCTTTTGGCAAGGTCCGAAACATTCTGTTCTCCTTCTTTATCTAAAGTAAAGAGAAGTCTGTACTGCGTGATATTTATGTCATTATTAAGTTTATTGAACTCGCTTTTTAAATTCTTAATAAATGCACTGAACATCCCAGCGACTTCAAATAGCTCCTCGCCATTCTGCACTCGTTTCTCACCCTTCCTAATACTATTTCAATTTAAAACATTTAAGTACTTAACTATTAAGCCTTTAATAATATAGAACTAAAGTAATTATATGTCAACACTAATATGCAGCTGCAGGAAAATATTTTGACCAGCACAGTAATCATTACTAGGTGTTCAAAAGGAATGGAATGGAATCAGAAGCTGACCTGCCACATGACTGTAATCGGGAAAAAGGAAATAAAAAGAGATTTGCGGTCGGTGTAAGGAAGGATGGGGCGAGCATTTTAAGGTGTTCAAAGAGCGGGTTGTTCAGGAAATAGCAAAACGCAGTCTGTAAATTACTGCACTGATTGAAGGGGTGTAGAAAGAGGAAAGGAGAGGGAGGCTTACTTCACTTCCCTCAAGCCTTTGCCTTCGAGGATGTCTTGAACGCCTTCCTCACAGACCCCGTACGCCCGCCAGGAACAAGACTCGCAGACGGTTTGGATATCGGAGGGAACAGCCTTCTGTTGGATGCGGGATTCAATCTCTTCCCACCTTACAATTTGTCCGATTTTCAGTCCTAGTTTGGCCAAGATGGCAGCATCCCGGTTATAAATATGTTCTTCCTGGCAATGGTATTCACCGGAGTTTGGATACTTTTGACACAAATGATCTGGCCCTTTCACCAGCTGTACCTTCACTGTAGGATGGTCTCTCAAAGTTTGGTGCAGCTGGGTCATATTTTCCACATATTCACGGGAATAGCCCATTCCCCGGTAGCCCAAAAGACAAAAAAGATGATGGCCGCGCAGTTTATACATGGCTTTTTCCTCCCAATGGCAACTAAATGAAATGTTAACTAAATGAAATTAAAGTTTACTATTTTCTAATAGTTTAGCATAATGACCCAAATGAAATGAGCTAATTTTCTCCCTGGGAGCTGCCTGAACACTCCTCTTTAAACTAAATCCCGGATATATAAATTTGCATGCATACGGGAAGGGTGCTAGACTTTTATAAAATATTGGTACCAGGTCATATAAATAACTAACAATATCAGGTTTTAACAAAAATTATATTATGCCGATTTCCAATAGCAATTGCGGCATTAGGTACATATGTAACAGAACGTTTAATTAGGATTTGGAAGAGCTCACTGGACACATATATGTTGAATTATTATTCAGCATGGGCATTAAAGAGTGAATGACTGAATAGGATAAAGCTGGTTTTAAGATTGATTTATTGGACTCTTCCATCTGCGCTGACGTAATCCTTCTGACAAATAAAGGTGATAGGAGTTAAACTATGGAGATTTCATTGATAAGACACGGTAAATCTGCGTTTAAGGATCATCACCGTGTGACAGGAAAAGAGTTTGCGGACTGGGTGAAGCATTACAATGATCATGGAGTGTGTGAAGAAGAGGGTTATCCGCCTGAGACGCTGGATAAGATTCGATCGGCGAATCTTATCTTGACGAGTGATTTACAAAGGTCGGTGGAGTCTGCGTCTCTCTTGCATCAAAATAGTGCTGCAGTCTCTATGCCTGTTTTTCGCGAGACAGAGCTGCCCCATCCTTCTGTGAAAGGGGTCAAATTCAATCCGGCTGTTTGGGCGTTCTCCTTGCGATGCCTGTGGTTCATGGGTTACTCCAGAGAGTGTGAGTCTCTCTTTACGGCCAGGTGGAGGGCGCAAAAAGCCGCTCAATTATTAATTGAACTGGCCGAAGAGCACCAAGCGATTGCTTTGGTCGGACATGGTGTTTTCAATAGATTCATAGCTGACGAATTACTCAAAAAAGGCTGGACAGGCAAAAGGAAAACAAGCCGCAAACATTGGCACTGTACGACGTATGCTTTTGATGTGTAAAACACTAATTGGATCATTTACCGTCTTAATCCATAATACCCTTATAATGGGAAAGGGGCGATCGGCATGGATTTGCGTTATCCGGTGGGGGTTTTTACATATGAAGGGAAACCGGCAGTCAAAGTGATAGAGGGCTGGATAAAAGAAATTGAAGAGCTTCCGCATCATTTAGCTGAAGCGGTGAAGGGGCTGCGTGATGAGCAGCTGGATACGGCGTATCGGCCTGGGGGATGGACGGTCCGTCAAACGGTACATCACATTGCCGACAGCCATGTAAACAGCTACACTCGATTTAAGCTCGCCCTGACAGAAAATAATCCAGTTATTAAACCGTATGAAGAAAGCAAATGGGCGGAGCTTCATGATTCGAAGCTGTCGATTGACGTTTCTTTAAAATTGGCAGAAGCCTTACATAGACGATGGGTGTGCCTGTTGCGTTCACTGACATCGGAAGAGCTGGCAAGAACATTCCGGCATCCTGAATCAGGTGATGTCAGGCTTGACGCTGCCATCGGAATGTATGCCTGGCACGGCCGGCATCATGTGGCCCATATCACCTCGTTAAGAGAGAGTATAGGGTGGTAATTCTATTTCGTTAGCTTTTTATTTTTAACAGATTGTTATTTAGATAAACCTTTTGTCTTTGCAAACAGAAATGAAAGCTGGGGAAAGGTGAGATTATCAACTTTCATGAGTGACTAAAAAAGGATTCTATCATTTTTACCATTGACAATGGTAAATAGTGGGTGTACAGTAGAGGGGAATTTAATAGGAAGACCACTAGGGGAGTCATTTGATGGCTGAGACGGGAGTATTCTCGGACCCTTTGAACCTGATCTAGTTCACACTAGCGTAGGAAAGTGGAGTCCGTGCATGGATATAGTCAATTATTCTGCCGCTCCATTTTTGGGGCGGCTTTTTGCTGTTTCTGTGCATTGCCCCATTTTAGTGTCTTCCCGCCATTATGAAAAAGGGGGAAAAAATGATGAGTTTTTCAGCAGAATTAAGGAGAGAGGCCGATCCGATTTTTCAGGCGATTTTTGAACATCCGTTTGTTCGGGGGATTGCCGAAGGGGATTTGAAAAAGGAGCAATTGATCCATTATGTGAAGCAGGATTTTGAATACTTGAGTTCTTTTATCCGCATCTATGGAATGGCGATTACAAAGTGTGACAGCCGAGAGGATATGGACATGTTCAATCAGCAGATTTCGTTTATCCTGAACAGCGAAGTCCACCCGCATAATAACTTTTGCCAGGTAGCGGGGGTTCCGTATGAGGAGCTGCAGGGATATGCTCTGTCGCCGTCCGCGCATCAATATATCCGCCATATGCTGACAGTGGCTCATGAAGGGACGCTTGGAGAAATTTTGGCTGTCCTGCTGCCGTGCCCATGGACCTATTGGGAGATTGGCGAGAAGCTGCTGCGTGAGGTGAATCCTGCAAGCTCGCATCCGTTTTATGAGTGGATTCATTTTTATGGGGACCGCACTGACTCCATCACGTCTAATTTCTGTGCCCGGCTTGATGAATGGGCCGAAGGGGCAACAGACAGAGAAAGAGCTAAAATGAAAGAGCATTTTTTACTGAGCTGCCAGCTTGAATATATGTTTTGGGATATGGCCTACCGGATAGAAGAATGGCCGGTTCAAATGGAGGCTGTTCAGAGATGACGTGGAAAATGAAAGAGGTCGTGCTGGCAGTGATTCTGTCGGTGGCCTGCGGTGTCATTTATTTAGGGTGGTCCACACTGTGGATCCCGATTTCTGCGCTTGTAGGTCCGGTCGGAGCTGGGTTTATGTTCGGCATCTGGGTGATTGCCAGTCCGATTGTGGCGTATATTATCCGAAAACCGGGCGCGGCTTTTATCGCAGAGACGGCAGCGGCGGCAGTTGAGTTATTGACGGGCAGCCACTTTGGGCTGTCGGCCTTATTGGTCGGTGTTTTTCAGGGGATCGGGGCAGAGATTGCCTTCGCCCTGTTCCGCTATAAGCGCTACAGCCTGTTTACGCTGATGCTGTCGGGCGCACTTGCTGCTATCGGAAGCATGGTCTACAACGTGATAGCCAATGGATTTGGCTACTATACGGCTGAAGTTTTCCTTACAACGTTAGTGATTCAGGTGATCAGCGGAATCGTACTCGGCGGTCTGCTGGCGAAAACCGTTGTAGATTCTTTAGCGAAAACCGGTGTCCTGGATCAATATGAAATCATGAAGGAAAAACGAAAGAAGGCGCATGTCAATGGAAACGCTGCTGGGATGTGAAGACCTCACCATTCGCTTTTACAATCGCACGGAAAATGTGCTGAACGGCATTAATGTTTCCATCCGTGAAGGGGAAAAAGTGTTAATACTGGGACCCAGCGGGAGCGGGAAATCGACTCTGATTTCCGCTCTTGCGGGGATGATCCCTGAACATATCGAGGCGGAGCTGAGCGGCAGGGTATTCGGCAGAAACAGGGCCGGGGTTATGTTTCAGGATCCCGATACCCAGTTCTGTATGCTTCATGTCGACGAAGAAATTGCCTTCAGCTTAGAAAACCGCTGTGTGCCCCGTGACAGGATGGATGGCATTATTGCCGCAGTTATGGACCAGGTGGGATTGAATATCGATAAGTCTACACCGATTGACACCTTATCCGGCGGGATGAAGCAGCGCCTGGCCTTAGCGTGCTTATTGGCACTGGATCCGGATGTGCTGTTCTTTGACGAGCCGACTGCCCAGCTGGATCCGGCAGGACGGAAAGAAATTTTTGAAGTATTGCGAGAGATCGCCGGGCAAACGAATCAAACGATGATCTTTGTCGAGCATGTCCTGGACGGCTGTATCGAATGGATGGACCGGGTGATCATTCTGGATGCAGGCGGACGGCTGATTGCCGACGGGGAGCCGAAAGAGATATTACAAGCATATAAGAAGGAAATAGAAGAGGCGGGCATCTGGCAGCCAAAACTGTTTCCGGACGCCTGGACGGATGTACTCCATACTCCCGGCCACCCTCTGGCAGCTAAGCTATCAAGCCGGCTTGAAAAGAGCGCCAAAAGGAAGGAAAAGAAGAAGGGCGAGCTTGTAATCCGCACCGAACATCTGGAAATAGGATACGGCAGGGAGCCGATTGTCCGCGACATGAACCTCGCCATCCATAAAGGAGAGTGGGTTTCGATTGTCGGAAAAAACGGCAGCGGCAAAAGCACCTTTTTGAAAAGTTTGCTTCGGCTGGCACCGGTGAAGCAGGGGGCGATTTATTTTCAGGGAAAAGAACTGAAGAAATGGTCCGACCGGAAGCTGTATGAGGAAGCGGGCTTTGTCTTTCAAAATCCGGAGCTGCAGTTTATAACGGATACGGTTTATGAGGAAATCGCCTTTGGGGGCCGGCAGCGAAATTGGCCGGAAGAGGTCATCCATCAAAAAACGCAGGAACTGCTGGAGGAGTTTGAGCTGGAAGCCTACCAGGATGCCCATCCCTTTACATTGAGCCTTGGACAGAAGCGGCGGTTAAGTGTGGCGACGATGCTGCTGTTTGACCAAAAGCTGTTATTGCTGGATGAACCGACCTTTGGCCAGGATGAACGAACCGCGAATGAGCTGATCAAAAGGCTGAGACAGCGGCAGCAGGAAGGAACGGCCATTGTGATGGTGACACATGATATGGATATGGCGGATCGGTATTCAGACCAAGTCATCCTGATTCATGACGGAAGGGTGGCCTATGAAGGAATGCCGTATCCGCTGTTTTCAAATCCAAGTCTATTAGCGGAGAATGCCTTGATTCCCCCGCTCCATTATGAATGGTTATACACAAGAAGGGAGCTGACTGTATGAAGGCCAATGATTCGCTTCTGTCTTCCCTGAATCCTTCGTGTAAACTGCTAGCACACTTTTTGGCGATGTTTTTACTTATGACCATAACCAATCCTGCCGGAACATTCTTTGTTTGGCTCCTTGCTGTGTGTATCGGCCTTTTTTTAGGCGGCTGGAATCTTTCCTATTTACTTAAAAGGCTTGTGCCTTATCTGATCTTTTTTGTTTTAATCTTTTGGATGATGGCCGCATTTGGAGAAGGAAAGGAAACAATCTGGCAGTGGGCCTGGTTCCGAATCACGGAAGAAAGTATGAATAACGGCCTGACAATCGCTTTGCGCATGCTCGGGTTTGTCACATTTGGCTTGCTGTTCACGTCCACGACAGACCTGACCCAGTTCATCATGAGCTTAATTCATCAGTGCAGGCTTTCACCGAAATGGGCATACGGACTACTGGCGGGATTCCGTTTCATTCCCTTATTTCAATCAGAGCTGAGCCAAATGAAGGCCGCCCATAAAATCAGGGGCTATAAGCAAAAGAACAGCTGGAAAGCCTTTATGAGATACGCGCTTCCGCTGTTTACCCAAGGGATCCGCAAGTCGGAGCGGATTGCTGTCGCGATTGAGGCACGCGGGTTTACCGGATCACGAAACCGAACCTATTACCAAACGACCAAAGTCCTGCCGAAAGACTTCGTCTATCTCGGCACTCTGTTTGCTGCAGTGCTTGGGATCCTGATTTCTTTTAAATAATATGGATTACTACGTAAGGACAAGAAAAATGAAATAGCACCCTAGGCTGAGACAGCGGGCGGGAAGCCTGCAGTACACTATTTTTAAAAAGGGTAGTTAAATTTGAAAAAAGAACTTCTGATTATAAGAAGTTCTTTTTTTGCACGATGTGCTGCTTTAACGAAGTTAGAGGGGAGGCATCTATGTTCCTTATTGTTAACTGGCAGCTCCTGTGCGTTTTATTATGACCTTAATGTTTGGGATGATTTTCAAGTCGGAATATTTTTTTCTTAAAGCTGTATCAGTAAAATCGGCATTTGCCTTGTTCGTTTTTAATGCTCTTCCAATACCAATTGGGTCGGTGTTCAATTCTTTAAACTTCTGAAGAACGTCACTGAATTCTTTATTTAATGCTTCACTGATCATTAATTCTGCTCTATGGATAATTTGTTTATCTTTCATACTTATAGAAGGGATTACCTCTACAACGGATACTGTAATGGCCGCATTTAAATAAACCGTATTGTCTCTAGATAGATCAATATGCCCTCGATATTTGATTGGTCGAATAATCATTAAAAAGTGATCCCCCATCTGATCTTCTGATGGTTTTAAGCCCAGGGTTTTTAAATCTTTTGTTGGGAATTTCAATGTTATATCACCTAAAAAGGCATTCTTATTAGTAAATAATTTTATGAACATGGTATTTCTTAAAGAAATGGAGCCCGCCATTTGATCATCTTTAAATAATGCAACACCATTGATATAGGGCGCAACGTCAGGTTTGTTGGAGATTATAGGGAGAGTGGGGTCGATCCCAACTTCATATAATGCAGAAATAAAATCATGGATATTTGAACTCGTTAACATTTCTTTCTTTTTATGCTTATATAGCAATTGATAGATATAAGAACCCATTTCAGGGAATTCTTCATAGTTTTCATTACTAATTGTTTTTTCTGCATTGTTTGTTATTGCCAAAAAGACTAAGGATCCTATACTCCTGTCTCGCTGCATAGTGTCAAGAAATGGTCCGATACCTTCCTTTTTTGTCAGATTCTTATTAAATAAGATAGTCCTCAATTGACCAGATGCGAGATCATGACTTGTCTTCTGTTCTAATCTTTGCCTTATTTGTTTGCTGCTGGATCCTTCCGCAGATATGGTTACACTTGTCTCTTCTTCCTTTCTGTCAAATTGCAGGAGGCTGATTGTCCCTTTGAAAGTATCTTTATCAAAGAGATCATAACCAACTATAGTGGATATACCTTGTCTTTCTAATATTTTTTCCGGCGGCATACATGCAGTGCAAACCAATAAGCATAAAAAAATGAGAAATCGTTTCATTCATTCAACCCCATTTTAAACGTTTGTAAATTTTTGATTTTACACGAGAAAATAAAAATAAGAATATTGGATAGACAAACCACAAATAAAATCCCACTTGACCGACTCTGTCAAACAAAATATTAGTATCCATTCGATTCGTCAGAAAGAAACTTGTAAAAAAGATAAGTAAGGATATGACCCAAATTCCATGCTTGAGTTTTACATGAAATACCTGCTTAATCCCCTTGGCTGCAATGAATAGTATGATACATAGGTTTGGAAAAATTACTAAAATCCATAATGGAACGGCTACAAATTCAAACCGTTCAATAAATGGGAAATTCACGGATCCTATCATGCTGACAACGGGCCAAAATTGTTTTTCCAATTCCGCTGCGCTAAAAAACATGATAGAAATCATAGTGGCCAGCAATACGAGAAAGGTGGAAAACCAGGCAGCTAATTGTGTGAAAAAGTGAAGTTTTTTTTTCTCTTTTATAAATGGATAAATAAAAAATAATGTCTCGAACCCTAACAATGTATAACTTGATTTGTAAACTCCTTTTATCACATCAGAGGGAGGGCTGGACAGGACGGGGAGAATCCGATTGAAATGAATGAATTCGAGTGGCTGATACATCACAAAAAGCAGCCAAATAGTCATTAAAAAGGATAAATAACATATCCCTGCAATTACTCTGAATCCTCCTGAAACTGCATAGATTGTGATTAATAATAATGCTAAGGTGCCAATCCATTCATAAACTCCTTCATATCCCCATGTAAGAGACAATTCAACATAACCAATAATTACGGAATACAGCTCTGCCATAAAGAAAACAACAATAAAAATATTAATCAGACTGCCTAAAAACCGTCCAAATACCTTTTCATGTATTTCGTAAATATTACAATCTTCGTGTTGTTTTAGAATATTTATCATTATCCATATTAGAAAACTAACGAGAAGACCTGCTATTAAAATGGAAATCCAGGCATCTTTTTTTGACACCTGATAGATAATTTTTGGAACGCCCAGTATCCCTATCCCTATTTGAACAGTATGAATAATGAAGAAAGCCATATAAGCATTTATAAAATTAATATTGGAATTCATTTTTCACCTCAAAATTCATCTAAATCTTTTTCTGACCTTTTAAATTTCCATTTTGTCCGGATAGAATCTTTGGGCCGATTTACAACAGGGCGATTCAAATAAAAATGGTGGGGCAGACGTATCAAAAAATATTTTATATCCTTTAAACGAAATGGATATAACGGAGCAAGATATGGTTTGTTTAAAGACGTCAATCGTAGTAAATGCACCATCAAGACACAGACGCCAATAACAATTCCATTTAACCCCCAAATGCCGGCTAAAATAATGAAAGGGAATCTGGCAATTCTTAATGCGGTCCCCATTTCATATATGGGGGCCGTAAAAGCACCTAAGGCACTAAAGGCCACAATGATAATTAGAATATTACTGGTTAAACCTGCTTCGACTGTTGCCTGCCCTATAACCAGACCGCCTACAATGCCCATTGTTTGACCTACCTTTGAAGGGAGGCGTGCCCCAGCTTCTCTGAGAAGTTCTATTAATACTTCGAGCAATAGAGCTTCTAACAGAGGAGGAAAAGGAACTTGAGAACGTGATTGACCAATAATAATCAATAATCTGGATGGAATTAATTCAAAGTGAAAGGTCATAATGGCAACATATAATGCGGTGAAAAATAGTGATCCAATCATAGCAATTAATCGAATAAGTTTTATACATGTACTTAATGACCATCTTAAATAAATATCCTCTGTAGATTCAAAAAAAGAAAAAAAGGTTGAGGGACCAATTATCGCAACAGGGCTGCCATCTAAAATCACGCCAATCCGCCCGTTTATTATCGAATAGATAAATCGATCTGGCAGCTCTGTTAAAATAAACTGCGGAAAGAATGTATAATGATTGTCTTCAAGAATTTGTGCTAATACTGAACTGTCACTTATATTATCTGTTTCAATACCTTCCATTCTTTGTTTTATAGTTTCTATTGTATCTTCATCAGCTATATTGCTAAGATAAACTAATCTTACTTGCTTTTTTGAAAGTTCCCCTATTGTAAATTCATCAGTGCAAAGATTTGTATCCGTTAAGTTTTGTCTAATATCTGGATATTCGAAGACAGCGATTCAGTAAACGAAATTTTCGGCCCATAGACTAAGGATTCTGTTTCTGCTTTTTCGAGCGATCTTTCGATGGGGTTGGCACTATTTAACAGAATTCCTTTCTTTTCCTCTGAAAAAAATAAATACGTAAATCCTTTTAATAGAGAAGATAATATCTCTTGTTCCGCCGGCTCTGACTTTATGTCGTCTATGGGGATTTTTTTTATTATATACGTGAAAGAAATATCTTCCTTAGGGATAGTTTGTAAATATGGCTCTATACTATTTGTTGGGGTATCCATACAATTTGTTTGCATAAAAAATGCACGCAAACATCCAATTCTTTTATACTTGAGTTGCCTAGAAACAAGTAGAGAATGGAGTTGCGTGCATATGAATNTTTACCATGAATATTCCCGGTTTAAAAGGGGTTACCATTTTAAAAGTAGAGCAGGTGGAGGAAACGATGAGGGTATATGTGGAGATGGAACGCAGCCTCCAGCAGTGCCCTGACTGCGGAGCTCCCACCTCCCGTGTTCACGACTACCGGATCCAAAAGGTTAAGCACTTAAAGTGGTTTGAGAGGAAGACGGATTTATTCTACAAACGCAGACGGTATGTCTGTGCATGCGGGAAGCGTTTTTCGGAACAAAACCCGTTCGTACAGCGTTACCAGCGTACATCTATTGAGTGGAATCAGGCCGTGGGCATACGGGCGATTAAAGGAAAGACCTTTAAAGAAACGGGGGAAACCTACGGTTCTTCGTCTTCTACTATTGTCCGCCGGTTTGACCGTTTGGCTCGGAGTGAAATACGTTCTGTGGAAAAGCTGCCTTCTGTGATTGCCATTGATGAGTATAAAGGAGATACACGAGAAGGAAAATACCAGCTCATCATTGCCGATGGAATCACCAAAAAGCCCTTAGATATCCTGCCTAATCGCTATAAGAATACGATTAAACACTATCTTCAAAAGTATGGGGACAAGGTTCAGGTGGTGATCATGGACATGAGCCATTCGTTTAAGTCGGCGGTTCAAAGTGCCTTAAGCCGCCCTGTGATTGTGGCCGATCGTTTTCATTTCTGCCGGTATATCTATTGGGCGCTGGACGGTGTCCGGAGAAGGGTACAGAAAGAGTTTCACCCGTATGACCGCAAGAAGTGCAAACGTATGAAGCATGTCTTTCACAAGGCCTCCGACCGCCTGACAGAAGAAGACAGATGGCATTTGAATCGGTATTTGGGTATGTCGGAAGAGCTTAAAAAAGCGTACGAATTAAAGGAAACCTATCGTGGCTGGTTTGTTCAGGCGAAGGGATCAGGATCGGAAGATGTAGGGAAGGTCAAACAGGGGCTGAGAGACTTTTATCGGCTGGTCCGGAATTCTGGCATTCCTGAAATGGAGAAAGCCATTACCACGCTCCAAAATTGGCAGACAGAGATCTTAAACAGCTTTGTCTATGGATATTCGAATGGTTTTTTAGAAGGAATCAACAATTCAACGAAGGTTCTTAAACGCAATGCATATGGATTCAGGAATTTCAGCCGTTTTCGGGCCAAAATATTATTAACCCATCAGTTTAAAGGAATTGGGATACATATTGGTTAGGAATGGCGATCAGAGTCGCCACCCCAACATTTGACGGAGAACCGTAAATATCCAATTACATATTCATTTAAGAATTCGTGTTTTACTAAATTTTTTAAAAACAGGATTTCTAGAACAGTGCCGCCTATTTCTAATTTCCTGCAAATTAAATCAGGTGAATTGTTAAGTAGTTCCTTGATTTTTTTATAATCGGGATATATTTCAACATTTTTTTTCACTTAAAATCATATCCTTCTTTGTTCTTTTTTTTTATTATTTGAACTTAACTGCCTTTTATACTTCCTGTTGCCTTAGGGAAGGTAATAAATTTTTAGTGATTCAATCTCGAAGGCCATATTTCTGCCCTTAGAGTTATAGGATTCATTTGCGGTAGAAGGGGAAAAAACTAGTTTATAGAAAGAAAAGGCATACTGTATAACACGAAAAATTTCAAAGAGTACTATCAAAGCCCAACATGTGGGCTTTGATGATTCAGCAAATGCTTTTTTTACACAGTAGCTCCTCATACTGCTGCTAACTCTAGTTTAAAAAGCAAAAGGGCTGCCCTGTGACGGGACAGCCTTTTCTCTTTATTTCTCTGCTATGGCTCCCTTCTTTTTTTCCTTATTCCAAAAGAGTATCAGGCAGCCCGCGGCGCAAAGCGGGACAAGGAGCGCCGTTACCATCAATTTGACAGATTCCTGGAGGGGGGTTGCGTCAATTATGAGCTCCGGCACATATAAAACGGCCGGCAGAACAATCGGCATCCACATCTTGGCCCATATGGCAAGTCCGATAAAGATGAGAATGGAAAGAACGGCGGCAGTCCCGGTCCCGGTCTTTCCAAAGTGAAAGGCCGGTGTTTCATACGCTTTGTCCGCAAACAGCAAGGCAATAAAAAGGACAATGGGGACTGTGCCAATAATGCCGAACAGGATCCACTCTTGGATTTTGGATAATGTATGGCTGGCCATATACTTAAATGAAACAGCTGTAAATAATAAATGGAACAGAAAAATTAAAGGGAAGCCCGCAAGCTTCAGCAAAGAATAGCTCATATCTCCTCTGAGTGCATCACCGGCTAAAAGGTAGGCGAAAGCCCCGAGAAATAGTATGGGAATGTATTTCATCAGTCCTTTAAGATCAAGCGGCATATCGTCCGCCAGCTGGCTCATATACTCTTTCGGCGTTTTGCCGCTGATACTTTCTGTACTTTTCCCGTTCTTCTCTGCTTCAAGAAGATGGTCCTCTAATTCTTCAATAATTTCTTCAATTTCTTGTTCCTTTTTGCCGCTGGAAACTAAATAGAGTCTCAAGTTCTCCAAAAAGTTCTTACTTTCTTTTGAGAGATTCATCGGGGTATCCTTCCTTTCCTAATAAATGATTCAAACTGTCTGAGATAGCGCTCCAATGATTCTTGAATGCTTCTAATTCTTTTTCGCCCTTTTCGGTTAAAGAATAATATTTTCGTTTTGGCCCCCCTGAGGGAACTTTCTTCTGGGTTGTTATGACAAGCCCTTCTTTTTTCATGCGGAGCAGCAAGGGGTAAATACTTCCTTCGCTGACCATCGTAAATCCGTAGGCATCCAGCTTTTCAATCATTTCATAACCGTACGTATCGCCTTTGGCAATGATGGAAAGCAAGCAGCCCTCTAATATTCCTTTTAGAATCTGACTCGAAGACAAGGGATTTCCTCCTCCAAATAACTAACTTGCAAAACAATATAGTTAGGGAAATATAGTCCTTCTTTCATGCAAAGAAGGTTCAAGATAACTACTTTGCAAAACAATATAGTTAAACCTTATCAGTCCTCAAATGAAATTTCAATATTTTTTCTGTATAATAATGGGTTTGGCTTTTTACGGGGAAGCAGGCCCACGGTTATTTTTACACTGAAAAACGGCCATGATAGAGAAAGATGAATTTGCCTGTGTGAAAACACGCCATCGGCTTAAAAATTGTGGTAAAGTGGATTAATGGAAAAGCCGGGCGGCTCTAGTGCGAAGTTCAGAGCGGCAGGATTACAGGAGGTACGTAATGGAGAATAACGATATATTAATTCGATTGCGTTATGCGATGGATATAAAGGATAACGATATGGTCAAGATCTTTAAACTTGGCGGCACGGATGTGAGCAGGGAAGAGGTCCGGCAGATGCTGACGAAAACAAAAGGCCGGTATGACGATGGGGCGGAGTACGAAGAAGAGGAACCTGGGGTGAAATGCAATAACCGGATGATGGCTTCCTTTTTAAATGGCTTCATTACTTTCAAAAGAGGGAAGCAGGAACCGAAACCTGGCCAGCCGGAAGCGCCGGCGATGCCGTCCAACCCTTCGGAAAGTGTAAATAATATGCTTCTGAAGAAAGTGAAAATTGCCCTTTCCTTAACGGCTGAGGAGATGATTGATATTCTCGGCACAGCAGGGGTGCAGATCTCAAAAGGGGAACTTGGCGCGATTTTAAGAAAAGAAGGCCACCGGAATTATAAGGAATGCGGCGATAAATACGCAAGGAACTTTTTAAAAGGACTGGCTCTTACGTATAGAGGGGAAAGATAATAGAAGAGAGAGCAAGCACCTGGGTATAATATGGTACCAGTGGTTAAGACACTCAAAAAAAGAGTGTTTTAACTACTGGTATTTTTTTATATACTTGAATTTTAAGATATGAAGATGAGGTGAGACAGGATGAGTAAGAGTACATTTTCAGCTAAAGAGATCAAAGCACTTCAACAGAATCCAAATGTTCAACGTGTTAGTGAAAAGGCAATTACCTATACTGACACCTTTAAAAATAGATTTATGGATGAGTATTTGTCTGGTAAACTTCCGCGTCAAATTTTTATGGAGAACGGCTTTAATATTGAGATCATAGGACAAAGCAGAATAGAACAAGCAGCTTGCAGGTGGAAGAAGGCATATGAAAAAAATGGAGTAATTGGACTTACAGATTCAAGGAAAGTAAGTTCTGGCAGACCATTAAAACGAGAGCTTACCCCTTCTGAGGTGATCGAAAGACAAAAAGCACAAATTAAGTTACTTGAGGGACAGGTAGAACTATTAAAAAAGCTAGAAGTGACAGAAAGGAGGCTGCTAAAAGGAAGAGAAAATCTAGCCCCGAGTAAAGTATATCAGTTGATTTATGAGACCATTGAACAGAATCGTTTTAAAGGAATGACCTCATATTTCTGTCAGCTATTAGATGTATCTCGTTCGGGATATTATAGCTACTTAAAGGCATCCAGCAGCCGAGAGGCAAGAGAATTATTAGACCTAGAGGCAAAAAAGATGATAGTAAAGGCATTTAATCATCGAGGATATAAGAAAGGGTCACGTTCTATAAAAATGATACTGGAAAAGAACGATGGCATTATCTTTAGTCGTAAAAAGATACAGAGAATCATGAGGAAATATGGAATTGTCTGCCCACATAGAAAATCGAATCCTTACAAAAAGATCGCTAAAGCAACTAAGGAACATCAGGTCGTGCCAAATAAATTAAACAGAGAATTCAAGCAAGGAGTTCCTGGAAAAGTATTATTAACCGATATTACCTATTTGCCATATAACAGAAATTGTATGGCTTATTTGTCGACCGTAAAAGATGCCTCCACTAACGAAATCTTAGCTTATCATGTTTCCGATCGTATTACTTTAGACATCGCAACTAAGACGATACAGAAATTAATGAGCAACAAGAAAGTAACGCTACATCCAGAAGCCTTCATTCACTCAGATCAAGGAAGTCATTACACTAGTCCAAGATATCAAAAGCTATTAAACAAGTATGGTCTTAGGCAATCTATGTCTCGTAAAGGCAACTGTTGGGATAATGCTCCTCAGAAGTCATTCTTTGGTCATCTAAAAGATGATGTGGATTATAAATCGGCTAAAACGTTAAAAGAATTGAAGGCAAAAATCAATCATTATATGGTTTACTATAATAATTATCGATATCAGTGGAACTTAAAAAAGATGACCCCTATTCAATACAGGAATCATCTTCTCGTTGCTTAAGCTCTTTTTTTATAGTGTCCTTGACATAGGTACCAGTTTAGGTAGGGTGCTTGCTCTTTTTTACCTTTTATTCTGCCATCATTTTGCTTTTCTTCAATATCTCCACCGTAATCTTTTTCGCATCGGCCCCTGTCCCGTTCAGGTTCGTGACGAATACATAGGCGTGTTTGTCCGTTTCAATGAAACCGACATACCAGCCGAGATCTCCTGCTGCGTTTGATCCGGTTTTTCCGTAAAGGGTGAAGTGATCGCCTTCATCCTGGATCATCATGCGTTTGACCGTTTTCATGACGGGTTTGTCAAAGGGAAGTTCTTCTTTGTACAGCTTTTCGAGAAAGTCAGCCTGTTCAAGCGGACTGATTTGGAGCGAACTTCCGAGCCAAAACTGGTCAATGCCTCCGCTGATGTCCCGGTTTCCATAGGAAATCTTCTGCAGCCATTCGGTCATGCGCTCTTCGCCGATATCTCTGGCCATGGTCTGGTAATACCAAACTGCCGATTCGCGCATGGCCGATCCGAGAGTATGATCGCGGTTCCAGGCATCGATTTCACGGACAACTCCGTCCCAGCGTTTGACATCGTATTCATCCCGGACCGCTTTGACCTGCAGGCCAATTAAGGCATTTGGGATTTTAAAGGTTGATTCCGGGGTCAATCTGGTCTTGGCCCGATCCGAATTGTAGACAAAGGTTTTTCCTTTTTTTACATCGCGTAAAAGAAACATTCCGTTATAGCCTGAGAAATAATCGGAAACGTCCAGTGTTTTTCTGTTGAGCGGTTCTTTTGAAGAAACCGGCTGTCCTGGTGTCTGAGCATGGGCCGCAGAACCTAATAGGCCTGTACACAATAGGAGCATAACAAGGTACATGTACTTTCTTATTCCACTCACCCCTTTACAAGATTTTACAGGTTCATTCTAGTATGGGCTGTACCAAAACTCAATGAAGCAAAAAGGCTATTTATTAATAGGCTGACAGATTTCCAGAATCCATTGAATGCTGGTTTTCCTTTCAATATACTTCACATATGTTGGAATTTTACTATGAATTTGGGATTTTTGATGGTCTCAAAAAGAATAGGTGGGAGAGTATGGTCAGCAATCAATCAATAGCTTTTATGTTTGTTTCGGCGCTTTTAGCAGTTTTAGTGCCGGTCGGGTGTTTAATCTGCTTAACTGTGAAAAAGAAAATGTCCTGGAAACCTTTTGCGATAGGAATTTTAATTTACATTGTTTTTTCTCAGGTGTTAGGAAGTCTCTTTACTGTCTATTGGCTTTCCTTCAATTCACGAACATCAGGTGTGCTGCAGGGCAATCCTTATTTGTACAGTTTATACGGAGGACTTTCGGCTGCCGTTTTTGAAGAGAGCGGACGGTTCCTTGGCTTCTATTTTCTTCTGAAAACATATAGAGAATGGAAGGATGGCCTTTCATACGGGCTTGGCCACGGCGGAGTGGAAGCCGTATTAATCGGCGGGTTTGCCGGCATTCAGAACATCGGAACTTCTTTGATGATCAATTCAGGAGCGTTCGATCAATTGCTGAACAGTGCCGGAGCAAATGCTTCAAGTTTAGAGCCTGTAAGAGAACAGCTTATCAACACCGCTTCTTATTTGCATCTGGCGGTAGGGATAGAAAGGGTGACAGCCTTTATCATCCAAATTGCGCTGTCCTTATTGATCCTGTACGGCATCAAAAGAAAGCAAGCGTTTCTGTTTGTCCTGTATGCAATGGCTATTCATGCCTTAGTCAATGCTGTGCCATTGCTCTTAAAAGAATTAGGCTTCAGTCTCTATCTGTTCGAAGGAATTATCGTTTTTGCCGCTATCGGCTGCTTCGTTTTCATCAGGAAAAGTAAACGGCTGTTCCAGGAAGGCCGAGTAGCGTAATTATATCTTTTAAAAAAGCATTTTATTGTGAGAAGAGATTAGGAGGATCGAGGAAACAGGCATGCTTTCCGGTTCCATCGATCCTCCTATTCTTTCTGAATCCTCCTTTATTATCGGCCGGCATTTTGCTGGGAAAGCAACGTGGATGTTAAGAAGGCTCCGACTGGAGGCATCTCCTGGGGAATGGAATATCCTTCGGTTGGAGTTTCCGTCAGGGTCGTATTCGTTGTGGCAATCCACGATCCGTATTCACCTGCCTGCAAGGAAGGGGCTTTCATGAGAAACTGTCCCCGGAGGAGGAACTGCCGGATTCTGGACTGCGGGCTGTCAAAGATGGTTAAACTGCCGGAAAATGAGGCGAAAGGGGAATCGAACGTGATCTGTCTGGTGTTTTCGTACCAGGTGCCTTGAATGGGAATGGCATTGCCGCGAAAATTAACGGTTCCCGTGACTCGGTTATTTGAAATGGATTGGATGGAAAGCGTGCCCCGGATAAGAGGCCGGCCTGCCATGCTGGCGTCGATGCCCCATACGGACGGGACGGGAAAACGGGTTGCCCAAGAAGTTTCCAATAGTAAAATCTCCTTTAAGTGAAGTTTTGAATAAAAGAAATAATACAGTATATGCAGACCGGGCAGAATGCTCCCTTTTTGACTATTTTCTATAAGCGTTTATTCCGAAACTAGATAAAATACATTAAATTGATGAGAATTATATGGAATAAGGTTGACATTTAAAAATAAAACCGATATAGTGAAGGACATAATTAAATAATATGTTATTTCTTATCGAGAGAAGTGGAGGGACTTGGCCCTATGATACCTCGGCAGCGGGTTTTTACTTTTGTAAAAATACTGTGCTAAATCCAACGAACGCAAGTTTGAAAGATAAGAAGAAGCTCATTTTGAGATAATTAAATTAAGAGCCTGCTCTTTTTTATATTGCTTACATAAGCCTCTTCTGTCTGATGACGGAAGAGGCTTTTTTGATGGCTGGAATGAAAATCTCTGCGCACGCCTTCTCTCAAATCAGATAGGAAAAATGAACAGCATGGAGGGATTCATGATGATTGAATTTCAGGAAGTCACCAAGGTATATGAAACGAAGAAACAGACCGTCGAAGCTTTAAAAGGGGTCAGTATGACCGTTGAAAAGGGAGATATCTTCGGAGTTGTTGGGTACAGCGGCGCCGGGAAAAGCACGCTGATCCGGCTGGTCAATTTGCTTGAGAGGCCTTCAGGCGGCCGGGTCCTTGTCGGAGGAAAGGATCTGACATCGATCAAGCCGAAGGAATTGCGGGCGGAAAAGAAAAAGATCGGGATGATCTTTCAGCATTTTAATCTATTAAACTCGAAGACGGTTTTTGACAATATTGCGATGCCCCTCGTCTTATCAGGAGTTCCTGGCAAAGAAATCCAAAAGAGAGTAAGTGAACTTCTGGAGTTTGTGGGTCTTTCGAGCAAGGCTAAAAACTATCCGGATCAATTGTCCGGAGGACAAAAGCAGCGGATTGGCATTGCACGAGCATTGGCGACCAATCCATCCATTCTTTTATGCGATGAAGCGACATCTGCTTTAGATCCGCAGACGACAAGCGCGGTGCTCCAGCTTTTGAAGAAGATTAATGAGGAATACAATATTACCATTTTGCTGATCACTCACGAAATGTCAGTGATTCGGGAAATCTGCAATAAGGTGGCGGTAATGGAAGGCGGTCATATTGTCGAGCAAGGCTCCGTATTTGATGTATTTGCCAAGCCGCAGACTCCAATTGCCCAAAACTTTGTACGGACGGTCATCCATGATGAGATCCCGCAAAGTTTCTTGAAAAGCTTGGGTTCCCGCGTTCCGATAATTTGGAAAATTAATTTTATTGGGACAACGTCAGGAGATCCGCTGCTTTCCGCTATTTCGAAACAGTTTGATGTACACCTAAGTGTATTATCGGCCAATATTTCTGAAGTGCAGGAAACTCCCTTTGGAAATTTGATCATTGAAGTGACAGGCGGGCGTGAGGAGATAGCCAAAGCCCGTCAGTATATACAGGATAAAGGGGTATTGCTGCAGGAGGTGAAAATCAATGAATAATACACTTTGGGGAATGGAAATCACCGCTGATCAGCTGCTGACTGCTTTTGGCGACACGCTGTATATGGTTGCCATCTCTTTAGCCTTTTCCGCTTTGATCGGCCTTCCGCTTGGAATCTTGCTTGTGATTACAAGGAAGGGTCACATCATGGAAAACAAATGGGTCTTCAACATTTTGAACCCGATTATCAATATTTTACGTTCCGTGCCATTCATCATCTTGCTGGTTGCGGTCATCCCGTTCACGAGACTCGTGGTGGGATCGGCAATCGGTACGAATGCAGCGATTGTGCCGCTGATCTTCTACGCGGCTCCTTATATTGCCCGCCTGGTGGAAAACTCTCTGCTTGAAGTGGATAAAGGGATTGTGGAGGCAGCCCAGGCAATGGGGGCGACTAACTGGCAGATCATTTACCGGTTTCTCATTCCCGAAGGCCTTAGCTCGTTAATCCTTACCTTTACCACGGCAACCATCGGTCTTGTCGGTTCTACCGCAATGGCGGGGGCAGTCGGGGCAGGCGGAGTCGGGGACTTGGCGCTGGCTTACGGGTACCAACGGTTCGATACAGTGACCATGATTGTAACGGTAGCTGCGCTTGTGATTATTGTTCAGCTCCTGCAATCGACAGGGAATTTTGTTTCAAGAAAAATCAGAAGAAGATAATGACTGGAGGAAACAGAACGATGAAGAGAATACTTGTATTGATTATGGCATTAGTATTGGCTGCGGTCACAGCAGCCTGCGGAAATAAAGAAGAGGAATCAGGCGGTTCAGATAACAAAACAGTGAAAGTCGGCGTGAGCAGCGGGGATACAAGGACATGGGAATACATTGCTGAACTGGCAAAGAAGGAAGGCCTGAATATCGAATTAGTGAAATTTAATGATTACATCCAGCCGAACCTTGCGTTAAATGAAGGAGAAATCGATGCGAACTCTTTCCAGACGATTGCCTACTTTGATGAAATGGTAAACGACCAGAACCTGAAATTAGAAGCAATCGGCGCGACTGTTATTGCTCCAATGGGGATTTACTCTAAAAAATATAAAAAGCTGGAAGAACTTCCGGAAGGTGCTTCTATTGCGGTTCCAAATGAAGCGACGAACTTCGGACGGGCTTTACTTTTGCTGCAAGAAGCTGGTCTTATCACATTGAAAAAAGAATTCAATGGTTCAGGTTCTCTTGAAATCATTGATCAAAATCCAAAAAAATTAAAAATCCAGCCAGTGGCTGCCGGGAATACACCGCGCCTAATGGATGATGCAGATGCTTCCATCATCAACAATAACTTTGCAGTGGAAGCCGGCCTTACATTGGAAGATGCGTTATTCCATGAAAGCGAAACGGCAAAACCGTATATCAATATCATAGCTGTGAAAAAGGGAGATGCTGATCGTCCTGAACTTCAAAAGCTGGTAGAACTTTATCAATCGAAAAAAGTAGAAGACTTCATTAAAAAAACATTTAAAGGAAACACAATTCCTGCCTATGTCACAGTGGATGAGCTCTTGAACTATCAAGATGCCTGGACAGTGCCTGCGAAGTCAGAATAATCATGTGCCGGGGGATTACACCCCGGCCGTTTTTTAAAAGAAAGGGAGAGATGATCATGGGGAATGAACTAGTGAAAGAGACGCATCAGCAGATTATCAAAAAGCATATTGACCTTCATTCAGAGCTGTACATTGAAACGAGCCAAAGCATCCATGCGCGTCCAGAAATCGGAAATCAGGAATTCTTTGCCTCTGATACGCTGACGAAAATATTGGAGGATTCGGGATTTGATGTGACCCGTGATATAGCCGGACACAAAACAGGCTTTGTTGCCAGAAAAGCGTCTGCTAAACCAGGACCAAAAATGGCTTTTCTTGCTGAATATGATGCCTTGCCGGGACTGGGCCATGCCTGCGGACATAATATCATCGGCACAACGAGTGTAGCAGCGGGAATTTCGCTCGCTCAAGTGCTGGAAGATACAGGAGGAGAAGTCATTGTTTTCGGGACTCCCGCTGAAGAAGGCGGACCGAACGGCAGTGCCAAAGGCAGCTTTGTTAAACACGGTTTGTTCGATGAAGTGGATGCGGCGATCCTTATCCATCCTGCCGGTCAAACAGGCATCACGAGTCCATTCCTGGCAGTCGACCCGCTCGATTTTCATTTCCATGGGAAATCTGCCCATGCGGCAGCTGCACCGGAAGAAGGCATAAATGCACTGGATGCGGTCATCCAATTCTTTAATGGAATAAGCGCTCTTCGTCAGCAGCTCCCGGCTGAAGTGAAAATTCACGGAATCATCACTCATGGAGGGGAAGCGCCAAATATCATTCCTGACTATGCATCTGCCAGGTTTTATATCAGGGCCAACACTTGGAAGCTGTGCGAGCAAGTGTCTGACAAAATCCGCAAAGTAGCGGAGGGTGCTGCATTAGCAACAGGATGCACTGTAAAAGTGGATCGTTTCCAAAATGAAGTGCTCGATTTCGTCATCAATCCTGTCCTTGATGAAATCGTAAAGGAAGAGCTGACCCAATTAGGGGAAAACGTAGCTCCTAGGAAAGAAAGCGGCTACGGCTCAACAGATGCAGGAAACGTGAGCCATGTGGTGCCGACCGCCCACCCTTATATCAAAATCGGGCCAGATGATTTAGTCGCCCATACCAATGAGTTCCGTGAATGCGCTAAATCAGCAGAAGGAAACAAAGCACTTTTGACTGGGGCTAAGGCACTTGCCCTGACCGGTTATCGTCTGCTTTCGGATTCTGACCTTTTGGCAGAAGTGAAGGCAACTTTTAAAAAAAGCCAAGAAACTAGTAGGTGAACGATCATCGGGGTTGTAAAGGCTGTCCCTGGATAAGGTCCAAAGATTAGAAATCTAATAGCCAAAAACAGAAATCCATTCTATATAATGCACCCCAAAAGGCAGAAGGAAAGTTGTCTTTTGGGGTGCATTAGCCTTTTGTACGGCTGAATTCGGCGACCGGTTTAAGCGTAGGACCATGAGAATATATTATAAGGAAAAATTAAGGTGTATTTAATAATAAAATGGAGGAGAAGGGAACGAAAAGCTGAAGTTTAAATCTGGGTAATTCAAGAAAACTCGATTTTTTTTGCAAAAAAGTACGAAATATATGTCGGGGAATGTTTGCGCTCATATGAAGAGTTTAATGAGTAAATTATTTTATATAAATAAAAATGGAAGATATGAGCCGACCTGAATATCGGATTCATACCTTCCATTTAGCATGTTACTTTTAACAATTAGAGAAATCTATAATTAAGAACTGCTTTTTTCTTGCGCATTATTTTATTTTAAATTCTTTCATCTCATCGGACAGTTCTTCGATGAGTCTGGACAGGTCGGCCATATGCTGGCTCATTTCATTGGATGAAGCCGACTGCTCTTCCATTGCTGCGGCAATTTCTTCAGATGAGGCTGAAGTTTGCTGGGAAACAGCGGAAACATTCTCGATCATTTCCACCACGACATTTTTCTGCTGATCGATTTGGGAAATCGATGTTGCTTCTTCTTCTAGAGAGCTTTGGATCTTTTGAAGGGACTCCGCTATTTTAGCAAAGGAGTCATCTACATTGGTTACAGCTGATTTTTGGTTTTGACTGATTGTATTTGTATCGTTCATAACATTTACCAGCTGATTGGTATCGTCTAAAATGCTGGTAATCGTGTTATGGATATTGAGACTTGCTTTTTTGGACTCCTCGGCGAGTGTCCGCACTTCATCGGCTACGACAGCAAACCCTTTTCCATGTTCCCCGGCTCTTGCGGCTTCAATGGATGCATTGAGCGCCAGCAGATTGGTTTGTTCGGCGATTTGGGAAATGACCTGCGTGACTTTAGAAATGGACATGGACTTATTATTAAGTGTGCGAACCATTTCTGTCACTTGTTCGAAAGAGGATTCAAGTTCCTGATAAGAGGTTTTCAAGCCCTCTACCTGTTGCTTTCCTCCGTCTAACTGTTCAGAAGAAGCATTGATGACTAAATTGATATGCTGGGACTGTCCGTTTAATGTTTCAATTTCCTGGCTCAGCTTGTGGATGGAGTTAGCGCCCTGCTCCATTCCTTCTGACTGATTGGTCGCTCCAACGGCAATTTCTTCGACTGATTTGGAAACCTCAGTGATGGCCTTGCTGTTCTCACTCGCAATTTCTGAAAGTCTGGCAGTGGAATCATTCACATGGACGACTTTGCCGTTTACTTGTGAGACTAAGCCCCTCATGTTTTTCAGCATGTCATTATAGCTGTCGGAAAGGTCACCGATCTCATCGTTGGTCTTGACTGTAAATGGTGTCATCAGATCGCCTTTGGCTGTTTTAGACAGAACGCCCTGAAGATTGGCGAAGATCTTTTTAATCGAACCGGCTAAATAGTAGGCGGCAGCTAATCCGATCAATAATCCGATCAGGATTGCCCAAAGGCTGGTCTGCATGACCTGGTCGGTTTTATCGGCTAACACTTCTTTAGGCGAAAAGGAGATGACCTTCCAGTCTGCTTCAGGAATGGCTGTGATTTGGCCGGAATATTCGTTCCCGTCCCATGTCAGGTCATGTGCGGTCATATCATTATTTTTATATAAATCGCTGACCCATCCGAAGCTTGACTCGAATTTCGCTTTATCTTCGATGACATCTTCAACGCCATCGACCGAACCGCTGGCAGCCGGATTTAAGTTTTTGCCGTCGGCGTCTTTAATAAAGGAGCTGACGACGAATCCGTGCGGATCTAAAATGACGATCTTGCTGTCAGAATGTCCTTCAATCTGTTCACGGGCTTCTCCGATTGTGGATAAATCGATGTCATATCCCAGGGCCCCGACCATTTTGTCATTCACCATGATGGGGGTGATGACGGAGGTCATAATCTTTTTCGTAGTAGTATCCTGATAGACATCCATCCAGCGAGTAGCCGGTTCTTTTGATAATTCCTTATAAGTCCTTGTATCCCGAACGTCGGATTTGTAATCCATATAAGGGGAGATATGCAGCTTTCCGGTATTGAAGTCCATATAATAGACAGACATCAGCCGGTTATCTTCTGCTTTAACAGCCTTTAATAAGCTGTCCACCGGTGCTTTTCGATCGTTTTTGACTTCATCTGTGACAATATTGGCAAGCTGTTCGATCGAATGCTTGTAGTTATCAAGATTCAAGCCAATTTGTGACGAAATATGTTTTGCATTGCTTTTATTGGTATCCAATGTATCGTCTTTTAGAATGCCGTTAATCGTTATGTAATTAAAAATAACGGTTGCAGCTAACGCAAGAAAGACTGTTGTACAGATATAGAAAATCCATTTGGTCCGCAAGGATATTCTTCTCGCTTTTTTCTCTCGTTTTCTTTCCATTGTAGTAGGAGGCTCCTCTCTTGTGTGTAAAGTTCTGTGACCGTTCTAAGGCACTATTTATATATCGGTTTAGTCTGTTTTATATTAATAAAGAACAGTATAAAAATCGTGCCGTTTTGATGAATTGAATCATTTGTAGCTTGATCTAAGGTGAATTTGAAGCGTCTTTTTGTGAAGGAAGGGTATAATAACCAAAGAACGTTTCGATGGATGAATTCGGGAACAAATAATTGAAGAAGAGGAGATTCCATGACAGATCATTATAAAGAAGGATGGAACTTAGACAATAGTTATGCCCGTCTGCCGCAGGCCTTTTATTCAAAGATGGACCCCAATCCGGTTCAGTCACCGCAGATGGCTGTTTTCAATGATTCGCTGGCGGAGTCACTCGGACTGAGCGGAGAGGAATTGAATGGGGACGAAGGGGCAGCTCTGCTGTCCGGAAACGGGATTCCAGATGGGGCATTGCCTTTGGCCCAGGCGTATGCGGGTCACCAATTCGGTCATTTCACGATGCTTGGGGACGGCCGGGCGATGCTGCTTGGCGAACAGATTACTCCAGATGGAAAGCGGCTGGATATTCAGCTGAAGGGATCAGGGCGGACGGCTTTTTCCCGCGGAGGAGACGGCCGGGCAGTCCTTGGACCGATGCTGCGGGAATATATCATCAGTGAGGCGATGCATGCACTCGGCATCCCGACAACTAGGAGCCTTGCAGTGGTGACAACCGGTGAACCGGTCTACCGCGAAACCGCTCTGCCGGGGGCAATTCTGACCCGGGTGGCGGACAGTCATCTGCGTGTCGGAACCTTTCAGTATGCGGCTAAGTTCACGAATCCGGAAGACCATAAAGCATTGGCGGATTATGCGATTAAGCGCCATTACCCTGAATTGGAAGCGGAGGAAAACCGGTACGTTTCTTTCCTGCGGGCCGTGATCAGCCGTCAGGCAGCCCTGATTGCCAGGTGGCAGCTCGTTGGCTTTATCCACGGGGTCATGAATACTGATAACATGACCATCAGCGGGGAAACAATCGATTATGGACCATGCGCTTTCATGGATACATTCGACCCGGCGACCGTATTCAGCTCGATTGATACACAGGGCCGCTATGCTTATGGAAACCAGCCGTATATGGCGGTATGGAATTTGGCCCGGTTTGCTGAAACGATGGTGCCGCTGCTTGATGAAGATCAGGAGCAGGCAGTCGGGCTTGCAGAAAAAGAGATTTCAGCATTCAGTCAGCTATTCACCCAACACTGGCTGAACGGAATGCGCGCAAAGCTTGGATTAGCGAAAGAAGAAAAGGAAGATGAAACCCTGATCAAAGAGCTTCTCGATTTGATGCAGAAGCATCGGGCCGATTACACGAATACGTTTATTGGCCTGACGTTTGATCAGCTCGAGAATGCGAATCTGTCCGGCGATGAAGCATTCACCGCCTGGCGTCAGAAGTGGCAGGAGCGGTTGAACAGGGAGGAACACTCCGGCGAGGACGCGAAAGAATTGATGAGAAACAGCAATCCGGCCGTCATTCCGAGAAACCATCGGGTCGAGGAAGCGCTGGCTGCTGCAGGCAAAGGGGATTTCCAAGTGATGGAGGACCTGCTCGCTGTTCTTTCCCATCCATATGAACACTCCGAAAAACAGAAGGAATATGCCGCACTTCCGGACCCGTCTGAATGTGTGTATAAGACATACTGCGGGACATGAGAAGAAGAGGTCAAGACAAAGGCTCAAGGGGGATAATGCCCTTGAGCCTTTTATGTCGCCGGAACCTTAAGAAAGGGATTTAGTCATAATGAAGTCGGTCTGTTCTTCATCCCCCATATAGAAAGAGTGGGCACCGGCAGGAATAAAGCCCATTTTTTTGTAAAAAGCAATGGCCTTTTCATTCTTTTCCCATACCCCTAACCAGATGGTCTTTTTATTTTGTTCTTTTGCCAGTTCCATCGCTTTATTCAGAAGGTATCTGCCAATTCCGGCTTTTTGAAATGCACTCTTTATATAAATCCTTTCGACTTCGAGTGACTCACCGCCCATTTCTTCAGATTGAGCATCATCTACATTGACTTTTAAGTATCCAGCGATTTCATGATCCGTATAGACAAAAAAGAATTGGGATGAAGGATCGGATAATTCCTTTTCCAATTGTGATGGATGGAAGGCCTTTTCTAAATAGGCTTTCATATTTTCAGCGGAATTCTGGTGTTGGAAGGTCTCGTTAAAGGTTTCGCGGCTAATTTCTTGAAGAATGAGTAAATCTTCAAGTATGCCTTTTTTTATATGTACGTTCAAGTTTGGTTCCTCCTTATTGTGCGATTTCTCAGATTTCATAGTATCTTTACTTATTTCTGCTGAATGGATTTCCGTTTCAGGGACGCTTTCCGGGGACACGGCTCGAGCCAAGGTCTCTCCCTCGTGCTGTTCCCCCAGGAGTCGCCCCTCCACTCCCATCCATTCTATAATGTGATTGTTTGTTCCTGAAGATTCTTCCCTGTTAGTATCGAATTCCTGTTTCAATTTTGATCCCTATTTTGTTTTCTGCTGAATGGATTTCCGTTTCAGGGACGCTTTCCGGGGACACGGCTCGAGCCAAGGTCTCTCCCTCGTGCTGTTCCCCCAGGAGTCGCCCCTCCACTCCCATCCATTCGATAATGTGACCGCTTCTTTCCTGTTAGTATATGAATTCCTGTTTCAATCTTGGTCCCTATTTTGTTTTCTGCAAATGGATTTCCGTTTCAGGGACGCTTTCCGGGGGCACGGCTCGAGCCAAGGTCTCTCCCTCGTGCTGTTCCCCCAGGAGTCGCCCTCCGCTCCCATCCATTTAATAACGTTACCGCATCTTCCTGGAAGTTCTTTCTTGTTATTTTACAAGGCCTGTATTTTTGTTTATTTTAGAAGGGATTTTGTCACCGAGACGTTTTCCGGCTTTTGAGTTTGAAATATTGTTTCCACTCAATTAACATTTCTTCAATCTTAAACATACCTATACTTACAAATTATCGTTTTACAATAATTATTTATTGTTTATAATAAAAAGTAAATAATTGTAAGTTGATGAAAAAGGGGGTTACATCTAATGAATCTTTTTACCAAGGCTGTTTTGAAATTTTTATCCATTACGTCTCTGCTTGCTCAATTTTTATGTGCGTTTGCCGGATTAATACTGCTATTTGCGGCTGGAGCTTTATTGTTAGTTCCGAACGGAGCCAAAAAGCAATTATTGCAGTATGCAGATTTAAACTCAAACACTAACCCATCCATATGGTTTTTCGTGCTTTCCTGTTTAGTTGCGCTTGCCATCATTGCTTGTTTGTTTATTATTATGTTTGCTCTGCATAAAATGATCGGGAATATTTATGTACAGGATTTCTTTGTTTCTCAAAATCTTATGTATCTTAAACTAATTTTAATCGCGTTTACGAGCTTTACTGTTTTGCAGTTTATTAGTCAGCTATTCTTCGCAAAACTGCACGCTTACAATGTCAGTTCTATTTTTTCAAATTCCAGTCCGAGTTTAATGGGAAACATTCTTCTATTAGCCATCGTTTATACACTTTATGTGGTTTTTAAATACGGAATATCTTTGCAAGATGATTCCAACAAGGTGATTTAAGTGGGAGTTCCTAATGATAAAAGCAAATCTGGACCGAGTAATGTTAGAAAGAAAAATTTCTTCAAAAGTGTTAGTAGAAAAAGTTGGGATTACCTAAGCAAACTTGTCGATACTAAAAACAGGTATATACTTGAATATGAAAGAAAAACCGGTATATAGCCATAGACTTACGTGAACGGTATCTCCAGTGTTCATGGCCAAAGTGCCTATCTTATTTTTACTGCTATAATGATAAATACAATCACGCCTAGTAGCATCTGAATCAACCCGTATTTGCGAGACTGATTTTTGTATAAATCAATCCCTTGTATAAAGCAGCTTAGCCCCGTCACAAAGAAAAATACATGAAAAAAATCTTGATAAAATAAAGAAAAACTTCCTGTAAGAAGGATGAGTGCTATCATCATTTTTTTATATAATGGCATTTTTTCCTTTGGACTGTTTTCCATTTTTCACTCTCCAATTAGAAGATATCAATTCCACACTGTTTTATCATAATAGTACCAAAAATTCGAATTATTTAAGAGACTAAAGGATTATACAGATTGGGTTTTATTGGTATACTAGGAATAAATAAACGGAGAGAAGGGATGTCCATGGCGGAAACGCATAAAATTAAAACCGGGAACGAGCATCTGCATGCATCATTCAGCAAGGAGTATGAGCCGATCCAAACAGTGAGCTCAGGCGATTCGATTGAGTTTATGACGATTGATATCGGCTGGGGGTATTCTTATAAAAACGGGAAGAAAGTGAACTACGAATCGAGAGAGAAGGAAAAAGAGTGGGGGCATCCGATTGTCGGTCCTTTTTACGTGGAAGGTGCTAAACCGGGCATGACCCTTGAAGTGAAAATCAATCAGCTGAAAACAGGCTGGTACGGCTGGAATTGTGCTGGCGGCAAAAATAGCTGGCAGAATCATGTTCTGGGGATTTCAGAGGTGCCGCAAGTCAAGCTTGACTGGCTTGTAGATGACGAAAAGCAAATGGTGAAGACGAAGATTCGCGGGCAAGTATTCTCCGTACCGCTTCGCCCGTTCTTAGGGTTGATGAGCAATGCACCGGCAGAGCCGGGAGTTCATTCAACGATTCCGCCCCGGTATTGCGGCGGGAATATCGACTGTAAGGAACTGGTCGAAGGAAGCACATTGTATTTGCCGATTGCCGCAGAAGGGGCCCTTTTTTCAGCTGGTGACGGACATGCTGCCCAGGGGGATGGGGAAGTTTCAGGCCAGGCGATTGAATCACCTTTTGATCTTGTTAATCTGACTCTCACAGTCAAGGAAGACCTCCAGCTGAAAATGCCGCGGGCCAATACCCCGACTGGCTGGATCACTTTTGGCTTTCATGAAGACTTGAACTTGGCTGCAGCTGCCGCTCTGGAGGGAATAGTCGAGCTGATCCAGGAGAAATATGGAGTGGAAAAGACAGAAGCCGCTGCACTGGCAAGCGTCTATGCCGATCTCAGGATTACCCAAGTGGTAAACCGGGTGAAGGGTGTTCACGCCATCTTGCCTCATGATGCGAATTTTTCCTCAAAACGTTAAAGAGCCATAAACAGCGAGAGCCCTATAAGGGTTCAGATCTATTTATGGAGACGGAAACTAATCAGAATATTATTTACTTTTTATTACGAATAATCAGAAATATATTTATGTCAGGTATTCTGACGTTAGCTGTATTTTCGTCAATGAAAAAATGGGTTTTCTAGTATATAATAAGAAGAAAAGGAGGTTCAGTCTGGATCTCCCTTTTTTCTATGGACTTACATAGAGTAGATTGCTGACTGGATGGGTATTGAATAACGTCTAGTATTCATTCCATCTTCTTAGAAACATGAAGCAGAGAGGCAGGTTTTACATTACATGAAGATTTTAGAAAATTTTGTCAGTGGGACGAATGACATCTTATGGTCATACTTACTGATTATTTTGCTGATTGGACTTGGCCTTTATTTTACTTTTCGAACGAAATTTGTCCAATTCCGAATGATTGGTGAAATGTTCCGCCTGCTCGGTGAAGGAGCTTCCGGCGATAAAAAAGGTGTATCTTCTTTCCAGGCCTTTTGTATCAGTACGGCTTCACGGGTTGGTACAGGGAACCTCGCGGGCGTAGCGATTGCCATCACTGCAGGCGGCCCGGGTGCGGTATTCTGGATGTGGCTGATCGCCCTGATTGGATCGGCATCTGCTTTTATCGAGAGCACGCTTGCTCAGATTTATAAGGTGAAGGACGGGGATACATATCGCGGCGGCCCGGCCTATTATATGGAAAAAGCATTGAATGCCCGCTGGATGGGAATCACATTTGCCGTACTGATTTCGCTGACATTCGGCCTTGCCTTCAACTCCGTACAGGCTAATACAATTACAAGTGCTTTCAGTGAATCCTTTGGCATTGAAAAATGGATAATTGCGCTTGTCTTGGCCATTGTCACAGCCGTGATCATTTTCGGCGGAATCAAACGGATTGCGAAAGTATCTGAAGTGATTGTTCCGATTATGGCTGGTGCTTACGTAATCGTCGCTCTTATTGTCATCATTATGCATATTCCAGAACTTCCAGGCGTGCTGGCTTTAATTTTTGAAAGTGCTTTTAATGATTTAAGACAATTGGCAGGCGGAGCACTTGGAGCGGCCATGATGAACGGAATCAAGCGCGGCTTGTTTTCCAATGAAGCAGGTATGGGTAGTGCGCCAAATGCTGGTGCAACAGCAGAAGTGAGCCACCCGGTTAAACAGGGACTGATTCAGGCGTTCGGTGTATTCGTGGATACGCTAGTAATCTGCAGCTCGACCGCTTTCATCGTTTTATTTTCTGGACTTTATACGTCTAATGAATCGGATGGCATTATTCTGACGCAGAATGCACTTGAAGCGAGCGTAGGATCATGGGCCGGAATTTTTCTTACTTTCATCGTTCTGTTATTTGCCTTTAGCTCGATTGTCGGAAATTATTATTACGGGGAATCGAACATTGGTTTTATTAATGATCGTAAAATCTGGCTGAATATCTATCGGGTATTGGTAGTCGGTATGGTTGTATTCGGTTCACTTGCCTCTCTTAACTTTGTGTGGAGCCTGGCTGATTTGCTGATGGGCTTAATGGCGATCATTAACTTGATTGCGATTGCCTTGCTCGGAAAAATAGCTTTTGCAGCGTTGGCCGATTACCAAAAGCAGAAGAAGAGCGGGAAGAATCCGGTATTCCATGTGAACAATATTAAAGGATTGAAGAATGTGGAGTGCTGGGGAAATCCAGCTGACCAGACAAACCAATCAAAGAATTCATAAATCATAAGGTCAGCGGATATTAGAGATCCGCTGCTTTTTTCTTGGGTCGAATGGGAGGATTAGGCTAATGTATGGATAAAAGCTTCTTGTCCCAGACGGCGGAATTTCTGTGCCGGTCCCGGCCTTGATTGTTTGGGTTTACAGATGGGAGCAGCAGGTCAATCTAAAATCAATCTGAACGTGAACCGCTAGAAGAAGTGATCCATTTTAGCGGGATATAAAATTCAGCAAGAAGCCGTTCGGGCAAGTCCGGACGGCTGTTGTTTTTCAGTAAGGAAAATGAACAGGAGGAGCCTAAATAGTGTGTGAGATAGTCTGACAATTATCATGACAAAGCGTTTGTTAGGAAGTATAAATAATATAAGATGATCGTTGGATACGAATCCTGCTCCGTGAGTGCTGTGTTTTTTTCTCTACATAAGATTGTCTGGACGAAAGGTCCATTCTCTGTTGGGATTGAAGTCTGAAAATTCGGAATTAGGATGAACTGTTTCTCTCACCAAAGGAGTCGAACGGCGAAATGGGAAACAAATCTAGTAAAAAGGGGAGAAGTGTGTATGTCTACTGTTACATATTTACGTCCTGAAGTCTTTGAAAATGCAGAAGCAGAACGGAAGCATAGAAAGGAAAGACTGGCCGGAGCTTTCCGTATTTTTGCTAAGTTTGGGTTTAGTGAAGGTGTGGCAGGCCATATTACGGTGCGTGATCCGGAATATACAGACCATTTTTGGGTGAATCCCTATGGGAAACACTTCAGCGAGATTACTGTTTCAAATCTGATTCTGGTGAACGACAGAGGGGAAATCGTGGAAGGGGAAAAATCCTTAAATGGAGCGGCCTTTGCCATTCATTCGGAAATTCATAAGGCCAGGCCTGACGTAATCGCTGCCGCCCATGCCCATTCTTTATATGGGAAGACATGGTCCACTTTTGGGAGATTGCTGGACCCGATTACACAAGATGCCTGTCAATTTTATAAGGATCATGCCGTCTTTAACGATTATACGGGGGTCGTCTATGAAACAGATGAAGGAAAGCGGATCGCCCAAACATTAGGCCAATATAAAGCTCTTATTCTCCAGAGCCACGGTCTTCTGACTGTCGGACAGTCCGTAGATTCAGCGGCCTGGTGGTTTATCACGATGGAGAGGCTGTGCCAGTCACAAATCTTGGCAGAGTCTGTCCAAAAGCCGATATTAATTGACGAGGAAAGCGCGTTAATTGCTGCCGAACAGACAGGAACGGAATATGAAGGATGGCTGAGTTTCCAGCCGTTGTGGAACAAAATTGTTAAGGAAGAACCTGATTTGCTGCTGTAAAATGGGGATATCCGCACATCGATAGAATGATGGCTGGTCAAACGCTATCTCATACATATGAAAGCACCAGAAAGCTTATCCGGTAGCCGGATGAGCTTTTACTGTTTTATGAAGGGCTGATGGGGGAATAAGAACGGCGGTTCAGAGGATCATCGGAAAATACGGGTAAATTTTTGCCAGGCTCTGGCATCCTGTTCCGGATACCTTTAAAATAAAGGCAGCACGGACTGAACGATATTGAAAGAGTAGGAGAATGATGGAGGATGGGAAAGAACCCCGTATCAGCAATGGATGTCGCCAGAGTGGCGAAGGTGTCCCAATCCACGGTGTCACGTGTTTTTACACCGGGAGCCAGTGTTTCGGAAAAGACAAGAAAGCGGGTTATGAAGGTGGCGGAGGAGCTGAATTACCAGCCTAACGCATTGGCGAGAAGCCTGATTACGAAAAAGACCAATATGGTGGGACTCGCCATGAAGGATATTCAGAACCCCTTTTATCATGAAGTGCTCGGTCTGTTTACGAAGAAGCTGAAGGCGAAGGGGTACTCGGTGTTATTTGTCTACACAGAGAATGAAGAGATCCAGCAGGAGGAAATCAACCATTTTTTAGAGTATAACGTAGAGGCGATCATTGTTACAGATGCCCTGCTTTCCTCCAAAGTTGTGGCGAAACTTCAAAACAATGCCATACCCGTTACGCTGTTCAACCGTTATGATAAGGAACTGCAATGCAATTCGGTCTGCTGTGACAACCGGAATGCTGCCAAGGAGATTGCTGCGTATCTGTATGGAAAAGGCTGCAGGGATATTGTGTTTGTCACGGGGAAAATCAATACATCGACAAGCCGGGACAGGCAAAAGGGTTTTACAGAATATCTTCAGGATAAGGGAATTGAAGTAACGGTGCTGGAGGGTGATTATACCTATGAAACTTCTTTTCAGCTCACAAAAAAATTCATAGCCGGCGGAAGAAAGCCTGATGCGGTTTTTGGAGCCAATGACATAACGGCACTGGGAGCGCTTGATGCTTTAAAAGAAGGCGGCATTTCTGTACCGGCGGAAACCATTGTCATAGGGTTTGATGATATCAAAATGTCCTCCTGGCCGAATTATGGCCTGTCCACATGGGCGCAGCCGATGGAGGAAATGGTCGATGAAACCATTCAGCTATTAACGGCAAAACAGGAGAACGACGGTCCTCAAACCGTAAAATTGAAAGGTCATTTCATCCACCGGAAAACTAGTACTTAATCAGAAAATTCTCTTTTTATTGACAAATGAAATCGCTTACTATATATTTTTTAGTAAGCAATGAGTTTGCATACGTATGCAAAAAGGAATTTTCATAGTGTTCTAGTTTCATATGAAGGAGTATCCTTTTATTTGCATACGTATTCAATTATCAGAAAAAACAGTTATTTAATTAAGGGAGAGAGTGAATATGGCAACTTTTTTAAAACAGGGCAAAGTGGCAGAGGATATCCAAAAAGACGATGCGAAAATTTCAGAGATTGTCAGCTCGACCATTAAGCAGATTGAGAATGAGGGAGACAAGGCCATCCGGGAACTATCAGAGAAATTTGATAAATGGAGCCCGGAGAGCTTCCGTCTGACTGAAGAGCAAATCAAGGAAATCTGTGATTCCATCCCGGAACAGACAAGAGAGGATATCGCATTTGCTCAGGATAATATCAGACGTTTCGCGGAAGAACAAAGAAAGTCCATGCAGGATATTGAAGTAGAGACGATGCCGGGAGTCATTCTTGGCCATAAAAATATTCCGGTGAACAGTGTCGGCTGCTATATTCCGGGAGGGCGCTACCCAATGGTTGCATCGGCACATATGAGTGTCTTAACGGCTAAAGTAGCGGGAGTAAAGAGAGTGATTGCCTGTACGCCGCCAATTAATGGAGAAATTCCGGCAGCAACCGTGTACGCGATGCATAAAGCGGGAGCAGATGAAATTTATATTCTCGGCGGAATTCAGGCGATGGCCGGAATGGCGATCGGTACTGAAACCATCGACCCTGTGGATATGATTGTCGGACCGGGAAATGCCTTTGTTGCGGAAACGAAGCGCCAATTATACGGCCGTGTAGGGATTGACTTATTTGCAGGACCGACAGAAACATTGGTTGTGGCAGATGAAACGAGCGATCCGGAGATGATTGCGACAGATATCCTCGGGCAGGGTGAACATGGACCGACATCACCGGGTGCCTTAATTACAACTTCTAAAGAAGTGGCGGAAGCAACGGTTAAGGAAATTGAAAGACAGCTGACCATTCTGCCTACAGCCGATGTGGCCCGCGTATCATGGGCAGATTACGGACAGATCATCTTGGTGGAAGACGAACAGGAAGCGCTGAAAGAAGCAGACCGCCTGGCGTTCGAGCATGTGGAAATTCTGACAAAGAACCCGGATTTCTTCTTGGAAAACATGACGAATTACGGGTGCCTGTTCTTAGGGCCTGAAACAAATGTAGCTTACGGGGATAAAGTCATCGGGACGAACCATACATTGCCGACAAAAGGAGCTGCCAGATATACAGGCGGACTTTGGGTTGGAAAGTTCCTGAAAACGGTCACTTATCAGAAGGTTACCTCTAAGGAACAAAGTGCTTATATTGGGGAATATGCAGCAAGACTGTGCCAGCTGGAAAACTTCGCAGGCCATGCAGAGCAGGCGCTGCTGCGGGTCCGCAAGTATGGAAATAAGTAAGAACAGGTTTAGATATATAGAAAAGGGCAGGTGACTTGAATGATCGGAATGTTGGGTCTCATAGGCGGTCTGGTTTTGCTGACCGTTCTCGTCATGAAAGGAATGAACCTATTGATTGTGGCTCCGATTTCAGCGCTGTTTGTAGCGGTGCTGAACGGAGTCCCCCTGTTCTCCCAGTTTGCTGCTAAAGGGGAGACGGATTTCATCACTGGGTATATGAATGGTTTTTCAGGCTTCATCACTTCCTGGTATTTGATGTTCCTGGCAGGAGCCATTTTTGGAAAAGTAATGGAGGACAGCGGGGCGGCGGACAGTGTTTCCCACTGGATCGTAACGAAAATCGGCATGAAGCATGCTGTGCTGGCCATCGTTCTTGCCTGTGCTGTACTGACGTATGGAGGAGTCAGCCTGTTTGTTGTCGCTTTCGCTGTCTATCCAATGGCTGTCAGTTTATTTAAAGAGGCGAATCTGCCGAGAAGGTTTATTCCGGCGGCACTCGCATTCGGATCGACCACTTTTACAATGACATCTGCCGGTTCTCCTGAGATTCAGAACTGGATTCCGATTCCGTTTTTGGGAACAAGTCCGTACGCGGGATGGGAAGTAAGCCTAATCACTTCTGTGTTCATGCTGATTTTGGGCTATTGGTGGCTCATGAAAATGATCCGGAGAGCCGTCAAGAAAGGGGAACATTTCGTGGAAAGGGATTCCGACCACAGAGAGGTAAGAAAGAATCTGCCTCATCCGATTCTAAGCCTTATCCCTTTGCTCGTTGTTCTTGTAATCGCCTTCATCTTCCATGAATCACTTGCCCAGTCCGCCTTGATTCTTGCGTTGCTCGGAGGAATCATTGCGACTTGGATTCTGAACAGAAAGTACTTCAGGAATTTCTGGGATGCGGTGGGGGAAGGAACGATCGGCGCCTTGATCGCTATCGGAAATACGGCTGCTGTCGTGGGGTTTGGCGGCGTGGCTAAAATTACGCCTGCTTTTAACAGTGCCGTGGATTTTATGACGAACATCCCAGGGTATCCTTTAATCGGCGGCGCCTTGGCCGTCATGGTTATTGCCGGATTAACCGGTTCTTCATCCGGAGGCCAGTCTATTGCTCTGCCGATCCTCGCTCCGCATTACTTGGATATGGGCGTGAATGCCGAAGCGCTTCACCGAACCGTTTCGCTTTCATCGGGAACACTGGATTCCTTGCCGCATGGGGGATATGCCGTGACCACGATCCGCTCCATTGCCGGTGAAACCCATAAAGATGCCTACCCGGCATTTGGTGCGATGACTGTTGTGGTTCCGCTAGTCACGGTCGTTCTGGCCGTAATCCTCTTCTCTATTGGATTAGGAATTTAACGGAATCATAGAAAGCGTTTTCTTTCATTTTTAATCTGGAGAATTCTCACAAAAGAGTATTTTATCTGATTTTTCTCTTAAAAATGATTGCCAAGTTAATATTTTTTTGATATATTTTTAACAAAGATATTCTATATCATGTCGGTGAGTCGGAAGCTCTGCTGAAGCCATTGCCATGACCATAGCTGCTTACTAAGGGTGGTAATAGTACTGGACTATTACTGCTCTTTTTCATTTCTATCTAAAAAAGGATTGCCTGCGGGCAATCCTTTTTTAGATAGAAATGTTTCATAAACAAATGTCTTTCTAACTTTATATAAAAATAGTAAAATACTGGGATTTATATTAAGAAGAAGTCCATTCTCCGCCGTTCACATGAAGCGTCTGCCCTGTTGCGAATCGTGAATCATCTGAAGCGAGATATACATAGGTAGGAGCCAGTTCGAATGGCTGGCCCTGCCGATTCATCGCATTGTTGGCCAGCACTACTTCATCAGCGGAAAAGCTTGCCGGGATAAGCGGGGTCCATACTCGCCCGGGGGCAACGGCGTTCACGCGAATCCCTTGACCGGCAAGGTTATTGGCCAGGGCTCTGGTGAATCCGATGATGGCTCCTTTTGTTGCTGTATAATCGATCAATTGTTTATACCCGGCGAAGGTGACAACAGAAGCGGTGTTGATGATCGAACTGCCTGGTTTTAAGTAAGGAAGCGCCGCCCTGGTGGTATAGAAGTGGGAATAAATATTGACTTTGAACGTGTCATCGAATTGTTCATCCGAAATATCCAATAGGCTCAGCTGCTGGAACTGGATGCCGACATTATTGCAAAGCACATCTAATTTTCCATAGATTTGAACGGTTTGATGCACGATATCAATGCAGTGCTGCTTATCCCTGACATCTCCTGGCATTAAGAGACAGCGCTGTCCGAGTTCTTCAATTCTTGCCTTTGTCCGGTTTGCATCATCGTGTTCATCTAAGTAGGAGATGGCCAAATCGGCTCCTTCTTTGGCGAAGGCGATGGCAGCTGAAGCCCCGATACCGCTGTCGCCGCCGGTGATGAGGGCTACTTTTCCTTTTAATTTGCCGCTTCCTTTATAATGGGGATTTTCGATAATAGGGGGCGGGACCATCAGTTTTTCAAGCCCTGGCTGACGAAACTGCCGCTGTTCAGGGACGGTCAGCGGGACTTCTTCATATTTGGTAATTTTCCCAAAGTGGGGATATAGCGGATATCCCTGACCTGAAGGTGTGCCCTGCTCTTTTTGGTCATCCTGTGCCATGGTGAACCTCCTTTAGTAAGTCTTTCCGTTCACCCTATGAAACCTGGGCGGAGGCGGTGCCTGTTTTTCTTTTTTGGCTGTGGCATTTCAGAACGGGGCGGCATAGGCTGACGGTATACGAAAATGCGGGAGGCGTATGTATATGGAATATTACTATAATACGGAAGTGAAGTATTTACTGATCAATGAGTCTGATGAAAAAGTGGAAGTGCAGTATGCTGACAATGCACAGCCTTTCAAGCTTCCGCTTATTGGGCCGCGGCCGCCTTATTACTGCCATCCGAGATATGTGCAGGAATTTCCGATTATTTGATGGGGAAGAATGATTGGTTTTGGGGAGGAAAGGTTTCCTGAACAGATCAAGAAGCTGGGACATAAAAAATATCAAATTCCCAAAGAGAAATTTGATATTTTTGCTTAGGCAGCACGGATTTCCATTTCAGAGGCCCTTCCTGGAGGAAAGCTTGAGCCTGCCGTCTTACCTTAGATTTTTCCCTGTCATTCTAACCCAATATACTGCTTTTCAGCCTCAGTTTGTCAATATAGCTGTCAGGATTGCAGACTTTTGCTGTCCGTCTTGATTCCCTTTAATGCCTCTTCCCGCCTTTGGATGACAACTGCAGCGGAAGCATCGCCAATTACGTTAAGGCTGGTTCGGAACATGTCCAGAATCCGGTCAATGGCAGCGACAAGGGCGATTCCTTCCAGCGGCAGATTGACGGACTGAAGAACCATTGTGAGCATAATCAGCCCGGCTCCCGGTACGCCGGCTGCCCCGATGGAGACGAGAACAGCCATGAACATCACGGTAATAATCTGTGTGAATGACAGCGAAATATCGAAGAATTGAGCAATGAAAATTACTGCAATCCCTTGGTAGATCGCCGCCCCGTCCATATTGATTGTCGATCCGAGCGGCAGGACGAAGGAGCTGACTTCTTTCGATACTCCCAACTGATCTTCCGCATTTCGAATCGAAATCGGCAGGGTTGCTGAGCTGCTTGCGGTTGTGAAAGCGAAAATTCCCGCCGGTGCAATTCCCTTCAAGAAAACGAGCGGGCTCATCTTACCGAGGAACCGGACGGCGAGAGAATAGGTGACCAAGAGCTGAAACACACAGGCAATAATGACGGCAAGGATCACTTTCAGCAGCGGAAGAAGGACGGCAAGACCATATTGGCCGACAATCGGAGCTAAGATGCCGAAAACACCAATAGGAGCGAACTTCATGATTACATTCGTGATTTTATACATAACAGCAGCTAAAGCATCAAAAAGGCCGGCCAAGGGCTTGGCTTTTTCCCCGACGGAAGTAATCGCAATCCCGATTGCTATGGCTATGAAAATAATCTGAAGGATATTGCCGGTGCTTAACGACTCAAAAGGATTGACCGGGACAATATTCAGGATGGTTTCCGCTACGCTCGGGATCTCGGTTTGTTCTGTCTGTTCCTGAGGGATACTGATATCCACGCCTTTTCCGGGAGAGATTGCGTATCCGACGACGAGTCCAATGATGACAGCAGCCAGAGTGGTGCCCATAAAATAGAAATCGTCCGTCCCCCCATGCTCAGCAGCCTGCTGACGCTGTTCAAGCTGGTAATCCCGGTAATCAGGGAAGCGAGCACTAATGGAACGACAATAAATTTAATCAGCCGGAGAAATAAATCGCCCAATGGCTGAACGATGGACATTTTTTCCCCGAACAGGGCCCCAAGAAGGACGGCCAGCAGGAACCCGATCGGGATTTGAGATAACAATCCGATTTTTTCATATACGCCTCCTCGTATTAGATAGTTTGTCCCGGCTGAAGCAATGGGAGATTCTCAATATTCACGGACTCAGGATACTTAATGCCCTGGCCTGTGTTCAGGCAGACGACCTTGTCTGTTTCTTTAATCCATTGCTCCTCGCGTAAGGTTCTGGCAGCGGCAAATGTGGAGGCTCCTTCCGGACAGATGAAATTGCCCTCGGCTTCGGCCGCTTCCTTTTGAGCTTTGGCAATATCTGCTTCAGAGACAGCAACCGCACAGCCGTCCGTCTTATAAATGGCTTCAAGGACAAGGAAATCTCCCAGTGCTTTCGGAGCATTGATGTCAAACGCACTAGTCTCGGAGTTTTCCCAGAATTCGGATTCTGCTTTTCCTGCATCCCATGCTTTAACGATAGGGGCGCACCCTTCAGCCTGAACGGCTACGAGTTTTGGCAGTTTGTCTTTAGAAATCCAGCCGAGTTCCTGCATTTCAAGCAGGGCTTTATAAATACCGATTAACCCGACTCCGCCGCCGGTAGGATAGAGGATGACATCCGGGAGATTCCAGTCCATCTGCTCAGCGATTTCATAGCCCATTGTCTTTTTCCCTTCGATGCGGTAAGGCTCTTTCAGAGTAGCGGCGTCATAGATGCCTTTTTCCTGAACGAGCTTGCCGACAATTTTACCGGCGTCACTGATCAGCCGTTTACAAGATGAAGATCGGCTCCGGACACGACAACCTCTCTCCGGGTAATTTCCGGTGCATCAAGCGGCATGACAATCGTTGCCTTCACCCCGGAACGGGCAGCATAAAGCGCCCAGGCTGCACCGGCATTTCCGTTTGTCGGCATTGCCAATTGCTTGACACCGATCTCTTTTGCCTTTCGAAAGTCCGACACTCGCTCCGCGGGTTTTGAAGGAGCCGGTTTGGGATGATTCCTTCGTCTTTCATATACAGTTGGGGAATATCCATGTCTCCGCCGAGCTTTTCCATACGGACGAAAGGAGTCATTCCTTCGCCTAAAGAGACAGTATTTTCGGGATCTCTGACAGGGAGCAGTTCGTGATATCGCCATAAGCTGTTCTCGCGCTGTTTGAGGTCTTCTTTTTTGATGGCTTCCCGAGCATCAGCTAAATGGTATCTGACCAGCAAGGGAGATCCGCATGTGCATAATTGCTGGACCTCCTTGTCTGAGTATGTATTCCTTATGGCATTTCGGACATTCAAGATGGGATACAAAGCTGTACTGCATATTCATGACCTCCAATTTTATGTAGAAAAATAGTTTTGTGCTGCTTGCTTTTGTATAGACAGCAAGATAGCGGATTTAGTTATGGAGCAAGATTTCAGGGTGCGGGAGTGTTCTGCAGGAAAACCTGGCGGATGTTTTGGTTTTTTATAATTAAAAGAAAATTCCTTATTTTAAGAATGAAGGAAGTTATTCCAACTTGTCAAATGGGTTTTGTGTAAATTCACGTTATCTTTTTTAACATCAGAAAGATGCTGATTGATATACAGGGCAAAGGAGAGCGGTGCAGAAAACCTGGATTGAAGGCGTTATAGAGGGCTTTATAAAAAAAGAAAACGGCGCATTTAAGTACCGCTTCTGTTTCGTATAATAAGCAAGAGGGAAAACACGTGATTTTATATCCCTATATAATAGGAAGAAACTTGACACGATGATTAGATAAAGTTGAAAATTCTGTACATTTAGTGTTAGGTTTTCTGTCATTGATATTGTTCGAGAACGCTGAAGAACTCCATGACGAAATCATAAAATACTTTTTCAGTCGGAGCCAGGTCATACTTTTTGGGGGTGATAATCCCAACAGTCCGTTTGACATCAGGGGAAGCAATAGGGATCCGGACGGTCAGCCGCGGAACAGATTCATGGAACGTGCTGTCCGGCAAAAGGCTGACACCAATCCCCGCGGAAACAAGTCCCTTGATGGAATCCATATCTTCTCCTTCCGATACGATCTTCGGAGTGAACCCTGCCTGCTCACAGGCATCGAGTGCCAGCTTTCGGAGGATGAATCCTTTTGGAAGGAGTACAAAATCCTCGTTGCGCAAATCCCGCAGCAGCAAAGTCTTCCGCTCTGCGAGGGGATGATTGATAGGCAGCAGGGCTGAGACCTTTTCGGTAAATAGGATATGCCCTTCGATGTCCGGATCATTTACCGGCACCGGACCGAGAAAGGCAAGCGCGATATTTCGGTTTTTGACCTCTTCCCTTAGAGCTGCATAGGAACCTTGGCGAAGATGAAAGCCGATGTTGGGCTGTTCTTCGCGGAAGGCGGAAATGACCGTTGGCAAAAGATGGCTCGCCAGACTTGCGGGGAACCCGATTTTGATGGAACCGTATTCGGGATTTAAATACTCATCGATTTGTTCTTTTGCAAAATCAATCGCCTTAATTGCTGTTTTGGCATGTGTCAGGAAATTTTTTCCGATTGGGGTAAGCTGAATGTTCCGGCCGACGCGTTCAAACAGGGAAACCCCGAGTTCCTCTTCCAGACGGGAAATCTGCCTGCTTATGGCGGATTGGGCGATATGAAGGTATTCAGCCGCTTCTGAAACATGCTCCCTTTCTGCCACTTCAACAAAGTATCGTAACTGGCGCAGTTCCATTTTATCCGCTCCTTTTTCTGATTGTTCTCAAAATTAGATTGATTATGACATAATTATATATTGTTTATATCATTTTTGAAACCTACAATAGTGATAAATGACTTTACGGGTGAAGAAAAAATTAACGGGGGAGATAAACATGACCTATAACCAAATTCCAAAAGCGCAAGGTCTCTACCGTCCTGAATTTGAACATGATGCATGTGGGATCGGATTGTACGCTCATATTAAAGGCCTGGCAACACATGACATCGTCAAAAAAGGGCTGCAAATGCTCTGCCATTTAGACCACCGGGCAGGACAGGGAAGCGACCCGCTTACCGGAGACGGAGCAGGATTGATGGTTCAGATACCGGATCAGTATTTTCAAAATGTATGCCAGGATATGAATCTCCCGGAAAAAGGCCGCTACGGCGTGGGAATGATTTTCTTCTCGAATGATGAGGAAGAGAGAAACATAATCGAAACCCAGGTAAATGAATATATCGCACAAGAAGGGCAGAAGCTTCTTGGCTGGAGAACTGTACCTGTAAATGTCGGAAAAATCGGAAAAGTAGGGAGAGAGACCTGTCCGGTCATCCGTCAGGTATTCATTGGAGCGAGTGATGATGTGACAGATGAGCTTGAATTCGAACGTAAGCTGTTCTTAATCCGCAAGCAGGCGGAGCATTGGGCGAAGGACCTGAAAAAGCGCTTCTACTTTGCGAGCCTGTCCAGCCGCACGATTGTTTATAAAGGCCTTCTCACGCCTGAACAAGTAGATGCCTTTTATCTGGATTTGCAGGATGAATTATTTGTTTCCGCATTTGCTTTAGTGCATTCCCGCTTTAGTACGAATACATTCCCGAGTTGGGAAAGGGCGCATCCAAACCGCTACCTGATTCATAATGGGGAAATTAACACATTAAGAGGAAATATTAACTGGATGAAGGCACGGGAAAAACAATTTGTATCAGAGGCGTTCGGTGAGGAACTTTCAAAAGTGGCGCCAATCCTGGATACAGACGGAAGTGACTCATCTGTTCTGGATAACGCGCTTGAGTTTCTTGTTCTGGCAGGGAGAAAGCCAGCGCATGCGGCCATGATGCTGATTCCGGAGCCATGGAGCGAAAATCCGCATATTTCCAAAGAAAAGCGGGCGTTCTATGAATATCACAGCACATTGATGGAGCCATGGGACGGCCCGACGGCAATCTCTTTCACAGATGGAAAGCAGATCGGTGCAATTCTTGATCGAAATGGCTTGCGTCCGGCCCGATATTATGTGACAAAAGATGACTATATCGTTTTCTCCTCAGAAGTAGGCGTGATTCAGGTCGATCCGGAAAATGTTCTGTATAAGGACCGGCTGAGCCCAGGCAAGATGCTGCTGGTTGATTTAGAGGAAGGCCGCATCGTGTCAGATGAAGAAATCAAGTCGCAGATCTCCGGCGAGCTTCCGTATCAGGAATGGCTGGATGAGCAGCTGATCAAATTGGATGAGACGAAAGAAGAAGATACTGAAGTTCTTCCGGATTTGCTGACGCGCCAGCAGGCATTCGGGTTCACATATGAAGATATCCATAAATATTTGATCCCGGTCGTGACAGAAGGGAAGGACCCGATCGGTTCCATGGGGAACGATACGCCGCTTGCCGTACTGTCAGACCGTCCGCAGCTGCTGTTCAATTATTTTAAACAGCTATTTGCCCAGGTGACGAATCCGCCAATCGATTCCATTCGCGAACAGCTTGTTACTTCAACCGTTACGTATTTGGGAGCAGAGGGCAACCTGCTTCATCCGAACCAGGGGAACTGCCGCCGCATTCAGCTTGACACACCGGTATTAACAAGCGGCCAGATGGCATTGCTGAAGGAAAATGTATATGAAGGATTTAAAAGCAAAATCATTCAGACTCTTTTTTCTGAAGATTTAGAAACAAGTCTGGAGCGGGTATTCCAGGAAGCAGAACAGGCTATTGAAGAAGGAGCGAGTCTGCTGATCCTTTCTGACCGGGAAATGACGGCAGAGAAAGCTGCAATTCCATCCTTATTGGCGGCAAGCGCCCTGCATCAGCAGCTTGTCCGAAAAGGGGACCGCACGAAAGTAAGCCTGATTGTGGAATCCGGCGAAGTAAGGGAAGTTCACCACTTTGCCGCCTTGATTGGATACGGCACAGACGCTGTATATCCGTATCTGGCTTATGAAACATATAAACAGGAAATCGAAGAAGGGCGTTTAGAAACGAGTCTGGAGGAAGCGGTCAGCAAGTACGTGAATGGTGTGACAGAGGGTGTTGTCAAAGTCATGTCCAAAATGGGAATTTCCACTGTCCAAAGCTACCGCGGCGCACAGATTTTTGAAGCGGTCGGCCTTGGAGAGCAGGTTATTGCGAACCATTTCAGCGGCACTGCTTCGCAGATCGGCGGCATTGAATTAGAAACGCTTGCGGAAGAAACATTAATCCGCCACCGTGCTGCCTATGCGGAGAAAGTGGATGATACCCTGGATTCAGGAAGCGACTTCCAATGGAGAAAAACAGGTGAGCATCATGCCTTCAATCCAAAAACCATTCATACACTGCAATGGGCGTGCCGAAAAGGGGACTATGCACTGTATAAACAATATTCCCATGCGGCCAATGAAGAGCGAATCGGCTTCCTTCGCAACCTGTTTTCTTTCGATGAATCAAGAAAACCGATTTCGATCGATGAAGTGGAATCTGCTGACTCGATTGTGAAACGTTTTAAATCAGGAGCCATGTCCTTCGGTTCATTGAGCCAGGAGGCGCACGAGACATTGGCGATTGCGATGAACCGTTTAGGGGCGAAGAGCAACAGCGGCGAAGGCGGGGAGCACCCAAGCCGATATCAGCCGGATGCCAACGGAGACAACCGCCGAAGCGGAATCAAACAAATCGCTTCAGGCCGCTTCGGAGTAAAGAGCCATTATCTTGTCAATGCAGATGAATTGCAAATTAAGATGGCACAGGGAGCAAAGCCGGGAGAAGGCGGCCAGCTGCCGGGCAATAAAGTGTATCCATGGGTAGCGGAAGTAAGAGGATCGACTCCGGGAGTCGGATTGATTTCACCGCCGCCGCATCACGATATATACTCCATCGAGGATTTAGCCCAGCTGATCCACGATTTGAAAAATGCGAACCGCAAGGCAAGAATCAGCGTCAAGCTTGTTTCGAAAGCGGGTGTCGGCACCATCGCTGCAGGTGTAGCCAAAGGAGCGGCTGACGTTATTGTCATCAGCGGCTATGACGGCGGAACCGGTGCCTCTCCGAAAACGAGCATCAAGCATACGGGCTTGCCATGGGAGCTTGGTCTTGCGGAAGCGCATCAGACCCTGATGCTGAATGGCCTTCGCGACCGGGTTGTCCTGGAGACGGACGGCAAGCTCATGACTGGAAGGGACGTTGTAATGGCGGCCATTCTGGGAGCTGAAGAGTACGGATTTGCGACTGCTCCATTGATTGTTCTTGGCTGCATTATGATGCGCGCCTGCCATCTTGATACATGTCCGGTAGGAGTTGCGACTCAGAACCCTGAGCTGCGTGCGAAATTCATGGGAACGGCAGATCATGTCGTGAATTATATGAAGTTTGTCGCTGAAGAAGTTCGGGAGCTATTGGCTGAGCTTGGCTTCAGAACAATGGAGGAACTGGTTGGACGGACAGATATCCTGAAAGTGAGCGAACGGGCGAAAGCGCACTGGAAGGCGAAGCACCTTGATTTGTCTGCCTTGCTGCTGCAGCCGGAAGGAAACCGGACTTTTAAATCGCCGCAAAACCATAAAATCGAGGAGTCGCTTGATATGAAGGAACTTCTTCCTGCTGTATCAGCTGCGATCGAGCAGAAAAAGGCCGTTGATTTATCCTTCCCGATTTCGAATGTGAACCGGGTGGCCGGAACGATTGTCGGAAGCGAAATCTCGAAGCTGTACGGGGAAGAAGGACTGCCAGAAGATACCATAACGCTTCGTTTCACCGGTTCGGCGGGACAGAGCTTCGGGGCTTTCATCCCGGCTGGCATGACCATGCACCTTACCGGTGACGTGAATGACTATATCGGAAAAGGACTGTCCGGCGGGAAGCTGATCGTCAAGGCGCCGTCTGAAGTGGATTATTCATCAAGTGATAACGTTATTGCCGGAAATGTTGCGTTCTATGGAGCGACAGACGGTGAAGCCTATATTAACGGGCGTGCCGGAGAGCGTTTTGCCGTACGTAACAGCGGAGCCAATGTAGTGGTCGAAGGCATCGGCGATCACGGATGTGAATATATGACGGGAGGCCGTATTGTGGTACTTGGAGAAGTAGGTAAAAACTTTGCGGCAGGTATGTCAGGCGGAATTGCCTATATCCTTGCAGATGAAGTGGAAGAATTCAAGGAACTGTGCACCCCGGAAATGATTCGTTTTGAAGCGTTGGAACATCCAGAAGATATCAATGAAGTGAAAGAAATGATTTTCAGACATCTTGAATATACAGACAGCGCGAAAGCAGCATACGTGCTGAACAATTGGGATCAGGCACAGCGAAAATTCGTCAAAGTCATTCCGAAAGATTACAAACGGATCATGGAATTGATTGAACAGCAAAGAAAAGCAGGTCTGTCTGATGAAGAAGCGGCAATGGCAGCTTTTCAGGTGAATGCAGCAAACGGAAAAAAGCCGGCGCCTGACCTTCTTGAGAAGGTCCCGCAATAAAGGGAGGAGAGAGGAACATGGGAAAAACAACTGGTTTTATGGAATATAGCCGTGAAAAGTCATCGGAACGAAATCCGTTGGAACGGACCGGAGACTGGAAAGAATATTCAGCCCCTTTCTCTGATGAAAAATTAAGCAGGCAGGGGGCGCGGTGCATGGACTGCGGCACGCCTTTCTGCCATATGGGCACTCAGATCAATGGTGTCACAACTGGCTGTCCGATCCATAATCTGATTCCTGAATGGAATGATCTGGTTTACCGCGGACGCTGGAAGGAAGCATTGGAGCGGCTGTTAAAGACGAATAACTTCCCTGAATTTACAGGGAGGGTCTGCCCGGCCCCTTGCGAAGGCTCCTGTACGCTGTCCATTACCGATCCTGCGGTGGCCATTAAGAGCATTGAAAGAACCATCATTGATAAAGGCTTTGAAAATGGCTGGATCCAGCCGCGCATTCCTGAAAAGCGCACAGGCCGCAAAATTGCGATTGTCGGTTCAGGTCCTGCAGGACTGGCAAGTGCAGACCAGCTGAATCAGGCCGGACATTCAGTGACCGTCTATGAGCGTGCTGACCGTCCTGGCGGCCTTCTCACTTATGGCATCCCGAATATGAAGCTTGAGAAAGACGTGGTCGAACGAAGAATCAAGCTTTTGCGCCAAGAAGGGATCGATTTCGTTACGAATACAGAAGTCGGCAGGGATATCACTGCGGAAGAGCTGAAGGAGCAATATGACGCCGTGATTCTTTGTACCGGAGCTCAAAAGCAGCGTGATTTGGCAATAGAGGGAAGAGAAGCGAAAGGCATCCACTTAGCAATGGATTACTTGACCACAACGACGAAAAGCCTTCTTGATTCCGACTTTGAAGACGGACAGTTTCTGAATACAGAAGGAAAAGATGTCATCGTTATTGGCGGCGGTGATACCGGTGCCGACTGTGTGGCAACCGCGCTCCGCCAAAAATGCCGCACGGTTGTCCAGTTCGGCAAGCACCCTCAGCTTCCGGCTGAACGATCAACAGATAATATGTGGCCGGCATATCCGGACATTTTCAGGCTTGAATATGCGTATGAAGAAGCGGAAGCCCAGTTTGGGGCTGATCCTCGCCAGTACTCTATTCAGACTAAGAAAATCGTAGCCGATGAGAATGGTCATGTAAAAGAACTTCATACGATTCAAATGGAGAAAAAAAGAACGGAAAACGGCCAATATGTCTTCAAGGAAATTCCGGGAACAGAAAAAGTATGGCCTGCACAGTTCGTCTTCATTGCCATCGGCTTTGAAGGGACAGAACAGCCGCTGCTTGAACAGTTCAATGTTAAATCTGTGAACCAAAAAATTGAAGCAGCGTATGGCGAATATAAGACCAATGTAGACGGAGTATTTGCTGCCGGTGATGCCAGAAGAGGGCAAAGCTTGATTGTCTGGGCAATCAATGAGGGACGCGAAGTGGCCCGTGAAGTAGATGCCTATCTTATGGGGAGTACAGTATTACCTTAACTCTTTGAAAAGGAGGTCCGAGTTTCCGGGTCTCCTTTTTCATGAGTGTGTGGAAAAAAGGCAAGTTGATTGAAGAAACAGGAATATAATGGTATGATTTGAATGTTTTTTAAGAGTTAGTTTTATACATATGTACTGCAGAGAGATAAGGGGATTTGGAGTGCGGGAGTCTCTTGCTTATATGGTGGATCCTCGTTTTGCGATGGCTGTAGGTTTTCGCTGATTCTTACGAATTGAGTGCAACCGGATGCACAGTGTCGGAATTGCCTGGGGGGGCAATGGAGGAAGATGATGGATGGTTGTTCATCACTCACATATTCACCTAGCAGGAGGATTCTAGCAGAAGGAAACGTAGGGAAGGGGAGGATTTTTTACCAAGCATCTTTATCGGGATTAGCCAAATGTATATAAATATAGTAGACTAAGAGATATCGTTTTGAAGAGAAGGTCGATCCATTTTTATGAAGAATAAAAAATTAAGGTATATACCGGCATTATCTATACTATTGCTATTAATATGCATTATATTTATTGTGTTTTTTTCCTATCTTAATATAAAAAAATCGGTAGAGCGATCGATTGCCAATCAAAATATTATGGTAGCTAAATCGGTGGCAAACAATATGAATGTCGAAACGTATAAGCGCTTTCTTAAAAATCCGCAGGTCAACGAGGATTATAGAGCCATCCATGATTATTTAAATGATGCCAGACAAAAAAGCGGAGCCCTTTTTGTTTATACGATGGACCTTAGTTCAGAAGGCGGCTGTAAATCCTTGATCGTCGGGATGCCGGATGTGAGAGACTTTCCGATTGGCGGGAAATGTACGGTGCCAATTGAGCAAATTAAGAACGCAGAAGCAGGGGATGCTTTTTTTACAGAAATTATTGAAGATTCCCGCTATGATGATTATCAGACGGTCGGAGTGCCGATTAAGGACCACTATGGACATATCATCGGTTATCTTGGGTTCGATGTCAGTGCGGAAGTAATCAGCAGCATTACGGGGAAAGTGCTGAAGAGCAGTTTGATCCATCTTTCGATCATTGGTTTTTTCATTATTGCTTTGGTCATCTTCTTGTTTTTTATGCAGCGATGGTATCAAAAAGAGCTGAAAAAAGAAGTAGGGGATACGGAAAATATCTATCAGGCAGAGTTCCAATCCTTGATGGCCTCGGTTCAATCATTAAGGCACGACTTCTCGAATCATATCCAAGTCGTGCACGGTCTCTTGAAAATCGGGAAGGAAGAAGTGGCCCTCGGTTATTTGAATGACCTGGCAAAGGATATTCATTCGATTGAATCCGTGAAATTAAATATCGACAATCCGGGTTTGTCCGTGCTTTTAGAGACGAAGCGCCTGTCCGCTCAAAATTATAATATTGATATCTCGATGGACATTTCCAATCATCCATTCGACCAAATGAAAACCCTTGACTTGATCAAGATGCTTTCCAATTTAATCGATAATGCCATTGAAGCTGCAATTGAGCTGCCTGAATCGCAGCGGAAGCTTGCCGTGATTTGCAAAGCAAATGAAGACGAATATCTATTCGAAGTGAATAATACAGGACCTGAGATTCTGGACAAAGATATCATCTTTAAAAGAGGCTATTCTACGAAGAAAAAGAAAGCAGAAGATGAGACGAGGGGACAGGGCCTGTTCATCGTGAAGGAACTGGTTCAGCAATATGGTGGAACGCTGGATTTAGATTCCAATAAGGAAGGGACGTTTATCCGGGTAGCGATACCGGTCTAAACCCATAGGAGCCCCGCTGGCAGACAGCGGGGCTTTTGACTGCGGACAAACGTTTGCTTTGTGACACTTTTTGATGATTGTGGGGATTCAGTGTCTTTTTTTCAGTAATTGAATTTCAATGTACAGCTGCATGCGGGAGTGGAAGTCTGTGAAGTCGATGGATGTCAGTTCAGCGATTTGGTTCAGGCGGTACTTCAATGTATTTGGGTGGATATAGAGTTTTTCGGCTGTCGGTTTGATTTTGCAATTGTTCAGTAAATAGATCTCCAGCGTCTGAATGAGCTTCGTCTGGCTTTCCTCGTCTTTCTGCTGCAGGGATGCCAGATTTTCGTTTTGATAGTCTGTCTTTTTCTGATATTCCCAGATTGGTTCAAGGTATCGGAAAATGCCGAGCTTGTTAAACTCATAAGGAAGATGCTCGGAAGTGCCAATAAAGGCGGCCGCTTTGATTACTTCCATTGCCTCAATATAGCTTCTTCTCATTTGGAGAATGGAGCTGTATTCATTTCCAATGCCTGCATACATCTTATGTGGGTAAAACTGATTGAGTACGGTCTCAGTCAGCTCTAAAGCGCCGGAAGTGAGAGAGTCACTGCTGTGTACCCTGCTGCCATGCAGGATGAGGATATGATTTTGGTCTGTGAAGACATGGGTGAGATGGGGCAGGGCATTGGCAAAGAGCTGGATTGTTTCCAAGGCTTCGCTGAACAGCTCCCCATCAGGTTCAGCAATGGAAAAAACGTGAAGAAGGAAGGTGCCGGGGATGACAATATTGAGATCGGCTGCTTCCCATTTAATCTTGTCTTCGTTAAGGTTATTGTCATGAATGATTTTATTGTAAAGTTTATTCCTTTTTAGATGATTTTGCTGTTTTTCTTGGTTTTTTTGATGAAGGAGCTTTCCTATATGAAATGAAGCCTGGTGCAGCAGTTCCAGCTCTTCATCGCTCATTGGGTCTGTTTCCTGCACCCAGATATAGCCCAATATCTGATCCTTATAGACCATGCTGACGACCACCCGCTGGTTCAGATCGATTTCTTTCATTTGTCTGACTCTGAAAGGGTGCGGCGTGTTTCGCAGCTGATCGACGATGCCTTCATCCATGAATTTTTCCAAAATCGAAATCGGCCACCGTTTGGTGATGATGGTCTGTTTGTTGACCTGGTCAAAGTGGTCGATCGAGTAGGAGCTGTATGCAAGCAGGGAAAACTGTTCGTTTTCAATGATGATTGGTTTTTTTAAGTAGGTGCTTAAATCTTCGGCGATGTCATTGATGTCGGTGAGTGTGACGATTTTATCCAGCAGCATGGACGATCCCTCCAATCTTCTCTCTTTTTATCATACTGAGAAAAGATGGAAGTGTATAGGAAAAAGGGGAGGCTGCTTCGGTTTCGCTTTCATCTGTCTGATTGGTGGTACAATCATTAGAAACCGAGTAATAGGAGGGTACGGATATGGGGGATTTGTATTTTAGAGATATTGACAGGACGAATGAAAGGGCGGTTAGAAATATCAGGCTAAAGCCCGGTCAGGAAACGTTCATTGAAACCGTGGATGATTGTTTAAAGGAAGCTGATATGTACCGTCAATGGCATCCGGTCGCTATCTACTATGAGGAGGAAGTCATCGGATTCGCGATGTACGGTTCGTTTGGCCCGAATAAAGACACGTGGATAGACCGAATCATGATAGACAAACGATATCAAGGCAGGGGATTTGGAAGAATGGCGATGCTGAAGCTGATGGATATTGTTTCGAAAGAATATGGGGTAAACGTGATCTATTTAAGTATCATGGAGGAAAACAAACAAGCCTATCATTTATATACAAGTATTGGATTTGAGTCCATGGATGAAAGAGATCCGAATGGAGAACTTCTATTTAGATATAAAATGGGAAAGAATGAGAAAAATAGATTCATATAAAAAGAGGGGCGGAGGAACAAGAAATTCTTGTTCTCCGCCCTTTGACATAGGCAGCCTTATTCTTGCAGGTTTCTTTGGAAATTCTCAAACTGAGACTCTGTTTCCTGATCTGGTTTTTGTGTCAGCAGGCTGACGATGACGATGGCAGCCAGACTGAAGATGAACCCGGGAATCATTTCGTACAGCCAGTCAGAAAGCCCGTTATAGGACCAAATGATGACCGTGACAGCACCGACAACCATACCGGCTAGTGCTCCCCATTTGGTCATGCGTTTCCAGAACAGGCTCAGCAGGATCAGCGGTCCGAAGGAAGAGCCGAATCCGGCCCAGGCGTAGCCGACCAGGGACAGGATCGTATCATTTTTCTCCCAGGAAATAAGGAGGGCGATGATGGCGATCGCGAGAACGGACAGTCTGCCGAGCAGAACGAGCTCCTTATCTGAAGCGGATCTTTTGGCAAACGTTTTATACAGATCCTCCGTCAGCGAGCTTGCTGAAACGAGCAGCTGGGAGGAAATCGTACTCATAATCGCCGCCAGTATTGCCGAAATGAGGAAGCCTGTAATAAGTGGGTGGAAGAGGATTTCTCCGAGTACAATGAAGACGGTCTCCGGATCATCGAGCTTCAGGTTATTTTCTGAAAAGTAGGTGATGCCGATAAATCCGGTTAGCATAGCGCCAATGCTTGAGAAAATCATCCAGCCCATGCCGATATTGCGTGCTTTTTTTACTTCCTTTACGGAGGAGATGGCCATGAACCGGACAATGATATGCGGCTGTCCGAAATAGCCAAGTCCCCATGCAAACAGGGAGATGATGCCCAGGATGCTTGTTCCTTTAAAGATGTCCAGAAGGGCTGGATCAATGGACCGTGCCGTATCGATGGAAGGGCCGAATCCGCCTACATGAATAAGCGTTACAATCGGAACGAGAATAAGAGCGATGAACATGATGATTCCCTGTACGAAATCGGTCCAGCTGACGGCAAGGAAACCGCCGAACAGGGTGTAAGCGACAACGACTCCTGCCACGATCCAAAGTCCTGTATGGTAATCCAGGCCAAAAGTGCTTTGAAACAGAACCCCGCCCGATACCATTCCGGATGAAACATAAAAAGTAAAGAAAATTAAGATAACTAAGGCTGATACAATCCGCAGGATATGCGAGGCATCCTTAAAGCGGTTTTCCAAGTAGGAGGGGATGGTGATTGAATTATTGGCGACCTCCGTATACACCCTGAGCCGCGGGGCAACATACAGCCAGTTCGCATAGGCTCCAAGTGTAAGTCCAATGACGATCCAGGCAGAGCTGAGGCCGGTGGCATACATAGCGCCCGGCAGACCCATCAAAAGCCAGCCGCTCATATCGGAAGCGCCGGCGCTCAAAGCCGTGACAGCTGCGCCAAGTCCCCGTCCGCCCAGCATATAATCCGTTAAATTGGCTGTCCTTCTGTAGGCATAATAGCCGATTAATAACATGCCCAGCATATACAGGCAGATTGAAATAGTGAGCTGATAATTTTCCATAGATTGCTCCTTCCAAGACATAAAGTAATGTTCTAAAAGGAGGAAGCGCCTGTACGGTCACTTCCTCCTTGTTTGCTATGATCCTAGTATACTCTATAATTAAAAGGTTTCGGAAGTAGTTTTAGCCTGCATGTGCAGCTGTAAATAGTCCGGCCCTCCGGCTTTGGAGTCCGTTCCGGACATATTGAATCCTCCGAATGGCTGATAGCCGACAATGGCTCCTGTGCAGCCGCGGTTGAAGTATAGATTTCCGACATGGAATTCCTCCCGTGCCTTCTCCATATTCAGGCGGTTTTTGGTAATGACCGCGCCGGTTAAGCCGTATTCCGTATTGTTGGCAATCTCGATGGCTTCATCAAAATCTTTTGCTTTGGAAAAGGCGACGACCGGGCCGAAGATTTCTTCCTGCATCAGCCGGGCCTGTGGATCGACATCCGCGACAATGGTCGGCTGGATGAAGTAGCCGACAGAACTGTCGCCTTCTCCTCCGGCAAGTATCCGTCCCTCTTTTCTGCCAATCTCTATATAGCTCATCACTTTATCAAAGGCGGCCTGATCGATGACCGGTCCCATGAAAGAGTTTTCGGCGGGATTTCCGACAGTGAGCTCTTTTGTCAGCTCGACTGCCCGATTCAATACCTGGCCGTACACGTCTTCCACAATAACGGCCCGCGAACAGGCGGAGCATTTTTGCCCGGAAAAGCCGAATGCTGATTTAACGATGGATTGGGCAGCCAATTCAAGGTCCGCTTCCTTATCTACGACGATGGTATCTTTGCCGCCCATTTCCGCAATGACCCGCTTCAGCCAAATTTGCCCTTCGTTTAAAAGGGAAGCGCGCTTGAAGATTCGCAGGCCGACATCCCGTGAACCGGTGAAAGAAATGAAACGGGTATTAGGATGGTCAACAAGGTAATCGCCTACCTCAGCCCCGCTGCCCGGGACAAAGTTCAGAACACCGGAGGGGAGGCCTGCTTCCTGCATGACTTCCACGAACTTCGCAGCAACTATCGGAGTCGTGGATGCCGGTTTCAAGAGAACCGTATTTCCTGTGACAATGGCTGCAACCGTTGTTCCGGCCATGATGGCAAATGGGAAGTTCCACGGTGAAATGATGATCCCGACCCCTAATGGAATATAGTCATAGCGGTTATATTCGCCAGGCCTGCTTTGAACGGGCACACCATCTTTCAGCTTCAGCATCTGGCGGCCGTAGAATTCCAGGAAATCGATGGCTTCAGCCGTATCGGCATCCGCTTCATTCCATGGCTTTCCGGCTTCCTTCGTCAGAAGAGCAGAGAATTCATGCTTGCGGCGCCGGATGATCGCAGCCGCTTTAAATAGGACATCTGCCCGGATTTCCGGTTTTACTTTCTTCCAGCTTTTGAAGGCAGCTGTTGCTTCTTGCATGGCCTTTTCAGCCAGATCCTTATTCGCCTTGGACACCCGCCCGATGACTTCTTTTTTATCGGCCGGATTATAGGAGGTGATTTTTTCTTCCGTTACAACCTGTTCAGAACCGATATATAAGGGGTAATCCTGGCCAAGATAGGCCGATACGGTCTCAAGGCCTGCAAGATAGGCTTTTTTGTTATCCTCTTTTGAAAAGTCCGTGAATGCTTCATGTTTATATGGAATCATCCATCATCTCTCCTTTATCATGTGTAGTATCTTCTAGTTCTTGACCATCCCTTTAAAGGCGAAGGATATGTTAGCAGGGCGTTCGGCCATCCTCCTCATGAAATATCCATACCAGTCAAGCCCATAGGGGATATAGACCCGCATTTGATATCCCTGTCTCCTAAGTTCCAACTGTGTTTTGCTTCGCATGCCGTAAAGCATCTGAAATTCAAATTGGCTGACAGGAATCTGATGCTTCTTCGCCAGCTGCTTCGTGAATTCAATCATGTGATCATCATGAGTGGCGATGGCTGTATAATTGCCATTCAGCAAGCTTTTCTCTATCAGTCTTTTATAATTTTCATCGACCTCTTTTTTTTCGGGAAAAGCGACCTTCGGCGACTCCTTATAAGCCCCCTTCACAAGCCGGAGAAAAGGGCGGTATGGAGCCAGTTCCTCTAGATCCTGCTCTGTACGGTATAAATATGCTTGCAGGACCGTACTAATGCAGCGGTATTTCTCCTTCATTTCCCGGAAGATATCGAGTGTCTGCTGACAGCGGGTTTCATCTTCCATATCAATGGTGATCATGATTTGGTATGTCTCGGCTGTATTAAGAATCGAGGTTAAATTTTCTATGACAAGCTTCCGGCTGATATCGAGTCCAAGGGAGGTCAATTTCAGGGAAACCTGTGAATCAAGCTTTTCTTGATGAATCAGTTCAATGGCCTGGATGCATTCTGCCGCTCTTTCCCGGGTCAGCTCCTCGGAGTCGACAAATTCGCCAAGATGATCCACGGTCACTGACAGTCCTTTTTCATTCATATCTCGGATAATGCTGATGGAGCTCTTGAAATCTGTGCCGCCAATTAATCTTCCAGCTGCAAAACTTCCGCCGCGTTTCTTAGCAATCTTATTCAAAAAGCTATTTTTGGATAGAAACAAGAAGAAATCCCGTGTGATTGCTTCCATAATAACGACGCACCTCCACAGATAGTTTGCTACATCTTAATTTTAAAGAAGGGCACCCATTTTCACAATGTTCAGACATAACAATTATTTTCCAGTTTGGTTGTTGCTTTTGGACAGTCGCCATAAATCTACAAGATTAGTGACGGTTCAAGAGATTAGTTGTACAATGGATTCGGTATCGCCTTTTTTAAATGGGGCAAAACATGTGAAACTAGATAATAGGATGTGTTTAATAGATGAGAGAAATCGATGCATTTGAAATATTGGACGGGAAAGCGATTAAGTACTTGGATGCGTTCGGCACGCAGGACGGTATAGCCCTGAAGAGTAAATATGAGGGAAAGACCTACTGGATCTACGATTATTACTGCATGCACCCGAATTGTAAATGTAATGAGGTTTACCTTGAATTCGTGGAGGAAAAGCAAAATAAGGACGCTGCGGTTCAGCATTTCGGAGTCCGGATCCCATTTGGCGACGGAAATTATGTCATTGAGGATTATAATTTGGCGAAAGCGAAAGCAACGGAGATTGTTGAAGAGACTCTGAAATACAGTGAAGGCGTATTCGACTTATTCAAGCAGCGCTACAATCAAATGAAAGAAAAAGGCCAGCAGATCATCATTGACCATGCAAATGCACAGCGCCAGCCTTATGTGAATACGGAGGTAACCGGGAGAAACGAACCGTGTCCATGCGGAAGCGGTAAAAAATTCAAGAAATGCTGCGGAAAGGCTTCCTAAGCAAAAAAACAAACACCCTGACTGGGAACGCTGGGCGCTCTCTAGTCGGGGTGTTTTTATATTGGCCAATCTCCGGCAGATTATTTCCGGGGAAAACCTTCAGGCTGTGTCATATTTTTGTACCTTTCGACGCCAAGTTTCATATGCTGTTACAAGTTTTCTGATGAAGGCTATGCAAAATAGGAAAGCAGCGCAAAGCTGTTTAAAATAGGAATTAAATCCGATCAATCCTGTTTAAATGCTTCTCAAAGGCATGAAAGGCCTGATCGAGCCGCTTCGTATACTCGGTATGCTGCTGGTCCAGGTTTTCAATTTGCCTGATTTGTGAATCAATGCGGTTCATATCTTTGTTCAGCTGTTTCGTGCTAAGGGTTCCGGTATGGAGCTGTTGCATTTTTTGTTCCATCTGGCTGATTCTTTTTTCCAGACGGTCGGTCCGTATCTCCGTTTTTTTGGGCATGGAGGGCTTTGGGACAAAAACCGGACGTTTTTCCTCTCTTATTTCATTATTTTTAATCCATTTAAATTTAGGATCGGAGCTCGCCATATGCTTCCTCCTCTCTGGGTGAATCCCCTATACCTTATGCCGGGAGACAGGGAGATGACAGTGTTCCTGCCTAAAAAAGGCTCTGTTCAGAAAAAAAGAAGATATTGCTTTAGGAATGCGGGGAAAGAACGATATAATAAGGGGAAAGCAGGACGGAATTTCTTTTTATTGGAAAGTGAAACATAAATCCGTGCTATCCGTATAAAGTATAAGAATCCATGTTAGGAGTGTTAAGCAAATGAATCAGTTCCTGATGTTTGTTGTCCGGCTTTTGGTTGCCGCCCCTGCTGCTGTATTCATCTGGGTTGTCAGTTATTTACTGTTCAATCAGACGTTCTGGATTTCTGCGGGTGTTTCTCTCCTGACGGGAGTGATCATCTACGGATCCATGTCCCTTTATTACAACAGCCACTTTCTGAAGTCTAATGGTCTCACAAGAAGAGAGTATCAATATATTCGCAAGAACCTGAATGAAGCAAAGCCTAAAATTTCAAGGATTCAAAAAACCTTGCTGTCGATCCGCCATCTGCCATCTCTGAAGCAGCGGATTGAGCTGATCCGGATCATTCGGAAAATCAGCAAGCTGATAAAAAAAGAGCCTAAGCGCTTTTATAAGGCAGAACCCTTTTATTTTTCCCACTTGGATTCAGCGGTGGAGCTGACGGAAAAGTATATTCTGCTTTCTTCGCAGCCGATGAAGAACAAGGAAATCGACAAAGCGCTGTCTGAAACGAGGGTGACCCTGGCCCAGCTGACAGACACGGTTGAGCAGGACCTTGTGGAAATATTATCGGATGACATCGAACAGCTGAACTTTGAGCTGGACGTCGCGAAGAAATCGATAAAGAAGCCCCCATTTCTGGATGAAAGCAGGAGATTAAAATGAGTGAGAAGCCGAATCCTTCTTTACTGAAAAATACAGAATCGTCCAGCCTGCTGGACGAATTGCTGGCAGATCCGTTTACCGTTCCTTCTAAGGAAAAGTCTCCCGTTATGGGAGAGAAGCAGGAGCCAAAATCGGTCAAATTGATTGATGTTCTTCCTGAAGCCAACAGGCAGCGGGCCTATGAGCTGGCCAGGCAAATCAATCCAAAGGATACACAGGCAATGATTGCCTACGGGACACCTGCCCAGGCAAAACTGCTTGATTTCTCCCATGTAATGCTTGATCATGTCCAGAAAAAGGACGTAGGAGAAGTAGGCGAAATTATTCATGAGCTGATGCGTAAGCTTAATGAAGTGGCGCCGGATGACCTGAATGCGAAGAAGCCTTCCTTTTTCGGAAGGATGTTCGGCAAAGTATCCAGTTCGGTGCAGGAGGTTCTTTCCAAATATCAAAAGACAGGTTCACAGGTGGACAGAATCAGCGTAAAGCTGGAGCGCAGCAAGAATATGCTTCTGTCCGATATCGATATGCTGGAAAAGCTGTATGAAACCAATAAAGAATACTTCCACGCGCTAAACGTGTATATTGCTGCCGGCGAACTGAAGCTGGAGGAACTGTATAACAAGACAATCCCGGAACTAAAAAAGGCGGCTGAGACAGCGAATGACCAAATGAAGTTCCAGGAAGTCAATGATATGATTCAATTTGCCGACCGGCTTGATAAAAGGCTGCATGATCTGAAGCTCAGCCGTGAAATTACGATTCAGAGCGCCCCGCAAATCCGGCTGATCCAAAATACGAACCAGACATTGGCCGAGAAAATTCAATCCTCCATCATGACGGCGATTCCGCTGTGGAAAAACCAAGTGGCGATTGCACTGACGTTAATCAGGCAGCGGCATGCCGTCGAAGCGCAAAAGCAGGTCTCAAAGACTACGAATGATCTGCTTCTGAAAAATGCTGAAATGCTCAAGACCAATACAATTGAGACGGCGAAGGAAAATGAGCGCGGGCTGGTCGACATTGAAACATTGAAGAAGACGCAGGAAAGCCTGATTACAACGCTTGAGGAAACGATGAAGATCCAAGAAGAAGGACGTACAAAGCGCCGCCAGGCAGAGCTTGAGCTTGGGGCGATGGAAGACGAATTGAAACAAAAGCTGCTCGAAATAAAGGGCAGCTGACAAATTGGACCCCGGGAATCTTTCCGGGGGTTTTTTTATATTTTTTTCTTGATGAATCGGTCGTGGGTCAAATTGAGTGGTTACTTTTCATGACTATCGTTCGATTTACCTGTAAAGGATATTTGGTATTATTTTCTTTAAGAGGAAAATACCGAATAAAAAAATAGTATATATAGGCATATTGTTGGTTTTTCTGCAGAAATAGCGGGTAATGAAAATTATGGAAAAAGGGGTGAGGACTTGGATACCATTTCTAAAGTACGGGCACTGGCCAGGAAATATCAGCAGGCTTCTGATGAAGGCAATGAACATAAGCAGAATGTCACACAATTAATCCACACTTACGGAGATACCTGGTCGGGAAAGACACGGGAAAAGTTTGAGCAGCTGCATGATGAGATCAATAGCAAGTTTGTGAAATATATTCATGGCATGCAGGATATCAGTGAAGATCTCATGAATGCCGCGAATGAGATGGAGCGGATTAAGGCCGAGAAGGAGAGGCTGGAACAGCTGAGAAGACTTCAGGAGCTGCAAAGGCTTAACGCGTGCAGAGATCTAAACTAAGGAGGAGCACATGGCAAAGATATCAATCGATCCTGATAAACTGGAAGGCCTGGCAAATGGGCTGGTCACGGAAATGGCCAGCATTGAGGAAACCTGGCACAATCTTGAAATCGAGCTCTATCAGCTTCAGGCTGGATGCGAACCGGAATACAGTTATTGTTTAAGCGGGATAGGAGATAACTGGTCACCCGGCAGAAACCTGCTTGATGAACTGAGCAATGCAGAAATTTACATTCGTGATACGGCCAGTAAGTTTGCGGACCAGGATAACTATATTCAGAAGCTGTATAATCTGCACAGCCAATATGGGACCATGACTGCACTTGGAGGAACACTTGCCACACAGGGTGTCTATTATCTGATGGGACTGACAAGATTCAGCCAGGGAGCAGACGGAAGATATGTTTTGACACATAATCCGCTTCTTCAGAAGGTCGGAGATATGGTGGATAATTCCCGCTTTAGAGGACCCATACGGACGTTTATCAGTCCGACATCTCGTTTCACAAGCAGCCGTTTGAAACCGACAGCCGATTTGATTCATAAAAAGTATACGAAGTTTTTGCCAACAGATGCGGTTGATCTGGCCAATAATGTCCAAGGCTTCAAACATCAGTTTAGAAATCCCGCTGCTCCTAAAGTGAGTTTTAAGGAGGTTGTCAGGGCCGGCGGTAAATTAGCAAGAGGTAATGCTATTGTGACGGGGCTTGTCACTGCCGGATCTGAAGCTTTTGGAGCAGGCTTGAAGATTTCAGATAATTATGCGAAATATGGGGATAATCCAGCGGTTCTTAAAAGAGAAAATGCTAAGGCAGTAGGAAATGCCGTGAATAATACGGTCGCAATTACAGCAGGCTCCACTGCTGGGGCGATTTTGGGAGGTACAATCGGAAGCTTGGCAGGTCCAGTTGGAACAGTGATTGGAGCCACTGTTGGCTCATTTGTCGGAGGACTTGTGGGTGAGCAGGCGGCAAAATTAACCTCTGGTTTGGCACAAAAAGCGGCTATTGCCATGAAAGAGCCAATCAATGCGGGAATCAATCTTTTTAGAGAAGGGTTTCAAAAAGCCGGAAAAATTGTCGGTCCGGTCAATGACGGGATAGATGCAGTCAATAAAGAAATAAAAAAAGGGTTCAATAAAGTGAAAGATACAGCAGGTTCGCTTATGAATGGGGCTAAATCCTTTTTCGGCAAGAAACTTTCATTCGGATAGGAGCGGTTAGATGGAATCCGTCAATCTTAGTTTAGAAGAATTAATTTTTTGTTTTTACAGTGAGGGCCTATTTGAACAGGGATTGGGTCTGAAGCAGATGTATTTCCCAGAAATGCCGGATGAGCAGCTTGAATTTGCTTTTCAGGCTGCCTGCCGGTCGTTGCTTGCAAAAGAGATGGTAGAATTTAGAGAAAAAACATATAAGCTGAAGGAAGGATATAAATCGTATATCCATGCCATGCATAATGCCTCATATACGGCACAGGCTGCAAAACTGGACCTGGAAACTGGAACGGAGGAGCAGTTATCTTTTCATTTCACTGAGGATGGAACGTTTATGCATCAGCTGCTGCATGACGGCCAGGTTCACCAAATAACGAAGCTTTTAACCAAGTCGGAAACCGTAATTCCAATCCGCAAGTTTTTTGGTTTTCAGGAGCTGCTGCCTGAAAGCAGCCCAGCTTTGTTTGTGATGGAAAATGAGGATTTTGAAAAACTGCTGACAGGAGTTACAGAAAATGAACTATTAATCCATCAAGTGCTGCAGCAGGTTAACGCGGACAGTGAGGCATCAGCCTTCATTGAAGATCTGAAAGCAAGAAACGGCATGATGGACAGCCTGACAAAAATGGAATATGACGAACAAAATAATCCGGTACTCATGGATGTAACATTTATTATACCGGGTGCTCAAAAAAATTGGATGGTAACCGGCAGCGGAAAAAATGAATTTACTTTACAAGAAGTGAACGTTAAATCCTTGTTGTCTGTTGTATTAGAAAAAGAAAGCGCAATGTAAGGAGGATACATAAAATGGAAACACTGCCAGACGAGAATCCTCTTAAAGTAGAAGCGAGATTTTATGAGATAGTAGGGTTATTTTTAGCAACTACTGGAATGGGGCTTGGGTCGCTTGTCCTCATTATTGCCGGTTTGCAATTTGATTCGAAATATTCCTTGTTGTATTTAGGCGCTGGAATTTTCACGTCGCCCTATGGTCTGGTAACGACTATGTTAGTCTGGCCGGCCTTTACAAGAAAAGGGAAATGGCTCTATACGCTGACTAAGGGACCTGATGGGCAAATTATTTCTAGAAAACAATCGGTTTATTATAAGGATATCAAGAAAATCAGGTTAGGCTCTTCTTCTCTTATTCGAGGTATTTTTTTTAAAGACGTGATCATTGAAACGTTTCAAGGAAAGAGAGTTGTAATTCCGGCTTATAATATTATCGGCCATTTTGAATTTAATCAGCATGTGAAAGAATACATCCTTCCTTATATGAGGAAAGAAGCCCGGGTCGTATGGCAGCGCAAGTTTGAGAATCAAGACGATGCGAAAATGTGGCAATAAGGGAACTGGGAGGATACATACATGGAAACAATGCCGGATAAAAGCCCCCTTAAAGTAGAAGCACTCTTGTTTCTGAGAGTATGGTTATTTTTAAGCACGGCAGGAGGGATTTTCGCATCACTTTTTCTCATTATTGGTGGTTTACAATTTGATTCAAAATACTCCTTATTGTATTTAGGGGCAGGAATTTTCACAATGCCGTACGGTTTGTTAACAACGATGTTCGTGTGGCCAGCCTTTACAAGGGAAATGGCTCTATACGCTGGCCAAAGGGCCGGATGGCCGAATTTATTCCAGAAAACAATCGGTTGATTTTAAGGATATTAAGGAAATCAGAATGGGTCGCTCTTCGTTTATCAAAGGAATCTTTTTTGAAGATATCATTATCGATACCTTTCAAGGGAAGAGAGTCCGAATTCCGACTTATAATATGATTGATCGGTCTGAATTTAATCAGCATGTAAAAGAATACATCCTTCCATATATGAGGAAAGAAGCACAAATCGTATGGAAACGCAAGTTCGAGAATCAAGATGACGCGCCGATGTGGCAATGATTTAATAAACCCGTTATAAGTTAACGGGTTTTTTCTATGGAGATAGGCCGGGGAATAAAGAGGCTTTAAGTGACATATGGTTTTATGGTAAAATTTTCATATTATATAGAACGGTAAGGGGGAATTTGGGTGGGTGAATCATCAGAGCAGAGAATCCCGATACATCTGCGGCGGGAGATCTTTCAAGAAGAACTTCACCATTTAAAAGAAAAAAAGCTGATTAAGAAATCGGAATATATCCGTATCAGTTCGTCGTATGACCGAGAGTATAATCAGAGATTGTCAGAGAAAGAAAGAGCAGCCCGAGAGAGGGAAATTAAACTCCAGCCCCAAGTGAAGGCTCAAGAACCGTCTCCGCAGCTGCCTCCAGAGCCTGCACAAGCTGTTTCAGGAGGATTAGAAGCTGGGTTAAAGAATGAAGAAAGGCGGTCTGAAGGGGAAGAAGGAAAACAAGAGCCTCGTGAGCCCCTGCCTAAGGCCCCGGTTAAAAGAACGAATCCGGCGGACCGGCGTGAACGGAACATCGGCGCCATTCTGGTAACCGGCGTCATTTTGCTGTTAATCGGCGGCATCCTGCTTGCGACATCTTCTTGGGGCAGCATGAATGCCATCCTGAAGGTGTTCTGCATCAGCTTGGTTTCTGTCTTTTTTGCAGGAATGGCCTTCCTGTCTATGAAACTGAAAATCAGGCAGACTTCTTTTGCTTTTATGACGTTGGCTTCTTTGTTTTTTCCAATCGCTATTTTATCAGCTGCTTATTATAAAATATTTGGAGACTATTTATCTCTTGAGGGGGAGGGAAGGGGATTAGTTGGTTTTGCTGGCGGGCTTGTCTGCCTGTGGATTTACCAGAAAATCGCCGGCCGTTTTCGTTCGAAATTTTATATTTTTTTATCGATGCTTACGTTTATATTAACCTTCTATTTTGGAATTGCTTATCTGACGCCATCTTTTGATTCGCTGTTCTTCATTGCTGGGATAGGGAATCTCCTTCTCATGTGGAATGCGGACAGCTTGAAGAATCGGAAGAAGTTTGAGATTTACAGGCCTTATTTTTTCCAATTCATGCAGTTCAAGGTGATCGTTGAGGCATTTGTGATTTTTACCTTATTTACAAGTACATTCATCTATTCGCTGACATTGCTTATTCTTTCCTTTGTCTTCCTGCTGATTGCAGTTAAATATCGGAAGAAGTACTATGATTGGGCTTTCAGTGCGGTGTTTAGCTATGGGTATTTACATTTGATTTATAACAGCTTCTTAGAGACTGGTGAATTGATTTTTCTGGCTTTGCTGCCAAGCATTTTCATGTGTATCTATTGGTATTTGCGCAAATCCCGTCCAGAATGGAAAGAGAATATAAAGTACGTCAGCTGGACGGCAAGTGTCTTTGTTCTGACAGCTATATTAAGCCTTGTTCAGGAAGAAACCTATCTGCAGGCATTCGCAGCTTTGCTGATCATCAGCGCCCATTTCTTTGTGCTGGTTTGGCTGTCAGGTAAAAAAATATATACCTATGCGGCCGTTGCGATTTTCGAGTTTGCTTTTATTTATCTCGGAAATGGATTGGATATGAGGGTGAACTCGATTGTTCATCTGCTGTTCGGTATCCAGCTGGCTTTGTTTCTTGGCTATTATCTGCTGAAGCAAAAAAGAGCGCTGCTGTTCAAGGAAAGTATCCTCTCGACATCGGCCGTTCTTTCCGCTTTATCTCTCTGTATGCAATTCTTTCAGCTGCATTGGGAAACCTTGAGCGCATATCTGGCCATTGTCACTGGGATGTTCGTCCTTGTGTACGTTCGTGAGCGGCATCCGGTCTTACGGGCAGTCGGCCGATACGGATTTCCGCTCTCTCTGACCTTATCCTTGCTGGTTCTGCTTCCATTTTTTAAAGAAACATCAGATTGGCACTGGTTGTTTATAGGGGAGAGCGGTTATCTAATGCTTATTGCCATGATGATGCTCGGAATTGGCAGATTGTTAAAAGGAAGAGATTATTTCTTTAGCATCTTTCTTGTGATCAGCCAAGTCCTGTCCTTTTTTTCTATCACGGCGGTCTTGCCAAATCAGCTGCTGGCGTGGACTGCCACGCTCTTGCTTTTGATCGGAACAGGGATTCAAGTGCTGTCTGTCCGGCATTTCCGCCTGCATCTTTTATGGCTGCCGGTCCTGTATGCTTCCGGGTTCCTGTACCTTTCCTTGATTCAGCTATTGGATGTCACGGATGATCGGGCTGTCCTGGGAATTCTGCTGGCGGCACCATTGGTCTTCTTTTTTGTCAGTGAGGGGCTTGGCAGAAAGACCGCTTGGGGCCGAACGTATTTTTACTGGTTCAGCCATGGCCTCAACATCCTTTCCATGCTATATGGCTGCTTGAGCATTATGATACTGGATTTGACTCCGTTCCTGTATATCCTGCAGCCGCTGTTTTACATAATCAGTGCCTTCAAAGCCAAGGCTGGCTGGGAAAAGCTTGCCATCGTGATTGCCGGGTTTGTGGCTGTTCATGCTCAGGTCTCTCTGTTCATCATGCAATCCGGACAAAGCGGGTTCGAGACTTCCTTTACAATGATGAGCACTGCAACGATTACGGCGGCGGTATGGATGGCTGTTCAGCATGATTGGAAGCGGTGGACAGAGTGGGTATTGGTTCCTTATGTACATCTAGCGGCATTGACTTTCATTTTAGAGGCTGGGGTGATGGGCTTTCCTGAAAAACTGGAGGCGGTTTCGACAGGGGTGGCGACGCTGTTGCTTGCTTTCGGCTGGTATATAGTGCAGAAAAGAGGATGGGCGAACGCTGTGGCGGTCCCGCTTCTGCTTATCTTCCTTCTGTATGCATTCTACACCGCAATCCTGCCGCTTGGGGCCGGGGTCCTTATCCTGCTCGCGTGGCTTGGAGTTATGCTGCTGTTCAGCAAACTGGCCTATACCCGCCTAATGGAAGAGACAGAGAAAGGGGTCCGAATCGATGTTTATCGATGCGTCAGCTTTCTGTATCTGCTGCTGATCAATGTACGGACGGTCGGAAATGTTGAAAGTCCTGCCTATTTGGAAATTTTTGCGGCCTGTCTGCCGGCAGTCTGTTTGATATGGTTTGCCTATTCGGCATCAGATTTGAAAGAAAAGGCTTCCTATGACGTGCTGGCCTGGCTGGCGGGCGTGTATGCCTATTTCATTATTCTTAATCATGTTCCGCTGCCGGCTGTTATCGAGTTTGAGGTGAAATACCTGCCGCTTTTACTGCCAGTGACGGTTCTGCTCAAGCGATATTTCCCTGCAAACAAAAATGCTCAGCTGGGTGAAATGGCAGCTGTATTCTTCCTGTTTATCCTGATGATTTTTGATGCATTGGGCGGGGATACGCTGCAGGATGCCCTTGTCATTGGTGTCATTTCCCTGGCTTCTGCTCTGTTTGGCTTTATGATGAAATACAAATCCTATTTTCTGGCCGGAATCGGTACGATCCTGCTCAATATCTATATGAATACAAAGTCTCTTTGGGGCTCGATGCCATGGTGGTTCTACCTGATTGGCGGAGGTCTCGTCCTCATTGCGGTGGCAAGCTTTTTTGAATATAAAAAGCAAAAGGACAATACAACATTTAAAGGACTGCTTGACCGAAATAAAAGAAGGCTGGAAAAATGGTTTAAAAAATGGAAGTAGCAAATTTTGACTGTGCGGCTCACAGATAGCCCGCGTCCCGAAATTAAGCAAAAAACATCCAATTTCTTGTGAGAAATTGGATGTTTCTATTTTATTTTTTCAGCTGGAACTGGGATACAGCTTCGTTCAAATTGTCAGTGAGCTCTTTGAGAGAATTCGCTTTATCCACAATTTGGCTGATTGAATGAAGCTGTTCATTGGCAGAGGCAGAGATTTCCTCGGTGCCTGCTGCTGTTTCCTCGACAACGGCGCTGATGCTTTCCACATTATGAAGGACTTGTTCATTGGCGTTTTTCGCCATGTCTACGCCTGTGACCAGCCCGTGAAGAGTCTCTGATATTCCTTTCACTTTTCCTTCAATTTGTCCGAAGGTTTCCAGCGTTTCGTTCATATTCTCGCTTTGTTTCTCTGTCAGACTGACACCGGCCGATACGGATGACAGGATGGAAGCCAGGCTGTTTTTGATCAATTTGACCATTTCGAAAATTTGGATGGTTGCCTCACCTGAATGCTCCGCTAATTTGCGGACTTCATCTGCTACGACCGCAAAGCCTTTCCCTGCTTCGCCGGCTCTTGCTGCTTCAATGGCGGCGTTCAGCGCAAGCAGGTTGGTCTGATTGGCAATCTCGGAAACGGTCTTGGCCATGTTTTCAATTTCAAGGGCATAGCCGGAAAATTCATTAGTCGCTTTTTCAATGGCCCCGTTGGCTTCTTTGCTTTCCGTGATAAACTGCTTTTGCCGGTTGATCGCATTCCGTCCTTCTTTAATGGCTTCATTTGTATCCTGGACATGTGAGACGGTTTTTTGGACCCTGTCCACATTGTTCCCAAATTCTTGGTCCATGTTTTCAATCAGTTCGACGGAACTTTGAAGATCTTCTGAGACGCTTTGGGTGCCGCGTGATAATTCATCGGTCGAGATTGCCACCTGATTGCTTGTTTCTGTAAGGGTGCTGCTCGCGCTGTCCAATTCCTCGGCAAACTGTGTCACCTTCCGGCTGGAAGTATCGACAGAAGAGAGGAGAGAGGTCAGCTGGTCGACCATTTTTGAGAATGACTGGTTCAGCATGCCTAATTCATCAGCCGGCTTATAATCTACCGGGTCTACCAGCAGGTTTCCTTCGGAGATTTGCTGGGCGTTATGGGCCATCTGCTTCAATGGATTGGTAATCAGGCTCGCCATCCGCAGCACAACCGCAGCGGTTACGATAATTAAGATGATACTTCCGATCAGCGCGAAGGTAATGACTGACCCGATTTTCGATTTCATCGATTCCTGCAGGTAATCATAATGATTGGATGTATACAGGTCAAGCAGATGCAGGTCATTAATGATTCCCTGGGTTCTGAGTGACTGCCGTTTCACTTCGGCCGTGTTTTTTTCTTCCAGGCCTTTAAGGGACTGATCCTGAAGCTGCGTGAATTTTTCTTCAGCGGTTTCCAAGATCTTCGCGGGCTGTCCGCTTAGTAAGGGCTTGAGCTCGACGAACAGCTGATTCGTGTCTTCCAGGTCCTTTACGGATTGGTTTTTATTTGCATCAGACATATTATAGGCAAAGGTATCCAGGCTTTGGCTGTCTGCCTCTAATTTGGCCTGCAGACTCTGGACTTTTAACAGTACTTCCAAATAGTCTTCATTCGCGCTTTGAATGGACAGCATCCGGATGATGATGAAGGCAATCATGAAAACAGCCAGTGCCAAACCAATCAGTGAGTTTAATAAAATTCGCTTTTTTATAGACATGGTATCCCCCATTTTTTCCCTAGTTGTCAATTCCTTCACATTTCGTCTTTAGCGGCTTCTACTTTCTTTTGAATTTCTTTTGCAGAAGAGACGATGCGAATCGGTGCAAGACCTACTCCGTCTTCCTTCAGTCCCAGCTCGATGTGCTGTTCTGGGAATTCACCGGCATCCTTATATTCTTTGACTGTATTAAATAAAGCGATATCCACATTTTTCAGCATCGAGGTGACCACTGCCTTTTCAGCGAAATAATATTGGTCGCTGTCCGTGCCAATCGCATGGATATGCAGATTTTCGGCTTCCTTTAAAGAACCGACACCTGTCAGTCCTGCAGCTGCATAAATAACATCACTTTTTTGGGAAGCGAGGTCTTTGGCAAGGGAAGCTCCGAGTTTCTCATCTCCGAAACTCCCTGCATACGTGCGGATGACTTTCATTTTAGGGTCAACTGATTTGGCCCCTTTTTCGAAACCGTCAGCAAATTTCTCGATGAGCGGAACCTTTTCCCCGCCGACAAAGCCCAGCGTTTTGGTTTTGGTCGTCATCGCGGCGGCAACGCCTGCCAAATAACTTCCTTCATCTTCTTTGAAGGTAATGGACGTCACGTTCTTTAAATCGGATTGTGAATCTACGAGGAGGAATTGCTGCTTTGGATAATCCTTGGCGACCTTCTCTAAATCCTCCTGAACTGCGAATCCTAAGCCAATAATGAGATCGTTTTGATCCTTTACAAGCTGCCTCAGGCCTTCTTCATAGGTGTTGCTGTCCTCAAGCTCGCGGTAATCGAAGACAACATCCAATTCATCCCGCGCTTTCACCAGGCCGCTGAAGGCCGCATCTGAAAAGGATTGGTCACCGAGCCCGACATCAGACAGCATCAAGCCGACTTTTAATTTGCCTTTCAGCGGATCGCTCTCCTGCACGCCGCATCCGCTGACGAAAGTGGCAAGGATCATCAAGCATGCGAGCAAACTAGCTGTTCGTTTTTTCATCTAAAATGACACTCCTTCAAGATCGAGATAAGTTAAGCTACGCTTTTTATCGGCTTAAATGAAGCGATTGTTATAGGAAAATGAGGAATTATGGGGAAATTATAGAAAAGTGAAATTATTGCTTTTTTACGACTTTCTGCATAATAACTGGCAGGATGCTTTCTTTCATTGATATGATAGAAAGGAACAAACGAAAATTATTAATATGCTGGGGGAAACCTGAGCGCATTCGCCTGTTTAGGAGGGGCATTATGTCAAAAGAAAAATATATGATGGGAATTGATATCGGCACCACGAGCACGAAAGCCGTTTTATTCGATATGAAGGGGCATGTCATTTCTAAATCTCTTGCGGAGTATCCTTTATATACACCAAATCCATCCACAGCAGAACAGGATCCGGAGGAAATCTTCCAGGCCGTTCTTGCTTCTATTAAAGGCTGTCTCAGCACAGTACATATAAAAAACGATGAAATCGCCTGTGTGTCCTTCAGTTCGGCGATGCACAGCGTCATTGCTGTCGACGCGTCCGGAAAGCCGCTGACAAGGAGCATTACCTGGGCGGATAACCGCAGTGCAAAATGGGCGGAAAAACTGAAGAACGAAATGAACGGACATGAGATTTATATGCGGACGGGCACGCCGATTCACCCGATGTCGCCGCTTTCTAAATTGCTTTGGCTGCGGAATGAACAGGAAGAGCTGTTCAGCCGGGCATCTAAATTCATCTCCATTAAGGAATATGTATGTTACCGATTGTTCGGGGAATATGTCATCGATATTTCGATTGCCTCTGCAACCGGTATGTTCAATCTAAAAAACTTAGACTGGGACGAGGAAGCGCTGAAGATTGCCTGCGTAACTCCGGACAGGCTTTCAAAACCGGTGCCGACCACGTATGTCCTGACAGGGCTGGACCGGAGCTATGCTTTGCAGACAGGGCTTGCTGAGGATACGCCATTCGTCGTGGGAGCCAGTGACGGTGTCCTTTCCAATCTTGGCGTCAATGCGATTAAACCGGGTGTTGTAGCGGTCACAATCGGGACAAGCGGCGCCATCCGGGCGGTTGCCGATAAGCCGCTGACCGATCCGAAAGGCCGGACATTCTGTTATGCACTGACAGAAGATAAATGGGTTATCGGCGGTCCGGTCAATAATGGCGGCATGCTGTTCCGCTGGGTGCGGGATGAATTTGCGGCCGCAGAGGTGGAAACGGCGAAGCGCCTTGGCATCGATCCATATGATGTGCTGACAAAAATTGCTTCGGGCGTTGCAGCCGGTTCCGACGGACTGATTTTCCATCCTTATATGACTGGGGAGCGTGCACCGCTCTGGAATGCGGATGCAAAAGGCTCTTTCTTCGGGCTCAGCCTTCATCATAAGAAGGAGCATATGATCCGTTCTGTCCTGGAAGGGGTTATCTACAATTTATATACAGTTATGCTCGCACTCGAAGAACTGATCGGCCAGCCGGGATACATTCAGGCGACCGGCGGGTTTGCACGGTCAGAGCTGTGGAGGCAGATGATGGCGGACATTTTCAATCAGGAGGTCGTTGTGCCGATCAGTTATGAAAGTTCCTGCCTCGGAGCAGCTGTCTTAGGCATGTATGCCCTCGGCGAAATTGAAGATTTGAACGCGGTCTCTGAAATGGTTGGAGCGACTTACAGTCACAAGCCGAATGAAGCAGATGCGGAAATCTACCGGGAAATCGTGCCGATTTATATTAGGCTTTCCCGTCTGTATGAACAGGAATACCGAAACATTGCGGAGCTGCAAAGAAAATATTTAGGCTAGAATGAAAAGGAAAACAGGTGATATTCTGCCTGTTTTCCTTTTTATAGTTGATTACCAGTTTTTTCGTCTCTAGCCGCGGCTGTCTCGATGTTCAGGAATACTGTTTGCTGCTCTCATACTCTTGTCATCTATAAAGAACCTATTCAAAAAATAGAATAACAGGTGTGATTTTGTAAAATATTTGAAAAAGTTAAAGAGTGATTATAGAGGAGGGAAGGATGAATAAAACAAATTGGCGCAATCCGATCCTGTTAATAATGGGGATAGGAATTTCTAATTTAGGTGCGTGGATTTATCTTATTGCTTTAAACGTTGCCATATTAAATGTAACAGGGTCGGCAGCAGCCGTAGCTGGTTTATTTATCATTAAGCCGCTCTCATTGCTCATTACGAATCCTTGGGCTGGCAGTGTGATAGACCGTGTCAATAAGCGGAAGTTAATGATTGCCATCGATATGATCAGAGGGGGGCTTATCTTAATCATCCCTTTTATATCTTCTGTTTGGATAATATATCTAGTTGTATTCCTTGTGAATATTGCAGGAGCTTTTTTTGGCCCAAGTTCCTCCGTCATGATCACTAAATTGGTTTCGCCAGAAAACCGGAAAACGTTTAATTCTTTAATGAGTATGGTGAATTCAGGTTCCTTTTTAATTGGTCCGGCCCTTTCAGGTTTCCTCATTCTTCATTTTACAACGGATATCGCAATTTTTATTAATGCAGTTTCGTTTTTCGTCTGTGCATGGTTTATTTACTTTCTCCCGGATGCAGAAGAGCCTCTTGCTGCTCGCCGTGTACCTGTGCAGCTAGTTACTATAAAGAAAGATTGGCAGAAGGTTTTTCACTTTATAAAAAAAGCCAACTATTTTATGGTCATTTATGTATTATTCCAATGTGCCATGTTAATAGGTTTTGTATTAGATTCCCAGGAAGTTACGTATATAAAGCAGAATTTAAATCTTTCAGACCAAAAATATGGTCTGCTTGTAAGTGTATCGGGAATCGGAGCTTTGGCCGGTGCAGCAGCAGCTGCTGCTTTAAGTAATAAACTCTCTCTTCGCTTCTATATGGGAGCAGGTATGTTACTGAGCGGCATTGGGTATTTTTGTTTTTACTCAGCCTCAGCTTTTATTCTTGCCTCTTTCTCTTTTTTATTATTGGGATTTTTTATGTCATTTGCGAATGCGGGGTATGCTACTTTTTTTCAGAATAACGTACCGGTGGAAATAATGGGCCGTTTTGGAAGTGCAGCTGAAATGATACAGGGGGTATTGCAGATTATATTGACTTTGCTGTTGGGTTTAATGGCTGAATGGTTTTCTTTGCAGGCGGTGTGCTTAATCTTTTCATCTGTTTCGATCCTTTTCTCGCTTATGCTTTCCATAACAATTGTTTATAAAAAAAATTCAAAGGTTTTTGCAGAACACAGTGCAGGGTAAGGCAGCTGGCATTGACGTTTAATTCTCACTTTGATCCTTCACGAATAATGCTCATTATAAAAAGTCAGAAAAAACAGAATTCTTAAGGCTGGCAGAAAATTTTTGGTATATAATGGATGGTGATGGAGTGCTTGGCCGGCATTTCTAAAAAAAATGATCTTTGATGATTGAATTTTTCTCTTTATTTTCACTGTGTAAGATATGGCCGCCAAAAGAGCAATAAGGTCCTTATAAATAGAGATGGAGGGGAACTTAAATGGAAAAACAAAAATGCCTGATACCTTTTAAAGTACTGGAAGTAATGGATACGGTGAGCGAGAGTGTACCGCCGGGCGTTGAGCTGATTCAGGCGCCGGCTGTTTGGGAAAATGCGGGACACGGTGAAGGAATTGTGGTTGCGGTTATTGATACAGGAATCGATAAGACACATCCTGATTTGAAGGACCGCATCATAGATGGAAAGGATTTTACAGGAACCGGAGATTACCAGGATGATAATGGACATGGAACGCATGTCAGCGGGACTGTGCTTGCCTCCATTAATGATGTAGGGGTGGTCGGTGTAGCGCCGAAAGCAAGCATTCTTGCGTTAAAAGCCCTGAATGGGCAGGGACAGGGCAACCTGGACTGGATCAATGGAGCCTTGGAGTATGCCATTAATTGGAGGGGGCCGAATGGGGAGAAGGTATCGATTATTTCCTTATCTCTTGGCGGACCTGAAGATGATTCAGAGCATAAACTTATTCAGCAGGCTGTCCAGAACAATATCCTGGTGGTGTGTGCGGCAGGGAACAGCGGTGACGGTCGGGAAGATACGGACGAAATGGATTATCCGGGAGCCTATCCGGAAGTCGTGGCTGTCGGTGCCGTTGATTTGAACAAGAACCTCGCAGACTTCTCCAATACTAATGAAGAAATCGACCTGGTTGCTCCAGGCGTCCAGATCTTATCGACATACCCAGGCGGCAAGTATGCCAAATTAAGCGGAACATCCATGGCGACACCGCATGTGAGCGGAGCGGCTGCTTTATTGAAAATCATTTCTGAAAAGGAATTTGGGCGTGAACTGACCGAAGCCGAATTATATGCCCAGGTTGTGAAACATACGGAGGATCTTGGTATTGATAAAAGGGCCCAGGGCAACGGTTTTCTTGATCTGAAGGTCTCAGGCTCCGGTGCTGAGCCGCCTGCTTCAGGTAAGGAAATTACCATCACCATTGAATCGGAAAGTCTGCAGCTGCCAAGCAAGACCGTTGTAGTGAAATATGAATAAAGATACCATTGTGAGAGGTCATTCCCAGGAAGGGAACGGCCTCTTTCTTATGAGCTTAAGCAAAAGTTAAGAATGTCCTATTACTCTGTAAAAAAACGTGTGAAGAATGGAGGGGAGCATGGACATGTTTCAAAAGTCGCGTAAGGCAGGCATACATGTTCTGCTGAGCGGAACGCTCTTGCTGTCCTATGCGCCGGCGATCCAGGCAGAATCTGATTCAGCGGAAACGTCCGTTCATGAGGATAAACCAGTGCTGGCTAAATTGGAGATCGAGGGAGTCAAGTTCAGCAAGGAATTTGCAGCGGACACCGCTGCTTATACAGCAACGGTCGGAAATGAGACGGAATCTATTCAGCTGTTGGCTGCAAGTGAAACAGAGGGAGCCCATGTTACGGTCAATGGCAAAGAGGCCGGGAAACAGGCCGAAAGCTATACGCTGAAAACGGGGAGCAATATTTTCACGATTATCGTAAGTGATGAAGATAATCAATCATCCGTCTATACTGTGACGGTAACCCGGGAAGAAAACGGGGATCCTTCTTTAAAAGGAATTGAACTGTCGAATGGAAACATAACATTTGATCCATCCGTGAAAAATTACCAGATAGCTGTCGATCAGGAGGCAGCTGCCCTTACCGTTCATCCAATCACTAATCAAGATGTGACGAATATAACGGTGAACGGGAAAATGGATTCCGGTAATGGGGTCACGGTGCCTATTAAGGCTGGACAAACCAAAATCGACATAGTGAGCACAGCTGAAAATGGTAAGAAGGCATTCTATACACTGACCGTCACAAGAAAGCCAACAGAAGCAAAGACTGACAGCGGCGGGGGAGGAGAAGAGGCACAAAAGGAAAGCCCGGCAGCGGAGAAAGTGAAAGATCCAGAAAAGAAGCAGGAAGAAAAAGCGAAAGCTAAGAAAGAGAACGTATCCAAGAAAGAAAAAGCAGAACCCGTGATGACAGACGTAAAAGAGAAAGAAAAGGACGCTGTGGCCGGACCGAATGCTGGGAGGCAGTCTGACAAATCTGTATCAGCAGGAAAAGGGGAAGCTGCTATTCAAAAAAATGGGATACAGCTTGCTTCACAGCCGACTCAACAGACGAAGGGACAGACAGAGAAACAAGCACCGATGCTAGAATCCTTGACCGTTTCAGCGGGTAGCTGGAACAAGAAGTTCCAATCCGCTGAGCATACATATCATATCACTGTGGATAAGGATACGAGCTCTGTTACAATCCATGCTGACGCAAGCGAAGCGGGAACAGATATTACCTACAATAAAAAAGAAAGCCGTTCGGTGAAGCTAGAGGACCGGGCGAAGAATACTGTCGCGGTTACAGTGTCTTCGGACAATGCCCGCAGGACATATGTATTAGTATTTGAAAAAGATATCGAAGTGCTGATGGATGAGGAAGAAGAGGTCAAAACTGTTTTCCCAAAGGGGGATGAGTCAGACGTAAAAGCTGTCTCGGAAACGAGGCCAGACCAGGGGACGGAGGAGTCTGCTTCTGTTTGGCGGAAGATTGCTGACTTTTTTCAATCCCTTCTTTAACAGGAAAACCGTTCATATTTTCGGAACTTTTTATAAGGAAGGACGTATAAAAAGGCGGAGGAGGAATCGCCATGGAGTTTCGTTCAAAAATGGATCGTTTTTTTGCACTCATTCTAACCGTCACCTCATTGGTGATACTCGCTGTATCTTTGCTTCCGCTGGTCTTCGATAAGAGCCGATCGCCTTTCGATATTATTCTTGTTCTGACCCTTTGTGTCCTTGCGGTTGGATTTCTTTGGTGGATTGTATGTTCGATTAAATATGTGTTCTTCCAAGATTATTTATTGGTGAAAGGCGGTTTCTTTAGAAGCCGCATACCATATCAGGACATAATCAAAGTATCTCCTGTGAAAGAAGTATTTACCGGATACAGGCTGTTATCCGCAAAGAACGGGCTGGAACTATTCTATACATCTGCTTCATTAGGCAGTGTGAAAATCTCGCCGAATGAAAGAGAGCGTTTTATTTCTGAATTAAAAGCACGCTGTCCCAATGTGCGGGTGGATGTATAAGTAAATTGGGATGAAACAAAAAGAAAAGAGCCGGTGAAATGCTGCTTATCGCAATATTTCACCGGCTCTTTCATTGATAGGCAGAAACCCGCCTCGTTTTTATAGTTATTTTTCAAGCATCTGGTCAAAACGGATGCGCTTGTTCATGAAGTAAATGATTGGCGCCCCAATTGCTAATACGGCAAATTCGCCGGCAGCGGTCGTTGCCCAGCTGAACCAGAATGGAAGTCCAAAGGCTAAGTGAAGCTCGATGGCAACGAGGAAGATCATAATGGTGAATGTCACTGTCGTAATGGCCATGCGGGCTTTAATGCTCTTCACGTATTTAGAAACAAAAAGGATGATCAGCAACGACAAAAGGGAATGGGCAACCCCAAACACCAGGTCATAAGCTTTCATCGGTGAAAAAAGTAAATTGGAAATAAAGACACCGGCTACGATCCCGTATATATATTTCTTGTTAAACACAATCAGATGGTTGAATATTTCAGGCACCCGAAACTGGAACACTGAAAATCCAATCGGCTGAATGACATAGGAAACGGCAATATATAAGGCAGCCAGGATGCCGTTAGTAACAGCGGTTTTTGTATTCATGATGATCTCTCCTAGTTTTTTATCGTGGGATGGTTCCGAACCACGTTTCACGGGCAAGATGGCCCAAATAAATATGATAATACATAGCAGGCCGGAGAGTCAATCCTCACTGTTTTCCATTCGTGGGGATTTGCTTCCTCTGATTGGAGTTGATATCCTTTTCACATAAGAAAAAAAGAGAGGGTGGGAGATATGTCAATCGAAAGTGTGAAGGAGCATTTTAAAAGGTGGGGAAGAGCCGGCGATGTAATGGAATTCGCGACGTCCAGTGCAACAGTAAATGAAGCGGCTGAAACAATCGGAGTGGAGCCGGCGCGCATTGCCAAAACACTGTCCTTTCGGGGAGAGGGGGATTTGGCCATTTTAGTGGTCACTGCCGGAGATGCGAAAATAGACAATAAGAAATTCCGCAGCTGTTTTGGCTTGAAGGCAAGAATGCTAAGCCCGGATGAAGTTCTCAGCCAGACAGGACATGCCATAGGCGGCGTCTGCCCATTTGGACTGGCGAAGGAGCTTAACGTCTTTCTGGATGAGTCGATGAAGCGCTTTGAAACGGTATTTCCCGCCTGCGGAAGTACAAATTCGGCGATTGAGCTGAACCTGGAGGAGCTGGAGAAATATTCGGAAGCAGCTGCCTGGGTCGATGTCTGCAAAGACTGGCAGGAGAAAGAGCAGGCTGATGCTGTGTCTGTGGGGGAAAAGAACTGAAAGAAGGCTTGAAAGTAAATCCCTGGTCATAAGTAAAAAAAATATCAAATTTCTCACAGAGAAATTTGATATTTGGTCACAGTTACAGTTTTCTCTAAAACGGCGGGAGTTCATCCAGGTTATTTTCCTTAATGCCGTCTGGCTCGCTTCTGAGAATTTCCCTTTCATATCTGTGAAAAACATCCACGTTGGCCAGGTGGCCGGCTTTTGCTTCTGATAAGGCGGTTGGATAATCGAGTTCGCTTCCGCTGCTTGTTTTGACGGCAATGATATTGTCATCATCATTTTTTCTCACAGCGATGATTTCTTCCTGTCCGGATTCTCCTGCAGCATTGGCCTCGGGAGAAGCTTGGTTCCTGTATTGTTCATAGGCTTCATCAAATCGGTCCATCTTCATTCACCTCCCTCTATAGCTTGAACCAGTCTCTGAAAATCATTCATCAGGCTGGAGTTCGCAGATCTGATTCGTTTTTAAGCTGTTTCAGGGCTGTCCTTTGAAGAGTCGATAGACAGCAAAAGGATTGACAATAGGACGAAGTGATTATATCATTAGAATGTTTGGAACTGAGAATCATTATCAAAATTAGACGCTAAAGATAGGAATATAGATAAGAAATGGAGGAAGCCAAATGGTTCGCCTGTACACGGAGGAGTTAAGCATTGGATATGGGGAACAGACGATTGTGAAGAACCTCAATGTATCGATTCCGGATAAAAAAATTACCACAATCATCGGCTCCAATGGCTGCGGGAAATCGACGCTGTTAAAGGCCATCACGAGAATCATCGCCCCGCAATCCGGTACAGTCGTTCTGGATGGCGAAAATATCTCCAAAGAAAGCACGAAGCGGCTGGCAAGGAAAATGGCCATCCTGCCGCAAACCCCGGAAAGCGCAAGCGGATTAACGGTCGGAGAACTTGTTTCATATGGACGGTTTCCTTATCAAAAAGGCTTCGGACGCTTGGGGAAAGAGGATTATGATGTCATTGACTGGGCGCTCGAGGTGACGGGGACCATGGATTACAAACTGCGTCCAGTGGACTCTCTGTCAGGGGGACAAAGGCAGCGTGTATGGATTGCGATGTCCCTTGCACAGGAAACGGATATCATCTTCCTGGACGAGCCGACTACCTATTTGGATATGGCCCACCAGCTGGAAGTGCTTGAATTGCTCCAAAAGCTCAATCGCGAACAGCAAAGGACCATTGTTATGGTCCTGCATGATTTGAACCAGGCTGCCCGCTTTGCCGATTATCTCATTGCGATGAAGGAAGGCGAAATTGTGAAAGCCGGCAGCTGTGAGGAAGTCATGCAGCAGGAAGTATTACGGGAGGTCTTTCAAATTGATGCTGAAATCGGGCGGGATCCCCGGACAAATAAACCGATGTGTGTGACCTATAATCTCTTAAAGGAAACGGTCTGAAATAGAGAAGATTTCTGGAGGCTGTCAGCTGTGCTGGCAGTCTTTTTCTTTTCGAGGCAAGTTTTGGTCTGTCATTGTAAGAGATAGGCTAAGAGTGGGGGAATCCGGCATCTTTTACTTTTTCTTGCTGGAAAAATAGCATTCATTCACTCTATGTTCACTTAAATTTAAAAAATATTTTTCTATTTATATTGATTTAAGAAAAAATATTTCATATAATTTAGACATCGATTCAATTGTAAGTGCTTTCAATGTGAGATTCATTTAAGAAATAGAACGATATAATACATACAGGAGGAATTATTATGTTACTACTAATTGTACTGGCAGCAGTTATTGTATTGCTCTTATTGATTACAGTAGCCAAACTTAATCCGTTTGTTGCGCTGATTATCACGGCGATCGGTGTCGGTCTTGCGACAGGAATGCCGCTTATTTCAGATAACCCGGCCGAAACTCCGGGAATCATTGATTCTATAAAAGCCGGAATGGGCAACACCCTTGGATTCCTGGCTATTGTCTTGGCTTTAGGAACAATGCTTGGAAAGATGATGGCAGAATCAGGCGGGGCAGAACGGATTGCCCAGACCCTGATAGGCCGTTTCGGAGAGAAGAATGTCCATTGGGCGATGATGTTCGTTGGCTTTATTGTGGGGATTCCGGTATTCTTCCAAGTTGGCTTTGTGCTGTTAATTCCATTAGTGTTCACAATTGCCAGACAAACTGGCGTATCACTTGTCAAAATCGGGGTGCCGCTGGTGGCCGGGCTTTCTGTCGTCCATGGCCTTGTACCTCCGCATCCGGCTGCAATGGCAGCGGTTGGAATCTTTAATGCCGATGTCGGCAGAACGATTCTTTATTCCTTGATTGTCGGTATTCCGACAGCAATCATTGCCGGTCCTCTATATGGAAGCTGGATTGGAAAACGGATTCATAAAAATGTTCCGAAAGAAATGGGCGAACAGCTGACAGAACCAAAAGACCGCTCTGAACTTCCTGGTTTCTTCAACACTTTATTTACCGTGCTTGTTCCGGTTATTCTCATGCTTGCGGCATCTGTTGCTGACCTTGCACTGGACAGCGGCAGCGGTCTTTATAAAACGCTGAAGTTCACAGGGGACCCTGTGGTTGCCCTTTTGATTGCGACGGTTTATTCCTTCTTCAGCCTTGGTTTCTTCAGAGGCTTGAACCGTGAAACTATTTTGAAATTCACGAATGACTGTCTTGGACCGACAGCATCGATCTTGCTGGTTATCGGAGCGGGCGGAGCCTTCAACAAAGTTTTGCTTGATTCCGGAATTGGTGATTATATTGCTGATTTGGCACAGCATTCCAATGTTTCTCCGATCTTGCTTGGCTGGGGAATTGCAGCGATGATCCGAGTCGCTACCGGTTCTGCCACTGTTTCCATGATGACAGCAGCAGGTATCGTCGCGCCGATTGCAGCAGTTATGCCTGGAGCAAACCTGGAGCTTCTTGTATTGGCGACAGGAGCGGGCTCTCTGATCCTTTCCCATGTCAATGACTCAGGCTTCTGGATGATCAAAGAATACTTTGGCATGTCTGTTAAGGAGACCTTGCTGACCTGGACTGCGCTTGAAACGATTATCTCTGTCGCAGCACTTGCCCTGATTATGGTTCTTGACCTATTTGTATAACCCATGCTTACTAGAAGTCTGCCGGCTGTTCCGGCAGACTTTTTTTTATTTCTGGTATAAAAGGTTTTTAATTTTATGGTAAAATTATGTAAAAAGGAGTTTGCTTTATGAACACAGAAGAGAGCAGCCTTTTCGCCAAACATTTCAAAGGAACAGAAAATATTTTTTTCATGATTCTGACGGGGATGGCAATCACGATTCTTTTGCTTAGAGAGTATCATATGGTCGGTGAGCAGTTATTAGATGCTGGAGCATGGGGAATCTTCACGATTATCTGTCTTTCGATGGGCTGGAAAAGCAGACATTCGAAAGGGAAACTGGCGGTTACAGCGGTTTATTATTTCTGTTTTATCTTTTTTTTAGGAAGGTAAAATACAAACAGTGGCAGTTAAGAAGGAATAAACAAATAGGGGAGATTTTAGATAGATCAAATTTGTTGAGCTTTTATTTGTTTTTCTGATCGTAATCGTGATCAGTTCCTTTTGGAATATAATGTTTAAAATGACAGCCAAAAGAGATTGGATTGTATCTTTGTTATTAAGTATGGTTTTATCATTAATAATAGTTGGAATCTTAGAATTTTAGGAGCCTGTGAAATTTACTATAAATCTATATCAGTGATGTAAAAAAAGGCTGAAGAAGAATCTGTCAGCCTTTTTTAATAGATTTATACTCTTGTTCCTGATATGGCGTCACGCACCTTGCTCAGGGATTCCTGCGCCTTTTCTTTGTTGTGTTTCATGATGTTGACATACAGGGCATCAATCAGACTGAGCTGGCCGATTCGGGAAGCGAGGGCTTCTGAGCGGTATTCGGTTTCTTCAGAGCTTGTGAACAGGGCGACATCAGAATCCGTGCTGATCGGGGATTTGGGAAAGCTGGAAATCCCGATCGTTTTGGCTCCGTTTTCTTTTGCTACCTGTAAAATATTATGAGTGTCTTTGTTGGTACCTGAATGCGAAATGACAATCGCCGCATCTCTGTCTGTCAGCTGGGAAGCGGCCATCAATTGAAAATGCGAATCGAGAAAGGCAAAGGAAGGAATGCCTGTTCTTACAAATTTATGGTAGGCATCCATCGCGATGACTGCTGAGCCGCCAGTGCCGAAGAAGTTCAGCTTTTCCGCCTGCCGGATGATGCGGACCGCTTCTTGAAAAGCAGGTTCATGCAAAATTTGCAGTGTGTTTTCCAATGTCCGGATATTGGATTTGAAAATCTTTTTGGCGACTGTGATTTCATCATCTGTTTCGCTGATTTCTTCATGGATCTCCTGAATCGGTGAGATAATTTCTGAAGCGAGCGCAATTTTCATGGCCTGATAGCCTTTGAACCCGAGGCGCTTGCAAAATCTGAATACGGTAGCATCGGCGACGTTCAGGTCTTCTGCCACTTCATTGATTGTACTGTGGATGATTTTGTCCGGAGAATTCAGGATGTAATCGGCAATCTTTTTTTCTTTTTCACTAAACCGCGCATAATAGCTCCGTATTTTACCCAGGCAATTTTGTACCATGAAATTTACCCCTTTGTCCGAATAATCACCTGTTCAGACGGGTTTACCCCTGTCTGCCGGCGGTTTCACTTTCTATATGTATCTGAAGTATATCATAAGAAAAGTAGTGAAAGAATGAAGTTGAAAACGATTGCAAAAAGAAAATATTTTTCGTATAATTTATTTATTGTGAAAAATTTTTTCAACAAAGGGGTTTCCTTCATGAATATAGGATTAATTGGTTTAGGGAAAATGGGTTTTAATTTATCTATGAATTTGCTGGATCATCAGCATGAAGTGACAGCATTTGATGTAAATGAACAGGCTGTTAAGGACATTGCGGAAAAGGGAGCAGCGGGCGCCCATACGATTCAGGAGCTTGTCGAAAAGCTTCCAACGCCAAGGGTTGTCTGGGTCATGGTTCCGGCCGGGAAAGTAACGGAAAGTGTGCTTGAGGAATTAAAAGGGCTTTAAGAGGAAGGCGATATCGTCATCGAAGGCGGTAACTCGCATTATAAAGAGTCCGTTCAGCGAGCCGGTGAATTTGCGGAAAAGGGCATTTATTTCTTTGACGTCGGTACAAGCGGCGGCATGGAAGGAGCCCGTAATGGCGCTTGTACGATGATTGGCGGAAATGCGGAAGTATTCGAGACGATTGAACCGATCTTCAAGGATATCTGTGTGGAAAATGGATACTTATATGCCGGGGAAAGCGGCAGCGGCCACTTCCTGAAAATGGTTCATAATGGTGTAGAGTACGGAATGATGCAATCTATTGCCGAAGGCTTTGATTTGCTGGAAAAAAGTCCGTTTGACTTCGATTATGAAAAGGTGGCCCGAGTGTGGAACAATGGCTCAGTCATCCGGTCATGGCTGATGGAATTGACGGAAAATGCGTTCTCGAAGGATCCGAAGCTTGACGGAATTCGCGGGATCATGCAGTCTTCCGGAGAAGGAAAGTGGACGGTCGAAACCGCGCTTGACCTTCAAATGGCTACACCGGTCATTGCATTGTCCTTGATGATGAGATATCGATCATTGGAAGATGATACGTTTACAGGGAAAGTGGTAGCCGCATTGCGGAACGAATTCGGCGGTCACGGCGTCACAAAAAAATAAATAACAAAAAAGCGGCTTTAAATGACAGCGGAGACCGATTCTGCCGGCATTTAAGGCCTGCTTGCTGAGAGGAGAAAACAGAGATGAAGGAAGCATATGTAATTGGTGTGGATATTGGCACAACCAGCACGAAGTCCGTATTGTTTCGGAAAAATGGAGAGATTGCAGCCAGTTCAGGCATTGAATACCCTTTGTATGCCCCTGTTCCGGGAACGGCAGAACAGGATCCGGATGAGATTTTCTCTGCAGTTGTTGGATCAATCAGAAACATTATGAAAGAGAGCGGCATCGCTCCTGAAGATGTGCTGTGCGTATCTTTCAGTTCAGCCATGCACAGTGTGATTGCGGTCGATGCAGAGGGAATGCCGCTGACGAGATGCATCACTTGGGCTGATAACCGAAGTGCCGCCTGGACTGAGAAAATCAAAAATGAATGGAACGGCCATGAGATTTACCTGAGAACAGGTACGCCGATCCATCCGATGTCACCGCTTTCCAAGCTGACATGGTTGCGTCATGAACAGCAGGAGCTGTTCAGCCAGACATATAAGTTTATTTCCATCAAAGAATATGTTTTCTTGAAGCTGTTTAATGCGTATGTCATCGATCACTCGATTGCTTCAGCAACCGGGATGTTCAATCTCCAGACGCTGTCCTGGGATGAGGAGGCGCTCAAAGTCGCTGGCGTTACAGCAGAACGGCTTTCTGAACCGGTGCCGACTACATACAGCCTGAAAGGGATCAACCCGGTATTTGCCAAGGAAATGATGCTTTCCGAGCAAACGCCTTTCGTAGTTGGAGCGAGCGACGGTGTTCTTTCTAATCTTGGAGTGAATGCGATTGAACCGGGAGTCGTTGCTGTGACAATCGGTACGAGCGGTGCAATCAGGGCAGTGACGGATAAGCCGGTAACCGATCCGAAAGGACGGATTTTCTGTTATGCGCTGACGGAGAATCACTGGGTCATTGGGGGACCGACCAACAATGGCGGAATGATTTTCAGATGGGCGCGTGACGAACTGGGTTCTTCTGAAGTCGAAACAGCCCTTCGGCTAGGACGGGACCCTTATGAAATCCTGACGGAAATTGCGGCGAGGGTTAACCCGGGATCGGACGGCCTGCTTTTCCATCCTTATCTGGCCGGGGAACGGGCTCCGTTATGGGACTCCAATGCGCGCGGCTCTTTCTTTGGACTCGGACTTCATCATAAGAAGGAACATTTGATCCGCGCGGTGCTCGAAGGTGTCATTTACAATCTGTATACCGTACTGCTTGCCCTGAAAGAGCTGATCGGGGAACCGGTTAAGATTCAGGCAACGGGAGGATTTGCCCGCTCTGAACTTTGGAGGCAGATGATGGCTGATATTTTCAACCAAGAAGTGTATGTTCCGGAAAGCCATGAAAGCTCTTGCTTAGGCGCAGCGATTCTAGGACTGTACGGCCTTGGTGAAGTAGAATCACTCGATGTAGTAGCAGGAATGGTCGGAGCGAACCATCATCATCAGCCGAATGAAAGCTGTGTAGAAGTGTATCAGGAGTTAATCCCGATTTATATCAGGCTTTCACGGCTTCTGGAAGAAGAGTACGAAAGCATTGCCTCATTCCAGCAGAAGCGGGTGCAAAAAAAGTCTTGAAACACGGAACCCACAGGATGTTATTCTGTGGGTTTTTTTATGCCTTCTGTGGGCAGAAAACAGTGTGATAATAGGAGATAAAAGATAACAGTTTAGTATAATACATATAAGATAAAAGTCTGGATTATGGGAGGGATGCTTGTAATGATTTTAGTCAGTTCCTGTTTAGCTGGATTGGAAGTAAGGTATAATGGCACACATCGTTTAGATGATCGGATTAAGAAGTTAGTTGAAGAACAAAAAGCGGCAATGATTTGTCCTGAATTGCTTGGCGGTTTTACTACTCCGAGGGAACCTGCAGAAATCGCAGGAGGAGATGGAGAGGATGTCCTGAATGGGAAAGCTCAAGTGATTGAACAATCCGGGAAGGATGTAACGGAACTTTACATAAAAGGGGCGTATGCTGCCTTAAAAATAGCGAATGAAATTCACGCTTCCCTTGTCGTACTCAAAGAAAATAGTCCCTCATGCGGTAGTTCCGTGATTTATAATGGTACCTTTAACGGGCGTAAAATTGCGGGAAATGGTGTGACGTCTGCCTTACTCAAAATAAACGGTTTTCAGGTCATCTCGGAAGAACAATTTATAGCTTCATTACATAACACCAAAGGAGAAATACTATGAAACTTGCACTTGTCACCGGCGCTAACAGCGGTTTTGGCATGCTGGCGGCCGTGCGTTTAGCAGAAGAAGGATATCGGGTTCTCGCGGCCATGAGAAACCCGGATAATCAGGCAGCTCTGCAAAAGGCCCTGTCTGAAAGGGGCCTGTCCGGCGAACTGGACATTGTACAGCTGGATGTAACTGATCTGCAGCAGGTCAGGGAAGCGGCTGCTTATGTGACGGGGAAATATGGCCGTCTTTCGGTATTGGTCAATAATGCGGGATTTGCCCAAGGGGGATTTGTGACGGATCTCACTTCGGAGGATTGGAGGGCCCAGCATGATACGAATGTTCTCGGAATGTTTCAGGTGACGAAGGCTTTTCTGCCCTTATTAGAGGCAGCGGCCCCTTCAAAGATTATCAATATGGGAAGCGTCAGCGGCATCATTGGCTTCCCTGGCCTGTCCGCCTATTCATCCTCTAAATTCGCCGTCGAAGGACTCAGCGAAAGCCTTCGTTTGGAGCTTTTGCCAAGACAAGTGTATGTATCTGTGATCCAGCCGTCCTCTTATAAAACAAATATATGGGAAAAGGGACTGGGCGGAATTGAGGCAGGGGAAGATGCTTTCAAACGGAACATTATCGAGCAGGCAAAGGCGTCAGCGCTTGGTGCCGGCAATCCAGAAGAGGTTGCCCGGCTCGTGGCGAAGATAGCGGAAGAAAGCTCTCCTAAATTGCGCTATCCAGTCGGGAAGGGAGCGCGTCAGCTTTCCATCCTCAAACGGTTCATTCCCTGGAGTCTGATTGAACGGATCGCCATTAAAAAGATGGAATAGGGGAGCGGCTTTGCTGAAACCTAGGTCTAAAGGCTTGTGTTTGCCAACGATTTCAAGCCGATTCAGGAGGCTTCCGCAAGCATTGCACCGCGTAATAGGGAATCCCTAAAAGCAAAATATCAGCTGTTTTTCTGCGCAACGATTTGCGGAAAAATTGTTTTATAATCATTTTCTCATAAAGGATGCAGGCGGCGGAATTCAGCGGAAGGACGAAAACATGCAACAGTTTTCGTCTTTTTTGCATGTGGTCCTTTCCTCCTAAATATGTAAAATTCATACATTTCTCAATTGTTTCTTTTTTACAATAATGGTAATATAGGAATGAAAGTGATTGTAAGCGATTTCAAACGAGCTTTTCAGGAGGTGAAGGAGGACCTAGACTTAACACTTTGTTAGGGCATGATTAGGGCCTTATTTTTCCTTAGTACACGCAAACGTTTTCTTAAAGTTGCATAAGAAAATAAGATTGGGAGAGTGAGAGGATGAAAGGAAGCAAGCTAGTAAAAGGGATATTGTCCACTGCATTGGTATCAAGTCTATTATTGGCGGGCTGTTCTTCTTCGACCGGAGGAAATGGCGGAGATAAGACAACGCTCGAAATTTTCCAATTTAAAGTAGAGTTCAAACAGCAATTTGAAGCGGTTGCCGAGCAATATGAAAAAGAGCATCCGGATGTCGATTTGAAAATAACGACTGTAGGCGGAGGGAATGATTATAAGTCGGCCATTACGGCCAAATTCTCCTCAGGTGAAGAACCGGCCATCTTTAATATTGGAGGACCGACAGATGTCAAGCAATTTAGAGACCGGCTGATCGATTTGAAGGATACAAAAGCGGCCGATGCAGCGCTGGACGGAACATTGGACGGCGTATCCATGGATGGCGAGGTTCTCGGCCTGCCGTTCAACCAGGAAGGATACGGCTTTATTTATAATAAACGGATTTTGAAAGAAGCAGGAATTGATCCTAAAACGCTTACAAGCTATGACGCCTTGGAAGCAGCGGTCAAGAAACTTGATGCAGAGAAAAAGAAATTGAAGATTGATGCAGTATTCGCGTACCCGGTAAAGGAAAAATGGGTGACAGGCAATCATTTATCCAATGTATTCCTTGCTCCTGAATTTGATGGGGATGTCATGAAGGCAAGCGAAGCAAAAACGGTTAAATTTACGAATAGTGACCGTTTCAAGCAGATGGTCGATCTCCAAAACAAATATTCTGTCCAGCCAACGGCAAGTCTTGATTATTCCCAGCAGGTGGAAGAACTGTTTTCGTTAGAGAAGGTGGCTTTCATCCAGCAGGGAAACTGGGTTTACAATACAATCTATGACATGGATCCGGAGCTTGCGGAAAAAGGAATCGGCATCATCCCGATCCCGAATGGCGATCAATCAGCCATGCCTGTCGGGGTTCCATACTACTGGGCGGTCAACAGCAAGGTAGATAAAGAGGTTCAGGATGAAGCAAAGAAATTCCTTGACTGGCTGTATACCTCTGATGAAGGGAAAAAGGCTGTCCTTGAAGAGTTCAAATTCATCCCGGCTTATGAGGGCTATGATTCAGAAAAAATTGCCGATCCGCTTTCCAAGGAAATCTATAAATACTCACAAGAAGGAAATACACTTGGATGGGTATTGATGGGCTATCCAGTCGGCTGGAATGAAGATTTAGGGGCTACTGTCCAAAAGTATGTATCCGGTGAATCCACTTGGGATGAATTGGTGCAGGAGAATATAGATACATGGGAGAAGAAAGCAGAAGAATAAAAGAACGACAGCAGGCAAGGGAGGAGGCAGCTAACCGCTGGGGAAAAGGGGAGGTCCCTGCCCGGATGGTTGGCTGCCCTTTTTAAAAGCTTGGCTTCGTATTTTGTAAGATTTTGCAGAATCAAGAACAATGATTTATAAATAGCTGTTTATTACATCATAAGGAGGGCGTTTTCTTTGCGAAATCGTGATTGGGCCTACTGGCTGTTTTTAACCCCAGTGCTTGCCGCTCTCATTCTGGTTGTCATCATCCCTTTATTATTCGGTTTCTATTATTCTTTTACGAATTGGAATGGACTGGGACGGCTTGACTTTGTCGGCATGCAGAATTTCATCGATCTGTTTGAAGATAAGCGATTTATGAGTTCCTTCTGGTTTACGATTAAATTTTCCGTGGCGGCTATTGTCATGATCAACGTGATTGGCCTTGGCCTGGCCCTGATTGTAACTTCGAAAATAAAAACGAGCAGCTGGCTCAGGACTGTCTTTTTCATGCCGAACCTGATTGGCGGTTTGATTTTAGGATTTATCTGGCAGTTTATTTTCATCAAAGTGTTTGGAGCTATTGGAGATGTGACGGGCATTGAAGGCTTGAACGGCTGGCTTTCGACGACAGGCACCGGCTTTTGGGGACTCGTGATCCTGACTTCTTGGCAGATGGCGGGATACATCATGATCATTTATATCGCATATTTGCAGGCGGTTCCGGAAGATTTGCTTGAAGCGGCCGAAATCGACGGGGCGAATGGATTCCAGCGCTTCCGCCATATCACGTTTCCGCTTGTTGCGCCCGCCTTTACCGTCAGTCTATTTCTGACACTGTCCCATTCCTTTAAAATCTATGACCAAAACCTGTCACTGACAAACGGGGCACCGTATAACTCTACGGAAATGGTGGCCATGAATATTGTCAGAACAGCTTTTACCGATAATGAAATGGCCTATGCCCAGGCCAAAGCGGTTATCTTCTTTGTCATCGTTGCGATTGTCTCTCTGCTTCAGGTGTACTTCAATAAGAAAAGGGAGGTCGAATTGTAATGAGGAGAAAGTGGTGGAAACTGCGTCTTATCGAACTGATCGGCATTGTACTGGCATTAGTGTGGATTACCCCCTTTTACTTGATGATTGCCAATGCGTTTAAAACAAAGCAGGATATTTTTGCTGATACACTCGGGCTTCCGAAAGAATTCACATTTGAAAATTTCACACAGGCCTTTGAGCAATTGGATTTTCTGAGAACTCTGTTCAATTCTCTGTTGATCTCAATTGTCAGTGTCGCCCTGATTATTGTGTTCTCGGCGATGGCCGCGTATGCGCTGTCCCGGAATAAAAGCAAAATCAGTTCCCTGCTGTTCTTTATTTTCGTGGCGGCAATGCTGATCCCTTTCCAGTCTGTAATGATTCCGCTTGTCGCGCAATTCGGGCAGTTTGGAATGCTGAATAAGGCGGGACTTATCTTCATGTATCTCGGATTTGGCTGCAGCCTGTCCATTTTTCTGTATCATGGGACACTTAAAGGAATTCCGCAGTCACTGGATGAAGCAGCTAAAATCGACGGTGCCAACCGATTCCAAATTTTTTGGTACATCATTTTCCCGCTCCTGAAACCGATGTCCATAACCGTAGGCATCCTGAATGTCATCTGGATCTGGAATGATTACCTTCTTCCTTCACTCGTGCTGGGCACAGCGGACGGGGCCGAAACGATTCCGCTAAAATTATTCTATTTCTTCGGGCAGTATACGAAACAGTGGCACTTGGCCCTTGCCGGTCTGACTCTTTCCATCATCCCGGTGATCGTCGGCTATTTCTTTGCACAGAAACAAATTATTAAAGGGATTGCAGACGGTGCTGTAAAATAAGCCTATTACGATTTTAGAGAAACACGGCAAGGAGTGTAGAGGAAATATGTCAATCACCATAAAGGATGTTGCCAAAAAAGCGAACGTTGCTCCCTCGACGGTTTCGCGGGTCATACATGACAGTCCGAGCATCAGTGAAAGGACAAAGCGGAAAGTCCGAAAGGTCATGCAGGAATTGGGGTACCATATGAATGCAAATGCCCGCAATTTAGTGACCAAGTCCACCAAGACCATTGGAATCGTCATGAAAAACTCAGCAAAAGAGTCACTGCGGAACCCCTTTTTCCCGGAAGTGATCAGGGGGATCGGCGCCTTTTGCCATATGGAAGGGTACAGCCTGTCACTGACGACCGGGGAATCGGAAGAAGCGATTTATGAAGATGTCGTGAAAATGGTGCAGGGCAGGCGGGTGGACGGCATGATTGTCTTATATTCGAAAAAAGATGATAAAGTCGTCCCTTATCTGCTGGAGCAGCAATTTCCTTTTGTCCTGATTGGGAAACCGGGTACGGAAACGGGCGGCATTACCTTTATTGATAATGAAAATGTGAAGGCGGCCAGGGACCTGACCCATTTTATGATCGGACTCGGTCACAGAAAGATTGCTTATTTTGGAGGGAGTCTGGACTATGAAGTCGTGAGCGACCGGCTAAGGGGCTATCATGAGGCACTGGAAAAATCGAAAATTTCATTGCCGGAGGGGTACGTGAAGCTGCTTTCCTTAAACCGCGAGGAGGGGATTCAGGCTTTGGAGGAGCTGCTGGTTCTGCCTGAATTCCCTACCGCTTTCGTAGCGGTGGATATTTTGTATGCCGTTATCCTGTTAGGAGCCTTGACGGAGAAAGGGATCAAAGTGCCTGAACAGGTCAGCGTCGTCTGTTTTAACAATTCGGAGATTGCCGAGCTGACCAGTCCGCCGGTAACAACGATGGATGTCCACACCTATCAATTAGGCTATGAAGCAGCAAAATGCGTGTGCGAATTGATTCTGGACCCGAAAATCATGGAGAAAAGTGTCCGAATCCCAACAAAAATCATCAAAAGAGAATCCCATCAGACAGTCATCTCACAATCGAAATGAATTTTGTTGAAAGTTTTTGTAAAAAATGTCTTGATTTTCAAATCTATCAATTTACAATAGAGTGGAATCCATTTTCATAAACAATAACTGGAAGTGTGGAGCAGATATGCATGCCCCTTCCTTTTTTTCATAATAAGCCATGTGTGAAAACGCAAACGTTTGCGTTGGGATAAAAGAGGTATAACTAACTATAGATATTCTTTCATAGGACTAAATTAGGCGAGGTGCTTACTTAATGAAAGTGACAGTATGGAATGAAAACCGGCACGAGAAAACACATCCTAAAGTGGCAGAAGTTTATCCAAATGGCATTCATGGAACAATTGCGGGCTTTTTGAAGGAAAAAGGGCATGAGGTTAGGACAGCTACTCTGGATGAACCGGAGCACGGCCTGCCGGAAGAAGTTTTGAAAGAGACAGATGTCCTTCTTTGGTGGGGGCATATGGCTCATGAGGAAGTGCGCGATGAAATTGTCGACCGCGTTCATCAGCGCGTCCTGGAGGGGATGGGACTGATTGTTCTTCACTCAGGACATTTCTCGAAGCTTTTTAAGAAACTGACAGGCACCACCTGTGACCTGAAATGGCGGGAAGAAGGAGAAAAGGAAAGGCTGTGGGTCGTTGATCCAAGCCATCCTATTGCAGAAGGGATCGGGGAATACATCGAACTGGAGCACGAAGAAATGTACGGCGAGCATTTCGATGTCCCCGCGCCGGATGAACTGATTTTCGTCAGCTGGTTTGAAGGCGGGGAAGTGTTCCGGAGCGGTTTTACGTACCGGCGCGGAAACGGAAAAATCTTTTACTTCAGGCCGGGCCATGAAACGTATCCGACTTACCATCATGTTCATATACAGAAAGTGATTGAAAATGCAGTGGAATGGGCGAAGCCTGCGGATAAAGCCCGTCCGTATTATGGAAACTCATCACCATTAGAATCTCTGTCAGCAAGAGATGAATAAAAGGAGAGAATGCAATGCGTACATTGAAAGTTGGCGTGATTGGATGCGGGAGCATCGCCAATAACAGGCACCTCCCGGAGTATGAATTTCACAAAGAGGCAGAAATCATTGCTGTTGCTGATATTGTCGCCGATCGGGCGGATGCAGCAGCACGAAGATATCATGCCAAGGCATATACTGATTATAGGGAATTACTGAAAGATCCAGACATCGAAGCAGTCAGTGTATGTACACCGAATTACCTCCATGCGGAGATGACCATTGCCGCTTTGGACGCAGGGAAACACGTTCTTTGCGAAAAACCGATGGCCGCGACTGTGGAGGATGCGAAGAAAATGATAGAAGCCGCCGAGAGAAACGGGAAGAAATTGATGATTGGCCACAATCAGCGTTTTGTGCCGTCCCATCAAAAAGCAAAAGAACTGATTGAAAGCGGGAAGGCAGGCAAGGTTTACAGTTTTCGCACAACCTTTGGCCATTCAGGGCCGGAAACCTGGAGTGTAGACGGAAAGGACAGCTGGTTCTTCAAGAAGGATCAGGCCATCATTGGCTCAATGGGAGACCTGGGCGTTCATAAAGCAGATTTGCTGCGTTACTTGCTTGGCGAGGAATTCACCGAGGTTTCCGCTTTCATCGAGACAAGTGCCAAGGAGAATGCCACTGTCGATGATAATGCTGTATGCCTGCTTCGTACAGCTTCAGGCATTATCGGAACGCTGGCCGCCAGCTGGTCTTATGTAAGAGAAGACAATGCAACCGTAATTTTTGCCGAAAAAGCAACGTTGCGGCTCGAAGATGATCCTGAATACTCGCTGATTGTCCATCATAAAGATGGTAAAACAGAGACGTTTAAGCTGGGTGGCATTCAAACGAATGAGACAGGCGGGCAATTTGATTCAGAAGTCATTAGCCATTTTGTCAGCAGCGTATTGGAAGATACTGTTCCGCCGGTATCAGGTGAAGAAGGAATGAAATCGTTGAAGGTCATTCTTGGTGCATTGGAATCCAATGCAGCAGGAAAAAATGTCCGCTTATAAAGGGGTTTAAATCATCATGTATAAATTGAAAATGGGTATCATTGGCGCTGGAGGAATCGCTCAGAAAAGACATATTCCTGCTTTCCAGAAGCTGCAGGATAAAGTTGTGCTGTATGCCGTCCATGATATTGATCAAGCAAAAGCCAAAGAAGTTGCCCGGAAGTACCATATTGAGAAAGTGTTTACGAATTATCAGGATATGTTTGCGGAGGTCGATGCGGTGACCATTACGACCCCGAATAAATTCCATGCCGAAATCTCCATTGCTGCGCTGCAGGCCGGCGTTCATGTTCTCTGTGAAAAACCGATGGCCATTACCGCCGAAGAGTGTGAAGCGATCACAAGGGCGGCAAACCAATCAGGCAAAGTCTTATCGATTGCCTATCATTACCGGTTCATGAAGGAAGCGCAGTCTGCCAAACGAATGATCCTGGCGAATGAAATTGGTGAACCGTATGTAGCCCGGGTTCAGGCTTTGCGCCGCCGCAAGGTTCCGAACTGGGGAGTATTCACCAACAAAGAACTGCAAGGCGGCGGAAGCGTCATTGACTATGGCTGCCACTTGCTCGATTTAGCCTTGTGGCTGATGGATGATCCGGAACCGATTGAAGTCGTAGGCTCGACATATAATTATGTCAGTAAAGGTGTAGACCAGGTCAACCTCTGGGGCAATTTCGACGCATCGGTGTTTGAAGTGGATGACCATGCCACAGCGTACATTAAGTTCAAAAACGGGGCTTCCCTTCTGTTTGAAACATCCTGGGCGGCCAATATCCGGGAAGAAGCAACCGTGCTCAGCCTTTCAGGAACTCAGGGCGGTCTTGACGTGTTTCCATTGGTTCTTAACCAGGCAAAGCATGGCATGCTCCTGAACAGTGAAGCCGTCTGGATGCCGGGAGAAGATACACCGGACCTGCAGCAGGCCGAGAATTTCATTGACAGCTGCTTAGGCTATGCAGATCCGCTCGTCAAACCTCAGGAAGCCATGAAAGTATCCAGAATCATTGAAGCGATCTATCAAAGTTCCGCCAGCGGCAGCGTCGTCAGCATGAACTGACTGATTCTGCCCGATATTAGACAAAATAGATGAGGTGACAGTATGAAGCTAGGAGTCTTTACCGTCCTTTTTTCCCAGAAATCCTTTGAGGATATGCTGGATTATGTAGCAAAATCAGGACTGAATACAGTAGAAATCGGTACGGGCGGCTATCCGGGCAATGCGCATTGTCCGCTGGATGAATTGCTGGAAAGCGAAGAGAAAAGAAAGACCTATCTGGAAGCTGTTGAATCAAGGGGGCTGTCCATCAGTGCGTTCAGCTGCCATGGCAACCCCATTTCACCTGACAAAGCATTTGCAAAAGAATCCCATGAAACATTAGTCAAAACCATTAAGCTGGCTGCCCTGATGGGAGTTCCGGTTGTGAACACTTTTTCAGGCACAGCAGGAGACCATGAAGGAGCCAAATATCCGAATTGGCCGGTTGCCCCTTGGCCGAATGAATACGGCGATGTGTTGAAATGGCAGTGGGAAGAAAAGCTGATTCCATACTGGAAAGAGATTGCGGCGCTTGCGGAACAGCATCATATTAAGATTGGCCTGGAACTGCATGGCGGTTTTCTGGTTCATACGCCATATACACTGCTGAAACTGAGGGAGGCTACATCCGATGCCATCGGAGCCAACCTGGATCCAAGCCATATGTGGTGGCAGGGGATTGAACCGGTCGGCGCCATTAAAATATTGGGTAAAGCAGGTGCCCTGTATCACTTCCATGCAAAGGACACATTTCTCGATCAGGACAATATCAATATGTACGGCCTGACAGACATGCAGCCATATGGGAAAATTCAGACACGTGCCTGGAATTTCCGGTCGGTTGGATGCGGACACAGTCTTCAGGAATGGTCGGACATGATGAGCGCTCTTAGAACGTATGGCTATGATTATGTTGTCAGCATTGAACATGAGGATCCTTTAATGTCGATAGAAGAAGGATTCCAGCGGGCCGTGAAAAATCTAAATTCGATTTTGATCAAAGATAATCCGACAGAATTATGGTGGGTATAGGACAAGTTCAATATTTCGATTAGGTCCTGACACAGGGCCTATTTTTTTTACAGCTTTTTAATGATAATTGGCGCTAACACCAAATTTTTCAAAAATGTAAATATAACCTGACAAAATGTATATAAAACTTTACACGGAGGAAAAAAGGTGCATTCCATGATACCGGAATGCACCTTTATAATTGTTTGTAAATACACTGTTGGAGCCCATAAAGTGTAAATGGTCACATCGCCAGTGAGTCTTTAAGAAAGGCTGTTATATACTCTGTACTGGTTATTTTTTTGTTGCATTCGATGCTGTCCGTGCAAATCAGATTGCCGATGGCTTTGTAATAATCCGGATTTTTTGCTTTTTTTGCCTTTGTGACGGTAGAAAAATAGGAAACCTCGCCAAAGCTATGACAGAAGGAACAAAAATTTTTTTTGCTGGTTGGTGAAAATACACATTCAATGCCAACGAGCTTTCCTTCCAGCTCATATACGATAAATTTCTTATTTGATCTGAGATCATTCCAGCTTAAATAGGTCAGCCGGTTATGGTCTATAGTTGTTAAATCAGGCAGCTTTAATTTTTTTTGTTTGGGAAACATTTTTTTCAGCTGCTGCTCAGTAAGCCTTGGAAAAGGCAGCAAATAATCGGAAAGGCGCTGCATATATTGTTCAAACTCTTTATCTGTTTTCAGTCCGGCAGCATCAAGCATGTCTTGTTGAGCCGGTGTGGCATCGGGAAAGAGTTCCAGGATATTGGCATTAGCTAAATCGATTACAGCCGCCAATACGTTTGGAGGCACGTTCTTTTTAGCGCTGTCTTTTATCGAAGCAATCTGTTTCCCAATAAAATTCAGCTGTTCATTTTTTATGAATGGTTCAGTCATCCCAGTTAGCTCCTATCATTTTTGTCCTTATTTTAAACCATACCGTGAATCTCTAATATAACTAAAATGAGTTAGAACCGTTTTTTACATACATCCCCATCTAAAAAGAAGAGCTTCCCACTATGGAAAGGCTCTTCTTGGCTTTTGATTATAAAAGAGAAAATTTCTAAACGGTCCTCTGTCTATCTTTTATGTGTATAAACAATTTTTTTAATCGTCTCAGCTGAAAGGTAATATTCATCAGCCAGCTGATCAATCGTGCTGCCGTTTTGAAAGGACTCTCGGATGGCGGCATTACGGCGGTCAAGAATTTGCCTTCCTCCACTTGACGATCCCCATTTCTTATATGCCGTTTCTGGCTTAGGGATATAAAGGGTTTCCCCCTGAACATACTTTTGGATTTCCATGATGAGCTTTTCAGGTAAAACATGACTTGCATTCGTATATTTCATTTGTGCCCGCTCCTTATTTTGATTTTGAAAAAATAAGGTGCAAAGCCACACTATTAGAAAAAAAGCTTGTTCAGCGATAAAATGAAATGTTTCGCCCCATGCAAAGTATCGCCTTTCCAATAATAGGCTTTGCATGAGTGGCAGAAGTACCAGACAATCTTCTATGATTCTCCAACTGTAAGCACCCCCTTTGATATAGTTATCATTATATCGGATAGATTATGCAATGGAATAGTTTTTGGAGGATTGACTCTCACGCTGCGTGATCCTTTAAAGTAATGGGTGAAGGGGGGAACAGGATGAAAGTGAAGGAAGTTGCTGATTTAGCGGGGGTCAGTGTAAGGACCCTGCATCATTATGATGAAATTGGTTTGTTACGTCCCAAGGAAACAACTGAGGCTGGCTACCGGGTATATTCGGAAGAAAACCTGGAGACCCTGCAGCAAATTTTATATTTTAAAGAACTTGGCTTCCCTTTAAAGAAAATCATGGAGATTATGGACAGTCCCGCCTTTAACAGGAAGGAAGCGCTGGAACTGCAGCATAAAATCCTTCTGGAAAAAAAGAGGAGGCTCGATAAGATGATTGTGTCCATCGAAAAATCGATTCATCATTTGAAAGGAGACATCCACATGTCCAACCAAGAGAAATTCGAAGGCTTTGATTTCAGCAGCAATCCCTATGAAAAAGAAGCAAGGGAAAAATGGGGGGATCGAGCGGTCGAAGAAGCAAATGACAAAGCGAAAAACATGACGGTTTCCGATCAGGAAAAATGGAATCAAATCTACCGAAACCTTGCCGCACTCCGCCATCTTCCGCCTGATTCAAAAGAGGCTCAAGAAGGGATCGAGGAGTGGTATCAGTTCTTAAACCAGATAGGGAATTATTCCCTTCAGGCTTTTAAAGGGTTAGGAGAAATATACACAGATGACGAACGATTCACTAAAACCATTGATAAATACGGTGAAGGGTTAGCGTCTTTTATGCGGAAGGCTATGGCTGTTTACGCAGATACACACCAATAATGAGTGAAGAACCTATTAAGGCTGCCTTGATAGGTTTTTTTATGTGGTCACCGAGCTATGGAAGATTTTCATCAGCGGCATATAGGAAAAGAGCCAATCGACATCGAAATATAGTAAGGACTTTGATTTGAAAGCAGAATATGGGAAGGCGGAGGGCATTCATGAAAAACATATTGGTTTTACAATCGGATTTTGGCTTAAGCGACGGAGCGGTCAGTGCCATGTACGGTGTGGCACTTTCGGTGGAAAAAACTCTTACAATCAGCGACATCACCCATGATATCCCGCCTTTCAGCATTTGGGAGGCATCCTACCGGCTGTTTCAAACCGTGTCTTATTGGCCGGAAGGGGCCGTATTTGTTTCTGTAGTAGATCCTGGAGTGGGATCAGATCGCAGAAGCATTGTCGCTCAAACGGCAGCAGGACAATATATCATCACCCCGGATAATGGAACACTGACACATCTGAAAAAAAGAACCGGCATTGTGGCAGCCAGGATCATCGACGAAACCGTCAATCGCCTGCCGCGTTCGGGAGAGTCTTATACGTTTCACGGAAGGGATGTCTATGCCTTTACAGGAGCCCGGCTTGCTTCAGGTGTTATTTCCTTTGAAGAAGCTGGTCCTGAAATCAGCCCCGACTCGATTGTGGAACTTCCGCTGGAGGAAGCGGTGCGGGAGCGGAACCAGGCTGCCGGGACCATCGAGATTCTCGATGTCCGGTTTGGAAACCTATGGACGAATATTCCGCGGACCCTTTTTCGAAGCATGGGAGCAGAACATGGGGATTCCTTTCAGGTCATCATCGAGCATCAGGGCAGGGAGGTTTATGGCGGCATCATGAAATACGGCCGCTCCTTTGCGGACAGTCCGGTAGGGAAGCCGCTTCTTTACATAAATTCATTGGATAATCTGGCAGCGGCCATCAATCAGCGGTCATTCGCCTCAATACATAAGATCGGGACTGGGAGCGACTGGAAGATCACCATCCGAAAGGAATAAAGGGATACGAATCCCACTAACAAGGACCACTATAGTATAATGAGGCTATAGTAAAAACTGGCTGTTTCCAGTTTGGATTTCAAACGGATATAAACAGCGATTCGTTTTGGAGGGGTGCAGATGGCAAAGCTCGAAGGAAAGAAAATTGCGGTGCTTGGACCGAGGAAGGCTGAGGAAATCAGCAAAATCATTACAAACTTAGGCGGTATCCCGCTGATCAGGCCGGCACAGGGAACGGTATATCCGGATCAATCTCAATTAGAGAACGATATTGAAGATCTAATCGAGGGAAAGTATGACTGGATGATTCTGACGACTGGGATCGGGACGGATATTTTATATCAGGCTGCTGTCAAAATGGGACGCGGAGACGAGTTTTTAGCCGCACTGAAAAAGATGAAGCTGGCGATCCGCGGCTATAAGACGGCGAATATGCTAAAAAAACTGGGACTTGAACCGATCGCCCGCGATGATGACGGAAGCACAGCCGGATTAATCAGGGCGCTTCAGAAATATTCTTTTACAGGGAAAAAGGCAGCCCTTCAGCTGCACGGCGATCCAGCTCCGTTATTGATTCACATGCTGGATGAACAAAGAGTAGTCCACAAAGAAGTCCTTCCTTACGTGCATATTCCGCCGGAAGCGGAAGTCATGCAGCAGCTGACAGATGAACTGCTTGCCGGAGAAATAGATGCAGCGGTCTTCACAAGCGGGCCTCAAGGCAGGAATCTTCTGCAGTTCGCCCGGGAACAGGGAAAGGAACAAGAGGTCATTCAGGCTTTTGAACAAAAGACGGCTGCTTTGTCTGTCGGAAAAGTGACGGCCCAGTCACTGCATGAGCTCGGAATCGACAGAGTCATCTATCCGGAGGATCAGCGAATGGGAAGCGCCTTGGTAGAACTTGTGAAGTTTTACGAAAAGAAAGGGAGCCATTCCCTCTAAGGATAAAAAGAAGGTCCCGGTGTCGGGACCTTTTCTTATCGTTTTCTTGGCGTATAGTTGAGTTCGGTGAACAGTTCCTTCTGCTCGCTCTCTGTCAAATCGCGCCATTCTCCTGTTTTCAGGCCGTCGATGCGGATATTCATGATGCGGATTCGCTGAAGGGTCCGAATGGAATAGCCTAAGGCTGCGCACATGCGGCGAATCTGGCGGTTAAGACCCTGTGTTAGGATAATTTTAAAGACATATTTAGAAAGCTTCTCTACTTTGCAGGGAAGTGTGACGGTATCGAGGATCTCGACACCTGAACCCATCATTTGAATAAATTCGTCGGTAATCGGCTCGTTCACCGTCACGATATATTCCTTCTCATGCCGGCCTTCACTGCGCAGGATTTCATTGACGATATCCCCGTCATTTGTGAGGAGAATAAGCCCCTCTGAGTCTTTATCAAGCCGTCCGACATGGAAGATCCGAAGCGGATGATTGACGAAATCCACGATATTTCCTTCGATATGCCGTTCCGTTGTGCTGGTAATGCCAACCGGCTTATTTAATGCCAGATAGACATATTGCTGTTCCGCTTTAATCGGCTTTCCGTCCACCCGGACATCGTCTCCCGGCTCAGCCTGGCTGCCAAGCTCCGCCGTTTTTCCGTTAATGGTTACCCGTCCTTCTTGGATCCATTTATCTGCCCCGCGTCTCGAGGTAATGCCCGACTCGCTGATATATTTATTGATTCTCAAAAAAGTACACCTCAATTTCAGTTTTCATGCCTTAAAGATACCCTAATGGAACCCATGATGACAAGATAAAGAAAGAAAACCCCGGCCAATTGGCGGGGCAGCACAAGCTTTAGCCGGTTTGAGTGAAGGAGTGGGGCACTTTTTTGGCCTCGGGCTTGCTTGTTAAGTAGACACCAATGAAGACAAGGAGACCGCCAATCACCTGGAAAGCGGTAATGTGCTGGCCGAGCAAAAGGGTCAGCACGGCTGTGAAAACGGCGATGAGGTTTAAATAAACCCCAGCCTGACTGGCCTCTATCGATCTCAGGGAAATATTCCAGAAAACAAATGAACAAACGGACGGGAATATAGCGATATAGAGAATACCGGCTCCTGCCTGCCCGCTCCAATGAAAGGACATGCCTGATGTTAGAACGAATGGCAGCAGAAATAAAACAGCGATAAAGGCTGAGACCGCAGTGGCAGAAACAGGGGGCGTATTTTTCATTTTTCGCCCGATGATGGAGTAGAAGGTCCAGATTGTAATCGCGATAAGCATCAGCAAATCCCCTTGATTGAAATCGAGATGAAGGATTTGCAGAAGGCTGCCTTTTGTCAGAACAAGAAGAACGCCAATCAGGGAAATACAGATGCCGGCTCCTTTCAGCAAAGAGACTCTTTCTTTTAACAAGAATGCAGAAAAGAGAAAAATAAGGGCTGGATTCATGGAATTGACAAGCGAAGCATTCATTGCTGTTGTATACTGCAGCGCCCAGTATAAGGTGAAATTATAGCCAAGGATGCCCAGAATTCCAAGAATGGCAAGCAGCTTCCATTGTTTCCACACGGATTTCCAATCAGGCTTCTCAATCCAGTGAGCGAGCGGGAATAAAAGGAAAATGGCGATCGCCCAGCGGATAAATGTCATTTCCAACGGAGTCATTTCCTGTACGACGAACTGGCCGACAACATAATTTCCTGCCCAGAACACATTGGCCAGGATCAGGAATAAGAGTACATGCGATTTTTTCATACTATTCTGCCTTCTTTCTTATATTTCACTCACTATATCAAACTGTAAAACTTTCGGCAATACCGGGAAAAGGAGTTTGTTTACTGAAAATGGAAGGAGTGAAGAGCGGGCTTGGTGAATAAATATCATAATGTGTACAAATGTGTACATGAAAAAAGGGAAGGAGTGAAGAAAATGGACGAGAAGTTCCGCAAAAAAACTTTTCGAGGAGCAAAAATTGAAAATATCATTTTGGAAACGGAGAAATTGTCTTCATTATGTGAAGAGAAATCAAAAGGGAGCGACCAATTAGAGAGACAGCGCTTCTATGAAGGGATGGCCGTGGCCTATACAACCATTGCGGTGAAACTAAAAGGGGACTTTGATTACATTGAACCCAAGGTCATTGAAGAACTGTACGTTGCCCTGGAGAAAACCTCGAATCCTAATCCTTCAGGTCCTTCAGAGCATGTGTCAGTCTGTTCTTTTTGCCTTAGAAGTAAAGAAGAGGCTGGAGACTTAGCGATGGGTCCTGGTGTATCAATCTGCATGGAATGCTTAGAATTTGGGAGAGATGTGATTAACTCTCATTCTGAAGAAGTGTAATGCGGACAGTTAAATGGGCATTTTCCCTTTTTAAAGGAATTCATATTCATGAAGCCGCATTATATATATTATATCGAAAGAGGAGGAAATGATGAAAAAAACCATTACGGGGCTTAGACTAACCTAAATTAATGAGACACTATAAAACACCTTCGAAATGGTACACTTAAACAAAGTACTAATTCGGAGGTGTTTTTGCATGGGCAAAAATGTATATTCAAATGAAGTTAAGTGGGCAGTTGTGAAAGATAAAATGAGTGGTCAGTTTTCGAACCGTGAAATCATGGAGAAGTATGAGATTAAAAATGTATCTCAAATCAAAACGTGGATGAAATGGTATCGAGATAATCAGGTTCATCGATTTAATCAACCAATAGGAAAACAATATTCCTATGGTCATGGACCAGACAGTTCGAGTCCTGAAGAGAAAAAAGAACGTCAATTGAATCATTTAAAACAGGAAAATGAAATCTTAAAAAAGTATTTGGAGATCGAAAAGGAGTTGAAAAAGAAATCGTTCTCCAATTAGTTCAGAATTTACGAAAGAAATATACAGTATCAGCTATTTTATCAGCTTTAAATGTTCCTAGATCCACCTATTATCGCTGGGCAAATGCGCAACCAGTTGAGTTGTCTAAGGAAGAAGAAGCGATTATTTACCTTTGCGAAAAAACTAAATACCGATATGGTCATCGAAAAATCAAGGAGCTTTTAAAACGTGACTATCATATCAAATTGAACCGTAATACTGTTCAACGAATCATGCAGAAATATCACCTTCAATGTAAAGTAAAACAAAAGAGAAGGTGGAAATCTCAAGGAGAATCTGTCGTTGTCGCGCCAAACTTATTACAGCGAGAGTTTCACGCAAGCAAACCTAACCATAAGTGGGTAACAGATATTACCTACATTCAATATGGGCCAGACACTTTATATTTATCAACGATCATGGACTTGTTTAATAATCAAATTGTTGCCTATAAACTTTATACTCATCAACAAATTCCTTTGGTGATTGATACCTTGAATGAAGCACTAGAAAAGCGAGGAAACCCTAAAGGAGTCATCATCCATTCAGATCAAGGAAGTGTCTATTCTTCTTATGCTTATCAGAATCGGATTAAAGAAAAGAATTTAGTTGGTAGTATGTCACGCAGGGGAAACTGTTGGGACAACGCAGTGATTGAGTCTTTCCACTCCAACCTTAAATCAGAAGAATTTCAGTTTGTTAAATTCCATTCTTTGTCGCTAGAAGAAGTAAAGGAACGTGTGGATCAATTTATGAGTTATTATAACGAAGAGCGTATCCAAGAAAAATTAGGCTACCACACACCAATAGAGTTTGGTGATATGGCAGCCTAAGAAGGTGTTTTATTACTGTCTCAAATGAATAGGTCAGTCTAGCTATCACTCTTTTTCTTTTTTCTGAGTGTCATGATGTTAGTATTCAGTAGTACGTTAAAAGTAAAAAAAACAAATTCCTCTCAGAGAAATTTGTTTTTTTACTTAATTCCCAATTTGTCATTTTTTTGCTTCAGTTCAACCGCTTCACTTTAAAGGATTCAGCGGAAAATCGCGCTGATCTCTGCTACTTCATCAATGGTCAGGTCGACGTCAAGTGTCTGCAGGTTCCGTACTACCTGTTCCGGTTTTTTGGCTCCGGGAATAAGCACATCAATGGAGCTGCGTGTTAAATACCAGGCTAAAACGACATCGGCCACTTCGGCGTTTTTCCGGTCCGCTATTTTCCGGACTTCCTCAACCCGCTGAAGATTGCGGATGTAGGTTTGTCCCTGATACAGAGGAGATTTTGCCCGGATGTCATCGTCATCAAAGGTGGTATCCTTCGTATATTTACCGCCAAGCAATCCGGAAGCAAGCGGAAAATAAGGGACAAAGGAAATCTGATGCTCTGCTGTATATGGAAGGAGCTTGTCCTCTGCTTCCCGCTTCAGCAAGTTATATTCGGACTGAATCACGTCGACATACCCGTCTTTATTCGCTTCCTTCAGCTGAACAAGAGAGAAGTTCGAAACGCCGATTGCCCGGATTTTTCCTTGGTCCTTCAATTCCTTCAAAGCGCCGACCGCTTCATCTTTCGGAGTGTCCTCATCAGGAAAATGAATGTAAAATAAGTCGATATAATCTGTTTGAAGGCGTTTCAGGCTTCCTTCTACCGCTTCCTTTAAGAAAGCGGGGGAGTTATCGAACACGACTTTGCCGCCGACGAATTTATGAGCGCCCTTGGTGGCAATGACAGCTTTATCCCGGTTTCCTGACTCTTTCAGTACCTCGCCAATCAGCTCCTCTGACCGTTCAGGTCCGTAAATAAAGGCAGTATCTAAGAAGTTAACGCCATTTTCCATGGCAGTTCGGATGATTTCTCTTCCTGTTTCTTCATTCAGATTCGGATAAATATTATGCCCGCCGACTGCATTCGTTCCAAGGCCGATCGGGTTTACATAAAGGTCTGTTTTACCAATTCGTGTTTCCTTCATCATTCACAAGTCATCTCCTTTTCCAAGATGCTTTCATCATATCAATTATGCCAATAAATTTCCAAAGTTACGCAAACTTTCAGATTACTAAATATCATGTCCGGGGCGATTTCCCTAATCCAGCAATCTGTATTATAATGAAGAATCAACATTGAAGGAGACGAGACCATGTCTGAACCTAAGAAAATGACTTTGGCGGAAGCCGTCAAGCAAAAGCTTGCCTCCCAAAAGGCAGGAGCGGCCCAGAGCCAAAAAGAAACCGGCGTTGTCAAAAAAACAAAGCCGCTGAAAAACCAGCTGACCAAAAAGCCGAATAACCAGCGAAAGCGCACGGGTGTGTAACAACAATTTAAAGACTTTCTGGCTGAAGACTGCCTCACATGATGTGAGTGTGTCTTCAGCCATTTTTTATCAGAATAAGTCTGTGAACGATAAAACAAAGGCTGTGCAGGAGGACGGCGAACAGATAAAGACAGTTCAGATCCTCCATTCGTTTCTTTCAGTTTTTGAGGAATTTTATTGAAAAATGCAGGGGATAAAAGAGGTCTTTACAATTTGGAAAAATCTATTATAATTTGGAAGAAATATTCATTCATTCGGAAGGGGTGAAAAGAGGGAATGACGAAACAAGATCATATTTATGAAGCAGCGATGCAGCTATTTGCTGAGAGAGGGTACGACGGGACGACTGTTCCGATGATTGCCGACAGGGCAAAAGTGGGTGCCGGCACGATCTATCGCTATTTCCAAAATAAAGAGTCTCTTTTGAATGAGTTATTTAAAAGATGTGTGCTTCAGTTCTCTGAAGCAATCAAATCTGACTTTCCTTATCATTCAAGCATTCACCAGCAATTTACTCATATTTTTCATCGATTATTTGAATTTGCGAGGCAGCATGGAACGGCTTTTGTATTTATCAACTCCCATTATGATGGGTATTATTTAGATGATGCGAGCAATCAAACCTTTCATGAATTTTTAGCGTTCATTATCCAAGTCATTGATGAAGGAAAACAAAATGGCGTAATCAGGCCATTGCCGGCTAAGGCTTTAATTGCGATTGTTTATAAGCCAACCGAGATGCTGGTGAAATTGATGGAGGCAGGGGAGCTGAGCTATTCCGAAGAGCTGTTGGAAAAGCTGAGAGAAAGTTTCTGGGATGCCATTCGAAAGATTTAATGCCATTGATAGTTGCGGAATGAATATTCATTCCGGGAGAAAAGAAGGGTGAGAGAATGAATAAGCTGAAAAACTGGAGGAGCATCTCATTAGCGGTATGGGTCTTGCTGACCGTTGTTTTAGTCATGGCCATGCCAGATTTAGACAGACTTGTGAAAGAAAAAGGGCAAGTGACCATTCTGGATACTGCACAAAGCGCTGCTGCAGACAAGATGCTGAAAGAAATGGACCGCGGCGGCCAAGGTGATACGTATGACCTCATTGCCGTTTTTAACAGCGGGAGCGACGCCGCCCTCACAGAGAAAGATCAAGAACAAATTGCGTCGATTGTAAAGAACTTAAAAAGTAAAGAAAAGGAATTGGGCATCACCAAAATATCTTCCCATCTGGATAATGAAAATTTAGAAAAGCAGCTTGTTTCTAAGGATCAGACGACCATTTTGACTCAGCTGTCGATTGATAAAGATCATGGGAAACTGTCAGAGACTTCGAAAGAAATTCATGAGGTCATGGAAACAGGAAGTATGGATACGTATTTAACGGGCAGCGATTTAATCCAAGAGGATTTTGCCAACACGACGCAGAACGGTGTGAAAAAGACCGAAGTCATCGCCGTTATTTTCATTTTGGCGGTTTTAATCATCGTGTTCAGATCTCCTGTCGTTCCTATTGTTTCCTTACTGACTGTTGGTGTTTCTTACTTAGTATCAATGGGAATCCTGACCCAGATTGTCGATCACTTTGATTTTCCTTTTTCGAATTTCACTCAAGTCTTTTTAGTTGTGGTGTTATTCGGTGTGGGAACGGATTACAACATCTTATTATATACGCGTTTTAAAGAGGAATTAAGCAGGCAGGAGGATCCGCTTCTTGCTGCCAAAGCTACGTTCAAGTCAGCGGGTAAAACGGTTTTATATAGCGGGTTAGCTGTCTTCATCGGGTTTATTTCTTTATTTTTGGCCCGTTTCACATTTTACCAGGCAACTTCCGGTGTGGCGATTGGAATTATCATTCTTCTGCTCGTTTTGCTCACATTAAATCCCTTTTTCATGGTATTGCTGGGGAAAAGGATGTTCTTCCCTGTTAAGAACTTCAAAGGCCATGGTGACAGCAGGATTTGGAGTTTCCTTGCCAGGCACTCTGTCGGCAGGCCGATCATCGCGCTGCTGCTTACAGCGGTGATATCGGTGCCTTTTATTGTGATGTATTCAGGCCAGCTGAATTATAACGATTTATGGGAAGTCAGCGATCAGTATGAGTCCAAACAAGGCATTAATGTAATAGAGGCTCATTTTCCGGCAGGCTTTTCTTCCCCGGCAACGTTCGTCCTTCACTCCAATAAGGCGCTGGACAGCGCCGGCACATTGCAGACGCTGGACGAATTAGCAGAAAAAATCTCCAAAGTGGACGGGGTTTCAGAAGTATACTCCCCAACACGCCCATCAGGAGATAAAATAAGAGATTTTTATATGAAGGAACAGACCGATGAAGTGAATGACGGCCTTGGCGATGCCAATGGCGGAATTGACGAAATTACGAAAGGGCTCACATCAGAGAAGGACCAGATGGGGCAGAATGATGCAAATGGAATGGCCAATGTCCAGAAGTTAATGGACGGAACAGACGAAGTAGAAGGCGGCCTGTCGGAATTAGGAAAAGCGATGAATCAGTTAACGGACGGAATCCATGACGGTGCTTCCGGTGCTGAAGAGATCGAGGACGGCCTGGCTGCTTTAAAAGCAAATACGGCTGTCCTGTCCAACAGCACGTCCCAGCTTTATTCGGTTTACAGTCAGTTAGAGAAAGGGTTAAGTTCGTATACGGATTATTTAGACCAGGCTTCTCAAACAATTGATCAAGTGTCAAATGGCTACAGCTACGAGCAGATTGAATCGCTCATGAACAGTTTGCTGGAAACCAATCCCGAATTGGCCGATGATCCGGATGTTCAGCAAACACTGGACATCGCGAGATCTTCCCAAGGACAGCTGGAAAAACTTCAAAGCCAGCTGGATCATTTGAGAGAACAGCATGAGAGTGCCATGAATACATTTAAAAAAGCGAACCAGTCCCTGGCAAAAGTGAATGATGGCTTAGACCAAATGGAAGAGGGGACAGCTCAATTAGAAAAAGGCGCTGCCAATCTGAAAAATGGATTGGCTGACGGTGCGGCCGGTTCTGACCAAATCGCTGCTAAAACAAATGATCTAAAATCCGGTGTTTCCCAAATTAATCATGGACAGGAAGAATTACTGACAGGCCTTCAAGACCTGCAAGAGCAAATGTCGGAATTGCAGTCGGGTTTATCGGAGAGCACCGAAGGATTAAGCCAGGTCGGCAGCGGACTTAAAGAGGCCCGCAGCTATTTAGGCGGCCTAAGTGAGTCAGACAGCTCTGAAAAATTCTATATTCCGGAAAAGGCATTAGAGGGGAGAGATTTCCAAAAATCCTTAGACAGGTATATGTCCGATGATCGAAAAACAGCATCCATGACAATTATTTTGGATGTGAATCCTTACTCCCAGCAAGCAATGCCAATCATTCAGGAGATGAATGAACAGGCGGAGGCCATGCTGAAAGGAACTAATTTGGAAAAGGCAAAAATTGCGATAGCGGGGACAACCGCCAGAAATGCCGATTTGAAGAAAGTCACACAAAGCGACTTCTTGCGGACAGCGAGTATCATGCTGATTGGAATTCTGCTTGTTCTCATGTTCATCACCCGTTCCGTGTTTCATTCGATTTACATTGTCGGTTCTTTAGTATTGGTTTATTTCACTTCTCTTGGCATAGGGGAATGGATCAGTTCGCATCTTTTGAACACAGACATTTTAAGCTGGAATGTTCCTTTCTTCAGCTTCATCATGATTGTGGCATTAGGCGTGGACTACAGCATCTTCTTGATGATGCGCTACAATGAATTGGAAGGAACTCCGGTCAGCCGGATTGTCGAGGCTTCCCGGCACATTGGCGGAGTCGTTCTGTCGGCAGCCATTATTTTGGGCGGTACCTTTGCCGCGCTTATTCCATCAGGAGTGCTTACGCTGATTGAAGTGGCCACGGTTGTAATTATAGCTCTCATCCTGCTGAGTTTGATTGCGATGCCAATCTTAGTGCCCGCATTGATTTCAGTTACGGATAAACTGAATAAATTCAGCAAGAAGCCGTAAGGCAAAAGCTTATAGATAGGGGCGTCTTATCTATAAGCTTTTTTTGATAAAAATAGTGCATAAACCTTTTGGTAAATAAACCCTTTTTCTGTTGATTAAACTGCGATATAGTGGGTGATATAAAGATCTTCCTGTTAAAAGGGAGACCGTTCGGAAATCTATTTTATACACCCGGTGATCAGTCCGATACGGTGTATCTGGAAGGAGTTTGTCAGCCATGCGACCAATTGTACTTGGAATTTTAGCCGCATTCTTTTTTGCTTTCACTTTTGTTTTAAATGCGGCAATGGAGCTTTCGGGAGGAAGCTGGATATGGAGTGCTTCGCTCCGGTATATGTTCATGGTCCCTTTTTTGCTGTGCATTGTATGGGCAAGGGGAAATCTGCGTGAAGTGTTTAGAGAAATGCTCAGCCGGCCGGGCAAGTGGCTGTTGTGGAGCTTTGTAGGCTTTGTTCTGTTTTATGCACCGCTCTGCTTTGCAGCTTCTTATGCACCGGGATGGCTCATTGCCGGAACATGGCAGATTACGATTATTTCGGGAGCGCTTCTGGCCCCTTTATTCATAGAAAAAATCATGACTAAAAATGGCCCCGTTGAAATCCGGGGGAAAATCGCCTTTAAAGGGCTCGGCATGTCATTCGTCATTTTAGCAGGTATTCTGATGATGCAATGGGAGCATGCGGAAGGAGCGGCGCTGAACGATTTATGGCTCGGCATCATTCCGGTCCTGGCCGCTTCGATTGCCTATCCTCTCGGCAACCGAAAGATGATGGCTCTCACGGACGGAAGTTTGGATGCCTATCAAAGGGTGCTGGGGATGACGCTGGCCAGTCTTCCGTTTTGGTTCCTTCTATCAATCTATGGAATTTGGAAGGATGGGCTGCCGTCCATGGGGCAGACAGCACAGTCCCTGCTTGTCGCCGTCAGCTCGGGTGTCATTGCGACTGTCCTTTTCTTTAAAGCCACCGATATGGTCAGGGGCGATATGCAGAAACTTGCCTCCGTTGAAGCAACCCAGTCGATGGAAGTCCTCTTTGCACTGGCCGGCGAAGTAATTGTGCTCTCCATCGCCCTCCCGTCTTCCCTTTCCTGGGCAGGCATCTGTGTCGTGGCCATCGGGATGATTATGCACAGCCTTTTCTCCCATCCGAAACCGAAAAAAACAGAAAAAGCCGCCAGCCTGTAAAAAAGTATGTTAGTATTCCGTCTGATCAGCTGCTGGGAAGGCATAGGCTGTTTTTTTAAAGGCTTGAACGATTGATTGACTGGAGCGGAGGGAGCAATGACTCCGGGAGGCTCACCGCCTGGAACGGAAATCAACACCCATTTAAGAAGAAAAAAAGAAGACTGCAGACAAAACTCGATTTTCATCTGGTTTGTCAACAGTCTGGGAGCGCCGTATTTCGGCGTTCTTTTTTGTTTCTTGCGGACAGGTTTAGCGGTTCAGTGAAAAAGGATACAAGGGAATAGAAGGGGGCAAGATTCTGCGTATGGTGCAGGCTGGATTTATGATAAGGAAAGAGGAGATTTATTGTCTTTTATCGAAAAGAATGATGAAATAGGTATAAGGATTCCCGGCCATGTGCTCCTTTCATACAAAAAATTCCTCATACTTTTCATGTATTACAAAAACATTCCTGTGTGTGTCTAAAATGTAAAAATGCTGATATCTGTTTAGCATATTGCTTTGATAAAATAACAGTTTAGTAATGACCTTGACATGTTGTACTTAATTACTTTTCATACCAAATATGAAATATGGAGGAATTAGAATGGAAGACCGGCTCATTCGAAAACAATATTATGAAACACTGATAGAATCTGCAGCTATAGATATGCATCCGATTCAAGCCTTGGGCGAGCTCTTCCTGACGGAGCAGAAGAAGGAAGTGGCTGATCTGACAGAGATCCGCTTCGCACAGGGAGAAGTGTATTTCCGCCATCATGATTTTGAGGCAGCGATTTTTAAATGGGAAAGCATTACAGGCGAGCTTGCAGCCTGGGCTAAAAAAAATACAGCAGATGCCTATTTTGAAGTGGAACTCTATTCAACAGCTGAGGAGATCTACAAGGGGATTAAAACAGATGACCCGGCATTGAAGGCTGAGATCTGGCTTCAGCTGTTTTCCCTTTATATTTTGGAAGCCAAGCATGATGCTGCTTCAGCAGTCATCAAGGAAGCTGTTGCCGATCAGCCGGATTATCCGAATGTCACGAAGATGGCGCGTGCCTTTTTTGAAGATCAGAAGGATTGGGATAATGCGGTCGAGCTGGCAGTGAAGGAATCAATCCGCACGGAATCAATGGTTTGGTTCGATGTATTGAAAACGTACATGGAAGAAGGCATCGTTCAGACTATCAAACCGGGATATTTCACGGAGGTGCTTGAATCACTTTCAAATCTGGACCAAACCCGCTTTGAACAGATGGCGGTTATTTTATGGAAGAATTATAAATTAACTGATTTCTATTTTGAATGGCTGGAAACAATCAATGAATTGATTGCGAGAATCGATATACAGCAGGGGGACTCCTGGTCTGATCTGGCGGCACAGTATGAAGAAACCTATACCGATCTTTTGGAAGGGCAGTATCTGATCCGCGTTTTAAGCCCGATTATTCCGGCTTTGCTGGAAAACTGGCTGAAGCTAGCGAATGGAATTCATCTGCAGTCTATGTTAGCGGCTTCTTCCGTCCTGGCATGGAATGAAGTATTTCCGGAAAGCGTGAATATTATGGTGACGCAGGAAGCGGAAAGAATGCTGAGCCAGTCACAAAAAATGCAGGGCGGTCTGGAAGCGGCGGATTCGCTGTTCCATGCGATTGCAGATTGGGCATCCCGTCATGAACTGGAAGTCGGCAATAAGCTCAGATGGATGATGGCTGAGCTGATGGACAAGAGTTCCTATCATTTGCTGCTGGCAGGCAGCACAGGAAATGGCAAGACTTCGTTCATCGAAACAATTGTCGGAGAGAGCATTGCATCCGAAGATCATTCCTCCCTCATCAGTGTGCGGGACGGCGATGAGCTGGAAATCTATGAACTGACAGATACAGCCCGTAAAGAAATCAGCGGGCTGGAGGAGCTGGATGAAACGAGAAGACAGAGAGGGACGATTATTGATGTCAGCCTTCCGAGTGATTATCTCCGCAATCAACAAGTATCGTTTCTTGATATGCCGGGCTTTAATGGCGAAAAAAATATCAGCCCTGAGTTCCGTGATTATACACTGGTCAGTGACGGTCTGCTATTCATTCTGGATGCGCGTACGCCTTTTACCGGCAATGAACGGGACTTATTAATGGAGATTCAGCAGATGGCACCGAAGCTTCCCATCCACTTCCTGTTAAATAAAATGGATACGATATACAGTGATCAGGTCGCTGTCAGGATGGAGGATGAAACATGGGATAAGGTGAACGCCTATTTCCCGAATGCCAAAGTCTTTGCCTTCTCGAAGCATTATGAAAAAAGAGCGCAATTAAGAGACTTCGCTGCTTTCCTTCAGGCCAATTATCAGGGCTCCAGCTGGCAGGAAAAAAGAGCAGAAAAATCACTGGCCTTTATCAGAATGACATTGAAAACCCTGCTGGAAAAACAGACAGCCAACGAACGGAAAATGGAATTGGCGATTTCCTGGAATGAGGAAATGGAAGTGAAGCTGAACGGAGCAATCAATCAGATTGCCGATCTGAAGAGCGAAAAGATGGAGACAATCACGAAAGGCTACCGCAATCTGAAGGATGAGATCAAAAATGAACTGTCCGTGAAAATTCCGGAACTGCTGCGTGATTCTTCGAAGCTGATTTCAGAGGACAGCGATTTCAGCCAGATTCATATTGAATTGAATCAACGGATGAATGAGCAGATCCAAAGCTATGTGATGGATTCAGTTCTGCCTCACTATTATCGCTCGCTTCAGGATTGGATTGCCGCCTCGGAGCTGGAATTCAAGCAAAGCCAGGAATTTATGGACGAGATGAGTGCTGGATTCAATGAACTTTATCGTGAGGAAAGGATTAACCTGAAAGGGGATTTCCGGGTGCTGGATGACTGGCGCCGCGATGCAGACAGGATGACCAGCAGCATTCGAATCGACGAAGTGAACATTCTGCTCCGAAGGACACCGTCGCAATTGCTGTTAAAAGGAGCCGGCAAACTGCTTGGCGCCTTTCAGCAAAACAAGGCGAATGTCTACAATCGCTATAAGAAGTTTATCGAAACGGAAGACTTCCAGGACATAGCGGATATGATTACAGAACGCTTCCTGACCCAATTTGAATTGTTTGAAAAATCTTTGGACCGGGATATCAGTCTCTTCTTCAGAAGTTCGCTTGCTGATCTTGAGAAAAAAGTAGAGGAAACGAAAGCGGAAACGATGGAATATCAGGAAACCCTGAGCCAGCTGAATGAACATCCGGAAGTACAGCGCGATCCGATTACACTGTTTGAAGTAAAGCTTCGTCAGCTGGAACGCCTGGAGAAAATTGATAAAAGACGGCTTGCTCATCTGCAGAAGAATATTTGATCTTACCCAATTTTCAAAAAAAAAATTGACATACGGCTGACGCCCCTTTAAAGTAGGAATTATAAATTGAATATGATTCTCTTATCAAGAGCGGCGGAGGGACTGGCCCGATGATGCCCGGCAACCGTTTCAAATTACGATTTGAAATTGGTGCTAATTCCTGCAAAACATGTATGTGTTTTGAAAGATAAGAGAGGCACAGTCAGCTGAACATGCGATGAAACCTCTCTTTTCTGGAGAGGTTTTTTTAATAGGAAAATGAGCTGGCTGTTTATTTTGTTCTTAAAACACACCTTTCCTATCCGAATAGTTAAAATTATCGAGGGGGAAAAACAATGAGAAAAACCATTTTTAAAAGGGCTGCAGTCGCTGCGATTGCTTCGGCTTTACTGCTAACGGGCTGCTCATCATCGACATCAGAAGCGAAAAAGGAAGAAAAGGTTTCGTTTGAAAATGTCCCTGAGCGCTTTGCAGAGGGGCAGGGAGCGAAAATTAAGGTCATCCGTAAAATTGGCGGCGATGATCATACAGCACAGTTTTTAGCAGGAGCTAAGGAAGAAGGAGAATCCCTGGGCTTCCAGGTTGATACATACACCGCAAACGGAGATACAGCCAAATTCCATGATGCGATTGCTCAGTCTCTTCAAGAGGATTATGACGGATATATCATTTCTCACGGTGATGATGCGGCAACTGTCAAGGATGTTCAAAAACTAGTGGATGCCGGAAAAAGTGTTGTGACGTTCGACTCCAATGGCGATTTGGCGAATATTGACGGTGTCACACTGACATCCCAGGATGATGAAGCACTGGCAGCGCAGGCGATTGATAAGTTAATCGAAGAGCAGGATGGAAAAGCAAATATTGCGTACCTGTGGGTCGACGGTTTCCCGCCAATGGTCCGCAGGAATGCCGTATATCAGAAGAAATTAAAAGAAAACCCAGGCATCCAAGAGGTGGAGAGGTTCGGAGTGGCATCCGCTGATACAGCCGTTCAGACACAAAATGCTGTGGCTGCGATGCTGAATAAGTATCCGAAAGGGAAGCTGGACGCCATTTTTGCTACATGGGACGCCTTCGCCATTGGCGCAGCCCGGGCGATTAAAGAGGCTGGACGCGATGAAGTGAAGATTTACGGAATTGATGTGTCAAATGCCGATCTTCAGGAAATTCAGGCAAAGGGAAGCTCTTGGGCGTATACAGCAGCAGTCGATCCAAAGCTGATTGGTGCTGTGGATTTACGCTTGCTTGCCAAAAAGCTTGCCGGAGAGGAGACACCGCAGAAATATGACTTGGAGGCATCGCTCATTTCCCAGTCAGACCTTCAAAAATCAAAGACGCCCGTTAATATGGGCAATCTTTCTCAAACAGTTGAAGGCTGGGGAACATCGGATGCCTTTGAAGAGGACTGGATGAAGACATTGAAAGATCACTATACAAAATAATGGGAATACGGCTTTCTCAGCATGGGAAATGCCGGCATAAGAAAGGGGCTCCTGATCATGGGCGAGTTATTAAAGATGAAACAGATATCCATTGCATTTCCCGGTGTCAAAGCATTGAACAAAGCGGAATTTTCAGCTTTGCCTGGAAGGGCGCATGCTCTGGTCGGAGCGAACGGTGCGGGCAAGTCGACACTGATGAAGGTGCTGTCAGGAGCCCATTCCCATTATGAAGGCGAAATTTGGCTGGAAGGGAAGCCGGTCGATATTCGCTCTCCGAAGGATGCCCAGACAAACGGCATTCAGATTGTTCATCAAGAGGTAGATACGGCTCTTATTCCGTCTTTATCGGTCGGGGAGAACGTTATGCTCAATGAAACGGTTCAGAATATGGGTAAGAAGCAGTGGATGAAGTGGGGTTCCCTGTATAAACGGGCCGCGGCCATCCTTCAGGAAATGAACATCCGTGTTTCGCCTAAAAAGCTTGTTCAAGAGCTGACGCTTGCAGAAAAGCAAATGGTTTTGATTGCCAGAGCGGTTTCGACCCATTGTAAGCTGCTGATTCTTGATGAGCCGACAGCAGCGCTCAGTTATACGGAAACAAAGGAGCTGTTCAGGGTAGTTGAAGAACTGAAGGAACGGGGAGTAAGCATCATTTTTATTTCTCACCGCTTTCCCGAAATTTATTCAGTCTGTGAGGACATTACCATCATGAGAAACGGGGAAACCGTCGCGGCAGGTACAACGGATCTGATCAGTCAAAATGAAGCCGTAGAGAAAATGCTTGGAGCGAAGCTTGATGAACAGTTTCCTTCTCTGGATAGTAAGTTTGGCGGCAAAGTCCTGGAAGTGGACGGTCTTAGTGATTCAGAGAAGGTGCAGGAGGCCGCGCTGTATGTCCGACAGGGAGAAATAGTCGGCCTGGCAGGACTGGTCGGTGCCGGAAAGACGGAGCTCTGTAAAGTACTGTTTGGCGAATCCCGTCAGACATCAGGTGAAATTCGTTTACACGGAAAACCATGCAGGCTGAAGAGCCCTTATCAGGCAGTAAAAAACGGAATGGCCCTTGTCCCGGAAGAAAGACGTAAGGAAGGCATACTCGTTCATGAATCCGTAGCCGTCAATCTGACTGCAGCGAGCGTGGAGAATTTCAGCAATGCATTTCAGTTCATCAGCCGCAAAGCAGAAAGAAAAAAGGCAAAGGAATGGATTCAAAGCCTGGGAATCAAGACTCCTTCCGAAGAAGGCAGGGTCGAGCATCTTTCCGGAGGCAACCAGCAAAAGGTGGCAATCGGCAAATGGCTGATCGCAGATGCGGATGTGTACCTGTTCGATGAACCGACAAAGGGCGTTGATATCGGGGCAAAGAAGGATATATTCGAACTGATCGCTGAGCTTGCTAAAAATGGAAAAGCCGTTCTCTATGCCTCATCCGAGCTTTCGGAAATCATCGGCATCACTCATAGGACCTATGTGCTGTATGACGGAAGAACGGTCGCTGAACTGGAGACCGCCAAAACGAATGAAGAAGAATTATTATATTACTCAACAGGAGGACGAAACGATGAGCATGAACAGTCCGGCAATCCAAGCACCATCCAAGAAAAAATCATTTGAATGGTTCAGCTTCCTTTATAAATATGGCACCATCCTGACCATTCTCATTTTGATTGCCGTATTTGCCTGGTCCAATCCGGCCTTTATCCAATCCGATAATGTCATTAATATTCTCCGATCGATATCGATTGTGACCATTATTGCGATTGGGATCACGATTTCTCTAACGGTGGACGGCTTCGATCTGTCGGTTGGCTCTGTTGCCTCCCTGGCGAATGCGATTGTCATTTCGATGTTTGTCTGGTTTTCACAAAATACATTTATTGCGATATTCGCTGCGATTGCAGCCGCGCTGATTGTTGGTGCAATCAACTCATTCATGATTGTGAAGCTGAAAATTCCCGATATGCTTTTAACGCTGGCCATGATGTTTATCATTCAGGGGATTGCCTTGACTTATACAAAAGGAGCAACCGTTTCACAGAACATGGTAATGGCTGACGGTACGTTTGCGGAGGGGCTCATCAGTCCGCTGTTTGCGAAAATTGGGCAGGTGCCATGGATTATCCTTATCATGGCGGCCATCGTCATAGCCACACATGTTTTTCTGACGTATTCGAAGCATGGCCGTTATATGTATATGATTGGCGGAAATAAAGAAGCAGCCAGGCTTTCCGGCATTGCCGTTCATAAGTATAAGGTAGCTGCCTATATGATTTCCGCATTGCTGGCGGCTGTTGGCGGTATTGTTCTTGCTTCAAGGGTCATGACGGCTGAAATTAATTCCGGATCGCCCTATTTGATGGATGCGGTAGCCGCTGCCTTTATCGGTTCTTCTGTCCTTGGGGCAGGAAAGCCGAATGCATTTGGAACCTTTATCGGTGCCGTGCTGATTGGGATTCTGCAAAATGGGCTGATTATGATGTCTGTGCCATATTATGCGATGGACATTGTAAAAGGCGCTGTTTTGGCTCTCGCCCTTGCGATTACGTATTATAAGCAGAAACATTGATGAGCAGGAAGGACTGTCCTCAAAAAAGAGATTCTTTTTGGACAGTCTCTTTTTTAGGCAGTTTTCTTTAAGGGGAAGATTTCGCTGCAGGATGCTCGCTTTCCGCTCTAATCTATATTACTAGAAAAACCGGGGTGCCATCGCACTCCGGTTTTCACTTGAACTTTTCCGTTTTTTCATTGCTGTCATATTGATATTCCAAAATCCCCATTTCCTCGATATGCTTTTTAGCTTCATCGTCTCCGAGCTCGTGAATCATTCGGTACAGTTCAACCATGGATTCATCATATTGATCATTGCCCCGGTCATGATGATAGAGCTCATAGGGGACATGGGAACGGGCATAGGCCTTTAAATCGGAGGAATGAGCCTTTTCCAGACATTGTCTCAGCTCCGCAAGTTCCTCATCTGTTGCAAATACCCGAAAACTCGCATTCTCGCCCGACAGCTGCTGCGCCAGGACATCGCCGCTGACCAAATCGACATAATAGGTCTGCTTGCCGTCTTCCACGAAATCCTCTCCTTCATCCTTCATAATGTCATTGTGTAAGGCAGAAGTTGATAGAATTACTCTACCACGATCTGGCTGCCCCTAATCCTCCGATTTCTTTTCCGTTAAGCTTTTCTTAAGAATTCTTCCTTATGATAAATCTATCGATCATTCAAACACATAAGGAGGAATCACTGATGGATCCATTTAATGAACAAGAAAAAGCCGCGGAAAGGGCGGAACAAAAAAAAGCGAAAAGGCCGCCTATATGGAAAGCTTCGCTGATTTCTGGAACCATTGCTTCTGTCGTTACATCGTCCGTTTTCCTGTTTGTGGATCATCAAAACCCTATTTCAAATCCGGCTGATACAGCTAACATAGAATCGCAGACAGAAAGCGCTGATTCAGGCAAAAGTGTGAAAGCAGAAAAAGTATCTACAGCCAGCCAAAATTCCAGTTCGATTGCGGACATCGCGGAAAAATCTTCGAAGTCCATTGTCGGTGTTGTCAATTATCAGCAGGCGCAAAGCCAGAATCCGTTCATGCAGCAAAGCCAAAACAATAGCTCGGATCCGGTGGAAAGCGGAACAGGATCGGGCGTCGTCTATAAGAAGACGAAAGACAAGGCCTATATTATTACGAATAATCATGTAATCGAGGGAGCCTCTTCCGTAGAAATCTCTTTATATAACGGAAAGAACACGAAGGCAGAGGTCATCGGGGCGGATGCGCTGACAGATTTGGCTGTGCTGGCCATCGATGCCGACCTGGCTCCGGAACCTATCACATTTGGAAACTCTGATCAGGTGCGCCCCGGGGAAGAAGTGCTGGCGATCGGCAACCCGCTTGGACTGGATTTCTCCCGCTCCGTTACACAGGGCATTATCAGTTCCGCTGACCGTTCCATTGCCGTGGATACTGCAGAAGGAGAATGGGAGCTGGATGTATTGCAAACAGATGCTGCCATCAATCCTGGAAACAGCGGAGGAGCTTTAATTAATGGAAATGGAGAAGTCATCGGAATCAACAGTATGAAAATCTCAGAAGAAGGCGTAGAAGGACTTGGCTTCGCGATACCGAGCAATCAGGTGATCCCGATTATAACGGAGCTGATTGAGAAAGGGAAGATTGAAAGACCGTATTTAGGTGTCGGGCTTTCTGATGTTTCTTCACTGCCGCAGCAATATGTGACGAATATACCGGAAAAGGCACGCAAAGGCATTATGGTAACAGGTGTGGAGACTGGATCAGCTGCTGCAAAGGCAGGCCTCAGACAGGAGGATATCATCGTCTCTATGGATGGAAAAGAAATAACCACATCGGCCGCATTACGTAAGATGTTATACAGCAATAAAAAAGAAGGAGAGAAAGTGGTCTTCAAGATTTATCGCGGGCAGGAACAAAAAACAGTAACCGCTACATTAGGAACAAGATCATAAGAGGCAGCTCAGTTTAAACAGGCACCTATGTCAAGGACACTATAAAAAAAGAGCTTAAGCAACTAGAAGATGATTCCTGTATTGAATAGGGGTCATCTTTTTTAAGTTCCACTGATATCGATAATTGTTATAGTAAACCATATAATGATTTATTTTTGCCTTTAATTCTTTCAACGTTTTAGCGGATTTATAATCAACATCATCTTTTAGATGACCAAAGAATGACTCCTGAGGAGCATTATCCCAACAGTTGCCTTTACGAGACATAGATTGACCAAGACCATACTTGTTTAATAGCTTTTGATACCTTGGGCTAGTGTAATGACTTCCTTGATCTGAGTGAATGAAGGCTTCTGAATGTAGAGTTACTTTCTTGTTGTTCATTAATTTCTGTAGCGTCTTAATTGCGATGTCTAAAGTAATACGATCGGAAACATGATAAGCTAAGATTTCGTTAGTGGAGGCATCTTTTACGGTCGACAAATAAGCCATACAATTTCTGTTATATGGCAAATAGGTAATATCGGTTAATAATACTTTTCCAGGAACTCCTTGCTTGAATTCTCTGTTTAATTTATTTGGCACGACCTGATGTTCCTTAGTTGCTTTAGCGATCTTTTTGTAAGGATTCGATTTTCTATGTGGGCAGACAATTCCATATTTCCTCATGATTCTCTGTATCTTTTTACGACTAAAGATAATGCCATCGTTCTTTTCCAGTATCATTTTTATAGAACGTGACCCTTTCTTATATCCTCGATGATTAAATGCCTTTAATATAATCTTTTTTGCCTCTAGGTCTAATAGTTCTCTTGCATCTCGGCAGCTGGATGCCTTTAAGTAGCTATAATATCCCGAACGAGATACATCTAATAGCTGGCAGAAATACGAGGTCATTCCTTTAAAACGATTCTGTTCAATGGTCTCATAAATCAACTGATATACTTTACTCGGGGCTAGATTTTCTCTTCCTTTTAGCAGCCTCCTTTCTGTTACTTCTAGCTTTTTTAATAGTTCTACCTGTCCCTCAAGTAACTTAATTTGTGCTTTTTGTCTTTCGATCACCTCAGAAGGGGTGAGCTCTCGTTTTAATGGTCTGCCAGAACTTACTTTCCTTGAATCTGTAAGTCCAATTACTCCATTCTTTTCATATGCCTTCTTCCACCTACAAGCTGCTTGTTCTATTCTGCTTTGTCCTATAATCTCAATATCAAAGCCGTTCTCCATAAAAATCTGACGCGGAAGTTTACCAGACAAATACTCATCCATAAATCTATTTTTAAAGGTGTCAGTATATGTAATTGCTTTTTCACTAACACGTTGAACATTTGGATTCTGTTGAAGTACTTTGATCTCTTTAGCTGAAAATGTAATCTTACTCATGTTATCTCCCCTAATCCCCTTATCTTGAAATTCAAGTATATAAAAAAATACCTGTGGTTAAAACACTCTTTTTTGAGTGTCTTAACCACAGGTACCATATTAGTTTAGAGCTGCTTTTTTTATTTTAGAAAGGGAATAGGCTGCTGAGATATTGGGTACGATAACAGAAAAAGGAAATGATTATCGTAATATAAAAACAACGTAGAAGCCTTCACAAATTGTCAATAGAAAATTTTGAAAAAAAGCGAAAAAGTTTGACAATTTTGTGAAAATATTTAATAGTATATAGTAAGGAGGCTGATTATATGGATATGAAAAGGTACGCGACGATGCTGAATGCCGCTAGAACAGTTTCTGGAATTGTGTTAATCCTTGGACTCGCCATTTTCTGTTACGGTTTCTTTGTAAGCGATTACAGTGCGATTACTGGTATTGGTATTGGGACAGTCATGGGTGCAGGATTCATTTTCATAATCAGTGTAGTCTTAGTTGCTTCAGAAGAAATGGTAGAAAAGACAAGCCGCAGAAGGAACAGGCTTTGATAATGAGAAGGGCCATTCTTTCTTGATGGATGATATAGAAGGGCAGGGGAGCGTACAGGATCGATTCTCTGGCCTTTTTGTTTGGGATAAATAAAAAAAAGCGCCGAATGGCGCTCTTTTGCTGTTCTTAATATTGGTAACCCCACACCATTGTCAATAGTGTACCGAAAACGACAACTAAAGCAATGAATACGGCGTAATAAATGTTCGTATATACAGATTTTTTATCCTCTGATTCACCGGCATGCATGAACATAACCAGCTGAACGGCTGCCTGGATGAATGCTGTAACAAGAAGAACGGTCATCCCTACAGCGTAAGACATATCCCAAACCACTACGGCTAAGGCTACGGCAGTCAGAACCAGTGAGAATATGAATCCCATTACATGTCCGCGCGGAAATAATTCTTTCATGTTTACATCATTCCTTTCAGGTAGATGAAGCTGAAGATGAAGATCCAGACAACATCTAGGAAATGCCAGTAAAGAGAGTAGATAAATGCTTTATTAGCCGTTTGAGGCGTAATACCGCGTTTCTTTACTTGAAGGACGATGAATAGGCCCCAGAAGAAACCAACAGTTACGTGGGCTCCGTGAGTTCCTAATGTCGTTAAGAGAATCGATGTGAAGGCACTTGTTTGAAGGCCGGCACCGATGTGAACATAATGGATAAACTCAAAAACCTCTACAGCCAAGAAGGTTGCACCTAATAAAAGCGTGACGATAAAGAATCCCATCATGGCTTTTTTGTTGCCAAGACGCATGGCGTGGATTCCCAAACCGATTGTGAAACTACTAGTTAAAAGAACGATTGTTTCAATTAGAACTGGTGAAAGTTCAAAAATCTCAGACCCGGCAGGACCGTTGCCAGTGCGGTCTACCAGAGTGAAGTAAGTCGCAAATAATGTCGAGAAAAGTGCAATCTCGGCGCCGAGGAAAATCCAGAACCCTAAGATCTTTAAGCGATTTTCCTCAGTGCTATATTCAAGTGGCAGCGAGTTATCTATCTTCATTATTTAGCACCTCGCAATTTTTTTTCGGTTTCTTCGATTTCTTCAACATGGATATGGTGTCCATGGTCTTGCTCGAATGAGCGGTGGGCCATACAAGCAAAGATACCGATTGTTGCAAGGATAGCAATGATCCACATGCTGAATACCATGGCAAAGCCCCAGATGAAGAAGATGACACCCATTACAAATGGCACACCGCTGTTGTTTGGCATATGAATTTCTTCAATCTTGCCTTTAAACAGTTCCACGCCTTTTGTTTTAGAATCCCAGAAAGCTTCAACAGAGTTGACAGTCGGAACAATAGCAAAGTTATATTCCGGCACTGGGCTGTGTGTTGCCCACTCTAGTGAACGTGCATTCCAAGGGTCGTTTGTTGTGTTTCTTGGTGCATAACGAGTGCTCCAATAGATGTTGTAAAGCAATAGGGCAAATCCGACTAATAGTCCGAGTGCACCGATGAAAGAAAGCATGTTCAACGGACCGAAGCCAGTTGATTCAGAATATGTGTACATACGGCGTGCTTGGCCGTCTAAACCAGTGATGAACATTGGGAAGAATGTTACGTTAAAGCTGATTGCAATGAACCAGAACGCCCATTTCCCGATTTTTTCGCTCAATTGGAAGTTGAAAATCTTTGGCCACCAGTAAGTGAAACCAGCAAGAACAGCGAATACTGTACCAGGGATCAATACATAGTGGAAGTGAGCTACTAAGAACATTGTATTGTGGTACTGATAGTCAGCACTTGACATCGCAAGCATGACACCAGTTACACCGCCGATTGTGAAAATCGGAATAAAAGCAAGTGAGTAAAGCATTGGTACGGTAAAGACAATCTTACCTTTCCAAAGGGTGAACAGCCAGTTGAAAATCTTAACACCAGTCGGTACGGCAATTGCCATCGTCGTGATCGAGAAGATACTGTTAACCATTACACCGTGACCCATTGTATAGAAGTGGTGAGCCCATACAACGAAAGATAGAACAGAGATGGCTACCATGGAGACAACCATTGATTTGTATCCGTAAAGGTTACGTCTTGCAAAAGTTGAAATGATTTCACTATAGATACCGAAAGCAGGAAGGATAACGATATATACTTCAGGATGTCCCCAAATCCAGAACAAGTTCGCCCAAAGCATGTCCATTCCGCCGTCAGCCATTGTGAAGAAATGAGTGCCGAACAGACGGTCCATTGTCATAAGCGCAAGAGCTACTGTTAATACAGGGAAAGCGAAAACGATGATCAAGTTTGTGATCAAAATAGACCATGTGAACATTGGCATTTTCATAAGCTTCATGCCAGGTGCACGCATTTTAAGGATTGTTACGATAAAGTTGATACCTGTGGCCAATGTACCGATACCGGCAATCTGAATGGCAATTGCGTAATAGTTGTTACCAACGGATTCACTGAACTCTGTGCTGGCAAGCGGGAAGTACGCTGTCCAGCCGGCATCAGGAGAACCGCCGACTACGAATGAAATGTTGAAAAGCATAGCTCCCATGAAGAACAGCCAGAAACTGATGGCATTCAATCGAGGGAAGGCAACGTCACGTGCTCCAATTTGAAGAGGAACAACAACGTTCATTAAACCAATGATAAATGGCATCGCCATGAAGAGGATCATGACAACCCCGTGTGTTGTGAAAATTTCATTGTAATGCTGTCCGTCAAGCAAACCGTTATCAGGAACGGCTGTCTGAGCACGCATCATAATAGCGTCTGCGCCGCCGCGGAAAAGCATAAGCAAGGCAGACAGGATGTACATAATACCGATACGTTTGTGGTCGACAGTAGTCAGCCACTCACGCCATAAATAGCCCCATTTTTTGAAATAAGTAACTCCTACAATAATGGCAATCGATGTAAGGGCAATAGCCGCCATGGATGCATAAATTGCAGGACTTGGATGTGGGACAGCAAAGCGATCAAAGTAATCCATACTCTTTGTGACTCCTTTCGGAATGTATTCTGCATACAAACGATATTAACGATTCGTCAAAACTTAGTGATTATTGTGTTCAGAGTGTTCTTCATGCTCTGCGTGTTCTTCGTGTTCTGAATGATCTTCTTCAGTATCACTTGAACCGTGATTGTGGCCTGCATGTTCACCTTCTGGAGCTGGAGAGAAGTCCAGGTGAGTTCCAGTGTATGTGGACTGTCCGACATGGCCTGGTTCTAATAGCTTGTTAAACGTATCTTCTGTGATAGGCTTAGCTGTTTTCTTGATGTCACTTACCCATTCTTCATATTCAGCTTCAGGCATAGCTTTTACGTTAAACGTATGCTGTGCAAATCCTGCTCCGCTGAAGTTAGCATTCCGGCCCATATATTCGCCCGGTGCGTCTGCTGCAAGATGAAGGGTGTTGACCATATCGCTCATGGCGTATTTTTGTCCGCCAAGCTGAGGAATCCAGAAGCTTGAGATTGGTCCATAGGAATAAAGTTTAAATTCGATTGGTCGGTTTGTTGGGATGAATAAGTAGTTAACTGTTTCGATATCTTCTTCCGGATAACTGAAATGCCACTTCCAATTTGATGAGGCAGCATAAATAACTAATGGCTCTTGATTTTTGTATCCTTCTGGTTTTGCTTCAACTGTATTCAGTGATTTAACAGTTACAACAGAAAGGAAGATAACGATGACAATCGGAATAACAACCCAGATTGTTTCCAGAACCTTGCTTCCCTCGATATGAGGCGGTTCATAATCATCGCTTTGTTTGGATGCCCGATATTTCACAAGCATGATAACGTAGAGTACAATAACAGTTAGAACAATGATGGCCATCGTCCAGATCGAAATCATGATGACATTGGCTTGTTCTTGGGCTGCCGGACCTTTAGGGTCTAGGACCATCAATGGGTTATCGCAGCCAGTAAGTACGGTGGCGATCGTAAAAATTATAGTGAATAAAGCCCATTTCATTTTCATAAAAGTACCCCTTTCTATATTTTTTGGAAGTCTGAAAAAATGCGTTAAACGGAATAAGTGGTAGTATTCACAAACTGACGTCTCTATATTAGTATCATATATAGAAAAATACAATTTAAAAGTTACGAATGTCACAAAAAGTTCATGAAGATAGTGCAAAAGATTTGCATTGAAACAGAACTATGGATTTAATGATAATTTTGGGGTATAATTCAACATTAAATAAATAAGTAAAAAGACGGTGTTTTTTCAAACGAATTTAAGGGAAAATGGATTTTGGTTTATTCTTCGCAAGTGAAAATTTCGAATGAAAATTACGTTAATATAGTAAAAAATGGCAAATTAAAAGAGGCAGGTTTTAAATGGGATACCTGCCTCTTTAACTTTGCACTTGTTTTTTTATTTGATCGAGCGCTTGGCTGAAGATTTCTTCCTTGGACGCTCCGTGTTTGGTTAATACGTTTGTCATATAAGACTTTCCTTCATAGTCTACCTTCACAGTTACTTGAACCATTTTCATATTCTCCTCCTATTTCTCTCTTTTTGGGGATGTATCTCTGTTATACCCGTTTGCTTTTCAAAGAAAACCTAAAAAACGAAAAAAATCATGCAGATCTGACGGCAGCCGTCCTTAAAAATGATTGACAGCCGGGGCTTAACCGCCTATATTAGTGTGTGACAATATATTAGCTATCTCTATTGCAGAGAGAGGTTCATAGCAGTTAACCCTCTATAAAAAACTATGGCTTTGATTCGAATAATCAACCATATCTTTTAGAGATATGGTTTTTCTTTTTTAAGCCTGATGGATGAACCTCCGCTAATCATGAACTAAGGGAGGAATTAAATATGGCCGGCAGAACAGATGAAGAGTTGAAGGATGTCACATTACTTGGAAATCAGGGGACTGAATATTTATTTGAATACACACCTGCGATCCTTGAAACGTTTGAAAATAAGCATCAGAACAGGGACTATTTCGTTAAATTTAACTGTCCTGAATTCACAAGCCTTTGCCCGATGACAGGACAGCCTGACTTTGCTACGATTTACATCAGTTATATTCCTGATGTGAAAATGGTGGAAAGCAAATCGCTGAAGCTTTATTTATTCAGCTTCCGCAATCACGGCGATTTCCATGAAGACTGCATGAATATCATTATGAATGATTTAATTGAATTAATGGACCCGCGCTATATCGAAGTGTGGGGCAAATTCACGCCAAGAGGCGGGATATCCATTGACCCGTATACCAACTACGGCAAACCGGGCACGAAATATGAAAAAATGGCTGAGCACCGGATGATGAACCATGATCTATATCCAGAGAAAGTTGATAATCGCTGAGTGAGGCTATCACATAAGTGATTAAACTGCGTTAACATTTTAAAGTATGAACAAGGTGCCTTTTCTAAAGGCATCTTGTTTGCTATGTGTGGTTCCCTGAGTCTTGGTTCTATTCATATAAAGTCGGGCTGAGCCGGCAGTCGAGACCCCGTAGGAGGCTCAGCGCACGCCCTGCGGAAAGTAAGCATCATGCAGCGGAAATCTCTGATAAGGTGAACAAAAGCATATTTGTCCGCCCGCTGAAGAATTCTTTCTTGAATCTTTCTATTAAATGAGCAATAATAGGGAAATGATTTGACTGAATATTTTTACTTATGGGAGTTGTCTGAATGAAGGTTGTTAAGTTTGGCGGCAGTTCTTTGGCTTCCGGTGAGCAGCTGAAGAAGGTATTTCATATTGTATCGGAGGATCCGCAGAGAAAGATTGTCGTTGTATCGGCGCCGGGGAAACGGAACCCTGAAGACAGTAAGGTGACTGATCTGCTGATTGCCTGCGCAAAGAGGCAGCTGGCCGGAAGCAGTGCCGAAAGCCTGCTGGAGGAAGTGGTGGAACGCTATGCGCTGATTGCGGATGAGCTTGGATTAGAGGAGGATGTTATAGAGGAAATTCGGAATAATTTCCTTTCTCTTTTACATGCCGGCCAAGAGGAGCCGAAGCGCTATATTGATGCGCTGAAGGCCGGGGGAGAGGACAATAATGCAAAGCTGGTCGCTGCATATTTTGAAAGCAGGGGAATCGAAGCCGAATATGCAGACCCGAAGGAAGCTGGCTTGATTGTAACGGATGAGTCTGGTTTTACGAGGGTGCTGCCTGAATCCTATCAAAGGCTTTATGCGCTAAGAGAAAAAACGGGTATCGTTGTTTTTCCGGGATTCTTCGGATATACGGAAAATGGGGAAGTGCTTACTTTCTCGAGAAGCGGTTCGGACATTACCGGTTCGATTCTCGCTAATGGTACGAAAGCAGATCTCTATGAGAACTTTACGGATGTAGATGCGGTTTATGCAGTAAATCCGCAGGTCGTGCCCCAGCCAAAGGCCATCCGTGAACTGACCTATCGGGAAATGAGGGAGCTGTCCTATGCAGGCTTTTCTGTTTTTCATGATGAGGCGCTGATCCCGGCTTTTCGGGCAGGCATTCCCGTTCAAATAAAAAATACAAACAATCCGGATGCCCAAGGAACGAGAATCGTGAATAAACGGGACAATACCAATGGACCGGTCATCGGAATTGCGAGTGATACAGGTTTCTGCAGTATCTATATCAGCAAATATTTAATGAACCGCGAGCTTGGTTTTGGAAGAAGACTGTTACATATTCTTGAGGATAACGGCGTTTCCTACGAGCATATCCCATCAGGTATCGATGATGTAACGCTGATTTTGCGCCAGTGCCAGATGGATGAAATGGCCGAACTGGAAATCACCCGGCGGATTACAGAAGAACTTCAGGCAGACGAAGTCATTGTCGAGCATGACCTGGCTTTGATTATGGTGGTCGGAGAAGGCATGCGTCATAATGTAGGGACAACAGCCAGGGCTTCCAGAGCGCTTGCTGAGGCAAAAATCAATATTGAAATGATCAATCAGGGATCATCTGAGGTAAGCATGATGTTTGCTGTTAAAGGTGAAGCGGAAGAAAAAGCTGTACAGGCCCTTTACCATGAATTTTTTTAAGCTAGTTATGTCCGGAAACCTGTTCGGGCATTTTTTTTTGTTTAGTTTGCCTTAATAGGATTAAAATAAGCGGCAATGATTCGATTTAGAACCGGAAAACAAATGAAATGGGATACATTAATTTCATTTGTTAAATACTGCTTGAATAGGGGAAGATTATGGTACAATACATCTTATCGTCATAATCCATACATAGATTTAAGGAGGGTTACTATGGAAAAAACTAATGACGGAACTCAGATTCCGCCAAAACAATATAAGTCAGTCCCGATTATTGCATCTTTTTTGATTGCGGGATTCATCGGGCTATTCAGTGAAACGGCCCTGAATATGGCCCTTAGGGAATTAATCGAGATTTTCGGGATTACTCCCGCAACAGGTCAGTGGCTGACTACGGGCTTCCTGTTAACATTGGGAGTTCTGATGCCTGTATCTGGTTTGATTCTTCAGTGGTTTACAACGAGACAGCTATTTATTCTGTCTGTCATCTTTTCCATCATTGGAAGCTTGATTGCAGCTCTGGCACCGACTTTTGAAGTATTGATGGTCGCGAGGGTCGTTCAGGCAGTCGGAACCGCGCTGCTTCTTCCGCTGATGTTTAACACGATTCTGGTTATCATTCCCCCTCATAAAAGAGGAGGAGCGATGGGGATCATCGGGCTGGTTATCATGTTTGCACCAGCGGTCGGTCCTACCATTTCAGGTCTGATTTTAGAGCATATGTCCTGGCATGGCATTTTTTGGGTGACGCTTCCGTTTTTGGCAGCTGCGTTGCTGTTCGGATACATCTATATGGAAAATGTCTCTACTCCTACGAAGCCAAAAATCGATTTACTTTCGATTATTTTATCGACATTGGGTTTTGGCGGCATTGTGTTCGGATTCAGCTATGCCGGTGAGGGAGACGGCTGGGGAAGCCCGGTTGTTATCACTTCGCTGATCATTGGAGTTATTGGCCTCTTCTTCTTTTGCTGGAGACAGTTTAAGATGGAGCATCCGGTTATCAACTTGCGTGCATTCTCTTACCCAATGTTCACGCTCGGTCTTATTTTGATCTTGGTAGGCATGATGATTATTCTGTCCACTGTTATCCTGCTTCCGCTTTATTTGCAAACATCACTCATGCTTGCAACCTTTACAGCAGGTCTGATTTTGCTGCCGGGCGGAGTAATCAATGGAATTCTTTCGCCGGTCATGGGCCGTTTATTCGATAAGTTTGGTCCTACGTGGCTTGTCATTCCAGGTTTTATAGTGATTGTGACTGTATTATCATTCTTTGCCAATATTTCTGCGGATACTTCCGCTTTGGAAATTATCGTACTCCATATCTTCCTGATGATCGGGGTATCGATGATCATGATGCCGGCTCAAACAAATGGCCTGAATCAGCTTCCGCCTGAATTATATCCGGATGGCACGGCGATCATGAACACGTTACAGCAAGTTGCCGGAGCAGTCGGCACCGCTGTAGCCATTTCGATTATGTCTGCAGGTCAGACGGATTATTTAAAAGGGGCAAGCAATCCTGCCGATCCTTCCTTGCTGCCGCTGGCATTCACAGCGGGTGTCAAAGACGCTTTCATTTTCGCGCTGGTTGTTTCCATCATTGGTTTAGTACTGTCTTTCTTCGTGAAACGAGTGAAAGTGAAGCAGCAAATGCATTAACAAAAAAAGAGAGGTCCTTCGCCATTTGGCGGGACCTCTCTTTTCTTATATAATAAAGTCTATTTTAGAAAAATAGCTCCGGCTGCCCTGAGTCTATAGGGGAAAATACATGTCTTTGAATAAAGAGGGGGCAATATTCGTTTGACTCGCATTCAGAAAGAAAACTTTCATCAGTTCAGCCGGAGCGACAATGCCTTTAGGCACTGTCAATTGGGTGCGATTCAAGAAATCGCTAATTCATGGGTTTTTATAATTGATAGTGAAAATCATTATCAATTAACTATATTCTCGCTGATAAAAGACTAAAAGTCAACCCTTTTCATCAAAAAAATAGTCTATTTTCTGAAAAATGTTGGGTTTTAAAAAGATGAATAAAAGGATAATAGTATTTTAACATTTCCTTCGAATTATAAACCTGTTATATAGGAAAGGGAGGGGCAATACTCCTGTGGGTTCGGACTGACAGTTGAGATCTTCGCAGGCACTAATGCCGAGAAGGACATCAGATGCCCCGCGGAAAGCCGTTTAATAGAGGAGAGCCGCTTCAAGTAAAAACAAAAATCTAAAAATTTTAATGATTTCAAAATTATGACATAAACTGTATAATATGAAAATAGAAACTATTCAAGATTTACGGTTTACTAAATAACTTATTAGACAAAAGGGTGTCGCCATGAAAAAAATCTTCTATTTTTTGAAGCCCTATTGGCTGCTGGCAGCCTTGGCCTTTTTTCTCATGCTTCTTGAATTGGGTGTGGAGCTTGTGCAGCCATTGCTGATGGCTAAAATAATTGACGAAGGAATTGTAAAGCTCGATCAGTCTGTTGTGATGTTCTGGGGCAGCGTAATGATCGGCCTGTCGCTTCTTTCTTTTGCAGGGGGGATTGTCAATTCCTTTGCAGCCTCCCATGTTGCTCAAAATTTTGGCTACGATATTCGAAAAAGCTTGTTTGCAAAAGTTCAGGCTTTTTCTTTTGCCAATTTGAATCAATTCTCTGCTTCATCTTTGATCACAAGGATGACAAATGATATTACGACACTTCAAAATACGGTCTTCATGGCGCTGAGAATTATGATGAGGGCGCCCTTGCTTGTCATTCTGGGAACGGTCATGGCACTTACGGTTGATGTTAAGCTGGCTCTCATTCTTCTCATTTCCATCCCGCTTCTTGTTTTTTTTCTGATCGCCATGATGAAGCTTGCGATCCGGCTGTTCCGGTCCGTACAGCAAAAACTGGATCATGTGAACGGGGTCATGCGGGAGAATCTGATGGGGATGAGGCTGATTAAAGCCTTTTTACGGAGAGAACATGAGATCAGCCGCTTTGACGGAGCAAATGATGAACTGAGAAAGAAAACAGCAGCTTCACTAAGGCTGATCGAAACGACGATGCCGGTGCTGATGCTCATGATGAATCTGTCTATTCTGGTCATCCTTTGGCTCGGGAGCCGCTATATCTCTGCTGGTGAACTGCAGGTAGGATCGGTTGTGGCCATTGTCAATTATGCAACGAGAATTACGGCTTCTCTTTCCGTTTTTTCCTGGCTGATCATGGTGATTTCCCGGGCGAAAGCATCATCGGACAGGGTGAATGAAATTTTTGATACGGAAATTGATTTAACGGAAAGTGCTGAAACAACGGGAATCGTACAGACAAAGCAAGGACCAGGGAAGATTCAATTTAACAATGTCTTCCTTCGCTATCCGGGATCCGATTCGGATGTCTTGAAAGGGATCTCTTTTACAGTACAGGCGGGGGAAACCATTGCGATTATGGGAGCAACCGGTTCAGGGAAATCTTCCTTATTCCAGCTTATTCCGCGGCTGTATGACATTCAGAGCGGAGAAATTCTGATGAATGGCCGCAGGCTTACCGAGCTGCCACTCGAATCTCTTCGGAAACAGATTGGCTTTGTTCCGCAGGAAGCGCTGCTGTTTTCCGGAACAATCCGGGAGAATATTTCCTGGGGAAAAGAGGATGCAGCAGAAGAAGAAATCGTCAAGGCCGCCAAGGACGCCCAAATCCATGATACGGTGAGGAGACTGCCGAAGCAGTATGATACGCCGCTTGGTCAAAAAGGGGTTAACCTGTCAGGCGGACAAAAGCAGCGTCTGTCGATTGCGAGGGCACTCGTCAGGAACCCTGGGATTCTTCTGTTGGATGACAGCACCAGTGCCCTGGATTTGAAGACGGAGGCAAAACTGCTTGCAGCCATTAAGCGATATCCGTGCACAACGCTTTTGATTACACAGAAGATAAGTACGGCAATGGAGGCAGACAGAATTCTGCTGCTTGAAGAAGGAAGCTTGACGGCAGAGGGAAGCCATGCTGAGCTTCTGCAAACGAATAAACTGTACCGTGAAATCATGGAGTCTCAAGTTGGAAAGGAGGGGCTGGAGCTTGCCGCAAGCGAAACCTCTAACTGGTGAAAAACGGCCCCAAAACTGGCTGGGAACGATAAAGAGAATCTGGGGCTATCTCTCTGTCAGGAAAGGCCTTCTTTTTCTGGTGCTGCTGATGGTGATAGTCAGTTCGGCGCTTGGGCTTTTGGGACCTTTCCTTGTCGGCATGCCGTTGACGAATATATTGTGACAAAAGACGCCGGCGGTCTAGACTGACCTATTCATTTGAGACAGTAATAAAACACCTTCTTAGGCTGCCATATCACCAAACTCTATTGGTGTGTGGTAGCCTAATTTTTCTTGGATACGCTCTTCGTTATAATAACTCATAAATTGATCCACACGTTCCTTTACTTCTTCTAGCGACAAAGAATGGAATTTAACAAACTGAAATTCTTCTGATTTAAGGTTGGAGTGGAAAGACTCAATCACTGCGTTGTCCCAACAGTTTCCCCTGCGTGACATACTACCAACTAAATTCTTTTCTTTAATCCGATTCTGATAAGCATAAGAAGAATAGACACTTCCTTGATCTGAATGGATGATGACTCCTTTAGGGTTTCCTCGCTTTTCTAGTGCTTCATTCAAGGTATCAATCACCAAAGGAATTTGTTGATGAGTATAAAGTTTATAGGCAACAATTTGATTATTAAACAAGTCCATGATCGTTGATAAATATAAAGTGTCTGGCCCATATTGAATGTAGGTAATATCTGTTACCCACTTATGGTTAGGTTTGCTTGCGTGAAACTCTCGCTGTAATAAGTTTGGCGCGACAACGACAGATTCTCCTTGAGATTTCCACCTTCTCTTTTGTTTTACTTTACATTGAAGGTGATATTTCTGCATGATTCGTTGAACAGTATTACGGTTCAATTTGATATGATAGTCACGTTTTAAAAGCTCCTTGATTTTTCGATGACCATATCGGTATTTAGTTTTTTCGCAAAGGTAAATAATCGCTTCTTCTTCCTTAGACAACTCAACTGGTTGCGCATTTGCCCAGCGATAATAGGTGGATCTAGGAACATTTAAAGCTGATAAAATAGCTGATACTGTATATTTCTTTCGTAAATTCTGAACTAATTGGAGAACGATTTCTTTTTCAACTCCTTTTCGATCTCCAAATACTTTTTTAAGATTTCATTTTCCTGTTTTAAATGATTCAATTGACGTTCTTTTTTCTCTTCAGGACTCGAACTGTCTGGTCCATGACCATAGGAATATTGTTTTCCTATTGGTTGATTAAATCGATGAACCTGATTATCTCGATACCATTTCATCCACGTTTTGATTTGAGATACATTTTTAATCTCATACTTCTCCATGATTTCACGGTTCGAAAACTGACCACTCATTTTATCTTTCACAACTGCCCACTTAACTTCATTTGAATATACATTTTTGCCCATGCAAAAACACCTCCGAATTAGTACTTTGTTTAAGTGTACCATTTCGAAGGTGTTTTATAGTGTCTCATTAATTTAGGTTAGTCTAGTCTTGTTCATCTGCTGGGCGGGCTTTTATGTGTATACGCGGGATTTTCAGCAGCTTCCTGGCTGCAAAATTACTGGATGATCGGAATTTCCCAAGATAGCGTTTTCTCGATGAGAAACCAGCTTTTCAAACAGTTTCACAATCTCCCAATCGCTTTTTTTGACAAAAGGCAGCATGGGGAATTGATGAGCAGAATCACGAATGACATGGAAAATGTAAGCACCACGCTGAACAGTTCGGTGATTCAAATCTTTTCAAGCGGGCTGACACTAATCGGCACGGTTTCGGTCATGCTTTGGCTGAGTCCGCTGCTGACGGTCATTACATTGGTTGTGGTCCCGCTGATGTTTTATGGGATGAAATGGATCACAAGCCGGACAGGACGGCTATTTAAAGAACAGCAGGGAAATTTGGGGGAACTGAATGGATTTGTGGAAGAAACCATTTCAGGACAGCGGATCATTAAGACTTTTTCACAGGAAGACAAGGTGATGAAGGATTTCATCGCCCGCAGTGAAAAATTAAAGCAGGCGGGGTATTATGCCCAGGCTTATTCGGGGCTGATTCCCAAGCTGATGAATCTGCTGAATAACCTCAGTTTTGCAATTATTGCAGCCGCAGGCGGATATTTGGCGCTAAAAGGCTCCATCTCGATTGGCGTCATTGTTATTTTCACAGAATATGCCCGTCAATTCACGCGCCCGCTGAATGATTTGGCGAATCAATTTAATACGATTCTATCAGCTGTCGCAGGAGCGGAACGGGTCTTTGAAATCCTGGATAAGGAAAAGGAAGAAGCTGATGAACAGGACGCCGGAACACTCAAAGAAGTTAAAGGGAATGTGCGGTTTGAGGGAGTGTTCTTTGCCTATGAAACGGGAGAAGAGACGATCACCGATGTCAGTTTTGAAGCATCTGCAGGTGAGACAGTCGCTTTCGTCGGACCGACGGGAGCCGGCAAAACCACGCTTATTAATCTGCTGTCGCGCTTTTATGAACCAAAAGAAGGGAAAATTTTGGTGGACGGACAGGATATTCAAAGAGTGACAAGAGAGAGCCTTAGAAAACAGATGGGGTTTGTTCTGCAGGATTCCTTTTTGTTTCAGGGAACGATAAAGGAAAATATTCGCTACGGACGGCTGGAAGCGGATGATGAGGAAGTAATCGGGGCTGCGCGGCTGGCTAATGCTGACTCATTTATTCGGAAGCTTCCGAATCAGTATGAAACAGTGCTGAGTCAGGACGGGAGCGGAATCAGTCAGGGGCAGAGGCAGCTTCTTTCGATTGCCCGGGCGATTTTGGCCGATCCCAAAATATTGATCCTGGATGAGGCGACGAGCAGCATCGATACAATAACGGAAGTGAAAATCCAGGAAGCGCTTGACCATTTAATGGAGGGGCGGACTAGCTTTGTCATTGCCCATCGGCTGAATACGATACAAAAAGCAGATAAAATCATTGTTTTGATGGAAGGCAGCATCATCGAATCGGGTACACATGATGAACTGCTGAAGCAAAAAGGGTTCTATTATGACTTATATGAGAATCAGCTGAAAGGCCAGGCAGGCTGAGAAGCTGAAAGATGAGACAGGAGGCGGGCACAATGAGCTTGCCTTCTTTTTTATATAATAGTAGAAAGTCAGCTTAAACGCCCTTCGCTTTTCTGCCGAAATGAGCTGTATTCCGTTCCTTATTTATGAAAAAACATTGCCTTTTCCCTGTTGAAAATTTATAATTTTGAATAGAATGAAAATTTAAACAACAAGGAGGCGGCATCAACGCTGAAAAAACGAGAGAAAGAGAAGAAGCAAAGTCTTTCTAGGGAGGAAGGGGAAATATGAAAGCGCTTAAATCTATTGTGATCTGGGGAATTGTCTCTGCGTTAGGCGCGGTGGCGTTTGGTTTTATCGCATTGAACCGCGGTGAAAGTGTCAACGCAATCTGGCTGGTTGTAGCCGCTCTTAGTGTCTATGCAGTTACGTACCGTTTTTATAGTAAATTTATAGCCCGTAAAGTGTTTGAATTAGATGACAGCCGACAAACACCGGCTTATACAAAGAATGATGGAAAGGATTATGTTCCGACAAATAAATGGGTTTTATTCGGGCATCATTTCGCTGCGATTGCAGGGGCCGGTCCGCTGGTCGGTCCGATCCTGGCTGCCCAGATGGGATATCTGCCCGGAACCCTTTGGCTGATTGCAGGTGTCATTCTTGCGGGGGCCGTTCAGGACTTCGTCGTTTTGTTCGGATCAATGCGGCGGGATGGAAAGTCGCTGGGGGAAATGATTAAGGAAGAGATGGGACCGGTTACCGGCTTAATTTCAATGGTCGGTATTCTTGGCATTATGATTATCTTATTGGCGGTCCTTGCTCTGGTAGTCGTGAAGGCCCTGGTGGGGAGTCCGTGGGGAATGTTTACGATTGCGGCGACCATTCCAATTGCCATTTTCATGGGAGTGTATATGCGGTATATTCGTCCAGGCCGGGTCGGCGAAGGGTCGGCAATCGGCATCATTCTTTTGCTTGCAGCCCTGTTTGGAGGACAATATGTGGCCGAAAGCGAAACATTGGCTCCTTTGTTCACGTATGACGGAGAGACGATTGCCCTTTTGATGATTGGTTATGGATTTATTGCATCTGTTCTGCCTGTTTGGTTTTTGCTTGCGCCGAGGGATTATCTAAGCACATTCTTAAAAATAGGGACGATTATTGGCCTTGCCCTTGGGATTGTTTTTGTTCTACCAAATTTAGAAATGCCTGCTGTTACAAAATTTGTAGACGGTACCGGTCCGGTTTTTTCCGGGAATCTGTTCCCGTTCCTATTTATAACGATTGCATGCGGAGCGGTTTCCGGCTTCCATGCGCTGGTGTCTTCTGGAACGACGCCTAAAATGATTGAGCGGGAATCGCACGCACGTCCGATTGGATACGGAGCGATGCTGGCGGAATCATTTGTCGCCATTATGGCAATGATTGCGGCCACTGTTTTGACGCCGGGCATTTATTTTGCCATTAACTCTCCGGCAGCGGTCATTGGGACTGAGCCTGCTCAGGTGGCATCGACCATATCGGAATGGGGATACACGATCACGCCGGACATGCTGACGGATACAGCGGATAAGGTGGGAGAGGATACGATCCTGTCGAGAACGGGGGGCGCTCCTACTTTCGCTATTGGAATGGCGCATATTTTCTCTCAAGTCATCGGCGGCGATACGATGATGGCCTTCTGGTATCATTTCGCCATTCTTTTTGAAGCCTTATTTATATTAACGACAATCGATGCAGGGACGCGGGTCGGAAGGTTCCTTATCCAGGATTTAATAGGCACCGCTTACAAACCGTTTAAACGGACAGATAAATGGATTCCGAACATTATTGCGACCGCACTTTGTGTCGGGGGCTGGGGCTATTTCCTCTATCAGGGGGTTATTGATCCGCTTGGAGGAATCAACACATTATGGCCGCTGTTTGGGATCGCCAACCAGATGCTTGCAGCGATTGCTTTGCTGCTCGGAACAACCATTCTCTTCAAAATGGGAAAAAAGGTATATACATGGGTAACCCTTGTTCCGACAACATTTCTATTAGTCGTTACCATGACAGCAGGCTGGCAAAAGCTGTTTCATGACAATCCTGCTATAGGCTTCCTTTCTCATTCAAAAGTCTTTAAAGAAGCATATGAAAAAGGGGAAATCTTGAAACCTGCTGCGAATTTAGCAGAAATGAAGCGGGTTATCATGAATGACTATATTGATGCAGCCTTATGTCTGATCTTTATGGTTGTAGTCGTAGTTGTTCTTATAGCATCTATTAATCTTTGGATTAAAGTATTGAAGAATCAGAAAATCGAGCTTCATGAGTCTGAATACGTGAAGCGAGCGTAAAGGGGTGACCGATGTGTTCAAGAAAATTGCGTATGCACTCAGCTACAGGAAACAATTTATCAGCCTGCTGGTCGGTGTGCCCAGCTATGAAACCTATGTCGAGCATATGAAGAGCCATCATCCGGGGCAGCCGATTAAAACAAGAAAGCAGTTTTTTTGCGAAGCTCAGGATAATCGATACGAGTCTAAGGATGGAAGTGTATCGCGCTGTTGCTGAATATCACTAAAAAAAGCCTTCCCGAAGTCATTCGGGAAGGCTTTTTTATCTATTTTTTTTATTTTTATGAACATTTTTCCCTATTTTCTAAAAAATTATTAGGTAATTGTATTGAATTTTTAGAAAAATCATATTATGATAGAAAATATAACATATGATGTTACTAAACTTAACATAATTAAAAGGGGGAAAAGAAAATGCAGTTAGCAGATTCAGTTTTTATGTTTGTGGCTACGATGTTGGTCTGGCTTATGACTCCGGGGATTGCCCTATTTTATGGAGGAATGGTAAGAAGTAAGAACGTATTGAATACCGCGATGCACAGCATCATGCCAATGGCGGTTATTTCAATTCTGTGGGTGGTTATTGGATATTCATTATCCTTCTCCCCAGGGAATATGATTTTAGGAGGATTTGATTGGATCGGCCTGAAGGGAGTAGGATTTGAACCCGGACCTTACAGTGATACGATTCCTCATAATCTATTCATGTTATTTCAAATGACTTTCGCCGTATTGACGGTTTCCATCATTGCAGGCGGCATAGCGGAACGCATGAAGTTTTCGGCATTCTTAATCTTTTCGATTCTTTGGTCTTTGTTCGTATATGCACCGGTGGCTCACTGGGTATGGGGCGGCGGCTGGCTTGCTGAACTGGGAACATTGGACTTCGCAGGAGGAAACGTCGTTCACATTTCGTCAGGTGTGGCAGGTCTTGTGCTTTCCATTATTCTTGGCAAAAGGAAATCAGCAGATAGCAGTTCTCCTCATAATCTGCCGTTAACTCTTTTGGGAGCAGCGCTGATTTGGTTCGGCTGGTATGGTTTCAACGTAGGAAGTGCGTTAACGATTGATGAAGTGGCGATGAATGTTTTCGTGAATACGGCTGTGGCATCGGCAGCGGGTGTAATCGGCTGGCTTCTGATCGAAAATATCGTGAACAAAAAGCCGACAATGCTCGGAGCCCTTTCTGGAGCCATTGCTGGTTTGGTTGCTATTACTCCTGCCTGCGGTTTCGTCACACCTGCAGCATCCATCATTATTGGATTAATCGGCGGGCTTGCTTGTTTCTGGGGTGTATCATCCTTAAAATCCAAGTTCGGATATGACGACACATTGGATGCTTTCGGACTTCACGGCATTGGCGGAACATGGGGAGGTATTGCTACAGGATTATTTGCGACAACATCTGTCAATGAAGGAGCGGCAAACGGATTGTTCTACGGAGGATTCGATCTTTTCTGGAAACAGCTGGTCGCTATTATTGCCACATATATTTTCGTGGCTGTCGTTACATTTATTATCGCTAAAGTCGTCAACCTGTTTGTATCACTTCGAGTAAATGAGGAAGATGAATCTCTGGGCCTTGATTTAACCTTGCACGGCGAAAAAGCGTATAACGAATCAATATAAGAAAAGGGTGGTATTATGGGTGAAGTGCTGACAAAGATCGAGATCGTTACACGTCCGATTAACTTTGAGAAATTTAAAGAAGAGCTTGCAAAAATTGGCGTCAGCGGCCTTACGATATTGGATGCAAAAGGAACCGGACTGCAAAAAAGCTATGTAGAAACATACAGAGGCGTCAATCGGCAAACGTCTCTGCACGACCGTATCAAAATTGAAATTGTCGTCTGTGAGGTTCCTGTTCAGGATGTAATCGACGTCGCACGGAAATATTTAAGCACGGGCAAACCGGGAGACGGAAAAATCTTTGTGTATGAGCTGTCCAATGTGATTAATATCAGGACCGGAAAAGAAGGACACGATGCACTGAAGAACGAATTTTAAGGCAAACCGTACAGCAGAAAACAAGTGAAAGAGATGGGGAACGAATGGGAAGACTAGTTTCATTTGCAAATGCCAAAAAACAAAAAATTATACACCGGCTGATAACTGGCCGGATCTATCCTGCATCTGAACATCCATTCCTAAAGGAACTGCCTGTTAAAAACTTAGAAGAAATCTTACGATTGCATAAAGAAAAATCGAGTGCTGAAAAACTGTAAGTATCGTGTTTTGAGTTCCTTCCATTATTGGAAGGAACTTTTTTTTGTTGTTTAGAAAACCCCTGGCTATGCCGGGGGTTCCAGAAAGCTTATAGCGTGGTAACAAAAAAACCTCACTTCATGGTAGGATAAAGTTGGTTTCCCGACCACTTTATCTCACGCACGAAGGAGGTATGCCCAGATGAAGGACATGAACAGTTTAGCACACACAACACGGAATTGTAAGTATCACATAGTCTTTGCACCAAAATACAGAAGGCAAATGATCTATGGAAAATACAGAAAGAGTATTGGACAGATCATAAGAGACCTATGTGAAAGAAAAGGCGTAATCATACATGAAGCAAATGCTTGTCCAGATCACATCCATATGTTGGTGAGTATTCCACCGAAATTAAGTGTATCTCAGTTCATGGGGTACCTAAAAGGAAAAAGTAGCCTGATGATATTTGATCGACATGCGAATTTAAAATATCGTTATGGAAATCGGAAATTCTGGTGTCGAGGTTTCTACGTTGATACCGTGGGAAGAAATAAGAAGCAAATACAAGAATATATAAGAAATCAGCTAAAAGAAGACTACGTGGCTGATCAGTTAACGTTGTTCGAAGAAATTGATCCATTCGCAGGAGAAAAAAGTCGGAAGAAATAAAGAAATTCTTTAGAATTAGTGAGTGAATGTGGTGCAGAAGGGAAACCCTTTCAGTGGGCCTTTAAGGCCGAGGCCGGAAAGAGAGGCTTTCAGCCGCAGAGCAAACCACCAGTTCACACTGGTGGTTTTGATTTCACTGTTAATTTAAATTAGGAGGGCGGGAAGGGATCTGCATGCAGGGGTGACATTCAAACGAATCTTTTTATGGAAGGAAAGCCTGAGCAATGACTAAATGAATGTTATTTTCAAGAAAGCGTTTTCTTGGCAGATTTTTCAGTTTTTTTCTGTATCATGAATGCTTTTTTCTCTATTCTGCTATAGAATTTCTGGTTCAGACAGATTATAATGAAGCGGAGGGGCAATCGTTTAGATTGTCTGCGGTTACCTATGCATTTGGAATTATTTTTTTAATGAACTTGAGACAGAAAGTTTGCTGAAATGATGGAGGAGGCAGCCTTTCAATAAAAAAACTTATTACTATGTATACAAAAAAAGTAAAAAAAGGTGATTTTTCATGGATCGTTTTACAGTCAAATCCTTACTTAATATTATTGGAGATATCAATTCAAAAGAAACGTCCCTGGCTGTGGCGGATGACAGACAGTTTATTTATTATCAGCCAAGCAAACAAATAGACTTGCAAATTCAGCCCGGGGATATACTAAGTGAAGATACTGTCACATTCAAAGCCATGAATGACGGAAGGAAAATTGCGGAATACATCCAAGGCAATCGCTTTGGGGTACCTTATTATGGGATGTCCATTCCGATTATAAAAGAAGGAATGCCCAAGGGGGCTGTAACGGCTATTCTTCCTTACAAACCGCTCCTGCAATCGACATCTGTACTGACAATCAAGACGAGCGACAGATGGATCCCGGTCCCTTATGAGGAAATTATGTATCTGGAAGCGCAAAACAGGAAAACGAAGATTCAGACAAACGGGATTTCAGGCTTCCATAAATTGAATTTGAGCGAGCTGGAGCTTGTGCTGCCGGAAGATATTTTTATCCGGGTTCACCGTTCTTATATCGTTAATATCAATCATATTGCAGAGATTCTTCCTGATTTTCATTCCACATTTCTCTTAGTTATGAAGGACCAATCTAAAATTCAAGTCAGTCAAACCTATGCGAGTCAATTCAGGAGAGTATTAGGATTTTAAACAAATTCTGCTTTATGTTAAAAAAATTCTGTTTCGGGATGTATATAAGGCTTTTCATCCCGAAATGAATGTATATTCGGTCTTCCCTTGATAAAATGAAGTGTAAGAAAAGCGGAATGGGGGACTTTTACATGGACGAAAGCGTTTTCAATAAAATTCGTAATGAACAACTTAGGGGTAAGGTTGTTACTGCGGAGGAAGCTGCTTCATGGATTAAAGACGGAATGAAACTTGGCATGAGCGGTTTCACTCGCGCAGGAGATGCTAAGGCTGTTCCTATGGCACTTGTTGAAAGAGCCAAAACAGAGAAATTTAAAGTGGACGTGTACACAGGAGCTTCATTAGGACCTGAAGTAGACCGTTACATGGCACAGGCCGGCATCATTAATAAACGTTCGCCTTTCCAGGCAGACTCTGAAATCAGAAATAGAATTAACGCAGATGAAATCCATTATATGGATCAGCATCTGTCGCATACAGCAGAACAAGTAAGACAAGGAATTATCGGACCGATTGATTTTGCGATCATTGAAGCGGTTGCGATTACCGAAGACGGCAAAATCATTCCAACGACTTCCGTAGGGAATTCACCGATTTTTGCTCAGAAAGCAGAAAATATTATTATTGAATTAAATATCGCTCATCCGGACGCACTGGAAGGCATCCATGATGTATATGTTCCAGGCAACCAGGGAGAGAGAGAGCCAATTCCAATGACAGCTGTAGCTGACAGAATCGGTACTCCTGGCATTGACGTGGATATCGAGAAAATCCGCGGTATTGTCGTTTCAACAACTGTCGATGCGCCGTCAACCATTGTACAGCCAGATGAAGAAACAGCGATTATGGCTGAACATCTTACAAATTTCCTTCGTGAAGAAGTAAAGGCTGGACGCCTGACAAATAAGCTTGCGCCGCTGCAATCAGGTATTGGTTCAGTAGCCAACGCCGTTTTGGAAGGATTCATTGATTCTGAATTTGAAGATCTGGAAGTATATTCTGAAGTTCTTCAGGACGCGGTTTTCAATCTAATCGATGCAGGGAAAGTGAATTTCGCATCCGGATGCTCTATTACATTGTCTGAAGAAAAAGGAAAGCTAGTATATGGAGAGTTAGAAAAATATGCTGACAAGCTTGTTCTTCGTCCGCAGGAAATTTCGAACCACCCAGAAGTCATCCGCCGACTTGGATTGATTTCCATTAATACAGCACTTGAACTGGACATCTATGGAAATGTAAACTCTACACATGTTTCCGGTACTAGAATGATGAATGGAATCGGCGGTTCCGGAGACTTTGCCCGTAATGCACGTCTAGGCATCTTCGTTACGAAGTCCTATGCGAAGGGCGGAAAAATCTCCAGTATCGTTCCAATGATCCCTCATGTGGATCATACAGAGCATGATGTAGATGTTATCGTTACAGAACAGGGATATGCAGATCTTCGCGGACTTGCACCGAAAGAGCGCGTTGAATTAATCATCAACAACTGTGCTCACCCAGATTATCGTGATCAATTATGGGACTACTACAATGAAGCGCTTGCTGTAACAGGCGGACACCAAACGCCGCATATTCTTGAAAAAGCTTTCTCTTGGCATGTGAATCTTGCTAAAAATGGGACAATGCTTGCTTCTTCCCGTGAAGTTCAAGAACAAAAATAATCATCTTCATACGATTAAAATACCCGCTGGGGCAAACTGCCTCAGCGGGTTCTGCTTTTTTCTTCTTCAAGCAGGAAATTTTTAAAAAGCTGGAGGGCAAGCATGGGTGTTGCCGCAATAGATGTCAGATACCGTTCCTTTTTTTCAGCAGAAAGCGAAGAACTGTTTCGTATACGCTCCTCTATATAAGACAGGGTCAATTTTCTAATTTCCTTATTTCTAAGACGCATTTCTTTAAACAGCGCCATACCAAAAGCCCCTATCAAAGCAAAGAACAGCAGAAGCAGCAGTCTTTCCTCCGCCTGCCTGTTAAGAAACAATAAATCATAAAGATTAATGATGGAAATCCCAAGCATCATGCTGGATAAGAAGGCGTAGCGATTATTTTTTTTCGTAAGAGGCTCCAGCTTCTTTTTCATTGCCAGAAGTTCTTTTTGGATAGCTGCGGTTTGATTACTTGTACTTTTCATAATCTAATCCTTTCTGAACAAAATCCTTTCTTACCTATACGGCTCAGCCCGGGAAAAGTTTCAGGCGTAAAAAGGGAAATAAAAGGGAATACAGAACATTGACAGTGAAAAAAAGGGGAGATAATGATAAAATGGAATAAAAATTAACGCTTATGGAAACCAATTGAGAAGTGGTTTTAAACTATTGGGGGAGATGCCTTGTCTAAGTCAAAGCTGCAGTATTGGACTATTGAGTTACTATTAGTTGCTATTTTGATTTATGTTTGCACGAAGATTTCTTTTTTATTCGAACCGATCGTGGTGTTCGTATCAACCTTGTTTTTTCCGATTATCATTGCAGGTTTTTTGTTTTATCTTTTTAATCCGGTTGTCAGGTTTTTAGTCAAATATCGGGTTCCTAAAACAATCGCCATCTTGCTTATATACATAGTGTTCATCGGCGTCATCAGTCTTCTGGTCAGTACAGTGGGGCCTTCCTTATCCAAGCAGGTAACGGATTTGATTGAGAATATTCCTACGTATTTTGGACAGGCACGTGATTTCTTTGACAGGCTGGTTGAATCGGGCTGGTTCAAGTGGACGATGGAACAGGATTATGTGTCGATTGAAAAAGTGGAAGATACTTTGCAGTCTTATTTAACCGCGATGCCGAATAACGTGACGAACAGTCTTTCTACCGTTATTGGCATGGTGACCAATATCACTTTAGTGATTGTTACCGTTCCTTTTGTTCTTTTTTATATGCTGAAAGACGGGGATAAGCTGAAGAATGCGATTTTGCGTTTTGTACCGGCTCCTTACCGCACTTCAAGCTATACGATGTTAAAGGAAACAAACGAAACACTTGCCACATATATTCAAGGACAAATCTTGGTTTGTCTGTTTGTCGGAGTCGGGACTTTCATTGGATATCTGATTATTGATCTCCCTTATGCGATTGTGTTTGCTTTAATCGGAGGCATTACGAATATTATTCCGTATGTAGGGCCATTTATCGGGGTGGCGCCGGCCTTCATTGTTGCTTTAATCCATTCTCCGACGCAGGCATTGCTTGTCGTGGTTGTGGTAACAGTTATCCAGCAGTTGGATGGGAATTTAATTTCTCCGCTTGTGATCGGGAAAAAGCTGAATACCCATCCGCTGACAATTATTATTCTATTGCTGGTTGCCGGCAATATTGCAGGGATACTTGGAATGATTTTAGCGATTCCGACTTATTCAGTAGCCAAAACGATCATCTTGAATATCGTGAAATTCATACGAATCAGGAAAGAGAACAATTCAGAAATCCTGGAATAAAGAAATGCAAAATATCAAATTCCTCACAGAGGAATTTGATATTTTGTTATTTATAGGACGCTTTCCTGGACAAGGGCACGGTTCAGACCGTTAAGAGCGGCTTTTATCCTTGTCCCCGTTTTTTTGTTTTGACGGGGAAACAGAAAAAGGCATAAAAAAACAGGCGGGGAGTTGTCTCCGCCTGTTTTTTTTTATGCATTAATCTAAACGTTCAAGGGATGCAGCAGCCTGGCCTTCTGAAAGATCTTCTTTTCTCCCTGGGTGGAATTCTTTTTCTGATTTCGAGATAACGACCGTTGCTACGCCATTTCCAATCAGGTTGGTTACGGCACGGGCTTCAGACATGAAACGGTCAACCCCGAGTAAAAGAGCCATTCCTTCCACAGGAATCATCGGGAAGGCAGCCAGTGTGGCAGCAAGCGTAATGAAACCGGATCCAGTTACACCGGCAGCTCCTTTTGATGTCAGCATTAATATTCCAAGCAAAGTAATCATTTGGAGTATGGTCAGGTCTGCTCCATACGCCTGGGCGATAAACATCGCCGCCATGGACAGATAAATGGAGGTCCCGTCCAGGTTGAAGGAGTAGCCTGTTGGAACGACCAATCCAACGACTGATTTGGAACAGCCATACTTTTCAAGCTTGTTCATCATACTTGGAAGCGCTGATTCGGATGAAGAAGTACCGATCACGAGCAGGATTTCTTCTTTTAAATAGGCAATGAATTTCAGAATGTTAAAACCGAATGCTTTGGCGATGGCTCCTAAGACGAAAATAATGAACAAGAACATTGTCAGATATACAGCACCCATCAGCTGTCCGAGTTTGCCTAAAGAGCCTAACCCGAAGTTGCCGATTGTGAAAGACATTGCCCCGAAAGCAGCAAGCGGCGACAACTTCATTACTATTCCGACAATTCCAAAGAAAACATCAGCAAGATTTTGGAACAGCTTAACAACGGGCTGTCCTTTTTCTCCAAGCCTGGCCAGTGCCAGTCCGAACAGGACAGCGAATAATAGGATTGGAAGCAGGTCCCCGCCGGCCAATGCCGCTACAGCGTTTTCAGGAATGATGTTCGAGATGAAGGCGAGCACACCATGCTCTGTCTCTTCAGCGGCTTTCGTATATTGTGAAACGTCTGCATTGCTTGCACCGTCTACATTAAATCCACGGCCTGGTCCCCAAATATTAACGACCAGAAGACCAATGGCTAAAGCAATTGTGGAAACGATTTCAAAATACAATAGAGCTTTACCGCCGATACGGCCGATATTTTTCATATCTCCCATACCGCCAATTCCGATGACGACGGTGAAGAAAATGATAGGAGCAATGACCATTTTTATTAACTTGATAAACCAGTCAGCCAGGAATTTCAGCTCTGACCCAAATGAAGGGAAAAAGTGTCCTACTGATACACCAAGCACTATAGCAATGATTACTTGAACAGTTAGATTTTTGAGAATTTTCATGCTATACTCCCCTTTGTTATATAGTAGCTTCATATATTCTTAATAAAATTATAACAGAGGGGAGAGAGATTTGATTTTTTGTTTATATTGGTCTTTTTGGTCTTTTTGGTCTTCAGGATGGAAGCTTAATTTTCGAACGGCTTGATTAAGGCGTATAAGGATTCAACGACAGGAAGCTGTATTGCCGCTTTCCGGGCGAGACGGATGGCCCCTCCCTGGAGATGTTCTACTTCAAGGGTCATGCTTTTTCTTCGGTCTTGATGCATAGAAGAAGTGGCTTCCTCCGGCAGGTCCTTCATCGCCGCAAGAGCCTGGCTGACCTGCTGATCACTCAGTGTAACGTCGTGTGCCCCGGCAAGAGTCTGCATCTCAAGCAGTACTTTGTAAACCAGTTCAAATGTTTCAGGGAATTTGCGAATGGTTCCAATTGGCAGATTCGATGCGGTAGTTACTCCGGAAAAGGCGGTAATGAACATATATTTATTCCATAAGGCCGTTAAAATATCTTCAGATTTTTGGGCACCCATTATAGCTGATTCTGTAATGGCCTCAAGCTGTGTACAGATTTCTTCCTGAGAAGGGTGCAGGGGACCGTAGATGAAATCATGCTGAATGTTCGAGTGGACCACGTGTCCTCGTTCATTGAGCGTGGATACGATATAGGCACTTCCGCCGATGACTGCTTCTTTTCCGAATTTGTCCTGCAGAATATGAATATGCTCCAGTCCATTCAATAACGGCAGTACCCGTGCTCCTTGATTAACCAGTATCTCGATGTCTCCGAGGATTGACTGTAAATGATAGCCTTTTACAGCAAGCAAGACGAGATCTGGATCTGATATGGTATGGACATCATCTGTGAACTCCATATCATTGAAAACATAATTGCCATGGGGGCTTGTTATGTACATGCCTTCTTCGCTCAGCTGTATAGCCCGCTGTTTCCTGACTAAAAACTCTACCTTTTGTCCGGCTTGCTGAAGTCTCGCGCCAAAATAAGCTCCTACTGCACCCGCTCCGATTATTACAATCTTCATATCCAGCACCCCTTATTAATTAATTAGTAATGGAACCAAAACGCTCAGTTTCTAAAAGCGGCTGTCCTTACTGTTCTATCATAACACTGAAGGAATATTCAGAAAAATAGTTTTGAAGATAGATCGTTGGAAAAGAAAAAACCGCCTGCACGCAGCAGACGGGAGTGGTGAATATCTTATTTATAGACTTTAATGGTAACAGTTTTCACGCCCCAGTTAAGAGCTTTCTTTTTAGAGGACATGAATAAGTCGATTTTATTTCCGTGCATGGCGCCGCCAGTATCACCGGCGATCGCTGTTCCGTAACCAGGCACATAAACTTTTGTTCCAAGAGGAATCTTCTTAGGATCAACGGAAATGACTTTTGCATTCGGGTTCTTCTTCAAGTTGATTCCGGTAGCAGTAATTCCGCTGCAGCCTTTGCAGCTGGCAGTGTAAGCTGTTGTTTTAACGGTCATTGTTTTATATTTAGCAGGGGCAGAAGCCTTCTTAGCTGTTGCTGTCGATTTCTTTACTGCAGTTTGTTTTGCTGCAGTTTTTGGCTTTGAAATTTTCAAAACCTGTTTAGGGTGAATGGTGTCAGACTTAAGTCCGTTCCAGCTTTTTAGCTGACTGACTGAAACTTTATGTTTAGAAGCAATCTTCCATAAGGAATCACCCTTTTGTACCTTATATGTAGTTGCCGCGGCCGATGAGACTCCGGAAAAACCAAATACTAGAAAACAAGCAGTAATCATTGGTATTAGTAATTTTTTCAAAAGTAATAGTCTCCTTTACTATTAAATCGTGTTCATAGAATAACAGGTTAATGTAACAATCATGTTTCTATGGAATGGTATTTATGTTACAAAAGGATAACAATGTAATAAAAAAGTGTAATTTGGGTATGAGAAAAGGCTGAAGAAAAAAGGTAGAGAGAGGCAAAAAATTTAGTAATCAGCGGGGGAGATAGACCTAGAAAGCGAGACGGAAAGAGGGCCGGAAAAAAATCTGCATCCGCAATCGGCAGTTTTTCCTGCCAATCAGGATGCAGATAATTCTTTTTAAACCCCCATTTAAGAATCAGGCGTAAAATCGGATAGGAATGCAGAAAGAATGTCTATGTATTGAGCGCAACTTTCAAGATCTGCATATTCCCGGTTGCCGTGCCAGTTCCCGCCGCTTGGCCCGAATTCAATGGCAGAAATGCCATGTTTGGCAAAATAGACGGTATCTGCCGAGCCATGCTGGCCAAAAATCGCGGCTTTCTTTTGGGTTTTCTTTTTCATGGCCGACCGCAGCATGGTGATAAATGGGTCTGTTTCCTTTGTCTGAACCGGCTGGCTGGCCATATGGAGGTGAAGAGGCTGATTCCCAATGACTGCTTTAATCTCACTTATAATATCTTCAGCCGACTGGCCTGGAAGATAGCGGATATCAAGACTGATCATGCATTTGTCGGGAACCTTGTTATATGCATCGCCGGCCTTGATTTTTGCCAGATTGACAGAAGGACCGGCATAGAGGGAGGTGCTTTCCTTGGTGAAGGGCAGGTGTAAAATGGCCTGATAGATTTCATACGCTTTTTCTATGGCATTGATGCCTTCCCAAGGGCGGCTTCCATGTGCAGGCGAGCCGTCGATTTCAAGATCGAGCTGCAGCACGCCTTTCGCCTGAAGGCCGATACCCAGCTGGGTGGGCTCTGCACAAATAACAAAATCACCTAAATACCCCTGTTCGGCTAGATAGCCCGAGCAATTGAAGCCGCCAGTTTCTTCATCCGAGACGATTTGAAGCTGAATGTTTGCGTGAAGATCCAAATCTTTGAGCTTTGCCATCGTGCACATCAAGGCAGCGACACCGGCCTTCATATCAGCGGATCCGCGTCCATAGAGCTTTCCTTCGATGACTTCTGGGAAAAATTGATCAGGGGTTCCGCTGACTACATCCACATGACCGTTTAAAATAATCGTTTTGTTCCCTGAGCCGATTTCACTTACGAGCATGAGGCAGCCGTTATTTTCGAGTATTTTGACCGAAAGGCCCTGTTCTTGGAGCCATTCCGCGCAAAATTCTACAGCCTGATTCGCTCCCTTTCTTCTGGAACTGTCGATTTTCACTAATTCTTTTAACAATGGTTCAAACATCATATCCCCCTCCGAACGTTCTATTATGATTCTTTACCCTGCAGTCCGTTCTTTTTAACAGGGAATTCCCCATTTACAGTATACAGCCGGAAAGTTTTTGTTTTTGTAAGAAAAATAAAGAAAGAACATGACCTAGAGCGTACGGCCATGTTCTTCGGGTTAAAAGGTGAATTTTTTCAATTCAGCCTGTAATTCCTGTGAGAAGTTCTCCAGGTCTCCGGCCAGTTTGTTAAGCTGCTCCATAGAAGCGGAGGTCTGCTCCATGGAAGCAGATACTTCTTGAGTGCCGGCAGCAGTTTCCTGGCTGATGGAGCTGAGCTCGGAGGCATTATTCTTTGTGTTTTCAATTTTGCCATTGATTACTTTTAAGGTTCGGATAATTCCTTCAAAATTACTGAAGGTTTGGCCGATGACTGAAGAAATTTCTTCAAAGGCATGTTCCGTTTTCGTCACAGAGCTTCCTTGATTGTCAATTTGACGGTTGACCTGATCAATTAAGGAAACCGTCTGGGACGTGTCGGTCTGCATGGTTTGAATCAATGAAGCAATTTCCTTGGACGAGTTTTCGGTTTGTTCGGCAAGCTTTCTTACTTCATCGGCAACAACGGCAAATCCTTTGCCATGTTCTCCGGCACGTGCAGCTTCAATGGCTGCATTTAATGCAAGAAGGTTGGTTTGCCCGGCAATTTCTGTAATTGTATTGACGATTTCGTTAATCTCATTAGAACGAGTATTCAGGGAATCGACGGCGTGTCCCATTTTGCCGGCAATGCCCGCAGTCTCATTGAACTGTTCTTTTAACGATTGAACTGTTTTTCGGCCATTTTCAGACGAATGGAACATTTGGTCAGATCCTTCTTGCATATCGCTGATACTGACAGACAGCTGGCTGACCTGCTTATCGATTTCGCTTAAATCGGATTCATTTTCTTGAATATTTTCCGTCTGGCTTGTGGCTCCCGAGGCAATCTGTCCCATTGTGGCAGCTACTTGCAGGGAAGCGGCTGAGTTTTCTTCTGCGCTTGCTACAAGAGTCATGGAAGATTCCTGCACTTTTTCAGATATTTCATCCACCTTTACAAGGGAATGCTTTAATTGCTGGCTCATTCGGCTGAAGGCATTGAATAAATTCCCTAATTCATCTGTCCGGTCACTTGTAAGGGAAGCGGAAAAATCACCATCAGCCAATTTTTCAGAGGCGGCTTCCAATTCTTTAATCGGCCGGGTTAATGACCGTGAAATCCAATAAGAGACGGCAATGGACAAAAGAATAACAGCGCCAAGGACAAGGAGGACTGGAAAGACGATATCTTCCGCACTTTCCCTGATCTCACTTTCATTGATCATACCGATGACAATCAAACCGCCTTCTTTATTTTGATAATAAGAGAATAATCGATCTGTTCCGCCATACGAATTTTCGAAAGTGCCTTGTGTTCCTTTCATTTGCTTCAGGATTTCATCCGGAATCTTTTTGCCGATCAGGCTGTCATCCGGATGGGTCGTAATGACCCCGTCAAGATTGGTGACCATTGGGATGCCGGTCTTACCTAAATTGGCTTTTTGGTTTTGTTCTGACAGGACGGAAACAGGAAGATCCACAGCAACAACCCCGGTTAGAGTATCTCCCTTATATAAGGCTTTGGATAAGGTCAGGAACATCTCTCCAGATGTAGCATCCGGATAGGGGTCTGACCAGACCGGTTTCCCTTTTTCCTTTATGGCATCCTGATACCAGCCTCTTTCTCTCGGATCAAAATCAGCCGGAAGTTCGACATGCGGAATAATGAGAGTCTCACCTGTTTTCTCAATTCCATAGTACATGCGCTGCATACTGGTATCTGTGATGGACTGTTCAAACAGTTTTTCAATTTGCTCGGGGTTTTTATCATAGTTCTGGATCAATTCTTCTCGATTAGCTACGAGATCGAAAGAGGAATAAATATTGTCAAGATACAAATCATAGGCTGTATGGATACTTTCCACCTGGTTTTTCAGGGAGGAAGACATATCCTCTTTGATGGCTTTCAGGCTGAACTCATAAACGAATATTCCTAATAGGAAGCAGGAAATAAGGAATAAAGATAAAAAAGGGACCAGTATTCTTTTTTGCAGGGAATTGGTCCAAAATGATAAAAAACTTTTCATAATGACTTCTCCTTTCTAACGTATGAGACAGGCTTACCCTTCAGGCTGGCTGAAACGGTATGTATGACCCAAAAATGGGGTGAAGGGCCGAAAGACCTAGTTTCTCTATTATGTATATTTTCGGATGCAAAACGAAATTGTTAATGGATGGATGGAGGAAATTAGCAATGAAATGTTTTAATTTAAGAATAATCAGTTAAATGAGGTGGTGACAGCATTGAAAAGAGGTATCCGCCGTTCTTTTTCCTGGACTTTAGCCCTCATTCTTCTCCTGGCCCCGGGAAAAGAGATTTTCTCTCAGGAATCCGGGCTGAAAAGTCAGCTCAATCAAATCATAGAGGGGTCTGGTTCATTACAGGGCTCATTGGCGGGAGTCAGTATCCGCGAGGCGGAAACAGGGAAGATTCTCTATACCCATAATGGGGATTTGAGACTTAGGCCGGCTTCCAATCTCAAACTTTTGACAGCGGCTTCCGCCTTGGAAGTTCTCGGTGAGACATTTCGCTTCAAGACAGAGATCTATTTGGATGGGCTTCAGGCCGGCCCCTTTTTGAAAGGAAATGTATACATAAAGGGAAAAGGGGATCCGACATTGAGAAAACAGGATTTGGATCGACTGGCCGGCGTTCTTCGCATTCGCGGCATTCAGTTCATTTCTGGAGATATTATCGGTGACAGCAGCTGGTATGATGGTCAGCTGCACTCGGCAGATTTGCAGGAAGCAGATAAGCTGGAGGCTTACGGGGCACCGATTTCCGCGCTGACACTTTCACCTGATGGACAATATGACGCCGGTACGGTCCGGGTTGATATTCGTCCGGGAGACAAACCTGGAACGGCAGCAAGAGTTGAACTGATTCCAAGGAACGATTATATGAGAGTGGTCAATCAAGCAAAAACGGTTGATACTGATGGAAAAGAAGCGATTGAAATCAAACGGGAACGGCTGGAAAATACGATTCATGTGACAGGAACGATTCCGCTGTCACAAAATAGGGTCAAGCAGCGGGTGCCGGTGCTCGATCCTTCCCACTATACTGTCTCCATGTTTGTGAAATCATTGAAAACTCAAGGGATTCACCTGGCAGGGAACGTGTCGGCAGGCATCACTCCGAATGATGCGAAGAAAGCGGCAGAGCATGAGTCGATTCCTCTGTCAGATTTACTGGTGCCGTTCATGAAATTGAGCAATAACGGACATGGAGAAGTGCTTGTAAAGGAAATGGGGAAAGTCAAGCACGGAGAAGGCAGCTGGGAAGAGGGCCTGGAAGTGATGAATGACACACTCAAGACGTTTTCCCTACATCGGGACAGCATGAACATCCGAGATGGCTCCGGCATGTCCCATATGAACCTGGTCACAGCGAATCAAATGTCAGAGCTATTATTTCAGGTGCAGGATAAGACTTGGTTTTCCTCCTATGAAGAATCACTGCCTATTGCTGGGGAAAAAGGAAAGTTTGTCGGAGGTACGCTTCGGAATCGGATGAAAGGAACGGAAGCTGAGGGAAATGCCCGTGCAAAAACGGGGACATTGACCGGGGTAAGCACCCTTTCAGGTTATGTAACAGGGAAGAACGGGAAAACGTATATCTTTTCCATTCTGCTGAACAACTTTCTGGAAGAGAGCCGAATCACAGAGGTACAGGATCAAATTGCAGTTCTGCTGGCAGAACAGACAGGGACAGACTAACTGAAGGTCTGTCTTTTTTATTGGCATTCTGCCCTGCTTGAAATTTCCATCCATGTAAGAACCATTGTATAGTAAGAATAAACGGGAACGATAGGAGTGAATCGATGGGAAAATCAAAGGCTGCAAAAGAACTTTTTTCTTGGACTAAAGCGATAATAACGGCCGTTCTATTCTCCTGCGTGATCAGAATGTATCTATTTTCGCCTATTGTCGTCGATGGTGAATCCATGATGCCGACATTACAGGATGAAGATAAGATTATTCTCAGTAAACGCAGTGATATTGATCGCTTTGATATTGTGGTGTTCCATGCAACAAAAGAAAAGGATTATATTAAACGTGTGATTGGCATGCCCGGGGATCATATTGAATACAAAGATGACGTTCTGTATATTAACGGAAAGAAATATGAAGAACCGTACTTAGATAATGAAAAAAAAGAATATGGACAAGAAAATCTAACGGAAGATTTTAAACTGGAGGATTATACAGGAGCGGAAACAGTCCCTGAAAATGAATATTTTGTAATGGGAGACAATCGAAGAAATAGTTTAGACAGCAGAATGATCGGTACCGTTTCCAAAGAAAAAATAACCGGTCAGGCTGAATTTCTGTATTGGCCGATGAACGACATTCAATTAATTAAATAGAAGGTAAGGCCATCCTTGCTCCTGTGACGGATGGCCTTTTTGATGTGGAAGAAAATCGAATAATGAAGTATTTCCTCGGAAATAAGCGAAGGGTGATTCCGTTTTCGATTTTCATATACCAGTATTATAATAGAGAAAAACACCGTGAATTTGAAGGGAGAGAGGGTATGTATATTTACCGAAAAGCGGATATCGCCGAGATGGACAGTCTGGCAGAGAAGCGAGGACTGCGTACGGTGACATTGATGGAGAATGCGGGAAAGGCTTTGTTTGATGCCATAGTAAGGAAGCTTGGCCGAGAAGAGCGGATTTTGATTTTGGCAGGAAGGGGGAATAATGGCGGTGATGGAATTGTGCTCGCCCGATATTTAAAACAGGCGGGCTATTGCACAGATCTCTATTTTCCCCTTGGACTTCCGGTGACTGAAGCAGCAGAAGAGCATCTGTCCTATTTTAAAAGTCTGGGATATGAGCCTGCAACTGAAAAAAGAGACGCCTATTCCATTATAATAGATGCGATGCTTGGGGCAGGAACTAGACTCCCGCTTCGTGAGGAAGTTCTGGGAGAGGTCAAATGGGCGAATGCACAGAAAGCCAGAAGGTGGGCCGTTGATCTGCCAACAGGAACTGCAGCGGATCATGGCAAGACATATGAGGCGTTTCGAGCCAATGTGACATTTTGTCTGCATGGATATAAGCCATCAGCCTTCTTGGAAGACAGTGCTGACTTTTATGGAGAGACTATAGTGCTCGATATTGGACTGCCGCATGATTCACGCTTGAGGGTTTGGCAGGAAGAGGATGTCAGGGCCTCTATGCCGAAGCGGGCAGGGAATGTGCATAAGGGAACATTTGGGAATGGGCTTTTGATTGCCGGAACGGATGCTATGCCCGGCAGTGCGATGCTGGCTGGCCTTGGGGCCATGCGAAGCGGCATCGGAAAAATGACGGTGGCTACAACGAAGTTTGTCTCTTCCATTATTGCGGGCCGGGTTCCGGAGTGTACGTTTCTGCAAGACGGCCTGGAGCAGATTGCAGAAGGAAGCCTGCCAGAAGGTTTTCGGGCGGCAGCCATCGGCCCGGGCTTGGCTGATGAACAATTGATCGAACGGGCAGTCAGCCATTTGCTTCGGAGCGACCTTCCGTTGGTTCTGGATGCCGGAGCCATCAGAAGACGGACTTATCCGGAACGGAAGAGCCCTGTTATCGTGACACCCCATCCCGGGGAGTTCAGCCGGATCACAGGTGAAGCGGTGCAGGCCATCCAGCAAAATCGTCTGGACGCAGCATCGCGATATGCGGAGAAACAGGGTGTGATTTTAGTCTTGAAAGGACGGAATACTGTCATCGCCTTTCCGGACGGTGATCTGATCGTCAATCGGACAGGGAATGCCGGTCTTGCAAAGGGAGGGACAGGTGATACACTGACGGGCATGATTCTTGCCTTCCTATCGTTCAGTGAGGATGTAAAATCAGCAGTCGCGAACGCAGTTTATCTTCACGGTGCCTGTGCCGATCTGTGGAAGGAAGAAAAAGCTATGAGCAGCATGCTCGCAAGCGATTTGAGCGAATGTCTGCCTTCTGTTTTGAAAAAATTTGAATGAAGAATCTGCGGAAATTGCAAAAAAAAAAGCGCCCAATGTAAACAGGCACCTATGTCAAGGACACTATAAAAAAAGAGCTTAAGCAACTAGAAGATGATTCCTGTATTGAATAGGGGTCATCTTTTTTAAGTTCCACTGATATCGATAATTGTTATAGTAAACCATATAATGATTTATTTTTGCCTTCAATTCTTTCAACGTTTTAGCGGATTTATAATCAACATCATCTTTTAGATGACCAAAGAATGACTCCTGAGGAGCATTATCCCAACAGTTGCCTTTACGAGACATAGATTGACCAAGACCATACTTGTTTAATAGCTTTTGATACCTTGGGCTAGTGTAATGACTTCCTTGATCTGAGTGAATGAAGGCTTCTGAATGTAGAGTTACTTTCTTGTTGTTCATTAATTTCTGTATCGTCTTAGTTGCGATGTCTAAAGTAATACGATCGGAAACATGATAAGCTAAGATTTCGTTAGTGGATGCATCTTTTACGGTCGACAAATAAGCCATACAATTTCTGTTATATGGCAAATAGGTAATATCGGTTAATAATACCTTTCCAGGAACTCCTTGCTTGAATTCTCTGTTTAATTTATTTGGCACGACCTGATGTTCCTTAGTTGCTTTAGCGATCTTTTTGTAAGGATTCGATTTTCTATGTGGGCAGACAATTCCATATTTCCTCATGATTCTCTGTATCTTTTTACGACTAAAGATAATGCCATCGTTCTTTTCCAGTATCATTTTTATAGAACGTGACCCTTTCTTATATCCTCGATGATTAAATGCCTTTAATATAATCTTTTTTGCCTCTAGGTCTAATAGTTCTCTTGCATCTCGGCTGCTGGATGCCTTTAAGTAGCTATAATATCCCGAACGAGATACATCTAATAGCTGACAGAAATACGAGGTCATTCCTTTAAAACGATTCTGTTCAATGGTATCATAAATCAACTGATATACTTTACTCGGGGCTAGATTTTCTCTTCCTTTTAGCAGCCTCCTTTCTGTCACTTCTAGCTTTTTTAATAGTTCTACCTGTCCCTCAAGTAACTTAATTTGTGCTTTTTGTCTTTCGATCACCTCAGAAGGGGTAAGCTCTCGTTTTAATGGTCTGCCAGAACTTACTTTCCTTGAATCTGTAAGTCCAATTACTCCATTCTTTTCATATGCCTTCTTCCACCTACAAGCTGCTTGTTCTATTCTGCTTTGTCCTATAATCTCAATATCAAAGCCGTTCTCCATAAAAATCTGACGCGGAAGTTTACCAGACAAATACTCATCCATAAATCTATTTTTAAAGGTGTCAGTATATGTAATTGCTTTTTCACTAACACGTTGAACATTTGGATTCTGTTGAAGTACTTTGATCTCTTTAGCTGAAAATGTAATCTTACTCATGTTATCTCACCTAATCCCCTTATCTTGAAATTCAAGTATATAAAAAAATACCTGTGGTTAGACTGACCTATTCATTTGAGACAGTAATAAAACACCTTCTTAGGCTGCCATATCACCAAACTCTATTGGTGTGTGGTAGCCTAATTTTTCTTGGATACGCTCTTCGTTATAATAACTCATAAATTGATCCACACGTTCCTTTACTTCTTCTAGCGACAAAGAATGGAATTTAACAAACTGAAATTCTTCTGATTTAAGGTTGGAGTGGAAAGACTCAATCACTGCGTTGTCCCAACAGTTTCCCCTGCGTGACATACTACCAACTAAATTCTTTTCTTTAATCCGATTCTGATAAGCATAAGAAGAATAGACACTTCCTTGATCTGAATGGATGATGACTCCTTTAGGGTTTCCTCGCTTTTCTAGTGCTTCATTCAAGGTATCAATCACCAAAGGAATTTGTTGATGAGTATAAAGTTTATAGGCAACAATTTGATTATTAAACAAGTCCATGATCGTTGATAAATATAAAGTGTCTGGCCCATATTGAATGTAGGTAATATCTGTTACCCACTTATGGTTAGGTTTGCTTGCGTGAAACTCTCGCTGTAATAAGTTTGGCGCGACAACGACAGATTCTCCTTGAGATTTCCACCTTCTCTTTTGTTTTACTTTACATTGAAGGTGATATTTCTGCATGATTCGTTGAACAGTATTACGGTTCAATTTGATATGATAGTCACGTTTTAAAAGCTCCTTGATTTTTCGATGACCATATCGGTATTTAGTTTTTTCGCAAAGGTAAATAATCGCTTCTTCTTCCTTAGACAACTCAACTGGTTGCGCATTTGCCCAGCGATAATAGGTGGATCTAGGAACATTTAAAGCTGATAAAATAGCTGATACTGTATATTTCTTTCGTAAATTCTGAACTAATTGGAGAACGATTTCTTTTTCAACTCCTTTTCGATCTCCAAATACTTTTTTAAGATTTCATTTTCCTGTTTTAAATGATTCAATTGACGTTCTTTTTTCTCTTCAGGACTCGAACTGTCTGGTCCATGACCATAGGAATATTGTTTTCCTATTGGTTGATTAAATCGATGAACCTGATTATCTCGATACCATTTCATCCACGTTTTGATTTGAGATACATTTTTAATCTCATACTTCTCCATGATTTCACGGTTCGAAAACTGACCACTCATTTTATCTTTCACAACTGCCCACTTAACTTCATTTGAATATACATTTTTGCCCATGCAAAAACACCTCCGAATTAGTACTTTGTTTAAGTGTACCATTTCGAAGGTGTTTTATAGTGTCTCATTAATTTAGGTTAGTCTAGGTTAAAACACTCTTTTTTGAGTGTCTTAACCACAGGTACCATATTAATGGAGGCGCCTTTTTTCTAATATAGCCGGTTCGTGTATCCGTCCTGCAGCCGTTTTTCTATCCCCTGTTCCGTTAAATTGGGCAGACGCGCATGATCCAGCAGGATTTTGGCAGCGGAAGGAAGGGCATCTCTTTCGGGTCAGGAATCGGGTTCCCATAAACCAGACCGTTTAAAGGCCTTCGCACAATGAATAAAGCATTCTTCCACTTTAACGGAGATGCCGAGAAGAGGGCTCCGGCCTCTGACAGCCATTTGTTCCAATATATCGCCCCCCGCTATAAGGGAGGCTCTCCCGTTAATCCTCAGTGTTTCCCCAAGGCCGGGGATAAAGAACAGCAGGCCGATATGGGGATTATGGAGAATATTGAGCAGTGTATGGCTCTTTTGTTTCCCGGCCTTTCCGGGATGACCAGCTGCTTATCATGTAACACAGTGACAAAACCGGGCTGATCCCCTCTTGGAGAGACATCGCATTGCCCGCCTTCTCCGGAAGAAGAAACGGTCAGAAAAGGAGACCGGGCAATGAATTCCCTGCAATGCCGGTCAAGATGATCGATGGTTTTATTTTGAACCAATTCACTAGGCTCTCCAATCAGCGCCCTTAATTGCTCCGCCGAATGGATGGTTGTCCCAAGGGCTTCTGTCATGCTCATTCCTCCACTTTCTCTTTTTTGATTCCGACCCGTCCTGAGAAAAAGACGGCTCCGCCTCCCATATCGGCAATACGATCCGGGGTGAGGGCGTTCACCAGCTGCCCTGCTTCAGCATCGCTCCATAAGCCTTGGCTGACTAAAACACCGGGGAGAACATTTTCCCCGACAGCGGCTCTAAGCCGGCACTCGCCGCGGTGATTGAATACATGGACCATATCGCCATTCTGAATTTCCAATGCCTCTGCATCGTGGATATTCATATGGATTTTCGCTTCTTTTTCCAGGGCGATATGTTTGTCATTGTTAGAAAAGGTAGAATTCAAGAAATTATGGTTCGGTCCCGGTATGAAAAGAAAGGGCAGATCGCCGTCATCTTCAATAGGTGTATACGACGGCAGCGGCGGATAGCCTTCTTTTTTCATTTGTTCAGAATAGAGCTCGATTTTGCCGCTTGGCGTCGAAAGCTTTCCGGGGAATAAAGGCTGAACCTCTGCTTTGATGTAATTACGATCGAGCAATGCTTCATATGTAATATGTGAAATGCCTGGATTCTCAGGGTAATCTAATGCCTGACGGATCATGTCTTGCTCTGTATCCTGAAATTCTTTTTCCTCAAATCCCATTGCTTCAGCCAGAAGCTTGAAGACCTCCATATTTGATTTTGATTCCCCGTAACGCTCCATCACCGGCTTTTGTATCTGGATATAATGATGCCAATAGGAAGTAAGGAAATCCTCTGTTTCAAATGAAGAGGCTGCCGGCAGGATGATATCCGCGTATTTTGCGGTTTCAGTTAAAAACAGGTCATGCACGACGGTAAAAAGATCTTCGCGCAGCAGGCCGTCCCGGACCAGGTTCGCATTCGGTGCAATCACGGCCGGGTTGGAATTATACACATAGAGTGATTGCACCGGATTTTGGCGCTCAGCCAGTGCCTCCCCCAGCTGATTCATATTAATGATCCTCGTTTTCTTGTTTTTCAGGAAATCCGGCCGCTGCAGTGCGTGTGTATTAAAGGCAAGATATCCGGAATTCCCTTTCATGGCACCGCCGCCCTGATGGAGCCACTGGCCGGTTAAGGCAGGAAGGCACGCAATGGTCCGAATGGCCATTCCGCCGTTATCATGATGCTGGAGGCCGTTTCCGATCCGAATAAAGGAAGGGGAAGTTTGGCCATACATGCGGGCCAGTTTGTACAGGCTTTCCTCAGGGACTCCGGTTATTTGAGAGACAGCGGCTGGCGACATATCGCGTACATGCTCCCGAAGCTGTTCATGTCCTTCCGTATAGGAACGAAGGAATTTTTCATCAACGAACTGTTCTTTAAACAGGATGTGCATCAGCCCAAGAGCAAGAGCTGTATCTGTCCCTGGCTTTATCGGAATGAACCAGTCGGCCCACTTTCCGGTCTGGTTTTTATGAACATCGATGACGACAATTTTGGCGCCTTTTTTTCGGGCCTGCTGGGCAATCATCACTTGATGCATATTCGTGCTGACCGCGTTGATTCCCCACATGATGAAAAGCTTGGTATGGGCTGTATCTTCTGGACTTGTGCCGAAAGAACCGCCCATCGTATATTTGTATCCGACAGATCCGGCGGCGTTGCAGACAGATCGCTGAAGTCTGCTTGCGCCGATACGGTGGAAGAAGCGCCGGTCCATTCCTTCTGAACTGAGAATCCCCATATTTCCATAGAAGCTGTAGGGAAGGATGCTTTCAGGGCCGTACTTTCTTATGTTGTCTTTAAAACGGGCAGTGATGGTCTCGATGGCTTCTTTCCAGCTGATCGGCTCAAACTGGCCTTCGCCTTTTGCACCAATTCTTTTCAGAGGCTGCTGCAAACGTTTCGGATCGTATAGGCGGGAAGCCATATTCCGTACTTTATTGCAGATCTTTCCCTTTGTCATGGGATGGTTCGGGTCTCCCTCCACTTTGACGATTTTTCCGTTTTCTTTATGGAGCAGCAGACCGCACTGGTCCGGACAGTCCAATGAACAGACAGATGGGAATATTCCGTCTTTTTGAGCGGTATAGGATTGCATGTCGTCACCTCATTTTTTTCATGTCTGAATACTTTTCTCCTATTATAGCAACTCTTACTCTTGAACTGAAAGAAAAGTTAAAAAAGCTGGTGTGTGTTTGTATAATTTTACCTTTCTTCTTTTTTGCAATTAATAGAAAGAGAATGACCGGTATTATGGTATAAATAGAATAAATGATTTCTATTTTTTGGAAAGCGGCATCATACAGAGGATTTGGAGATTTTCTAAGTAAAATATTGCTTTAAAGGAAATAATAAATATAAACTTTCTTTTTTGAGGTAAAAAATGAAACAATCATATAAAATGGCAGTAAAAATCACGGTTCTATATATTGCTGCGGCACTCGCCTGGATTATTAGCACAGATATCATTTCAAGAAATCTATCCCATGAGAACATCGATTTATTTGCTGAATTCCAGCAATCAAAAGGCTGGATCTATATTCTGGTTTCTTCCGTAATCTTATTCCTGCTGAGCCGGAATATGATGGAGAAGCTGCTGCGTTCCCAGACTGATTTATTGAAGGTGAATGAACAATATCGTTCTTTATTCAATGAAAATCCCGATGCGGTCCTTGAAATTGATCGCATCGGGCAAATTGTGACGGTCAATAAGGAAGCAGAAGACTTGTATGGGTATGAAAAAGAATATTTTGAAGGAAAATCGGTTGCTTTTCTGTTTCCTGAAAAAGAAAAAGAACGGACGACTGTCTATTTACAGCAATCCTTAAATGGAGAAGCTGTGAAATTCGAAATTGACATTGTGGCTGTTAACGGGGAAACGAAGACGACACGCTGTTCATTCATACCGATCATTGTTCAGGGCGAAGTAAGAGGAGCCTATATGACTGCCAGAGATATTACCGAGATGAGGCGTGATGAAGAATTAATGATTATCTCGGAAAAACGTTCGGTCATCGGCCATATGGCTGCTGCGGTTGCCCATGAAATCCGAAATCCGCTGACCTCTCTGAAAGGGTTCGTGCAGCTGATGGAGATGACAAAAGAGGTAAACGACGAGCATCTGGAAATCATGAAAAATGAGATTGAACAAATCAATGTCATTTCCGGGGAGATGCTCGTTCTGGCGAAGCAGCAGGATGAGACTTACAGTGCCGTGAATGTCGGAGAATGCATCCGGCAGGTGATCATGCTGATGAAAGCGCAGGCGAACCTGAGTAATATTGGATTAATTTATGAAGAAACAGCCAAGTCTCTCATTATTTTGGCAAATCCTACTCAGATCAAACAGGTCTTAATTAATATTATAAAAAACAGCATAGAAGCAATCACTGGACACGGAGAGATTTACATTAAGCTGGATAGAGATAAGGAAAATGTCCTCCTGACTATATCCGATAGTGGAATAGGCATCGAGCCGGACCGGCTGAGCCATGTCGGGGAGCCATTTTATTCGACAAAGGAAAAAGGGACTGGCCTGGGGATGGCTGTCAGCTTCAAAATTATTCATCGCCATAAGGGTGAAATCACCATAGAAAGTGAAAAAAATCAAGGGACAGCTGTATCAATCAGAATTCCATTAGCCACAGAGACAGATCAAATGGTACTATAAATGAAGAACGTGAACTTCCAGTGTGAAGATGGAAGAATGAAATCTTGTTAAATTGCGTACTGAAGAAGGAGAACGATATGAACGAAATACCAACAATGCTGGCTGAGATGAGCCCGTTTATACAGAAGGCCTGGGAAAAATCGGGTTACATGCAGCCCATGCCGATCCAATCCAAGGCCATTCCTGCCATCCTGGAAGGCAGAGATCTGCTTGCAGAATCACCGACAGGGACAGGGAAGACACTGGCTTACCTGCTGCCCCTGCTTGAACGAATAGATCCGGAAAAAACCGCTCCGCAGGCACTTATCCTGGCTTCATCCCGGGAGCTTGTCATGCAGATCAATGAGGAAATCCGGATTTGGTCCGAAGGAAGCGGCATTTCCGGTGCAGCCTTTATCGGCGGAGCCAATGTTAAAAGGCAGCTGGATAAATTAAAAAAACGGCCGCAGGTGATTGCCGGAACTCCAGGCAGGATATATGAACTGATCGCTCAAAAGAAATTAAAGATGCATGAAGTGAAAATGCTTGTTCTGGATGAGGGGGATCAGCTGCTTGTGCCTGAACATCTGGATACAATCCGGAATATTATTAAATCAACACTGAAGGATCGTCAGGTCATGATGTTTTCAGCTACACTGCCGGAAGAAACGGAACAGCGTGCGCGCGAGTTCATGGAAAATCCGGAAACCGTGAAAGTTGACCGTTCAGAACAAAGCAAGGCTATCGAGTCGAAAGTAGAGCACATCTACATTGTTGCCGAAAGACGTGAAAAATTCGGGGTGCTTGAAAAAATTGCAAGAATAGATGGAATCAAGGCATTAGCCTTCCTGAATGATATTGGAGAGCTAACCGTAATCGGGGAAAAAATGAAATATAAGGGCTTTAATGTCGGAATCTTGCATGGAGAGTCGAACAAGATGGAGAGGCAAAAGGCCGTCAGGTATTTAAAGTCGGGTAAATCTCCGCTTCTTTTGGCAACAGATGTAGCCGCAAGAGGACTGGATGTGAAAGGGCTCACGACCGTTGTCCATGTAGATGTCGCTGAAAGTGCTGAACAGTATACGCACCGTTCAGGCAGGACAGGACGGGCAGGTGCCGATGGAACCGTTATTTCTATCGTGAATGAACGGGAAGAAAAAGATTTGAAACGAATAGCCCGCGCGCTCGATATCCAACTTACAAAAAAATCCTTTTATAAAGGAAGCTTAGTGGAAGAACGATAAAGAGAAGAGCCTGGGACAAAAAGTTTAAAATATCAACTTTCTCACAGAGGAGGTTGATATTTTTTTTGCCGACGCTTCCAGGAGCCCGCCCTTGGGCATATGATGCAGGGAGAGACGGAGGAGGGAAACAGATGGGGGAAAAGTATCAGCATATAGAAACGGCGGCCATCCATGGAGCCAGTGATACCCGGTATGCGGGAAGCCTGGTGCCGCCCATTTTTCAAACATCCACTTTTGTATTTGATACAGCCGAACAGGGAGAAAAAAGATTTTCCGGACAGGAAGACGGCTATATCTATTCGAGGCTTGGCAATCCGACCGTTAGAGTTTTAGAAGAGAAAATTGCACTGTTAGAAGGCGGAGAAGCGGGGCTTGCCTTTGGATCAGGGATGGCGGCCGTATCTGCAGTGCTACTGTCGCTGACTAAATCAGGGGATCATATTCTCTGTTCGAAAGGTGTGTATGGGTGCACATTTGGGCTGCTGGAACTTTTAAAAGAAAAGTACGGGATCTCGCATAACTTTTGTGATATGGGATCAGAGGAGGAACTGCGCCAGGCAATTCGCCCTGAAACAGCCTGTATCTTTATCGAAACGCCGATCAATCCGACCATGCAGCTGATTGATCTGGAAATGGCCGCCACGGTTGCGAAGGAATATCAAATACCGGCGGTCGTGGATAATACATTCTCTACTCCATACTTACAGCAGCCGCTTCAAAAAGGCTGTGATATTGTCCTCCACAGTGCCACAAAATATATCGGCGGACATGGAGATGTGGTGGCAGGGCTTGTGGTTGGCAAGAAGGCATATATTCAGAATTTGGCAGCCACGGTGCAAAAAGATGTGGGCGGGATTCTGTCCCCGTTCGATGCCTGGCTGCTCGCAAGGGGCTTGAAAACTCTCCCGGTACGCATGGACCGGCACAGTGAAAATGCAGAAAAAATAGTGAAAAAGCTGACAGCCCACCCTCGGGTGAAAAGGGTATATTTTCCGGGAGATACAGGGCATCCGCAATTTGAGATTGCCAAAAAACAAATGAAAGCAGGCGGCGGTCTGATTTCTTTCGAGCTGAAGGGCACGAAGGAGGATGCCCAGGCTATGCTGAACAGGCTGAAACTCATCCGGATTGCGGTTTCTCTCGGAGATGCTGAAACGTTAATTCAGCATCCAGCTACAATGACCCATTCAGCAGTTCCGGCTGATATGAGACAGGAGATGGGCATATCCGACGGATTGATCCGCCTTTCTGTCGGTCTTGAGGCGTGGCAGGATATATGGGAAGACCTCGAGCAGGCACTGAATGGATAAAAAAAGAGGAGATGTCTTATGGATGCAATAAGGCTTGGACAGAAACAGAGAATTCTTAGGATATAAGTAGCTAAGAAATGACTGAATTTAAGTGATGGACGACTTCTGGGGAACAGCACAGGGAAGAGACTGCAGGCTCGGACCGTGTCCCCCAGGAAGGGTCCCTGAAATAAAATCCATTTCGCTTTATTTATTTTTATAGTGGTCTCTTTTTCTCTGAGGGTAAGATTCTGTCCAGATATTGTTCCATATTTACTGGACTGGTCTAATCAAAAGCGCATTTCATATCCAGCATGCTTTAGATAACTTTCAGAAGAAAGGCCATTTTATGAAAAAGACATTAATGGTTTCTGGCATGGAGTGCTGCAGTTGTTATCTTTTCATTACTGAGCAACAATAAACTTATGAATTCCAGAAGTTTTCAGCTGGACGGCGGGCTGACTGATCAAGTAGAGATGAAGGGGAAAAATGGCAGCATTTTGATGACGTCCCAACGTAAAATGCGGACGGCATTTTACCATTATTGGAGCAGTATGATGCGAAAGCTACTTTTTTTCTGATTGGAAACGAGATGGAAAAAAATCCTGAGGCAGAAAAAAAAATCGTCAAAGCCGGTCATCAGGGGGGAAATCATACGTATTCGCATCAGCGCATGATGTTTAAATCGTCTTCTTTTATTAGACGGGAGAAGAGTTAAAATTCATTGAAGGAAAACTTGAATCGCTGTCAGAAGAAAGGTATACATTTGTTACCTGAAACAGCAAAATCAGTAATGGCATAATGGTTGTATGGAACAGCTAACCAAAAAGAACCCGAGCAGGCTGAACTCGGGAAGCTGAGGAAAAAATACTATATGCAAGGCAAGGGAGTGTATTCTCTTGCCCTTTTTTGGCGTGAGTGATATAAATAGGGTATCCAGATGATTCACCCATGTCGGATTTTGGAGCTGACTTGGGCAGACTGGATTAATCAAAACGTAATATTTTGTCCTTCGGGGTCGGGTGTAAATCCCAACCGGCGGTAATGAAGAAATTCTAGCCCGCGAGCCTGTAAAGGCAGGATTTGGTGAGATTCCAAAGCCGACAGTAAAGTCTGGATGGGAGAAGGACGTATGAAGCTGAATTTTATGTATAAGGAGCAGTCTGACTTTTTTTAAAAAAACAGCAGGCTTATTTGGTTATACATGTATTGGCCATATTCTCCCGTACCCCTTAGGTGTTCTTAAGGGGTTTTTTGATTTTGTTTATAAAAAACAGAAGAGGGGGGGAGTTGTGTGTTTACTGGAATCATAGAAGAAATCGGAATAGTAAAAGCAGTGAAGAAGGGCCAAAACAGTCTGGTTCTGGACATCGGTTCTGAAAAAATTACAGAGGATGTTCACCTTGGAGACAGCATTGCTGTGAACGGTGTCTGTTTGACGGTTACCTCATTCAGCAAACGTTCGTTTACGGCCGATGTGATGCCGGAAACGGTAAAGGCCTCATCGATCAGCCGGCTCAAGCCCGGTTCGTCTGTCAATCTGGAACGGGCGATGAGTGCGCAGGGAAGATTCGGCGGGCATTTTGTTTCGGGCCATATTGATGGGACAGGAACCATTATTAAAACAGAACGGTCCGCCAATGCCGTCTATTATCACATCCAATTGGATAAAGGGCTTGGCCGTTATTGTATTCCAAAAGGATCCATTGCTGTTGATGGGACGAGTCTTACCATCTTTGGCATTGAGGGAGACAGGCTAATGGTTTCCTTAATTCCGCTGACCCATCAAGATACCGTATTGGGACAGAAACAGGCCGGGGACATTGTCAATATTGAAGCAGACATGATCGGAAAATATATTGTGCACCAGCTGGAAACAGGAAATGGAAAAAAAGAAATGACCGCCGGTTTTTTAGCGGAAAATGGATTCTTTTGAGGGGGCGCAAACGATGTTCAATACAATAGAAGAAGCAGTAAAAGATTTGAAGGCCGGTAAAATGGTCATTGTAGCAGATGATGAGAATCGCGAAAATGAAGGGGATTTTGTCATTTTGGCGGAACATGCTTCTCCGGAAGCGATTAATTTTATGGCTACGCATGGCCGGGGCTTGATTTGTACGACAATCACCGGGGAATTGGCTGCAAAGCTTCATCTGCATCCTATGACCGCTGAAAACACGGATCAGCTTGGGACAGCTTTTACCATCAGCGTTGACCATCAAAGCACACGGACTGGAATCAGCGCTTTTGAACGGTCAGCGACAATCCTGAAATTGCTTGCGGAAGGCTCTGTTCCTGAGGACTTTAAACGGCCAGGCCATGTTTTTCCGATTGTGGCTAAAGAGGGCGGTGTCCTTGAGCGCACAGGGCATACGGAAGCTTCGGTCGATCTGGCCAAGCTTTGCGGGGCTAAACCTGCCGGCGTCATCTGTGAAATTATGAAGGAAGACGGAACAATGGCGCGTGTTCCAGATCTCGAAAAGATTGCTGCCAGGTTTGATTTGAAATTTATCACGATTGCAGACCTTGCCGATTACCGGCGGAAAAACGAAGCAGCGGTCAGGCGGGAAGCAAAACAGCCAATCGTTTGAATAAGAAACTATAAAAAAGAGAATCTTTGAGGAGGAAATAAGGATGAATCATGTAATTGAAGCGCAATTAATTGGATCAGGATTGAAAGTGGGGATTGTGGTCGGAAGGTTTAATGAATTTATTACAAGCAAGCTGCTGGACGGTGCCCTTGATGGTTTGAAGCGGCATGGCGTGGAAGAAGCCGAAATTGACGTGGCATGGGTGCCGGGAGCTTTTGAAATCCCGCTGATTGCCAAGAAAATGGTGAACACAGGAAAATATGATGCCATCATTGGTTTAGGGACGGTAATCAGAGGCTCTACTACTCATTATGACTATGTATGTAACGAAAGTGCCAAAGGGATTGCTTCTGTCAGTCTCGAATCAGGAGTTCCTGTCATTTTTGGCGTGCTGACGACCGAAAATATTGAACAGGCGATTGAACGTGCTGGCACTAAGTCAGGAAACAAAGGCTATGAGGCAGCTGTTTCTGCGATTGAAATGGCTAATCTCGGGAAATTAATTGAACAATAAACAGGTAAAAAGGGGCCGTCAAGGTCCCTTTTTCCTTTTAAAAAGATTAGCTGGACACGGATAGAAAAAATATAATGTATGGATGAAAATGGATATTTTAGCAGCGTCAGACGAAAAAAGGGAACGAATGGGCCTTAACATGTTAAAATAGCAGAGGTAAACCAAGTAACGCCTATGAATTTCATTCTTTAGGGAACATTAAAATATATTCGGAAATAGGAGGGGTTTGTGTGTACCATCTCTTTACACATAATGATTTGGACGGGATTGGCTGCGGGATTGTCGCCAAACTCGCATTGGGCGAGGAAGTCGCCGTCAGTTATAATTCCGTTGGCAGGCTGAATGATCAAGTAGCGGGTTTTCTTGAGGGGGCAGCCAAGGAAGATATCATTGTCGTGACAGATTTATCAGTCAATGAAGAAAATGAAAAGAAAATCAATGATTTTATATCAGAAGGCGGCAGAGCCTTGCTGATCGATCATCATAAGTCTGCGCTGCATTTGAATAAAAACAGCTGGGCGCATGTTACGGTTTTGCAGGAAGACGGCAAACAGACAGCGGCGACTTCCCTGTTCTATGAGTATGCTGTGGAACATTTCGGTCTGAAGCGGTCCAAAGCCGTGGAGGAATTCGTTGAATTGGTTCGTCAGTATGATACATGGGAATGGGAAGCAAATGAAAATGTAAGGGCAAAACGCCTGAACGATCTTTATTATATGTTTCCAATGGAAAACTTCGAAACCAAAATTCTGTCTAAGCTCCAGAATGAGGAGAGTTTTGCTTTTGATGATTTAGAGAATACACTGCTGGAAATGGAAGAAGGCAGGGTGGAGAGATACATAAACAGGAAAAAGCGCGAAGTCTATCAGGCTGGAATTGGACCTCATGTAGCTGGTATTGTTCATGCTGAATCTTATCATTCTGAATTGGGAAATGAACTTTCGAAGGAGTTCTCTCATTTAGACTATATTGCCATTGCGATGGTTGGCAGCAAAAGAATCAGCTTCCGGACCGTCCATGATGATATCGACGTGTCAGAAGTTGCGGCCAAGTATGAAGGCGGGGGCCATCAAAAAGCGGCAGGCTGTACGATGACAGAAAAAGCATTCAAGCAGTTTGTCGAACAGACCTTTTTTTCAGATCCGATTAAACGGGATGCCCCAAGCAACCAGGTCCATGTAAAAGAGTCGCCGCAGGGAAATCTGTATATCAACAGAGCGAAACAAGAAATCTTCATTCGGCCGGAAGAAGAGACATGGGTTTATGACTTGAACGGGAAGAAGCAGCCAAAAAGTTTCGGGGCATTCAAAGAAGCTGAACGCTATATTAAGAGGAAATACAGTGCATGGCTTGCGCATGATGATAAGCATGAAGAATATTTGAAAAAGAAATAAAGAAAATGGAACAACAGCATGGAGAACGTCCTGCAATGGAAATCCATACAGCATAAAAATATCAAATTTCTCTGTGAGGAGAAATTTGATATTTTTTCATTTAACGATTAAAAGTAGAGTTAGCCGATGACTTGGGAATTTTCGGTTTCGCCTGTTCGGGAACGGAATGATGGCGATGGTACATGGCGTTAATTTCCCCGCCGATGACCAGGATTAAGCCAGTCATATATAGCCAAATCATCAATATGATGACGCCTCCCAGACCGCCATAGGTGGAAGAATAGTTGCCGAAATTACTGACATAAAAGGAAAATCCTAATGAAATAATCAGCCAGGAAACAGTTGCTGTAATGGCTCCGGGCAAAACATGCTTAAATGGATATGTTTTATTGGGCGCATAGCGGTAAAGCAAAGCAAGCACGATGGAAAGAACCGCTACTGCCACGACCCAGCGAAGGACATCGACTAATGTCTGAATTCCGCTTGGAACCGGGATGATTTGATTGATCATATTCATAATGACTGAACCGAAGACAGGAAGAACCAATACAACGATAAAGGCTAAAATCAGTAAAAAGGTAAGCAGGACGGACATGGCTCTTGCTTTGATGAATCCGCGGCTTTCCTCCACATCGAAAGCGATATTCTGAGCATGGATGAAGGCGTTCATACCGTTGGATGCGGACCAAATAGTACCAAGAATTCCGACAGTCAATAATCCGCCATTCTGATTGCTCAAGATTTTAACAATGTTCTCCTCCAGGACAGAAGTTGTTTCCGACGGAAGCAGCTGATTCATAAATTTAAGTGCTTCGGACGGTTCAATCTGCAAATAAGGGAGAATGGACAGCAGCAGGATCATTAAAGGGAAAAGCGAAAGCAGATAGTAATAAGCCTGCTCGGCAGCCAATCCGGTTGCTCTGTCCTCATTAACCTCTTTCTTCAACTCTTTTCCTAGTGAAATCAGTTTATTTTTCATGGGCATTCACTCCTGACATTTACTTATCCGTCTTATTCCCTTTTGCCGAAAAATGTAACCTATAAACCGTTTCTTCTATTTGTGACTCTTACCGATTATGGAGTCGGCATTCATGGCGTATTGATAAAAGCAGAGAGGAAGGCTTCTGGATATCGATAAGAAGAGCACAAAAAACCAAATAAAAAAGCAGATGAGGAAATCTCTTCATCTGCTTTTCTATGTAAAAATCAGTAGACTGCTTTTTGGAGCTTATTGATTACACCCAGTGAACGGCCCGTTCCGATAGCCACGGCTTCAAGCGGCTGGGGGGCGATGTGAACGGGGACGACAATTTCACTTGCAAGCCAATCCTGCATTCCGTTCAATAATGCTCCGCCTCCAGTTAAGACAACACCTTGATCCACGATGTCACCGCTCAATTCAGGAGGGGAATCCTCAAGCGTAGACCGGATGGCTTCCAAAATGTGAAGCAAAGATTCACGGATCGCTTCCTGGATTTCAACGGAAGTAACCGTAATGGTCTTCGGAAGGCCTGTTACTAAATCCCGTCCTCTGACTTCCATGGATTTCACTTCATGTTCAATTAAGCCATAGCCGATTTCCATTTTGATGATTTCTCCGGTTCTTTCCCCAATCAAGACATTATACTTTTTGCGGATGAATTGAACGATATCCTCATCCAGCTGATCTCCGCCGATTCGAATCGAATTGCATGAAACGACACCGCCAAAGGAAATAATGGCAACCTCGGTTGTTCCGCCTCCAATGTCTACGACGACGTTGGCGATTGGTTCGGACACTGGAAGATCTGCGCCGATTGCGGCAGCAACAGGTTCTTCGATTAAATGGACATGCTTTGCCCCGCAGCTTTTCACTGCATCTTCAATTGCCCGTCTTTCAACAGAAGTGGAACCGGATGGAGTGCAGACCACAACAGTTGGCTTCCTAAGAGACAATCCAAGAATTTTGCTGGCTTTTTTCATGATTTGTTTCAGCATTTGCGAAGTAATATCGAAATCGGCAATGACGCCATCCTTCAGCGGTCTGACCGCGACGATATTTCCTGGGGTTTTCCCGATCATGTTTTTTGCATCGGTTCCAACCGCGAGCACGGTATTCGTCGTTATATCAATGGCCACCACAGAAGGCTCGTTAAGTACAATTCCTTTATTTTTACTATAAACTAATGTATTTGCTGTTCCTAAATCGATACCAATTTCATTGTTTGATAACATTATAGTCACCCCTTCTTAAGAGTTTGACCCCCATCTATATATTCTACTTAAAGATGTCGATTTTTGGGGGTCAAAATTGAATGTAATTTATGGAAGACTCCTAAATGAATCATTTTACCTGAAATGAGGGTGTGAAATAGGGAGAATAGACTCAGATCCAGGAGAAATAAAGCAGGAAATAAGGGGAAAAACGGGCAGAAATAAACAAAAAGAAGCATCATCCAAGTATGATAGAATGGAAGACACATACATAAAGAGGTCAACATATGAAAAATAAAGGAATCGTTCTCAGCAAGATATTCTTAGTTGCAATGCTTGCATTCGGCGGAGGCTATTTATTTGATCAGATTGGAATTTTTCTTCCGTGGATGCTTGGTCCGCTTTTCGTCATTATGCTGGCCAAAATGAAATGGAGGCCATACCTGTATTGGCCGAGGATTTACAGGAGCATCGGTCTTCTCGTACTGGGAGTCCAGCTCGGAAGCTCCTTTACGAAGGAAGCTCTGCAGCAAATGGCTTCTCATTTGCCTGTCATGCTTATTTCAACGGTCGTGACGGTGTTATTTACAGTGATAAGCGCCTGGCTTATGGCCAAGGCCATGAATATCTCCCTTAATACGGCTATGCTTGGAAGTTTCCCGGGGGGATTGACCCAGATGGTCGTTCTGAGTGAGGAATTGAAAGATACGGATGCCTCTGCTGTTGCCTTTATGCAGACGCTGAGAATCGTCCTTGTGATTTCGATTGTTCCTTGGCTGGTAACCCATGTACTGACACATGAGTCAGGGGACACTGTTCTGTCTGGGGATGGGAGCTTTTTTTTCCTTCAGTACAGCGGCTGGCATTTTCTTGGCTTCATCGCGGTAACAGCGGTTATTTTATGGACAGGACTCAAAATCAGAATGCCGCTGCCTTTCCTGCTGGGGCCGCTGCTGGCGGCGGTCCTGTTCAATCTTACAGGACCGGAGGCACCGCAGATTCCTTCATTCTGGCTGAATGCTGCTCAGCTGCTGATTGGAGCCCACCTCGGCTTTACTCTGAAACTCGACACACCGGGGATGTTCCGGAAAATGTTTGGGATGGTTTTTCTTCATAATCTTCTCTTAATTGGCTTCTGCTATGGACTTGCCCTTTTTTGGCAATGGACTACGGCTGTGCCGATGAAAGAGCTCTTTCTCAGCATTGCTCCCGGAGGAGTGGCTGAAATGTCTGTTACGGCTCTCTCTGTTCATGTTGATGTATCGATCGTGACCAGCTTTCATCTATTCAGAATCTTGTTCATTCTTTTCTTATTGACGCCGCTGATTAAGTGGATGGGCAATAAGACGGCGGGCAGCCGTGCACAGCAGTGACTGTAATAAAGGGGGCAGAAAAAAGTGAAAAAGCGCCAACACTGGAATACGAGTGAAGCCATCGTCGAACTAGTCAAAAGGCTTGTCCGCATTCCGAGCATTTCAGGTACTTTAGAAGAAAAGGATATGGCGGATGAACTGACCGCCATTCTGATGGAAATCCCTTACTTCCAGAAACATCAGACGAATATTTTTCGTGAAAAGATTGTGGGGGATTCTCTGGAAAGGGAAGCTGTGGCCGCGCTGCTGAAGGGGAAGGATCCGGCAGACAGGCGGACGCTCATTCTCTTAAGTCATTATGATGTGGTGGGAGTCGATGACTGCGGTCATTTCCAGGAGTTTGCCTTTGATCCGGATGCATATCTGGAAAAACTGAAGGAAGAAACGTCTGATCCGCTCCTTCAGAAGGAACTGGACTCAGGGGAATGGCTTTTTGGCAGAGGAAGCATGGACATGAAAGCGGGAATTGCGCTTCATTTGGCTCTCCTGTCAGAATGGGCCGCCCGTGAGGATTCATTCAAGGGAAATATTCTGTTCCTCTCCACGCCGGATGAAGAGCGGAATTCAGAGGGGATGCTTGCGGCTGTCAATCTCCTGCTAAGGCTGAAGGAGCAGGAAGGGCTTGATTATTCATTTGCGATTTGTTCAGAGCCTTCTTTTTCGAATTATCCTGGTGATGAATCCAAATATATATACGCAGGCTCTGTCGGCAAGATGCTCCCGCTTGTCTTCTGTTCCGGGAAGGAGACCCATGCAGGAGAGCCGCTTGAAGGGGTCAATGCATCCTGGATGGCTGCTGTTTTCACGGCTCAGATGGAACTGTCGCCGGAATTTGCCGATCGGGCAAGAGGGGAGCAGGGTCCCCTTCCCATCTGTCTGAAGTTGACCGATCTGAAGGATCGCTACAATGTTCAGACACCGACCTATGCCTATGGGTTATATAATATTATGACCCTCAAGCAGACACCTGACGAAACGATGAAAAGACTTGTGAAAAAGGCGGAGGACAGTGCTGAGGAAATTCATTCACGGCTCAAAGCGGTATACGCCGCCGGCGGAGTGGCTTCCCAGCCGCCAAAACCCCGTGTATACACGTATTCCAGTCTGTATGAACTTGGCGTAGAAAGGTATGGGGACAGGTTTAAGGAAGACATGGAGAACCTGTTTTTGAAGTGGACGGATGTGGAGTTTGATTACCGGGAATTGACGGTGGAACTGGCAAAAGAAATGGCGGGGTATTTTACCGATCTCGCTCCTTTTTACCTCGTCATGCTGGCTCCTCCTTATTATCCGCATGTATCGCTTAATAAGGAAAATCAGAAAGAGGACTTCTTGCTGCGCCTGACGGAGACCATACAGGCTAAGGCTTTGCATGATTATCAAACAGAAATCAAGCTGCAGCAATTTTTTATGGGCCTGTCGGACGTAAGCTACTGCCGGCTCATGGATGGCGATAAGGTCATTGGCGCTATAGAGGCGGAAATGCCTTTATATAACAGACGGTACCATTTGCCGCTTGAACAGATAGCGAAGCTGGATATCCCAACCGTCAATATCGGCCCGTACGGCAAGGACGCCCATAAACGCACGGAACGGCTGGAGCTTCCCTTTTCGACCGGAATCCTTCCTGATCTGCTGAGACACGCGGTCGAAAAATGGCAGGAAGGGAAAGAATGAGCTGCATCGATCTGTGGCCCCGGTAAGCAAGCGGCCCTGGAACGGAAATTCATACGCATCACCAAAAACTATCAAACTTCTCTGCAGGGGTTGATAGTTTTTCTTTTTGTCCACAGAAAACGGTTTTGGATGAAAGAAAAGGGCTGCCATTTCACTTCGTTATGAGCCATTTTACCCAGTTTAGAAGAATATAAAGAAAATGGACTCATTTTTTCGGAGGCACTGTCGATATATAAAATAGACAAATGAGATTCTAATTTAGTGGGTGAATAAAATGGATAAAACATCTTTTATAGGAGTGCTGCTTGGGGTAGCGGCCATTTTAGTAGGAATGGTATTGAAGGGCGTCAGTTTATCAGCGCTGATCAACCCTGCAGCCATTATGATCATTATCGTAGGAACAATGGCAGCAGTACTGACGGCAGTGCCTATGTCAGAGGTTAAGAAATTACCGAAACTGTTCAAAATCCTTTTTACAGAGCAAAAGCTGATGAAGCCGGAAGAGCTCATCAAGACGTTTTCAGAGTGGGCGGTTATTGCCCGGAAGGAAGGCCTTCTGGCATTGGAAACTGTTTCTGAGCAGCTGGACAACCAATTTTTGAAAAACGGTCTGAACCTGGCCGTAGAGGGACAGAGCGCAGATTATATACGCGATATTTTATCGGAAGAAATTGATGCGATGGAAGAAAGACACAGAGCGGGAGCGGCCATTTTTACACAGGCTGGCACCTATGCACCGACATTAGGGGTGCTTGGAGCGGTTATTGGTTTGATTGCCGCACTTGGCAACATGGCGGATACGGAAGAGCTGGGACATGCGATTTCAGCTGCGTTCGTTGCGACGCTGCTGGGGATTTATACGGGGTATGTCCTCTGGCATCCCTTTGCCAATAAGCTAAAGCGAAAGTCGATGGAGGAAGTGCGTATCAAGGAAATGATGATAGAAGGCATCCTGTCGATTATAGAAGGAGAAGCACCAAGGACAATTGAACAAAAGTTAACCTCGTATTTGCCGGCGCAGGACCGCAAAAAATGGCTGGAGGGTGAGAGGGAAGATGGCTAAACGGCGCAGAAAAAAAGAAAGGCATGAGGAGCATATAGATGAATCCTGGCTTGTTCCTTATGCAGATATATTGACGCTGCTGCTTGCCCTGTTTATTGTGCTGTTTGCTTCAAGCTCCGTAGATGCGGTGAAGTTCCAGCAGCTGTCCAATGTGTTTAATCAGGTCTTTAACAGCGGATCCAGTTTCATGGAATATCCAAGTGATAATCCGAGTGAACTTCCTACTTCCCCGGAAAAGAAACAGGGGGCAGAAGACCTTGATGGACAAGCGAATCTTGGAGATTCTGAAAAAGAGGAGCTCACGGAAATTCAAGAACGTGTCAATCAGTTCATCAACGAGAAGAAGCTTGATAATAAATTGGAGACGACCCTTTCAGATGACGGGCTGCACGTCATGATCCGTGATAACGTATTATTTGAGTCAGGGGCAGCCAGTGTCAGGAAACAAGATGAGAAGCTGGCAAAGGAAATCTCTGATCTGCTTGTCATGAATCCCCCAAGGGGCATTGTAATCAGCGGCCATACCGATAATGTACCGATCAAAACGAATCAATTTGATTCAAACTGGGATTTGAGTGTCATGAGGTCTGTCAATTTTATGAAATTGCTGCTTGAAAATAAAAAGCTTGATCCTGAGTGGTTCAGTGCGAAAGGCTATGGGGAATTTAAACCAGTAGCGAGCAACAGTACAAAAGAAGGCCGTGCGAAAAATCGCCGGGTAGAAATCTTGATTATGCCGCGTGAACAATCCGAGGAATGAAACCTGTCAATCAGACAGGTTTTCTATTTTATAGATAATGAAAAGAGGAAGTACTTTGGAGAAAGAATATATCAATGTGATGGAAGAAATCGTGTCAGCGTGGGTTCAGGTGTTAATGACAGGAACGGAATACCAAACATTTTGTAAATGTGATAAATGCAGACTCGATATCATCACATTGAGCTTAAATAATTTGCCGGCCTATTATGTTACATCTGCTGAAGGAAGAGATAAGATATTTTCACAGCTGAACACACAGGAAAACAGAAACTGGATTAATAAGCGGATTATCAGTTCCATCCATGTTGTCGGCAAGTATCCAAAACATGTGACATCGAATGAAAAAGAAGGAAATACAGGGCTTGCAGCAGGAAAATGAACGTTTAGCATCGTTCCTCACGGGAAACATATAAAGGGAGATTAATTTATATGACTGGGAGGATGATTGATTATGAGTAAGAAAATCGCTTGTGTGATTACAGACATGTTTGAGGATGTGGAGTACACAGATCCTGCCAAGGCATTTAAAGAAGCCGGCCATACAATTACAACGATTGAAAAAGAAAAAGGCAAATCCGTTAAAGGCAAGCAGGGTGAAGCAGAGGTTTCCATTGATGAAAGCATTGATACGGTAAATCCGGCAGACTTTGATGCTCTGTTCATTCCGGGAGGTTTTTCTCCGGATCAGCTGCGTGCGGACGATCGATTTGTCCAGTTTGCAAAATCTTTTATGGATGAAAAGAAACCTGTATTCGCTATCTGCCATGGTCCTCAGCTCTTGATCACGGCAAAAACGCTGGAGGGCAGAAATGCTACTGGCTATAAATCCATTCAAGTGGATATGGAGTATGCGGGTGCAAATGTTCAGGACAAGGAAGTGGTTGTCTGCGGCGATCAGCTTGTGACAAGCAGACAGCCTGACGATCTTCCGGCATTCAACCGCGAAGCCTTGAGATTATTGGGCTAAAGAATGGTTTAAGAGTATAGGACGTTTTTCAGCCTTGCATACAGCAAGCGGAGAAAAGGCAGATGCCCTTCTCCGCTTTTTTGTGTGTTTCCAATCTCCGCGGACGTCTTTTTACAAGGAACAGAACCGGACGGCGTTTCTTTAAGTATTAATCATTCATATCTGCGGAAATTTCAAGTAATATAAGAATAGACAAAAAGAAGAAGGAAGTGTCTTGGTTTGATCGTGCTTAAGTCTGACAGAGAAATAAAAGCCATGCATGAATCCGGGAAAATCCTGGCTGCATGCCATAAAGAAATTGCCAAAATGATTGTTCCCGGCATTACGACTTGGGAAATTGAAGAGTTCGTTGACCGGTTCTTGAAGGAACGAGGAGCCAAGCCGGAACAAAAGGGCTATAAAGGCTATGAATATGCAACCTGTGCCAGCATTAATGAAGAAATTTGTCATGGGTTTCCGCGAAAGTCCCCGCTGAAAGACGGAGATATCGTAACGATTGATATGGTCGTGAATTATAATGGCGCGTTAGCGGATTCTGCCTGGTCCTATAAGGTAGGGAATGTATCAAAAGAAACGGAGCGATTGCTGGAGGTGACAAAGGAATCCCTGTATAGAGCAATTGAAGTGTCGGTTCCGGGAAATCGGATTGGCGATATCGGCCATGCCATCCAGTCCTATGTGGAGGCGGAAGGATTCTCCGTTGTCCGGGATTTTATCGGTCACGGAATTGGAAATGTGATTCATGAAGACCCGCAGGTTCCGCATTATGGATTGCCCCATAAAGGCGCACGGATTAAGGAGGGAATGGTCTTTACAATTGAACCTATGGTGAATGTCGGTACATACAAGGCCACCCGGGATCCGAATGGATGGACGGCTTCAACTGCTGATGGGAAATATTCAGCACAGTATGAGCACACCATTGCCATCGCCAAAGACGGCCCGCTTATTTTGACAGAACAAAAATAAAAACGAAGGAGGACTCCTGGTTGGGAATCCTCCTTCGTTTTTAATGAAATAAATTTTTACTTCGGACGCATGTGTCTTTTCACTTCAATTGATTCTAAAAAATCAATGTTTCTGTTTCTTTATTTCAATGGGCGTTCAAGGGCATATAAATCGTCTTCCACTGCGCCCAGACGGTCTTCTACTGTTTTCCGGGCATCTTTGATCGCTTCATTATAAATATAAGGGGCAATCTTATCCATGATGAATTCCAAATGAATTTCCGCTGCGATTTCGCCAATTTCCTCTCCTGTTTCCCGTGAAACATACTCCTGGATGCTTGCAATCATAGCCCGCTTTCTGGCGGAGTCGAAAGATACGAACATGGTCATTCCTCCTCTTGAATTAGGGATAGGAGCCAGTGGTGAAAATCCTTTGTCTTGATGGAAAAGAAAGGGAGACCGGTATGCAGGCTTTGCACTCTTTTCTCCATCGCCGGCCAGAAAAGGACGGCCTGTATCTGGCTCAGCTTATTCACAAGCTCCAAATCTTTTTCCTCCCTGATGATTACAGCTTTTGGGTATGCTTCTTTTTTAAAGCCTTCGACTAAGAGGACATCAGGCTCGAAAAAGGAAGCCAGCTGAATCATGTCATCCAGCGAGCGTTTCTTTTCCGGCAGACGTCCATGCAGTTCAACCGATCCTTGGCCCTCCACAATGGAGACAGCGGCTCCAGCCCCGTAAAAGGCACTGGAATCTTTGCCTTCCAGCCGATCCGGTTCTCCGCCGTGCCCGTGATGCTTGATGGCGGCGGCGTCATAGCCTGACTGGCGAAGAAAGGAAATCAGCTCTGAGACAAGCGTCGTTTTTCCGCTGTTTTGATAGCCGGAGATTTGAAAGATAAACGGCTTTACCATGGCCAGCTGCTTCCTTCCTGGTCTTCCAGCAGAAGAATCTGTACTTTATCTCCTTTCTGGAATCCCCGTGTACCGCCAGGGAGGACGGCGAAGGAATTGGCTCCGGCAAGGCTCATGGCAATGTTGGATTTATCTTTTCCGCTCGGCACTACCTTCAATTGTCCTTTTTCATAATATAATTTCGCTCTTACAAAACGGGTGAAGGGGTTTGGTTTTGGAAAATCCTCTTCTAAAATGGCTTCTTCCTTTTTCAAATGGACCTGTTCAGAAAACAGGGCATGACGGATGATAGGTCTTGCCAAAAGCTCAAAGCCTACATAGCAGGCAGAAGGGTTGCCGGAAAGACCGAACAGGATTTTCCCTTCCATCGCCGCAACCGTTGTGACACTGCCCGGTCTCATACCGATTTTATTGAATAGGACTTCAGCGCCGAGTCTTTTGTAGATGTCAGGAAGAAGGTCGAAATCTCCGACAGAAACTCCGCCGGTTGTGATCAGAATATCTACTTCATCCAAAGCTTTCCGAATCGCCTCGAAGCTTGCATCCAGCTCGTCCTTGAGCTTACCGTAATAACGGTATTCCGCTCCTGCCCTGGTGATTTGGGCCATCATGGCATAAGCATTGCTGTTGCGGATTTTCCCGGGCTGAAGCGGCTCGTCCACATCGAGGAGCTCGGAGCCAGTGGCAAACAGTCCGACAATCGGTTTTTTCGCTACCGGCACACGGTGATAGCCGAAAGTAGCCAGCACCCCCTGAATTCCGGGATTAATGAAAGTGCCTTTTTTGACAAGAATGTCGCCTTCCTTGGCATCTTCTCCTTTATAAGAAACGTTATCCCCTTTCTTTAAGGTTCGCGTGAACTGTATGTAATTCTTGCCGTCTCTCTCGATTTCCTTCACTAATTCCATCATGATTACACAGTCGCATTCATCAGGGATTTGTGCCCCTGTCATGATGCGCACAGCCTGGAAGGGCTGCACTTGCTTGGTTGGAACCATGCCGGCCGCCAATTCTTCGATCACTTCAAATTCGTTGGCCGTTTCTGTATCTGCAGACCGTAAGGCAAATCCATCATAAGGGGACCTATTGAAGGGTGGGACATCATTCGTCGCCTTTAAATCCTGGGCTAAATAGCGCTGATGGCTATCTTCAATGGACACCCATTCCGTTTCACCAGATAATGTATGTTCCATGACCCTGCTGACCGCTTCGGCTACAGGAATCGGTTTTCTTCGCTCGAGCATTGCGTCTCACTCCTTAGAAAAATTCTATTAACACTATACCACAAAGTGTTCGCGGGCCTAACATGAAAGGGATTGCCCGCTTTTTACTGATACAGGAAAAATAAATAAAAAAGAGGCAATCCCCAAAATCAGGACTGCCTGTCTGTTACATATTTCTCAGTTTTCCGAGTTCTTCAGCAATGGCCTGCATTTCATTTGGACTGAAGCTGGATTTTTTCATCACGAGCTTATAAATATCATGGAGCTCAGCGTGCATGGCAGAGTTGAAGTCAGTTGACTTGATCGCTCCTATATTCATCATTCTTAATTTGTCGGTAATTGCATCAATCATGTAAGAAACAGTTTCAGGTGTATTTTGTGTTAAATCCAATCTTCCTCATCCTTTCACATCGTTCATAATAACTAAATTTATCTTTTCATGATTCCTTCTATAAGTCAATCAATTTTCCGGTCTTTGCCTAACAGAAATAGGTTGATTCTGCTGGTTTTGAATAACTTTTGGAAGGGAAAAGATATATCGATTTAAGACAGCCGAGAATTTTGGGTATAATATAGCCAAGCACATAATTCAATATATGTAGAGGAGGAGAATATATGAGAGATTACAGCGTACAATATAAGGACGAAAAGAGAAGCAAATTCATGCAGGCCGTTTTTTTAGGAGCTTTTGCCGGGGCCGCCATCAGCCTGTTTGATAAGGAAACCCGGGAGACTGTCCGGAATAACAGCCAGAAATGTTTGGCAGGCATTAAGAACGCTGCCGGAAATCCGACCCAATTTTTGAATCAAATGCGTGATACTTCCGCCAAAGTAAGGACGACCATCGAGAAAATTTCAAGCGATGTCGCTTTCATCTCAGAGCGGATGGAGGAAATGAAAAATATTCCGCCGCAAGTAGCTTCTGTTGTAAAGGAAACGAAGGAAGCCTTCACTTCAGACGAACATGATGCTGTGCCCGATTCAAGCAGAAGACAGGCCGATGAGAGGGACAGCTATACTTCCAGAAAAGGAAGAGGCATTCAGGTTCCGTTACGGAATGAAGATTCTGTTCCGGGCAAAAGCGATGATTCCCTGTTGACAGAAGATGATCTGGAGGACGAATATCCAGTGATTGAAAGAAAAAGCTCTTTATATCAATAATGCAGACAGAGGTGCGGTATGACGGTTAAATGGCTCGATTTATCCTCTTTGAGACATCTTATACATCGTTTTAAACAGGATGACATCGCCGGTCTTGCCGCGCAGCTGTCCTACTTTTTTATATTGTCCCTTTTTCCGCTGTTAATCGTGTTATTCACGTTAATGGCGTATTTGCCGTTCTCGAATGAGGAATTATTGCATTCATTGCGGGCCTTTGCTCCGGAAGAATCCATGGAAATGATCGAGTCCCAGCTCCGCGAGGTTTTGAAAGGAGACGGCCGCCTGCTGTCTCTGGGAATTATCGGAACATTATGGTCTGCTTCGAATGGATTGAATGCAATCGTCAAAGCCTTTAACCGAGCGTATGAAGTGAAAGAGAGCCGTTCTTTTTTTGTTGCCAGGGGCATGTCCGTCATTCTCACGCTGGCGATGCTGTTTGTGATTGTTGTGGCTCTGCTGCTTCCCGTTTTTGGAAAGCAGATCGGTTTTGCTTTATTTTCGGGCTTTGGTTTTTCAGAAGCCTTCCTGGATATCTGGAACGGAATCCGTTGGGGAATCAGTTTCCTCGTTCTGGTGATTGTGTTCGCGATGCTCTATTGGATGGCCCCCAATCTGCGGCTGAACTGTTTAAGCATTCTTCCCGGTGCCTTATTTGCAACCGCAGGATGGATGATCACGTCTTTTGTGTTTTCCTATTATGTTGACCGAATTGCCCATTATTCCACGACATACGGGAGTCTCGGCGGAATTATTGCCTTGATGATCTGGTTCTATCTTTCCGGATTGATTATTATCATTGGCGGGGAAATCAATGCCCTGCATATGAAGAAAACGAAACCAAATTGCAGATGATTTCCCTGTCATTCCCGAGATTATCCTTGCTTCAGCTGCGAGATACTATGGGGGAACGTTATAATCTCAGGGAGGGATGAATAATGGGCAACAGGAACGGAAATACAAAACAAAAGGGCAAAAAAAGCTCCAAACATAAAACATCCGGTTCTGCTAACGGAAAGAACGGCTACCATTAGGTTATCAGCTGTATGAAAAAAAGCGGATCACAGCAAATGTGATCCGCTTCAGATTGTCGACAAAAGGCCTTCGGAAGGAATCCCTTCCGAAGGCCTTTCTGTGTGCGCCCGGCATGGGTGCAGTCTATAGGGTGAGAGTCCCGAACCATGAAGGCAGTAGTAATGGTTAGCTTAACGCAAGGGTGTCTGTGGTGACGCAGAATCTGAAGGAAGCGAGCGGCAAACCTCCGGTCTGAGGAACACGAACTTCATATAAGGCTAGGTACCATTGGATGAGTTTGCACAACAAAACGAAGTCCTTACTGCCGAAGGTGGTACAGAGTAAATGAAGCAGATAGATGGAGGGAAAGACTGTACTCTTACCCGGGGAGGTCTGATTGGAACGCCAAGTTCCCTTGGTAACCTATCCAGCGATGGACAGCTGAACAATCAGAAGTCAGCCGAGGTCATAGTACCATTCCAACTCGAGATGGAATGGGAAGGACTGAACTATTAGGAAGAACGAGAACTAGGCATATAATTCCTGTATAGAAGCAGACAATCCGAAAGGACTTACTTGAAGGAGGAAGTGGTGAATTCCACAGGGGACTTCATGAGGGTGGAGCAGGAATAACATAATTAGATTTCTACGTTCACGTCGAAAGGAAATATCACATGTTAATGGATCTGATTCTGTCACGGGAAAACTTAATAGAAGCACTTAAACGTGTGGAGAAGAACAAAGGGAGTCACGGCATAGATGGAATGTCCGTAAAATCCCTACGAAGACATCTCTATGAGAACTGGGAAACTCTTTGTGATTCATTAAGGGAAGGTACCTATCAACCTAACCCAGTCCGTCGAGTCGAAATCCCGAAACCGAACGGTGGAGTAAGATTACTAGGAATACCTACCGTGACAGACCGGTTCATTCAACAGGCTATCGCCCAAGTTCTAACCCCACTTCTTGACCCAACCTTCTCAGAACATAGTTATGGGTTTAGACCAAATAGAAGAGGTCATGATGCGGTTCGTAAAGCAAGGGAATATATAAGTGAAGGTTATAGATGGGTGATTGACATGGACTTGGAGAAATTCTTTGATAGAGTCAATCATGATAAGTTAATGGGGATATTAGCAAGTAGAATCCAAGACCGGCTGGTCTTGAAACTTATACGGAAATATCTCCAAGCAGGAATTATGATGAATGGTGTAGTCTATGATGCAGAAGAAGGAACACCACAAGGAGGTCCACTGAGCCCCCTTCTTTCGAATATCCTTTTGGATAAACTTGATAAAGAGTTAGAAAGGAGAGGTCACAAGTTTGTCCGCTACGCCGATGATTGTAATATTTACATGAAATCGAAGAAAGCTGGAGAACGAGTGATGAACTCAATTACATGCTTTATTGAGCAGAAATTAAAGCTCAAAGTAAATAGAGAAAAGTCAGCAGTTGATCGCCCGTGGAAACGAAAGTTTCTTGGCTTTAGCTTTACGGTCAATAAGAAACCGAAGGTTCGAATAGCCAATGAAAGTATTAAAAGGTTTAAGGCTAAAATACGGGAGTTAACCTCCCGTTCTAAACAAATTCCTATGGAAGTTAGAATCGAGAAACTAAATCAATATCTAACGGGATGGTGTGGATATTTTGCATTGGCTGATACACCAAGTAAATTTAAAGAATTTGATGAGTGGATTAGACGGAGACTCCGTATGCTTGAATGGAAACAATGGAAGAAACCGAGGACAAGAGTAAGAAAACTCAAAGGTCTAGGTGTCCCTGACCAAAAGGCATATGAATGGGGAAACTCCAGAAAGAAATATTGGAGAATAGCCTGTAGTCCAATCTTACACAAAACCCTCAATAACTTGTATTGGAGTCACCGAGGGTTGAAAAGTTTATATAATCGATATGAATTTCTGCGTCAAACTTAATGGAAC
>NZ_LT622351.1 GCF_900098925.1 Bacillus massiliglaciei | reverse complement strand
AACTGCCCACTTAACTTCATTTGAATATACATTTTTGCCCATGCAAAAACACCTCCGAATTAGTACTTTGTTTAAGTGTACCATTTCGAAGGTGTTTTATAGTGTCTCATTAATTTAGGTTAGTCTATACAGGCGTTCCCTGCAAGCCGGCCTTTAAATTATTTTCAGTCAGTGTATGGAATGTTCTTTCCATAAAAAATTTCATCCATTTCCCGATCAAGACGCTTGGTTATTTGTTCTCGTTCCTCTTCAGAAAGAGTATCCTTCTTATACCCAAACAAATAATTATCTAGATCGAAATCTTTCAGTTTGCATTTTGTATGAAAAATATTTTCCTGATAAACATTTACATCAATCATATCATACGATTCCTTCACCGAATCAGGTATATAATTTTGGATTGAATTAATCTGATGGTCAATAAAAAGTTTGTGGCCGCTTTTATCTCGCGTAAAGCCGCGGACTCGATAATCAATTGTCATGATATCCGTATCAAAAGAATGGATAAGAAAATTCAAAGCTTTCAAGGGAGAAATTTCTCCGCAAGTGGAAACATCAATATCGGCCCTAAATGTACTAATCCCTTCATCAGGATGATATTCAGGATACGTATGGACTGTTATATGGCTTTTATCTAAGTGCATGACAACATGTTCCGGAAGCGGACCCGGAGATTCCTCAAAGGATTCTTCAGGAGCTGTTTCGACAGGTCCCTCAGATACAAGCAAAGTTACGCTTGAGCCTTGAGGGATATAATCTTGCTTCGCTATATTTAAAACATGGGCTCCAATCATATCAGACACTTTCTGTAAAATATCAGTCAGTCTGTCTGCGTTATATTGTTCATCAATATAATTAAGGTAGGCCTCTCGTTCTTCCTTTGTTTTTGTATAGCAAATATCATACATATTAAAACTTAATGATTTAGTCAGGTTATTGAATCCATGCAGCTCTATTCTCTGTTTTGGTGTAAGTTTCATCTGAACAATTTCCCTTCCTTAGAATGTGAATTTGCTTATATTTACCCTTATACACCAGAAAAAAACGTACCGTTATTAGGTGAGGTGCACAAGCACATTCATGCATTCCAGAATTTCGATCGCCTTGATCTCCTATCGTTCAATAATGATCTCTGAAAACACATATAGGGATAGTTTGCCCTTACTTCCCTATTGTCATTAGAAAATCTGTTGAAAATTAGAAAAATCCGAGTGTAAATAAAGCTGGGAAAATAAAAAAACAAATTTCCTCAAAAGGAAATTTGTCAGATTGTCGACAAAAGGCCTTCGGAAGGAATCCCTTCCGAAGGCCTTTCTGTGTGCGCCCGGCATGGGTGCAGTCTATAGGGTGAGAGTCCCGAACCATGAAGGCAGTAGTAATGGTTAGCTTAA
>NZ_LT622349.1 GCF_900098925.1 Bacillus massiliglaciei | reverse complement strand
ATTCATGTGCACGCAACTCCATTCTCTACTTGTTTCTAGGCAACTCAAGTATAAAAGAATTGGATGTTTGCGTGCATTTTTTATGCAAACAATTGTATGGATACCCCAACAAATAGTATAGAGCCTATAAAAAGAAGGACAGTTATATAGAAGAGAAAAAATAATAAAAAAAGAAACCATACATGTTTATGTATGGTTTCTTCAGGATGACCCGTACGGGATTCGAACCCGTGTTACCGCCGTGAAAGGGCGGTGTCTTAACCGCTTGACCAACGGGCCGAGTGGCGGAGAAGGAGGGATTTGAACCCTCGCGCCGGTTGCCCGACCTACACCCTTAGCAGGGGCGCCTCTTAAGCCTCTTGAGTACTTCCCCAAAAATGGCTCCGCAGGTAGGATTCGAACCTACGACCGCTCGGTTAACAGCCGAGTGCTCTACCACTGAGCTACTGCGGAACAATATGGTGGGCCTAAGTGGACTCGAACCACCGACCTCACGCTTATCAGGCGTGCGCTCTAACCAGCTGAGCTATAGGCCCATATTGGAGCGGGTGAAGGGAATCGAACCCTCATCATCAGCTTGGAAGGCTGAGGTTTTACCACTAAACTACACCCGCGAAATGGGGCGACTGATGGGAATCGAACCCACGAATGTCGGAACCACAATCCGATGCGTTAACCACTTCGCCACAATCGCCGTAATATTTTAAGAATGGTGGCTCAGGACGGAATCGAACCGCCGACACAAGGATTTTCAGTCCTTTGCTCTACCGACTGAGCTACTGAGCCACATATTAAAGAAAAAATGGCGGTCCCGACGGGAATCGAACCCGCGATCTCCTGCGTGACAGGCAGGCATGTTAACCGCTACACCACGGGACCACATGATTGCGGGGGCAGGATTTGAACCTGCGACCTTCGGGTTATGAGCCCGACGAGCTACCGAACTGCTCCACCCCGCGACGATATAAATGATAGGTTTTATACTTTATCCGAGCCGATTTATGTATATTTGAAAAATGGAGGAGGTAGAGGGATTCGAACCCCCGCGGGGTTTGACCCCCCTGTCGGTTTTCAAGACCGATCCCTTCAGCCAGACTTGGGTATACCTCCACGGCCAAACGATAATGGTGGACCTTGTAGGACTCGAACCTACGACCGGACGGTTATGAGCCGTCTGCTCTAACCAGCTGAGCTAAAGGTCCTTATATTTGGTAGCGGCGGAGGGGATCGAACCCCCGACCTCACGGGTATGAACCGTACGCTCTAGCCAGCTGAGCTACACCGCCAAAATAAATATAAGTGTTTGTTTAAAAAGAAATGGTGGAGCCTAGCGGGATCGAACCGCTGACCTCCTGCGTGCAAAGCAGGCGCTCTCCCAGCTGAGCTAAGGCCCCATTTTATAAAAGTCACATGGTCGGGAAGACAGGATTCGAACCTGCGACCCCTTGGTCCCAAACCAAGTGCTCTACCAAGCTGAGCTACTTCCCGTATGTATAATGGCGCGCCCGAAAGGAGTCGAACCCATAACCTTCTGATCCGTAGTCAGACGCTCTATCCAATTGAGCTACGGGCGCATATTATTAAGATGGTGCCGAGGACCGGAATCGAACCGGTACGGTAGTCACCTACCGCAGGATTTTAAGTCCTGTGCGTCTGCCAGTTCCGCCACCCCGGCACATACGAAAAGTGGAGCGGAAGACGGGATTCGAACCCGCGACCCCAACCTTGGCAAGGTTGTATTCTACCACTGAACTACTTCCGCATGAGTGCGGGTGAAGGGACTTGAACCCCCACGCCTTGCGGCGCCAGATCCTAAGTCTGGTGCGTCTGCCAATTCCGCCACACCCGCATATAATGGTGAGCCATGCAGGATTCGAACCTGCGACCCTCTGATTAAAAGTCAGATGCTCTACCAACTGAGCTAATGGCTCACAATAAAAGTGCCTGTACAATTGTGAAGATGGTGCCGGCAAGAGGACTTGAACCCCCAACCTACTGATTACAAGTCAGTTGCTCTACCAGTTGAGCTACACCGGCATATATGGTGGAGGATGACGGGATCGAACCGCCGACCCTCTG
>NZ_LT622348.1 GCF_900098925.1 Bacillus massiliglaciei | reverse complement strand
CTTACTTTTGGTGCCATGAATTTAAAGAAGATGGCAAATTGGACTTGGGTCAATCCTCAAATCGGCTAATTATGGGGCTCGATGAGCCCTCAAAATTAAAAATACAACGATTAAATAGGAAAAATAACAGAAAGGCCTTCGGAAGGGATTCCTTCCGAAGGCCTTTTGTCGACAATCTGAAACAACCTCATAATGAGGTTGTTTTTGTTGTACATGTTATCTAGTATTGAAGAGTTTCACTGCTTTATCTTCATTTATTTGGAACCTATATACCGGTCTCTGGCTGCACCTAAGCCAAAAATAAAAAGCAATATAGACGCACCTGCCAAAATGAACAGCGGAACAGTCCAGCTGTTCGTTGCATCATGCAGAAAGCCGAATAGAGTAGGTCCTGTCGCTGCTAGCAGGTATCCGACAGCCTGCGCCATACCTGACAGTTCTGCAGCTTGCCCCGCCGTTTCTGAACGCAAACCAAAAAACATCATGGCCAAGCCAAAGGCAAAGCCGCCGCCGATTCCTAAGAGGATCATCCATAAAATAATCAAATTCATACTTCCATACAGCAGCCCAAGTGTACCGCTTAAAAGTAAAATCGCCGAAATCGTAACCAATGAGCGCTGACTGGACATACGCCCCGCCAAAACTGGGACAATAAAAGTAAATGGAAGCAACGCCAGCTGCATCATAGAAAGCAGCCATCCAGAATGGTCCGAACTGAGCCCCTGCTCTGTTAAAATTTCAGGCAGCCAGGCAATCAGAATGTAAAAGACCATAGACTGCAGCCCCATAAATAACGTTACTTGCCAGGCCAATGCCGATTTCCAAACATTCACATGACTTTCAGGCTGATGATGGTGAATGGACTCAGTTCCCTTAGTGCGGCGTTTGATTTGAGGCAGCCAGAATAATAGAGAGATGAAACTGAGTATGCCCCAGATTCCCAGCGCCCCCTTCCACCCCAACCCTGCTCCAACTGCAAGGGGCACACTGATACCAGAAGCTATTGCTCCCAATAAATTCATCGAAATCGAATAAACACCTGTCATTACACCGATTCGCTCAGGAAACTCTCTTTTAATAAGGCCAGGCAGCAATACATTAGAGACAGCAATTGCTAAGCCCAATATAGCCGTACCCATGTATAAAGCGGCCGCTCCTGAAATAGACCGCAGAAAAATCCCAATGGTTAACGAGATGATTGAAACCAAAATCACGGCTTCTGCACCAAATTTCCGCCCTAATTTAGGGACAATCGGTGAAAAAAGGGCAAAAGCAAGCAGCGGTAATGTCGTAATCAATCCTGCCAACGTATTCGATAGATGAATATCATCTCTAATAAAGCCGACTAAAGGACCCACTGAAGTTAATGGAGCCCGTAAATTAGCTGCAATAAATATAATTCCTATAATCATGATCCAAACTGCCGGTCTGTGAACAGATGGATTTTCCGGTAGATCGTGCTGACTCATATTGTCTTCCCCTTCTTTCATTCTTATAACTCTTTTTCAAAGCATAAAACAGTCCACTTATCCCCTAGCCTTTCTTCATAAAAAGAAAAGCCTCTATTTATCCAAAAATTCAAGGCAGGATTATTCTCTTTAATAACGCCTAACCGCACTTTTTTTATTCCTTTCTCCTTCATTAAAGATTCATATTTTTTTAGCGCTTTACTTGCATATCCCTGACCTTGATAATCACTATGTATGATAAGTAAACCGAGCCATGGCATCTTATCTGAGGGATTCTCCATAAGGTAATCAATTACACCAATTGGATCTCCGTCATCTGTAATAAAGTTCATGACTGCGCCTTGACCTTTGGATGTCTCATACATCTTCAGAACCTCTTCATCATTAAGCTTAGGGTGTCCCTCTGATAAATGGTTAAACGCCTGATTTGAATTTACTATTTTCTTTAGGACTTCCATTTGTTCAAGTCTTACTGATCGGAACTCTATCAATTTCGACACTCCCTCTCTTCAACAAGCACGAATGTTGCTGTCTATTCATGTTCAGCAATACTTTCGAGGACTAAGCTCTTGAGCAGATTTCACACTATACATCTCCCAGTCATGGAATATATATTATATTATACTATTTTAGAATTTTTTCACACTATATTATAATAAATATAAAATTAATTATTCAAAGAACAACGTTAAAAACCTCCTGACCCATTTAACAAGTTAAAGGACGGAGGCTTGAACTAATGTTTAGACACCATATTTCAATAAAATATGCAGAACGGCAACACTGTCTGTATGATTGGTATAGGAATGCGTTTCATTCCCGTCAAAACTAATTGAATCAAATTCATTTAGGATGTAGGACTCATTCTTTACCTGAATCGTAACGGTCCCTGACATGACCGTAGCAAGCTCTGTTGTATGCGGATGATGTTTTTCTGGATGGTATGTACGATTCGGCTGTAAATACGCCCGATACATTTCGATCTTATCATTCGAATTTTGAAAAACAGGTTCAATGACCCAATCTCCTCCATCCCCTGCAATTCTTAACCCGCTCCCTGCCCGGGAGACGTTCACACTGTTTTCCGTTGAAAACAAAGACATAAGCGGAATCGAAAGGCTTTTTGAAATCTTCCACAGCACTCCAACCGTCGGATTTGTTTCTCCCCGTTCTATATTTCCAAGTGTCAGCTTGCTCACACCCGATAGTTTCGACAGCTCTTCAAGACTCAAATGCTTGTCTTTACGCAATTTCTTAAGCACTGCACCAACCTGCAGCACCACTTGTTTTGGATCATCTGTACCTTTATTCATTGTAATCACCCTTCAGAAAGGTCTTGAGATTTATAAGATAAAATACGAATTACTATTTCCTCTTACAGTTTACTAAAAAATACGAAACCATCCATATTATATAGTATGATATACACGCTTTCTATACAGTACGATAAAAACTGCAATCGAGTAGGAGGGGGTGATTAACCCCCGACCTCTCACACCACCGTACGTACCGTTCGGTATACGGCGGTTCCATTAAGTTTGACGCAGAAATTCATATCGATTATATAAACTTTTCAACCCTC
>NZ_LT622347.1 GCF_900098925.1 Bacillus massiliglaciei | reverse complement strand
AAACAAACCAACATGGTTAAGTTAGAAAGGGCGCACGGTGAATGCCTTGGCACTAGGAGCCGATGAAGGACGGGACTAACACCGATATGCTTCGGGGAGCTGTAAGTAAGCTTTGATCCGGAGATTTCCGAATGGGGGAACCCACTGTTCGTAATGGAGCAGTATCCTTACCTGAATTCATAGGGTATGGAAGGTAGACCCGGGGAACTGAAACATCTAAGTACCCGGAGGAAGAGAAAGCAAACGCGATTTCCTGAGTAGCGGCGAGCGAAACGGAAGATAGCCCAAACCAAGAGGCTTGCCTCTTGGGGTTGTAGGACACTCTATACGGAGTTACAAAGGAACGAAGTAAGTGAAGCGACCTGGAAAGGTCCGTCAGAGAAGGTAAAAACCCTGTAGCTGAAACTTCGTTCCCTCCAGAGTGGATCCTGAGTACGGCGGGACACGAGAAATCCCGTCGGAAGCTGGGAGGACCATCTCCCAAGGCTAAATACTCCCTAGTGACCGATAGTGAACCAGTACCGTGAGGGAAAGGTGAAAAGCACCCCGGAAGGGGAGTGAAAGAGAACCTGAAACCGTGTGCCTACAAGTAGTCAGAGCCCGTTCATGGGTAATGGCGTGCCTTTTGTAGAATGAACCGGCGAGTTACGATTTCATGCAAGGTTAAGTTGATGAGACGGAGCCGCAGCGAAAGCGAGTCTGAATAGGGCGTTTTGAGTATGAGGTCGTAGACCCGAAACCAGGTGATCTACCCATGTCCAGGGTGAAGTTCAGGTAACACTGAATGGAGGCCCGAACCCACGCACGTTGAAAAGTGCGGGGATGAGGTGTGGGTAGCGGAGAAATTCCAATCGAACCTGGAGATAGCTGGTTCTCTCCGAAATAGCTTTAGGGCTAGCCTCGAGTTTGAGAGTATTGGAGGTAGAGCACTGATTGGACTAGGGGCCCCTATCGGGTTACCGAATTCAGTCAAACTCCGAATGCCAAATACTTATACTCGGGAGTCAGACTGCGAGTGATAAGATCCGTAGTCAAAAGGGAAACAGCCCAGACCACCAGCTAAGGTCCCCAAGTTTATGTTAAGTGGAAAAGGATGTGGGGTTGCTTAGACAACCAGGATGTTGGCTTAGAAGCAGCCACCATTTAAAGAGTGCGTAATAGCTCACTGGTCGAGTGACCCCGCGCCGAAAATGTACCGGGGCTAAACATAACACCGAAGCTGTGGATGGACATCTCAGATGTCCGTGGTAGGAGAGCGTTCTAAGGGCGTTGAAGTCAGACCGGAAGGACTGGTGGAGCGCTTAGAAGTGAGAATGCCGGTATGAGTAGCGAAAGAAGGGTGAGAATCCCTTCCACCGAATGCCTAAGGTTTCCTGAGGAAGGCTCGTCCGCTCAGGGTTAGTCGGGACCTAAGCCGAGGCCGAAAGGCGTAGGCGATGGATAACAGGTTGATATTCCTGTACCACCAAGCATCGTTTGAATGATGGGGGGACGCAGGAGGATAGGGTAAGCGCGCTGTTGGATATGCGCGTCCAAGCAGTTAGGCTGGAAACGAGGCAAATCCCGTTTCCGTGAAGGCTGAGCTGTGATGGCGAGGGAAATATAGTACCGAAGTTCCTGATTCCACACTGCCAAGAAAAGCCTCTAGTGAGATGTAAGGTGCCCGTACCGCAAACCGACACAGGTAGGCGAGGAGAGAATCCTAAGGTGTGCGAGAGAACTCTCGTTAAGGAACTCGGCAAAATGACCCCGTAACTTCGGGAGAAGGGGTGCTTTTTAGGGTGAATAGCCCGGAAAAGCCGCAGTGAATAGGCCCAGGCGACTGTTTAGCAAAAACACAGGTCTCTGCGAAGCCGCAAGGCGAAGTATAGGGGCTGACACCTGCCCGGTGCTGGAAGGTTAAGGGGAGAGGTTAGCGCAAGCGAAGCTTTGAACCGAAGCCCCAGTAAACGGCGGCCGTAACTATAACGGTCCTAAGGTAGCGAAATTCCTTGTCGGGTAAGTTCCGACCCGCACGAAAGGTGTAACGATCTGGGCACTGTCTCAACGAGAGACTCGGTGAAATTATAGTACCTGTGAAGATGCAGGTTACCCGCGACAGGACGGAAAGACCCCGTGGAGCTTTACTGCAGCCTGATATTGAATTTTGGTACAGCTTGTACAGGATAGGTAGGAGCCTGTGAAGCCGGAGCGCCAGCTTCGGCGGAGGCGTTGGTGGGATACTACCCTGGCTGTATTGAAATTCTAACCCGCGCCCCTTATCGGGGCGGGAGACAGTGTCAGGCGGGCAGTTTGACTGGGGCGGTCGCCTCCTAAAATGTAACGGAGGCGCCCAAAGGTTCCCTCAGAATGGTTGGAAATCATTCGCAGAGTGTAAAGGCACAAGGGAGCTTGACTGCGAGACCTACAAGTCGAGCAGGGACGAAAGTCGGGCTTAGTGATCCGGTGGTTCCGCATGGAAGGGCCATCGCTCAACGGATAAAAGCTACCCCGGGGATAACAGGCTTATCTCCCCCAAGAGTCCACATCGACGGGGAGGTTTGGCACCTCGATGTCGGCTCATCGCATCCTGGGGCTGTAGTCGGTCCCAAGGGTTGGGCTGTTCGCCCATTAAAGCGGTACGCGAGCTGGGTTCAGAACGTCGTGAGACAGTTCGGTCCCTATCCGTCGTGGGCGCAGGAAATTTGAGAGGAGCTGTCCTTAGTACGAGAGGACCGGGATGGACGCACCGCTGGTGTACCAGTTGTTCTGCCAAGAGCATCGCTGGGTAGCTACGTGCGGACGGGATAAGTGCTGAAAGCATCTAAGCATGAAGCCCCCCTCAAGATGAGATTTCCCATAGCGCAAGCTAGTAAGACCCCTGAAAGATGATCAGGTTGATAGGTCAGAGGTGGAAGCGTGGCGACACGTGGAGCTGACTGATACTAATCGGTCGAGGACTTAACCACATTGCTTGAAACGATTCATGCCTTCCCATTATCTAGTTTTGAAGGAATAATTCCTTTATCTGTTTGGTGGCGATAGCGAAGAGGTCACACCCGTTCCCATTCCGAACACGGAAGTTAAGCTCTTCAGCGCCGATGGTAGTTGGGGGTTTCCCCCTGTGAGAGTAGGACGCTGCCAAGCAGTTGAAAGATCAGCCGAGTGCTGGTCTTTTTT
>NZ_LT622346.1 GCF_900098925.1 Bacillus massiliglaciei | reverse complement strand
AATTTATGAGTTATTATAATGAAGAGCGTATCCAAGAAAAATTAGGCTACCACACACCAATAGAGTTTGGTGATATGGCAGCCTAAGAAGGTGTTTTATTACTGTCTCAAATGAATAGGTCAGTCTATTCTTAACGTTTTTTATATTCTTGATAAATCTCTTAATGACACAGAACATCATTAACTGGAAAGACAACAAATGCGGAGACAGCCACAGTTAAAAGCTAGTTTTAATGTTTTCGTAATTGCAGATTTATCAACGTGAGTTTTTATTCTCCTTATTTCGAAAAATATAATAGCCTTTACTTGGTTTTTAGCGAATTGACTTTTCCCGCGGTTTTCTAGAATTTATTTTCTCTGTATCTTGTACTTGAAAAAAATATCTGCTGCTACCATAGTTAACTTAAAGGAGGATGATTGTATGAAAGATATAAAGAACTGGATAAATGGCGCTCACGGGCATAAATTTGTTGCCTCTTTTAGCGGAGGAAAGGACAGTGTCCTAGCTCTATATAAGGCTTCTAAGATTGGCGAAGCAATAGGGTTAATCGTCATGCTTGAAGAAGAAGGGAAACGATCAAGATCCCATGGAATGCCGCCTGAACTCATTCGGGCCCAATCGGAGTCCATCGGATTACCCGTTTTCATGGCTGCTGCGAGCTGGAACGATTATGAAAAAGAATTTATCCAGCTTTTAGAATCAGCCAAAAGAAAAGGAGCAGAAGTGCTGGTGACTGGCGACTTGGAAATCCCTGCACAGGACAGCTGGAATGAAAAGGTAGCCGACCTTGCAGGATTGAAACTTGGAATGCCTTTATGGAAAAGGAATCATCGGGATACAGTCGAAGAATTCGTCAGGGAAGGATTTGTATCGATTGTTGTAACAGTAAATTTATCATTAGGAATGCGGGAAGAAGATTTAGGACGGATTTTAACCCTTGACTACATACAGGAGCTTGAAGACCGAGGAATTGACTCATGCGGAGAAGGCGGTGAGTTCCATACCACTGTCATTGACGGCCCTCTATTTACCTATCCCATTCCCATTCAAAAAGGAGCCATTATAAAGAATGGAGAGTATGCCTTTTTGCCTTTGGAGCTGAAATAATTAAAACAAATGGCTGAACTTTTTAATACCAATCTATGAAGAACGGATAACTGAATTCCGTTCTTATTTGTATGATGGCTTTAGTTTTCCCCTCTCCCTTTTTTGAACTCAAAGTTCCAGGATTCCCGTCACGTTTATACCATACCTTACCGTTCTCTTCGATTTTCTTTTGGTAACCATCAAAATATATCTCGAATCCGACATTCTTATCATCACTGTCTGGAGCTGAAAACACATTTTCTTTATTATAATAATCATACAGCTCTGCCCTGCTTAAATCACTCTCGACTTCTATGTATGAAACAACTGTCGGATATCCTCCATTTCCGGAAGGTCCTCCACCGAATAAAACTCCATAGTCAAAATTCTTATCAACCATCTTCGTTTCTTTAGGCAAAGGATAATGATAAAGTTCGGAAGCAAAACTTTTAGCATACATATATTTTTGTCCAAATAAAACATATAAGACGAATCCGACAGCAAACCAAGGCAGAACAGGAAGAGTTATGATCAGAAGCCTTTTCTTTTTAGTTAACATTTTCCCTCCTGATAGGACATCTATTATAATAAATTTCTGAGGCAGGCGGGATTTTCCGTCTGTATTTTACTGGAAATTCGTGAGGTTACCCAACTGCCCCTCTGCCTCAAAATGCCTAATAACATAAATCTTCTTCAATGAAATCAATCCAATCTCTTATGTAAATACAATAGAATTTCTATATAGGAGGTATCAAAAATAACTTCTCGTACATTTAATTCTTAACATCAACTTTTAAAATATCAGATGGATTACCTTCTAGAACGATCTTACGATTTATTATATTTCTTTAACTATTACTATTTGCCATACTTTATTGATTATAATTTACCAAATGTTTATCAGAATTTGGATTTAGAATTCTATAAAGATAATAAAAAACGTTCCTTACTAATGTAAGAAACGTTAACTTAACACTTTTTCACTCTATAAAAGATACCGGTGGTCGGGGTCGAACCGACACTCCAGAAGGAACACGATTTTGAGTCGTGCGCGTCTGCCAATTCCGCCACACCGGCATGTTTAAGAACATTATATATATTATACCGGTAAGAGTTTTTTGTCAATATATTTCTATTTAGTCTCTTTGATCAATACTGATAATTTGCTCTGCTGCTTAAAGATGGTATTAGCCTTCAACATAAGAAAACGCCTCTATACATAGGGAGGCATTTTCTATTTAACTATATGCCGGCACTAGAGCTTAAACCCCTATGCTTAAATTAAACTTAAGCGTTTTGTTACGGATAACGACATTCTCGAGCTAGCTTTTCTGGCCTATTTATCTCTGTATTTACCTTCCACGAAATCTTGTATTTCGTGTTTCTTGTCGCCGTCCAACGTATATGACACACCGTATGTCTTACCCTTCCCGTCGTGGTTTAACGCAATATCAAGATCATGCAACAATTGTTTCGCATATTTGAACGCTTGTTTTGCTTCCGGTTTCATTGACTTCCATTCGTTCATTTTGCTAATGTCTTCCCGCTCCGAACCGTCACCGTCTTTTACAGATGTCCGAAATAGCTGAATGCACCAAGCGAATTCAAGTTTTCAATATCTTTCTTGGAAATATATTCATTTTTATCATAATATACAATATTACTAAATACCTTCGACTTCAAGTAAATGTCGTATCCTTCGTCAAGTCCTGCCCCTTCGCCCGTTGCTTTCTTATCCAAAGATTCAAGGGTTTCCGAGACATATGTAGACAATGTAGGCTGCAGACCTGCTGCTTCTAACGCTTCCGGCGTGTTTCCGTCATTAAACGGAGTGTCATCCTCTTTGATGTCGTCAGGATTTAGGAGTTGCGAATCATTGTTCTCGGCTTCGGCATTCGTTTCTTCTTTTGTGCCGAACGTTTTATTTAAACCGTAAGCCGAAACTAATAAACCGCCGACAATGATGATTGCCGATAATATTTTCAATTTCATTTATGTCGTCTCCTTTGAAATAAATTCCTTTTCAACCCTATCAGCGGCTTGAATGATTGTCAACATACTAACAAAATAGGAAGGCTTAGGCCTATTACTCTTTTTTAAAAAAACTCCAAACTGTTATAGAATCGTATTCTATCATTTGCAAGACTTTATATCCGGCGATAAATCGTGGATCATTTATTAAATAAACTGCAGCTTCTTCAAAATCCCTATACAATACTTTATTAACTCTAAAAAAGCCGAAAATACAAAAAGAAACGGTTTTCCCAAAAAGGAAAACCGTTTCAAATCGACCTGTGATACCGGTGGCCGGGGTCGAACCGGCACTCCGTGAGGAACACGATTTTGAGTCGTGCGCGTCTGCCAATTCCGCCACACCGGCATAAATAATGGAGGCGGCAACCGGATTCGAACCGGTGGATAAAGGTTTTGCAGACCTTGGCCTTACCACTTGGCTATGCCGCCGTTATTCTGGAGCGGAAGACGGGATTCGAACCCGCGACCCCAACCTTGGCAAGGTTGTATTCTACCACTGAACTACTTCCGCAAAAATGGCTGGGCTAGAAGGATTCGAACCTTCGCATGACGGAATCAAAATCCGCTGCCTTACCGCTTGGCTATAGCCCATTAATGACTGTTTTTAACTTGCTCAATATTCATTTGAAATGGGGCGACTGATGGGAATCGAACCCACGAATGTCGGAACCACAATCCGATGCGTTAACCACTTCGCCACAATCGCCGTAATAAAATGGCAGGGGTAGTAGGAATCGAACCCACACTGAAGGTTTTGGAGACCTTAGTTCTACCTTTAAACTATACCCCTGTAAGATGGTGGAGGGGGGCAGATTCGAACTGCCGAACCCGAAGGAGCGGATTTACAGTCCGCCGCGTTTAGCCACTTCGCTACCCCTCCACGCGTATGAGTGTTACATGGTGCCGGCAAGAGGACTTGAACCCCCAACCTACTGATTACAAGTCAGTTGCTCTACCAGTTGAGCTACACCGGCTTAAATGGTGGCTCAGGACGGAATCGAACCGCCGACACAAGGATTTTCAGTCCTTTGCTCTACCGACTGAGCTACTGAGCCTTCATAAAATGGCGGTCCCGACGGGAATCGAACCCGCGATCTCCTGCGTGACAGGCAGGCATGTTAACCGCTACACCACGGGACCTTAGATTGCGGGGGCAGGATTTGAACCTGCGACCTTCGGGTTATGAGCCCGACGAGCTACCGGACTGCTCCACCCCGCGACGGTAATAATGTTGCTGTTTAACTTAAATTTCAAATGGTGGAGGATGACGGGATCGAACCGCCGACCCTCTGCTTGTAAGGCAGATGCTCTCCCAGCTGAGCTAATCCTCCAAATATGTATTATGGTGACCCCTACGGGATTCGAACCCGTGTTACCGCCGTGAAAGGGCGGTGTCTTAACCGCTTGACCAAGGGGCCTAAATCGATATGGCGGAGAGCAAGGGATTTGAACCCTTGAGACAGGGTTTACCCGTCTACACGATTTCCAATCGTGCTCCTTCGGCCACTCGGACAGCTCTCCATATATGGCTCCGCAGGTAGGATTCGAACCTACGACCGCTCGGTTAACAGCCGAGTGCTCTACCACTGAGCTACTGCGGAATAATGACAGCTTGGCAGCGTCCTACTCTCACAGGGGGAAACCCCCAACTACCATCGGCGCTGAAGAGCTTAACTTCCGTGTTCGGAATGGGAACGGGTGTGACCTCTTCGCTATCGCCACCAAACTATTAAT
>NZ_LT622345.1 GCF_900098925.1 Bacillus massiliglaciei | reverse complement strand
AGACCGTCTTTCCATCTTCCCTCATGAGAGGGAAGAAACTATCCGGTATTAGCTCCGGTTTCCCGAAGTTATCCCAGTCTTACAGGCAGGTTGCCCACGTGTTACTCACCCGTCCGCCGCTAATCTCCGGGAGCAAGCTCCCTTTGATTCGCTCGACTTGCATGTATTAGGCACGCCGCCAGCGTTCGTCCTGAGCCAGGATCAAACTCTCCGAAGAATGTTTGACTTGCTCATAGAAGTGCTGGCATTGATATTATCAATGGTCAACATTACTTTTTTGAATAGTGTTAGTTCACTATATATCGTACGCTTACGCTTTGTTTTGTTCAGTTTTCAAAGAGCAATTTCAATGCCACTTCGTTAGCGACTTGATTATCATAACACGCATTTGATATCTCGTCAACTCTTTTTTTTAAAACTTTACGAAAGAGTTAAACAAGCTCTGGCGTGTATTAAATATACTACCACCTCTCTTTTTACATGTCAACCTACATTCTATTCTTTTCTTCATTTTTTATACTGGGTTTAAAAATATATCTGCAGGAAGCAAAAAACACAGCAGACCAAATGGCCCGCCGTGTTTAGCTGTCTTACAATTCAATAGAGATAATATTCTTTTCTTCTAATTCTACCCGGCCTTGTTTTTTAAGGCTGATTGAGCTTCCTTCCGGAAGGTTTGTAAAGACAATTGGCGTGATAGTGGAAGTCGCATGTTCCTTAATGTAATCCAGATCAGCTTTCAATAGAGGCTGTCCGGCTTTCACTTTATCTCCTTGAGAAACAAGCGCTTCGAAACCTTTGCCTTCCAGTTTGACTGTATCGATTCCTACATGAATCAGAATTTCACGGCCGCCTTCCGTTAAAATGCCCAGGGCGTGCTTAGTCGGGAAGAGGTTCACAATTTCTCCGTCAGCAGGTGCTACGATTAGCCCTTCCTCTGGAATGATGGCGAATCCGTCTCCCATCATCTTTTCAGCGAATACAGCATCAGGAACGTCAGTAATCGGAACAAGCTCTCCTTTGATTGGAGAAATCAAAGATTCAGTGTTCTCATTTTGCAGCGGCTGAGCAATGACATCCTCTACTTGATCTTCAACAGATTCAGCCGGATTAGCCGGAGCTGCTTTATGAGGACGTCTTCCTTCCATAATATCTTTCATTTGTCCTTTGATTGTTTCTGATCTTGGTCCGAAGATGGCCTGGATGTTATCTCCCACTTCCAGCACACCTGCAGCACCAAGTTTTTTCAATCGTTTCTTATCTACTTCTTCTACATGATTTACTTTCACTCGAAGACGCGTAATACAAGCATCCAAGTGGGCGATGTTTTCTTTTCCGCCCATAGCCTCAAGAATTTCACCAGGAAGTGTTCCTGCTGCAGGTGCGTCACCCGTTTCTTCCTCATCCTCTTCTTCTACTTCACGACCCGGTGTTTTTAAATTGAATTTCCGGATGGCGAAACGGAAACCGAAATAGTAAATGACAGCGAAAGCTAAGCCGACTGGAATGACAAGCCAAGCATGTGTTTGAGGATTGATTAATCCAAAGAGAATATAGTCAATCAATCCGCCGGAGAAGGTCATCCCGATTTTAACATCGAGTAAGTGCATAACCATGAATGACAGTCCGGCAAAAACAGTATGGATGGCAAATAGAAGCGGCGCAACGAATAAGAACGCAAATTCGATTGGCTCTGTAATACCCGTTAAGAAGGAAGTCAAAGCCGCGGAAGCCATCAGGCCGCCGACCACTGCTTTTTTCTCAGGACGTGCTTCATGATAAATCGCAAGGGCCGCAGCCGGCAGACCGAACATCATGAATGGATATTTCCCTGTCATGAACGTACCGGCTGTCAAGTTTTGGACACCATCTTTGATTTGAGCCATGAAAATTCCCTGGTCCCCTTTGACCACTTTTCCGGCTTCGCTTACATAGCTTCCGAATTCAAACCAGAATGGTGAATAGAAGATATGATGAAGACCGAATGGAATTAACGCTCTTTCAATAACACCAAAAATGAAGGCTCCCAACGTCAGGTTTGCATTCAGCATATTCTCTGAGAATGCATTAAGGCCATTTTGAATCGGCGGCCAGATAATTAGCATAAGCAAACCAAGAACTAAAGCGCTGGCTGCCGTAATGATTGGCACAAATCGTTTTCCGGCGAAGAACCCTAAATATGAAGGCAATTCAATTTCATAAAATTTATTGTACATAGTGGCAGCAATGATCCCGACAATGATTCCGCCAAATACGCCGGTTGCCAAGGTAGGGATACCAAGTACATTTGTATAAGCTGCCGCGTTATCAGCCACATCTTCTGCTGAGATTCCCAGCACTGTTCCCATAGTCACGTTCATGACCAGGAAACCGATAATCGCAGCCAGTCCGGCCACGCCGTCGCCGGCAAGTCCGATGGCTACACCCACAGCAAACAGCAAGGGCAAGTTTCCAAATATAATATCACCGGCAGCCTCCATGACCGAGGCAACCATTTCTACCCCATTATTCGCAAGAAATGGAGCGATATCCAACAGGGCAGGATTCTGCAGGGCATTACCAAAAGCCAGCAAAAGTCCGGCAGCCGGCAGGATCGCTACCGGAAGCATCAATGCTCGTCCTACTTTTTGCAAGACACCAAAAATCTTCTTGAACATACGGTATTTCCTCCTCTTTATTTATAATCAAGAATTTGATGAAATCGCTTACACTAAATAAAAAAGGCATAAGCAAAGAAAGAATTGAAAGAATGGACAATGCCCTCATTCAACTATCTTCCCCGCTTATGCCTGATCGAATCAGTAACACGCAGATAATTTCTATTTTAATTTTTTCTGTAAGCGTTGGATATGCATTGTTAAATAGACAGCTTCTGCATCATATACAGGTTTGCCTAATTGCTGCTGCATAACTTTCATCAGCTTCCAAGATAAATTGTAACACACCGGATATTCCTCTTTCAAGATTTCTCCGAATTTTTCTGGTTCTTCGACTCTTTCTTCTGACAGGATTCGATCAATGGCAAAACGCAAATGCCTGATAAGCCTCATATAATCGACACTTTTCTTATCAATTTGGATATTCAGCTGATCTTCAATCATACTGATTAACTGAAAAATCAGCTGGGAATGCCGGTTAATTTCGGAGAGATTCTTATGGGCGGCTGCACTGTGAATATGCAGGGTAATAAAGCCCACTTCATCCTCCGGAAGACTCATGCCTGTCCGCTTTTCAATCAGATCGACCACTTCAGAGGCAATTTCATGCTCGGATGGATAAAGAGCGATGGTCTCCTGCAAGAAGGGATTCTTGATGACAACTCCATTTTGAATTCTGTTCATTACAAATAATAAGTGATCGGTCAATCCGACATGGATATGCTCATTTAAAGTTCCCGATACCCGTTTCGTAATATGCTGAATCGCATCGATAATGGATAACTGAAGTGTTTCATCGATGGAAGGCAAAAGCTTTTTGTAATTTTCCTGTTCTTTTTCATTTTTGAGCACAAACATTTTTTGCACTAGATCGGCGGGCAGAATATCCCCTTTTTTCCGGCCAAACCCAAGCCCCTTCCCAATGATTACAACCTCATCAAAACGGGGATGCCGGGCAATGACTACATTGTTATTCAAAACCTTTTCAACAAGGATCCCTGTCATATATACACTTCTCTCTTCCTAATGAGATACATTGTCACTTAGATTTAATGGTAGTCAAATTTCAGCAAGAAAGCAATATATTTGCAGGAGTTTATCCTCAGTTTTCTGAAAATAAAAAAAGGGCCCGTAAAGGACCCTTTTTATGATTATTTTAAGAAAATGAAATATAGAAGGAAGACGACACCCAGTCCCCACATGATCGGGTGGACCTTCTTCGCTTGTCCGCTTACTGCCATGGTGATTGGGTAAAATAAGAACCCGCAGGCAATTCCTGTTGCAATGGAATACGTGAGCGGCATCATTAATACCGTGAAGAAGGCCGGTACGGCCACTTCAAAACGATCCCATTCAATCAGCCTCAAAGAAGATGCCATCAATACACCGACAATAATCAGTGCCGGAGCCGTTACAGCCGAAGTGACGACAGCCAATAACGGGAAGAAAAACAGGGCCAGGATAAACAGAAGGCCTGTTACAACTGCAGCGAATCCGCTTCGCGCCCCTGCCGCAACACCTGAAGTCGACTCTACATAGGATGTTGTCGTAGATGTACCGAAAATTGCTCCGGTTACAATGGATAGAGAATCAGCTAAAAGGCCTTTTCCGGCGCCCGGAAGAACGTTATTTTTCATTAATCCAGCCTGCTGGGCTACAGCTACTAAAGTTCCTGCCGTATCGAAGAAGGCTACGAATAAAAAGGTTAGTATAACAATCAAAATCTGGCCTGAGAACAGTTCGCTCGGATTGGAAAAGCCTTCAAAAGCCGCGCCGAATGTCGGTTCAAGGCTCGGTACCGCACTGACAATCTTAGTCGGAACTTCCACCTGGCCGAATATCATTCCTACAATTGAAGTAATCACCATCCCTAGGAAGACACCGCTTTTAATTCCCCGCGTCATCAAGAGTACCGTAACGATAATACCAAATACAGCAAGCAGAGTCGGTCCGGCAGTCAAGTCACCCAAACCAATCAATACAGAATCGTCATTCACCACAATCCCGGCATTTTGAAGACCGATAAATGTAATAAAAAGCCCGATTCCCGCTCCGACTGCATGCTTCAGTTCAGCTGGAATAGCATTAATGATTTTCTCACGGATACCTGATAATGATAAAAGAACGAAAATAATACCTGAAATTAATACACCTGTTAAAGCTGTTTCCCAAGCTATTCCGTAACCAAGGACAACGGAAAAGGCAAAAAACGCATTAAGTCCCATTCCCGGAGCCAATGATATCGGGAATCTGGCGATTACCCCCATCAAGATGGAGCCCACACCTGCTGCTAAAGCAGTAGCGGTAAAGACTGCTCCTTTGTCCATCCGCAATTCTGCCGGCAGATCCGGAACAGATTCAAGCGTCAGCACACTTGGATTAACTGCCAAAATATATGCCATTGCCAAGAACGTCGTTAAACCGCCCAAAATTTCTTTACGGTAATTCGTTCCTAATTCTTTAAACTGAAAGTACTTTTTCATTCAGTCTCCTCCAAAATTCTCTTCCTCTTCGTATACAAGGAGCCCCGTTCTAAACCGAACGGAGCTTGACTGAATGTAAAGTAACAGGACTCAGGCAATCACAGCAGCATGCAGGAAGCCAGCCCAACTATACATCGTAGTCAAACTGTTAAGGCAGTTCGGTAGAAACTTTTGGGCCAATCCCCAAGATTATACGATGAGTTCGTTTAATAATTTTCTACAAACAGTGTATCAGCATCGACACTGCTCGTCAATAACCTTCACGAATATTAGAAAGGTAATTTTAACCGAATGTTCGTTAATTGGAGAATGATTGGAAATAAATAAAAGGAACCGGAAACCAGGATTCACTTCGGTCCCCAAGCTCCTATTCCTTAAAAATTCAGGTATGAACGGAACCCCTTCACCATGTTCTGGCTTACAGTTACGGAAGAACCGTTTTTATCCTTCATAATAAGTGTTAATGGCTCTTTTGACTTCGTGACGATACGGTCGATATGATGGACATTTACGATAAACGCCCGGTGACAGCGGAAAAATAGATTCCTTGGCAGCATCATTTCAAGATCGGCTAAACTTTGACGGCATGTATACACCGTATCACGTGTCGTAATTTCGACTTTCCCCAGACTGGATTCTATAAAGCAGATATCTTCATATTCAATAGGCTTATAATATCCATCTGCCTTCCCTACGAGAAGATCCGGGAGCTGCAATGGTTCCTGGCTATACTCCGTTTTTAACGCTTTTTGCATCATTCATGAGTATCTCCTTTTTTTGTGTTTTTATGTAACAGGCATGTTGACGGCCGACTATGAATAGCAGCTGATTATTTCACCGGTTCTTTGACAGGGTATCCATATATCGATCCATCTTTAATTTTGATTTGGTCTTCCCATGGAAGTTTATACTGTCCGGCCGCTAAGTCGTTAATGAATGTATACGGATTTTCCCTGACACCGCCTGGAGTCGATACATATCCCCTCGCACCCAAGTTATAAATGTTATTCTCCAATCCCCAGCCTATCCGCGCCTGGTCCGCAAGCTCAGGGTAGATTTCAGCCGTGACAATTTCATATGGATTTCTATGCCCTTGAACCAATGTCGTGCCGTCGAAATTGCATACCTGTCCTTCCCCGAAGTAATAAAAGACACCATCATATCCAGCCAGGTTGACCGACAATGTATACATCAAGTTCTGCCAGGCATTGGAACGGTTCGTCAAAATCCATTGGTCATTTACCTGTGTACTGTATCCGGAAATCCGAATCAAGACGTTAGCTCCTTTATAAGCGGCTTCCCTGGCGATTTCAGGAAACATCCCGTCATGACAGATACAAACCGCGAGCTTGCTTCCGCCCGGCCCATCGCAAACAGGCATTCCCAAATCGCCCGCTTTCCATGGCTCAACAGGCACCCAAGGATTTAACTTACGGTATTTCAGAATCATTTTCCCCTCCGGATCAATGATAATGGCCGTATTATAAGGGTCCCCTCCATCCGGATTTCTTTCCATGAGAGAAAAGACGCCATATACTCCAGCTTCCCGGCAGGCCTCTGCAAACATTTCCGTTTCCACGCCCGGAACATCGCACAGGAATTCATCCGTCGTCCATTTCTTCGTATTCAGGCCCTGCGTACTGTATTCAGGGAAGACAATTAACTCCACTCCTGGATAGCCTGCCTTTGTAGAATGAATTGTTTTGATAATCTGAGAAATTTGCATATCAATATCCTTTCTCGATTTCACCACAGGAACCGGATATTGAATCAGTGCCGCTAAAAATCCACTCATTGGTTTAACCATGCTTCCGATACTGCCCATTACAAATTCCTCCAATCCGATTTTTCTACTCCTTAGGTCTGTTTACGCCTTTATTTTTTCCATTAGCCCATTCATCTGCTGTTTATATGTAAATAATTGTCACATAATTCTGATAATAATTCTACCAATTTTTCTACTAAATAATGAAACCGATTTAAAAAAAGATGTAAGCGATTTAGAAAAGAGAATAAACAAAAACAATTGGCAGCATCTTGGCATCTCAAACCGGCTATGCTACCTTTTACGTAGGGAGGTTTTAAAGATGAAACGTTTTACCCTTGATTACGATTCACCTATTGGGGTGATTGAAATAACCGGCACAGAGGAAGTCATTCATTCCATTCTCTTTACAGAAGCTGAAAAATCCGTCCATATGATCAAAGAGGACACACCAGAAGTCATGCAGATGTGTTACCGGGAGCTTGACGCTTATTTTAAAGGGGAGCTGCAAGCCTTTACATTTCCTTACGAACTTACTGGCACTTCTTTTCAAAAAAGCGTCTGGAACGCCTTACCCAGTATTCCATATGCAAAGACAGGTTCTTACAAAGACATTGCGGCGGCTGTCGGAAATGTAAAAGCCATCCGGGCTGTCGGGAGCGCGAACGGAAAGAACCAGTTAAGCATTGTTCTTCCCTGCCATCGGATTATCGGATCCAACGGCAAACTGACCGGTTATGCCGGCGGTTTGTGGAGAAAGGAATGGCTGCTGCAGCATGAAAAGAAAATGCAGGAGAGATGGAGCAAGTCTTTGACAGATTGACACTGCAAAAAAAGACTCGCCTGTGACGAGTCTTTTTTTGATCCTTATCTGCTCAGCGGCTTGTTAAAAATACCTTCCCTTTGGCCTCTTTGGAAGATTCAACAGCCTGAATAGCCGCTTTAATATCCAGCAGGCCATACTGAGAGTCCGCCGTCTTAAAACGCAATTTTTTCTCCTCTGCCAGCCTGATCAAATGTCTGAAGGTTTCCTGCCATTTATCTATGGGAACACTTTTATTCCAATTCCGTAAATGAAACATATTAGCATTCACTTTAGCTTTGTTTATGATCTCCCCCCAGTTAACTTGTATCCCCGATAAAAGGCCGATCGTTAAAAAATGGCCATGAGGGCGCAGGCAAAATGCCAGATCATTTCCAGCAGAACCGCCAACAGAGTCAATGGCAGCATCGGCGCCCTTCCCATTCGTTATTTCCATCACGGTTTCATAGAGCGGAGATTTTGAGGTATCGATAACATAGGAAGCACCAAGACGCAATAAGTCTTCCGTGTATGTATGATTTCTCGTAACGGCAATTAATCGGAACCCTGCAATCCTCGCTAATTGGGCATAAATATGACCGATAGAGGACCCGCAGGCATTAACAAGCAATACATCATTGGGTTTTAATTGTAACACTTCCATACAAGTCACCCACGCTGTAACTGGATTAATATACATTTGAGATGCCGTAACATCATCAATGGAATCCGGTATTGGCACTATGCAGTCTGCTGATGTCGTGACAAGCTCTTGCCAAGTGCCTTCTCCGCGTAAAGGTAACACACGTTTCCCAATATAATCTTTTGATACGAGAGGACCTGCTTCTTCTACAATACCAACTCCCTCATAGCCAGGAATGTTCGGCAGCGAAATTCGGTGGGAATAGGCTCCTCTAATAGGGAGTAAATCAGAAGGATTTATAGGCCGTGCTAACATTCGAACAATGACTTCATGATCTTTTGGCGGCTGGATGCTTTTTTCTTCAACCCTTAACACGTCTTGAGGATTGCCGAATTTATAGAATGTAATACATTTTGCTTTCAACACCATACAATCTCCTTAAACGGTTTAATTTATTTTTTATTCATTCCTTATTTTACCACATTCCCTGATTGCAAAATAAGAAACGGACCCACATCATAGGTCCGTTTCAATACCATGTATGCAAAAATCACCCATCATTAAAAATCCGGATTGTTCTTAAGGAATCCTTCCCACGCCTGTCTTGTTCCCTGATCGAGTTCATCCCTGGAAGCACGGAGGCGGCCTGCAGATCCGCCGTAGCCGATTTCCTCCTGACCTGCTTTAATTCCTTTGAAAATCTCGTCCGCAAAATCATTCACCGGGGCGCCAAAGGTATGCAGACCTGTACCTCCCAGATCCGTATTGACAGCCGGAGGGAAGATTTCAATGACTTTCACTTCCGTTTTTTCCAGCTGCAGTCTCAAGGACTGGGTAAACGAATGAATCGCAGCTTTAGTCGCACTGTAAATCGGCACCCAGACACCAGGAGTCAGTGCCAGGCCTGATGATACATTCAGGACAGCCGCACTGGATTGCTTCAGCAAATGAGGCAGAAACAGATTTGTCAGATGAATCGGCCCTTCCACATTAATCTTCAGTTCCTTTTGATAATACGACCACTCTGCCTCTGCCTTTAAGAGATTCACCCGCTGCTGGATTCCGGCATTATTGACGAGCACATTCAGATTGGGAAATGTTTGAGAAGCCCATTCAAATAAAGCGATTCGATCCGCTTCATCCGCCACATCACAAACTCTTGTATGAAACGCTGGATGCTTTTCCTTTGCTTCCTTCAGCTTCTCTTCCCTGCGTCCGACAATGATCACTTCGTTTCCTGTTTGTAAAAAGCGTTCCGCAAAGGCCAAACCGATCCCTGATGCTCCGCCGGTAATCAACACTGTATTTCCGGATATATTCATGACCTGTTCCTCCTTGTTTCGATAGATATAGCCCTTATTCTATCCCACTATTTGATGAAAATGAATCCTCTTGTCCTGAGGGAATATAAAACAAGGCTCAGAATAAAACGATTCTGAACCTTGTATCTCAACTAAAAGACCCGACGATCTTTCCGCTTTTTATTTTCTTGTAAAAGCATGATTGATGACATCTGTCAGTTCTTCTTTGTCCACTTTCGGATTCACATATTTCTTCGTGACGTTAAAATCCTTATGTCCGGCAAGCTTCGAAACAATCTCCAGATCTACATCCGAATCAATCAGCCTCTGACAAAATGTATGTCTTAATTTATTCGGATTTACTTCATATTTTTTCAGCATATACTGTACAGTTCGCTCAGTTATTCGATCCCCTGTGCGGGTCAGGAATACAGCCTCTTCTGATTCATGGGACTGCAGGTATTTTTCCAAATGCTTTCTTGTCCCTTCAGAGAGCGGAATCATCCGCTGTCCGTCACCGCGCTCGATGATCATTTGATTCTTTTCAAAATCAATATGGGAACGATCCAGCCTGCATAATTCAGAAACACGGATTCCTGTGTGAAGCAGCACATAAACAATTGCTGTATTTCTTAGATCTCCGTCCTCTTGAACTGTATTCAGGAGGCTTTCGCATTCATCAGAAGATAAGGTTTCAATTTCTTCATTCTTCTCAACCGGCTGGATTTTAATTCCAAATACAAGTTCAGGCTTCTCTAAAAACTTCGCAAAAGTCCGAATCGCTCCAGCTGTTTTATCGATGGTTGAGGCACTCTTTTGCTGCTGTTCCAAAAAGAGAATATAGTTCTGTATATCATCTTTCGTTAAATGATGAAGATCGTTTTGATTCTCGTGAAGCCACTCTTGAAACTTTTCCAATTCCCTTTTATAAGTGGAAATGGTGTTAAGAGATTTATCTTGCTCTTTTAGCCAACCGCAAAAATTATGAATCAGCGGAATAGCTTCAGAAGAATTTGGTGTCATTGTTCTAACCCCCGATTATCCATTTGTCTCTATTATACCAAACAAATATTTCAGAAGAAAACTTCTGCGAAGGTAAAGCGCCATAATTCAGAAATTTGCTTCATTGGGACTAGCAGCATCCGGAGCTTGGGGAGGATTCTTCGATTTAAGGGGTTGGCTCTATCCCAAAGCCCACACCTTTGCTCCCATTTATTTCTCTGCACGTCCCCTCCTATTTGCCAGGTTTATAGCAATAAACTGGGGAACCAAGTCCAAAACACTCACCAAGATTACTAATTGACCGGGAGAGAGTGGTTTAAAATATCCATCCCACACTTCATTTCCTGCATACCGGTTAACGAAATAAAGGGAAATGACAGCAGATGCTATATTTCCTAAAATCACAGGAAGATAATGAACAAACCGTTTTCCTAAGAAGGACAGCAGGAAGGTAACTGCTATCATTACTAAATAGCCCAACATGGAGCCGTTGATATAGTCCTGGCGCATGGAAAAGTAAACAAATGGAAAGCAGTATAAACAAATAATCAAGAAACCTGCACTTACTTTTCTCATCATTTTCTCCTTATATAACATTTATACATTCAATATAACTCCAAACGAAAATCCTGATAAGAAACATTTTACTAATCAAATGAGCCTCTGCTATTGGCCGGAAGAGGGTTTTCGCTTTCCGCGGGCGGTCAGGAAGCCTCCTCGTCGCAGCTGCCGCGCTCCTGCGGGGTCTTCTTTGACGCGCTTTTCCCGCAGGAGTCTCACCCCTTCTGCTCCAATCCTATACAGCTATCAAATATCCTTCGTTTTACAGACTTTTTCGCGATCCAGATTTAAGAACAGCAAATACTTGTTTCCGTGTCTCCATTATCAAATTACAAACTGTTCAATGGTGAGAACTGCATAAAAAAGACCCAGATAAGGTCCATTTAACCACTGATGAAAAGCTCATCTACTGTGGTATCAAGTACAGAGGCTATAGCAAAGGCTAAGTGTAAAGTAGGGTCATATTTATCATTTTCAATCGCATTTATCGTTTGTCTGGATACCTTACAGAGTTTAGCCAGTTCTGCCTGAGATAATTTAGCTGAAACTCTTAATTCCTTAATGTTATTTTTCATTTAATCACCATATTTTTTTCTGTATATTAGTAATGTTACCAGATATATAACTGAAATCACTGTCAAAAACATGATTGGTGAAATTCCATTGCCATTGCCATTATCATTATAAGAAGAATTCCCCTGAATGTTTTGATAAATGGATTGGGCCACTTCTAAAATCAGCATACCTATCACTACGATAAATGCATATGATTGAGCTTTGGTATTGATAAAATTCCTTCTCTCATCACCCTTTTTTGAAAAAGAAGCAACAAAAATCAAAATTCCGCAAACTAACAATATGACACCATACACAATTTTAACCCAATCCATATTTTAATTCCTCCTTATATAAATGTAAAAAGTATTTGACATATTTTATCATAGCATTGGATCCAAAAATGTCAAATACTCTTTACACTATAAGTTATTTCTATAAAAGTAGAACTAAAATAAATCTACTTTTGGAAAACAGCAACATAAAAAAGGTTCTCCGTCAAATGTTGGGGTGGCGACTGATCGCCATCCCTAACCAATATGTATCCCAATTCCTTTAAACTGATGGGTTAATAATATTTTGGCCCGAAAACGACTGAAATTCCTGAATCCATATGCATTTCGCTTAAGAACCTTCGTTGAATTGTTGATCCCTTCTAAAAAACCATTCGAATAGCCATAAACAAAGCTGTTTAAGATTTCTGTCTGCCAGTTTTGGAGCGTGGTAATGGCTTTCTCCATTTCAGGAATGCCAGAATCCTGGACCCGTCGATAAAAGTCTCTCAGCCCCTGTTTGACCTTCCCTGCATCTTCCGCTTCTGATTCCTTCGCCTGAACAAACCAGCCACGATAGGTTTCCTTTAATTCGTACGCTTTTTTAAGCTCTTCCGACATATCCAAATAACGATTCAAATGCCATCTGTCTTCTTCTGTTAGGCGGTCGGAGGCCTTGTGAAAGACATGCTTCATACGTTTGCACTTCTTGCGGTCATACGGATGAAACTCTTTCTGTACCCTTCTTCGGACACCGTCCAGCGCCCAATAGATATACCGGCAGAAATGAAAGCGATCGGCCACAATCACAGGGCGGCCTAAGGCACTTTGAACCGCCGATTTAAAAGAATGGCTCATGTCCATGATCACCACCTGAACCTGGTCCCCATACTTTTGAAGATAGTGTTTAATCGTATTCTTATAGCGATTAGGCAGGATATCTA
>NZ_LT622344.1 GCF_900098925.1 Bacillus massiliglaciei | reverse complement strand
CGGGAGCAAGCTCCCTTTGATTCGCTCGACTTGCATGTATTAGGCACGCCGCCAGCGTTCGTCCTGAGCCAGGATCAAACTCTCCGAAGAATGTTTGACTTGCTCATAGAAGTGCTGGCATTGATATACATCAATGGTCAACATTACTTTTTTTGAATAGTGTTAGTTCACTATATATCGTACGTTTACGCTTTGTTTTGTTCAGTTTTCAAAGAGCAATTATCTTAAAGCAACTTAATTAGTTTATCATGTATCTCAGAACAAGTCAACAACTTTTTTGAAGTTTTTTTAAATCTTTAAATCAGTTTGTAACTCGCTCGTAACAACAGATATAAATATACCACCGTTAACCCCGCTAGGCAATAGTTTTTTTGAAAGTTTTTTCGAAATAATAATATTTATGTATTGTAAATATTCGGCCTCTATAAAAAAGAAAAACGGCCTGGTTTTCTCCAGAGAACTCAGTCTCTTAATGAGAAAAACCAGACCGGTTATTTCTTAAATTAACGATGTCTCATTAATGGGAATAAAAGAACGTCCCTAATTGAAGGGGAATTAGTCAGCAGCATCACTAAACGGTCGATTCCGATGCCTAATCCTCCGGTAGGCGGCATTCCGTATTCTAGAGCTTCAATGAAGTCCTCATCCATTTCATGCGCTTCATCATTCCCTTGTTCTCTCTCAAGAAGCTGCGCCTCGAAACGCTGGCGCTGATCAATTGGGTCATTCAATTCTGTAAAGGCATTTGCATGTTCCCGCGCCACAATGAATAACTCGAAACGATCTGTAAAACGCGGATCCTCAGGATTTTTCTTCGCCAACGGAGAAATCTCAAGCGGATGTCCGTAAATGAAAGTCGGCTGGATTAACTTCTCCTCAACTGCCTGCTCGAAGAATTCATTAATAATATGTCCAACTTCCATTGTTTCTTTTATTTCGATATTGTGTTCCTTCGCAAGCTGCTGAGCTTCTTCTTTGCTCATGTGCTTCCAGAAGTCCACCCCTGTATATTCTTTTACTGCATCCACCATATGAAGTCTCTTCCATTGAGGCTTAAGATCAATTTCATATTCTCCATACTGAATCGTTGTAGTTCCCAAGACTTCCTGCGCAATATGGGCGACAAGATTTTCAGTAAGGGACATGATGTCCTGATAGTCTGCGTAGGCTTCGTACAGTTCAATCATCGTAAATTCAGGGTTATGTCTGGTAGATATCCCTTCATTCCTGAAGACACGGCCGATTTCATATACTTTTTCCAACCCACCGACAATCAGGCGCTTTAAATGCAGCTCAATCGCAATCCTTAAGTGGAGGGGCATGTCCAATGCATTATGATGCGTGTTAAACGGACGGGCAGCCGCACCGCCGGCAACAGAATGCAGCATAGGTGTTTCTACTTCCAGGAATCCCTGGGCATCTAAATATCTGCGCATCGCCTGGATAATTTTGCTTCGCATAATGAAGGTCTTCTTGCTCTCTTCATTTGTGATTAAATCTACATAACGTTTGCGGTAGCGTTCTTCTACGTCTTTCAGCCCGTGAAATTTGTCCGGAAGAGGACGCAATGCTTTAGAAAGGAAAACATATTTTGTTGCTTTAATGGAAAGTTCTCCAACCTTTGTTTTAAAAACGTTTCCGGTAATCCCGATAATGTCTCCAAGATCTGTTGTTCCGAATACTTCATAAGCCTCATCGCCTACAGCATCCTTCCGAACATAAATTTGGATTTGGCCGCTGATATCCTGGATATGAGCAAATCCCGCTTTTCCTTTTCCGCGCTTCGTCATGATGCGTCCGGCTATCGTAACTTCAATTTCTTGCTCATCTAATTCTTCTTTGGAAAGTTCTCCATATTTCTCTATTAGATCTGCTGCCAAGTGTGTACGCTCAAATCTGCTGCCAAACGGGTCATTGCCGCTTTCAAGCATTGTCTGCATTTTCTCGCGTCGAACTTGCAGCTGGTCATTTATTTCTTCATGACTCATTTTAGTATCATCTCCATCTTTGTTAATTCAGACATGTATATAAAATTCTGCATCCTTATTCATTTTTACATAATCTATAACAATCGAACAGCCTTTTATCTAAAAATATTCTTCCAGATTCCATATAAAAACTGCCAGTAATCTCTGGCAGTTTGAATAAAGCGTATTATAGAAAAATAGGAAGGTAATGTCAAACGTTTAAACCATTTGTATATTCTGCTGCCGTGCTTCTATCTCATCAACCATTCCATATAGAAGTCTGACCACGTCTTCCCGGGTGTTGCACTCATTAATGCCTTTTCGGGCATGACCATTTCCTGGAACGCCTTTTAGATACCAGGCTGCATGCTTTCTCATTTCCAAGACGGCGATGTGCTCATTCTTAAGAGCAATCAATCGATCCATATGAAGAACGCACACATCCATTTTTTCACGGACGGACGGCTCGCCGACAAATTCACCAGTCTCCAGGTACTTCACCGTTTGATAGATCATCCATGGATTCCCGAGGGCGGCACGGCCGATCATCACACCGTCTACACCTGTTTCTTTCAGCATTCTCTCAGCGTCTTGAGGTGTTTCAACATCTCCATTCCCAATGACCGGAATGTTTACGGACTCCTTCACTTCGCGGATGATATCCCAATTCGCCTTTCCTTCATACATTTGAACACGCGTTCTGCCGTGTACAGAAACTGCTTTTCCGCCTGCGCGTTCAACCGCCTGCGCATTTTCCACAGCGAATATATGTTCGTCATCCCAGCCGATTCGCATTTTGACAGTTACCGGTTTATCAACAGCATCGACAACAGCAGAAACCATATCATATATTTTATCAGGATCCAAAAGCCATCTGGCACCCGCTTCACACTTAATGATCTTATTAACCGGACAGCCCATATTGATATCAATAATGTCTGCCGTCGAGTTTTTATCCACATATTTGGCAGCCTCTACTAATGTTTTCTTATCTCCGCCAAAGATCTGAAGACTCAGGGGTTTTTCTCTTTCATCTATATAAAGCATATTCATCGTTCTTTCATTCTTAAAAACGATTCCTTTGTCGCTGATCATTTCTGCGCACACAAGTCCGGCACCAAATTCCTTGACTGTCAGCCTGAATGCAGAGTTACATACCCCAGCCATCGGTGCCAGCACCACTGGGTTTTTCATTTCAATATCGCCAATCTTTAACAAAGGGAGTACCCTCCTTGTTTCTTTTTTTCATTTATCTTCCGGCGGCTCAAGTTCCCGCAATGAAACATGGAGTCTATCAGCCACATCATGCAATAGCTGCTCCGAAGGCATCTTGTTCCCTCTCTCTACTTCACCAAGCAGGGAAATCGGGACCCCTATTTCCCTCGCAAATTCTTCTTGGGTAAAACCCTTCAGTTTTCGAAAAGCACGTATTCTTCTTCCCCATTTTTCTGCTTCCATAATCGGACTCCTTCATTATTCGAAATCATCTTAAGATCTTCACTTAAAGGCGCACTCATATTCGGAAGTTTGATGTCTGGGTCTAATTCCAATAAAGGAACCATCACAAATGCTCTTTCCTGTATCCGAGGATGCGGGATCGAAAGTATCTCCGTTTCAATATTCTCTTGATTATACAGTAAAATGTCAAGGTCCAAAGTCCGGGGACCCCACCTTATATCTCTTTTTCTGCCTAATTTGCTCTCAATATCCAGACAAGCATGCAGCAAGTTCTCCGGGTCAAAGGACGTCTCCAGCTTCAGAACGGCATTTAAAAAGCAATCCTGTTCTGTATATCCAACCGGGTCTGTTTCATACAGGGAAGAGGCTTCCATCACTCGGATTTCCGGATACTCATTCAATAGCTTCACAGCTTTTTTAAAGGTGGCCAGCCGGTCCCCCATATTAGATCCAATAGACAGGTATGCCAGATTATCCATGAGACCGTCCCCTTACTATTTCAATTGCTACGGACTCATAATGACCGGGAATTGGCGGGTTCGGCTTATATACCTTCACCGTACAAGTGTGTACCCGCGGAAAATCAGAAAGCACTCTTTCAGAAATCTTTTCTGCCACGGATTCTACTAATTTATACGGCTTCCCTTCCACAACAGCTTTTACTGTTTCAAACAATTCCCCGTAATGGACTGATTTCTCCAGATTATCGCTGGTACCCGCTTCTCTTAATTCAGTCTCTGCCATCAAGTCTACGATAAACTTCTGGCCAAGCCGGGTCTCTTCTGGAAAGACTCCATGATAGCCGTAGAATTCCATCCCGTTTACATAGATCTTATCCATGGTGTTCCCCCTTTCCAACTAAAGCGTCCATCATCTTTGCTGCCCGCGCACATTCTTTCACGTCATGAACCCGCACCATATGACATCCTTGCTGAATCCCGTGACAAACGGTTGCAATGGTTCCCTCCAGCCTTTCTTCCGGCGGCAGATCCAGCACCCCGCCAATCATCGACTTGCGGGAAGCAGCCAAGAGTACAGGAAACCCTAATGATACAAGATTATTAAGATTCCGCATCATTTCCAAATTCAAGGAAAGGTCCTTCGCAAACCCAATCCCTGGATCCAAAATAATATTTTCCTGCTTCACGCCTGCCTTTTTCGCCAGGGATATACTCTCATATAAATCTTCAAATGCATCCCGAATAAAGTGTCCATAAGCCTGATCCTCACGGTTATGCATCAAAATAACAGGAACATCGCTTTCCGCTGCCACTTCTCCCATCTTAGGATCTGCCTTCAGTCCCCATATATCATTGATTATATGGGCTCCTGCTTCCACTGCCGCTTTTGCTACCTCTGATTTATACGTATCAACAGAAATTGGAAGATCGATACGGCGGCTGACTGCCTCGATCACCGGGGCGATCCGTTCAATTTCCTCCTGGTCGGATATACGGACATAATTAGGACGGGTCGACTCTCCTCCTATATCCAAAATGTCAGCACCATCCTTGGCCATTTGCTCGGCACGCTTCAAAGCGGCATCTAAACGATTATATTTCCCTCCGTCTGAAAACGAATCCGGCGTCACGTTCAAAATGCCCATTATGTAGGTTTTCTTTCTATAATCCAATGTATACGGTCCGCAAATCGTCTGCGGGGTAAATGTTGTCATATTCCGTCCGTTCTCCTTTTTCATGAATGTTCTTACTAAAAGTGTACTCATTTCTCTGTTGAAAACGCAAGCGGCAAAACAAAAAGAAAGGTTCAGACCTATTGATCTGGACCTTTCTTACAAAGAGATATCAAGTAAAAACAAAACCCTGAAGGACTTTGCTTTCTCTTTATTCAAAATTATAAAGCGGTGTACTTAAATAACGTTCTCCGTTACTTGGAAGGATAGCTAATACTTTTTTGCCTTTACCAAGTTTTCTGGCGACTTGGATTGCAGCATAAATGGCAGCTCCAGACGAAATACCGCCAAGAACGCCTTCTTCTCTTGCAGCACGGCGTGCATATTCAAAAGCTTCCTCTGTTCCAACCGGAATAATCTCGTCATACAAGTCTGTATTCAAGATTGTTGGCACAAAACCTGCACCGATTCCCTGGATTTTATGAGGACCCGGCTTGCCTCCTGATAATACAGGGGAGTCTGAAGGTTCTACAGCATAGATCTTGATGTCAGGGTATTTTTCTTTTAACACTTCACCAGCACCTGTAATTGTTCCGCCTGTTCCAATTCCGGCAATAAAAGCATCTAATGTATCGTCACCGAATGCTTCCACGATTTCCGGACCCGTAGTTTTGCGGTGCACTTCTGGGTTAGCTTTATTATTAAATTGCTGAGGAAGGAAATAGCCATGTTCTTTTGCAAGCTCTTCAGCTTTTGCAATCGCACCCTTCATTCCTTCAGGACCAGGTGTCAATACAAGCTCTGCTCCATAAGCACGAAGCAAGTTGCGTCGCTCCATACTCATTGTTTCAGGCATAACCAGAATAGACTTGTAACCTTTTGCAGCTGCAACTAGAGCCAGTCCGATACCGGTGTTGCCGCTTGTAGGTTCAATAATCGTTGCATCCTTTGATAATTTTCCGCTTTTTTCAGCATCTTCAATCATTGAAAGAGCAATACGGTCTTTTACACTGCTTCCTGGATTGAAATATTCCAATTTCAAATAAATATCTGCACTGTTCTCCTCTTGAAGCTTGTTCAGCTTAACAATCGGTGTTTGACCGATCAATTCGACTATAGAATTCGCTATGCGTGCCATTTGCTCCACTCCTCACTTTTAATACCGAGTAAATTAATTGGTTTTGTCTACAATTTAAAATTACAGCTTTTCTGATGCATTGTCAATATATTTTAACTATTTCGTCTCATGTTCTTTAGGCCCATATAGCCATTCCACATCAAACTCATCCCAGAAGCTTTTTGCGGACAGTGAGGTTTGCATTTGTTCAAGCGCAATCTGGCGGCTGATTTGTTTTTTGACCTCTTGATAGGCATACTGCTTGCCCTTCATTTTCTCGTGAAGATAAAGAACAGCCCAGCCGTTCTCCAATTCAATCGGCTCACTCCACTCTTTTTCCTTCATCGTTTCTGCGGCCTCTGCATAAGCAGCGTTTGTATGCTCATTATCCTTTGAAATATACCCCAGGTCGCCTCCCTGGTTCGCAGTAAATTCATCCGATGACTTTTCAAGGGCCAGAGCCTGAAAATCGGCCCCTTTCTCCAGTTCAGCAATAACCTCTTCTGCCTGATCCTTCGTTTCGGTTGTAATATGGGAGACGTGATACGTATCGGGAATACGGAAAGCCTGTTTATTCTTTTCGTAATATTCCTTTTTATCTGCTTCAGGAATCGTTACATCCTTTGTAAGCAACTCTTCAAGGAGAATCCGGCTTTTGATATCCTCTTTAGACTGTTTCTCTGTCTTGTTATCCTGTCCGCTGCTCCCATACGTTGTTTTCATTAAGCGATATTCCCGTTCAACCTCTTCCTTAGACACTTTTACTTTATATTTTTGAGCAGCCTGCCTGATGACTTCCTGATCAATCATTTCCTCCAAGACATCCTGCCCGAATCGGGTTTCAAGCTCCTCGATCCACTCATCCCGGCTTATGTTCGTCCCATCGATTTTTGCAGCTGTATGGGCACCGACCGGGCTGAATTTGGAAGAGATATATGGTTTTATCACAAAGATTGCAATCCAGACTAAATTCAAAAAGGCAAGAACCGCTATAATCGTGCGCAGCCGCTGTTTAGACAACCTATCTTCCCCCATAAAGTGTGTTATTTAGCTTGTTCTTTTAATTCTTCTAAATCTTCTTTCGAGAACTGGTACTGTTCATTGCAGAAATGGCATTGAGCCTCCGCTTTCCCATCTGTCTCAATAATATCCTGAATTTCTTCTTTGCCGAGACTGACAAGCGCTCCGGCAATCCGCTCTCTTGAACATTGGCATTTGAATTCTACAGGCATTGTTTCTAAAATGGACACATTTCCTTCTCCCATCAGTTCTGTCAAAATTTCTTCCGGTGTCAGCCCATTTTGGATTTGCTTAGAAATCGGCGGGATAGTCTTGAGTCTTTCTTCAATAGCCGTAATTGTCTCATCATCAGTGCCCGGCAGAAGCTGCAGGATAAATCCGCCCGCGGCCAGGATGGAATTATCCGGATTAACCAATACTCCGACACCGACTGAAGATGGAATTTGCTCAGACGTAACAAAGTAGTAGGTAAAGTCTTCACCGAGTTCTCCGGAAACAAGCGGCACCTGACCCGTAAAGTAATCCCGGAGTCCAATATCCTTCACAACAGTCAGGAGTCCGTCTGTTCCGACCGCTCTTCTTACATCAAGCTTCCCATGCTCATTTAAATCGAAGTGCACAAAAGGATTTTGAACATATCCCCGGACTTCTCCTTTGGCATTGCTGTCCGCAAGAATAGCCCCGATTGGTCCGCCTCCTTCAATTTTCACGGTGAGTTTTTCTTCTCCCTTCAGCATGGCGCCCATCATAACCGCCGCCGACATCGATCGGCCCAGTGCAGCGGATGCTGTAGGCCATGTGTTATGCCTTCTTTGAGCTTCCCCTACTGTATTCGTTGTAGATACTGCATATGCCCGGACTTGTCCGTTATAGCCTAATGCTTTAACCAAGTAATCTTTCATGTATTTTGCTCCTTCCATGTTGTCTTCTTTATTTTTTTACTTGTTCACGGTTGCGCTTATAGATCAGCTGGAGGCCCTTTAGTGTCAAATAGGGATCCACTGTGTCAATGACTGTAGATTCATTAGCAATCAGCGGAGCAAGTCCGCCGGTCGCAATGACCATAGGCTCTTCCTTACTTTGCTTCTTGATTCGGGAAACGATGCCTTCAACCTGTCCCACAAAACCGTATACAATTCCTGCCTGCATCGCAGATACCGTATTTTTCCCTATAATTCCTTCGGGACGGGTAATCTCGATTCTTGGAAGCTTAGAGGCTCTCGTATACAGTGCCTCCGTAGAAATATTGATTCCGGGCGCAATAGCCCCGCCCATATATTGTTTATCTTCATTGATGTAGCAATACGTAGTGGCTGTCCCAAAATCAACAATGATCAAAGGACTTTTATATTCATGTATCCCTGCAACCGCATTGACAATCCGGTCTGCTCCGACTTCACGCGGGTTTTCATATTTAATATTCAATCCCGTTTTAACACCGGGACCGACGACAAGCGGCTTGATACCAAAGTACTTTTGGCACATCCGTTCCAAAGAAAACATGATTGGGGGAACGACAGATGAAATGATGATTCCATCAATCTGTTCCGAATCCAGGTTCTCATGCTGAAATAACGATTTAACCACCATGCCATATTCATCTTCTGTTTTATTCCGGCTTGTTTCAATACGCCAATGATATTTCAGGGTATCCCCTTCATACACACCTAATGCCGTATTCGTATTGCCAACATCTAATACAAAAATCATGTCTTCATCACTCCGGCAATTTATTCTTCCACATCATACCACACTTGTTATTTTAGGCGCTATTCGCGGAGCTTTAGCGCCATTTGCTTTGAACCGAACTCTGACAACCAGTCCGAAGCAATCAGAATGCATTTACCGACATCCTCTATAACAGCTCCTTAAGCAAGGTTCGCTTCTATCCATCGTGTTGCAAAAACAGGCCATAAAAAAAAACAGCAGACAAACGGTTTAAAGTTTGTCTGCTGCCTGGCAGCATTCCATAAAGGAAGGCTTAGCTATTACGATTTTTTATTATTGTCATCCTCATTTGGAAAATTAAGCGGTTTGTCTTGAGGATTGCCTTCTTCGATCGGAGGTGTATCCAATTCTTTCTCCGTCACTTCAAGGCTTTCAGGACTTCTTTCGTCCAGCGGCTTTAATAAAGCCTCTTTCTCCCCATTGTCCTCTTTTTTATTGATGTTCACTTTCATATCATCAATATTCCCATTCAGTGCTTTATAGTCACGTTCTGGAAGTTTTCCTTTTTCGAAAAGACTTCTAATTTGATCTGCATCGAGTGTTTCTTCATCAAGAAGCGTTTTCGCAATAAGATCCAGCTTATCCCTGTTATCAAGGAGGATCTGCTTACATCTTTCGTATGCTTCTTTAATGATTCGCTGTACTTCAAGGTCGATCTCATAAGCAATTTTATCAGAATAATTTTGCTCATTATTGAAATCACGGCCCAAGAAAACCTGACCTTGGGAGCTTCCAAATTGAAGCGGCCCCAGGTTGCTCATTCCGTATTCCATAACCATGCTTCTGGCAATGCCTGTTGCACGCTGGAAGTCATTATGAGCTCCTGTGCTGACTTCTCCAAAAGTCACTTCCTCAGAAACCCGTCCGCCAAGGAGGCCGACAATTTTATCCTTCAATTCCGGTTCAGTCATGAAGAAACGGTCTTCTTTCGGAAGCATGACTGCGTAGCCGCCAGCCTGACCCCTTGGTACAATCGTTACCTTATGGACAATCTCGGCATCGTCCAGAACCAAACCGATAATGGTGTGTCCTGCCTCATGCCATGCCACAATATTTCGTTCTTTTTTGGAAATGACGCGAGTCTTTTTCGCCGGACCGGCAATGACCCGGTCAGATGCTTCATCCAAATCAGACATGTCAATCTTTCTCTTGTTCTGACGGGCAGCGACTAAAGCAGCCTCATTCAGTAAGTTCTCCAAATCCGCGCCGGAGAAACCAGGCGTACGCTGAGCAATTGCTTTCAAATCTACGCTGTCAGCAAGCGGTTTATTGCGGGCATGCACCTTCAATACCGCTTCCCGTCCTTTTACATCTGGACGTCCGACTGTAATCTGACGGTCGAATCGGCCTGGACGCAATAACGCAGGATCCAGAATATCAGCACGGTTTGTAGCAGCAATCATTATAATTCCTTCATTGCCGCCGAATCCGTCCATTTCTACAAGCAATTGGTTGAGCGTCTGCTCACGTTCATCGTGGCCGCCGCCTAAGCCTGCGCCCCGCTGACGTCCAACTGCATCAATTTCATCAATGAAAATGATACAAGGAGCATTTTTCTTAGCATTTTCAAACAAGTCACGAACACGTGACGCACCGACACCGACAAACATTTCAACGAAATCAGAACCGCTGATGGAGAAGAAAGGCACTCCTGCCTCACCTGCTACTGCTTTCGCAAGCAAAGTCTTACCGGTACCCGGAGGTCCCACTAGCAGAACACCCTTAGGAATACGTGCTCCGAGTTCAGCGAACTTACGGGGATCCTTAAGGAATTCTACCACTTCGACTAGCTCCTGCTTTTCTTCATCTGCGCCTGCGACATCATTAAACCTGACTTTCTTCTTATCATCGCTGTACAGCTTTGCCTTGCTCTTCCCGAAGTTCATGACACGGCCTCCGCCGCCTCCCTGAGCCTGGTTAAGCAAAAAGAAGAATAAGATAAAAATAATGATAAAAGGAATGATCGAAGTAAAGAACGTTACCCAGCCGCTTGTTTCCTTAGCCGGTTTAACATCGACAATTTCTGTCCCTTTTTGTTCATCAACCGTATCCATGATTCTTTGTTCTGCATATTCACTATTAGGGACATAAGCAATGAAGTATTTCTTATCATCATAGCCCTTCAGCTGTCCGGTAATTTCATATACATTTCGTTCCGGCTGCAATGTGAGGGATTTAACATCCCCGTTTTCCAGCTTTGTGTAGAATTCTTGCTGTGTCAATTTCTCGGTCGGTTCATTATTGTTATTAAAGATCGTCACGATTCCAATAATGACCAAGAAAATCAACAAATAAAATATTGTATGACGGAAGATCCGATTCATCCCTTACCTCCTCCCACGAGTAAAACAAACTATAGTAAATAATATCATATAAAATTAGCCATTTACAATTAATTAACACCGTTGTTTTATATTGGGGATTATGCTTCCCCTCGTACATTCTTACGCGTAAATATGCGGTTTCAGGACACCAATATAAGGAAGATTCCGGTATTTCTCTGCATAGTCAAGACCATAGCCGACAACAAAGGCATCAGGGACAATGAAGCCCGTGAAATCAGGTTTGATATCTACTTTCCGGCCAGTAGGCTTATCAAGCAAAGTAATGATCTTTACAGATTTTGCTTTCCGATAATGGAATAGTTCGACAAGGTAGCTCAAAGTCAGACCGCTGTCGATAATATCCTCAATAATTAGTACGTCTCTGCCCTCTACAGAAGTGTCAAGATCTTTGATGATTTTGACTTCGCCAGATGAAACAGTCGAATTTCCATAGCTGGAAACAGCCATGAAATCCATTTCCAAGTGATTGTCCACTCGTTTAAGAAGGTCTGACATGAATGGCATTGCACCTTTTAAGACCCCAATGGCCAAAGGGAATTTATCTTGATATTCCTTCTCCAGCTGCGCACCAAGTTCTTTAATTTTTCCCTGCAGTTCTTCTTCGCTGATTAACACGTTTTCAATATCATTATGCATGGTCATTGTTATAAATTGCCCCCCAAGAATATTTAAGCTTTTTCATATGATAAATGAATATAAGACGATTCATCGAGGCTTGATGCCTCTCCCCACTCTGACTTCCTTAAAGCGGGAACCCAGAGTATTTCCCCGCGGCTGTCGATAATGACTGGCCAGTCATTCCTCTCAGCCAAAGGAACCTTTTCATCAATAAATATCTTTTTCAGCTTTTTCGTTCCTCCCAGGCCTTTCACCTTCATCCGGTCTCCGTCTCTCCGGGTCCGGACAGTCAGCGGCAGGCTGACCAGCTGGGCGGGTATATCGAAAGAATCATTGCCTCCGGTATTGGGGCTTTCTTCTTTCATATAGTGTGCTTTAATTTTATATCCATTCGGAAGAAAAGTCTCACCGGGTATTTGTATACTTAGGGAATATTTCAGGGGTTGTTGTCTGGAAAATCGAAAAATGCAAGTTTGATAAGATTTTCCTGCAATTAACCCTTCCGGAAGATGCAATTCAGCAGATGGTTGAGGATTAATAAATAAAGCAGCTAGCTGTTCAATATGAATTGCTGAAAGTGATGAAGGTCTCTTAGGATAAAGATAGTTTAATATTAGTTGAATCGCCCGTCTTTGTAAAGGCTTTGGCATCTCCAGAAGGGCATCAATCTTAACACTGGAAACGTCAGGGCTTTTTTCTAACCAAATTCCTTCCATCTTTTTAGCGGCGGCTTCCTGCAGGTAATCCTCATCCTCCTGCAGTTCCTCGCTGAAACGCTGAAAATGCTCATGAACTCTTCTGTTTTCCTGTTTCAGAAAAGGGAGAACCTCATGTCGGAAGCGGTTCCTCATATAATCGTTCTTTTCATTGCTGGGATCCAGCCTTGGCGTTAAATGATGCTGCCTGTTATAGGCTTCAATATCCTGTTTCGTTACAGCAAGAAATGGACGGATAATCTGCCCAGAATGAAAAGGTCTCTTCAGCGGAATGCCGGCTCTTGCTTTGCCCGATGCCCCTCTTGTCAGGCGCATGAGAATTGTTTCGATTTGATCATCTCCATGGTGGCCGAGGACCAGTGTATCCATTTCGTACTCATCCATGAGCTCCTTATAGAAGTCATATCGGACTTTCCTCGCTGCCGTCTGGCTGCTCATCCCAGTCTGCTCCATATACGCAGGAACATCTGCTCTTCTCGCACTAAACGGAATTCCCCATTTCTCACAGATTTTTTCTGCAAATATAAGATCTTGATAGGATTCCTCACCGCGAAACATATGATCAACATGGGCTGCATGCAGCTCATATTGAAAAATCGGCTGCACTTCCTTAAGGAAATGCAGGAGAGCCAGTGAATCAGGCCCGCCAGAAACGCCGACGAGCAGCCTGGAATGGCCTTTGATCAATCCATGGCCCTCAATAATCCGGAGAACGGTTTCTTTTAACATATCGCTTCATTCTTTCTTTGTTTATGTCAGGCTGTCTTTTCTGTTTTTTACATTAGCCCATACTCTTATCATAACAGTTGTTCATAAATATAAAAAACATATAACAGCGAGATCACAGCCACGACAACAAAAGTTTCTGCAAAACTGCCTTTCCTTGTTGTTTTTTGATGAGTCTGAGCGTGCCGGCTTTGCCTTGTTTGGGGGGACTTTGCCGAAGTGCCCGCCTTGCTCACCGTCTGCCTGGCTGTTTTTTTATCACTTATAATTCCCGCCAGCTCAGTCTGCATATCAGCAGCAGACTGATAGGCACCCCGCAGAGCATTTTCCAGCAGCTTTTGATATGGATCCAGGGTACTCGCTGCATGAATTTTATCGCTAATTTGCTTATACCCCTCCCCGTTTTTGGAAAAACGTGCCGGATAGGCTGAATTTACAATAATCATCGCTAAAGCAAACAGGTCATACTGCGGGTCTGCTTTCCTTGAACCAAGTCCCCAATAACCTCGGTCAAAAAACTCCGTATACTCCTTAACCGACCTCCCGATTAAAGTAGTTCCTCCCACATCGACACAGCGGATCTTATATTCAGGGAGCGTAACGATCAGGTTATCTGGCTTTAAGTCCCCGAAAACCCACCCGTGGGAGTGAAGATCAGCCAGGCTGCCCAGCAGCTGAAGCATCAGCACGCCGATCCAGGCTTCCCCTTTTTTTCGGAGAAAATCTACAAGACTCTCTCCTTTTATGTATTCCATCACATAGAAAGGAAACGTACTCCCCCCAGCCGTATAATCATCTGCTTCCAAAAAAGAAGGTCCAAGGGCAGACCCCTGGACCTTGGAAAAGGATTTAAGAATGTTCATTTCCGAAATGATCGATGTCCCATTGTCACTGAGCTTCAAGGCATATTGCCGATGCATGTGCTCGACAAGATAGACAATGCCGTTCGCGCCATATCCCAATTCCTTCACCATTCTGTACTGGTTTCCGTTCCATTTTCCAGTTATTAAAGTGCCGGGGGCAATCTTACATTGATTCCTCAAAGTATTGTTCATCATCGTTTGATAACAATCCCTTCAAAGAGCGATTTTTCTTGAATGCACTCAGAGCTTCCCGTAATGCAGGCCCGGTTGGAGTTAATCCCCCGGTCGTCAGTTTCGGGAAAATTTTTGTCAAGGCTTCAAGTTTCGGGGTCCAATCCAGGATTTTTTCCACTTCGTTTCTTTTCCCGGGAAATACAAAAACAGAAAATTGATTGTCCCCCATTCTCGCATTCATGCTCAGGGAAAGATCAAGCAAGGAGTCCTTTACGGTAGGGAGCTTTTGTGTCATGCTTGCACTGCAGTCCACTAAAACCAGGATTTCAAGTCTGCTGACTTCGCTGATTTCGTCAACCACCTCCATTACTTCCCCCCGTTTGTCAGGCGGAAGATCCTCCATTGTTTTGGCATCGCCTAATATTTGCTGTAGCTCACGATTGATAACGCCCTGTATCGTTTGGGTCATGGCTTTTTGGGTAACCATCTGGACAGTTTGAGAAAGCTGCTGTGCATAGACGATTTGGCTGACGCCTCCGCCGGATACCGCAATCGCTTCAATTTCCTTCAGTCCCCTTTCATCAATCGTATCGTTTTCCATAACGCCGATGACATTAACGGAAATCCCCTGTTCTCGCGCAAGGGCCGCCATGGCAGCCGGATCCTCTCCGTGATTGGAGCAGCCATCTGTTATTAGTAAAATCTGACGTAAAGTTCCTGCCTTCATTTAGATGTCTCCCTTCCTTTCAATCTGTTACCATCGTTGACTGAAAGGAAGGATTTTATACGTTCCTTTGTCTTCTCTCCTCTCCGTTTACTGGGCCTTTCTCTGTCTTGGCTTAACCGGGATCGAAGCCCATTTCGGCATATTATGATCAATTTTCGCTGTTACGATCGTCATATCGTCATCAATGGCACCGCGAGCCCTGACCGCCTCTTCTAAGATCAGATCTGAAATCTCCTGCGGATCATCGGTCTGCAGCTCCTTAATCTTTCGTTTTAACCAAAATTCTATATTTTCAACATGGCCCGGGCCATCGAAAATTCCATCACTCATCATGATCAAGATATCACCCGCTCTGAGTTCTTCCGATACAACATCGACATCGAAATCATTTATGATGCCCATCGGCAGGTTGCTTGATTCGATTTTAATAATCTTATCTCCTCTCTTTATAAAACTTGGGATAGAACAAATTTTTAAAAACTTGGCCTTTGCATCCTGGAGATCTATCATCACTAAATCAAGGGTAGAGAAGATTTCATCCGTCGTTCGGAGCGACAAAACGGAATTGACCGATTTAATGGCGATCTTTTCTTCAATCCCTGATTGTAGGAACTTTTTCAACAGTTTTAGCGTTTCCGTGCTTTCAAAATGGGCTCTTTCCCCATTTCCCATGCCGTCACTGATGGCGATGGCGTACTTGCCGCACCCAATCTCCATCGTTGTATAACTGTCTCCTGAAACAAGCCCTCCTCCTTTTGCCGCGTGGGCGACACCCGTCTCCACAACAAATTTCTTTGCCGACCGGAAAGTCACCTCACATGGTCCGTCCGGAAAGTCAGATCCTTCCTCTGAATGGACAATAACCGATTCGCCCAGGATGTCTGAGAGCATCGGAGCAATTAATTTTTCACATTCTCCGCTCCCTCTCGCATAGGGAACGGTCATCTCGATATCTACACTCCCCTGCTCCAGACTGTAAATTTCTACATTTCCAATTTGGAGACCGAACTCCTGGATTGCTTCCATGATCATTTCCTCATGCTGGTGATGGCTTTGGCGTTCCCGCTGTATTTCTTTTGCAAAATCATCCATAACAGCTGAAACGCCTTTTAACTGATCGGCTACTAATTTCCTGCTTTCTTTCACTTGCTTTTTCAGTTTTTTATTCGCTTCAAAGTAAGTCAGTTCCTGATTCATAGCGTTTACGACTTGTTGAGAACGGGTGCAATATTTCCCCCACTCTCTTGCCGTGCTTTGGGAGAGCTGTCCATTATGATCGCTTAGTTCCACCATCAAATCCTGCATGCCTTCATAGGTCGTATGAAAGTTCTTTGCCCAGCATTGTTCTTTCTTAAAGCAAAGCTGGCATGTCTTTTCTGTTACGTTGCTGAGGAAATAGTCAAATTCCTTTTCCTCCTCCTCCATCCTTCCTCTTTCATCCATTTGGGCAAAGCTATTGGATAAGGCCTGAAAGACTGTGGAAAATTGCTCTACCCTTTGTGCTGTAATATCCCGTACCTTACGGGCATACTGCTGCTGCTCATCGGAATATTCAGCTGTCCCCGGAATATGCTTCGCCACTTTTAAAATAATAGAGGTGGGCGTCAGCAAGAACAGAATAACCGCAGCCAGTGATTCATATATTGTAATGGAGATATTTGATGTACCCTCTCCATAAAGGCCAATTAAAAGAGTCGCAATGAGCAGGCCAACCGCCACGCCCACTTTCTTCCCTTCTTTAAGCAGCCCTCCAAGCAGGCCGGCAAAAGCAAGCAGACTCATTTGATAGAGGCTTGTAATACTCGCCAAACTGAAAATCAGCCCGGTGACAACCCCCACCGTGGAGCCAATGGCCGCACCGCCCGCCAATCCAAACAGCAGGACAAGATAACGGGAAAAGATATGGTCAACGGATAAATCGTAGACCACCCATCCAATTGTGCCTGTCATCACAGACGCCAACAATATAATCATACTGACAATTTCTTCAGTGCTTAACACCTGCGTTTTTTTCCTGACCGTCAGAATCGGAATGGATTGGATAAATATAAGTGTTAAAATCATGGCTAAACCTGATTCAACCCCGAACATCATCAGATCATACAGCTGAATTGAACGAAAAATCATATATTGTTCGGCGAGATTTACCAAGAACATGGAGGCAAATACATAGACGGCCATCACTTTAAATTGAGCTTCCGGACTCGGCCTTTTAATCTTATGAAATAACAGGAACAAAAACGCAGTGGCAAAAACGGTAATGCTATTCGAATAATGAATGGTAAAGCTCCCTGCAACCACTCCAAGCAAAGCAAGCGGTGCCCGGTCGCGTTTCATCAGGAATACAGCGGCGAAAAACGGCAAAGCAAACGGAGACAGCTGGGAAAGAATCAAGGCTCTTCCTAGTAAAAAGCCAATAAGCGCCAAAGCCAGGCCTTTTTTCAAGAAAAGAGTCTCTGCTTTCATCTGTAATAGGTTAAACCAGTCAAGGGCTTCAGTTTTCGCTTCCCTCAATTGGACTTCAGCAATCGGATCATATAGATTTCCTTCCATCTTTCCCATTTCAACACTCCCCATCCAATATTGATGAGTTTTATTATAGACAAGCTTTAATCAATAATTTGTCAGAATTTTATAAAAACAAAAAGAAAAGTTCGACGGAATTCCTTGTAAATATTCATACACATACAGAATCCTGTTCTCAAAAATCAAAAATGAAACGTATGTGCTGTCTTTAAAGAGAAAATCACTGGTTTTTTAGCTTTTTTTCGCAATAAATAAAGTGAATAGATGTAAAATAAAAAAGAAACGACATTTCCCGATATTTGTATTGACAAAAAATCGCCCGCTGGGTATGATATATCTTGTGCTTGAAATAGTAATTATGGCGGTGTAGCTCAGCTGGCTAGAGCGTACGGTTCATACCCGTGAGGTCGGGGGTTCGATCCCCTCCGCCGCTACCATTTTTACGGCCCATTGGTCAAGCGGTTAAGACACCGCCCTTTCACGGCGGTAACACGGGTTCGAATCCCGTATGGGTCATTATACATGTGTAAGGTTGCTTACACCGAAAAAAGAATCCCCTCTGGAAGTTTTATACTTCAGGAGGGGATTTTTCTTTTTGAAATTTGGGCAAAGGCCGCTGGGACTTGGAATCGTCTTTCATTCCAACGCTCTTTTGTCAAAAACCTCATACAAAAAGACAGGCTTATACAGCCTGCCTATCTATATCATTATGAATGATTTCACAGAATATATTGCTAGAAAAGAGTCTTTCAGCAGCAGTTATCCGCGTCTTCCTCCTCTGCCTCCCCGTTTTGTTTCGGTATTGCGTTTGAGGGAAGTTAAGCGGTCTTCACTATCTTTCAAGAAACGAGCCATTTTTTGTTCAAAATTCTCTTTGGGTTTGAAAGAATCTTTTGAACGGAAGTCTTTGGAACGGTTATCGTTTCCTCTTCCTTGGCGCGGGCGCTGAGAATAGGATGATTGTCCTTCAGGACGGTCTTTCGCTTTCTTAATGGATAAGCCGATCTTGCCATCTTTCTCTACATTGATGACCTTTACTTCAACGGAATCTCCGACCTTCAGGTGATCGTTGATATCTTTGACATAGTTGTCGGCTACCTCACTAATATGAACAAGACCAGTCGATCCTTCCGGCAATTCTACAAACGCACCAAAATTAGTAATGCCTGTTACTTTACCCTGTAACTTGCTGCCTACTTCGATTGACATAAAAAAAATGTTCCTCCTTAGAAATGTTAAAAATCACTTCACTCTATATTATAACGAAAGTAAAAAAACAGTGTCAATATTAGTCACTGCCTTCTTTATCACTTTTAGGAAGATTAAAGATGATCTCCCCGTCTTCGGACAGAAAATAATCTCTCCGCGCCAGCTTCGCAATATAGTCATCATCGTTCAGCATAACGATTTCTTCCCGCAAGAGCGTCTCTTTCTTTTGCAGCTCCGAAAGCTTTGTTTCCATCTTGGCCTTTTCCTTTTGTTTCGCCTCTAGGGCTGAATGCTGCGCCAGAATTGTAGAGACTGACAAGATAGCAAAAAGGAGGGCGCAGGCTGCATACAAAGTCAGCCGGCGTACTAAAGCACGCTTCTTCTTATCATAACGTTCTGCTTTGGCTTCTTGCTGTTCTACAAAAGGATTTTCCATTTTTGCAACATTCTTTTTCCGCAGGCTTCCCATAATTATCACCCCTTACTCCTTTTTCTTTCTCCATTTCAGCAACAGACTCTTAATACTTTTCTGGACTCGTTGGATAATACCTTTGATTTTATTATAAAACTTCTCGACATATTTAGTAATAGGTTCCGGTGTTTTTTTCCATATATTGATAAACAGCCACCCAAACGGTTTCCATAGGATACGCAAAATCGAGAAAATCAGTTTCGCACACCATTTAATGATCAGGTACAGACCCTTCAGCAAGCCAAAGGAAATAGAAAACAAACTGATCGCTATCCATTTTATCGGGTGAAAAACAAGAATCTTAATGGATTTGCTAATAAATTGCAACAAATGGACAACAAATGAAATCAGCCATTCTAAAATCTTCAGATACAGGCCTTTAAAAAGAGCCTGGTAGGCCGCGAAACCGCAGAAGAGGGCTAAAAATAAATACAACCTGAACTCCCCTTCATTAACGAGGAATAACACATAAAAAATGACAAGGCCCTGCAAAACCCAAAATAGGAAATCATGGATGAAAACAATCCAGCGCCGCCGCTTCGAACGCATCAGAAAACGATTATACGTATCGAGGGCAGCACCGAAGCAGCTGCCCATCCCGATCATCGATATCAGCGTATAAAATTGGACTGTCAGTGTCATTTAAACAGCTTGCCAAAGAATCCTTTAGCTTTCTCCCCTGATTGCTGATCCAAATAGACAAGATCAAAAATCTTACCCTTGATGGAGACAATGCCCTTATCGACATCCAAATTCTTCATCTGCAGATTTTGTCCTCGGATCGAAAGGAAGCCCATCACGGTTTCTAGAAGGAATTCCTCATTATCAAAACTTTCTACATGCTTGACGCCGCTGATATCCAAAAGCCGGCGCCCTCTCATGGTTACATCGTGTTCCTGACTGGGGCCTTTATTATAAGCTGAATTCGGGTCAACATATTGGCTCATTTTCATCCCTCACAATAACACTATTTTGATATCAGTGTATGTCCATGTTCAGGATATTAGAACAAGCCCCGCCTCGTTCTTATTGATCAGAGACCTTCTCTTCCTTCAGAATCGTATACATTTCTGCAGCCGCATCCTTCTTTGTCGTCTCTTGGATTTTATCAATTCGGACTGTGACGATCTTCTGGCCGAATTGGACAGCAAGTTCGTCCCCTTCCTTTACATTAGAGCTTGCTTTTGCCTGAAGGCCGTTTATCGTGATCCTTCCTTTATCGGCAACCTCTTTCGCCAAGGTCCGGCGTTTAATCAATCTGGAAACCTTCAGAAATTTATCCAATCTCATTGACATCATGCATCCCCCTCTTACAATCCTTTTTCTTTTGCTTCATTCCAAAAGCGGTCAAGCTCTTCCAGGGAATAATCGGAAAACTTCTTATTCTCCTTTTTTACGCAATCCTCAATGTATGTAAACCGGCGATAGAACTTTTCGTTTGCCCCGTATACCGCTTCTTCCGGAGGAATGCCGTAGAATCTGGCAATATTAACAACTGCAATAAACAGATCGCCAAGCTCCGATTTCATCCGTTCCAGATCAAAATCTGGGTGCTTCATTTCCTCTTCGACTTCTTGTATTTCTTCTTTAACCTTAATCCACGCCTCGGAAACTTCTTCCCAGTCAAAACCTGCTTTAGCTGCCCGTTTTTGATATTCTTCAGCGCGCATTAATTGAGGAAATGAGGCTTCTACACCGTCAAGCAGCGAGCTTTTTTCATCACAGCCGCCCCTTTCCTCTTCCTTGATTTTCTGCCAATTGACGAGAACTTCTTCTTCTCCTTCTACCTGTGCGTTTCCGAACACATGAGGATGACGCCGGACCATTTTAGCTGAGATCGATTCGATAACATCATCAATCGAAAACATCCCTTCATCCTCGCCGATTTGCGCATGAAGCATAACCTGGAGCAGCACGTCCCCTAATTCTGCTGTCATTTCATCTTCATCCTGCCGGTCTATTGCATCAATTAATTCATAGGCTTCTTCAATGACATACTTTTTCAGACTCTCATGCGTCTGTTTTTTATCCCACGGACAGCCATCCGGCCCCCGAAGCACGCGGATAATTTCCCGCAGTTTGGAAAACTCCTTATACAATAGTTCGTCTTCCAAGACAGGCGGTACATAAACACTGGTCAGATTGCTCAATTCCATCTGTCTGTCCAGCTCATAAAGCGGAACTTTCTTTACCGTCTCTTCCCTGCTGCCTGCAGCGGTTACAATATATACTGCATAATCATCCGGCAGCTTCTCCATCAAGGTCAGCTTCACATCGGAAGCAACCATTGAATCATACACCTGGCCGATAAATACATGCTGCCTGATCTGTATATCCTCCAGGTTCAAAGCCGTACCGTCCAATAGCTGGAACCCGTCAATTGGATCAATCCGGACAGCCTGGAATAAGGCATCCAGGAAACTCTGCCCTCCCTCAAGGTGAATCTCTATGTTTTGTGCAGGTGCTTTTTCTAACAGCAGCTGAACGGTCTTTTCTGCTACCATCGGATGTCCGGGCACTGCATATAGGATCGATTCTGCCTGAGCCTTTTCCAACAGAACATTGGATATTTCCTCATATACGGCATCAAATTGATCATGTTTTTCGTAAACAGCATCAAAACTGGTAAATTCGATGCCTTCTCCCGCTAATTCCCCGATGACGGGATGATCCATCGTCCTGACGTAACAGGAAGATACCTGCTTCAATTTACGATAGATCCCAAATGGAAGCTGGTCCAGATCTCCCGCCCCAAGACCAATAATAGTAATGTTATTTGCCATATTTTCTATTGCTCCTATCCATGAAGAGTACTAATTTATGCGCATAGGGAACAGCGCCCAGCTCTTCTTTATTGAATAACCCTGCCTTTAAAACAAAAAGGAGATATGCCCCAGCGCCAATAGCGACACCGAACAGCGCCTGAAAGCTTGCTGCCAGACGGCTCTCTGTCTCAAAAAAGAATAAATTCAAACCATTCCAGACACACAGAGAAAGCCCCATTAACAGATTGCCGGCTAGTATGACAGACAGGCTCTTCCAACGAATCAAAGGCTCCCCGATCTCCCTGTGCAGCACAGTATAAAATAAAACGCAGATAACCAGCAGCGCCAGTACCGTCGACAGACTTGCCCCAGTGATGCCGAACAGCGGAACGAAATGTTCATTCAGCATCCACTTCACCCAAATACCGATCATGATAATAGATATTGTCCAAACAGGATGCCCAAGGCTCTGAACAACAGCGGCCAACACCATAATCAGGGAAGCAAAAACGATAGCCATGGAAAAAACGGCCAAAGCGACAGACCCCTTTTCATCCGTAAAAAGCATCCGGTTCACAGGCCTGATCAGAAAGATCAGTCCCGCTGCGGCCGCCGTTCCGATCATTAGGCTTACCCGAACTGCCAACTCCGTCTTTTTGTACAGGGCTTTTTTATTTTTCACTTTGATATAACCTGTAATAAATGGCACGAGAGAAAGTGCCAAGGAACCCGCAATCGTGGTTCCTAGCTGCAAAAGCGGCTGGCCGCGGTCATAGACTCCTTTCCATGCCTTTGCATCTGTATCGCCCATCCCTCCCTGCATCAGCAGAGAAAATACATTCCAGGAATCCACAAACTGAAGAAGGACAAGGAACAGGCTCGTTATACAAAAGACAAGGCCTTGAAATAAGACCGTTTTCGCCGCCTTCGCCATGTTTCGCATCCGGAGTCCGGTCAGCTCCTGATGCAGGTTCTCCTTCCGGACAAACCAAAAGACCAGCAGCATGAGGGCCCCTGCGAATCCGCCGGTGAGCGAGCCAAAAACCGCCCCTTTCCCTGCGCCATACAAAGAATGTCCTGTATTCAGGAGATAAAAAGTCAGTAATAAAATGGTCGCCACCCGGATAAACTGTTCAGCCAGCTGGGAGGCCGCACTGGGCACCATATCATTTTTCCCGTGAAAATATCCTCTCCATACAGAAGTCAGCGGCATGATCAAATAGGAAAACGCGATGATTCTCAACAATCCGGCAAGACCGGGATCTTTCATTTTTTCAGCTATCCAGTCTGCACTGAAGAATAGGCCAAAAAACAGGAACAGCCCGATAAATCCCAGTGTCAGAGCCGAAGCAGCGAGGACTTCCTTTAGTTCTCTCTCATTGCCGGCTTCCTTTTTCTCGGCAACAAGCTTCGAAATAATAAGCGGGAACCCCGCTGTCGAAAGAATCAATGCCACCCCATAAAAGGGATAGACCTGCTGATAGATATAAAATCCGATATCTCCGGCAATATTTTGAAAAGGGATGCGGTACACCGCGCTTAATATTTTGACAATGATCGCTGCCATGCTCAGAACGAGGACTCCCTTTAAAAACTCCCCATTCCCTTTTTTAGGCCTTTCGACCATGTGATTCCCCTCTTTGCTGTATACTTGATAGTCATTATAGCATATTTTAAAAGCCAAAAAGAAAAGGGCAGCGACCCGCTGCCCCTTTGTTGATTCTACGGTGAAAATTTTTCTGGTTACTGCTCCATTTGGCGTGCAAGAAAGCTCGCAGCCGTTTCGACTGATTTCTGCTCCACATCGCCTAAGCTTCCTTCTTTTGAGAAAATAATGACTGCACCGATTGGGTCTCCATTTGCAATAATCGGAGCTCCGGCATAAGAATTGACTTCTTCCTCGTTGGAATCGACAAAGCTGATTGAACCATTCGGAGATTCCAGAACGGAATTACGGTCCTCCATCATCTTTTCTACCAGATCACTGATACTTTTATTCAAGTATTCCTTTTTCGAACCGCCGGCAACCGCAATATACGTATCCCGGTCACAAATCAGAACCGGATTGCCCAGACTGTCATAGATCGCTTCCGCGTACTCTTTTGCAAAGTCGCTTAATTCACTGATTGGAGAGTATTTCTTCAGAATAACTTCTCCATCTCGGTCCACAAAGATTTCCAGCGGATCTCCTTCACGGATACGAAGAGTCCTTCTAATTTCTTTCGGAATAACAACCCTTCCTAAATCATCAATTCGGCGAACAATACCCGTTGCTTTCATCTTATGTTGCCTCACTTTCATCTAAATAGATTTTGATAAAACCTTTTAGCTAAAAATCTTGAATTATTCCCGCTATTGCACTTAGTATTTTTTTTAATGGAAAGTTCTATGCACAATGAACAAATTTTTCTTCAAAATCCTTCACAAATGTCAAATGCGGGTAGAGGCTGCCCTGCAATTACTTTGTCACCTGAATATCCTTTTGGACATTCTGAAGTCCTTTGACCATCTCGAATAAAATATTCAGCCACTTGGATTGATCTGTGCCCTTCGTATGAAGGACCAGCTTCATCTGATTTCCGTCCATTCCGAAACCGATCATACGTCCGTAGCTCGAGCCAAGCTTAAACACTTTCTGGCCATCGATATTGCTGCTGACCTTTTCCGAGAGCAGGATTGTGATATCCTGCTTCAATTGCTTAATGCTCGCAGCTCCTGCTTTCATGCCGTACACTTTCATTTCGGCAATGAGGAAGAGACGGGAAACTTCGTCCGGATATTCCCCAAAACGATCCAGCATCTCATCTTGCAGCTCTTCAACTTCTTCCAGTGATGTAATGCCTCTGAATCGTTTATACATTTCAATCTTCTGGTGGCCGTCTGCAATATAGGCATCCGGTATATAAGCATCCACCTCAAGATCTATTTCCAATGATGGTTTTTCTTCTGCCGGCTGGTCACTGCGTTTAGCTTCTACTGCTTCTTTCAGCATTTGCGAATACAGATCAAAACCGACAGAGTCGATAAATCCATGCTGCTGCGCTCCAAGAAGGTTGCCTGCTCCCCTAATCGACAGGTCGCGCATCGCAATTTTGAAGCCCGATCCCAGTTCGGTAAATTCCTTGATTGATTGAAGCCGCTTTTCCGCGACCTCAGTCAGCACTTTATCCTTCCGATACGTAAAGAAAGCATAGGCGACCCGATTTGATCTCCCCACACGGCCGCGGAGCTGATAAAGCTGAGACAGTCCCATCTTGTCAGCGTCATGTACAATCAAGGTATTGACGTTCGGGATATCAACGCCTGTCTCAATGATGGTTGTACTTACCAGCACATCGTATTCGCCATCAAGGAAACCGAACATGACGGATTCCAATTCTTGCTCCGTCATTTTGCCGTGTGCAAACGTTACTCGTGCATCCGGTACTAAAATGGAAATTTCTTCTGCCATTCTTGCTATATCCTCTACCCGGTTGTATAGGAAATAAACCTGGCCGTCCCTTGCCAGTTCCCTTTCAATGGCCTCTTTCACCAATCCGCCATTATACTCCATTACATATGTTTGGATTGGAAAGCGATTTTCTGGGGGTGTTTCAATAACTGACAAATCCCTGACCCCGAGCATCGACATATGGAGCGTCCGCGGAATTGGCGTTGCCGTCAGCGTCAGCACGTCAACATTGGTCTTCAATTGCTTGATTTTCTCTTTATGCGTCACGCCAAAGCGCTGCTCTTCATCAATGATAAGCAGGCCCAGATCACGATATTGAATATCTTTGGACAAAATCCTGTGTGTGCCGACCACAATATCGACCGTACCTGCTTTTAAGCCTTTAAGCGTTTCTGTCTGCTGCTTTTTTGTCCGGAACCGGCTCATTAAGCCAATGGAAATCGGATAATCTTGGAATCGCTCCCTCAGCGTTTCATAATGCTGCTGCGCCAAAATGGTCGTCGGTACTAAAAAAGCCACCTGCTTTCCATCCATGATTGCTTTGAATGCGGCACGGATAGCCACTTCTGTTTTTCCATATCCTACATCTCCGCACAATAGCCGGTCCATCGGCCTTTCCTTTTCCATATCTTTTTTAATTTCAACAATGGATCGAATCTGGTCCTCTGTCTCGTTATAAGGAAACGATAGTTCGAACTCCCTCTGCATATCACCGTCAGGCGAAAAGGCATAGCCTTTGGCCGCTTCCCGTTCCGCATACAGCTTGATTAAATCATCGGCTATGTTTTGAACAGAAGATTGGACCTTATTCTTAACCCTCTTCCACTCTGTTCCGCCGAGTTTGTATAATTTTGGTTCTTTTCCTTCAGAACCGACATACTTCTGCACTAAATCGATCTGATCCACTGGTACGTACAGCTTATCGTCTGCCTGATAGCGGATATGAAGATAGTCTTTATGCACTCCATTGATGGTAAGCGTCTCAATGCCCATATACTTACCGATACCATGATTGACATGAACGACATAATCGCCCGTTTTAAGCTCAGAATAGCTCTTAATTCTTTCAGCATTGGACAGTTTTTGCCTGCGTATAGATTTCTTCGCTTTCTTGTTGAACAGTTCTGTTTCCGTGATCACAGCAAATTTCTGCATCGGCAGTTCAAATCCGCTGTTCAGGCCGCCCCTTATAATCTGTACCTTTCCAGGCAGAAACTTTTTCGAATCTTTCACCTCAGGGGCTTCTATGTCATAGTCAGCAAGCACGCCGTGGAGCTTCTTCACCCGCTCCTCATCCGCCGCCAATATGAACACCGTAAACCGGCCCTTTTTCCACCTCTCCAGCTCAGCTTTGAACAAATTCATCTGCCCATGGAAATTCTGCATCTGCTTCGATGTGAAATTGAGGATATTCTGCGGATTTGTATGAGGGACATGCCGCAGGAACAGATTCAAGTAGATGAACGGTTTTTTCGAACCGGAAATTAAATCAGGAAGACGGTGAGCGAGCTGGATATCATGGATAATCTGCCCGCTGCTAAGCAAGTCTGTGTACCACTCGGCCTCTTCCTTTTCAAGCGATTCATTCAGCTCCTGGATCCTGCTGATCTCGTCCAGAACAACCAGCCCATTGGCCGGAAGATAATCTATCAGACTAGCTGGCTGATCATAAGCAAGGCTTAAATACTTAAAAATCTGGTCAGGTCTTTCTCCTGCCTTCAGCAGTTCAAGTTCTGCTCCCACTGACTGCAGAAGCCGCTCCTTGGCATTTTCGTCTTTAAGCTTCTTTAAACTTTTGCTTAAACCCGCCTCAAGACGTTCAATCATCCGTTGTATATGTTCGGGCTCCAGCAGCGCCTCACTGACAGGCCCTATGGTCACTGTCTTCAATTTATCGATCGAGCGCTGATCTTCAATGGAAAAGGAACGGATGGAATCTACCTCCGTATCAAACAGTTCAATCCGGACCGGGTCATTTTCTGTTATTGGATAGACATCGATAATCCCGCCCCGAATGCTGAATTCACCTGGAGATGACACCATATCAGCACGGTGGTATCCCATGGATACGAAATGATTCAGTGTCTGTCCTAAATCAATATCATTCCCCAATTTAAATGTAAGCTGGAAATTCTTCCAAACTTTCTTAGGGGGCAGTAATTTACGCATACCCGCAATCGGTACAATGACGATTCCCTTTTTTCCGCTTGCCCAATAATTCAGGACTTCCACCCTTTGGGCCCTTAATTCAGGACTGGCAACGCTCAGTTCAGCTGCCATCAATTCATTTGCCGGATAAATGAATAAATCCTCTTCCGGCACCAGGCCCGCCAAATCTTCCTGGAATTTTTGCGCATGCAAAAGGTTATGCGTCACTAATAGTATAGGACGCTTTGCTTTCTCATAGACAGATGCCAGCAGCATCGATCTTGAAGAGCCCGTCAATCCGGATACTAGCTGCTCCCGCAATCCTTCGTCAATTCCCGATAATAGGGATTGAATATCATCATGTTCCGAAAATATTTTCTTCAGCCCTTCCACAGCCGGCTCCTCCTCTCTCCAACTTCACTGTAAAATTTATCTATCTTTCTGTTTCCCTAAAAGTCAAACAAACGGAAAAATGCCTTGGATTTTTCCAAAGCCTTCCGCTCAATGAATAATATAATCATTTTGATACAGTTCCGGATTCCTCTGCAGCGATTCATGGCAGTCTTCGCAAATAGCCTTCACATGAATATCGCCTGAAGAATCGTATTCGATCATTTCCTGCCGATCGGTGTCAGTGAGCTGATGGAACCCGAGCTCTTCCGAACTGAGCCGCTGATCTTCAAGCGTCCCGAGTTTGGTCCCGCAGTGCCGGCAATGATAATGGAGAGCCATATCATAACCCCCTCTTGTAAGATATCACTAGTATAAGCAAATAGAGAGGAGGTTTATTCATGTCATAAAGAAGATTGTTTCAATTTACCGGATTATGACTGATTATATTCATTCATCACTTGTAAATAGGGCTTATCCAGCCACGCTTCGCATGCAGCTGCGCTTTTTTGGACCGCCTGCGCAATTTCTTTCCATTCCTCTGCTGTAAAACGGCCCAGTACATAATCCGTGATAGGTATCCTGCCGGCAGGACGCCCAATGCCAATCCTAATACGGTTAAAATCTGATGTGCCAAGATGGGCAATGGTCGACTTGATTCCGTTATGACCGCCGGCACTTCCTTTTTGGCGCAAACGAATCTTTCCTGTTGGCAAATCAAGGTCATCGTATAATACGACAACATCTTCAATCTCTGCTTTGTAAAAATCCATCACAGCAGCAATCGATTCGCCCGACAGGTTCATATATGTGAGGGGCTTCAGCAAAATCACTTTTTCACCGTTTACCACCCCGGTGCCGTAAATCCCTTTATGTTTGGCCTGATCCAAAGAAATGGACCATTTTTGAGCCAATTCATCTATCACTTCGAAGCCTACATTATGTCTGGTTTTTTCATATTGTTTACCAGGGTTCCCTAACCCTATGATTATCTTCATGCTTACACTCCGCCATTCATTTAATATTTCCTGGATTACTCAAAGACGAAGATTCTCTGGATTTTTTACAAATCCTAGAAAATATTATCTCATTTGTCAAATACCATCTCAAGCGGCTCTAGACCTATTTCCAACAAACTCTTCAAACAGGACCGCCGGATGTTCTCAAAATAAATGGACGTAACCCATATAAGTTACGTCCATTATATCATGTATGAATCGTTCTTTTCACTTAATGGTTAAAGCCTGATCAGCTTGTCACTCTTCTGGGGCCTCTGTCTCTCTGCCTTCCACATTTTCTGGGATTCCGCCATCCTGCTGTTCTCCTGTACTGATTTCTTCTTCAACACGCGGAGCCAGAACGGAGGCAACAACTTCTTCCCCTTCATGTTCAACCGTAATGCTTCCTGACAGTTTCAGATCAGATACATAGAGTGTATCGCCCACTTGAAGTTCTGTGATATCTACATCGATCACTTCTGGGATATCGTTAGGTTTTGCACTCACTGTTACTTCATGCAGCGATTGCTGAATCACACCGCCGTCTTTTACGCCTTTAGAATCACCAACAAGGTTAATTCGAACCTGCGCCTGCAATTCTGTATCCATATTTACAACTAAAAAATCTACATGATAAATATCCCGTTTTAACGGATCCACCTGATAGTCGGTCAGCATCACATTTTTCGCAGAACCATTTACATCTAACGAGATAATGCCATTTCGCCCTACTTCTTTGATGGTCCGGATTAATTCTCCATTATTGACGGTAATGGACTGAGTCCCATTTTGATTTCCGTATACAACGGCCGGAATTTCCCCTCTTTCACGTAAAGCTCTCAAAGTAGAATTCTTAAATTCTGATCTTTCTTTTGCAGCTAGTACATTACTCATATCTATCTTCCGCCTTTCTACAGAAAAATGAACATCTATTTTCTTTTATAGTTTTCCCTTCTTGAATCTTATATAAACGTTAAAATTCGCATATTACGGATATTCCTGGAGCAGATTCACTTTGACTGTCCGCTGCCCCTGAATGCGCCAGCAGTCCTTAGTTTGTTTGAAAGGACCGCCCCCTTCCATTTCCAATATCCGTCTCAACACGGTGAATATAAACGGTTTCTTATAAAATTTCACAAAAGGTTATACCGGGAAAAGACTATAAAAATGACAGCAGGCATATGCCTGCTGTCTTTGTAAACTGCCTGCGGAATATAACGGAATCAGTCGAATAATGTGCTGACAGATTGTTCTTCATGAACACGGATAATTGCTTCTGCAATCAATGGTGCTACAGACAATTCCGTAATTTTGTCGATTTTCTTCTCTTCAGCCAGATCAATGGAATTGGTTACCACCAATTCTCTGATCTTAGAATTTTGGATTCTTTCAATAGCCGGACCTGAAAGAACAGGGTGAGAACAGCAAGCATACACTTCTGTTGCCCCATTTTCTACTAAAGCATTGGCAGCAAGTGTAATTGTTCCCGCTGTATCAATGATGTCATCAATCAGGATAGCTGTTTTTCCTTCAATATTCCCGATAATATTCATAACTTCCGCCACATTCGGTCTTGGACGGCGTTTGTCGATAATGGCAATCGGCGCTTTTAGACGGTCAGCCATCTTACGGGCGCGGGTTACACCGCCATGGTCAGGAGATACAATGACAATATCATTCAAATTCTTGCCTTTGAAGTAATCAGCCAAAATCGGAACAGCGACAAGATGGTCAATCAAGATATCGAAGAAACCTTGAATTTGCGGAGCATGCAAATCCAACGTAATGACCCGGTCTGCTCCCGCTGTTTCAAGCAAATTCGCTACAAGCTTAGCTGTAATTGGCTCACGGGCGCGGGCTTTACGATCTTGCCGAGCATATCCATAATACGGCATAACGATATTGATTGTTTTGGCAGAAGCACGCTTCAGCGCATCAATCATAATTAAAAGTTCCATAAGGTTCTCGTTAACCGGCTGGCTTGTTGACTGGATCACAAACACATCGCAGCCCCTGATGCTTTCTTCGATATTAATTTGGATTTCTCCGTCACTGAAGCTAGTTACCGTACACTTTCCCAGTTCCACACCGATAGCCCCTGCAATCTCTTTTGCTAAGCCAAGGTTCGAATTCAAAGAAAAGACTTTTAAATTAGGATCTAAATACTGATTTGACATGATGACCTCCAAAGGTTAATTGTTAAATTTTAATTTTTTGACGTAATCCTCTTTATTCACTTGTCTGGCACGTGCAACGGATAATGCTTCGGCTGGTACATCCTGGGTGATGGTTGAGCCGGCTGCAACATATGCCCCTTTGGCGATCGTAACAGGCGCTACTAAATTAGAATTACATCCGATAAAGACATCATCTTCTATTTTCGTCAAATGCTTCTTCTTGCCGTCATAATTCACCGTAATTGATCCGCAGCCGATATTTACATTTTGTCCCACTTCCGCGTCCCCGATGTAACTTAGATGGGAAGCTTTACTTCCTTTTCCGAATACAGCCTTTTTAATTTCGACAAAGTTGCCGATTTTCACTTCATCCTGAATATCTGACTCAGGACGGATATGGGCGAATGGCCCTATTTGCACATCGCTGCCAATCTGGCTGTCATAAGCAGCAGACTGGCGGATCGCCGTTCCTGATCCTATTTCACAGCTGCTTATTTCCGTATTGGGTCCTATCAGGCAATCTTCGCCGATCACACTCTGGCCTTTTATCATAGATCCCGGCTGAATGATTGAATCCCGGCCGATGATCACATCCGCCTCAATATAAGTAGATGAAGGGTCGATGATTGTTACCCCGTTTCTCATATGCGCTTCATTGATGCGTTTCTTCATGATTTGTTCCGCCTGGGATAAAGCAACACGGTCATTCACGCCTAATGTTTCTTCAAAATCCTCCGTTTGGAACGCTGTCACGATTTCTCCTTCAGCTTTCAAAATCTCAATCACATCAGGAAGATAATATTCATTTTGGGCATTTTCATTCGATACCTTTTTCAGCGCAGCAAATAAAGCCTCATTATCAAAACAATACGTGCCTGTATTGATTTCTTTTACAGCTCTTTCTTCAGCACTTGCATCCTTATGCTCAACAATTTTCTCCACATTGCCCTGTTCGTTTCTCAGCACCCGGCCGTACCCGGCAGGATTTTCTGCATGTGCTGTTAAGATCGTTGCCTTCGCCTTGCTGTCCTCGTGAAGCGAGAGAAGCGCTTCCATCGTTTCAGCTTTAATCAATGGCGTATCTCCGCAAATAACAAGCGTTGTGCCTTTTTTAGAAACTAAAGCTCCCTCTGCTTGCATAACAGCATGCGCTGTTCCCAATTGCTGTTCCTGCAGAACGTACTCACAGGAATCTCCGAGCACTTCCTGCACCTTTTCCGCACCATGGCCGATAACGGTCACAATTTCTTCTATCTTCAATTCTTTCACGTGATCTATAACATGCTGCACCATCGGTTTTCCGCACACAGGATGCAATACCTTATAAAGCTTGGATTTCATTCTGGTACCTTGTCCAGCAGCCAGTATTACTGCAAAGCGATTATTCATGACAGGCCTCCAATTTTACCTTTTTATCCATTAAAAATATTATCTTAAATATCGCTTCATTTCAAGATAACATTGAAAAGTACATATTATTAACATACTATAGGAATATTTTAGGGATTTTTCAGAAATAGAAGAGAGATGGGTTTGAAGTTTTAAAAAGCGGGGAATAAAAAAACCATTAGAAAAGAGCCTTACTGTTGAAGTAGGCTCTCAGATGCTGACTTTTTTTCTTAGGAAGCCCCTGCTCCTGCTTCCTCTAATTCTGTTTCCAGCTCTCCTAAACGATGATATTCAGTCAAAACAGCTTCCTGAATTTTTCCACGAGTAGAGGAGTTGATTGGATGAGCAATGTCACGGAATTCTCCGTCAGGTGTCCTTTTGCTTGGCATAGCTACAAATAAACCATTATTCCCATCAATTACACGGATATCATGTACAACAAACTCATTATCCAATGTAATGGATGCAATCGCTCTCATGCGTCCATCCGTATTTACGCGTCGCAATCTTACGTCAGTTACTTCCATTAATTTCACCATCCCTTTTTTTTATAAAAACTTACACTACATATTCCACAAAATAACTCAAACTCCTTCTATTTGATTTGATTTTTTTCAGAATCTTCTACCTTATTCAAAATGAATAAGATTCTATGCTTCTGTTAGGCTTACAGCTGCCTGAAAACAATGATATTCAAGGAAACCGCTTGCCCTAAAATAACGACCACCCGTGGTAACGGGTGGTTTTCTCTGCGGCTGAAAGCCTTTGTTGCTGACCAGGCCCTCAAGGGCCTCTGAATGGTTCGCCAACTGTACTACTTCCACTGGCCAGACCTCAAAGGTCTTTCACTTACTTTCGTTTCTTTTTCTTTACCTCCTCACCTGTGAACGGATCAATATATTCCATCATACTTAATTGTTCTGCGACTATATCATCTTGTATCTGATTTCGTATGTATTCTTCGATTACCTTTTTGTTTCTTCCCACTGTATCTACATAATATCCCGTACACCAAAACTTGCGATTTCCATACTTGTATTTCAAATGGGCGTGACGATCAAATATCATCAAGCTACTTTTCCCTTTTAAATACCCTACAAATGAAGAGACACTTATTTTGGGTGGAATACTCACCAGCATATGTACGTGGTCTTTACACGCCGTGGCTTCAATGATTTCTACGCCTTTCCTTTCACATAGCGTTCTCAGTATTTGACCGATATCTTTTTTTATCTTTCCATAGATCACTTGTCTTCTATACTTGGGTGCAAATACGATATGATACTTACAATTCCAGGTGGTGTGTGCTAAACTATTAGTGTCTTTTGACATCAAAACTCCTCCGTGATGCTGATATTTTGGTTTGGCGAACCAAAAATATTTTAGCACCATGGAAGAGTTTTTTTAATACCACGCTGAAAGCTTTTCGGAACCCTAGGCCTAGCCTAGGGTTTTCTTTTCCACAAAATAAAAAGGTGCCCGTTTAAAACGGACACCACTTCCTAATTCGCACTTGCCAAATAAAAAACAGGTACCAAGACATGTCTCCCAGAACCTGTTTTAGCCGCCGAAACGGCTCATTATTATTTAACGAGTGCAATGACTTCAATTTCCACAAGGACATCTTTTGGCAGACGGGCTGCCTCTACGCAGGAACGGGCTGGCTTATGGTCTCCAAAGTATCCTCCGTAAATTTCATTGATTTGAGCAAAGTCGTCCATGTTTTTAATAAAAACAGTGGCTTTTACAACCGTTTCTAAAGAAGCTCCTGCTTCTTCGAGCACAGCTTTAAGATTAGAAAATACTTGGTGCGTTTGTTCTTTTACACCGCCTGTGACAAGTTCTCCTGATGCTGTAAGCGGAATTTGTCCTGAGCAGAAAAAAAGGTTATTTACAGTGATCCCTTGAGAATATGGGCCAATGGCTGCTGGCGCTTTATCTGTATGTATCGCTTTCATAATCATTCCTCTTTTCAATTAGTATTGGTAAAGTAATTTCCTCGGTTGACGCTGATTTTCCTGTCGCGTTCATCTACCTCTGACAATTTAATCAATGAAATATAATTGTCTACAAGCCGCTCATCAGGATGCTCTGCTTCTACTAAAACCGTGATACCTGCTACTTTGGCATTGAATTCCTCAAGCAAACTGACCATCCCTTTCATCGTGCCTCCCGCTTTCATGAAGTCATCCACGATTAGGACATTGGCTCCTTCCACAAGGCTCCGTTTTGAAAGGACCATCGTCTGGATTCGCTTAGAAGAACCGGATACATAGTTGATACTGACCGTAGAGCCTTCTGTTACCTTATTATCACGCCTTACAATCACGACCGGGACATTTAGGTAGTTGGCGACCGCATAGGCCAGGGAAATCCCCTTGGTTGCCATCGTCATAATAACAGATACTTTCTTATCAGCATACTTGGCAGCAATGATGCGCCCCACTCGATTAACGATCTGCGGCTGTCCAAGAATATCTGTCATAAACAAATAGCCCCCTGGAAGAAGCCGTTCAGGGCTTGCCATTGTTTCACACAGACCATCAATAAAGGAAGCTGCCTCCTCCTCCTTAATGGATACAAGGTACTTGACCCCGCCAGCCGCTCCGGGAACGGTAATCAGCGATCCAATGCCGCGCTGTTCAAACGTTTCTTTTATAATGGTAAGATCTTCACTGATGGAAGATTTAGCGGAGCTGTACCTTTCTGCAAAAAACGTCAGGGATACTAATTCACCGGGATGCTCTAACAGAAAATTTGTCATATCTACAAGCCTCTCGCTGCGTCTGAATTTCATCGAAACACCCCCTCGCTCAATTTCCGAATATTATACAGTAACTATATCACTATCGTACGTGTTATATCAAGACGGATTCTGATCGCCTAATAAGCGCACTGCATAAACCTGGTCACAAAAGCCTCGCAGGCCGTTATATACCCGCTGCATCCTTGATTCATGTTCCACAAGCCCAAACACCGTTGGCCCGCTTCCGCTCATAAGCACAGCATCCGCTCCAAAGGTTTTCATCTGGTCTTTAAGGTTGGCAACCTCTGGATATAGCTCCAGTGTCACATTTTCAAGAATATTGCCAAGCCCGCTGCACACCTTTTCATAGCTGTCTTCTTTAATTGCCTCTATCATTTGCTGAACACTCGGATGTTCCGCATCAGTAAGGCGAAGGCGTTTGTAAATATCAGCAGTGGAAACGCCAATCGTAGGTTTCGCCAAAATGACCCAGCATTTCGGCGGGGTCGGCAAATGGGTGATGATTTCTCCCCGTCCTTTTGCAAGAGCTGTTCCTCCATATACACAAAAAGAAACATCAGAGCCGATCTCTGCCCCTATTTCAGCAAGCTCATCCAAAGACAGACCCAGATTCCAGAGTCTGTTCAGACCTCGCAATGCCGCAGCTGCATCACTGCTTCCGCCTGCAAGCCCTGCAGCAACCGGAATATTTTTCTCTATTAAAATGGAAACACCTTTTTTGATATTGAAACGTTCTTTTAATATGAAGGCCGCCTGATAGGCGAGATTCCGGTGATCATCCGGAACAAACCGGTTATGAGAAAGAATCTGAATACGGTCTCCTTCAATTTCCTTTAATTCTAATCTATCAGCAAGGTCCACGGTCGTCATAATCATTTCGACCTCATGGTACCCGTCCGGCCGCTTGTAAAGCACATCTAAAGCAAGATTGATTTTAGCTGGTGCTTTCTCCATGAGCTTCAATAATTCCACCTACTTTAACGTTCTTGAAAGTTCTTGTCCTATTCTACCATATTTGACGCCATTCTAAAGTTTTTTTCCATAAAAACGAAAAGCCCCTGATTTTTCACCTATATAAAAAGAAAAAGCCAGACTTCATTATCTACAATGTAAGCATAAACCGCTTATGCTATACATTGAGTTGAAGTCTGGCTTTTTTAGTGATCAGCGCGTTTTAGTAAGTCTGTTTAATCAGCCTTTATCAGCCATCTGCCGCTGTGCCTTCTCTATGGCCAGCTTTACCAAGTTCCCGGCATCACGTGCTCGGATGCCGCCCCAGCCCTCTGTTTGAACAACATCATAAAAGCCAAGTTCTTTAGCGAGCTCTTCTTTTAAGCCTTCTGACATGATTCCCTTTCGTCTGCCCAAACGAAACAACCCCTTTCACACGCTGTCACACTATTAGAGTCTACGGAAAAGGACGTTTTATGAATCCCTATTTGTGGAACAAATTAAAAAGCAGCAAACTAACGTTCACTGCCCGCTCTAAGTTACATTTCTTGTTGTTTGTTTAAAAACGTTAATTGTACGGTCTCCGTTAATACATCTGCATAGCTGTAAGACACGCGCTCGAAAGCATTTTCGTCCTGATCCAGTTCAATTACAAAAACCGCCGGATACGTTTCTGCCAACGTTCCAAAACGCTCTACAGTCTTTCTTCTTCCGCCATTTGCCTTTAAAAGCAACCTTTTACCAAGGTTTGAATCAAGTGCATGTTTAATATCAGCTAAAGTTTTTGGCATTTTCGGTCCACCTCACTAAATATAGTATAGCACAATTAACGATAAACTGCAAATAAAATAATAAATTATATCAGCAATTAAAATTGTTTGTCAACGATTTTTATGCCCCTTACATCAAAAAACCGTTATTTTTATTATGTGGCAACTCTCACAAAATTATGTAAAGTTTTCTTTTACATTTTAAGCATAGCAGCACAGCCGGCAGCTTCCTGATACGTATTTGCGTATTTGCCGGCCATGAATATGCCTTTAATCATTTTGAAGTGGTTTATAGGGCAGTCCGGTCCTTAATACTCCCCGGGTTTCAATCCCGCCCATTCCCTTGTCACCTGTCAGGGTATTTTTCAGGACATCCCATACATGGATATGCTCCCTAAAAGGAGTAAAACTGATCTTTCCAACAATATATACAGGATCTAATGCATGGATATTAACGCGCGAAGGGGAACTTGCAAAGTTAGCCCCCGCTTGAACCAGGGACTCAAAATGGGACTGACAGGCCCCGGCAAAAATAATCAACTGATCTAAATGGGGAACTTTTTTACGGGCCGCCTGAACGGTCTGCACAAATTCACGGGAATGGCGGTAAGCTGTTAAATCATTCATATCTCCTTTTGCTTTAGAATAGGCATCATGGCCGGTAATCACTAATATGTCCGGACGATAGTGATCCAACAATGCTCCAATTCTGCTGGGCATATCTTTCTCGTTACAATATACCCCGTGTACCGGTATCCCAAACTTTCCATATAAATCAAGACATTTCCTTAAATAGGAAGCATCCCCGTCCAAGTGCAGCACCCTGCCCGGAATTTGAAAATAATTGCCGGTATACCGATAGCCATCGCTTGATTCAAAGCTGTTTTTTTGCTGCTGCAATTCAAGGTCCTGTGTCAGGAGACGGTAAGATTGATCTTGCAATTGCTCATTCGATTTTTCGCGATAGCTTCTCTCTTCTTCGTTGATCTTCACTAAGTCTTCCAGGGGAGCATCCGCAATTAATCGAATATTTTCCCCAAATAAAACCGCAGTCTTTCCGTCATTTGTATCACGGAGTGCAATCACTCTGAACAGCACATCACTCCCATATGATTTCCGGCCGACAATATCATTCACTTCTAATTTCATGGTCTCACCCCATGAGAAAAATTACTGTTTCTATTCATACCCAGCGGACGCTGCAGAAGTCTGCCGCCCGTGACTGGTAGTTGCTTTAAAAACCTGCCAATAAGAAATATTCGGTAATCGAATGATTACTTTTCTATGGTATGCACCTATACAGATTTGGTGAGTCAGCATCCGGGCTTAAAATAAAAAAACGCCGGAGTCCATCAACCGGCGTTTTTGCATATTATTTAAAATGAGGAAGCAAAGCATCACTCAGTCGGCCAAACTCTTCAATGCTCAGCGTTTCTCCCCGTCTTCCAGGATCAACGCCGGCCAATTCAAGCGCCTGCAAAATCTGTTCTTTTTTTGACTTGCCATCTTGCAGCTGGCTCGTTAAATTATTTAAAATGGTTTTTCGTCTTTGAGCAAAGCTGGCCCTCGTTATTTGGAACAGAAATTCTTCATCTTTCACTTCTACAGGAGGGGTTTCTCTCCTGATCAATCGGATGACAGCTGAATCTACATTCGGCTGGGGCATGAAAACCGTTTTTGGCACAACCATAACTGTCTCTGCCGTTGTATAGTATTGGATTGCAATCGAGAGCGAACCATATTCCTTCGTTCCCGGCTGAGCGGAAATCCGTTCTGCAACTTCCTTCTGAAGCATACAGACAATACCGCGTATCGGTAAATTTTCGGAAAGCAGCTTCAAAATAATCGGCGTTGTCACATAGTAAGGCAGGTTAGCGACGACCATTAAATCCTCAATTCCCTGAAATTCCTCCCCAATCACCTGTTTGACGTCCGCCTTAAGGATATCCTCATGAATGATATTAACATTGTTGTATGGAGACAGCGTATCTGCCAAAATCGGCAGCAGACGCTGGTCAATTTCAAAGGCTGTCACTTTTTTGCTGTTTTTGGCTAATTGCTCAGTTAAAGCCCCTATTCCAGGTCCAATTTCAATGGCTCCGCTTTCTGCCGAAAGACCGGCGAAGTCGACAATTCGGTTTAAAATGTTCGTATCAATTAAAAAGTTCTGACCGAGACTCTTTTTAAAAGAGAAGCCGTACTTTTTCAATATCTCTTTTGTCCTGACCGGTGTTGCAATATCTTTATTCATTCATATCCTCCTGATCTATTTTCGCTGCTGCTTCCTGAAATGCAGCCTTTGATATCCGAAACATTTTCAATCGGTTGTATAACTGCTTTCCATTAGTATAGCCGATCTTCAAATCGATCCCCAGCTTTTCACGACGTTCACTTGAGTCTGCCTGGCCAATCAGTCCTGCATCGATTAAATCCTGTTTAGAAATCTCTTCAGGTGCTTCTTCATCCATAAATTGAGCATCCTTCAATGCTTTCCTGATGGCTGCAGGGGAAGCATGCTCCACACCGATTCCTCTTCCTGACTTTGGCAGCGCTTCTTTCTTGGTAACGAAGGCATGCTTACAGCCCGGTACCTGATCGGAAACAGTCTGGCGAATTTTTTGACCGGGGAAATCAGGATCTGTCAGGATAATTACCCCCCGCGTTTCCTGTGCAAGCTTTACTCGGGATATAACGGAGGCATCTACAGCCGAACCGTTTGTTTCAATTGTATCCGCATCAACTGCCCGCTTCACGGCAACTGTATCATCTTTTCCTTCAACGACAATGATTTCTTTTATTTTCTTCATGATTTCCTCCATATGAATGGATCTATCCACGTTCTGCACGTTTAGCTTTCCATAACAATCTATCCTCTATTAAAGCAGGTTTGCCTGCTTATTTACAACTTGGCAACCAAACCATTTTACCATGTTCACCTGCAAAATAATGATCTGTTTCTAAGAATGGAGAAAATTTATCCTGTTAATACAAGAAAAAGCAGGGGATTCGCATCCCCTGCTCATCACAATCAGTCCACAATTTGCACTTTGACCCGTTTGACACCCCAGCGGTAAGCATCCGACTTAGAGGAGAAGAACACATCGATCTTGTTCCCTTTGATCGCGCCTCCTTTGTCAGCTGCGACCGCATATCCGTATCCCTCTACATAGACTTTTGAACCAAGAGGTATTACACTCGGATCAACAGCAATGACTTTTGCATGCGGATTATCCTTTAAATTCATCCCGGTTGTTGTAACCCCTGAACATCCGCTGCAGCTGGCTGTATAGGCAGTAGAAGACACATAAATCTCTTTGCCGCCCTTGTCGGAAGAAGCGCTCACTGGAACAGCATGGACTTCTTCAGGTTTTGAAGCGGCCTCTGCTTTAGCCCCAACAGCTACTACTTGATTCTGTTCTTTTTTCACTACCTTTTCAGAAAGCAGCTGCCGTTTTACTTCCTTGCCATCTTCTTTGACAACTTCATATTGTCTTGAAATCAAACCTTTTCTGCCTTCTTTTACAACTTCTTCCTGTCCCTTTGGAATCGATTTGTCTTCTTTTTTCTCGACAGAATAGTCGACGGTTTCTTCCACTACATCGGTGACCTTTTCAACACGAGTAACAATAACTGTGTCCTTAGCCGTTACTTTTTCATCTAAATCTGGCTTTACACGGTCATGCTCGTTCAGTACGATTCCTTGTTGCTTTAAAAAGTCAGCGACCGTAGTCGAAGTGGACCAAACCTGCTTCTTTTCTCCGCCTGCTGTCAGGTGAAGCGGAAAAGCTTTCTCAATGGAAATTTCCATGTTTTTTTCGATTTTGGCATCTTTCTTCGGATGCAGGCTGTCGTTTTTCGTTACCTTGATGCCCTGTTCCTGCAGAAGTTCTCCGACCGTATCTTTGGTTGTCCGGAATTTCTGAGTTTTACCGTCTACGTTCACTTCTATTTCCCGTGCCGGTTCCCAGGTGATTTCCGTATTTTCCGTGACTGGACTATCAATGGATGGGGTGACAGAATCTTCTGCCTGAACCTCAACACCCATCTCATTAAACATATCTTTGACAGTAGCAGAATGCGATCTGACTACCTGTTCCTTGCCGTCTAACTTAAGGGTTACTGTATGTTTAGTCCCTTGATAAAACAGTATATCCCCTGCCAAAGCACCCACGAAGATCAAGCAGATGGCGAGGGTCATTCTCATTTTCCCAAAAGACTTGGGATTCAGGTTTTTCATATGACTTATAAAAATGAAAAACTCCTCCTTCCTCTCGGTGATTGATTATATAGATAGATGAATCGAGATGTCAAATCAAATGCAAAACAGGAAAAATAGGAAATTATCACCTATTATGACTATCCTTGTTTAAAAAGAAAAGAATGACTTCTCGACACTCCATCCCACCTAAAGAGCAAGATCTGCCGAATCTTAGGGGAACTTTGGCGGATGGGACATTGTTTTGTCATATCAGACAGCATTCACTATCAGGATATGCCGAATAGTTTTTTTGCATTTGCTGTTGTAGCCTCTGCCACTTCTTCTAAGGACATCTGTTTAATTTCTGCGATTTTTTCAGCAACCAGTTTCACATAGGCAGGCTCATTCCGCTTGCCCCTGTATGGATGCGGTGCTAAATAAGGGCAGTCTGTCTCGATCAGCAGGCGGTCCATCGGAACAGCCTCTGCCACTTCCTTCGGTTTCTTTGCATTTTTGAATGTTACCGGTCCCCCAAGGGATATGTAAAAATTCATCTCCAGGCATTCCTTCGCTGTTTCCGCACTGCCGCTGAAGCAATGCATAATGCCTCCTACTTCCTCCGCCCCTTCTTCCTTCAGGATTTCGATGACGTCAGAAGTTGCCTCCCGATTATGAATGATGATAGGCAGCTTAACACGCTTTGCCAGCCTGATCTGCTTTCGGAATACTACTTTTTGAATCTCTTTAGGGGACTTGTCCCAATGATAGTCGAGGCCCATTTCGCCGATTGCCACCACTTTAGGATGAGAGGAAAGCTCTTCGATCCACTCCAAGTCTGCTTCCGTCATGTCTATAGCATCTACCGGATGCCAGCCGACAGCCGCATACATGAATTCATTTTCCTCCGCCAATTCCATGGCTCTCGTGATGGTAGGACGGTCAAAGCCAACGACAACAACATGGGAAACTCCAGCGTCGCCCATTCTTTCGATGACTTCGTTTAAATCTTCGTCAAATTGTTCCGCATTTAGATGTACATGAGTATCAAATAACATGGTATAGTTCCTTCCTCTCTAGTTTATTATGAAAAAGCCAGCTTGTGTTTCTCATTTATATAACAAAAATATTACAAAACTTTTCACAGCAGCTGTAAAGAAAAAAACATAAAAACGTTTCAGAGGAAACATCTTTATGTTTTTCAAAAAGCAGCGCTTCTAAAAAATGGCCGGCGGAACCCATAGGGATTCCGCCAAGAAAGTCATGTGACAGAAAGGTTTCTTTTTTATTTTACTTTTGAGCCGTTCGGAAGTGATGCATCAACCGTTGCCACAGATAAAACGCCATCTTGGCTTCCGGCAAGAATCATTCCTTGTGAAAGTTCACCGCGCAGTTTCACAGGTTTCAGATTCGTCACGCAAATCACTTTTTTGCCGACAAGCTCTTCTGGTTTATAGTATTGGGCAATTCCGGATACAACCTGACGTTTCTCGTAGCCTAAGTCCAGCTGAAGCTTCAGCAGCTTATCCGCTTTTTTCACCGGCTCGACTTCCAGTACCTGGGCGACCCGAAGTTCTACCTTCATAAAGTCATCAATTGTAATTTCATCAACTTCAGGAATTTCTGTGACAGCAGCAGGTTTCTTCTTTTCTTCCTCTTTCGGTGCACTTCCCTGCATTTGTTCTTTAATGTATTGGATTTCATCATCCATTTCCAAGCGAGGGAAGACAGGATTGCCTTTTATTACTTGCGTTCCGGCTGGAATTTGGCCGAACTGCTCCAGGCTGTCCCATCCCTTAAGCTCTTCTTTATCAATATTTAGCTGGGCGAAAATCTTTTCAGGCGTTTGAGTCAGGAACGGCTTAAGCAAGATGGAAATACGGCGGAGCGATTCAGCCAAATGAACCATAACTCCGGCCAATTCTTCCCTTTTGCTCTCTTCTTTTGCCAATGTCCAAGGCTGTGTTTCATCAATGAATTTATTCGTTCTGCTGACCAGCTGCCATACATTCGATAAGGCAACCGAGAACTCCATATTTTCCATTGCTTCTTCGTATTTAATGACTGTATCTTGATTCATTTGCAGCAGCGCTTTTTCGAACTCCCGCTCTGATTCGGAGTATTCAGGAATGATTCCGTCAAAATATTTGTTAATCATCGCAACCGTCCGGTTAAGAAGATTGCCCAGATCATTCGCCAAATCAAAATTGATTCGTTCAATGAATCCTTCTGGTGTGAAGACCCCGTCCGATCCAAATGGAACTTCACGAAGCAGGTAATAACGCACAGCATCCAGGCCGTAACGGTCAATCAGGGTAACCGGATCCACCACATTCCCCTTCGATTTCGACATTTTCCCATCTTTCATCAGCAGCCATCCGTGCGCAAACACTTTCTTCGGAAGAGGAATATCCAATGCCATCAGCATGATCGGCCAGTAAATCGTATGAAAACGCACGATTTCCTTTCCGACTAAATGCACATTGGCCGGCCAGTAGTTCAAATAGTTGCCGTCATCATCTGTTCCATAACCTAACGCTGTGATGTAATTGGATAAAGCATCAATCCATACATAGATGACATGCTTTGGATCTCCCGGAACCTTAACTCCCCAGTCAAATGTTGTCCGGGAAACAGCCAAATCCTCCAGCCCCGGCTTAATGAAATTATTGATCATTTCATTCTTCCTGGATTCCGGCTGGATGAATTGAGGATGCTCTTCATAGAATTGCAGCAGGCGGTCAGCATATTTGCTCATCCGGAAGAAATAAGACTCTTCCTTGACCTTTTCGACAGGCCGTCCGCAGTCAGGGCACTTGCCGTTGCTTTCTTCTACCTGCCGTTCTGTAAAGAAAGATTCGCAAGGAGTACAGTACAGACCTTCATATTGATCCAAGTAGATATCTCCTTGATCCAAAAGCTTCTTGAAAATTTTCTCTACAACGACCTTATGTCTGTCCTGTGTCGTCCTGATAAAGTCATCATAAGAGATATCCAGCTTTCTCCAAAGATCCTGAATCCCTTCGGCCATTTTATCGACATACTCCTGCGGGGTAAGTCCCTCTTCCGCTGCCTTACGCTGAATCTTCTGTCCGTGCTCATCCGTGCCTGTCAGATACCGAACATCAAACCCGCGCATCCGTTTATAGCGGGCCATCGCATCACCGGCAACCGTGGTATAGGCATGCCCAATATGTAAATTCCCACTTGGATAATAAATCGGCGTGGTAATATAGAATGTTTTTAATTTTTCCTTCATAAAAAAAGCGTCCTCCTTATGGTTAAAAACTGAACCTGCCGGCAGGGGTCAGCCACTTTCACATACTGCCATCCTGCAGAAAAAGATAAAATCTGACAATCCCAGCATATATACTTCCATTTTAACGCTATATGTCAAGTTATGCGACTGTTAACCTAAAAAAACTAAAAAGGCTCCCGAAGAGTTTTCCCTCTTCTAATTTCTCCCTATTCTCCTCCTCTCTATACCATCTTACCTATTTTTTACTATACGCTCTTAATTCAGGACTTTTTATTTGAAACTATCTTAAGTGCAATCGTATAATAAGATAGCAGGAAAGGAAAATACTCCTAAAAAAGTATACAGATGTCGAAAACCATCGAATTCCTCTGTCCTAATCAGCCTAATCTCTCCGTTCCTTTTTTCCTCACATGCCTATATCTAACAATTGGAAAAAATAGTATAGGTAAAATCATTGACGTTTTTGGGAAAGCCTGGTATTATTAGTTTATTAAAAAACTTGTCGAAAATTGACGAAAAAATAGATATAGCAGAAGCTAGTGTTATTGAGAGGGGATAATTAAATAATGAAATCTACAGGAATCGTACGTAAAGTTGACGAATTGGGACGCGTGGTTATTCCAATCGAACTTCGCCGTACATTAGGAATCGCTGAAAAAGATGCTCTTGAAATCTATGTGGATGATGAGCGCATCATCTTAAAGAAATACAAGCCAAACATGACTTGCCAAGTAACGGGCGAGGTATCTGATGACAATCTTTCTCTTGCAGGCGGCAAACTAATTCTTAGCCGTGAAGGTGCAGATATCCTAATCAAAGAAATCCAAGAAAGTCTAGCACTTTCTAAATAAGATAAAAAGAGTTCCAGCTGAGACTGGAACTCTTTTTTTACTCCTGATCGATATGATAAGACTGATATACTTCTCTCTTATGAAGGCCGCGCTCTTTTGCCACTTGTTTGATGGCCTCCTTAGACGTAAGTTCACCATTCGACATATAATGCTCTACATGCTTGGCAATATCCAGTTCTGCCCACCACAGATTATCCGTTTCCGCTTCTTCCTCTGCGGCCCCTTCAATAATGAGACAGAATTCACCTCGTATTTCCGATTCATTTGCCCATTGCACCGCATCGCCAACTGTACCGCGTATAAATTCTTCAAACTTCTTAGTCAGCTCTCTGCAGAGAACGATCCGGCGCTCTCCTAAAATTTCATGCATGGATTTCAGTGTATCCTTCAGCCGATGGGGCGACTCATAAATAATCCAGGTTGCATTCATTTTCTTCAGTTTCTCCAGTTCCCGCTTCTTTTCTTTCGCGCTTCTTTGCAGGAAGCCATAGAAATAGAACGGCTGCGGATTGATTCCCGAAGCAATTAAAGCCGTAAGAGCGGCATTCGCACCTGGAAGCGGAATCACCTTGTAATGTTCTTCAATGGCGTCCTGCACTAATTCATAACCAGGATCTGAAATGGTTGGCAGTCCGGCATCGCTCACTAAAGCAATTGTTTGGCCGGCCCTCAGTCTATCCAGCATCTTTTTGCCGCTATATTCCTTATTATGTTCATGATAGCTGACAATTGGCGTCGGGATCTCAAAGTAATTACATAATTTTTTCGTATTTCTGGTATCTTCAGCGGCAATGACATCCGCTTCTTTTAAGATTCTGAGCGCGCGAAAACTGATATCCTCCAAATTCCCAATCGGCGTGGGAACTAAATAAAGGACCGGTTCCGTTCCCTCTCTTTCAAAGCTCTTCTGCTGCCACATTCTTGGATCTCTCCTTTTCCATCCATTGTTCCTTTTTTTTTCGTGTAAACTGCTTAAAGCGATATTCCATCTGCATGGCCTCTGTCTTGGTTGGGTAGGCAGCAGCATATAGGAGGGTTACAGGACCTCGGCCCCGCGTATATTTTGCTCCCCTCCCTTCATTGTGCTGGTTCAGCCGTCTCCCAAGGTCATTGGTATATCCTGCATAATAACTCCCATCCCGGCATTTCAAAACATAGAAGTAATGACTATTCTTCTCCATATAAAATCTTTCTGATTTCAGGATTATATTCATTTTGATTATTATATACGACAAGAGGCGGCAGAATTTTCAAATCCGGACTCCCATCCTTTATCCCCTCGACAAGAATGGTATTGGCTTCTTTCGTATTTTTAGGATAAACCAATTGCAGCCGCTTTGGTTCCAAGCGGTACTTTCTCATTAAGCTCAGCAAGTCCATCAGTCTCCCCGGCCGGTGAACAAAGGCAGCTTTTCCTCCCTGCTTTAGCAGCTGGCTGCTTACCTTGATGACGTCATCAAGCGTACACATGATTTCATGCCTGGCAATCGCATAATGCTCATTCTTATTCCGTTCCTCTGCTGACGGTGTTGGAAAATAGGGGGGATTGCATGTAACCACATCAAATTTCCCCCTGCCCAGCTGCTCCGGGGATTGCTTCAAATCTCCATGAATCATGCTGATTTGATCAGCAAGGCGGTTGTATTCCACGCTTCTGCAGGCCATATCAAAGAGCCGTTCCTGTATTTCCACCCCTGTAATCAGCGCTTTTGTCCGCGTGCTTAATAACAAGGGAATGATTCCATTTCCTGAACATAAATCGATAATCTTTCCTTTTTGGATAGGCACATTCACAAACTTAGCAAGCAGCACCGCATCCAATGAAAAGGAAAAAACGGATGGACTTTGAATGATCCTTAAATTCTCTGCCAGCAGATAATCCAGGCGCTCATCCCCAATCAGATTCACCATATTCATTCTCTCCTCCAAGTGCGAAAACATTAACATCCTTTCATTATAACAGGGGACTCCGAACACTTCATCATACAAAAAGGGCCTGACTACATAAAGTGTCAGACCCTATTGCTTATGTTTATTCATTCTTAAAAGAAGGCGATCTTGTCTCTCTTTCTCATTTCTTATTCAGAAAAGATAAGCAAAACAAGCAATCTCCTTCTTTTCGAAGACTTCCAAAATGAAGGTTGCAGATATGAAATCCCTCTTGATAAATTCGGGCAAGATTATCATAGCCTTCACCGATATCCATGGCCTTCTCAGCCGTATGATTTTTGACAATGCTCTTTTTATTCTTATTTTTTGGCCGGGATTCCGCCGTTTTAGGGGTGATTCGCCGTCTCAAATGTTCATTTTCCAGCTTCAGTGACTGGTTTTCTTCCAGAATTTCAGCCAGATGCTGTTTTAGTTCGCCTAACTGGGTATATAATTGCCCAATCTGCGTCTCCATATTGGTAACCGACTCAAAAATCTCTTTCTTATCCACGCTCTCCCCACCTTGTTAATCTGTGGCTTGAATTGAAACGGCTCCCTCTTTTAGAATCTCATCCAAAGTATATTCCAATACTCGTTTTTCTTGTTCGATCAATTCAATTTGAAGTACGCGTTCCAGAATATTAAGCCCTACTACCTTGCCTTTGCCGCTTGGCGTTTTAATCATTTCCCCGATATCCGGAAGAAGTTCCTTCGCACTTTCATACTCATCGTTCTCATATTTCAGGCAGCACATCAAACGGCCGCATAAACCTGAAATCTTAGTAGGATTTAATGAAAGATTCTGGTCCTTTGCCATCTTGATAGAAACGGGTTCAAAATCACCTAGGAAAGTGGAGCAGCAAAGCATCCTGCCGCAGGGCCCGATTCCTCCCAGCATTTTTGCCTCATCACGGACGCCAATTTGCCGGAGTTCGATCCTTGTGCGGAAAATGGCAGCTAAATCCTTGACCAAGTCACGGAAATCCACACGTCCATCAGCTGTAAAATAAAAAACCACTTTATTTCGGTCAAACGTATATTCCACGTCGACCAATTTCATATCGAGTTTATGGTCCTCCACCTTTTGATTGCATATATGATAAGCTTCCTTGGCAGCTGCTTTATTTTCCTCGACAATCAGCCGATCCTTTGCATCTGCTATCCGAAGCACTTTCTTTAACGGCAGCACAACATCATTATCATCTACTTTTTTCCGGGCAGTAACGACCTTCCCGAATTCTACACCGCGTGCTGTTTCTACGATGACGAACTCATCTTTAGGAATAAGGATCTCACCTGGTTCAAAGTAGTAAATTTTGCCCGCTTTTTTAAAACGAACACCTACAACCTCATACAATTATGATCCCTCCTGCAACTTCAGCACAAGCTGCTCCATAAGCAGCTGTGGATTTGTATTGGACATCAGCTTCCTTTTCGCTTCCAAAATATGTCCCATTTGTTCTGCCAGGCGTTTCTGGGAAAGATGAAGAGCGTGTGATTCATATTCCTCCAGCAAATTTCGGAAAACAACCGAGGAGGGCCTGTCCAATTGAATGTATAGTAAATCCTTAAAAATAAGTAATAATAAATCGAGACCTCTGTCCAACTGCTCTCTCTCTTTGAAATGCGGAAACCACTCCATCTGGAGGCTGACTAACGCCTTCATGGAATCCTGTTTCAGCACTCTATACAATTTTACCACTATTTTTTGTGCTTGTACAAACCATTCATCGCTGCTTAAACGCAATCCTTCTTCCAAATTATGTGTTAAGAGGGAAATCAATGAGGATGTAGTAGGGTCGGCTCCTTCTTCTGCGAGCCGGTCTTTTAAGATAGCCGGCGGAAGCGGTTTAAAGGTGATAACCTGGCACCTTGAGAGGATTGTCGGCAGCATTCGCTGCAATTGCTCCGTCATCAATATGGCTACTGTATCGGTGGAAGGCTCTTCTAAAAACTTCAGCAGACTGTTGGCTGCACTGACAGACATCTTGTCCGCATCCGCTATTAAATAAATTTTTCGATTTCCTTCGACACTTTTCTTCGTAAACTCTCCTTGCAGGTTTTTAATCTGCTCTTTTTTAATGGAAAGTCCTTCTTTTTCTATATAATGCACATCCGGGTGATTGCCGCTTGAAATTCTTTTACAATTTCTGCACTCTTCACAAGGCTTAGCCCCCTCAATGGGATTCTCGCATAAAAGGCTTTTGGCAAAGCTTATACCTGCATCATGTTTGCCTGTTCCCTTTTCTCCTTCAAATAAATACGCATGGGCCACCCGCTGCTTCACTATGGCATTCTGAAGCATGATCATAACTTGAGGCTGTATGCTGCTTAATTCCTGCCATGTTTTACTCACTCATATCAACTCACTTATTGAAATTCCAACCTTAGTTTTTCGCATTTAGGGCACTTATAAACATGTTGCACTTCCTTGAATTTTTACAGCTATTCAAAAAAATCCAGCCTTGCCTAAACAGGGCTGGCAATCACCGTTCTGTCTCCTTTAAAATTGGACGAAATGCTCGATTGGCAGCACGAAGATCGTTGCTCCTCCCACTTGAACCTCCACAGGATATGGAATATATGAATCCGCATTGCCGCCCATCGGAGAAGAAGGCGTAATCACCTGCTGTCTGGACTGGCAGCTTTCCTTAATGATTTGAATGGCATGCTCAACCCGCACATCATCCGCACCGATCAGAAAAGTCGTGTTGCCTGATTTCAAAAACCCTCCCGTACTGGCAAGTTTAGTTGCCCGAAAGTTTTGTTCCACAAGCTCATCAAGAAGACGCTGGCTATCTTTATCCTGAACGACAGCTACGATCATTTTCATTCCGCTCATTCCTTCCATACCTGAATTTTTGGAACCATATACACTACTTTACGACTTATTATATCAATAATCCTGCTTTCTTTCAGTTAGATGTCATTTTATAAAACAGCTTTCTCTTACAGAAGAAAGACTTTACTTATTATTTACCCTTTTTTCAGCAAAGAACTCCACCAGCGCCTGCTTGGACTGTTCAAACACTTTCTCAATAGGCTGGCCGGCGTCAATGACCGTAAAGCGCTCCTTCCATCTCTCCATGATGAGATCATAGCCTTCTTTCACTTTTTCATGAAACTGGAGTTCCTCCAAATCAAGACGATTTACTTCTCTTTCTCCATTTGCACGAATTCGCTTCAATCCTTCAGCTGGGTCGATATCAAAATAAAGAGTCCGATCCGGCATAAGACCGTTGATGGCAAACTCATTAATCTGGTAGATTTCTTCCATATCAAGGCCTCTGGCATATCCTTGGTAGGCTAGAGAACTGTCGACAAAACGGTCACAAAGGACAATAGTTCCTTCTTTCAACGCCGGAATCACTTTTTGAACCAAATGCTGGCGCCTGGCCGCTGCATATAATAAAGCCTCTGTCCTGGAATCCATCTCTGTATGATCTTTATCTAAAATGACTTCTCTGATTTTTTCTGCAATAGGGATCCCGCCCGGTTCTCTTGTCAGAAGAACTTGATATCCGTCCTGTGCAAGCTCCTTAGCCAACATGTGGACAATGGTTGTTTTGCCGGCCCCCTCCGGTCCTTCCATGGTAATGAATAATCCTCGCTTCATGCTTGTACCTCCAGCCTGTTGTTTATCGATTAAGTATATCATGATAGTCCGTCAGAATCTTTTTCATAAATAGCAATTTTTCTCTCTGCGAGGCTGTCTCCTCCCTGAAATCTTGCGCCATCTTTCAGAAGCCGCTGCAAGGTATCCATTCGTTCACCGGTGATTATTTCCCCGGACATAATAAGAGGGATTCCTGGCGGATAGGGAATGATCATTTCAGCTGCTATTTCATGCATCGCTTTCTCAAACGGGACTATTTTTTTCCTTGCCGTTTTCATTTTGGAGAAGGAAAGCTTCAATTCAGAAATCCCTTCCCCCCTGTTCAAAGAGAACGAGCTGAGGTTTTCTTTATCTATTTGTTCTGAAACCGCCGCTTTTTCAATGAGACGTACCGTTTCACCAAAATCATAGTCATCTTCCTTCTTTAGGAGAGGCAGCACGAATAATACCTGATAACTGTCCGCCAATTCTGTATAAATGCCCGCTTCCTCCAGCTTTTCCTGCAAACGGAAGCCGCTCAGCCCCTTGACGGAACGGATGGACACCTTTAAAGGATCACTGGCAGCTCCCTGAGGCGGGTCAAGCACCTCAATTCCGTCAATCCATTGTAAGCTTTTTCGAAAGGCATTTATCCTTTTTATCAAAGCCTCACAGTCCTCCTTTGTAAAGGAAGCTATATAGCTTCTCGCTAAATCCAGGGAGGCCATAATTGGATAGGAAGGACTGCTCGACTGCAGCATTTGCAAATAGAATCGTACTTTCTCTTCATTTATGTAAGAACTATCATGTAGATGCAGGTACGACCCCATGGTCATAGCAGGAAGCGTCTTGTGGGCGGAATGGACGACTGCATCTGCGCCTGCTGATAATGCAGACATAGGGAAAGGGGCTCCTGCGGCGAAATGGGCTCCATGCGCCTCATCCACTAACACAGGAATTCCCTTTTTATGTGCGAGCTGTATAATTTCCTGGATATCCTGTCCAAGTCCATAATAATTAGGATAGGTGAGCACGAGTGCCTTACTCTCGGGATATAAGGAGAAGGCCTTCTCGACTATATCCGCCTGTATCCCTCCAGCTATGCCCCATTCCTCATGTATCATCGGATGCAGAAAGACCGGACGTACGTTCGCAAGCATCAAACCATGCAATATTGATTTGTGGCAATTCCTCTGGACTAATACTGTATCTCCTTCTCCGCAGGCAGCCAGGATCATGGCTATATTTCCTGCCGTCGAACCATTGACAAGGAAAAAGCTTTCTTTGGCTCCATAAAAATCAGCCAGCAGGGACTGCGCCTCCCTGATGGGCCCTTCTGGTGCATGAAGATCATCAAGGCCCGTAATCTCGGTAGCATCTATCGACAATATGGACTGATATAAGATTTTTCCCTTTTCCATAAAAAGCCGTCCATTTTTATGGCCGGGTACGTGATATGAAACAGGACTATTCTGCCTGTGGTTTACTAATGCCTCGAATAAGGGCGTCTTTGACTGATCCATGTCCACTCTTCTTTCAATCATTTTATGTTGGTATCTACATTTTAACAAATTTCATAAAAAAGAGAATCAAGACACTGATTTCGCTTGTGTGCTTGGTTCTCTTAAACTGTAACATATTGTTTTTTATGAGTAGATTCCTGGGTTTTTAATCTTCCTCAGTTTCTTCAAATAATACACATAGCGCTCGTCACTCGTTTGGGCTGCGATTAATTCTCTTTCACATTCTTCACATAAAAAAGCCGTATTTACATGGATTCCAGATACTTTGTGCTGTTCACAAATCACACATTCTTCCCCTGTCGAATTTTTGGTCACTGCTGGTCCCACAATCTCCACCTCCATACCTTCATTCTCTCCGCTTTCATGGCAAACTATACATCTATTTTATAGTTTAAGAGAGAACCCGGGCTGCTTCTTCCAATGTATGTGCCATGTGCCCAGTAGGTGTATGTCTTAATAAAAACTTTGTTTGTAATTCCTTTAAAAAGGGAGGAGAAGGGAATTTTCGCTTCAGGGGGTTCGCTTTCCGCGGGCTGTCAGGAAGCCTTTCTCGTCGCAGCTTCGCGCTCCTGCGGGGTCTTCCTTTGACGCGCTATTCCCGCAGGAGTCTCCCCCCTTCCGCTCCAATCCACATAGCTGTCAAATGATCCTTCGTTTCACATACAACAGAATAGCGGATCATATTACAACTGAATCCGTTACAGCTATAGGAAAATAAAAGGGAAAGTGATTTTGTCCTATTTAGATGAAAGAGCTGTTCTTACTAGGCACCATCTTGCGAGGTGTACTTATATCGAAAAATTAATAGATCTCAAAAAAGACCAGCTCTTCAGCTGATCTTCGGAAGTTATACAGTAACTGGAGTTAATCATTTTGCACCCCTTGCTAGGTACGTTTTTTAGTATCTTTTTAGACCTGCATTCTTTATCATATAAAAAAGACCAGCACTCGGCTGATCTTTCAACTGCTTGGCAGCGTCCTACTCTCACAGGGGGAACCCCCCAACTACCATCGGCGCTGAAGAGCTTAACTTCCGTGTTCGGAATGGGAACGGGTGTGACNAATCCGAACTGAGAATGGCTTTATGAGATTTGCTAGCCCTCGCGGGTTTGCTGCTCTTTGTACCATCCATTGTAGCACGTGTGTAGCCCAGGTCATAAGGGGCATGATGATTTGACGTCATCCCCACCTTCCTCCGGTTTGTCACCGGCAGTCACCTTAGAGTGCCCAACTGAATGCTGGCAACTAAGATCAAGGGTTGCGCTCGTTGCGGGACTTAACCCAACATCTCACGACACGAGCTGACGACAACCATGCACCACCTGTCACTCTGTCCCCCGAAGGGGAACGTCCTATCTCTAGGAGTGTCAGAGGATGTCAAGACCTGGTAAGGTTCTTCGCGTTGCTTCGAATTAAACCACATGCTCCACCGCTTGTGCGGGCCCCCGTCAATTCCTTTGAGTTTCAGCCTTGCGGCCGTACTCCCCAGGCGGAGTGCTTAATGCGTTAGCTGCAGCACTAAAGGGCGGAAACCCTCTAACACTTAGCACTCATCGTTTACGGCGTGGACTACCAGGGTATCTAATCCTGTTCGCTCCCCACGCTTTCGCGCCTCAGCGTCAGTTACAGACCAGAGAGTCGCCTTCGCCACTGGTGTTCCTCCACATCTCTACGCATTTCACCGCTACACGTGGAATTCCACTCTCCTCTTCTGCACTCAAGTCCCCCAGTTTCCAATGACCCTCCACGGTTGAGCCGTGGGCTTTCACATCAGACTTAAAGGACCGCCTGCGCGCGCTTTACGCCCAATAATTCCGGACAACGCTTGCCACCTACGTATTACCGCGGCTGCTGGCACGTAGTTAGCCGTGGCTTTCTGGTCAGGTACCGTCAAGGTGCCAGCAGTTACTCTGGCACTTGTTCTTCCCTGACAACAGAGCTTTACGACCCGAAGGCCTTCATCGCTCACGCGGCGTTGCTCCGTCAGACTTTCGTCCATTGCGGAAGATTCCCTACTGCTGCCTCCCGTAGGAGTCTGGGCCGTGTCTCAGTCCCAGTGTGGCCGATCACCCTCTCAGGTCGGCTACGCATCGTCGCCTTGGTGAGCCGTTACCTCACCAACTAGCTAATGCGCCGCGGGCCCATCTGTAAGTGACAGCCGAGACCGTCTTTCCATCTTCCCTCATGAGAGGGAAGAAACTATCCGGTATTAGCTCCGGTTTCCCGAAGTTATCCCAGTCTCACAGGCAGGTTGCCCACGTGTTACTCACCCGTCCGCCGCTAATCTCCGGGAGCAAGCTCCCTTTGATTCGCTCGACTTGCATGTATTAGGCACGCCGCCAGCGTTCGTCCTGAGCCAGGATCAAACTCTCCGAAGAATGTTTGACTTGCTCATAGAAGTGCTGGCATTGACATATGTCAATGGTCAACATTACTTTTTTTGAATAGTGTTAGTTCACTATATATCGTACGCTTACGCTTTGTTTTGTTCAGTTTTCAAAGAGCAATTTTAATGCCGTTTCTTTCGGAAGCGACTTTATTAATATATCATTTATTCATCTTATAGTCAAGAACTTTTTTAAAAAAAGAAAATGAAGCGATGAATGTTTTTAATCGTTTATTTGACGACCTAGATAATAATATCAGCTGCAGACCCTTTCGTCAAGAGTATGCTGTAAGTTTTTTAAATTAGTTTAGAAAGTCCAATAAAATCAATAGCAGCAAAGGGATTAGCATCTCCACACTCAATGGTATAACACGATCATCCTGTCAGGAACATTTCTTTTTAAGACAGCTATGAATAAGACAAAAAGAAAGAACCCAGTCCTCAACCAGGTTCTCCTCTATACAAGCCAATAATCGATGGCGGCTAATGCCGCTACTCCCGGTATGCCAAGTAAACCGGCAACCCCTGTTGTAACCAAATTAATTGGGACGTGTATACCCACTTGATTGCCCACAGTATTCAAGAAGAACAGAAACACCGCTCCAATGATCAGCTTAACGATTCCTTGTCCAAGAAGACGCATAGGCTTTAACGGGGCTCCTAAAATCAACAGCAGCAAAATCAATCCTCCAATAACAGCAACAAAAACAATCGGCTGCATTCGCATCCCTCTCCTTTAGCTTGTACTACACTACTATGAGGGCGAACTGCTTTTAAGAACCCAATGGGGCAAATACTTGATGAAAATGATATAAAAAGACGGCTGTGAGAACGTGCTCACAGCCGCCGGCATTTTCACTTTCTTCCCATACTTACTTGTCTTGCTTTTGCTTCTTTATATAAATAGATGTATTTTAATTCTGCCAGCTTAGACTGAGCGATCACCTCTTCTGATGGATCCACACTCAGTTCTAACAGGGACTTTTGGTTAAGCCAATTCATCTTCAATTGTTCGATCTGCATGATTAGCTGTTGATCGTATTCGTTTTTAAGTCTGCCTTTTCGACGAAAGAACATGCCGAGCCCCTCCCAGTTGTTATATTTCTCTTCTGCCTTCGATAGCCTTCGACAAAGTCACTTCATCTGCATATTCTAAATCACCGCCGACCGGCAGGCCGTGAGCAATTCTCGTAATGCGGATGCCCGATGGCTTAAGGAGCCGGGAAATATACATGGCTGTGGCTTCTCCTTCGATATTCGGGTTTGTTGCAAGAATGACTTCCTGTACAGTCTCATCCTGAAGACGCTTCAGCAAATCCGGAATATTGATATCCTCCGGCCCTATTCCGTCCATCGGCGAGATACTTCCATGCAGTACATGATACAGTCCGGTGAATTCTCTCATTTTCTCCATGGCGATGACGTCTTTTGATTCTTGAACCACACAGATCAAACTGCGGTCCCTGTGCTGATCTGCACAGATATAACAGGGATCCTGATCTGTGATATGACCGCAGACTGAACAATAGGAAAGATTCCTCTTGGCATTGACCAAGGCTTTCGCAAAATCCAAAACAGTGTCTTCTTTCATGTCCAAAACAAAAAAGGCAAGCCTTGCTGCCGTTTTGGGTCCTATGCCCGGCAATTTCATAAAGCTGTCAATCAGCTTGGAAATAGGTTCTGGATAGTGCATCTAATACCTCCTAAATTACATAAAAGAAACCCCATGAAGGAGTTTCTTTTATCGATTCCATTCCTTAGAACATACCTGGAAGGTTCATTCCTTTTGTGAATTGTCCCATTGTCTGGTTCGTCAATTCATCCGCTTTTTTCAGAGCGTCATTGGTAGCAGCCAGCACAAGATCCTGAAGCATTTCAACATCTTCCGGATCAACGACTTCTTCTTTAATATTAACTTCTACGATTTCTTTATGACCTGTTACAACAACAGTTACCATTCCGCCGCCGGCTGTGCCTTCAATTTTCTTTTCGCCTAATTCTTCTTGAGCCTCAGCCATTTTCTTTTGCATTTTCTGCATTTGTTTCATCATGTTCTGCATGTTTCCCATTCCGCCACGCATACCCATTTCACATACCTCCGATTATTCATTAATTTCAAGTAAATCATCTCCAGCAATCTTCCTGGCTTCTGTGATGAAGGGATCCTCTTCTTTTTGGGGTTCTTCCTCCATTGATCCATCATGCTGCTGAGTTGAAATAAAGTCTTCCCTGATTTGCTGCCACTGGCTTTCCGGAACACCGGCCATCTCCGTTCTTCGTCCTGTCAGCTGCTGAAGGATAGAAGCAATAACTTGAAGAAAGCGGCTGTTCTCCATCGCCATTTGACAATGTATATCATACTTGAATTTTATCACAAAAGCATCCGGTGAGGCAGCAACTGGTTCCGCTTCTGTTAATAAAGCAGCCAGCGATTTCATATTTTGAGCTCCCAGCTGCTCGAGCACCTCGCCCCATTTGCTCTTCACAGCCTGCAAGTTCTGTTTGGTCGCTGATCGCAGAACTTGATTGATTTTCCCAACAGGCGCTTTATAGCTTTTCTTCTGTACCCGCTGTGATTTTTTCGGCACAGCGGCCGTTTCTGCCGGTGCAGCGACTAATCCATTTTGCTGAATTTGCTGCAATTGCTTTTCCAGTTCCTCAATTTTTTGCAGCAGCTGTTCAACCTGCAGCTGATTTCCTTGGGAAGCCCGCTCGATTTGGCACATTTTCACTAAAGCTACTTCTAGAAAAATCCGCGGATGGTTTGTCCATTTCATATCCTGCTGAGTTTGATTGAAGTTCTCGATAATTTCATAAATGACCGGAGCTGGAATTTCACCGGCCAATTCTTTAAACTTCGAATCAATCAGCACTTGCTCAAATGAATCTGCAAGCCCAGGTGCTGTCTGATACAGCAGCATGTCCCTGAAGTAAAAGATCATGTCCTCTATAAACCGGGACGGATCCTTTCCCATTGCCAGCAATTCATCTAGCACCTGAAGAGCTTCCGCTACTTCTTTTTCATAAATTGCTTTTGCCAGCCTGCTGAGAAATGTCTGGGACACAGACCCTGTAACAGTCAGTGCATCTTCCACTGTCACACTTTCACTGCTGAAAGAGATTGCCTGATCAAGGAGGCTCAGTGCATCCCGCATGCCCCCCTCTGCCGCACGCGCAATAATATGGAGGGCCTTGTCATCGCAGGCTGTCCCTGTTTCAGAAACAATCTGCGACATCCTTCCCACAATATCTTCCGGCTGTATCCGTTTAAAATCAAAACGCTGACAGCGCGAAATGATCGTCAGCGGAATTTTATGCGGTTCCGTAGTGGCAAGAATAAAGATGACATGTTTGGGCGGTTCTTCCAACGTTTTCAAAAGGGCATTGAAGGCGCCCTGTGAGAGCATATGCACCTCATCGATAATATACACTTTATAAGTAACAGCATTCGGAGCATACTTCACCTTGTCCCGAATATCCCTGATTTCCTCAACGCCATTATTGGATGCCGCATCGATTTCAATTACATCCGAAATAGAGCCATCCGTAATTCCGCGGCATGCCGCACATTGATTACAAGGTTCCTTCGTTGGGGCCTGCTCACAGTTTACCGTTTTCGCTAAGATTTTGGCAGCACTAGTCTTCCCTGTCCCCCGCGGGCCGGAAAATAAATAGGCGTGGGAAACTTTTTGGCTGATTAATGCATTTTGCAATGTTTTTGTAACGTGTTCCTGACCGACGACATCGATGAATTGCTGCGGTCTCCAAACACGGTATAAAGCCTGATAGCCCACGGTAATTCCTCCTTTATTTTCTCATTTCTATTATAACGTACACCCTGCAGATTCCAAAACATGCAGAAGAAAAGTTTTAAACTTTGTTCTACAAAAAAACTCATCCATTAGTAAGGATGAGTTGTCGTTTATGTAATAAATGCCGTGCACCTTCTGTCGATTAACACCCATAAGCGTTACTCAAGCAGTTAGCTCGGCCCAGGCAACCCTGCGGCACATGAGAGCTTCCACTTAATGCTGCTTCCTTCCGGACCTGACATGGTTCATGGATTCTCATTGCGCAGGACCCAGGCGTCAACGCCACTTACTTGAGGCAGACCCTACAGAATGCTAACCTCGAGAAGGAGTTCAACCTCGCTGGAGCGGATTGCGAGTACAGGGCACCGCTACCTCCCCGTCTAGCACGGCAAATTTTATTATACTTAAATTAAGCAGAAAAAGCAATCCCTATTGAATTTCATTTCTTTCCAGCTTCCTGGATCGCTGCTCCTGCCGCTGTGCTTTTTTCTTTTCCCTCAATTGTCGAAAAAAAACCGTTAAGATCATTCCGCATTCTTCTTCCATAACACCGCTTGCCACTTCGCATTGGTGATTGAAACGCGAATCCTGCAGCAGGTTCATAAATGTACCGGCACAGCCGCCCTTCGGATCATGAGCCCCAAACACGACTCTTTTCACCCTGGATTGGAGAATAGCGCCTGCACACATTGGGCAAGGTTCAAGCGTTACATATAAGACAGCCTCTTCCAGTCTCCACGAACCGACTTTCCTGCAGGCAGCGTCTATTGCCAGCAGTTCTGCATGCGCGGTGGCATTTTGCTCTGTTTCCCGCAGATTATGGGCACTGGCGATGACTTCACCGTCCAGCACAATAACTGCCCCGATAGGCACTTCTCCCATTTCTCCTGCCTTCTCAGCCTCTTTCAGGGCAAGCTGCATATAAAATTGATCCTTCATGTTTCACCCTCCTTCTATTTAGGAGTAAATCGCTCCGAACAAGCCAAACTAATCCTATATTAAACGAATCGTACCCCATCACACGAACAAAAGGCAAGCCCATTCGGTTTATCCAATCGTTGAGAAAACTCTTTTCCCGCTTGAAAGAAGACCGCCCCTATCCCTGACGAATACTCCGCCTTCTTCCATATAAAACTATCACGCCTTCTTTCCACTCTGTGTTACAATAACTGTTGGCTAAAAAGCTAAAATCTTATAATAAATTGTCGAATTATAAAAGCGGCTTCCGCTTTTAAGGAGGATAGATTGGATGAATCCCACCCCATTCATCACTGTGGAAGGACCGATCGGTATAGGAAAAACGTCGCTGGCCAAGGCCATCTCCCTTCATTTCCGCTATTCTTTATTAAAAGAAATTGTAGATGAAAACCCCTTTCTTGGGAAATTCTATGACAACATCGAAGAATGGAGTTTCCAAACCGAAATGTTCTTCCTCTGCAACCGTTATAAGCAATTAGAGGATATAGATACAGAGTATCTTTCTAAGGGACAGGCGGTTGTGGCCGATTACCATATTTTTAAGAACCTCATTTTTGCTGAGCGCACTCTCAAGCGCGGGCAATATGATAAATATCTTCAGATTTACGATATTCTCACTCAGGATATGCCAAAACCCAATATGGTTATTTACTTAAATGCCAGCCTTGAGACACTCGTCGCAAGGATTAAGAAACGGGGAAGAGATTTCGAAAAGAACATCAGTCTGGATTACCTGCAACAACTGTCCGGAGACTATGAGGTCTTTATGACATCTTTTCAAAAAAAGCATCCTGAGATTCCTGTCCTGACATTTAACGGAGATGAACTGAACTTCGTAGAGAATGAACAAGATTTAAAGGACATGCTCACACAAATTGAAAATGCCTTGCAAAAAGGAGTATATACGAATGAACCTGCGAACAAAATATAACATTCCGAATGATGCCGTCATTACGATTGCCGGTACAGTCGGAGTCGGAAAATCTACCATGACAAATGCTTTGGCGAAAGCCTTGGATTTCAGGACTTCTTTTGAAAAAGTAGATACAAATCCATACCTCGATAAGTTTTACAGCGACTTTGACCGCTGGAGTTTCCACCTGCAAATCTATTTCCTTGCTGAACGCTTCAAGGAGCAGAAAAAAATCTTCGAATATGGCGGCGGATTTGTTCAAGACCGATCTATTTATGAGGACACCGGCATTTTCGCAAAAATGCATTACGAAAAAGGAACCATGAATCCAGTTGATTACGAGACGTACACAAACCTGTTCAACGCTATGGTCATGACTCCCTATTTCCCGCACCCAGATCTTCTTATTTATTTAGAAGGGTCTGTTGACGATATCATCGGCAGAATCAAAGAGCGGGGCCGCCCAATGGAACAGCAGACTCCTCTTGATTATTGGACAGAGATGCATAAACGATATGAAAGCTGGATTGATCAGTTCAATGCCTGTCCGGTTCTTCGTCTGAATATTAACGATTATGACTTAGTAAACGATGAAGAAGCATCTGTAGAACAAATCGTAAAACGTATTTCCAAATTCACAAGCCTGACAAAAAATTTAACCAAAATATAAAAACCATCGGCAGGATTTTTTCTGCCGATGGTTTTTTACTATAATAAATTAAAAGACCCGCTGCATGACTGCAACGGGTTTATGTATGAATCTTATTTATGCACTTTTAGTTGTATAAATAAAAATGGAGGAGGTAGAGGGATTCGAACCCCCGCGGGGTTTGACCCCCCTGTCGGTTTTCAAGACCGATCCCTTCAGCCAGACTTGGGTATACCTCCGTATCAACATTAACTATAATAACCTGCACAAAAAGGAAAGTCAATACCCTCTCAAACTATTTTTCAAAAATAATTCATAAGAGAAAAAAAGCCACGGACACCCTCGGGTGAACCGAGTTGCCCGCAGCCAATTCAATCTAAAAAACAAATATCTGTTTATGATTACTTAATCACTTCAGCATTACGCATATAGGGACGCAGCACTTCAGGAATAATGACTGAGCCGTCTTCCTGCTGGTAATTTTCCAAAATTGCGGCTACGGTTCTGCCGATAGCAAGGCCTGATCCATTTAGAGTATGCACATATTCCGGTTTGCCCTTTGCATCACGGCGGAAACGGATATTAGCACGTCTTGCCTGGAAGGCTTCAAAGTTGCTGCAAGAAGAAATTTCTCGATAGCTGCCATAGCTTGGCATCCATACTTCAAGATCATACTTCTTAGCAGCTGTAAATCCTAAATCAGCTGTGCACATGCTTAACACACGATATGGAAGTCCAAGAAGCTGAAGAACCTTCTCTGCATTGCCTGTCAGTTTTTCCAGCTCCTCATAAGAATCCTCCGGCTTTACGAATTTAACCAGTTCCACTTTATTAAACTGATGCTGTCGAATCAATCCCCGGGTATCCCGGCCTGCTGATCCGGCTTCAGAACGGAAACACGCTGTATGTGTCACATAGTTCAGCGGAAGGTTCTCACCGCTTAGAATATCATCACGGTGGTAATTGGTCACAGGCACCTCACCAGTCGGGATTAAGAAGTAATCTTCACTTTCAATCCGGAAGGCATCCTCTTCAAACTTAGGAAGCTGCCCTGTTCCGGTCATGCTTGCACGATTGACCATCAACGGTGTCATCAATTCCTGATACCCGTGCTCTTCCACATGAAGATCTAGCATGAAGCTAATCAAAGCCCGTTCCAGCCGTGCCCCTAATCCTTTATAGAAAACAAAGCGGCTTCCTGTTACTTTTGCCGCGCGTTCGAAATCAAGAATCTCTAAATCGGTGGCGATATCCCAGTGCGGCTTTGCTTCAAACCCGAACTCTTTAATTTCTCCCCATTTTCGAGTTTCCACATTATCATCTTCTGTCGCGCCGATTGGCACACTTTCATGCGGAATATTCGGAATAGACATCATCAATTGATCAAGTTCAGCCTCTACTTCGCGAAGCTCCTCATCTAAGGATTTGATCTTCTCACCCACTTCACGCATTTCGGCAATCAGCTCATCTGCATCCTTTTTTTCACGTTTTAAAACCGCAACTTGCTGAGATACCTCGTTCCTCTTGCTCTTAAGCTGCTCTGTCTCAGCAATTAATGTTCTCCTTCTGATGTCAAGGTCTTCAAATTTACCTAAATCAGTCAGATCTTCTCCCCTGTATTGCAGGACGTTTTTCACTTCTTCGAAATTATTGCGCAGATACTTTAAATCCAGCATGCTTATTCCTCCTCTGTAATCAATCAGCAGTAGCACAGGTCTCTTTTTCAGAAACGCAAAAAACTCCCGTCCCCTTGAAAGGGACGAGAGTTAACCCGCGTTGCCACCCTAGTTAAAGACTAATAGCCTTTCACTCATCAAGATAACGGTTTGAACCGAAAGTGGTTACTTGCACAAATAGCGTTCCCCACTTCACTCCAGGATGGATTCACAAGGTTTTTGCACCGGTTCTCACCAGCCACCGGCTCTCTAAAGCAAATAATTCCTGCTACTAATTCCTGTCACTGCTTTAATGAATTCTTTTCCATAATGTACTATAATTTTGCCCTTGCTGCAACCGTTTTATACGGGGTCACAGCAAATGATTAAAACCAGCCTTTAACAGCAGCTGCTGTACTTCCCCATACATCAGCGAAGAATCCGCCGACCGCCCGCATAGTTAATACAAACCAATTGGACTTTTCTACGGTCTCAGCTGCGACCAAATCAACCGCACCTGCTTTTTCAGCTGCTCCATTGATATAGCCGTAGTTCTCGCCGTTCTTTGTTTCAACAGTGATATAGCCGACTTTCTCACCCTTTTTAATAGGTGCCTCTAATTCGCCGTCTTTGTTCAGTTTCTTTTTATCAATAACTACTTTTGCTTTGTAATTATCCTTCTGATCTTTTGGAATGACTAGATCGAGCGCTTTATTAGATTCTACCTTTACAGCGTCCTCTTTACCTTTCGTTACCGGAAGGCTATCTTTGCCCTTGACTTGATAGTGAGCCGGAAGAACTTCTTCCTTCTCAAACGACCCATACGCATAGTTCATCAGCTTCGTCGTATCAGTAAAACGCTCATTTTTAGAAGTTGATTTCATAACAACTGTAATGTAACGCTGTCCATCTCGGATGACAGTTCCTGTATTTGCGTAACCGGCAAATTCAGTTGAACCTGTTTTAAGTCCGTCCACGCCCTCATATTCAAAAATTAATCCTGGCAGCATCCAGTTGTAATTCGGATATTCCTTGCCATCACGGAACTTAAGCTTTGAAATTTTCGCATGGCCCAAAACTTCTGGGTAATCATTGATCAAACGATACGCAAGCTGTGCTGTATCTCTGGCTGTCATGACATTTTCATCGTCTTCTGTACCAGCCGGATATTTCCCTAACAGGTCCTTATTGCTCAGCCCTGTGGAATTGACGAATTTATAGTTTTTCAACCCTAACTCATTCGCTTTTTTATTCATCAATTTGATGAAATTCTCTTCACTGCCAGAAACCAATTCAGCCAATGCAACCGTTGCAGCATTTCCTGAATGGACGGCCATCGCTTCATACAATTCTTTTACTGTATAATCTTCTCCCTGAGTCAGCCCAACATTGGATAGGTTGGCTGCCTTCGATAGATTATGTACATATTCATTAATCTTTACTTTTTGATCCCACGTAATTTTACCTGATTTGATAGATTCCATTACAATATATTCAGTCATCATCTTAGACATAGAAGCAATCCCTAAGACTTTGTCTGCATTTTTTTCATATATGATTTGACCTGTTTCACCATCGATTATAATGGCTGCTTCTGCTTTTAAACCTAAATCAGATTCAGCTTTAGCTTCCCCCGGTTGATAGGCAAATTGCGACATGACAAGAACGAAAACGAACGAGAAAATCAGGGTAATCTTGCTGATTCTTTTCACTTTTTTACTACCTCCAACTTTTATGCTTCTGTCTTAAGACAATCTAGTAATTTCACAAAGAATTTACACCTCGTCTAGTTTATCATAGAAAATCCAAAAAAAATAGACGGAGATAAAGGCGTCCCCGTCTATTTTTTGATTACATTTTGATTACATTTTTATTGTGATTCCAAACTTATAAAGAATAGTTTGGCGCTTCTTTTGTAATTTGAACATCGTGCGGATGGCTTTCCCTTAATCCGGCACCTGACATCTTCACAAATTGAGCTTCATTTCGCAGAGTCTCCAAGTCTGGTGCACCGCAATAGCCCATTCCTGACTTGATGCCGCCGACTAACTGGTAAATCGTATCAGACAATGGTCCTTTATAAGGAAGGCGTCCTTCAATACCTTCAGGGACAAATTTCTTGTTGTCTTCTTGGAAATACCGGTCCTTAGAACCCTTTTCCATTGCAGCTACAGATCCCATGCCGCGGTATACTTTAAAACGGCGTCCTTGGAAGATTTCTGTTTCTCCCGGGCTTTCTGTAACACCAGCAAGCATACTGCCCAGCATAACGGCATGTCCGCCTGCAGCAAGCGCCTTGACGATGTCTCCAGAGTATTTGATTCCGCCGTCTGCAATGATTGTCTTGCCATGTTTGCGGGCTTCAGTCGCACAATCATAAACTGCTGTGATTTGCGGAACACCTACACCAGCAACAACCCGTGTTGTACAGATGGATCCAGGTCCGATTCCCACTTTTACAATATCAGCTCCTGCTTCAATCAAAGACTTTGTTCCTTCAGCAGTAGCAACATTTCCTGCAATGATCGTCAGCTCAGGATATTCGGAGCGAATCTGACGAACCATATCCAATACGCCTGCAGAGTGACCATGAGCCGTATCCAGAACAATAACATCCACTTGAGATTTCACGAGCATTTCAACTCGCTTCATGGTATCCTTCGTAACGCCAACTGCCGCACCGACAATCAGTCTTCCTTGACTGTCTTTCGCAGAATTCGGGAATTCAATAACCTTTTCAATGTCTTTAATCGTGATTAGCCCTTTAAGCACACCGTTGTCATCCACGAGCGGAAGCTTTTCTATCTTATGTTTTTGCAGAATTTTACCAGCCTGCTCCAACGTTGTTCCTACAGAGGCAGTTACAAGATTTTCTTCAGTCATTACATCCGCAATTTTAAGAGAAAAGTCGGACATAAAACGAAGATCACGGTTTGTAATGATACCGACTAACTTTTGATCTGTTTCATTATTTACAATTGGCACACCGGAAATACGGTATTTGCCCATAAGGTGCTCCGCATCAAAAACTTGATGATCCGGGGTCAGGAAAAATGGATCAGTAATAACGCCGCTTTCTGAACGCTTGACCTTATCCACTTGATCAGCCTGTGCTTCAATCGACATATTTTTATGAATGATGCCGAGTCCGCCTTGGCGAGCCATCGCTATGGCCATATCAGCTTCTGTTACTGTATCCATTCCGGCACTGATAATAGGAAGATTAAGCTTGATATTCTCCGCTAATGTAACCTGCATATTAACTTGATTCGGTAAGACTTCAGACTTAGCAGGGATTAATAAAACATCATCAAAAGTTAATCCCTCTTTTACAAACTTATTTTCCCACATATTGACCCCTCCTGCTTAAAAATATTATTTGTAGGTTATCAACTGGACATAATACTGTCAAGAACGATTAAAAATGTTTGATTTTTCTATTAATTTAAAGGGGTTGCTATTTTGCTTGAAAATAGAGAGAGTTTCAAGAGTTTTCTTCCTTTTCTTTCCGCTTCTGCCTCTCAAAATTTTTTATTGAAATGCTATCGCGCAAGCTCTTTTACAGAGGCTGAACAATTGAGTTATCAAAACAGCTATCCATTTATGTATTATCTGGAATACGCGCAAACTTATTACGAACAAGCTGAGCTTTCACCAATTTCCATAAAACCCACCTTGACCTTCTACGGCTTCACCCAGCTATTGAAGGCATGCCTTCTTACTGTGGAACCAAATTACCCGGAATCGACCTCAGAATTGGCTCATGGGGTCACAGCAAGGAAAAGAAAGAAACAGCAATATGAATTTTTGAAAGATGAAGTAAAAATTCAGCGAAACGGACTTTTTTCATCGCTTTCTGAAAAAGTGTTTCACATGAAACATTTAGAAGGAGAAAAATTCTCTATGAGCAATTTGCTCAACGAGATACCTGAAATGGAATCGATTGCTCTAATGGGGAAACCAGCTCATTTTTTTAGGTTTTATCCGTGCGCAAACGGTTTCTGTATTGCTCCGGAAATTCTGGATCGGTTTAAGATGACCCTCTCACGGTTTGAAGATTTTTTGACAGGAAAGCTGGGACAAAAAGTTATACTGCAAAACAAAGAAACTGAAATTCATACAGGGGTGGAAAGAGTGTTCAGTATGAATGCTTCTGCTCCCATTCGATATAACAGTATGTCAGGGCACTTTGCCCTTTCTGCCAATAAAGATTCCAAAAACTACAAGATGCCGGAGCTTCTCCTTCACTACCTTGTTTTATATAACCTCAGTATGATTGCAAGGTATGAAACAGAATGGTGGGCGGAACTTTTGAAAATGATGCCGGGAGATGATTACCCTCATATCGTTCATTTCCTTCACATCCATCAAAGGAAGGCTCCCTTATTAGTTTTAGAATGGCTGACTAAGGATAGATTTGATAACCGGTTTATATAGGTTTAGATCGTGTTTGAGGGGGATTTTCGCTTCAGGGATTCGCTTTCCGCTCCAATCCACATAGCTGTCAAATGATCCTTCGTTTCACATACAACAGAATAGCGGATCATAGAAGAGCTTAATCGTTTACTGCTAAACAAAGAAGATGAATGAGAAAGCGATCCTGTCCTATTCAGATGATAGAGCTGTTCTTACTAGGCACCATGTTGCGAGGTGTACTTATATCGAAAAAGTAATAGATCTCAAAAAAGACCAGCTCTTCAGCTGATCTTCGGAAGTTATACAGTAACTGGAGTTAATCATTTTGCACCCCTTGCTAGTTACGTTTTTTTAGTATCTTTTTAGACCTGCACTCTTTATCATATAAAAAAGACCAGTACACTCGGCTGGTCTTTCATCTGCTTGGCAGCGTCCTACTCTCACAGGGGGAAACCCCCAACTACTATCGGCGCTCGAGCTTATCTTCCGTGTTCGAAATCCGAAACGGCGATGGACGGCGAATCTCTGCGTCAGCTTCCTCCGCTCCGGTCCTCATGTACGCTGTACACTCCGCTCCTCGCTCCCCTGCTTCCTTGATCTTCTTGCCCCTCCCCATTCCGAGTGAGACGTTTAAACACTAGTCTTGCAGACCTTCGGTCTTTTCTATACAATCGAGTAGGAGGGGGTGATTAACCCCCGACCTCTCACACCACCGTACGTACCGTTCGGTATACGGCGGTTCCATTAAGTTTGACGCAGAAATTCATATCGATTATATAAACTTTTCAACCCTCGGTGACTCCAATACAAGTTATTGAGGGTTTTGTGTAAGATTGGACTACAGGCTATTCTCCAATATTTCTTTCTGGAGTTTCCCCATTCATATGCCTTTTGGTCAGGGACACCTAGACCTTTGAGTTTTCTTACTCTTGTCCTCGGTTTCTTCCATTGTTTCCATTCAAGCATACGGAGTCTCCGTCTAATCCACTCATCAAATTCTTTAAATTTACTTGGTGTATCAGCCAATGCAAAATATCCACACCATCCCGTTAGATATTGATTTAGTTTCTCGATTCTAACTTCCATAGGAATTTGTTTAGAACGGGAGGTTAACTCCCGTATTTTAGCCTTAAGCCTTTTAATACTTTCATTGGCTATTCGAACCTTCGGTTTCTTATTGACCGTAAAGCTAAAGCCAAGAAACTTTCGTTTCCACGGGCGATCAACTGCTGACTTTTCTCTATTTACTTTGAGCTTTAATTTCTGCTCAATAAAGCATGTAATTGAGTTCATCACTCGTTCTCCAGCTTTCTTCGATTTCATGTAAATATTACAATCATCGGCGTAGCGGACAAACTTGTGACCTCTCCTTTCTAACTCTTTATCAAGTTTATCCAAAAGGATATTCGAAAGAAGGGGGCTCAGTGGACCTCCTTGTGGTGTTCCTTCTTCTGCATCATAGACTACACCATTCATCATAATTCCTGCTTGGAGATATTTCCGTATAAGTTTCAAGACCTGCCGGTCTTGGATTCTACTTGCTAATATCCCCATTAACTTATCATGATTGACTCTATCAAAGAATTTCTCCAAGTCCATGTCAATCACCCATCTATAACCTTCACTTATATATTCCCTTGCTTTACGAACCGCATCATGACCTCTTCTATTTGGTCTAAACCCATAACTATGTTCTGAGAAGGTTGGGTCAAGAAGTGGGGTTAGAACTTGGGCGATAGCCTGTTGAATGAACCGGTCTGTCACGGTAGGTATTCCTAGTAATCTTACTCCACCGTTCGGTTTCGGGATTTCGACTCGACGGACTGGGTTAGGTTGATAGGTACCTTCCCTTAATGAATCACAAAGAGTTTCCCAGTTCTCATAGAGATGTCTTCGTAGGGATTTTACGGACATTCCATCTATGCCGTGACTCCCTTTGTTCTTCTCCACACGTTTAAGTGCTTCTATTAAGTTTTCCCGTGACAGAATCAGATCCATTAACATGTGATATTTCCTTTCGACGTGAACGTAGAAATCTAATTATGTTATTCCTGCTCCACCCTCATGAAGTCCCCTGTGGAATTCACCACTTCCTCCTTCAAGTAAGTCCTTTCGGATTGTCTGCTTCTATACAGGAATTATATGCCTAGTTCTCGTTCTTCCTAATAGTTCAGTCCTTCCCATTCCATCTCGAGTTGGAATGGTACTATGACCTCGGCTGACTTCTGATTGTTCAGCTGTCCATCGCTGGATAGGTTACCAAGGGAACTTGGCGTTCCAATCAGACCTCCCCGGGTAAGAGTACAGTCTTTCCCTCCATCTATCTGCTTCATTTACTCTGTACCACCTTCGGCAGTAAGGACTTCGTTTTGTTGTGCAAACTCATCCAATGGTACCTAGCCTTATATGAAGTTCGTGTTCCTCAGACCGGAGGTTTGCCGCTCGCTTCCTTCAGATTCTGCGTCACCACAGACACCCTTGCGTTAAGCTAACCATTACTACTGCCTTCATGGTTCGGGACTCTCACCCTATAGACTGCACCCATGCCGGGCGCA
>NZ_LT622343.1 GCF_900098925.1 Bacillus massiliglaciei | reverse complement strand
TTCCTTAGAAAGGAGGTGATCCAGCCGCACCTTCCGATACGGCTACCTTGTTACGACTTCACCCCAATCATCTGTCCCACCTTAGGCGGCTGGCTCCAAAAGGTTACCTCACCGACTTCGGGTGTTACAAACTCTCGTGGTGTGACGGGCGGTGTGTACAAGGCCCGGGAACGTATTCACCGCGGCATGCTGATCCGCGATTACTAGCGATTCCGGCTTCATGCAGGCGAGTTGCAGCCTGCAATCCGAACTGAGAATGGCTTTATGAGATTTGCTTGCCCTCGCGGGTTTGCTGCTCTTTGTACCATCCATTGTAGCACGTGTGTAGCCCAGGTCATAAGGGGCATGATGATTTGACGTCATCCCCACCTTCCTCCGGTTTGTCACCGGCAGTCACCTTAGAGTGCCCAACTGAATGCTGGCAACTAAGATCAAGGGTTGCGCTCGTTGCGGGACTTAACCCAACATCTCACGACACGAGCTGACGACAACCATGCACCACCTGTCACTCTGTCCCCCGAAGGGGAACGTCCTATCTCTAGGAGTGTCAGAGGATGTCAAGACCTGGTAAGGTTCTTCGCGTTGCTTCGAATTAAACCACATGCTCCACCGCTTGTGCGGGCCCCCGTCAATTCCTTTGAGTTTCAGCCTTGCGGCCGTACTCCCCAGGCGGAGTGCTTAATGCGTTAGCTGCAGCACTAAAGGGCGGAAACCCTCTAACACTTAGCACTCATCGTTTACGGCGTGGACTACCAGGGTATCTAATCCTGTTCGCTCCCCACGCTTTCGCGCCTCAGCGTCAGTTACAGACCAGAGAGTCGCCTTCGCCACTGGTGTTCCTCCACATCTCTACGCATTTCACCGCTACACGTGGAATTCCACTCTCCTCTTCTGCACTCAAGTCCCCCAGTTTCCAATGACCCTCCACGGTTGAGCCGTGGGCTTTCACATCAGACTTAAAGGACCGCCTGCGCGCGCTTTACGCCCAATAATTCCGGACAACGCTTGCCACCTACGTATTACCGCGGCTGCTGGCACGTAGTTAGCCGTGGCTTTCTGGTCAGGTACCGTCAAGGTGCCAGCAGTTACTCTGGCACTTGTTCTTCCCTGACAACAGAGCTTTACGACCCGAAGGCCTTCATCGCTCACGCGGCGTTGCTCCGTCAGACTTTCGTCCATTGCGGAAGATTCCCTACTGCTGCCTCCCGTAGGAGTCTGGGCCGTGTCTCAGTCCCAGTGTGGCCGATCACCCTCTCAGGTCGGCTACGCATCGTCGCCTTGGTGAGCCGTTACCTCACCAACTAGCTAATGCGCCGCGGGCCCATCTGTAAGTGACAGCCAAGACCGTCTTTCCATCTTCCCTCATGAGAGGGAAGAAACTATCCGGTATTAGCTCCGGTTTCCCGAAGTTATCCCAGTCTTACAGGCAGGTTGCCCACGTGTTACTCACCCGTCCGCCGCTAATCTCCGGGAGCAAGCTCCCTTTGATTCGCTCGACTTGCATGTATTAGGCACGCCGCCAGCGTTCGTCCTGAGCCAGGATCAAACTCTCCGAAGAATGTTTGACTTGCTCATAGAAGTGCTGGTATTGACATATGTCAATGGTCAACATTACTTTTTTTGAATAGTGTTAGTTCACTATATATCGTACGCTTACGCTTTGTTTTGTTCAGTTTTCAAAGAGCAATTTCAGTGCCGCTTCGTTAGCGACTTGATTATTTTATCAAATTCAACAGAAGATGTCAACAACTTTTTTAAAATCTTTTTTAGTAGAAAGACAACTTGTAACAGCAACTTTTTTATAATACCAGGCAGGATTTCTTTCGTCAACACTTTTCTAAAGAAAAATCTGTAGCCTAGTGACTTTATCAGCTCCCTTCCTTTCTGACCGCCATTCAACTAAAAACATCCCGACTGATAAACCCAAAACCGCAGAACAAGCAGTTAAGATATCCAAATCTTTTTTTAGAAAGTGATTCATTAATAAATTGAAGATAAATAGGACCAAGAATAAATTACAGTAATAAATGATCTTTCTTTTCATTAAAACCTTACCGCCTTTTCGTGAAGCGATCACACTTACCCGATCATGTTTTACTTTCAGGGCAAAAAAATGAGACTGCAGACAAATATGAATGACAGATAAAAACTAATGACCTGCCTTCAAAACAGGAAATCAGCATATCAGAGAATTCCCCCGCATAAAAATGAAGACAAGAGTGAATGGACGAGGTGATGGAATTGAAATTCTTTATGGTATTAAACGCAAAGAACATGAAGCAAAATGCTTTAATCTTCCTGACAGCATTGTTTACAGCGTGGTTTCTCTTTGTCCAAAATATCCTGCACGCTCCTGTCTTTTCAACAGAAGACGGACCAAAAGCTGTATATAAAGGAGAAAAAAACGTCTCTCTTACCTTTAATATTGGATGGGGCGATGAAAAGGCCGCTCCCATACTGGACACATTAAAAAAACAAAATATCAAATCCGCCACTTTCTTTCTGTCTGGCTCATGGGCGGAACGCCATCCCGATATTGTCACTTCCATTCATGAGGAAGGGTATGAGATTGGCTTGCTCGGCTATGATTATAAAGATTATTCCAGTTTGGAGGATCCAGAAATCACCAAGGATATTTTAAAAGCACAGGAGGTCTTCAAAAAACTAAATATCGAGGACATCGAATTGCTCAGGGCACCAACCGGCCATTTTGATAAACGGCTGCTCACCATAGGAGAAAAATTAGGCTACACTGTTGTCCATTGGAGCATTGATTCAAAGGATTGGACGAATCCGGGGGTCAGTCAGATTGTTCAAAATGTCAATAAGGCCAAACAGGGCGACATCATCCTGCTGCATGCTTCTGATTCTGCAAAGCAAACCAATAAAGCTCTTCCTGATCTGCTGGAGGAACTTCGCTCGAAGAATTTGAACTTTGTCACCGTCTCTGAAATGATTTCCAACTCTGATACAAGAAATGAGGAAATCAACTAGGAATGACAGAAGGAGCCACTCAGTGCGAGTGGCCTTCTTTTTGTATGCCGCCGGACAGCGGTGTCTTTTGCCGGAGCCGCTCCTCTCTTTCCCGCTGCGACTTAACAATGAGCGGATTCAGCATCAGGAGCTGGAAAGCGTTGCAGGCAAGCAGCGGAAACAGCATAAAATACAGCCACCCCTCGTCATTGGACTGCAGCACCGGCACCCATTCCGCTGTTGTAGCGGCAACCATGAAAAAGACAGCAGGAATAAAAGCATGCATATTCGTCTGCTTTGCTTTGAGATAAGCCACAATAAGACCCGCTGTCAGGAGAAAGACAGCCAGTCCAATATATGGTCCGATCCCCTTCCCCTCGCCAAATGAGATATAGCGGAGATAAATAAGGTCAAACAGGATAAAGGCAAGCAGGATCACTTGCACCGCATTCCATAATGATGGGCCTTTGAAGATGCCCAGCCCGAACCGATGGATCGTCAGGTAAGCAAAAAAACCAGCCTGGCTGATGACACTGAATATTAATCCGACACCGAAAAGCCAGATGAACGTGGAAAGAATTGAACCGATTTGGAAAGAAGAAAAGTACTTTTCAAACTCATTCCAGCGTACGATAAAACCTACAATCCCGCCTGTCAGTCCCCCGACAAGCAGGGTGGACAGGAACAATCGAACAATATTACGGCTGTTCATCTTTTACCCCCATACTTTTCTATTTTTACCTATAATTGTACCAACCCCTTTTGATAAAATCCACTGTTTCCCCCATGAATAAAATCAGCCGAAAAATCCATATTATAAATAGAATCCTGTACGAAAGGAGTTCCTACATGAAACGGATACTAAACATCAGTCTATTACTGTGCTCTCTCCTGTTAGCTGCAGGATGTTCAGATAACGGAGCCGGAAATGATATGGAATATGAAGAAACCAAAAAGATGGTTGTTGATATCTTGAAAACAGATGATGGGAAAAAGGCCATTCAGGATGTAATGACAGATGATCAAATGAAAAGCGAACTGGTCATGGAACAGGATATGGTCAAAGACACGATCGAGAAAACGCTGACCTCTGATAAAGAGAAGGAATTCTGGGAAAAAGCATTCAAAGATTCTTCCTTTGCCTCTGCCTATGCAAAGGCATTGAAGTCAGAGCATGAAAAGCTGCTCAAGGATTTATCAAAAGACCCTCAATACCGCGGAATGCTGATGGATATCATGAAAGAAGCCGATATGAAAAAGGAAATGACGGATTTATTGAAATCCAAAGAAATGAGAACGACTTATAAGGAATTAATCATGGAAACCATGGAAAGTCCGCTTGTTCAGACAAAAATGGAAGAAAGCCTGGAAAAAGCAGCTTCCAAAACACTAAAACAGGATCAGAAAAAAGAAGAGCAAAAATAAGTCCGTATACTTTTTAGGTTCAAAAGACCTTCAAAAAATAAAAAGGCTCCAAAAGGCATTACGCCTTTTTGGAGCCCTGTTTTTTATCCCAGTTTCTCAATAACTCTTAATGCCATTTGTTCATAGATCTTACCAAGACGGTGGTCAGCTGCATATACAGACGGAGCAAAATCCTCTGCACTCCAGTCTGGCTGCTGCAGAGGCAGGCGGCCAAGCACTTCAGTCAGAAGCTCTTCTGCAAGCTTGTCTCCTCCGCCTTTTCCGAATACATACTCTTTCTCACCCGTCGTTTTGCTTTCAAAGTACGACATGTTTTCAACAACACCGATAATTTCATGCTCTGTTTTGATAGCCATCGCACCTGCACGGGCCGCAACAAAAGCAGCTGTCGGATGCGGAGTCGTAACGATGATTTCTTTACTTGACGGAAGCATAGTATGTAAATCTAATGCAACGTCTCCTGTACCCGGCGGCAAATCAAGAACAAGGTAGTCCAGTTCTCCCCACTCGACTTCATTAAAGAAGCTGTTCAGCATTTTTCCAAGCATTGGTCCGCGCCAAACGACCGGTGCATTATCCTCTACGAAAAAGCCCATAGAAATTACTTTCACGCCAAAGCGGTCAACAGGGATGATTTTCTCCCCGCGCACAACCGGACGTTTTAAAATGCCCATCATATCAGGAACACTGAAACCGTAAATATCCGCATCAACAAGTCCAACCCTCTTGCCTTGTCTTGCAAGTGCGATTGCAAAGTTAACAGCAACAGTAGACTTTCCTACGCCGCCCTTTCCGCTTGCAATGGCAATGAATTGAGTTTTGCTGTTCGGTGAAAGAAGACCCTGATCTGCTTCTTCTTCCTGAGGCATGCTGCCCCGAAATTGATCAAGGACTTCCTTTGGAAGCTCCGCAAAACGGATCCCGACAGAATCTGCTCCGCCTTCCTTCAGACGGTTTACAACTTCCATCTGCAGCTGCATCTGTTCGCCAGTGCCTGTTTGCGCAATCGCAATCTTCACACTGACATGATTTTTTTCCGGTTTTACTTTTACTTCGACAATCCCATTTGTTTCTTCCAGACTTTTATGGAGAAAAGGATCCTTAAGTTCCTTTAATATGCCTCTTACTTTTTCTTCTGTTAACAAAGCTTGAGCACCCCTTTAACATACGTATTTTTACCCAGTAACAGTATAACATAAGCGAGAAAATTTACTTATTGCCAAGCCTTACAATCAAAAAAAACCCTGGTCAGCGCCCCAAGGTTCCGTCATCCTGATCATCCTTTTCGACCTTTTCCTCCGTTAAATAGCGAAGCACTCCTTTATATACGGAAGCGGCAATGCTGTCCTGATATTTTTCACTCTTCAGCCTCTCCCTCTCTGCTGCATTAGAGAGAAACCCTATTTCCACAAGAGCACCCGGCTTCTTTGCATGCTCCATTAAATAGATATTCTGAATCTGTTTGGCCTCCCGGGACGTATTTTCCAGATTCCGAATGATCTCTGCCTGAATGAATTTCGAAAGCTGTTCATTTTCCTCGAATCTTTTTGTATAGAACGTCTGGGCTCCTTTCGATGAAGAGGAAGGAAAGGCATTTAAATGAATGCTTAAAAACAGATCTGCTTCTGAATCATTGATAATTTCTGCCCGTTTCCGCAAATCTTCCTGTTTCCGCTGACGGACTGACCCTTCATCGCCATCCGCTAAGTCCCGATCGGTCTCCCTGGTTAAAATGACAAGCGCACCCTGTTCCTGCAAATAATCCCTGATTTTCAAAGAAACCGCGAGTGAAATATCCTTTTCCATAATATCCTGTACATTTGCGCCGCCATCCATACCTCCATGTCCCGGATCTATGACAATTATTTTTCCTGACAGAGGAAGATTCCATGATTTCCACGAATCATTTTCGCTGAATTGGAAAGTGAACACCAAAAATAACAGAACGCCCCCAATTGCAAATCCGGTATATGTAAGTCTCTTCCGCATCAAGTTCTCCCCCCGCATCCCATATGATAAAAGCTATGGGACAAACAGCGGAAATAGAACTTAATGCAGCCTCATTTTAAATCGCTTTTCCCCCGTTTTGAATCCATCCTTCCACCAAACGGAGACAAAGGCCTCACACCGATAGAAAAGCCCTTCCTCATCAGGCATTCCAGGTCCCCAGGACAGCAGAAAATTAAACAGGGAATCAATCAGCTGCTTCTCTTCCCTCCAGCATCTGGCTCTTGCCTTCTCTTCCGACTCTCCGTAATAGCCGAACTTGCTGTAGCTGGCCCCAAGTAAAAAGGCTTCAATCGCAATATCACAGCAGCCCTCTTCCATTACATCAAGAAGACCGCTGCCAAAGTATTCCTTCAGCCGCTCCTTTAACGCCTCAAGCGATAGCTCCCGCAATACCTTTCGTTCAAATGTAACCTGCCGTTCTTGCCTTAACTCCTTGAATCCTACGATAACCGTCATGCTTCCACCCCTGGCCTTTATGATTTATTCTTATTGTCCGTCCTCCATACCGCCCTCATCCCTCCATTTCACTGCCAAAATTGGGTGCTTAATCAGCGCTTTTGAAAATAAAAAACCCCCTAACGCCGGCGGGCTTCAGGGGGCTGTCACTCAATTATTTCATTGCTTTGTAATGACGTTCAATTTCTTTCGTGATTGGGCTCTCAGCCGCAAGGCCGCTTACTTCTGACAAGGTTTCCATAAGCCCTTTTTCTTTGATCAGCGCTTGCAGCTTAACGGCTTCTTCATCTTCCTTGTAATCAAACAGTAAAGCGGAAGCAATCGCTTTGGCCAGGTTCGTATAGGAAATTCCTGCTTTTTCAGCCTCTGTTGCCGGGCGGACGAGTCGATCATTCGCTCCAAGCTTTCTAAGCGGAGATCTTCCAACCCTTGTAACAGCATCATTCAAATGGGCATTCTTAAAGCGGCCGATGATTTTATCGATATATTGCTTATGCTCGGCTTCATCAAGCTTATATGTTTTTACAAGGTAATCTCCTGTTTCATTTAATGTTGCGTATACCTGCTTCAGAACCTCTTCATCTGCTAATGACTGGTCAATAGTTTCCTTCTTGTGAAGATAGCCCAGGTACGCAATAACCGCATGTCCGGTATTTACCGTAAATAGCTTGCGCTCGATGAACGGAGCCAGATCCGGCACCTTTTTCATTCCTTCAATAGCAGGAATGTTTTCTTCTGTTTCCACAACCCATTCATAGTATGGTTCAACCAGAACATCAAGCGAGCCTTCATTGTTTTGAAGCGGGACAATACGGTCAACAGCGGAATTAAAGAAAAATACTTTTCCTTCCAGCTCCCCTTTTGTCTGCTCATCCAACTGTTCGAAGATATAGCCCTTCAATAAATCCGTAGCGGAGATCTGATTCTCGCAGGCAATGACATACAGCTTATCATCCGTTGTTTTCACGCGTTCAGCCAATCCTTTGGCAATCAGCGGCGCAATCCGAGGCAGAATGTTCGGGCCAATCGCCGTAGTCAGGTAGTCCGCACTCTTGATTGCTTCGATTACCTCATTTTCCTGGGTCATATTATTGAGACCTGAAACATTTTGGATCGTAACGGATTCTTTTTCATCTGTAGCCAGTACAACATTGTATTGTTGGTCTTCATTCAATTTGGTAATAATTTGATCGGCTATATCCACAAAGGTTACATGGTATCCAGATTGGGAGAACAATGCTCCAATAAATCCTCTTCCGATGTTTCCTGCTCCAAAATGTACCGCTTGTTTCATTTCATATCATTCCTTTTTTAAAGTAGTCTGTAAATAGTCGAGGAAGACCGCTTCTAATTTGGATAAAATCAATTCCTCATTCGAAGACGAGAAGGTCATGATCGACTCACTGCTCTCAATTAAGCTTGTGCTGATCAAACTCATGATTTCCTGGGCTTTTGCCCGCAATTCCTGGGGAGCCAGCATTAGCAAAAGGCTCTTCATCATCATATCATTTCCATCCATGCCTTTAATCAGGCAAGGTTCCTCTAAATGGGCGACTTGAAAGAGAGGTCCCTTTACCGCTTCGTGCCGGGTATGAAAAAGGGCCATCCCCGTATGCTGAATGCCAAGCCCGCCCTTTTGTTCCCTTTCCTTCAATGCCTCCATCACTGCACGTGAGTCGGTAATCATCCCTTTGGCCTCCGCCGCTTTGACCATTTCCACAAGCATCTCCTGATACGAAAGGGACTTCGGCATCCGGAAAACCCGGAAGTTTTCCGTCAGAGAACGAATGCTGTTTCGCACATCATCCAATTCTTCCAGTCTGTCCGTCAATGCTTTTTTAACAGACCTGGGGGCAGGGCGATCTGTTTCAGAAAGCGCATTTTTCGTGAATCGTTCGATATTTGTCTGTAAATAACCTTTAATCGCCACAATGTTATCCTCTGTTAAAAGAGGGTTCACCAGCACATAGGCAAGGTCCGTAAAAGGAAGCCGGACAGTAGAGATAATTACATCATATTGATGCAGGCTCCCTGTCCGCTGAATATCTTTGATCGACCTGATTTCTACTGAATCGATTTCCGGGAACTCCCTTTTAATACGGCTTGCCAGCATTTTAGAAGTTCCAATGCCTGTAGGGCAGACCACCAGCGCTTTAATGCGGATTCCCTCTTCTCTCATGACCAGTGCCGAGCCAAAATGCAGGACAATAAAGGCAATTTCATCATCCGGAAAGAGGGCATCGTCTTTAAACTCTTTTTCGACACTGTTCTTTACAGCCATGAACAGGACCGGATACTTGCGTTTAATCTCATCCTTAAGCGGATTAAACAGAGCCATATGCTGTTTAATCCGAAAAATAGATGGCTCCATATGGGCAAGCAAGCCCTGGAACAAGGGGAAATCCTTGGTGAGATCCACATTCATTTGAGACGATACAGACTGAATAATATTCTTTGTCATTTGGCCAAGAACAACACTGTCATAAGGCATAACATCGGGCTCCTGGTATTTGGACCCTCTTAAAATGACAGAAAGGGCATCGATATCCCTTTCCGTTACATTCACGGAAAAACGATTTTCGAGCTCGCTGCAAATCTCCCTGATCAATTCCCTTTCATTCTCAAGCCCTGTCCTGTCCAATTCATCCGCTTCCCCCATAAGAAAACCCGCCTCTGTCCTTTGGAGCATAATGCAGATATGAACGATCAGGCCAATATAATCCCCGTCAGCCAGCCGGGAATGCCCATTATTGAATGTTTCCTGGACAAGACGGTCTATTTCCAGCAAATAGTCCGGCGAGAAATAATGGAGGATAGGGTCCTCATACACTTTCCCTTTTTCAAGCCAGAACAGACGCTCAATTAACTCTTCGTTAAAATACAATAGAAAATAATGGGCGAGCGCTTTGCGCCGATCTGTTTCTGAACCTGAAATTTCTACGCCGACCCCCCGTTTCCTAATGAGACGGAGACGATAGTTGTGCAGCCATTCCTCCAGGTCATCCAAATACGATGTGAGCGTCACTGCACTGACTCCAACGGCAGAGGCCAGCGCCTGGATTTTAAAAGCTTCCTCCTGCAGCAAGGCCAAAAGGACAAGAAGCCTTTTTTCCTGAGGCGTCTGGTCAACCGGCTGATTTCCCATCAGCTGCTGAACCAGCCTGAAAATCTGTTCATTCTTTCCTTCAATCACAAGACCTTCATTTGGATTGCGGGCAAGCTTCAGCTCGTACTGATGCAGGATCTTTTCCACAGCTTTTAAATCCCGCTGAATGGTTCGGACGCTCACATTTAAAAAGGTAGCGATGGACAGGACTGTGTGTTTTCCAGACGTTTTAATAATTAATTCAATTATTGCTTTTTCCCTTGAGGTAATAAACATACTATCATCTCATTTCCGGTAAATAAGCCTAGAAAACAATGCACAGAAAAGCGCTAGAAGCGCTTTTCCATTGTGTTTTATTCATTTTTATCATTAAGGATAGCCATTAACTCTTCAGCTGTTTGAGCCTGAACCATCTTCTCGATATTATCCATATCAGAGCATGTTACCGCAATTCCTGACAGGATTTCGAGATGAGTGCCGTCTTTGCCCGCTATCCCAAAGATCAAACGAGTTTTTTGACCGTCAAAGTCTACCCCCTCCGGCACCTGCAGCACGGCAAATCCGGATTTGAGCACATCTTTCTTAGCTGCTTCCGTGCCATGCGGAATCGCTACATCATTTCCCATGTAAGTAGATGTTATTTCATCTCTTTCAATCATGGCTTCTACATAGCTTTCCTTCACATAACCCGCTTTCACAAGAGCAGCTCCGGCAAACCGGATGGCCTCTTCCTTCGTTTCGAACTTTTGATTTAAGAATACATTTTCCGGACGAAGCAGCTGATCGTCACCGGCATCATTTACAGGGCCCGGTGCATTTTCTTCCGCCTCTTCCACCACTTCCAGAAGTTCATCGTTTTCCTGACTCTGCAGTTCCGTAATCAGCTTATCATATTGCGGGCTGGATAAGAAGTTATCCACTGAAATGTGATAGGCATTCGGAGCTTTATTCTTGGCTCTTGGAGTCAGCTCTTCCTGTGTGATAACAATTTGGGCATCTGAAGGGATATTGCTGATCGCCATATTGGTCACGTGAATATCCATTCCTGCTTCCTTCACCTTTTTACGCAGAAGCGAAGCTCCCATAGCACTGGAGCCCATTCCGGCATCACAGGCAAAAATGATTTTGTCTACTTGTTCAGGCATTTCTTCGCCCTTAACAGAGAAAGCATCGGCAACCGAGCTTTTCTTGCCTTTCATTTCCTGCATCTTTCTTGCAGCCTCTTCAATATCCTCTTCTTGCTGCTTGCCTGTTTTCAAAATGAAGGCAGATACAACAAATGATACGATGGCAGCAACCAATACGCCGGCAAAGTTGGCGATATATGTCCCCGTATGATGCGGTGTAACAGCTGCAATCGCCAAGATACTTCCTGGTGAAGCCGGTGTAAATAAACCTCCGCCTAATAGGACAAGTGTGAAGACTCCGCTCATTCCTCCCAAAATAACCGCAAGGAACAATAACGGACGCATTAAAATGTAAGGGAAGTAAATCTCATGGATTCCGCCAAAGAACTGGATAATCGCCGCACCTGGCGCTGTTCTTTTGGCTGTTCCTTTACCAAAAATGCAGTAAGCAAGCAGGACACCGATCCCAGGTCCCGGGTTGGCTTCCAGAAGGAACAGGATCGATTTCCCTGTCTCTTTTGCCTGTTCTACGCCGATTGGCGAAAGAACGCCATGGTTAATCGCATTATTCAAGAACAATATTTTTGCAGGTTCAATCAGGATGCTCGTTAAAGGCAATAAGCCAATTCCCACGAGCCAGTCCACACCGCTGACAAGCCAGCCTGTGAATACGCTTACCGCCGGGCCGACGCCAAGCAAGGCTCCGATGGCAATAAGTCCTCCCAGGATTCCTGCAGAGAAGTTGTTCACAAGCATTTCAAATCCGGATTTGACTTTTCCTTCTATTGCCTGGTCAAATTTCTTGATCAAATATCCGCCAAGAGGACCGACCAGCATAGCACCCAAGAACATTGGAATGTCAGAACCGACTATAACTCCCATTGTTGCAATGGCACCGACTACTCCGCCCCGCTGATCATGGATTAATTTACCCCCTGTAAAACCAATTAACAATGGAAGCAGGTACTTAACCATTGGGTCGACCATTTTGGCAAGGCTTTCATTTGGAAAGAAGCCAGTTGGTATAAATAAAGCTGTAATTAAACCCCAAGCGATAAACGCTGATATATTAGGCATGACCATCGAGCTCAAGAAATTCCCGAACTTCTGGACTGCTACTTTTACTTTAGATTGAGCCATTTGCCCCTCATCCCTTCCTTTTCATTAAACTAATAATAAGTCACAAAATTCGACATTTCAATTATCACGAAATCCAGTTTTGTCGCAGCCCTCCCGACAAACTTGTCGTTACTTAACGTTTTATTATTTAGGCTTTCCAAGGAATCCAATCTAATGACAGGTTACCCCTATTTTGCGGCTTACTTTGGTCTTTATCCCCTCCACATAAAAAAGGCAAACGCAGATGGCAGATTTCCATCTATAACAGTTAGAATTTCTTCTAGCGGATATAATCTGAGATAATGCTTCTTCTTTGGATTCCCTGTAACCTAACAAAGGGCATCAGAGATTTTTTCTCCGATACCCTTATTTTAATGGCTTACATCAAGACTCTCAGCCATCATCAATTCACTCTTGTAGGCAGCCGCTGCCAGTTCATATCTTACCTTTTTGCTCACTTCCACAAGATCCGCTTCATTCACAAGAGCGGATAGGGAATATTTATGCCCCTTGAACTCAACATTCAGTTCCGTGATTTGGTTAAAAGTAAAGCTCTCCAACGGCTGGCCATTTACGTCCTTCAACAAGTATTCACTATATTTCTCATTACATGTTTTGGCTACTTCCTCCATTACCTGAAATGCCTCATCCGGATTTTGCCGATAACTGAGGATAAGACTTTCGTTTACCCGTCGCATGCCCCTGTTCCCATTCTGAAGTTCCGAGATGCTGCTGTAGGAAACGGTATAGAGATATCCGTCATATTGGCGGATCTTCAGGTAACGCATACTGATTTCCTCAATTTTCCCCTGCCGCTCTCCATTAATGATCACGTAATCTCCGTGATGGATTTGCCGCTCGAATAAGTAAGTCAGCCCCATGATGTAATCACGGATGATATGCTGGAGAATCAATGCCAAGGCACCCGCCAGTACGACTGAACCAGTCACAAGCTTAGCAAGATCGAAAAAATGACTGAGTAAATAAATACAGAAGAAAACCAGTCCCAAAACCTTTGTCACCTGTTTAGTGAAATGCATTAAAGTCTCTTCACGCTTTTGATCCAAAAAACTTGTTTTATCAAAGAAAAGCTTGAGGGATTTTCGAATCAAATAAACGATCAAAATAATCAGCAGTCCCACTGTGATCACCATCACAATTTCTTTAGGGAACTGCTTGAACAATTCGTAGACAATCACCCGACCAACTCCTGACTTTCTCAACGTCGAATTTTAACGATAGCATAATTTCATAAAAAAAAGAAGCGCAGTGAATCCTGACCTAATCCTTTTTGTGGCGAAGATTCATAACGAAATAGTTGGCAGTGTGCAGCTTCATCTATGCTCAAAGCAGAACGGCGGACATAGAGCCGAAATTGCCAAATTAATGCCCCCCCCCATTTTCGACGGAATGGAATTGGCCGCTTATTAATGGAGAAGGCTCATGAAACAGCTTCAAAAAGAGACCGAACACTGTTGATTCTTGATACAAGAGAAGGAGATCCTTCCAATTTACTTTACCGTTCATTAGGATACATTCAGGCAGGACGGATCCCTTTTTATGCCATGTCCGAAAACGGCACTTACGATGCCACGCTTATTTATTATAAAAATTTAATGTAAACCTACTGGCTCAGTCGTTCTGAGGCTTTTGAAGACAATAAAAAACCCCTTCCCGAAGCATCGGGAAAGGGCTGTAAACGCCAAAAATTAACGTTTTGAGAACTGAGGAGCACGACGAGCGCCTTTAAGACCGTATTTCTTACGTTCTTTCATACGTGGGTCACGAGTCAGTAAACCTGCAGTTTTAAGCGGTGCACGGAATTCTGGATCTACTTGAAGCAATGCACGGGCGATACCGTGACGGATTGCGCCAGCTTGACCAGTGTATCCTCCGCCGTTTACATTGACAAGAATATCGTAAGTTCCAGTAGTTTCAGTTGCAACTAGTGGTTGGTTTACAACTTCACGCAATGCTGCGAATGGGATGTATTCGTTGATTTCACGGCCGTTAATTACGATGCGACCTTCGCCTGGTACTAAACGTACACGAGCTACTGAGCTCTTACGGCGACCAGTACCATAATATTGAACTTGTGCCAAGATAGTAACCTCCTTAATAATTATCCGCGTAATTCGTAAACTTCTGGCTGTTGAGCAGCGTGTGGATGCTCAGCTCCAGCGTATACGTGTAATTTTTTGAAAATTTGACGTCCTAGAGAATTCTTTGGAAGCATGCCTTTGATAGCAAGCTCAAGCATTTTCACAGGATAGTTTGTACGCATCTCAAGTGCAGTTCTTGTTCTAAGACCGCCTGGGTGCATAGTGTGACGGTAGTAGATTTTGTTATTCAACTTGTTACCAGTCAAATGAATTTTTTCCGCATTGATTAGAATTACATGATCACCAGTGTCAACGTTTGGTGTATAAGTTGGTTTGTTTTTACCACGTAAGATGGATGCTACTTCTGTAGAAAGACGACCTAAAGTTTTACCTTCAGCATCGATCACATACCATTTACGTTCCACTTCATTAGCTTTCGCCATAAATGTCGTACGCATGGTTAACCTCCTAAAAACTTTCATAGTTTTAATATTTATTTTCAATCACAATAAACTTTCCGGGGCTTATCGCGGGATTAAAATACATACCATATTATATTAAACTGTCCCATATACATTGTCAAGGGGATGTTACACCAGGATTAGTTGTCATGAGAAATATTTTTTCCATCCTCTGGATAGCAGACTTCCCATAAGTATAAACCATGTCCTGGCGCTGTCTTCCCGGCCGCTCTGCGGTCTTTTTGCTTTAGAATGGACCGAATGTCTTCAGGCTGCCTTTTTCCATTGCCGATTTCCAGAAGGGTTCCTGTCAAAATCCGGACCATATTATATAAAAAACCGTCACCGGAAAATGTGAAAACCAGTTTCTCTTCATCTTCCTTGATTTCGATTTTATAAATGGTGCGGACTTTATCAACAACACTAGTATTGGACGCACAGAAGCTTGAAAAATCATAGGGTTTCCCCGTCAGATAAGAAGCCGCCTTTCTCATCGCTTCAATATTGAGCGAATGAGGGTAATGACAGGCATAATTCCGCAGAAACGGATCCCGGTGCTTGGAGCGCAAAACAATATAGCGATATTCCTTGCCGACTGTATCAAATCTGGCATGAAAATCCGGTGCGGCTTCTTCTATTCCTAAAACTGTAATATCTTCAGGAAGCAGGGCATTCAGCGCTTTAAGCCAATTAGCCGGCGGAAAACCATAAGGAGAGTCAAAGTGAATGACCTGCCCCTTTGCATGGACCGCTGCATCCGTTCTGCCTGAAGCCGTAACCTTCACAGACGCCCCTTTATGCATTTTTCCAAGCGCGGCCTCCAGCTCACTCTGAACCGTCCGTTTTTCCGGCTGAACCTGATAGCCGGCAAATCCTGTTCCATCATACGCAATCACACATTTATATCTCGGCATATCTCAACCTCTTATGATCGTAATAAAAATAATAAAGCCGCAAGAACAGCCAATGAGAGCAGCAGAAGGGTATCCTTCATCTCCCATTTCAGCACGCGGTACTTTGTCCGTCCCTCACCGCCTCGGTAGCCCCTCGCTTCCATAGCCGTAGCCAGTTCCTCGGCACGCTTGAAGGAGCTGACAAACAGAGGCACAAGGAGCGGCACAATGGCCCTTACCCTGTCCTTAATCGGCCCAGAAGTGAAATCAACTCCTCTGGCTGTCTGTGCCTTCATGATCTTATCCGTTTCATCCATCAAGGTCGGAATAAAGCGAAGCGCAATCGACATCATCAAGGCAAGTTCATGGACTGGAAGCTTCCACTTCTTCAATGGTCCCAGAAGCTCCTCCAAACCGTCTGTGATAGCGATCGGTGTCGTTGTAAGCGTCAGAAGGGACGTCACAAGGATCAGGAACGTAAAGCGCAGTGAAATCATAATCCCCTGTTCCAAACCGCCCTGATAGATTGTAATGAAGCCGAAATCCGCAATCAGCTCCCCTTCCTTCGTAAACAGGATATGGAGAAGGAAGGTAAAGACAATCAGAAAGAGGATGGGCTTCAGCCCGTTATAAAGAAAACGGGGCGGAATTTTGGACAGCACAACCATACTGACCGTAAACAGGCCCAATAATCCGTAGGTAAAGGTATTGTTCGCTAAAAATACGATGCACACAAACAGGAACACGAGCAGCAGTTTAGCCCGCGGATCCATTTTATGAAGGACTGAATCGGATGGGACATACCGGCCAATAATCATCTTTTCAAGCATCAGCGGTTCCCCCGTTTCATAGCCTTGTCTATCTGTGCTGCCAATTCATCTATATTGAGGCATGGATGATCAAACCGAATGCCCAGCTCCTTTTGCAGTTTAAGCTGGAAACGGACGGTATCCGGGACATCGAGGCCTAATTCAATCAGCTGCTCCGGCTCCGAAAAGATTTCTTCCGGATTTCCCTTTTTAAAGACCGACCCTTTATGCATGACGACAATCTCATCTGCATACTTTGCGGCGTCCTCCATACTGTGTGTAACCAAAATCGTGGATATTCCTCTCCGCTTATGGAGATCATAGAACATATCCATGATTTCCATCCTGCCCCGCGGATCCAGCCCGGCTGTCGGCTCGTCCAAGACAAGCACATCCGGTTCCATAGCCAGGACTCCGGCGATGGCAACACGGCGCATCTGGCCGCCGGACAGATCGAATGGAGACTTCTCAAGAATTCCATCCGGGAGGCCAACCTGTTTGACCGCCTCCCGAGCCCGCTTCTTTGCCTCTTCCTCCTGTACGCCAAAATTCATCGGACCAAAGCAAATATCTTTTTCCACCGTTTCCTCAAACAACTGATGCTCTGGAAACTGAAAGACAATGCCTACCTTCTGACGGACCGGCCGCAGATGCTTTTCTTTTCTGCCCGACTCAATAATACGGTCGCCAATGATGACACGCCCTTTTGTCGGCTTTAAAAGAGCATTTAAATGCTGAAGCAGCGTCGACTTCCCTGAACCTGTATGTCCAATAAACGCTGTGTAGCTGCCTGGCTTAATCTCCAGGTTGACATCCTGAAGAGCCAGATGTTCAAACGGCGTATTCGCCTGATAGCGGTACTCTACATCTTCAAGTGTAATTCGCATAAGTCTTTCACCAACTCTTCCTCTGTCAAATGCCCGTCCACTACTTGGATTCCATTTACTTGAAGGGCTTTTGTCAATTTCACGGCAAACGGAATATCCAGGCCTAAGGCAACCAGTTCCTGCTCCATTTCAAAGATGTCCTGCGGAGTGCCTTCGCGGTACAGCAGACCTTGATTCATCACAATAATCCGGTCAGCCTTGGCTGCTTCCTCTAAATCATGCGTAATAGAAATTACTGTGATGTCCTGCTCCTTCATCAGCTGGCGGACTGTATCCAGCACCTCCGCCCGGCCTCTCGGGTCAAGCATGGAAGTGGCCTCATCCAAGATAACAATCTTTGGCTGCAGGGCCAGCACTCCTGCAATGGCTACCCGCTGCTTTTGTCCGCCCGAAAGATGGTGCGGCTCTTGATCGAGAAAGTTATTCATCTTCACCTTTTCCAGAGCTTGGTAGACCCGTTCCGCCATGATTGTTTGAGGAACACCGGCATTTTCTAAACCAAAAGCCACATCATCCTGTACAGTCGTACCGACAAATTGATTATCTGGATTCTGAAAAACCATCCCGATTTTTTGCCGGACATCCCATACGGTTTCTTCTGTCAGGTTTTCCCCGAGCACCTTAATTCCCCCTGAGTCAGGAAACTGAAGCCCATTTAAAAGCTTAGCCAACGTAGACTTTCCTGAGCCATTATGACCGACGATGGCAAGCCATTCGCCTTCATAAATATCAAAGGATACACCGTCTAAAGCATTTTTTTCCTGTGATTCATACTTGAATGTAACATTTTCTAATGAAACTAGCTTTTTTCTCATGCTGACCTCCTTAACTAAAAACGCCCTACCTTATCTTACCCGAGCACAGCAGGATTTGCATGAAAAAATCCAGCCTAAAAAAATTGACGATACAAAAAAACGCTGCACCCCTTCCACCGAATCAATTCCGGTAAATTTAAGAGCAGCTTGTATCCAACCCATTTCGATAAACAGGTTCATATATCGCTTAAGTAAGCGGGAAGGGGTACTTGAGCTAGACGAGAAGGCTCCCTTATATAGCAAAGGTTCCGCCAGCCATCGTAACACTCAATGCGTATTTCCATTTTTGCGAAGCAGGCCTTGCGGGCAAGCTTCAAGATAAAAGAAAAAGGGCAAAGAACAAGTGAGTTCATTCATCTGTCCTGCCCTTTTTCACCGCCGTTATTAAACTAATTCAATAACCACGACTGGTGCACCGTCACCGCGGCGTGGACCTACTTTAAGAATACGAGTGTATCCGCCTTGACGCTCTTCATAACGCGGAGCGATGTCAGCAAATAGCTTTTGAACCGCATCTTGATTATTTTCAGCATTAGCTTCTTCATTACGGATGAATGCAGCAGCTTGACGGCGTGCATGCAAATCACCGCGTTTGCCAAGAGTGATCATTTTTTCAACTACAGAACGTACTTCTTTAGCACGAGCTTCAGTTGTTTCGATACGCTCATGGATGATAAGATCTGTAGCCAAGTCACGAAGTAATGCTTTACGTTGAGCGCTAGTGCGTCCTAACTTTCTGTAACCCATTAGAGATTCCCTCCTTTGTTGAAGTACTAATTATGTCTTTATAGAGGCTCACATTAAAATGGCTAGTTTTACAAACTAGTCATCAGTCATCTTTACGCAGACCCAAGCCTAATTCATCAAGTTTCGCTTTCACTTCTTCAAGTGATTTGCGACCTAGATTACGAACCTTCATCATATCTTCTTCCGTTTTATGAGCAAGCTCTTGAACGGTGTTGATACCAGCACGCTTCAAGCAGTTGTAAGAACGAACAGAAAGATCAAGTTCTTCGATAGTCATCTCAAGGACTTTTTCTTTTTGGTCTTCTTCTTTTTCAACCATGATTTCAGCGTTTTGAGCCTCGTCTGTCAGGCCGACAAAGATATTCAAGTGTTCTGTTAAAATCTTAGCTCCAAGTGCTATCGCTTCTTGAGGACCAGTGCTTCCATCAGTCCATACATCAAACGTTAGCTTGTCAAAGTTAGACAACTGTCCTACACGAGTGTTCTCAACTTGGTAAGAAACACGTGAAACAGGAGTAAAGATAGAATCAATAGGAATAACACCGATTGGCTGATCTTCCCTTTTGTTTTCAACAGCAGGGGTATAACCGCGGCCGCGTTTTGCCGTAAGGCGCATACGCATATGTCCGTTTTTACCAATCGTAGCGATATATAGATCCGGATTAAGGATTTCTACATCACTATCATGAGTGATATCAGCAGCTGTAATGACTCCATCGCCCTGAACATCAATTTCAAGCGTCTTTTCTTCGTCGGAGTAAATCTTTAGAGCAAGCTTCTTCACATTTAGAATGATAGATGTTACATCTTCTACGACGCCTTCAATTGTTGAGAACTCATGCAGCACTCCATCAATTTGTATAGCTGTGACAGCAGCACCTGGGAGTGAGGATAATAAAATACGACGCAAGGAATTCCCTAAAGTAGTACCATACCCACGCTCTAGTGGCTCTACGACGAATTTACCGTATTTGGCATCGTCGTTGATTTCAACCGTTTCGATTTTTGGTTTTTCTATTTCGATCATTACTAAACCCTCCTTCAAAACGTCGAAACCCCGGCTAGTGAGAAATCACTAATAACCGAAATTCCCCATGTATACGTTCCCGCTGTGCGCAACAACTGAAAAATAATCCTTCTGTAGAACGCAAAATTAGTATTATATCCCATTATTGACAGGGATACAAAATTTATACAGAAAAATTAAACACGGCGACGTTTTGGTGGACGGCATCCGTTATGTGGTACTGGAGTTACGTCTTTGATTGCAGTTACTTCCAGGCCGGCAGCTTGAAGAGCACGAATGGCAGCTTCACGTCCTGCACCAGGTCCTTTAACTGTAACTTCAAGAGTTTTCATACCATGTTCAATTGATGTTTTAGCAGCTGTTTCAGCAGCCATTTGTGCAGCAAATGGAGTGGATTTACGAGATCCGCGGAATCCTAGAGCTCCTGCACTTGACCAAGAAATAGCATTACCATGAGAATCAGTGATCGTAACGATAGTGTTGTTGAAAGTAGAGCGAATGTGTGCAATACCAGATTCTATATTCTTTTTCACACGACGTTTACGTGTATTTGTTTTACGTGCCATGAAAAGTAACCTCCTTTACTTATTATTTTTTCTTGTTAGCTACTGTACGACGAGGTCCTTTACGCGTACGAGCGTTGTTTTTTGTGTTTTGTCCACGAACAGGAAGACCACGACGGTGACGAAGACCGCGGTAAGATCCGATTTCCATTAGACGTTTGATGTTAAGAGAGATTTCACGGCGTAGGTCGCCTTCTACTTTTAACTTGTCAATGATATCACGGATTTTGTTCAATTCGTCTTCTGTTAGATCACGAACGCGAGTATCTTCAGAAACACCTGCTTCTGCAAGAATCTTGATCGCAGTTTGTTTACCAATACCATAAATATATGTTAATGAGATAACAATACGTTTGTCACGGGGAATATCTACTCCAGCAATACGTGCCATGCTTGAGTGCACCTCCTTCTAATTAGCCTTGTTTTTGTTTATGTTTAGGGTTTTCGCAAATAACCATGACTTTACCTTTTCTGCGGATAACTTTACACTTTTCGCAGATTGGCTTTACAGATGGTCTGACTTTCATTGCTATCTAACCTCCTTATACAGATCGGAGCGCAACCAGATTTATTTAAACCGGTATGTGATTCTGCCGCGAGTTAGATCATACGGGGAAAGCTCAACCGTAACTTTATCTCCAGGCAAAATACGAATAAAGTGCATACGAATTTTACCGGATACATGAGCTAAAACAGTATGACCATTTTCTAATTCTACCTTAAACATTGCATTTGGCAAAGTCTCTTGTACTGTGCCTTCTACTTCAATTACATCGTCTTTCGCCATTAATGTGATTCTCCCTTCTCTATGTGTGAACTCTTTTCAGTGTGCACATCTAACCGTCAACCATTACTCTCCAGTCCAATCACCTTAAACAGCCGTTTGAAATCTGCTGCAGTCTGCACCATTTGGGTAAACAGCGATGACTGTCCCAGGCTTCAACCGAGTAGCTTTCAGGTGGACCGATACAAGGATTCAGGGCCCTCATGTAAGTCTTGACCGATTCCGTGGCTGACATACTCTCTGGTTAAAGAGAAATAATAAGCCTCAACATAGGTTTTGTATAGCATGGGAGATGTTTGAAAGACGCTCTTGCCTGCTTCTTTCAACCCTCTATATAATGACTCTTCTGGAGCACATATAAGAGCCGCAGTATTTTCTCTTTAATTTTGCCAACCGTATACCAGGGAATGACCAACCAGGATAGTTAAACCAACCCAACTGGAATACCAGAGACAGGTGTTTTGTTAACAGTTGTACAATCTCTCGCGAAATCCATTATACCCTTTATTGCTAAAGAGTGCACCCCATTACCAATAATATTGATAATTAGGAAAATTCCGGCCCATACAGGCAACACTTAATTTGGCAAGTATTCAAGCAATGCATCAACGTCTTCAAAAACCTTATTAATATCCTGCTGCCCGTTAATGTTTCGCAGATACCCTTTTTCTCCGTAAAAATCAAGAAGAGGTTTGGTCTGTTTCAAATTCACCTCAAGGCGATTTTGAACAGTTTCTGCATTATCGTCAGCACGCTGATACAGATCACCGCCGCAGCGATCGCAAGTATCTGCTTTTGCTGGAGGATTGAAAACCAAGTGGTACGTGGCTCCGCAAGATTTACAAATGCGCCGGCCAGTCAATCTTTCCATCAAAATTTCTTTATCAACATCGATATTAATTACAAAATTAATTGGACGATCCAGCTTAGCCAGGATGTCTTCCAATGCTTCAGCTTGTGCAACAGTACGCGGGAAACCATCAAGCAAGAAACCTTTTTCACAGTCGTCCTTACTTAACCTTTCACGGACAATGCCGATTGTTACCTCGTCCGGTACAAGCTCACCTTTATCCATAAATGATTTAGCTTTCAGACCAAGTTCAGTTCCTTCTTTAATAGCAGCTCGGAACATATCTCCAGTAGAGATATGAGGGATATTATATTTTTCTACGATTTTTTCAGCTTGAGTACCCTTGCCGGCACCCGGAAGCCCCATTAATACTAGATTCAATTTTTTTTTCCCCCTCAAACTCTATAATGGGTTTTGGGAAACTTGCTGTTCCCAAAATCCATTACTTTATAAAGCCTTTATATTGACGCTTCACCAGCTGTGCTTCAAGCTGTTTCATTGTATCAAGTGCAACGCCGACTACGATTAACAAACTCGTTCCCCCAATTTGCGCAGAGGCAGGGAGATCAGCGAACTTAATGAAAAAAACAGGAAGAACGGCGATGACCGCTAAGAAGATAGAGCCAACGAACGTTAATCGATATAGAACACTTGTCAGATAATCTTGAGTGTTTTTACCAGGACGGATTCCCGGAACATAACCCCCCTGCTTTTTCAGATTCTCCGCCATCTGTTCAGGATTAACCTGAATGAAGGCATAGAAATAAGAAAAGGCAATGATTAATGCGACATAAATGATCATCCCAACAGGTTGGGTGTAATCGAAGTTCTTTGTAATCCAATTTGTCACATCATTCTTACCAAAGAAAGATGCAATCGTCGTTGGAGTTATGATAAACGCCATCGCGAAGATAACAGGTATTACCCCGGCGGCATTCACTTTCAAAGGTAAGTGAGTGGATTGACCACCCATTTGTGTCCTGCCTGCTGCAGCACGTTTTGCATATTGAATCGGAATCTTACGAAGTGCCTGCTGAATGAATATAACAGCAACCACAATCGCCAAGATGACTAACAGGATCAAAGCCATTGTAACGATACGCATGAAAAGCTGGTCTCCAACATTATCAAATTGCTGGGCGTAAATCTGATTTACGGTCGTAGGGATACTAGCAACAATCCCGGCAAAGATAATGATGGAAATACCATTTCCCACGCCATTCGAAGTAATAAGCTCGCCTAACCATAACAGAAAGGCTGTTCCTGCAGTAAGAACCGTTGCAATAAGCAGGTAAGTTCCAATACTAGGATCTTCAATCAATGCGCCACCAGACATGTTGTTGAATCCATAAGACATACCTAATGCCTGTATGAACCCAAGTATGATCGTAAAGTAGCGAGTAAATTGTGCTAATTTACGGCGGCCTGCTTCCCCTTGTTTCGACCACTCAGTGAACTTAGGAACGACGTCCATTTGTAACAGCTGAATGATAATCGAAGCCGTGATATACGGCATGATCCCCATAGCCAAAATAGAGAAATTTTGCAGGGCACCGCCGCCAAAGGTATTTAACAGACCAATGACGCTCAGCTGATCCTGGGCAGCCAGAAAATCGGCATTCACATGCGGTACAGGAATGAATGTACCGATGCGATAGACGATTAACATTAATAAGGTAAAGATAATCTTATTTCTTATTTCAGCCACGCGCATAAAATTGGAGATCGTACGAAACATTAGATCACCTCAATGTTTCCGCCAGCAGCTTCGATAGCTTCCTGGGCAGCAGAGGAGAATTTATGAGCTTTAACAGTAAGCTTTTTCTCGATGTTACCTTTTGCAAGAATTTTAATACCTGACTTCTCTTTAGATACGACACCTGCTTCTACTAATAGAGCAGGAGTTACTTCAGTTCCGTCTTCGAAAAGGTTCAACGTTTCAAGGTTTACGATAGCGTAATCCTTACGGTTGATGTTTGTGAATCCACGTTTAGGCAAACGTCTGAATAGAGGAGTTTGACCACCCTCGAATCCTAGGCGTACACCGCCGCCAGAACGAGCGTTTTGTCCTTTATGTCCTTTACCAGCTGTCTTACCATTACCAGATCCGATACCGCGTCCTTTACGTTTACGTTCTTGACGAGAACCTTCAGCAGCTTTCAATTCATGAAGTTTCATGTTGGCACCTCCTTGTTAAGCGAAAAATTATTTTATTGTTCTTTGACAGTAACAAGATGAGCAACTTTGGTAATCATACCGCGAATCGCAGGGTTATCATCATGAACAACTGTTTGATGCATTTTGCGTAAACCCAGAGTGTTAACTGTAACTTTTTGATCTTCAGGACGACCAATCAAGCTGCGAGTGAGGGTGATTTCTAATTTATTAGCCATAATTCGATTTCCCTCCTTATCCTAACAGTTCTTCTACTGATTTACCACGTAACTTAGCTACGTCCTCAGCACGTTTCAATTGCTTTAATCCTTCGATAGTTGCACGAACCATGTTAATTGGTGTGTTAGTACCTAGTGATTTTGATAAGATATCGCTCACGCCGCCAAGTTCAAGGACCGCACGAACCGGACCGCCGGCGATAACTCCAGTACCTTCAGAGGCAGGTTTCAAAAGGATGTGACCTGCTCCGTAACGACCATTTACAAGGTGAGGAATTGTTGTTCCTACCATTGGTACAGTGATCAGGTTTTTCTTAGCATCCTCGATAGCTTTACGGATCGCATCCGGAACTTCTTGTGCTTTACCAGTACCGAAACCAACGTGACCGTTCTTATCACCAACAACTACAAGTGCAGTGAAACGGAAACGACGTCCGCCTTTTACAACTTTAGCTACACGGTTAACTGTAACTACGCGTTCTTCAAGTTCTAATTTATTAGGATCAATACTACGAACCATCTGTTTTGTCCCTCCTTTTACCATTAAAATTCTAAGCCGTTTTCACGAGCAGCATCAGCTAATGCTTTAACACGACCATGGTAAAGGTATCCTCCGCGGTCAAATACCACAGATTTCAAACCTTTCTCAACGGCACGTTTCGCAATAAGTTCGCCAACTTTTTGAGCTGCTTCAGCATTGCTAGTAGCTTCAAGATTGATCTCTTTATCAAGAGTTGAAGCACTTGCTAATGTTACGCCGTTTGCATCGTCAATTAATTGTGCGTAAATGTGCTTGTTTGAACGGAACACATTTAAACGAGGACGAGCTTCTGTACCAGAAAGTTTAGCACGTACACGCGCATGTCTTTTCTGACGAGTAGCGTTTTTATCTTGCTTCGTAATCATATACGTCACTCCTTTCGTTTACTTATGCGGCATTATTACTTACCAGTTTTACCTTCTTTACGACGAACAAATTCGCCTTCATAACGGATTCCTTTACCTTTGTAAGGCTCTGGCGGACGAACATCACGAATATCAGCAGCCAATGCGCCGACACGTTCTTTGCTAATCCCTTTAACTATGACTTTTGTATTTGAAGGAACTTCAACTTCAAGTCCTTTTTCAGCTTCGAATTCAACCGGATGAGAGTAACCAACGTTCAATACAAGTTTGTTTCCTTGTTTTTGAGCACGGTAACCAACACCGATAAGTTCTAGTGATTTTTCAAATCCTTTAGAAACACCTTCAACCATATTAGCGATAAGCGCACGAGTTGTTCCGTGAAGAGCACGGTGTTCTTTAGAGTCTGAAGGACGAGTAACAGTAAGTACGTTCTCTTCTTGAGTGATTGTAAGATCAGAATTGAAAGATCTAGTTAATTCACCTTTTGGCCCTTTAACAGTAATATCACTGCCAGTGATCGTAACTGTCACACCAGCAGGAATTTCTACAGGTTTTTTACCTATACGTGACATTGAGTGCACCTCCATTCTTGTTACAATGTATTACCAAACGTATGCTAGTACTTCTCCGCCAACTTGTTTAGCGCGAGCTTCTTTGTCTGTTAAAACTCCGTGAGAAGTAGAAACAATTGCGATACCTAAACCATTAAGAACACGTGGAACCTCACCAGTTTTCGCATAAACACGTAGACCAGGCTTACTGATACGTTTAAGACCAGTGATTACACGCTCATTGTTGGCACCATATTTCAAGAAGATACGGATGATGCCTTGTTTATTGTCTTCGATAAATTCTACATCACGTACGAAGCCTTCACGCTTTAAGATTTCAGCAACATCTCTCTTAATCTTAGATGCAGGAACTTCTAATTTCTCGTGACGTACCATATTCGCATTACGGATGCGAGTAAGCATATCTGCAATAGGATCTGTCATGACCATTTAATTTTACCTCCTTCCCAAAATCGGGTTTTACCAGCTAGCTTTTTTCACGCCAGGAATTTGTCCTTTATATGCAAGTTCGCGGAAACAAATACGGCACAGTTTAAATTTACGGTATACAGAATGTGGACGTCCGCAACGTTCGCAGCGTGTGTATTCTTGTACTTTAAACTTTTGTTCGCGTTTTTGTTTTACGATCATAGATTTTTTAGCCACGTTTTCGCCTCCCTTATTTAGAGATTACTTTTGGAACGGCATTCCGAATTGAGTAAGTAATTCGCGAGCTTCTTCATCCGTGTTGGCAGTCGTTACAATAACGATATCCATTCCGCGGACTTTGCTCACTTGATCATAATCAATCTCAGGGAAGATTAACTGTTCTTTAACACCTAATGTGTAGTTACCGCGGCCGTCGAAGGATTTTTTAGAAACCCCACGGAAGTCACGTACACGTGGTAAAGAAACAGATACTAACTTATCAAGGAATTCATACATACGCTCTCCGCGCAGTGTGACTTTCGCACCGATAGGCATCCCTTCACGCAAACGGAAGCCTGCAATTGATTTCTTAGCTTTTGTAACAACAGGTTTTTGTCCGGAGATCAAAGCAAGTTCTTCAACAGCTGTATCAAGAGCTTTTGAGTTAGAAACTGCATCGCCGACACCCATGTTAATTACGATTTTTTCGATTTTAGGTACTTGCATTACAGAGTTGTAATTAAATTTGCCCATCAATGATGGAGAAATTTCACCTTGGAATTTTTCTTTTAGGCGGTTCATAAGTGAGTGTACCTCCCTTCTTCTAAAACTTATTTATCTAAAGATTCACCTGATATTTTCGCTACGCGTACTTTCTTGCCATTTTCAATCTTGTAACCAACACGGGTTGGTTTACCTGATTTCGGATCAAGAGGCATTACGTTAGAAACATGGATCGCTGCTTCTTGGCTGATAATTCCACCTTGTGGATTAGCTTGAGAAGGTTTTGAGTGTTTCTTTACGATGTTAATCCCTTCAACCAAAACGCGGTTTTTCTTAGGGAATGCCGCAAGGATTGTACCTTGTTTGCCTTTGTCCTTACCAGAGATGACTACGACTTTATCACCTTTTTTAACATGCATTAGCTTCGCACCTCCTTGAAAGGCTTTTACGAGATTTATCTATTATTACAGTACTTCTGGTGCCAGTGAAACAATTTTCATGAAGTTGCTGTCGCGAAGTTCACGGGCAACTGGTCCGAAAATACGTGTTCCACGTGGACTTTTATCGTCACGGATAATTACACAAGCATTCTCATCGAAACGAATGTAAGTACCATCAGGACGACGTACACCGCGCTTTGTACGAACAACAACGGCTTTAACGACTTCACCCTTTTTAACAACGCCTCCTGGTGTTGCTTGTTTAACTGTACATACGATAACATCACCGATATTAGCAGTTTTACGACCAGATCCACCTAGGACTTTGATTGTTAGCACTTCACGTGCACCAGAGTTGTCAGCTACTTTTAAACGAGATTCTTGTTGAATCATGTACGGTACCTCCCTTCGGAATTAACTTACTCCGAACTTAGATTAAATAATTACTGCTTTTTCTACAACTTCTACTAAACGGAAGCGTTTTGTAGCTGAAAGTGGGCGAGTTTCCATGATGCGCACTACATCGCCGATTTTAGCTTCGTTAAGCTCATCATGAGCCTTGAACTTTTTAGAGTATTTCACGCGCTTACCGTATAAAGAATGCTTTTTATACGTTTCTACAAGAACTGTAACTGTTTTATCCATTTTGTCGGATACAACGCGTCCTGTGTAGACTTTACGTTGGTTGCGTTCGCTCATTCTGCAAACCTCCATTCAATTATCGATTATTTACACCGATCTCTCTTTCACGAACAACTGTTTTCATACGAGCGATCGATTTGCGCACTTCGCGGATGCGAGCTGTATTTTCAAGTTGTCCAGTAGCTAACTGGAAACGAAGATTAAATAGTTCTTCTTTAAGAGATTTAAGTTTTTGTTCAATTTCAGCAGTGGTCAATTCTTTGATTTCATTAGCCTTCATTTGATTCACCACCAATTTCTTCTCGTTTTACAAACTTACATTTGATAGGAAGTTTGTGCATAGCAAGACGTAATGCTTCTCGTGCCACCTCTTCAGGTACACCAGAGATTTCAAACATTACTTTGCCTGGTTTAACGACTGCAACCCATCCTTCAGGAGCACCTTTACCAGAACCCATCCGCACTTCAAGAGGTTTTGCAGTGTAAGGCTTGCTTGGGAAAATCTTAATCCAAACTTTACCGCCACGTTTCATGTAACGAGTCATTGCAATACGGGCAGCTTCGATTTGACGGTTTGTGATCCAAGAAGCTTCAAGCGCTTGAAGACCATATTCTCCGAAATGTACTTCAGTGCCGCCTTTAGCAGTTCCTCTCATTTTACCGCGGTGTTCACGACGATATTTAACGCGTTTTGGCAATAACATATTATTTTCCTCCTTCCTCGGATTTCTTCTTAGTAGGAAGAACTTCTCCACGGTATACCCAAACTTTAACGCCTAGTTTACCGTAAGTAGTATCTGCTTCTGCGTGTGCATAATCAATGTCAGCACGTAGAGTGTGAAGTGGAACAGTTCCTTCACTATAGTGTTCAGCACGAGCAATATCTGCACCGCCAAGACGACCAGAAACTTGCGTTTTGATTCCTTGTGCACCAGCACGCATTGTGCGTTGAATAGCTTGTTTTTGAGCACGGCGGAAAGAAACACGGTTTTCTAATTGACGAGCGATGTTTTCAGCAACCAATTTCGCATCAAGATCTGCTCTTTTAATTTCGATAATGTTAATGTGTACTCTTTTGCCTGTTAATTGGTTTAATGCTTTACGAAGTGCTTCAACTTCAGTACCACCTTTACCAATAACCATACCAGGTTTTGCAGTGTGAACTGAAATGTTGATGCGGTTCGCAGCACGTTCGATTTCAACCTTTGATACAGAAGCGTCGCTTAAACGTTTCGTGATGTATTCACGAACTTTAAGGTCTTCATGTAAAAGATCTGCGTAGTCTTTATCAGCGTACCATTTTGATTCCCAATCACGAATGATTCCGACACGCAGACCGACTGGATTTACCTTTTGACCCACAGATTATCCCTCCTTCTTTTCTGATAGAACGATTGTAATATGACTAGTACGTTTATTGATTGCACTCGCACGGCCTTGAGCGCGAGGACGGAAACGTTTTAATGTTGGTCCTTCGTTTACGTATGCTTCTGAAACAACTAGATTGTTGATATCCATTTCGTAGTTGTGTTCTGCGTTTGCTACTGCAGACTTAAGAACTTTTTCCACGATTGGAGATGCAGCTTTTGGTGTTAAGCGAAGAATCGCTACTGCCTCACCTACTTGTTTGCCTCGAATTAAATCAGCGATTAAACGGACTTTACGAGGTGCAATACGAACTGTTTTAGCGACAGCTTTAGCTTGCATGAGATGCCCTCCTCTCATTAACGTCTTGTTTTCTTATCGTCACTTGCGTGACCTTTATAAGTACGCGTTGGCGCGAATTCACCAAGTTTGTGTCCTACCATATCTTCAGTGACATAAACCGGTACATGCTTGCGTCCGTCATAAACAGCAATTGTATGTCCGATGAATTGTGGGAAGATTGTTGAACGGCGAGACCAAGTTTTAACAACTTGTTTCTTATCTGATTCGTTTAATTTTTCGACTTTAACCATCAAGTGGTCATCAACAAAAGGTCCTTTTTTTAAGCTACGACCCATGAGAGTACCTCCCTTCGTGATCGTTCTACGGTCCGGTTAATGAACCGTAGCTCAATCCCGTTATTTTTTACGACGACGTACGATGAATTTATCTGATTTGTTCTTTTTCTTACGAGTTTTGTATCCAAGAGTTGGTTTACCCCATGGAGACATTGGTGATTTACGTCCGATTGGTGAACGTCCTTCACCACCACCGTGCGGGTGATCATTCGGGTTCATAACAGATCCGCGGACAGTTGGGCGCTTGCCTAACCAGCGTGAACGTCCTGCTTTACCGATGTTGATTAGTTCGTGCTGCTCGTTACCTACTTGACCGATAGAAGCGCGGCATGTAGCTAGGATCATACGAACTTCCCCAGAGTTCAAGCGAACAAGAACATAACGGCCTTCTTTACCAAGTACTTGTGCAGAAGTTCCTGCTGAACGGACTAATTGTCCACCCTTACCTGGTTTAAGCTCGATGTTATGAATCACTGTACCGACTGGAATGTTTACTAATGGAAGAGCGTTACCCACTTTGATGTCGGCTTCAGGGCCTGACATAATCTCCATACCCACTTCTAGGTTTTTAGGAGCTAGGATATAACGTTTTTCTCCATCAACGTAATTAATTAATGCAATGTTTGCTGAACGATTTGGATCGTACTCAATTGTGGCAACGCGTCCTGGTATACCATCTTTATTCCGTTTGAAATCGATGATACGGTATTGACGTTTGTGGCCGCCACCTTGATGACGAACGGTTAACTTACCTTGGTTGTTACGGCCGCCTTTGCTGTGTAAAGGAGCAAGCAATGATTTTTCCGGTTGGTTTGTTGTGATTTCAGCAAAATCGGAAGATGTCATGTTGCGTCGACCGTTAGAGGTAGGTTTATACTTCTTAATCGCCATTGTATTTCCCTCCTTCTCTAATGAATTAAGCTTCGAATAATTCGATGTCTTGGCTGTCTGCAGTTAGTTTAACAATTGCTTTACGGCGCTTGTTAGTGTAGCCTGCATGTTTGCCCATGCGTTTGAATTTACCTTTGTAGTTCATGATGTTTACTTTTTCAACTTTTACGCCGAAGATCTCTTGTACAGCATCTTTGACTTGAGTTTTATTAGCTCGAACATCAACTTCAAATGTGTACTTCTTCTCAGCCATAGCGTCTGAAGAAGCTTCCGTGATTACGGGGCGCTTAATGATATCACGTGCGTCCATTATGCAAGCACCTCCTCTACTTTTTCGACAGCTGTTTTAGTCAAAATCAGTTTGTTGTGTGAAACAACATCTAGAACATTCAGACCGTTAGCTTCGACTACAGTAACACCTGGGATGTTGCGTGCAGAAAGAGCAACTTTCTCATCAAGGCCATCTGTAACGATTAGCGCTTTGCTATCTACAGACAGGTTTTTAAGAACATTTGCAAATTCTTTTGTTTTTGGTGCGTCGAAAGCCAAGCTGTCAAGCACTACGATATTCTCTTCAAGAGCTTTAGCAGATAAAGCAGATTTGATTGCTAAACGACGTACTTTTTTAGGCAACTTGTAAGAATAAGATCTTGGAGTTGGTCCAAAAACAGTACCGCCGCCACGCCATTGCGGAGAACGGATAGAGCCTTGACGCGCACGTCCAGTTCCTTTTTGTTTCCATGGTTTGCGTCCGCCGCCTGATACTTCAGAACGGTTTTTTACTTTATGAGTTCCTTGACGCAAGGAAGCTCGTTGCATAACAATTGCTTCAAATAATACATGATTGTTAGGTTCGATTCCAAAGATTGATTCGTTAAGTTCGATATCTCCAACTTGTGAACCAGCTTGGTTGAACAATGTAACTTTTGGCATTCTGATGTTCCTCCTTTCTTAAATATTACTTCGCTTTAACAGCGCTGTTTACTTTGATCAATGCTTTTTTAGCACCAGGTACATTACCTTTGATCAAAAGCAGGTTACGTTCAACATCAACTTTGACAATTGCCAAGTTTTGAACTGTAATTTGCTCTCCGCCCATTCTACCTGGCAATAATTTGCCTTTGAATACACGGTTTGGAGCAACAGGACCCATTGAACCAGGGCGACGGTGGTAACGAGAACCGTGAGCCATTGGTCCGCGAGATTGTCCGTGGCGTTTAATAGCACCTTGGAAACCTTTACCCTTTGAAATTCCTGTTACATCTACAATATCGCCTTCTGCGAAAATATCTACTTTGACTTCCTGACCGATCTCGTATTCATCAAGATTAGCTCCGCGGAATTCACGGATGAAGCGCTTAGGAGCAGTATTTGCTTTTTCAGCGTGTCCCTTAGCAGGTTTGTTAGAAAGCTTTTCGCGTTTGTCTTCAAAACCAACTTGGATGGCTTCATAGCCGTCTGTTTCAACAGTTTTCTTTTGAAGAACAACGTTTTGAGCAGCTTCGATAACTGTTACTGGGATAAGTTCACCATTTTCAGCAAAAACTTGAGTCATACCGATTTTTCTTCCTAAGATTCCTTTGGTCATTAGTCACACCTCCTAAAGTTTTTGTTCATTTTTATATGAATTATAGTTTGATTTCGATGTCAACGCCTGAAGGTAAATCTAAACGCATCAATGAATCAACTGTTTGCGGAGTTGGATTAACGATGTCGATTAGACGCTTATGCGTACGCATTTCGAATTGCTCACGAGAATCTTTATATTTATGAACCGCACGAAGGATCGTATAAACAGATCTTTCAGTTGGCAATGGGATCGGTCCGGAAACGGACGCACCAGAGCGCTTAGCAGTTTCAACAATTTTCTCAGCAGACTGATCTAGAATTCTGTGATCATAAGCTTTCAAACGAATACGAATTTTTTGTTTTGCCATTATTTTCCCTCCTTTACGCCTATTTTAAAAATAGACTTTTCTCAGTGAAAATTTCCCACACACTCGCCATGGCAAAGCGGCCGGGTGTGTCAGCAACCTTCCACCTCATCGCAGTCAAAGACCAACATTGTCTATTATACACCCTAAGGACAGAATAAGCAAGTATTACTTAAACACCTCTCGGAGCAACACACTTTTACAATTATACACAATGAATCGCAGTTTTTCAAGCTGTTATTCAAATAACAGATTATTACATTCACCTTCTATTAAAACGTATTCCTTCTATATATAAAGTTCACCTTATTGTTTGTGTTCAACTTTTTGATAAGCGCATAAAAAAAGCAGCACCCGGCGTCCCGGATACTGCTTCTTCTATATTTATTGATCGCTCAATAATTATTCAGTGATTGTAGCAACTACACCAGCGCCTACAGTACGTCCACCCTCACGGATAGAGAATTTAGTACCTTCTTCGATAGCGATTGGAGCGATAAGCTCAACAGTCATTTCAATGTTATCTCCAGGCATAACCATTTCTACGCCTTCCGGAAGATTAACAACACCAGTTACGTCAGTTGTACGGAAGTAGAACTGAGGACGGTAGTTTGAGAAGAATGGAGTGTGACGTCCGCCTTCTTCTTTTGAAAGAACGTATACTTCAGCTTTGAACTTTGTGTGTGGAGTGATTGAACCTGGCTTAGCAAGTACTTGTCCACGTTGGATGTCTTCACGGGATACACCGCGAAGCAGCGCACCGATGTTGTCACCAGCTTCAGCAAAGTCAAGAAGCTTACGGAACATTTCAACACCTGTTACAGTTGTTGATTTTGGCTCTTCAGAAATACCGATGATGTCTACAACATCTCCGACTTTAACTTGTCCACGCTCAACACGGCCAGTAGCAACTGTTCCACGTCCAGTGATTGAGAATACGTCCTCAACTGGCATCATGAATGGCTTGTCAGTGTCACGAGTTGGTGTTGGGATGTACTCATCAACAGCGTTCATCAATTCGTGGATTTTTTCTTCCCAAGCAGCGTCTCCTTCAAGAGCTTTAAGAGCAGAACCTTTGATTACTGGGATATCATCGCCAGGGAAATCGTATTCAGATAGAAGATCACGGATTTCCATTTCTACTAGTTCAAGAAGTTCTTCGTCGTCTACCATGTCACACTTGTTCATGAATACTACAAGGTAAGGTACACCTACTTGACGAGATAGAAGGATGTGCTCACGAGTTTGTGGCATTGGGCCATCAGCAGCAGATACTACTAGGATCCCGCCGTCCATTTGCGCAGCACCAGTGATCATGTTTTTAACATAGTCAGCGTGTCCTGGGCAGTCAACGTGTGCGTAGTGACGGTTAGCTGTTTCATACTCAACGTGCGCAGTTGAGATTGTGATACCACGTTCTCTTTCTTCTGGAGCACCGTCGATTTGGTCGTATGCACGTGCTTCTGCACCGCCTGATTTAGAAAGTACAGTAGTGATTGCAGCTGTTAAAGTAGTTTTACCATGGTCAACGTGACCGATTGTTCCAACGTTAACATGGGGTTTTGAGCGATCGAATTTTTCTTTAGCCATTGGGGAATTCCTCCTTAGTATATTAAATAATAGGTAAGTATATTATAGTGTGATGATGGAAGAAATCTTCCACCACCACATCTTACATAAGTAGTTATACTTTAATAGTTGGTGAAAATCAATTATTCACCTTTATTTTTTTTGATAATCTCTTCAGAGATGCTCTTAGGTACTTCTTCGTAGTGGTCGAAGTGCATAGAGAATGTTCCGCGACCTTGTGTGTTAGAACGAAGAGTAGTAGCATAACCGAACATTTCAGAAAGTGGAACGAACGCTTTAACAACTTGTGCGTTTCCGCGAGCTTCCATACCTTCTACACGTCCGCGGCGAGAAGTGATATTACCCATGATATCTCCTAGATATTCTTCAGGCATAACAACTTCTACTTTCATAACAGGCTCAAGGATAACAGGTTTACATTTAGAAGCTGCATTTTTAAGTGCTAATGAAGCTGCTACTTTAAACGCCATTTCAGATGAGTCAACATCATGATAAGATCCATCGTATAGTTTTGCTTTCACATCAACTAACGGGAATCCAGCAAGAACACCGCGTTCTAAAGCGTCCTCAAGACCGGCTTGAACGGCTGGAATGTATTCACGAGGAACAACACCGCCGACGATTGCATTTTCGAATTCAAAGCCTTTTCCTTCTTCGTTTGGTGAGAACTCGATCCAAACGTGTCCGTACTGTCCGCGACCACCTGATTGACGGGCAAATTTACCCTCAACTTGAGCTGATTGACGGAAAGTTTCACGATAGGCAACCTGAGGGGCACCTACGTTAGCTTCTACTCTAAATTCACGACGCATACGGTCTACAAGGATATCAAGGTGAAGCTCACCCATACCGGCGATGATAACCTGTCCAGTTTCCTGGTCAGTATGTGCACGGAATGTTGGATCTTCTTCTTGAAGTTTTTGAAGAGCTGTAGTCATTTTGTCTTGGTCAGCCTTAGATTTAGGCTCGATAGACAATTCGATAACCGGTTCTGGGAACTCCATAGATTCAAGAATTACTAGAGACTTTTCATCACATAGAGTGTCACCAGTCGTAGTATCTTTAAGACCTACTGCTGCTGCAATGTCCCCAGCATATACTTCTGAGATCTCTTGACGGGAGTTAGCATGCATTTGAAGGATACGTCCAACACGTTCACGCTTTCCTTTTGTAGAGTTTTGTACATAAGAACCTGAGCTCAATGTACCAGAGTATACACGGAAGAATGTTAATTTACCGACATAAGGGTCTGTCATAACCTTGAAAGCAAGTGCTGAGAATGGCTCATCATCGCTTGAAGGGCGAGTTATTTCTTCATCTGTATCCGGAATAGTACCTTTGATAGCCGGTACATCAAGCGGAGATGGAAGGTAATCGATAACAGCGTCCAGCATTGGCTGAACCCCTTTGTTTTTGAATGCAGAACCACAGATTACTGGGTAGAATTCAACGTTAACAGTACCTTTACGGATCGCTGCTTTTAGTTCTTCAACTGTAAGCTCTTCTCCGCCAAGATACTTCTCCATTAACTCTTCATCTAGTTCAGCAACTGCTTCAAGCAATTTTTCACGGTATTCTTCAGCTTGGTCTTTATATTCTGCAGGAATCTCAGTTACTGAAATATCAGTTCCTAAGTCGTTTCCGTACATAATAGCTTTCATTTCAACCAAGTCGATGATACCAGAGAACTCGTCTTCTGCACCGATTGGCAATTGGATTGGGTGAGCATTCGCTTGAAGACGCTCATGTAAAGTTCCTACTGAATAAAGGAAGTCTGCACCAATCTTGTCCATTTTGTTAATGAATACTACACGCGGTACACCGTAAGTTGTTGCTTGGCGCCAAACTGTTTCAGTTTGAGGCTCAACACCAGACTGTGCATCAAGTACAGCTACCGCACCATCAAGTACACGCAAAGAACGTTCAACTTCAACTGTGAAGTCTACGTGTCCCGGTGTATCGATGATATTTACGCGGTGACCTTCCCACTGTGCAGTTGTAGCTGCGGAAGTGATTGTGATACCACGTTCTTGTTCTTGCTCCATCCAGTCCATTTGTGATGCACCTTCGTGCGTTTCACCAATTTTGTGGATACGGCCAGTGTAATAAAGAACGCGCTCAGTAGTAGTCGTTTTACCGGCATCGATGTGAGCCATGATACCGATATTACGAGTTTTAGCCAAGGAGAACTCTCTTGCCATTGGTCTTTCTCCTTCCTTCTATAAGAATTAGAATAGTATGCTTTTTTAGACTTACCAGCGATAGTGAGCGAACGCTTTGTTAGCTTCAGCCATTTTATGTGTATCTTCACGTTTCTTAACAGAAGATCCAGTGTTGTTAGCTGCATCCATGATTTCTCCAGCTAAACGCTCTTCCATTGTTTTTTCTCCGCGAAGACGGGAGTAGTTTACTAACCAACGAAGACCTAGAGTGTAACGGCGGTCTGGGCGTACCTCAACTGGTACTTGGTAGTTTGCACCACCCACACGGCGTGCTCTTACTTCTAGTACTGGCATGATGTTCTTAAGAGCTTGGTCGAAAACTTCGATTGGCTCATTGCCAGTGCGGTCTTTAATGATATCGAATGCAGAGTAAAGAATTTTTTGTGATTTACCTCTCTGTCCATCAACCATCATTTTGTTGATTAAACGAGTCACAAGTTTTGAATTATAAATCGGATCTGGTAATACGTCTCTTTTTGTTACTGGTCCTTTACGAGGCATTATGTTTCCTCCTTTCAAACAGGTTCAATATTTTATGATTCTTATTTCTTAGCTGCTTTTGGCTTCTTAGTACCGTATTTAGAACGTCCTTGCATACGGTTGTTTACGCCAGCAGTATCAAGAGCACCACGTACGATATGGTAACGTACACCCGGTAAGTCTTTTACACGACCGCCGCGGATAAGTACCACACTGTGTTCTTGTAGGTTGTGGCCAATACCAGGGATATAGGCAGTAACCTCGATACCGTTAGTCAAACGTACACGAGCATATTTACGCAACGCGGAGTTTGGTTTCTTCGGTGTCATTGTACCAACACGTGTGCATACACCACGTTTTTGTGGAGAAGATACGTTAGTTTGTGACTTTTTAAAGCTGTTGTAACCTTTGTTTAGTGCCGGTGATTTAGAATTGAATTCTTTTGTTTCACGGCCTTTGCGCACTAATTGATTAATTGTAGGCATTAATTTGTCCTCCCTTCACTTTTTCATTTCTAGACCCACACATCCAGGTGGTTCATAAATGGGTAAAAACAAAGTCTTTGCGTTAAAAGCAAAAACGAGTTTACTTATTAATGGCAACAGTTGAGGCTCCAACATCTATTCTACAAGCTTTACCAAGCTTTTTCATCGAATCAACATATGTGATTGGAACATTGAACTCAGCTGCAGTTTGTATCACTTGCCTGATGAGGTTTGGATCAGCATCTCTAGCGATGACAATCTCTTCTGCCAGGTTGTTTTTAAGAGCTCTGACTGTTTGTTTCGTTCCTATAATTACTGACTTAGCCTGTGTTACTTTTTCATAAGACATGGTCCATATCCTCCAAAGTTACAGGGTAACATAGGAGCACCTTTGCTATAGTATCACTTTTTAAATGATACTGTCAACTTATTTTGAAAAATAATTTAACCGGCTGCCTATGACACACCCACATAATGTTCAAGGATGTACTTATAAAAAAAGGAGACCGCCCTGACTTACTGGTACATTGTTTTTCTTTGCAGAAAATAATGTATTCAGTTTTAATCAGAGCAGCCTCTTATTTATGTCAGTCTATTGTAACTGTATCTTCGTTCTCGTCAGCGATAGCCACCGGCTGTGCTTTACGATAGCGCGGCATTCCAGTTCCCGCAGGAACAAGTTTACCGATGATAACATTTTCTTTCAGTCCAAGAAGCTCATCGCGCTTGCCTTTGATCGCAGCGTCAGTAAGAACTCTTGTTGTCTCTTGGAAGGATGCCGCAGATAAGAACGAATCCGTTTCAAGAGAAGCTTTTGTAATACCAAGAAGTACCGGACGGCCTGTTGCAGGCAGTTTGCCAGTTAGAACTGCATCCCTGTTGGCTGCCGTGAACTGATGAACATCCAGCAATGTTCCTGGAAGAACTTCGGTATCACCCGCATCAAGGACACGGATTTTGCGAAGCATTTGTCTTACCATAACCTCGATATGCTTATCACCGATTTCAACACCCTGCATACGGTAAACTTTTTGTACCTCATGCAATAGGTATTCCTGTACAGATAATACATCGGTCACTTTCAGCAATTCCTTCGGATCGATAGAACCCTCAGTCAATTCCTCACCACGGCGGACTTTTGAATCAACCGCAACTTTCAGGCGCGCAGTATAAGGCGCGGTGTAAGTGCGCGTTTCAACAGCACCTTGGATTGTAATTTCCTGCTGTTTATCCCGAATTTCATTAATCGATACAACAGTACCTTCGATTTCAGAAATGATAGCCTGACCTTTTGGATTTCTTGCTTCGAAAATCTCTTGGATACGAGGCAGACCTTGTGTGATATCATCTCCGGCCACACCGCCTGTATGGAACGTACGCATTGTCAACTGTGTACCAGGTTCACCGATTGATTGGGCAGCGATAATACCGACTGATTCTCCCACTTCAACCTGCTGGCCTGTAGCCAAGTTGCGTCCGTAACATTTTTTACATACACCGTGACTGGTGTTACATGTAAAGGCAGAACGAATCCACACTTTTTCAATATCAAATGAAGCAACATGGGCTGCAAGATCCTCAGTGATTAACTGGTTCTCTGCTACAATGACTTCATTTGTCTCAGGATTTCGAATTGGTTTCCTTGCATAACGGCCGATTAAGCGTTCTTCAAGCGTTTCGATAATTTCTGTTCCTTCTCTAAGAGCAGCAATTTCGAGTCCTCTGTCCGTTCCGCAGTCGTCTTCACGGATGATTACATCCTGAGCTACGTCTACAAGACGGCGAGTCAAGTAACCTGAATCGGCTGTTTTAAGGGCTGTATCTGCAAGACCTTTACGAGCACCGTGAGTGGAGATAAAGTATTCCAATACTGTAAGACCTTCACGGAAACTTGACTTGATCGGCAACTCAATGATCCGGCCGGCCGGGTTGGCCATCAGACCACGCATACCCGCAAGCTGCGTAAAGTTAGATGCGTTACCACGGGCACCGGAGTCACTCATCATGAAGATTGGGTTCCGGCGATCCAGGGAATTCATCAGTTTGGATTGGATTGTATCCTTCGCTGCACTCCAGATGGAGATAACACGATCATAGCGTTCGTCTTCGGTAATTAAACCGCGGCGGAATTGCTTCAAGACGTTATCCACTTTTTTCTGTGCTTCCGTAATGATTTCCTGTTTCTCTCCTAATACGACGATATCAGCTACACCAACTGTGATACCTGCTTTAGTAGAATATTTGAAGCCCAGGTCCTTCATCCGGTCAAGCATTTTGGACGTTTCCGTGATTTTGAAACGTTTAAATACTTCAGCAATGATATTTCCAAGAATTTTCTTCTTGAAAGGATCAATAAGGTCTCTTGATTTAATCACTTCAGGAATATTTGCGCCCTTTTCCACGAAATATTTCTCCGGAGTTTTCACTTCCAGATTATAGCGTGTCGGTTCGTTAATATACGGGAAGGATTTCGGAAGAATCTCATTGAATACCAATTTACCGACTGTAGAGATCAGCAATTGATTATTCTGTTCTTCAGTAAACGTTTCATTGTTCAAGGAAGAAGCATGCACCGCAACCCGGGTATGCAAGTGAACATAGCCGTTTTGGTAAGCAAGCAGCGCTTCACTTGTGTCTTTGAAGACCATACCTTCTCCAATAGCGCCTTCACGCTCAAGAGTCAGGTAATAGTTACCTAATACCATATCCTGTGAAGGTGTAACAACTGGTTTTCCGTCCTTCGGATTCAGGATGTTCTGCGCTGCAAGCATAAGCATGCGGGCTTCAGCTTGAGCTTCAGATGAAAGCGGAACGTGCACAGCCATTTGGTCACCATCAAAGTCAGCATTATACGCTGTACATACTAGCGGGTGAAGACGGATCGCACGGCCTTCAACCAATGTAGGTTCGAATGCCTGGATTCCCAGTCTGTGCAAAGTAGGTGCCCGGTTAAGCAATACCGGATGCTCCCTAATCACTTCTTCGAGCACATCCCAAATTTCCGGTGATAAACGTTCAATTTTACGTTTAGCCGATTTAATGTTATGAGCTAAGCCTCTTTGAACCAATTCTTTCATAACAAATGGCTTGAAAAGCTCGATGGCCATTTCCTTAGGCAGACCGCATTGATACATCTTCAAGTTCGGTCCTACAACGATAACCGAACGGCCGGAGTAGTCAACACGCTTACCAAGAAGATTTTGACGGAAACGTCCTTGCTTACCTTTCAGCATATGAGAAAGAGATTTTAATGGACGGTTGCCCGGTCCTGTAACAGGACGGCCGCGGCGGCCATTATCAATCAATGCATCCACTGCTTCTTGAAGCATGCGTTTTTCGTTTTGAACAATGATGCTTGGCGCACCAAGGTCAAGAAGTCTTTTCAGACGATTGTTCCGGTTAATGACACGACGGTATAAATCGTTCAAATCGGAAGTAGCAAAACGTCCGCCGTCCAGCTGTACCATTGGACGAAGCTCCGGAGGAATAACCGGAAGGACATCAAGGATCATCCAAGAAGGCTCATTTCCGGAGTTACGGAAAGCTTCCAATACTTCAAGGCGCTTAATCGCACGTGTACGGCGCTGACCTTGAGCTGTTTTAAGTTCTTCTTTCAGAGTATCCACTTCTTTTTCAGTATCGATATCCTGAAGAAGTTTCTTGATCGCTTCAGCACCCATGGCTGCCTGGAATTTCTTGCCGTACTTCTCGCGGTATGCACGGTATTCTTTTTCAGAAAGAAGCTGTTTCTTTTCTAAAGTCGTATCACCAGTGTCTGTCACTACATAAGATGCAAAATAAATGACTTCTTCCAGCGCACGCGGTGACATATCCAAAACAAGACCCATACGGCTAGGGATTCCTTTAAAGTACCAAATATGCGAAACAGGAGCAGCAAGCTCAATGTGACCCATACGTTCACGGCGTACTTTTGCTCTTGTTACTTCCACGCCGCAGCGGTCACAGACTACGCCTTTATAACGGACGCGTTTGTATTTACCGCAATGACATTCCCAGTCTTTTTGAGGTCCGAAAATACGTTCACAAAAGAGACCGTCTTTTTCTGGCTTTAATGTACGATAGTTAATGGTTTCTGGTTTTTTCACTTCACCATGGGACCAAGAACGAATCTTATCCGGTGAAGCAAGACCGATCTTCATATACTCAAAATTATTAACGTCTAGCAAGGGGCCTACCTCCCTTTTTTCTCAGGTTTTACCCTATTGCTTAATTTTCATTAAGCGAAATTTACAGTCAGATGATTTAACCCAATCTTCTATCCATGTTTAAGCAATTAGACTCCGACAAGCAGCAGGGAGTGTTTAATCCCGGCTGCCTGTCAGAGTGTTCATTGTGAAATCTGTAATGCTGATATTTATTATTCGGAAGTCAGCATGTTTGTTTTTCCGCCGGCTTCCGTAGCTACCATTTCTTTGCTTTCGGCGTCAAGACTGATGGAATCAGATTGATTCGCATCCTCTTCATCTTCCAAATCACGCATTTCAATTTCACGATCTTCGGAATTCATGATTTTTACGTCAAGTCCCAAGCTTTGAAGTTCCTTGATCAATACTTTGAATGATTCAGGGACACCAGGCTCTGGAACGTTTTCGCCTTTCACGATGGCTTCGTACGTTTTCACACGTCCGACAACGTCATCCGACTTGACAGTAAGGATTTCTTGCAATGTATAAGCGGCACCGTAAGCTTCAAGCGCCCAAACCTCCATCTCTCCGAAACGCTGTCCGCCGAACTGGGCTTTACCGCCTAGAGGCTGCTGCGTAACAAGTGAGTAAGGTCCTGTTGAACGGGCATGAAGTTTATCATCAACCATGTGGGCAAGTTTGATCATATACATGACACCAACAGAAACACGGTTGTCAAACGGTTCGCCTGAACGTCCGTCATAAAGGACAGTCTTAGCATCACGGGCCATGCCGGCTTCTTCGATTGTTTCCCAAACATCATCCTCATTCGCTCCGTCAAATACAGGTGACGCAACATGAATGTTCAATGCACGGGCAGCCATACCTAAGTGAAGCTCAAGCACCTGACCGATGTTCATACGGGAAGGTACGCCCAATGGATTCAACATGATGTCAACCGGTGTTCCGTCTGGAAGATATGGCATATCTTCTTCAGGAAGGATCCGGGAGATAACCCCTTTATTACCGTGACGTCCGGCCATTTTATCGCCTTCGTGAATTTTACGTTTTTGAACGATATAGACACGCGCAAGCTGGTTTACGCCCGGTGGCAGTTCGTCGCCGTCTTCTCTGTTAAACACTTTAACATCAAGGACGATTCCGCCGCCTCCGTGAGGCACACGCAATGAAGTATCGCGGACTTCACGGGCTTTTTCACCAAAGATTGCATGAAGCAGACGTTCTTCGGCTGTCAGCTCTGTTACTCCTTTAGGAGTTACCTTACCTACAAGCAGATCTCCGTCTTTTACTTCGGCACCGACACGGATGATTCCGCGCTCATCCAAATTACGAAGCGCATCTTCACCGACATTCGGAATATCACGGGTGATTTCTTCAGGCCCCAATTTCGTATCACGGGACTCTGACTCATACTCTTCAATATGAATTGAAGTATATACATCATCTTTTACAAGACGTTCGCTCATGATGATAGCATCTTCATAGTTATATCCGTCCCATGTCATGAAGGCTACAAGAACGTTTCGGCCAAGGGCCAATTCGCCTTTTTCCATAGATGGGCCGTCTGCAAGGATTTCTCCCTTCACAACCTCATCGCCTACACTGACAATCGGACGCTGGTTATAGCAAGTTCCTTGGTTGGAACGAATGAATTTCAGCATACGGTATTTATCAAGGTCACCCTTCACTTTTTGTCCGTCTACTTCACTTACACGGCGGACCCAAACTTCACGGGCTTCCACATGCTCTACGATACCAGGATGCTTACAGATAACCGCAGCTCCGGAGTCTTTCGCAGAAACATATTCCATACCTGTTCCGACACGCGGAGCTTCCGGCTGCATAAGCGGCACGGCTTGACGCTGCATGTTCGCTCCCATAAGGGCACGGTTGGAGTCATCGTTTTCCAAGAAAGGAATACAAGCTGTTGCGGCTGATACAACCTGCTTAGGCGATACATCCATGTAATCGACACGGTCGCGCTTTACTACAGTGTTTTCACCGCGGAAACGGGCAACTACGTCTTCATCAAGGAATGAACCGTCTTCAGACAGGCGGACATTCGCCTGGGCAACTACATAGTTATCTTCTTCATCAGCCGTTAAGTAATCAATGCGGCTTGTAATTTTGCCTGTATCAGGATCAACCCGGCGATACGGCGTCTCAATAAAGCCATAAGGATTTACTTTCGCATAGCTGGAAAGGGAGTTAATCAAACCAATGTTTGGACCCTCCGGCGTTTCAATCGGACACATACGGCCATAGTGGGAATAGTGAACGTCCCGCACTTCGAAGCCCGCACGTTCACGAGTCAATCCGCCAGGTCCCAATGCAGAAAGACGGCGCTTATGCGTCAATTCAGCAAGCGGATTTGTTTGGTCCATGAACTGAGAAAGCTGAGAGCTTCCAAAGAATTCTTTAATTGATGCAATAACCGGACGGATATTGATCAGCTGCTGCGGTGTGATTGTATTGGTATCCTGGATGGACATCCTTTCACGAACCACACGCTCCATACGGGAAAGACCGATACGGAACTGATTTTGCAGCAATTCACCGACAGAACGAAGACGGCGATTGCCCAAATGGTCAATATCATCTGTAATGCCGACTCCGTGAAGCAAATTAAAGAAATAGCTAATAGAAGAAATGATGTCAGCAGGCGTAATGTTTTTAACCTCTTCGGTTACATAAGCATTACCAATGACATTGATGACTTTCTCTCCTTCAGCATCATTTGGCGCATAAATCTTAATCGGCTGAAGAAGGATTTCCTCTTCCACCACGCCGCCACTTGGATGATACGTATTGAAGCCGATACCATTCTCAATGTTTGGAAGGATACGGTCCAAATTACGGCGGTCAAGCAGTGTGCCTGCTTCAGCAATGATTTCTCCTGTTTCAGGATCAACCAAAGTCTCTGCAAGGCGCTGTCCGAAAAGACGGTTCTTGATATGAAGCTTTTTGTTTATTTTATAACGTCCAACATTGGCCAAGTCATAGCGCTTTGGATCAAAGAAACGTGAAACCAATAGACTCTTAGCATTTTCAACAGTCGGCGGCTCACCTGGGCGCAGACGTTCGTAAATTTCAAGTAAAGCTTTTTCTACACTCTCCGTATTGTCTTTCTCAAGCGTATTGCGAAGGTATTCATTGTCCCCAATCAAGTCAATGATCTCTTGATCAGTGCCGAATCCAAGCGCACGCATCAATACAGTGATTGGCAATTTCCGTGTGCGGTCGATTCTTACGTAAACTACATCTTTGGCATCTGTTTCATATTCAAGCCAAGCACCGCGGTTCGGGATAACAGTTGCTGTAAAGCCGCGCTTCCCGTTCTTATCCATTTTGCCGTTAAAATACACACTCGGGGAGCGAACTAGTTGAGAAACGATAACACGTTCCGCACCATTAATAATGAATGTGCCTGTTTCCGTCATTAACGGGAAGTCGCCCATAAAGACGTCCTGATCTTTCACTTCTCCCGTTTCCTTGTTAACAAGGCGGACTTTTACACGCAGCGGTGCAGAATACGTAACATCGCGCTCTTTTGATTCTTCAACAGAATACTTCGGTTCAGCCAGGCTGTAATCGATGAATTCAAGCGATAAGTTACCCGTAAAGTCTTCAATAGGAGAAATATCCTGGAACATTTCTCTCAAGCCTACATCTAAAAACCATTGGTAGGAAGCTGTTTGAATTTCAATCAGGTTTGGAAGTTCCAATACCTCACTGATTCTTGCATAACTTCTACGTTGGCGGTGTCGTCCATACTGAACTAGTTGACCTGTCAACTGATTCACCCCTTAAATCAAGCGTTATAAGGATCCATTTGCCTGCGCAAATCATGCATTCACAGACAAAAAGAAAATGGTTTTTGTTTTAAAAACCACTATTTCACATAAAACGAACTATTATTTATATATTCTTTCCAAAAATTCCATTTTTTATACATAATTGGTATAAAAAATGCATAGTTTCAGAATTATATATATGCATTGTATAATACTAACATAGTGGAATTTCAGAGTCAAACTTTTTTAGATACCATAATGTAGTAGCCTTTTTTCTTTTCCACCGTCTCCACATTCCCAAAAAGGGACTCCATTTTTTCCATCGTGGATGGTGCACCCTGCTTTTTTTGGATGACGACCCACAGCTCTCCCCCCGCAGTCAAGCTTTCAAAACTCTGTTCATATATTTCATGAATGACTTTTTTCCCAGCTCGGATCGGCGGGTTGGTCAGGATGGCAGCATAACCGTTGCTTCTTACGCTCAGCAGTCTGTCACTTTCATAAATCGCAGTATTGCTGACATCATTTGAATTCGCGTTTTCTTTCGCAAGTTCAATCGCCCGGCTGTTTACGTCAATCATTTCAACCGTTCTCTCTGGATAGCTTGCTGCGACAGACATTCCGATCGGGCCATATCCACATCCCACATCCAAAAGCGGTCCATCCACATTGTTATCCAGTTTAAAAGCTTCAATCAGCAGACGTGACCCAAAATCAACTTCTTTTTTTGAAAAAACCCCGTTGTCGCTTTTAAAACGAAAAGTTCGCCCTCTTAATGTAAAATTCCAGTATTTCGGGGCGCTCTCTACATCGGGATTATTTGTATAATAATGCTCAGTCAGGGTTATCTCCTCCTATCAGAAAGGAATTAAGGAAGTTTGTGTGAAGAAGAATCTTGAAGAAAAACAGCATTTCCTCCAATAGGAAATGCCCAGTCCCCCTGCATGCAGACGGCTCTTAGTTTCGATGAAGAAAAAAAGCCCGCCAGTAACAGCGAGCTTTTTTGTTTATGCAAGATTACTTAACTTCAACGCCAGCTCCAACTTCTTCAAGTTTAGCTTTGATTTCTTCAACTTCTTCTTTAGAAGCTCCTTCTTTAACTGCTTTTGGAGTGTTATCAACAACTTCCTTCGCTTCTTTAAGGCCAAGACCTGTGATTTCACGAACAACTTTGATAACTTTGATTTTTTGGTCTCCTGCAGATGCAAGAATAACGTCAAATTCAGTTTTCTCTTCAGCAGCAGCACCGCCGCCAGCAGCTACAGCTACAGGAGCAGCAGCAGTTACGCCGAATTCTTCTTCGATTGCTTTTACTAGGTCGTTTAGTTCAAGAACAGTCATGTTTTTGACTGCTTCAATGATTTGATCTTTAGTCATTGTATAGTTCCTCCTAAAATGGTTGTTTGTTTTTTTAATAGCCGGGGCTTAACTTACGCGCCTTGTTCTTCTTTTTGATCTGCAACTGCTTTTGTAGCAAGAGCCAAGTTGCGGATTGGAGCTTGAAGTACAGAAAGCAACATAGAAAGCAAACCTTCGCGTGAAGGCAGTTCAGCAAGAGCTTTAATTTCATCAGCTGTTGCAACATTTCCTTCGATAACTCCCGCTTTGATTTCTAATGCTTCATGTTTTTTCGCGAAATCATTAAGGATTTTAGCTGGTGCAATAACATCTTCAGTTGAGAATGCGATTGCGTTTGGACCTGTTAATGAGTCGTTTAATCCTGAAAGCTCAGCAGCTTCAGCAGCACGGCGTGACATTGAGTTTTTGTAAACTTTAAATTCAACGCCTGCGTCACGAAGTTGTTTACGAAGCTCTGTTACTTCTGCAACAGAAAGTCCGCGGTAGTCAACAACAACTGTTGATTGGCTTGCTTTCAATTTGTCAGCGATCTCAGTAACAATTTGTTTCTTTTGTTCGATAACTGCGCTCATCCTTACACCTCCTGTTAGATTTGCTTGAAAACATTTATACCGGTCAAAGAAAAAGCCTTCACTCTTTGCAGACATGAAGGCAGTAATTTTTAAAAGTTAGTCAGTGACTAAATTTATAGAATTACCTAGGTAGGGAATTAAGCCGGAATGGCACCTACTGTCTACGGTACAAATGATATTCATTTATTCACAACAAAACATATTATAACAATAAGTTTGTGTTATGTCAATTAGTTTTTTGCGCCGAAGCTTGAAGCATCGACTTTAACACCAGGTCCCATAGTAGTAGTTACAGTGATGTTTTTCATGTAAGTACCTTTAGCAGCTGATGGCTTAGCTTTAGCTAATGTATCAAAGATTGTAGTGAAGTTTTCTACCAATTTGCTTTCTTCGAAAGAAACTTTACCGATTGGAGCGTGGACGTTACCAGCTTTGTCGACACGGTACTCAACTTTACCAGCTTTGATTTCATTAACAGCTTTTGTTACGTCAAAAGTAACTGTGCCTGTTTTAGGGTTTGGCATTAAGCCTTTAGGTCCTAATACACGGCCCAATTTACCAACTTCACCCATCATGTCTGGAGTCGCTACGATTACATCGAAATCGAACCATCCTTGTTGGATTTTGTTGATGTATTCAGCATCGCCAACGAAGTCAGCGCCAGCAGCTTCTGCTTCTTTTGCTTTTTCGCCTTTTGCGAATACTAATACGCGCTGAGTTTTACCAGTTCCGTTTGGAAGCACAACAGCTCCGCGGATTTGCTGGTCAGCTTTCTTAGGGTCTACGCCCAAACGGAAAGCAACTTCAACTGTAGCATCAAATTTTGAGAAGTTAGCCTTTTTAGCAAGCTCAACAGCTTCTTCAACTGAGTAAGCCTTTGTGCGGTCTACTAATTTAACCGCTTCAAGATACTTTTTACCTTTTTTAGCCATGATATAAAATCCTCCTATATTGTGGTTTTAACGGAATGACCTCCCACGAATAAAGGTTGCGAGTAAAATCGCAACCCCGTAGCAACCGATAGCCTTTACATGGATTAGTCTTCGATGACAATACCCATGCTGCGAGCAGTACCTTCAACCATACGCATAGCAGACTCAACGTTTGCAGCGTTTAGATCAGGCATTTTCGTTTCAGCAATCTCGCGTACTTTATCACGCTTGACTGTAGCAACTTTGTTACGGTTAGGTTCACCAGAACCAGACTCGATACCAGCTGCTTTTTTAAGTAAAACCGCAGCAGGCGGAGTTTTAGTAATGAATGTAAATGAACGGTCTTCAAATACCGTGATTTCAACAGGAATAATTAGACCAGCTTGTTCCGCTGTACGAGCGTTAAACTCCTTACAGAATCCCATGATGTTAACACCAGCTTGACCTAGTGCAGGACCAACCGGCGGTGCAGGATTCGCTTTACCAGCAGGAATTTGCAACTTAACCATTTTAATAACTTTTTTAGCCACGAGACACACCTCCTTATAAGTCCGTGATGTGGTAATAGGGTATATAACCCTCCCACTCATCATAAGTTCTTTGCATATACAAAGAACGTTTATCGTTCAGGTCTCGATATTGAAACATACTGACCTTTGAAATTCTATCACTTTTGACAGCTAATTTCAAGTTCTTTTCCGTTTATAATTTCTCTACCTGATTAAAATCAAGTTCTACAGGCGTATCTCTGCCGAACATATTGACCAATACCTTAAGCTTTCCTTTGTCTTTGTCCATCTCTTCAATCAGTCCGGCGAAGTTGGCGAACGGTCCTTCTTTTACCTGTACGTTTTCTCCAACCTCGAAGTCCACTTCGATTCGGCCTTCCTCAACACCCATGCGCTTAAGAACGACTTCAATCTCTTCATCCAAAAGAGGTGTCGGCTTGGAGCCCGCGCCTGAAGAACCGACAAACCCAGTTACTCCAGGTGTGTTCCGTACCACATACCAAGAATCATCTGTCATGATAATTTCTACAAGCACATAGCCAGGAAACACTTTTTTCTTCAGCACTTTCGTCTTGCCGTCTTTAATTTCTGTTTCTTCTTCTTCTGGCACAACTACGCGGAAGATCTTGTCTTGCATCCCCATTGTTTCTACCCGCTTTTCCAAGTTTGCCTTTACCTTGTTTTCATAACCGGAATAGGTATGAACAACGTACCAATTCTTTTCCATATATTCAGGGCTTTTCGCCCTTCCCTCCCTGCATCGTTTTCTTGAATGGTTGAACCGCAGTGTTTCAGCCGATTTCTTCTCTTGCCAAAGGCCGCCCGCATGGAATATGGCGATAGAAAGTTTACACCTCAAACAGTATTCTCTTTCTCGAGGCTGCACAGCACTTCTAAAACGCTTTCCATCCTGTGCCTAAACAATAAATGGTTGTGAAATTCACTCTTCCAATGTCTCACCATCCAGCCGTCAGTCTGTATCTCTTAAGACAGCGTTCAGTCCATTCACACACTTCTTTTTAAAGACAAATTAAAAAACCCGTTTCCGGGCTTTCTGTTAACACTTATCATTCTATCACTATTATAGCGTAATTTCGAATCTCTTATTCAACAACTAAACGAATTAATTCAGAAATCCCTAAATCGACAACAGTAAAGAACAACGCCATAAAAACAACAGTCGTAATAACAATGACCGTATATTTTGTGAGCTCTTTACGTTTTGGCCAACTTACTTTTTTCATTTCACGGGAAACATTGCGGAAAAAGTCGGTCAAACGTTTCATGAATGTAACCTCCAAGCTTGGGTAGCATGATTAAATCTATTAAAAGGCTTTATTTCGTCTCTTTATGAATCGTATGGCTGTTGCACGTGCTGCAGAACTTCTTCAGTTCTACCCGCTCTGAACCTGTTTCTTTGCTGCTCTCGGAACTGTAGTTTCTAGAACCGCACTGCGAACAAGCCAAGGTTATTTTTTTACGCATTTTATACACCTGTCCTATCAGTTTACACGTTTTAAACTTTAACATGTATGAAAACCCATGTCAATAAGCCCCCAAGCCAGCGTTACAGACCGCTTCCGCAGCACCCGTTCCAAATATTCGGAATTTTAAAGACTGACTTCCCTGACCTCCAGATATCGCTCCAGTTTGCGCTTGACCCTCTGCAGGGCATTATCGATTGATTTTACATGCCTGTTCAATTCTTCTGAAATTTCCTGATAGGTTTGCCCGTCCAAATACAGTGCCAGCACTTTCCGTTCCAGATCGCTTAATAATTCTGCCATTTTCAGTTCAATATCATCAAACTCTTCCTGGTTGATGACCACCGCTTCCGGATCGAGCACTTTATTCCCGGATATAACATCCATGAGGGTGCGATCCGATTCTTCATCGTAAATGGGCTTGTCCAGAGATACATAGGAGTTAAGAGGAATATGTTTTTGACGTGTCGCGGTCTTGATAGCCGTTATAATCTGTCTCGTGATGCAAAGTTCCGCAAACGCTTTAAAAGAGGATAGCTTATCGCCTTTGAAATCTCGTATTGCCTTATACAGTCCGATCATGCCTTCCTGGACTATATCTTCCTTGTCTGCTCCAATTAAAAAGTAGGTTCTTGCTTTTGCCCTGACAAAGTTCCTGTATTTATGAATTAAATAGTCCAAAGCTTCGCTATCACCTGTATGCACTAAGTTCACCAGCACGTCGTCTTCCAATTGCAAATAGTCTTCATTCAGTCTTATTCCGAATTTGACACTCACATTTTATCCCCCTGACCGTACTCATCTAGAAATATTATACAGTAGATAAATTTTAACAGTCAATGGAATTAAAGGTTTCCTCTTCGCCATTTTTCGAATATTTCTGCAACTTCTTCACTCAAATGTATCTTGGACGGGGGTTTCTTCACCGTGGATTTTGTCACATCTTTTTTTATTTCTCCCTGAATATATTGCATTTCAATCAAAAGCTCTCTTGCCGACTTACGCAAAGCACCCTGCCCGAAGATTACCCACTGCTCCGTGAAGTCTGAAGTTGCCACCTGTATCTGCGTTTTGATGTTATTCAGGTCGATAGCCATCTTCTCAATCCGCTCATCGGCCGTCTCATTTTCTTTCGTAAAAATCACTTCTACCTTATGGTTTTTAAAAACCCGCGCAATCCCTTGCACGAATTGCGCGTCAAACACGATAATCACACGGGTTCCGGTGAAAGCTTGGTATTCTGCCATCAGTTCGATCAGACGATCCCTGGCTGCCGCCAGATCCCGCTCCTTCAGATCCGTCAGCTCCGGCCAGGCTCCAATGATGTTGTAACCGTCCACCAAAAGGATATTCATCATGTCATTCCCCTAACGGAAATCGTTTCCTGTAAATCTCGTACATTAAAAGCCCAGCCGCAACAGAAGCATTAAGCGACGTTACCTTTCCCGCCATCGGCAAATGGACAAGGAAATCGCACTTTTCTTTAATCAGCCGGCCCATGCCTTTTCCTTCGCTGCCAATGATAAGGCCTATCGCCATTTTCCCATCAAGGTTCCGATAATCCTCGCTGCCCTTTGCATCTGTTCCAACAATCCATATACCGCGTTCCTTCAGTTCATCAATAGTCCGGGCCAGATTGGTCACCCTTGCAACCGGTATATATTCAATCGCCCCTGTCGAAGCTTTCGCGACAGTCGCTGTCAGTCCGACCGCCCGCCTTTTAGGGATGATAATGCCGTGAGCACCTACAGAATCAGCGGTCCTCATGATCGATCCCAGATTATGAGGATCTTCAATTTCGTCCAAAATCAAGAAGAAAGGCGCTTCATTCCGCTCTTCCGCAGCAGCATACAGATCATCGAGTTCAGCATACTGATAAGCGGCCACACTGGCAACGACCCCTTGGTGGACACCCTCAGCTAATTGGTCCAATTTTTTCTTTGGCACAAATTGAACGAATACACGGCGTTCTTTGGCGGCGCCTATGATCGGCTGCATGGACCCTTTTTGCGAACCCTCAGCAATCCAAATTTTATTAATTTCCCGCTCGGAACGAAGAGCTTCCAAAACAGGATTTCTTCCAATGATAAATTCTTCACTCATCGGACATCCTTCCCTTCTTCGATAAAGTGGATGGAGGCAGAAATGATGTCTTCCATCCTTTCCGTTTGTCCTGACAAATACAGATAGCCGACCAATGCTTCAAAAGCTGTGCTGTACCGGTATGTCTGGACATCTGTGTTTTTTGGCACTGTCCCCGATTTAGCGTTCCGGCCCCGGCGGACAACTGCTGTTTCTTCTTCAGTCAGCTGGCCTTCCTCAAGGAAAAAACGAATGATCCTGTTTTGGGCTTTTGCCGAGACAAAGGAGGTTGCCTCCTTATGCAGCAGATGCGGCTTAACCGCTCCTTTTTGAATCAGGTGATGCCGGATATAGGTTTCATATACGGCATCTCCCATGTAAGCAAGAGCGAGACTGTTTAACATTTTTTCGTCGATTTGTTTATCATAATGGAGCATGCTTATCCTCTTTTCCATCTCGTGCCTTGCGGTGTATCTTCTAAAATGATATTCCGTTCCTTCAATGTATCGCGAATCTCATCCGCCAATTGGAAGTTGCGGTCCTTGCGCGCCTGGATTCTCTCTTCAATCATTCTCTCGATATCCTCATCCAGCAGCTCTTCTGTTTCAAGCGACAGTCCAAGCACTGCGAACAATTGTTCAAACTCATTCATAAAGGCTTGAATCACTGATTGATCAGTGTTTTTCTCCATCAGATAGTAATTCGCTTCTTTGGATAAATCGAATAAAACAGAAATCGCATTGGCTGTATTAAAATCATCATCCATTTCCCTGATAAACTGATCATGCAGGCCGGATATCTTACCAAGCCATAATTCATTGCTGTCCGTCAGACCAGCGCTTGCCTCAAGGCGGTGCTTCAGGTTTTGGTAAGACGTCTTCAGCCTCTCCAATGACGCAGTGGCATTTGCCAGAATTTCTTCGCTGTAGTTAATCGGATGGCGGTAATGCACTGACAGCAGGAAGAAACGGAGCACCTGCGGATCATACTGCTGAATAATATCGTGTACAAGGACGAAGTTGTTTAATGACTTTGACATCTTTTCGTTATCTATATTGATGTACCCATTGTGCATCCAATAATTCGCAAACGGTTTGCCGGTCAAAGCTTCGGATTGGGCAATTTCATTTTCATGATGCGGGAACGTCAGATCCTGGCCTCCTGCATGGATATCAATCGTATCGCCCAGATATTTCTTCGCCATGGCAGAGCACTCAATATGCCAGCCAGGACGGCCTTTTCCCCACGGACTATCCCAAGAGATTTCTCCCTCTTTTGCCGTTTTCCAAAGGGCAAAATCCAAAGCATCCGCTTTTTTCTCGCCTACATCGATGCGGGCTCCTACACGGAGTTCATCAATGGACTGATGGGAGAGCTTGCCGTATCCCTCAAATTTGCGGGTGCGATAATAGACATCGCCATCCGACTCATAGGCATACCCTTTTTCAACAAGAGCAGCAATAAAGTCAATGATGCTGTCCATGTTCTCCATAACTGTCGGGTGCTCATCTGCCCGATGGCAGCCCAATGCCTGAACGTCCTCAAAATACGCTTTGATAAAACGCTGGGAAATGGTCGGCACATCCTCGCCAAGTTCCTTGGCCGCACGGATGAGCTTATCATCCACATCTGTAAAATTGGACACGAACTGGACATCATACTCTCTGTACTGCAAATATTTGCGCACCGTATCAAAAACAATCGCCGGACGGGCATTTCCAATATGAATATAATTATAGACAGTCGGCCCGCAGACATACATTTTTACTTTTCCTTCCTCTAACGGTACGAAGGTTTCTTTCTGGCGTGTCAGCGAGTTAAATATTTTAATGGCCATTATTTCAAGCTCCTTTCTTCCTGCAGTTCCCCAATCTGTTCTTGTAAAGCGCGTATCTGTCTTTCCATTGCTCTAAACCTGTCAGCTGTCGGGTCAGGAAGATCTGAATGATTTAAGTCTTTTTTTATTTTTACACCGTCTTGGATAACCACTTTTCCAGGAATCCCGACAACGGTTGAATTGGGCGGAACTTCCTTCAATACAACGGAACCAGCCCCGATTTTTGAATTCTCTCCAACCGTGATGGAGCCGAGCACTTTGGCGCCTGTCGCAATCAGAACATTGTCGTGGATGGTCGGATGCCTTTTCCCCTTTTCCTTTCCGGTGCCTCCAAGCGTCACGCCCTGGAAGATCGATACATTATCCCCGATTTCACACGTTTCGCCAATCACGACACCCATCCCGTGATCGATGAAGAAACGGCGGCCGATCTTTGCACCCGGATGAATTTCAATGCCAGTGAAAAAGCGGCTGATCTGGGAGATGCTTCTGGCTATGAAATACATTTTTTTCTTGTAAAAGGCATGAGCTATGCGGTGGCTCCAGATAGAGTGAAGTCCTGCATAGGTCAGGATGACTTCTATATAGCTCCTTGCGGCTGGATCCTGATCAAAAATAACGTCAATATCCTCTTTAAACATGTTAAACATAGTATATACCTCCCCTGTAGAAAATCTTCTATCCTGTACATAAAAAGTCCCCATCCATATAAAAAAGCGTCCCTGTCTATAAAGACAGAGACGCTTGGCAAGCGCGGTTCCACTCTGTTTGAGATGCAGGACAAACGCTGCCGTGCACATCTCCAACTTTCACCCGATAACGTGGGCTATTCCGCCTTTGCCTACTTAAAATCGTTCAGCAAAGGACTCAAGGGTGCATTTCGGCAAACGAGGGGCCTGAACCACTTTCAGCAGGTTATGGTTCTCTCTGATAAGCATCGTCTGCGTACTTCTCCCTATCAACGTGATTTTCTGTAAGGTATCCGCATTGTATTATTACATACTATATTATATTTCAGGCTTTCTGTTCAATCAAAAAGCTTGAAGGCGCTGTTTTATTTTTTCCCTGCCAAGCAATGCAATGGCTTTTGGAAGGTCCGGTCCATGAGTCTGGCCGGTAACAGCCGCACGAATCGGCATGAAAAGCTTCTTCCCTTTGTGCCCGGTGCTCTTTTGAACCGCTTTAATCGATTTTTTTATTCCTTCTGCATTGAATTCCTCAAGCGCATCAATTTCCGCCAAAAAGGCCTTCATCACTTCTGGAACCTGTTCTTCCGCCAATATCTCTTTTGCTTCCGGCTCATATTCAATCTCATCTTGGAAGAACAGCTTGGAAAGCTCGACAATTTCTGCACCATAGCTCATTTGATCCTGATAGAGCGTTACAAGTTCACGCACCCATTTTTCTTCTTCCGGATTTAAGTTCTCGGAAACTTTTCCAGCCTTAATCAAATGAGGAACAGAAATTTCATACGCACGGTCCTCATCCAGCTGCTTCACATACTGATTGTTCATCCAGGCTAATTTTTGCTTGTCAAAAAGGGCCGGAGATTTAGACAGCCTTGCTGCATCAAACAGCTTAATGAAGTCTTCTTTTGAATAAATTTCTTCCTCACCGCCCGGGTGCCATCCAAGCAAAGCGATGAAATTGAATATTGCCTCAGGCAGGTATCCTAATTCTTCATATTGCTCGATGAACTGAATAATCGATTCATCCCGTTTGCTCAGTTTTCTCCGGCTTTCATTTACAATCAATGTCATGTGGCCGAACACAGGCGCTTCCCAGCCGAATGCTTCATAGATCATCAGCTGTTTCGGTGTATTGGAAATATGGTCATCCCCGCGGAGAACATGAGAAATTTTCATCAGATGGTCATCCACAGTCACAGCGAAGTTATAAGTCGGAATCCCGTCTTTCTTCACAATGACCCAGTCACCGATTCCCTCGGATTCAAAGTGTACTTCATCTTTCACCATATCATTAAATGTATACACCTTTCCTTCAGGAACCTTAAAACGAATGCTTGGCTTTCTGCCTTCTGCTTCAAGGGCTGCTCTCGCTTCACTTGTTAAATGGCGGCACTTCCCGGAATACTTAGGTGTTTCGTTATTTGCCATTTGCGCTTCCCGCTCTGCTTCAAGCTCTTCTTCCGTACAATAGCATTTATAGGCCAGTCCTTTATCAAGAAGCTCCTCATACAATTCCTGATAAATGTCATTCCGCTCCGATTGACGGTATGGGGCATACTCTCCGCCCACATCAACGCCTTCATCCCAATCCATTCCGAGCCATTTCAAATATTTCAGCTGGCTTTCTTCACCGCCGGCAATATTCCTCTTTTGGTCGGTATCCTCGATCCGAATGATAAACTTTCCGCCCTGGTTGCGGGCAAATAAATAGTTGAACAAGGCCGTACGTGCATTCCCTATATGTAAATGTCCAGTTGGACTGGGTGCGTAACGGACCCTTATATCACTGCTCATAACTTTTCCTGCCTCCTAAACTAGCCTTTGTTATCGTTATATTCTATCATCAGCTGAAGCGATTATAAAGTCTCACACAGGACTATTCGTCAGTTTTTGCGATGAGAACGGTTACTTGGGAAGCGATTCCTTCTCCTCTTCCTGTAAATCCAAGTTTTTCGGTTGTTGTAGCCTTGACATTCACCTGATCAACCCCCGCCTCGAGCAATCCTGCAATATGCTCGCGCATGGCTTCAATATGAGGAGCCATCTTAGGGCTTTGGGCAATAATGGTACAGTCGATATTTCCAAGCTTATAGCCGGCCTCTTTGACTATTTTCCATACATGCTTTAACAGCATTGAAGAATCCGCATCCTTGAAAGCAGGGTCCGTATCCGGAAAGTGCTTTCCGATGTCTCCCCCTCCAATCGCGCCAAGACACGCATCCGCTACAGTATGCAGCAATACATCAGCATCAGAATGGCCAAGCAGCCCCTTTTCATAGGGAATGGTAATCCCGCCGATAATCAGAGGCCTTCCTTCTACTAATTGATGAACATCAAAACCTTGTCCAATACGAAACATTATGTTAACTCCTTCTTTTGTAAAATTGCTTCGGCAAAATACAAATCTTCTTGCGTCGTAATTTTTATATTATCATAATTGCCTTCAATTATGACTACGTCAAGCTGAAGTCTTTCTAATAAACTGGCATCATCCGTACCAAGGAAATGGTCTTCTTCTGCCTTTTGGTGAGCTTCTTTCAGGACAGACGCACGAAAAGCTTGTGGTGTCTGGACAGCCCACAAGCTTGATCGTTCAACCGTTTCCATTACTGATGTACCCGCTGCCCTCTTAATCGTATCCTTAACAGGGACAGCAAGTATGGCTCCAGCCTTTGCCGTTGCCGCTTCAGCAAGCAGTCTGATCTGCTCCTGATTAATAAACGGACGGGCCCCGTCATGCACCATGATGATCTCTTCCTCCGCATAGGCCAGTCCATTAGAAACACTTTCCTGGCGTTCGCTTCCGCCCGCTGCCAGCTTCTTGACTTTCTTAATTCCGTAGTCAGCAAGCAGAGCTTCGAACAAATGTTCTTCGTTGGGATTTATCGCTAAAATAATGCCGCGGCAGCCGGGATCCGCTTCAAACACTCTTAATGTATGAATGATGATCGGAACCCCTGATAATTCAATGAATAGCTTGTTCTTGCCGGCTTTCATCCGTTTCCCCTGCCCCGCAGCAGGTATGACGACTTCATAATGCATATTGATCCCCTATTCCATTAAAGTGCTTTTTCTAAAAGTTTGGGTTTTGCAAAAATCATTCGGCCCGCTGATGTCTGCAGAACGCTCGTGACAAGTACATCGATCCGCTTCCCGATATACTCCCGGCCGCCTTCTACTACAATCATCGTTCCGTCATCCAGATAAGCAACTCCCTGATTCTGCTCTTTCCCGTCCTTGATCACAAGAACATTCATTTCTTCTCCGGGAAGGACGACCGGCTTGACAGCGTTGGCCAGGTCATTGATGTTCAAGACCGCTACGTTCTGAAATTCGCAGACTTTATTCAAATTAAAATCATTGGTGACGACCATACCGCCTGAGATCTTGGCAAGCTTCACCAGCTTGCTGTCCACTTCCTGGATGTCCTCAAAATCTCCTTCATACATTTCTACTTTAACCGCAAGTTCCTTCTGGATTCGATTCAGGATATCCAGTCCCCTGCGTCCGCGATTCCTTTTCAGAGCATCCGAGGAGTCCGCGATATGCTGCAGTTCATTCAGGACGAATTGTGGAATGACAATCGTTCCTTCTAAAAAACCAGTCTGGCATATGTCCGCGATACGTCCGTCAATAATCACGCTCGTATCAAGGATTTTCATGCGGCTTTCCGTACCTTCAGCGTCCGTGTCTTCTTGATCCGTACTTTTCTTTTTGCTCCCTTTTGTAAATAAATTCAGGAGCTCATCTCTCTTTTTGAAACCAACCTGAAAACCAAGGTACCCGAACAGAATCGTCAGCAAGAGCGGCACGACCGTATTCAAGATCGGTATATTGACAGTATTGAAGGCTGAGCCGATTAAAAACGCAGCCAGCAAACCGACCAATAGACCAAGGCTTCCGAAAATAATATCCGTGATGGGGATTCTCACAATCTGCTCTTCCAGCCACTTCATGAAATGGACAACATAATCGACTGCCCAAAAAGTAATAAAATAAAAAATAATGGCACCTAGCAGTACACTGACATAAGGATTGTTGATCAACGCCATGTCTTCTGCATGTAAGAGTATCAATAATTCAGGTATGAGAAAAATACCGAGTGTCCCTCCGACAATGAGGAAGCATGCCTGTATAATACGTTTTAACATCCTTTCACCTCCCTCTAACCATTATTAACAACTTTTAAAAAACAAAACGTCTGACTGCAAATTTCCCTTTAAATTTCATTTTTTATAAATTATATTTTTAGCCTAGCATCATGGTCAGACAGTGTCAAAAACTAAGTATCCTTTATTATCGAGCGGATTAGCCATATTTTTCGCCAGAATCAGACCCTTCGATTCGTTATGAGCTGATTCTTCAAAAATCGCAGTCCTTCTTTAATTTTATTGGCTCTGACTTCCCCGATTCCTTCTACTTCATCCAACGCTTCCACACTGGCTTTATTGACCGCATGAATGGTTTGGAATTGGCTGACTAAATTTTCAATGATCAGCGCAGGCAGCCGTGGGATTTTATGAAGGATGCGATATCCCCTTGCATGGACACTCTCATCCAGATGGATATAGCCGTTGTATCCTAATATCTTCAGCACCATACTTTCATCGAACTTCTCCATCATCGCCAGTTCCTGAAGTCTGGCAGTAACAAGAGCGGGGTCCATATCCTGCGCATACGTATAATCCTTAATAAGCCACTTCGCTTCGCTTTCCAAATCAGCCAGGATTTCGTACATCTGCAGCCTGATCAGCCTTCCCTCTGTCCCCAGTTCAGTTAAATAAGATAACAATTCAGCTTTGATTCGCAGCACCATAATGTAACGGTGGAAGACCTGAAGTATATCTGCAAATGTAACAATTTCCTCAAACTCCAATGTACCGAGAACCGAAATCCCCTGCTGGAGAACGGTTTTATATTTCTCCAGCGTTTGGATCGCCAAATTAGCTTTAGCCAGGATCACGCCAATATCTTTTAAGGCATAACGAAAATTGCCCTGGTATAAGGTAATCACGTTCCTGCGCTGGGAGATCGCCACGACAAGCGCCTTGGTTTCCCTGGCAACTCGTTCTGCTGTTCTGTGGCGCATCCCGGTCTCTGTAGAGGCAGTGCTCGTGTCAGGAACCAGCTGTGCATTTGCAAACAGGATCGTCTCTGCCTTTTCATTCAAGATAATCGCTCCGTCCATTTTCGCCAATTCATACAGCGTGCTAGGTGTACAGGCACAATTGATTTGAAAGCCTCCATCTACAATAGCCCGGACCTTTTCATTGAATCCGACGACTATAAGCCCGCCGGTATTCGCCCGAAGGACATTCTCAATCCCTTCGCGAAGCGGGGTGCCGGGTGAAATGAGCTGTAAAATATCCAGCTTTGTTTTTTCATAGATCTTCTTATCGGTCATATTCAGCCTCCTAGTGCGTAATGAAGCGCTTCAGATACAGAAGAAACACCTACAACCTCAATTCCTTTAGGAACCGTCCAGCCGCCTATATTGTTAGCAGGGAGGATCACCCGCTCAAACCCAAGCTTTGCTGCTTCCTGAACCCTTTGTTCCACCCGGGAGACTCTTCGCACTTCCCCAGTAAGCCCCACCTCTCCAATCAGGCAGTCTGATGCCTTGGTCGATTTATCGCGGAAACTTGAGGCAATGCTGACAGCGACGGCTAGATCAATCGCCGGCTCATCCAGCTTGACACCGCCTGCCACCTTCAGATAGGCATCCTGATTTTGAAGCAGCATGCCGACCCTCTTTTCCAGAACGGCCATCAATAAAGAAACCCGATTGTGATCGAGTCCTGTTGCCATCCTGCGCGGGTTCCCGAAGCTTGTCGGCGAAACAAGTGCCTGTACTTCTACCAGCACCGGGCGTGTTCCTTCCATCGAAGCAACGACGGTAGAACCGGATGTCCCTTCAGAACGTTCTTCAAGAAAAATTTCAGACGGATTAGCTACCTCTTCCAGTCCATTTTCCTTCATCTCGAAAATCCCCATCTCATTTGTGGAGCCAAACCGGTTCTTCACAGCCCGGATAATTCGATACGTATGATGCCGCTCCCCTTCAAAATAAAGAACTGTATCCACCATATGTTCAAGCAGCCTTGGTCCGGCGATATTTCCTTCTTTTGTCACATGACCTACGATAAAAATAGCGATTCCGTTGCTTTTCGCAATTCTCATTAAGGTAGCTGTACATTCCCTTACCTGCGAAACACTTCCCGGTGCAGAAGTTACTTCTGACTGATAAACCGTCTGAATGGAATCGATAATAACCAAGTCCGGATTCACTTCCTGAATCGCATGCTGAATATAATCCATGTCTGTCTCGGAGAAAACATACAGATTTTCAGAGGTGACGCCAAGCCTGTCCGCCCGAAGCTTCGTTTGTTTGACAGATTCTTCTCCCGAAATATATAAAACTTTCTTTCCCTTCCGCGCAAGCTGAGAAGAAACTTGCAAAAGCAAGGTGGACTTCCCAATTCCCGGATCTCCTCCGATCAGGACGAGAGATCCCTGGACAATTCCTCCGCCAAGCGCTCGGTTCAATTCCGCAAGATCCGTCGTTATACGCGGTTCTCTTTCTGTCTGAATCGTTGTGATCGGCGCCGCCTTCTGGCGTTCTGCTCCCCCGATTCCATCCGAATGCGTAAAGGCTCCGCCCCTTCGTGCGGGTTTCACAATTTCCGTTTCCTCAACCATTTTATTCCACTCGCCGCACCCAGGACATTTTCCCATCCACTTAGCAGATTCGTATCCGCAGGATTGGCACATGAATTTCGTCTTCTTTTTTGCCGGCATAATTTCTCCTTTTCCTACACAATAGGTTCTTTAAAAATATATTTCAGAAACTAGCTTTTTAATCCTTTTTATTATACACAAGCATCCTGGGGAACTCCGCAAAATGCATCATTCCCCCATAAAAAACAGAGGTACAGCGCTAAGATAGCGTGTACCTCGAAGTTACGGCAAAACTTTAAATCCTTATCGGTTCACCGGTTCTCCCTGTCTGATGGCAAATTCGCCGTCTTTTACATCCAGGATCACGGTTTGGCCTTTTTCTACATTTCCTTTAAGCAATTCTTCTGAAAGCAAATCTTCCACATGCTTTTGGATAGCTCGGCGGATTGGGCGCGCTCCGTATTCCGGATCATAGCCTTCCTCAGCGATTTTTTCTTTCGCTTCATCCGTCAGCTCAAGGAAAAGTTCATTTCCTTTCAAGCGATTGACAAGCTGATCGACCATAAGCGTAACGATTTCTTTCAAATGTTTCTTTTCCAAAGCATGGAAGACAATCGTTTCATCAATACGGTTCAGGAATTCCGGACGGAAAGCACGCTTCAGCTCTTCCATCACTTTTCCTTTCATATCCTTGTAATCCTGCGTTTGATCCTGAATCGAGAAGCCGACATACTTATTCTCTTTAAGAGCAGAAGCACCGACATTCGATGTCATAATCAAAATCGTATTTCTGAAATCAACCGTGCGGCCTTTTGAGTCCGTCAGGCGTCCGTCTTCAAGCACTTGAAGCAGAATATTGAACACATCTGGATGCGCTTTTTCAATTTCATCAAGCAGAACAACGGAGTAAGGCTTGCGGCGGACTTTCTCTGTTAACTGGCCGCCTTCTTCATATCCGACATATCCTGGAGGGGAACCGACCAGACGGGAAGTCGAATGCTTCTCCATGTATTCGGACATATCAATACGGATCATCGCATCTTCATCGCCAAAGATGGATTCTGCCAGCGCTCTGGCCAATTCTGTTTTACCGACACCGGTAGGCCCAAGGAAGATGAAGGAACCGATTGGACGCTTAGGATCCTTCAGTCCGGCTCTGGCCCGGCGCACGGCTTTGGATACAGCAATGACTGCTTCTTCTTGCCCGATTACGCGCGAGTGAAGGATAGACTCCATTTTAAGCAGCTTATCAGATTCTGTCTGGGCGAGCCTTGTAACCGGAACACCCGTCCAGCTTGATACTACATGAGCGATATCTTCCACTGTCACTTCACTGTTTTCCTGTCCTTGCTTTTCTTTCCACGTTTTCTTCGTTTCTTCAAGCTGCTCTCTCAAGCGCTGTTCCGTATCACGAAGCGAAGCGGCTTTTTCAAACTCCTGACTTTGAACGGAAGCGTCTTTCTCTTTTCTCACTTCATCCAGCTTCAGTTCAAGTTCTTTAAGATTTGGAGGAGTTGTATAAGAACGCAGTCTTACTTTTGAACCTGCCTCATCAATCAAATCAATGGCCTTATCCGGAAGGAAACGGTCCGAAATATAACGGTCGGACAGTGTAACGGCCGCTTCAATCGCTTCATCTGTAATCGATACACGGTGATGCGCCTCATATCGGTCGCGAAGACCCTTCAGAATCTGAACGGATTCCTCAATGGTAGGCTCATCGACTTGAATTGGCTGGAAACGGCGTTCAAGCGCTGCATCCTTTTCGATATATTTACGGTACTCATCAAGCGTAGTAGCACCGATACACTGCAGTTCTCCGCGTGCAAGAGAAGGCTTCAGAATATTGGATGCATCAATCGCACCTTCAGCTCCGCCCGCTCCGATCAATGTGTGCAATTCATCAATGAAAAGAATGATATTGCCGGCCTGGCGGATTTCATCCATGACTTTCTTTAAGCGATCTTCAAATTCTCCGCGGTATTTCGTACCGGCAACCACGGTTCCCATATCAAGTGTCATGACCCGTTTATCACGAAGAATTTCCGGAACTTCGTTATTGATAATTTGTTGGGCCAGCCCTTCTGCAATGGCTGTTTTACCAACCCCCGGCTCCCCGATTAATACAGGATTATTCTTTGTACGGCGGCTCAGCACTTCAATGACGCGCTGGATTTCCTTAGAACGGCCGATCACAGGATCCAGGCTGCCTTCGCGGGCAATCGCCGTTAAATCTCGCGCAAGGCTGTCAAGAGTCGGTGTGCTGGCGTTCGCAGCCGTTGATCCTTGATGTCCGGCAGACTCATTGCTGCCCAGCAGCTGAAGAACCTGCTGGCGTGCTTTGTTCAAGCTCACTCCTAAATTATTCAGCACACGGGCGGCAACACCTTCGCCTTCCCTGATCAAGCCAAGAAGCACATGCTCGGTTCCGACATAGGAATGGCCAAGCTTTCTTGCCTCATCCATAGAAAGTTCAATCACTTTCTTGGCTCTTGGGGTATAGTGAATCGTTTGAGCTGTTTCCTGGCCGCGGCCAATCAGATTTTCGACTTCCTTTTGAATCTTATCTGCTCCGAGGCCAAGGGCATACAATGCTTTAGCCGCAATACCTTCGCCTTCCCGCACTAATCCGAGCAAAATATGCTCTGTACCAATATTATTATGACCTAAACGAATTGCTTCCTCTTGGGCGAGGGCTAATACTTTCTGCGCTCTTTCTGTAAAACGACCAAACATCATAGGGAATTCCTCCTTAAGAATTTTTGCTGTTATTTAAACGCTCTCGGATAAGCGCGGCCCTTCTTATATCTCTTTCTCTTGGGTTCAGCGAACCTCCTGCGTATTTTTGTAAAAATCCTGGCTGTGTCAAAATCATCAACTCATTGAGGATGTTTTTGGAAATGTCTTTTATATACCCCAAATCAATCCCTAACCTAACATCTGATATACAGGTTCCCGCTTCTTTTGTTTCGATCACCCTGGCATTCGACAAAATTCCCAAAGAGCGATATACCCTATCTTCTAATTGTATGTTAGAGGTTCTGACTAATGCTTCCCTAGCTGTTCTTTCCTGCGTAATAATTTGGGCCACGACACCCAATAAATCTTCGACAATATCTTTTTCAGATTTTCCGAGTGTCATCTGATTGGAAATCTGAAAGATATTCCCCAGTGCCTGGCTTCCTTCCCCATAAATTCCTCTGACAACAAGCCCCAATTGGTTGATCGCGGGGATGATATGATTAAGCTTCTGTGTAAGTACAAGTCCTGGAAGATGCATCATGACGGAAGCACGGAGCCCTGTACCGACATTCGTCGGACAGCTGGTTAAATAGCCTCGTTCTTCATCATATGCAAAGTCCATCTCTTCTTCGATCCAATCATCCAGCTGATTAGCCATCTGTAAAGCTTCTCTCAGCTGCAAGCCTGACATCAGACACTGAATCCGAAGATGATCCTCTTCATTGACCATGATGCTGACCACTTCATTTTCAGAGAGCAGGCAGGCTCCTGATGCTGAATCATCTGCCAGCTGCGGGCTGATTAAATGTTTCTCCACAAGCACCCTTTTTTCCAGCGGATTGAGCTGGTTCATCTCCAGCATTTCAAGCCTTCCAATTTCCTTATTCGGTTCCTGCTTGATTCTTTGTCTCACCAACTCAATGACGGCCTTTCCCTCTTCTTCTGAAAAAATAGTAGGGAAGGAAAAATTGTTTAAGTTCCTCGCAAGTCTTACCCGGGAACTTAAAACAATATCATTAGCTGGTCCATCTGTACTTAACCAGGAACTAAGCGCGTTTTCCATGAATTTTTCCAAGCTCATGTTTCATCGCCCCCCTCCTGTGCCTCATACCTTTTTTCTAGAGCACGAATTTTATCTCTTAACTCCGCTGCTTTTTCAAACTCTTCATTTTCAATATGGACTTTTAAAGCAGCCTTCAGATCAGTAATTTGTTTGCGCAGATATATTGCCCCGCCCATCCGTTTCGGTATCTTTCCAATATGAGCCGTATTGCCTCCATGCACCCGTTTTAATATAGGGTTCAGCTGGGCATTGAAGGTTTTATAGCATTCTGAACAGCCAAACTTCCCAATATGCGTAAACTCTTTATACGAGAGCCCGCAGTGGGGACAGCGCAGTTCCTCTTTCTTAGCAAAGGCACTTGCTTTCGCTTGCTGGAATGCAGGCTCTATATTCAGCAGCCCGGAAAGAAGATTATTGATAGAGAACCCCTGGCCTCCTGTATCAATCATCTGTTCACCCTTTTCCTGGGCACATCTTTCACAGATATGGACCTCTGTCTTTTCCCCATTTACAATTTTCGTAAAATGAAGGGTTGCTGGATTCTGATTACACTCTTGGCAGATCATCTTATCACCTCTCCCGCTGCTTATTTATATTTTAATGTAGTCAGCATCGCTGCCAGAATCCTGGCTCTTAGTTCATCGCGGTCAGGTAAATCTATATATATGACAGAGCGGTCAATTACGCTCATCATAATCTTTGCTTCTCGCTCATTGATGACTTCTTCCTCAATCAGTCTGTAAATAACTCCTTCAGCGGTAGATTGAGGTATTTTTGTGCCGACTACATTCAGCAATTGATCGATCAGATGGACATAATCCTGTGATTTTACCTTCATAATCCGGATATATCCGCCGCCGCCTCGTTTGCTTTCCACCACATATCCTCTTTCAATGGTGAATCTGGTATTGATTACATAATTGATTTGGGAAGGAACACACTGAAATCTATCTGCTATTTCGCTTCGCTTGATTTCTAAGATGTCTTTCTGACTTAGTTCAAGCACTTGCTTCAGATAGTTCTCGATAATATCAGATATGTTTCTCATTCAGCCCTCCTCCAATCTGACTTTGACTATATTTGACTATGATTATACAACGAAATTTCTGTTTTGCAAATTCAAACGCCTCTGCTTTTTAAGTATTATATATTTTCGCCACGCTATATGTACTTACATACCTTAATTTTTTGTTTTTTTCCCTTTTTATTGAATAGCAAAACTTCTTTTTAAAGAAAAAGAGAGTTCGCGTTAAATTTTTGATGGGGTGAAGAGGAATTTTCGCTTCAGGGGGTTCGCTTTCCGCGGGCGGTCAGGAAGCCTCCTCGTCGCAGCTTCCGCGCTCCTGCGGGGTCTTCCTTTGACGCGCTATTCCCGCAGGAGTCTCACCCCCTTCCGCTCCAATCCACATAGCTGTCAAATGATCCTTCGTTTCACATACATTAGAATAGCGGATCATATAACAACTAAATCCGTTACAGCTATAGGAAAATAAAAGGGAAAGTTATTCTGTCCTATTTAGATGAAAGAACTGTTCTTACTGGGCACCATCTTACGAGGTGTACTTATATCGAAAAAGTAATAGATCTCAAAAAAGTCCAGCTCTTCAACAGGAAGTTATACAGTAACTGGAGTTAATCATTTTGCGCCTCATACATGGTCTTTGCCTCTAGATAACTTTTCAGACCTTCGGTCTTTATCCTATGAATCAAAAAAAGACCAGCACTCAGCTGGTCTTTCGTCTGCTTGGCAGCGTCCTACTCTCACAGGGGAAACTCCCAACTACCATCGGCGCTCGAGCTCCGAAACGACGATGGACGGCGAATCTCTGCGTCAGCTTCCTCCGCTCCAGTCCTCATGTACGCTGTACACTCCGGTCCTCGCTCCCCTGCTTCCTTGATTTTCTTGTCCCTCCCCATTTCGGGTGAGGCGTTTAAAATTTAGTTTGACAGACCTTCGGTCTTTTTTATACAACATAAAAAAAGACCAGCACTCAGCTGGTCTTTCGTCTGCTTGGCAGCGTCCTACTCTCACAGGGGGAAACCCCCAACTACCATCGGCGCTGAAGAGCTTAACTTCCGTGTTCGGAATGGGAACGGGTGTGACCTCTTCGCTATCGCCACCAAACAGATAAAGGAATTATTCCTTCAAAACTAGATAATGGGAAGGCATGAATCGTTTCAAGCAATGTGGTTAAGTCCTCGACCGATTAGTATCAGTCAGCTCCACGTGTCGCCACGCTTCCACCTCTGACCTATCAACCTGATCATCTTTCAGGGGTCTTACTAGCTTGCGCTATGGGAA
>NZ_LT622342.1 GCF_900098925.1 Bacillus massiliglaciei | reverse complement strand
AAGTCATCCAAAAGATGCTTCCATGGTCGGTTTCACTGCCCGATCAATGCAGGGTACCGGTGAAGTAAATCAATCTTATCAGCATCCTCATCTTATCAAAAGGTGGGGATTATTTTACGCTTACATAGTTCCTTCCATCCCAGCTCCACTAAAACAGACTCTGTAGCTTTGAATAAATGATCGTTATCCTTAAACATTGCAATTGTTTCTTCTTTAACAGCACTTGGATAAAAAGCGGCCAAGAATCGTTTAAAAATCACATCATATAAAAGAGCTTCATCACCCGACAGATTTTTGGCCACTTTAGACGTAATAATTATTGCTTCATGATCCGTAACTTTTGATGGATTAACAAAGGAAGGTTCAATTTTATATCCTTTGTTAATAATCGTATCTACTATTTCGTGGCCAGCATGTTTTTCTAGTAGTTCCGGAAGCTCGGAATCATTCGCAATGTACTGCGCACCGGTTCTAGGGTAAGTAACAAATTTTTTCTCATACAAAGTCTGAGTCACATTTAATGTTTGCTCTGCACCCCATTGATGCTTTGCATTCATTACTTTCTGCAGTTCAGTTAAACTAAAAAGCTTTTGTGGTTTTTCTTCTTTGTTTTTTATTTTTATTTCAAAGTTTGTTCGATTCCCTAGAGAATCCAAGATGGCTTGTGCTGTATCTTTTGTTAAATATGTATCTTGGTCTAACACAAGCTCATATTTCGCACCATTTTTATCAGAGGCCACAACAGAGTAATGTACTACTTTTGAGAAATTCTCAATTGTCTTATCTCGACTTACAACCATAGCCAAAGTTGGGGTTTGAACACGTCCTAATGAGAGAACTTTTGAACTTTTACTCAATTTTGTGATCATCATAGTTGTATTCATCCCGATAAGTAAATCTGATTCTTCCCTAAGCTTCCCTGCAGCTGCTAATCCTTCATACTGAGAACCGTCCTTTGCATTATGAAAAGCCTTCAGCATACCCTCTTTTGTCATGTCTTGGATCCATAACCTCTTCAGAGGCTTCTGAAGGCCACTCATAGCGTAAATCTTCCTGAAGATATGTTCACCCTCTCTTCCTGCATCAGTCGCTACATAAACCATTTCCGAGCGTTTCATGAGGTCTGTAATAATCCTATATTGTTTTTTCACACCAGGATCATCAATTAGAGTTAAAGGAATATCTTTAATGAAAAACGGCAGCTTATTAACATCTCCTCTCCATCCCCATTCCGCATTAATGGATTCCGGGCTTACACAATTCACCAGATGTCCAAAAGCATATGTATAAATACGGCCATCATTACCTATACAATGACCTTCACCGTCTTTATATCCTCCTGATAAGGCTGTCGCTAGATCTCTTGCTACACTTGGCTTTTCACATACGAATAATTCTTTCATGATTCACTTCTCCTTTTAATTGTAGATTTAAAATAAAGTTTGATTAAAAATAAACATATTCGTTTAACGTATTTTTGAATAAGTTTATTAATTCATTTGAATAATTGAAATTGGCATTAACACCTTTTTCTTGCTGATTTTTACTATCTTCAAGTAATATTAAAAATAATTCTTCTTCATATTTGTTAATATCATTAAAACAATCTTTCTGGGCTAACTCGCATTCTAACTTCCACATAAAGTATCCACATTCAGTATCATCTAATATATTTACTGATTTCATATCATAAGCTACAAGCTGATTTTTATAAAAACAATGAATAACATTTTTTTGTTCAATGCTAAATTCCATAAAATCATCTCCTAATGTAGATTCAAAAAAAAGTTTGATCAAAAACAGTAACTAAACCCTTATAAATCAAGGTTTATCCCCAAATATTGTCTCGTTTTTATCAAACTTTGTTTTAAATTATCAATCTTTTTTATAAATTATCGGACTTTATTTTAAATCAACATTAATTTAATATAAAAAAGCACCTATAATTAGCAGGCGCTTGCGAATTTTTCTCTTGAAGTTACTATTAAACAGTCTTAACAAAGGGATGTGTTTCTAATGTAGTGAAATAATAAGATTCTAAAGTAAAAGGTAATATTATACCGTTTTCCTCAACTAAGTATTTAATGGCTTCATCCCATGTAAGACCATCGTAATCTTTATCCTCAACAATAGGCTTCCACTCTCTGCATACTCGGAATTGATATTTTTCTGTTTCTTCTCTGTTTATTATCAGACTATCTTCTCCTTTAAATATAAATCGGTCATTATAAAGAGTGCCCAATTGGTGATTGTTAGCTATATGCTTTGACTCTTTTTTGTCCTTAGCAGATAAATGAACCAATATTTCCATTTCAAAAAAACCATCATGCATACCTACTGTAGTAAAATACTTATTCAAAACAAACTCTCCTTTCCCATTGTATAATTAGTTCAAATTCTTCAATCATATCTTCATTCGCTCCCCTTTGTATTTAAATTTCTAATTCAGAATTGAGGTTTTTTTTTAATTCAGATTCCACTATTGCTTTTAATTCGTTGTTCCAATCCCATTTTGTCAACCCCTTCGGCAACTCAGGAACATCATATTGAAAGGTTATAACTTGACCATCTTTTCCTTTCAACTCATATTCCTGCATGACTTCGATAAATTCTTTACCAGCTTGATCATTATCCACACATAAAGTTATCGATTCGATGGAACGATCCTGTCTTTTCAAATCCACCATTGTCTCTTTAATAGTTTGAAAAACTGTCTGTTTTTTTAAACCATCCATACTCTTTAAACGACAGTTATTCAAAGTAGAGCGATTCAGTGATAAATAACTTAATAAATCAATTGGAGACTCGTAAAAAAATAGGTTTTCGGGATATCCTCTGGTTACGCTAAAACCACTATTTGTAGCTTCTTTGGTTGTCGGTAAAACCTTCTTAAAATAAGCTCGGTCAGCATGTAATCTTTTTTCTTCCGGAATTTCTCTCGTCCCCTGTAGATTGGCACCGATTAATTGACCATGCTCTTTCCATTTAAAAACAACATTTTTATAAGAATCTTCTTTAATTAGATCAGATTCAATAAACAAATGAACCAAATCCGGATCAATTTTCCTTTCATCCACCAAATACTTAATGACATTATCAGCAGACGAAACTTCATTTACATCATATTTAAATTCACTAGGATAACTAGGCTCCGGAGCTTTAAATTCAGAAAGTGCTTTATCACCTAAGTCATCATTGATTTTCTTTACCGCATGTTGAAAGGAAAGATTATGGACGTTCATTAAATAGGTAACTGCATTCCCTGAAACATTCCGACTATTCCAACTGAAATAATTCCTTCTCGAATTGACCACTAAGCTGTTATGATCTTCATGTCTATAAAAATTGTTTCCTTCACTTTTCAGCGGCTCTCCGATAGAAAGTAAATAATCTACGATGTTTACATTATTTGCTTTATCTTTCTCCTCTTTCGTGACAAATAGCTTTTCTTCAGCAGCCTTCACAAATCATTCCCCCTTTTGAAAAATAAAAAAGTCAGGTGTTAACCTAACTTTTTTGTATTGCATTCATAATTTTTGTTAATATGTTGCCTACATTACTTTCCACCCCACTTAAAACAGGAAAAGTATCACCTAAATTGAAATAGTAGATGGAACACATACCAACTAAGATAAACGTAAATGTTCCAAATATATACTTAAAGGTCCCACCGCCAATAATCGGGCTGCGGCCCATTTTTCTCTTTTTTGCAGCCCGGTAGCGGGCTTCTATTTTACTTTGTCGAAGCAGTTCCTTTTCCTTTTGCTTTACCTCTTTTTTTAATTTCTTTTCTTGATTTAATCGATCTTTATTTAACTCTTCCAAAAACTTCATTTTTTCGAGATTGATTTTCTCTTCAATAGCAGCCTGGTTATTTAAAATATTTAGCTTTTCCTGTTTTTGATTAAGACGTTTTTCATGGTAATTCTTTAATAGTTTGTAAGCCTTCTTACTTCCGTTTACAGACCCCTTAACACTAAACTTAACAAACTGGATTGACCTACCTTTCACTTCTTCAAAATCGAGCTCCTGAAGTTGTTCTTTGAGAGTCGGTTTTGGTAATACTGCGGTAGTTAGATTATTTTCCCGGTGTGGAGGTTCAGAAACAACTCGTTTTTGAATTTCAATAAGCTCTTGATGGTACTTAACTTCTTCTTTATCACCTTCAGCTTTTAAAATGCTTGCTTTCCTGTCTGATTCCAGTTTTTTATCTTCTAGCTCCTGAAGCTCCTTTTTTCTTTCAAGTTCATTTACTTTCAATTCCGTTTCGATACTGGCCAACTCAATTTCAGCTTTTTTTGCCTCATTTTCAACCTGTTTTAATCGTTCCTCATGTTCTTCTTTCTTTTTTTTATCGAGATTACGCTTTTCTTCCATAAGCTGTACAGCTTTGATTTTCTCTTCTTCCAATAATCTTAATGCTTCTATGCGCTGAGATTCCTTTACTGCTTCTTCCTTTTCCTTTAATTTAAGAGCTTTTTCCAAAGCTTCTTTTTCAGCCTGAATTTCTTTCATTCTTTGCTGATGTTCAATATCTCTCTGTTGCCGTTCTTTTTCTTCTTTTTTCAATTGCTGCAGGATCTCATTTTTTTCTGATTTTAATTCTTCTAATCGCGCTTTTTCCTCCAGGTGATTATCAGAGGAAAGTAGCCCTTCTTCTTCAATTATTTCGCGTTTTTCTACTTTAAGAACATAATCGAGGACCAACTTAGGTGTATTAGAGTTTTCTTTTATCAAGTGATAGAGACTAGGAATGTCTCTGTCTATTAAAATTTTCGAATTAAAAATACTTTCACCTGTTTCAATTTCGATAATCTTATAACTGACTTTCATCATTTGGCCAGATTGTTTATACCTTGTAACGGCCTCAATTAGCATTTCGTTCGCCTTTAAAAAAGTTAGTGGGTGATCAAATTTGATTTTACTCTTTTCTGAATTTAACCCCTTTTTATATGTGATAAGAAACACTGTAATCCCTCCCTACTTTAAAAATTTACTTAGTAGCATTCTGGAACCCATTGAACCGATATTTCCAGCACCTCTTGAAAGAGCTCGGGCACCACCGCCTCCATACCACATGTTCTTTAACACTGAAGGAGTTTTAATAATTAGAGCGCCGGCTCCGATTGCCAAGAAAATATTCCCGCCTGTAAACAGAGTATTTATTATTAGAGTCACTAAGAATATTTTGATCAATAATGAAGTGACAATAGATAAAACTTCTCTCCACCAAACTTTAAAATAATTATTATCATCCGCAATCATTGATAATGATACAGGGGCAATAAGGATTTGCATTATTATATAATCTGCATAAAATACACAGACAGAATATAAAAACATAAGAAATACCACTACAAAGAAAATAAGCAGGGTCGTTAAGACGATCCCCGCCAAACCTGTTGCACCTAATACTCCTCCTGATAGTGCAGCTGAAATAACTGCATAGCCTCCCTTCCCTTCAAAATCTGTTCCTGCTGCCGCGAAATAGTTTGCGATGGGAAGGGCGATATCTAACATAATAAGTTTAATGACCCAAGGCAGAACTAACATTGCAGCTGCACTTTTTATAACTCTTAGTAGAATTTCATCTAAGGGGTACTCTTGGGTCCCGTTCTGAGTATTAATAATGTATTCTATTATTTTATAGAGAGCGATGACTACAGCAAAAACTCCTGTAAACCATACAAAAAAAGTCATTACATTATTCACAAAATCAGATTCCGGTAAATCGAATACAAGGGCATTAACCATTGTTAGTAACCAGTTCATGAATTCCTCTACCCAGCTATTAATTGTTTCTTCGATGACTTCCTTTAGCTTGTCTCCGACAAAATCAAACATTTAATCACCTCAATTTCTAGCTTCATTATTTTCTTCTGACATAGCCTCTAAAACACTCAGGGAATTTTGATATTTTTCAAATCTTTCTCTTTCTTGATCAAGAATCATATTCTGTTCTTCATCAGCTGCTGTTTGCTCCTCAATAACCTGCTCTTCATTAAAATCTTCATTAGCTGCTAAGTTAGCCATCTGAGCTTCAAAAGCAGCAATCTCTTTTTCATGCGCATTTAAAGCAGCCTGACTTGTTTTCCTTTGATAATCCATTTGAGATACTTCATATTCATCAACTAATCCAGGGTATAGCTCAAACTGTATAGCCTTTTTAGCCTTAATCGGATACTTTCCAGCAATTAAAATCAAACTATCTTTTTCTGGCATCGTTAAAATCTCATCGGCATTCATAAGGGATCTTTGAGAATAAGAGAAATTTGAACTGCTTGACGAGTTGCCAGTACCTCCGGGTCCTCCTCTTGAAATGGACTTCCCGCCCGTTTCTACTTTAACAGTGGCTTTCCCCATAAGATTACTGAAATAAGCTGCCGTTGTATCATTGACATTACCTAAGCAAATTTTAACTGCACAGTTTCCCAATATTGACTCTGCTTTATCTTTACCGTATTTGTCCATCAATTGTGTGTTGTTTTGAAGGATAGTACAGCAAGCAATTCTATACCCCCGGCAGGTGGCCAAGAACTCTTCATAATTATTAAATTTACCCAGGTTAGGAAACTCATCTAATAAGAAAACCGTAGGGACAGGAAGTTTTGCTCCATTTTTATCTCCCAGAATATAAAGTTCTTGGAACATCTGTGTAAAAAATAAATTAATAAGGCCTTCCCACGTTGAATCCATTGTTGGAATTAATACATAAAGAGCAACTTTCCTAGTTCCTATATCTTCAAAGAAAAAATCATTACTACTTGTAAAAGCTGCTACTTCGTCGTCTACATAATCTCCAATTGTTGTAAGCAAACTAATGATAATGCTGGCACGTGTTTTTTCTTGAGATTTTTTAAACCCTAACTCATAACTTCTCCTAGCGGGGTGTCGCTTGTCCAAATCCATAAATTTTTCATCCAGCTCACTGTGTCCCTCTTCATTCGCTTCCGGATCAAACTCCTGAAGAAAATCCAGGATTCCTTCCATATTTCTTTTATCTGGATGAAATTCTGTTTTTGCATACAATATCAGAGCTTTAAGTAACCCTAACTGAGCGTTAAACCAAATATCTTTCCTTTTAGGATCATTTTTCGCACTTACAATTGTATTAGCAACGGTTGTCGCATCTAAATCTCTTCTTACATAGCCAAAGGGATTGTAATGATCAGATAAAGCCATATTTTTGAAGTTAACTACCCGTACTTCATAACCTTGGGCCTCTTTTATTTTGGCTGTTTTTTCATAAACTTCCCCTTTCGGGTCTGTAACAACAAGGCTGCAGTCTGTAATGTTAATCATATTACTCAGTACATATGACTGAGTTTTAAAAGATCCTGGCCCTCCTACTACATACTGATTTCGATTGGCTAATTTACTTTTTTCATGTTGGATTAAAGCTTTACCATCTTTAATCCCCATAATAATTCCACTTGTACTTCTTTCCTTAATAGCAGCCATTATTTCACCTCATTATTATTTAGTGTTTTTTTTATCTCCGTGTACAACTCATTACTCGGTACGACTGTAATCTGTTCAGGCACTTTAAATATTTCTGGATTTCTGGCCCATCTGGAAGAACCTTGAACCCCATATTTATCTCCAACATTTTCATAATTTTTATTACGGGATTTAAATAGTAAATATATAAGCAAAATGAAAGCAACACCTGTTGAAACATAAAGCATCGGATTTTCTTCAGCATGCATTTCTTGAATATTTACTATCGGATGAAAAAAGATGTCTTTTGTATAATCCAATACGACCCTTGGACTAAATTCCGTTTTATATTCAGCCACAAAAGGAATAAATCCAGCAATAAATAATGAAAAATAAAATAGGAAAACAGCAAGTATAGAAAAAACAGTAATTTTAAATTTCATAAGATCTCCTCAGCTTTCCGACATTGAAGCAAAAGTTCCCAAAGTTTCTAAGGAAACGATTTGCTTTTGTCCTTTTTTTTCCTCAATCTTTACTTGAAATATTTGGGTTGTTTCCGGACTCTCTACCCCTTCAAATTTATAAACAGAATCTAATAAAACAAGTCCCGATAATTCTTTATTATCAGCTGTTAAATAAATTTTCAGCTTTTGAATTTTATTTTCAAACCGTACATTCGGGATATCCGAAATGCCGGCAGTTGTTAATTGGCCGTACACTTCTTTATTGACTAAAGGTTTAATTTTTTCAAACCTTTCCTTGTATGTATCTGAGTTGTAGTCATATTGATACTTGAAGAATTTTTCAACAAGGTTTTTCGCCTCCTCATTTCCGGCCAGCTGTTCATCTGTTATAATCCCTTCTGCCTCATCTAAACCTTGTTCTAAGCCCTTAATCTTTTCTTTTAATTCTTTATTAGCTACAGTCATTTTTTCATTTTTACTATTCTCATTGCTCAGATTAAAACCTAATGCAATATTCGCGAATAATGAAATAACAAGCAAAGCAGTTACAGTAATGATTATTTTTGGATTCAAGATATTCCCTCCCTTTTTGGATCCATTTCTTTCACGTTATCTGTGTCCTTACTTTTCTTTTTTCTACGGTAAATATGAAAAACAAAAAAGATTATTAAAGGAAGAAGGGCCAAAGGAATCAACCAATAAACAGGTCCATTCTTTACAATTGGTCTTTTCAAATTCGTAATCAGTGAATGACTATCTTCATTTTTTTCTTTATACCTAATTTCTTTTTTAAATTCCTGAACTTGTCTGTCTCCGTTTTGATCCAAGTAGGATATTTTCCCTTTCAGTGTATAGGGCTTGTTTTTTACAATTTCATCATGTTCAAAAGGTACAGCAAAATTGGTCATTGTCATGGGTGCATAGTCTAATTTCCCCTTTGAAGAAAATAACTTCTTCCCTTTTAAATCCACTTCATATTCAAGAGAAATATCTTTCACCAGTACTGGACTATTTAAAGTAATAGGTAATCTCATAACATAATAGCTTGGCATCATATCTAGATATGCCTGTCCGAAATCAAAAGCTGGCTTTTTATCAGTAGGGAAGTTTATCACTACCCCATATACTGTATTTACTTTGTTTTTAATTTCTAAGGATATTCCACTATTTGTCTTTTTCTCTGTCCCTTCAATTCCCTTAAATGCAATCCCTCCCAAAATGGTCCCTTCTATATTAGGAATATCGATTGTTAACTTAATAGCTTTGCTTTCGCCTCCTTTAAGAATTACTTTATCCGGAGCCTGAAGATACTGCTGCATCTCAAACTTTTTATCAATAATCAAATTATTCTCTGTTTTTTTAGCAGAATATTGAATACCTCCGTTCGCGGAAGTATATGCATTTAATTTTTCAACTTCTAAAGTCAATTCCTTATCCGATTTATTGGTAATTAAAAACTCCAATTCCTGTTGTAAGGTATTGGAGTCTGGCGATATAGATATATATCTCGTAATTCCTTCATCTTGATTCTTAGGCAGAATCGGTTTTACTGAATAAGGAATTTCCCCTGTACTAGCACTTGCTAATGAGGGTAGTGATAATCCGATGGTTAGAAATGCAACAGCAATAAAGCTTAACAAGAATTTTTTCATTTTATTCCACTCAATTCCTTTCTATTATGGGGCAGATATTAGATCCCATGTTAATGTTGATTGATACTCCCCTACCTTTGCTGTTGTTGGATCGATAACAATACTCAAAGCATTTTCAGGGAATCCAAATTCATATTCTCCAATCCCATCCCCACTTAATGCACTTAAAACAGTGACTGCCCCATTATCAATAATCGATTTTTGTGTCATTACATTTGTTGGAGCATTACCACCCCCGGCTTCACTTATTCTTTTTATAGATGAAAGTGGCTCAAGACTGATAGATCCTTGCGGCAGCGTGTATGATTCTCCAAGTAATTTTAAGTGGCTAGCAGAAACACTAAGACGCCAGCCTTCATCTGATCCTGGATAGAAATTCTGAATATGGAAGTTTGAATTAAATGACGTTTTATATGTTTTTGGCTGATCCTGTAATTCGATTGAGCCGAGAGACTTAATTTCAGGGACCATTACTTCGAGCTTTTTTTTCACTATATCTTTCATAGAAATATGCATAGTATCAGAAGCATTTCCTGCATTATCAATGGATTTAATATGCAAATAAGAATTTGCATTTGTATTTATAGGTACTTCAATTTTTCCAGTGGTATTAATATTGGTTCCTGGATTCGTATTAGGATTATTATCAAACACAAACGAATACCCTTTAACTCCACTGGTTATTTCTACCGTTTCAATGGCCGATTTATATAAACTTCCATCATGGGCAACGGCCCCTACCGAATATTTATATTCTGAACCCCGATCTTCTACTGGTTTTATTGAAATATAAAATTTGTCATTTTCCTTCTGAATAGAATAATTCCCAACTTTATCAGGTTTGGTTTTATCTACAGCCTCAGAATCTGTAAAGTCAGATAAATACCCTTCATATATCTTTTTGTCTCCTCGAAAGAGTTGAGACTTTGTCGCATACCCCAACTTCAAATCATCTATATAAACAGTGTCATTTGTTGTCGTCCTTATCCATAATTCAAATCCATTGATTAATGTATTATAATCTTCATAATCAATCACTTTTGTATTTACATTAAATAATGACCAACCATCATTTTTTGAAACTGCTCTATTATTGAAGGAAACAGGAGATCTATAATTATGTTTTAACACTCTATCTCCTTTTGCAAAGTCGCCAAGAAAAGAAGCATTAAGAGTGATTGTCGAAGTTTCCATATCTACACTTGTCACATGTCGATAAGCTGAATATTTACCTTTCTCGGTTGCCAAGTAATATTTTATTCCTCTATTAATATAGTTCTGGAAAAATTCCGGGTTACTAACCTTAGCGGTGAGATCTCCTTTAGAAACATTTTCAAGAAAAGTTATATTTAATTGTTGTCCGTAATCGGCATATCCCCCACTCCCATAAATATTAATGCTTCCAGCTCCGTTAGTTTTAGCACGAAAACTTACCGATAAATCTGTCCCATTTTCCATATATTTTCTATTTGTAAAAATTGCAGCTGAATAAGGTAAAAATGTCTCTTTTCCATTCAGGTCTGTTTCCCGGTAATTACCGTTAGATGATGAATCCACTACTTTTAAAGATTGATTACCAGAAAATTTTTCTTCAGATGTAAAGGATTGACCCCCATACTGTCTATTTCCTGAAGCATTATATGTCAATCGGGGTAATTCATCATTTGCTTCGAAACCGGTTTGATATAATACATCCTCATCTAACATTTCAATGGCCCATTCCATTTTAGTATGATTGTCATCTTGATAAACTTTTAGTGAGGGTATTTGCTCCTCTTTAGTACTTGCTTCAACTTCCTGAGTATTTTGTATTATTGGGATCATTAAAAAGGCTGCTGTTAAACTAATAATTATTTTTTTCACTCAAACCTTCTCCTTTTATTGTTTTGAGGCTTTTCTATATCTAAAATTGCCATTTCAATATTTCAGGATATAGAAAAACAACATAACAAAAAGGGAATAGTGAAAGCCTATCCCCTTTCTTGTAAGTTATGGAGCTTGAACTAAATCCCAAGTTAATGTTGACTGATATTGGCCATTCTCTTCTATTTTTGCCGTTGTTGGATCAACCACAACCGAAAGAGCATTGTTAGGGAATTTTAAGTCAAAAACCCCCATCCCACTGCCTATATCAGCTTTTGCTATAGTTACTGTGCCATCATCGATGATTCTATTGGCTGTCGCTGTTTTCTCAGGAATCGCACCTTGTCCTATGCCAACCCTTTCAATACTTGTTAACGGCGCTATGCTTAATGACCCTCTAGGTAAAGTATTTGTTCCATCAGTAAATGGCGTAGCAGAAACATCTATTCTCCAACCGGCCTGGGTGCCTCGTATATCTTTAACAGTAAATTTATCGTCAAAGGATGTATGATATATCTCTGGTTGATCCTCTAATGTTACATTCCCGAATGAATGAATATCTGTTGTATTCAAAGAAAATTCTCCACCCTCGATTTGTAAGTCTACTCCGTTTTCTTTGCTAGTTTCTGTCGCAGCAAATGCACCAGTCTCAAAAGAAAAACTTAGCACTCCTATGAAACATAATGTAAAAAATCCTTTTTTCATAATGGTCTCCTTTTTCTTGAATAAATTAATCTGCAAACAATAATATAATTTGGGTATTCGGATTATCTGATGGAATTACCCTTTGTTTTTGTTATGTCGCTATATTCTCGAACTGTTCATCAAAGCTACGATACTTTGTGATGTAATGCCGAAAGATTGTCTAGTACAGGTGTTACATTTAAAATTTCGAATTCCGTTTCTTCATATCCCCAATTGTCGTGATCCATATTATCTGCTGCAAGTTTAGCTGTTGCATCAATAGCAGGATCTTTCTTATCTTTAAAGTCTCCTTCAACGACTACTTGAGCCGTAAACGTTTGAGTAATTGATAATTCAACAACAAATTTTTTCATCTTTTTAATATCACCTCCTTTCGTTTGTCTTACGGCAGAAGACCATCTTTACTTAACAACTCTCCCAAATCCAGCAAAATGTTTTCCCCAGTATCCTGAATTCCATTTTGCATAGCCTACTCCACTGCTATTAGCAGCATAAAATCTTTGATCATCAACATATATCCCTACATGAGTTATCGCGGATGCTCCTCTACTCGAATTAGTTCCTTTAAAGAAAACTAAATCACCTGGCTGCGGTTCAGCTACCGGAATTGAATGTTTCTCCTGTTCTGCTGCGGTTCTTGGTAAATCATATCCAAGCTGTCGAAAAGAATATTGCATTAGCCCACTACAATCAAATCCTGTATTTGGGCTTGAACCGCCCCACACATATGTCCAACCATTGTATTTCAGTACTTCCGCCATTAAAGCTTGATAAGCTTCTGGACCCAACGCAGAAGCATCGGCATTACCTATATCTCCACCAGCTGCAGGAGAAAGATATGATTGAACAAGCATTACATAATACATGTTTCCGTAAGAATAACGAAAATTACCATTAGATTTGGCAACCGGGTTTGAATACTTGACCTTTTTGCCATTTGCCATATCCTTTGCATAATTACTGGCTAAATCAAAGGTATATTGTTTTCCATTTTTCTTAATGAAACCATTAAACGCAGTACCAAAATTATAGCTTTGAACCGGCGTCCAAAAGTCCAATCCACTGGATCGAGCATCTTTAATAACTTCCGCAAGATGTTTAACCCCTGCATCGATTGATACAAGGGGATCTGATATAGAATTCGGAGGTAATCCTAATGATTCAGAGCTTTGCATAACATCAGGCCCTTTCCCTCCGGTTTCGATCATTATAATAGCAAGTATTACATCTACATATTCCGGAATTTCATATTTACCAGCGTATTCAATCACAGCCGGTTTAAGCGCCATGACCGCCTCATTTACATTAGCTGTTCCTGAACTCCCAGAACTACTGCTCAGTAATGCCATGACACCAAAAATCAATAACATAAAAATAGATAGCGCAATCAGCACTATCTTTTTCCAATGTTTTTTTGCCTGTTGTGCTACTGTTAAGGCGACTTTAACAGTTGTTACAGGTTCCATTAAACATCCATCCCTATTTTTTCATCTACTTTGATAAGCTTTTTTTGCAAACTTACAAGCTCATCTTCTAATTTTTTGATCTCTTCCTCTCTTTTTAGTGTCTCTTCTTCTTCTTCAAGTAATGAGTCAGTTTGTTTTAAAATAGCAAGCTGCTCATTTAGATTTTTGACTTTAATTTCAAGGTTTGCTTTATTCATATATTCATCTATCTCTGACTCTTCTTTTTTAGAAAGTTCAAAGGCTCCGGAGCTATCGGACTTTAACCTTTCTAATACCTCTTTAGCCACCTCAAAATTGTCATGCTCCATAAAGGCAAGTGCTAACCTCCTAAGCGTATCTTTATCTTCAATTAGCGACATCTTATCTGCTAAATTATCCGGATCAAAATCAACTATTTCCTTTTCAAATTTCAGGAAAGTTGAATTTGATTTCAGCTCTAAGATTTTATCTCTTTGGCCGATTTTATAAAGATGGGAGACTACCTTATTTTCTATTGATTTATCGTACTTAATAGCTTCATCATATTTTCCTGCTTTAACAAGCATGTTTGCAATAACTTCAGGCGTTTCACCTTTATCTTCCATGAGTTTCACGGCATCTTTTGTATCTCCACTAGATACGGCCAGTGTTAATTCATTTTCAGCCTTAGCTGCAGCTAATTCATCTTTAAAATCTGCTCTAACATTTTTTTCTATTTGCTTTACTCCCCCAGCAAAGATTAAGATCAGTAACAAAACACCTGCCACGCTCGAATATATTTTCCTTTTAAATCCTTTTTTACGGCTTGATTCTTGAAATTGCACTTTTTCATAAAACCTGGATTGTTCTTTCTCTAATTCTTCATTTACTAAATTTTTCAATCCTGCAAATGATGTAGCAGCATTTACAGCGAACATAAACTCATTATTTTCTTTTCTTAACAATGTATCTTTGTTCACTAAAAATCTTTTATACGAGTATTTATTACTAAAGAAGCCTAATACAAATAGCTTATATTGATCCAATGCACTCAAATCTCTATGATAAGGAAGATGACCGTTTGAACGATAAAGTACTTTAATATCATTAAAATTCTTAAAAAAGATATTAGTTGGATCCAAATACGTCATCTCATTTGATTCTAATAGGGGATCAATATCTAACAGATTCTTAATTAGCTGCAGTTTGATTACTGGAACAAAAAGCTTAGCCTTTTCTAAAGACTCATAGCCATCTGGAATATCATATACCAGATATATTTTATTATTTTGTCTGCTAATGCTTTCGACATCAAAAAAACCTGTCAGCGTCTGCTCCAGGTCTTCAATTTCGTCTAAACTTGTAACCTTTGTGAATTTCTCATCAAGTTCAATTTTATATTCTCTTTTGTTAATAAAAAGAGTCAAATTGTCCATCATTGTTATTTTCTTCATTTAAAAGCCCTCAACTTTATTCAATTCATTAGTTATTTGACTAATTTCATTTTGAGAAAGAAGAACTTTTTCTGTCCAATCCGGAAGAATCTTTGCTTTACGTCCGGTCTTTTCTTCATATTTTGCTGGATTGAGTAACCTTAACTCTTCCTCTGTTAAAACAACTTGTAATAGCGCCCGTTGTGAACCATAAAGTATTAAAGCTTCCCCTTGCTTTTTTGCTTGCAAAAAGTGTATTTCTTTATCTGATAAAGGTATTTTTAACCGATTAATAATTTGTTCAACTTCACGCGGCTCAAAACCAAACATAACCTTCGTATAGCTATTACCAACAATAGCTTCACCAATCCCACCAGGGGCATTGAGTAGATCCTGAATTTGTTGTGTGGTTACTGTAGCGCCGGCATTATATTTTCTGAAACGTTTATAGGCTTGAAAAAAGAAGTCAGCACTTTCAGGATTTTTCAAGAGGAAATGAAATTCATCACAATACAATTCATCTGACTGAGAAACATCGCTTGTGAATAGTTCCCACAAATAACTAAATGTGTTTAAATAAGCTGCAGCCTGTATTTCCTTTTCTGTCTGTAATGGCTTCAAATTAAAGGAAACAATCTTTGGGCTTAAATCTACATTTGTATAACCGTTAAACAGCGTACTTGACCCATACACCATATCTTCCAATATAAAACAATACTTCTCAATTAATTCGTATTTTTTTATATCAGTTTCTTTCAATTTTTGTAGAGATTTAAGAAGGTCTTCTAATATTGGCCAATCTTCAGGTCCCATTTTATCTAAGTCTTTCTTCTTTCTAAATGTTCCAAAAAGATCCATCGAAACATTAGATATGATGGATAACTGTACTTGGTCCATATCAGACATATTAACTTTATGGAAACCTTTCAAGCGATTGACCTTTTGTCTAATCAAATTATCTACTTCTTTATCAGTTAATTTCCGATCCCTAATAACGTTGTCATCATCCGAGTCTAATGCTTGTGATAAAATCTCAAAAGGATTCATTCTAGTGGGACTAGCACTTGATAGGTCTATAACAGTTCCACCAAAAGCCAATACATCTTTTGAATATTCATCCTCGGGATCAATAATATAAAGATTATCCTCGCCCTCGGCTACCTTTCTGAATACATTACTTTTTTGATAAGTCGATTTTCCTCCTCCTGAAGTACCTAAAACAATTTTATTTCTATTTAATGTCCTGCCTCGGTCTTTATAATCTATAGCTATCCAAGAGTTGGTTTCTTTATTCATTCCTTCAATAGTCGCTGTTGGTGTCAAATCACAAATTTCATTGTCATCAAAAGGAAAAAAGGAACTGGCGCTGACTGTATTAGTCATCGCATAAGTATACTCTTTTAATTTGTTAAGCCCAATTGGAAATGATGAAAAATAAGCATCCTCTATTCTTCTATATGGAGTTATTCCTTTTAAGTTTATTTTAATCAATACCCGATTCAAGCTCTCTTCTAAATTTTTCAATTCTGCTTCAGAATGAGCTTGTAATAGAATATAGGTGTAAAGATAAATAAATGCACTTTTTTCATCCAATGACTGTTCTAACTGCTTCTTAGCTGTTATCAATTCCCTTTTAATTTGTTCTCTTCTATAATGATCCAACGTTTTCAATAGCTCTGCCTCTTTGTTTTTCACTGTCTCATTATAATGCCGGTTTAAAATCTCTCCATTAGCCGGTTCTAAATGCTGAGTAATAGTAATATTACCTTTTAATCTTTTTAAAGGAGACAACCAGTTTCCAGTAGGCTCCGATGGATAACTTAGAATTACATACGGCTTTATATAATTCCCACTAGAAGCAATGTACTCCCTATTCATTTCAAATACAAAAGGATAACGGCTTTCTATAACATCTTTATCGATTAAGCCATCAATCTGATTTTCTTCAATTACATTTGTATTTTTTTTGGAATTGAAGCCAAACAAAGATAATAAACTCATACTTTGCACCTTCTTTTATTGTTGATAATTTTATTTAAATTCCAACGGATCAATTTTTGTTGTGCAGTCTATAACAAGCTTAGTCCCACCAATGACAGCTAAGTATTTTAGGTATTTATTAGATAATATATCCATATTTATCACCTTCCTTATTGTTGATAAATTGATGTTTTATAATCTAAAAATTGATGTAATAGAGAAAGGGCCTCATTAGCACTTAGTACTTCTTGCCGACTATCATAAGCATTCAATACCTGATGGATTGCTCTTATGATTTCTTCCCTTTTTTCTGTTAACTTTTTTTCAGCTTCATGCAAATATTCCAATGTCGGCTTTTTCAATTTCTCTTTAAGCACAATAAAATGGGCTTTTACAGCCATATTTAAATCCGTTTCTGTTTTTTGATATTCATATAAATAACTGGCCCTTAACTGTCTTAAATTTTCATTTACTGAAGGATCTTGTAAAGACTTAATGTGCTGCATCTTCCACTTCCTTAAATAATCTCCCATTTTTATAGGAACTGTCATGGAAACAGTTTCTGGACGATAATGAATATTTTGAGCCAAAAATGCTCCGTATTCATCAAAGATTGAGTTTTGTTCGTAAAGAGACAACAAATCAAAATTCACACCTTTTATCTTAATCATGGTTATTAGAGCATGTTCCTTTAGATAAACAAAATCAGAATACACACCCAGGATAGGGCTAATATCATTGAAGGAAATTTCTTTTTCGCTCAAATTATTCACTCCTATTTCTCTGTAACAAATTATCCCAAAAATTTATTTTTAGGTTTTATAAAATACACTTTCTTTTTCCTTTTGTAATCAAAAAATTCTTTTATATAATCTTTTGCACGGATATTGTCTCTGAATTTAACAGGCCTAAAGTTTACATAGACAACAGGTAATACAATAATAACTACTATTAAGATCGCTTTAAAAAGCCAAAATAAGGTTGAATTATAAGGGGGAATAAGACCTATCCCGGTTGATATTAATAATGCCGGAAAAATGTATAGGAGTAATTCCTTTAACGTCATATTCGCTAAAATCTTATATTGATTATCTACATTTTTTGGAAAGAACCACCTACGGCCCTTCTTACCATTTGAATCTAATATTTCTATCAATGCTTGTTTAATTTGATCTTGATCCATAATAAAAATATTCACACCTTTTAAGAAAACGAGAAAGCTTTAAGCTTCCTCGCCTTTCATTATTATTTAAAGAGAGAGTAGACCCAAGGAATAATCCAGATCAAACCAGCAGATGCTCCGATAGCCGCGAGAACCCCACCAATACTTTTCCACATTTCGTTTTTTACGTGAGGATCATCAATGCTAGGTAGATGTTTGACTACGATTTTTAGGGCTGCAGCAATACCAACAACCACTACAATTCCGGTTAATACCGTCTGAAAAGCAGTAGCGCCATTCTTTAATTTTGTCTGAACAGAACTAGTACTGGATGCTGCAAACCCAATCTCAGGAACAACTAGATACATAAAACAAGTGAATGCTAATAAAGCGAATGACTTAAAATACACATTGTCGAATTTCTTGATTAATAACATAAAAAAGCTCCTTTAAAAGCAAGTACTCATTCGAGTACTTGCCTGATTGATATTATAATTGAATTTCTTCTACTACTTTTTCTTTTACAACAGGAGTATCATGATTTAGTTCTTCTTTATCTACCCCCTTCATCGTATTTATGATTTCTTTAAAAACTTCAGGGTTTTTTGATTTAATAACATTAACAAATGTTTTCAACCCTTCATTTTCTTTCTTTAGATGGTTGATTTCTTTTTTCAGTTCAGATAAAGATGAGTCAGGTTTTTCAACAGTTAATTCATCTTGTTGAGGACTAATGTTCTCCAATTCACGACTTCTAAGTTTATCCAAACTAGTTACTTCTAAGGTTTCGACGTTTTGAAACCAATTTTCATTTCTTGAATCAGGAAAACTGTGATAGAATTCAACTTTTCCAGTCTCCATATTGGCCTTCAACCTGTAAAATGATTGAGGACCCAAAGGATTTTCTTTGCTAAAAGTAATATTGAAATTCTTATCATCATTACTGTTGATACTAGCTTCCCCTATATCCCCATATTTTTCTCTTAACTCTTCAGCATACGGGAGCAATAGCTTTTTAATTTCTTCCTTCTGAACATCCTGAACCGATTCTTTTTTTTGTTGTTCCTCTTTTTTGGGCTGTTCCAATGTAACTACCTTCATCGGAATCTCTGATTCTTTAGAAAAGTTTACTTCCAGTTCTTTGGAATCTGTCTTAGGACGATCAATCACCTGGAATTTCTGATCAACTGCATTTGTGAAGTTTTTGATTTTATCATTAACATTTTGAACCCTGCTAGCCACTGCATTATGAATATTGGTTTGAATATTTTCTATCTTATTTTCAATACCTGATTGCACCTGGTCCTTCATATCTACAAATAGCTGTTTAAGACCCATTTTTAAATCAGAGAAGATCTTATTTAACTTTTCCTTTAAACTTTTTTCTAGCTCAGGTACCTTCTCAAAAGAAGATTTTTCCACATTCTCGGTAAAATCAGACAATAGCTTCTCTATTTTCGAAAAATGCTTATCCAAAAGCGCTGTCACTTCTTCATTACCCGAAGGATTCACACCTTGTTTTTCTAACATTTCAGTTACATCTTGCATCCCTTGATTAACTGTCAGGGTAATAGGATGTTCAGGTTTAAATTCTTTTGAGGAAAGGATTTGCTCATTTTCTTTAATTGCGAGTTCCTTATTGAGAGAATAATATTCAGCAGCCTTTTGATAATCAATTTTAAAATCATCTTTTGACTCTAAAAGCATCTCCGCACAACTAAAAGGAGGAAAAGCATCTTTTCCTCCTTCGTAGCTCAAAATTTCAGTTCCGGTAAAGCTGATGTCACCTTCGGCAGATATTAAATAATGCTGATCCTTCGGTGTTATAATGCCGGTTTGGTACTCACTATATTGACCATTATTTCCTTCAAAAGGATAGACATTCATTTTACCTGTTTCTCTTGCTTCAAGCTGCTGTTCTCGAATTTTTTCTAAACCTTTCATAAAAGCATCCATTGAAGGAATATCATGAAGCTTTTTTGACATTTTCTAATCTCCCTTCACAAACATTAGTAAATATGGGTGAGTTAAATTGAACTTATTTGCAACCACCCCCTTTTATAACTAAAATAAATCTAAAATTTTGGAACCATTCCTTGAAACCTCGTAGTTACCAAATCATTGATTTCCGGAAATGCTATAGAACCTAAACCAATTACTACCGCCACCAGCAAGACCATCCCGATCATCCAGTATATCCGGTCCGTGTTTTGTTCGAGCATTATTTAAAGAAACTCAATAAAGATTGAAAAGGGAAGACAGCGAAGCCAGCTGTTAATGTGCTTGTGAACTTGGTGATAACATCATCGAAAAGATCCGGAAAAGCAACTTTTGCAGCACCTATTAAAATAGCAACAACAACAACGGCTCCAATCATCCAATACGTACGATCTGTGTTTTGATCTAACATTTACACACCACTCCTAATTTGTTATTTTTTTACTTTTTTTAAAATGGGAAAGTATAAACCCAGGCATTATCTGATTTGAGATATAGCTGAACCCTTAACCGAGATATCTCTACTTAACAAAGGCAAAAAGAAAAAATTATGTGTTGTTTTAATCGTGTAATCTACTTCCTGACCAAAAGAAAATTGCTGATTCATTTGAGCACTTTGTATGTCAAACTTACCTCCAAAATGCTCCTGATTGTAATTATTCACTTTTTCAATCGCTTCACCAGTTAGACCACCATTCCTCTCTATTTGATAATTTACATACTGCTTAAAATCATTAGCGTGATTTATTTCAGAGAAAAATAACGCTAGAGATACCATAGAAAATATGATAAATAAGGAAATGTAAATTTTACCCATTTCCATAGTCGAACTTTCTAACATAGGACCTACCTCCTTATCAAAATAATCCAGTAGAGAAAGCTTCAGAAATCATACAAATCGCATAACCTAATGTAATAACAAAACTAGCCATTGTTAACTTCGTTGGATACATTGAGAATTTCCGAAGTTTATAAGCAATAATTTCGTCAACACCTTCAAACAACTGTTCACTTGATAATTGACCAAGTTCCATAATAATTGAATGGTCAAAAGTATTTTGATGGAAATCATACAATGTTGTCATAAATAATATAGAGCTATCGGTACCGGAGGCATCTTTTGCAAAACGTACAAACGGTACTTCTGAGTTCGGAAATTCGTTCATTTCGATTAACAAACGTTCTAAAGAGTTTTTAAGATGACCAGGTTCTAAACGATCTAGCAATCTCGTAAATACGCTGTAAAGGGTAGCATCTGTCTGTAATAAATAAGGGATTAGCATTCGTGTAAACTTTGAAAACTGAAGCTGTTTCTCAAAATTAAAGTTCCCATAGAACTTTTTGGCCCGATTATATTCGTTCCACCACAAAAATCCACTAATTGCTATGCCAGCGAAAACCCACCACCACTGAAAGAAGAAAGATACTATTATTAAAGGAAAACCGAACAAAACGGCTCTGAGAAATCTTTTCTTTTGATACTTAATAAACCGTTCTTCTGTAAATCCCATTTCCATACACATATCGTAAAGATTGTGTTCAGCAACACGAAACCATATACTAGGATTCGCCTCGATAGTAGTTTCACTCATAATTTCACCTCCATTATGTTGTCATCAACAAGTTTCTTTCTGAATGCCAGAAAATAGCCTCCAACAATAAATAAATAAGCTGCACTAGTAATCCATCCAATCGGATTTCTAGCATATAAATTTGCAAATTTATCCCAACCAAAGCTAAATGTTATTGCCATAATTAATACAAAACCGATAGTTACAATAAATTTAAAATTGTATGCTTCTCTCTGTTTTTTGGCCATGAAATCATCTTGCCTTTTCTTTACTTGATTGTGATAAGATTTAATATCTTTTAATGTTTCCATAGAAAAACGGCCTTCAATGGAGGCCGTTGCTAATTGCTCTACAAACAAGTCAAATATTACATCTTTTTTGTATTTATCGGATATAACTTGGAAAGCGTCTTGCTGCTCTTTTACGTTTGCATCAACTAATGTAGCTTGCAATAAAAGAAGATCTTCTTTAAATTCCCCTTTGGCCCTTTCTGTTACTGTTTTAAGGGCATCCAGTACTGTTCTTTCCTGATTAGTTAATATTTGAGTAATATTATTGACAAAGTTGTTTCTTTCACGAAAAGCATTCACTTCATACGCTCGTTTTACATTTTGAGGCATCATAATTTTGTATGCATAAATCATGGAAACAACTCCGGTTATAAGAGCTAACCACCAGTAGTAAAAGAGTGCAAATGTAAAAAGAGCACTAATAGCGAAAGGGATTAAAAGAGTAGAGACAAGTTCTCTTTTTTGTAAAGGATCTCCATAAGCAACGCGAAGAGCATTCACTTCATCAAGCGTATACTGTTTTTTCTTTGCCATCTAAAACTCCCTCATTTCCAAAAGTCGGTATTTTACAACCAAATTTCAAAAGATTTTGGATAAATTCATCGCTCATTTCACCAACAACCGGAATTATTTCTTGTCCTCTTTTGATTTGTTTGAAAACCGTAACAGCAGTATTATCAGGTCTAAATTCTACGACTTCACTCAAATAACGAACAACTTTTCCATTAATTTGGGCTTTCTCGATATGACATCCTAACTGAAAGTAATTATAAATATCTTCTAAAACAGATTTTTCATCGATTGTATATCCAATCTTCATCATATTGATAAATCGTTTCGGAATTGCCCTGGCATCAACAGAATGTAAAGTTGTAATAATCCTATGTCCTGATAGGACAGCCTGAAGCATTTCGTAGGCTTCTTTACCTCGTGTTTCAGATACAAGCATCCACACAGGGTTATTTCGCAAACCAGCCCTTATTAAATCAGTAAAACTAATAGATTGAGAAGTTAACCAACTATGAATGTCTTTATCGGGATACAATTCTTTAAGATAACTATCTAAAGTATCCTCCATATTGATAATCTTCTCGGCAAAATCAATATATCTAACAAGGAATTTTTGCAACTCGGTTTTTCCGGTTCCCGTTTCCCCTGCGATGATAATATTACAACGAGATTTAATTGCTGCCTCAAAAAATTCCAATATATATTCCGGTGCAAAATCTTTAAAATTACCCTCATTTAGCACAGCTTCAGCTTTCGATGATCGAAGGGCCATTGTAGTTCCAAAAGGCGACAAACTTTTGTGAACAGCATTGATACGTAAATTGTTAAGAGAAGCATCCAAAATAGGATTCTTGGGAGTAAACTCTTTCCCTACTGCATTAGCAAACTTTTGGATTAATTTAATAATGTAATTTTCGTTAATATCATCATCATAAACGTATTTTTTATTATTTGTATTAACAATTAACTCAGTACCGTTATAGCTTATATCTGTCACTGAAGGATCTTTAATAATTTCTTCAATTACCCCTAATCCAACAATCTCAGATAAAGCATAATCAATATGGTCTTCAGTCCTCAAAATAATATTATGTCGTTTTGGGAGGTCATTTTGCATTACCTTTTTCAAAGCTTCCCTAGCAATTGGATCAGTAAAGGCTTCTAGCATCAATTCGGGATTAATTATCTTTAAATCATTGATTATGTCTTTCAAAATATCCTCTGAAATTATTTTCATTATATCCTCCTTTAACGATTGCCTATATCTGATATATAAGTCGCTTGATATTTATTGTCTCTTTCATCCGTAACGATAACTCTTATCGCCATAATAGTTCCATCATTATCTCTCAGGTAATCGTAAGAATATCTTGGATTTTCAAGCTTCACATTTACAGTCTCTCGAAATTTTCTTTCGAAACTCATTTCAAAATTCTCACTTGTAATTTCAACAATACCAGTTTCGGCCCTGACACTATTATCTAAACTTTGAAACCCTGCTATTTTAGCAGTTTCTGTTATTGAAAGAATCAAAGAGTTATAACGAAATTCTTCGATTTTATAATGGCAGGTAAACAAGACAAAATATAGGCCGATAAACAGGATTAAGATTATTAAAGGAAAATCTTTCATCTTATTCCTCCATTAAAAAAAGCCTAGAAACAAAATTCTAGGCTTTTCTACATTTAATTTTGACTCCATTCTTCAAAACGTCTTTTATCTTCAGCTGTCCAGTTAGCTGGATAATTAGGATCATCTGCATTAATCGGTCTTAAATAAATCGCATCTTGCTTTCCTGTTTTAGAATCCATATGACCATACATATAAGCATAGATATCAAGATTTTGTTTTATCGACACGTTTATTTTATGAACACCTAAAGGCTCAACGTTTTTCACTTCTAATTGATAGGTTCCAAGATCTCCCCAAATTGGAGTATAAAACTTTCTCCCCCCATCGATAATTTCATGTTTAATTCGACTATCGCCGTCAGCGACTTGTGAACTGGTGAAAAGATGACCAGTTCTTTTTTCGATATTTACTTCAGGCAGTTCAAAACGCTTTGTTGTAGTTAAAACTTTTTGATTCTTACTCTCAATTTGATTAGTTTCATCAAACCTTATTTTGTAACAATCATTACTAACTGGATATGACAAATAAGAATCCACTAAAGATTTTGGAACATAAATTTCGAACTTACTATTGATTTTTTGTTCGAGATCATTTCTGTATACAATGTCAACAGGATATTCAAAACCATATCCTGTTAGTTTTTTATCAAGCTTCTTTAGATTTGCTTGTAAAGTCTCGTTAAAAACGACCATGTTCTTTCCCACTGCTCTTTCCGTCATTATTACTCCCGTGAAAGAAAGGGAAGTGTCACTTACATTGAGGGTCTTTTGTGATGATGTATACCCATCTGTTGTGATGGAAGCAGCATTTGAAATAACATCTATTTCATCTTTCGAATAGCCTTCAAGCTTGACTGTATATGCCCTTTTCTGATTTACTGACAACCGGCTTGCTGGAACTTTAAAATCAATCTTTTCAGGCAAAGATTTTGCTGTATATGTTTTTGTATCCACTTTTGTACTTCCTTGATACAAAGAAACATCTAATTTCGCATCATTCATATCACCGTTGCTGGCAGGATAAATGTTTTCCTTTGATAGATCCACTTTAACTGGAAGGCCCTTATTAGCTGGTGCGGTATAAACTTGAATTTTTTCTAAGCCCGCCTTTATCAATGGTACATCATAATAAAAATCTAATGTTATATTATTAGCCCCTACAGTCCCTGTCTTCTTATCCTTTGATAATGGTCTGTAAGTATAGCTGCCTTTCTTTAAATTTGTTTTTGGACCGTAACTATACGTTTCACCTCTTAATTTTTTATAGCTATTAGAAGTAATCAATCGGTTATCCCTAGCATCAATATGCCTTACTGTAATGGTCCGTTCTAAATTATAATAAAACTTTAATGTGAGATTGCTATTTCCTAACTTTCCGGATTTACTTTTTTTATCAACTGGTAGGTATTTATTTTCCCCATCAACAATGCTGTTTTTTGGAGAAAAGTCATAACTTGAACCAATATTCCTTGTATAAGAAGAACTAGAAAGTAATTTATTTGTATGCTTATCAATATGCTGCACAGTGATTTTCTTTTGTCTTACTTCAAAATCAACAGTTAACTTTTTTAATGATACCGGGTCTTTTACTAACCCTTGTGCAAGCCTTTGTTGAGAGCTACTAGATGGTACAAATAAGATAGATTGATAGGTGCCCATAGAGGGTTTAATGTTGCTGAAAGATACGTCTTTACCATAATCTAGCCCAGCAGTTAAATAAAATGATTGTCCCCCTTTGATTGTAACAGCTTTATTCGTATAACTCTTATTCCCTAAATGAAGCGTTACTCCTGAAGGTACATTCACTTTTATTGAATTCTTTTCATCTGCATTAAACTTTATTGTTTCGGATTTTTGTAAATTACCAGATATACTTGTTTTTACTTCTGATTTGCTAAATGAAGCAGATGTACTAGGGGCATCTTTTTTAGACGCATGATCCATTAATTTGTCATATCCAGGTACTGTAGATTTCCCTGAAGAATAATCTCCATTCATAATGCTGTCCAGTGCTAATGATGTAGCTACAAGACCAGCATCCCCGTTTCCTACAATGTTTCCATCTCCGCCATATCCATAGTACAGAATAGCTCTTATACTCTCATTATTGTAAACAGATCCACCAGAATAAGAACTTCCTGTTGGTGGGCTGGACTTCTTGTGATCCACACAGAAAGCATACTCCCCGTCTACTTTAAATTTCCCGACTGTGTAATACGAATATGATACATTTCCCAAATATTCAACTTTTGGCCCAGCTGCTTGAGCTACATGATTATTGAAGGAATATAAAACATTTTGCAAAGCGAAAACACAGACAAGCGTTAATAAAAAGAACCTCAATCTCCTTTTCATACTCATTGCATTTTCCTTTCTCTTTTTTTATATAAAAAAAGAGCCATTCATTTTTATGAATAGCTCTATCAATATCTTAATCAGTCCCAGGATTCCCAAGTATTACCGTCTTTGTCAATTTCACCAGATCCGGTATTACTCCAATCGTGATTCTCTAATTGACTTCCTACCTTATCCCAATCTGTTCCACCTGACTTTCCTGAAGAACTTCCGGAATTAGATGAAGTTTGCTTTTTTTCGCTGGTAGCAGATTTAGTGGTGTTCGATGTTGATTGGTTCGATTTAGGTTTAGAAGTAGGTTTGGCTGAACTTTTAGAAGTTGATCCACTTGTATTCTGTTTAGTTGAACTTGAAACGTTAGATGATACTTTAGATGAACTTGATTGTGCTGCTGATTTTGTTGAAGTAGATGAAGATTTGCTTGTAGATGATGACTTTTGTTGAGTACTTTCTGAATTTGACTTGGCAGATGATGCCTTCTGCTGAGAACTCACTGAATTCGGCTTAGAAGATTCAGATTGTGAAGAATTAGATACAACAGAATTTTGGCCTTGATTAGTTTCTACCTGATTAACATTCTCTTTCTCAACTGTCACTTTCTTAGCTACTTGCTTAGATTCTTCTTTACTATTTAACTCTTCTTTTTCTAAAGCTACTAATTTTTTGTTAACAACACTAAGTCTTTTCTTAAGTTCATCTTTTTTCTCTTCATTTTTCACTTTGTCCGCAAGTTTAACAGCTGCATCATAACTTTTTTTATTTGTTGTCTTTTCTGCTTCTTTTACTTTCTTTTGCGCAGTATCGATCACAGCCAATTGATCATTAGCAACAGATAAATAGTCAGTCAAATGAGTATAAATGGATTCATTCTTGTTTTTAACATCAATCAACTTTTCAGAAAGTTCATCCACTGTCTTATCAGTAGCATTTGCTACTAAGATTCCATTTTCTAAGATGCTGTAGACTTCTTGTTGGATTTTCGCAATTTCTTTTACATCCTTGATTTCATTGGATAAACGTGTTTTCGCTTTACCTGCTTCTACTTTCTTTAAAGTAGCTTCAGCCTTGTTGATTCTCTGATCAATATTTTCTGCCAGCTCTGTCTTCGAACTGTTATACAATGAATCAATTGCCTTTTCAGCTGAGTTTAGATTATGCAATTGCTCTAATCTTACTTCTTCTTTTGCCTTTTGATTATAGGCATAGACACCAGTTCCAGTTCCTGCAATCAAGGAAAAAGCTAATACTCCAACAACAATTTTCTTTTTAAACATCTACATACACCCCTTCGTTGGTTATATCGTAAACTTTCTGAAAAATTCAAGGACATTATTAAAGGAAAAAGGATCTTTATATTACATACGTTATCATGTTCACAATTTATTTAATAATAGGAGGCTGCTACGAACAGCCTCCTGGTTAATTCGCAATCACTTGCGAAATGTTTTTTGTTAGAGGTTTGAAAATTGTTGCAATTCGAGGAAAAGGATTTATTAACTCAAAGCCGTCTCACGGGCAGTTAATAAATAATCTTTTCTTCATTTTTGTTGGTTTTTGGCATGTACCAACACCCTTACGATCAATATACCTTACTGATCGATGTTTAATTTATTGGTTTTTGGCTTATTCCAATAACCCTACGATTAATTAAAAAATTAATCGATGTTTTTGTTGGTTTTTGGCATGTACCAACACCCTTACGATCAATAAACTCATATTGATCGACGTTGCCACAAGTGGGTTTTAAGCTAAAGTCCCCACGAACTAGATTTTCGTATAGTTCACTCGAATCGTGACGTTTCCATCGAGAACCACGCTTATTAAATTATCAAAGATCAATTTGTGCTTAAAAATAAATTGCACACATCATAACGTATAAAAGTATTGGTTCTAACTAATTCTCTGCTTATAAAGATCACTATATTTGTTTTTACGTTTTGCTACAATTTTTCCTGAAATTGTCCTTACAGTCCTAATGTCATAATAAATATCTTCTAGCCTACAAAGTTCATTATTTGCTACATTCTGAACAACCAACCCAGATTTTAATATGTAAACATCTTTGCTGAAAGTTCGAATCGTAACTCGATTGTTAAAATTCAAAAATTGAAATCTGTTCATTTTAGGTAAATTCACTTTGCGCAATTCTATCACCTCACTAAGTGTATTTTTAAACCTTCAGTATGTTACAATTACGGTAAAAAACATCTCAAAAAAAACGGAATATCATCTACAGAATCTGCGAATAACACCCTATGAGGTGCTTCAAATAAATCTTCTAATATCACAATGGAAGATTCTCTGGGAAAACTGGTCCCAGCTTCAATTCTTTGATATTGCCTAACCGAAATTTGGAGTTTCTGAGCAACTTCACTCTGAGTTAAATTTTTTTTCTGTCTAAAATATTTTAGTAACACATCACCGCCTCTTTCTATCGGATATGACATTAAACGTCATATCTTAATAACTACAGTCTATACGTCATCCTGTGTCGTGTCAAGACATTTTTTTACATTATTCTTACTAAGGATTGGTTATTTTATGAATACATTGGGAACCAGATTAAAAGAATTAAGGGTAGAGCGAGGACTTTACCAATCGGATATAGCAAAAATTCTAAATGTCTCATTAAGACAAGTTCAGAGATACGAAAAAGATGAAAGTGATTTATCTTTATCTGCTGCTATCACCCTAGCCGAATATTTTAATGTTTCGATTGATTATCTTACTGGTCGTAGCAATAAACGGCGTTGTTAGTAATTGAATTAAAGTAAAAGTTTTGGGAATCCATTAGAACACTGACTGGATTTTACGTTTGTTTTAAAGGAATCTTGCGTTGAAGTAAATTTAAAAGATGTATGATTTCTTGTTTGTTCTTCAGTGATCGTTTAGTCATTACCTATAAAACCCCTTTGGAAAATAGTAGTAACTCGGTTCCACTGGTACAAAATTACCACAATATTGAATTTAATTCAATGCTCATTAATAAAAAAAAGTGTTTTTTTGGTCCCAATGAACTAATTCTGTATTCACAAGCCTTTTACTCTTCGTTAAACTCGGGTTAAGGTGGTGAGAAAATTTGGATAAAAAGGAATATAGAGTACTCTTCAGTGAACGACTCTCTTTATTGATTAAATATAAAGGGCTTACAAATGCAGAGTTAGCACGAGCAATAAATGTATCTCCAGCTTTGATAACCAAATATATTACAGGAAAAGCTAGTCCCTCATACGAAAATTTCATTAAAATTGCAGATTATTTTAATGTATCAATGGATTATTTAAGAGGCAGAAGTAATTCATTTGATGGAGATCCTATCGGAAGAAGTAATATTGATGCATGGCTAAAAATGTTAGAAGGCATGGATATTGATGAAGTACAAGAAGAAAAAATTTTAGAATGTTTAAGAATAATGAATCATAAATTGAAATAGACAATTTTGGTGTAAAAGACAATTACGTATAAAAACTTAAATAAGTATAAAAATATCAAAAAATAATAGAAAAAAACAAAAAACTATAAGGATAAGATACATAGGTGCTGTAACCCTTGATATATATGGGTTTACAGCACTTTTAATTTTTAACGAAATACATTATTCACATCTGCACATATGTTTAAATATTAAATTCACATTTGCACATATTTACAATTACTATATCCACATTCACACATGCTTCTAAATACATTTTGCAAAAAAGAGATAACTAGAAATACAGTTTTGATTTCTTATATTTAGAGAATTTTTGCAAATTGTAATGGAACTCTCTCGAATAAATCTCTTAAATCATAAAAAATAAATCAATCTTAATCTTGATTGCATGACAAATAGCCCTTTCAAAATTAGAATTTTTGAAAAGGCTGGACTAATTATACTTTTTTAAAAAATTATTCTGTTATTAAAAAACTAGGATATTCTCCAAAAATATTATGGTATGCTACCCCTATTTCCATGCGTTCTTCAATGCTTATGTAATGTTTTTGGAATTCCTCAAATGCTTTAGTAAAGCTCTTATTTACAAATGCACCAATGGATTTAATAGAATCTAATTCTCCGGTGATATGCAAGGATTCTAATATGTCGGCTACCTTTGAAATAGTGTAATCGAGCATGTTTTTGCTTTTATTTACGATATCCAAATGGACTGAAATATTGACCATACGGCTTATTGATTTATCAATATCTTTTAAGTCTCTCCATTTTAAAGGGATCCGGGCGTTTTTAACTCGGGCAGCCATTTCATTTTTTGTCCTGGCATAAATTTTTTGAGTCCCCTTTTCATCAGTTCGCTTAAAACAAGCTGGATTCAAACTAAAATTATATTTCTTTATAGCAATTTGAACAAATGTTCTCTTTCGGCTGATTCGATTTTGGGAAGGCTGTTTTTCTCTAATATCAATTGGTTTAAAGGAAAAAACATTCCGAATAATTGATAAAAAGTTCCTGACTCTTTTTGCTGTTGTATTTAATGTTTTTTTCAAATACTCCATTTTTCTGGTTCCTACTATCCGTTGAATATCTTCAGCATTTCTACGGGTGGTTCCAGCTTGAACTGTGAAATATTGAAATAACTCTAATATCAAGAGTGGCCCTTTATGATAACGCTGCTTAATTAATGTTCCGAAGAATTTTTCTTGGAATAGAAGTGAAGGAAGCCTGAAGTATGTAGGGCTTTCAGTGTTTAAGGGATTACTAAAGCTTTCATTTAACTTACCGTAACCAACAATTTCATAATGCATTCCTTTTGATGTATGAACTTCAGCTATGTAACCTCTTTTAAGTAAACTATCAAAAGCCTTTTTTACAGTTTCATAAGTTAAATCGTGTTCAATTGAGAGATTAGAGATACACAGCTGCTTACGATCACTAATTGAGGGATCCTTAGTTAAAGTACGAATTTGTCCCATTTCGTCTGTGTAAAGATGAAGAATCATAAAAACTGCAATTTCGGAAGTAGTTATTGGATGGTCCGTTACCATAGAATCGCATCTGATTTTTTGAAGATGTTCATTGAAAAATTTCACGCCATCAACTGTGAAGTTTTGAGGTTTTTGAGGTTGACTTAATATAGACATAACTTTTGCTCCTTTTTTAAACAAGAAAAAAGACGATGAACCCTTATCTTTAAAGGAAAACATCGTCTTTTATGTGTTGAAAAAAGAAAGCACAAAATAGACATTTTGACAGTATTTCTCTTTGACTTCCTTCTTATATTAAGGTAAAATAAGCATATATAAGAAAGAGGTCAGAAAAGACTTCCTGTCAGTGTTTTCCCTAGTGTAATTAGGGGGAACCGTCTAAGAGTGTTGGTCGCACTACTTAGATGGCGGGGGTCTTTTTTCCGTTCATTTGATTTATTGAGATTAGTATAGCAGTAAAAATCTAACTATGCAATATACTGTTTTATAAGTAACTGGTGAATTGCATTTAATAATTGCTGATAAAAGCCTGATTTGATAAGGTTTTTTTACATATACTCATATACTCATATGCGTGTATACGTGTATGCGGGCGATGAGATACAAGAGATAGCAAAGCCTTTGGTAAGTATGCGCATCTATAAGTATACGTGCATATAAATATATTTATATGCACGTATACACGTATATTCATTATTGTTTTTTTGAATATATTTTTATAATTGTATCTAATTCTTTTCTTTGTTCTTTGCTTAACCCAGACTCGTATTGATTTAAGATTAAGTCTAATACTTGGTCCACGGAGTCTAAACTATTTTGTGTTACCAGCGCATTTAATCTCTGTTGATTTTTGTAAGACAGTCTAATTGTCGTTTTCTTTTCTTTAGCCCTGGTTTCTTTTTTTTCGTTTTGTTTAACGGTGAAAACATTATTTGGATTGTAAGTATCTTTCGGTTCAGTATTTTCCGTTCTCTCGATCTTTTTCGTCTTGTTTAAAAGATTAGCCATAATTTATACTCCCCTCTTGATTCTTTCTAAGAAATCCGCGGTTACTTCTTCATATAGTGACATTACTCTTTTGTCGTGAATATCTGCTTTCTTATCATGAGCAGCATCAATGATCCCTATCATGTCATATCTTTTTAAACGCTCCATATTTTTTACAATTGTTAAGAAGATATTTTCTTCTCCGAACTTTTCTTTAGCGTTTTCTAAAGTGTTTAGATCGACTGCAGCATTATTTTTAAGTAATACCGGCAAGACTCCTAAAATATCAAAATCTGCATTGTAATTGTCGATTAGCTCCTGAAGATATTTGACATATGCTTCAGCCCCTACTAATGACCTTTCCTGAGTTTGTAAGACTATTACTGTAAAATCGCTAGAAAGTAATGCTGAATCAGTGTAAATAGATAATGTTGGCGGGACATCTATCAAGATAAAGTCAAATTCCTTTTCAAGGGGTTTTAATAATGTTGATAGATAAGTTGTCCGGGCCAATAAATCATCAGGAAACATTTTTTCAAGGAACAATGGATAAGATGTGAAATCACCATAACTAGGTAATAAATATAAGTTCTTTAAAATCGGTGTCACAATTTGTTCTAAATCTCCATCTGCGATGGCTGACATTAATGTTTTGTCTAAACTAATGTTCTCTTCAGTTCGGGCCTTTGTTTTTAAGTATAGGGATGTTGCATTAGCTTGTGGATCCATATCTAGGAGCAACACTTTATAACCCTGCTTAGCTAGTATGTATCCAATCATTGAACAATTTGTGGTTTTTCCGGTCCCGCCTTTAAAGTTTCCGAAAGTCACCTTTGTGGCTGCCATATTAGAATCTCCTTTTATATGTTTGTATACTTGCATACACGTATATTGATATTTGCATATGCACATATTTACATATGCGTGTATGCGGATATATTTAGTATATCCGTTCATTCACTTAGAAGTAAATTAAAAAAAGGTAACTCACTAAGTTTTGTAGAAATATAAAAGATTAACAACATTTAGTACACAACATTGCAAACTAATTTAGGATTACCTATTGATTTTTTGTGGATTTGTGAGATAATAAGTATATAAGTTAACAACAATGTGTACTTAATAATATTTAGGGAGTGTTTATATTGAAAATCGAGAGAATGAATGCTGACTTTGGAAATTCCACAAATAATTTTTTAGTTGATAGTTATTATTTTGAAATTCCTACGTGTGTAGTCGAACTTAAAAAGGAAAAGGCTGAAAGTCATTTTACAAATACTGTAGATGAAGTAGGGGATCTTTTAGATCGATTACTTATCGCGACAACAATCAATGATGAAGAACGATATTTCTTAGTAGGGAAACTAGCAGAAGATAATCCATATTCAAATAGCCATGTAGGAAAAATGCACGATAAAATCACAAGTGATATTCCTTATGCGGTCTTCTTAGCAGCCATTGCTTATTATCACAGACTAAAAAATGAAAATGGAGAAAATGTTGCCGAAGTAGATATAGAAAGCATGAAAATGATGTTACCAATTTGGCTGCTGAAAAAGGAAGAAAAATTTTCAATCGGACAAAATAAAATGGCAAACCGATTTATTGGAGAACACACAGTAAGGCTTTTAACTCCAGGAATGGAAACTGAACTAACCATTAAAGTAGGAAATTCAAAATGTAACATTGAAAGTGAAGTTGCAAGATGGGCCTTAAAGTACAAAATGATTAATGATAAAGAAAGAACAGCAACAGTAATTGAAAAACGTAATGAGTCCAGAAAATTCAGTGAGAATGAGACAGTATTAGTTGATATAGGCGGTGGATCTACGGATGCAGTACTACTTACCAAGGGGTTAAATACACCTGTTTCAAAAGATAGTTTTCAGGTCATCCAGATTACTCCGTTTTTAGGAGCCTTAGAAACGCTGCTAAAAGAGAAATTGCTTGAATATTTCACTGACCTAAGAAGTTTAGAAAAATTTATTGTGGCCAATTATAAAAATCAAAAGTACATTCTTCGAAATCAAAACACTGGAGCGAAATATGACCTTACAGAACCAATTATAGAAATGCTAAAAGAATATGCAGAGTTACTGGTTTATAAGGTCATGGGGGCCTTTAGTAGCAATTCGAAGGGTGTTCTAAAGTTTATTTACTTTGGTGGAGAAGCACCGATCTTAGCTCCGTATATTAAAGAGTGTGTAAAGAAAAGGACCAATGAAGAAATAATGGAAAACAACCATCATTTTCTTGGAGATTTACTTGAAGAAGAAAAAAGTGAAATCTTTAAACCAACAGCAAGGACGATTAATCTAACTGCTCTTGAAATTCTGAGCCTAAATGAAAGAAAGTCTAATTAAGGTAGTGATTTAAATGCCGGATAAAAAAGAAGCAGTAAAAAAAGGCAGATTGACTTTAACCGGAAATAAAATGCCGGACGAAGTATATAGAAAACTTGAAGAAAAAGGAGCTGACAGAAAGCTTACGCCTTATATTGTCAGTTTAGTGGAAAAAGAAGACATGATGGATAAGCTCATTCAGAGCTTATCAACTGTCATCCAGAAGGTTGATCATTTAAGTGATGAGTTTTCTGGTTTCAAATCCAAATTCGATGGAGTAGAATTCGCTTCAATACAAGAGGAAAAACCTGTCGTTGAAGATGAAATTAAACAAGGTGATTTAGGAATAAAAGATAACATTTTAGGTGGTATTGAGGAAGATTTAGATGATGATTATGATTTTTAATAAGTAGGAGGTTTTTATATGAAAAAGTTTAATGTTGATAAAGCTATGGAATATGCCAAAGCATCACAAGCGATGGAAGGTTTAAAAGTCACTGAAAAACAAGAACAATTAATATTAGACCGGGAAAGTAAAAAGATTTCAGAAGAAGAATTTAATAAAAGAGCTAGAATGTTGGCTAATGAATAAATATAAAAACCAATCAAAATATTGTTATCCTGGTACTGATATTTTAATAAATAAATTTGATGAACAAGATCCTGAAAAGCTTAAAAAATTGGAAGTTATATTTACTACCAGGAGAATTTATCAATTATATAAAAAACCAATTTCAGGAGCATTCGGATTGAAGCACTTACAAAAAATTCATAAGTTTATTTTTAAAGATGTCTATCCATTTGCTGGTGAGATAAGAGATGAGGGAATAGCGAAAGGATCAACAAGATTTGCTACACCAATGTATATTCATAATAATGGATTAGAAATTTCTAAGCAGCTAAAAGATGAAAAATATCTCAGAGGATTAGATAAAGAGAAATTCATACAAAGATTATCATATTACATGTCAGAGGTGAATTTTCTTCATCCATTTCCAGAAGGTAATGGAAGAACTCAAAGGGAATACTTTCGTCTTTTAGGGTTAAAGAATGGGTTTAATATTGATTGGTCAAAGATTGATGAAGAAACAATGATAAAAGCTTCTATACGCTCAGTGTTAAACTCTGACTCATTTGAAGAGATATTTAATCAAGCCATAGTAAATGAGGTTCCTGATATGAATCTCATTAATCAGTTTAATAGAATCTCAAAAAACAAAGGATTAGAACTTTAGTAAAGTGGAGAGTTAACTGTAGTTTTATAAAAAAGTTTGATCATTTTCAAATAAGTAAAGGGGAGAAAGAAATGCTAAATGAAAAGGAAATAGAGGTAATAGAGTATATGGATTATCAAGTAATGAATAATGGAATAGACGGATGGATTGGAAATCGAGGTTATGAAAAATTAAATGAATTCATTCGAATCTTAAATAAAAGAAATTCAGAGATAGATCAGAAAGTAGCTTCCATCTTTATTAAAGCCACTATTGCCGGATTAGGTATATATCAACATAAAGATACCTTAAGAATTCCTGAAATCAAAGAGATGTTTCTTGAATATCAAACCGAACTTCATCAGTGTGGAGAAAAGTATCAGCAAATTGCTAAAAGTTTTATGAAGAGTTATGGATTAGAGGATTACCTAACTACATTTACAAAAAATATTAAAAGTTAATACAATCGTATAATTTTAAATAAAGATTGATTAAAACCTTATCTTTAGGTGCTAAAAAAATGCATTTTTTATAAAAAAGTTTGATCAAAATAACGATTGAACCTTGCTAAACTAATAATACACTTTCATTTTACCTGTAGTTTTGATCAATCTTTTTTCAAAACGATACAACTTTAATATAAATGATCAAACTTTATTTTAAATCAACATTAACATGAAGTTCGTAGAAAAAATAAAGAAAATCAAGTACCTTTTAAAAAGGAGAACGGAAGTTATATCCGTTCTCCTTTTTTATGTTTATCCAGTTTATTTTCTTTTATATAGTTTGCAAATTGAGAAAAGATTTCTTCAATTTCGTGAGTATTATTTTTATATAAATCAAAGTATTTTTCTGAAAGGGCACCGATTTGAATTAGTCTATGAGTCCTTTCTTTTCTGCTCACTTTACTAAGAGAGTGTTCCATGATTTTCTTTTCTATTTCAAGTTTCTTTATTTTCTCATTAATCTTATTGATTTGATTGTTCATTGGTTTGATTACTTAAAGCGTCTTCCTTTTCATTTTCCTTTGATGGATCTTGTAGAGAATCAATAAATAAACTGATTTCATCAAATGATTTGTTTTCAAGATTAAATTTTTCAATTAGTTTTTTACCTGCGTTTCTTTCTAACTTTGCTACTTCTCTATTCCTTTTTTCTTTTAGCTTTTGAATCTGTTCGTCAATACTGAGTATTTTTGATTGAGTACTTTGGGCCATATTGTGAACTCCTTTTCTAATTTTCTATAATTTTACCAAATTTCCTTAGATGCTTCAATATTATACCATCAATTATACTGAAATTATTGTATGGAAATCCAAATAATGATAAGATATATCCATCACGAAGTGATAAATGGCGCACTTATACACTCTATCGAGTGTGTGCTAAAACCAGTAAGAACTCCGTTCTTTCTTGGTTTCCGTCAGGCGTGTGGGTTAAAATTCGCTTCGCTCATGTTATATGGAAAGGAGAATGTATGAATGGCTATTTATCATTTTAGCGGTCAGATAATGAGCAGAATATCAAAACAAACAGGAAAGCCTAAAAGTCCTTTAGCTGCTGTTGCTTATCGATCAGGAGAAAAGCTAGTTGATAATATAGACAACCAATCCTTCTTTTATAAACGTGAAATAGCTCCTGTTACATATATACTGAAACCCGTACATGCTCCTGAGTGGACCTTAGATCGTGAAAGATTATGGAATGAAGTAAATAAAATTGAAAAAAACTATAATGCTCAATTTGCCAGAGAATTTAATGTTGCACTTCCAGTAGAATTGTCCAAGGAAAAGCAAGAAGAATTAGCATTAGATTTTTGTCAGGAAGCATTTGTTAATCGGGGTATGGTCGCTGATATTGCGATACATAGAGATGACGAAAATAACCCGCATTTTCATGTGATGCTTACTGTAAGGCCATTTAATGAAGATGGAACATGGGGAATTAAAGCAACAAGAAGATACAAATATGATGAACATGGAAATCATATTTTAGACAAAAATGGGAAAAAAGCATTTTATAAAGTTGAAACAGTAGATTGGAATAAAAAAGAAACTTTTAATTTTTGGAGAAAATTATGGGCTGATAAAGCAAACTTTTATTTAAATAAGAGTGGAATCAAAGAAACAATTTCTCATTTATCAAATGAAGATCGAGGGATTGAACAATTACCTACAATTCATGAAGGTTATGTAGCCCGAAAAATGGAAGAAAACGGACAAAAATCTGAACGAATTTCCTTTAATAAAAAAGTTAATGTTTATAATCAAAGTGTTTCAAATCTGCAAAAATACAAAGCTAAAAAAGAAAAAATTGGCTATCAAAATAAGTTTGCTAGGAAATTTTCACCGAGCGAAAAAAAGAATCTAAGTGATATTGCTAAACAATTAAAAATGTTTGTTGATACTCAATCTATTTCTGAAAGGAAAATGCAATTAAAAGAATGGAAAAAATCCATTCAATTTACAAAAGATAATGAATCAAAAATCAAACAATTATCTAGAATTGAAAAAGAAGAAGAATTGATATCTACAGCAGAAAGTATTTTTGATTCTGAAAGTAATAGATTCCTTCTACAACATTATTCAACTTGGGATATTAATAGCTTTACCTTAGAGGAAAAGATTGCAATAGTTGAAAAGACAATTGAAAACAATTCAATATTAACTGAAGATGAAATGGAACTTATAGAAGAGGAAGTATATTCTAATAATTTGCTAACTGAAATTAATGGTTTATTGCGTAATCGATATGCTTTCGTTCTAACCATAAATCACAATTTAGATAAATTAATTTCAGATAGAAATATTCTTGAGAAAAGAATGGGAATTTCCTCTAAGAACTTTGAAAGTACCTTGAAGCAAGCAGCGTTACAATATCCGAGAGATTTTGAATTGCTAAAGAGAATTATTTCAGCTACAGGTGAGTTGTTTAAAGCTAGAGATTTAATGAATGAATTTTATGACTTAGAAATTGAAAAGTCATATCCAACTATAAACATAAAAAATCTATCTCTTGAAGAAAAAGAAATATTAGTAGTAGCAACAGAGTATTATGAGCAGCCAATTTCTTTGAATTCAATTTCTAAGTTGCAACGTTATTCTACTGATGATCAAATCAAGTTAATAGAACTTCTAACTAATACAGATCCAATGAGTAAGGAAATAATCAATAAAAATTATCCTGATTTCCAAAGTGAAAACCCGCGTTATCTGATGTTATTTAAAGATGAGTGCTTGAGAAATATTGAACAATTACCTCTTTCCGTTTCTCATATGTTAGAAAAGATAAATCCAGAGGCTTTGGCAAAAAATGAATTTAGTAAGAGCAACTTATTTAAAGATTTAAATATTCAAATAAATGAACAAATTGAAAATTATACACATAATAATCAAGTGCCAGTTTTATCTTCAGGGGTTACAAATGGGCTATTACAAGGAATATTGGAAGAAAGGAACTTCGGATCTAAAAAGCAATTTGAAGAAGACCTTAATTCTAACAATAAGAAAAAGAAAAATATCCATCGTTCTGGTCCATCATTATAGATGAATGGAGTGAATATTTTGGTTAAAAGCAATTATAAAAGAAAAACATATGAAGAAAGACAAGCTGAGCTAAATGAAAATCATCAAAAATTATTAAATGGTGTAAAGAATGCTGCTTCAAGCCCAGAGAATTATAAAAAATTCTTAAATTTTGTTAGTAAATTTCCTAAAAGATCTGTTCGAAATAATATGCTTATTTTTACGCAAAAGCCTGATGCTGAACTTGTTGCTGGAATGAAAACTTGGAATACATTTGGACGCCAAGTAAATAAAGGAGCTAAAGCAATTCGGATTTTTGCGCCAATAAAAGTAAAAGAAAAGGAGATTGATAAGCAAACAAAAGAAGAAGTTGAAAAAACTGTAATTAAAGGGTTCAAATTAGTTAATGTTTTTGATGTGAATGATACTAATGGTGTTCCACTACCTCTTAATCCATTAGTTCCAGAAAATGTACAAAAAAGTGAATTTGCTGAAAAAACTTATATGTATTTGGTTGATGAATTAAGAAAAGAACTACCAATCGAATTAAATGAAAAATATCCTCTTGAGAGTAATGGATATTATTCACGATTAGAGCATAAAATTGTAGTTAATGCCAATCCGCATCGGGATCTTACAAATCAGTTTAAAACACTGATTCATGAATATGCTCATTCTATTTTCCATAATGAAACTGGAAAATATAAAGATTATGATAAGGATTCTAAAGAACTTCAAGCTGAGAGTGTAGCTTACCTAACTACAAAAAGCTTCGGAATGGATACAAGTGATTATAGCTTTGCATATATTAAGGGATGGGCTGCTGGTAAAGACGAAGAATTACTTCTTTCTTTTCAAAGTGATATTCAAAAAGAAAGTGCCAAAATAATTGGTAAAATTGAAAATGTTATTCTTGAAAAAAATATAACTTTTAATGTTCCATCTGTATTAGAAACTAATACTACATCAGTAGAAGAAGGAGAAAAGCCGTTATCACTAATTCAATATGGGGAAAGTTTTACAATTGTGAAAGGTCCTTATAAAGAAAGTTCGCTTAATAATCAGGCAAGTATTAACCAGTTAGGGAACACATATAAAAATAAGGAAGCAGCGCAAAAACAATTTGAATTGCTGAAAGGCCATGTCCCATTAAATAATGCCGAGAAAATTGATAACGAAAAAGGCAAAGTACATATCTATAAAAGATCCCTTTTGGATCCAACGGATAATAAAGAGAAAAATGTATATTTCATTGGAGTGGCCAGTTTTACAAATATTAAAGCTTTAACAAGACCTACTCTAGATCAGGAATCAACTTTAGCTGCATTTAAACGAATGACTTCTAAAGATATTGGATTAAGTGAAAGTAAGCAAATTGAAAAAGATTTATCAATGAGAGATCGTGATGGAGATGGATTAACGGATTTGCAGGAAAAGAGAACTGGAACAAATCCGATTAATCGTGATACTGATGGTGATGGTATTTCGGATAATCGCGATGTTCACCCTCGTAGTGCTAAATCTGAACCGGAATTGGATTTATCCCTTTAAATTAAGGAGTTGAAAATATGAAGAAATTATACCTATTTGAAATTGAAGCTGATGAAAAACCCATATATACAGTTGGAGAGTGGGAAGAACTGCCTTATCTTACTAATAAATTAAAAGAAGCTAATGACACAGTTGTAAAAGCTTACGGCGAGAGCATAGATGGGCGATATATCGAACTGTTTGAAAAGAATACAACGAACTGATATATTCGCAAGCGATTGCTAAATCAAAAATGAGAATGTGAAAACCGGCCCTGAATTAAGGCCGGTTTTATTATTATCCAGCTGTAGCCGACTGATATGTAATTGTTATTTTTAACTATGACTAATTGATTTCACTTTTATTTTACTATTCTTCACTACTTTTTTTAGGAGCTTTTGAATTTCTCTTTTCTCACTTTTGGTCATACTTTTAACCTTCCTTAAACATATATATTCGTATTTTTATTATTTCCTAAAATTTTGAACTTCATACCTCATATTCTCTCTTCCTCCCTCATATAAATTATCCAAATTACCTTTTAACCTTTTGTCCCTGGCTTAAAGTAGGGGGGGAGGGAAAAAGAGAGGAGAGAAGAGGATGGAATCACCTAGGATTTTATTTAATAATAAAAAAGTTGATATAAAAACTGAATCAATAATTTCTCCAAATGTTCGGAAACCAATTGTTAAAGACAAAACGCTTGCTAAACCTAGACAAACGAGATCAGATAAAAAACATGATATTAAAATAAATCTTACAGCTGAACAAAGGCAGCTATTGAAAAGAGTCACTAAGAAAATGAAAGATAGCGCACTGAGAAATCGAGAAGAAATATCGCCTACATTTGTGTGTACACATTTGCTAAAAAAGGCCTTATTGATGAAAGAAATTGATTTCCCCGAAGTGCCCTATCCTAAAAGTGATTCTAAGAAAGGCAGGGCCAAGCTCGATGAAAAATATTATAATTTGCTTTTTGATTATACAGTAAAGTGGGATTATTCTTATGCTAAGGCTGCTCATCGGATTTTTTCATTTATTCTTGAAATGGAGGCAAGACGTATATGACGAACAGAGTAAAATTCAGTTCTCATGATTTAATTGGTAAGGAGTTAAATATAGAACCTCCAGTAGAGAATGACTCTTTTTTCCTCCGGATATTAGACAGAATTATTCCGGAGAAGCCCAAGTCTTGTGAATGTGAATTTATTATTAGAATTCCAACTTATCTTTATTTGAGAGCTGCGGCGCTGGTTGATTTCATTTGCGAAGAGTACGATTTAGATTTTGACTTAGGGACATTTATTTGGATTTTATATCGAGATTTTTTAGGACGCGCTTATAAGTATAATAATCTCATTGAGTTATGTAATTTTATAAATGCCATGGAAGATAACGAGGTAAAAGTAATTGATTATCAAGGGGCAATCATAAATCGAAGTAAAGTTCCGGAGGGAATGACTAAAATTATCATTACTCTTACAAAAAAAGAAGCTTTAAAGGGAGAATTAGTATTAAGTGATCTATACGAAGCGTTTTGTATTTCTATAACGTTAGAAAGGTTAATTGAAATGCATTTTATTCATTTTATTAGAGAATATAAAAAAGGAAATTTACCCAATGCGGTTGCTGATATTGTAAAGTACTGCAAAAGAATCTTTCCCAATGACTAAGTCATGGATTCTTTTTAGCATTCCATATAATTTTACGCATCCATAACATTACTTACTTTGTTCACGAACATATTATATTAATATTTAAATTTATTGATTGAGGAGTATATGATATATTATATATAGCGCAGGATGCGTAAAATTATGTGTATTACGGAGGCCTAAATGACATATTCGATTCCCGCCTATGTTGATAATTATCTTTCTTATTTATCTAAAAAGGGACGCAGCCCCGCAACCTTAAAACAATATTCTTCTGATTTGTCCAAATTTATAATGTGGATGAACGATTATAAAGGGTCAAACAATTTTGATACGCTGTTTTTACTTACTGAAGATGATTTAAAGAACTACCTCAAATATCTATACAATAGGGACATATCAGAAGCTACTATTAGGCGGCTTTTTGCTGTATTAAATCGTTTTTTACAACACATGGATATATATATGGATACACTCTTAGAAATATCAAAGGCACACCCTCTAAGACCACTAAGTAAAGAGGATTTCATTTCTGACGAGGAATTTGAAAAACTAATAATTTCTATGAAAAAGCCTAATGAATCAACAGCGAGGGATTACCTGATCGAGCGCAATCTTAGCATCGTCTTATTTGCAAGATATTACGGCTTAACTCCTAAAGATATATCATCCATCACTATGGATAAGATTAATTTAGCTCAAAAAACGATAGACATTAGGACACCAGATTCTATAATTAAAATTCAGCTTAAAGATGAACATATTCAATATATTAGGGATTATCGTAACTCAATTGAAGAAAAGTGTAGGCCGCGCTTTGGTTCTAAAGATCCTCTTTTTGTAGCATTCTTTAACTTGACCTGCAGGTACTACTACGACAATACATTCGGGATGCCGAAAGCCTTAACTATCCGTGGAATTCAAGAAATGATAAAAGATGAGGTGAAACTTGCTGGTCTTAGAAAAATTTCTGCTAAGCACTTAAGAAATAGTTGCATTCTAGAACATTTATCAAAAGGTCTTGCCACTAATTCTGTAGTATCTTTTTTTCGGCTTGCTGGTCCATTCTCCCTTCATCGTTATAAGGAGTATTTAAACAATCAAAGTAAGTAAAGGAGTTCTCTATAAACAAAAAGATAAATTGATCTTAATCTACCCTGTGGGCCTTATTTTGGATCCCTGCAGATGTATTGACTCCCCGTTGAGAAGTATTAAGTATATTAGTGTCTCCTATTTCAGAACCCCCCGTTCTGAAATAGAACCCCCCTGCAGGTGTAACGATGGCCGGTGCCGGCCAAGATTAGAAGGGGTTCGGATCCTAGACCTTTTCCTCCATAAATTTCAGAAGCATGGCTGCTCCCGTTGGAGAGCTCCAAGACCTTTTCATATGTAGTTCCGAATTTTTTCTTGTCCGCGGGTCTTATCCAGGATCCCTGCAGATGTATTGACTCCCCGTTGAGAAGTATTAGGTATATTAGTGTCTCCTATTTCAGAACCCCCCGTTCTGAAATAGAACCCCCCCCTGCAGGTGTAACGATGGCCGGTGCCGGCCAAGATTAGAAGGGGTTCGGATCCTAGACCTTTTCCTCCATAAATTCCGGAAGCATGGCTGCTCCCGTTGGAGAGCTCCAAGACCTTTTCATATGTAGTTCCGAATTTTTTCTTGTCCGCGGGCCTTATCCAGGATCCCTGCAGATGTATTGACTCCCCGTTGAGAAGTATTAAGTATATTAGTATCTCCTATTTCAGAACCCCCCCGTTCTGAAATAGAACCCCCCTGCAGGTGTAACGATAGCCGGTGCCGGCCAAGATTAGAAGGGGTTCGGATCCTAGACCTTTTCCTCCGTAAATTCCGGAAGCATGGCTGCTCCGGCCGGAAAGCTTCAAAAATCTCTGAAGTATTCTTATTTAAAGAAAGTCCTATTCGGTATTTTGGATAATACCGTTTTGGTATTTTGGATAATACCGAATCGGTACTTTCGAGGTCTATCAATGGATTAGGCCGAATTTATTCTTCAAAAATTTTTTGGTACTCGTCTGATTCTCCATATTCATCTAACCGATGCCGGCCAAGTTTGGAAGAGATTCGGATCCTGGTCCTTTCGCTCCGAATATTCCGGAGCATGGCTGCTCCGGCCGGAAAGCTTCAAAAATCTCTGAAGTTATTCTTATTTAAAGAAAGTCCTATTCGGTATTTTGGATAATACCGTTTTGGTATTTTGGATAATACCGATTCGGTACTTTCAAGGTCTATCAATGGATTAGGCCGAATTTGTTCTTCAAAAATTTTTTGGTACTCGTCTGATTCTCCATATTCATCTAACCGATGCCGGCCAAGTTTGGAAGAGATTCATATCCTGGTCCTTTCTCTCCGAATATTCCGAAAGCGTGCTGCTCCGGCTTGACAGTTTCAAAAACCTCTGAAGTAATCTTTGTTGTATTCTCTGTTAAAGAATTGAGCGATTCGTACGATTTCATTTGTGCGATTTGCTGATTTTCATTTGTACGGTTTGTACTAATGGATTTGTCCGATTCGTGCGATTCCATTTGTACGGTTCGTACATTTCCATATCTAGCAATGGTTTGGCTCCTATTTCCTCTTTTAAATAAGTATTGAATTTATTAAATAACTCAATTAATACCACCTTGTTTTCCATGTTTTATTCGATAGGAACAACCTATAAGAGTCGAATAAATCATGTCGTGACAGGTTTTTTTATTTGTAGTACCGAATCCTTTCTTGTCCGTGGGCTTGGCCAGGATCGATCCCCGATGGAATAAAAGAAGCCGTGTCTAAAGCCTAGCTTTTTCTATACCTCTATGGGGTACGACCGAGATACATGTAAAAAAGGGTCATATCATGGTATTATTTACCATTTAAAACCCTTTTTTATTCTGTGCTGTTTTTATATATTTATTGGAATACCTTCTTCGATCGGTTGTGGAACATTTTCTAAATCTATCATATAGTCTCCGAAACGTTTTATATGCCTAGTCAGATATGGGCTAAGCATTACAATATCTTCTTTTGAAAATACATAGCCTTCTTTAGAAAGTTCCCATAAAATAAGTGTTATGTCACATACATTTTGGAATATTACTGCGTTGGCAACTAAATCATTATATTTAATTCGCTTTTCTTGCTCTTCTGGATCATTTTCTGAAATGATTCCATCGCCACCAAAAAATAGCCATTTGGAAAAGCCGTTATATGCTTCGACTTTGTTTGTACTAGCACCAATTTGCTCTCTTAGTTTTATATCAGAAATATATTTAAGCAAAAATACAGTTCTCACAATCCTTCCTAATTCCCTAAAAGCTTGATATAATCGGTTTTTCCTACTATAGTTACTTAGTTTTCTAAGTAGTGTAGAGGGTAATATTTTACCAGCTTTTATAGAAAGAACAACTTGGAGCAGGTCTTGCCAGTGTGTTTCAATTAGATCCCAATCAACTGTATCACTAAACAACTGGTCAATGTGGTGATATTTTGTGTCCTTATCAGCCCTGTAAAATTTTAAATCCTTCCAATTTCGAATACGGGGCATTAAATTAATCCCCAATAAATGTGCAAGTGCAAAAACAGGCGTCGATTGACCCTGCGTATCCGCATGTAACGTATCGGGCTGAATGTCTGATTTATTTTTTAGCAATCCATCAATAATGTAAACTGCTTCCCATACCCCACATGGAATGAAGTGACTAAAGAGTGCAATATAAGTATCTGAAACATGATGATACGCAATCCCCCCATAACCTCCATATCTAATGTGGTATTCAGAGATTAAGTTTTCTTCGTAGAGATCAAATTTTGTTCCATCTGCAGCAGCCGTTCTTCCATCACCCCATAGTTTAGGCAAACTAAATTGATTGTATTGATTTAAAATATCACGAATTGCCGCGTCTATTTTAGATGCATTAATATGTCGCCGATTTACAAATGAAATCATATGTGGGGTTACTGCCTTTTTCATGTGCTTAGAAGTCTGCGTTGGCCCCAAATTACACCCGTAGCCGAAAGAGGTTATGATATAACGTTCCATTGTATTTTCAATCTTAGGATCTGAACCAGATAACGGTCCAAAATGCCGTGTCCATTTTGTCCAATGTTCTACATTACAAAGAATATCTAAGACATTTCGTTCAGGTAACCGTTGAGAAATAACTGCCTCTAACGCCTTGCTTGTTTGAGGTTGTTCTTTTCTTATTATTTTTCTCAGCGTTGGTTCTCCATTTTCATTAATAATTATTTGACCGTTATTAGGATAGCCTTCATCTACTTTTTGTGCGGTATCTTCTAGCCAGAGCTTTAATTGTTTAACAAAATCCCTTGAATTTGAAGAAAAGCCGAGCTCCTTACAGTATTCGGCTACCATAGGTTTACACTCTTCCCAGGGAAGGAGCTGTTCACGGTAATCGGCAAAATTCTCTGATCCTTTTACACAAAGGTCTCCTGTCTTTAACTCGCCGGCAAGATAGGAGAAAATACAGATTTCAAGGTGTTTTCGATAAATTAAATTATTTTCTTTAGGTACATAAATCGTTTTTTTCCACTGTTCACTAGTAAATGAAAGATCAAAATCTATTTGTAGATATTCAATTTTTCTGTTCTCATTGTCACGTAAAAATTGTAAGGCTTCTAAAAGTGATTGATCCTGAGTGGTTGAATCAATTTCAATCATACTAATCAATCTAAAAAGAGTTTTCCTGTGGCTTTTATAGAACTTCCATAAAAGAGAAAGGTAGTTATTGCCATTATATGATGAAATTGATTCGCAATCTTCTTTTAATGCTGTGATGCCACCTCTTTTTTCTAATAACTCCTTTATTTTCTGACCAGCAAGGGTATCGTTCTCATTTATACTTGTGGTATCTATGACTTCCGCCAAAACAGATATGAGATTTTCAGTTTTTGACCTATGTTTTTCTCGAAGAAGTTCTAACTCCTCTTTGCCTTTGTTATGTATAGCTCTAATTCTTTTCAGAAACATCTCTACCAAACTATCAATAACTGAAATTTTTGAGCGATAAATCATACAAAGTAACAGCGTATATCTTTTAGGCAAATTAAAGTCTTTTAATTCTGATACATCAAGCGCTTTTGCTTCTAAAGCGAAGTGCTTAATTTTTGAATTTGGAATAGTCTTTAGTAAGCTATCAATTTCTTCTATAAAGTCAGTTAACCAGTGTAATCTATTTTGTATTTCCTTCATATGAGAAAGTGTTGCGCTTTTTGGAATTTCCTTTAAATAGTTATATTCAGAAGTCCGATTATCATCTGTAGTAACTAGTAATTGGTCTAATTTTTGCTTAACTTCAGGAGTTAGTTTTGAAAATACTGAATTAAATAGCTGGTGATTCACTAATGTTCTTATACGACGAGCCAATCGATCTAATGTACTAAAAGCAGGTAACTCACACCTTTCTTTTATTAATATTTCAATGGATACGTTGATAAGATCAGCCGGATTGTCCATTACCTGTGTAGCCTTATAAATTGAAGTAGTGGCAATATGTAATGCTTCTTTTCCATAAGGACGTACACTGAGGTAATCTCTTATTGCTTTTTGATGTCGATAAATTGATTTACTATTGTAATTCGGTTCAACACTAGCAGAGAGATTCAAACAAGTCCGAATATGAATCATGATCTCTACAGGATTATCTTTCGGTCGTGGGAAGTAACCAAGACGTTGGAAAGACTTTAACATAATTAGTAGACTAAGAACTGAAACAGGCCCCCTAGCAACTTTATGCGCAAATTGATTTTCTTCAGGTGTAGGGGAGTAAATATCACGAAGTTCTTTTGAAGTAGGACGTTTTTTAAATCTTGGGTAAGCTGTACGTTCTATGGATGCCAAATTGCCAACTCCATTCACAGTAATTTGGGATAGTAACAGAATAGTTACCCTAGCTTAGTCCATCACATAATTCCTAAAAATTAATAAGAGGTTATTAATTTACTTCTTTTAGTTTTCTTTTATTAATTGCTCGATATAATGAACCCTGTGAAAGTCCTGTACCTTCTACAATTTCTTTTACCGAGTATTCTTTACTGTCATACATCCTCAAGGCTATTTCAATTTTTCCTTGATCAACTTTTGGTCTCCCTAGTTTCTTTCCTCTTTTCTTACTAGCTTCTAATCCTTCTTTAACTCTCTCTACAATTAAATTTCTTTCTAATTCTGCAATGACACACATCATTTGAAACATGGCTTTTCCTGTTGATGTTCTTGTATCCATATTCTCTTTAATAGAAACGAACTTTACACCTGTATCCTCGAATTGCTGAATAATAGAAAGAATATCAAGTGTTCTTCTCCCTAATCGTGAAATACTTTCAACTACAACGGTATCACCTTTCCGTATAACATCTAGCAATGAGTTAAGTCCATCTCTATCCTTTGTAGTCCCGGTAAATTTCTCTTGAACCATTTTTTCACAGCCGTACTCAGAAAGTAATATAATTTGTCGGTCTAAATTTTGGTCAACTGTCGAAACTCGGGCATAACCGATTATCATAAAGAAGCCCCCTGCACAATTTAATAATTTTATTGTACAAGAGACTTCATTTTTGTAAAAGTATTTGGTAAAATTTTTGGTAATTATTTTTGGTAACCTATAAAATTAGTAAAATCAAGCATCATTATTTCTCATAAACGTTGTTACAAAAAATATGATTTTTGGTAACAATCTTTTTATTAATACAAAACCAATCAGATATAATTATTTTGATAAACGCTCCATGAGAGTAGCTTTTTCTGCTTCAAAACCAGGTTTGTCAAGTAAAGCAAACATATTCTTCTTGTATGCTTCGACTCCAGGCTGGTCAAATGGGTTAACTCCTAATAGATGGCCACTAATCCCACATGCCTTCTCAAAAAAGTAAACCATCTCACCGTAAGTGTATTCATTCATTTCATCCAGTTCAATCACGAGATTAGGTACTTCTCCATCTATATGGGCCATAAGGGTACCCTGAAATGCACTTTTGTTGACTTCATCCATCGTCTTACCTGCCAGGAAGTTTAATCCATCAATATTTTCTGGATCCTCCTGAATAGTCACTTCAATTCGAGGTTTCTTAATCTGTAAAACCGTTTCTAAAAGGTTTCGTCGACCTTCTTGTACATATTGCCCCATGGAATGCAAATCCGTTGAAAAATCAACGGAAGCAGGGAATAGCCCCTTTTGATCTTTTCCTTCACTTTCCCCAAACAGCTGCTTCCACCATTCCGATACGTAGTGAAGGGAGGGCTCATAGTTAACAAGCACTTCAATTGCTTTTCCCTTATTGTAGAGTACATTTCGGACCGCAGCATACTGATAGCTCTCATTTGTCAATAAATCAGGATTGTTGTATTTACGGGCTGCTGCTGCTGCCCCTTCCATCATATGATCAATATCAAGTCCTGCTACGGCAATTGGTAAGAGACCAACTGCTGTTAGCACAGAATACCTTCCACCAACATCATCCGGAATAACGAACGTTTCATATCCTTCTTCGTCCGCAAGCTTTTTTAATGCGCCTTTTTTCTGATCTGTAGTAGCAAAAATACGTTTTCTCGCCTCTTCTTTTCCGTATTTTTTCTCCATATAGTCACGGAAAATACGGAAAGCAAGGGCTGGCTCTGTCGTTGTTCCTGATTTAGAAATGACGTTAACAGAGATATCTTTCCCCTCTAATAGCTCAAATAAATGAGAGATATAAGTAGAACTGATATTCTGACCGGCAAAATAAACATGTGTCTTATTGTTCATCTGGTTATGAAAGCTATGGGACAGAGATTCTATAGCCGATCTTGCCCCCAGGTACGAACCACCAATACCAATTACAACCATTGCGTCTGAATGTTTCTTGATTCTTTCAGCAGCTTGTTTAATTCTTTCAAATTCACTCTTATCATAGTTTAGTGGCAAATCGACCCAACCAAGATAATCAGAGCCGGGGCCTGTTTTTTCATGTAGCATTTTATGAGCCACTTTTACAAATTCACTTAGATTATCTACTTCACTCTTTTTCATAAATGCTAATGCATTGGAGTAATCAAACGAAATAGTCATACATTACTTCCCCTTTCAATCAAATTTAGCTTAGCTGCTTCAATCGGAGATCCTTCTCCGTAAAAAAGATCTCTCGGCATAGTAAAACGTTTCATGTTAGTGCATTCTCCTTTTCTACAGTATATAAGGGAAGTTTTTAAAAACACATTTAAACTCCCCCTTTTCAATTTTGAAAAATCCTTAGTGGGACCGTGTAATTATCAATAGCGTACATTAAAAGATAGTTAGTATTAAGAAAACTCAATGGTCCCTCTCTACATCGGCACTTAGTATGTCTTCTGTTTTGATTTCAAGTAATATTTCCAAGAATCTTATCGTTCCTAATACTTTTCGAGTGTCTCCCTCATTTTGAACATTCTCCATTTTCTTTTGTTGGATCAGTTCACTTATTACTTGCTTGAAAGCATTGGTTTTTATAAGCCATTCTCCAACCAGTAGCTTAGTTGAGTCTCTCTCGTGTTCGGTTTTGACAGCAAATAAACTTTCGGTATCTGTCTCTCTTAACGTGATTGAATTAAAATCTTCGCTCATTTGAATCCGAAAATAATTCCTTTCACTATCATAATATTTTCCGTCCCTTAGAAGAAAATACTCTATCCCTAATACTATTTCATAAAAGGGCTCATTATCTGATGGAGAATGGAGTTCTTTTACTTCGATATTCTTCACCATGTCTAAATAGGTTTCTAAACCATATTGTGTGTTAATGATTTTTGCATCCAATACGTTCATGATGTCACACCCCAATATTGTTTTATTTTTTTGGCTCTGTTAAACTTGTCTGTTGGCTCCAGGTGCTCGCTTTCCGCGGGCGAGCCGGGAGCCTCCTCGGCGCTGTGCGGCTGCGGGGTCTCCCTTGTCCTGTTTTTCCCGCAGGACGTTGAATCATCATCCGTGAATAGGCACCGCACGAGAAAATGTGAATGCATTTTCGAGGAGTCTCGCTCCTTCTGCTTCAATCAACATAGTTAGCACTATCAACGACTTAAGTAAATCTACCAATTTTTGGGATATACCAAACTAAAAATCCAATGAATTTCCGGCTCATTTTAACGAAAGACATATACAGCAGATGACTTTATGATTTTTCCACAGCATGTCCGCCAAATTCATTACGAAGGGAAGCTACCACTTTACCTGTAAATGTATCATTGTCTAATGAACGGTAACGCATTAGTAAAGACATAGCGATAACAGGGGTAGCTGTTTGAAGATCCAAAGCGGTTTCAACTGTCCATTTCCCTTCCCCAGAAGAATGCATAATGCCCTTAATTTCATCTAATTTTGCATCTTTAGAAAATGCGCGTTCTGTCAATTCCATGAGCCATGAGCGGATGACAGAACCGTTATTCCACACCCGTGCCACTTTTTCATAGTCAAAATCGAAATCGCTTTTTTCCAGGACTTCGAATCCTTCACCAATGGCGGCCATCATTCCGTATTCTATTCCATTGTGGACCATTTTTAAGAAGTGGCCACTACCAGATTTCCCAGCATATAAATACCCATTATCTACAGCTGTATCTCTAAAAATCGGCTCGACAATGCTCCATGCTTCAGGATCTCCACCAATCATATAACAAGCACCATAGCGAGCACCTTCCATCCCCCCAGAAGTACCGGCATCCATAAAGCTCACTCCAACTTTCTTCAACTGTTCGTAACGACGAATGGATTCCTTATAATGCGAATTACCAGCTTCAATGACGATATCTCCTTCACTTAGAAATGGTGTGATTTCACTAATAACTGAATCAACGACGGAGTGTGGGACCATTATCCAAACAACTCGTGGCTTTTCTAATGATTGAACAAGATCTTGTAAACTGGATGCTCCTTCAACTCCGTATTTTTTAATTTCTTCAATAGTATTTGTATTTAGATCAAACGCCATTACACGGTGTTTATTGTCAATTAAGTTTTTTCCTAAGTTCATACCCATTTTCCCTAATCCAATTAATCCTACTTTCACTTGAGTTTCCTCCTTTAAATTACAAAAAATAGCCTGTATTATTATGCTACCCATTTGTTGTTCTTCATGGTCTCCTTATGGAACCATAAGGATTCAACAAATACTTTAAGTTCCTTGGGTAAATCGCGTAACAATTATCTGTCAAATCCAACCTCGGTTTGCTCTCTTCATACCAATAGCCTTCCAGGGAGGTGCGGATTAAACTCCCCCCCTAGTTTCCCACCATTTAAAACCATCCTCCTCCAATAATTGCGAAGCAGCTTGTGGCCCCATCGAACCGGCTTGATATAGGTGGAGTGGAAGGGCATTTTCCTCAAACGCCTCTAAAACGGGCTGTACCCATTTCCAAGATAATTCAACTTCGTCCCAATGAGCAAAGAAGGTAGAGTCCCCACGCAGAGCATCGAATATTAAGAGTTCATAAGCTTCTGGTATGTCTTTTGTACTTGCTGAGAAGTCAACAATTATCGGCTCCAAATTTCCATTTGTTAAATTTTTGCTATTTAATTGCATCGACACACCCTCATTTGGACTTACTTTGATAACTAATAGATTGGGTTCTGCAAATTGATTCTCGTTAGTATACACATTTTTCGTTGGATTCTTGAATTCAATCACAATCCGCGTCGACTTTTCCTTCATTCTTTTTCCTGTCCGGATATAAAATGGCACCCCATCCCAGAATGAACTATCAATCCATAAACGAGCAGCCACAAATGTATCGTTTGTGGAAGAAGCATTCACTCCAGGTTCTTCTAAATATCCGACTACAGGTTTACCCTTTATTTCCCCCGGTCCATATTGACCACGAACAACGTGGATACCTACAGTATCTTTCTGTACTGGCCGAAGAGAGTCCATAACTTTTCTTTTCACTGTACGGATATCGTTCGTGCTCATCTGTTTTGGCTGATGCATGGCCGTCATCATCAACAGCTGCATCATATGATTTTGGACCATATCACGAATAGCCCCTGCTTTTTCATAATAACTAGCTCTCTCTTCTACACCAACCGTTTCACTAGCCGTTATTTGCACATTGGCAATATACCGATTGTTCCATAGTGATTGCAGCACAGGGTTGGCAAATTCTAAAGCTTCAAGGTTTTGAACCATCGGTTTTCCAAGATAATGGTCAATCCTGAAAATTTCGTCTTCTTCAAAAGCTTTGCTTAGTTTTTCATTTAAATCTTGAGCAGATTTTAAATCACGCCCAAATGGTTTTTCGATCATTAATCGTTTCCATCCTTTTGTCGAGCCTAATCCACTCTCCTTGATGTTCAAAGCAATTACATCAAAGAATTCAGGAGCAACAGAAAGATAAAACATTCGATTCTCTTCAATACTCTGGTCTTTTTCATTTTGTTGAACGACTTCAACTAACTTCTTATACCCTTCAGCATTCGTGAAATCTAACTGGCAATAACGAAATGCCTTTACAAACTCTTGTTTTTCGGATTTATCATTTATCAAGTGTCTAGAAAAAGTGTATAGCGAGTCTGTTACATGGTTTTGAAAATCAACATCAGACATTTCGTCTATTCCTACACCAATGATCAAAAAAGAATCTGGTAATTTTTGATTCAAATATAAATTAAACAAGGCAGGGTAGATTTTTCGCTTAGCTAAATCCCCAGTTGCCCCAAATAAGACAAACGTCATAGAATCCACTTTTCATTCCTCCACTTTTTCAAAGCATTTTCAAATAGAAAAATGTCTGATTTTCTTCGTTTCCCCTACAAAACAACAAGGATTTTCGCTATTGCGTTATCCTACTTTTGGATGTAAGTTTCGTTTATTTCTCCCAGCTTGTCCGGTAATAATGATATCTCTTAATTGAGAATGTCCACATTTTGGACAGGTTTCATTATTTATGGTGATGATTAGACATCTTTCACAAACTTTTCGCTGCTTAGTTTTGAACCTTTCCATGCGGATCTCTCCTTTCGTAAAAAGCAACAACATGTATAAATTATTAAATGAAGTTTCACTTCATCTCACCATGCTTGTAGCAGTATTCCCTTAAGGTTTGGTAGTATTCTTTAAGCTCGCTATTACTTGAGCAAAATCAGTATATTACGTATGTTATACTTTTGAAAGTACGCACTTTATTAACATATAGATACATTGGTATAACATAGTGTTAAAAATAATACTATAAACTTGAATCCAATACCAAGAGTGAAAAGCCAAGGACAGCGATTATACAAGATTCGCTGCCCTTGGCTTTTTAGTAACTGATTCTCCCCCTCTGTTAGGATAGATGTCGTACGAGGCTAACGTGGTATGATTAAGTAAATTACACGGAGGTCAATCGATATGACAGGACGAAATAGAGTACGTTACACACAGGAACGAAAAGATGAAATTGTCAAACGTATGATGCCACCTCAGAATGAATCAGTGGCGAAGTTGAGTAAAGAAGAAAGTATTACAGAAGTGACGTTGTATAAATGGCGTAAGGAAGCACGAGCTGCAGGTACTGCAACGCCTGGCAATGGACAAACGAGCGACAAGTGGAGTAGTCAAGATAAGTTTTTAATCGTGATGGAGACGTTTTCGATGAATGAGCTGGAGCTAGCAGAGTATTGTCGCAAAAAAGGATTATACCGTGAACAGATTGAGGCGTGGAAGAGTGTATGCCTTCATGGTCAGGCATTCGATCAAGCTAAGCAGTTGAATGTACAGCTGAAAGAAGAACAACAACGAGCGAAGGCTTTAGAGAAAGATTTACAAAAGAAAGAGAAGGCGCTGGCAGAAGCTGCGGCATTAATACTGCTTAGAAAAAAGGCCCAAGCGATTTGGGGGGACGACGAGGAAGAATGATTAGCCCGTCAAATCGCGCACTCGCTGTAGAACTGATACAAGAAGCCAATCAAAACGGTGCTCGATTAACGAAGGCTTGTCAGGTATTGTACATTAGTGTTCGGACATATGAGCGCTGGGTGGCGGAAGGTTGCGTGAAGGTCGATCAGCGTCCACTTACAAAACGCCCAATACCGAAAAATAAGTTGTCTGAAAAGGAAAAAGGAGAAATACTGGCCGTCGTAAAACAAGAAGAATACACTGATTGACCACCAACGCAAATCGTGCCGAAGCTAGCAGACAAAGGCACTTATATTGCGTCAGAATCAACATTTTATCGTGTGTTGCGTGAAGAAAAGATGCAAAATCACCGAGGTCGAAGCCAAAAACCGGAGCGAAGAATCCCAGAGAGCCATCTCGCAACAGCGCCAAATCAAGTGTGGACATGGGATATTACATGGCTTGGCGGACCGGCAAAAGGTTTATTTTATCGACTCTATTTAATTCTCGACTTATTTAGTAGAAAGGTAGTCAACTGGGAAGTATGGGAAACAGAAGAGGCAAAATACGCGGAGACACTCGTGAAAAAAGCAGTCATCAGCGAAAAAATCCAAGGCGAACCGCTGGTGTTACATTCCGACAATGGTAGTCCGATGAAAGCAGCAACATTCCTAGGTTTACTGGAGAAATTGGGCATTCAAAGCTCGTTTTCCAGACCGCGTGTGAGTAACGATAACCCGTATTCAGAAGCGATGTTTCGGACGCTTAAATATCGCCCGGATTTCCCACACAAAGGGTTTGTGTCACTCGAGAAAGCAAGGCAATGGGCCCAGCAATTTGTCTATTGGTATAATGAGGTTCACTTGCATAGTGGGCTCAATTTTGTGACACCGGTGCAGTGCCACACTGGGGCGTATGTGGCCGTATTAGAAAACCGAAAAGACGTGTACGAAGCAGCGAAGGCGAAGCATCCAGAGCGTTGGGCACGAGCCACAAGGAATTGGTCGCCACACGAAAAAGTAGCGCTTAATCCAATGCGAGATGAGGGGCAAACAGAAGCATTGGGAAAATCATAATACGCCTTTTCCCTGGTGATTTGAGTCGAAAGCACGCTTTTCTTTTCGACTCAAATCACCAGGCCAGCAAGCGCAGCGCGGTAGCCTTGATTGAACTTGGAGCTAAACGACAGTAAACGGATATTTAATAAAATACTAAACAAGCTAAATGCGACAACTATATTGACAAACACCGTTCTTTTATTAAATGTTGTGTTTAAATGTTGTGTTTTTTCAACCTTTTAAATACGTAGAGATATAAAAAAACACGGACAGCATCTTTATTAAGATAGCTAACCGTGGTTTGTTAGTATATGAACTTTTTTACACTTTTTCGAACCCCTAGGAGAAACTCTTTTTTCTACTGAATAGACGATTTGTTTTCTGTTTCTTTTTCCAATACATTCTCAATATAATCTTTACCCCAGTCATACATAGCATCCAGAATAGGCATCAGACTTCTTCCATACTCAGTGAGTGAGTATTCAACTTTTGGTGGAACGACAGGATAGACTTCACGATGAACAATCAAATGGTCTTCAAGTTCGCGCAATTGATTAACAAGCATTCTTTGAGTGATACCCGGCATGAGGGCCTTTAGTTCACCAAAACGTTTGGTTCCTTCTTTTCCTAGATGCCACAATATCAACATTTTCCATTTTCCACCAATAATCGAAAGAGTCAATTCTTTTTCACAATTAAACACTTTTTCCCCAAGATTCGGCATTCATTTCACCTCCAACCCTTATTATGTCCCATAGTATACTTTTTGTTACTATATGATAAAAAAGTGCATACTTTTAATTTAGTAACATACCCAGTATACTGAGTATCATACCGTTAGTAAATAGCTATCAATTGGATACAATAACACTGTGCAAAAGAAAGCTATACGGCACAATTATACTATTATATAAGGAGCGAGTAATAAATGAAATTACAATTAGCATTAGATCTTGTAGATATTCCAGGAGCCATTGAATTGGTGAAAGAAGTAGAAAATCATATAGATGTTGTAGAAATCGGCACGCCGGTTGTGATTAATGAAGGCCTTAAAGCAGTAAAGGAAGTGAAAGCTGCCTTCCCTAACTTAACTGTATTAGCTGACCTTAAAATCATGGATGCAGCTGGATATGAAGTTAGCCAAGCATCTGCAGCAGGCGCTGACATCATCACCATTCTTGGTACAGCTGAAGACGAGTCCATTAAAGGTGCTGTAGAAGAAGCAAAAAAACAAGGTAAACAAATCCTTGCTGATATGATCGCAGTTAAAGACATTGAAGGTCGTGCGAAAGAACTGGATGAACTAGGAGTAGATTATATCTGCGTTCACACAGGTTATGACCTTCAAGCTGTAGGAAAAAATTCTTTCGAAGACCTTGCAACCATTAAGAGCGTTGTAAAAAATGCGAAAACTGCTATTGCAGGCGGAATCAAATTAGAAACACTTCCAGATGTGATTAAAGTACAACCAGATCTTGTCATCGTAGGTGGCGGTATCACAAGCAAAGACGATAAAAAAGCAGTTGCAGCTAAAATGCAAGAATTAATTAAACAAGGTTAATTATAACTATGAAAACTACTCAATATTTAGCTGAAGTCGTTCAAGAATTAAGTCGGACAGTCGACTTAATCTCTGGCGAAGAAGCAGAGAAGTTGGTTAATAAGATTCTGGAATCCAAAAAAATCTTTGTTGCAGGTGCGGGCAGATCTGGATTTATGGGCAAATCTTTCGTGATGAGAATGATGCACATGGGGATCGATGCTTATGTAGTCGGTGAAACTGTAACAGCAAATTTAGAAAAAGGTGATTTGTTGATCATCGGTTCAGGTTCAGGTGAAACGAAAACCTTGGTTTCAATCGCTGAAAAAGCAAAAAGTTTAGGTGGGACGGTCGCAGCTGTAACGATTTCCCCTGACTCCACGATTGGAAAATTAGCTGATATTATCATTAAATTGCCTGGATCACCGAAAGATCAATCTGAAAGTGAATATAAGACCATACAACCAATGGGGTCACTTTTTGAGCAAACGATGTTATTATTTTATGATGCATTGATCTTGCGTTTTATGGAAAAAAAAGGCTTAGACTCTACTAAAATGTACGGCAAACATGCCAATCTCGAATAGAGTACACTTTAAAAAATATGGAAACATCGTAAAGACCGCATTTATTTCTTTTATGAATTGCGGTCTTTACTGCATATTACAAATAACACAGTCCATACAGGAAAGAAAAAATAGCCTCTGATTCAGTCCCTTCTATGGCCGGATCAGAGATCATTATTGGGTGGGGCACAGCCAAGAATTTAGCCATCACTCACAGTATGAGCCCTATTTGGGTTATCACCAATATTTCACTGGTAGGCCCCATGTCTATATAAGTTTTTTTATGGGAAAATAAAATCCTATTGGCGATGAAAAACGCTTCATAAGTGTAGTAAACAAAACTCTTCGTTTTATAAAACAAAGGAATGAGGTTGAATAAATGGTTCGATTCGGCGTAATCGGTACTAATTGGATTACAGAAAGATTACTTGAAGCAGCAAATGATGTAGAAGATTTTAAACTAACTGCTGTTTATTCTCGCACGATTAGTAGAGCAGAAGAATTTGCAAGTAAATATGGAGTAACAAAAATATTTACAAACCTAAAAGAAATGGCAGTTAGTCAAGAAATTGACGCGGTGTACATTGCTACTCCCAATTCATATCACGCAGAACAAGCTATTTTATTTTTGCAAAATGGCAAACATGTGTTATGTGAAAAGCCACTGGCTGTTAATGCAACCGAAGTAGCGAGGATGATTCAAGCCGCAAAAGATCATAACGCCCTATTAATGGAAGCAATGAAATCAACATTACTTCCAAACTTCAAGGTCATTCAAGATAATTTACATAAAATTGGTCCTATCCGTAGATACTTTGCAAGCTATTGTCAGTATTCATCTCGTTATGATAAATACAAAGAAGGAATTGTCCTTAATGCCTTCAATCCAGAGTTTGCGAACGGTTCATTAATGGACCTTGGTGTCTATTGTTTGTATCCACTTATTACATTATTTGGTGAACCAAAAGAAGTGAAGGCAACTGGCATTATGCTTGATTCGGGTGTGGATGGTGAAGGTAGCGTCATCTTAAAATATGATGATAAAGATGCGATTGTGATGTATTCCAAAATAACGAACTCTTATTTACCAAGCGAAATTCAAGGCGAAAAAGGAAGTATCATGATTGATAAGATTCATACGGCTGAAAAAGTAGAAATTCACTACACTGACGGCACGGTTGAACAATTAACAGTCGACCAATCTCATCCAGCTATGTATTACGAAGTGAAAGAATTTATTGAATTAATCAACCGAGGAAAAACAGAGTCTGATACTAACTCATATAAAAATTCATACACCACGATACAAGTGTTGGATAAAGTGAGAGATGAAATAGGTCTTGTATATCAAAGTGATCATAAGTGAAAAAACACAAAAACCCCTACAGCGACTTGTATTATTCTCTTGAGAAATTACGAATCTGGCCTGTTTGTCGAAGAATAAAAGAAATCGTTTTAGAACTTACCTAAACTATTTTGCATCCATTCTTTTTTATAAGAGCATTATAGCATTTTCTACCCGGCTAACAAATTTTAAAGGACTTTTGCTTATTATGCAAAGGTTCAATGCTCATTTTTTAAGATGTGTTTCTTCTTATTAATTTGTGATTTAGTTTAAGTATTCCTTAATAGGAGTAGCGACAATGACACTACCCCTATTAGGATCCTACCAACAACCGCACTTTTCTGACCCCACCCTACCCTACAGAGTAAAAAGGGTTGTAAATGTAAAAAAAATCCATGCTATGACCCTTTTTTACAAGTACCTCGGTCGTACCCCTCTATGCCATAAAAACTTCCCCCTAAACACCATCTACCATTCTATTTCATGGTAAAATAATCTCAGCAGGGAAAAAGTTACCGGTTCTCGTTACTTACTACTAAGAAACGAGGTACTATTTGATGCAGAATATCCAAAATATTACGCATACTACAACGACCACTACTACTACTACAGTAACAACAATTACAGAACATTCAGTAACAAATGGCAGTTTGCCACCAGGAAATAGCAGGAGCCCCCGGTGGCTATGGATTCTACTCTGCGGAGTCCTAGCAATCTGTATAATATTAGCCTACAATGGTGTGATATCATACGACACTGTTATTCAAATGGTCACAACACTCCTGCCGGCTATTACAAAATAATCGGTGACCCCTTGTCTATATTCTTTCTTTGAAGTCTGAAAATATACGTTGTGGAAACATTGACCCGTTTCTACTTCCCTTGCACGAACGAGAATTGGAAAGGCTTTGCGTGTTGATCCGATGGACAGGATATTATAGGCGAAATAAAAAAAGAAAGAGACACCCCTCCACGGGTGTCTCTTTCTTTAACCTCCTTGTTCTAATTGATGACCAGTCAATTAGAATGAAAACGCTGCTCCATGGATTCCCTCCAGCTAAAAAATTTAAGTAATAAAAATTAGGTTGAGGAAATCCTCAATAAGTAAATCGAAACTTATACTTATTTTGATGCTAAAATTTACGCTGTCTACAATTTGTAAACCACTACAACTAACTATATTATAGCCACGTGGACTATTAATGTAAACATAAAAGACGATATTTTAAATACCCATAAATAGTATTAAAACTACGCCTTGTTAATTTCCTTTAATTCTTTTACTTTACGGTAAAAGGTTGTCTTCGACATTTTCGACATTTTCATAGCCTCAACTGCTGAAATTTTTTGATTAGTCCATAATTTTACAGCTTCCTCAAATTCAGGAGTTATAACAGCTTTTGGCCGTCCTAAATGCTTACCCCTAGCCTTGGCAGCCCGAATTCCCTCAGCCTGCCTAATTTTACTGTCAGTACGTTCCTTTTCGGCAAATGCAGCTAGTACTGTTAAAATAACTCTCTGAATTGCTTGCTTTATAATATCTTCTTGCTCATTAGAAGTATTAATCATTGGTTCTTTTATAAACTTTAACTGTATACCATTTTCTACAAACCATTCATACTCTTTTAAAGTTTCATTCATCGAGCGGCCCATTCTGGTAATTGAATCAAATACAATTTCATCGTCTTTTCGCACTAGCTGTTTTAATAATTGATATTTCGGACGTTCGAAATTCTTTCCACTCATTTTTTCAATAAATATATCTCGATCATCTATTCCTTCTTTTTTCATAGTCTCAACTTGCCGATCTTCATTTTGATCTTTATCAGAAACTCTGATGTAAGCAAATCTTTTCAAAATGCCTTCCCCCTTCTTAATGTCATAAATTATACACAAAACGTCCCTAAAGGTGTATTGTTTTTTCGAAACGTCCCTTAATTATTTTTCGACCTTTTGAAACTAGATAAATACTTAATTTTCAAGAGCATTATTAAAGGATAAAAAGGTATACCTTTTGAAACACAGATATTACAATATATGGATTCTTAAGTGTTGGTTATTTCCAGAAACTTAAAAAACCCAAAAAAAAATCCTGTTATTGTTTTATGATGTAAAAATGTTATAATCTATTCAAGATAAGTAATTTACTTACTTAGTTACCATTAAAGGAAATAGGTAGGGAATATAATGTAATTCATCTTTATTTTAAAACCTAGCCTTAAACTTTCAGGAGGGAACATTAAATTGGCCAGAAAATCATTTTTTAGAAAAACGTTAGAAAAGAACGGTATACTAAATGAATCTATCTCAATTGAAAACGGGGGAATAGAATATATTTTAAAAGTTGAATATCTTTTGGGGTTAATTGAAAAGGAAGATGAGAAAAATAGAAAAGAAATAAGGTCTGCTTTTATATTGATCGATAAGAGGACAGGGAAACTCATAAATTTTTTAAGAATTTTAGCGTACGGATATGCCAACAACAATTTTGAAATTAAAGGAAATTCCAATTAATTCAATTAACATTCCGGTAAATAAAGTGCGATATTATGGTATTTCATCGGTTTTTTCATTGCTTTTATGATGTAAAAATGTTATAATTGTATTATAAGGAGGTGAGGAATTAATACCTAAATAGAAAAGCAAATCTTTCTGCTTATATAAAATTAAACAATCACTCAAAAGAAAAAGGAGCGTTTTAAATGGCGAAAGAAAAGTTAGAACTAATGAATGAAATTGTAAGAATCAAACAAGAAGTGCGAGAAATCGAGGGTAATAGATTTATCATTCGTTCACCGCAAGACGCGGCAGAAATTAGTACTAAGTACATCGGGGAGGAAGATAGAGAAGTATTTTTAGTGCTAGTTCTTAGCACTAAGAATCAAGTGAACGCCGTTCACAGATGCCATATAGGGAGCATTAATTCAAGTATTGTGCATCCCAGAGAGGTTTTCAAATCAGCTATATTGAATAATGGCGCTTCAATTGTAGTCGCTCATAATCACCCATCATACGACCCCACTGAATCAAGGGAAGACGTGGAAGTTACCAAACGACTTGTGGAAGCAGGGAAGTTTCTAGGAATTGAAGTGCTTGATAGCTTGGTTGTTACCAATAATCCTAATAAATATGTGTCGTTGAAAGAAAAAGGTTATCTGTAAAAATTACATACAGGAGAGAGGAAACGCCCTCTTCCTCCTCCTGTTCTTTTATTCATTGGTTTTGCCATTTAAAACTACCGACTTATATAAATCAAGGAAAAGTGGTGGTAACTATGACGGAAGAAAAAAATGTTGAACAACAATCAATCGAAAAATTAAAAAATGAAATGAGTAAAAATGAAAAAGATAATTATATCCAGACCATAGGCGAGTTTTTAATAACTCAAATTAAAGAGAACTCAAAAGCAGCAGGAATCATCCTTTCCTCTGATAAGACAATAAAAAAAAGTTTAGATTTTATGAAATCGGAAGCTCAGAAAAAAGCAGTTGATGGATTTGCTATGTTTACTCCTGAAGAAGGCTTCAGTTTAGTGATGAGATACTTTGGAATCAAAACCCAAGCACCAGCTTTTCCTGAACCTAAAACTCAAATCAAAAAAAGGAAACGATTCGATGTTAAATTAGATGATTTTTTGTAAAGGAGCGAAATTAAATTGAATAATGAATTGGAATTTCAGGCTCATTTTTCTTTTGAAATTAGCGATGAGTTAAAGTCGTATATCATAAATAACGCCCTCTTAAATAGCAGATATTTTTATGTGAAAAGAATGACTTCAACCTTGCAACGCGGATGCTGTACTCATTGTAAATCTAATCACACCGTTCTTTCTGATAAGATTTTAAAGCACAATGAAATTTGGCAATGTGAAAAATGCCATTCAAAGGTAATAGTAAAGTCAGTAGGACGTGGGAGAGGAAAAATGGTAGATAGAATGTATGTTGTTTGGTACGAAAAATCCCTTCTGGATTCACAAGCCATAACAGCTACCGGATATTATGCCACATTAGATTATAGAACAGAAATGACCGGAAAACTTACTATTCTCCCTGTGACAAGGTATCTCTTTGAATTAGGAAAAGCAACGATGATGCACAACGATCCAGAGAGTTATAGAAAAGGTTGGAATTTTGCCAGCAAACCATATTCTATAGTCGGAAAGAATATATACACAAAGTATTCCGAACAGTCAGTTGAGAGCTTGAAAAACGCAATCAAGGGAACGAAGTTTATATATAGCCAGTGGGAATACTATTATGAACAAAATATAGACCTTGTGAAATTTTTTAGTGTATTTTCTAAATACCCATTTGTTGAATATTTAATAAAAATGGGAATGCCCCGCATTGTTACTAACATGGTAGATGGATGGTCTTTATATCGAAGCATTAACCACCGCGGTAAAACAATGAATAAAATCTTAGGGTTAACAAAGAAGGAAATCAATGATTGGAAAGCCACTAATATCGAAATGACCCCCGCCCTTCTAAGTACGTATAAATGGTTCAAGAAGCGAAATTCTCCTGTTTCTTGGGAGATAGCAAAATCTTGCGAAGGCTTGATAACAGGAGGGTATTATAAGCAAAGGTTTGCTCAGTTACAAAATCATTTATCAACCGAGCGGATTGTTCGTTACGCAAATAACCAAGTAAAAAAGGATTCTACCAGATATCGAAATATCTTAAATGTCATCATTTCATGGACCGATTATTTAGAACAATGCAATGAATTAGGACTCAATATAAAAGAAGAGAAAACATTAACTCCTAATAGTTTGTTTAACGCTCACCAGAAGACAATTCGAAAAATGAAATTTAAAAAAGATAAAATTATTAATCAAAAAATCGCAAGTCTTCAACCAGGCCTTAAAAAATTCAACTTCCAATACGGTAATCTATTCATCCGTCCAGCTGTTTCAAGCTTAGAACTTTTTGACGAAGGGAAATATTTACTTCATTGTGTTGGAGACTATGCTAAAAGGTATTCAGAAGGTGGAATCACAATTCTCTTGATTAGAAAAAAGGAAAACCCTAACACACCATATTTCACAGTTGAAGTAGATTTGAGTTTAAATAAAGTTATTCAATGTCATGGTTATGATAACGCCAATCCTAATGATGAAGTAAAGTCTTTTCTCGTTGCTTTTAATCAAGATATACTTGCTAAGATGAAAAAAGGAAGGAAATTAGCAATATGAATGAACTGAATAATAGAAATTCTGATTTAATAGCTTTGGAAATCAATAGTATCAAAGAGCAAACCCAAAAGATTTTCTTGTTAAGTTCGATAGAAATAGGAAAAAGACTTGTCGAAGTCAAAAAAATGCTTCCCCGCGGTGAATGGGGGAACTGGCTTAAAAAATCTGTAGACTATTCACAAAGAACAGCTAACAACTTAATGAAAATATACGATGAGTACGGCGATCAATTGTCACTAAGCGGCGAAATTGATAGTTCGCAAGCGATTGCGAAATTAAACTATACGCAAGCTGTTGCTTTACTTAGTATCCCTGCAGAAGAAAGAGAAAATTTCATAGATGAAAACGCCCTTGAAAATATGTCCACAAGAGAACTGCAGGAAGCTATAAAAGAAAAGAAAAAGTTAGAAGAGCAGTTAAAGCTCAGTGATGAGAAAGCGGATAAGGAGAAGGAAGCAAAAGAAAAATTAAAAAATAATGTTGAAACATTGAAAGAACAAGCTGAACAGGACAAACATAAAATAGAAAATTTAGAGGAACAGCTACAAAGTGCAGTAAACTCCGGAAACGATGCGGAAATAAATCAGCTTTCCTCCTCTTTGAAGTCTAAGGAAAAATCGTTAGAACGTTCAAATGATCGCATTAAAGAGTTAGAAAAACAGCTAAAGGAGCAGCCCATAGAAGTCCCTGCAGTCATAGAGAAAATTCCAAAAGAAGTAAAAGAAGAATTGGAAATGTTGCGCAAACAAATATCATCGAAATCACATGACACTACCATTATGAAGTTTAAATATAGTTTTGATTCACTTGTAAAAGGATTTGAAGAGATCCTCGACACTTTAGATGATATAGAGGATTCAGAGGCTTCTGAAAAGCTCCGAGGAGCTGTCAGAGGATTAATAAACAAAATGCAAGATGAACTTTAAGGAGGAATTGAAATGTACGTAATTAAACGGGAAGAACTGAAAGAACCTGGTTATGAACGTGAAGAAATCTATACGATTAATCCAGTTAAGTAACAAAAAAATGAACAACCAAAATTAATTAGCTAATTTCGGAATAGGTACAGATTATGTGTCTATTCCGAATTAAAAGGAGAGGAATTGAATGAGTACACATCATTTGAAAGTCTATCCTGCTTATTTCAAAGCATTATCTTCCAGAGAAAAAACATTCGAGATTAGAGAAAATTCTCATGATTTTAAAGTTGGAGACTGGTTGATTTTACAAGAATTCATTCCTGAAAAAGAGGAATATACCGGAGCCGAATTGGTTAGAAAAATCACTTATATTTCTAATTTCGCACAGAAAAGCAACTTTATTGTTATGGCTATTGCCTAATTACGAGTCATACAAAACGATTAAGTAAGGAAGAAAAAATAATGAGAAAAAACAATACTTTAGATGAACAAACTATAATAAAACATTTCGAAAAAGAAAAATCAATCAAAATTCCTATTGAAGATATAGATAATGAATTTCTTATAAAAGACACCTTAGATAAGCTCAATATACACTACAATACAAAAATCTCCTCAACCTTGTATCATAAAAATTTGATAATCACTGCGATAGATATTGAATAATTTACATTATAAAAATGACTTAATAGAATCCTATTTAAAGGAACATAATAAATTAATGAATTCATTAGAGTTATCGATGAAGAATCTAGCCACCGAAGGAAATGAAGGGCAAAATAAACAAAATGATACAAGAAGTTCATTATAATGAGGATAATTTATGGGGAGATTAACAATTTCGATAAAAGATTAAATATAAACAGCAGCCTAATACATATAGACTGCTGTTTATATTTAGTGTAATTTTACCATAAATGAGTAAATTCTATTTAAAACCGGCATTTATTCATTCAAGCGGATGCTTTTTCCTTATATCCTGCCGTCATTCAGGTACTGCTCCAACAATTCTTCCGTTCTATTTCTCAGTCGTACGTTCCAGTAGTTCCGATCCTCGATATATCCTTTGTAAAACACTCTGTAAGCGGTAAAATCTCCGTTCACCCCCAATTTTTCCAAGATTATATTTTCATTCCTTAAATAGCTCTTAGCTGACTTTAACTCCTTGCGAACCCTCTTAATTGTTTCATCCATCAGTTTTATATACGGCAACTTAAATTTTACAGCAGACTGTTCAAATATCACTCGATCACGTTCTAAAATCCGGAGAAGCATAGGGAGATAAAGTACAGACTCAATCATTTCATAATCATCATCCGGTATCATATCAACTTTTCTCCTTTCTATTGCTATTAGTATAGTGCATAAACAAAGGCTCGTTTATGCCATGAATGAAAGCCTCTTTCTCACATTTTGAATTTTTAAATTTTTAATCATGTTATTGGTACAAATAACATGATTAAATCAATACAATTTATGATATAATAAAATTATCTAAAGTGTTTTCTTTTGATTGAGTGTTTAATTTATTTACTCCTGATTTTCAGGAGCTTTTTTTTAGTGTCTTTTTGATGTATTAATGTTATAATTGTATCATAAATAAAAGGAGGCTTTTAACATGAAATTCATTAGCTTTGAACAACAAAAACGCTTTTCTCTCATTAAAAATCAAATTCCATCTAATCTATCCGGCGATCGTGAGTTAATTTCAATCGCCTACATCATGGCCAGCAGTAAAGAGCTTGAACAAAAAATGATTCCCTATGTAAATTGGGTTAATGGATTTGACTATGAAAAAATGTTCCAAAGCGAAACTTTTTCAAATGCTGAAAAAGTCCTAGCAAAGTTAGCTGTAGCACTTTATGATAACGGTGTAGACCTTCAATTCCATGAGGTTTTTACAAAGCTGGACCAATATCAAAAGGAAATGGCCCTGCACATTGCAAATTACAGATACAATAGGAAAAATATATACGAAGCAGAAGATGGAAATCTTTTTATCAACTAAAAGAAAAGGTGTTTTTATGAAGCAATATTCCTTCAGTTTTACTCCTGATTTACTAAATGACTTTAAAAAAGCCCTACCCGTATACAAGAGTAAGAAAATCTTGAAAAATTACTTACTCAATGAGTATGAGTTACCGGAGTCACTGGAACAATTACAGACCCCTGTAAATAATATTGTCATCCAACCGTACTGGATGACAGAAGAAGAAATTATTAAATTAGACCGTTTGATTAACGAGGCAAAAATAAAAAATTTCTCTATTAATCGATCTGCAATCATGCGAGATATAATGAAAATTCTTGTAGAGAAATACAAAGATAATCCAATTCAAAAGACGCAGCAACAAAGACAGACTTTCAAGATCCCTAAAGGCACCAAACAAAGACTCTCAAAAATAGTAGAAGATAGAGAACTAACCTATGAACTTTCATCTTATATTATGGATGTTTATGTCCCGTCAAATAAATTTCCGTCAATGAGAAACCAAGAACATGAAGATTTGAATATCTACACCGATATTGAAGTATTCGAAAAAATGGATCAAATATCAAATGAATATGGGTTCAAAAAAGGAGGAAGAGCGAAAATATTCAGGGATGCACTAAGTCAATTTGAAGCGGCTCTTGAAAATAACCCTCCTAAAAAATCAGCCTTGAAGACGGAATTAAAATTTATTCTGGAGGAATATAAAAGCGTTGAAGATATACCAACTATCAAAGAAGAAATAAATAAATACTTAGATGAATGACAGATTTCATCCTTGAATTTGTACTACGTTTTTAAAGAAAAATTGTACTACAAATTTTCCTAGGGGGATATCTTTTGAAAGCGAGTAAAAAAAGAGTATGTAGAGTGCAATGTAAACTGAACGATATAGAAAAAAAGCAATTTGAGGAAATTAAACAAGTTATGATCTTTGAAAGCCAAGCCGGTAATCGATTAACTCCCCATCATGCCTATTCTGCTCATTGGAGGAATGGAAAATGGATGTATTCGAATTCAGACAACGTTTTAGTGAACTATCTGATAAAAATAAAGAAAATTTTATGTGTGAAGTGTTTGGAATGATGAAAGCTTTAGATAAAACAGAGTTATTGGTTAACACATTAAATGAATATGAACAAAAAAGTAATTCGCAGTTCGATTAAATTCTACGTTGATAAGGAGTGAGAGCATGGGTCACATAGAATTTGCATTAAGTATTCTCAGAAATGAAATATATAACTTAAAAAATGAAATGGAAACTGGTGACTATACACCACAACAAAAGGATGAAATATGGCAGGAAATCCAAAAGTTAAATCGAGCAATTATGGATATCCAAAAACAGTTTGATGTGTAATCCAGGAGGAATTAAAAGAAGAAACAAAAGAATAATGTCATAAATCAATTAAACTAGCCCGGTTAATGACAGATATGGAAGGATATTTTTCTATTCCTATGCTCAAAAATGAAGAATGGGAAAGGGAGAATCGAAAGGTAATGGCTTTATACAGGAAACTATCAAGAAGTCGAGCGCTTGATGAATAGTTCGATCAACCGTCATCTTTCCTTCATTTCCCATTCTACATGAATCTAGGATATTCAGCTATGTTTTGCTTTTTTAAATACAGATAGCAGCATTCGGATGATTACCACTACTACTCCAAAGGTAAACAGCCATACCATAGGATCATAATTCCCTTGACCCATTTGAGTATCGACATATTTAAAAACAAACAGAAATATTATGATAGCTATTATTTTATAACAAATCTTTCTTAATATTTTTAACATATAATCACTCCCCGAAGGGAACAATCTAATTATTCCCTAATTCCTCGAATTTTGAATTCAATATTTTTTTGATTTCTCCTATACATATTAATACGAATAAATTCCTCTTAAAGATTCATATAGTGAAATTTCTCAAGAGATTTCTTAACTAATCTCGTATATATTTGCTGTGTATGTGCAATTTGGATAATTGCTGCAACCATAAAATTCATCATTACTTTTCCCCTTGCGCAAAACCAATCCACTTTTGCATTTAGGACATTTTTTCTTTTCCGAAGGAACTTCCTTTCTCACATCTGCAGGAGTCTTATCAGGGTTAATTTTCAAAATAAGATCCTGAAGCTGATGTCGATTTACCAGGCGCACGTTACATGCTTCTGCAAGCTGCAGAGCTGATTTTGTAAAGAAGCTATTCGTAACCACCCAATTTTCATCTGCTGAATAAAATTTTCCGCCGGCATAGACTTCCTGGATAGCTTTTATAGATACCTTATTTCCATAGCCATACCTCTTAGCTTGAATCGCTATGGTTTGATTACTTCCCTTTAATAAGAGATCTACTCCAAAATCACCACTTTTTTTAGTTACTAAAGGAGCGTATCCCAGCTTTTTAAAAAGGACTTTTAAATATACCTCAAATTGAAAGCCGTCCATCTTATCAATATCCTTTATCCCGGAATTGGCAAGCCTCTTCTCTCTATTTCTATTTCGTCCCCACTTAATCCCTAGCATACAAACTGTAATCAATAAGAGCAAGCCAACCAAGTAAAATAAAGAATGGTACAGCCCGATATTTAGCTCTTGCAAGACAACATTAACAGGATGATTATTCACCATGATTCTCCCTCCATTCTAAAAACTCCCTATCCGTATAATGTAGATATATATTTAATATTAAAATGCGAAAAAAAGAAGAGAGCATAACGTTAGGCTCTCTTCTTGTGCTTGATTTATTAAAGGACAATATTATTTAGCAAATTCAATCCAACTTTTCTCTTTATTAAAAACAACGTCAGCTTTATACGGTTTTCCTTGTCTTGTTTTCAGACTTACTTTAATAACATTTCCGGATAGTAATTTACCAGCTTCAATTTTAGTGATATTCTTTTTCCCTAGCTTTTCTAATCCATTTTTCCAGACTGTAGTTCTACAACCTTCTTTAAAACCGGAACATGAATAACCTTTGCTATTTTCATAGACCGGCTTTTTACATTTTGGACAAACGGCCACAGCTTCTTTAGTTGGATTAGCTGCAGCTGAAAGAACTTTTACATTTCCTTTAATTTCTTCTGATGTTCGATTGAGCAAACCCTCTAATTCTTCATAAAACGTGTCTTCTGTTAACTCACCATGCTCTACCTGAGATAGCATCGTTTCAAATAGGGCAGTTAATTTAACACTATATAAGGAAAAGTCTTCAGGCATCATCCCAATTAATTCCCGGCCCAGTGGAGTAGAAATTATTTGATTTTTCTTTTTCTCGATAAACCCCCGTTCTACTAATTTCTTAATAATAGCTGCCCTGGTTGCAACAGTTCCGATTCCTTCAACGGTTTTTAACATCTTTTTATCATTAGCTTCTTCCAGAAATTTAGCTGCATGTTCCATATCATTTAAAAGTGTACCTTCTGTGTAACGTTTGGGTGGTTTAGTTTCCTTTTGAATTAGAGAATAGCCTTCAATATTTTCTAAGACTGTCTGTTTTAAGACCCCATTTTGAATTTTTGCGTCATATAGTTCCGTAAGCGTAAAACTGTGCCCACCTACAACCTTAAAAACAACCATGAGATAATCTCCTTAAGTTTACAAGCTTGAAGGAGGTTTTTTTATGAACCCAACGCTCGAACAACAATGGAAGGAGCGTTTTG